>NZ_RCDB01000001.1 GCF_003651225.1 Microbacterium telephonicum
TGGCCGGATCACGAAGGGCCAGGTTCAGGTCATCACGGATGCCGGTGACGTCGTCCCCACTCATCGTCGGGCCGAGTTCGAGGCTGAAGCGATCGTCCAGTGTGAGGGGCGCACCCCGAACCGGCTCCGCCCGATCCTGCAGCTCCTCGCGGAACGATTCACCGACCGCACGTTCACCGAACGTCACCAAGACGCCGCCGCGGCCCGGTGCGTGCGGGTGTTTCCGGGACGGGATGGGATGTGCGACGTGGTCGCGACCGTCCCGACGGTGATCGGCGACGGGATCCTCGACCGCCTCACCCAGCAAGCACAGACCGTGATCGACGCCCGCGACCCGGAAGACGGGGATGAGCGCGGGATCGACGCGGTCCGCGCCGACGTGCTCACCGACCTGCTCCTCGCCGGGACGCCCGCCCTCGATCCGACTGCGACCGGTGACCAGCCCGGGACGTTGGGTGCGATTCGCGCGCAGGTGCAGGTGGTCGTCCCGGCGCTCACGCTGGTGGGTGCGGAGGAGGGTCCCGCGGATCTGGTGGGGCGTTCTCCGATCGATGCCGACACGGCTCGGTGTCTTGCCGCACAGTCCCCGTCGTTGACGAGGTTGTTGACGGACCCGGTGCGTGGGTCGGTGATCGCGATCGACGCGTACCGTCCCGCTTGGTCGCAGCGCCGGTTCCTGCGGGCGAGGGATCAGCATTGCCGGTTCCCGGGATGCCGGAGGGCGGCGATCCGGTGCGAGATCGACCACGCCCTCGGCGGCCCCACCACCCTCGGCAACCTCGCTCACCTGTGCCAACGGCATCACTCGATGAAGCAATTCACCCGCTGGCGGGTCCGACAACACCCGGGTGGTGTCCTGGAATGGACCTCACCCCTCGGCAGAACCTACCGCGAAGACGCACCCATGCCTCCCGTGACCTTCACCCCTGCCACCCCACCCGCCAGCACCCGCGGCGTCCTTCGAACCCGCCCCGTTCTGACCCCTCCGGGGGTTGAGTAGCCGGCGCAGCCGGCGTATCGAAACCCGCGCACCCACCCGCCCCGCCGAGGTCCGGGGCGTTTCGACTCGTCGCTACGCTCCTCGCTCAACGACCGGGAGCCGCCGCACCGCACCCACCGGTGGTTGAGTAGCGCGCGACGCGCGCGTATCGAAACCCGCGCACCCACCCGCCCCGCCGAGGTCCAACGCGTTTCGACTCGTCGCTACGCTCCTCACTCAACGACCGGAAGCGGGCGGCGCGGCGCGGGGTTTCGTCGGCGCGGGGCGACGAGCAGGGTAGGGGGATGAGAAGCATCCACGTCAGCCGAGTGATCACGGCTACTCCCGAAGCGGTCTACTCGTACGCCTCCGACCCGAGCAACCTGCCGAAATGGGCGTCGGAGCTGGCCCAGTCCGACGTCGTCCTCGACGGCGACACGCTCCTCGTCGACTCACCCATGGGACACGTCCGCGTGCGATTCGTCCCCCGCAACGACTTCGGCGTGCTCGACCACGGCGTCATACTGCCGTCGGGCGACGTTGTGACGAACCCGTTCCGCGTCGTCGCGCATCCCGAGGGATCGGAGGTCGTCTTCACCGTGCGCCAACTCGAGCTCACCGACGACGAATTCGACCGCGACGCCGCGACGGTCCGCGCCGACCTCGACACGCTCGCCGCCGCACTCAAAGACGAACCCGGAGACGAACCCGGGCGGTGACAGGCTCGACCGCTACGACACCTCGTGCAACACGAACGCCGCGAGGAACCCGAGCGTCGCCCACAAGCCGGTGAGCATCCGCTGCTTCTCGAAAGCCTCCGGGATCATCGTGTTGCACACCATGGCGAGCAGTCCGCCCGCGGCGATCGTCGTGACGACGGCGGTCAGCTCCGCCGGCGCGGACTGGAACAGGAGGTAGCCCGCGCACGCGGCAACCACCGTGATCACCGCGATCCCACCCCACAGGCCGAACACGGCACCTGCGCCGCTGCCCTGACGTTTGAGCGCAGCCGTCGACCCGAGCCCTTCGGGGATGTTGCTGATCGCGACCGCGGCGACGATCGGCACACTGAGCCCACCGCCCCCGACGACCGACAGACCCATCACGATCGACTCGGGGATGCCGTCGATGAGCGCGCCGGCCGCGATCGCGATTCCGCTCCCTCCGGCGAGCCCCGCCGCCGCGCGACGCGGGACGATGCCGGCCGGCCGCTCGGTCGTGCCTGCGGCTCCGCTCCGCGCGCGACGCGGCCGTGAGACCAGCGCGTCCGCGACGATGTAGAGCACCGCCCCCACGACGAATCCGACCACCGTCGCGACGAGCCCGCCGTCCGCACTCGCCTCCTCGACGAGCTCGAACGCCAGCGTCGAGATGAGCACACCGGCACCGATCGCCATGATCGCGGCGACGACCACCTGCGGGATACGCACGAACCACGCGGCGGCCGCGCCGAGCAGAAGCGCGCCGCCACCGATGATGCCGCTCAGCGCGGCGAGCCACAGACCCACGGCGCCACCCTAGACCTCGGCGCCACCCTAGACCTCAGCGCCGCGCGCCGCTCAGCGGCGTCGTGACACGCGGGTCCCACCCGAACGTTCGCGGCTCCATCGAGCCGCCGACGCGCTCAAACCGGGCGCGCGCGACGGTGCACGCCGCACGGCCGGCCGACCGGTCGCACGCGCGTCGACGGTCGGGCGCGAGACGATCGCAGGACGGCGGCGAGGCGCGCGCGCGACGTGCGCGACCAGCGCCGACGGCCGGTGCTCGACCACCGCGACACGCGGCTCGGCCGCCACGACGGCAGCAGCCGCCGGCGCGGGAGCGGTCACCTCCGCGTGCACGGTGTGCGACAGCGTCGCCAGCCAGGCGAAGAAAAGCCCGAACATCACGAGTTCCATCAGCGCGAGCGTGACGACCTCGGCCACGAGCAGACCGACGAACGCCACGAAGACGACGGCGCACACGATCGTGAACATGCGGATGCGGGCGAAGACGACGCGCAGCATCCGCGGGGCGGTCGACATGAGGCCGGCGAACGCGGCCGTCATCATCATCGCGGCCGCGTCGTGCAGCGGCTTGATCGTGTTCTCGGGAACGAGGCCGACCATCATGATGCCGACGCTCGCGAACACGCACAGCGCCGGGATCACCACGGCCGCGCGACGCCGCACACCCCGCGCACGCAACCGGAAGAGGTCGAGCCACAACCGGACCGCGAACGCCGACGACGCGGTCCCCGCGACGATCAGCCCGCCGTTGAACGCGAGCGACGAGAAGTCGCCGAACACCCCCAGCCGGCTGAACGCCTGCGTCCACCACATGCGATCCTGCGTCGTCAGCGCGGAGATGACGACGCTCGTCGACAGCACCGTCATCGACAGCAGGATGAGGCGCAACGACGTCGCTCGAGAGGCGAACGAGCGGGCCAAGACCTCGATGCTTCCCCACCCTCCCGAAGGCGCGGCGAGGGCAGGGGTCGCAGAAGAGAAGGGGGGAAGCATAGCCGAAAGCTACCGGATGTATATGTCCTTATGCACACAGAGGCATTTCCGGTCAGCGGCACGCCCCAGCCGAAAGGTCGGCGACGACGCCCTCGGCGACCGTCCAGTAGCGGGCGTAGTGCTGTGGATCCTTGTTCACTTGCGTCCGATGCGCGACGAGCGTCGGCTCCAGCTGCGACCGCTCGGGCTCCGGAACCCGCACGACCATCGCGTGATAGAACAGCGACGCCGCCGTGTACGGATCGAGCCGCTGCTCCCGCGTACCCCACCCGTCCTGCTGCTGGAACAGCCCGATCGACGTCGTCCGACTGCCGTCGGGGTTCGTGACGCCGTCCGTCTCCCAGTCGCCATAGTCGATGTTGCGCAGGCTCGACTCCCCCATCGCCGTCATCACCGCGATGGTCTGATCGCGCACCGGGAGCCCGGCATCCGCGCCCGCGGCGACGATGGTCTGCGCGTTCGCGAGCTGCTCGTCGCTGAATCGCACGAGCGACGACGTGCACACCGGCGCGACCTCGAGGTCGAGGGAGGCGGCCTGCACAACGGCGAATCCGCCGAGCGCGAGCGCCGGCGCCCACACGCCCGCCACCGCCGCACCCACGCCCCACCGCCGCAGCCGCGCGAGCTGCGCACGACGCGACCTGCCGCGCGAACGTCGGCGGGAGGAGGATGCCGGACGCGCCATGCCGGGAATCATGCCACGCCCCGCTGACCCGAACCCGTGCGCCACCTATCCCGTCAACTCGCCTCGCTCGAGTCCGAGCATCGCCTCGACCGCCAACGCCATCAGGGTGCGCCGCTCCCCGGTGTCGCGCCAGCGCACGAGCGCGTGCGCGTTGAGCCCGTCGATCATCCCGAGGATCTGCACCGCGACGGCCCGCGGATCGGCGACCCGGAACCGCCCCATCGACACCCCGGCCGCCACGAGCGACTCGAGATAGCCCTCCCAGTCGTCCATCGCCGCCCGCACCGCGGCGCCGAGCACCTCGCCGCCGAGCCCCCAGGACTGCACCCACACGCGGGTCACGGCGTCGTGAGTTCCGTCGAGCAGCAGGCTCAGCAGCATCCGCACCGCCGCGGTCGGGTCGGGCGCGGCGTCGGTCAGCGCCCGCAGCTCCGCCAGCTCGTCGGTGACGATGACCGTGAACGTCCGCGCGGTCAGCTCGTCCATGCTCGGCTCGTAGTGCGCCACGAGTCCGGAGGCCACCCGCATCCGCGCCGCCACCGCACGCAGCGTGACACCGCTCAACCCCTGCTCGAGCGCGAGCTCCCGCGCGGCCGCGGCGACCTCGGCGCGACGCTGACCGGCGCTGCGCCGCACGCGGGGCGTGGCACCGCGCTCATCCGTGCCAGGGGAGGCATCCGTTGACGTCACGCCCTCGATTCTGTACTGTCATCCCGAATTGATCAAGTGATCAACAACCATGGAGGTTCCAGATGGCCTGGCGCATGCCCGCGGAGACCGCCCCGCACGAACGCACCTGGATGGCGTTCCCCCGAGAGGGCCTCACCCTCGGCGACACCGACGCGCAGCGCACCGCCGGCTACGAGACCTGGACCGCCGTCGCGCGCGCCGTCGCCGAGTTCGAGCCCGTCACGATGCTCGTCGACCCGACCGAGACCGCCCGCGCCCGCCGACTCCTCGGCGACCACGCCACCCTGCTCGAGACGCCCGTCGACGAGTTCTGGATGCGCGACCACGGCCCCACCTTCGTCGTCGACGACGAGCGCCCCGGCGTGCTCGGCGCCGTCGACTGGATCTTCAACGGGTGGGGTGCCCCCGACTGGGCGCAGTGGCGGCTCTCGGCCGCCCACGCCCGCACGGTCGCTGCCCACCTCGGCGCCGAGCTCGTCAGCTCGGTGCTCGTCAACGAGGGCGGCGGCATCCACGTCGACGGCGAGGGCACCGTGCTGCTGACCGACACCGTGCAGCTCGACCCGCGCCGCAACCCCTTCGCCGACCGCTCCCGCGTCGAGGCCGAGATGGCCCGCACGCTCGGCACGACGACCGCGATCTGGCTGCCGCGCGGCCTCACCCGCGACTACGACGACATGGGCACCAACGGCCACGTCGACATCGTCGCGACCTTCGCGACCCCGGGTCGCGTCCTGCTGCACGCCCAGCAGGATGCCGGCCACCCCGACCATGCGGTCATGCCCGAGATCCGCGCCGCCCTCGCCGAGGCGACGGATGCCGCCGGTCGCCGCCTCGAGATCGTCGACCTGCCCGCTCCCGCCGCGCTGCGCGACGAGGAGGGCTTCGTCGACTGGAGCTACGTCAACCACCTCGTCGTGAACGGCGGCGTCATCGCGTGCGGCTTCGGCGACCCGGTCGCCGACGACCGCGCCCGCGGCATCCTCGCCGACGTCTACCCCGGTCGCCGCGTGGTCACCGTCGACGCGCGCGAGCTGTTCGCCCGGGGCGGCGGCATCCACTGCATCACCCAGCAGCAGCCCGTCACGGCGGTGGCCCCGTGATCGACGTCGTCGAGGCGACGATCGCCGACCTCCGCGCCGCGCTGGAGGCGGGCACGACGACCGCCGTCGACCTCGTCCGCGCCTCCCTCGCACGCATCGACGCCTATGACGGGCCCGACAGCGACACCGCCCTCAACGCCGTCGTGGTGCGCAACCCCGGGGCCCTCGCCGAGGCGGCGGCCTCCGATGCGCGCCGCGCCGCGGGTGCGGTGCTCGGCCCACTCGACGGCATCCCGTACACGGCGAAGGACAGCTACCTCGTCCGCGACCTCACCGCCGCCGCCGGCAGCCCCGCCTTCGCGCACCTCGTCGCCCAGTGGGACGCGTTCACGATCGCGCGGCTGCGCGCGGCGGGCGCCGTCTGCCTCGGGCTCACGAACATGCCCCCGATGGCCAACGGCGGCATGCAGCGCGGCGTCTACGGGCGCGCCGAAAGCCCCTACAACGCCGCCTTCCTCACGGCCCCGTTCGCGTCCGGCTCCTCCAACGGCTCCGGCACCGCCACCGCGGCGAGCTTCGCCGCCTTCGGCCTCGGCGAGGAGACGTGGTCGAGCGGCCGCGGACCGGCCAGCAACAACGCCCTTTGCGCCTACACACCCTCGCGCGGCGTCATCTCCGTGCGCGGCAACTGGCCGCTCGTGCCCACGATGGACGTCGTCGTGCCGCACACGCGCACGATGGCCGACCTCCTCGAGGTGCTCGACGTGATCGTCGCCGACGATCCCGAGACCCGCGGCGACTTCTGGCGCGCGCAGACCTGGGTGCCGCTGCCCCGCGCCGGCGACGTGCGCCCCGCGTCCTACCCCGCCCTCGCCGTCGGCGCGTCGCTGCAGGGGCTGCGCATCGGCATCCCGGCGATGTACCTCGGGCAGGACCCGGATGCCGGCACCGCCGCCCCCGGCGAGACACCCGGTATCGGCGGCCCGACGGGGCAGCGCATCACGCCGCGGCCGTCATCACTCGCCCTGTGGGAGCACGCCCGGGCCGACCTCGAGGCCGCCGGCGCGGAGGTCGTCGTCACCGACTTCCCCGTCGTCTCGCGCTACGAGAACGATCGGCCCGGCGCCGGCTCGATCGCGACGAACGGGCGCGTCACCCCCGAGTTCCTCCGGCACGAGATCGTCGACCTGTCGGCGTGGGCGTGGGACGACTTCCTGCGCGCGAACGGCGACCCGGCGCTCCCCGACCTCTCCGGCGTCGACGGCGCCCGCATCTTCCCGCAGCCGCACGGCGCGCTGCCCGACCGCTACACCGGGTTCGACGACGACATCGCCGAGTACCCCGAGTGGGTGCGCCGTCATCCGCACGTGAAGGCGATCACCGACATCCCGCACCTCGCCGACGGCCTCGCCGGCCTCGAGCGCACCCGCCGCGAAGACCTCGAGGACTGGATGGACGCGCTGTCCCTCGACCTCGTCGTCTTCCCCGCCGTCGCCGACGTCGGGGCCGCCGACATGGATGTCGACACCGCATCCGCCGACCTCGGCTGGCGCAACGGCGTCTGGATCGCCAACGGCAACCTCGCGGTCCGCCACCTCGGCATCCCCACCGTGACCGTCCCGATGGGCACGATGGACGACATCGGCATGCCCGTCGGCCTGACCTTCGCGGGCCGCGCCTATGACGACACCGCGCTGCTGCGGGCGGCATCCGCCTTCGAAGCCCTCCGACCGCGGCGCACCGCCCCGCCCCGCACCCCCCGACTCCCCTCGCCCGACCAGGAGCCCACCCCATGACCGCCCAGCCCTCCCGCATGCACGATGTGACCGACGAGACCCGCGCGATCGTCGACCTCGTGCTCGACTACTCCCACCGACGCCTGCTCTCCGAAGACACACCGCTCGACAAGCCGCTGCCCGCCGCCGAGCTCGCGCGCCTGGCCGGCGCGACGGTGACCGAGTCCGGCATCGGCGCGCGCAAGGCGCTCGGCCTGTTCGAGCACGTGCTGGCCCCGTCGTGCATCACCACCGACGACCCGCGCTACCTCTCCTTCATCCCCTCCGCGCCGTCGAAGGCGGCCGCCGCGTTCGACCTGGTCGTCTCGGCGAGCGCGCTCTACGGCGGATCGTGGCTCGAGGGCGCGGGCGCGGTGCACGCCGAGAACGAGGTGCTGCGCTGGCTCGCCGGCGAGTTCGGCCTGCCGGCCGGCGCCGGCGGCGTGTTCGTGCAGGGCGGCACCCTCGGCAACCTCTCCGCTCTCGTCGCCGCGCGCGAAGCGGCCCGTGACGCGGCGGATGCCGCCGGCACCCGCCCCGACCGCTGGCGCGTGGTCTGCAGCGCCGAGGCGCACTCCTCGATCGCCTCTGCCGCCCGGGTCATGGACATCGAGGTCGTCGCGGTGCCCTCCGACGACGGCGTGTTGCGCGGCGACGCCGTGCGCACCGCACTCGAGCAGCACGGCGCGAGCGTGTTCGCGGTCGTCGCGACCGCCGGCTCGACCAACTTCGGCATCGTCGACGACATCGCCGGCATCGCGGATGCCGCCGCCGACCACGGCGTGTGGCTGCACATCGACGGCGCCTACGGTCTGGCGGCGATGCTGTCGCCGCGCACACGGCACCTCTTCCGCGGCGTCGAGCGCGCGGACTCCGTCATCGTCGACCCGCACAAGTGGCTGTTCGCCCCGTTCGACGCCTGCGCGCTCATCTACCGCGACCCGGAGCTCGGACGCCGCGCCCACACGCAGCACGCCGAATACCTCGACACCCTCACCGAGACCGCCGACTGGAGCCCGTCCGATTTCGCCGCGCACCTCACGCGGCGCCCCCGCGGCCTGCCGCTGTGGTTCTCACTTGCCACCTACGGCGCCGGGGTCTACCGCGACGCGATCACCTCGGCGATCGACCTCGCGCAGCAGATCGCCGACGAGATCGAGCGCCGCCCCGGCTTCACGCTCGTGCGGCGCCCGCAGCTGGGGGTCGTCGTCTTCGAACGCGACGACTGGGAGAAGGCCGACTACGACCGCTGGTCGGCGCGGCTGCTCGACGACCAGCACGCGTTCGTCACGCCTTCCAGCCACGCCGGCCGCACGAACGCGCGCTTCGCGATCCTGAACCCGCGCACGTCGTTCGCGCACCTCACCGGCATCCTCGACACCATGGCCTGAGCCGGCGACGGGCGCCCGCCGTCAGCCCAGCGGCTCGGCGGGCGCGTCGGGCACGGCACGCGCGGCGGCGCGCACGGCACCGATCGAGGCCACGATCACGAGGCCGATGCCGACGATCTCGGCCCAGTGCAGGTGCTGGTCGAGCAGCAGGAATCCGGCGATCGCCGCGGTCGCCGGCGCCAGGCTCATCAGCACGGCGAACGCGGATGCCGCCAGCCGGCGCAGCGCGATGAGCTCCAGCGCATAGGGAATCGTCGACGACAGCACCGCGACCCCCGCCCCGATCAGCAGCACCTCGGGGCGCAGCAGCGCGGCACCGGCATCCGCGATCCCGAACGGCAGCGACAGCAGCGCCCCCACGACCATCGCCAGCGCCAGCCCGTCGAGTTTTGCGAACGCGCCGCCCACCCGCGCCGAGGCGAGGATGTAGAACGCCCAGCTCGCGGCCGCGCCGAGCGCGAAGAGCACGCCCAGCGGGTCGAGGCGGTCCCATCCGCCGCCGCCGAGGGCGAGCACGCCGGCGAACGCCACACCCGCCCAGAGCCACGACGATGCGCGCCTGCTCGCCACGATCGACAGCACGAGCGGGCCGAGCACCTCGATGGTCACGGTGACGCCGAGGGCCAGGCGCTCGAGCGCGAGGTAGAACAGGCCGTTCATGAGCGCGAGCACGGCGCCGAAGGCGACGACCGCGCGCCAGTCGGCGGCCGCGTGACCGCGAAGCCGGGGGCGGGCGATCGCCAGCAGCACGAGCGCCGAGAACCCCAGCCGCAGCATGACCATGCCGAGCGGCCCGGTCTCGGGGAACAGCCGCACCGCCAGCGACGCGCCGATCTCCTGGCACGCGAGTCCCGCGACGACAAGCGCGACCGCCGAGGTGGCGGGCGTCTTCACGGGATCGGGCAGACGGCCCCGGCGACGACCTGCTGACCCTGGCCTTCTGCGTCCCACGGCAGCCCGGCCTCTGGCGCGGTCTGTCCCGACGCGGCGGGTGCCTTCGAGGCGAGCGCCGCGAGCTGCCACGCGAGCGAGCGCACGACGGTGTCGGCGGCCAGCGAGTTGTTCAGCACGACCACGACCGACAGGCCGGTCTCCCGGTCGGCGAACGCCGCGGTGAGGTAGCCGGGCGTCGATCCGTACTGTCCGACGAGGCTGCCCGCCTGGAAGTCGCCGCCCTTGGCCGTGAACCACGACGGGTCACCGAGCGAGATCGGCGTCTCGAAGCGCCCGGCGGCGTCGTACGGCCGCGCACCGGCGGCGACCGCGCGGATGTAGCGCGACAGATCGCCGACGGTCGAGACGACACCGGACGACGTGTACCCGGTGGAGCTGGACAGGGTCGTCATGTCGGCCGGGGCGTCGCACTGCGCGGCGCCGTCGACGACCGGGGTCAGCAGCCCCGCGAGGCGGCCGTCGGTCGACGCGTCGGCATCCGGCAGCGACGAGCTCTCCATCGCGGTCGGCTCGAACACGTACCGCTCGTAGAGGTCGGCGGCCGACAGTCCCGACGCGCGCTCGAGCACGAGTCCGAGCAGGACGTACTCCGTGTCGGAGCCGGTGTACGTCGTGCCGGGGGCGGCGGCGAGACCTCTCGAGAAGCCGTACGCCGCGAGTTCCCGCGGGTTCCAGTCCCGCTCCGGCACCGCCGAGAAGCGCGCGCCGAGCATGGGCGCGTAGGCCTGCAGTCCGCTCGTCCCGTCGCACAGCTGCGCGAGGGTGATCTCGGGGTCGGTCGGATAGCCGGGAAGCCATTCCACGACCGCGTCGTCGAGGGCGACCTTGCCCTCGTGCACCATGCCGTAGAGCACATCGCACGTCATCGACTGCGTCACGTCGCCCGCCTTGAAGGGTGTGTCGACCGTCGCCGCGGCGCCGCCGGGGCTGACCGATCCGATCGCCTCCCGCCATCCGCCCGACCACGGCGCCTGCACGTCGACGATCGCGCCACTCGCGCCGGTGGCGGCGACGGCGGTCTCGACGGCGGCGCGCAGCTGCCCCGTGAGCTCGTCGGGAAGGGCCGCGTCGACGACCGACGGCAGCTCGACCCCCGAGGTCGAGGTGGGCGCGCACGCGGCGAGACCCAGGGCCAGCGTCGCGGATGCCAGAGCGGCGAGCGCCCGCATCGGGCGACGGTTCGGCATTCGGTCTCCCCCCGGATTTCGTCCCTTCGATTACAGCACATCGCACCCGGTCCGCCGGGCGGCGTGACGCGTGAGAAGGTGGGCGCATGCCGCACACCTTCGACGACGCCGCCCTGACGGGCGTGCTCGGCCACATGAACTCCGACCACTCCGACGACAACCTGCTCATCGCGCGGGCGTTCTCCCCGCTCCCCGATGTCGTGGCCGCCGACATGGTCATCTTCGACGGCGATGCGGGCCAGTGGCACGTGGTGACGGCGGACGGCGCGGAAGACGTCATCCGCGTGCCGTGGCCCGGTGGCGCGATCAGCGAGCGGCGCGAGGTGCGACGCGAGATCGTCGCGCTCTACGACGAGGCGTGTGCACGTCTGGGCATCCCGCCTCGCCCGCACGACTGACCGGATGACGGGGGTGGGGCCCCCGGACGAAACCTTCAGATTAGCTGTACCTAACTTGCGCTATGCTCGCCGCATGCCCGAACTCGTCCCGTTCTCCACGGCGCTCCGCGAGCGCTCCAGCGCCGCGCACTCCGGCAGCGAGCACGCCGGCTTCATGGCCGACCTCATGAAGGGCGAGGGCACGCGCGACGACTACGTCGCCCTCGTCGCCCAGCACTGGTTCATCTACGAAGCCCTCGAGGCTACCGCCGACCGGATGAAGGCCGACCCGGTCGCGGCGACGTTCATCACCGAGAAGCTCACCCGCCTGCCGGCGCTCGAAGCCGACCTCGCCTTCCTCATCGGCGACGACTGGCGGGAGCGCATCACGCCGCTGCCGACCACCGAGCGCTACGTCGCTCGCATCCGCGAGGTCGGAACGGTGTGGCCCGGCGGATTCGTCGCCCACCACTACACCCGCTACCTCGGCGACCTGTCGGGCGGCCTGTTCATCGGTCGCCTCATGGCCCGTCGGTTCGGGTTCGAGACGAACGGCATCGGGTTCTACCTGTTCGGCGACATCGCCGACCCGAAGGCGTTCAAAGACGTCTACCGCGAGCAGCTCGACGCCGCCCCGTGGGACGCCGCCGAGCAGGAGCGCATCATCGACGAGGTGCTGGTCGCCTACCAGTTCAACACCGACCTGTTCGCCGACCTCGCCGCCGACAAGCACGCCAAGTCGGCGGTCGCCTGAACCGGCTCACATCCCGGCGGCGCGCACTCCGGCCATGAACCGCCGCACGTCCGCGTCGACGAGGATGTCGCTGGGCCGCAGCGGCCGCGTGAGATACAGCCCGTCGAGCGAGGTCAACCGCGACAGCGCGACATAGGTCTGCCCCGGCGCGAACGCACCCGACCCGAGGTCGACGACCGCGCGGTCGTACGTCTTGCCCTGCGACTTGTGGATGGTGACGGCCCACGCCAGACGCAGTGGGAACTGCGTGAACTCCGCGACGATGTCCCGGGTCAGCTTGCGGGTGCCGGGGTCGTACGCGTACCGGAACCTCTCCCACACCGTCGGCTCGACGTCGTGCTCTTCGCCGTCGAGCTCGACACGGACAGTCCCGCCCGCGATGCGCGTCACCGTGCCGATCGACCCGTTGACCCAGCGCGGACCGTCGGCGTTGTAGCCGGCCGCGTCGTTGCGCAGGAACATCACCTGCGCGCCGACCTTGAGCTGCAGCTCGGCATCCGCCGGGTACGCGTCCCCGCGCCCGAAGTCGCCCGAGACCTCGGCGCGCGCCGTCTGCACCGGGCCGGTGAGGGCGTCGAGATGACGCTGGTTGATGCGGTTGACGATGTCGTTGCGTGTGGCGAGCGTGATGATCGGCGGCTCGCCGTCGACCTGCTCGGGCACCGGACGCGCGCCGGCGCTGTTGAGCTTCTCGGCGATGTCGGCCGTGACGACGCCGTAGCGCACCGCGTTGAGCATGTGTTTGAACCCGGCGTCGGCCTGACGGTGGATCTCGCGCAGCTCGGCGATGTGCAGCGGCGCGCCCACCCGACCGAGATCGAGCAGGCCGTCGGAGCGGATCGCCCCGGCATCCGCCTTCGGCCCCGCCCACACCTGCGCGTCGAAGAACCAGAACGAGCGGTAGTGGTCGTCGATGTAGCGCCGTTCGTCACCGCGCGGCGGCACGGGGGAGAGCTGATAGGGGTCGCCGAACATGACCACCTGCACGCCGCCGAAGGGCTCCGAGCGGCGACGACGCGCCTGGCGCAGCGACCGGTCGATGGCGTCCATGATGTCGGCGTTCACCATCGAGATCTCGTCGATGACGAGCGTGTCGATCGCGTTCATGATCTTGCGCGCCGGCTCGGACTGCTCCAGATCGCTGTCGGCGATGAGCCCGATCGGCAGGCGGAACAGCGAGTGGATCGTCTGGCCCTCGACGTTCAGCGCCGCCACCCCCGTCGGCGCGCACACCGCGATCTGCTTGCTCGTGTTCCACGCGAGATGCTGCAGCAGCGTCGACTTGCCGGTGCCCGCCCGCCCGGTGACGAAGACGTGGTCCCGGGTGTCCTCGATGCGCCGGAACAGCTCCTCCTGTTCGGGTGACAACGGGGGCAGGCTCACCGGATCCATGCTAGCTATCAGGCGCGCTTCCTAGACTGGAGGCGTGGACGGGGTGGAGAAGTCGACGGGCGGGCGCGCGGCCGCGCACTCCGCCGACCGTCGCCGCACCCGCATCCTGGCCCTCGACATCTCCGCGCTCGTCGTCGTCGGCGCCCTGCTGGTCGGCGCGCTGGGAGCGGCCTCCGCCGTCGCCTACCAGAAGCTCTACAGCCCCGAGGCGTTCGTGCTGCACTACCTGTCGCTGCTCTCGGAAGGACGCGCCGCCGATGCCCTCGCCGTGCCCGGCGTCGCCGTCGACTCGCGCGACCTCACGGATGCCGGCCTCCCCGACACGGCGAGCGAGGCGCTGCTGCGCCAGTCCGCCCTCGCCCCCCTCGACGACGTCGCCATCGAGTCGGTCGTCGACGGCGGCGACGCGTACGCCGTCACCGCCTCGTACGCGGCCGGCCCCCACCGCGGGAAGACGACGTTCACGGTCGGCCGGCTCGGCTCGGTCGGCCTCGCACCGACCTGGCGGTTCGTCTCGAGCCCACTCGCCGTCATCGACCTCTCGCTGCGCGGCGCGATGCAGTTCTCGGTCAACGGCTTCGACATCGACAAGCGGCAGGTGCTGACGGCAGGCGCCGACGCCGATCCGCTCGCCGACGTGCCGCTGCTCGTGTTCTCGCCGGGCCTGTACTCGATCTCGGTCGACACCCCCGTCTCGACGAGCCCGGGCGTCGCGGTGCTCTCCGACAAGCCCCGCGCCGTCATCCCGGTCGGCGTGCAGACCGAGCCGACCGCCGAATTCGTCGGCGTCGTGCAGCAGGAGGTCGAGTCCTTCCTCGACTCCTGCACGACCCAGAAGGTGCTGCAGCCGACCGGCTGCCCGTTCGGCTTCTCCGTGCAGAACCGCATCAAGGACGAGCCGACCTGGTCGATGACGACCCAGCCGACGATCACGCTCGAGCCCGACGGCGCCGGGTGGGCGATCCCCCGCACGGAGGCCGTCGCGCACATCCGGGTCGACATCCAGTCGATCTACGACGGATCGGTCCGCGAGGTGGACGTCGACGTGCCGTTCTTCCTCACCGGCACGATCACGATGCTCGCCGACGGGTCGGCGTCCATCCAGGTCGCGCCCGCCGATTGAGCCCGGTCAGCCGCGGCGGGCGTCGCGCTCGGCGAGGGCGGCCAGCCGCGCGTTGTACTCGGCCAGCTCGGCTTCGCCGCTGCGGTCGGCCTGACGGTCGGCGCGGCGCTGCGTGCGCTCGTCCGAGCGGCTCCACTGGATCGCGACGGTCATCGCCAGGATGAGCGTCGGGATCTCGCCGATCGACCAGGCGATGCCGCCGCCGGTGTACTGGTCCTCGAGGGGCGTCGCCCCCCAGGTGCGCCCCATCGCCCCGAACCACTCGGCGACGAACAGACCCGACGACATCATGATCGAGATGCCGAAGAACGCGTGCATCGCCATGACGCCGATGAGGGTCAGCAAGCGGAACGGGTACGGGTAGCGCAGCGGCACGGGGTCGATGCCGACGAGGGACTGCACGAACAGATAGCCCGAGATGAGGAAGTGGGCGATCATCCACTCGTGTCCGATGTGGTCGTACAGCGACCAGCGGAACAGGTCGGTGTAGTAGAACGCCCACAGCGACCCGATGAAGATGGCGGCGGCGAACAGCGGATGGGTGACGACGCGCGCGAACGGCGTGTGCACGGCCCACAGGATCCACTCCCGCCCGCCGCGGGTGCCGTCTTCCCGCTTGCGGATGGCGCGCGCGGCCAGCGTCACCGGAGCGCCGAAGACCAGCATCATCGGGATCGCCATCGTCAGCAGCATGTGCCCGACCATGTGCATGCTGAACAGGTAGTCCTGGTAGGCGTTGACGGGGCCGCACGTGACCCACAGCAGCGTCAGCAGGCCCGCCACCCACAGCACCGTGCGGTACAGCGGCCAGCGGTCGCCGCGGCGGTTCATGCGCCAGACGCCCGCGAGGTAGAAGAACAGGCCGAAGGCGACCACGAACGCCCACAGCAGGTCGATGTCCCACGCCACCAGCCAGCGCTCCGGCGTCAGCTCGGGCGGCAGCGGCGCACCGGTGAGCAGTTCGGCGGGTGTCGGGGCTTCCGGCAGGCTCGTGTCGACCGGCGGCGGCGTGCGGGCCAAGGCCGCGGCCGCGCCGCTCGCGATGCCGAGGAAGACGAGCTCGAGCAGGATGAGCCCCCAGAACGCCCGCGAGGCGGCATCCTCGCGGATGCGGCCGATGAGGCGCAGGCGGTACCAGGCGGCGATGAGGCCGATCGCCACGAGTGCGCCGATCTTGACGAACAGCAGCACGCCGTAGGGCGAGAGCAGGTACTGCCACGACACGACCCCGACGTACGCGCGGGCGACTCCCGAGACCGCCACGACGGCGAACGCCGCGAGCGCGATCGACGAGTACCGGGCGAGCACGTCGGCCAGCTGCGCCCGGGTGAGGGCGGGGCGGATGATCACCAGCAGCACGAGACCGCCGAGCCAGACGGCCGCGCCCACGATGTGCAGCAGCAGCGCGACGACGGCGGTGTTGTGGTTCGCCTCGTCGCCCGAGTGGCCTTGCGTGGCCATCGGCACGAGGGCGGCGAGGGCCAGGATCGCGACGATGAGCGTCGACAGCCAGCCGCGCACGGCGAAGGTGAGCACCGTCAGCACGGCGGCCGCGATCGTCGTGATCAGCCACGCCTGGCCGGGGGCGGTGTCGACGAGGAATCGGCCGAGCTGGCCGCCGAATTCGGCGCCGACGCTGGGCTGCGCGTTGAAGATGCTGAGGAACGTCAGGTAGGCGACGGCGCCGCTGGCGATCGTGAGGATCGCGGCCGACACCGAGGCGACGTCCAGGGCCAGGTCGAACGGCCGCTCGCCGGCCTTGAGAGCGAACAGGGCGACCACGAGGGAGCCGATGAGCCCCGCCGCCGACAGGTTGACGAGCAGCTTCGCGATCGGGAGGCCCCAGCGCACGACGTCACCGGGATCGGCGGCGAGCAGCGGCGCGGCACCACCCCCGTAGGAGAGGCCGAGCAGGAGGGTGAGGATCGCTGCCACCGCGAGGATCACGGGCCCGGCGACCCGGAGCGCGCGCGAGTCCACCCCACCAGCCTACGTGGGCATGCAGAAGGGGGATGCCACGCGGCATCCCCCTTCGACGGTGCGGTTCGAGGGTCTTACTTGACCGCAGCCTTGAGCTTCGAGCCCGCGGTGACCTTGACGCGCTTGCCGGCGGCGATCTCGATGGTCTCACCCGTCTGCGGGTTGCGGCCGGTGCGGGCCGACGTGGCGACCTGCTCGAACGCGATCCAGCCGGGGATCGTGACCTTCTCGCCCTTGGCGACGGCGTCCGAGACGGACGAGAACAGCGCGTCGAGCACGCCCGAGACGGCGGACTGGCTCTGACCCGTCGCGGAAGCGATGCTGGCGACGAGCTCGGTCTTGGTGATGGCCATGGGGTTGTCCTCCAGACGGCGAATGCCGACTTCAGTAACTTCGGACCGCCGGCAGTGCCGGCGGCTGGTCGGATCGACCGCCACCCAATGTACCCATGAACCGCGGAATTCCGCGGATTTCTCGCCCTCAGCGGACAATCTCCCCGGCGTGTCGCGTGTCGGGAGTGCCTGATGTGACGGATGAGGGCGTTTCAGCGCCGGTGAGCCGCGATCACGCCGCGCGCGGTGCGGGCGAACGCGGGAGCCACACGGTCCTTCCCGTCGAGGTATCCGCCCACGAGCGCCGCGTCGCGCAGGAGCACGAGCGAGGCGGCGACCTCCGCCGGCGCATCCAGCTCGGCGGCGGCCGCGAGCGCCTCGAGGGTGCCGCGGAACCATTCCCGGTGGTCGTCGGTGAGCTGCCGCACCGGCCCCGCATCCGGGTACTCCGCGGCCGCGTTGATGAAGGGGCAGCCTCGCGTGTGCCGGTCGCGGATGTCGGCCGAGATGCCCTCCACGACGAGGTCGAGCAGCACGTCGGGATCGTCGGATGCGGTGGATGCCGCGGCGAACAACTGCCGCAGCTGCACGTCCTCGCCCTCGAGATAGGCCAGCACGAGGCCTTCCTTCCCGGCGAACTGCTTGTACATCGTGGCGCGGGTGACTCCGGCCGCGTCGATGATGCGGTCGACCCCGACGGCGTGGATGCCCTCGCCGTTCGGCGTCAACGGCGCCAAGCCGCTGAGCAAGCGCCACTTCCATTTCACGTTCGGCAACGACCTCACCCGCGCCGAATCCGACCTCGAGTGGGAGCGCTCGGCGGTCAACTCCTACAACCGGGTGTTCTTCGAGGGGGTGACACGCACGCACCGCATCGTGAGCCAGGACGGCTGGGAGGAGGTCGCCGACTACGCCCTCACCTGGGCGACGTCCCACGCCGCCGCGGCCCCCGTCGCCTGAACCCCGCGCGAACGACGAAAGCCCGGACCTCCGAGGAGGATCCGGGCTTTCGCGGTGCGCGGGTGCTTACCAGCTGGACTTGGTCACGCCGGGCAGCTCGCCCTTGTGCGCCATGTCGCGGAAGCGGACACGCGAGATGCCGAACTTCGACAGGTGACCACGGGGGCGACCGTCGATGGCGTCGCGGTTGCGCAGACGCACCGGCGACGCGTTGCGCGGGAGCTTCTGCAGGCCGACGCGGGCCGCCTCGCGGGCCTCGTCGGTCGCGTTGGGGTCGATGAGGGTCTTCTTCAGCTCGGCACGCTTCTCGGCGTAGCGGGCGACGACCTCTTCACGCTGCTTGTTGCGCGCGATCTTGCTCTTCTTGGCCATGAGATCAGCGCTCCTCTCGGAACTCGACGTGCTTGCGGATGACCGGGTCGTACTTCTTGAGCACGATGCGGTCGGGGTTGTTGCGACGGTTCTTGCGCGTCACGTAGGTGTACCCCGTGCCCGCGGTCGAACGCAGCTTGATGATCGGACGGACGTCCTGAGCCTTCTTCGCCATTAGAGCTTCACACCCTTCGCGAGGAGGTCCTTCACGACCGACTCGATGCCACGGGCGTCGATGACCTTGATGCCCTTAGCCGACACGTTCAGCGTGATCTTGCGACCGAGCGACGGAACGAAGTAGGTCTTCTTCTGCACGTTCGGGTCGAAGCGGCGCTTCGTCCGGCGGTGCGAGTGCGAGATGTTGTGACCGAAGCCGGGAACAGCACCGGTCACCTGGCACACTGCTGCCATAGTGATGTCTCCTTAGTACCGTGGAGCCGGACGGCCCCACCCAAGATCCCTTGTCTGCGCCCCACACGAGAGCACTCGCATTTCCGATCGTCGAGCGAGCGGGAGGCGAGGAGAAACGCGTGGGGTGCGAACTGCGTGCTGGAGTGCGCGCAGACAAAGGTCAATCCTAGCACGCGACGGCGCGTCGCCTTGACCCGGCCTAGCTCCGGCGCCGCATGGCGAGCCATGCGTCGCCGTTCGACTTCACCGACACCACCCGGTGTCGCGGCTGCTTCGCACCGATCGTGCTGCCCGCCGACGGCGGCGCCGGCGGCGTGCTGCTCATCGTCATCGCGGCGCGCTACGAGAAGCAGCTGCGGGCGCTGCGCACCGCATACAGCGCCGTCACGTCGCTGCGTTAGGCCCGGCGCCGCGCCCCCAGCGGAACGCCGACACGGTGGGATCGCCGGGGATCCAGAACCGCCAGGGGAAGTCCGGCCCGCCGGCGGCGCCGGCCACCCCGACGCGCGGACCGGTCGCGACGGGTGTCACCGGCTCGGCGGGCAGCCAGAGCCGCGCCGAGGCGCCGGCCCGCAGCGCGCCGGTGACCGCGTCGATCCCGTCGTGGATCGGATGCCGCAGGCCCACGGCCCTGCCGAGGCGTCCGGGCCCGCGGGCGAGCTCGCGCGCGGCGCGGGCCGTCGGACGCCGCGCGAAGGCGGCATCCGCTCCCTCGACGACCTCGCCGGCGCGCAGCAGGATCCCGCCGGCGACCTCCTCCGGTCCGCTCACGACGTTGACGCACGAGTGGATCCCGTGGCTGAGGTACACGTAGAGGTGGCCGGGTTCGCCCCACATCGTCGCGTTGCGGGCGGTGGGCCCCATGCGCGCGTGCGACCCGGCGTCGGGCACGTCGCCGGTGCCGCGGCCGTGATACGCCTCGACCTCGGTGAGCCGCACCGCGACCTCGACGTCGTCGACCCGGACCCGCAGCACGGCTCCCAGCAGGCGCGGCGCGACCTCGGCGGGCAGTCCGGCGAGTGCGTCGCGGGTGGCCGGGATCAACGAGGTGCTCACAGCCGTGGCGCGTTCTGGCACCAGGAGAGGTCGAACCCGCTGAGAGCGACGACCTCGTGCCCGTCGGCGATCTCGACGATGTGGGTCTGCAGGCGCTCCGGCAGCGGCAGCATGTACGGGTCGTACGGGTTGTCGACGATGTCGGGGGCGATGGTGACGGCGGCGTAGCGGCCGCTCGGCGAGACGCAGGTGTGCACGAACGCGGCGTCGGTGGGGACGTCGAAGATGTCGCGCGCCGACCCGTCGACGCCCACGACGTTCACCGTCGTGCCGAGCAGGGTGAAGCCGTCGTCGGCCATCCGCGACAGCACCCGCAGGCTGCCGCCCGAGCCGTCGGGCAGGCTCAGCACCGTCTGCGTCAGCCCGAGCGCGGGGTCGGTCGGCGGGATCGGCCGCTCCTCCGCGGTCGCGAGGTCGACCGTGACGAGGTCGCCGTTCGGGCGCTGCACGATCGCGACGGCCGCGCCGCGTCCGATGCCGTCGATCGCGATCGCCAGGCCCAGGGCGACGGGGACGGCATCCGGGGTCACGAGGGTGAGGGCGCCGTCGAAGGTCATCATGAGGATGCTGTCGGTGCCGGGGACGAACCGCCAGTCGTCGACGCGCGAATCGCCGCCGTCGCGGACGACCGCGGTGGGCTCGGCATCGGCCTGATCGTCGAGGAGCGACGCGGTGAACAGCTCGTTCTCGCGGGCGCCGGCCTGCCCCACCGTCTCGTCGGTGTAGGTGTACCCGACGAGGTTGCCCCTGTCGGCGCTCTGCAGGTTCGTCACCAAGCCGTCGCCCGGCAGGGGCAGCTCGCGCCGGCCGCTGCCGTCGAGGCGCGTGACGACCAGGTGGGAGCGCTCGTCGGCGTCGACCGTCGAGACGACGAGGTGACTCCCGGTCGCGCGGAAGTCCTCGATGTGCGTGTCGGTGAACACCGGCTGTGCGGCGTCGCCGGCGAGGTCGGTGCGGAAGATCGTGTCCTCGCCGTCGCCGCGGCGCAGGATGTACGCCTCGAGTGCGGGCGTGGCCAGTGTCTCGGTGATCGTCGCGGCAGGCCCCCCGCCGAGTCCCTCCACATCGCGGATCGTCACCGTGTAGGTCGTGTCGTCCCACATCGGCAGGGCGAAGCGCACGCCGACGCTGCGCCCCGACGTGTCGACGGTGAAGTCGGCCGCGGGCTCGACGGTGACCTGGTCGGGCGACACCTCCTGCAGCGACTCGGTCGTCGTGATGATGAGGCGGGACCCGGATGCCGACACCGCGGCCTGCGGGTCCCACGAGGTCGAGGTCACCCGAGGACCGAGCGCCGTCGTCACGGCGGCGCCGCCGAGGCCGATGACGGCGAGCACGCCGACGACGACCGCGAAGGCGCCGAGGAACGCGCGGCCCCGGCGCCGGCGGGTGCGCTCGCGGCGGGTGGGCCCCGCGGCGCGGCGGGTGGGCTCGGCCGCGCGGCGGGACGGGGTCTCGGTGCTCATGGTCGGTCGGGGTGCGGGATCAGTACTCGTAGGGGTCGGAAGGCTCGTCGACGGTCGAGACCTCGGCGGCCTGCACCTGCAGGGTTCCGTCGACGTCGCGCACCGTGCCGGTGACGGTGACCCACTCACCGGTGTCGGGGGCGTCGGACCCGGTGACGGGCACGAACGCGGGCTGCGCGTCGATGACGCAGTGGGTGATGACCAGGCGGGTGAGCTGGAAGCCGTCGCCGCCGGGTGTCGCGAACCCCGTGAGGGTCACCTGGTCGCCGTCGAAGGCCTCGGGATTGGTCGCGGTCGCGAACACGCTCGCCCACTCGCCGATGCCGAACGACGCGGTGTCGCCGGTCGCGGCCAGCGCGACGGTGTCGGCCCCCTGGAACAGCGGCGCCGATCCCGTGTCGCGCGACATCGCGATCTCGGCCGAGAGGGAGGCCGGCGGGGTGAGCACGATGACCGCGACGGTTCCGAGGGCGACGGCGCCGCCGACGCCGACGAGTACGGACCCGAGCACCGCGGTCGGGCGGCGGGGGGCGGGAGTGCCGTGATCATGCGCGTCGCCATGATCGTGCGGGTGGTCGTGGGCGTGGTCGTGGCCGTGGTCGGCCTCGGCGCCGAGCGGCAGCGCGAAACTCGTCACCGCGCCCACGAGGGCGAGCACCGCCATCGAGACGGCGAACCACGACGACTCCGGGTTGATGTACAGCCCGAGCCGACCGGTGACGGCGAGCGCGACGGTGACGGCGGCGAGGGCGGCGGCGAGCCCCACGCCGAGCACGCGGGTCGCGAGCAGCCGCGTGCGCCGGGAGACGGGCGCGGTCGAGGAGTCAGGCAAGGAGGTTCACCACCCCACCGATGGCGACCGCCGACAGCACGACGATGACGACGATCCCCGCGAGGATGCGGGTGCGGAAGGTGGTGCGCAGCAGCGCGAGCATCTTCACGTCGACGAGCGGGCCGACCAGCAGGAACGCGACGATCGAGCCGGGCGTGAACGTCGAGGCGAACGACAGCGCGAAGAACGAGTCGACGTTGGAGCAGATCGAGACGATCATCGCCAGCGCGATCATCGCGAGGATCGACAGCGCCGGGTTGGAGCCGATCGCCAGCAGCGCGTCGCGCGGCACCAGCACCTGCACGGCACCGGCGAGCGCGGATCCGACGATGAGGGCGGGCATGACGGCGCGCAGCTCGACGACGAACTGTGCGAGGCTGCGGCGCCCCTTGCCGCCCGAGGTGCCGTCTGTGATCTGGGTCTCGACGATCTCGCAGGTCGCCAGGAAGCGCTCAGTCAGCATCCCCTCGGCGTCCGGATGACGCGAGTAGAGCCACCCGATGAGGTTCGCGATGAGGTAACCGCCGACGAGGCGCGCGATGAGGATGCCGTCGTCGAAGCCGAACGCCTGGTGAGTCGTGATGATGACGATCGGGTTCACGATCGGCGCGGCGATGAGGAACGTCAGGGTCTCGGGCACGCCGAATCCGCGCATGAGGAGACCGCGCGCGAACGGCACATTGCCGCACTCGCACACCGGAATCAGCATGCCCAGCAGCGAGAGCACCGCGCGACGGGCCCACGCCCGGCGCGGCATCCAGCGTTCGATGACGCCCGGCGGCACCCACACCTGCACGACGATCGACAGCAGCACGCCGAGCATGACGAACGGCAGCGACTCGATGAGGACGCTGGTCGAGAGGGTCAGGCCGTCCTGCAGCCGCGTCGGCAGCGCCGGGCCGGGGCTGAGCAGCGCGAGGGCCACGAGGGCGGCCACGACGAGCACGCCGAGGCCGATCCCGAGACCCAGCCGGGTGGGCCGGCGGGTCGCGACGTCAGAGGTCACGGGCCGCCGGGGTGTCGGCGGCGCGCGCGGTGCAGGCTGCGCACAGTCCGAAGATGTCGACGACGTGCTCGGCCTGCGTGAAGCCGTTGGCGGCGGCGGTCGACTGCGCCCACTCCTCGACGGCGTGCGCCTCGATCTCCACCGCCGTGCCGCACGAGCGGCAGATGAGGTGGTGGTGGTGGCCGGTGCTCGAGCAGGCGCGGTAGATCGCCTCGCCGTCGGGGCTCTGCAGCTGGTCGGCCTCGCCGGCGGCCGCGAGGGTCGCCAGGGCGCGGTACACGGTGGCCAGGCCGATGCCGGTGTTCTCCTCGCGGAGGGCGGCGTGCAGGTCCTGCGCGCTCACGAAGCCCTGCGCGTCGGAGAGGGCGCCGCGCACCCGCTCGCGCTGCCACGTGTTGCGCTGCTGAACCATGGGCCCGAGTCTACCGAGCGGTTCTCATCGGCGGCTGGGAGCCCTCACATCGCGGTGACGCGGCCCTGACGGGCCCCGACGATGCGGCAGACGAGGTAGATGAGGAACGAGATCGTCGTGATGTACGGACTCACCGGAAGGGTGCCCATGACGGCGAGCAGGATGCCGCCGACGGCCGAGACGACGCCGAACAGCGCGGCCAGCAGCGGCACGGCGACCGCGCCGGAGGACACCCGCATCGCGGCGGCGGCCGGCGTCACCAGCAGCGCCATCACCAGGAGCGCGCCGATGATGTGCACGGCCACGGCGACGATGAGACCCAGCAGCAGCATGAAGCCGAGCGAGACGCCGACCGTCGGAACCCCGCGGGCGGCGGCCGACTGCGGGTCGAGCGAGTCGAACGTGAGCGGGCGCCAGATCAGCAGCAGCGCGATCAGCACGACGGCGGCGATCGCGATGAGCCAGCCCAGCTGCGCGTTCTGCACCGACACGATCTGTCCCGTGAGCAGGCTGAACCGGTTGGCGCTGCGCCCGTTGTACAGAGACAGGAAGAGGATGCCCAGGCCCAGGCCGAACGGCATCAGCACGCCGATGATCGAGTTGCGGTCGCGGGCGCGGGCGCCGAGCCAGCCGATCAGGGCGGCGGCGACGAGCGACCCGAAGATCGAGCCGGTGACGACGTCGAAGCCGAACAGAAGCGCCGCGGCGGCCCCCGCGAACGAGAGCTCGCTGATGCCGTGCACGGCGAAGGCCATGTCACGGCGGATGACGAACACGCCGACGAGGCCGCCGACGAGGCCGAGCACGGCACCGGCCCACACCGAGTTCTGCACGAGGGCGAGGATGTCGCCGTAGTCGGCGAGGCCCCCGAACATGGCGTTCCAGACGTCGGACCAGTTCATGCGTGGTCCTCGCCGTCGTGGTGGTGGTGCGCGTCCTCGGCATCCGGTGCGCCGACGACGACGAGGCGCCCGCCGGCCTGCAACACGAAGACGGGCGCGCCGTAGAGGTCGCTGAGCACGGCGGAGGTGAGCACCTCGGCGGCGGTGCCGAGGGTGAACCGGCCGTTGGCGATGTAGAGGATGCGGTCGACCTTCTCCAGCACCGGGTTGATGTCGTGGGTGACCAGCAGCACGGCGGCGCCCGTCGCGCGGTGGTCGTCGATGAGGCGCACCACGGCCTGCTGGTTGGCGAGGTCGAGGCTCGTGAGCGGCTCGTCGCACAGCAGCAGACGCGGGTCGTCGGCGAGGGCCTGACCGGCGCGCAGCCGCTGCTGCTCGCCGCCGGAGAGCTCCCCCACCGCGCGGTCGGCGAACGACTCCGCCCCGACCGCCCGGATCAGCTCGTCGACGCGGGCACGGTCGGCGGCGCGGCGCAGGGGCAGGCCGAAGCGGTGCCCCTCGACGCCGAGCGCGACGAGGTCGCGGCCGCGCAGCGACGTCTCCCGCGGCAGCGGTCGGGCCTGCGGGAGGTAGCCGATGCGGCGGTTGCCCTTGCGGTGCACGGGCTCGCCGAGCGCGACGATCTCGCCGGAGCTCAGCGGCACCAGGCCGAGGATCGCCTTGAGCAGCGTCGTCTTGCCCGACCCGCTGGGGCCGAGCACCGCGATCAGCTCGCCGGGCTGCACGTCGAGGTCGAGCCCGCTCCACAGTTCGCGGTCACCGCGCCGGAGGCCGGCGCCGCGGATCTGCAGCACCGGGGATCCTGCGGGCGAACTCACTGCGTCAGCGTACCGGCGATGTCGTCGATGTTCTGCTGCATCCAGGAGAAGTAGTCGTCACCGTCGGGGAGGATCTCGGAGAACTCGAGCACCGGGATGGAGGCGTCGCCGGCCCAGCCGATGACCTGGTCGGTCTCGGCGCCGCCCGTCTGCGCGTTGACGATGACGCCGGCGATGTCGCCGGAGCCGAGGATGCGCTGCGCCTCGAGCAGCGTCGCCGGGGGCACGTCCCGGCCCTCTTCGACGGCCTCGCTGAACGCCTCGGGCGTCGCGTTGACCAGGCCCGCCGCCGTGAGCAGGTACACCGGCACCGGCTCGGTGACGAAGAACTGCGCGCCGGCGTGCGCCGACTCGATGTCGGCCAGGCTCGCCTCGAGCTTCTCGATGCCGGCGGCGAAGGTCTCATAGTTCGCCTCGTACGTCGCCGCGTTGGCCGAGTCGAGCTCGCCGAGCTCGTGCGCGATCTCCTCCGCGACGTGCGCGATGGTGTGCGGGTCGTACCAGACGTGCTCGTTGAAGCCCTCGATGTGGTCGTGACCCTCGTGATCGTGGTCGTCGGCCTCGTCCGTCGGCTCGGCCGTGGCGGCATCCGTCTCGTCGGCGTGGTCGTGGTCGTCGTGGGTGTCCGCGCCCGGGTAGTCGTGCGAGTACTCCACCGCCGTGACCACGGGGGCGTCGGTGCCGGAGGCCTCGAGCAGGCTGTCGACGAACGCGTCGTAGCCGCCGCCGTTCTCGATGACGAGGTCGGCCTTCGAGAGCGTGAGCTGGTCCTGGGCGGAGGCCTCGTACTCGTGGGGGTCCTGGCTCGCGGAGGAGATGATCGAGGTCACCTCGACGAGGTCGCCGCCGATCTGCGCCGCGATGTCGCCGTACACGTTGGTCGAGGCGACGATGCTCAGCTTTCCGCCGTCGCTCGTCTCCGTGGCGGTCGAGGTGCCGGCGCAGCCGGCGAGGGCCAGGACGGAGGCGGCCAGGAGGACGGCCGGAGCGAGCACGCGGGAAGTCATGCCCTCGATCGTACGCTCGTGATAATCGTTCTCAAAATCGCAAAGCCGTGAGAATGCCCGGCGAACCGACCCCGCCTGCCCTACTGCTTCGCGCTCAGTCCAGCAGCAGCGCGGGCTCCTCCAGCACCGAGGCGACGTCGGCGATGAAGCGGCTCATGCCGTCGCCGTCGATGACGCGGTGGTCGAACGAACCCGAGACCGTGGTGACGAAGCGCGGCCTCACCTCGCCGTCGACGACCCACGGCTTCTGCCGGATCGTGCCCATCGCCACGATGCCCGATTCGCCCGGGTTGATGATCGGGGTGCCGGCATCCATCCCGAACACGCCGATGTTGGTGATCGTGATCGTGCCGCCCTGCTGATCGGCGGGCGACGTGCGTCCCTCGCGCGCCGTCAGCGTGAGCTTCTCGAGCGCCTTCGCCAGTCCCCGCATGTTGAGGTCCTGGGCGTCCTTGATGTTCGGAACGAGCAGGCCGCGCGGCGTCGCGGCGGCGATGCCGAGGTTCACGAAGTTGCGCACCCGGATCTCGGCCGAGCCGTCGTCGAGCTCGACCCACGCCGCGTTCACGAGCGGCGTGCGCCGAGCGGCCCAGATGACGGCGCGGGCCATGATCAGCAGCGGCGAGACCTTGACATCGGCGAAGTCGGGCGACGCCTTCAGCCGCTTGACGAGCTCCATCGTGCGCGTCGCGTCGACATCGGTCCACACCGACACATGCGGCGCCGTGTAGGCCGAGCGCACCATCGCCGACGAGGTCGCCTTGCGCACGCCCTTGACGGGGATCGCCTCTTCCCGGTGGTCGGCGTCGGGGCCGGCCATCGCGGGACCGGGCACCGGCGGGGCGACGGCGGATGCGGCCACGTCGGCGGTCACGGGGATGCGCTGCTCGCGCTCGAGCGGGGCGGCGGGGGTCGCGATGTTGCGGAAGACGCTCGCCTGCGACGCGTGCTGCACGACGTCGTCCCGCGTCACCTCGCCGGCCGGGCCGCTGGGGGTGACGGTCGCCAGATCGACGCCGAGATCACGGGCGAGCTTGCGCACCGGGGGCTTGGCGACGACGCCGACCGACGCCTTCACGGGACGCTCCGGGCTCTTGCGACGGCGCGAGTGCACGTGGCTGCCGGTGCCGTAGCCCACGAGCACCGCGCCTTCGCCCTCGGCCTCCGCGGGCGGCTCACCGTGGGCGGTGATGCCGGAATCGGCATCCGGGGCGCCCGCGGCCCCCGCGATCGTGATGATCGCGGCGCCGACCGTCACGGTGTCGCCCTCGGCCGCCAGCAGCTCGCCGACGGTGCCGTCGAACGGCGACGGCAGCTCGACGAGCGACTTCGCCGTCTCGATCTCGACGATCACGTCGTTGACCGCGACGCTGTCGCCGGGAGCGACGCGCCACTGCACGATCTCGGCCTCGGTGAGGCCCTCGCCGACGTCGGGCAGATGGAAGGTCTGGGTGCTCATCGGTGCTCCGATTCTTGTGCGAGCGCGCGGATCAGTAGGCGAGGGCGCGGTCGACGGCTTCGAGGATGCGGTCGGCGTCGGGGAGGTACTGCCCCTCGAGCTTCGCGGGTGGGAACGGCACGTCGAACCCCGACACCCGGATGACGGGCGACTCGAGCGAGAAGAACGCCTGCTCCATGACGGTCGCCGCGATCTCCGAGCCGAGCGACGTGAACCCCGGCGCCTCCTGCGCGTAGACCATGCGACCGGTGCGGCGCACCGAATCGAGGATCGGACCGTAATCGACCGGCGAGAGCGAACGCACGTCGACGACCTCACACGAGGTCCCCTCGCCCTCGGCGAGCGCCGCCGCCTGCAGCAGCGTCGTCACCATTGCGCCGTGGCCTACGAGCGTGACATCGGTGCCGCGGCGCACGATGCGCGACGCGTGCAACGGCAGCGCGCGCTCGGCGAGGTCGACCTCGCCCTTGTGCCAGTACTTCGCCTTCGGCTCCAGGAAGACCACGGGGTCGGGCGAGGCGATCGCGTCCTGGATCATCCAGTACGCGTCGTTCGGCGTCGACGGCGAGACCACGCGCAGGCCCGGCGTGTGCGTGAAGTACGCCTCCGGGCTCTCCTGGTGGTGCTCGACCGCGCCGATGTGCCCGCCATACGGGATGCGGACGACGACCGGCATCTGCAGCCGGCCCTCGTGGCGGTTGGTCATCTTCGCCAGCTGAGAGGTGATCTGGTCGAACGCGGGGAAGACGAAGCCGTCGAACTGGATCTCGCAGACGGGACGGAACCCGGCCATCGCGAGGCCGATCGCGGTGCCCAGGATGCCGGACTCGGCGAGCGGGGTGTCGAGCACGCGCTGCTCACCGAACTCGGCCTGCAGCCCCTCGGTGACGCGGAACACGCCACCGAGGCGCCCGATGTCCTCACCCATCAGCAGCACGTGGTCGTCGGCGGCCAGCGCGGCGCGCATGCCCGCGTTGAGGGCCTTCGCGAACGCGAGGTTCTGCACCTGGGCCGTCGTCGTCGCGGCGGCGGTGGGGGCGATGTCGGTCATGCGCGTCCCTCCTCGAAGGATGCCTCGTAGTCGGCCAGCCAGCGCTGCTGCTGGGCGACCAGCGGATGCGGCTCGCTGTAGACGTGGTCGAACATCACGCTCGTGTCGATGCCGCCCAGCGCGTTGGTGCGCACGCGCACATCGTCGGCGTAGGCGGCGGCCGCCGCATCCACCTCGTCGAAGAAGGCCTGGGACGCGCCGCGTGACTGCAGGAACGCGCGCATGCGCGCGATCGGGTCGCGGCGCGCCCAGTACTGCTCCTCGTCGCTCGCGCGGTACTTCGTGGGGTCGTCGCTGGTCGTGTGCGCGCCCATCCGGTAGGTGAGCGCCTCGATCGCACGCGGGCCGTCGCCGGCGCGCGCCTCGTCGAGCGCACGCTTGGTGACGGCGTAGCTGGCGAGCACATCGTTGCCGTCGACGCGGATCGACGGCATCCCGTATCCCTCGCCGCGCTTGTACAGCGGCACGCGCGACTGGGTCGCGACGGGCACCGAGATCGCCCAGTGGTTGTTCTGCAGGAAGAACACCTGCGGCGTCTGGTAGCTCGCGGCGAACACCATCGCCTCGTGCACGTCGCCCTGGCTGGACGCGCCGTCGCCGTAGTAGACGATGAGCGCTTCGTCGCGTTCGGGGTCGCCGGTGCCGGTGCGGCCGTCGAAGACGAGCCCCATGCCGAATCCGGAGGCGTGGAGGGTCTGCGAGCCGAGAACGAGCGTGTAGATGCGCGTGTTGCCGTTGCGGGGATCGGTCGGGTCCCAGCCGCCGTGGGTGAGTCCACGCATGAGGCGGATGATGTCGATCGGATCGACGCCGCGGATCGTGCAGACGACGTGTTCGCGGTACGACGGGAAGAGGTGATCCTGCGGACGGGCGGCACGGGCCGAGCCGACCTGCGCGGCCTCCTGCCCGAACGACGGCGGCCACAGCGCGAGCTGGCCCTGACGCTGCAGGTTGGTGGCCTGCCGGTCGAAGCCGCGCACCACGACCATGTCGCGGTAGAACGTCTCGAGTTCGGCGTCGGTCAGCGCGTCGATGAGGGGCAGATACTCCTCGGCGGCGGCGCTGGGGGCGAACGTTCCGTCGTCCGCCAGGACGCGGACCATGGCGGGATCGTCGGGCGAGGTCATCCCTTCACGCTAGCGCGCACCGTATCCCCGCCACTGCATGTCTTCGACAACGGATGCCGGAATCCCAGGTGTCCTGCTCACAAACCGCGCCGCGCAAGCCGGGGGAAATCCGCTGTCAGTCACGTGCGAGGTCGACGACCGCGCACCCGCACGGCTCGAGGGCGTCCAGTCGCGGGTCTTCGTGGCGGAGGGCGATCGCGGCGCGCACGAAATGCAGCAGCGAGGCGTCGTCGTGCAGCTGCGCGCCGACCGTCGGCCGGTCGCGCACTGCGCGCCTGCACGGCATCGCGGTCACCGCTGACGAGGCGCGTGAAGTCGTGGTTCGAGGTCGGCAGCCCGACGAGTCCGCGGCTTCCCGACGCCTCGATCGGCGCGCGGGCCTCGCGCCACTGCGCCACGAAGTACCCGGCGTCGCCGCGCCCGGCGGCATCCGCCCACGCCGGCTCGTCGTCCCATGCCTCGTGCACGGTGCCGCTGCCGTTGTTCCACAGCGACTTCAGCGGCCGACCGTCGAAGTCGCCGCCGAACTGCAAGAAGAAGTCGACGTCGAACCCGGCCGGCACCGCGCGCGCCGGGTCGCCCCACTCCGAGATGAGCACGCGGCCGGGGTGGCTCTGCTCGATGCGGGCGCGCACGTCGCGCCACAGCCGCGCCGTCTCGACGTGGCCGGGGTCGTCCTTCACGAGCGACGCGGCCATGTCGACGCGGAAGCCCTGCACGCCGCGGTCGAGCCAGTGACGCATGATCTGCACGAGCGCGTCGCGGTTGCGCCGCGGGCCGGGCGCGTCGTGGAACACAAACCTGTCGTCGCCCGGGTCGGCGATCGCCTGCCGGAACCAGGGGTGCTCGTCGGAGGTGTGCCCGGCGACCAGGTCGAACAGCACGGCGATCCCGAGACGGTCGGCCTCGGCGATGAGGGTGTCGAAGGCCGCGTCACCGCCGTAGCGCGGCGCGATGTGCAGGAAGTCGGCCACGTCGTAGCCCGCGTCGCGGAACGGGGAGACGAAGCACGGGCTGATCCACACGGCATCCACCCCGAGCCAGGCGAGGTAGTCGAGACGGGCGGCGAGACCCGCGAGGTCGCCCATACCGTCGCCGTCGGCATCCGCATAGCTCTGCGGATACACCTGGTACAGCACGGTGCGGCCGAGACGGTCGGCGAGCGGAGCGCGAGCGGACATGAGGGCCGAGCCTCAGCGCGCCGCCCGGGCGACCTCCACGATGCGCTCCACCGCCTCGGCCTCACCGACCGAGATGCGCACGCCGTCGCCGTCGAAGGGGCGCACGATGATCCCGGCGGCCTCGAACGCCGCCGCGACGGCGAGCGCACGGTTCCCGGCAGGAAGCCAGACGAAGTTGCCCTGCGCGGCCGGCACGTCCCACCCGGTCTCGCGCAGCCGCTCGGCGAGGCGGTCACGACGTTCGGCGATGACGGCGACGCGCTCGCGCAGGGCGTCTTCGGCGTCGAGGCTCGCCAGCGCCGCCTCCTCGGCGGCGGCCGTCACCGACAGCGGGATGCCGGTCGTGCGCGCGGCGTCGAGGATGCGGCTGTGCCCCACGGCGTAGCCGACGCGCAGACCCGCCAGCCCGTACGCCTTCGAGAACGTGCGCAGCACGACGACGTTCGGTCGCCCCTCGGCGATGACGTCCTCGCCGCGCACCGCGTCGGGGTCGGTGACGAACTCGGCGTAGGCCTCGTCGAGGACGACGAGGACATCGCTCGGCACCGCGGCCACGAAGGCGTCGAAGGCCTCCTGGGTGACGACGGGTCCGGTCGGGTTGTTGGGCGTGCAGACGATCACGAGGCGGGTGCGCTCGGTGATCGCCGCCGCCATCGCGTCGAGGTCGTGCGTGCCGTCGCCGCGATTCGGGACCGGGACGGCGGTCGCCCCGGCGACCGTGGCCAGGCCCGGGTAGGCCTCGAACGAGCGCCACGAGAACAGGATCTCGTCGCCGGGCCCGGACGTCGCCTGCGCGAGCTGGTACAGGATCGACACCGACCCGGCGGCGATGTGCACGGCGTCGGGGGTGATGCCGAACCGGTCGGCGAGACGGGAGCGCAGACGGGTGGCGAGGGCATCCGGATACCGGTTGAACGACGTCGCCGACTGCACCGCGGCCACGACACCCGGCAGCGGGTCGAACGGGTTCTCGTTGCTGGATAGCTTGAACGCGTCGGCACCGGCCTGCTTGCCCTGACGGTACGGCGGAAGCCCGGCGATCTCGGGCCGGACGCGGACGGGGAAGGCAGCGGTCTCGTCGGGGGTCTCACTCACACGCCGAGTCTACGAAACCCGCTGTTCCCCGCGGGCGGGGCCACGTGCGAGACTGACCGCACTATGCGCTTCTTCGTCGGCATCATCATCAACGCCTTCGCGATCTGGGTGGTCAGTCTCATCGACCCGCTGCAGGTGGACGTGATCGCGTTCCCCCCGGGGGAGACCCTGCAGCTGGTGCTGACCCTGCTCGTGGTCGGGCTCATCTTCGCGCTGGTCAACACGATCATCGGCACCGTCATCAAGGTGCTCGCCTTCCCGCTGTACATCCTGACCCTCGGGCTGATCTCGCTCGTGATCAACGGGTTCCTGCTGTGGTTCACCGCGTGGGTGACGACCGGCTGGAGCTGGGGCCTGCGCGTCGAGGACTTCTGGCTCGGCGTCGTCGCCGCCGTCGTCATCTCGCTCATCAACTGGATCCTCGGCATCATCCTGCGCCCGCAGCGCAAGCGCTGACGGTTCGGCAGAGTTCGGGGCGTTTCGACTCGCTGCGCTCGCTCAACGACCGGGGGGATCCCGGTCGTTGAGCGAGGAGCGCAGCGACGAGTCGAAACGCGTATGGCGATTCCTGCGTTTCGGCTCGCTCAACGGCCGGGGGTGAGGGTCACGGCGGCGTAGTCGGTCGTCGTGACGGTCGTCGCGGCGCCGAGGTCGGCGAGGCGGTCGCGCACCGCGTCCATGCGCGGATCGGACGACGCATCCAGCATCCCGGCGGTCTCGGCGTAGCGGTCGAGCCCGTGGGCGCCGAGCAGCCACTCCCCCGGCGGCGCGTCGGGGGCCAGCGCGACCCGTTCGGCGACGAAGCTGCCCGGCGCACCCACGCCGCCCGCGACACCGCCGGCGGCGAGCGCCGACACCGGGTCGTCGACATGCCGCAGCGCGACGCTGAGCGTGCCTCCCCCGACCTCGCCCTGCACGGGCGATCCGATCGTGACGAGCGTCGCCACGTCGTAGGGCGAGTCCATCGCGAGGTGCGTGGCGACCATCGCCCCCTGCGAGTGGCCGACGAGGTGCACGCGGTCTCCCGGTGCCGCGCCGGCCAGCGCGAGCGCCTCGCGCGTCGCCGCGAGCGACGCGCTCTGCTCGTCCCGCAGGTACAGGTCGAGGTTCGAGGCGTTGTCCCACGGCTCACCCGGCTCGTCGCCCTTCGTACCGGTGACGTACGCGACGTACTGACGGGTGCCGTCCGGCATCGCGTACGTCTCCACCCTCACCCGCGCGTCGGGCGCCATCGCCATTCGGCCGACGACCTCACCGAGCGTCCCGGGGGCGACCGCCGCCGCGGCGGCCCGGGTCGGCGTGACGGAGACGGCGGGACTCGGCCCCGACAGCACGCGATCGCGCGGCACGACACCGCGCCCGGAGGCTCCGATCCCCGCGACGATGCCGGTCGCGGCACCCGAGAGCGCGACGACGCCGTACACCGCCACCGGCGAGAACGCGGCGACGACGCCGAAGCGGGCCGCGATCATCGCGAGCCCGTCGTCGCGCCGCGCCACCCAGTCGGCCTCCTCCACCGCCGCGCGCCGGGCGAGGCCGGGATCGCCGAACGCCAGCTCGTGCGCCCGGGCCCGCAGCCGCTGCGCCGCAGCGTGATCGCCGGAGAGCAGCGCGGCGGTGGCGGCGGCATCCAGTTCGACGTACTCGTAGAGATCGGCGAGGGCGTCGAGGTCGCGCGCGAGCCGCTCGAGGTCGTCGGCGGCGGCGCCGGTCGCCTGACTCGCCGCACCGAGCGCGGCCATTGCGATCCAGCCGGATGCCGGGAGCGCGTCGGCGGCGCGGGTGAGGGCGCGTCGCGGCTCGTGCAGATCGCCCGCCAGCAGCCGCAGCCGCCCCGCCGCGCCGCGCAGTTCGCCGGTGTCGACGGCGACGACCCCGCCGCTGCGGATCTCGAGGTCGTCCGCGCTCATCCGCCCACCGGCGCGCCCGCACCCGCGCCGGTGCTCAGCGCAAGACGTCGCGCGACGGCGCGCAGCTCTCCGGCGGCGTCGTCGACGCGGATCTCGACGTCGACGAGTCGGCGCGACGTGTCGCCGAGCGCGATCTGGAAGGCGTCGGCGGCGCGGGACTGCCACGCGGTCGCCCGCCCCACCACCTGCAGCCCCACCCGCACGACGGACACCAGTTCGCGCGCCCGCACGGTGAGGCGCAGCGCGTGCGCGACGGCGTCGGCGTCGTGGATGCCGGGCGGCGCGCTATCGGGGAAGTCCATGCCGGAAGGATGCCGCGCCGCGGACCGCCGTGGGCGACGAGCACCGGCATCCGCGGACCCGATGCGCACCGCGCACAGTGGGGAGGAAATCGCGGTCGCGTCGACGCGCGCGGCGGGCCAGAATGAACGGGTGCCCGAACACGACGATCCTTTCCGCGTCGTCTTCGTCTGCACCGGGAACATCTGCCGATCGCCCATGGCCGAGATCGTGTTCCGGCAGGTCGCGACGGAGTCGGGCTTCGGCGACCGTGTCACATCCTCCAGTGCCGGCACGGGCGACTGGCACGTCGGCGAACGCGCCGACGCCCGCACCCTCGAGGCCCTCGAGCGCCGTGGCTACGACGGGTCCCGGCATCGCGCGCGGCAGTTCACGCACGACGACTTCGACCGCCACGACCTCGTGATCGCCCTGGACCGGTCGCACGAGCGCATCTTGTCGTCGTGGGCGCGCACGCCGACGGATGCCGACAAGCTCGCCCTCCTGCTGACATTCGACGCGGCCGCGCAGGGCGCGCTCGACGTGCCCGACCCGTACTACGCCGGGCCGGCGATGTTCGACGACGTGCTCGGTATGATCGAGTCTGCGAGCCGGGCGCTCTTCCGGCAGCTCGAACCCGCCATCCGTCGCGCGTTCTGAGCCCTCGCCCCGCCGCAGCGATCGGAGCCGTGTGACCACTTCCCTGCCGCCCCAGCCCCTCAGCCCTCTCGACGGCCGCTACCGCCCCGCCGTCGGCGAGCTCGGCGAATACCTCTCCGAGGCCGGACTCAACCGCGCCCGCGTCGAGGTGGAGGTCGAGTGGATCATCGCGCTCACCGCGCGCGGGCTGTTCGGGTCCGCCCCGCTGTCGGATGCCGACACGCAGGCGCTGCGGGCGCTGTACCGCGACTTCGGGCAGGCCGAGATCGACTGGCTCGCCGACAAGGAAGCCGTGACGCGCCACGACGTGAAGGCGGTCGAGTACCTCGTGCGCGACCGGCTGTCGTCGCTGGGACTGGACGCGGTCGCCGAGCTCACGCACTTCGCGTGCACGAGCGAGGACGTCAACTCCGCCTCGTACGCCCTCACCGTCAAGCGCGCCGTCGAGAACGTGTGGCTGCCCAAGCTCCGCGCGGTCATCGCCGCGCTCGGCGATCTCGCCCGAGAGCACCGCGACGCCGCGATGCTCTCACGCACCCACGGTCAGCCGGCGACCCCGTCGACGATGGGCAAGGAGCTCGCCGTCTTCGCGTGGCGCCTCGCGCGGGTGGCCGACCAGATCGAGGGCGGCGAGTACCTCGCGAAGTTCTCGGGCGCCACCGGCACGTGGTCGGCCCACCTGTCGGCCGCGCCCGACGTGGACTGGCCCGCGCTGTCGCGCGAGTTCATCGAGGGTCTCGGCATCGACTTCAACGTGCTGACGACCCAGATCGAGTCGCACGACTGGCAGGTCGAGCTCTACGACCGCGTCCGCCACGCGGGCGGCATCCTGCACAACCTGGCGACGGATGTCTGGACGTACATCTCGATGGGATTCTTCGCGCAGATACCCGTCGCCGGCGCGACCGGCTCGTCGACGATGCCGCACAAGATCAACCCGATCCGGTTCGAGAACGCCGAGGCGAACCTCGAGATCGCCGGCGGCCTGCTGCAGACGCTCGCCTCGACGCTGGTGACCTCGCGCATGCAGCGCGACCTCACCGACTCGACGACGCAGCGCAACATCGGTGTCGCGTTCGGCCACTCGCTGCTCGCGCTGGACAACCTGCAGCGCGGCCTCACCGAGATCCTGCTCGCCCGCGACGTGCTGCTGGCCGACCTCGACGCGAACTGGGAAGTGCTCGCCGAGGCGATCCAGACCGTCGTGCGTGCCGAGATCACGGCGGGCCGCTCGCAGATCACCGACCCCTACGCGCTGCTGAAGGACCTCACCCGCGGGCGCCGCGTCGGGGCGCCCGAGCTCGCGGAGTTCGTGCGGGGCCTCGACATCGGCGACGCCGCGAAGGAGCGTCTGCTCGCGCTGACGCCCGCGACTTACGTGGGCCTGGCCGACGCGCTCGTCGACGAACTCTGAGCCGCGCCCGGCGTCCCGCCCCTCGCGAAGCGCGCGGGGCCTCAGGCGTTCGGCGTCTCGTCTTCGCCCGTGCCGTGCGTCTCGTCCTCGGGCAGCAGCACCGGGCGGTCGACGGGCTTGCTGACCTGAGCGGGGTCGACGGCCAGCATCAGCAGTGCGATGCCGACGAGCGTCGAGATGAACGCGATACCGGCGATCACGAGCGAGACGACCACGACGTGCTCGCGCTCGGGGCCGGTGAGCGACTGGAAGAAGCCCATCGACATGAGGGCGATGAAGCCCGCGAACAGGGCGGCGGCGAAGGCGAAGCCCAGCAGCTGCACGGGCTTGAGGATGTCGCGGCGGGTGGGGCGCTCGTCGGTCATGGGGTCCCTTCCGGCGCTTCGACGCCCGGGGCGCTCGGCGTCGACGCGGCCTCGACGCGACGCGGCGAGAAGCCGGCGATGCCGAGGAAGACGGCGATGATCGCGGCGTAACCGCCGAAGATCCCGACGCCGATCGTGATGCCGGTCAGGGTGAAGCTCTGCCCGGCCTCCTTGATGAAGTACTCGAGGCTGTAGGCGGGGTTGACCAGGAGCAGACCCACGCCGAGGGCGATCGTGATCGATCCGATCAGCACGGCGTCCCTCGCGGCCGGGTCGCCGGAGCGCCGCCCGCGGATGCCGGTCACCAGTTCGATGATGCCCGACAGGAACGCCCACGCGATCACGACGACGAAGAAGAGCGTCGTCGACCGCAGCGCGGGGATACCGGATCCCATGCCGGCCAGCAGCGTCGTGACACCCAGCAGCACGACCGCGGCGCGGGCGCCGGAGGCGTAGACGAGCCAGGCGGCGACGAGTTCGACGATCGCGGCCGCGATCGCGAATCCGCTGAACACCGACAGGCCGACGGTCGCGGAATGGTCGGGCGAGAAGGTGATCATCACCGCGGCGAGCGCCGCGAACAGCGCGCGCGCGAGCTGGAGATGGCGCACCTCGAAGGTGCGGGAAGCGGCAGCTGGCACGGCGGAACTCATCGGGGACGACGGACGCGGGATCCCCTCCAGTCTAGGTCGTCCCGCGCCCGCGTCCCCTTTGTCCCAGCCGCCAGGCCCCCCGGAGGTGGGGACCGCGGCTACACTGCCCGCGTCACGAGGTCCCGGATGCGCGCCTCGACGGCATCCGTCACCGCGATCACGGCGAACGAGGTCGCCCACATGTCGCCGTCGTCGAGGGTCGCCGGCTCGTCGAAGTTGAGCGTCGGATACCGGGTGTCGAACTTCGACTTGGGCTGCACGAAGATGACGACCTTGCCGTCGGCGTTCGCGTAGGCCGGGAACCCGTAGAACGTCTTCGGGTTCAGGTGCGCGGCCTGCTCGGAGACGATCCGGTGCACCGCGCGGGCGACTTCGCCGTCGATGCCCTCGAGCGCCTCGATCGCCGCCACGCACGCCTCGAGCTCCTTCGCGAGCTTCGCGGCCCCCTTGAGTCCCTTCGTCGTGCGCAGCTCGTCGGCGCGCTGCTTCATCGCCTGCTTCTCCTCGTCGGAGAAGCCGACTCCCTCGCTGGTCTTGCCCGCCATGGTGATTCCTTTCCTCAGGCCCGCTGCTGCAGGCGGATGGTGTTGCCGGCGGGGTCGCGGAACGCGCAGTCGCGCACCCCGTAGTCCTGGTCGATCGGTTCCTGCGAGATGTCGGCGCCGCTGGCCTCGATCGCGGCGAAGGCCGCATCCACGTCGTCGGTGAGGAAGCTCGACTGAATCGTGATGTCCATGCCGGTCACGCTACGCGCGGGACGGATGCGGCGCTTCTCGATTCCTGATCGGTCTGGTGATCTGCCGCACGATGCACCCGGGCATCCCCGGCAGGGGGACGGCGCCGTCGTCGCGGTAGACGCTCGGGGCGACGCCCACGAGCTCGCAGAAGCGCGTGCTGAAGGTGCCGAGTGAGCCGTAGCCGACCGCGAAGCACATCTCGGTCACCGACAGCGCGGTGGTGCGCAGCAGCAGCATCGCGCGTTCGATGCGCCGGGTCATGAGGTACTGGTACGGCGATTCGCCGTACGCCCGCACGAACTGGCGGCTGAGGTGCCCGGCAGAGAGGTGCACGCCGCGGGCGAACGCGTCGACGTCGAGCGGCTGCGCGAACTCGCGGTCGATGCGGTCGCGCACCTTGCGCACCCGCACGAGCGTGTCGAGGTCGACTCCGGAAGCCACGTGCTGATCCTGGCACGTGCGCCGGTCGGTCGTGACGACAGCGCGTCAGATCAGGCGCATGCCTTCGCGGATGCGCTCCAGGGTGCGCAGCACGCCGCCGGTGCGGGACTGGTCGGATGCGGCATCCGCCCCGCCGATGAGCTCCGCGAACCGCGAGACCTCGTAGCGCATGTTGTTCTCGGCGGCCTCGACGGTGCGCTCTTCGACGGTGCCGTCCAGGAGCGTGAGGCGCAGGCGGCGCGGCTGGGCGATGTGGTCGATCTCGAGCGAGCCGAGTTCGCCCTCGATCTCGCTGGGCACGTCGCTGCGGGTGATCTTGGAGAAGGTCACCTCGCCGACCATGCCGGGGTAGGCCAGCAGCGCGGTGCCGGTGCCGTCGACGCCGGTCGCGATGCGCGCGGCGAACGCCGCGATGTCGGTCGGCTCGCCGAACAGGGCGATCATCGCGCTGAGCGGGTAGACCCCGAGGTCCATGAGGGCGCCGCCGCCCAGGGCGGGGTCGAAGATGTTGGGGGTCTCGCCGGCGAGCACGAGGTCGTAGCGGGCCGAGCGCTGGCAGTAGGCGAACGCGGCGCGGCGGAGCACGCCGAGCCGCGGCAGCAGCTCGCGGACGGCGGCGAACCCCGGGTCGTAGACGTTGCGCTGACCCTCGAACACGACGACGCCGGCGGCGCGCGCCTCGGTGACGAGCTGCTCCCACTCGGCCGAGGTCGGGGTCGCGGGCTTCTCGACGAACACGTGGGCGCCGGCGGCGATCGCCTCGCGCGCCTGCGCGGCGTGGGCGCCGTTGGGCGATCCGACGTAGACGGCGTCGACCTCGCCGGCGGCGATGAGGCCGGGCAGGTCATCGGATGCCGTGGCCACCCCGGTCTTGTCGGCGAACGCGCGGGCGCGGTCGGCGGTGCGCGAGGTGACCGCCGTGACGGCGATCGACCCGTCGGGGCCGGCCTGCCGGACAGCGTCGATGAAGTGCTCGGTGATGACACTGGTCCCGATGGTGGCGATGCGGATCACGCCTCCAGCGTACGTGCGAGGGGAATGCCGCCGCCCGGGGACGGGTTTCCGGAGGGTATGAAGGCGCTTGCTTACTCCGAGTTCGGCGGTTCCGACCGCTTCACCGTCACCGACCTGCCCGACCCGCACATCGGCCCCGACACCCTGCTGGTGCGGGTCGTCGCGGCGGGGCTGAACCCCGTCGACTACAAGCTGCGCGAGGGCTACCTGCGGGGGCTCATCGACGTCGCCTCGCCCGCCGTCCCGGGCTGGGATGTGGCCGGTATCGTCGAGAAGGTGGGGCTGGACACCCCCGAGTTCGAGGTGGGCGACCGCGTGCTCGCCTACGCCCGCGCCGACGTCGTGCAGCACGGCTCCGTCGCCGAGCTCATGCCCGTGCCGGTGCGCACCGCCGCCCACATCCCCGACGGCCTGTCGTTCGAGGATGCCGCCGCGCTGCCGCTGGCCGGTCTCACGGCGCTGCAGTCGGTGCTGCGCTCCGGTCTCGGCGAGGGCGACACCGTGCTCGTGCACAACGCCGCCGGCGGGGTGGGCTCGTTCGGCGTGCAGCTCGCGCGCTTGCGCGGCGCCCGGGTGATCGGCACCGCATCCGCGGGGAAGCACGACTACGTGCGCGGTCTCGGGGCGGAGCCCGTCGCCTACGGCGAGGGACTCGTGGCGGCGGTCGCCGAGCTCGCTCCGGACGGCGTCGACGTCGTGCTCGACTTCGTCGGAGGTACGGCCCTGGACTCCACGCGCGAGCTGCTGCGCGACGGCGGTTTCGTCGTCTCGATCGCCGACTCACGCGCCGCGACCGAGTTCGGCGGCATCTCGCTGTGGGTGCGCCCGGATGCGGCGCAGCTCGCCGAACTGGCCGGCCTCGCCGCCGACGGGACCCTGAAGATCGAGCGCGCCGCGAGCTACCCCCTCGCGGAGGCCGCCGAGGCATACCGCGAGCTCGAGTCGGGTCACACCCGCGGGAAGATCATCGTCACGATCTGAGCGCGTCTTCGCTCACCAGTCGGTTGTGGCGGGCGCTGCGGCGTCCGACTGTGCGGAAGCGACTGGTGAGCGAGGCGGGGGCCGCGCTCACCGGTCGGTTGCGGCGGGTTCTGCGGCGTGTGGCTGTGCGGAAGCGACTGGTGAACGTCAGGAGACCGCGCTCACGCGAAGGCGAGGGCGCGGTGGACCGAGGCCACCGCGCTCGAGCCCTCGCCGACGGCGGCGGCGACCCGCTTCATCGACCCGCGGCGCACGTCACCGGCGGCGAAGATGCGGGGCGTCGACGTCTCGAACGGCAACGGCTCGCGCCCCAGCATCCCCCAGCGGGTCAGGGACTGCATCGTGAGGTCGTTGCCGGTGCGCAGGAACCCGCTCTCATCCGTCTCGAGCGAGCCGAGCCAGCCGGTGGCGGGGTCGGCGCCGATGAAGCAGAACAGCCCCCGCGCGTCGACGTCGCCGACGGTGTCGATGCGCACCCGCTCCAGCGAGCGTCCACCGTCGAGCTCGGTGACGTTCGCGCCGGTGTGCACGGTGATGCGCGGGTCCTGCGCCAACCGGTCGACGAGGTACGTCGACATGCCGGCGGAGAGCTCGCCGCCGCGCACGACGAGGTGCACCGCAGACCCGCTCGCGGCCAGCGACAACGCCGCCTGACCCGCCGAGTTCGCTCCGCCGACGACGACGACCGGTCCCGACGCGACCTGGCGCACCTCCAGCGGGGTCGCGGCGTAGAAGATGCCGCCGCGCTCGAAGTCCTCCCAGCGGTCCAGCCGCAACCGGCGGTACGCGGCGCCGGCGGCCACGATCGCGCTGCGGGCGCGGATCGGACGCCCGTCGGCGAGCGTGACGTCGAGCGCGTCGCCGGCCGGTTGCAGCGAGACCGCCTCGCACGGCGCGTACACGCGCACTCCGAACTTGAGAGCCTGGAGCGTCGCCTGGCCGATGAGGTCGCCGCCGCTGACGCCGAACGGGAAGCCGAGGAAGTTCTCGATGCGCGACGTCGCCGCCGCCTGACCACCCGGGGCGACGGCATCCAGCAGCACGGTCGTGAGGCCCTCGGATGCTCCGTAGATCGAGGCCGCGAGGCCCGCCGGTCCGCCGCCGATGACGACGAGGTCGACGACGTCGGCCTCCTGGGCCTGGTAGCTCAGGCCGAGCTGCTCGGCGACGAGGCCGGGGGTGGCGTGCACGATCGGCTCGCCCTGCACGAACGCGATCGGCAGGTCGGCCTCGGTCAGCTCGTGCTTCGCGAGCATCTCGGGGTCGTCGTCGGGGCCGACCGAGTAGGCGGTGTGCACGAGGTCGAGCCGCTCGGCGAACCGCCGCAACGCGAGGAAGTCGTTCGAGGTGTCCTCGCCGACGAACTTCAACGCCATCGCGGCCGTGCCGCGGCGCAGCGACTCCCGCCGCGCCCACAGGGCGTGCAGGATGATGTCGCACAGCTCGTCGTCCTCGTTCATCACCTGCCGCAGCTGCGCACGCGAGACGCGGCGCATGACCCCGGGTTCCGTCGCCCGCGCCGACAGGAACGCCGACTGCCCGTTGAGCAGCCCGAGCTCGCCGGCGAACGAGCGGGGCCCCATCGTGGACAGCACCTCCTCGCCCATCCAGCGCAGCGCGTCGCGGACGAGCTCCAGCTCCCCCTCCTCGACGAGGATCATGTCGTACGAGCGGTCGCCGCTGCGGAACACGTGGTCGCCGGGCTGCACCTCGAACCGTTCGCCGTGACGGAGCAGCCGCTCCCACTGGGCGTCGGTGAGCGCGGGCGCGAGCGTGGGGTCGGTCAGGCGCGTCATGCGGTGGCCTCCGGGGTCGTCGGTCGGCCCGCCGGCGGAGCCGCGGTGGGTGCGGCATCCGTCTCGCGGAGCGCGCGGATGAGGCTCTGCGCGTCGTAGGGTCCGGTGTGGCGGCGGCCGTTGATGAAGAAGGTCGGCACCGAGGTGATGCCCATCGCCTCGGCGTCGAGCATGTCGTCGCGCACCCGGGCGGTGACCTCGGCGCCCTCGAGGTCCTTCTCGAAGCGCGGTACGTCCAGACCCAGGTCCGCCGCGATGCGCACGATGTCGGAGGGCAGCTGGTTGTCCTGGTCGGCGAACAGCGCCCGCTCGAACTCGAAGAAGCGACCCTGCATCGAGGCCGCCTCCGACGCCTCGGCACCGGCGAGGGCGTTCGGATGCTGCTGCGTCAGCGGCGCGTGCCGCCACACGTACTGCAGCCGGTCGCCGAGCTCGTCGCGCACCTCTTGGATCGCCCCCGACGCCTTGAGGCAGAAGCCGCACTGGAAATCGCCGTACTCGACGATCGACAGCGGCGCGTCGGGCGAGCCGAACACGTGGTCGCGTCGCGGGTCGACGGGACGCAGCAGCACCCGGCCGGTGTCGGGGTCGCCGGAGGCGGCATCCGAGATGCGGAACACGATCGTCGCGACGACGAACGCGATGACGGAGGCCAGCAGCACGCCGACGCGCGCCTCGTTCTGCACGGCCTCGTCGTCGATGGCGAGGTCGACGATGAACAGTGAGATCGTGAAGCCGATGCCCGACAGGGCCGCGCCGCCCGCGATGCGGTCGAGGGTGAGCCCGGGGCCGAACTCGCCGACGCGGAACAGGCGCATGAGCGCCGTGGAGCCGAAGATGCCGAGGAACTTGCCCGCGACGAGGCCGACGACGATGCCCCACGTGACGGCCGAGCCGAACGCGGCCGCGAGGATCTCGGGGGTCACGAGCACGCCCGCGTTGGCGAGGGCGAACAGCGGCAGGATGACGTAGGCGACATACGGCCCGTAGGCCGACTGGAGTCGCTCGTTGATCGAGATCGACTCGCGCAGGCTGTTGGCGGCGGCGCGCGCGTACTCGGTGTTCGGCGACTGCCGGAACGTGCGAGCCAGCTCCAGGGCGTGCTCGACGTCGCGGCGGTTGGGGCGGTAGACCGGCACGAGCAGGGCGATCGCGACGCCCGCGAGCGTCGGGTGCACGCCGGAGGCGAGGAAGGCGAGCCACACGATCACGGCGAGCGTCGCGTAGACGAGACCCCGGCCGGAGCGCAGGTAGCGCGTGGCGTAGATGCCGGCCAGCCCCACGGCGGCGACGATCAGCGGCATCGGGGTGAACGTCTCGGTGTAGACGAGCGCGATGATGCTGAGCGCGCCGATGTCGTCGACGACGGCGAGCGCGAGCAGGAACACCCGCAGGCGTCCCGGCACGCGCGGCCCGATAAGAGCGAGGGCGCCGACGAGGAACGCCGTGTCGGTGGAGATGACGACGCCCCACGCGTGCGCCTGACCGGTGGGTGCGGCGATGAGCACGTACAGCAGGGCCGGGATCGCGAGCCCCGCGATCGCGGCGATGACCGGCACCATCGCGCGGCGCCAACTGGTGAGCTCGCCGATCGCGAACTCGCGGCGCACCTCGAGGCCCACGGTGAAGAAGAAGATCGCCATCAGCGCGTCGTTGACGAGGGCGTGCAGGGTGAAGTCCAGCTGCAGATCGCCGACGCCGATCGTCATGTGCGTCTCCCAGAACGCGTGGTACGCGCCCTCGGAGACGTTGGCCCACACGATCGCGACGACCGTGGCCAGCAGCAGGAGGAGCGCGCCGGTGCGCTGCTGCCCCATCGCGGAGATCTTCTCGGCGATCGAGCGGCGGCGGGCGGGGCGCCGGGGACGGTCCGGCCGTCGGGGCGTGCGGGGAGGCGGGGTGGTGCTGAGCTGGATCTCCGACTGCGTCATGCCACTTCCGTCCCGGGGCCATGATGGCCGCACCGATGACGGGGGTCAACTGCGCGTCTGCGGGCGGCATTCCCGCCGTGGGGGTGGACGACGGGGCCTGTCGCCCTGCGCGCCGCTCCCCTAAGGTGTCCCGCAGGGGTGTCCCGCAGGGGTGTCCCGCGGAGGGTGCCATGATGACCGTGATCGATCCGACCGTGCCGCCGTCCGGTGCGGGATGCGGCGACTGCGACGCGGTCGGCGGGTGGTGGGTGCACCTGCGCCGGTGCGCCGCGTGCGGACACGTCGGATGCTGCGACTCGTCGCCCGCGCAGCACGCGACGGCGCACTGGCGGGAGAGCGGGCACCCGGTGATCCAGAGCTTCGAGCCGGGCGAGGACTGGTTCTGGGACTACGCCGCCGGCGAGCTGGTGGACGGGCCGGCGCTCGCCCCGCCGACGAGCCGCCCCGCCGGGCAGCCGAGCCCCGGCCCCCGCGGCCGCGTGCCCCTCGACTGGCGCGCGCACATCCACTGAGGCCGCCGCATCCGCCCGCGAGCGGTGTTCACCCGTCGGTTGTGGCGGGTCTTACGGCCTCGGACTGTGCCGAAGCGACGGCGGAGCGTGTCGGCGGCGGCGCGTAGGGTCGCCGCCGTGGACGAGCGGTGCCGGTTGTGCGGGGCGGATGCCGCGGACGGGGCGGATGCCGCGGGTGAGCGGGTCTGCGCGGTGTGCGGGTGGCGGGTGGGCGACGTGCCGGACCCCGACCTGCCGCTGCCGGTGGTGGAGGTCGTCTACTACATCCGCTGGGGCGACCGCGTGAAGATCGGCACGTCGAGGCAGCCGCGGCGGCGGCTGGCGGTGCTGTGGCACGAGGAGCTGCTCGCCTTCGAGCGGGGCGGGCGGATGCGGGAGCGCGAACGCCACGTCGAGTTCGCCGATCTGCGGCTGGGAGGCGAGTGGTTCGCGGCCGAGCCGCGCCTGCTCGCGCACATCGCCCGTGTCGCGGAGGCGGGCGGTGCCGCCGACCCGTGGCACGTCTACGCCCGCTGGCTCGCCGACGCGCTGCGCGGCTGACCGCGCCGCGCGGTCAGGCGGTGAGGAAGGCCAGTGCCTCCTCGCGGAAGACGCGCGAGCCGGGCGCGTTGAAGTGGTGGCGGTCGGGGATCTCGACGAACCGGCCCTGGGGGCACGCGGCGGCGAGCGCCTTCGACCCCTCGATGATGGCGTCCTTCGACCCCGTCGCGAACAGCACCGGCTGGGCCGGAGCGTGCGCCGCATCGGGGTCGACGGTGCCGGAGCGGCGCATGCCCTCCGCGATCGCCAGCAGCGCCCGCAGGTCGTTGCCGCCCACCCGCTCGGTGAGGGCGATGTAGTTCTGCGTGACGGGATCGGTGACGGGAGTGCCGTCGTCGACGTAGGCGCGCGCCTGGGCGAGATCGAGGCGGCCGAGCGGGATCCCGTCGGGGACGCCGCCGAGCACGACACGGCCGATGCGGCCGCTGAGGTCCTGCGCCACCTCCCAGCCGACCCGCGCGCCCAGCGAGTAGCCGACGTAGAACGCCTCGTCGACGAGGTGGGTGTCGAGCACGATCTCGACATCGGCGGCCAGGCCCCTCACGGAGTAGTCCCGCGGGTCGTGGGGCTTGTCGCTCGCGCCGTGACCGAGCTGGTCGACGGCGAGCACGCGGAACCCCGCGCGCAGCAGGTCGCGCACCCACCCCGTCGACACCCAGTTGTCGCGCGCGTTCGACGCGAACCCGTGCACGCAGACGACGGTCGGCGCGTCGAGATCGCCCCACGTATAGGTCGCGATGCGGTGCCCCTCGGTCGACATCACGAACTGCGGATCGGGGAGCGAGGTGAGGGCGGGGATCGCGTCGGCCATGCTGTCCATCTTCCTCCCGGCGCTCACTCGAGGATGACGAGCTCCCGGGTGGCGCGGGTCATCGCGACGTAGCGGTCGACGGCGAGGGTGACCGGATCGTCGCCGCCCCACGATGCCGGTGCGATCAGCACGACGAGGTCGAACTCGAGGCCCTTGCTGAGTTCCGGGGTGAGCGTACGCACCCGATCGCCGTGGTCGCCGGCATCCGGCAGGCCACGGCCGATCACCGCCGCGACGCCGTCGACGTGCGCCGTCGTCCAGGCGGCGAGCACGTCGTCGAGCTCCGCGATCGCGCCGCGGCGCACCGGGATGCCGGTTCTTCGGATCGAGGTCGGCACGTTCGCGTCCGGCAGAGCGGCGCGGATGACGGGTGCGGCGGCGGCCATGATCTCCTCGGGCGTGCGGTAGTTGACGGTGAGGGAGGCGAGCGCGACCTCGCGGAACCCGATGCCCTCGAGCCGCTCCTGCCAGGACTGCGGGAAGCCGTGGCGAGCCTGAGCGCGGTCGCCGACGATCGTGAAGCTGCGCGACGGGCAGCGGCGCAGCAGCATCCGCCATTGCGCGTCGGTGAGTTCCTGCGCCTCGTCGACGATGATGTGCGCGAACGGGCCGGCCAGTTCGTCGACGTCGAGGCTCGGCAGCTCGGCCTCGTCGACCAGGCTCACCTGCGCGTCGGCGCCGCGCAGCATCCGCACCTCGCCGTTCTCGGAGTCGTCGTTGGCGATCAGCTCGTCGACGACGCGCTCCATCTCGTTCCGCCGACGCTCGAGGGCGGCTTCCCGGCGACGCCGCTGCCGGTTCTGGGCGGGGTCGCCGACGCGTCGCCGTGCCGCGTCGAGCAGCGGCAGGTCGGCGTCGGTCCATGCCCGGGGATCGGGGCGCTGGAGGGCGGCGATCTCGTCGGCGGTCAGCCAGGGCGCGCACCGACGAAGGTATGCCGGCACCGAGTACAGGTCGGCGACCACCACCTCGGGGCTCAGCAGGGGCCACGCCTTCGCGAACGCCGCCTGCAGCGCGCCGTCCCGGGTGAGCGCGCGGTGCAGGGCGACCGGCGCGATGTCGTCGTCCGCGTGGCGTTCGATGAGCGCGTCGATCAAGTGCGTCCACACCTCGTCGCGCGCCTCGTTGTGGCTGAGTGCCGGGTCGGCGCTTCCGAACGCGTCGGCCCAGGCGGCGGGCTCGACATCCACGTCGACCCACGGGGTCTCCACGCGGAGGGTGGATGCCGGAGGCTCCTCGTAGAGCGCGACCGCCGGGTCGACCGCATCCGCGAGTCGTGCGGTCGCCTTGACCCGCGCGGCGACCGGGTCGGTCTCGACTCCCGCCGCGCGTCCGCCGGGGACGAGGTCGCGCAGCGTGCAGGTGAGCGCCCCGTCTTCGCCGAGGCTCGGCAGCACGTCGTCGATGTAGGCGAGGTACGGCTGGTGCGGGCCCACGAACAGCACCCCGCCGGTGCCGCCGCGCAGGCGCGGGTCGGTGGCGAGCAGATACGCGGCGCGGTGCAGGGCGACGACGGTCTTGCCGGTGCCCGGCCCGCCGTCCACGACGAGCGCGCCGCGCGAGGTGGCGCGGATGATGGCGTCCTGATCGGCCTGGATGGTCGACAGCACGTCGCGCATCCGGCTCTCGCGCGCCGTGCCGAGCGAGGCGATGAACGCCGACTGGTCGTCGAGGGCGGCGCTGTGGTCCACGCCGTCGGCGGCGAACACCTCGTCCCAGTAGTCGACCACCCGGCCGCCACCCCACCGGTAGCGGCGGCGACTCGTCAGCCCCGACGGCTGCGCGTGCGTCGCGGCGAAGAAGGGCTGCGCGGCGGGCGCCCGCCAGTCCAGCAGCAGCCGGGAGCCATCGGTGTCGGTGAGGCCGAACCGGCCGATGTACGACACCTCACCCGCGCCGTCCCCGCCCGGGGTGCCGGCCGCGGCACCGACGATCCGTCCGAGGCAGGCGTCGAGGCCGAAGCGCCGCAGCACGCGCAGGCGGGCCGACAGCCGCTGGATCTCGAGGTCGCGCTCGAGGGCGCGTTCGCCGCGTCCGGCGGGCATCCGCTTCTGGTCGGCCAGCCGCGCTTCGACGCCGGCGACTTCGGCGCGCAGCGCCGCGCCGATGCGGGCCAGGTGCCGGGCGTCGGCGGCGATCAGCGCGGCGTCCGCCTTCCCCGGCGGCAGCGCCGCGAGATCGAACACGTCGGCGAACTCTCCGGGCTCCGACGCGACAGCGTGGACGTACTGCTTCTCGGACGGCATCCGCTCTCCCCCTCGCGCGGGCTCGGATTCCCGGCGCGACCAGCGATTCTGCCACGCGACGGGGGCCTTGCCGCAACCACCCCCTCATCGCGGATAATGGAAGGGGAAGAGATCAGTCGGAGACGACGATCTCCTTCCAGAACGCGACGTAGCCGGAGAAGTCCTTCCCGACGCGCTCGATTCCCGAGGCGTACGGATGCGGATAGCTCCAGGCGCGGTCGGCGAGCTGCTGCCCGTCGACGGTCACCGTGTAGTACTGGCACTCGCCCTTCCACGGACAGGTGTACGGCGTCGGGCTCTCCACGAGCACATCCGCGCGCACGCTCGACGGCGGGAAGTACCAGTTGCCCTCGATCGAGATGAGGTCGTCGCGATCGGCTTCTGCGATCACGGTGTCACCGAGTGTGGCCTTCATGGCGGCCACGCTACGCCGGTCAGTCGCGGCCGGCACGCCCCTTGACAGCCGCGCGGGTCTCTCGCGGGCGTCGCACGGCGAACCGGCGCCGGCCCGAGCGATCGGGCGCGACGACGGGCACGGATGCGGTGACGACGCTTTCGACGCTCATCGAGCCGTCGACGGGGCCGATGACGGGGATGGCGGTGGTCTCGGTGACGACAGCCGGGCTCACCGGCGCGTGTGCGAGGCGACGGTGCTCGCGCAGGTACGCGGGGATCAGGATCACGCACGCTCCCGCCCAGGCCAGCGGATTGGACCAGGCGACGCCGACGAACCCGGCGAGCTGAGCGAGGATGACGGCGGCGCCGACGCGCATGGCGAGCTCGACGACGCCGGTGACGGTGGGGATCATGGCGTGGCCGAGGCCCTGCAGGGCGCCGCGCAGCACGTAGAGCACGCCGAGCGCCGAGTACGAGACGCCGTTGATGACGAGCATGAGGTGCGCGAGGTCGACGACCTCGGGTGAGGCGTCGCCGACGAACAGCTGCACGGTCCAGGCGCCGAACACGATCATGAGCACACCCAGCAGGGCGGATGCGGCGATCGTCATCCAGACGGCCTGCACGACGCCGCGGCGGATGCGGTCGGGCCGGCCGCCGCCGTGGTTCTGCGCGACGTACATCGATGCGGCGAGGCCGAGCGAGCCGAGCAGGGCGACGGCGAGTCCGTCGACCCGCGACGCCGCGGTGTAGGCGGCGACCGCCTCGGCGCCGAGCGTGTTGAGCGCGACCTGCACGGCGAGGGTGCCGATGCCGATGATGGAGGCCTGGAAGCCCATCGGCAGACCGAGGCGCAGGTGCTCCACGACGTCGGCGCGGGCGACGCACCAGTCGGCGCGGCGCACGTGCAGCACCGGAACGCGGCGGCGCACGTAGTCCAGGCAGAGGACGACCGACACCGCCTGGGCGACGACCGTCGCCAGCGCCGCTCCCGCGACGCCCCACTCGAACACGCCGACCATGACGAGCACGAGCCCGACGTTGAGAGCGCACGAGATGGTCAGGTAGATCAGCGGGGTGCGCGAGTCGCCGATGGCACGGATGATCGCGGCGAGGTAATTGAAGAACAGCATCGCGGCGGAGCCGAGGAAGCTCACCTGGGCGAAGACGGTCGCGTCGGCCAGCAGCTCGGGCGGCGTCTGCAGCAGGCGCAGCAGCGGCTCGGAGATGAGCGGCGCCAAGACGGTGAGCAGCACGGTCACGATGCCCGTGATGATCGTGCCGGTCGCGACCGAGCGCCGCACGGCGGCGTGGTCGCCCGCACCGAAGGCCTGCGCGGTCGGGATCGCGAAACCGCTCGTCATGCCCCAGACGAACCCGAGCAGCAGGAACATCATGCTGCCGGTCGCGCCGACCGCGGCGAGCGCGTCGACGCCGAGGTGGCGGCCGACGACGACGGCGTCGGCGAACTGGTACAGCTGCTGCACGACATTGCCGATGAGCAGGGGGACCGAGAAGGCGAGGATGACGCGCCACGGGCTGCCGGTGGTGAGGGTGCGGGCCATGAGGGACTTTCGTGCACAGGGGGTGGAGGGGGACCGGAGAGCGGCGGCGCGCGGCATCCAGTGTATCGAATCGATTCGGCGCGCGGAATGGCGTGCCGCCGTCGAAATGCCGTCGAAGTGCGGGGGAATCCGTCGGGGATCAGCCGAGTGCGTGCTCGACGACGCCGAGCAGACGCGCGCGCAGCACGGCGGCGCGGTCGGCGAAGGCGCGCTGCGCCGCCACGTACGCGGCCTTCCCGTCGGTGGTCTCGATCGCGATCGGCGTGTACCCGTGGGCCGACAGGTCGTACGGGGAGGCGCGCATGTCGACCTCCCGGATCTCGCGCGCCAGCGTGAAGGCGTCCAGCAGCAGGTCGCCGGGCGTGAGCGGTCCGAGCTTGACCGCCCATTTGTAGAGGTCCATGTTCGCGTGCAGGCAACCCGGCTGCTCGACGGCCTCCTGGTCGGCGCGCGTCGGCGCGGTGCGGTTGCGCGGCACCGCGGCGGGGGTGAAGAAGCGGAACGCATCGTGGTGCGTGCACGTGAGGCGATGGCCGTCGACGACGGCGTCGGTGCCGTCCTGGCCGAGTCGCAGCGGTATCGGATGCCGGTGCTCGCCCTGCCGGTAGACCATCGCCCACTCGTGCAGCCCGAAGCAGCCGTATTCGGCGCGGTGCAGCGCGGTGGCGCGCAGGATGCCGTGCACGGCGCGCAGCAGCGCCCGCTTCTCGTCGACGAAGCCGGCGACGTCGACGGTCAGGTTGGGGCCGACGGTGCGGTATCCGCGCCAGCGGGCACGGTCGGTGGCCGCCGCATCCGCCAGGACGACGTCCGCACCCGGATGCCAGCGGCGCAGCACGGCGGGCTTGTAGCTGTAGTACGTGTAGAGGAAGTCGTCGACCGGGTGCGTCTGCCCGCGGGCGACGCGGGCGCGACGACCCGCGGTGAGTGCGTCGGCGCGGGCCGCGTGCGCGGCCTCGAGCGCGCGCCAGGCGTCGGCCGGGAGGATGCGCGGCGAGCCGGGGGCCGCCGGCGGGGTGGGGGCGAGGCCCTCGGTGGGGGCGACGGGCGCCGTGGGCGCGGCGGCGACGTGCATGTCAGGGTGCGAGGGTGACGGCGATGCCGCCGCCGTCGGCGGGTGCGACCCGAATCTGCAAGGGGGTCGCGACCGTCCAGGTGGGGTGCGCGGCGGCGGCGTGCGGCCCGACCCCGATGACGCGCATCCCGGCGGCCAGGCCCGCGGCGATGCCGTTGGCGGAGTCCTCGACGACGATGCACTCGCGCGGGTCGACACCGAGTCGCTCGGCCGCCAGGAGGAACCCCTCCGGGTCGGGCTTGCTCGCCGACACGTCCTCGGCGGTGACGGCGAGGTCCGGCATCCGCACGCCCGACACCCCCATGCGCGCCGACGCGAGCGGCACGGTCGCCGACGTCACGAGCGCGTGCGGCAGATCCTCGAGCGCCGCGAGCAGGGCGACGGCCCCGTCGAGGGCGACGACACCGTCGGTCTGGGCGGTCTCGGCAGCCAGCAGCTCGCGGTTCTCGGCGAGGTTGACCTCGCGAGGACGGTCCGGCAGCAGCAGCGCCATGCTCTCCTGACCCTGGCGGCCGTGGATGATCGCGAGGGTGCGCGCCGGGTCGATGTCGTGGTCGAGCGACCACTGCGTCCACAGCCGCTCCACGACCGCGGTGGAGTCGACGAGCGTGCCGTCCATGTCGAGCAGGAGTGCGGCGGCCGTGGTCGTCGTCATGCTTCCAGCGTAGGCGCGGCCGGGACTCCGACCGCGCCCGTCCGGATGGGGGTCAGGCCTGCGCGGCGCGGTGCGGCAGCACCCAGCCGGCGCGCGGGAAGTGGCAGGTGTAGCCGTTCGGGATGCGCAGCAGGTAGTCCTGGTGCTCGGGCTCGGCCTCCCAGAACGGGGCGAGCGGCTCGATCGTGGTCACCGCCGGTCCGGGCCACAGCCCGGACGCGTCGACGTCGGCGATCGTGTCGCGGGCGACGCGCTCCTGGTCGTCGGTCAGCGGGAAGATCGCGGAGCGGTAGCTCGTGCCGATGTCGTTGCCCTGGCGGTTGAGCGTAGAGGGGTCGTGGATCTGGAAGAAGAACGCGAGGATGTCGCGGTACGTCGTCTTCTCGGGGTCGAACACGATCTCGACCGCCTCGGCGTGGCCGGGGTGGTTGCGGTAGGTCGCGTCGTCGTTCTCGCCGCCGGTGTAGCCGACCCGGGTGTCGAGCACGCCGGGCTGGCGGCGGATGAGGTCTTCCATTCCCCAGAAGCACCCGCCCGCGAGGATCGCGGTCTCAGTGCCCTCGGTGCGCGTGATCTGCCCTGCGGGGAGGTTGCCGTGCGTCATGATTCGGTGATCCGTTCTGCCGGGTTGTCCGGCTCGTCGGGTACAACAACGGGCATGTCGATTCTGGTCCCGATCGGTGCGCCGTGGGCGCGGATGCCGGAATCGGGCGTCATGCGACCCGGCCGGCGGTCTGGGCCACCAGCGCGTCGAGCACCGTCTGCAGGGCGGGTGAGTCGTTCTGGCTGCGACGGTGCACGGCGGCGATGTCGCGGGTGGAGGCCGGCTGCGCGGTGGGGACGGCGACGAGCCCGTCGGGAAGTGGGGGGCGCCCCATCCGCGGCACGAGCGCGATGCCGAGACCGGCCTGCACGAGGTGCACGTGGTTTTCGAACTCCATAGATTCGTGCACGATGCGCGGGGCGTTCGCGACGCCGTCGAACAGGCGCCGCAGCCACTGGCGGCAGATCGTGGAGTCGAAGGTCGCGATCCACTCCTCGTCGGCGAGATCGGTAGGGGTGAGTTCGGCGTGCGTGGCGAGCGGGTGGTGCGCGGGCAGGATCACGTCGGCCACGTCGGTGAACAGCGGCGTCGCGACGAGATGCTCGGGCATCGCGAGCGCCACCCCGCCCCACCGGTGCACGATGCCGAGGTCGCGTTGGCCGGAGGCGACGAGGGCGACGGTCTCCCACGGCTCGCTCTCGCGCAGCGGCACGCGCAGCGCGGGATGCTCGGCACGCAGACGCGGCAGCACGTCGGTCAGGATGCCGCGCACCGCGGTCGAGAACGCACCGATGCGCACTTCGCCGGTCACCGGGCGGGCGGGGGCCTCTGCGCGCGGTCCGCCGGCGAGATGGAGGTCGGCTTCGAGACGTTCGAGGTCGGCCAGCACCGTCGCCGACGAGGTGACGAGGTGACGTCCCGCGTCGGTGAGCACGACGCCGCGGCCGGCGCGCTCGAGCAGGGCGACGCGGGTGCCGCGTTCGAGGCGCTTGATCTGCTGCGAGACGGCCGACGGCGTGAATCCGAGGGCGTCGGCGGCGGCCGCGACGCTCCCGCCGGTGGCCACGGCGCGCAGTGCGACGACGGCTTCCAGATCGATCATGTACGGATGCTACCGAATCGAGCGAAGGAATGGTCGCTGGTGTTTCCGCATCCGAGGCGCTTCGCTGGACCCATGACGGGACCCATGACACGACGCGACATGCTGCTGGCCGCCCTCGTGGCGACGATGTGGGGCTTCAACTTCGTCGTGATCGACTGGGGGATGGCCGGCATCCCGCCGCTGTTCTTCGTCGCGGTGCGCTTCCTCGTCGTCGCCCTCGCCGTATTCGTCGTACCGCGCCCGCTGGCGTCGTGGAAGACGGTCGTCGGCGTCGGACTGTTCATGAGCCTCGGCCAATTCGCCCTGCTCTACACCTCGATCGCCCTGGGACTTCAGCCGGGGATCGCCGCGCTCCTCCTGCAGGCGCAGGTGGTGCTGACGATCGTGGTCGCCGCGCTCGCGCTGCGGGAGCGCCCGACCGCCCGGCAGGCCGTCGGCGTGCTGGTGGGCACCGTCGGCCTGGGTGTCGTCGCGCTCGGTCGCGGCGGCGACGCACCGGCGGTCGCGGTCGTGCTGTGCCTGCTCGCGGCGCTGTCGTGGGCGATCGGCAATGTGATCTCGCGGCGCGCCGGCGCCGTCGCCCCGCCCAAGCGCCTCGGCGCGCTGTCGCTCACGGTGTGGTCCTCGCTGGTCGTACCGCTCCCGGCGCTCGCCCTGTCGGCGGCGATCGAGGGGCCCGAGGCGATCGCGGCGGGGATCGCGGCGTTCGGGTGGCGACCGATCCTGTCGACGCTGTACACCGCGGGGCTGTGCACGCTCGTCGGCTACGCGATCTTCAACGCCCTGCTCGCCCGCAACCGCTCGGCATCCGTCGTCCCGTGGGTGCTGCTGGCACCCGTCGTCGCGATGGCCTCGGCCGCGGCGCTGCTCGGCCAGATTCCCAACGTGTGGGAAACCGTGGGCGGCGCCGTGCTGGTCGTCGGCGTGTTCGTCGCGAACGCGCCGACGCGGCGGCGCGTTGGCGGTGGGGGCGGGCGAGGGCAGGTGGTCGCGGCCGGCGCGGAGGTGCCCGCGCACGTCACACGAACGGCCGCCCCCGCGGATGCCGACCGGCACAACGCGTGACACGCTCCGCATCCGTGTCACACGAACGGCCGCGCCCACGGATGCCGAGCCGCAGAACGCGTGACACGACCGGCATCCGTGTCACACGAACGGCCGCCCGGGCCGTCCCGCACGGGCGCTTCGCGTGACATGCCCTGGGGCGGAGCGTGCCTCCCCGTCGCGCCGATCAGGCGGTGGGCACGCTGAGGAGGGTCCAGAGCAGCGCGATCATGCCGAACACGACGCCCGCGTAGAGGATTGCGACGCAATCCAGGATGACGCCGACGAGGATCGACCATCCCGGCGCGCGGCGGGCACGGTGCGCGCGCCACGCCACGACCAGCCCGACGACGCCCAGGACGACGCTCGACGCGCAGAGCAGGGTGATCGTCTCGAGCACGTTCGACGGTGCGATCCGCCAGACGAGCGCGGTCGGTGCGACGAGGCCGACGGCGGCCGCCCCGAGACCGATCACGGCGATCGCCGCCGGGGTCGCCGACCGGCGACGGTTCGAGGGTGCGAGGGTCATGCGGGCACGGTAGCGCCCGCCCCGCCCCCGGCACTCCGCCCCTCCACAGCCCCCACCCCTCCTGCCGTCGAGATGACGCGAACGGTCCCGGATCCGCGCGATCGCGTGCGATTCGTGTGATCTCGATCGCCGCCGACCCTGGTCGGTGTCCCCCGGGGTGTTTAGGGTGGCGGCATGGACGGCATCGCAGCGACGACGGACACGATCGAGTGGCTGCTGGCAGGAGACCCGGCCGTGCGGTGGCAGGTGCTGCGCGACCTCACCGACGCCACTGACGAGCAGGTCGCCACGGAACGGGCGAAGGTCGCACACGAGGGATGGGGCGCCGCCGTGCTCGCGGCCCAGGACGACGACGGCCTGTGGCGCGCGCCCGACGAACCCGACTGGGTGCCGAACCTCTACACGATGATGCTGCTGCGGGAGTTCGGTGTCGATCCGGCCGATCCGGCGGTCTCCCGCCGGATCGATGCGTTCGAGCGCGCCTACCGGTGGGACGAGGAGTTCGGCGCCGGCCCTTTCTTCGCAGGCGAGGTCGAACCGTGCATCAACGGGCGGGTGCTCGCGCTCGGCGCGTACTTCAACCGGGCGGATGCCGCCATGGCTGCGCGTCTGACGGGTGACGAACTCGCCGACGGCGGCTGGAATTGCGAGGCACCGGCATCCGCCGTCAGCTCGTTCCACTCCACGATCTGCGTCTTGGAGGGACTGCGCGAGTACGAAGCGGCCGTCGGCGCAACGGAGGCGACGACGACGGCGCGGCGTCGCGGCGAGGAGTACCTGCTCGAGCGTCACCTGCACCGGCGCCGATCGACCGGCGAGACGGCGGCGCCCGGGTTCCTCGACTTCACCTTCCCACCGTCGTGGTACTTCGACGTGCTGTTCGGGCTCGACCACTTCTGGGCGGCGGACATCCGCGATCCGCGCCTCGCCGAGGCCGTCGACATCGTGCGGTCGAAGGCGCAGCCCGATGGCCGATGGCTGCTCGACGGCGACAGCGAGTACGTCGTCGAGTATCCGGGCCGCGAGCAGGTCGGCGAGCCCAGCCGGTGGAACACGCTGCGCGCGCTGCGAGTACTGCGCTGGTGGGATGCGGCACCCGGGCAGGCCTGACGCCGGCCGGCACGCGAGCAATCACCGCGCGCGGTTACAGGCTGCCGCCGAGCAGCGGCCCGGCCGACTCCGAGCGGCGCTCGTCTCCCCCGCGATCGCGGTACGGCGCCGCGACGTCGCCCTCCTGCGGGATGCGCTCGGCAAGCGGCACCGGATCGGCCTCTTCGCGGAGCTTCTCGGTGACGCTGTGCTCGACGACGACGGGGATGTAGTCGCGCACGTGGGCGTCGTCGAGGGTGTGGACCTCGTCGTGGACGACCTGCTCGACGTGGTCATGGTCGAGGGTCGGGAACTTGGTGGCGATCCGGTCGATGACCGCGTCGATGGCGAGCTCTTCCTGCCGGGTGTCGGCGTGCTGGGTGTTCTCCATGCCGCCATCCTGGGTCGTCGTCCCGGTAGCTGCGAGCCCCGTTGCCGCCGCGCCCGCGGGCCGCTATCCTGCGGCGGGATCCGTGATCACGAGGGTCAGCGAGACGTCCGTGTCGACCGCGACCTCGGCCGAGACCGTCGCCCCCTTGACCGTCACCGACGGCAGCGGGACGACGGTCTCGCCGCCGGCGCGCATCTTGTCGCCGATGTCCTGTGTCAGCTGGTCGAGTTGCGCGGTCGTCCATCCCCACTCGGCGGCCATGGCCTGCAGCTGCGAGGTGACCCCGGCCCAGGTCTTCGCACCGTCGAGCAGCAGCCGCACCTCCGTCACGCGATCACCCTCGGTCTCGAGCGAGAAGCTGTCGACGAGCTCGTACGCGAATGCCCCGTCGGGCGCGACGATGACGGCGGTCACCGGAGTGATGGGCGCGAAGTCCTGACGCCCGTCGGCGTCGAGACCGAGCGCGGATGCGGGCGCGGCATCCTCACGCAGTTTCACCCGCATGGTGCCCTGGCGCGTGAAGAAGTCGACGCCGGCTCGGTCGAATCGCGACATGCCGTCGGACATCTGCTGGTCGTCGCTGGCCGTGGGGTCGTCCTGAGTCCACCACGAGTTCTGCATCGCGATCGCCCCGACGACGAACCCCGCGCAGACGAGGGCGACGATCGTGATCGGCACCCACGACAGCAGCGCCTTGCGGCGTCGCTTCTCGGCGAGGGTCATGGCGTCGTCCGGGTGGTCATGAGGTCATCGCATCGAAGTCGGCCTGCGTCCACACCCGGGCCAGGCGGATGCCGCCTTCGACGGCGGCCTCGGGGAAGCGTGCGGCGATCGCGGCGGCACGCGCTTCGTCGGTCACGTCAACGAGGTAGTAGCCCGAGACGGTGATGTCGCCGGTGATCGGGGTGACCACGGCGGATCCGTCGTCGGCGCGGGTGACGGTGCTCTGCGTGTCGGCGGCGACCGCCTTGGAGTCGACGAGTTCACCGGTGTGCTCGAGGTCGCTCTCGATGTCCCAGTACAGCTGGTAGGCGGCGCCGCGCTCGTCGTCGTCCATCGCCGCGAAGAGGGCCTCGACGGCGGGGGCCACGTGGATGAGGATGAGGTATTTCATCGCGTGCTCCTCCGTTCGCGGCGCGGATTCCAGTGCTTCGACGTTACCGGAGGGGTGCGACACCCGTGCGGCCGGAGGCGCGGCGGATGACCTCGCGGCACACGTCGAGCACATCGCCCGGGTGGGTGAAGTGCACGGCGTGCTCGGGCCTTGTCTCAGCCTCCCGGCAGCGGCAGCACCGCCGGACCGGACGACCCGACGACGCGCACCATCGTCAGGCTCCCGCCTCGCGGGCCGCGGCACGGTCGGCGTGCCCGAGGGAGCGGTCGGGGGCGATGACGTCGCGGACGCGACGCTTGAGATCGACGATGTCGGGGAATCCGCCGTCGTCCTTGCGCGACCACAGCCGTACGCCGTCGGCGTGCACCTCGAAGACACCGCCCGTGGCGGGCGCGAGGCTCACGGTTCCGCCCTGCAGTTCGGCCTGGAAGGTGGTCAGCAGCTCCTGCGCGACCCAGGTCGCGCGCAGGAGCCAGTTGCACTGCGTGCAGTAGACGATCCGGACGTCGTGGGCCATGCCGCGATTATCGCAGGGCCTCCGTCGCCGTCGAGTCGCCGTCGCGCCGCCGTCGCGCCTCCCGGCACGTCATCGGAGATCTGCACTTCTGCGGACGACCGGATGCTGCGGGGTCCGAGGTTGCGCAGATCTCCGAAGAACTGCCGCACCCCGCATTCGCACGCCCGCGAGGCCGTGCCCCCGCGGCGACGACTCAGTCCCAGCCGAGGAAGTCCTCGATCAGCACACCGGTCTCCCCCGGGTGCGTGACCGGGAAGAAGTGGCCGCCGCCGTCGAGGGTCGACACACTCACGAGCGCGGGCGCCGCGGCGCGCAGAGCCTCACCGTTCGCGGGGACGGTGACGCGGTCGTCCGACCCCTGGATGACGAGCACCGGGATCGTCGGCTCCAGCACCGCCCACTCCGATTCGGGCGTCGCGGCCAGTGCCGCCTGCTGCAGCGCGGCGACGTCGGCATCCAGAGCCTGGCGCAGGATGCTCCACGTCACCGCCGCATCGCCGTCACCCGCGAGCTCGCCCATGCCGGCGAGGATCGCCGACTCGTCGGCCCCCGCGTGCAGCGTGTCGAGCGCGCGGGCCGCCTCCGCCGTCGCCGGCTGGGCGCCGTCGACGCCCAGCAGCAGCAGACCGAAGATGCGCTCGTCGTGGTCGAGGGCGACGGTGCGCGCCACCGCGCCGCCGAACGAGTGCCCGCCGACCCACGCGTCGCCGAGACCCAGGTGGTCCATGACATCGACGACGTCCTGGGCGAGGTCGTGCAGGGTGACGCCGTCGCGCGAGGCCCCGCGGAAGCCGATGCGGGTGACGCGGAAGCCCTCCTCCTCGAGCACGTGCGCGAGCGTGCCGAGGTAGGTGATGTTCAGGCGCGACCCGGGCACGAGCACGATCGAGGGGCCTTCGCCCTCGTCGACGTACGGAACGGCGCGGCCGTCAGGCTCGAAGATGCGGATCGGGCTCGGTGTCGCAGTCATGGATCTCTCTCGCACGGGGATTCGTCAGGATTCAGGGTCGGGCAGAGCGCGGCGCTCGCGCAAGTTCGCGGATGCGGGGGCCTCCCGCGTCCGGGCTCAGCCGAGCCAGGACGAGCGGCCGAAACGCTCCCACCGCTCGACGACGACGGGTGCGGCATCCGCGGCCGCATCGGCAGGCGGCACGAAGACGGGCCGGCCCTCGATGTAGACGCGCTCGACGCGCGAATCCACGGCCAGCGGGTCGCCCGACCACACGACGACGTCGCCGTCGCGACCCTCTTCGAGGGCGCCGACGCGTGCCTGCAGGCGCAGGATGTCGGCGGGGTTCGTCGTGAGCGCCTCGAGGGCGGTCGACGCCGGCAGGCCGTCGCGCACGGCGAGGATCGCCTGCAGACGGATCTGGTCGATCGGCACGACGGGGTGGTCGGTGGTGATCGCGACCTTCACGCCGGCTTCGGCGATGAGGGCGAGGTTGCCGATCGCGCGGTCGCGCAGCTCGACCTTCGACCGCGACGTGAGCAGCGGGCCGAAGATCACCGGGATCCGCTTCTCGGCGAGCACGTCGGCGATCTTGTGCGCCTCGGTGCCGTGGTTGACCACGAGCGTGTAGCCGAACTCCTCGGCCAGGCGCACAGCGGTCGCGATGTCGTCGTGGCGGTGGCAGTGCTGGTCCCAGACGAGCTCGCCGTCGAGCACGGCCGCGAGCGTCTCCTTGCCGAGGTCGCGCTCGAACGGGTCGCCCTTCTCGGCGGCGGCGTCGCGCTTGGCCTGGTAGTTCTGGGCGGCCACGAACGCGTCGCGCAGCACCGACGCCACACCGAGACGCGTCGAGGGGGTCTGCTTCTTGTCGCCGTAGACGCGCTTCGGGTTCTCGCCGAGCGCCGACTTGACCGACACGTCGTGAGCGAGCACCTGCTCGTCGACGGTGCGGCCGCCCCACGTCTTGATCGCGACGGTGCGGCCGCCGATCGGGTTTCCGGAACCGGGCTTGATCACGGCGGTCGTGACGCCGCCGCGCAGCGCGTCGCGGAAGCCCACCTCTTCGATGTCGATGCCGTCCAGCGCGCGGAAGCGGGACCCGTTCGGGTCGGTCATCTCGTTGGTGTCGTTGCCCGACCAGCCCTCGCCGTCCTCGTGCACACCAAGGTGTCCGTGCGATTCCACGAAGCCGGGGACGACCCAGCGGCCGGTCGCGTCGACGATCTCCGCGCCGTCGGGGATGACGGTGTCGGCACCTCCGACGGCGGTGATGACCCCGTCGGTGACGACGACGGTGCCGCCGTCGATCGGGTCGGAGCTGACGGGGACGACGTAGCCGCCGGTGACGGCGAGGATGCGGGACATGCCTTCCACCGTACGTCGTTGACCTGTGGCGGGCCGCCGGGGAGGATCGGGCCATGGCCCCGCTGTTCTTCCACGGCGCCGGCGGATACGACGACGACCTGCCGCTCGCGACCGGCATCGCGCGGGCGCTCGGCATGCCGCTGGAGTATCCGCGGCTGCCGACGGAGGACTGGGGTCTCGAGGACTGGGCGCGGCCGGTGCGGGAGGGTCTGGATGCGGCATCCGCCGACGATCTGGTCGCCGGACCTCAGCGGTCGTACTGCTGGCGGGTGGGATAGCGGTCGCTGATGTGGCGGTTGAAGTACGCACCGGGGCTGTCGGCATCCATCAGGGCCCGATGGACGGAGGGCGGGACGGCGAAGTACCGGTAGACGTCGCCGCTGGTGAATTCGATCTCCAGCAGCGCCGTTGCCGCGTCGTAGCCGACGCTGCGCAGCACCGACGAGGTGACCGGATGCCGGCGCACGGGCTCAGGAGGCCGTGCGGATGCGCACTTCGCGTTCCATCCGCTTCTCGTGACGCGCCCGCCCCTTGACCGCTTCGAGCTCGCGGTTCTTCGGCGGCGCGTTCGTCACGAGGTCATCGAGCAGCCGACGCGTCGCCGCGGCGATCTCGTCGATCGCCCGGTCGAACGGTTCCGTGTTCGCCCGCGACGGATGCGTGGAACCGCTCACCTTGCGCACGAACTGCAGCGCGGCCTCGCGCACCTCGTCGTCGGTCGTGGGCGGCTCGAAGTTGTGGAGCACGCGGATGTTGCGGCACATGCGGCGAGACTACCCGCGCCATCCGTGCGGCACACCGGGGTCGGGTCCTAGACGAGCTCCTGCAACTCGCGCAGCAGCGGCATCAAGGCCGGCCCCATCTCGACCTGTGTCAGGAGGATGCCGATCGTGCCGTCGGGGTCGACGAAGTAGTCGGTGCCGAGACCTCCCGACCAGCCGACGCGCCCCGCGCGGTCGCCGGTGGTCTGCACGCCGAGCCCGTAGCCCCAGCCCATGCCGTCCCAGAAGCCGCCGCCCGCGGGCTCGACCTCGACGAGCCCGGCCTCGTCGTGCCGGTAGGCGGCGGGAAGGCGGTGCGCCGCGGATGCGGGCGTGCCGTATCCGGTGTCGCCCATCCCCAGCGGCGTGAACAGGTCGTCGCGCAGGTGGTCGTCGAGCGGCCTGTCGGTGACCCGCGGGAGGATGGTGCGGTGGACTCCCCCGCCGCCGCCTTCATCGACCGCACCCTGCGCGCCGAGGCGTCCGAGTGGCGTACCTGGGCCGACGGCGACGACTCGGTCGGCGGGATGCGGGTCTACGGGGCCTCGGTCGGGGCGATCCGCGGGACCGTGCGCGATGCCCTGCGCCGTCACCGCGGGCTCGACCACGACGATGTCACCGCTCTCGCGTCGGAACTGTGGGCGCTGCCGGTGTTCGAGCGGCGTTTCGCGGCGATCGTGCTGCTGCAGGGACAGGTGGGAGCGCTCACCGCCAACGACCTGACCCGGATCGAGGGATTCCTGCGTGACGCGCGCATCGCCGCCCTCATCGAACCCCTCGCGACGGACGTCGTGCGGCCCCTCCTCGCACGCCTCGAGGGTGCGGACGCCGAGCGGGCGGGTCGCATCGTGATGCGGTGGGCGCGGGCGGATGCCGACGGGCTGCGGCAGGCGGCGGCCCTGCTGTGAGCACCCGGCTCGTTCGGCTCGCGCACAGGCGAGCCTCCTAGGCTGTAACGATGCCCGAAAACTCCCTGCTGTCCGTCGCGCCCTCGCCTGCTCGCTCCGTCGAGATCGTGGCGGTGCCGCACGACGACCCGCGGGCGGCCGGGCTGCGCGAGGTGCTCGACCTCGACCTCGACGCGCGCTACCGCGGCGCGGAGCCGGAGCCTCCCGCGGTCAGCGCCGCGCGCGCCGATGCCCTGCGCGTGCACCCCGATCAGCTCGTCGCGACCCTGCTGGCCGTCACCGCCGACGGCGAGGCGCTCGGGCACGTGATGCTGCGCCGTCTCGGCGACGAGTGGGAGCTGAAGCGGCTCGTGGTCGCGCCCGAGGCGCGTGGCGCCGGCGTCGGGCGCCGACTCGTGCAGGCCACCATCGACCTCGCGCGCACGGGCGGTGCCGCGCGCGTGATCCTGCAGACCGGTGCGGCCCAGCCGGAGTCGCTCGCCCTGTACCGCTCGTTCGGCTTCACGCCCATCCCGGTGTACGAGCCGTACGTGGCCACGATGCCCACGTCGCTCTGCTTCACCCTGCCCCTCTGACCTCGGGGCGTTTCGACTCGTCGCTCCGCTCCTCGCTCAACGACCGGGATGGGGGCACACGCCCACTCCGGTCGTTGAGCGAGCAGAGCGAGTCGACCGGGATGGGGGCACACCTCTTCCGGTCGTTGAGCGAGCGGAGCGAGTCGAAACGCCCCGAACCGCTCAGTCCTCCACGGGGGTCGGGGTGACGCGCAGCCCCGCGATGCGGCGGCGGTCGAGCGCCGTAACCTGCAGGGTCGCGCCGGGCACCTCGACGGTGTCGCCGACACGCGCCAGTCGGCCGAGCTGCTCGGTGACGAACCCGGCGACGGTGTCGGACGATCCACGCGGCAGCGCGAGCCCCGTCACCTCTTCGAAGTCGCCGAGGTTGAGGCGGCCGTCGACGATGCCGCCGGCGGCATCCGCGTCTTCGGCGGTGTCGTACTCGTCGAAGATCTCGCCGACGACCTCTTCGACGAGGTCTTCGAGGGTGACGATGCCGTCGGTGCCGCCGTACTCGTCGACGACGACGGCGATCTGGTGGCCGGCGGCGCGCAGGCGCGTGAGCGTCGGCAGCACCCGCGCCGACGACGGCACATACGAGATCGGGCGCGTCAGCGCCGACAGCGGACGATCGGCGTCCTGCGACGCCGCCTCGAACAAGTCGCGCACGTGCACGAACCCGACGATGTCGTCGATCGACTTGTCGGCGACCGGATAGCGCGAGAACGGCAGTTCGCGCACCTGCGCGACGGCCTCGCCGATCGTGCCGGTCTCATCGAGCGCGACGACCTCGGGGCGCGGGCGCATGACCTCGCTCACCTGCCGCCCGCGCAGCGACAGCACGTCGTCGAGGATGCGGCGCTCGTCCTCGGGCAGTCCCTGGTGGGTGGCGACGATGTCGCGCACCTCCTCGTCGCTGAGGTCGTCACCGGTCTTGTGCGGGTCGCCGCCGAGCAGCCGCACGAGGGCGTTCGTCGAGACCGACAGCAGCCAGATCACCGGCTTCATGACCGTCGCGAACCCGTCGAGCACGGGCGCGACGGCGTAGGCGAACTGGGCGTTGCGCTGGATGGCGAGGCGCTTGGGCACGAGTTCGCCGAGCACGAGCGACAGGTAGGCGATGACGAGGGTGAGCACGATCGTCGCGACCGTCAGGGCGGCGGATGCCGGCATCCCCCACGACACGAACAGCGGCGCGACCGAGGGGGCGATCGACGTCGCGCCGTAGGCGGCCGAGGCGAAGCCCGCGACGGTGACGCCGATCTGCACCGCCGAGAGGAACGTGTTGGGGTTGCGCGCCAGACCGGCGACCTTCTCGCCGCGGCGTCCGCGCGCGGCGATCGCGTTGATCTGACTCTCGCGCAGGGTCACGAGGGCCATCTCGGTGGCGGCGAACACGCCGCCGATCAGGACGAACGCGATGACGAGCGCGATGTTCCAGACGAGATCGCCCATCAGCGATGGGCCTCGTCGGCGGCTTCGGCGGTCGCCGCATCCGCCGGACCGACCTGCCCGCGACCACGCGTCTTGATCAGGCTCGCGACCGTCGCAACCGCGATCGTGGTGCCGATGAACAGCAACGAGAACCAGATCGGGATCTCGGGCGCCCACAGCATCGGCTCCCCGCCGTTGATGAACGGCAGCTCGTTGACGTGCATGGCGTGCAGCACGAGCTTCACGCCGATGAAGGCGAGGATGACGGCCAGGCCCTGCGCGAGGTAGACGAGACGCGCGAGCAGGCCACCGATGAGGAAGTACAGCTGGCGCAGACCCATGAGGGCGAACGCGTTCGCGGTGAACACGATGTACGCCTCCTCGGTCAGGCCGTAGATCGCCGGGATCGAGTCGACGGCGAAGATCAGGTCGACGAACCCGATCGCGACGATGACGAGCAGCATCGGGGTGACGAAGCGCCGGCCGTCCTTCTTGACCGTCAGCTTGTCGGCGTTGTATTCGTCGCTGACCGGGAGGATGCGGCGGACGAAGCGCATGAAGCGTCCGTCGGCGGGGTTGGAGTCGCCATGGGCGAACGCCTGGCGGTAGGCGAGCACGAGCAGCAGCGCGCCGAACAGGTAGAAGATCCACGAGAAGTTCGAGATCAGCGTCGCGCCGACGGCGATGAAGACGCCGCGCAGGATGAGCGCGATCACGATGCCGATCATCAGCACCTTCTGCTGGTAGATCTTCGGCACCGCGAAGCTCGTCATCACGATGAGGAAGACGAAGAGGTTGTCGATCGACAGCGCCTTCTCGGTGAGGTAGCCGGCGAAGTATTCGCCGCCGTACGTCCAGCCCGACAACATCCCGACGCCGACGCCGAAGATCAGCGCGAGGCCGATGTAGAACGCCGACCAGCGTGCCGACTCGCCGATGGTGGGCTCGTGCGGCTTGCGCACGTGCGCGAAGAACTCGTAGACGAAGAAGGCGATCGTGACGGCGATCGTGATGATCCACACGAGGGGTGTGATGTTCAAGGAAGACTCCGGGAATGGGCGTTGACTCGGTCAGCGCCAAGGTCTCTTCCATCTCCGGTGCGGAGACCGGGCGCCCGGAGTGCGGCGTTGCACACGTAATGACGAGCTGCCCGTGTCGGAGTACTCCCCTTGGACCCGGCGAGCTTACCGTCCGAAGGTTTCGGATTCCTGTGAATGGATGCCGGCCGCCGGCGGGATCGTCCGACGCATCACGGTCTTGCTCTTGCCGATGTGCCGTTCGAAGGCGAACCCCGCCTTCTCGAACATCGCGCGCGTGCCGTTGTGGAGGAACGACGACGAGGTGCGCTTGCCCGGCGCGAGCTCGTTGGGGAACGAGACGACCTCGCCGCCGCCGGCCTGCGCGATGAGGTCGAGCGCCCCGTCGAGGGCTTCGCGTGCAACACCGCGTCGGCGGTGGTCGCGGTCGACGAAGAAGCAGGTGATGCGCCAGGGGCCCGGACGCCGCTCCTCGGCGTCGTACTGCTTCCGGTGGTAGATGTTGGGCAGCTCGGCCGGGCTGCCGTACTCGCACCACGCGATCGCCGCGTCGCCGTCGAACACGAGCGCCGCATGCGCGACGCCCTCCTCGATGAGCCGGCGTTTGAACGTCGGGCCGTCGTGGTCGCGCTTGATCGTCGTCTCGGTGTCACCGTGGAAGTACGAGCACCAGCATCCGCCCCACACCCCGTTGTGCTTCTGCGCGAGGGCGAGCCAGGCCGGATAGGTCTCGAGCGTGAGCGACTTGATCACGTGGGCCGTCGTCATGTCAGCCAGTGTGCGCCGCGGTGCCGCCCGGCGACAGGGGGTTATCGAATCATGCGGGCGCTCGTGACGCCGACCGCGTGCGGGGAAGCACCGGCCGGCGCCTACGCGACGCTGACCTATCAGAACCACTCGATGCGGGCGAACAAGATGCTGCTCGAATGGGTGGCGGAGCAGGGGCTCGACCTCGATGTCACCCCGGCCGCCGAGGGCGACCGATGGGCGGGACGGTTCGAGACCTACCTCACCGATCCCCGTCTCGAGCCGCGCAAGACCCGATGGGTCACGCAGTTGGCCTTCCGCATCCGCGAGCACTGACCGGCGGCACGGTACGTCGGTGGCGGGCGCGGCGCAAGCCCCGTGCCCGCCGCATCCGCCGTTCGTACGTTGGGATGACCGACCCCACCCGGTCGGATCCCGACGAAAAGGAGTCACGCCATGGCACGCATCGACGGAAAGCGCGTCGCCTTCCTACTCACCGACGGCTTCGAGGACAGCGAACTCACCTCACCCTGGGAGGCGGCCATCGACGCCGGCGCCGTCGCGACGCTCATCGCTCCGGACGGCGGCGAGGTGACCGGCAAGAACGGCCACACCCAGGCCGTCGACCTCACTGCCGATGCTGCCGATGCCGCCGATTTCGACGCCCTCGTGCTTCCCGGCGGTGTGGTGAACGCCGACCATCTGCGGATGGATCAGGATGCTGTCGCATTCGCGCGCGGCTTCTTCGAACAGCACAAGCCCGTCGCCGTGATCTGCCACGGCGGATGGATCCTCACCGAAGCCGATGTCGTGCGCGACCGGCGGATGACGAGCTACCCGAGTCTCGCGACCGATCTGCGCAACGCCGGGGCGAGTTGGGTCGACGAGGAGGTCGTCGTCGACGCCGGCCTCGTCTCGAGCCGCACGCCCGATGATCTGCCTGCCTTCAACGCGAAGCTCGTCGAGGAGATCGCCGAGGGCGCGCACGCCGATCAGACAGCCTGAATCGAAACCGACCGACACACCGAAACGGATAGTCGAGATGACACTGTCGTTCCCCGCCGAAAGCCCCGTGCCGGCCCTGACCCCCGACCCGGCACCCGCTCCCACGCCGGATCCCGGCCCCGCACCGGAACCCGGTCCGCCGCACCCCGACGAACCGCTCGCCCCGAACCCCGTCGAGCCGACACTGCCCTCGACTCCGGAGACGCCCACGACGCCGATGTAGTCGGCGTCGGTGCGATCACCGGCTGACGCCGGTTCGAGTCACTCCGCCGCGCGGATGACCCCCGTCGCTGATCCAGGGGGCAAGATGGGGAGGTCGCGAGTGTGCGAATTCCGTGTCGGCGGCGCGAAGAGAGGTGTGCAATGGCGTTTCGGAGCAAGGAAACCCTGGAGCAGTGGCTCGCAGAGTTCCAGAGCGCCCGGACGGCAGGCGAGTCCATCCGCGTCGCCGTGCAGGACGGCGAGGGCGGGGCCGACACCGGGCTCATCGTCGTGCCCCTGCACAACTCGACGGTCTCGGTGTTCATGGAGCCGGTGGAGATCGGCGCCAGCGCATGGCGCATCACCCTTGAGCCGCAACCCGACACGACGATCCTCAACAGCCATCAGCTGCACGGTATGGCCGTGGAACTCGCCGTCGCCGCCGAACTCTGCGCGTTCCTTGAGGCGAAGTCCGTCGGCCACGAGGAAGACCCCGACGCGTATTCGCCGGTCTCGGGCGACTGAACCATCTCGCGACGTGACGCCGTAGCGTCCTGCCCGACGCGAGCGTGCCTAGCCTGGAGAGATGAGCACCGTCGACGTCAACGCCCTCCTCCGTCCGACTGCTCCTGCAGCACCGCTCGGTGCGCGCGTTCACCGACGACGAGGTCTCCGACGCGACGATCACGGCGATCGTCGCGGCCGCCCAGTCCGCCGCGAGCTCGTCGAACAACCAGTCCTGGAGCGTCGTCGAGGTGCGCGACCCCGACCGGCGTCGGCGCCTCGTGACGGAGCTACGGCATCATGACTGCTGCGCAACGCGGCGCAGCCGCACGGCTCCGATGACACCGAGGAGCAGGAAGACGGATGCCACGACGAGCGACCACCGCGTCGCGTCCGCGAAGCCCTGGGCGAGGGCGCCCACCGCCGCGTCGTCCGATCCACCCGCGCGGAGCTGCGTGATGACCGTGCCCGCCGACTGGCGCGTCGACGCAGCGAGCTCGTCGGCCGCGGTCCCGGTGATGCTGGCTTCGGCGAGAGCCGCGGGGAGCGTGATGGCGAGCGCGACCGACAGGGCTGCGCCCGCGAACGCCGTCCCGAGGGCCGAACCGATCTGGCGGACCGTGCTCTGCGTGGCGGATGCCTGCCCCGACACCCCGACCGGCACGTCGCGCAAGACCGTTCCGGTGAGCTGGGCCGACGCGAGTCCGAGCCCGACGCCGTAGACGACGAGCGGGATCGCCACGACCCACGCGGCGGTGGAGCCGGAGATGAGGAGCACGAGCGCGAGCACGCCCACGAGTTCGAGCGCCAGACCGATGAGGACCGTTCCGGGAGAGCCGAACCGTGCCGCGAGATGACGCGCGGACGCGCCGGAGAAGAACGCGCCGACGGCCATCGCGGCGAGGACCAGGCCCGCGCCCATAACGCTCAGTCCGAGCGCGTTGATGAGGTACAGCGGCAGCACAAAGATGATGGCGAACTCGCCGACCGCCACCATCGCCGCCGTGAGGTTTCCCCACGAGAACGTCGCGAGCGAGAAGAGGCCGAGGTCGAGCAGCGCCGAGCGCTGCACGCGCTCACGATGCCGCTCCCACACGACGAAGAGCGTGAGCGCGACCGCGGAGAGGGCGAGCGCGACGGGCACGGCCGACACCGCCGCATCCGCCGGCCACACCCAGCCGAACAGCTCCAGGTCGCGCTGCGGGGTCCACCAGCCGAGATCCGGACCTTCGATCACCGCGAAGACGAGCGCGCCGAACCCGATCGCCGACAGCAGCGCCCCGTCGACATCGGCGCCCGGTCGCTCACGCCCGCCACGGGTCGCGGGGACGGTGAGCATGCCGGCGACGAAGATCAGCGCGCCGAGGGGCAGGTTCACGAGAAAGATCCAGTGCCACGACGCCCACTGGGTCAGCGCGCCGCCCGCGAGCGGGCCGACTGCGGCGGCGCCGGAGATGACGGCACCCCACACGCCGAACGCGGCCGCGCGGTACTTTCCGCGGAACACGGCGTTCACGGTGGAGAGGGTCGAGGGCATGATCAGCGCGGCGCCGACCGCCTGGACGGCGCGCGCCGCGATGAGCGGCCCTGCGGCATCCGACATCGCCGCGAGCAGACTCCCGCCGACGAAGACGACGAGTCCGGCGAGGAAGAGGGTCTTGCGGCCCCACCGGTCGGCGAGTTTGCCGGTCGACAGCAGGAGCGCCGCGAGTACAACGGCGTAGAGGCTGTTGACCCACTGCGCGTCGGTGAGGTCGAGGCCCAGGTCGGCGATGATGTCGGGCAGGGCGACGCCGACGATCGTGCCGTCGAGCACGATCAGTCCGAGGCCGATCGACAACACCGCCAGCGCGAACCAGTCGCGGCACGTGGGCGGTGCGTCGATCACGGCGTCGGCGGCGCTCACGGTGCGGCGACCGCCAGCGGTTCGGCGGTGGTGACCGCGCCCGCGGCGCGATCGCGCTTCAGAGCGCGACCGAGCGAAAGGAAGAGCAGGACCACCCCGGCGGTGAGCAGGATGTGGCCCGTCCCGGCGATGCCCGCGATCATCTTGCTCGACTCCTCTCCCAGCACGGTGAGGATGCCGTGCCAGATCAGCATGGCCGAGGTGAGGACCACGCCTGCGTTGTACAGCCAGAAGAACCAGCCGAACAGCTTGCTGCGCGAGAGCGCGAAGACCTTCTCGAGCACCAGCACGATGAGAAGCACGATGAACCCGAGGGTGAGCAGGTGGGTGTGCGCGAGGCCGAGCTGCGTGGGCGCACCCTCGGGGAAGCCGTTGAGCTTCGTGAACTCGCGGTAGAACAGGCCGGAGAGGACTCCGGCGGCCATGTAGGCGAACGAGGCGATGTAGAGGCGACGCATGGTTTTCCTTTCGACGTCACTCTCCACTGTGCGCCCCGCGTGGGCGAGGCGGATCGTCCGAACGGTTGAGATCGGCGCGCCGGCATCTCACAGGATGCCGCGCTCACGGGCGACCGCGACGGCCCGCGCACGGCTGTCGACCCCGAGCTTGTCGAAGAGGTGCACGAGGTGCGTCTTGACGGTCGCCTCGGTGACGAACAGGCTCTTCGCGATGTCGCGATTGGATGCCCCGGTGCCGAGCAGCCGCAGCACGTCGGCCTCACGGTCGGTGAGGCGCACGCGGGGCGCGCGCATGACGTGCACCATCCGCGCCGTGAGCTCGGGTGAGAGCACGAGCTCACCCGAGGCGGCTCGCCGGATCGCGGTCGTGATCTCTTCTGCGGGGGCGTCCTTCAGGAGGTAGCCCGCGGCGCCCGCCTCCACCGCCTGCAGGATCTCGGCGTCACGATCGAACGTCGTGAGGATGACGACGACCGGGGCGGGGTCGAGGGCGCGCAGGCGGCGCGTCGTCTCGACGCCGTCGATGCCCGCTCCGAGGCGGAGGTCGCAGAGGACGACGGCGGGCCGCAGGTGCCGGGCGAGGGCAACGGCCTCCTCACCAGTCGCGGCCTCACCGACAACCTGCACGGAACCGTCCGCGGGGAAGAGCGAGCGCATGCCGGCCCGGACGATCGGGTGATCGTCAACGATGATGAGCCGCAGGGGAGCCGCGGGCGCCGGCGCCGTCACTGCGCACCTCCGTGCGAGTCTCCGAACGGGAGCGAGGCGGAGAGGGCGAGTCCGTCGCCGGGGGTGCTCTCGATGTCGAGGTCGCCGCCGAGTTCGCGCAGGCGTGCGCGCATCGCGCGCAGCCCGTACCCCGAACCGTCGGGGCGGCGCGCGGCGCGCCCCCAGCGGGTGGCGTCGAAGCCGACGCCGTCGTCGGCGATGTCGAGGCGGACCGCGTCACCGGCATCCGCCATCGTCACGACGACGCGCGACGCACGCGCGTGCGCGCGGACGTTCGCGAGAGCCGACTGCGCCGTGCGCAGGAGCGCCACCTCGGCGCCCATCGAGAGCGCGGGCAGCCCCTCGTCGATGCGGAGGTCGGTGCGGATGCCGGTGTCTTCCTCGAGCTGGGCGAGCATGCGCCGGAGGGCGTCGCCAAGGGCCGACCCCTCCAGCTCTGTCGGCGCCATCGCGTTGACGATGCGGCGGGCGTCGACGAGTCCGTCGCGCGAGAGTCTGTCGATCTGGTCGAGCGCGTCGGCCATCGCGGGCGCGGAATCGGTGCGCGCCGCGCGTGCGAGCATCCCGATCGACGACAGCGACTGCGCGACGGTGTCGTGGATGTCGCGCGAGATGCGGGTGCGTTCGACGCCCGCACCCGACTCGCGCTGCGTGCGGGCGAGCTCGTCCTGCAGCTGCGCCGTCTCGGCTTGCGCGGCAACGAGCGAGGCGATGAGACGGCGCCGCTCCCGTTCATCGCGGACGAGCTCGAGGTACCCGCGGGCGATGCCGAAGGCGAAGACGCCGCCGACGACCGGTCCGATCACGTTGGCGTAGGTCGTCGTTCCGGAGTGGAGGACGGGCGCGGCGACCACGACGGCGAGGATCGTGAAGCTGAACGCGATCGCCCACGGCAGGCGCAGGATGAAGCCCGCGAGCAGCCACAGCGGAAAGGCGAGCCAGACGAACTCCGCCGAGACGGCGACGGTGCCCGCCCAGATGAGCGCAAGCCCGCCGAGCCACCACGCGGCGAGCGCGGCGTCGCGTGTGCGGGCGCCGAGGATGAGCCCGCCGACGTACCAGCCGGCGAACACGAGCGCGAGCGACACCGCCCACACGAGCGGCGTGCCGTCGCCGGCCGCGCGAACCACCGCGATGACGAGGAGGACGGTCGTGATCGCGGTCTGGCCGAGTCGGATCGCCCAGGCGGCGCCGCCCCGGCGCCCGCGGCGCGCGCCGTCACGCACCTGCGCGGGCCGGGGCTCGATCGACGTCATGGTGCGATTCTTGCGCGTCGCTGCCGTTCGCACCGGCGGAGGCGCGGCTCGGCCACCACATCCGGTCTCCGAGCACCGCGAACAGGGCGGGGACGACGAGCGTGCGGACCACGAGCGTGTCGACGAGCACGCCGATGCCGACGATCAGGCTGATCTGACCGAGCGTCACGAGTGGAAGGAGCCCGAGCGCGGCGAACACGCCGGCCAGGATGACGCCCGCGCTCGTGATCACGCCGCCCGTCGTCGCGAGCGCCGTCACCATTCCGTTCCGCGTTCCGAGGGCGCGGGCTTCGGTGCGGGCGCGGTGCACGAGGAAGATCGTGTAGTCGACGCCGAGGGCCACGAGGAAGAGGAACGACAGCAGCGGCACTTGCAGATCGAGAGCGTCCCAGCCGAACAGCGCGCGCCCCAGCCACGCGCCCGCACCGATCGCCGCGATGGCGCTCAGGGCGTTCACCGCGAGGAGGAGCAGCGGCGCGACGACAGCGCGCAGGAGCACTGTCAGCACCAAGAATGTCAGCAGCAGGATCACGGGCGCGATCAGCAGAAAATCGCGGAGATTCCCGTCACGGGCATCCACCTCGACCGCACCCTGCCCTCCCACCAGCGCGTCCGCACCCGGGACGGCGTGCACAGCGGAACGCAGTTGACCGACGAGCGCGCGACTCTCCGCCGTGCCGGGGGCGGACTCGCCGACGACCGAGAGCCGGGCGAGCGCGCCGTCGTCGCTCGTCGTGGCGACGTTGACGCGCACGACACCCGGGACGGCTTCGGCCGCCGCCGCCACGTCGTCCTGCGATTCGGTGCGGGTGACGATCGTGAAGGGCTGAGCCTGGCCGGCGTCGAAGTGCTCGGAGAGGACCGTCAGACCCGCGGCCGACTCCGACGGCACGCGGAACTTCTCGGTCTGACTGAGCCCGAGCGATGCGCCCAGCAGGCCCGAGGCCATCACGGCGAGCAGGGCGAGGCCGCCGATGAGTGGCATCCACGGCCGACGCACGACGCCCTGCGCGACGCGGCGCCAGACCCGGCCGCGGTCGCGGGTCTCGCCGACGCGCGGAACGAACGGCCAGAACACACCGCGGCCGCAGACCGCGAGGGCGGGCGGCAGCACGAGCAGCACCGCGGCGAGCGCGATCACGAGGCCGAGCGCGCACGCCAGTCCGAGCCCCCGGGTGCCCGGGATGACGGCGAGCACGAGGGTGAGCAGAGACAGGACGACGGTGACGTTGGATGCCACGATCGCCGGTAAGGTCGCACGCCACGCCTGCGCGAGCGCGCGCCGGTGGTCGGGTTCCGCGACGAGACGTTCGCGGTAGCGGGAGATCAGCAGGAGCGCGTAGTTCGTGCCGGCACCGAACACGAGAACGCTCACGATCCCGGTGTCGAACGAGAGACCGAGCGCGGCGCCGAGCGCGGTCGTCGCCTTGCTCGCCGCCTGGTCCGCGAGCGCGACGACGAGGAGGGGGATGAGCCACAGCACGGGCGAGCGGTAGGTGACGATCAGGAGCACCGCGACGATGCCGATCGTGACGAGCAGGAGCGTGAAGTCGGCGCCGTCGAACGCGGATGCCACGTCGACGCCGAACGCCGGTCCGCCGGTGACCTGCAGTGTGAGGCCGTCGATGCCGTGGCCGTGCACGACACCGCGGACCTCGTCGACGAGCGCGCGCTCGGCGTGCGCGTCGTCTCCGCCGACCGCGGCGGTCACCTGCACGACCGCGGCACGGCCGTCGTCGCTCGCGAAGGGACCGAGAACGCGCGCATCCGCGTTGCCCTTCAGCGCGTCGGCGAGGCGCTCGAGGCCGTCGTTCTGGGCGGTTGTCAGTTCCGCTCCGTCGGGGGCCGCCGCGACCACGAGGAGCGTGCGGTCATCTGCATCCGGAAACTCGCCGGTCAGCGCCGCGACGCGCACCGACTCGGAGTTCGGTGGCGCACTCTGATTCGACGCGGCCGTCGTGGCGCGTCCGAACGCGCCGATGAGGCCCAGCAGGATCAGGATGCCGATGATGAGAGAGACCCACGCGCCGCGGCGCGAAGTGAGGACGTGGACGAGAGCGAAGGAGAACGAACGCACACTTCGAGTCCAACGGAGGCGGCCACGTCCGACATCGCCCGGTGAGCCGATCGCGGCATCCATCGAACGGTGGATGCCGCGCACGCCCGCCTCATACCCCGAGCTTCGATCGGCTACCCATTCAGGCGACACGAACGCTTCCTGGACGGGCGCTCGTGGATCACGCCCCCGAAATGTCCCGATGGACCCACCGTGGACATTTCATCCGCGAAACGGACAACTTCAACCGGAACCTACACCTGCGGACGTCACCCGAAGTCGCCGGGTGCCATGTCGGTGAAGCGCGAGAAGTGGCCCTGGAAGGCGACCGTGACGGTGTCGGTGGGTCCGTTGCGGTGCTTGGCGACGATGAGGTCGGCCTCGCCGGCGCGCGGGCTATCCTTCTCGTAGGCGGCTTCACGGTGGAGGAGGATGACGATGTCGGCATCCTGCTCGATCGATCCCGACTCGCGCAGGTCGCTGATGGCGGGCTTCTTGTCGGCGCGCGCCTCGGCGCCACGGTTCAACTGCGACAGCGCGATGACGGGCACCTGCAGTTCCTTCGCGAGCAGCTTGAGCGCGCGGGAGAACTCCGAGACCTCCTGCTGACGCGACTCGACGCGCTTTCCGCTCGTCATCAGCTGCAGGTAGTCGATGACCACCATCTTCAGACCGACGCGCTGCTTGAGCTTGCGGCACTTCGCCCGGATCTCCACAAGCGTCATGTTCGGGCTGTCGTCGATGTAGAGGGGCGCGTCGTTGATGCGTCCGCGCGTGGAGGCGATGGTCGTCCAGTCACGGCTGTCGAGCATGCCCTTGCGCATGCTCTGCAGCGGCACCGCGCCCTCGGCGCTCATGAGGCGCATCGCGATCTCGCTGCGCCCCATCTCGAGCGAGAAGAAGATGGTGGGCTGGTTGTTCTTGATCGCCGCCGCGCGGGCGAAGTCGAGCGCGAGCGTCGACTTTCCCATCGCGGGTCGCGCGGCGACGACGACCATCTGACCGCCGTGCAGGCCGTTGGTGAGCTGGTCGAGCGCCTGGAAGCCGGTCGGGATACCGGTCATCTGCCCGTCGCGACCTCGTGCGGCTTCGATCTCGTCGACGGCCGCGTCGACGGCGATCTGCAGCGGAACGTAGTCCTCGGCCTGCTCGGCACCGGTCACCGAGTAGATCTCGGCCTGCGCGTTGTTGACGAGGTCGAGCGCTTCGCCCTGCCCGTTGTAGCCCATCTGCACGATGCGCGTGCCGGCCTCGACGAGACGGCGCAGCAGCGCGCGCTCGTGCACGATCGACGCGTAGTACGCGGAGTTGGCGGCGGTCGGGACGATCGAGGTGAGCGAGTGCAGATAGTCGGCGCCGCCGGAGCGCTGCAGGTCGCCCGTCTTGATGAGCTCGTCGGTGACAGCGACGACGTCGGTGGGTTCGCCGTGCGAGTAGAGACTGAGGATCGCCTCGAAGATCAGCTCGTGCTTGGGCACGTAGAAGTCGGTGCCGCGCAGCGACTCGACGACGTCGGCGACGGCATCCGGCGAAAGCAGCATGCCGCCGAGGGTGGACTGCTCGGCGAGCATGTCGTGCGGCGGGGTGCGCTCGTTCTCGCGGCGTCCGCCGTAGCGCTCCTCCGAGATGTCCGCGATCGACATTCAGCCTCTTTCCACCGGGTACGGCCCAGCCGGGGTCCCGGGCCACACGCCACGCTAAGGACGGGTTCCGACAGTCGCAAACGAGCCTGTGGATAACTGTGTGGAGAAGATGCGCGAAACGCCGTACATGCTGTGTACAGGTTCTGTGGAGAACTCCCGTGCTCGAGAGGAGTTTTGCGGTCTTAATAGTCGCTGACCGGGAGTTTCACGTTCCCCAGGCTGTGGAGGGAATTGTGGTTTAAGTACCACTTGAAGGTTGGTTGCGCGCTGTGGGTTATACACAGTCCGGTTGTGGATGCAAGTCGGGATTTTGCGCGCAGGGGTGGACAGCCCGGCATCCGCGCGCTAACGTCGCCGCTACCAGGCACCCTCAGTGCGATCGTCGCGGATCGCACGTCGTCTACGACGCGTTGGAGGTGGACATGGAGACGGCACATACCCCCCGATGGGGCCATCTCCGGCGACTCGCGCTGTGCGCGCTCGCCCTCGCGTTCGCCTGGATCGCGCTCGGCCTTGCCCTCGGCCTCGGTTCGACGGCGTCGCGCGCGGCAGACGACGAGGGTGTCCTCGACCCGGTCACCTCGACCGTCGACGGCCTTCTCGGTGCCGTCACCGGCACGGTCGATGCGGTCGTCTCACCGGTCGCCGACCTCGTCGGCGGCACCGTCGAAGGCGTCACGCAGGTGCTCCCGGCGCCGGTGCGCGGACCGGTCGTCGAGGCCGTCGATTCCATCGGAGGCGTCGGGGATGCCGTGACCGACGTCGTCGATGCCGCTCCCGTCACCGCCGTCACCGGCGCCGTCGTCGACACCGTGACGGCCGTGCCGGTCGTCGGCGACGTCGTCGAGGTGTTGGGCGTCGACGACGCCGTGACCGACCTGGGTGAGAGCGTGGACTCCACGCTCGGCGCCACTACGACCACCGTCGACGTCGTCGTCGACGACGTCCTTCCCACCCCCGCTGCCACGGTCACTCGTCCCGCGCTTCCCTCTCCGGATGTGGCGCCTCCGCAGCCCGCAACCGACGAGGCGCACGCGACGGTGGACGCGGTCGCCGCCGGCGACGCCGTGATCCCCGCCGCCACCTCGTCCGTCCCCCTGCGCCCGTCTCAGCTGCGGCAGAACGCCGCCTTCGCCGCCGCATCGTCGGCCCTGGGCGCGGGCGCCGTCGACTCCGCCTCCGACGAGACTGCATCCGATCCTCCCGGCCCGCCCGATGGGCCGTGCCTTGCCCTTGCCGCACCCTCCGGCGCCGCAGGGTCCTCCGCCGCGACATCCGGCGCGCTGCCGCCTTCCGGATCGCTGGACGACCACCGTGCCTGGGGTCGATCCGTGCTCTCCGGCGACGACGCCGTGCCCGGTTCGCCCGCGGCCTCGCCCGACGTCTCTCCCGACTGACGTTGCTGCCGCCGTCCCTCGCGGACGGCAGAGCATCCGCGCGCATCCGCGCGCACGTCACCCACCTTCAAGGAGAGAATCATGCGCACGTTCGTCTCGCGCGCCCTCTGGGGCGTGCTCATCGCCGGCGGCATCTCGCTCGCCGGAGCATCGGTCGCGCAGGCGGCCGAGACCGACGGGGAGGACGGGCTGCTCTCGGGCACCCAGGCGCTCCTCGACGTCAACCTTCCCATCACCATCACCGACACGTCGATCTCGCTGATCGGCGACGCCACGAGCTCCGCGGCCGGAGCGGCAGCACCCGCTGCCGATCCGTCGTCGGAGACCTCGGCTCCGACGACGAGCGGCTCGGACGGCATCGCGTCCGGCACCCAAGGTCTCGTGAGCATCAGCGTCCCGATCACGATCGAGGGCAACGCCTTCTCGCTGCTCGGCGACTCCGCCGGCGAGGGCGCGGATGCTGCGGCACCCGCACCTGCCGAGGCACCGGCGCCCGCACCGGCGACGCCGGCTACGTCCGGAACGGACGGCACCGCCTCCGGCACCCAGGTGACCGCACCGATCTCGGTTCCGATCAGCATCGAGGGCAACGCCATCTCGCTCCTCGGCGACGCCGCATCCACCGGCAGCTCAACTGACTCGGCAGGCACGCCGGCCGCCGCCACTGCCGCGACCGGCACCACGTCGGGAACCGACGGCACCCTGTCAGGCACCCAGGTCACTGCCCCCGTCACGGCACCGGTCACTGTGACCGGCAACGCCATCTCGCTCCTCGGCGACTCGGCATCCACCGGCAGCACCACGGGCACCACGCCCACCGGAACCGGGCCCACGCCAGGGATCGGCGGCGTGACGACCGGCGATGACGGGCTGCTGTCCGGCACGCAGCTCACGGCTCCGCTCGCGCTGCCCATCACCATCGGCGGCAATGCCGTCTCAGTGATCGGCGACACGACGACGACCCCCACCGTCGTCGACCCGGTCGACCCCGTGGACCCGGTCGACCCGGTGGACCCCACCGATCCGACCGACCCGACCGACCCCACCACTCCGGTCGACCCCGCCGACCCCGGCACCACGACGGGCACCACGCCCGGCGCGACCGTGACGGGTTCGGCGGCGACCGTCACGGCGGCGCTCTTCGCCCCGCGCGCGGCGCTGGCCGAGACGGGCGGCGCTCCGATGTGGCCGCTCGCGGCCCTCGCCACCCTGCTGCTGCTCGCGGGAGGGGTGATGCGCCTGACCCGACGCCTCGCAGACTGACCGCGGACCCGGGGACGCCGCCCCCGCCTGGTGCGGCATCCCCGGCATCCGCTTCGAGATGACGCGAAGTGTCGCCCACGCGACGGGATCACGACATTCCGCGTCATCTCGCCTCCGCACACCTCCGGAAACGACGGATGCCGCAGACCCGAAGGGCTGCGGCATCCGTCGTGCGGCGAAGGATTACTTCGCGGCGACCACCTGGAGGGTGATCACGGCGGTGAGGTCGTCGCGGAGGCGAACGGTCGCCTCGTGCTCGCCCACCGACTTGATCGCCGAGGTGATGTGGATCTTGCGCTTGTCGAGGTCGCCGAGACCGGCGGCCTTGACGGCGTCGGCCACGTCGGCGGGCTTGACGGCGCCGAACAGGCGGCCCTCGGCACCGGCCTTGACCGACAGCTTGACCTTGTTGGACTCGAGCGAGTCCTTGAGGGCCACGGCCTCTTCGTGGTCGTGGATCGCGCGGGCCTCGCGAGCGGCGCGGATCGACGCCACCTGCTTCTCGCCACCGCGGGTCCAGGCCACGGCGAAGCCCTGGGGGATGAGGTAGTTGCGGGCGTACCCGTTCTTGACCTCGATGACGTCACCGGCGCTTCCGAGCCCGGCAACCTCGTTCGTGAGAATCAGCTTTGCCATGTCGGTGCTCCTTAGCGGCCAGCGCCGGCGTAAGGCAGGAGCGCCATTTCGCGCGCGTTCTTGATCGCCTTCGCGATCAGACGCTGCTCCTGCACCGAGACACCGGTGATACGACGGGCGCGGATCTTCCCGCGCTCCGAGATGAACTTGCGGAGGGTTGCGACGTCCTTGTAGTCGATGACGCCGACGCGGATCGCCTTTGCGGGAGCGGCGTTCTTCGCGCCCTTCCGCGGCTTGCGGCGATCGCCGGTAGCCTTTCCAGCCATTGGTCTTCCTTTACGAATGTGGATGTCGGAACCGACATCCGAGAATTATGCGAGGTTTTCGACACGCCGCCCTGCGGGCGGCTGCTCAACCTTGACCCGATCGCGCATCAACGCGGCTGCGCCGCACTGATCCGCGCCGCGTCAAAACGGGGTGTCGTCGCCGTAGGCGCCGGGGGCGCTCCAGGCGTCGGGGGCCGCCGAGCCGGGGGTCGCCCACGGCTCGTCCTGGACCTGCTGCTGCGGGCGGGCCTGCTGGCCACCCCCGCCGCCGCCGAAGTTGCCGCCACCCGACGAGGCCGCGCGCGTGACCTGAGCGGTCGCATAGCGCAGCGAGGGGCCGATCTCGTCGACCTCCAGCTCGATCGAGGTGCGGTTGTTGCCTTCGCGGTCCTGGTAGGAGCGCTGCTTCAGGCGACCGGTCGCGATGACACGGGAGCCCTTCGTCAGCGAACCGGCCACGTGCTCGGCGAACTCCCGCCACACCGACGCGCGCAGGAACAGGGCCTCGCCGTCCTTCCACTCGTTCGCCTGACGGTCGAACGTGCGGGGAGTGGACGCGATGGTGAAGTTCGCGACCGGCAGGCCGTTCTGCGTGTAGCGCAGTTCGGGGTCTGCCGTGAGGTTGCCCACGACGGTGATGATGGTTTCGCCGGCCATCGTCTTTACGCCTTCGCAGCCTTGCGGGCAGCCTTGGCCTCGGCGCGCACCTTCTCGGCGGCGACCTGGGCGATCGCCTCCTCGGCACGCAGGACCTTGGTACGCATGATCTGCTCGTTCAGCTTCAGCTGACGGTCGAGCTCCTGCGTGGCCTCGCTCGTGGCGGTGAAGTTCACGACGGCGTAGATGCCTTCGTTCTTCTTCTGGATCTCGTACGCGAGACGGCGCTTGCCCCAGATGTCGACGTTCTCGATCGAGCCACCATCAGCGGTGATGACCTTCAGGAAACCGTCGAGCTTGGGAGCGACCTGGCGCTCGTCGATCTCGGGGTCGAGGATGACCATGAGCTCGTACTGGTGTGAGTGCGTCACTAACCCACCTCCTTCGGACTAGAACGGATGCCGGGCGGTTCCCGGCATCAGGAGGGTTGATGCACGTGTCCGTTTCCGCGCATGGGCGCAGACGGACAACCACAACAGTCTAGCGGATGGGGCGCGGGTCGCGGAATCGTCATCCCACCGCTGCCGACGCCGTCACCCGCGCCAGCACCGCACGGAGCGTCGCGAGCGGATCGGCGGCCGTCATGAGCTCCGCCTGATGCCGGGTCGCCGTGCGGAAGGACGCCTCCGACAGGACCTTCTCGACCGCGTCCCGGACCTGCGCGGGGCGAGGGGTGTTGGTGCGCAGATTGACGCCCACGCCCGCCCAGCCCACGCGCGCCGAGACCTCGATCTTGTCTTCGGTCTGGCCGGCGACGACGAGCGGGATGCCGTGGCTCAATGCCTGCTGCACGCCGCCGTAGCCGCCGTTGGTGACCATCACCGCGGTGCGGGGCAGCAGCGCACCGTAGGGCAGGTACTCGGCGGCCCGGGCGTTGGAGGGCAGCGGCCCGAGCGTCTCGACCGCGCGTCCCCCGGTGGACACGACGGCCAGCACGTCCAGTCCGGCGAGCGCCTCGAGCGCGGGCCGGAGGAGGAGCGACGGATCCGCGTTGGCGACGGTGCCCTGCGTCACGTGCACGACCGGCCGCCCCGCATCGAGATCGCCCCACCAGTCCGGGAGGGGATGCTCCGCTCCCGGACTGGGCAGCAGCGGGCCTGCGAAGACCACCCGGTCGGAGAGATCCGATCGCGGGTACTCGAACGCGGGGACCGTGAACTGCACGATCGCGTCCGCCCCGCTGTGCCAGTCGAGGAAGAAGCGCGAGAAGGGGACGCCGACCGCGCGCCTCGCGACGGCGTCGGCCTCCTTCCGCACCGGACCGAACACGATCCGCTGCGCGACGACGCTCAGCGCGGCGTTCCGCATGCGCCCCACCGCTCCCGCCCGCGGCGGGATCCCCAGTCCGAAGGGCGCCGTGTCACGACTGGTCACTCCGAGCGGCAGGATGCCCAGCGCGATCACCGGGGGGCGGCCGGCGGCGGGCGTCTGCGCCAGCAAGGCGGCGCCGACGAACAGCGGTTCGGTGAGGATGGCGTCGGGCCGATGCGCGTCGATGAGTCCGCGCAGGGCGGCGAACTGGCTCTCTCCCGGGCGCAGGAAGAGATGGAGCATGTCGAATCGGATGGCCGCCGGCCCGGTCAGCCCCGCGCGCCCCGGCACGGACCCCGCGTCATCGAGGTCGACGTCGGCGTCGGCGGGCAGCGCGGCGAACTCCGCGCCGGTCGCGCGGACCCGGTCGGCGTAGCGCGGGGATGTGAGGAACACCACTCGGGCGCCGTCCCCCACGAGGCCTCGAGCGATGGTCAGAAGCGGCGTCACGTGGCCGTGCGCCGGAGTCGAGCAGAGCAGGTACGTCGTCATGATTCCCCCAGGTAGAGTTGATCTGCCCGAGAAAGTATTCACTACCCTGCGAGGATATGCAATATGTCGGATGCCAGTCGTTCGCGGCCGTACCGGTCCGCACTGCGGACCGAGCAGGCGCGGCGGACGCGTCGTCGCATCCTGGAGGCGGCAGGCGAGCTCTTCGCGGCCGGCGGCTTCCAGGCCACCACTCTCGCCGCGATCGCCCGCAGCGCCGGCGTCTCCGCGGAGACCGTCAAGAACGCCGGGACGAAGGCGGAGCTGCTCATCGGTGCCTTCGAGGTGGTCTTCGCCGGCGAGGAGGGAGCCGGGAGCCTGAGCGCCACGGCTGCCGCCGACGGCGTGCTGAGCCTCCCCGACGAGGAGTTCCTCGCCGCGACGGCCGCCACCATCGCCGCCGCGAACGCCCGCAGCTCGCGCCTGTGGACAGTCCTGCTCGGGGCATCCCTCTCGGATTCGCAGGTCGACGCGGCGCTGAGCGGAATGCTGGCCCACCGCCGCGCCGACTATCGGCTGCTGGCCTCCGAGCTGCACCGACGCCGCGTGATCGACGACGGCGCGGGTATCGACGACCTCGCCGCCCGACTCTCCTTCCTGATGTCGCCCGAGAGTCACCAGCAGCTGGTGGTGCAGTCGGGCTGGACCACGGCGCGCTATCACGACTGGATCATGCGGGCGCTCACCGGTCGGTAGCCGCCGGTAGCGTGGGCGCATGGAGTGGGAGCCGGACGTCAGCGCGGGGGACTGGCTGCGGGAGCGCGTGGACGACCCGTGGCGCGGGACCATCCATGACTTCGTGCCCCGCGGCTTTCCGGCCTACGCACGCATCCTGCATCCGGCGTCGGTCCAGTCGCTGCCGGCCGGCGAGCGGCTGCCCGCGCCGGAGGAGTGGGCGACGCTTCCGTGGGACCGGATCGCCTCGCTGAGCAGCCGCCTGCGGTGGGATGCGGTGGGGTGGGCGGAGGCCGCCGCGCTGCGGGAAGTCACCTGGGGGCCCACGACGCCGTGGCACGAGCTCATCGGCCGGCCGTGGGACGCTGCGGGCCACGATGTCCTGCTCGACGACGGCAGCTGGCTCAACCCGCCCGATCAGGGCCGCCTCGACGACGACACGATGCGGGCGCTGCTGCCGGTGATCGAGGCGCACACGGCCGCGCCCGCCGACGCGTACGCCGCCGTGTGGGAGGGCTGGGGCGGGCTGGTCGGCAGCCTCGGCTACACCGCGCCGTCGGCCGCCCTCATCGGGGATGCCGATCCGCGCCACTCGGCCGTGATGTACACGTCGCTCCGCGACGTCTTCGACCGCGGTTTCCGCAAGCCGGTGTGGCGCCCCGGGCTCCTCTCCGACGAGATCTCACGCGGACCGAGACTGGTGCTGCCGCATCGCGACCACGTCCTGTTCCGCGGCCCGCTGCGCGACATCACGCGCGCCGACGTGCCCTGGCGCGAGACGGGCGACGCGGTCGCGGCCACCACGCCGAGCATCATCTGGCCCCGGGACCGAGCGTGGGTCGTGGTCACGGAGGTCGATGCCGACTCGACGATCGTGGGCGGGACGGCGGGCCTCGTCGCGGCGATCGCCTCGACGGACGGCATCGAGGCGGTCGCGCTCGACGAGGGCGCCGTCCTGAGCGGGGATGCCGACGGGGTGGGGCGGTGACCGAGGCCGACTTCCGACCGCTCACCGAACCGGTCGAGCGCGCCGCCGCGCGCGCCCACGTGCAGCAGCTGAAGCAGAGCGGACGCCTCCCCGCCGACGCCGCTCCGGTCATCGCGATCGTCGTCATCGCGATCGTCGTGGGCGTCTTCGTCGTGTTCGGCATCATCGCCGTCGGCATCCTCACGACCGCGCTCGGCGCACTGAGCGGCGGAAGCCCGCTGGGCGGCGTGTTCACGATCGTGCCGCTCCTGGTGATCGGCCTCGGGATCGCGGGCGCGGTGTACGCGATCGTGCGCGCCGTGCGCGGCTCGTCGGGGGAGCGCGTGTATCGGCTCGACAGGTTCGCGCAGGCCAACGGGATGCGGTGGTTCGCTCGCGCCGACGCCCCGCCGCTCCCGGGCATGCTGTTCGGCGTCGGGCACAGCCGCCGCGCGACCGACATCGTGCGCGGCGATCGGCCGCGCCTCGTGGAGTTCGCGAACTACCGCTACAAGACGGGCTCGGGGAAGAACGAGACGACGCACGCCTGGGGCTACGTCGCGGTCAGGCTCGCGCAGCCGCTCCCGCACATCGTCCTCGACGCCACGAGCAACAACTCGCTCTTCGGCTCGAACCTGCCCGCCTCATTCGATCGCGGCCAGCGTCTCAGCCTCGAAGGCGACTTCGACGACCACTTCGCGCTCTACTGCCCCGCCGGCTACGAGCGGGATGCGCTGTACCTCTTCACGCCCGACATCATGGCGCGCTTCATCGACTCCGCCGCCGCCCTCGACGTCGAGATCGTCGACGACTGGCTCTTCCTCTACGCCAAGCGCGACTTCTCCACGCTCGATCCGGCGACCTGGGCGTGGCTGTTCTCGGTCGTGGGCGCCCTGCTCGGCAAACTCGCGCAGTGGGAGCGGTGGCGCGACGACCGCCTGACCGGCGACGCGGCCGGCCTGCCCTTCGCGGCGCCCGCCGGCAGTCTGCGTCCGCCGGTCGGCGTCGCGCCGCAGGGACGTCGGCTCGCGCGCGGCATCCCCTGGGCGGCGATCGTGATCGTCGGCGGGTTCGTCGCCTTCTGGCTCTTCAGTCAGCTGGGCGTGTTCGCAGGGCTCTTCGGCTCGCTGCTGCGTTGATCGGGCCGCGCTCAGCGCCAGGCGCGACGGATGAGCGACTGCACTGCGCCGGTGAGGAACATGAGCAGGAGCGGCCAGTAGCCGAGCACCGGGAACAGCAGAGTCACCCCGAGCGCGATCGCGAACATGATCATCATCGACAGGTCGACGGCGAGATCTCCCCGGGTGGCGCTGGGCGCGGCCGACGAGATCTCGGGGTGGCGGCGCACGTAGAGCCGGATGACGAAGGAGACCGCGCATACGGCGAAGAGGCTTCCGATGTACACGACGCGGACGAGCCCCTCCGCGTCGGAGAACTGCCCCGACATCGACGTCGCCACGGGCAGCCACACGATCGTGAGTAGCCACGCCGAGACGAGCCACATGAGCCCGGTGGGCACGGCCGAGATCCGCCGGAAGAGCCGATGGTGGATCATCCAGAACAGCGCGATCATCACGAAGCTCACGAGGAAGCTCGTGAGCTGTTCCTGATGGTCGCCGAACCAGCGCCCCGCCGATCCGCCCTCGGCGCCGGCATCCGACACCGCCTCCATGAGCGGGAGGATCAGGAGGGTCATCGCGATCGCCACGACCGCGTCGATGAACGCCGCACACCGCTCGGCGCTCAGGTACCGGTCGGACGTCGTCTCGTCGGTCATGACGCGATCGTAGCGAGCACCCGCCTGTGCGGCGATCAGTCTCCTGAGGACCCCGGCGACGCCGCGCGACGAGCGGCCTGCTCCACCGGATCCGGAACCGGCAGCGACGCGATGAGGCGACGCGTGTAGTCGTCCTGCGGGTCGCTGAGCACCGCGGCGGTGCGACCGGCCTCCGCGATCTCGCCGCGGTGCAGCACGACGATCGAGTGGGCGAGCATGTCGACGACCGCGAGGTCGTGCGTGATGAACAGGGTCGCGAAGCCGAACCGCTCCTGCAGGTCGACGAACAGCTCCAGCACGCGCGCCTGCACCGACACGTCGAGGGCACTCGTGGGTTCGTCGGCGATCAGCAGCGGCGGGTCCAGCGCGAGCGCCCGCGCGAGCGAGGCGCGCTGACGCTGCCCACCCGACAGCTCGTGCGGGAACCGGTCGGCGAACCCGCCGCCCAGCTGCACGGCGTCGAGCAGCTCGTCCACGCGCGGCCGCGCGGTGGTCACGTCGGCGGCCGCGCCGTGCACCAGCAGGGGTTCGGCGATGTTCTGGGCGATCGTCAGCAGCGGGTTGAAGCTCGTCGCCGGGTCTTGGAAGACGAAGCCGAGCTGCTTGCGCAGGGGGCGGAACGCCCGTTCCCGGATGCCGTTCATCTCGGCCCCGAGCACCCGCAACGACCCGCCCGCGACGGGGGTGAGCCCCGCGATCGCGCGGCCGATGGTGGTCTTGCCCGACCCGCTCTCGCCGACGAGGCCGACGACCTCGCCGGGGGCGATCGAGAAGCTCACCTCGTTGACGGCGCGGAACCCGGCGCGACCGAACCGCCCCGGATACTCGATGACGAGCCGGTCGGCCACGACGACGGGAGCGGCATCCGCGGCGGTCGCAGGAAGCGCCCGGTCGGCGATCTCGAGCCGCGGCACGGCGGCCAGCAGCTGCTTCGTGTAGTCGTGCCGCGGTGCGGCGAACAGCTCGCGCACCGGCGCGGTCTCGACGATCTCGCCCGCGTACATCACCGCGACGCGGTCGGCGAGGTCGGCGACGACGCCCATGTTGTGGGTGATCAGCACGATCGCGGTGCCGGTCTCGTCGCGTAGCCGTCGTAGCAGGTCGAGGATCTCGGCCTGCACGGTGACGTCGAGCGCCGTCGTCGGCTCGTCGGCGATGATGACCGTCGGCTCGAGCGCGAGCGCCATCGCGATGACGATGCGCTGCTTCTGCCCGCCCGAGAACTGGTGCGGGTAGTCGTCGACGCGCCGCTCCGGCTCGGGGATGCCGACGCGACGCAGCATCTCGACGGCCTTCTCGCGCGCCGACTTCTTCGACACGGAGCCGTGCGCGCGCAGTCCCTCGGCGAGCTGCCAGCCGACCGTGAAGACCGGGTTCAGCGCCGTGGACGGCTCCTGGAAGATCATCGCGGCGCGCGTGCCGCGCACCTCGCGCAGCTTCTGACGGTCGAGGCCGATCACGTCGGTGCCGTCGAGCACGACCGCGCCGTGCGCGATGGCCGTCTCGGGCAGCAGTCCCAGGATCGAACGCGCCGTCACGGTCTTGCCGCTGCCCGACTCGCCGACGATCGCGAGCACCTCGCCGCGGGCCACGTCGAGCGTGACGCCGCGGACGGCGTGCACGTCGCCGCCGTCGGTCGCGAAGGTGACATCGAGCGCGCGGATGTCGACGGCCTGCGTGGCCCGGTCGCCCATCACTCCACCTCTCCCATGAACTCGCGGGATGCCGGCTGCTCGGCGGCGACGGCATCCGCGGGGGTCTTGCCGGCACCGGCGCGGCGGCGGGCCCGCAGGCGCGGGTCGGCCAGGTCGTTGAGGCTCTCGCCGATGAGCGTGATGCCGAGCACGGTCAGCACGATCGCGACACCGGGCGGGATGGAGGTCCACCAGATGCCCGCGGCGACGTCGCTGATCGACTTGTTGAGGTCGTAGCCCCACTCGGCGGCGGCCGTCGGCTCGATGCCGAACCCGAGGAAGCCGAGGGCGGCGAGGGTCGAGATCGCCTCCGAGGCGTTGAGGGTGACGATCAGGGGCAGGGTGCGCGTCGAGTTGCGCAGCACGTGGCGGAACATGATGCGCGGCGTCGAGGCGCCGATCACCTTCGCCGACTCGACGAACGCCTCCGCCTTGACCCGCACCACCTCGGCGCGCACGACGCGGAAGTACTGCGGGATGAAGACGACCGTGATGGATGCCGCCGCCGCGAACACGCCCGGCCACAGGCCGGACTGCCCGCCGCTGATGGCGATGGCCACGACGATGGCCAGCAGCAGTGTCGGGAAGGCGTAGATCGCGTCGGAGACGACGACGAGCACACGGTCGACCCAGCCGCCGAGGTAGCCGGAGACGAGGCCGAGCAGAATGCCGATGAACACCGACAGCACCAGCGCGACCGCGACGACGTAGAGGGCCGTCTGGGCGCCCCAGATGACGCGCGAGAGCACGTCGTAGCCGCCGACGGTCGTGCCGAGCGGGTGTGCGGCGCTCGGCGGTTGCTGCGCGCCGAAGTTGCCGTCGGGTCCGGCCAGCTGGCTGTAGCTGTACGGCGCGACCCATGGCGCCAGCAGGGCCGTGAGCAGGAACACGCCGACGAGCACCAGGCCCGCGATGAGCATGCCGCGCTGAAGGCCGACGCTCTGGCGAAGCTGGTGCACGACGGGGAGGCGCCCGAACACGGAGCGCTTGCGGGCGGGAGTGGAGGTCTGGGTCGTCACGGTCAGTACCTCACTCGCGGGTCGATGAAGGCGGCGATGACGTCGACGAGGAAGTTCGTCACCGCGACGATGATCGCGATCATCGCGACGATGCCCTGCACGGCGACGAAGTCGCGCGCCGACAGGTACTTCACCAGCTGGAACCCGATCCCCTGCCATTCGAAGGTCGTCTCGGTCAGCACGGCGCCGCCCAGCATGAGGGCGATCTGCAGGCCGATGACGGTGATGATCGGGATGAGCGCCGGCCGGTAGGCGTGCGTGCGCACGAGCCTGCTCTCGCGCACGCCTCGCGAGCGGGCGGCATCCACGTAGGGCATGTTGAAGGTGCCGATGACGTTCGTGCGCACGAGGCGCAGGAAGATGCCCGCCGTCAGCAGACCCAGCGTCAGCGCCGGCAGCACGGCGTGCAGCAGCACGTCGGCGATGTAGTCGGGGTTGCCGGAGGCGATCGCGTCGATGAGGTAGATGCCGGTGCCGCCACCCCCGCGTTCGAGGGCGATCTCGGTGCGCACGTTGGCGCGGCCCGAGACGGGCAGCCAGCCGAGCCACACCGAGAAGACGAGCTTGGCGACGAGACCGGCGAAGAAGACGGGCGTCGCGTAGAAGAGGATGGCGCTCACCCGCAGCGTCGCGTCGGGCCAGCGGTCGCGCAGCGCCGCGGCGACCATGCCGAGCGGGATGCCGACGATGAAGGCGACGACCAGCGCGTAGACCACGAGCTCGAAGGTCGCGAGGCCGTAGGTGGCCAGCACCTGCGCGACCGGCTGGTTGTCGGTGATCGTGGTGCCGAAGTCGAGCGTCAGGATCTGGCCGAGGTATTCGATGTACTGCACGAAGATCGGACGGTCGTAGCCCGCCTCGTGGATGCGCTCCTGCAGCTGGTCGGCGGGCAGTCGTCCGCCGAGGGCCGCCGTGATCGGGTCGCCGGTGAGCCGGATCAGGAAGAAGACGAGGGTGACCAGGATGAGGACGGTCGGGATGATGAGCAGGAACCGCACCAGCAGGTAGCGGCCCAGCGTGCCGCCCCCGCCCTTGGTGCGGGCGTGGAGCAGTGCGGGTGGATCGGCGACGTCGGTCGTCATGGGTGAATCCCTTACGAGCGGTGGGGGCGTTTCGACTCGCTGCGCTCGCTCAACGACCGGTGAGGTGCCACCGGTCGTTGAGCGAGGAGCAGAGCGACGAGTCGAAACGCCCGGACCCGCGTGTTACTTGTGGATCGGCGCGAAGCGCAGCTTGAACGACGCGTCGAGCGTGACGCCGGAGACGTCGGCGCCGGTCACGGCGACCTGCGCACCCTGCAGCAGCGGCAGCGTCGAGAGGTCGGCCGCGACGAGCTCCTGGATCTTCTCGATGTCGGCCTGACGCGTGGCGGCATCCGGCTCGACAGCCTGCTCGAGGATCAGGTCGTTGACCTCGGGGTTGTCGTAGTGGTTGCCGAGGAAGTTCTCCTTCAGGAAGAACGGCGTCAGGTAGTTGTCGGCGTCGGAGTAGTCCGGGAACCAGCCCAGCTGGTAGGCCGGGTAGACGTCCGAGGTGCGGTCCTTGGAGTACTGCACCCACTCGGTGGACTGCAGGTTCACCTGGAACAGGCCGTCGGCCTCGAGCTGCTGCTTGACCAGCGCGTACTCGTCACCGGAGGACGGACCGTAGTGGTCGGGGCTGTACTGCAGGCTCAGCTGCACCGGGGTCGTGACGCCGGCCGCCTCGAGCGTGGCCTTGGCCTTCGCGGCATCCGGAGCGCCGGCGCCGTCACCGTAAAGACCCTTCAGCGCCTCGGTCGCACCCGTGAAGCCCTCGGGGACGTAGGAGTACAGCGGGGTATAGGTGCCCTTGTAGACCTGCTCCGAGATGGCGTCGCGGTCGACGAGGTCGGCCACGGCCTGACGGACGGCGAGCGCCTTGGCCGGGTCGGCCTCGGCGGTCGCGGAGCCGTAGGGCTGCGTGTTGAAGTTGAACACGATGTAGCGGATCTCGCCGCCGGGGCCCTCGACGACCTTGACCGCGTCGTTGCCCGAGAGGTCCTCGACGTCGGTGGCCGACAGGCTCCGGTACGCGACGTCGACGTCACCCTCCTGCACGGCGAGCTTCAGGTTCGACGACTCGGCGAAGTAGCTGAGGATCGCCCCGCCGTTCTCGGCGGCCGGGAGCAGGCCCTTGTAGTTCTCGTTCGGGGTGAACTCGACGGTCTTGTTGAAGTCCCACGAGGTGATCGCGTAGGGACCGCCGAAGGCGTTCGCGTCGACGATCTCCTGGTCGGGCGTGATCGCGTCGGCCGAGAAGACGTCCTCGTCGACGATGGCGCCCGGGAAGCTCGTGAGGATGTACGGGAAGACCTGGTCGTTCTCGGTCTTCAGCGTGAAGACGACGGTGGTGTCGTCGGGCGTCTCGACGCTGTCGAGGTTGTACAGCAGGCTCGACGCGCCGTTGGGGTCGGCGATCTTCAGGTTGCGGTCGAACGAGAACTTCACGTCCGACGAGGTGAGGTCGTTGCCGTTGGCCCACTTGAGGCCTGCGGGCAGCGTCACCGTGTACTCGGTCGGCGAGGTGAACTCGGCCGACTCGGCCAGGTCGGGGACGACCTCGGTGGAGTTGTAGTCCGTGTTGACCAGGTACGGGAAGACCTGGGTCTGCACGGCGAGCGAGCCGTTGTCGTACGAACCGGCCGGGTCGAGCGTCGTGACCTTGTCGGTGGTGCCGACGATGATGGGGTCTCCCGACGCTCCGCCGGTGGAACCACCGGTCGAGCCGCCGCCGGCGCAGCCGGCGAGCAGGAGCGATGCGGCGCCGAGCGCGCCGACCGCGAGGCCGATGCGGCCGCGCGTGCTGTGGTGCAGTGACATGCGTTGTACCTCTGCTGTGATGGTGACGCCCGTCGGTGGGCGGGCGTCACTCATCATTCACCTGCCGGTGCCGGATGCGGTTATTCGCGGCCGTTTTGTAACGAGACCGAAACCCTCTCCGAACGGGACCGGATGCCGCATCGCCGCGGATCGGCGGGGCTGCGGGCACCGTTCACGCGGCGTGGACGACAGATTCTGCGGCAGGCGCCGTCCGCGACACGCCGTCGTGATGCGGTGGGGATCGTGTTCGTCCGCATCCGCGCCCGCTGGGCCCTCTTCGCCGCCACCCGTCAGACGCTCGCGCAGTTGATCGTGTTCGCGGTGCTGAACGTCGGCATGACCGTGCTGCAGCTCGTGCTCATGCCGATCATGAAGGCGCTGTTCGGGATGACCGCGCTCGTCGACGTCGGGTTCCAGGCGCTGCCGATCGGCTCGGAGTACTACATCTTCGACTACGCGGCGGGGCCGCTGCCCGACGGCGGCGGCGGGCTCGCGTACTTCCTGGCGGTGCAGCTGACCCTCGCGATCGCGCAGGTGCTGAACTTCTTCGCGCAGCGCAACATCACGTTCAAGTCGAACAGCAACCCGTGGGTCGCGGCCGCCTGGTACACGCTCGCGTACGTCGTGATCTCCTTCGGCGCCGCCGCCCTGCAGGGCCTCTACAAGGCGCCGGTCTACGACCTGTTCATCTCGGTGTGGGGGCTCGGCGCCACCGGAGAGGCGATCGCCGACATGGTGACGATGCTCATCAACGCCCTCATCTCGTGCGCCGTCTACTTCCCGATCTTCAAGATCATCTTCCCGAGCACGCCCGCACCGGTGGTCGTGGTGGCGCGGGAGCACGCCGACGCCTGAGCCCGCCTGCGCGCTCAGGTGCGCGGAGCGAGCCCGAAGTGCACGAGCTCGTCGCCCGTCAGCATCCGGCTGCGGATGATGAACCGCTTGCCGGTGGGCCCCTCGACGCTGAACCCGGCGCCACGCCCCGGCACGGCGTCGATCGTGATGTGCGTGTACTTCCAGTACTCGAACTGCGCCTCCGAGATGAAGACCTCGATGGGGTCATCCAGGCCCACCTCGAGCTGTCCGAGCTTCACGTCGCTCGGGCCGGTGAGGAACATCCCGACGGGATAGCACATCGGTGCGCTGCCGTCGCAGCATCCGCCCGACTGGTGGAACATCAGCGGCCCGTGCTGCACCGTCAGCTCGCGCAGCAGCCCCGCCGCCTCGTCGGTCACCGCGACGCGGCTGAAGGTGTCGGTCGTCGTCATGTCGTGCTCCTTCGTGATCCGTCCGTGCCCAAGGTCGCCGAGATCCGCGAGACCTCAACCGCCGGACGAGACAGTGGGGCGAAACCCAGGTCTCGTCCGTCAGCTGAGGTCTCGCGGGTTGGGGATCAGAAGAAGCCCATCGCGCCTTCGGCGTACGACACGAGCAGGTTCTTGGTCTGCTGGTAGTGGTCCAGCATCCGCAGGTGGTTCTCGCGGCCGATGCCCGACTGCTTGTACCCGCCGAACGCGGCGTGCGCCGGGTACTGGTGGTACGTGTTCGTCCAGACACGACCGGCCTCGATGGCCCGGCCGGCGCGGTAGGCGGTGTCGCCGGAACGGCTCCACACGCCGGCGCCCAGTCCGTAGAGGGTGTCGTTGGCGATGGAGATCGCGTCGTCGAAGTTCTCGAAGCTCGTCACCGAAACGACCGGACCGAAGATCTCCTCTTGGAAGATGCGCATCGAGTTCTGACCCTCGAACACCGTCGGGGCGACGTAGTAGCCCTCGGAGAGGTCGCCGCCGAGGTCGACCCGCTCCCCGCCGGCGAGCACCTTCGCGCCCTCGGCCTTGCCGATGTCGATGTAGCTGAGGATCTTCTCGAGCTGGTCGTTGGATGCCTGCGCGCCGATCATCGTGGCGGGATCGAGCGGGTTGCCCTGCACGATCTTGCCGACGCGGTCGAGCGCATCGCCCAGGAACCGGTCGTAGATCGACCGCTGGATGAGGCCGCGCGAGGGGCACGTGCACACCTCGCCCTGGTTGAGGGCGAAGAACGTGAAGCCCTCGAGCGCCTTGTCGTAATAGGAGTCGTCGGTGGCGCGCGCGACATCCTCGAAGAAGATGTTCGCGCTCTTGCCTCCGAGTTCCAGCGTCACCGGGATGAGGTTCTGGGAGGCGTACTGCATGATGAGGCGCCCGGTCGTGGTCTCACCGGTGAAGGCGACCTTGCGGATGCGCTTGTGCTGCGCGAGCGGCGCGCCCGCCTCGATGCCGAAGCCGTTGACGATGTTCACGACGCCCGCCGGCAGCAGATCGCCGATGATCTCGAACAGGAACAGGATGCTGGCCGGCGTCTGCTCGGCGGGCTTGAGCACGACGCAGTTACCGGCGGCGAGGGCGGGGGCGAGCTTCCACGTGGCCATCAGGATGGGGAAGTTCCACGGGATGATCTGCCCGACCACACCCAGCGGCTCGTGGAAGTGGTACGCCACCGTGTCTTCGTCGATCTGGCTGAGCGAGCCCTCCTGCGCGCGCAGCACGCCGGCGAAGTAGCGGAAGTGGTCGACGGCGAGCGGGATGTCGGCGGCGAGCGTCTCGCGCACCGGCTTGCCGTTCTCCCACGTCTCGGCGACGGCGATCTTCTCGAGGTTCTCCTCCATGCGGTCGGCGATCTTGTTGAGGATGACGGCGCGCTCGGCGGGCGTGGTCTTGCCCCAACCGGCGAACGCCTGCCAAGCGACGTCGACCGCACGGTCGATGTCTTCGACGGTGCCACGGCCCACTTCGCAGAACGGCTTGCCGTTGACGGGCGAGATGTTCTCGAAGTACTGGCCCTTGACGGGATCGACGAACTCGCCGCCGATGTAGTGGCCGTACCGGGGGCGGTAGTCGGCGACAGCTCCGCGCTGGCCGGGTGCGGCGTAGACGCTAGAGACGCCCTCTTCGACGATGGTCATGTCTGTCTCCTTCGACGGTCCATGAATCCGCGGCATCCGTTGCCGCGTTCGGATGCCGGGCACGCTACGCCCCGCAACGTTGCATCCCGTTGCGGGGGAGTTCGGGGCGTTTCGACTCGTCGCTGCGCTCCTCGCTCAACGACCGGGAGGGCGACACCTCCGGTCGTTGAGCGAGCGCAGCGAGTCGAAACGCCCCGATGGGCGGCGTCTCCCGGTCGTTGAGCGAGCGGAGCGAGTCGAAACGCCCCGAACCGGTCAGCGGCGCAGGGCGCGGTCGACGGCGGCGGTCAGCGACAGGAAGCGCTCGTTCGCGGGGAGGTCCTCGACCAGCACCGCCGCACCCGCCGAGTCGGCCAGCGGGATCTGCCAGTTCGGGTATTCGAGGTCGGTGCCGGGCTGGTTCTGCACGCGCCGCTCGCCGACCGCATCCACGAGCGCGACCCCGAGCAGGCGCGAGGGCGACGCCGCGATCAATACGTTGAGCGCCTCGATGATCTCCACCTCGGCATTCTGCGCCGTCGCATCCGGGCGGATGAGCCCGCGCTCGCGCAGCACGGCGAGCATGGCCTCGCGCTCGCGCTCGGCATCCGCCAGCTCGTCCTCGACGGGCCGGGTCAGCAGTCCGAGGCGCGCGCGCAGGGCGACGTGCTCGTCGGCGAGGTAGCCGGCCGTCGGCGGCAGGTCGTGCGTGTTGACGGTCGCCAGCAGCGCCTCGCGGTACTGCTCCGGCGGGCGCGGTCGGTCGCCGTCCTGCTCGAACCACAGCACCGACGTGCCCAGGATGCCGCGCGCCGACAGGTAGTCGCGCACCCACGGTTCGACGAGTCCCAGGTCTTCCCCGATGAGCACGGCGCCGGCACGCTGCGCCTCGAGGGTGAGCACGCCGATCATCGCCTCATGGTCGTAGCGCACGTAGGTGCCGGCGCCCGGTCCGAGGCCGGCGGGGATCCACCACAGCCGGAACAGTCCGATGACGTGGTCGATGCGCAGCGCGCCGGCGTGACGCAGGAGGGTGCGGATCATGTCGCGCAGCGGCGCGTAGCCGGCGCGGGCGAGGGCGGCGGGCAGCCACGGCGGCTGATTCCAGTTCTGACCCTGCTGGTTGTACATGTCCGGCGGGGCGCCCACGGTGATGCCCGGCGCGTACATGTCGCGCAGCGACCACGCGTCGGAGCCGAGCGTGTGCACGCCGACCGCGAGGTCGTGCATGATGCCGATGGTCATGCCCGCGGCGTGGGCGGCGGCCTGCGCCGTCTCGACCTGCTGGTCGGCGATCCACTGCAGCCACACGTGGAACCGCACGCGGTCGTCGACCTCCGCGCGCAGACGGGCGACGAGGGGCGAGCCGATGTCGCGCGCCTCCGCAGGGCGTTCCACGCCGTCGTAGTGCTCCTCGAGCGCGCACCACAGCGCGAAGTCGAGCAGCGGCTGCCCCTCGCGTGCGGTGAAGGCGGCGAGTTGCGCGGCGCGACCGGCCGAACGCGGCACGGCGAAGACGGCCTCCAGCGCGGCCCGCTTGGCGAGCCAGACAGCGTCGCGGTCGATGCGGCCGGGGTCGGTGTCGTGGGCGGCGACGGGAGCGCGCGCCGCGTCGAGTGCGGCCCGGCCGGCGGCATCCAGGTACCCGGCCTCCCGGATGTCTTCCGGTCGCACATAGAGCGGCGCCAGAAAACGCCGGGTCGCCGGCAGGTACGGCGACGGCTCGATGCGCGGCGTCACCTCGGCGGCGTGGATCGGGTTCACGAGCAGGAAGTCCGCGCCCTGCGCACCGGCGACCGCGGCGAGGTCGCCCATATCGGCGAAGTCGCCCATGCCCCACGACCCGCGCGAGCGCACCGAGTACAGCTGCGCCATCAGCCCCCAGCCGCGTCCCCCCTTGTCGGCGCGCGCCGGTACCGGTGCCAGCCGTTCGGGCGTGACGACGAACGGCGCCGAAGCCGTACGGTCGACGTCACCGCCGCCGAACGGCCGCTGCCATGCCCACAGCGTGTGCCAGCCGAGCGGAAGGTCGGCGGGGACCGGCACCTCGAGCCGCCACCGCAGCACCCCGTCGACGAGGCGGGCCGAAGGATGCTGCTCGGGCAGCGCGAGGTCGCGCCAGGCGCCGTCCTCGAGGGCGACCGACAGCGTGACGTCGTGCGCGTCGGCGACGTGCACGACGATGGTGCCCGCACCGGGGCGTGAGACGACCGACGGGGGCAGCAGCTCCCGCCAGGGTCCGTCGGCCGCGGAGGCGGCGGCGGCGGTGATCGCGGCATCCGTCGAGGTGTCCACGCCCATCGCGGTGAGGATGGCCCGCAGGGTGGCGGCGGGCACGACCACCCGGTCACCGAAGAACGACCAGTACTCCGTGGCGATGCCGTGCGCCTCGGCGAGGTGGGTGAGCGCGGGGGTGGGGCGGTCGTCGGTCATGTCGGTCCCTCCGTCTGGCTTCATCCTGCCAGGGTGGATGCCGGGCCGGGCAGTGCCGGAACCGGGCGAAGCGCGTCAGGGCTCGGGAGTCTCGCTCCGCTCGATGCGGGCCACCAGGCCCGAGCGCTTCGGTGAGCGGGCCGGCAGCAGCGACAGGGCCAGGCGCAGCACCTCGACGTCGTCGGCGCCGTCGCTCGTCTCGGCGTAGGCGAGCAGCACGTCGACCGAGGCCTCGGCCAGCAGCGCATCGCGCAGCGTCGTGCGCACCGTGTCGCGGAACTCTTCGACTCCCGGGGCGGTCGAGTCGGGCAGCACCGGGCCGCGGGAGGCGGCGAGCGCGACGCGGTGCGCGCCGCGGCCGAGGAGCGACAGCACCTGATGCGCATCGGTCTCGAGGTCGGTCGTCAGCCGGTAGGGGCGAGAGGCGGGCACGAGATGCGGCGCCGTCTTCTCGAGCACCCGCCGCAGCCGCACGAGCTCGGGGCGCAGGGTCTCCACGGCGGGCTCTCCGTACACGAGGGTCGCGAGCTGCTCGGCCGAGAGCCCCTGCCGGTGCACCGCGAGCATGAGCAGGATCTCGGCGTGCCGGGCCGACAGCTCGGTGAGCGACTTGCCGGTGTCTCCGCCGAGCTCGAGCAGCGCACGGTCGCGACCGAGCACTCGCAGCGTCGCGGTCCGTCGCACCGGCGGGGCCGCGTGACGGCGGGCGAGCCGGGGTGCGGCCGCACGACTGCGCAGGCGCGCGACCATGAGCTCGGCCTCGATCGCGCGGGCGGTCGCATCGACGAGCAGCTGCGCCTGCGGCGAAGCGGCATCCGCGTCACCGGTGACGTCGATGACCCCGAGCAGGGCGCGGGTCTCGGGATCGTGGACGGGCGCGGCGGTGCACGACCACGGCTGCACGAGACGGTTGAAATGCTCGGCGCCGTGGATCTGCACCGACCTGTCGAGGGCGAGCGCGGTCCCGGGCGCGGAGGTGCCGACGGCCTGCTCCGACCAGTTCGTCCCGGCGACGAACCCCATGTCGCCGGTGAGCGCGCGGATGTGCCGGTCGCCTTCGACCCACAGCAGTCGCCCGGCCGCGTCACCGACCGCGACGACGACACCGGCATCCGGTTCGGGAAGCAGGAGGGCGCGGATCATGTCCATGGCGCCCGCGAGCGGGTGGGCGCTGCGGTACGCCTCGAGTTCGGCATCGGTGAGTTCGAGCGGCGGCAGGCCTTCGACGCCGACGAGACCGTCGACGGAGCGGTGCCACGACTCGCGCACGAGCGGACGCACCTGCGCGAGGCGGGCGTCGGCGATGTTGCCGGCGACGAGCTCCTCGTGGGCGCGCTCGATCAGCAGGCGCGAGGACTGCGGCGACAGGTCGCGGCGGGACGACCACGGCGAAGGCACGGCGACTCCGTTCGTCGGCGAGCGGGTGCGACCAGTGTAGGCGGCCGTCCGCGCCACCGCGAGGGTGCCGGCGCGCGGGCACCGGTGGCCGCCGACGTCGCCGGTTCCGCGCCGAGTTCGCCGCTTCGGTGCCGACCTCGCCGGCGAACCCGCGGCCAGAGCGGCGAGCTCGCGTGCAGACCGGCGAACTCGCGCGCCGGCGCGCCCGCGTCAGCGGCGGGTCAGGTTCGCGTCGGCCCAGACGCCGAGCTGGTCGAGGATCGGCACGAGCCGCTCGCCCGCGTCGGTGAGCGCGTACGTGACGGCGACGGGGGGACCGGCGTCGACACGGCGTTCGAGCAGGTTCGCCTCGCCGAGTTCGGTGAGCCGATCCGACAGCACCGCGTCGCTGATGCCGGCGACCGCGCGGCGCAGCCCGACGAACGAGAGCTCTCCGCCGCCGAGGGTGTCGATGATCATGCCGTTCCAGCGCTTTCCCAGCACCGAGAACGCGTGCGACACCGCGGCGTCGCAGACGCGGGGGTCGTGCTCCTCGGGCATGTTCTCATGCTACCCGTGCTACGCTCCCGCTAGTCGCTTTGTTTTTCGTAGTAACTCTGATGGGAGAAGCGAATGTCCCTGTTCCGCCTCGACGCCAGCATCATGCCGGCCACCTCCGCCAGCCGTGCCCTCGGCGACCTCGTCGAGCAGGAGTGGCTCGACGCCCACCCCGGCACCGAGGTCGTCCGCCGTGACGTCGCCGCCGATCCGATCCCCTCCACCGCCTGGACCGACGCCGTCAGCGCCGGATTCACCCCGGCCGAGCACCACACCGAGGCCCAGAAGGCCGCGCTGGCGCTGCGCACCCGCCTCGCCGACGAGCTCATCGACGCCGACGCGATCCTGCTCACGATCCCCCTCTACAACTACGGCGTCTCGCAGCACGCGAAGCTGTGGTTCGACCTGGCCTACACCGATCCGCGCATCGACCCACAGGGCACCGCACTGCGCGGCAAGCCCGCGACGCTGGTCACCGTGCTCGGTGGCAACTACGACGTCGGCACGCCCAAGGAGGGCTGGGACCACTCCACCGGGTGGCTGCGCCGCGTGCTCGAAGACGTCTGGGGCCTCGACCTCACCGTCGTGACCCGCCCGTTCACACTCGTCGGCGTCAACCCGGCGCTCGACGCGTTCGCCGACACCGCCGCCCAGCTGAAGGCGGATGCCGAGGATGCCGCGCGCGACGCCGGCCGATCCCTGGCCGCCGCGCGGGCCTGACGCCCACCCTGGAGCGCCCGTGCCGATCAGGTGCGGGCGCTCCACCATTCCCGCAGCCGACGCTCCGCCTCCGCCTCGTCGATCGCGCCCTCGTCGAGGCGGATGTCCATGAGGAACCGGTACGCCTCGCCCACCTCGCGGCCGGGGCGGATGCCGAGCACCTCCTGGATGCGGTTGCCGTCGAGTGCGGGACGCATCGCGTCGAGCTGCTCCTGCTCCGCGAGCTCGCCGATGCGGCGTTCGATGTCGTCGTAGGCGCCCGCGAGCTTCGCGGCCTTGCGCTTGTTGCGGGTGGTCACGTCGGCGCGGGTGAGGATGTGCAGCCGCTCGAGCTGGTCGCCGGCGTCGCGCACGTAGCGGCGCACGGCCGAGTCGGTCCACGCCCCCTCCGCGTATCCGAAGAAACGCAGATGCTGCTCGATGAGCTGCGCGACGGCGGCGATCGTGTCGGAGTCGAACCGCAGCGCCTGCAGACGCTTGCGGGCCATCCGCGCACCCTTGACGTCGTGGTGGTGAAAGCTCACACCGCCGCCGGGTTCGAGCTTGCGGGTCGCGGGCTTGCCGATGTCGTGCAGCAGCGCCGCCAGGCGCAGCGTGACGTCGGGTGCGGCATCCGGATGCCGCGCGTGCTCGAGGGCGATCGCCTGTCGCAGCACCGTCAGCGAGTGCTCGTAGACGTCTTTGTGGTGGTGGTGCTCGTCGACCTCGAGGCGCAGGGCCGGTACCTCGGGGAGGAACTCCTGCAGCAGCCCGGTGTCGACCATCACCCGCAGGCCGCGCACCGGGTCGTCGGTGGCGAGCAGCTTGACGAGCTCGCCCTGCACGCGCTCGGGGCTGACGATGCGGAGGGTCTCGCGCAGCCGCGCCATGGCCTCCTCGGTGTCGGGGGCGACCGTGAAACCGAGCTGGCTCGTGAAACGCGCGGCCCGCAGCATCCGCAGCGGATCGTCGCCGAAGCTCACGTCGGGGTCGGAGGGGGTGCGCAGGATGCCGGCCACGAGGTCTTCGACACCACCGGTCGGGTCGACCAGGGCGGGACCGGGGATGCGCAGCGCCATCGCGTTGACGGTGAAGTCGCGGCGCAGAAGGTCGGCCTCGAGCGTGTCGCCGAAGGCGACCGTGGGCTTGCGGGTGACGCCGTCGTAGCTGTCGGCGCGGTACGTCGTGATCTCGACTTGGTCGGCGGGAGAGTCGGCGACGCGGATCTTCGCGCCGATGGTGCCGAACGCGCGGCCGATGTCCCACGTTGCCGTCGCGAGCGGCTTCACGATCGCGAGGATGTCGTCGGGGCGGGCGTTGGTCGTGTAGTCGAGGTCGCTGACCCTCCGGCCGAGCAGCGCGTCGCGTACCGGACCGCCGACGATCGCCAGTTCGAACCCGGCCGCGGCGAAGGCCTCGGCGAGGGTGGCGGTCACCGGCGACGCGGCGAGCGCGCCGAGGCGGGCGAGGCCCTCGGCCATGTTGAGCATGGCTTCGAGCCTACGGCGTGGGCGTCACGCGAACGTCAGGAAGCCGGTGAAGAGCAGCTCGCGCACACGGGGAAGCAGGTCGGCGGCGAGCGCGTCGGCATCCACCTCGAGCAGCTCGGCGATCGCCGCCACCAGCACACCCACCGGCAGGTCGCCGTCGCACGCGCCGACGAGGGCGGCGAGCCCGGGGTCGACCGCGATCGTGCGCGCGAACCCGCCGCCCTGTCGCAGTTCGATGACGGTCGGTGCCTCGTCGCCGGGACGGTGGTGGCGTGCCTCGGTCACATCGGGCGCGACCCGCAGCACGGTCCCCGACAGCGCGGCGTCGTCGAGCCCGACCAGCGCGTCCCACGCGGCGAGCGCGTCCCCGAGGTGCACGCCGAGCGATCCGGCCACCGGCTGCGACAGCTCTTCGTAGCGCGCGAGGGTCGCCGATCCGGACACCGGCCGTCGCAGCAGCACGTATCCGAACCCGATCGCGCTCACCCCGCGGGCGGCGAAGTCGGCCAGCCAGGCGTCGATCAGCCGCGCGTACTCGGGCGAACCCGGAACCGTGCCGCCGTCGCGCACCCACAGCTCGGCATAGGCGAGCGGATCGAGCCGCTCGCGTTCCACGACCCACGCGTCCAGGCCCACGGCCGACGCCGCGACCCAGTCGCGCACGCGATCCAGCCCGCCACGGTCGTCGCGGTACTCCCAGTTGCCGAGCAGCTGCGCCGTGCCACCCGGCGCGAGCACGTCGCCGACACCCGAGACGAACGCGGCCACGAGGTCGTCGCCGGCGAATCCCGCGTCGCGGTACTCGTACGCCGGAACGCCCTGCACCCGCGGCGTGATGACGAACGGCGGGTTCGACACGACGCGGTCGAACTCCTCGCCGGTCACCGGCTCGAACAGGCTCCCGTGACGCACCTCGACGGCGTCGGTCTGCGCCAGCAGTGCGTTGAGCCGCGTGAAGGCGAGCGCACGGTGCGAGATGTCGGTCGCGACGACGTGCTCGGCCGACAGCAGGGCGCGCAGCGACTGGATGCCGCATCCGCTGCCCACGTCGAGGGCCCGCGCGACCGGGGTCGCGAGCTGCAGCCCCGCGAGAGTCAGCGAAGCGCCGCCGACCCCGAGCACGTGATCGGTGGGCAGCGCACCACCGAGAGCGGCCTCGTCGAGGTCGCTCGCGATCCACCACCGCACCTCGGTCCCCTCGGCATCCTGGGGACGCACCAACGCGGCCGGTGTCACGGACCCGCCGCGGATGCGGGCGAGCCCCAACCCGGAGAGTCCGGCGGCACCGCAGCGCGGCAGCGCCGCGTCGACGGCCGCGACGGGCTGGGCGATTCCGAGGAACAGCATCCGCGCCAGCGTGGCGAACGCATCGTCGCGGCCGGCGAGCGCCGCGAGCGCCGGGCCGTGCAGGCCGTGCCCGACGGCGGCATCCGCCACGGGTCCCCAGCCGGACCGCACCGCGTCGGCGGTGTACCCGGCCGTCTCGAGGTCGGCGCGCAGGGCGGCGGCGAGGGCGGGGTCGGGGGTGATGGCCGGCATGTCTCCCATTCAATCGCGGTGTCACCCGTCGCGCGGCCCGCCTCGGCGGCTGCACAGCGGCCGAACCCTAGAATGCAGGCAGTCGTGCGGTCCGAGATCGCACCGGATCACCATGACCGACATCACGCCCGATACCTTGCCGCGCGCCGCCACGCGGCCGCGACCGCGCCACCGCCGTGGCCACCGCCCTGGCCGCGCGAGCGTCCTCGCGGCGGCGCTGCTGTCGGCCCTGCTGCTGGCCGCACCCGCGAGCGTGCTGCCCGCGACGGGCGCAGTCGCGGCGACCAGCCCGTCCCCGGGTCCGACCCCACCAGGGTCGACGGCCGTCGCGTTCGCGATGGCTCCCGGCGATCGCGGCATCGTGGGCGCCGGGGGTGCGGTCGTGGTCGACCTGTCGGTGTCGAACCCGGCCTCGACGATGTTGAGCGCCGGCGAGGTGCGCGTCGAGCGGGGGAACACGCCGCTTCCCACCCGGGAGGCTCTGGACGCCTGGCTCGCCGACGGCTCCGGCGTCGACGGGTACACCGCGGCGGGCTCCACCGTGCTCGACACGGTTCCCGCGCGCGGAACGACGTCCGTGCCGCTGGGGCTGGACGCCGCCGCCTTCGCCGACGCGCCGGCCGGCGTGTACCCGCTGCAGGCGACGTACACGACCCCCCGCGGCGAACTCACCTCCCGCAGCACGGTGGTCGTCACGGCCGGCGACCAGCCGATCGGGTCGGTGACGGTGATCGTGCCGATCACCGCCGGCGCGATCACGACGGCGCTGCCGACCTCCGACGAACTCGCCGCGCTCACCGCGCCGGACGGCCTGCTGCGGGCCCAGCTCGACGCCGTCTCGGGGACGAACGCGGTGCTGGCCGTCGACCCGGCCATCGCCGTCGCGATCCGCGCACTGGGAGGCGCGGCTCCCGGCACGGCCACCGCGTGGCTCGACGAGCTGCTGTCGCTGCCGAACGAGCGGTTCGCGTTGCAGTTCGGCGACGCCGACCTCGCCACCCAGATCGGCGCGGGCCTGACCGCACCGCTGTCGGTGGGCGACGTCACGGCGCTCGCCCCCGACCTGGCTCCGGCCCCCACACCCACGCCCACCGCGACCGCGGGATCGACCGGTACCGGCACGATCCCCACCCTCGACAGCATCGGCCTCGCCGCTCCCGCCGTGCTGTGGCCGGCATCCGGCAGCGTCGGGTCGACGCAGATCGGCGCGCTCGGTGCCGTGACCGTCGACGACGCGCCCTCGCTGACACTGGTCGACTCGGCATCCGTCACCGGGTCGTCCACCGCGGCGTCGGCCGCGCACGCCCGCGCCGGTGAGGCCGATCTGCTCGTCTACGACACGGCGGTCTCCGATGCCCTGCGGCGTGCCAGCGAGGCCGTGACCGAGGTGGCTCAGGATGCGGCCGTCGCCGAGAGCTCCGCCTACTCCGCGCTCAGCGACCCCACGACGCCCCTCGCGGTCGCGGTCGACCGCTCGACCGCGCGCACGTCCGATGGGATCGCGGCCGCGATCGCCGCCGCCACCGCGCTGCCCGGGCGGGAGCTGGTGGGGCTGAGCGCCCTGCGCGCGGTGTTCCCCGTCGACGCGGCACCGGCCGAGGTCACCGCCGACGAGACCGACGTCGCCTGGATCGACGCGTTCACACAGTTCCGCGGCGATGCCGACGCCCTCGCCCAGTTCGCGACGATCCTCGCGCAGCCGGCGCTGCTGACCGTCCCCGACCGGGCACGCACCCTGCAGGTCATCGGCAACGCGTGGCACGGCAACTCCGCCTGGGCAGACGCCGTCGCCGGTCAGCGCGAGCGCACCGCCCAGACCCTCGATGCGGTCGAGCTCGTGCCCGTCACCGAGATCAATCTGTTCGGCACGAGCGCGCCCCTGAGCTTCACGGTGCGCAACGACCTCGCCTTCCCGGTGTCGCTCGTGCTCTACACGCTGCCCGGCGACCCCCGCATCATCGTGCAGACCACCACGACCGTCGAGGCCGGCGCGGCACAGGCGACGCGCGTCAACGTCCCCGTCGAGGCCCGGGTCGGCAGCGGCGAGGCGCAGCTGTCGCTGCAATTGCGCAGCCCCACCATGGTCGCGATCGGCGACCCGATGGACGTCACCGTCAACGTGCGGGCCGAATGGGAGCAGATCGGCGTCGTCGTGCTGTCGGTGCTGGTCGGCGGGTTCCTCGTGATCGGCGTCATCCGCACGGTGCGCCGACGCCGGCGCGGCGCCGACGACGGCGACGGCGACGGCGACGACACCGAGAGCACCACGGGCGCCGACGACACCGTGGGCGCCGGGACGGAGGACTCCGATGGCTAGCCTCGGACGCGCCAGCGCGATCATCGCCGCCGGCACCCTCGCCTCGCGCGCGACGGGACTCATCCGCAACATCGTCCTCGCCACGGCGCTCGGCACGGTCGGCTCCGCCGCGGCCGACGCGTTCGGCATCGCCGTGCAGCTGCCCAACAGCATCTACGACCTCATCGCGTCAGGGCTGCTGGCGGGCGTCATCGTGCCGCAGATCGTGAAGGCCGTGCGCGAGCACAGCGACCGCGGCAGCGCCTTCGTCTCGAAGCTGCTCACCCTCGGCGTCGTCGTGCTCGCCGGCGTGCTGGTGCTCGCGCTCATCGGCGCGCCGCTTCTCGTGCAGATCTACGGCTCCCGCCTCCCCGGCGAGACGCAGGCCCTCGCGCTGTCGTTCGCGTACTGGGTGCTGCCGCAGCTCTTCTTCTTCGGGCTGTACGCGCTGCTGGGCGAGATCCTCAACGCCCGCAAGGTGTACGGCCCCTACTCCTGGTCGCCGATCATCAACAACATCGTGTCGATCGCGGGCCTCGGCAGCTTCGTGTGGCTGTTCGGCCTGCACCGCGACGCCATCGGCTGGACGCCGCAGATGATCTCCTACGTCGGCGGCACGGCCTTGCTGGGCGTCACCCTGCAGACGGTCGCCCTGCTGTTCTTCTGGCGACGCGCCGATCTGGTCATCCGTCCCGACTTCCAGTGGCGCGGCATCGGTCTGCGCCACATCGCGCGGCTCGCCGGCTGGACGTTCCTCATGGTCGCGGTCGGCCAGATCGCCGGCCTCATCCAGATGACCAACGTCAGCGCGGCCTCCGGCAAGGCGGCCTCGGTGAGCACCCTGCAGACCGCGTGGGCGATCTTCATCCTCCCCTACTCGGTCATCGTCATGTCGATCGGCACCCCGTTCTACACACGGATGGCCGAGTACGCCACGGCCGGCGACCTTGGCGCGGTGAAGAAGTCACTGGGGTCGCAGACGCGTCTCATTTCAGTGCTCATGGTCGGCGCGCTCGCGGCGATCGTCGCCGCGATCATCCCCATCTCCCGCGTGTTCACCGACGACGCATCGGATGCCGTGTCGTTCGCGCTCGTGCTCGGGGCCTACCTGCTGGCGCTCATCCCCCTGTCGCTGCAGTTCGGCATCCAGCGCACCTTCTACGCGTTCCACGACACCCGCACGCCCTTCTTCTTCACACTGGTGCAGGCCGTCATCGTCGTGACGACGACCCTCATCGCCGTGCAACTGCTCGACAACGGAGCGCTGCCGCTCACGCTGCTCGCGTTCGCCATCGCGCTGGGCCAGTCGCTCGCCAACTTCGTGCAGTTGGGATTCGCGGGGACGGCGCTGCGCCGCAAGCTCGGTCCCCTCGATCTGGGTGGCCCGCTGCGCTCGCTGGTGCTGTTCCTCGCCGTGGGGGCGGTCTCGGCCGCGATCGGCTGGGGCGTCTTCCTGCTGCTGGGCGGCGTCTCGGGGTGGGCGGCGTCCGAGAAGTGGACCGGGATCGTCGCCGCCGGCGTCATCGGGATCGTCACCCTCGGCGTCTACGGGCTCGCGATGCTCGTGCTGCGGGTGCCTGAGGCGCACACCGCTCTGCGGATGCTGCGCCGCATCCTGCCCGGACGCTGATCCCCACACGCCCGCAGCCTTCCCCGTCAGGAATGCCCGCCGCTTACCATTGGTTGAATGTGCCGGGACGTCTCCCGTCCCCGCGAATGAAGGAGCAGTCGTGCGCAAGGTCATCATCATCGGATCGGGTCCCGCCGGGTTCACCGCCGCCATCTACGCGGCGCGCGCGAACCTCGAGCCGCTGCTGATCGCGAGCTCGGTCGAAGCCGGCGGCGAGCTGATGAACACGACCGAGGTCGAGAACTTCCCCGGGTTCCCGGAGGCCATCATGGGCCCCGACCTGATGGCGAAGATGCAGGAGCAGGCCGAGCGTTTCGGTACCGAGGTCGTCTACGACGACGTCGTCGAACTGGATGTCGCCGGGCCGGTGAAGAAGATCACCCTCGGTTCCGGCAAGACCGCCGAGGCGGAGTCGCTCGTGTTCGCGACCGGGTCGGCGCCGCGCAAGATCGGCATCGAGGGCGAGTCCCGCCTCTCCGGCCGGGGCGTGTCGTACTGCGCGACCTGCGACGGGTTCTTCTTCCGCGAGAAGGCGATCGCGGTCGTCGGCGGCGGCGACTCCGCGATGGAGGAGGCCACGTTCCTCACGAAGTTCGCCTCCAAGGTCTACGTCATCCACCGCCGCGAGGAGCTGCGCGCCTCGAAGATCATGCAGGAGCGTGCGTTCGCGAACGAGAAGATCGAGTTCGTCTGGAACAGCGAGGTCGCCGACATCCTCGGTGACGACGCGGTGACCGGCGTCGTTCTGCGTGACACCGTCACGGGCGCCGAGCGCGAACTGGCCCTGGACGGCGTGTTCGTCGCGATCGGCAACGACCCGCGCACCCACCTCGTGCACGAGAAGCTCGACCTCACCGAGCACGGCACCATCTGGGTCGACGGGCGCACCTCGCGCACCTCGGTGGCGGGCGTGTTCGCCGCCGGCGACGTCATCGACCCGACGTACCGCCAGGCCGTCACCGCCGCGGGCAGCGGAACCGTCGCCGCCCTCGACGTCGAGCACTACCTCGCCTCGCTCGCCGATGCCGGCGCCCCCGCCGCCGACGTCGCCGAGATCGACGGACTCCCCGACGCCGACGCGGCCTGAGGGTCGCTGGAGACCGGAACAATCCCGCGCTCATGCGCGTTGGGGCAGAAGACGGGTCCCGCCTGGGATACCCGCACACGAAGGAGACATTGACATGACCGCAAAGGCCACGAGCGAGAGCACCTGGCAGCAGGACGTCATCGACGCCGAGGGTCCGGTCCTGGTGGACTTCTGGGCCGAGTGGTGCGGCCCGTGCCGCATGGTCGGCCCGATCCTCGACGAGATCGCGACCGAGAACGGCGACAAGCTGACCGTCCTCAAGCTCAACGTCGACGAGAACCCGCAGCTCGCGATGAAGTACCAGATCACCTCGATCCCGGCGATGAAGGTGTTCCAGAAGGGCGAGGTCGCGACGACCATCATCGGCGCGAAGCCGAAGTTCGCCCTCGAGCAGGACCTCGCCGCCTACCTCGCCTGACCTCCCCGGTCCCGGTGGTTGAGTAGCCCGCGCAGCGGGCGTCCTCTCCGGTGGTTGAGTAGCCCGCGCAGCGGGCGTATCGAAACCACGCCAACCAGCAAAGAATCCCCGATCAGAAGCTGATTCTGGTCGGGGATTCCGCTGTCTACGGGTGGTCGTTCACGAGGCTTCGGCGCGTGTCGACGCGTCCCAGCGCCGGTGTGGCTCCCGCCCGAGAAGACGCCACACGGCGCGGGTGAGCGGCGGATGCTCGAGCGCGATCTGACGGAGCACCCGGTAGTTCCGCGACTCGGTCGGGCGTACTCCTCCGTCGGAGGCGATGTTCTCGGCGCGCAGCATCAGCACGACCAGCTCGTCGACGCTCGGGAGGTCTTCCATGAAGTCCCAGGGGTCCTCCCCTGCGCGCAGGCGCTCTTCCACGAGCACCGACAGCTCGTCGGCCGCCTCGGCGCGCAACAGCTCGAGGCTGGCGCGGCGTGGAAGCTCGGGCTGATCGGTCACGCTCTCCAGGGTACGCGCGTCAGAAGGCGCCGTACTCCGTTTCCCCGATGTCGGCGAGGATCCGATTGAGGTCCTGGATCGACGCGAAGTCGATGTTGATCTGGCCCTTCTTCGCGCTCAGACTGATCCTGACCTTCGTGTTCAGTCGGTCTCCGAGTCGCTCCGCGACTTCGTCCAGATGGGCGCGTCGAGCGCCGGCCTTGGGAGCCGGTGTCTTCGTGCCGCCGGCACCCGGGAGCTTCGCGGCCGCCTCCGCCGCACGCACCGAGAGATCTTCGTTGACGATCTTGTCGGAGAGGCGCTGCATCGCCTCCGGGTCGGCGAGCGACAGGATGGCGCGCGCATGACCCGCGCTCAGCACACCCGCGGCGACGCGCTGCTGCACCGGTACCGGCAGCTTGAGCAGGCGGATGGTGTTGCTGATCTGGGGACGGGAGCGTCCGATGCGGCCCGCAAGCTCCTCCTGCGTGATGCCGAAGTCCTCCAGAAGCTGCTGGTAGGCCGACGCCTCCTCGAGCGGATTCAGCTCGGAACGGTGCAGGTTCTCGAGGAGCGCGTCGCGGAGCAGGTTCTCGTCGGTCGTGTCGCGCAGGATCGCGGGGATCGAGGTGAGCCCTGCTTCACGCGACGCCCGCGTGCGCCGCTCCCCCATGATGAGCTCGTATTCGCCCGCCTCGTTCGTGCGCACCACGATGGGCTGCAGCACGCCGAACTCGCGCACCGAGTGGACGAGTTCCGCGAGGTCGTCCTGGTCGAAGTGCGTACGCGGCTGCCGCGGGTTCGGGACGACGGCGTTCGGATCGACCTGGATGAGGCGCGCACCCGGGATGCTCAGCAGCTCCTCCCCGGGCTCGGTATCCGTCGACCGTTCAGCGGTCGCCGTCGGGCGGGATGCACCCGGAAAGAAGACGTCCACCGGACGTGCTTCATCGGAATCCGCTGCAGTGGGGATGAGCGCGCCGATGCCACGCCCCAGACCGGTTCGCTTCGCCATCAGGATGCCCCTTCGTTGTTGTTCTGCCCACGTCGGGCCATTTCCACCGCCGCCTCGCGGTAGGCGACGGCCCCGGCCGACGCACCATCGTAGGCGATCACCGTCTGACCGAAGCTCGGCGCCTCGGAGACGCGCACGGAGCGCGGGATCACCGTGCGCAACACCTGCTCGGTGAAGTGCGAGCGCACCTCATCGGCGACCTGCTGGGCGAGGCGGGTGCGCCCGTCGTACATGGTCAGCAGGATCGTCGACAGGTGCAGTCGCGGATTCAAGTGCTTCTGGATCATCCGCACGCTGCCGAGCAGCTGACTGAGGCCTTCCAGGGCGTAGTACTCGCACTGGATCGGGATCATGAGCTCATGCGCGGCGGTGAACGCGTTGATCGTGAGCAGTCCGAGTGACGGCGGGCAGTCGATGAGCACGAAGTCGACAGGTTGGACATCGCCGGCCAGATAGTCGTCGAGTGCCGTACGCAGCCGATGCTCGCGCGCCACCTGGGAGACGAGTTCGATCTCGGCGCCGGCGAGATGGATCGTGCTGGGTGCACAGAAGAGCCGGTCGGATTCCGGCGAGATCTGGATGATGTCGGCGAGGGGGAACTCGTCGATCAGGACGTCGTAGACGCTCGGCGTGTCCGCGGTGTGCGGCACTCCGAGCGCCGTCGATGCGTTGCCCTGAGGATCGAGGTCGATCACGAGCACCCGAGCGCCGAGCGACGCGAGCGCGGAAGCGATGTTCACCGTGGTCGTGGTCTTGCCGACCCCGCCCTTCTGGTTGGACACCGTGATCACGCGTGCCGGTCCATCGAACGCCAGCGAGACACCGTCGAGCACCTTCCGGCGCGAGGTCAGATCGGCCAGTTCGCGGGCGATGGGGCTGTCGTCGATGGAGAACGGTGCGGCCGCGTCGTCCGAATCCTGCACCTGAAAACTCCTGTCGTGGGGGACTCTCCCACTTTAGTCGAGCCCACCCCCGCCCGCCGTTTCACGTGAAACACCGAGCCAATGCCGGCCACTCCGGTGGTTGAGTAGCGGCCGAAGGCCGCGTATCGAAACCACAGCCGGCCCCCCGTTTCACGTGAAACACCCTCGACCGTGTGGTTTCGTTACGCCGACTGCGTCGGCTACTCAACCACCGGTGGCGGCGAGTAGCAGATCACGGCTCAGCCGGTGGTTGAGTAGCGGCCAAGGGCCGCCTATCGAAACCACAGCCCGCCACCCGTTTCACGTGAAACACCCTCGACCGTGTGGTTTCGATACGCCGGCTTCGCAGCTACTCAACCATCGGTATGGACGGACGAGCAGTAGTTCCCAGCCCACCCCGGTGGTTGAGTAACGGCTGAAGGCCGCGTATCGAAACCACAAACACCAGCTTCTTTCACGTGAAACACCCACCACGCATGGTTTCGATACGCCGGCTTCGCCGGCTACTCAACCATCGGGATGGACGGACGAGCAGTAGTTATTGGCTCACCCCGGTGGTTGAGTGGCGACTGAAGGGCACGTATCGAAACCACGGCCGCGCCTCCGTTTCACGTGAAACACTCGCGGTGGAGTGGTTTCGATACGCCGACTGCGTCGGCTACTCAACCACCGACAAGGCCGAGCTGCAGATCACCGCTCACCCCGGTGGTTGAGTAGCGGCCGAAGGCCGCCTATCGAAACCACAGCCCGCCACCCGTTTCACGTGAAACACCCACGACGCATGGATTCGATACGCCGGCTTCGCAGCTACTCAACCATCGGGATGGACGGACGAGCAGTAGTTACTGGCTCGCCCCGGTGGTTGAGTAGCGACTGAAGGGCGCGTATCGGAACCACGGCCGCGCCTCCGTTTCACGTGAAACACTCGCGGTGGAGTGGTTTCGATACGCCGACTGCGTCGGCTACTCAACCACCGGTGAGGGCGACCTGTGTACCTCCGAACACCCGGTGGTTGAGTAGCGGCCGAAGGCCGCGTGTCGAAACCACACCGCCCTGACTGTTTCACGTGAAACAACGTCATCGCTCGCGACGTGGTTTCTTGCGGCTGAGTGCCGGCAGGTCCTCGGCGCCGCGTTCCTCGATCAGGGCGATGCCCTTGGCGCGGCTCCACCCTTGGACCTGCTTCTCGCGTGCGAACGCGTCATCGACCCGGGTGAACTCCTCGCAGTAGACAAGACGTACCGGGCGACGGTGGCGCGTATACGCAGCACCCAGACCGGACTCATGTTCCCAGAGGCGCTTGTCCAGATTCCGCGTGCTGCCGACGTAGAAGGATCCATCGGCGCATTCGAGGATGTACATGTGCGGCATGAGAGCAGTCTCGGCCGCGGCTCGGCCGATCGGGGGACCGGATGCTGCGATCGGGGAACACTGAGTGCGTCGCTCCCTTGGGGAGGAGAGTTGGCACGGGTTTCGATACGCCGGCTTGCTGGCTACTCAACCACCCGAACAGCGGGGGTCAGCGGACGGTGGCGCGGATGACGCGGGTGGGTTCGTCGATCACACCGTCACCGACCGGCTCCACGCGCACGTCACTGAGCCTGTACTTGCGGATCTGCTTGTCCGCGGCGGCGATCTCGTTCGCGGCGTTCGCGCCCTTCAGCAGGATCAGCTCACCGCCGTCGCGCACGAGAGGCGCCGTGAGGGGGATGAGTGTGCGCAGCGCGCTGACCGCACGGGCGGTGACGGCATCCAGCACCGGCCCCTGCGTCCAGTCCTCCCCGCGCGCCCGGACGACCTCGACGTTCGCGAGCTCCAGCGCAGACACCTGCTCGTTCAACCAGGTGACCCGCCGCTCCATCGGCTCGATGAGCACCCACTGCACGTCGGGCCGCGCGATCGCGAGCACCAACCCGGGCAATCCGGCGCCCGAGCCGATGTCACCGACTCGAGCGCCCGTAGCGAAGAGCGGCGCCGCCACCGCGCTGTTCAGCACATGACGCGACCACAGTCGCGGCAATTCCAGCGGACCGATGAGTCCACGTTCCTCACCATGCTGAGCAAGGGCGGCAGTGAACGCCCGCGCCTGTTCCAGGTGCTCCCCGAAGATGGCGGATGCTGCCGCCGGCTCGACCTCGATCATCGATGTTTCACGTGAAACGTCAGGCGCGGCGGATGACGGTGTGCCGGTCTGCACCCTCGCCGTACGACTCCGACACGAAGCCGCGGTCGGCGACGATGTCGTGCACCAGCTTGCGCTCGTAGCTGGACATCGCCGGCAACGAAGCCTGCGTCGCACCGTCGTCGATGCGAGCGACGGCACGGTCGACCAGCTTCTCGAGCTGCTGCTCCCGAGCCTCCCGAGATCCTCCGATGTCGAGGATCAGGCGCGAGAAGCGACCGGACTTCGACTGCACGGCGAGGCGCGTCAGCTCCTGCAGAGCCTGGACGGTGTCAGGTTCGGAGATCAGCGCCAGCGCAGCGGCGTCATCGTTCTCGACCGAGACGTATGCGCGGCCGGCGCGGACGTCCAGCTCGAGGTCGCCGTCGATCTCCGCGATGTCGAGGAGTCCCTCGAGGTAGTCCGCGGCGATGTCGCCTTCTTCTTCGAGCTGCTCGACCGTGAGCTCAGCGGCAGGAGCCTGCGTGTCGTTCGACATGGTCATGGCTGTTCCTCGGATTCAGGGGTCAGGAGGTCGGAGAGTCGGTGCCCGACCCCGGTGCCGATGGCGGCTGTGTCGACGAGCGGTTCTTCTGCGCCTGCTTCTTGGCGCGCTGCTTGCTCACCGGCTGCTGACGCTTGGGGGCTTCCGCCTTCGCCTTCTGCGCCTCTTCGTAGAGTCGCTTCTGCTCGGCCTGGTACTTCTCCATCGGCACGATCTTGCCCGACGAGTCGAGTGCCTTGCCCTTGCGCGCGAGGCGCTCCTCGCGAGCCTTCGCCGCCTCGGAGCCCGGTGTCGGCATGTTCCGGATGACGATGAACTGCTGCACCATCGTCCAGATGTTGGACGTGAACCAGTAGAGCACGACACCGAGCGGGAAGAAGACACCGGAGAAGATGAAGCCCAGCGGCAGGATCCAGAGCATGATGCGCTGCATCTGGTAGGCCTGGCCGGTCTTGGCCTCGGGGGAGAGGTTCTTCGAGATGATCTGCAGCTGGGTGATGAACTGCGACGCGATCATGAGCACGACGAGGATCACGAGGATCGTGACCGTCGCCTCCCAGCCGGCGGGCTTGTAGTTGATGGCGTCCATCAGGCTGGTGTGCAGCGGGGCGACACCGAACAGCTGCGCATCGTAGAACTGCTTGGTGAGTTCAGAGCTCAGCAGACCGACGCCGCCGACACCCCACTCCGCGTGCTTCTTCACGTCACTGAGCGTGTAGAACATGCCGAGCAGGATCGGCATCTGCACGAGCAGGGGCAGACAGCTCGAGACCGGGGTCGTGCCGTGCTTCTGGTAGAGCGCCATGGTCTCCCGACTCATGGCCTCTCGGGAGAGCTGGTCCTTCTTGCCCTTGTACTTCTCCTGGACTTTTCGCAGTTCAGGAGCGATTTCCATCATCTTTCGCTGGCTCTTGATCTGCCGCACGAACAGTGGGATCAGTGCCGAGCGCACCACGACGACGAGACCGATGATCGCCAGCACCCAGGTGAGGCCGGCCGACGGGTCGAGGCCGATCGACGTGAACAGCCAGTGCCACGCCACGAGGATCGCCTCGACGAACCACTTGAACGGCCACATGATGATGCTGAAGAAGTCCATGCCCGTCCCGGGCGGCGGCGTCGTCGGCGTCGGGACCGCCGGTGACGGCGTGGCGGCGGCGCTCAAGAGAAGATCCAGCACGGATCAGTCCTTTCTGGGGGGCACGACGAATCCGTGCGGAGTCAGGGAGTACCGGTAGCGCGCGTGTGCGGGCACGTCGTCGATCCCGCCGCGTGCCCAGGGATGGCAGCGGCCGAGACGCAGAGCGGTGAGTGCAGCACCTTTGAGCGCACCGTGCTGCTGCACCGCGCCGACGGCGTAGGCGGAGCACGACGGGTAGTACTTGCAGACGTCTCCGTACAGATGGGAGATCGTCGCGCGGTATCCGTGCAGCGCGGCGAGCACAGCGTTGCGAGGAAGGAGGGGGATCGCGCGGATGGCGGAATCGACCGAGAACGCGCCGTCGCCGGTGGACGATTTCGGCAGCGTCGCCGAACTCACGCCGCGGCCTTCCGGCTCAGGCAGCGCAGCACTTCGGAGCGCAGGTCGGCGTAGGGGGCGGATGCGGCCGCCGGCAGCGCGCGGATCACGACGTCGGCGCCGGGGCGTACCGTCGGCAGCGCTTCTGCGCACACCGACTTCAGCCTGCGACGCACGGTGTTGCGCGTCACGGCGTTGCCGACCTGCTTGCTCACGATGAACCCGAAACGCGCGGGACGTTCATCGGTCGTCGACACGACGTACGTCACCGCATGCGCGCCGGCACAGCGAGAACCCCCGCGGACGACGGCCTTGTACTCCGCCCCGCGGGTGATGCGGTTCCCGCGCGCCAGCACCGGTGGCGATCAGGCGGAGAGTTCGGTACGGCCCTTGCCGCGGCGAGCCGAAAGGATCGCGCGGCCGGCGCGGGTGCGCATGCGGGCGCGGAAGCCGTGCTTCTTGGCGCGGCGGCGGTTGTTGGGCTGGAACGTGCGCTTGCTCATGAGGATCACTCCGGATCGGCGGTCACCGGAACGCTCTAGACCGGGGACACAGGTACAGGGACTGCCCAAGCGGGCATAAGTCAACCGACTAAGGATACGTCGGGACGCCTGAGAACCCAAACCGAGCACGGCCGACTCACACCTTATCCACGGGTCCGTCCCCAGCCTCGCAACGACACGCGGCCCGGAACTACAGTGGATTTTGCGTGTGAACCGGCTCGTCGTTAGCGTGTCCGGGATAGTTATCCACAGCTGTGGACGAGGACTTTCCCCTCGGCGCACACGGGATCCGACACGACGAACGAAGGCCGCCACAGATGACACAGCACGAGATCCCGGACGTTCCGGTCTGGACCGCCGTGCTCGACGCGCTCACCTTCGACGACCGTGTCACCCCGCAGCTGCAGGGCTTCCTCAATCTCGCCGTCGCCCAGGGTGTCATGGGCGGAACGCTGTACCTCGACGTCCCCAACGACCTCACCGCGGCGCAGTTCAACAAGAGACTGCGCGCCCCGATCCTCGAGGCCCTCGCCCACGCGGATGCCGAGCCCGCAGCATCCGCGTTCCGCGTCGTCGTGAACCCGGAGCTCATGCAGGCGACGCCGTCCACTCCGCGCGTGGACGAGACGCCCGTCGCCGTGATCCCGCCCGTCGCCCGTCCGGCCGAGGACTTCCCCGAGCCGGTGTCGATCACCTCCCGCACCGACACCCGGCTGAATGCGAAGTACACGTTCGACAACTTCGTCATCGGTCAGTCCAACCGTTTCGCACACGCCGCCGCGGTCGCCGTCGCGGAGGCGCCGGCGAAGGCTTACAACCCGCTGTTCATCTACGGCGACTCGGGTCTCGGCAAGACGCACCTGCTCCATGCCATCGGCGACTACGCGATCAGCCTGTACGCCGGCATCAAGGTGAGGTACGTGTCGAGCGAGGAGTTCACGAACGACTTCATCAACTCGATCGCCAACAACCGCGGGTCCGCCTTCCAGGCGCGCTACCGGGATGTCGACATCCTGCTCATCGACGACATCCAGTTCCTGCAGGGCAAGGCCGAGACGCAGGAGGCGTTCTTCCACACCTTCAACACGTTGCACGACCACGACAAGCAGGTCGTGATCACCAGTGACGTGCAGCCGCGTCTGCTCACCGGGTTCGAAGACCGCATGCGCAGCCGCTTCGAGTGGGGCCTCATCACCGACGTGCAGGCGCCCGACCTCGAGACCCGCATCGCGATCCTGCGCAAGAAGGCGCAGTCGGAGCGCCTTCTGGTGCCCGACGACGTGCTGGAGTACATCGCGACGAAGGTGTCGAGCAACATCCGCGAGCTCGAGGGCGCCCTCATCCGCGTCTCCGCCTTCGCGAGCCTCAACCGCTCGAACCTCGACGTCTCCCTCGCCCAGACGGTGCTGCGCGACATCGTCGACACCGACGACGCGAACGTGATCTCCCCGACCGACATCATCACCGCGACGGCCCAGTACTTCCGGCTGTCCGTCGACGACCTGTACGGCTCCAGCCGTTCGCAGGCGATCGCCACGGCACGTCAGATCGCGATGTACCTCTGCCGCGAGCGGACGAACCTGTCGTTGCCGAAGATCGGGCAGCTCTTCGGCAACCGCGATCACACCACCGTCATGTACGCGTACAAGAAGATCAGCGAACTCATGAAGGAGCGCCGCTCGATCTACAACCAGGTGAGCGAGATCACCACTCAGCTCGGCCGCGTCGGCCGCTGACCCGCGACGACGCACGGCGACCGCCGGCGACGCGGGGCGGCACCGATCGTCGTATTCGCGCATCCGCTCTTGACACGGATGCCGGCTCGGCCCCACTATTCGCGTTCTGCACAGTGTGGACAGCCTGTGGATAACTATCCGACACGCGGAGTCCCCTGTGAACGGATTCGGGAAGCCTGTGGACGACGCCCGGGGATCACATCGTTGTGATTCGTCGCGCTCCGCAATCCATCCGCAGGAATCACACAAGTTACAGCGATGTCGTTTCCGCGCCCCGAGCGGGATCCACCGAGTTGTCCACAGTTTCCACAGGTGTTAACACCATGACGAAGAACCATCTCAGAGATCCACGCTCGATCACCTGCTCGGTGCGGCACCCTCCGGCGCGGAACGCATCCGAAGCACGACGGCGAGGGCACTAGCATGGGAAGGCCCTCACCACCGACCAGGGAGCGCCCGTGAAGTTCCACGTCAATCGCGACGTATTCAGCGAAGCCGTGTCATTCGTCGTGAAGCTCCTGCCGCAGCGCAATCCGCAGCCGATCCTCGCGGGCGTGCTGATCGAGGCATCCGACGACGGCCTGTCACTCGCCGCCTTCGACTACGAGGCCTCGGCCCGCACGACGATCGAGGCGACCGTCGACGAGCCGGGCACCATCCTCGTACACGGCCGGCTCCTGTCCGAGATCGCGAGCCGGCTGCCGAACGCGCCGATCCAGATCGTCCAGGACGAGGACGGCATCGTGCTCACGTGCGGCTCGGCCCGGTTCACCCTCGCCTCGATGCCGGTGCAGGAATACCCCGCGATCCCCGAGGTGTCCGGTGACGCCGGTCTCGTCCCGGCCGAAGACTTCGCGACGGCGATCGCCCAGGTGGCCTTCGCCGCATCGCGCGACGACGTCACCCCCGTGCTCACCGGTGTGCAGCTCGAGGTCGCCGGCACCGAGCTGAGCCTCGTCGCCACCGACCGCTACCGCGTCGCGCTGCGCGAGATCCCGTGGGACGGCGGTGGAGTCGCGACCGACGACGACACCGCGACCGCCCTGGTTCCGGCACGCACCCTGACCGAGGTCGGCAAGACGTTCGCGCACTCCGGCGACATCAAGATCGCCTTCTCGGGGTCGGGCGACCGCGAGATCATCGCGTTCACCGCCGGCAACAAGACCGTCACCTCGCTGCTGATCAAGGGCAACTTCCCCCCGGTCCGGCGCCTGTTCCCCGAGCAGACCGACCACTACGCGGTCGTCAACACCGCCGAGCTCGTCGAGGCCGTGCGCCGCGTGTCGCTCGTGCTCGACCGGTCCGCGCCGCTGCGGTTCACCTTCACGCAGGAGGGCGTCTCGATGGACGCCTCCGGCACCGAGCAGGCGCGGGCGACGGAGTCGGTCGACGCGACCCTCGCCGGCGAGGACGTCACCCTCGGCCTCAACCCGCAGTACCTGCTCGAGTCCCTCGGCGCGGTCAAGAGCGAGTTCACCCGCATCACGTTCACGTCGAGCGACAACGCCAACAAGCTGAGCCCCGTGCTCATCACGCCGCAGACCTCGGGCACGCCCGAGACGTTCAAGTACCTGCTCCAGCCGAACCTCCTGCTGCGCTGACCGGTGTCGCCCGGTCGGCCTAGGCTGATGCGGTGATCGTCGAGCAGCTGAGCCTCGTCGACTTCCGCAACTATGCGGCGGTCGATGTGAGCCTGGCCGCCGGTGCGAACGTCTTCGTCGGCCGCAACGGCCAGGGGAAGACGAATCTCGCCGAGGCGATCGCGTTCTTCGCCACCCTCGGTTCGCATCGCGTCTCGCAGGACGCCCCGATGGTGCGGCACGGTCGGGATGCCGCCATCGTGCGCGCCCGCCTCGCCTTCGGTGAGCGCAAAGTGCAGCTCGAAGCCCAGCTCAACCGCAGCGGATCGAACAAGGCGCGCGTCAACGGCTCGAATGTGAAGACGGCCGAACTGCCGCGCTACGCGCAGGTGGTGCTGTTCGCCCCCGAAGACCTGCAGATCGTCCGCGGCGATCCGTCGGCCCGGCGCCGCTTCGCCGACCAGCTGCTCATCCAGCGCGCCCCCCGCATGGCAGGTGTGCTCGGCGACTACGACCGCGTGCTGCGCCAGCGCACGACCCTGCTCAAGTCGGCGCGGGCGCGCGGCATCCGCGGCGACGAGCTCACCACCCTCGACGTGTGGGACGACAAGCTCGTGCAGCTGGGCACCCAGGTGATCCGCGGTCGCCTGGCCCTCGCCGCCGATCTGGCGGGCCCCCTCGCCGAGGCGTACACCGCTATCGCCGGCGCCGATCACCGCCCCGAGCTGGAATGGATGCTGACCGTCGAGGGTGCGGTCGGTGAAGACGACGACGAAATCGACGATGCCCCGACTCCGGCATCCACCGGGTCGACCCCGCTCACGCAGGAGCAGCTGGAGGCCGATTTCCGCGCGGCCCTCGCCGCCAAGCGCACGGCGGAGCTCGAGCGCGGTGTCACCCTGGTGGGGCCGCATCGCGACGATCTGCTGTTGCGCGTGCGCGGACTGCCGGTGAAGGGGTACGCGTCGCACGGCGAGTCCTGGTCGGTCGCGCTCGCGCTGCGCCTGGCCTCGGCGCGGCTGCTGCGCGAGCATTCGATGCTCGGCGACCCGGTGCTCATCCTCGACGACGTGTTCGCCGAACTCGACGCCGACCGGCGGGCGCGCCTCGCGGGCGTCGTCGGTGACTTCGAGCAGGTGATCGTCACGGCCGCGGTCGAGGAGGATGTGCCGGACACCCTGCGCGCGCGCACCGTCCACGTCGAGGCCGGCACGATCCGGGAGGATGCCGGTGTCTGACGACGACGTGACCGAGACGCTCTCGACCTATCTGCGCCTGCGCGGCCTGGAGCCGTCGAAGGCCGCCAAGCGCCGCAAGCGCCGTCGCACCGACGACGACGAGAACCAGCCGTTCACCGCCGGCCGAGACCCGAAAGGGATCGGCGACCTCATCTCCGACCTCACCCGGCAGTCGGGGTGGGACTCGCAGCTCGCCCAGGAGGACCTCGTCATGCAGTGGGCGGATGCCGCCGGTGAGGAGACCGCGCGGCACGCGTCGCCGGTTGCGCTGTCGGAGGGTCTGCTCACCGTGCAATGCGACTCGACGGCCTGGGCGAAGAACCTGCAGCTCATGCGTTCGGCGATCGTGACGGAGCTCGCCCGGAGGTTCCCGGATGCCGGTGTCAAGAACATCCGCTTCATCGGGCCGGACGTCCCCTCGTGGACATGGGGCCCGAGAGCCGTTCCAGGGCGGGGTCCTCGCGATACCTACGGATAACCCACGTGCGGGGGCATCCGCGTCGCGGAAATCGCGCCACAGGGGCGTACAGCGGCGCGGTGCGAGCGGAAAAGGGTAGACTGGGAAGACCCTTGAACACCGATGTGGAGCGCTCGAGAACCCATGACGCCAGACACCCCCGACAGCGTTCCCGAGGACGACTCCTCCATCGCTTCCGACAGCGCGGTGCCCACCCCGGCACCGTCGGAGAAGGTCACGAACGAGTACGGGGCGGACGCCATCCAGGTGCTCGAGGGACTCGAGGCGGTGCGCAAGCGCCCCGGTATGTACATCGGCTCGACCGGTGAGCGGGGCCTCCACCACCTCGTCTACGAGATCGTCGACAACTCCGTCGACGAAGCCCTCGCCGGGTATTGCGACACGATCCACGTCACGATCCTCGAAGACGGCGCGCTGCGCGTCATCGACAACGGCCGCGGCATCCCCGTCGACCCGCACGCCTCCGACCCGACGAAGTCGACCGTCGAGGTCGTGCTGACCGTCCTCCACGCGGGCGGCAAGTTCGGCGGCGGCGGCTACGCCGTCTCGGGAGGCCTGCACGGCGTCGGATCGTCGGTGGTCAACGCGCTGTCGACCCGGTTCGAGGTCGAGATCCGCCGGCAGGGTCACGTGTGGCGGCAGACGTTCTCGGGCGGAGGCAAGCCCGAGGGGCCGCTCGCGAAGGGCGAGGCGACGGAGGAGACCGGCACGGTCATCACCTTCTGGCCGGATGCCGAGATCTTCGAGACCGTCGACTTCGACTACGACACGCTGCGCACGCGCTTCCAGCAGACCGCGTTCCTCAACAAGGGCCTGCGCATCACCCTCAGCGACCTGCGGCCCGCCTCGACCTATGTCGTCGACGGTCCCGACGGCACCGCCCAGGACACCCAGCCGCACGACGACTTCCTCTACGAGCGGGGCCTCGTCGACTACGTCGAGTACCTGAACAAGGTGCGCAAGGCCGAGGTCGTCAACGAGGACATCATCGAGCTGGAGTCGGAGGACACCGTCCGCCACATCTCGCTCGAGCTCGCGATGCAGTGGACCACGAGCTACACCGAGAACGTCTTCACGTTCGCGAACACGATCAACACGCACGAGGGCGGCACTCACGAAGAGGGATTCCGTGCGGCGCTGACGACCCTCGTCAACAAGTACGCGCGCGAGAAGAACCTGCTCAAGGAGAAGGACGACAACCTCACCGGCGACGACATCCGCGAGGGTCTCACCGCCGTCATCTCCGTCAAGCTCTCCGAGCCGCAGTTCGAGGGACAGACCAAAACGAAGCTCGGCAACACCGAGGCGAAAGCGTTCGTGCAGAAGATCGTGGGCGAGAAGCTCACCGACTGGCTCGACCGCAACCCGGCTCAGGCCAAGCGCGTCATCACGAAGGCGATCGACGCCGCGACCGCGCGTCTGGCCGCCCGCAAGGCACGTGAGACCGCGCGCCGCAAGAGCGTGTTCGAGTCGGCATCCATGCCCGACAAGCTCAAGGACTGCACGAGCAAGGACCCCTCCATCAGCGAGATCTTCCTCGTCGAGGGCGACTCGGCCGGAGGCTCGGCCGTGCGGGGCCGCGACCCCGAGACGCAGGCGATCCTGTCGCTGCGCGGCAAGGTGCTCAACGTCGAGAAGGCCCGGCTGGACCGTGCCCTCGGCAACAACGAGATCCAGGCGATCATCTCGGCGTTCGGCACCGGCATCGGCGAGGACTTCACCGTCGAGAAGGCCCGGTACCACAAGATCGTGCTCATGGCCGATGCCGACGTCGACGGCCAGCACATCACGACGCTGCTGCTGACGCTGCTGTTCCGCTACATGCGCGGACTCATCGAGGCGGGGTACGTCTACCTCGCGATGCCGCCGCTGTACCGCCTGAAGTGGTCGAACTCGGAGCACGAGTACGTCTTCAGCGACAAGGAGCGCGACGCGCTGCTGGCCGACGGTCTCGCGAACGGCAAGCGGATGCCGAAGGACTCCGGCATCCAGCGCTACAAGGGTCTCGGCGAGATGAACCCGAAGGAGCTGTGGGAGACGACGATGGACCACAACACCCGGACGCTGCGCCAGGTGACCATCGACGATGCGGCCGCCGCCGACGAGATCTTCTCGGTGCTCATGGGCGAGGACGTCGAGTCCCGCCGCAGCTTCATCCAGCGCAACGCCAAGGACGTCCGCTTCCTCGACATCTGATCGACGATGCGGCAGACGGAACTGAGAACACATGACTGACGAAGAACGTCCGGACACGAACGCCGGCCACAACCACGGCAACATCGACCAGGTCGACCTCCAGGTCGAGATGCAGCGCAGCTACCTCGACTACGCGATGAGCGTCATCGTCGGGCGCGCCCTGCCCGATGTGCGCGACGGCCTGAAGCCGGTGCACCGCCGCGTGATCTACGGCATGTACGACGGCGGATACCGTCCCGACAAGTCGTTCAACAAGTGCGCGCGCGTCGTCGGCGAAGTGATGGGTCAGTACCACCCGCACGGCGACTCGGCCATCTACGACGCCCTCGTCCGCCTCGTGCAGCCGTGGTCGCTGCGCTACCCGCTCGCCGACGGACAGGGCAACTTCGGCTCGCCCGGCAACCAGGGGGCCGCCGCCCCCCGCTACACCGAGACCAAGATGGCCCAGCTCGCCATGGAGATGGTCCGCGACATCGACGAGGAGACCGTCGACTTCGAGGACAACTACGACGGCAAGACGCAGGAGCCCACGGTCCTGCCGGCCCGCTTCCCGAACCTGCTCGTCAACGGCTCGGTCGGCATCGCGGTCGGCATGGCCACCAACATCCCGCCGCACAACCTGCGCGAGGTGGCCGAGGGTGCCCTGTGGGCGCTGGAGAACCCGGACGCCCCGCGCGAGGAGCTGCTCGAGGCGCTGATGTCGCGCATCCACGGTCCGGACTTCCCGACCGGCGCGCAGATCCTCGGCACGAAGGGCATCCGCGACGCGTACCGCACCGGCCGCGGCTCGATCACGATGCGCTCGGTCGTCAACGTGGAAGAGATCCAGGGCCGCACGTGCCTCGTGATCACCGAGCTCCCGTACCAGGTTAACCCCGACAACGTCGCACTGAAGATCCGCGACCTCGCCCGCGACGGCCGCATCACCGGCATCGCCGACATCCGCGACGAGACGAGCGACCGCACCGGGCAGCGACTCGTCATCGTGCTCAAGCGCGACGCCGTCGCGAAGGTCGTGCTCAACAACCTGTACAAGCACACGCAGCTGCAGGAGAACTTCGGCGCGAACATGCTCGCGATCGTCGACGGCGTGCCCCGCACCCTCGCGATCGACGGCTTCATCAGCTACTGGATCGAGCACCAGGTCGAAGTCATCGTGCGGCGCACGCGCTTCCGCCTGCGCAAGGCCGAGGAGCGGATGCACATCCTGCGCGGCTACCTCAAGGCGCTCGACGCGCTCGACGAGGTCATCGCGCTCATCCGCCGCTCCGCGACGGTCGACGACGCGCGCCAGGGCCTCATGGAGCTGCTGGCGATCGACGAGATCCAGGCCGACGCGATCCTCGCGATGCAGCTGCGGCGCCTCGCGGCCCTCGAACGGCAGAAGATCATCGACGAGGCGACCGAGCTCGAGGCGCAGATCGCCGAGTTCAACGCGATCCTCGCCGACCCCGCCCGTCAGCGCGCCATCATCCGCGACGAGCTCACCGGCATCGTCGACAAGTACGGCGACGAGCGCCGCACCCACATCCTGCACGGCTTCGACGGCGACATGTCGATGGAAGACCTCATCCCCGAGGAGGAGGTCGTCGTCACCGTCACCCGGGCCGGCTACGTCAAGCGCACCCGCAGTGACAACTACCGCTCGCAGCACCGCGGCGGCAAGGGCGTCAAGGGTGCGCAGCTGCGCGCCGACGACGTCGTCGAGCACTTCTTCGTGACGACCACGCACCACTGGCTGCTGTTCTTCACCACGAAGGGCCGCGTCTACCGCGCGAAGGGCTACGAACTCCCCGAGGCCGGCCGCGACGCGAAGGGTCAGCATGTCGCGAACCTGCTCGCGCTGCAGCCGGGCGAGGAGATCGCGCAGATCCTCGACATCCGCGACTACAAGGTCGCCACCTACCTCGTGCTCGCCACCCGCGACGGCAAGATCAAGAAGACGGCGCTGTCGGACTACGACACCAACCGTCAGGGCGGCATCATCGCCATCAAGCTCCGCGGTCAGGACGAGGAAGAGGGCGGCGACGAGCTGGTCTCGGCGCTGCTGGTCGACGACACCGACGAGATCCTGCTCATCTCGCGTCTGGGCATGTCGCTGCGCTTCACCGCCGACGACGAGTCGCTGCGCCCGATGGGCCGCTCGACCGAGGGCGTGAAGGGCATGTCGTTCCGCGAAGGCGACAGCCTGCTGTCGGCGTCCGTCGCCGCGGAGTCGGGATACGTCTTCGTCGTCACCGAGGCCGGTTACGCGAAGCGCACCGCGGTCGACCAGTACCGCCTGCAGGGACGCGCCGGACTGGGTGTGAAGGTGGCCAAACTCAACGACGATCGGGGCGTCCTCGCGGGCGGTCTCATCGTCTCCGAGGCCGACGAGGTCTTGGTGGTTCTTGCCAGCGGCAAGGTGGTACGCTCCTCCGTGGCCGAGGTCCCCGCCAAGGGCCGCGACACCATGGGCGTCGTGTTCGCCCGTCCCGACGACGAGGACCGGATCATCGCGATCGCCCGCAACAGCGAGCGCGGACTGACCGAGGCCGCGGATGCCGCAGGGCCCGACGAGGCCGCATCCGCTCCCGCAGACGGGACCACCCCGACCCCCGAAGAGAGTAGTGACGCATGAGCTCGGTAGCCGACAAGCTGGCGCGGAAGTCGTCGAGCAAGACCAGCGCGAAGCAGGTGCGCCTGCGCCTCGTCTACGTCGACTTCTGGTCGGCCGTGAAGCTGTCGTTCCTGGCCTCGGTGGCCCTCGCGATCGTCACGGTCGTCGTCGTCTTCCTCGTCTACATGGTGCTGCAGACGACCGGGCTCATCAGCCAGCTCGACGAGCTGCTCTCGGCGTTCACCGACGGCAGCTTCGTGCTCAGCGACGTGGTCGGCCTGCCGCAGGTCATGGCGTTCGCGGCGATCGTCGCGATCCTCAACCTCATCGTGCTCACGGTTCTGGGTGCGGTCGTGGCCGGCATCTACAACCTCATGGTCAAGGTGACCGGCGGCCTGCTCGTCGGCTTCACCTCGAACTGAGCCGATTTCATCTTTGCCCGCTCGTCGGGTAAAGTCTTGGAGGTTGCGACGCACGCGTCGCACTTCCGAAACGGGGCTATAGCTCAGGCGGTTAGAGCGCTTCACTGATAATGAAGAGGTCCCAGGTTCAAGTCCTGGTAGCCCCACCATCCCCCTTCCCGGGGCCTTAGCTCAGTTGGTAGAGCGCCTGCTTTGCAAGCAGGATGTCGGGAGTTCGATTCTCCCAGGCTCCACTCCTCCTCCCGCAGGTCGCGCCGCACTCCCCTTAGGGTGACGTGTATGGATCTGCGCGTCGCCGCCTACGCCGTCGTCACCGACGGCGACGGACGCGTGCTGCTCGCGCACTGGAACGAGGGCCACCGCTCCGCGTGGACCCTGCCCGGCGGCGGGCTCGAACCCGGCGAGGATCCCGAGGTCGCCGCGCGCCGCGAGGTGCGCGAGGAGACCGGGTACCGGGTGGCACTGGACGCGCTGCTCGGCATCCATTCGCGCGTGATCCCGGCGTCGCAGCGCATCCACGCCGACACCCCGCAGCCGATGCACGCGCTGCGGATCATCTACCGGGCACACGTCGTCGGCGGGCGCCTCACGCACGAGATCGGCGGGTCGACGGATCGGGCGGAATGGTTCCCGCTCAGCGCGATCCCGGCGCTGCACCACGTGAAACTCGTCGACGTCGGCCTGCGCATGGCCGGCCTCGTCCCGGCGACTACTGTCGGGCTTCATCCGTGATGTCGGCGACGGTCGCCCCGTAGGCGGAGATCAACGCATCGGCGTCGACGAACAGACTGTAGCCGTGCGCACCGGCTCCCATCGCGATGCGCTGACCGACGATGCGCTCGTCGGCGAACACCGGCCAGTCGGTCGTGCTGCCGATCGGGACGATGGTGCCGCGCTCGTAGCCCGTCGCTGCGAGAGCACGCTCGGGGTCGGGCAGCTGCAGCTTGTTCACGCCGACGACGGCGCGCAGCTTCGGCCACGAGATCGACCGGTCACCGGGGACGAGCGCGAACAGATACGTGTCGTCGGAACGCTTGACCACGAGCGTCTTGACGATGTCGGCGGGAGTCAGACCCAGCAGCGACGCCGCCTCGTTCAGACTGTTCGCGGCGGGCCGCTCGCGTAGCTCGATGTCGAGCCCGCGAGCGGATGCCGCCGCGCGTACACGATCGGTGGGATCAGGCATCCGGTGCGGCGAGCGGGTCGTCCGCGACCCACAGCTCGTCGTCGGCCCGCAGCGTCTGCCATGCGGCGTAGAGCACACCGGCGGCCGCGGCGATGCCGAGGATGAGGGCGATCACGCCACCCGCGCCCATGCCGGACTTCGCGGGCTTCTCCGACACGGCGAGGCGCTTCGAGGCGGCACTGCCGTACTTGGCGGCCTTCTTCCGCAGCTTCGAGACGTCGATGTCGACCCCGCGGCCGGCGGCGAGACGGCCACGCGTCTCGTTCGCGGCGTCCCACACCGACAGCGCCGAGCCGATCAGCGCGCCCGCGGTGGGGACGAGTTGACGGTTGTAGAAGTGCTTGGAGGCGGCCACGCCCTGGTTCACATACGGGGCGGCGTACGTCTCGTACTTCTCCTGCACCGTGGGGATGACCTGCTCGCGGTTGTAGTTGCCGAGCTGACGACCGGCCTCGCGGGCGACGTCACCGGCCTGGCCGAGCAGCACCTGCTGCGACTCCCAGAGGGTGTTCGCATCCTTCTGGAGCTTGCGGAGTTGCTTCTTGCGCTTGCGGCTGAGGCTCACAGGGCCCTCCCTTTCCCGAGTCGACAGACTCATCCGGGGTCTTTCGTCCCATCTTGCCAGACGGGGCGCGGGCTGCCAGGGGTTGACAGGTGGGAGAATGATGAGCATGCCGATCCACACCGCAGTCGCGACGATCCACACCAACCACGGCGACATCGTCGTCAACCTCTTCGGGGACCACGCACCCCGCACCGTGCAGAACTTCACCGGCCTCGCCGACGGTTCGCAGGCCTGGACCGACCCCGCGACGGGCAAGCCGGGCGAGGGCCCGCTCTACACCGACGTCATCTTCCACCGCATCATCCCGAACTTCATGATCCAGGGCGGCGACCCGCTCGGTCAGGGTGTCGGCGGCCCCGGCTACACCTTCGACGACGAGATCCACCCCGAGCTCAACTTCGGCAACCCGTACCTGCTGGCCATGGCCAACGCAGGCCTGCGCCGCAACGCGATCACCGGCAAGGCCGAGGGCACCAACGGCTCGCAGTTCTTCATCACCACCGACCCGACGCCGTGGCTCAACGGCAAGCACACGATCTTCGGCGAGGTCGCCGACGCCGACTCGCGCGCCGTGGTCGACGCGATCGGCGCCGTGCGCACGGCTGCGGGCGACCGCCCCGTCGAGCCCGTCGTCATCAGCTCGATCGACATCGCCGCGGCCTGACGCGACGACCGTGACCGACGCCGCGTTCCAGGCGAACCCCGACAACTACTGCTATCGGCATCCCGACCGGCAGAGCTTCGTGCTCTGCCAGCGGTGCACCCGCACCATCTGCCCGGAGTGCATGACGCAGATGCCGGTCGGGGTGATCTGTCCCGAATGCCTCGCCGCGCAGCGGCAGGCGTCGGGCCAGGCGCATCGCGAGAACGTGGCGCGCCTGCCGCGGCGTCGGTCACGCACCGGGCTGGACACCCGTCCGCTCGCCACCTATGTGATCGTCGGCGTCACCCTCCTGCTCTACCTGGTGACCCTGATCCCCGGCGTCGGCAGCACGATCGAGTTCTACCTCGCCTACAACAGCGCCCTGGCCGTCGTGCAGCCGTGGCGGATGCTGACGGTCGTGTTCGTGCACGCCAGCATCTTCCATGTCGGACTGAACATGCTCGCCCTCTGGGCGCTGGGGCGCAGCCTCGAGCCGCTGCTCGGCCGCTGGCGATTCGTGGCGCTCTACGCGTTGAGCGCGCTCGGCGGCTCCGCGCTGGTGTCACTGCTGGCCCCGGGCACCTGGGTCGTCGGCGCCTCCGGCGCCGTGTGGGGTCTGCTGGGCGCGATGCTCGTGATCGGCCGGCACATCGGAGCGAACGTCACCGCGATCGCGGTGCTGCTCGGGCTCAACCTCGTCTTCACCTTCCTGCCGGGATCGAATATCTCCTGGCAGGCGCACATCGGCGGCGGCCTCGTGGGCGCCCTCGTCGGCTTCGTCTTCGCGCGCACCCGGAAGGTGCGTCAACGCGCCGCGCAGACCTGGCTGCTCGTCGGCATCGGCGCCGGACTCATCGCGATCTGCGTCGGCTCGGCGCTCGTGTTCTTCCGCTGAGGCGGGGTTTCGACTCGCTGCGCTCGCTCAACCTTTGTGGACGGCCGCTGCGCGCCTGACCACAAACTTATCCACAGGTTCATCCACATGTGGGGATGAATCACACGCGTGTAATTCCTGTCACGGCATTGGCGTGCGGGCGCGCGAAAACGCCGGACGGGCGAACCGTCCGGCGGATGCGGGATGCCGTGGTGTCGGTCAGCGCCAGCGTGTCGTCATGAGGAAGCCGACGAACGCGATGCCGAAGCCGATCACCAGGTTCCAGGCGTCGATGCCCGGGATGGGGAAGCGCGAGCCGCTGAGGTAGAAGACCAGAACCCAGACGAGCCCGATGATCATGAGTCCCAGCATGATCGGCTTGAACCAGACCGGGTTGGGGGCCTGCTCACCCTGAGACTGCTCCAGGGGCTCCTCGCCCTTGTCTGAACGTGCCATGCGCCGATTCTACCGTCAGCTCGCCCTCCACCTCACTGTGCGAGAATCCCGGTGTGGCAGAGGCAACCGAGCAGACCCCCGAGACGTCGCCGAGCCCCGCCGATCCCGCATCCTCGCGCCGTGGTCGACGAGGCGCGCGTGGGGCCGGCCGTCGCCGCGTGTCGGTGGTCGGCGTCATCGGAGAGCTGCTGATCACCGTCGGCGTGGTCGCTCTGCTCTACGTCGCCTGGCAGATGTGGATCGGCGACTGGATCCTCGGGTCGCAGAAGAGCGCCGAGGCCTCCTCCCTGTCGCAGTCGTGGGCCGACGCCCCCGCAGCCACGTCGACACCGACCCCGACGACCACGCCCACACCGGGCGCGACGCCCGAGGTCGCGGTGCCCGTCCTGGCCGAGCCGGCCCACGGTGACCAGTTCGGCGTCATGCACATCCCGCGCTTCGGCTCCGGCTGGCAGTTCACGATCGCCTCCGGCGTCACACGCAAGGACATCCTCGACCAGGGCGAAGTCGGCCACTACCCCGACACCCAGATGCCCGGCGAGATGGGCAACACCGTCTACGCCGCGCACCGGTGGACCTCGGGGGCGCCGTTCGACCCCATCGACAAGCTGGTCGTCGGCGACGCCATCGTGATCGAGACGCAGGACGGCTGGTACACCTACCGCTTCCGCACCCTCGAATACGTGCAGGACACCCAGGTCGACGTGCTCGCCCCCGTTCCGCAGCAGGTCGGCACGACCCCCGACGGCCGCTACCTCACCCTCACCAGCTGCGCCCCGAAGTTCAACATGCTCGAGCGCATCATCGCGTACGCGCTGTTCGAGGACTTCACGCCCCGCGCCGACGGCGCACCCGCCTCGCTCACGGAAGGAGCCGCCTGATGTACGCGGCCCTGTGGCGCATCCTCCCGGGCCCGGCCTGGGTGCGGGTGCTGATCCTCGTCGTCCTCGTCGCGGCCGTGCTCTACGGCCTCTTCTTCTACGCGTTCCCGTGGGTGCAGCAGTTCATCACACCGCAGGACTCCACGATCGGTGGCTGACCGGGGCGGCATCCTCGTCGTCGACAACCACGACAGCTTCGTCCACACGCTCGTGGGCTACCTGCACGAGCTCGGCGCCGCGACGACCCTCGTCGAGGCGGATGCCGTGATCGACGCCGACGCGGCGATCGCCGCATCCGCGGGGGTGCTCGTCTCCCCCGGACCCGGTGCGCCCGAGCACGCCGGTGCCTCGATCGCCGTCGTGCGGGCGGCGGCCCGGGCGCAGATCCCCCTGCTCGGCGTGTGCCTGGGTCACCAGGCCCTCGCCGTCGCGTTCGGCGCCGACGTCTCCCACGCTCCCGAGCTCATGCACGGCATCGCCTGCGAGGTGCGGCACGACGGAGCGGGCGTGTTCGCCGGTCTCCCCGATTCCCTGCGCGCGACGCGCTACCACTCGCTCGCCGTCGACCCCGCCACGATCCCCGCCGAGCTGATCGTCACGGCACGCACCGACAGCGGCGTCGTCATGGGACTCACCCACCGGTCGCTGCCGCTGCAGGGGGTGCAGTTCCACCCCGAGAGCGTGCTGACCGAGGGCGGCCACCGACTGCTCGCGAACTGGCTCGTCACCGCCGGCGTGCCCGACGCACCCGCGCGGGCCGCGCACCTGCATCCGCTGCGCGGCTGACCCGCGGTGAACGCGGGATCAGGAGCCGGTGCAGACCGTCAACTGGATCGCCGAGCCGACCGGCACATCGCCGATGGCCGACTGCGACGCGACCGTCGGCGCGGCGGGATCGCCCACGCAGTTGGGGTCGTCGACCCGCTCCGGCGTCAGCTTCAGATCGTCGGACTGCAGTTCGCGGGTCGCGGCATCCAGGGTCCACCCCGACATGTTCACGACGGTGACCTTGCCGCTGGCGACCACCAGGTTCACGACCGATCCGGCCGCGACCGACGCGCCCTCCGACGGGCTCGACGAGATGACGACGTCGGCCTGCAGGTTCGGGTCGTTGGTCGCCGTCACGGTGCCCAGCTGCAGCCCGGCGGCGGTGAGCGCATCGGTCGCCTCCGCACGGTTGAGCGAGACGACGGTGGGGACGGTCGCCATCTCCTGCCCGGTCGACACGTACACCGAGACCTCCTGGCCCGGCGCGACGCTCGTTCCGGTGGCGGGATCGGTGCGGATGACGTTGCCCTCGGTGACGGCGTCGCTGGACTCGTCGACGCGGTCGGCGATGAGGTCGAGCTTCTCGAGCTCCTCCTGCGCGCGATCCCACGAGACGTCGGTGAGGTCGGGGATGATGCGGGCGTTGCCGGGCACCTCGGCGCCCGGACGGATCGTCACGACCCAGATCAGCACCGAGATCAGCAGCACGGCGAGCAGGGCCACGCCCGTCCAGATCCACGCGACCGGCGGACCCGACTGCGTGCGGCGCATCGTCGTGTCGGAGCTCAACTGGCGCAGCGACCGCGCCGTCTCGGCGGCCTGGCGCGGGTCGGCGCCGTAGAGCTGGTTCTGCAGCGAGGTGACCTGACGCTTGCTCGGCGTCTTGCCTTCGGTCGTCGCCTCCAGCGCGGTGCGGAACGACGCGGCATCCTGGAACCGCTGGAACGGGTCCTTCGCGAGCGCCCGCAGCACGACGGCATCGAGCGAGCGCGACACCTGGCCGTCGAGCTCGGAGGGCGGCACCGGAGCCTCGCTCACGTGCTGGTACGCGACGGCGACCGGCGACTCGCCGCGGAACGGCGCGCGACCGGTGAGCAGCTCGTACAGCACGACACCCGCCGAGTACAGGTCGGCACGTCCGTCGACCGGCTCGCCCTTGGCCTGCTCCGGCGAGAAGTAGGCGGCGGTGCCGATGATCGCCGTCGTCTCGGCGACCGTCGAGGAGGAATCCGACACCGCGCGCGCGATGCCGAAGTCCATGACCTTCACCTGGTCGGCCGGGGTGACCATGACGTTGCCGGGCTTGATGTCGCGGTGCACGACACCGGCGCGGTGGGAGTACTCGAGCGCCTCGAGGATGCCGTCGACGTAGCGCACGGCATCCGTCACCGGCACGTCGCCCTCGGAGATGACGTCCTTCAGCAGCCGCCCCTCGACGAGTTCCATGACGATGTACGGCACCGGTCGCTCGTGGCCGTCGGCATCCGTCGCCACGTCTTCGCCCGCGTCGAAGACGCGCACGATCGCGGGGTGCGACATCCGCGATGCGGCCTGCGCCTCGAGGCGGAACCGGGTGCGGAACGACGCGTCGGCGGCGAGTTCGGGCTTGAGGATCTTGATCGCGACGGCGCGTCCGAGGGTGGTGTCCTCGCCGCGGTACACCGAGGCCATCCCACCGCGACCGATCAGGTCGTCGACCCGGTAGCGGCCGGAAAGAACGCGCGGCTCAGCAGACACTTCACTCCCTCGGCTGGACCTCGCCAGCCTAGTGGACCGTCCTGGACGTCGACCGGGTCAGGGGGCCGGCGTGCTGGTGGGGGTGGACGCCGGCTGGATCGTGGCAACGGCCTCACTGGAGTCGCCCGACACACGCTGACCACCCTCGCCCTCGCAGGTCACCGTGTAGGTGACCGACAAGGCGCCGGGTCCGGCGTCCACGATGAGGTTCGTGGGTCGCTGGTTGATCAGGCGCGTCAGGGTGGGCTGACCGTTCACCTCGAAGATGCCGCCGGAGGCCGTGAACGCGTAGTTCGTGGCCGTGGCGCCGTTCGGGCAGGTGTAGCCCGTCCACATGATCTCGACGGTTGAGCCGCCCGTGACGGTCGCGGCTCCGCCGGCGATCGTCGGGGCACCCGGCTGGGCCATCGGGGTCTCGTCGCCGTAGGCGGTCAGGCGCAGCGAGCCGGTCTGCGGGTTGATGTTCCCCGCCGTCGGGTCGGTCGCGTAGACCAGGCCGATCTGGTCGGAGCTGGGGGCCGCGTTTCCGGTGCTGCAGGAGACGTCGACGATGCCGGCGCCCTTGGCGATCGAGGTCGCCTCGTCGCACGTCTTGCCGATGAGGCCGAGCGACTCGATGTCGATGGGCGTCACTTCGGGCGTCGGGGTGCCGGACTGCGTCGGCGTGCTGCTCGTGGGCGGGGGCGTCGTGGGGTCGCCGTCGCCGTTACCGCCCGACAGCAGTGCCCACAGCGTGCCGCCGAGCACGAGCAGCAGCAGGATGATGAGCGCGATCAGCGGCCACGTCCACGGGCTGCGCTTCTTCTTGGCGGGCGTCTCGCCCTCGGCGTCGGCGCCGGGCTGGTCGAGCGCCGCGGTGCTCGTGGGCATGATACGCGTCGCCTGGTCGGCGCCGACACCGGCCGTCAGCAGCTGGGTGACTTCGTCGACGACGACCGCTCCCCCGGCGATGGCCGGCACGATCGCGGCGGCGCCGGCGATGTCGCCGCGGCGCAGGGCCGTGGCCGCGCGGGCGACGGCGGATGCCGTGGCGGGGCGGTCCTCGGGCTTCTTCGCGATCATGCTGAGCACGAAGTTGCGCACCGGCTCGGCGATCGTCTGCGGCAGCGGCGGCGGGACGTCGTTGATCTGCGCCATCGCGATCGCGACCTGCGACTCCCCCGTGAAGGGACGCTTGCCGGCGAGGGACTCGTACGCGACGATGCCGAGCGAGTAGATGTCGGTCGCCGGGGAGGCCGGGTGACCGGAGGCCTGCTCGGGCGACAGGTACTGCACAGTACCCATGACCTGACCGGTGGCCGTCAGCGGCACCTGATCGGCGATGCGCGCGATGCCGAAGTCGGTGATCTTCACGCGCCCGTCGGGCGTGATGAGCAGGTTGCCGGGCTTGATGTCGCGGTGGACGAGGCCCGCCGCGTGCGCGGCCTGCAGGGCGGCGGCGGTCTGCGCGACGATGTCGAGCGTCTTGTCGGTCGACAGCGACCCCTCGCGCTCGAGGATCGTCGACAGTGCCTCGCCGGGGACGAGCTCCATGACCAGGAAGGCGGAGCCGTTCTCCTCGCCGTAGTCGAAGACGCTGGCGATGCCCTCGTGGTTCACGAGCGCGGCGTGGCGGGCCTCGGCGCGGAAGCGCTCGAGGAACCCGGGGTCGCCCATGTACTCGTCCTTGAGGATCTTGATGGCGACCGTGCGCCCGATCACATGGTCGGTCGCTTCCCAGACCTCGCCCATGCCGCCGATGGCGATCCGCGAGTCCAGCTCGTAGCGTCCACCGAAGCTCACACCCTGCGTCGGTCTCATCCGTTCAGCACCGCCTCAATGACTTTCTTTCCGATCGGGGCCGCGATCTTGCCGCTCTGCCCCGCCTGACCGAGCCCACCGCCGTTCTGCACCATCACGGCGACGACGACCTGGGGGTCGTCGGCCGGTGCGAAACCGGTGAACCAGAGTGTGAAGGGATCGCCCGGATTGTGCTCGGCCGTGCCCGTCTTACCGGCCACGTCGACCCCGTCTATTCTTGCACCGCTGGCCGCGCCGTCATCGACATTGGCGACCATCATCTGCGTCATCAGCTCGGCCTGCGCCGGCGTCAGCGCCGTCTTGAACTCCGAGCTGTCGAACGTCTGCTGCACCGTCAGGTCGGGGGCCACCACCGAGTCGACGAGCAGCGGGTTCATCACCACGCCGTCGTTGGCGATGCCGGCCGAGACCATCGCGATCTGCAGCGGGGTGGCGCGCACGTCGCCCTGCCCGAATCCGCTGAGCGCGGTCTGCGGGTCGTTGAGACCCCGCGGGTACACCGACGCGGTCGTGGTGAGCGGGATGTCGAAGGACTGGTTGAACCCGTACTTCTCGGCCTCTTCGAGGATCGCGTCGTCTCCGAGCTGCACCGCCAGCTGCGCCATCGGGATGTTGCAGCTCAGGCGCAGGGCCGTCGCGAGCGTGACCGTCTCGCCCGGCCCGCAGGCGCCGCGATCGAAGTTGTGGATGAGCGTCGAGGTGCCCGGCAGCGTCCACTCCGACGGATTCTCGAACGTCGAGTCGGGGGTGTAATCGCCCGAAGCGAGTGCGGCCGAGGCCACGACGAGCTTGAACGTCGACCCGGGCGGGTCGAGGTCGCCGGCGATCGCGCGGTTGTACAGCGGCTTGGTCGGGTCGGCCACGAGCCGGTCGTACTCGCTCTGCACCGCGGTGGTGTCGTGCGAGGCGAGCAGGTTCGTGTCGAAACTCGGACTCGTCACCATCGCCAGGATGCGGCCGGTCTTCGGATCCATTGCGACCACCGCGCCCTCGTAGGGCGAGATCGCCTCCCAGGCGGCCTGCTGCACCGCCGGGTCGATCGTGGTGAGCACGTTCGACCCGCGCGGCGGCTGCCCGGTCACTATGCGGTCGATCCGCGAGAGGAACTGCGAGCTGCCGGTGCCGGAGAGCGCGCTGTTCATCGCGCGCTCGAGACCGGTCGACGAGCCGAGCACCGGGTTGATGTAGCCGGTCACCGGCGCCCACTTGTCGGCATCCGGGTAGGTGCGCGACCAGCTGTAGATGTCGGAGCTCGGCACCGACGAGGCGATCAGCTCGCTGCCGGCGAAGATCGAACCGCGCTGCACCTCGTACGAGTCGTAGAGCGCGCGCCGGTTGGCGGTGTTGGCCTGCAGATCGCCCGCGCCGACGGCCTGGATGTAGCTCGTCGAGGCGAACAGGGCGAGGAACATCGCCAGCATCACCAGCGACAGGCGTCGAAGTTCCTTGGTCATGTCAGCCGATCACCACCCGGGGGCGGGAGCGGACGGCATCCGAGATGCGCAGCAGCAGCGCCACGATGAGCCAGTTGGCCACGAGCGACGAGCCGCCCGCGGCCAGGAACGGGGTCGTGAGACCGGTGAGCGGGATGACGCGCGTGACGCCGCCGACCATGATGAACACCTGCAGGGCGATCGTGAACGACAGGCCGGTCGCGAGCAGCTTGCCGAAGTCGTCCTGCCCGGCCAGGCCGATCCGGATACCGCGGCTGACGAACAGCATGTAGAGGCAGAGGATCGCGAACACCCCCACGAGGCCCAGCTCCTCGCCGAGGCTCGGGAAGATGTAGTCGCTGCGGGCCAGCGGAGTCAGCCCCGGACGTCCCTGGCCGAGGCCCGTGCCGATCAGGCCGCCCTGGGCCAGGCCGAAGATGCCGGTCACCAGCTGCATGCTGGAGTTGTCCATGAGGTCGGGGTTGAACGCGTCGAGCCAGTTCGTGAAACGGCCCTGCACGTACGGCAGCACCTGGGCGGCCGCGATGGCGCCGACGACGGCGAGCACGACGCCGATGAGCACCCAGCTCGTCTTGCCCGTCGCGACGTAGAGCATCGCGACGAACATGCCGAAGATGAGCAGGCCGGTGCCGAGGTCGCGCTGCAGCACGATGATCGCGAGCGAGCCGAGCCAGATGAACAGCAGCGGGCCGAACTCGCGCACGCGCGGCCACGTCATCCCGAGGAAGCGGGTGCCGACGCTCGTGAGGGCTTCGCGGGTGCGCACGAGGTAGCCGGCGAAGAAGATCGCCAGGGCGATCTTGGCGAGCTCGCCCGGCTGGAACGAGAACAGTCCCGCGATCGACACCCACACGTCGGCGTTCGCGTCGGCGCCGAGGCCGGGCACGAACGGCAGCAGCAGCAGGGCGATGCCGGCGAAGCCGAACACATAGGTGTAGCGGAACAGCACGCGGTAGTTGCGCAGCGCGAGCACGATCGCGATGGCACCGGCCATGGCGATCGCCGTCCACACGAGCTGCTTGGTCGACAGCGCCTCCCACCCGTCGACATTCTTCTCGATGTCGATGCGGTAGATCATCGCGACGCCGAGACCGGTGAGCACCGTCGCGATCGGCACGACGAACGGGTCGGCGGCGGGGGCGCGCAGCCGCAGCACGACGTGCAGGGCGAGCACGAGCACCGTGATGCCGCCGCAGTAGTACAGGAACGTCGGGTCGATCGCGCCCAGGGCGCCCAGCTGCACGAGGGCGAGCGCGGCGCCGTTGATGACGAACGCGAACACCAGCAGCGCGAGCTCGCGGTTGCGGTGGGTCTGCGGCATCCGGATGCGCTTGAGCGCCTTGAGGACCGCTGTGTCCGCACTGATCTGGTCGGAGGTCATGACTCTCCCTTCGGCAGGGAGCGGCGGATGCTGGCGACGATCGCCTGCGCGTCGGAGAGCGAGCGTGCCGAGACGGTCTCCTCGACGGCCATCCGCTGGTAGATGGGCAGGTCGGTGAGGGGGATCTCGGTGTCTTCGTAGACCGACGACAGCGTGAAGGGGCCGATGTTCTGCTGCACGCCGCGGTAGATGACGACGCTGTCCTCGTCGGTTCCGACGAAGTAGCGGGTCTGCGTCCAGTTGTATCCCGCGACGGCGGCGATCGCGGCGGCGACGAGGAACGCGGCAAGCCCCACGATCCACCACACCCGTCGGCGCCGGACGCGACGGCGGTCTTCCTCGATGACCTCCTCGAGGTACTCCAGGCCCGGCTCGAAATGGGTCGGCTCGTTGGCGGCCTGACGCGCCGGGTGCAGCCAGCTGCTGCGGCCGGGGCGGGCAGCGGGGATCTCGACGCCCAACGGCGTGGATGCCGAGCCGACGATCGTGGGCGTGCCGCTGGCGACGGGATGGTTGCCGCCGACGTCCACGAGCACGATGGTCACGTTGTCGGGGGCGCCGGCATCCAGGGCCTGCTTCAGCAGCAGGTCGGCGGTGCGACCGGGCGCGTAGCCCTGCGCGAGCGTCTTGCCGGTGTGCGCGTCGTCGACGACGCCGCACAGACCGTCGGAGCAGATGAGCCAGCGGTCGCCCGGCTGGGTCGGCATGATGAACGCGTCGATCTCGGGATCGGGGTCCATGTCGCCGAGCACGCGCATGAGCACCGAGCGGCGCGGGTGGTAGCGCGCCTCTTCCGGGGTGATGCGCCCGGAGTCGACGAGGCGCTGCACGAAGGTGTGGTCGGTCGTGATCTGGGTGAGTGCGCCGTCGCGGAAGAGGTAGACGCGGGAGTCGCCGATGTGGGCGATGACCGCGTAGTCGTCGACCATCACGACGGCGCTGACGGTCGTGCCCATCCCGGCGAGCTCGGGACGCAGGGCGACGGTGTCGATCAGCTCCGCGGCCGTGTCGCTGATCGCGTCGCGCAGCGCGTATTCGGCGTCCGAGGTGGACGCGTAGGCGTGGTCGAGCTCCTTCAGCCGGTGGATCGCGAGGCTCGAGGCGACGTCGCCGCCGGCGTGCCCGCCCATGCCGTCGGCCACGACGAACAGGTTCGAGCCGCTGTAGCCCGAGTCCTGGTTGTTGGAGCGCACCTTCCCGGTATGGGAGAGGGCGGTGCTCGACCCTTCGAAGACCATGTGCCGGCGTCCGCTACTTCCGCAGCTCGAACGTCGTCGCGCCCACCTTGATGGGGGCGCCCACGAGGATCGGCACCGGCGCGCTCACGCGCTTGCCGTCGTGCCACGTTCCGTTGGTCGAGTCGAGGTCCTGCAGCATCCACTGCTGCCCCCACAGCAGCAGGCGCGCGTGATGGCTCGACGTGTAGTCGTCGCGGATGACGAGGCCCGACTCGCTGGAGCGGCCGATCGTCACCGGCTCCGAGCCCAGCGGCAGCTCGAGACCGGCCTTCGGACCCGAGGTGACGACGATGCGCGAGACGCTGTCGGTGGTCGCGGCGGCGGGTCCCGAGGGCGTGCGCGGCTTCGCGGCCGGCGCGACGGGGGCGACGGGCGCGGTGAGGTCGGCGGGACCGGCGGCGGGACCGGCGGACGGGGCGGCCGGCGCGGGATCGGGGAGCTTGCGCGCCTTCACTCCGAACAGGTCGGCGCGCAGCGAGTACACGACGGCGAAGACGAAGAACCAGAGCAGGACGAGGAAGCCCACCTGCAGAAGCAGCAGGGTCAGTTCGCTCACGCGAGATCCCCCAGGTCGAAGGCGCGCGTCCGGTCGGACGGCGCGGGGCGGGGCGGCACGGCCTGCGGCACGACCGTGAAGACGATGTCGGTGCGGCCGATCGTCACGACGGAGTCGGGCGGGAGCGCCGCTTCGGAGACCTTCGCGCCGTTGAGCTTGGTGCCGTTGGTCGAGTTCATGTCGCGCACCATCGCGCGCTCGCCGTCCCACAGGATCTCGACGTGACGACGGCTCGTGCCCGCGTCGGCGATCGTGACGTCGGCATCGCTGCCGCGGCCGATCACGGTGCGGCTTTTGACGAGCGGATGCCGGGTGCCGGCGATGTCGACGACGCCGCGCCACGTGACCTCGCCGCCCGACGCGGTGCGCGACGCGACGCGCAGCGTGCCCGTCGTCAGCTCGGGATCGGTGACGAGATCGATCGTGACCGGGCCGGCGAAGCTGTAGCCCTGGGACTTCGCGTGCTTTTCGACGAGGGCGTGCAGCTCATGGGTGAGCGTGCTGCCGAGCGCCGACATCCGCGCGGCATCCTCGGGAGCGAGGCGCACCTCGAACGTGTTGGGCGCCAGGATGCGGTCACGGCTCACGACGGCCGCCTTCACATCCAGCTCGCTGCGCAGGGCGGAGGCCACTTCCACAGGCTGAACGCCGCTGCGGAAGGTCTTCGCGAACGCGCTGTTGACCGCGCGCTCGAGTCCCTTCTCGAAGCTGTCAAGTAGTCCCACGGGGCTCCTCTGGCAGGTTGGCCGGTGGGATCATGCTAGTTGCACACCCTGAGCAGACCGTGGATCGGGCGCGGAGGGCCCCGATTCGTCGGCGTGCGAGGTGCCGTGATATCCTCGGCAGGTTGAGTCCGTGCGAACGGATTCGCGCGAGTGGCGGAATAGGCAGACGCGCTGGCTTCAGGTGCCAGTGCCCGAAAGGGCGTGGGGGTTCAACTCCCCCCTCGCGCACACAGCGCAGAAGAACCCCCGATCCGGATCATCCGGCATCGGGGGTTCTCTCGTTCTCGGATGCGGTGCGTGCGTCAGTCGACACCGTGCAGGTGGCGCAGCAGTCGCTCGGCCTCGTCGGCGTCGCGCCGGGCGATCGCGTCGCGCAGCAGCGTGTAATGCGCGGCGCGCTCGATCGGGCACGCCATGAACGGCACCCACCCGCGCAGGTTGCGCTGGATGGCGAGGGCGGCCTCGCCGATGATGCCGATGAACACGCTGTTCCCCGTCGCCCGCGTGACAGCGACGAACATCGTGGTGGACCGCTCGAACAGGAGCAGGGCGTCGGCCTGGCCGGCGGCGTCGACGACGGCATCCGCCAGTACGAGCATCTCGGCCAGCTGCGCGTCGGTGGCGCTGCGCACCGCGAGACGCAGCGCGTTGCCCATGAACAGGGCCGTGAACTCGCCCGTGTCGTGACGCAGCTTGTCATCCGGAACCGACACCCGGGTGTAGCGGCCGACGGCGATCTCGACGAGACCGAACCGCTCCAGCCGCTGCAGCGCCTCGCGCACGGGGGTGCGGGAGATTCCCAACTGCTGGGCGAGATCGACGTCGCGCAAGCGCACGCCGGGGGCGAGGCGGCCGTCGAGGATGGCCGCACCGATGGTGCGATACACCTCGTCGCCCAGGATCATGCCGCTCGTGAGTTCGATCGGGTCGAGTGTCGCGCTCATCGAGGGTTCATTTTATGGCGTGCGCACCGGGATTCACGGCGGATTCGCAAGCAAACCTCTCTGTCTGGCGCGCCGATATATCAGTAGACTCGGCCGCGTCACGCTCCGCGTGGCCTATCCGGGGGGATCCGTCGACGCCCGGGCGTGAGTGCGAGAGCACGTGGCGCCCGGGCGTCGAATGGTTGTTGCCGGGATGCAACGTTTGTGTCACCTTCTCTCATACGACACGACAGCGTCGGGCGCTGCCGTTACGGTAAGGAGCAATCGGCGCATCCGCGCCGGGATACAGCTCGCACGTAAGGCAGTTCATGAGCACCAGCGGTACCGTCAAGTGGTTCAACTCGGAGAAGGGCTTCGGGTTCATCGCACCCGACGAGGGCGGCGCTGACGTCTTCGCCCACTACTCCGCCATCCAGTCGGGCGGCTACCGCTCGCTCGAGGAGAACCAGCGGGTCGAGTTCGACATCGCCCAGGGCCCCAAGGGCCTGCAGGCGGAGAACATCCGCCCCCTCTGATCCTCTGAGGATCGCTCCGCGTCCGTCAGACGTCGCCGTCGACCAGCAGCAGATCACGCAGCTGGTCGGCGGTGTCGACGACGGCCTGCGCACCTTCTGACTCGTGCGGCCAGCTGAAGCCCCACCGCACGAAGATCACGGGCACACCGTGCTCGGCCGCGCCGTCGATGTCGTGATGACGGTCGCCGATGAGCACCGGTCGGCTGACGTCGTGCCCGTCCGCGGCGAGCTGTCGCAGCGCTTCGCCGATGACCGCGGACTTCGTCGCGCGCGTCTTCTCGTCGGCCGTCGCGCCCACGATCGCCTGCAGATGCACCGCCAGGTCGAAGTGGTCCATGAGCGCGGTCACCTGCACTTCAGGCTTCGAACTCGCCGTCGCCTGCGGGATGCCGGCATCCGCGAGGTCGCCGATGAGCTCGCCGACACCGGGATACAGGCGTGCGCCGCTCGTGTAGCCGTCCTCCTTGCCGATCGCGCGGTAGTGCACGACGGCCGCGGCGGCCTGCTCGGGCGTCATGCCGACGTTCGTCTGGAACGACTGGTGCATCGGCGGGCCGATCCAGTGCACGAGCTCCTCGCGCGTCGGCGCCGGGTAACCGAGCTCGGTCAGGCAGCGCGTCAACCGGCGCAGGATGCCCTCCGATGCGTCGACGACCGTGCCGTCGATGTCCCACAGGATGCAGCTGAACGGGGATCGTGGGGCCATGGGACCCAGCCTAGTTGCGCGGCTCAGAAGAGGCGGGGGGCGCCGGACTCGATGCCCTTCATGCCTTCGTAGTCCAGCGTCACGCAGCGGATGCCGCGGTCGGTCGCGAGCACCTTCGCCTGCGGCTTGATCTCCTGCGCGGCGAACACGCCGGTCACAGGCGAGAGGTGCGGATCGCGGCCGAGCAGTTCCAGGTAGCGGGTCAGCTGCTCGACGCCGTCGATGTCGCCGCGGCGCTTGACCTCTACGGCGATCGTGCCGCCGGCGGGATCGCGCAGCAGCAGGTCGACCGGCCCGATCGCGGTCGGGTATTCGCGGCGCACGAGCTGCAGCCCGTCGCCGATCACGTCGACCTGCTCCGCGAGCAGCCGCTGCAGGTCGGCTTCGACGCCGTCCTTCTGCAGACCCGGGTCGATGCCGAGCTCGTGGGTCGAGTCGTGCAGCACCTCGTAGATGCGCACGAGCAGCGCGTCGCCGGTCTTCGCGTGGGTGACGCGCCAGTGCTCGAGCACACCCGCGGAGGCGGACTCCGCATCCGGCTCCTCCACCGTCAGGGTGCACGGCGGGCTCATCCAGTTGAGCGGCTTGTACGACCCGCCGTCGGAGTGGACGAGCAGCGACCCGTCGCCCTTGTGCACGAGCAGGCGCGTGGCCAACGGCAGGTGGGCGTTGAGACGGCCGGTGTAGTCCACGGAGCAGCGGGCGATGACGAGACGCACCCGACGAGTGTACGGGGGTTGCTGTACGGGGTTGTCCGGGAATGGCCGTCCGGGCCGCCGACCGCCGGCGGCGATTGTTAGAAACGGATCCATGACGAGACCGGAGTGGGCCGAGTACATCGTGGCGAGCGCCCACGCCGACACCGCGGCGATGGGTGCGCTCATCGCGGGCGAGGCGCAGCGCAGCCGTCGCGTGCAGCTCGAGGCGGCGCAGCGTCAGATCGACGCCACCGCCCGGCAGACCGCGGCCGTGCGCGAGACCGCCCAGGCGACGCAGCGCGCCGTCACCGACGCCGCCGATCGCCAGGTCGCCGCCCAGGGCGAGACGACGACCGCCGTCGCCGACCTCGCTTCCTCGGTCGATGCCATGAGCGACCGCCTCGCGGACTCCGTCGACATCGGCTTCCTGCGCGTGCAGCAGACTGTGGGCGAAGGGCTGGAGACGCTCGACAAGAACCTGGACGTGCTCGCGGGGATGGTGCGCGGCGGCTTCGAGCTGGTCGGGAAGCGGCTCGTCGAGCAGACCGAGGTGCTCGGGACCATGGCGGCGATGACGGCGAACCCGCTGACGACCGCTGCCGAGGAGCACTACCGCCGGGGCGTCGCGTCGCTGCGCCAGGGCTGGCTCGACGAGGCGATCGTCGAACTCGTCCTCGCGAGCGAGAAGGATGCGACCAACCCCGCGCCGCGCTACGCGCTCGGTGTCGCGCGGGCGGCGCTGGATGAGCCGGGCGCCGCGTTCGCTTCGCTCCTCCTCGCCGTGAAGTACGCGGCCGCCGACGAGAGGTGGGGTCCGCTCGCCGCCAGTGCCGTGATCCTGCTGCGCTCGGTCGCGGCGCCGGAGCAGGCCGACGAGGTCGCGGCGGCTCTCGACACGGCGTTGCGCCTGGCCCCCACGTGCGCGGAGCTGCTCGTCATCCGCGCCGTGCACCACGACGCCCCGGACGACCTCGTCGCCGCGTTCACCCTGGCCCCGGAACTGGCCCTCGTGGCCATCCAGGCCGGCGTCCCCGGCGCGGAGGAGGCCGCCGAGACGGTGGCGAACGATCCGTCGAGCCCCGTGCACGCGCGCCGCGAGATCCAGCGGCTCATCGCGGCCTCCGGCGACGAGGGCTTCGGCGTCAACATCGAGCCCGCCGACATCCCGCAGGCGATGATCGGTCACACCGCGTGGCTGCGCACCGCGCTGCCGACCGTCGAGCATCACGCGATGGTCGTCATGGCGCAGCGACTCGCCGATGCCGAGCTGTCGGTGACGACGGCGCGCGCGAGAGAGGGTCTCGGCCGTCACGTCCTGGACGCGTCGCACGAGAACGCGCATGAGCTCCGGGGACGTCTGGAGGAGGCCGCCGACGCCGTGGGCCGTGCCGAGGCGGCCGTGGAGGCGTATCGGACCCTTCCGGCGGCGACCGCGACGCTCGTGCACCGAGCGCGCGTCGAGAACGCGTTCCTGCCGTTCGTCCGTCCCGTCATCGCGCTGATCGTCACGGTGTTCCTCATCGCCGTCGCCGCTCCGAACGGATCGCTCTCGTTCCTCGCCGGCATGGCGGCCTTCGTCACCGGCATCCTCTTCGTCGTCTGGTCGGTCAGGGCCCTGCGCCAACTGGCCGAGCAGCGGGCCGCCGCGCGGCGTGAAGCGGCCGTCGCAGCGCAGATCCGAGAGCAGCAGGTGCTGATGGCCCAGCATCAGCGCGACCGTGCGCGCAGCCAGGCCGACCGCGACCTCGATGACGCCCGTCGCGCGCTTCGGACGGTCGAACGGCAGGTGGATGCCGCCGATGCCCGCAGCCTCGAACTCGCGGCCGAGCTCGATGACGCCGCGGCGGAGCACCGCGCGGCGCAGGCGGAGCTCGCGCGCCTGACGTCGGAGGCGGAGCGCTACCGGCGACCGATCCTCGCCCTTCTGCCGCGCGTCGCGCCCGGGCGTGTGCGTCCGCTCGGCGAGATCGCCTCGTGAGCATCCGCCGCCGCCCCTTCGACTTCCCTCTTCCCACATCACCACGACGAAAGGCCACACGATGACGACGACCCCCGCCGGCTGGTACCCCGCCGAGCAGCACCCCGGACGCCAGCGCTACTGGGACGGCGCGGCCTGGACGGACCACTTCCACCCTGCGCTCGACGAGCCGATCGCCGCGCCCCCCGCGACCGCAGCGGACGTCGCACGGGCGGCCGTCGCTCCCACGGGAGACGACGACGTCGTCGGCATCCTCACGGCGCTGAAGCACGACGCGATCGCGGCCGGGATGCTGAGCAAGCACAAGGTCACGTCGAAGGCCAACAAGCGGCGGCAGGAGGTGGAGGCGAGCTTCACGGCGAACCTCACGACCGTCAAGAACTACTGGGTGAAAATCGACGTCATCAAGACGCCGCACGGGATCAGCTGGTCGCCCGACAACGGGCTCTGGAGCAAGGACGGAGCGGCGCGCGGCGGCCAGATGGGCTTGGCGAACGAGCTGTCGGCGCGCGGCGGCATCGTCAGCGGGCTGGTGGGCAACATGATCGCCGGCTCCGCGGCCAAGGCGGCGGCCAAGGACGCACAGCGCGCGCAGATGGAGTACGCGGCCTTCGAGTCCGCGGTGCTGTCGAACTACTACAGCTGAGGACGCGGCGCGGTGGCGGACACGTCGGCGTACGACGCGATCATCGCCCGGGTGATCGCGATGCGCGAGGCGGCGGACTGGAAGGACGGCGAGACGCGCCTGCGCGCGTGGGAGGACGAGCTCACGGCGCTCGGCGCGCCCGCCGATCCGCGGGACCGGAAGCGGGTCTGGGGAGACTTCGCCGCCGCCCGCGCCGCCTACCGGGACGCCCGCACGGAGTTCTTCGCGTCGCGCACGACCGGGGACGGTGCCGCCCGACCTCCGCATCGGACCGTCGGCGCCGCCGCATCGCGGACGTCGAGCAGCCCCGAACGCGCGCGGGAGCAGGAGGAGGCACGGCGACGCAAGCAGACCCTGATCGGTCAGCTGCGCACTCTCGTCGGGGGTGAGCCGGGCGGGCCGGCGACCGGTCGGGTGAAGGAGCTGGGCGCGGCGTTCTTCCAGGCGGGCTACGCGGGGCGGGAGCACAACGACGCGCTCGGAGCGGAGTTCTCCGGACTCCGCTCCGAGTACTTCCGCCGGCTCGACACGGAGATGCGACGCGCACGCGAGCGTCGCGAGCGCATCGCACGCGACATGGATCACGCGCTGTTCGTGCTGGAGCGGATCGCGCACGGCGCCGACGTCGCCGACCGATGGGCCAAATGGACCGAGGCCGCCGAGCGGTACCGCAGTCACGGCTACCCCGGCAAGGAGAAGAAGGCCGAGCTCGACGGTCGCTTCCAGCGGCTGCGCGGTGAGCTGAGCGCGGCGCTCGAACGCGACAAGCAGAAGCGCCAACGTCAGCGGGAGGCCGAATGGGCCGCCGAGCGCGCGCGTCGCGGAGGTCCGCGGCGCCGCTGACGCCGACGCGCGGATGGCTACACTGATGCGGTGGAAGCCGATGTCCGCCGTCACTCGCGGGCAGTGCGCGATGACCCGCTGGTGACAGAACTGCGTGTGCTCCGGGCCGCGCGAGGCATCTCCTACCGCGAGCTCGCCGCACGCATCACCCGTGCCCGTGAAGAGCGCGGCATCGGCCCGGCGGCGGCGCGGGTCGCCCACACCACCGTGTCGGACGTCTTCCGCCCCGGTCGCTCACGCCTGAACGCCGACCTCGTCGCCGAGATCGTGCGCGCGCTCGGGAGCGACGATGCCACCGTCGAGGAGTGGCGCGCGCGCGTCGCCCTGCGGGCGGCGACGGGCCCCGCCCCGCGCCCGTCCGCGCCCGTCGACCCGTCGCATGCACCGATCCCCGCGACGCTCGTCGATCCGGGTCCCGGTCCTCTCGGCGGGCCGCGGTCGCGCCGCACCACGGTCGCGACGGCGGCGGTCCTCGTCGCCGCCGGACTCCTGCTCAATGCGACCGGCAAGTTCTTCAACCCGCTCCTCGGCGACGTGTTCTTCGTCGACATGGTCGGAACCGCCGCCGTGGCGCTTCTCGGCGGCCCCTGGCTCGCAGCCCTCGTGGGCGCCGGCTTCGTCGTCGTGGAACTGCTCAAGTCCCAGGTCGACGGCGCGCTGTTCGCGGCCACCATGGTCTTCGCCGGACTGATCTGGGGCTACGGAGTGCGAGCAGGGTGGGGCCGGACCATGCCGCGCTTCCTGGGACTGAGCGCACTGGTGGCGGTCGCGACATCGGCGGTCGCCGTGCCCATCACCGTGGTCTACCTCGAGGGCCGCTCGGGGCGCGGACTGGACGTGCTGTTCTCTCAGGTGGGCGAGACCGGTGTCGGCCCGTGGCTCGCGGTCGCCACGGTGAACCTCACCGTGTCGCTCCTCGACAAGGTCTTCACCGGAGCGATCGCGTACCTCATCGCGGGCCTCGTCTGGAGCCTCCCGGCGGCGGCGGATCGCTTCGCCGATCCGCGGGTCGATCCGCCTCGGCGTCGGGCCACGCGCTAGCGGTCAGTGGTGGCCGGCCCCCACCTTCGACCCGGCGATGGGCTTCGCGGCGCCGGACGCGAACCCGCTCATCGCGATCAGCGCGACGATGATCCACAGGGTCGGGAGGATGCCGATCTGGTGGCTGATCCAGCCGAGCACCGGCGGTCCGCACAGGAACGCGACGTATCCGATCGTCGCCGCCGCCGACACCGACGCGGCCGCCTTGGTCGGGTCGTCGGCGGCCGCCGACATCCCGAGCGGGAAGCCGAGCGACGCGCCCGCACCCCACAGGGCGACGCCGATGAAGGCGACCGGAAGCGACGGCGCGAGGATGAAGGTGACGAGTCCGACGGCCGCGGTGACGGCGAGGATGCGCAGCGTCCACACCCGTCCGATGCGGTCCACGAGCGGACCGCCGAGCACGCGGAATACCGTCATCGCGACCGAGAACACCGTGAGCGCGATCGCGCCGGTCGCCTCGGTCTGGCCGTGGCCGTCGACGACGGCGATCGTGAGCCAGTCGTTGGCGCTGCCCTCGGCGAAGGCCATGCCGAGCATGATGAGGCCGATGGCGTAGGTGCGCGGGTCGCGCCAGACCGCGGCGAGCTCGGCGAAGCGCTCCTTGCGCGTCGGTGCCGTCGCCGGGTCGTCGTGGACGATCTCACGGGACGGGACGAACCGCAGCGCGACGAGTCCTGCTCCGAGCACGATCGCGCCGACGAGCCAGAGATGCCACGCCACGCCGACCTGCGAGGCCGCCATCAGGATGCCGAAACCGGCGCCGGCGACCGTGCCGAGACTGAAGAAGGCGTGGAAGAGAGGCATGAGCGTGCGCTCGAAGGACTGCTCGACGGCCGCGGCTTCGACGTTCATCATGACGTCGGTCGCGCTCATGCCGAGCCCCATGAAGGCGAGGCCGACCGCGGTGACGGCGTAGGACTCGAGGAACTGCACGCCGAGCCCGGCGATCGCCACGCCGATGCCGAACGAGACGATCGTCGCGAACATGCCCCGACGCGCCCCCCAGCGCGCGACGATGACGTTCGCCAGCGACAGGCCGACGATGGAGGCAGCCCCGATGACGAACAGCAGCACCCCGACGCCGAAGTCGTCGATGCCCAGCACCTGCTTGACCGACGGCAGCCGCGACGCCCAGGAGGCGAAGCCCAGACCGCACACGAGGAAGATCGTGAAGATGGCGGTGCGCCAGTCCACCAGCTGTCGCCGAGTCAGCGTCGCATCCATCCGCTGATCCTATAGCTCCTCCCGGCGCGGATCGAATCGTTTCGGAGCTGATTGCGCGCAGGGTACGATCGGCCCATGACGACGCGCCGCGCCACGATCGCCGACGTTGCGCGCACCGCAGGCGTCTCCCCCTCGACGGCATCCGTCGTGTTCAGCGGAAACGCCCGCGTCTCGGACGCCACCCGCGCGAAGGTGCTCGCCGCGGCTGAGGAGCTCGGCTACACCGGCCCGCACCCGCTGGCGGCATCGCTGCGCCGCGGGCGTTCGGGCATCGTCGGCGTCGTGTTCACCGAGCATCTCGGCCGGGCCTTCCAGGACCCGGTGAAGATCCTCATGATGGACGGCCTCACGGCGGCGGTGGCCCCCCTGGGCGCGGGACTGCTGCTGCTGCGCGACACCCTGGACGCCGACGCGGCCGCCCCGACCCTCACGACGGCTCCGCTCGACGCGGCCGTGCTCGTCGGCTGCAGCGCGCGCCAGCGCGCCGCCCTCGGTCCCGTCAAGGCGCGCGGCATCCCGCTTGTCGTGATCGAGGGGGATGCCGGCGACGACGTGCCGCGCATCGACCTCGACAACCGCGACGCCCAGCGCACCGCCGCGGCGCATGTCCGCGACCTCGGGCACACCCGCGTCGCGACCGTGACCCTGCCGGTGCGCGCCGGCCGTGGCCGCGGCCTCCTCGCGCCGGAGGACGAGATCACGGTCGACGTCACCCGCCACCGGCTCGACGGCGTACGAGACGTCTTCCCGGATGCCGTCGCGTACGCGTGCGCCGCCTCGTCGATCGACGAAGGGCTCGAGGCGGGACGCGCCCTCTTCGCGCGGCACGAGCGCCCGACGGCGGTGATCGCGCAGAGCGACCTGCTCGCGGCGGGCGTCATCCGCGCCGCCGAGGAGGCGGGTCTGCGCGTGCCGGCCGACGTGACCGTGACCGGTTTCGACGGCATCGCGGTCGACGGCCTCGCGCCCTACCGCCTCACGACGCTCGTGCAGGACGCGATCGGCAAGGGCCGCGCCGCGGGCGACGCCGTTGCGGCGATGCTCGCCGGCGAGCCCGTGTCGTCCGCCGTGCTCTCCTGTCCGTTCCGCCTCGGCAACACGACGGCGCCGGCTCCGGAAATCGCCCTATAGAATAGAGTCCGATCCCCAGACGCCCCGCAGACGCCATGAGGAGGCACCTTTTTGCTGCTGCTCCTCTGCCTGTTCGCGCTCGTTCCGCTGGTTCTCCCCTGGCTCGTCGGGCTGATCGGAGCACGCGCCTTCTATGTCGCCGCGGTCGTCCCGGTCGTGGCGTTCGGACATGCTCTGGCGCAGGCGCCCGCCGTCCTGTCGGGTGGGATCCTCACCGAGAGCTTCGCCTGGATCCCCGCACTCGGCATCGACATCTCGATGCGCCTCGACACCCTCGGCTGGGTGATGGCTCTCATCGTGACGGGCGTCGGCGCCCTCGTGATGGTCTACTGCCGGTGGTACTTCGACGGGAAGCGCGACGGCGTCGGACTCTTCTCGGCCGTCCTCCTCGCGTTCGCCGGTGCGATGTACGGACTGGTCCTCACGGACGACGCGATCATCCTCGTGATGCTCTGGGAGGTCACGAGCGTGCTCTCCTACCTCCTCATCGGCTTCTACCACCGTCGAGGCGCGAGCCGTCGTGCCGCGCTGCAGGCGCTGCTCGTGACGACCCTCGGCGGGCTGGTGATGTTCGTCGGTGTGGTGATCGTCGTCGTCCAGGCGGGCACCACGAGCATCGCCGGCATCATGGCGAGCTGGCCCGACACCGTCGCGGGCGATCCCGCGCTGCTGAACACGGCCGTCGTGCTGATCCTGGTCGGAGCGCTCAGCAAGTCGGCGATCTTCCCCTTCCACTTCTGGCTTCCGGGCGCGATGGCCGCCCCCACCCCGGTGAGCGCGTACCTCCATGCCGCGGCCATGGTGAAGGCGGGCATCTACCTCATCGCGCGCCTCGCCCCCGCGCTCGCGCTCGCCGAGCCGTGGCGACCGATCGTCATCACGCTCGGCGTGTTCACGATGCTCCTCGGCGGTCTGCAGGCGCTGCGCGAGAACGACCTCAAGCGCATCCTGGCCTTCGGCACGGTCTCGCAGCTCGGCCTGCTGACGGTCGTCATCGGCTACGGCACGCGCGACGCGGCCCTCGCCGGCCTGGCACTGCTGCTCGGCCACGCCCTCTTCAAGTCGTCGCTGTTCCTCGTCGTCGGCGTGATCGACCGCCAGCTGTCGACCCGCGACATCACCGAGCTCTCCGGCGTCGCGAAGCAGGCGCCCACGCTCGCGGTCTTCTCCGCGATCGCGGTCGCGTCGATGGCCGGCATCATCCCGACGCTCGGATTCGTGGCGAAGGAGACGGCGCTCACGGCGCTCCTGGACGACACCGCGAACTCGGTGTGGGCGTGGGTCGCGCTCGTCGGCGTCGTGCTCGGCACCGTGCTCACCATGGCGTACGGCCTCCGGTTCCTGTGGGGCGCGTTCGCGACGAAGAAGGATGCCGCGGGCAAGGCGCTCCCCGCGACCGAATGGCCCGACCCGCCGATCGGCTTCCTCGGCGCGCCGATCCTGCTCTCCGGCCTCACCCTCGTCACGGGATTCGCGGCGCCCGCGCTCGACACCGCGCTCGCCGGCTACGCCGATCTGTTCCCGGCTCCCGAGCACCCCGCGCACCTGGCCCTCTGGCACGGCTTCGAGCCGGCGCTGTGGATGTCGCTCGGATCGATCGTCGTCGGCATCCTCGTCTTCTGGGCCTCGCAGCGGCGCCCCCTGCCCGGACGGATCCTGCCGTTCACGGCGCTGGATGCCTACAACGGCAGCCTCCGCGTCGTGGCGAAGGTGTCGGTGTGGACGACGACTCTCACTCAGCGCGGCTCGCTCCCCGTCTACGTCGGCACGATCTTCGTCGTCTTCGTCGCCGCGGAGGGCACCGCCCTGGTCGCCGGGCAGTTCTCCGGCGCCCACCTGGACGCGTGGCAGACGCCCATGCAGGTGATCGTCGCGCCGATCATGATCCTGGCCGGGATCGTCGCCGTGCGGGCCCGCAAGCGCTACACCGGCATCGTGCTCGTCTCGGTCACCGGCCTCGGCATGGTGCTGCTGTTCGCCACGAGCGGCGCGCCCGACCTCGCCCTCACGCAGATCCTCGTCGAGACCGTCACCCTCGTGGCCTTCGCCCTCGTGCTGCGCCGGATCCCCGCCCGCCTTGGCGACCACAACGCCTCGGTCGCGCCGGTGTGGCGCGCCGTGCTCGCGATCGGCGTCGGCGTGACGATGGCGTGCATCGCGATCATCGCGACCGGTGCGCGTGTCGCCGAGCCGATCTCCGACCGGTTCCCCGAGCTTGCCTACGAGCTCGGCCACGGGCGCAACGTCGTCAACGTGGCGCTCGTCGACCTGCGCGGCTGGGACACGATGGGCGAGCTGTCGGTGCTCATCCTCGCCGCCACCGGTGTCGCCTCCCTCGTCTTCGTGACCAACCGGTCCGACACGCTCTCGCAGAGTATCTCGGCGCTGCCCACCGGCGCCGTGCGCACGCGCCGCCCCCTCGTCGAGACCGTCGACGGCCCGCAGCCGCGTCGCGCGCACCCGCGCAGCACCCGTCAGGCGTGGCTCGTGGGCGGGCAGCGGGTGCGGCCGGAGAACCGCTCGATCCTGCTCGAGGTGATCGTGCGCATCCTCTTCCACACGATCATCGTCGTGTCGATCTACGTGCTGTTCGCCGGACACAATCTGCCCGGCGGCGGCTTCGCCGGCGGGCTCGTGGCGGGCATGGCGCTCGTCATGCGCTACGTCGCGGGGGGCCCCTACGAGCTCGGCGCGGCCGCGCCCACCGACGCGGGCCGACTGCTGGGGGCCGGGATGACGCTCGCCGTCGCGTGCGCCATCGTGCCGATGCTGTTCGGCGCACCGCCGCTGACGAGCTGGTTCATCGAGACCGAGCTGCCGGTCCTCGGTCACGTCGAGTTCGTCACCTCCACGATCTTCGACATCGGCGTGTACCTCGTCGTCATCGGACTGGTGCTCGACGTGCTGCGCTCGCTCGGGGCCGAAGTGGACCGCCAGACGAAAGAAGCGAGCCAGCACGCCAGTCGGGCGGTGAAGTCGTGAACGTCTCGCTCACTCTCATCATCATCATGGCGGTGCTCTTCGCAGCCGGCGTGTACGCGATGCTCGAGCGCAGCCTCACGCGGGTGCTCATCGGCTTCCTGCTGCTGGGCAACGCCGCCAACCTCTTCCTGCTCGTCGTCATGGGACGGCCCGGGGTCGCGCCGTTCTTCGGCGACGCGACGTCGCCCGATGACATCAGCGATCCGCTGCCACAGGCGCTGACCCTTACGGCGATCGTCATCACCTTCGCCGTGTCGGCCTTCCTGCTGGCGCTCATCTACCGCTCGTGGCAGCTGGGTCAGGCGGACACCGTGCTGGACGACGAGGCCGACCTCGAGGTGCGCGAGCGCGCCGTCGAGGACGAAGACACCATGGGAGACGAGATCACCGACGAGGACGACGACGCGACGACCGACTTCATCGGGACCGAGACCGCGCCGATCGTCGTGCTTCACCAGCGCGACTTCGCCGAGCTGCGCGACGATGCTCCGACGGACCGGCCCCGGCGGCAGAGCGACGACCGATCGGGAGACGACGCATGAACGCCCTCGTCCCGCTGCTGGTCACGCTGCCGCTGCTCGGCGCCGCGATCGCGCTGATCTTCGGCCGGCGCCGTCGCGTGCAGGTCGGTGTGTCGCTGTCGACGCTGACCCTCGTGCTCGTGATCGCCGCGGTCCTCCTGTACGCCGTCGACCAGTCCGACGTCCCGCTCGCGGTCTCCGTCGGCGGCTGGCCCGTGCCGTTCGGCATCGTGCTCTACGTCGATCGTCTCTCGGCGCTGCTCGTCGTCGTCTCGAGCATCGTGCTCCTGGCGGTCCTCCTGTTCTCGGTCGGCCAGGGCGCCGCCGACGGCGACGACGACACGCCGGTCTCGATCTTCCACCCGTCGTACCTCATCCTCTCGGCGGGCATCTTCAACGCGTTCATCGCCGGCGACCTCTTCAATCTGTACGTCGGATTCGAGATCCTCCTCGTCGCCTCGTACGTGCTCATCACCCTCGGGTCGACCGAATCGCGCATCCGCACGGGCGTCGTCTACATCGTCGTCTCGCTCGTGTCGTCGATCCTGTTCCTTGCGGCGATCGCGGCGATCTACGGCGCGCTCGGCACCGTCAACATCGCGCAGCTGTCCGAGCGCATGATGGAGCTGCCGCAGGAGGTGCAGCTCGTCCTGCACCTCATGCTGCTGCTCGCGTTCGCGATCAAGGCGGCCGTCTTCCCGCTCTCGTTCTGGCTCCCCGACTCGTACCCGACCGCCCCGGCGCCGGTCACGGCGGTGTTCGCGGGCCTGCTCACGAAGGTCGGCGTCTACGCGATGATCCGCACCGAGACGCAGATCTTCCGCGACAACGACGTCAACACGCTGCTGCTCATCGTCGCGCTCGCCACGATGGTGGTGGGCGTGTTGGGTGCGGTGGCGCAGGCGGAGCTCAAACGCATCCTGTCGTTCACCCTCGTCAGCCATATCGGCTACATGGTGTTCGGGCTCGCCATCGCGACACCGGCGTCGCTCGGCGCCACGATCTACTACATGGTCCACCACATCGTGGTGCAGACGACCCTGTTCCTCGCGGTGGGCCTCGTGGAGCGCCGCGCCGGATCGACCTCCATCCTCAAGGTCAAGGGCCTCATGAAGGCGGCGCCCCTCATCGCGGTGCTCTACTTCGTGCCGGCGATCAACCTCGGCGGACTGCCGCCCTTCTCGGGCTTCATCGGCAAGTTCGCCCTGTTCGACGCGGCCGCGCAGGTCGGCTCGCCGCTCATGTACGTGCTCATCGGCGGCGGCATCGTCACGTCGCTGCTGACGCTCTACGCCCTCATGCGCGCCTGGAACCTGTCGTTCTGGCGCGAGGAGGAGGAGCACGGCGAGGAGACCGGCGTCGTCGACCGCATCGCGTACCTCGATGCCGCGCCCGCCGCCGCGACGCAGACCGAGCGTCGGGTGATCCCGCGCGTCATGACGTCGGCGACCGCCGGCATGGTGGCCGTCACGGTGGCCCTCACGATCTTCGCCGGACCCCTGTACGAGCTCTGCACCACCATCGGCGCCGCGCTGCAGGACCCGGTGTACATCGGCCAGGTCGACGTGAAGACCCCGGAGGGGGCGATCGAATGACCCCGACCGAGAAGCCCACGCCCCGCACGGTGTTCGCCGCCGTCTGGCGTCAGCTCCCGTTCTTCGTCTGGCTCGTCGCCCTGTGGATGCTCCTGTGGGGCCAGTTCACGGTGCTCGCCGCGCTCACCGGTCTCGTCGTCGCGATCATCGTGACGCGCATCTTCCGGCTCCCGCCCGTGGAGCTGTCGGGCCGGGTGAACCTGTGGTGGGGGATCGTCTTCGTCGCCGACTTCTTCTTCGCGCTCGTGCGCGGCTCGCTGATCGTCGCCTGGCAGGTCATCTCGCCCCGCCGTCGCGGTACCGGCATCATCGGCGTGCAGCTGCAGACCGACGACGACCTCATCATGACCCACGTCGCGGTGACGGCATCCCTCGTGCCGGGCTCCCTCATCATCGACGTCGACCGCGACCGTCGCGTGCTGTACCTGCACGTGCTGGGGGTCGACGGGCCGGAGGATGTGGCCGCGCAGAAGCGCTCGGTCGAGCACTGGGAGGAGCGCATCGTCCGCGCGGTGGGTTCGCGCGCCCAGGTGAAGGCGATCGACGAGGCCGCCGCGGCGAGGAGGACCCGATGACCACCGTTCTCCTCGTGATCATCAGCGCCGTGTTCGGCACCGCCGCGCTCCTGACCGTCTGGCGCATCATCGTCGGCCCGTCGATCCTCGACCGCGCCGTCGCCGCCGACGTGCTGCTCACCCTGCTCATCTGCGTGCTCGGCGCCGAGATGGCGATCAACCACCACACCCGCACGCTCCCCCTGCTGCTGATCGTCGCGGCGGTCGGCGTGTTCGGGTCGATCTCGATCGCGCGCTTCGTGGCGCGCAAGGACGGAGGCGGACAGTGATCGACGTGATCGTCCTCGTGCTCATCCTCATCGGGGCGCTCCTGTGCCTCACGGCCACCATCGGGCTCTTCCGCTTCCGGGACGTGCCCACCCGGCTGCACGCCGCGACCAAGCCGCAGGTGCTCGGGTTCGTGCTCATCGCGATCGCGATCGCGCTGGCGCTGCAGTCCTGGGCCGTCGTGGCGTTCCTCGTGCCCGTCGTCCTGATCCAGCTGGCGACGGCCCCGGTGTCGGCGCACATGGTGGGCCGACAGGCGTACCGCAACGGCACACTCGACGAGACGTCTCTCGTCGTCGACGAGCTCGCCGACGAGCAGCGCACCCCTCCCGCCGCCGGCGGCTGAGCGGGTCCGTTCAGCTCGAGATGACGCGCCGCCTTCGGCGTCGCCGCGCTGCTGACGGTGTGGCGGATCATCACGGGGCCGTCCATCCTGGACCGCGACGTCGCCTCGGACGTGCTGCTCACCCTCGTCATCTGCGCGCTCGGAGCCGAGATGGCCATCAACCATCACACCCGCACGCTGCCGGTGCTGCTGATCGTCGCGGCCATCGGGGTGTTCGGATCGATCTCGATCGCCCGCTTCGTGGCGCGGCGGGACCAGGAGGGTCGATGATCGACGTCATCGTGGTCGTGCTGATCCTCATCGGCGCGCTGCTGTGCCTGACGGCCGCGATCGGTCTGCTGCGGTTCCGTGACGTGCCCACCCGGCTGCGCGCGGCGACCAAGCCGCAGGCGCTCGGCCTGCTGCTGATCTGCATCGCGATCGCCCTGTCGCTGGGCACGTGGCAGGTGGCGGCCTTCCTGCTGCCGGTCATGCTCATCCAGTTCGCGACGGCACCGCTGTCGGCGCACGTGGTCGGGCGTCAGGCCTACCGCAACGGCACGATCGACGAGGAGTCGCTGCTGGTCGACGAACTGGCCGAGCAGAAGCGCGCCGACGAGGCCGCGGCAGCCGAGTAGGCCTCAGTCCGCCGCCAGCACCTCGGGGTGTGCCGTGAGCAGGTCGACCTGTTCGCGCCACGACAGACCGACCATGCTCAGCACGACCCGTGCCACGGCGGCGGGGGCGTCGTCGGTCGTGAGCCGCAGTTCGCGCAGGGTGGCGCGGGCCGTCTCCTCCACGAGGAAGGCCAGCAGCCGCGGGGGGACGTCTCCGCGGAAGGCACCGGAGGCGACACCGGCGGCGGTCAGCTCGCGCACCCGTCGGCGCAGCGGGGCCAGCGCGACGACGGTATGCGCGACGTGGGCGTCGTCGAGGGCGATGTTGGCCGCCGCCCGCACGGCTGAGGCCTCGCGCCACAGCCGCACCGCCATGCGGGAGAGCGCCACTCCGGGATCGGGATCGTCGGTGGCGGCCGCGATCGCGTTGAAGCGCGCCGCCCCCACAGTGATGACCTCCCGGAGGAGCGCTTCGCGGTCGGAGAAGTGACCGTACACGGCCCGGCGCGACAGTCCCGCGGCGTGGGCGATCGTGTCGAGGGAGGCGTACGGGTCGGTCGACAGTAGCGTCTGGGCCGCGCGGAGCAGGGCTTCGCGGTTCGCGGTCGCGTCGCGTCGCCGGGCGGGGGCCGCGCTCATGAGCACCGTCACATCAGCTTCGTGGACTCGATCGCTTCGGCGAGTCCACGGTTGAAGGCGATCAGGGGGCGTCGGAGCACGAGCCCCAGCAGCAGGATCGGCACGAGGAACAACAGCAGCAGGCCCAGCGAGATCCAGTAGTCGCCCGCGTAGATGCCGGCGATCGCGGCGCGGATCGCGTTGATGGCGTGCGTGGCCGGCAGATATGGACTGATGTTCTGGAACCAGGTCGGCAGCAGCTGCAGCGGGTAGGCGCCGCCCGATCCGGAGATCTGGATGACCAGCAGCAGCACCGACAGCGCCTTGCCCGCATTGCCGAAGGCGACCACGAACGTGTAGCTGATCAGGGTGAACACGAGCGAGGTGATCCAACACGCCAGCAGCAGCAGGAACGGATGGACCGCCTGCACCTGGATGAACAGGATCAGCCCGAGTGCGATGAGCGTGCTCTGCGCGAGCCCCAGCAGCGAGAAGACACCGTAGCGGCCGAGGTACTTCTGCGTGGGCGAGAGTTCCGGCCGGTCGGGCAGGGCCGAGGCCTTCACGTCGACGCGGATCGCGACCGTCATCAGCAGGGAGCCGACCCAGAGCGCCAGCACGACGTACAGGGGAGCCATCGCGGCACCGAAGCTCACCACCGAGAACACGGCGGTGCGCTCGACGGCGATCGGTTCGGCCAGCGACGTGGCCAGGACGCTCGGGTCGGAGCCGATCGCGTCTTCCAGCGCGCTCAGGTCGCCGGTGTCGGCCGCCGAGGCCAGCGCCGCGGCGAGCGTGTCGAAATTCGCGGCGGCCTCTTCCAGACCGGTCGAGATCTTCTCGGTCGCCGTCTGCGCCTCCGTCAGTGCGCCCGAGATCGTCGCGGCCCCGCCGGAGAGGTCGGAGGAGATGGCGGCCAGGTCGGACGTGATCGAAGACACGTCGGAGCCGATCGTCGACAGTGTCGAGGAGAGCTGGTCCAACTGCGGCTGCAGTCCGCTGCTGTACGCGTCCTGCGCATCCTGGATGGCCTGCTTCGCCTCGGCGATGACCGCGGAGATCTCCGTGTGCGCCGACTGGACGGTCTGGTTGCCGGCGGCGAGGTCGGCACCGGCCTGCGCAAGGCTGGCATGGACGACCTGCTGGCGTGCGATCGCGGTGTCGATGCCGGACAGCAGGGTCGCGAGGGCAGGCTGCGCGCTCTCGGGCAGCAGCGGGCCGATCTCGGTGGCCAGAGTGCTGCGGACGGCGGTGAACTCGTCGATCTGGGTCTGCACCCGGTCGGCGAGCGTGTCGATCACGTCGACCTGCGCCGACGTCAGCGAATCGCCGGTGGAGAACAGTGCGTCGATGCTCGTGGCCACCGCGTCGTATCCGGATGCCGTCTGCGCCAGCGCGGCCGACAGCGACGACGACGCGGAGGTCAGAGTCGAGGTGAGCGAGTCGACGGCATCCGATCCGCTGCCGACCGCGCCGGAGACGTCCTGGAAGCTCGACCGGGAGGCGTCGATGAGCGCGTCGGCGCTGTCGACCAGGGGGATGGTCGACTGGATGAGCGCCGTGAACATGTCGGCGGTCTGGGCGCCGGCACGCAGCTGGGTCGCCACCGCGCCGACGTTCGATTCCAGGCGCGTGAGGGCGAGCTGGGTGTCGGCGTCGGTGAGGTAGTCGGACAGCGACGAGACCAGGCCCAGGGCGACCTCGCTGATCGTCTCGGTGAACACCTCGTTGATCTGCGTCGAGACGCCTTCCGCACCCTGATCGGTGACCTTGGGGGCCAGTGCGTTCTTCTTCTGGTTCGTGTAGTACGCGATGGAGGTGCGTTCGCCGCCGTCCGCGAAGAAGGTCAGCATGTCCGCGCTGAAGGACTCCGGCAGCACGAGCGCGGCGTAGTAATCGCCCGAGCGGGTGCCGTCGATCGCGTCCTCCTCGGTGGTGAACACCCACTCGAGGTCGTCGTTCGCACGCAGGGCGGAGATGACCTGCTCGCCCACGTTGATGCGGACCGGGATCAGGTCGCTCTCGTACCCGGCATCCGTGCTCGCGACGGCCACCTTCAGGTTCTTGGTGTTGGAGAACGGATCCCAGCTCGCGATGACGTTGAACCAGGTGAACAGCGAGGGGATGACGACGAGGCCGAACAGCACGACGATCGCCATGACGTTGCTGGTGGCGTGGCGCAGGTCGCGCCGGGTCAGTCGGAGGATGTCCTTCATGCGTGTGCACCCCCTTCCGCGTGCGCGTGGTGATCTCGGACGAGCTCCTGCCGCAGGTGCTCGTCGTCGAGGCCGCCGACCTCGGCGGACAGCTCGAAGCTCTGCTTGATGTACTCGATGGTCACGAGGAAGCCGATCAGCAGTAGGCACCACAGCACCCAGATGCCCAGGAGCCACGCCTTTCCGCCGGGCAGCAGCCAGGCCACGATGCCCAGCACGGCGAGGCCGGCCGCGCCCGTCAGTGTCGTGATCCGCAGGAACGTGGGGTAGTGGTGACGGAAGCGCTCGGCGCGCTCTGCGAGGCTGTCGCGGTATTCGCGGCGGTTCGAGAGGGCCTGCAGCACGTCGCGGAGGCGGTAGGAGTTGCCCCCGACCTGGACGTTCTCGCTGACCAGCAGGTCGGTTGCGGCGACCTCGCGGTTGAACATGCGGTTGAAGTTCGTGAGGCGGCTGCGCAGCACGAGGCCGAGGATGAAGGCGAGCACGACGAAAATCGCGAGCGTGCCGAGGTACTTCCAGTAGTGCGCTCCGTAGAAGCCGCCGATCGTCTCCCGGAAGGCGTCGATGCCGTAGGTGAAGGGGAGGAACGGGTAGATGGTGCGGAAGAAGCCGGGCATCATCTCGATCGGGTACAGGCCCGAGGCGCCGGGGATCTGCATGATCACGAGGAGGATCGCCAGGCCTCGTCCGACATGGCCGAAGGCGACGCACAGGGCGTAGATGATGCTCAGATACGCCAGGCCGACGAGCACCCCGGTGCCGACGAACGCGACGGCGCTGACGGTCTGCACTCCGATGATGAGGTTTCCGATCGTCACGATCAGCGCCTGCAGCGTGACCATGCCGGCCAGCAGCAGGAACCGCCCGAGGTAGGCCTCGCGCACCGTGATGTCCTCGATCCCCTCCGTGTCGACCTCGACCTTGAAGATGACCATCAGCACGAAGGCGCCGATCCACAGCGACAGGTTGGTGAACAGCGCCGCCATCGCCGACCCGTAGGTGTCGACGGGGAAGACGTCGACCTCGGACACCTCGACGGGGGAGGCGACGAAATCCGCGATCTGCGCCTTATCGAGTCCGGTCAGGGTGCTCAGCGCGCTCATCGCGGAGGCCGAACCGAGCGCGAGCACGTCGGTGCGGGCGGTGGAGATGCCGGTCTGGATGCCCTCGAGGTTGCCGTCGAGGCTCTCGAGTGCGGCGACCGTGGTCACGAGCTGGTCGTCCAGCGCACCGAGCAGCGTGCCGGCCTGGGCCAGCTGGGTCTGCTGGGCGGACAGTGCCGCCGAGAACGCGCCGGCGCTGGTCGACAGCGCCGACATCGCCTGGTTGAGGGCCGGGACGGTCGTCATCAGCAGTGAGCGGATGCCGGAGGCCGAGCTCTTCGCATCCTGCACGGCCGCGTCGAGCGCATCGGCGGCGGACTGCAGCGCCGCCGTGGAGGCGGCCGCGTCGGAGTTGAGGTCGGACAGCTGCGTCAGGAGATCCTGGTCGGCCTGGTTGCGGGACTGCAGCTGCGTGATCACCTCCGTGAGACGTGCCGTGACGGTGGGGTCGAGCGAGGCGTCGTCCACGAGCGCCTGCAGACGGGCGATCGCGTCGGCGTTGGCGGCAACCACCGCCGTCATGCCGGCGATCGCCGAGTCCACCTGCACGCCCGCCTGATCGAAGGCCTGCGTGAGCGCCGTGACCGACACGTGCGCCTGCGCGGAGGCGTCGGCCAGCAGCGTCGCACCGTCGACGTAGGCGGAGGTCGCGGCATCCGTGAAGGCGACGACCTGCTGCTGGGCCTCGCTGATGATCGACTGGGCCTGCGCGATCGCCGTCTGGACGTCGGAGAGCGTCGCGTCGATGTCGTCGAGGGCGCCCTGCGCCGACGAGAGCGTGGAGCGGGCGTCGCCGAGACCGCTCGCCAGCTGCCCGATGTCCTCGCGCGCCGACGTGATCGTCGCGGTCGCCTCGTCGAAGGCGTTGAGGGTGTCGTCGCGGGCGTTGAGCAGACGCAGCTCGGTGTCCTCGCCGGCATCCTTGAGGATCTCGGTCACGGCTTCGGCGACCTGGCCGCGGAAGCTGCTGGTGATCTGATCGTCGATGCCGGAGGCGCCGGCGTCGGTGATCTTGGGCGCGATGGCGCTCGCCTTCTCGTTGACGTAGTACCGCAGCGTCGGCTGCGTGAAATCGCCCGAGGTGATGCTGAGCAGGTTGGCGCTGAAGTCGGCGGGGATGACGATCGCCGCATAGACGTCACCGGAGCGGACGGCGGCCTGGGCTTCGTCCTCGTCCATGAACTGCCAGCCGAGCTGGGTGTCGTCGGCGAGCTGGTCGACGACCTGAGCGCCGACGTCGAGTGAGCCGGTCAGTTCAGAAGTCGATCCCTCGTCGAGGTTGACGACGGCGACGCCGATGTTCTCCGTGTTCGCGTACGGGTCCCAGAACGCGTTGATGTTGAACCAGGCGTACAGCGCGGGGGTGATGAGCACGCCGACGACGATGACCCACGCCTTGCGTTGGTGGAAGAGTCGCCCAACGTCCCTCGTGAAGATACGCCAGCTGTTTCGCACCTGTGGATCGTACACGATCATGCACACCGTTGTGCACTTTCGTTGATACGAGCGGTGCGGGTCAGTCCGCGCCGAACTCGAACGAGGCCGACTCGCCGGCCGCGTCGACGGCTCCGGCCAGCTCCTCGCGGGCCGCATCGAACGGCTGCACGTGCTCGGTGATCTCCGGCGCTTCGCCCGACGCGAGCTCGCCGACCAGCTCCGCCGTGGCACCGCCGATGAGGCCGAGGCCCGCGTAGTGCTCGAGGCGGGCACGCGAGTCGGCGATGTCGAGGTTGCGCATCGTGAGCTGGCCGATGCGGTCGACGGGGCCGAACGCGGCGTCGCCGACGCGCTCCATCGACAGCTTCTCGGGGCCGTACGACAGGTTGGGGCTGACGGTGTCGAGGATCGTGTAGTCCTCGCCGCGGCGCAGGCGCAGCGTCACCGAGCCGGAGATCGACGACCCCACCCAGCGCTGGATCGACTCGCGCAGCATGAACGACTGCGGCTCGAGCCAGCGACCCTCGTACATGAGGCGGCCGAGGCGGCGGCCCTGCTCGTGGTAGGTCGCGAGGGTGTCCTCGTTGAGGATGCCGTTGACGAGGCGCTCGTAGGCGATGAACAGCAGCGCCATGCCCGGCGCCTCGTAGATGCCGCGCGACTTCGCCTCGATGATGCGGTTCTCGATCTGGTCGCTCATGCCGAGGCCGTGGCGACCGCCGATCGCGTTCGCCTCTTTCACGAGGGCGACCGCATCCGCGAACTCGACGCCGTTGATCGCGACGGGGCGGCCCGCCTCGAAGGTGACGGTGACGTCTTCGGTCTCGATCGCGACGGACGGGTCCCAGAAGCGGACGCCCATGATCGGCTCGACCGTCTCGAGCGACACGTTCAGGTGCTCGAGGGTCTTGGCCTCGTGCGTGGCTCCCCAGATGTTCGCGTCGGTGGAATACGCCTTCTCGACCGAGTCGCGGTAGGGGAAGCCGTGCGCGACGAGCCACTCGCTCATTTCCTTGCGACCGCCGAGCTCGGTGACGAAGTCGGCATCCAGCCACGGCTTGTAGATGCGCAGGGCCGGGTTGGCCAGCAGCCCGTAGCGGTAGAACCGCTCGATGTCGTTGCCCTTGTAGGTGGAGCCGTCGCCCCAGATGTCGACGCCGTCCTCCTTCATCGCCCGCACGAGGAGGGTGCCGGTGACGGCGCGGCCGATCGGCGTCGTGTTGAAGTAGGTGCGCCCGCCCGAGCGGATGTGGAACGCGCCGCACGAGAGGGCGACGAGGCCCTCTTCGACGAGCAGCGGCTTGCAGTCGATGAGGCGCGAGGCTTCGGCGCCGTATTGCAGGGCGCGGCCGGGGATCGAGGCGATGTCGTCCTCGTCGTACTGGCCGAGATCGCCCGTGTAGGTGAAGGGTACGGCACCCTTGTCGCGCATCCACGCGACGGCGACGGAGGTGTCAAGGCCCCCGGAGAAGGCGATGCCGACGCGCTCGCCGACGGGCAGGGACTGGAGGACCTTCGACATGGTGCCCCAGTCTACTGAGCGGGCGGATGCCGCACCCGCCGCGTGACGGACGGGGTCGGCTCAGCCGATCGTGACCGCGGTGATGTCGACGGGCGTCGCGGGGGCGATGCCGTCGTCGGCGAGCCCGGCGGCCGCGACCTGCCGTACCACCCCGACGCCGGACTCGTCGACGTGGCCGAAGACGGTGTAGGCGGCGGGGAGCTGCGTGTCTTCGTAGACGATGAAGAACTGCGAGCCGTTGGTGTCGGGACCGGCGTTGGCCATCGCGAGGGTGCCGGCCGGGTAGGTCTCGGTGCCGTCGAGCTCGTCGGCGTAGCGGTATCCGGGGCCGCCGCGGCCGGTCGCGGAGGGGTCGCCGCACTGCAGCACGAAGATGCCCTCGGTGGTGAGTCGGTGGCACGTCGTGCCGTCGAAGTAGCCCTGCTCGGCCAGCGACACGAAGCTGCCGACGGTGCACGGGGTGCGGTCGGCGTCGAGGGTGAGCTGGAGCTCGCCCGCCGAGGTCTGCAGCGTCGCCGAGACCTCACCCGACACGGTGGGTTCGGCGGGAGGGGCGTCGACTTCGCGCACGCCGCCCGCGGCCTCGGCGTAGGTGCAACCGGATGCGGCCGGCGTCTGCGTCGTGGCGGGAGCCGATGCGGCGGGCTCGGTCTGCCCGGCGCAGGCGGTGAGGGTCAGCAGGAGGCCGGCCGCAGCCGCGGCGGCGAGGAGGCGAGCACGCATGCCCCCAGCCTACGAGCCCCGGGTGTGCGCACCGCGGCGCGCGTCAGACCTCGGCGGGGCGGTCGGGGAAGGCGGCGGCCACGGCGGGGTGGGCGATGCGACCCGAGTGGGTGCTGAGGCCCCCGGCGAGGGCGGGGTCGGCGGCGACGGCATCCGCCCAGCCGCGGTCGGCGATCGCGAGCGCGTAGGGGAGGGTCGCGTTGGTGAGCGCGGGGGTCGAGGTCGCGGCGGCGGCGCCCGGCATGTTCGCGACGCAGTAGAAGATCGAGCGCTCCACGGGGAAGGTGGGGTCTTCGTGGGTCGTCGGATGCGAGTCCTCGAAGCAGCCGCCCTGGTCGATCGCGATGTCGACGAGCACGCTGCCGGGCTGCATGCCCGCCACCATCTCGCGGGTCACCAGCCGCGGGGCCTTGGCACCGGGCACGAGCACGGCGCCGATCACGAGGTCGGCCTCGGTGACGGCGCGTTCGATCTCGTAGGCGCTGGAGGCGACGGTCTTCACCGCGCCGCGGTACTGGGCGTCGACCTCGCGCAGGCGCGGCAGCGACAGGTCGAGCACGGTGACGTCGGCGCCCATCCCGACCGCCTGCGCGACGGCGTTGCCGCCGGAGATGCCCGCCCCGATGACGGCGACCTTCGCGGGCCGCACGCCGGGCACCCCGCCCAGCAGCGAGCCGCGGCCGCCCTGGGAGCCGAGCAGGTGGTAGCCGCCGACGAGCACCGACAGGCGGCCGGCGACCTCGCTCATCGGCGCGAGCAGCGGCAGCGAGCGGTCGGGCAGCTGCACCGTCTCGTAGGCGATCGCGGTGGTGCCGGCATCCAGCAGTGCGTCGACGAGCGCCGGGTCGGCGGCCAAGTGCAGGTAGGTGAAGAGGGTGAGGTCGGCGCGCAGGTACCCGTACTCGCTTTCGACCGGCTCCTTGACCTTCATGACGAGCGGAGCGGCCCACGCCTCCGCCGCCGTGCCGAGCGTCGCGCCGGCGGCGGCGTACTGCTGGTCGGTGAGCGCGCTGCCGAGCCCGGCCCCCGACTGCACGATGACCTCGTGACCGCGGCGAGTGAATTCGCGCACTCCGGCGGGGGTGATCGCGACGCGGTACTCGTGGTTCTTGATCTCGGTGGGGATGCCGATGCGCATGGCGCGCTCCTTCGTAGGGGCGTATCGAGTGGTGCTCACGGAAATGCGGGGAACGGGAGGAAGATACGACCGTTCTTGTGTCGACGGATGCTGTTCTGCAGAATCTGCGGAGACAGGACGTGATCTGGAGGAATCTATGACACAGGGCTCGCCATCCGACCCCACCCCGAAGGATCGTGGAGCCGGCCGCACGCGACGCATCGACGACCTCGATGAACGCATCCTCTGGGAGCTCAACCGCGACGCCGACCTCACCAACCAGGCGCTGGCCGACCGCCTGCGCGTGTCGCCCTCGACGACCCTCGCCCGGATGAAGGCGCTGCGCGAGGCCGGCATCCTCGGCACGGCGCACGCGACGGTCGACTACGGTGCGCTGGGGCTCCCGCTGCAGGCGATCGTCGCCGTGCGCCTGCGCGCCCAGGCACGCCCCGCCATCCGCACGTATGCCGAGCGCGTCATCCGCCTGCCGAACGTGCTCAACATCTTCTTCCTCGGCGGCCAGACCGACTTCCTCATCCACGTCGTCACGCGCTCTCCCGAGCAGCTGCGCGACTTCGTCGCCTCACGACTGAGCATGGACCCCGCCGTCGCGTCGACCGAGACCCAGATCGTCTTCGACTGGCTGCGCAGCGAGGACCGCCCCACCGCCACGGAGGGCTTCGACGAACTGCGCGATCCGATCGAGTGACCCGCACGCACACGGCGGCCTCCCGCTGCAGGCGTCGTCGAACGGTGTGGCGGGCGTCCGCTCGATAGGATGGGGTGTAACCGTCCGATAACGGGGGAGTAGCCCATGCCAGGCATCGTGATCGTCGGAGTGCAGTGGGGAGACGAGGGCAAGGGCAAAGCCACCGATCTCCTGGGTGAGCGCACCGACTGGGTCGTCAAGTTCAACGGCGGCAACAACGCCGGCCACACGGTGGTGATCGGCGACGAGAAGTACGCGCTGCACCTGCTGCCCAGCGGCATCCTGTCGCCCGGGGTGAACGCGGTGATCGGCAACGGCGTCGTCATCGACCTCGAGGTGCTCTTCTACGAGCTCGAGGCGCTCGCCGCCCGCGGCGTCGACACGTCGCGCCTGCGCGTCAGCGCGAACGCCCACGTCATCACGCAGTACCACCGCACGCTCGACAAGGTCAGCGAGCGCTTCCTCGGCAAGCGGATGATCGGCACCACCGGGCGCGGCATCGGCCCCACCTACGCCGACAAGATCAACCGCGTCGGCATCCGCATCCAGGACCTGTTCGACGAGAACATCCTGCGGCAGAAGGTCGAGGGCGCCCTCGACCAGAAGAACCACCTGCTCGTGAAGGTGTTCAACCGCCGCGCGATCACGGCCGACGAGATCGTCGACGACCTGCTCGCCTACACCGAGCGGCTGCGTCCGATGGTCGCCGACACCGGTCTGCTGCTCAACGAGGCCCTGGATGCCGGCGACGTCGTCGTCTTCGAGGGCGGCCAGGCCACGATGCTCGACGTCGACCACGGCACCTACCCCTTCGTGACCTCGTCGTCGGCGACCGCCGGTGGCGCCTCGACGGGTTCGGGCGTCGGACCCAACCGCCTCGACCGCATCGTCGGCATCGTCAAGGCGTACACGACCCGCGTCGGCTCCGGCCCGTTCCCGACCGAGCTGTTCGACGAGCAGGGCGAGTGGCTGCGCTCCCGCGGCTTCGAGTTCGGCACGACGACGGGTCGCCCCCGTCGTGTCGGCTGGTACGACGCGCCCGTGACCCGCTACGCGACGCGCGTCAACGGCATCACCGACCTCGTGCTGACGAAGCTCGACATCCTCACGGGCCTCGAGCAGATCCCGGTGTGCGTCGCCTACGACGTCGACGGTGAGCGCTTCGACGAGGTGCCCGTGAATCAGAGCGACTTCCACCACGCGACGCCGATCCTCGAGTACTTCCCGGGCTGGTCGGAGGACATCTCGACCGCACGCTCCTTCGACGAGCTGCCCCAGGCCGCGCAGGACTACGTGCTCGCGCTCGAGAAGATCAGCGGCACGCGCATCTCGGTGATCGGCGTGGGCGCGGCCCGCGACGCCGTCATCGTGCGCCACGACCTCGTCGACTGACCTCGGCCGCGGTGTGGCTCGGCTCCTGATCGGCGGCTACGGCGCCGACATGGACGGTGACGCGACCGGCGCGGGCCTGCTGCGCGCGGGCGCGGCCGACGAGACGCTCTCGGGCGGCGCGCTCGGATTCGGCGGCACGGCGTTCGCGGCCGCGTCACCGTCGTGGCTGGCGTGGCATCCCTCGCTCCCGATCGTCTACGCGGCCCTCGAAGGCGCCGGGGCCGTGCGGGCCTTCCGCCGGGTCGGCGAGGAGGCGTTCGAACCGGTCGGCGCCGCCGTCGAGGTGGGCGCGGGCATCTGCCACGTCGTGGCCGCGCCCGACGGCGGCTTCCTCATCGCCTCGTGCTACGGCGACGGACGTGTCATGCGGGTGGCGCTCGATGCCGAGGGGCGGCTCGGCGCCGTCACCGCCGGCGAGGCGTCGACCGATCCGTACGCCGGTCGCGAGCCGGAACGTGCGCCCCATGCCCACCAGGCGCGTTTCGTGCCGGGCGGCGTGCTCGTGAGCTCGGACCTCGGGCACGATCAGGTGCGCATCTGGGACACCTCGCGCGGTGGAATGCGGCAGCGAGGTGTGGTCGCACTGCCGTTCGGGTCGGGCCCACGCCACACGGTGTGGCATCCGTCGGGGCATCTGTACGTCGTCACCGAGTACTCGAACGAGGTCTTCGTGCTCGCGCCCGACCGCTTCGGCGCCTGGAGTCTCGTGGCGGGGACGCCGGTGTCCCCCGGCACGCTCGTCGGCGTGGACTACCCGGGAGAGATCTGCCTTTCACGCGACGCCCGGTTCGTCGTCGTCGGGGTGCGGGGGAGCAACACGCTCGCGAGCCTGCGCGTGGGCGGCACCGGCGCCGAGCTGTACCCCGTCGCCATGGTCGAATCCGGCGTCGACTGGCCGCGCCACCAGCTCGTGACCTACGACACCGTGCTCGTCGCCGGTCAGCGCTCGGGATCGGTGGCTTCGCTCACCCTCGATGAGCGCACCGGCGCTCCCGGGCGGGTGCGCCACCGCGTCGAGGTCCCGACCCCCACGCACCTGCTCCCGCTCTGACCTGCCGCCCCGGTCAGAGGGCGGCGTCCTGCTTGGGGATCCAGACCTTCTTGATGATGAGCAGGATCGACGCCGTGACGGGGATCGCGACGAGCGCGCCGAGCAGGCCCATGAGGGTGCCGCCGACGAGGGCGCCGATGACCACGAGCGACCCGGGCACGGCGATGGCCTTGTTCATGACCCGCGGTGTCAGGATGTATGCCTCGATCTGCATGTAGACCAGATAGGCGATCGCGAAGATCAGCGCACCCACCGGATTGCTGATCAGGGCGACGACAGATCCGATGCCCCAGAACAGCACGGTTCCGACGAGCGGGATGATCGTGATGCAGAAGGCGACCACGGCCAGCAGCGCCGGGAACGGCAGCCCCAGCACGCTGTACAGCAGGAAGGTCATGAGCGAGTTGAAGAACGCCAGCGTCACCATGCCGCCGAGGTAGCCGCCGACCGACTCGGTGATCTGCTCGGTCAGCTCCGAGGTGAGGGGCCGTGTGCGCGCGGGCACGAGGCGGTACAGCGCCTGCTTCATCTCGGGCAGGGTCGCCAGGAAGTACAGGCTCAGCACGATGATGATGATCAGGCCCGAGATCCCGCTGCCGATCGACAGACCCACCTGCAGCACGCCGCCGCCGATCGCGGCGATGTTGGCGGGGTTGGTGAGGAAGCGCTGCAGGTCGGCCAGCATGTCGGGCACCTGCGCGCCGAACTGGTCGTGCACCCAGCCGTAGAGCTCGGTCTGCTGGATCGAGGCGATCATCGAGGGGATGTCGCGGATGAACTGCGCGATCTGCGAGACGACCGTCGGCAGGATGAGCCACACGACGCCGACGAGCACGAGCGCGAAGACGAAGTAGACGATGACGATCGCCCACGCCCGCGAGGTGTGCTTCTCGAGCCGGCGGACGATCGGGTCGAGTCCCAGCGCGGCGAACAGCGCGAAGGCGATGTAGATCCAGATCGTGACGAGGCTCGAGATCGCCATGCCGAGCGCGAAGGCGGCGAGCCCGCCGAAGACGAGGAAGAACCCGACGACGAACGGGCGGTTGAGGTTCGCGGCGATCGTGCGGACGGGCACGGATGCCGGCGACCCCGGCGCTCCGATCGGCTCCGCGACGGGCAGGGCGGCCTCGCGTTCGCGGCGTCGGCTTCTCATGGTCACACTCTAGGGGGAGCCCCCACCGCCGGCCGGTAGTCTCGGGGCATGACGGATGCCCACGCCCAGCTGCTGTCCCTGCGCGCCAGCATCGACAACATCGACGCCGCCCTCATCTTCATGCTCGCCGAGCGGTTCCGCTGCACGAAGCAGGTCGGTGTGCTCAAGGCGGAGCACGGGATGCCGGCATCCGACCCGTCCCGCGAAGAGCGCCAGATCGCTCGCCTGCGTCAGCTGGCCGTCGATGCCGACCTCGACCCCGAGTTCGCGCAGAAGTGGTTCAGCTTCGTCGTCGCCGAGGTGATCCGCCACCACGAGGCCGCCGCCGACGGACGCTGAGACGCGCAGAACGCCCCCGTCCGTGAGCGACGGGGGCGTTCTCGATGCCGGAACCGGTCAGGGGGTGGCGCGGCGCAGGATCGGGAAGCTGATCAGCGCCATCGCGACGGTCACGAGTGCGAGTGCCCCGGTGAGCCCGCCCACGCCGGCGTCGGCGATGAACGAGAACACCTGCACCCACGACGACGTGACGCTGATGAGCCAGACGGCGAACAGCATCAGGATCGCGAGACCGACGAGCACGACGGTCAGCCACAGGTTGCCGAAGCGCTTGTAGATCGTGGCGGCCCAGAACCCGACGACGAAGGCGAACATCGCCAGCACGAAGAAGAACACGCCGGCCATGAGCGGACCGAGATCCCACAGCCACTGCAGGGCGAAGAAGTAGCCGCCGACGCCCCAGCCGCCCGTCGCCGTCTCGATCGCGCCGCCGACGACGAAGATCACCGCGAGGATCGCCGAGGTGAGGGCCGCCGTCAGCAGCGTGCCGAGGTAGAACTCCCGCCGGGTGACGCTCATGGCCTGCGAGAACGGGAACGTGAGCGTCAGCGCCTGCACGCCGACGACCGCGAAGTACCACAGCGGCGCCTGCGCACCTCCGCCGTACATCTCCCCGCGCACACCGTTGGCGAACAGCACCGCCCAGATGCCCCACGTGACGACGAAAGCGCCTCCGAGCACGATCAGCGGCACCCAGATGAAGGTCTGCCGGTTGACCAGCTGCATGCGGACGACGTTGAGCGTGCGGCTCATCGGAGTGCTCCTTCCGTGGCGGAGTCGGTATCGGCGGATGCCGAGGCGTGCTGCGTGAGGCGCACGACCAGCTGCTGCAGCGACACGGGGGCGATCTCGAGGCCGTCGGCGTCGAGTCGCGCGCGGTCGGCGGCGGTGAGCTCGCCGAGCACGGTGACACCCGTGACCCGGCCGAGGCTCTCGCGGTGCAGCACCTCGCGTCCGGCGACGAAGGCGTCGACAGTGGCCGCGTCGCCGACGATCGTCGCCGCACGACCGCGCACGGCATCCGTCTCTTCGTTCAGCAGGATGCGGCCGCGGTCGATGACCACGACCCGCTCGATGAGGTTCGAGACCTCGTCGATCAGGTGGCTGGAGAGGATCACGGTGCGGGGGTGCTCGGCGTAATCCTCGAGCAGCCGGTCGTAGAAGATCTGCCGCGCGACGGCGTCGAGACCCAGGTACGGCTCGTCGAAGAAGGTGATCTCGGCGCGCGAGGCGAGTCCGATGATCACGCCGACGGCGGAGAGCTGACCGCGGGAGAGCTTCTTGATGCGCGTCTTCAGCGGAAGCTGGAACGCGGCGACGAGGTCGTCGGCGAGCTCCTGGCTCCAGTTGGGGAAGAACAGGCGCGCCATCTCGAACGCGTGCGTGGGCAGCGCGTCTTCGGGGTACTTCTGCGACTCCCGCACGAAGCAGATGCGCGAGAGCACGCCGGCGTTCTCGTACGGGTCCTTTCCGAAGACGCGCACCTCGCCGCGGGTGGCGAAGTTCTGCGCCGTGAGGATCGACATGAGGGTGGTCTTGCCGGCGCCGTTGCGACCGAGCAGGCCGTAGATCACGTTCTCGTCGAGCGAGAGCGAGACGTCGTCGAGGGCGAGGGTGTCCTTGTAGCGCTTGGTGAGATGGCTCACCGAGATGGCGGTCATCGTGCGGTTCCTTCCGAGGTGGTGGAGGTAGTGGTGGTTGCGGTGCTGCCGTCCGTAGCGGCCCGATCGCGGACCAGGTCGGCGAGTTCGTCGGCCGTGAGGCCGAGGGTGCGGGCTTCGGCCAGCAGCGGTCCGATGAAGCGGTCGGCGAACGCGGAGCGGCGCTCGGCGAGCAGCTGGGCGCGGGCACCGGGGGCGACGAACATCCCGATGCCGCGACGCTTGGCGAGAACGCCCTTCTCGACGAGCATGTTCACTCCTTTCGCGGCGGTGGCGGGGTTGATCCGATAGAAGGACGCGAGTTCGTTCGTCGAGGGGGCACGGCTGTCTTCGGCCAGGCTCCCGTCGACGATCGAGTCCTCGACGCTCTCCGCGATCTGCAGGAAGAGCGCTCTGCCTTCATCGATCAACGCCGGCTCCTCGTGGTCAGTGGGTTAGTTACCTGACTAAGTAACCATAGAACCGCGCGCGGTGTCAACACCTTTCGGATGCGGGATCCGCCCGGTCCCGACGCGCGCCCGCGTGATAGCCGCAACGACCGCGAGATGCGAATTTGCCCTACATTCGCGTGGATGAAACGGTGGACGAGGCCTGTTGCGAGCACGCGGCAGGTCCGATCAGACCAGTCCGCGACCGGTGGTGACCCTCTGGGGTTCAGCGAGTCAGACCGCCGGGCGTAAGGTCGGTGGCCTTGGCCCGGATCCGACATCCGCGGCCGGAGCGCTTCCCGAGAGCGCGCGTGGCCCACCACCCGGGCGTGACCGATGCAGCCCCTTTTGCACCGGGCTGCCGAGGTGTCCTGTGACCGTTCCCTCTGTCCAGGCGGCGCCGTCCGCCACCCCCGCCCTCGAGGCCGAGCATCTGTTCAAGGTGTTCGGCCGCAACCCGAAGGCCGCCGTCGGGAAGCTGCGCGCCGGTACGCGCAGAGAAGACCTGACCGACGCGACGGCCGCCGTCATCGACGCGAGCTTCTCGGTGGAGCCGGGTGAGATCTTCGTCATCATGGGCCTGTCCGGCTCGGGCAAGTCCACCCTCATCCGCATGCTCAACGGCCTGCACGATGCGACGGGCGGCACCATCCGCGTGCAGGGATCGCCCATCACCGGCATCCCCGCCGCACGGCTGCGCGGCATCCGGCGCGAGCGGATCGCGATGGTGTTCCAGCACTTCGCGCTGCTGCCGCACCGCACCGTGGCCGACAACGTCGCCTACCCGCTCGAGCTGCGCGGCGTCGGCAAGGCCGAGCGGCGCGCGAAGGCCGACGAGATCCTGAGCCTCGTGGGCCTCGACGGCTGGGGCGACAAGCTGCCCTCCGCGCTGTCGGGGGGCATGCAGCAGCGCGTCGGCATCGCCCGCGCGCTCGCCGCCGACACCGACATCCTGCTGATGGACGAGGCCTTCAGCGCGCTCGACCCGCTCATCCGCCGCGAGATGCAGGAGCAGCTGCTCGAGCTGCAGCAGAAGCTGCGCAAGACCATCGTGTTCATCACCCATGACCTCAACGAGGCGATGTTCCTGGGCGACCGCATCGCCGTCATGCGCGACGGCCGCATCGTGCAGATCGGCACGCCCGAGGACATCCTCACCGACCCCGCGAACGACTACGTCGAGCAGTTCGTGCAGGACGTCGACCGGGCACGCGTGCTCACGGCCGGCAACGTCATGGAGCGGGCGACCCCGGTCGCCGTCGCCGATTCGGCGGGACCCCGCACCGCGCTGCGCCAGATGCGCGACGCCCGCATGGCGGCGATCTACGTCGTCTCGCGCGACCGCCGCCTGCGCGGGATCGTCACCGACCGCGACGCCCTCAAGCTGGTGCGTCGCGGCGCCACGACCATCGCGGATGCGGTGCGCCCCGCCCCGGCATCCGTCGGGGTCGACGACGTGCTCATCGACCTGTTCGTACCGGCGGCCGAGTCGCCGCTGCCGCTCGCGGTCGTCGACTCCGACCAGCGCCTCGTGGGTGTCATCCCGCGCATCACGCTGCTGACCGCCCTCGGCCCGTCGACCACCGACACCTCGGAGATCGCGGTGCTGCCCGATCCCGTGCCGGTGACCGTCATCGACGAAGTGCTCGCCGGAGCCGCCGTCGGCGCCACGGCGACCGAGACGGAGGGGGTGCGCTGATGGACGGCTTCCGCATCCCCGTCGGCCAGTGGGCCGCCACCGCGGTGGACTGGATCCGTGACAACCTGCACGGGCTGCTCACCGCGATCTCGACGATCCTGTCGTGGCTCGTCGACTCGCTCACCGATGCGCTGCTGAACACCCCCATCGTCGGCGTCATCGTGGTGGCCGCGCTGCTGGGCTGGGTCGTGCGGTCGTGGAAGTTCGCGATCGGCACGGTCGTCTCCTTCGCCCTCATCCTCGCGATGGGCCAGTGGGTGACGGCGATGCAGACCCTCGCCCTCGTGCTCGTGGCGACGATCATCGCGATCCTCATCGCGGTGCCGGTGGGCATCTGGGCCGCGCGCAGCGACCGTGTGAGCGCGATCGTCAAGCCCGTGCTCGACCTCATGCAGACGATGCCGGGCCTGGTCTACCTCATCCCCGCGATCGTGTTCTTCTCGATCGGCGTCGTCCCCGGCCTCGTCGCCACCGTCATCTTCGCGCTGCCGCCCGGCGTGCGCCTCACCGAGCTCGGCATCCGCAACGTCGACGCCGAGACCGTCGAGGCGGGTCACGCGTTCGGCGCGACCCCCGGCCAGATCCTGCGCGGCGTGCAGCTGCCGCTCGCGATGCCGACGATCATGACCGGCGTCAACCAGGTCATCATGCTCGCCCTGTCGATGGCGGTCATCGCCGGCATGGCCGGCGCCGACGGCCTGGGCAAGGAGGTCGTGCAGGCCATGTCGACGGTGAACATCGCGAAGGGCGCCGAAGCGGGCCTCGCGGTCGTCTTCCTCGCCGTCTACCTCGACCGCCTCACCGCCGCGCTCGGCGACCTGCGCGGCCAGTCCTCGTCGCTGCTGAACCTGCTCGCCCGTCGCCGCGCCCTCGCCGCGTCGGCGCCCCGGCCGGTCGACGCGGCCGCGGAGGAGACCGAGCGCCGGCTGCAGCCGACCGTCTGACCCCCTCGGATGCCGGACCCCGGCATCCTTCGCACCCATACGGAACGCACCGAAGAATACGAAAGGCACTCACATGAACAAGCGACACCTCACCGGCATCCTGGCGCTCGGCGCCGCGGCCTCCCTGGCGCTCGCCGGCTGCGCGAGCGGCAACCAGGCCCAGGGCGGCTCGGACGAGGGCGGTGCCGACAGCAAGGGCACCATCACCCTCGGTTACCTGCCCGGCTGGACCGACGGCCTCAGCACCGCCTACCTGCTCGAGGACCAGCTCACGAAGCTCGGCTACAGCGTCGAGATGGAGGAGCTCACCGAGGCCGGACCCCTGTACGCGGGCCTCGCCCAGGGCGACATCGACATCTACCCGTCGGCGTGGCCCGAGCTGACCCACGCGTCGTACATGGAGTCGTACGAGGGTCAGATCGACGACCTCGGCGCCTACTACGACAACGCGAAGCTCACGATCGCGGTGCCCGACTACGTCGACATCGACTCGATCGAAGACCTCGCCGGTCAGGCCGACCGTTTCGGCGGCCAGATCGTCGGCATCGAGCCGGGCGCGGGCCTCACCAAGCAGACGCAGGAGTCGATGCTCCCCGCCTACGGCCTGGAGGGCGAGTACCAGCTGCTCACCTCGTCGACGGCCGCCATGGTCACCGAGCTCGACAGTGCCGTCGCGGCACAGCGCGACATCGTCGTGACGTCGTGGCGCCCGTTCTGGGCCAACGCCGCCTACGGCCTGAAGGACCTCGCCGACCCGAAGGGCGCCATGGGTGAGAAGGAGGCGCTGCACTTCCTGGGCACCTCGGGCTTCGCCGACGAGTTCCCCGAGGCCGCCGAGCTCATCGCGGGCATCCGCCTCGACGACGAGCAGTACGGCTCGCTCGAGGACATGGTCGTCAACGAGTACGGCGAGGGGAAGTACGCCGACGCCGTCGACGCCTGGATCGCCGCGAACCCCGACGCGTACGACACGCTGATCGCCGACTGACGCCGCGCGGGTGCCTCCGGCATCCGGCGGTGCAGGTTCGCGGTATGGATGGCGCACCGGTCGCGTTCGTGCTCGGCGGCGGGGGAGTGCGGGGAGCGGTCGAAGTCGGGATGCCGCGCGCCCTGCTCGATGCCGGCGTCCGCCCCGACCTCGTCGTCGGCACCTCGATCGGCGCCATCAACGGCGCCCTCGTCGCCGCCGACCCGACCCCCGGTGTCGTCGACGCGCTCGTGTTGGCGCCGCTGACGGTCGCCCTCGGCGTCGCCGTGCTCGCCTTCACACCCGTCATCGTGCTCGTGCTGCTGGCCACGCGCGCGGGTGACCGCCGACCGCGACGCGCAGGCGGAATGGCCGTTCGACTGGTTCGAGGGCATCGACGGCTGGGTCGACGCGCAGGATCAGGAGCGCTGAGGGGCGGTGCCGTCGGCGCCGGCATCCGGTGCGGGTGACGGCGTCGGGCTCGGGCTCGTGGGCGCCGCCGGCGTGGGGCTCGTGAGGGCGAGGGCGACGCGCTCCTCGAGGATCGTGATCGCCTCGTCGGAGACGACGATGAGCCCGTCGAGCTCCTCGCGCACGCGCTTGTAGGCCACCTGACGCTCGGCGGCGGTCGCGCCCTCGTCGACGGCGACCGACAGCAGCTGCCGCGCGGTCTGCAGGCGCTTGCGCTCGGTGTCGGTGAAATCGGAGTCGCGCAGGCGCCGTGCCTCGCGCTCGGCGACGTCGAAAGCGACTTCGAAGTCGGTGACCGCGGACGCGTAGGCGGCGAGGTCGTCGTTGCCCACCTGTGCCTTCGCCGAGGCCGGCCGCAGCCGGTCGGCCGTCTTCTTGGCGCGCAGGAACGCAGCCGTCAGCGGCTGGCGACCGTCGCTGATGGTCGGGTAGGCGATGAGCTTCGCGACATCGAGTTCGTACTCGAGCCAGCGCTTGGTCACCGCGTCGTGCTCGGCGAACAGCTTCTCCAGCTGCGGCTGCGTGGGTGAGGGCTTCGTGATCGCCTTGGGCTCGGATGCCGTCGCGACGGGCGTCGGAGCGCCGCGCAACGCCGTCTTGGCCTGGATGATCTCGAGCCGCCGCTTGTGGCGGGCGCGCGCGCCGCGCTCCCAGGCGCGGCCGACACCGCCGAGGGCCGCGACGAGCGGGAAGGCCAGCCACCAGTAGTTGCCGGCGAAGTTCCAGAACTCCTGCACTGTGTCACTCTAGGCGTCGGGGCGCCGTGTCTCCCGTGACGGCACCGGCCACACCGGGTTCCCGCCGGATGCGGGAGGTGCGGCATCCGGGATGCGGTCGGCGTGCGGAGCGGACGCCGGTCCGGCCGTCGGTGCTGTTCCCGGGGTGCGGCGCGCCTGGCTTCCTCTCGCGTCCTGGTCACGATCGCCGCGCGGCTGGCGCAGCGCGGCGATCGTCTCCTCGGCGACGCGGGCGAGCACCTCGCCCGAGCGCAGCACGGCTGTCTGGGTCACCGACACCCAGGCCTGGGGCTGCGGCGGAACCGCCCCCGAGGCGCGCGCCTCGCGCCACGCCGACGCCTCCGCATCCTTGAAGGCGAGGGTCAGCCGGTGCACGGCATCGCGGTAGGCGGCGTACTCGGCGGGTGTGATGCGCGCCTTGGCGTCGCGCGGCCTCGCCTGGCTCGCCGCCGCCCGTGCCGACAGGAACACGGCCGTGACCGGCACGCGTGCGTCGGGCATCTCGGGGAAGGCGATGAGCTTGGCGGGGTCGGTCTCGTACTGCATCCAGGCGGCCGTGACCGCGTCGTGCTCGGCCATGAGGCGTGCCAGCGGCAGCCGCGCGGGATCGGACGTGTGGGGCAGAGCGGCGCGGGCGGCCGTGAGCCGTGCGCGCCTCGAACGGACGGATGCGGCCGCCGCCTTCGCGTCCCGCTGAGCCGTGGTGAGCTCACGCCGCGCCGCGGCGACATCGTCGCCCGAGGCTCGGGACGCCGCGCGCTCGGCCTGCACGCGGGCGAGGTCGGCCCGCGCGATGCGGGCGGCGGAGCGGGCGGCCACGGCATCCGACTGGGCACCGCGCAGCTCGAGGCGCGCGGTGTCGACCTCGATACGGCGCGCAGCCGTGCGACGGTGGTGCACGCCGATCAGCCCGGCGGCTCCGAGCCCCGCCGCGGCCGGGGCGACCCACCAGAACTCGGCGATCGACGCCCAGAGCGGGTCCATGTCCCCATGCTAACCAGGCTACGCGTGCCGGTCACCTGAGCGGTGGCCGCGAACTGTGCAGTCCGCGCAGCGGATACCGCGTGGCCTCAGCCGAAGATGAGCGCGAGCACCGTCGCGCCGCCGCCCACGAGGATCAGCGACACGATGACCACCCAGGCCACGAGCTTCGTGCGGCGGGCGCGCTTGTCGGCGAAGCCGGCGTAGTCGTCGTCACTCATGCGGGCACCTCGTCGATGATCGGGCCGAAGGCCGCGGGGAGGGTCTCGGTCGAGACGCCGCGCAGCTGCGCGAGCGGGAGCGTGAACAGGCCCTGCACCTCGAGCGCGGCATCCGCAGTCTCGGCGGGCGCGTCGGTGACGCCGATGCGCAGCACCGGGTAGCCGCGGCCCTCGCACAGGCCCCGGAACTTCACGTCCTCCTCGCGCGGCACCGAGACGATGACGCGGCCGGTGGACTCGCTGAACAGTGCGGTCGCGGCGTCGACGCTGTCGCGCTCCATGAGCTCGCTCAGCCAGACGCGGGCACCGACACCGAAGCGCAGGCTGGCCTCGGCGAGAGCCTGGCCGAGTCCGCCCGCCGACAGGTCGTGCGCGCTGGAGACGAGCTCCTGCTGGGACGCGGCCTGGATGAGCTCGGCGAGACGCTTCTCGGCAGCGAGGTCGACGGCCGGCGGACGGCCGCCGAGGTGGCCGTGCACGGTGCCCGCCCACGCCGAGCCACTGAGCTCGGTGGACGTGACACCGAGCAGGTAGATGTTCTCGCCGGCGTCCTGCCAGCCGCTCGGGATGCGGCGGGCGACGTCGTCGATGATCCCGAGCACGCCGACGACGGGGGTCGGGAAGATCGGGGTGTCGCCGGTCTGGTTGTAGAAGCTGACGTTTCCGCCCGTCACGGGGACGCCGAGCTCGAGGCACGCGTCGGCGAGGCCGTCGACGGCCTGCCCGAACTGCCACATGACCTCGGGGTTCTCAGGGCTGCCGAAGTTCAGGCAGTCGGTGACCGCAGTGGGGACGGCGCCGGTGACGGCGACGTTGCGATACGCCTCGGCGAGGGCGAGCTGCGCGCCCTGGTACGGGTCGAGCTGGCAGTAGCGGCCGTTGCAGTCGGTCGCAATCGCGAACCCGAGGCCCGACTCCTCGTCGACGCGGATCATGCCGGCGTCGTCGGGGAAGCTCAGGGCCGTGTTGCCCATGACGTAGTAGTCGTACTGGTTCGTGATCCACGCCGTGTCGGCGAGGTTCGGGCTGCCCAGCAGCTGCAGGAACTGGTCGCGCAGCACGTCGGGGTCGGACGAGCGCGGCAGCGCGGATGCCGAGTCGTCGCGCAGCGCGTCGATCCACGTCGGGTAGGCGACCGGGCGCTCGTACACCGGGCCGTCGACGGCGACCGTCGACGGGTCGACGTCGACGATCTGCTCGCCGTGCCAGAAGATCTGCAAGCGTCCGTCGCCGGTCACCTCACCGAGCACGCTCGTCTCGACATCCCACTTGCCGACGACGGCGAGGAACGCGTCGAGCTTCTCGGGCGCGACGATCGCCATCATCCGCTCCTGGCTCTCGCTCATGAGGATCTCTTCGGGCGTGAGCGACGGGTCGCGCAGCAGCACGTTCTCGAGGTCGACCCGCATGCCCGAGCCGCCGTTGGCGGCCAGCTCGCTCGTCGCGCACGAGATGCCCGCGGCGCCCAGGTCCTGGATCGCCTCGACGAGCTCGCCCGCGTACAGCTCGAGGCAGCACTCGATGAGCACCTTCTCGGCGAACGGGTCGCCCACCTGCACGGCGGGACGCTTGGTGGGGCCGCCGTCGGCGAAGGTGTCGGAGGCGAGGATCGACGCGCCGCCGATGCCGTCGCCGCCGGTGCGCGCACCGAACAGCACGACCTTGTTGCCCGCGCCGGTGGCGTTGGCGAGCTTGATGTCCTCGTGGCGCATGACGCCGACCGCGAGGGCGTTGACGAGCGGGTTGCCCTGGTAGACCGCGTCGAAGACGGTCTCGCCGCCGATGTTGGGCAGGCCCAGGCAATTGCCGTAGAACGAGATGCCCGACACGACGCCGTGCACGACGCGTGCGGTGTCGGGGTGGTCGATGGCGCCGAAGCGCAGCTGGTCCATGACGGCGACGGGGCGCGCGCCCATGGAGATGATGTCGCGGACGATGCCGCCGACGCCGGTCGCGGCGCCCTGGAACGGCTCGATGTAGCTCGGGTGGTTGTGCGACTCGACCTTGAAGGTCACCGCCCACCCCTCGCCCACGTCGACGACGCCGGCGTTCTGGCCCATGCCGACCATGAGGCGCTCGCGCATCTCGTCGCTGACCTTCTGGCCGAACCGGCGCAGGTAGACCTTCGACGACTTGTACGAGCAGTGCTCGCTCCACATCACGGAGTACATCGCCAACTCGCCCGAGGTGGGGCGGCGGCCGAGGATCTCTCGGATCTTCGCGTACTCGTCGTCCTTCAGACCGAGGGCGCCGTAGGGCTGCTCCCGCTCCGGGGTCGCGACGGCGTTTTCGACGGTGTCTGCAACAGGGGTGCTCACGCGGCGGGGCTCCAAGACTCGGGATGCCGGGCGGGGGATGGCACCAGTCTATCCGCGGTCGCGTGCGAGCCCGGCGGCGGCTGCCGCGTCACGGGTGCCTTACCGCGGGTGTGACGCGTCAGCGGCCCCGGCGCTTGTAGGCCATGCTGTCCTCTTCATCGCCGTCGAAGTCGAAGGTGCCGAACAGCCCGTCGCCGTTGAGTACCAAGGCGTCGTAGGCCTCGCCGTAGTTCTCCGGGATCTTCGCGCCCGGGTCGAACCGCGACGACAGCAGCCCCAGCAGCCCGCGGGCCGGGGACGTGAGCGGGCGGGCGTGGTGCTTCTCGTCGCCCGACTTCTGCGCGCCCTTCTCGGGGTTCGGGGGTGCGTAGAGCGCTTTCGGCTGCGGCCAGGTGTACGGCTGGCGGGGCGTGGTGAGGTTCACGGCGTTGAAGATGGGGTTCGCCGTCTGGTCGCGCGCGGTCAACGGACGCAGTCCGTGCAGCCGGCACAGGGTGTTGATCACCGAGCCGTGGTGCATCTCGTCGTGGACGACGGTGCCCGCCGCCGTGTAGGCGCTCACCACGATCGCCGGCACGCGCAGGCCGAGCCGGTCGAACGTGAACCCCATCTCGCCGGGTCCGCTGCTGTCGGGCGGCACGGCGCTCGGGGGCGCGACGTGGTCGAACGTGCCGCCGTGCTCGTCGAAGGTGATCACGAGCGCCGTGTTGAGGGCGTTCGAGCCCGTCGCGTTCGTCGACGTGCGCACCGCGTCGTAGACGTCCTGCACGAGCTGATCGCCGGCGCGCACGTCGGATTCCGCGCTGTTGGCGATGCGCAGCTTCGTGCCGTCGTCGAGGGTGAGCTCACCCTCCTTCACGGTTCCCCACGGCGGGTGCATGTCGTTGTGGTTGAACACCATCCGCGGCTCGATGAACGCGTACTCGGGCAGGTCGCCGGCCGCGGCATCCAGGTAGAACTGGCTCATCTCGCGGAAATTCGACTTCCAGTACTGCTCGAGCACCGAGGCGTGCAGCATGCCGGTGAGGGAGACGAGCTGGGTCGCGTCGTAGTAGACGCGCCACGTGAGGCCCGCCTCTTCGAGCCGGTTGAAGATCGTCGGGGTCGGCGGCGCGTTGACCCACTTGTAGTAGTCGTCGCCGGTGTGGTTGACGACGTAGCCGTGCGACGTCGACGCGTGGAAGAAGCTGCGGTTGCAGAAGGTCTGCGACGGCACGCCCGCGAACCAGCGGTCGTAGACTGCGAACTCGCGGGCGAGCGTCGAGATCACCGGCATCTGCTCGGGCGAGAATCCGCCCATCGCCACGGCGATCTCCTCCGCCGACGGCTCGCGCCTCTTGGTGAGGCGGAAGTTGATGACGTAGTCCTGCACGAAGCCCTGGTTGTCGGGCTGCTGACCGCGCGACGGCGCGTTGTACGGATGCTGTTGCCCGTAGCGCTCGATGTACGCATTGGAGGCGGGGGCGACGTTGCCGAACAGCTGCGTGTTCACGTGCGGATAGGTCTCACCGGGATCGGGGTGCGGCTGCTGCATGACCGAATCGGTCGGGCCCGAGTAGATGTGCGCGGGGACGAGAGTGCCGTCGGGCGCGATGTTCGTGTACTCGCCCTGCGCGAGCCCGTCGAACTGCTCCTTCGTGCGCTCGGATGCCGCGTACAGATGCCCGAGCACGTTGTCGAAGCTGCGGTTCTCGAACATGACCACGACGACATGGTCGAACCCGGGGACGTTGCGGGGGGCGAGCGGCGCATACTCCGGCGGGTGCGCGGTCGCGGCCGCCGTGATCGCGGCACCGGCCGACCCCCCGATCGCGAGCCCCGCGGCGCCGATCCCGGCGCGGCGCAGGAAGTCGCGACGGGAGGGCTTCTCGCCCGCCCACTCGCGATCGCTCTTGTGGTTGTCCGGATGCCGCGTCATGCTCCCCCTTCACGGTTTTCGCAGTCTAGGCGGTGCCGTCGGGTGGGCCGGTGGCATGGGCTAGTCTCGCGCCATGGCTCCGACGCTCCGCTTCGACCGCTCCGCGGGCTATGGCGCCGCGATCGTCGCGATGCTGTTCGCGACATACCTCGCGACCGCCATGGACTTCTCGGCCATCGTGCAGTCGGAGTCGTATGCCGGCACCATCCGCAACGACGCGCCGCTCGTCGACATCGTGCAGTTCGTGCTGGTGCTCGGCTCGATGGTGGCCGCTCTCGTGCTGCTGCCGACGAAGGGGATGCGGCGCCTCGGCGGCGTCACCCTCTCCTGTGTCGTGCTCTTCCTGTGGGCGACGTTCGGCCTCGAGCGCGGCGACGGCACGCTCACCCAGCCGGCCGCGCTGTGGGACTTCGTGCTCAACCAGGGCTTCATCGCGCTGCTCGCCGGCGTCGGAGGATGGGTGATCGCGCGGGGACGGCATCCGCTGACCTGGCTCGTCGTGGTCGTCGCCGTCATCCCGCCGATCGTCGGCCCCGCGATGATCGAGGCGAACTTCTCGACGGGCGGCTACGCGCTGGTCACGCAGGGCATCGTCATCGTCGCGGGCCTCGGCGCCGTGTGGGCGGCCGCCGGACTGGACTCCCTGCTGACGCGCCGTGGCGCTGAGCCGTCCGGCGACGAACCCGCCCCGGAGCCCATTCCGTGAGTCAGGTGATGAACGCCGTCATCGCCATCGGTGCCGGCGTGGTGCTGGGAGTGCTCGGCTGCTCTGGCACCGCGGCATCCTCGTGTCGCTGGCCGTGGGACTCGGGATCTCGCTGCTGATCGAGACGACCCAGGTGACCGGGGTGTGGGGCCTCTACGACTGTGCGTACCGGGTCTTCGACGTCGACGATCTGCTCACCAACACGCTCGGCGCCGTGCTCGGTTCGGTCTTCTCGCTCGCCCTCCCGCGCGCCTGGCGCCTCGGGCGCGCGGATGCGGCCGTGGCGGCGATGCCGCAGCCGGTTACGCGGGGACGTCGGCTCCTCGCGATGCTCGTCGACGCCCTCGGCACGGCGCTGCTGAGCGGGGTGTCGTCGGCGGCAGTCGCCCTCCTAGTGTTGGTGATCGCCGGGCGCGACGTACTCATCGACAACGAGCTCACGATCGCCGACGGCGTCGCCGTCGGAGTGCTGCTGCTCACCGCGGTGGTCACGCTGTCGACGGGGTACACGCTCGGCGACGCCGCCGTGCGGCTGCAGTACCGCGGTGCCGGGTCTGCTCAGCGGACAGCATCTGGACGATGCCCGGAGCGCCGGCGAGACGGCATCCGTCGTTCAGCCCGCGCAGCGGTGACTCGACGCCCGCGCCGGGCGGGCGGGTCGGCGTCTCAGCCGCGGAAGAAGTCGTTCGCGCGGCCCGTGAACAAGAAGATCAGACCGAGCAGTGAGGCGAACGCGGGAGATGCCCGCGGTCACGCTGCGGGTGTCTCGGACGTCAGCGGTTTTCGGTGCCGTCGTGCTCGACCACGCCGATGCCGATCGCCTCGTGGCTGGGCTCCTCGTGGTGGGGTTCGGGCTCGTCGTGGGTCGCCGCCTTGGGCTCCTCGCCCGGGTCTTTCTCGGTGCTCGGCTCCTCGAGGTCTGCCGTGTCCGGCTCCTCGTCCGGTGAGTACTCCTTGTCGGCCATGGCGGCTCCCTCCGTGATGCGGACATCGCCAGCATGCCGCGGCGGCACGGGATCGACGCAGGGGGTTGACACCCGGCATCCGCGATCCTAACGTACAACCAAACAGTTGTATGGAGGCATGATGAGCATCGAGACGACCACCCGCACCGTGGGATCGGGCGACGACGCGATCACCTACGACGTGCACGGCAACCCGCAGGCGACGACCGACATCAGCGCCGAGCAACACGCCGACGACCTGCGCCGGCTGATCACGGATGCCGGCGTCGGCGCCGTCGACGCGTTCGGCACGAGCGGGGGAGTCGTCACCCTGCTCACACTGCTGGCCGCGGCGCCCGATCTCCTGCGCCGCGCGATCGTGCACGAGCCGCCCCTCGCGGCCGGGCTCCCCGACCGCGACGTCGTGCTCGAGGTGGTCGCCGACATGAAGCAGACGTACGCCGACGAGGGCGACGGCGCCGCGATGGCGAAGTTCATCGCCCTCGTCATGCGCGACGGCGAGCTTCCCGCCGACTATCTCGCGCAGCCCGAGCCGGACCCCGCGATGTTCGGCATGTCCGCCGACGACGACGGTGCGCGCGCCAACCCGCTCTTCCGCAACATGCCTGCGCTCATCGACTACGACATCGACGTGCCGGTGCTGCGCGCGCTCGACTTCCCCAGCCACCACTCCGGCTTCCTCGACCAGCCCGGCTACCCGGGCGACCCCGACGCGTTCGCCGCCCGACTCGGCGAGGTGCTCGCACGACCGTGAACGCCGCGACCCCCACCACGGAGCTGACCGATGAACAGACCGACCGCGTGTTCCACGCCCTCGCGGCGGCGACCCGCCGCGACATCCTGCGCCGCACGATCGAGCGCGAGCAGTCCGTCTCGGCGCTCGCCGCGGACTACGACATGTCGTTCGCCGCGGTGCAGAAGCACGTCGCCGTGCTCGAGGCGGCCGAACTCGTCGTCAAGCGCGCCGAGGGCCGCGAACGGCTCGTCCGGGCGGATCCGGCCATGATCGCCCGGGCCCGCGCGCTTCTCGCACGCTACGAATCCCTGTGGCGCGCGCGCATCGACCGACTCGACGCGCTGCTCGCCGACGACCCCGACTGACCGCCTCGAACCGGCCCCACCACCGATTTCGGCATCCGAGATCCCACCGAACCCGCGACCGCAGTACGACCCAATGAAGGAGCACGTCATGCCCGTCACCGACATCACCACCGACCCCGAGAAGCTCACCATGACCCTCGAGGCCGAATTCGCCGCGCCCGTCGACCGGCTGTGGCGCGCGTTCACGCGACCCGAGCAGCTGCAGCGCTTCTGGGGCCCTCCCGGGTGGCCCGCCACCTTCACCGAGTTCGACTTCACCGCCGGCGGACGCGCCCGCTACGAGATGACGAGCCCCCAGGGCGAGGCCTCGCGCGGCGGGTGGGAGTTCGTGCGCATCGACGAACCGGCATCCTTCGAAGTACTCGACTCGTTCATCGGCGAAGACGGTCAACCGCTCGCCGAGTTCCCCGCGATGCGCATGGTGTTCCACTTCGAAGCCACCGACTCCGGCTCTCGACTGGTCAACACGACCTACTTCGTCTCGCACGAAGCGCTGCAGCAGACCATCGACATGGGAGCCATCGAAGGCTCGCGCATGGCGATGGACCAGCTCGACGCAGTGCTGCAGGACCTGCGCGCCTACGCGCAGGGCAAGGGCACGCGCACCGAGATCCTCGACGACACGCACGTGCGCATCACGCGGCTCATCGACGGTCCGCGCGACCTCGTGTGGCGGGCCCACCACGAGTCGGAGCTCATGAAGAAGTGGCTGCTCGGACCCGACGGGTGGATCATGACGGTCGCCGAGCCCGCGACGGAGGTCGGCCAGCACTACCGCTCGATGTGGGAGCAGGAGGGCAAGCCCGAAACCGCCTTCGGCTTCGAGGGCGAAGCCCTGCTCATCGACTCCCCGTGGCGTGCGGTGACGACCGAGAAGATGATCGGCATGGAGGGTCCGTCGACGCTGAACGACCTACAGCTCTATGAGGAGGACGGCGCGACGCTCCTCACCCTCCTCATCGAGTACCCCGACAAGGAGACGCGCGACATGATCCTCGCCACCGGCATGACCGAGGGCATGGAGGCCAGCTACGCCCGCCTCGAGGAGACCGTGCTCGCCGCCGTCTGACCCGGCGGGTGCCGCATCCGCTGGGTGCCGCATCCGCTGCGGTGCCGCATCCGCTGTCGTGCCGCATCCGCTGTCGGAGGATGTCGCCTCGGTCGGAGGATCCCACCCGGATCATCCGACGTGGGTGGCATCCTCCGACGTGCGTGCGGGTGCCACGGGCCGGGCGGGTGCCGCGCGGCGGGAGCCGTCGTAGGCCGCGCGCCACCGCGCCCGGTACTGGGCCGGGCCGATCTCGCCGGCGGCGAGGGCCCGATCGGCGTCGGCCAGCGCGCACGCGAGGGCGTCAATACGCGAGCGAGCCGCTGACGGTGATCTCGGATGCCGCGACCGCCGCCGAGCACGCCGCGCCCGGGCATCCGGCCGACGGCGTCGTCTGGGCGCAGCTGGCCGACCACTCGCGCGAGGACGCCCGGCCGTCGTGGAGCTTCTTCGCGCGGCGCGGGCGGCCGCCCGCTCGGTTCACAACTCCGGAGATTCCGGACCCGCACCCCCTGAGACCCGTGCTCAGGGGGTGCGGCGCGTCGGACCTCCGGAGTTGTGAACGCCGGGCTCTGTCTGCTGCGCGTCGCCCACGGGTCAGGCGTCGGGGGCGGGCTTCGCGCGACGCTGGGCCCGGCTGGGGCGGATGGCGGGCACGTCGCCGACGATCGGCACGGGGGTGCGGTGCAGCCGCACGCCGTAGCGCGCGAGCAGGCCCACCATGACGACGAGCTTGTTGCGGGGTCCGAGCAGGCTCGTGATGTGCACGAACAGCCAGGTGAACCATCCGACGACCCCGGTCAGCGCGATCGTCGCGCGCAGCAGCGGCACGCGCTGCAGGATGCCGATGCGGTGCAGCACCGGGAGGTTCGCGATGCCGGGCACCTCGCCGACGGCGGCGCGGCGGCCGATGATGGCGAGCTGGCCCTTGTCGTAGTACTCGAACCGCTCCGTGCCCTCACCGGCGAGCAGTCGACGGATCTGCCGGGCGATGTGCGCACCGCCCTGGATCGCCGGCTGCGCGAGCTGCGGTAGGTCCTGCGGCGCGACGGCCACGTCGCCGGCCGCCCACACGCCGGGAAGGTCCACGACCTGCAGGTCCTCCTCGACGCGGATGCGGTCGTGCGCGTCCAAGGGCAGGTTCCAGTCGCGCACCTCCTCGTGCGGGGCGACGCCGGTGGCCCAGACGGTGAGGTCGGAGGGGATGACGGTGCCGTCGGCGAGCACGACGGAGTCGTCTCGCACCTCCTCGACACCGGTTCCCAGCCGCAGCTCGACGTCGCGGCGGCGCAGCTGCGCGGCGGCATAGCGGCGCAGCTTCGGCAGGAACGGCTTGAGCAGCTCGGTGCCGCGCTGCACGAGGGTGATGCGGAACGCGTCGCCCTCCAGCTCGGGGTAGGCCGGTTCGAGCCCCTGGTCGCGCAGTTCGGCGAGGGCTCCCGCCATCTCGACGCCGGTCGGCCCGCCGCCGATCACGACGACGTTCAGACCCTTGCGCCTGTCGCCCTGCTGCGTGGCCCGCTCCAGGCGGGTGAACAGGGTGTCGCGGATGGCGAGGGCCTGCGACCGCGAGTACACCGCGAACGAGTGCTCTTTGGCGCCCGGGGTGCCGTGGTACGAGGTGGTCACGCCGTTGGCGAGCACGAGGTGGTCGTAGGTGATCGTGGAGTCGTCGAGCAGCCGCACGGTGCGCGCGGCGGTGTCGATCTCCATCAGGTGCTCGTGCACGATGTCGAGGTTCGGCTGGCGCACCCGCAGGCTCCGCAGGAAGTGCGTGACGTCGCCCGGGTTCAGTCCGCCGGTGGCGACCTGGTAGAGCAGCGGCTGGAACGTGTTGTACACCCGCCGGTCGACGAGGGTGACCCGCACCGGGGCGGTGCGCAGCGCCCGCGCCGCGCTGATGCCGGCGAATCCGCCGCCGATGATCACGACGTGGGGCAGAGACGATCCGGATGCCGTGATGCGCGCCATGGTCTCCACGCTACCCAGTGGGGCCGATGCCGGACGACGGTGTGCTCAGGAGGCCTTCGCGAGCGCGTCTTCGAGCGCGACCCAGGCGAGCATCGCGCACTTCACGCGGGCCGAGAACTTCGAGACGCCCGACAGGGCCGCCGCGTCGCCGAACGTGTCCTCGTCGAGCTCGATCGTGCCGCGCGAGCGCAGCGCCTCGCGGAAGCCGTCGACGAGCTCTCTCGCGGCGGGGCGGTCGAGACCGTCGGCGACCACCAGGTCGGCGAGCATCGAGGCCGACGCCTGCGAGATCGAGCATCCGCGCCCTTCCCACGACACGTCGGTGATGGTCTCGCCGTCGACAGTGGCGCGCAGGGTGATCTCGTCGCCGCACACCGGGTTCTTCTGGTACGAGGTGCCGGAGTGCTCGCCCTCGGCGGCGAGGCCGAAGTGCTGCGGGTTCTTGGAGTGGTCCAGGATCAGCTCGCGGTACAGCGCATCGAGATCGTTCATCATTCGACTCCGAAGTAGGGGCGGATGCCGCGCACGGCATCGAGGAATTCGTCGACGTCGTCGACGGTGTTGTAGAGGGCGGCGCTCGCGCGCACCGACGCGGTGATGCCATACCGGCTGTGCAGCGGTGCGGCGCAGTGGTGGCCGACGCGCACCGCGATGCCGCGCGCGTCGAGCAGCTGCCCGGCGTCGTGGGCGTGCACGCCGTCGACGTCGAACGACCACAGGCCGACGCGCTCCACGCCCGCGGCGTCGCCGAGCAGGCGGATGCCGGGGATGTCGCGCAGGCCTTCGGCCATGCGCGCGGCCAGCATGCCTTCGTGGGCATGTATGTTCTCGAGCCCGACGGCGTCGAGGTAGCGCACGGCCGCGGCGAAGCCGATCGCGGGTCCGACGGGCTGCGTTCCGGCCTCGAAGCGCTGCGGCGGCGGCAGGTACTCGGCGCTGTCGAGGGTGACCGTCGTGATCATCGATCCGCCGGTGAGGAACGGCGGCAGCGCCTCGAGCACGTCGGTTCGGCCGTAGAGTCCGCCGACGCCGTAAGGGCCGACCATCTTGTGGGCGCTGAAGACGGCGAGGTCGACTCCCAGGCCAGGGAGATCGAGCGGCAGGTGCGGTGCGGACTGGCAGGCGTCCATCACGGTGACCGCCCCGACCTGCTGCGCGAGCGCGATCAGCTCCGCGACGGGATTGACGATGCCGAGCACGTTGGAGACGTGCGTGAAGGCGACGATGCGGGTGCGCGGGCTGATGAGGGTGGCGGCGGCATCCAGGTCGAGCGTGCCGTCGTCGCGGGCCGGGATGTGCCGCAGCACGGCGCCGGTGCGGGCGGCGAGCTCCTGCCAGGGGATGAGGTTCGCGTGGTGCTCGATCGCGGTCGTGACGATCTCGTCGCCGGGGGCGAGGGCCAAGCGGGCGGATGCCGGCGCCCCGCGGCCGACCGATGCGTTGCCGATCGCGTACGCGACGAGGTTCAGCCCCATGGTCGCGCCGCTGGTCCACACCAGCTGCTGGGGAGCGGCGCCGACGAAACCGGCGACGGCCGCGCGTGCGTCTTCGAAGAGGTCGGTCGCCTCGGCGGCGAGGGTGTGGGCGCCGCGGTGGACGGCGGAGTTGGCGTGGGTGAGGAAGGCGCGCTCCGCGTCGAGCACGGCCGTCGGCTTCTGGCTCGTCGCGGCCGAGTCGAGGTAGACGAGGCGATGGCCGTTCACCTGCTCGCCGAGGATCGGGAAGTCCGCGCGCAGAGCGACGGGGTCCAGCGGCGCGGCGGTGACGGGCGAGGTGCTCACTCATCCAGGCTACGCCGTGCACGGGGTGCGGGATCGGGGCCGTCGGGCGGATGCCGCCGCATGGCACGCTGGAGGCATGACCTCCGGCTCCGACCTCTCCGACCGTGTCGACGCACTCCGGGCGGCGTCCGCCGCGCGTACCCGCGACGCGCAGCTCGCCGCGCAGCAGGAGGTTGCCGATGCGCTCGTGCGCACGCGCACCGAAGAGCTCGCGGTGCTGCAGGAGCGTCTGCGCGACGAGACGGCCGATGTCGAACGGCTCGAGCGGATCTCGCCGACGCGGCTGTGGGCGACGTTGCGCGGTGACGCCGTCGAACGTCTCGCCACCGAGAAGGCGGAGCAGGATGCCGCGGCCCGCGCCGTCGCGGGCGCGCAGACGCGACTCGCCGCAGCGCAGGCCGAGGCCGGACGGGCAGCCGACGAACGCCGCGGTCTCGGCGACGTCGAGGCGGGCTACACCGAGGCGCTCACGGGCGTCGAGGGCGCCGTGCGCGCGAGCGGGGGCGTCGTGGCCGACGAGCTCACCGCCATCGGCGCCGAGCTGGGAGAGGTGACGGCCCAGCGGCGGGAGGTCGTCGAGGCCCAGGAGGCTCTCCGCGTCGCGGTCGGTCTGCTCCAGGACGCCCTCGGCGCGCTGGACAGTGCCGGCGGCTGGTCGACCTACGACACGTTCTTCGGCGGGGGCTTCCTCGCCGACATGATGAAGCACGACCGCATCGATGCCGCGACGACGGCGTTCACCCGCGTGAACCGCGCGCTCGAGCACCTCGCCGTCGAGCTCGCCGACATCAACGCGGCACCCGTGCGCGGGATCGACATCTCGCCGACGCTGGCCGTGTTCGACGTCATGTTCGACAACATGTTCACCGACTGGATCGTGCGCGACCGCATCGCCGCCGCCCGTGAGGCCGCCGTCGACCTGCGGGTGAGACTGAGCGAACTGGAGCGCCACCTCGCCGAGCGCGGGCTGGAGCTCGCGAACCGGCTGGCCGCGCTCGCCGCCCGCCGCGCGGAGCTGCTCACCGCCGTGCGCTGAGCCTGCCACGCTGAGTCCGCCTCGCGCGCTTCGCCGCCACGTCGCTGAAGAAGATCAACTTCGAGATCACCGGCGCGACGGCGAAGCCGCGCATCGCCGAGTTCGAGACGTACGCGGGCTGACCCGAGCCCGCCCGATCCCGCATCCCCTCGTCCCGCACGTCCGCCGGGCGGCGGGATGCGGTCGTGCGTGCGCGTGTTCGTGGCGACCGCGCGCCGCCGTCCGCCCGCGCCCCGCGGTCAGCTTTCGTCGTCGGTGTGGGAGACCAGGCCGTACGAGCTGATGCGGCCGGCGCGGTCGTCGCCGGGCAGCGGGCGCGAGCGGCGACCGTAGACGAGCTCCGACGAGTCGAGCAGCCACGGCACGAGGGTGATCGAGACGCCGTGCACGAGCATCAGCTGCTGCGCGATGCGCCGCGAGCGACGGTTGTGCAGCACGCCCTCCCACCAGTGCCCGACGATGTACTGCGGCAGATAGACCGTCACGACCGACGACCCGTGCTTCTGGCGGTACAGCTTGATGAACTCCGCCACGGGCTTGGCGTACTGGCGGTACGGCGACTCGATCGTGAGGAGCTTCACCGGCATGCCGTGCAGCTCCCACTCGCGCTGCAGTTCGTCGGCCTCCTCCTTCGAGACGCCGACGTGCAGCGCGATCGTCTTGTCGTGCTTGGCCGCCAGCGCGTAGTCCACCGCCTTCGCCACCGGCTTCTGCAGCTTGTTGACGAGGATGATCGCGACGTCGCCGGTGGCGCCGAAGTGCACCGTGTCGTCCATCTCGATCTCGTGCTCGACGTCGCGGTAGTACCGGTTCACACCCACCATGAGCACCGCGAGCACCGGGATGGCGAGGAAGACGAGCCACGCGCCGTGCGTGAACTTCGTGATCGTGACGATCAGCAGCACCACGACGGTGAAGGTCGCGCCGACGGAGTTGATGATGAGCCCCGAGACCGCTTCGCGGCGCTCGGCGCCCGCGCGCAGGAACCTCAGCTCCCGTCGCCAATGGCGCACCATCCCGATCTGGCCGAGCGAGAACGAGACGAACACGCCGATGATGTACAGCTGGATGAGGGTCGTCAGGTTCGCCTGGTAGACGACGAGCACGAGGATCGCGGCGGCACCGAGGATGATCATGCCGTTGCTGAACACGAGCCGGTCGCCGCGGGTGTTCAGCGCCTTCGGTGCGTAGCCGTCGCGGGCGAGCACGGCTCCGAGCAGCGGGAAGCCGTTGAAGGCGGTGTTGGCCGCCAGCAGCAGTACGCAGGCGGTGGCCGCCTGGATGACGAAGAACGGGATCGATCCCATGCCGAACGTCGCCGCGGCCACCTGCGCCATGAGGCTCTGCTGCGGCAGGTTCGCGCAGTCGAAGCCGATGAGGTGGCACGGGTTCTCGGCGTAGTGCACGCCCGAGATGAGCGCGAGGGCGGTCAGGCCCGAGAACAGCAGGATGGCGACGGTGCCCATCATGACGAGCGTCGTCTGCGCGTTGCGCACCTTGGGCTTGCGGAAGGCGGGCACGCCGTTCGAGACGGCCTCGACGCCGGTGAGCGCCGAGCATCCGCTCGAGAACGCCCGCAGGATCAGCAGGATCACCGCCGCCTGGCTGAGGTCTTCGGCCTGCACCGCGAACTGGGCGCTGTCGGCGATGGGCGGGTCGCCGAGGGCCCAGCGGATGAGGCCGGTCACGATCATGAGGGCGACCGAGCCGATGAACACGTACGTGGGGATCGCGAAGGCCGTCGAGGCCTCACGCACACCGCGCAGGTTCACCAGGATGATGAGGATGACGAATCCGACCGCGAGCTCGACGCGCCACGGGTTCAGGCCGGGGATCGCGGAGATGATGTTGTCGACGCCGGATGCCACCGACACGGCGACCGTGAGCACGTAGTCGACCAGCAGGGCCGCGGCCACGACGACGCCGGCCTTCTCGCCGAGGTTGGTGCGGGCGACCTCGTAGTCGCCGCCACCCGACGGGTAGGCCTTGATGAGCTGGCGGTAGCTCAGGACGACGACGATGAGCAGCACGACGACGGCGGTGGCCAGCCACGGGCTGAAGGCGAGGAACGCGGTGCCGCCGATGAGCAGGATCATCAGCAGCTCCTGCGGCGCATACGCCACGGACGACAGCGCGTCGGACGCGAAGATCGGCAGTGCCATCTTCTTCGGCAGCAGCTGTCCGTCGAGCTCCTCGCTCGTCAGCGGCTCCCCGATGAGGATGCGTTTCGCGATCGGCGTCGTCTCGTCCGACGGGTCCCGACTCTCATTCGTCACGGCGGGCGACACTACGCCCACCCGCGACGCCGCGCAACGCGACGAGGCCGGGGGTCACCGACTGGTTACCCCCCGTGATCAGGGGACGCTCGTGAGGAAGCGGTACGTGATCGTCGACACCTCGCCGCCGTCGGCGGTCGCCGTCACCGGGAAGGCGCGCACCCCGTCCTGGTAGAACGTGTTCCGATCCGTGCCGAACAGGTACGCCGGCGGCGGTCCGGGAACGCTCGAGTCGGGGTGCAGCGCGTCGACCTCGGCGGCCGTGAGGCCGATCGCGAGGCCGAACTCGGGGTGGATCGCGACGTCGCCGACCGTGTTCTCGGTGTAGGCGACCCAGGTCGGGTCGGGCACCTCGGTGCGCGGTTTGTTGCCGGCGCCGAGCGAGACGTCGGCGAAGGTGAAGCCGGCCCACTCGTACAGGGTGTAGGCGTAGTGCTGCGCGTCGCCGTTCTGGAAGCCCTCGGTCGGCGCCGCGCCGAACGCGTCGGTGAGCGCCGCGATCGCGGGCGCGGCCTCGTCGCCCCACGCGTGCGTGAAGCCCTCCTCGCCGTCGGCGGTGAGGATCGAGAACCCGTCGGAGGCCAGCGCGACGCGCGTCGCGGCGGGGTGGGCGGGGTCGGCGGACGGCGTCGTGCTCGTCGGCGACGGGCCGGTGGTACCGGCATCCGAGGCGGGGGTCGTCGCGTTCGAGGCGGGCGCGCCGGAGCCGCGGGTGAGCAGGATCGCCAGCGCGATGACGACGGCGATGACGAGCACGCCGGCGACGGCGCCGAGGATGATCGGCAGACGGTTGCGGTCGTTCATCGGGTCAGGCCAGGAACTCGCGGGCGGCGACGACGAGGTTGTCGACGCCCCGCTCGATCGTCGGGTGCATCAGCGGCGCGAAGAACGGAGAGTGGTTGGTCGGGATGTCCTTCTCGACCGTGCCGGCGGCCTGTGCGGCCGCGAACGCCGCCGGGTCGACGCCGCCCCAGAACCAGAACACGAGCGGGGCGCCGCACTCCCGCGCGAACCACGACACGTCCTCGCTGCCGGTGAACATGCCCGGATCGATGACGCTGCCCGCGCCGAACGCGGACTCGAAGGCGGCGACGACGCGGGCGGTGGCATCCGCGTCGTTGATGGTGGGCGGCAGCGAGTGGTCGGTGACGATCACCGGCTCCTGCTCGGCGCCGGATGCCGCCGCCTCGGCGCGGACGATGCGCTCCACCTTCGCGAGCACGTTCGCGCGCGCCTCGTCGTCGGGGTAGCGCAGGCTGAGTTCGAGCTTCGCCTCGGCGGGGATGATGTTGTTCTTCAGGCCCGCGTGGATCGAGCCGACGGTGACGACGGCGACGTCGCGCGGGTCGACCTCGCGGGAGACCACGGTCTGCAGGCGCATGACGGTGGCGGCGGCCATGACGACGGGGTCGATCGTCGCCTGCGGCCGGGAGCCGTGCCCGCCGCGACCGAGCAGGGTCACCGTCAGGCCGTCGGATGCCGCCATCTGGGTGCCGGGACGCACCCCGACCACGCCCGCCGGCAGCGGGGTGACGTGCTGGCCGAGCACGATGTCGGGCTTGGGGAAGCGGTCGAGGACACCGTCGGCGATCATCGCCTGCGACCCCGCGCCGTATTCCTCGGCGGGCTGGAAGACGGCCACGACGGTGCCCGACCATTCGTCCTTCGTCGCGACGAGACGCTCGAGCGCGCCGAGCAGGGCGGTCACGTGCATGTCGTGGCCGCACGCGTGCATGACGGGCACGTCGGTTCCGGCCGGGTCGGTGCCGCGGGCGGTGCTGGCGTAGGGGAGTCCGGTCTGCTCGGGCACGGGCAGGCCGTCCATGTCGGCGCGCAGCCACACGACGGGGCCGTCGCCGTCGCCTCCGCCGACGATGCTCGTCGCGACGCCGGTCTTGCCCAGGCCCTCCACGTACTCGAGGCCGAGCGCGGCGAGCTCGCGGGTGATGACGCCGGCGGTGCGGGTCTCCTGGAACGACAGTTCGGGGTGTCGGTGCAGGTCGATGTACAGCGCGTCGAGGTCGATCGTCATGCCTCGAGCCTACGGGCCCGTCCTGGCAACGGTCAGGGACGCGGCGGCGCGGTGCTCGCGCGCACGACGAGCTCGAACGGGAGGGCGGCGGCCGGGGCCGCGACCGGCAGGCCGAGGGCGGCGAGCATCGCGTCGGCCGCGCGCTCGCCCTGCGACTGCGGGAACTGGTCGATCGTCGTGATCTCGAAGAACGCGCTGAGCTCGTGGCCGTCGACCCCGACGACCGACAGGTCGCGCGGCACGTCGAGCCCCGCCTCGCGCGCCGCGGCGATGACCCCCACCGCCATCTCGTCGGATGCCGCGAACACCGCCGTGGGCCGCTCCGGCGCCGCCAGCAAGGCGCGCGCCGCGCGTCGGCCCCCCTCGAAGGTGAAGTCGGCCGCGGCGAACGGCCGGGCCGATACCGGGATGCCCGCATCCGCGAGCGCCCGCTCCCAGCCGCGCAGGCGGCGCGTGGGGATGTGCAGCGGGTCGTCGGTTTCGAGTCCGACGTGGGCGATGCGGGTGTGGCCGAGGTTTAGCAGGTGCGTCGTCGCGGCGACGCCCACGGCCTCGTCGTCGACGGCCAGCGCGCGCAGCCTCGGGTTCGGGCCGACCGAGACCACCGGCAGCTCGAGTGCCTCGAGCTCGTCGAGCTCGGCATCCGAGAGCCGCGCCGACAGCACGACGAGGCCGTCGACGCGCCCTCGTCGCAGCGACCGTTCGAAGACGGTCCTCCGCTGATCGGGATCGTCGGTGAGGTGGTAGAGGGTCAGGTCGAAGCCGTGCGGCAACAGCCGTGCCGAGATCGCGCCGATCACCGTCGCGAAGAACCACCGGTCGGGCAGGCTCCCGAGCACGCCGATGTTGCGCGTGCGCCCCGATGCGAGGCTCGAGGCCGCCGCCGACACGACATACCCCAACCGGTCGGCGGCGTCGAGCACCCGCGCCCGGGCGCCCGCCGAGACCGGCCCGCGCCCGCTGAGGGTGCGCGAGACGGTCGCGGTCGAGACGCCCGCGGCGCGGGCGACGTCGTCGATGCCGACCACGGATCAGCCGCTCAGGCCAGCAGCCACACGGCCGTGTCGACCGGGAGCGTGTCGCCGGCGAGCGGTCCGCTCGCGACCAGCACCGTGCCCTTGGGCAGCGCCACCGGCGTGGTGCCGGCGTTCGCGACGACGGTCACGGCGCCGTTGCGGAACGCCACGACGTCGTCGCCGTAGCCGTCCAGCCACTCGAGGGTCCCGGCGCCGAGGCCCTCGGTGCGGCGGGTGGCCAGCAGCGTGCGGTACAGCCACAGCGTCGAGTCGGGCTCCTCCTCCTGCACCGAGCGGGCCAGGTGCGCCCACTCGGCCGGCTGCGGCAGCCAGGACTCCCCGGTCTCGTTGAAGCCGTAGGCGGGAGCGCCGGATTCCCACGGAATCGGGACGCGGCATCCGTCGCGCCCGTAGCGCTCGCCGTCGGTGCGGAACCACGTCGGGTCCTGCCGCACGTCGCCGGGCAGGTCGACGACCTCGGGCAGGCCGAGCTCTTCGCCCTGGTACAGGTACGACGAGCCGGGCAGGGCGAGCATGAGCGTCGTCGCCGCGCGGGCGCGACGCAGCCCCACCTCGGGGATCGGCTTGCCGGGGGAATCGGGTCCGATGCCGTGGCCCTGGGGGTTCTCGGCGGTCAGCGCGAGGCGCGACGCGTGGCGCACGACGTCGTGGTTGGAGAGCACCCAGGTCGCGGGCGCGCCGACGGCGGGGAAGGCGCGCAGCGACTCGGAGATGACCTCGCGCAGTTCGGGGGCGTGCCACTGCGTCATCAGGTACGGGAAGTTGAACGCCTGGTGCATCTCGTCGGGGCGCACCCACATCGCGGTGCGGTCGACGGTGGGCAGCCACGCCTCGGCGCACAGGGCGCGGTCGCCGTCGTACTCGGCGAGCACGCGGTGCCAGTCGCGGTAGATCTCGTGCACGCCCTCCTGGCCCCAGTAGGGCGCCTCGTCCTGGCCGCCCATGCTGTCGGTGTCGACGGCGGGCAGGTGGTCGGGGAGGCCGTCGGTCTTGACGAGGCCGTGGGCGACGTCGACGCGGAAGCCGTCGACGCCGCGGTCGAGCCAGAAGCGCAGGATGCGGCGGAACTCCTCCTGCACCTCGGGGTTCGACCAGTCGAAGTCGGGCTGGGTCGAGTCGAACAGGTGCAGGTACCACTGGCCGGGCGTGCCGTCGGGTGCGGTCAGGCGCGTCCAGGCGGGACCGCCGAAGACCGATTCCCAGTTGTTGGGCGGCAGCTCGCCGTCGGCGCCCTTGCCGTCGCGGAAGATGTAGCGGCCGCGTGCGGCGCTGCCGGGCTCGGCGGCCAGCGCCTCCTGGAACCAGGCGTGCTCGTTCGACGAGTGGTTCGGCACGAGGTCGACGATGAGGCGGATGCCGCGGGCGTGCGCCTGGGCGATGAGCTCGTCGGCGTCGGCCAGGGTGCCGAAGATCGGGTCGACGTCGCAGTAGTCGGCGACGTCGTAGCCGGCGTCGTGCTGCGGCGAGCGGAAGAAGGGGCTCAGCCAGATGGCGTCGACACCGAGGGCGACGAGGTCGTCGAGCCGGGAGGTGATGCCGGGCAGGTCGCCGATGCCGTCGCCGTTCCCGTCGGCGAAGGAGCGGGGGTAGATCTGGTAGATCACGGCGGTGCGCCACCACTCGGATCCGGGGGAGGTCGGGGCGGCGCCCTGCACGGTGAGCGCGTCGGTGCTGGTCATGACCACCAGCGTACTGCAAGCGCTTGCAGCCGGGTGCCCGGATGCCGGAGCCGGTCGCGCCGGGACGCCGACTACCCTGGACCGGTGACGACTCTCGCCGACGCCGAAGCGCTCATCGCGACGATCCCCGACTTCCCCGAGCCCGGCATCCAGTTCAAGGACATCTCGCCGCTGCTGGCCGACCCCGCGGCGCTGGCTGTCGTCATCGACGCCGTGGTGGAGCCGTTCCGCGGGCGCTTCGACGTCGTCGCCGGCATCGAGGCGCGCGGATTCATGCTGGCCGGTGCGGTCGCGATCGCGGCGGGGGTGGGCATGGTCCCGATCCGCAAGGCGGGCAAGCTGCCGCGACCGGCGGCATCCGTCTCGTACGACCTCGAATACGGCCGGGCGACGATCGAGATGTCGTCCGACCTGCCGGCGGGGGCGCGCGTGCTGCTCGTCGACGACATCCTCGCCACCGGCGGCACGCTCGTGGCGGGGCAGCGGCTGATCGCCGAGCTCGGGTACGAGCTGGCCGGCACTGCCGTGCTCATGGAGTTGGACGGCCTGGGCGGCCGTGACGTCGTCGGCGACGTGCACAGCCTCTTCCGCATCTGACGCGCGGCGGGGCGGCGCCGGCGCCGAACCCTCGCCCCTGGGCCGAACCCTCGCCCCTGGGGCGGCCTGAAGCGAAGGGTTCGGCCTGAAGCCGAGGGTTCGACGATTCCGGGGATCGCCCGGTCCGGATGGGATAATCGTCCGAGCCCGATCAGAGAGGTCCCCGTGGGAACCGACACCATCGAACCGACCGTGCGTATCACCTCGGCCACCGCCGCCGAGCTCCACGCCTCCGGCGACGTCGACCAGCTGTACGCCTCGACCGCCGAGGGGCTGCGCGACCGCATCGTCGAAGCCGTGCGTCAGCTCGCCGCATCCGCCGGCGAACCCGTCACGGCGACCGTCATCGACGGCGCCGCCCGCTGGCCGATCATCGTGCACCCCGACGGCACGTATCTCGAGGCGCCGTCGCTCGGCGAGGGCACCCCGGATGCCGTCACCGTCACGACCGGCGAGGTGCCCGTCCCGGCCGCCTCGGTGGGCGTCTTCGAGGTTCCGGCTGCGCCCGAGGCCGTTCCTGCGGCGGCCGCGGAGGCTGACGACGAGGGTGCGGCCGAGGTGGCATCGGAGGCGGATGCGGCGTTCGCTCCGGCACGCGCCGCCAGCCCCACGCCGGTTGCCGCTCCCGCTCCCGTGGCGACGCCCGAGCCGGCTTCCGCTCCCGCGGCGGCGCCCGTGCCCGCCGCGGCGCCCGTCGCCTCGGCGGCACCGGCATCCGGGCCGCTCCGCTCGGACACCGTGCGCCGCGACCCGATCCAGCGCGCCACCCCGACCGTCGACGACCTGCTGAACTCGCGCACCGACCGCGCGAAGCCGCGGGCGACCGAGGGCTGGCAGGGCGCCGTGCGCCGCGCGACTGGCGGGGCGATCTCGCCGCAGCCGGGCAAGGCCGAGCGCTCCCGCATCGAGCGCGAGCGCAAGGTGCAGCGCCGGCTCGACGCGCCCCGCACGATCGTCGTGCTCAACCCCAAGGGCGGCGCGCACAAGACCACCTCGACGCTGCTGCTGGCGGCGACGTTCGGCACTCAGCGCGGTGGCGCGACCCTCGCGTGGGACAACAACGAGACGCGCGGCACGCTCGGCTGGCGCGCGCAGAACGCGCCGCACCACCGCACCGCCGTCGACCTGCTCGAGGATCTCGACCGCTTCACCGAGCCGACCCAGGCGAGCCTCGCCGCCCTCGACACCTACGTGCGCACGCAGGTCGACGCCCGCTTCGACGTGCTCGCCTCCGACGAAGACGCGGCGGCATCCTCGACCATCGACGCGACCGCGTTCGACCGGCTGCACGACGTGCTCTCGCGCTACTACCGGCTGATGATCGTCGACACCGGCAACAACATGCGCGCCTCGAACTGGGTCGCCGCCGTCGCCGCAGCCGATCAGCTCGTCATCGTCTCGACCGTGCGCGAAGACACCGCCGCGAGCGCCGCGTGGCTGCTCGACGGCCTGCGCGAGAAGGGCTTCGACCGCAAGATCGACGCCGCCGTGACGATCCTCGCGGCGCCGTCGCAGCGCCCCGACAAGCGGCTCACCGAGCGGTTGCAGCACCACTTCGAGCAGGTGACCTCGGCCGTCGTGCACGTGCCGTTCGACCCTGCGCTCGTCGACGGCGGCCCGATCGACTTCGATGCGCTCTCGGCCGAGACGCGGGACGCCTGGCTGACGGTGGCCGCCACGATCGCCGACCGGCTCTGACCCACCCGCTCCGCTCACCCACCCACCCGGCGCTCACCAGTCGGTTGTGGCGACCTGGAGGGGCCTCCTGGTGTGCCGAAGTGACTGGTGAGCGCCCGGCCGGCGGCGCCGGGGGCTGCTGGGGGCACCGCGCGCGTTTCGCGCCTGTTTCGGCCTGTGAAGATCCGCGAACGGATGCCGGATCCGCTGGATTCTGCGTTCAGTCCTGACTTAACGTCGCCCTGACGACGGGGCGCGGACTCCCCTCGCGCCCGCGCAGACGGGAGCGGCCATGACCACCACAGAAGACGAGAAGGCGACGAAGGTCGCCGCCCGGAAGGCGCGCGCCGCCGAGAACGGTGTGGACTCCATCCCGCCCCTCGCGCGCCTGTTCCCGCTCGGCCTGCAGCACGTCATGGCGCTCTACGCCGGCGCCGTCGCCGTGCCGCTCATCGTCGGCGGCGCGCTCGGCTACAGCGCCGCCGACCTCGCGTTCCTCATCAGCGCCGACCTGTTCATCGCCGGCATCGCCACGATCGTGCAGTCCGTCGGCTTCTGGCGCTTCGGCGTGCGCCTGCCGCTCATGCAGGGCGTCACCTTCGCCGCGGTCGGCCCGATGATCGCGATCGGCCAGCAGCACGGCATCCAGACGATCTTCGGCTCGGTCATCGCCTGCGGCCTCTTCATGGTGCTCGTCGCGCCGTTCTTCGCGCAGCTACTGCGCTTCTTCCCGCCGATCGTCACGGGCACCGTCATCCTCATCATCGGACTGTCGCTCATGAAGGTCGCCGCCGGCTGGATCATGACCGGATCCACGCCCGAAGCCCCGGGCGCCCCGCCGCTCAGCCTCGCGTTCGCCTTCGGGACGCTGCTGTTCATCGTGCTGGTCGAACGGTTCGCGCCGCCCGCGTTCGCGCGCGTCTCGGTGCTGCTCGGTCTCGTCTTCGGCACGATCGCGGCGCTGTTCGTGCCCGGGATGACCGACTGGTCGGGTGTGACGGATGCCGGCTGGTTCGCGGTCGTCACCCCGTTCCACTTCGGGCTGCCCGAGTTCGAGATCGCCTCGATCGTGTCGATGTGCATCGTCGGCATCGTCATCATGACCGAGACGACGGGCGACATGATCGCGGTCGGCGAGATCGTCGACAAGCCGGTGACGCGTCGGCAGCTGGCCGACGGTCTGCGCGCCGACGGCCTCGGCACCGTGCTCGGCGGCATCTTCAACACGTTCCCGTACACGGCGTTCGCGCAGAACGTCGGCCTGGTCTCGCTGACGGGTGTGCGCTCGCGATACGTCGCGACGATGGCCGGCGTGATCCTCGTGGTGCTGGGGCTCATTCCGAAGGTCTCCGCGATCGTGGAGGGCGTGCCGCGGGCTGTGCTCGGCGGGGCCGGGATCGCGCTGTTCGGCATGGTCGCCGCCTCCGGCATCCGCACCCTCGCGAAGGTCAAGTTCAACAACAAGAACGTGCTGATCGTCGCGATCTCGGTCGGCGTCGCGCTGCTGCCGACGGTCACCCCGACCATCTACGACGAGTTCCCGACGTGGTTCCAGCTCATCTTCGACTCCGGCATCTCGGCCGGGGCGATCGTCGCGATCCTGCTGAACCTGCTCCTGAACACGAAGGACGTGCAAGGCGCCGAGGCGCACTCGCCGTCGATCAGCGGACACGACGCCGTGCGCGGACCCGCCGCCGCGGCGCTCGTGCACCCCGACGCGCAGGGCACCGGCCTCATCCCGACGGTCGCACTCGACGGACCGGATGCCGAGCCCGCCGCATCCGGTCGGCCCGCATCCGATGAGTCGACATCCTGACCGGCCGTCCCCCGTCCCGCCGCGCGCGAGGCGGGGGACGCGCGCCGGTAGGGTCGATGCCGTGAGCATCGAGCAGAGCGTCGCCCCCTCGATCGGCGCCCGGCTGCGGCAGCTGCGCCTCGCGCAGGGACGCTCGCTCGCGTCGGTCGCGCAGGCCGTCGGCATCTCCTCGAGCGCGCTGTCGCAGATCGAGACCGGCGCCATGCAGCCCTCCGTCAACCGGCTCATCGAGATCGTCGGCGAAGTCGGCGTGCCGGTGTCGGCGATCTTCGACGACTACGACGTGCTGCATCCGAAGGCCGCGCCTGCGGGGTCGACCGAGCCGATCCCGGGAGTTCGTGTCACCTCGAGCGCCGTCGAGGCGGGCGAGGGCGCGACGCTCGAGCAGGGCGTCGTGTACCGCCGGCTGAGCCCGGTCGGACTCGACGGCATCGATCTGTTCGAGTCGGTCTATCCGCCGGGCGCGAGCTCGAGCGTCGACGGCGCGATGCTCGTGCACTCCGGATACGAGGTCGGTTCGATCCTGCGCGGCAGGCTGCGCTTCGAGTTCACCGAGGGGTCGGTCGACCTCGGCGCGGGGGACTCGCTCGCCTTCTGGGCGACCCGCCCGCACCGGGTCGTGAACGAGTCGACGGATGCCGTCGCCTCCGCGATCTGGCTCACCCTGCGCGACCTGAGGGAGCCGGTCGACGAGGCCTGAGCCCGGGCGGTTCGGGGCCACCCCCGGTCGTTGAGCGAGGAGCGCAGCGACGAGTCGAAACGCGTGCACCCCTCGGGGCGTTTCGACTCGCTGCGCTCGCTCAACGACCGGGGAGGGTCGGCACCCCCGATGGGGTCAGAGGGCGCCGACGCCGAGGTTGATGGGACTGCCCTCGATGTTGCCGACGATGCCGCGGATGATCCCGGCGCCGTCCGAGCCGCGCAGGCTCGCGTACCAGGCAGCCGTCGCCTCGGCGTCGTACGCGTGGGTCTCGTCGCCCCGCCTGCGGGCGCGGAGCACGAGCTCCCCGGCGCGCTCGGTGCGGCTGCGTTCGTAGCGGCGCAGGGTGTCCTCGACGCTCACGGTGTTCGTGGCGACCGCGATGCCGAGCGCGAACGTGTCTTCGAGCGCCGAGCACGCGCCCTGTCCGATGTCGGGGGCCGTGTTGTGGGCGGCGTCGCCGAGGATCGCGACGCGGCCCTTGGCCCACGTGTGGAACGGGGTGATGTCCCAGATCTCGACGCGGTTCAGCGAGGTCGCGGGATCGATCGCCGCGATCAGCCGCTGCACGCCGGGCGCCCATCCGGCGAACGCGGCCTGCAGCGGCTCGGTGCCGTCGCTGCGCTCGTAGGGCAGGCCCGCCGGCTGCGGCACGTCGAACCAGAAGTAGAAGCGGTCGCCGGCGACCGGCATGACCGCCGCGCGCTTGCCTTCGGCGACGTAGGTCGTCCACGCGTCGAGGTCGCCGATCGCGGCATCTGCGGGGATGAGGCCGTTGAAGTTCGTGTAGCCGGAGTACTCGCGCACGATCTCGTCGGCGCCGTCGGGCTGCACGTACCCGCGGGTGAGCGAGCGCGCGCCGTCGGCGCCGATCACCATGTCGGCCACGTCGGTCGAGCCGTCGGCGAAGGTCACCGTGACGCGCTCGCCGTCGTCGTGGAGGGCGGTCATCCTCATGCCGAGGCGGACGCGGTCGTCGCCGACGGTGCGCATCAGCAGCGCCTGCAGGTCGGCGCGCGCCACCGGGTACGGCCGCTGGCCGGTCTGGGCCGTCACCGGATCGAGTGAGAAGTCGCACAGCACCTCGCCGGTGTGCCCGTCGAGGTAGGCCATGTCGGACATGTCGCCGCCGAGCGCGCGCACCTCGTCACCCAACCCGAGCCAGTTGAGCACCTTCACGCCGTTCGACCACAGCGACAGGGCGGCCCCGACGGGCTTGTTCTCCCGCATCCGGTCGTAGACGACGACGTCGTGGCCGAGACGTCGCAGCGCGATCGCGGCGCTCGTGCCGCCGATACCGGCACCGATGATGATGACCTTCATACCCCGCACGCTAAGCCGCGCGTGTCACGGGCGCGTTTCCCGACGGATGCGGCTCCGTTAAGTCATGACTGGACGGATGCCGGCCCCTCAACTGCCGCGGTAGGTGGAGTACGAGAAGGGGCTCAGCAGCAGGGGCACGTGGTGGTGCGGACGGTCGCCGACGGTGAAGGCGATGCTCACGCGGGGGTAGAACGTCGCGGTTCCGGTGCGCGCGAAGTACGCGCCCGTCGCGAACGTGAGGGTGTGTTCGGCGTGCGCGAGCATCTCGGGCCCGAGGGCGAGCCGGCCGTCGGCGTCGGTGACCCCCCGGGCGATCTCGGCGCCGTCCGGGCCGCTGAGTACGACCCCGATCCCGGCGGCCGGTACGCCCGCGGTCGCGTCCAGCACGTGCGTGGTCAGGTGGCTCATCGTCGTCCCTCCAGGTCGGTGCGCAGCCGCAGAAGTGCGATCTGCCGCAGCTGCTCGAGCGCCTCGGCGGCTTCGGTGTCGTCGTCGTTGCCGAGCCGGCGCCGCGCTTCGGCGAGCATCTCGTCGGGCGTGCGCCCGGCCGCGCGGATGAGGAAGACGCGGCCGAAGCGCTCCTCGTACGCGGCGTTGGCGGCGGCCATCGCCGCCGTGAGGTCGTCGGATGCGGTCGTCATCGACGCCTGTTCCCTTCGGGAGGCCGCCGCCTCCGCGGTGTCGCCGAGCGGCTTCTGACCGATGCGGGGGTGGTGGGCGAGGGCCGTGTCGAGGTCGAGTCGCGTCCAGCCGTCGGCGGCGGCACCCGCCACGCCGACGGCCTCGTCGACCGAGGCGTAGGGGCGGCCGGTGGCGACGGCATCCGCCCACGCCGGGATCGCGGCCCACACCGTCGCGGTCGCCCGCGCGTCGGATTCGGGGGCGGCGTTGAACTGTTCGAGGTGCACGAGGTGACGCTAGCGCCTGCGCCGTTTCGCGCGTGTGACGCGGGGGTTCGGGGCGTTTCGACTCGCTGCGCTCGCTCAACGACCGTCGCGGCGAAGCAGCGCATCAAGGTCGACGAGATGTTCACGATGTCCGAGCGCGGCGCCTATTGGTACAAGAACGGCTACAACCCCAACGCCATGAAGACGCTGCTGGCGGCCGGCATCCCGACGATCCTGCTCGCGATCCTGCCCAAGACCTTCGCCGACATGGGACTGTTCGACGTGTCGTGGATCGGCAACTTCACGTGGTTCATCGGCTGCGCGCTGGGCTACTTCTTCTTCACGCTGTTCGAGCGCCTCGACCCGCAGGTGCCCACCTTCGCCGGCGAGACCGACGGCATCTCGGACGGCACGCTCGACGGCGCCGCCGCGACGGTCGGCAGCGAGCCGCCGGCCATCTCGGCCGAGGTGCCCGTCGTCACGGAGCCCGCCCCGTGAGGATCACCCTCCTCAACCCCAACACCTCCCGGGCGATGACCGACAAGATCGCGGTCGCCGCCCGGGCGGTGGCGGCGCCCGACGTCGAGATCACGGCCGTGAACCCCGACGTCGGCGCCCCGGCCATCGAGAGCCACGGCGACGAGATCCTCGCCGCGTCGGCCGTGGTCGAGCTCATCGAGGCCGACCTCCGCGCCGGCGGCAGCGACGCCTACGTCATCGCGTGCTTCGGCGATCCCGGGCTGGATGCCGCCCGCGAGCTCGTCGACGTCCCCGTCGTGGGTGTCGCCGAGGCCGCGATGCACCTCGCCGCGATCGCGGGACGCTCGTTCGGCGTCGTCACCACCCTCACCCGCACGCTGGGTCGGGCGCGCGACCTCGTCGAGCGCTACGGCATGTCGAGGGCGTGCGTGAGCCTCGCGGGCTCCGGCATCCCGGTGCTCGACCTCGAGGACACGAGCTCCGAGGCGTACGAGACGATCGCCCGCCTGTGCGAGGACGCGGTCGCCGCCGAGGCGGATGTGATCGTGCTCGGCTGCGCGGGGATGGCCGATCTGTGCGCGGCGCTCGCCGTCCGCGTCGGCGTGCCCGTCGTCGACGGCGTCGCCGCGGCCGTCGGCGTCGCGAGCTCCATGGCGAGGGCGGGCATCGGCACGAGCAAGCGCGACGAGTACGCCCCGCCGCCGCGGCGCGCGGCCCTCGTCGGGTGAGGCGCCCGGGGTCGATGTCACACGCCCGTTACGTCGGGGCAACGGGACGCGTCATGTCAAGCAATAGCTTAAGGATGGCCCCCGTACCCGCCCCCTTCCAGGAGAGCGCATGACCGACCGCTTCACCGTCCGCGCGTCCCGCGCCTTCATCGACGGTGCGTTCCGCCAGGCATCCGTGGTCGTCGACGACGGCGTCATCGCCTACGTGCTGCCGCACGACGCGCGCGTGCCGCGCAGTCGCACGGTGCTCGTGCCCGACGACGCCGTGCTGCTGCCCGGCCTCGTCGACTCGCACGTGCACGTCAACGAACCGGGCCGCACCGAATGGGAGGGGTTCCGGTCCGCGACGCTCGCCGCCGCCGCCGGCGGGGTGACGACCCTCGTCGACATGCCGCTGAACTCGATCCCCCCGACGACCACCGTCGATGCGCTGCGGGTGAAGCAGGATGCCGCCGCGCCGGCGGCGTTCGTCGACCTCGGGTTCTGGGGCGGCGCCGTTCCGGAGAACCTCGGCGCGCTCGCACCGCTGCACGCGGCCGGGGTCTACGGGTTCAAGTGCTTCCTCGCCCCCAGCGGCGTCGACGAGTTCGGCCACCTCGACCGGGCGCAGCTCGACGCCGCGATGGACGAGATCGCCGCGCTCGGGTCCCGCCTCATCGTGCACGCCGAAGACCCCGCGCACCTGCACGGCGACGGCGAGCTCGGCCGCGGCTACGCGGGCTTCCTCGCGTCGCGTCCGCCCGAGAGCGAGGAGGCGGCGATCGACGCCGTCATCGCCGCCGCACGCCGCACCGGCGGGCGCGCACACATCCTGCACCTCAGCGACGGCCGGGCGCTCCCCGCGATCCGCGCCGCCAAGGCCGAGGGCGTCGCCCTCACCGTGGAGACCTGCCCGCACTATCTGACGATCGTCGCCGAGGACATCCCCGACGGGGCGAGCGAGTTCAAGTGCTGCCCGCCGATCCGCGAGGCCGCCAACCAAGACCTGCTGTGGGAGGGGATCGTCGACGGCACCATCGACGCGATCGTCAGCGACCACTCGCCCTCGACCGTCGACCTCAAACGGGCCGGGGCCGGCGACTTCGGCCTGGCGTGGGGCGGCATCGCAGGGCTCCAGGTGGGGCTGTCGGCGGTGTGGACCGAGGCGCGCGGACGCGGCATCCCTCTCGAGACCCTCATCCCGCTGTTCACCACCGGTCCCGCCGGTGTCGCGGGGCTTCCCGACGCAGGTCGCATCGCCGCCGGTGCGCCCGCCCACCTCACTGTGTTCGGGGTCGACGACGCGCTTCCGGTGCGCGCGGCCGACCTGTTGCACCGCAACCCGATCACCGCCTACGACGGGCGGATGCTGACCGGCAAGATCCGCCGCACGTGGCTGCACGGTGCCGTGGTCTTCGACGTCACCGAAGGCGGGCCCGGCGAGGCGCCCTGGCGTCGACAGGCTCCGACGGGTCGTCTGCTCGCGTCGCCCCACGCCGAGCGGGTCGACGCATGACCGCGGCGGCATACGGCTCGGCGCCCGGGTCGTCTTCGCCCACAGGGCCCATCCTGCAGACGGGCGTGGGGCCCATCCCGGGCGACCACTATGTGCCCGCGACCGCGGACACCGTGCTGTGGGGGCGGCTGCCCTGCGCTGTGGACGCGCCCGTCGTGCGGATCGCCCCCGGCGAGACGGTCACGTTCGACACCGTCAGCCACGAGGGGATCCTTCCCGATCAGGGGCAGGACCCGCTCGGCTACTTCACCGCGCACGGCGTCGCAGCCGACGCGGTGCTCTCCGACGCCGTGGCCATCGCGGCATCCGTCCCGCGTGACGCCGCGCTCGACGGCCCACACGTCGTGACCGGGCCTGTGTTCGTCGACGGTGCGGAACCCGGCGATCTGCTGAAGATCACCGTCGTGACCCTGGCGCCCCGCGTGCCGTACGGCGTCATCTCGAACCGTCACGGCAAGGGGGCGCTGCCCGGCGTACTGCCGCGGGGAGCGGGAAACGTCAGCGTCTTCACGCCCGTCGAGGAACGCGACGGCCTCCTGGTCGGCGTGCTGCCGGTGCACGAGGGCGGCGACCGTGTCGTCGCGTTCCCGCTGGCGCCGTTCCTGGGCACGATGGGCGTCGCCGTCACGGGGCCCGACCGCCCGCACTCGGTGCCGCCGGGTGCGCACGGCGGCAACATCGACATCAACCTGCTCGTCGAGGGCACCGTGCTCTATCTGCCCGTGCAGGTGCCCGGCGCACTGGCCTACGTCGGGGATCCGCACTTCGCGCAGGGTGACGGCGAGGTCGCACTGACCGCGCTCGAGGCGTCCCTGCGGGCGACGCTGCGCTTCGATGTGGTGCCCCGCGACGAGGCGCTCACCGCGTTCGGCGCGCTGACGGGTCCGCTCGTGCGCACCCCGGAGTACCTCGTGCCGACGGGACTCGATCCCGATCTCGGCGAGGCGATGCGCAAGGCGGTGCGCGCCGCACTCGACCTGCTCAATGCCCGCTACGGCATGGACGAGCACCTCGCCTACGCGTACCTGTCCGCCGCGACAGACTTCGACATCTCCCAGGTCGTCGACGTCGTCTGCGGCGTGCACGCCCGCATCCGCGAATCGGACTTCGCCGCCGTGACGGCCGGGGAGCACCCGGCCGGGGAGCACGCACCCGGAGCGGGTTCGTGATCGTGCGCACCCGCCACGCGGGCTCCACCGGCCGCCCCTCGGTGTTCGCAACTCCGGAGATCCAGGCGGCAAACCGTCCCGAAAGCGTTACCCGCGCCCGCCGCCGACCGGTTATCCGGAGTTGTGAACACCCGAGCGAAGGGAGCCGCGCGTGAGCGCCGACGAGATCCCCGCAGACCTGCTCGCGGCGTTCGAGGCCTACGAGCGCGCGATCCTGGCCAACGACCTCGATGCGCTGGATGCGGCATTCGCACCGGGAGCGGACACGCTCCGCGGGGACGGTGCCGGACTGCTCGTCGGGCACGACGCGATCAGCGCGTTCCGCGGCGTGCGCGGCGGGGTGCCGCCCCGCACGATCGAGCGGATCGAGTACCGCCCCCTCGGCGACGACGTCGCCCTGCTCGTCTCGGTGTCGCGGTTCGTCGGCGGCGGAACGGGCCTGCAGACCCAGGTGTGGCAGCGTCTCGACGGACGGTGGCTCATCACGGCGGCCCACGTCACGCCCCGCGCGCAGGCGCTCGACCGCACCGTGTGGCGCACGGTCGGCGACCCGCTGTGGCAGGGCGCCTGGGAGGGGCCGCTGCGCGGACTGACCGTCGCGGTCAAGGACCTGTTCGCGATCAAGGGCTACCGCATCGGCGCGGGAAACCCCGCCTTCCTCGACAGCGCCCGCCCCGAGACCACGAGCGCGCCCGCCGTCACCGACCTGCTCCGCGGCGGCGCGTCGCTGCGGGGCATCGCGCGCACCGACGAGTTCGCGTACTCGATCGCCGGCGACAATGCGCACTACGGCACCCCGCCCAACGGTGCGCTGCCGGGCGCCCTGCCCGGCGGATCGTCGAGCGGACCGGCATCCGCCGTCGCGACGGGCCAGGCCGACGTCGCCCTCGCCACCGACACCGCCGGCTCGGTGCGGGTGCCCGCGTCGTACCAGGGCCTGTGGGGTCTGCGCACCACGCACGACCTCGTGCCGCGCCAGGGGATGCTGCCCCTTGCACAGAGCTTCGACACCGTCGGCTGGCTCACCCGCGACGGACAGACGCTGCAGCGGGTCGTCGACTGGTGCCTCAGCTACGACGGCTCGGAGTCGACGGAGAGCGTCTTCGGCGCCTCCGGCGAAGACCTGCCGTGGCACTTCGTCGTCCCCGACGAAGTGATGGATGCCGTCGAACCGGCGACCCGGGACGCGTTCGATCTGCTGCTGAGCCGCCTCGCCGCATCCGATGGGCCGACGGCCGTCGCGCGGGTGTCGATCGGCGACCTCGGCGCCTACTACGAGCCGTTCCGGCTCGTGCAGGCCGCGGAGGCGTGGCGCAACAACGGCGACTGGCTGCGGTCGCACCCGGGCGCCGTCGGCCCCGCCGTCGCGGAGCGGTTCCGCTTCGCGGCCGGTGTGACCGCCGCTCAGGAGACCGCCGCCCGTGACGCGCTCGCGCCGCTGCGCGAGGAACTCGAACTGCTCGTGCAGGACCGCGTGCTGATCATGCCCACCGTCCCCGGCCCCGCGCCGATGCGCACCGCGCGGGGCGAGCGGGTCGACGCCGTGCGGCAGGCGACACTGCGGATGACGACGCCCGCCGCCATCGCCGGATTCCCCGCCGTCTCGGTGCCGCTGCTGACCGTCCCGTCGGCGCTCGGCCCCGCTCCGGTGGGCGTGTGCCTCGTCTCGCGCGCCGGAACCGACATCGCCCTCGTGCGCCTCGCGCGGCGCCTGCACCACCTGCTCGACGAAACGGATGCGCCATGATCCCCGGCCCCATCGACCCGCCCGCCCGACTGCTGATGGGACCGGGTCCCATCTCCGCCTACCCGAGCGTGCTGCGCGCCATGTCGGCCCCGTTGGTCGGCCAGTACGACCCGTTCATGACGGAAGCGATGACCGAGACGCAGGAGCTCTACCGCGGCGTCTGGAACACGCGCAACGACGCGACCCTGCTCGTCGACGGCACCTCCCGCGCCGGCATCGAGGCCGCGATCGTCTCGCTCGTGCGCCCCGGCGACCGCGTGCTCGTCCCTGTGTTCGGACGCTTCGGGCATCTGCTCGCCGAGATCGCCGAGCGCGCGCTCGCCGAGGTGCACACGATCGAGACGGAGTGGGGCCAGGTGTTCCCGGCATCCGTCATCGAGGAGGCGATCGTGCGCGTGAAGCCGACGCTGCTCGCCCTCGTGCAGGGCGACACGTCGACGACGATGAACCAGCCGCTCGACGAGATCGGCACCCTCTGCGCGCGCCACGGCGTGCTGTTCTACACCGATGCGACCGCGTCGTTGGGGGGCAACGCGTTCGAGGCCGACGCGTGGGGGCTGGATGCCGCGACCGCCGGACTGCAGAAGTGCCTCGGCGGCCCCAGCGGGTCGTCGCCGATCACGCTCTCGGACCGGGCGGTCGAGGTCGTGCAGGCGCGCAAGAAGATCGAGGCCGGCATCCGCGAACCCGGCGACCCGTCGGCGCCCGACTTCGTGCGGTCCAACTACTTCGACCTCGGCATGATCCTCGACTACTGGGGCCCGCGACGGTTGAACCATCACACCGAGGCGACCTCGATGCTGTACGCGGCGCGCGAGTGCGCGCGCGTGATGATGTTCGAGGGACGCGACGAGGTCATCGCCCGGCACGAGCTCGCCGGCCGCGCGATGCTCGACGGCGTGCGGGCGCTCGGCCTGCAGGTCTTCGGCGACGTCGCCCACAAGATGAACAACGTCGTCGCCGTCGAGATCCCGCCGGGCGTGCCCGGGGATGCGGCCCGCGCGGCGCTCCTGGAGGACTTCGGCATCGAGATCGGCACGTCGTTCGGGCCGCTGCACGGACGCGTGTGGCGCATCGGGACGATGGGCTACAACGCGCGCAAGGACGCCGTGCTGACCACGCTCGCCGCCCTCGAGGCGGTGCTGCGCCGCTTCGGGGCCGCCGTTCCCGCGGGCGGCGGCGTCGAGGCGGCCCTGGATGTGTACCGGGCTGCGTACCGGGCGGCGGCGTGAGTCGCGCGCCGCTGCTGCACGCCTCGCCCGACCAGATCGCGGCGGCGGCGCGCCGGGTGATGGCGCGGTGCGACGAGCTCGCCCGGGTCACCGCGACGTCGGGGCGCATCGAGCGCGTCTACCTCTCGCCCGAGCACGCGCGCGTCAACCGCCTCGCGGCCGAGTGGATGCGGGAACTCGGCATGCGCACCTGGCAGGACGCCGCCGGCAACCAGGTCGGCCGCCTCGAGCCGGCCGGGTCGTCGCGCATCGACCAGCGCGCCGGCGGGCACCGCGGTCCCGCGCTCCTGCTCGGATCGCACCTCGACACGGTGCTCGACGCGGGACGCTACGACGGCATCGTGGGCGTGCTGATGGCGCTCGAGATCGTCCGACTGCTGCGTATGCCGGATGCGGCATCCGAAAGGTGGACGAGCGGGCTGCCGTTCGCGATCGAGATCGTCGCCTTCTCCGACGAGGAGGGCACCCGGTTCGGCAAGGCGCTGCTGGGGTCGTCGGCGGTCGCCGGCACGTGGGAGCCCGCCTGGTGGGATCTGACGGATGCCGACGGCACGACGCTGCACCGCGCCTTCCTCGAGTTCGGACTCGACCCGGGACGCATCGGCGAGGCCGCGCGACGTCCCGACGAGATCGTCGCCTACCTCGAGGCGCACATCGAGCAGGGTCCCGAGCTCGACCGCGCCGCCGAGCCGCTCGCCGTGGTCTCGTCGATCGCGTCGGCACGACGCTTCCAGCTCGTCGTCGAGGGTGAGGCGCGTCACGCCGGCGGCACCCCTTACGACATGCGCCGCGACGCGCTGCTGGGCGCGAGCGAGGCGGCGCTCGCCGTCGAGCGGATCTGCGCCGCCGAGCACCACATCATCGGCACCGTGGGGCGCTTCGAGGCGTTCCCCGGCGCGGTGAACGTCATCCCCGGCGAGGTGCGGTTCTCGCTCGACCTGCGGGGCGAGTTCGACGGTGAGCGCGACCGCGTGTGGGGGTCGCTGTCGCAGGAGCTCGACGCGATCATGGGCCGGCGCGGTCTGCGGTGGCGGTCCCGCGAGGTGCACGCCGCGCCCGCGGTGTTCTGCGCACCGCTGCTGCAGGATGTGCTGCGCGCCGGCATCACGCAGACCCTGCCGTCGCGGCGCGAGGAGCCGCCCGTCATCTTCAGCCGCGCGGGCCACGACGGCATGGCGCTCGGCGCGATCGCCGACGTCGGGATGCTGTTCCTGCGCAATCCCGACGGCGTCAGTCACCACCCCGACGAGGCGGTGTCGGCGGGCGATGTGGCCCACGGCATCCGTGCCCTGGCCGAGTCGGTGCTGCACCTCGCGGCCGAGCCTGCGCGTTAAGTCCCGACTGAACAACGATCGTCGCCGCGGCGTGACGGCGCGGAAACATGCGCGGCATAGCCTGCTGAGCATGTCGCTCCTCGTCGTCCATGCGCGCCTCATCACCGTCCCCGCCGGCACGACCGATCCCGGCTACGTCGAAGACGGCTGGATGCTGGTCGGCGACGACGGACGCATCGCGGCGCTCGGGTCGGGGGAGCCGCCGGCCGACGTGACGGCATCCGTCGGCGCCGACGACACGCTCGACGCCGCCGGCAAGTTCGTCGCGCCCGGCTTCGTCTCCAGCCACTCGCACCTGTTCACGTCGGGACTGCGCGGACTCGGCGTCGCCGACACCCTCTACGGCTGGTGCGACGCGATGCTCGGCACCACGCGCCACATGACGCCCGAGCAGATGTACTGGTCGACCCTGCACGGGTCCCTCGACTTCCTCGGCAACGGCGTGACCACGGCGTACAACTTCACCGACCCGTTGCAGTCGTGGGAGTCGATGGTCGACGGCAAGCGCGTGGGCGATGCGCCGCTGCGCGGCCTCGACTACCACTACCGGCAGGCAGACGGCACGCGGGATGCCGGCATCCGCTTCGTCGACGCGTCGGGCATGGACGTGACCGCCGGCAGTGCCGACGAGGTGTTCGCGCGCTTCGCCGCCGAGGTCGCCCACACGCGCACGTTCGACCCCGACTACGCGCTGGGCGCGTCGATCATGGGCCAGGTGCAGTGGTCACCGCACCCCGAGGCGGCCGAGTTCGAGGTCGAGGCCATGCGCCGCCACGGGGTGACGAACCAGGCCCATTTCCTCGAGTCGCCCGAGGCGATCGAGCACCAGCAGTCGAAGTTCGCGCTGTACGAGGACGCCGGCGCGCTCGGACTCGGGCTGATGTTCGGCCACTTCATCCAGACGACACCCGAGATCATCGAGCGCGCCGTCGCCGGCGGGGCGTCGATGTCGTGGCAGCCGGCATCCAACGGGCGCCTCGCCTCGGGCACCGCCCTCGTGCCGGAGATGCTCGAGATGGGCATGAAGGTCGGCGTCGGCCTCGACGACCAGGCCTGCACCGACGTGTCGGATCCGTGGCAGAACATGCGCATGGGCATCTACATGCAGCGGGCGCGGCTCAAGGATCCGGCGGCGATGATGCCCGAGCTCATGCTGCGCCTGCACACGCTCGGCGGCGCCGAGATCATGGGCGTCGACGACCGGGTCGGATCGCTCGAAGTCGGCAAGTTCGCCGACTTCGTCGTCGTCGACCCGCGGATGCCGGACGTCGGGCCGCTGTGGCACCCGGTGCGCTCGTACGTGCTCGCGATGAGCCCCCGCAACCTCGAGGCCGTGTACGTCGGCGGCCGGCTCGTCAGCGACCGCGGGGTCTCGACGAACCCGCTCGCCGCCGAGGCGTCGGCGAAGGTGCACGAGCTGCCCGCCGCCCTCATCCCGCTCCGCGGCCACCCGCACTGACGCGCGGGGGTCGGGCGTTTCGACTCGCTGCGCTCGCTCAACGACCGGGGGCGGGGCGGCGCGCGTCTCTCCGTCGAGACCGCGGTCTCGCACCGAGACCCGGTGAAAAACCGTAGGGTCTCGGTGCGAAACGCGGGTCTCGCTGAAAGGGGCTCGCGACGCGTTCCGGGCGTTGAGTGAGGAGCGCAGCGACGAGTCGAAACGCGCCGGGCTCAGGCGATCGAGACGGCCATGCCCATGCGGGCCAGCACGACGTTCTCGAGGATCTGCACGATGTTGTAGAGCACGAGCGTGATGAGCGTGATGAGCGCGATCGCGCCCCACAGCTGCGCGAACTGCGCCTGCGCGTTGAACTTCAAGATCGCGCCGCCGATGCCGGCGCCGGTCGAGAGCCACTCGGCGAGCAGGGCGCCGGTGACCGCCGAGGGAACCGACACGCGCATCGCCGCGAACACCGACGGCAGCGCCCCCGGGATGTTGACCTTGCGCAGGGCCATGAAGCGACTGCCGCCGAACACGTGCACGACGTCCAGGCTCTGCCGGCTCGCACGGCTCAGGCCGAACAGCACGTTCGCGAGCGCCGGGAACAGCACCACGACGGTGCCGATGACGGCGACGGATGCCGTCGTCCCGCGGCCCGTGATGAGGATGATGACCGGGGCGATCGAGACGAGCGGGATCGTGCGCAGCAGCAGCACGAGCGGCATGACCCCGGCCTCGACGGCCTTGGACAGGCTGAACAGCACGGCCAGCACGATCGCGACGACCATGCCGACGGCGAAGCCGATCACCGAGTCGACGAGGGTCTGCCCGAGCAGCGGGAAGAGCTGGTCGCGGTGGGCGGCGGCATCCTCGTCGGTGAAGAGGAAGGCGAAGACGTCGAGCGGCCCCTTCGCGACGTAGGGAGAGATGCCGGTGAAGCTCACGACCGCCTGCCACAGCGCCAGCAGCACGACGATCGTGATGAGGGCGTTGCCGAGCGAGCGCCCGAACGAACGCGCGACGGCCCGACGTCGGTCGGCGCGCAGGCGCGCGAGCGCGGCGGCATCCGCCTCGAGGGCGATCTTCGCGGTGGGCTGCGCCGGCGGTTGCAGCACGTCGACGGTGTCGTTGTCGGCCATCAGACGGCCCTCCCCGCCACCCAGGGCGTCACGAGTCGGATGAGCAGGCCCACGATGCCGTAGGCGGCGAGGGCGAACACGGCGCACAGCAGGAACACCGACCACACGCCGGCCGAGTCGAGCTGCCCCTGCAGGCGGATGAGGGTGGGCCCGACCCCGGCGGTGATCGCGCCGAGGTACTCGCCGAGCACGGCGCCGAGGAACGCGGTGGGCACCGCGATCTGCAACGCGTTGAGGATCGCCGGCAGCGCGGCGATGAGGCGCACCTTGCGCAGCTGCGTCCACCGGCCGCCGCCGTAGACGCGCACGACGTCGAGGGCGGAGCGGTCGGCCGCCTTGAACCCGAGGATCGAGCCGACCACGGTGGTGAACACGCACACCAGCGCGGCGAGGAAGATCGCCGTCGCCGACGGGTCGCCCGGGTTCTTCGCGCCGCCGAGCACGACGACCGAGATGCCGCCGACCGCGACGATCGGCAGGCAGTAGCTGACCACCGCGATCTGCGTGATGACCGTCTCGGCCTTCGGGAACAGCAGCACGACCGTCGCCAGCAGCAGCGCGATGCCGTTGCCCCAGAGATAGCCGATGCCCGCGGCTGCGAGCGTCGGGGCGAACACGCTCCACGCGCCCGCGATGTTGCCCTGCACGAAAAGCCAGTCGACGACGGCGCCGGGCGAGGGCACGGGGGTGAACGAGGTGCCGTCCTGCTGCGGGAAGGCGACGATCGAGAAGATCCACCACGCGAGGATCAGCACGGCGCCGCCGATGAGGCCGGCGAGCCAGCCCGGGATGCGGGTGCCGGTCATCACGCCTCCGCTTCGGCCCGCCCGTCCGAGCCGAACAGCAGCTCGGATGCCTGGTCGACGTAGGCGTGGAATTCGGGGGAGCGCATGATGTCGGGCGTGCGCGGGCGCGGCAGGTCGATCTCGATGATCTGCTTGACGCGGCCGGGGCGCGGCGACATGACGGCCACGCGGTCGGCGAGGAAGATCGCCTCGCTGATCCCGTGGGTGACGAGCAGGGTCGTGGCGGGCTTCTCTGTCCAGATGCGCAGCAGCTCGAGGTTGAGGTTCTGCCGGGTCATGTCATCGAGCGCGCCGAAGGGCTCGTCGAGCAGGAGCACGGACGGCTTGAGCACGAGGGCGCGGGCGATGGAGGCGCGCTGGCGCATGCCGCCCGACAGCTGCGCCGGCTTCGCGTTCGCGAAGTCCTTCAGGCCGACGAGGCCGATGAGCTCGTCGACGTAGGCCTTGTCGACGCTCTTGCCGGCCACCTCGAACGGCAGCTCGATGTTCCTGCGCACGCTGCGCCACGGCAGCAGGGCGTGGTCCTGGAAGGCGATGCCCAGCTCGCTGTTCGCGCGCAGCTGGTCGGGGGTCTCGCCGTCGACGAGCGCGACGCCGCTGGAGGGGCGCTCGAGCGAGGCGAGGATGCGCAGGATCGTCGACTTGCCGCAGCCCGAGGGGCCGAGGAGGGCGAGGAAGGAGCCCTTCTCGGTGTGCAGGTCGGTGTCCTGCAGCGCAGTCAGCGACGAGCCGCCGCGCAGCGCGAAGGTCTTGGAGAGGCCGGTGATGTGGATACCGGTACCGCCGGTGCCCCCGTGGGGAGGCACCGGGGCACCGGCATCCGTGTGGGTCAGGTTCGACATGAGGTCCGGATCAGGGGAGGTAGTTCACCAGGTCGGGGTTCTCGGCGTAGATCTCGTCGATGATCGTCGTGTCGAACAGCTGGTCGGCCGACAGGTCCCACCCAGCCGCCTTCAGCGACGCGAGGGTCTGGTCCTTGAGCTCGTCCGAGATCGTGAACAGGCCGTTCGCCTCGGTCTCCTCGGTGGAGATGAGCTTCGCCTGCGCCTCGATGCCGGCCTTCACCTTGGCGGGGTCGAGGTCGCCGAAGGTGAGGTCGCCGGCGGCCGCCGACTCGTTGTAGTGCTCGGTCACCTTCGTGACGATCTCGTCGATCGGGTCGGTGAAGGTGTGCGTCCAGCCCTTGATCTCGGCGATGAGGAAGGCCTTCAGCAGGTCCTTGTTCTCGGCGAGGTACTGGTCGGTGACCGAGAAGGTCTCGGCGACGTAGGGCACGCCGTTCTCGGCGTAGGCGAGGTTGGTGACCGGGTAGCCGGCCATCTCGACGGTGATCGCCTCGTTCGTCAGGTACGCCATGAAGCCGTCGACCTCGCCGTTCATGAGCGGGGTCGGGTCGAAGTCGACCGGGACGATCGTGAGCTCGCTCGCGTCGATGTCGTTGGCGGCCAGCAGGGCGGCGAACACCGAGGCGTTGGAGTCCTGCACGCCGATCTTCTTGCCCTTGAGGTCTTCGGGCGTCGCGATGTTCGCGCCGTCGGCGAGCGAGACGATCGTGAACGGGTTCTTCTGGAACGTCGCGCCGATGATCTTCAGCGGGGCATCCTGCTCGGCCACGGCCGCGCCGATCGATGCGGCGTCGCTGAGGGCGACCTGCACCGTTCCGGACAGGAGCTTGGCCACTCCCGTGTCGGGGCCGGCGATGCCGGTGACGGTGCCGAAGCCGGCCTCGTCGTAGTAGCCCTCGTCGTAGGCGTAGAACTCGCCGGCGAACTCCTCGTTCTTGATCCAGGAGTACTGCACGCTGATGTCGCCGTACGAGGCGCCCTCGGCGGCGCCGGACTCGGCGGCGGTGGGAGTGGTGGAGGAGGAACAGGCGCTGAAGGTCAGCGCGGCCGCGGCGGCGATCGCGACGATCGCGGCCCCGCGGCGGCGGGTGGAGCGGGTGGTGTGCATCGGGTCTCCTTGTGCTGCGCCTCGCGGCGCCGTGGACGCGCGGGTGCGCGGGTGCTGTGAGCCGACGCTAACCGTCTTAAGTTTCCGGTTAACTCACCGCCGTGTTTCGGTGATGTGACGGGTCAGCCGCCACACCCGATCGCGGGAGAATGGCTGGGCGAACGGTCGCTCACCGAGGGCGCGGGCGATGGCGTTGCCGATCGCAGGGGCGACGGGGTTGTACGGCGACTCGCTCATCGACTTCGCGCCGAACGGGCCGAGGTCGTCGCTCGTGTCGGCGAAGTACACCTCGGTGACGGGGACGTCGGCGAACTGCGGCACGCGATAGAGGCGGAACACCGGCGTCGTGACTTTGCCGCCGGCATCCGTCATCACCTCTTCGTACAGCGCCGAGCCGATGCCCTGCGCGGCGCCGCCCTCGATCTGACCGCGGCACTGGGCCGGGTTCATGACGAAGCCGGCGTCGGCCGACTGCACCGACTGCAGGATGCGCACCGTTCCGGTCGACGGTTCCACCGCGACGCGCACGGCGTGCACGTTGAAGGCGAGCGAGCGCCGCTCGCCCAGCTCGCTGCCGTCGGCGGTGAGCTCGCCGTGCGCCGCGAGCTCGGCGAAGCCAACGGTGCGCACCGGGGTGACGACGCCGTCGGCGGTGAGCACGGCCGAGTGCGGGTCGGATGCCGTCAGCTCGGCGGCGCGGTCGACCATCCGGCGCCGCAGCGCCAGGCATGCCGCGTGCAACGCCTTGCCCGCGACGGTGATGCCCGCCGACGCGAACGCGCCGGTGTCGTGGGCGACGGCATCCGTGTCGGCATGCCACAGCTCCAGCCGGTCGAACGGCACGGCGAGGTCGGTCGCGGCGATCTGGCGCAGCACGGTCGTGGTGCCGTTGCCGAACTCGGCGGTGCCGGCCCGCAGCAGGTAGGTGCCGTCGGGACGCAGGGTCGCCGTCGTGTGCGCGATGTGGCCGAACGGGGCCATCGTCGCGATCATCGCCGCCGCCATGCCCTCGCCCACGAGCCACCCTGCGGGTGCGTCGACCCCGTTGCCGCGCCGCAGCGCGTCCTGTGCGAGGTCGAGGCACTGGTCGAGCCCGTAGCTGCCCCACACGAGGTCGTCTTCGTACGGGTCGGCGTCCGGATGCAGCGGGTCGCCCTCGCGCACGGCGTTGCGGCGGCGCAGGTCGAAGGGATCGATGCCGAGTCGCTCGGCGAGCATGTCCATGGCCGATTCGACCCCGAGGATCACCTGGCCGAGCCCGTAGCCGCGGAACGCCCCCGAGGGCACGTTGTTCGTGTAGACGACCTCCGCGTCGAGCTGCTTCGCCGGCACGCGGTAGATCGTCGTCGATTCGGCGAGGGCGTGGAACATGACCCCGCGGGAGTGGTTGCCGTAGGCGCCGGTGTCGCTCAGCAGGTCGACGCGCAGCGCCGTGAGGCGTCCGTCGGCGTCGGCGCCGAGCTCGACGGCGACGCGCATCGGATGCCGCACCGCGGCGCGCACGAACTCGTCGGTGCGCGAGAACTCGTAGGCCACCGGGCGACCGGTGCGCAGCACCGCGAGGGCCACGAGGTCTTCCGTGAAGATCTCCTGCTTGCCGCCGAACCCGCCGCCCAGGCGGGCCGCGTGCACGCGCACGCGGTCACGGTCGAGCTCGAACAGCCGTGCGATCTCGTCGCGGGCGAGGAAAGGCACCTGCGTCGACGAGCGCAGCACGAGGCGCCCCTCGTCGTCGAGCCACCCGAGCGAGCCGTGCGTCTCGAGCTGCGCGTGGGTGACACGAGACGTGGTCCAGGTGCCCGACACCGTGACCGCGGATGCGGCGAGGGCCGCGTCGACGTCGCCGTGCCGCTCGTGCACCGCGGCGACGACGTTGCGGTGCGCCTGGTCGACGCGCTCGGCGGGGGTGCGGTCGGGGTGCAGCAGCGGTGCTCCGGGCGTCCGGGCCGCGTCGGGGTCGAACACCGCCGGCAGCACGTCGTAGTCGACGCGCAGCGCACGCACCGCGGCGTCGGCGGCCTCGGCCGTCTCGGCGACGACGGCCGCGACCCGCTGACCGACGTGGCGCACGACGTCGTCGAGCATGCGCGTGTCGTCGGGGTCGTCCTCCCGGTGCTCGTGCCGGGCCGTCGAGTACCGGATGTCGGGCACGTCGGCGTGCGTGAACACCGCGACCACGCCCGGGACCGCGCGTGCGGCATCCGCGTCGATCGCGGTGATGCGCGCGTGCGCGTGCGGACTGGTCGCGACCCGCAGCACGAGGGCGTCGGCGGCGGGATGGCCCGGTGGCAGGTCGAAGGTGAACGGCTCGCGGCCCTGCACGATGCGCTCCGCCGCCTCGGGTCGGGCCGAGCGGCCCACGGTCGGCTCGGGGCGCTCGGGGCGCTCGGGTCGCTCGGGTCGCTCGGCGGGGCCGCCGCCGGTCTCGCGCACCGGGCCGAGCACCGCCTCGGTGATCGCCTCGCGGATCGGCCGGTACCCCGTGCAGCGACAGAGATTGCCTTTCATCCGCCGGTCGAGATCGGGCAGGTCGTCGCACGTGAGGGTCGAGGCGGTCACGCTCATGCCGGGCGTGCAGAACCCGCACTGGAACCCGAAGCCGTCCGCGAGCGCCCGCTGCACCGGATGCAGGTCGTCGCCCGGGGCGAGGCCGGCCGCCGTCGTCACCGCGCGCCCGTCCATCCGCACCGCGGGGATGAGGCACGAGTGCACCGGCTCGCCGTCCAGCAGCACCCCGCAGGCGCCGCAGTCGCCCGCGTCGCACCCCTTCTTGACGCTCGTGTGCCCGGTCTCGCGCAGCAGCGTCCGCAGGCACTGGCCTGCGCGCGGCTCCGCCTCGACCGCGGCGCCGTCGACCTCGAACCTCATGCTGCCGGCTCCGTCCTGCTGCGCTCCGCGAGTTCGGTCCTGATGCGCTCCGCGAGCTCGATCGACACGCCGCGGCGCCAGTCCGCCGCGCCGAGGGGATCGCTGTAGTACCCGGAGGCCGTCCCCACCGCGTCGGCGAGGGTGCCGGCATCCGGAAGCCTCTCGAAGCGGAGCACCGTGGGCCGCAGGGTCGCGGCGGTCACGGTGAACACGCTCGACCCGTCGGCATCGGCGCGCCCCGTGACGACGGCGCCCGAGCGGCCGTGCTCGGCGAGGGCGATCTTGCGCAGCGTGGCACGGGAGCGGAGGGCGCGGGTCGGGAGCACGAGCGCGCGCAGCACCTCGCCGGGCGCGAGGGTGTTGGTGCCGTTGCCGGTCACGAACGCCGCGACGTCCTGGCGGCGCTCGCCGCCGTCCGGCGTCCAGATCTCGGCGACGGCGTCGAGGGCGACGCACAGCGACACCATCGCGCCGGCCGCGAACGAGCGGCAGACGTTGCCGCCGACGGTCGCCGTGTTCCAGATCTTGAACGAGGCGAGCAGGGCGTTCGCGGCATCCGGGATGATCGCCGTCGCCGGCCACGCGGCGGGTGCCTCGGTGCGCGCCCAATCGAGCAGGCGGGCGATCGTGCACGTCGCGCCGACGCGCAGGCCCTCGGGGACGACCTCGACGTCGGGCCAGCCGAGGGTCGTGAGGTCGACGAATCCGGTGGTCGTCGGCTGCGGCTCGCTCATGAGCCACGTGCCGCCCGCGATGACCGTCTCGCCCGGCGTCAGGGCGAGGTCGGCCCGCGTCGCGGCGCGACGGAACGTCTGCACGCTGGTGATGTCCATGACCTGCCTCCCGGGTGCGACGAGTGAAACAGAACACCGTTTCGCCCGTGTTTCGCGACGCGCCGTGTGGCGTGATTAAGCGTAGACTTAACGACGAGGCAACAGTCCCGCAACACGTGAGGTCTACCGTGAGCACGAGGAGGTGCCGATGCGCGAGATCCTGCCGATCGCGGCCGAGTGGCTGCGCGCGGGTCGTGACGTGGCAATCGCGACGGTCGTCGCCGTCGCCGGCAGTGCGCCCCGAGAGATCGGCGCGTCGATGGCGGTGTCCGACCGCGGCGAGGTCGCCGGCAACGTCTCGGGGGGCTGCGTGGAGGGCACCGTCTACGAACGGTGCGGCGACGCGCTCGCCTCCGGTGCCGCGTCGCTCGAGCGGTTCGGCTACGCGGATGCCGACGGCATCGCCGTGGGGCTCACCTGCGGCGGATCCGTCGAGGTGCTCGTGCGCCCCGTCGCCGCAGGGAGCCCCGCGGCCCGTGATCTGCTCCTGCTCGCCGAACGCGAGCGGGAGGGCGTGCCGACGCGCTTCGCGCTCTCGCTCGGGGCGGAGCGCGGGGCGGGGCTCGGGGCCGGGCTCGGCGTCGGGCGCGTGCTCGACGCGGCCGAGCCCGAGCCGTTGGACGGTGCGCTGATCCTGACGTTCGGAACGCCGGCGCGGCTCGTGATCGTCGGCGCCGTCGAGTTCGCCGTCGCCCTCTCGCGGCTGGGGGCGGCGATGGGGATGCGGGTCGTCGTGGTCGATCCGCGCGACGTGTTCACCACGACTGCGCGCTTTCCGGATGCCGAGGTCGTCGTCGACTGGCCCGACCGATGGCTCGCCGCGCAGACGCTCGACGCGCGCACCGCCGTGTGCGTGCTCAGTCACGACCCGCGCGTCGACGGCCCGGCGCTGCGGGTCGTGCTCGCGTCGCCCGCCGGGTACGTCGGCGCGATGGGCAGCCGCTCGACCCACGACGACCGTCTCGCACGCCTGCGCGCGGCCGGGGTCGCGGAGCACGCGCTCGCCCGGCTGCGCTCGCCGATCGGGTTGGATCTCGGCGGGCGCTCTCCGGAGGAGACGGCGCTGTCGATCCTCGCCGAGATCGTCGCCGACCGGCACGGCGCCTCGGGCGCGCGGCTGACGCACCGTCGCGGCGCGATCCACACCCCGACGCCGCCCGCTCCGGCCCGGGGGATCGGTGCCGGCGCGACCGATGTCGCCGCGCCGGCATCCGACCGCGCCGCGTGGTCGTGACGGGAGGCGACGAGCCGCCGGTCTGCGGGATCGTCCTCGCCGCCGGCGCGGGACGCCGCTACGGGGGACCGAAGGCCCTCGCCCGCGACCCCGACGGCACGCCCTGGCTCACCCGCGCGGTGCGCACGCTCCAATCCGCCGGTTGCTCGCCCGTGCTGGTCGCGCTCGGCGCGGCACCCGATGCCGCAGACCTGCTGCCGGCCGACATCGCCGACGTCGTCGTGGTGCCCGTGCCGGAGTGGGCCGACGGTCTCGCCGCGACCCTGCACGCCGCCCTGGGCGCCGCGGCGTCGACGGATGCCGAGTCCACGGTCGTCGTCCCGGTCGACGTGCCGGGCCTGCCGGCATCCGCCGTGCGCCGCGTGATCGCGGCCGCCGCGCCGGCGGGCGTCGACGGACTCGCCCGAGCGACCTACGGCGGCGATCCCGGGCATCCGGTGCTCATCGGACGGTCGCACTGGGCAGAGGTCGCCGCATCCGTGTCGGGCGACCGCGGCGCCGGGGCGTACCTCGCCGCGCACGCCGCCCTCGCCGTGCCGTGCGACGACCTGTGGTCCGGCGCCGACGTCGACACCCCCTGACCAGTCACTTCCGGCGGCCTCGGCGCCGCTGCGCCCACCCCTTCTGACTGCCGAGCGCGGATCGCGGTGAGCGACCAGCCCTCACCCGTCAGAAGCGGCGACCCACACGCCGCGCAACCCACCACTCCTGACTGCGGAGCGGGTGAGCGGATGCTGCGCCCGGCGTCAGGTGCGCAGGACGATGTTCTCGGGGGCGTCGCCCTCGAGCAGGTGCCCGATCTGGCGGCGCACGAGCGCGGCGATGCGCGGCTTCATCGCCGACGACGCGCCGCCGAGATGCGGCACGATGAGCACGCCGTCGAGGTCCCACAGCGGGTGGTCCGCGGGCAGCGGCTCCGGGTCGGTCACGTCGAGCGCGGCGCGGATGCGGCCGCGGCGCGCGTGGTCGACGAGCGCGTCGGTGTCGATGAGCGGTCCGCGGCCGACGTTGACCACGAGCGCGCCGTCGGGCAGCGCAGCGAGTTCTGCGTCGCCGATGATGTGCCGCGTCGTCTCGCCGCCCGGCAGCGTCAGGATGACGATCTCGGCGTTCGGCAGCAGCTGCGGCAGCTCGTCCACGCCGTGCACGGCGACGCCGTCCTCGATGCGGGCGCGCGAGGCGACCGGGATCACCTCGACTTCGAACGGCGCGAGCCGTGCGGCGACGGCCTTTCCGACCCCGCCGTAGCCCAGCAGCAGCACGCGGCGGTCGGCGAGGCTCTGCGTGAACGCGCCCTCCCAGCGGTGCTCGAGCTGGTTGCGCACCGACTGCGCGATGTAGCGCTGCGCGGCCAAGGTCAGCCCGAGCGCCAGCTCGGCCGTCGACGTCTCGTGCACCGTCGCCGCGTTGGCGAAGACGAGCCCCGGCGGCAGGATGCGGTCGATGCCCTCGTAGCCGATCGACTGCCCCTGCACGAGGCCCACCTCGATCTCGGCCAGCCGCGGCAGGGTCTTGCCCTGTGACATGTACGGCGGCACGACGATGTCGATGCGCGGCCGGGGTGCGGCATCCGCCATGTCCCAGACGAGCACCTCGACCCCGTCGGGGAGGGGCTGCAGGTCGGCGGCGAGTTCGGCGGTGGGCACGGTCACGACGAGGCTCATCCTCCGACGCTACCCGGATGCCGGCGGACCGGGCGCGCGGCCGGGTCCCGCGCCGCTACGCTCGGCGTCGGAGGTGGCCATGATTCCCGAGATCAACCTGTGGGCCGTGCTGATCGCGACGGTGCTGAGCATGGCGATCGGTGCGCTCTGGTACTCGAAGGCGCTGTTCGTCGAGCGTTGGCAGCGGCTCGCGCGCATCGAGCCGAAGGAGAACCCGAACTTCGCGATCCCGCTGATCACGGCGGCGGTCGTGACGTTCCTCACCGCGTGGGTGCTGGCCGGTTCGGTCGCGATCGCCTGGCACTTCTACGGCGGCGGCTATCTGTGGTCGGCGCTCGTGACCGGTGTCACCCTGTGGGCGGGCTTCACCGCGGCGCGCGTCATCACGCACGACGTGTTCGAGGGGCGTCCGTCGCAGCTGACGGTGCTGACGATCGGCAACGAGCTCGCAAGCGTGCTCGTGATGTCGCTCGTCCTCGGCCTCTGGCCGCCCGCCGGCACCGTTTGACACCGCCGCCGAGATGACGCAGAACGTCGTCGGATGCCGGCATCCGCGACGTTTCGCGTGATCTCGCGACCCGGTCAGGCGGCGGATGCCACCACGGCGGCGACGGCGGAGGTGAAGAACGCGAGGCCGTCGATGCCGGAGCGCATCGCGGCCGGCGTGTTCGGCCCGAAGCCGGGCTCGACGGCGTGCTCGGGATGCGGCATCAAGCCGACGACGTTGCCGCGTGCGTTCGTGAGCCCGGCGATGTCGTCGATCGACCCGTTCGGGTTGACCCCGAGGTAGCGGAACGCGACCTGACCCTCGCCCTCGATGCGCGCGAGCGTCTCGGCGGAGCAGATGTAGCCGCCGTCGCCGTTCTTCAGGGGGATCGTGATCTCCTGGCCGGCCTCGAACTGCGACGTCCAGGCGGTGTCGGCGTTCTCGACCCGCAGGCGCTGGTCGCGGCGGATGAACTGCTGGTGCGCGTTGCGGATGAGCCCGCCCGGCAGCAGGTGCGCCTCGACGAGCATCTGGAAGCCGTTGCAGATGCCGAGCACGGGCATGCCGGCGTTCGCGGCATCCTTCACCTCGGCCATGATCGGCGAGTGCGCCGCGATGGCGCCCGCGCGCAGATAGTCGCCGTAGCTGAAGCCGCCGGGCAGCACGAGGGCGTCGACGCCCTCGAGGTCGTGCGAGCCGTGCCAGAGGGCCACGGGCTCGGCGCCGGCGAGGCGGATGGCGCGCTGCGCGTCGACGTCGTCGAGCGAGCCGGGGAAGGTGATGACGCCGATGCGCGCGGTCACTCGACGACCTCGATGCCGACGACGTCCTCGATCACGGAGTTGGAGAGGATCTCGTCGGCGATCTGCTTCACGGTCGCCAGCGTCGCCTCGTCGGCGGTGTCGACGGTGAGCTCGAAGCGCTTGCCGATCCGCACGGCGCCGAAGCCGTCGTGGCCGAGCCGGGTGAGCGCGCCGGCGACGGCCTTCCCCTGCGGGTCCAGCAGCTCGGCCTTGGGCATGACGTCGACGACGATGGTGGGCATTGGATCCTCCAGGCGGCACAGCCGCGGCATACCGGTCGTAGAGCGACGAGCGCAGCGAGGAGTCGAAACGCGAATGTCGCGGGAAGGGGTCGCGCCCAGTCTACGGGAGGGCGCGGCGGCGGCCGGAATCAGGCCGCCTGAGGGGCGTGATCGAATCGTGACCCATCCATGGGAGCGCTCCCTTGACATTCGTGGGAGCGATCCCATAGCGTCGGGGGCAACCCGTGAGAGCGCTCCCATCCATCTGGGGATCGGGGAAGCGACCCACAAGCACCACCACCCACAAAGGAGTGATCCGTGAACACACGTGCACTGCGCCGCATCGGCCTCGTCGCCGGTATCGCGACGACGTCCGCGATCGTGCTGGCCGGCTGCGCCGGCGGCAGCGGCGATTCGGCCACTGGCGACCCCAACGCGGAGGTCACGCTGACCGTCGCGACCTTCAACGACTTCGGCTACACCGACGCGCTCCTGAAGGAGTACGAAGAGGCGCACCCGAACGTCAAGATCGTGCACAACAAGGCCGCGACCTCGAACGACGCGCGCGCCAACTACTTCCAGAAGCTCGGCAAGAGCGGTCTGGCCGACATCGAGGCGATCGAGGTCGACTGGCTGCCCGAGGTCATGCAGTACTCCGACCTGCTCGCGCCGGTCCCCTCCGACCTCTCGGGCCGCTGGCTCGACTGGAAGGAGAAGGCGGCGACGGATGCCGACGGCAACCTCATCGGCTACGGCACCGACATCGGCCCCGAGGCCATCTGCTACAACGCCGACCTGTTCGCCAAGGCGGGCCTGCCCACCGACCCGGCCGAGGTCGCGACGCTGCTCGACGGCGACTGGGCCAACTTCTTCAAGGTCGGCGACCAGTTCGCCGCCGCGAACACGGGTGCCGCCTGGTTCGACAGCGCCGCCGGCATCTGGCAGGGCATGGTCAACCAGATCGAGGCCGCGTACGAGGACCCCGACTCCGGCGAGATCACCGCCACCGAGAACCCCGAGGTCAAGGACGCATACGAGCAGCTCACCGCCGCCCTGCCCACGCAGTCGGCGCACCTCGAGCAGTGGTCGACCGACTACTCGGCCGGTATGGCCAACGGCGCCTTCGCCACGATGCTGTGCCCGGGCTGGATGCTCGGCGTCATCTCGGGCAATGCCCCCGACGTGACCAGCTGGAACATCGCGAACGTCTTCCCCAACGGCGGCGGCAACTGGGGCGGCTCGTACCTGACCGTCCCCGCCAACGGCAAGAACGTCGCGGCCGCGCAGGAGCTCGCCGACTGGCTGACCTCGCCCGAGACCCAGGTCAAGGCGTTCGAGAACGCCGGCACCTTCCCGAGCCAGAACGACGCCCTCAAGTCCGACACGCTGCTGAGCTCGACCAACGAGTTCTTCAACAACGCGAACGTGGGCACCATCTTCTCGGAGCGCGCCAACGCGATCACGGTCTCGCCGTTCAAGGGTGAGTTCTACTTCCAGATCAACGACGCCATGAACCAGTCGCTGCTGCGCGTGGACCAGGGCGCCCAGGATGCCACCACCTCCTGGAACCAGTGGGCCGACGAAGTGAAGGCCATCGGCTGATAGCCGCCTGACCGATGCCCCGGGCCGTGACCCGGCCCGGGGCATCCCTTCTTCTCCGAGAGGAAACGTCGTGACCGCGACCATCACCCCCACCGAGCGCCAGAAGCGCTCGGACGGCGGCTCGCCCCGCCCGCCGAAGCGCATCGGCTTCGGCCACCGCCTGAGCCGGTGGGACCTCAAGTTCTCGCCGTACCTCTACATCTCCCCGTTCTTCCTGCTGTTCATCGTGGTGGGCCTGTTCCCCATCGCCTACACGGCAGTCATCTCGTTCATGGACTGGGACCTGATCCGCAACTCCGGTGAGTTCGTCGGGTTCGACCAGTACGCGTACATCCTCGGCCAGCCCCAGTTCTGGACCGCCCTGCGCAACACGTTCAGCATCTTCCTGCTCTCGAGCGTTCCGCAGCTGATCGCCGCGATCTTCATCGCCGCGATGCTCGACCAGAACATCCGCGCCAAGACCTTCTGGCGCATGGGCGTGCTGGTCCCCTACGTCATGGCCCCCGTCGCCGTCGCCCTGATCTTCTCGAACATGTTCGGCGACCAGTACGGCATCATCAACACCTGGCTGAAGGACATCGGACTGTCCGCCGTGCCGTGGCACTCCAACGCCTTCGCGAGCCACATCGCGATCGCGACGATGGTCAACTTCCGCTGGACGGGCTACAACACCCTCATCCTCCTGGCCGCGATGCAGGCCATCCCGCGCGACTACTACGAGGCGGCGACCGTCGACGGCGCCGGCAAGGTGCGCCAGTTCTTCGCGATCACGGTGCCGAGCCTGCGCCCGACGCTCATCTTCGTCATCATCACGTCCACCATCGGCGGCCTGCAGATCTTCGACGAGCCGCGGATGTTCGACACCAACGGCCTCGGCGGATCGAACAAGCAGTGGCTGACGATCACGCTGTACCTGTACGACATCGGCTGGAACCAGTGGAACTTCGGCCGCGCCGCGGCCCTGGCCTGGATCCTGTTCCTCATCATCCTCGTGGTCGGCGTGATCAACCTGTTCGTCACACGCGGCCTCGTCCGAGACGAAGGATCGCGCGGTCCCCTGACCCGCGCGCAGCGTCGCGCCGCCGCCCGCGAAGCCCGGCGCCGCATCGACGCCGACCGCGTCGCCGCGTCCGCATCGAAGGAGGTCCGCTCGTGACCACCATGACCCCCGTCCCCGCCCCCGCCGCCACGGCGAAGTCCAAGCGCCGCACCCGCGTGCGGCCGGTCCGCGGATCGCGTCCGGGCTGGTTCGTCTACGGATGCCTCGCGATCGTGCTGATCGCCTCGGTGTTCCCGTACTACTGGTCGCTGCTGATCGGCTCGGGCGACTCGACGACGCTCAACGACCCGAACATGTCGTGGATCCCCGGCGGCAACTTCTTCGCCAACGCGGCGAGCGTCATGAACGACCCGGCCGTCAACTTCTGGCTGGCCCTGTGGAACTCGATCTACAGCTCCGCGATCATCGCCGTCTCGGTCGTGTTCTTCTCGACCCTCGCGGGCTGGGCGTTCGCGAAGCTGCACTTCAAGGGCCGCGGCTGGCTGCTCGTCTTCGTCATCGCGACGATGGCCGTTCCCACCCAGCTCGGCGTCGTGCCGCTGTACCTGCTGTTCTCCGACCTCGGATGGACGGGCCAGATCGGCGCGATCATCATCCCGGGCCTGGTCACCGCGTTCGGTGTGTTCTGGATGACGCAGTACATCCAGCAGGCCGTGCCGGACGAGCTCATCGAGGCGGCGCGCGTGGACGGGGCCAACTCGTTCCGCACGTTCCTCACGGTCGGCCTCCCCGCGGCGCGTCCCGCGGCCGCCATGCTGGCGCTGTTCACCTTCGTGACGTCGTGGAACAACTTCTTCTGGCCGTTCATCGTGCTCGACCGGCAGAACCCGACGCTCCCGGTGGCGCTGTCGCTGCTGCAGTCCAACTACTTCATCGACTACTCGATCGTCATGGCCGGCGTGCTGCTGGCGACGATCCCGCTGCTGATCCTGTTCGTCTTCGCCGGCAAGCAGCTCGTCAGTGGCATCATGCAGGGAGCGGTCAAGGGCTGACCCCTGCCGCACGGAAAGAACCACCATGACTGATTCACCGCGTCCGTTCCCGGAAGGGTTCCTGTTCGGCGCCGCCACCGCCGCGTACCAGATCGAGGGGGCCGCCTTCGAGGGCGGCCGCCGCGCCTCGATCTGGGACACGTTCAGCCGTGTGCCCGGGGCCGTCATCAACGCCGACAACGGCGACGTCGCCTGCGACCACTACCACCGGTACGCCGACGACGTGGCCCTCATGAAGTCCCTCGGCCTCGACACCTACCGCTTCTCGGTGTCGTGGTCGCGGGTGCGACCCGACGGCGGGGCCGTCAACCAGGAGGGGCTCGACTTCTACAAGCGCCTCGTCGACGAGCTGCGCGAGAACGACATCCTGCCGTGGCTGACGCTCTACCACTGGGATCTGCCCCAGGCGTTGCAGGACCGCGGCGGATGGGCGGTGCGCGAGACGGCCGACCTGTTCACCGAGTACGCGCTGTCGGTGCACGACGCCCTCGGCGACCGCGTCGACATCTGGACGACCCTCAACGAGCCGTGGTGCTCGTCGTTCCTGAGCTACACCGGCGGCATCCACGCCCCCGGTCACTTCTCGATCACCGAGGGCGTGCTGGCGGCGCACCACCTGCTGCTCGGACACGGCCAGACCGTGCGGGAGCTGCGCTCGCGCGACGCGTCGCTGAACCTCGGCATCACGCTGAACCTCACCGTCGCCGAGCCGGCCGACCCGCAGAACCCCGCCGACGTGGATGCCGCGCGCCGCATCGACGGCCAGTTCAACCGCTGGTTCCTCGACCCGGTGTTCCGCGGGTCGTACCCCGCCGACATCGTCGAGGACATCCGTGCGGTGGATGCCGCCGCGATCGACGCGCTCGAGGCGGCGACGCACGAGGGCGACCTCGCGACCATCGCGCAGCCGCTGGACTCGCTGGGCGTCAACTACTACCACGGCGAGTTCGTGGGCGGTCAGCCCGACCCGAACCCGCCGATCGCCGGCGACGCGCCGACCGACCGGGAGACCGGGTCGCCGTGGCCGGCGGGTGACGACATCCACTGGCACGAGCGCGGGCTGCCGCGCACCGCGATGCACTGGGAGGTGCAGCCCGCGGGGCTCACGACCCTGCTCGAGCGGGTGTGGACGGAGTACGCCCAGGCGGCGGGGACCACGCTCTACGTGACCGAGAACGGCGCCGCCTACGACGACGAGCTCGTGGTCGACGACGGCGAGAAGCGCGTGCACGATGGGGATCGTGTCGAGTTCCTGCGCGGTCACCTCGGTGCGATCGTGGATGCCGCCGAGGCCGGCGTCGACGTGAAGGGCTACTTCTACTGGTCGCTGCTGGACAACTTCGAGTGGGCATGGGGCTACGAGAAGCGGTTCGGCATCGTGCGCGTCGACTACGAGACGCAGGAGCGCACGCTCAAGGACTCGGCGCTGGAGTATCGTCGGGTCATCGCCGCTCGGGCGATCGACGTACCTCCCGCCACGTGACGCCGCGGGGAATCTCGGAGTAACCGTGAGCATCGACCAGCCCCGGACCGCCGCCACCATCGAGGAGGTCGCGGCGGTCGCGGGGGTGTCCCGCTCCACCGTCTCGCGTGTGGTCAACGGCTCGACGGCCGTGAGCCCGGCGGCCCTCGAAGCCGTGCAGAAGGCGATCGCGGAACTGCGCTATGTGCCCAACCGCGCCGCGCGCACCCTTGCGAGCCGGTCGACGATGGCCATCGCCCTCGTCGTCCCCGAGGACGTCAGCCGCTTCTTCGGCGACCCGTTCTTCGCGTCGATCGTGGCGGGGGTGAACTCGCGGATCAGCCGGTCGGACTACGTGCTGAACGTCATCATCCCGAGCAGCGATCCGCGCGACAAGACGTCGAATTACCTGCAGAGCGGTGCCGTCGACGGCGCGATCGTCGTCTCGCACCACTCGAGCGACACGTTCGTCGAGCGCATCGCCGCCGCCCTGCCCTTGGTCTACGGCGGTCGGCCCACCCAGGTGCGCGAGGCCGACTACTTCGTCGACGTCGACAACGTCGCCGCGGCGCAGGTCGCGACCGCCCATCTCATCGAGCGGGGGCGCACGCGGATCGCGACGATCACGGGTCCGGTCACCATGCCCGCCGGTGTCGACCGCATCGACGGCTACCGTGCGGCGCTGGCCGCCGCCGGCCTCGAGCCGGGGCCGGTCGCGGCGGGGGACTTCACGATCGAGAGCGGCGCGGCTGCGATGGACGCGCTGCTGCGGTCGGGTGAGGACTTCGACGGGCTGTTCGTCGCGAGCGACCTGATGGCCCGCGGTGCGCTCGGCGTGCTCGAGCGCGCCGGCATCCGCGTGCCTGAGGATGTCGCCCTCGTCGGCTTCGACGATTCGGCCGTCGCGACATCGACGGCGCCGCACCTCACCACGATGCGACAGCCGTCGTTCCTGCAGGGGGAGCGGATGGTGGAGGTGCTGATCTCGCTGCTGAACGGCGGTGCGCCTCCGCACGCGACGATCCTCGACGCAGACCTCATCGTCCGCGCCTCCTCCTGACCCCGCCGCGCCGGGCGGCCCCTCGGGTCGTGTAGTCGCCGCCGGCGCCGCACCCCCGGTGATCGAGTAGCCGCCGCAGGCGGCGTATCGAGATCCGTCTCAGCCGACGACGGCGTGGAGCGCGTTGCGCCACGGGTCGTCGAACGCGACGGTCCTGCCGTCGTCGCGCACCTGCACGCCGTGGTGTCGCAGCCGCTCGGTGAGTGCGCCCAGACTGTCGGCGTCGGGCAGAGCCAGGTCGACGCGCCCGAGTCCGAGGGCGGGCATCCGGGGACCGGCGCCGCGCGAGTTCCAGACGTTCATCGCCATGTGGTGGTGGTAGCCCCCGGCGCTGACGAACAGCGCCTGGCTGCCGAGCGCCGCCGTGACGTCGAAGCCGAGCGCGTCGACGTAGAACGCGCGGGCGCTCGCGACGTCGCCGACCGAGAGGTGCACGTGACCGATGGTGGCGGCCTCCGTCGGCGTCGACTCCTCGGCATCCGCGGGCAGGTGCGTCTGCAGGAAGGCGTTCGGATCGAGGAAGAGCGTGTCCATCTCGACCTGACCGTGGGTCCACGACCACTCTGTGCGGGCGCGGTCCCAGTACAGCTCGATGCCGTTGCCCTCGGGGTCGGTGAGGTAGAACGCCTGACTGACGAGGTGGTCGGCGCTACCGGTGAACGTCTGCGGCGCCCGCCGGGCGACGCTGTAGAGGGCGGCGGCGAGCGCGGCCTGGGTCTCGAAGAGGATCGCGGTGTGGAACAGTCCCGCGGAGCCGGATGCCGCGTGCCGCAGCGACGGCTCGTGCCGCAGGATCACGAGCGCACGGCCGGCGCGGCCGAGGGTGACGGTGTCGCCGTCGGCGGCGAGCACCTGCAGCGTCACGACGTCGCGGTAGAACGCGGTCTGGGCGTCGAGGTCGCCGACGAGCAGGGTCACCGCGCCCATCGAGGTGGCCGGCGCGAGCGGGCTGAAGTTCTCATTCACACGAATGCACAACGTCCGGCATCCGCCCGCCATTCCCCGCGAGTTCGCCGATCAGGCCGCGAGTTCGCCGATCAGGCCGCGAGTTCGCCGGCGAGCTCGGCGCGGAACCGGCGAGCTCGGCGTCACTCGGGGTCGCCGCCGAGCTGCCCGATCGGGACGATGGGGCCGCCGTCGTCGGCGCCGGTCTTGCGCCAGCGGGCGATCGCGTTGCCGCCGTGGTAGATCACGAGGGCGGCGACGGTGCCCAGCACGATGGCCGAGAAGGCCAGCGATCCGAGGTTCATCGTGAACCCGGCGATCGCGATGACGAACGACACCGCGACCGTGTACTGGTTGACGGGGCGCGAGAAGTCCACCTGGTTGTCGACCCAGATCTTGATGCCGATGACGCCGATGAGGCCGTACAGCGCCGTCGTCACGCCGCCGATGACGCCCGCCGGGATGGTGTTCACGACCGCCCCGAACGCGGGCGAGAACGACAGCAGGATCGCGAACGATCCTGCCACCCAGTACGCGGCGGTCGAGTAGACGCGGGTCGCGGCCATGACGCCGATGTTCTCGCCGTACGTCGTGGTCGCGGAGCCTCCGAAGAGGCCGGCGAGGGCGCTGGCGACGCCGTCCGCGGTGAGGGCGCGACCGGTGTGCCGGTTGATCGAGGGGTCGCCGGTCATCGTCGCGACGCCGCGCACGTGCCCCACATTCTCGGCGATGAGCACGAGCACGACGGGCAGGAAGATCGGCAGCAGGCTCCACGAGACCGGGTCGCCGAAGGCGGGGAAGTGGAACTCGGGCAGACCGATCCACGGCGCCTGCGCGATCGGCGCGAAGTCGACCTGGCCGGTCACCGCGGCGAACACGTAACCGACCACGACGCCGAGGAAGATCGAGATGCGACCGAGGAACCCGCGGAACAGCACGCTGAACAGGATGACGGCGGCGAGGGTCACCGTGGCGACCACGGGCTGCAGCGTGAAGTTGTTCCACGCCGCGGGCGCGAGGTTGAGGCCGATGAGCGCGACGATCGCGCCGGAGACCACCGGCGGCATGAGCTTCTCGATCCAGCCGATGCCGACCTTCTGCACCAGCAGGCCGACGAGGGCGAGGATCACGCCGGTCACGGCGACACTGACCATGGCCTGCGTGATCTGCTCAGCGGTCTCGAGCGCCTGACCGCCGTTGTAGGCCTGGATCGGCGCGATGAACGCGAACGACGACCCGAGGTAGCTGGGCAGCTTGTTGCGGGTCAGCAGCAGGAACAGCAGCGTGCCGACACCCGAGAACAGCAGCGTCGTCGTGACCGGGAAGCCGGTCAGCAGCGGCACGAGGAACGTCGCGCCGAACATCGCGACGACGTGCTGCGCGCCGATCGCGATCGTGCCGGGCCAGCTGAGCCGCTCGTCCGGCTTGACGACGGCGCCGGGTGCGACCGAGCGGCCGTCACCGTGGAGGGTCCAGATGGGCATGCGTGTGCTCCTCGAGATCGGGTGGGGCTGCCGCTCAGGCTAGCTGAGAGCGAGCTGTGAGCGCCGTCGCACACGCCGCCGGTCAGACCAATCCGCCGCGTCAGGAGGTCATGCGCTCCAGCAGCTCGCGGTACTTCGCCGCGGTGCGCTGCGCGATCTCGGTCGGGAGCTCGGGCGGCGTGCCGGTCCTATCCCAGTTCGCGGCGAGCCAGTCGCGCACGATCTGCTTGTCGAAGCTCGCCATCCGCTGCTCGGGCGTACCGCCGGCGGCCCAGGTCTGCGCATCCCAGTAGCGGGAGGAGTCGCTCGTGAGCACCTCGTCTGCGAGGGTCAGAATGCCGCCCGCGTCGACGCCGAACTCGAACTTCGTGTCGGCGAGGATGAGTCCCTTCGCCTCGGCGGCCGCGGCCGCGCGCGCGTAGATCTCGAGCGAGGTGTCGCGCAGTTCGGCGGCGCGCTCCGCGCCGACGAGCTCTTCGGTGCGGGCGAACGAGATGTTCTCGTCGTGCTCGCCGAGGGGCGCCTTGTAGGCGGGCGTGAAGATCGGCTCGGGCAGGCGGTCGCCGTTGGACAGGCCCGCCGGCAGCGCGATCCCGCACACGGTCCCGGCGGCCTGGTACTCGACCCACCCCGAGCCGGTGAGGTATCCGCGCACGACGCACTCGATCGGCTGCATCTCGAGCGACCGCACGACCATCGCGCGGTCGGCGACGGGAGCCGGCGGGGCGTCGCCGGTGAGGTGGTTCGGGAGGGCGCGTCCCCCGTCGGCGCCGGCCAGCTGCGCGAACCACCACAGGCTCAGCGACGTCAGCAGCGCACCCTTGCCCGGGATGCCGGGGGAGAGCACGTGGTCGAACGCGCTCACCCGGTCGCTGGCGACCACCAGCATCCGCTCGTCGCCGGCGTCGTCGGGGCGGTAGAGGTCGCGGACCTTGCCCGAGTAGACATGGTTCCAGCCGGGCAGCGCGCTCGCGTTCGTCACCGGCTCATCATCTCAGGTGGCGGGGCGGGCCGTGGATGCCGGGCCTCACCGGGCCGGCGCGGGCACGACTGCACGCCGCCGGGATGCATAGCAAGAGCACAGCTTCCCCATGGCCGCCGGATCAGCGGCGCGGGCACACTGACGGCATGATCCCCGAACCCGACCAGACGCCCGACGGCCCCCGCTACGAGGGACGCGTCCTCCCTCGCCCCGACGACGAGGTCGTCGACCAGGGTGCCGCGTTCGACCTGCAGACCCTCGTCAGCCGGCGGCGGATGCTGGGACTGGTCGGCATCGGCCTCGGCACGGCCGCGCTCGCCGCCTGTGCGCCGACGGCCACGGCGACCCCGTCGGCCACGGCCACCGCCACGGCCTCCGCATCCGCGACGCCGACGCCGTCGGCCACGGCGAGCGCCGCCGCGACGGCGCTGCCGGCGGGGGAGATCCCCGACGAGACGGCCGGTCCCTACCCGGGTGACGGATCGAACGGTCCCGACGTGCTCGAGCAGTCGGGCATCGTGCGGCGCGACATCCGCACGAGCCTCGGCGGCACGACGCCGGTCGACGGGGTGCCGCTGGAGTTCACGCTGCGGCTGACCGATATGGCCAACGGTGACGCGGCGTTCGCCGGGGTCGCCGTCTACGCCTGGCACTGCGATGCGCAGGGGCGGTACTCCATGTACTCCGACGGCGTGGAGGACGAGAGCTTCCTGCGCGGGGTGCAGATCGCCGACGCCGACGGGCAGGTCACGTTCACCTCGGTCATGCCCGGCTGTTACGCGGGGCGCTGGACCCACATCCACTTCGAGGTGTACCCGACCGAGGCCGACATCACGGATGCCGGCAACGCGATCGCGACGTCGCAACTGGCCTTCCCGCAGAGCGTGCTCGACCCCGTCTACGCACTGCCGGCGTACGACGGCTCGGCCCGCAACCTCTCGCAGATCACGCTGGCTTCCGACAACGTGTTCGGCGAGGACGGCGGCGCCCTGCAGCTGGCGACCGTCACGGGCGATGCGACGAACGGGTACGCCGCGTCGCTCGTCGTGCGCGTCGACACGACCACGACGCCCAGCGCGGGAGCGGCGCCGGGCGGCGGCGGGCGCCCCTGAGCCGAGGCGCACTGCTCGACAGCATCCCTACTCCATCCGGTATAGTCCACGTGGACTAATCGAAATGGAGTGATCATGCCGGACCCGGTCGACCGCCTCACCCCCCTGGGGCTGATGGTGCTCGCGCTGCTGCGCGAGGACGACATGCATCCGTACGAGATGATCCGGCTGATGCGCATCCGTCACGACGACCGGCTCGTCACCCTCACCAACGGCACGATCTACCACACCGTCGCCCGGCTGCAGAAGACCGGCCTCGTCGTCGAGGTCGGCACCGACCGCGACGGCAACCGCCCCGAGCGCACCACCTACTCGGTGACGGATGCCGGTGTCGACGTCGCTCTGGAATGGGTGCGGCGCGAGCTGGTCGCGATCGACCGGCCGGCGCAGTTCCGCATCGCACTCGCCGAGTCCCACAACCTCGAGGCGGACGAGGTGCGGGAGCGCCTCCGCAGCCGCCACGACGCGCTCGCCGACTACGAGCGCGCCCTCACCGAGGGCTACGACCAGGGGCGCTCGAAGGGGGTGGCCCTCCAATACCTCGTCGAGGTGGAGCGCGACCTCGCCCTCGTGCGCGCCGACCTGATCTGGAGCGCGTCGCTCATCGAGCGGCTCGGCTCCGACGACCTCCCGTGGGGCGGCACGCACGCGCCCACCGACCGCTACCTGGCCCAGAGAGAAGCCGCACGCTCATGACCACCACATCCCCGACCGGGTCCGTCCGGACCCAGAGCCCCTGGCCCGCCCTCTGGGCGCTGGTCATCGGGTTCTTCATGATCCTCGTCGACACGACGATCGTCTCCGTCGCGAACCCCGCCATCAAGGCCGCGCTCGACCCGGCCACCGCCAACCTCGACAACGTCGTGTGGGTGACCTCGGCCTACCTGCTCGCCTACGCCGTGCCGCTGCTGATCACCGGACGCCTCGGCGACCGGTTCGGGCCGAAGAACATCTACCTCATCGGCCTCGCGATCTTCACCCTCGCCTCGCTCGGCTGCGGACTGTCGGGCACGCTCGACATGCTCATCCTCTTCCGCGCCGTGCAGGGTCTCGGCGCCGCCCTGATGACGCCGCAGACGATGGCCGTCATCACCCGCACCTTCCCGTCGAACCAGCGCGGCGCGGCGATGGGCCTGTGGGGCGCCACGTCGGGCGTCGCGATGCTCGTCGGCCCGCTGGCCGGCGGCCTGCTCGTGGACGGCCTCGGCTGGGAGTGGATCTTCTTCGTCAACCTCCCCGTCGGCGTCGTCGGCTTCGTGCTCGCGTGGATCCTCGTGCCCAAGCTCGAGACCCACGAGCACCGCTTCGACCTGGTCGGCGTCTTCCTCAGTGCCGTGGGCCTGTTCCTCATCGTCTTCGGCCTGCAGGAGGGCGAGGCGTACGACTGGGCCGGCTGGGTGTGGGCGATGATCGCCGGGGGCATCGTCGTGCTCGCACTGTTCATCTGGCAGCAGGCGAAGACGCGCAACGAACCGCTCGTGCCGCTGGGCCTGTTCCGCGACCGCAACTTCTCGGTCTCGAACATGGGCATCTCCGTCGTCGGCTTCGTCGTGACGAGCATGACGCTCCCGCTCATGTTCTTCCTGCAGCTCGGCAAGGGGCTCACCCCCACCGAGTCCGCCCTGCTGATGGTGCCGACCGCGATCGCCGCGGGCGTGCTCTCGCCGATCGCGGGCCGCATCCTCGACCGCGTCGACCCGCGCGTGCTGCTCGTGCCCGGGCTGCTGTTCGTCACGGTCGCGCTCGCCTGGAACGCGTTCCTCATGCACCCCGACACCGAGACCTGGATGTTCCTGTTCCCGTCGGCGCTGCTCGGCATCGGCAACGCCGGCATGTGGGGGCCGCTGGCGACCACCGCGACGCGCGGCCTGTCGCCGCGTCAGGCCGGCGCCGGCGCGGGTATCTACAACACCACCCGCACCGTCGGGTCGGTGATCGGATCGGCCGCGATCGCCGCGTTCATGCAGGCCCGCCTCGAGGCGAACCTGCCGATGGCCGCGTCGGGCGGCGGCGAGTTCGGCTCGGGCGCCCTCCCGCCGCAGGCGCTCGACGGCTTCTCCGACGCGATGGCGCAGACGCTGATCCTGCCGATCATCGTCATGGCGCTCGGCGTGATCGTGGTGCTGTTCCTGCAGAAGCCCGCACACCTGCGCGCCGACGCCGCGCCGGCTGCCGCCCCCGCCTAGATGCACTGAGCCGCAGCCCCGCCCGGGCGCCGCACCCCCGCATCCGCGCCACAGAGCCGTGGTGTCGACGCGGTGACGCGGCGGCCCGGGCGCTCTCTCGCCCGGGCCGCCGCCGGTCAGCGCGCGGGAGCGGCCAGGTGGTGCGCGTGGACGAAGCGCGCGATCGCGAGAGAACTCGTCGCCGCCGGTGACGGGGCGTTGCGCAGCACGGTGACCGGGCCGACCTGGTCGATCGCGAAGTCATCGAGCAGGTCGCCGTTGCGGCCCCACGCCTGCGCGCGCACGCCGGCGCCCGTCTTGCGGGAGAGGTCGTCGGAGCGCAGCTCGGGCACGAACCGGCGCGCCTTCTCGACGTAGCGCGCCTTGATCAGCGACGCGCTGATCTCGTCGGCGCCCATGCGCCAGTGCCTGCGGGCCAACGGCATCGCCCCCGGCCACCGCAGCGACCCGAGAGTGTCGCGCAGCGAGACGTCGCGCCAGCGGTACCCCTCGCGCGCGAGCGCCGGCACCGCGTTCGGGCCGACGTGCACGTCGTCGTAGACCCCTCGGGTGAAGTGCACGCCGAGGAACGGGAACCGGGGGTCGGGCACCGGGTAGATCATGCCCCGCACGAGGCCCGACCGCTGCGGCGCGAGCTGCCAGTACTCGCCGCGGAACGGCAGGATGCGGGGTGCGGCATCCGCCCCGACGAGGCGTGCGATGAGATCGGACTGGAGCCCCGCGGCCGCGACCAGACGATCGAACACGTGCTCGCCGGTCTCGGTGACCACGCGCACGCGCCCGTTCTCGAGGCGGATGCCGGTGACCGTGGTGTGCAGCAGGATGCGGCCGCCGGCCGCGCGCACGTCCTGCGCCATCGCCTCGGTGATGGCGGCGTAGTCCACGACCGCGGTCTGCGGGGAGTGCACCGCGGCGACACCGACGACGTGCGGCTCGAGCTCGCGCAGCCGGCCGACGTCGTCGACGCGGGCGAGGTCGGGCACCCCGTTGGCGCGCGCACGCCGCTCGATCTCGGCGAGGGCGGTGAGCTCGGACCCGTCGACGGCGACCACGAGCTTGCCGACGGCGCGGTAGGGCAGTGAACGGTCGGCGCAGAGAGCGCGCAGCAGCTCGCGGCCCTCCGCGCACAGCGTCGCCTTCAGCGATCCGGGCGCGTAGTACAGGCCGGCGTGCACGACTCCGGAGTTGTGCCCGGTCTGATGCTGCGCGAGCCGGCCCTCCTTCTCGAGCACGGTCACCTCAGCGCCGGCGGCGGTCAGCTCGCGCGCGAGCGCGATGCCGACGATGCCGCCCCCGATGACACCGATCTGCTCAGCCATGTCGTCCCCCCAGACGTCCCCGTGGACAGCATGCCGCGCGCGGCATCCTCCGCGCAATGGCTGCGGGTGGAGTCCGTGGCTCAGGCGTCAGGCGTCAGGCGGCCGGGGTCAGTCGGGCGGGGGTCAGGCGTCGGCGACGCGGGCGGCGATGTCGGTGCGGTGGTGCGAGCCCTCGAGCGAGATCTCGCCGAGCGCACGGTAGGCCCGCTCCCGCGCCTGCGCGAACGAGTCGCCCGTCGCGACGACGTTGAGCACGCGACCGCCGGTCGCCACCAGCGTGCCGTCGCGCTGCGCCGTCGCGGCATGGGCGAGGTGCACGCCGTCGACCGCGGATGCGGCATCCGTCCCGCCGATGGGGCGCCCGGTGACGGGGGCCTGCGGGTATCCCTCGCTCGCGAGGACGACGGTGATCGCCTTCGTGTCGGAGAACCGCGGGGCGGGCTGGTCTTCGAGCGTGCCGCTCGCGGCGGAGAGCAGCAGCTCGGACAGCGGCGTCACCAGGCGAGGAAGCACGACCTGCGTCTCGGGGTCGCCGAAGCGCGCGTTGAACTCGATGACCTTGACGCCGGCATCCGTGAGGATGAGGCCCGCGTAGAGCAGTCCGATGAACGGCGTGCCTTCGGCGTCGAGCGTGCGGATGACGGGCTCGGCGACCGTGCGGGTCACCTCGTCGACGAAGGCCTGCTCGCTGCCGAAGCGCTCGTCGAGCCAGGGGAGGGGCGAGTAGGCGCCCATGCCGCCCGTGTTGGGGCCGGCGTCGCCGTCGAGGGCACGCTTGAAATCCTGCGCGGGGCTGAGCGCGCGCACCGTGTCGCCGTCGCTCAGGAAGAACAGCGACACCTCGGGGCCGGAGAGGAACTCCTCGACCAGCACGGGGCCGGTCGGCAGGTACTCGTCGGCGTGGGCGAGCGCGGCGGCGCGGTCGTCGGTGACGATGACGCCCTTGCCGGCGGCCAGACCGTCGGCCTTGACGACGTGCGGGGCGCCGAATTCCTCGAGCGCGGCCTCCACCTCGGCGCGGGTGGTGGCGCGGGCGGCGCGGCCCGTCGGCACTCCCGCGGTGTCCATGATGCGCTTCGCGAACGCCTTCGACCCCTCCAGCGCGGCGGCGGCCTTGCCGGGGCCGAACACGGGGATGCCGCGCTCGCGCAGGGCGTCGGCGACGCCCGCCACCAGCGGAGCCTCCGGGCCGATGACGACGAGGTCGATGTGCTCGGCGTTGGCGTACTCGGTGACGGCCGCCGGGGCGTTCGCGTCGAGTCCGGCGACGATGGTCGCGTCTGCCGCGATGCCCGCGTTCCCCGGGGCCGCGAACAGCTCGTGGCCGGCTCCCTCGGCCTTCAGGGCGAGCAGGATGGCGTGCTCGCGGGCACCGGAACCGAGGACGAGAATGCGCACCGTGTCAGCCTACCGAGGCCGCCCGCGGGCCGCCGTCGGTTCGCGGGGCCGCGCGCGCACCTCCGCGCACCGCAACTCCTCCGATTCGGCACTCGGTCCGGCGGGCGCGCCCGTCTTTGCCCGGGCGTCGGGCGGCGGGGCCCACAGATTGGAGGAGTTGCGGAGCGTGCGGCCTCGGGCCTGTTCGCAACTCCGGAGCGGCGTGCCGTCGCGCAGTGGCGCTCGGCGGGATTCCGGGGGCCGGGCGCGCAGGAGGCACCGGATCTCCGGAGTTGTGGACGGGCGGCGCGGCCCCACGGCGGCCGGCGTCGGGCTGCCCGGATGGGCGCAGGAGCGGAGCGTGCGGCCTCGGGCCTGTTCGCAACTCCGGAGCGGCGTGCCGTCGCGCAGTGACGCTCGGCGGGATTCCGGGGGCCGGGCGCGCAGGAGGCACCGGATCTCCGGAGTTGTGGACGGGCTACCGTGGTCACATGGCGCGCGGAATCTCGGTGGACGACGGACGCGCGGCGCTCGCCGCCGTCGCCGCGGCCCGCGCCGCCGATGAGAAGCCGCCGCGCCCCGCGCTCGCGACCGCCGTGCGGTATCTGTTGCAGCTGCTCGTCGAGAAGGCGCCGGGCAACTCGGTCGAGGTGCGCGTTCCGCCGTTCGGCGCCGTGCAGGTCGTGCAGGGCCCGCGTCACACGCGCGGCACGCCGCCGAACGTCGTCGAGACGGATGCGGCCACCTGGATCGACCTGGCCACCGGGGCCGAGTCGTGGGCCGAGGCGGTCGCCGCCGGGCGCGTCGGTGCTTCGGGCACGCGCGCCGACCTCGCCGACCTGCTGCCGCTCCGGCCGTAGTCGCCGCGATGGTCCGCCACCCGGTGCATGTCACGCGGATGGTGGGTGTGCGGCATCCGAGACGGCCCTTCGTGTGACCTGCCCGGTTCCCATGTCACACGGATGGTGGGTGCGAGGCATCCGGGACGGCCGTTCGTGTGACACGCCCGCCGGCACCGCCCCGCACCGCCCCGGCACCGCCCCGCACCGCCCCGCACCGCCCCGCACCGCCCCGGCACCGCCGACCGCACCGGCCCGGCACCCGCACCGCACCCGGCCCGCGCCTCAGCGCTGCGGCACCACCACGGGCACACCGGTCAGCGGATGCGGGAAGACGTCGACCGGCTGTCCGTACACGTCGCCGATCCGCTCGGCCGTGAGCACCTCGGCCGGCGTTCCCGACGCGACGACGCGCCCACCCGCGAGCAGGGTCGCCCGATCGGCGTAGGCCAGGGCCGCGTTGAGGTCGTGCAGCACGACCGCGACGGCGGCGCCGGCCTGGGCGCGGCCGCGCGCGAGGCGGAGGGTGTCCTCCTGGTGGCGCAGGTCGAGGGCGGCGGTCGGCTCGTCGAGCAGCAGCACGTCGACGCGCTGGGCCAGCACGCGCGCGAGCGCCGCGCGGGCGCGCTCGCCGCCCGACAGCGACGACACGGTACGGCCCGCCAGCGCGGTCATGTCGGTCTCGGCGAGGGCGGCCGCGACGGCCGCGTCGTCGTCGTCCGCGGCAGGCGTGCGGGCCCACGGCGCCCGTCCCATGCGCACGACCTGCTCCACGGTGAACGGGAACGAGACCCGGCTCTCCTGCAGCAGCACCGCGCGCCGGCGGGCGAGGTCCCGCGGATGCCGGGCCGCGAGTTCCCGGCCGTCGAGCGTCACGGCACCCGCGGCCGGAGTCACATCCCCGGCGAGCACGGCGAACAGGGTCGACTTGCCGGCCCCGTTCGGTCCGACGAGCGCGTGCACCTCGCCGGCGCGCACCTCGATCGCCGCATCCGTGAGCGCGTCGCGCGGAGCCCCGTCGTAGCGCACGCGGATGCCGGTGGCGACGAGTCGCGCGGTCATGCCCAGCCTCCGGAACGCCGGCGGGTGCGCACGAGCAGCCACAGGAAGAACGGTCCACCCACCAGGGAGGTGATCATGCCGATCGGCATGTCGGCCAGCGGCACCGCGGTGCGCGCGATGAGGTCGGCGAGGGTGATGTGCAGGGCGCCGCCCAGGGCGCTGGTGACCACGAGCGGAAGGTGCGCCAGGCCGATCAGCATCCGCAGCAGGTGGGGCACGACGAGTCCGAAGAACCCGATGATCCCGGCGAAGGCGACGGCCGCGGTCACGAGCAGGGCGACGGTCACGATGACGACGACGCGCAGCAGCTCGACCCGCACGCCGAGGTGGCGGGCGGAGCGCTCGCCGAGTGCGAAGAGGTCGAGACGGCGCGAGACGAAGACGGCCACGGCGAGTCCGATGGCGACCAGCGGCGCGACGACCGCGATGTTCTGCCACAGCGCGCCGTTGAGCGAGCCGAGCTGCCAGAACACGATCTGCTCACGGGTGGAGGTCGTGCCGAGGAACGTCAGCAGCGCGAGCGGATGGCACCGAAGCCGGCGGTGCCGAGCCCGAGGTCACGGCCCTGGCCGAGTCCGACGCGGCGCCGGTCTGGCCGTGGCTCGTGGGCGGTGGCGTGGTGCTGCTGGCCGCGATCGCGGTGACGTGGGTCATCGCGTCGCGTCGCCGGACGGCATCCGCGACGGGCGCCGACGAAATCTGACCGCGAACCCTCGGCTTCCGGCCGAACCCTCGACCCCAGAGCGTCCTGGAGCGAAGGGTTCGGCCCGGGAGCGAGGGTTCGGCACGCGGAAACGCGCAACCTTCAAAATGACTGAAGGTTGCGCGTCGTCGCGCGGTGGGACAATGGGGGGGTGACCGATCCCGCCGAGCACCGCATCGAGAAGGCGCAGCTGCGCCGCGCCCCCAAGTACGGGGTGTTCCTCGCGCTCGGCGCCGCGCTCGGCATCATCGCCGCCCTCATCCTGACCTTCGCGTTCGCGGGCGGTCAGGACGCCACCGACGAGAGCCCCTTCACGGGGGTCACCTACACGACGACCCAGGTCTTCGGCTTCGTCGCGCTGATCTGCATCCCCGTCGGCCTCGCGCTCGGCGGCGTCGTCGCGCTCATCCTCGACCGCACCGTGGGGCGCCGCACCCGCGAGGTCACGGTCGACCACGAGCGTCACGTCGAGCCGCCCGTCGGCGACGAGGACTGACCCTCGGCGGACGTCAGGCGAGGTCGGCGATCACCGGGGTGATGGCCGCGTCGAAGGCGACCACGTCGCCGCGGAGGCCGTCGGTGACGGCGACGGTGAGCGTGCCGATCCACCACACGCCGCGTTGCGTGAGCGGCAGCACCTGCACGTTCAGCTCGAACCCGTGGGCGCGACGTCCGACGGAGCGCTCGTGCTGGGCGATCGCGCTCGCGTAGGCGCGGTACGACGAGCCCGTCCCGATCGAGCTGCGGTAGCGCTCGTGCGCGCCGCGGGCGTACGCGACCGCGTCGGCGCCGTGCGGCGCGATCGCGGCCGCGAGTTCGGCGAACCCCTCGGTCGGCAGGGCGACGAGCAGGTCGAAGCCGTCGACGAGGTCGAGCGGCACCGGCGACGGATGCGCCTCGGGCTCGACGGTCATCTCCCAGTACCGCCGCCACTGGCGTTCCAGGTCGGCCACCGGCTCGAACTCAGACGCCTCACGCGTCGCGACCCCGCGCAGCGCGGGAAGCTCCTCCGGATAGCGGATGCCGAGCACCTGGCGCAGGTAGAGCGCGACGAGCACGGGTTGACCCGCATCCTCGCGCACCAGCCATTCGCCACCGCTCGCCATGCCGCCCATCCTGGCATGCCCGCGCCCGGGCGGGGCCGGTGCGCTGACACGCGTCGAGCGGGCCGGTGCGCGCTCCGCCCCACACGCCGCGGCGGGCGGAGTACCCCGCGACGGCCGGTAGGCTGTGCGGGTGGCCTCGACCCCACCGAATCCCTACACTGCAGCCGGCGTCGACACCGCGGCGGGCGATCTCGCCGTCGAGTTGATGAAGTCGGCGGTCCGACGCACCCACGGCCCCGAGGTCCTCGGCGGCGTCGGCGGCTTCGCGGGCCTGTTCGACGCGTCCGCCCTGAAGCTCTACGACAAGCCGCTGCTCGCGACGAGCACCGACGGCGTCGGCACGAAGGTCGCCATCGCGCAGGCCATCGACAAGCACGACTCGATCGGCCAGGACCTCGTGGGCATGGTCGTCGACGACATCGTCGTGGTGGGCGCCAAGCCCCTGTTCATGACGGACTACATCGCGTGCGGCAAGGTGTTCCCCGAGCGCATCGCCGACATCGTGCGCGGAATCGCCCTCGGCTGCGAGCAGACCGGCACCGCCCTCGTCGGCGGCGAGACCGCCGAGCACCCCGGGCTGCTGGGTCTGAACGACTACGACGTGGCGGGCGCGGCGACGGGAATCGTCGACGCCGACAAGGTGCTCGGCGCCGAGCGCGTGCAGGACGGCGACGTCGTGCTGGCGCTGGCCTCCAGCGGTCCCCACTCCAACGGCTACTCGCTCATCCGCCACATCGTCACCGGCGCCGGCATCGGCTACGGGGACCACGCCGCCGACTTCGGCACCACGTGGGGCGAGGCGCTCCTCGAGCCGACGCGGCTCTACACGCTGCCGCTCCTGCGCCTGCTCACCCAGTTCCCGGACGCCGTGCACTCCCTGTCGCACGTCACCGGCGGCGGCATCGCCGCCAACCTCGCGCGCGTGCTGCCGCAGGGCACCTGGGTCGAGGTCGACCGCTCCACCTGGTCGCCCTCGCCCGTGTTCCGCGTGCTCGCCGACCTCGGCTCGCTCGAACTCGAGGCGACCGAGGGCACCTGGAACCTCGGCGTCGGCTTCCTCGCCGTCGTCTCGGCCGACCGGGCGGATGCTGCGGCATCCGCACTGTCGGCCGAGGGCATCGCCACCTGGCGGGTCGGCACGGTCGGCACCGGCGCGCGTCCCGACGGCGAGTTCGAGCAGGGCGCCAAGGGCGTCGACGGCGGCGCGGTGCGCCTCGTCGGCCGCTACGCCGACCACTGATCCCCCTCCACAGATCCTCTGGAGCAACCACCCCCCATGTGCGGCATCGTCGGCATCGTCGGCCAGACCCCCGTCAACCAGGAGATCTACGACTCGCTGCTGCTGCTGCAGCACCGTGGTCAGGACTCCGCGGGCATCGCGACCGCCGAACGGGGCGGCGTCTTCCACGTCTCGAAGGTGAAGGGGCAGGTGCGCGAGGCGTTCCGCACCCGCGACATGCGCGCCCTTCTCGGCGAGATCGGCCTCGGCCACGTGCGCTACGCGACGAAGGGCTCCGCCTCGAGCGAGGAGGAGGCGCAGCCGTTCTACGTCAACGCCCCCTACGGCATCGTGCTCGTGCACAACGGAAACCTCACCAACACGCGTGAGCTCACCGAGGAGCTCTTCCGCACCGACCGCCGTCACCTCAACACGAGCTCCGACACCGAGCTGCTCGTCAACGTGCTCGCCAACGAGCTGCAGCAGGAGATCTCGGGGCTCGACCTCGACCCCGACCAGATCTTCCGTGCGGTCTCCCGCGTGCACGAGCGCGTCGAGGGCTCGTACGCGACCATCGCTCTGATCGCCGGATACGGTCTGCTCGCCTTCCGCGACCCGTTCGGCATCCGTCCCCTCATCCTCGGCACGCGTCGGGCCGAGAACGGCAAGTACGAGTGGGTCGCGGCATCCGAGTCGCTCGTGCTCGAGAACGCCGGCTTCGAGGTCGTGCGCGACGTCGAGCCCGGTGAGGCAGTGTTCGTCGACCTCGACGGCAACCTCCACACGCGCCAGTGCGCGACCGACCCGAGGCTCGTGCCGTGCTCGTTCGAGTACGTCTACCTCGCGCGACCCGACTCCGTCATGAACGGCATCTCGGTGTACGAGGCGCGGCTGCGCATGGGCGACCGCCTCGCCGACACGATCGCGAAGTACACGCCGAAGGACGCGATCGACGTCGTCATGCCGATCCCCGACAGCGCCCGCCCCGCCGCGATGCAGGTGGCGCGCAAGCTCGGCATCGAGTACCGCGAGGGCTTCTACAAGAACCGCTACGTCGGCCGCACCTTCATCATGCCGGGGCAGGCGGTGCGCAAGAAGAGCGTGCGCCAGAAGCTCAACGCGATGTCGAGCGAGTTCAAGGGCAAGAACGTGCTGCTCATCGACGACTCCATCGTGCGCGGCACGACGTCGAAGGAGATCATCCAGATGGCCCGGGATGCCGGTGCCGCCTCGGTGACGTTCGCTTCGGCAGCCCCGCCGATCCGGCATCCGCACGTCTACGGCATCAACATGCCCTCGCGTCAGGAGCTCGTCGCCCACGGACGCACGATCCCCGAGATCGCCGATGAGCTCGGCTGCGACTACCTCGTCTACCAGGAGGTCGCCGACCTGAAGGCGGCGATCCTCGACGGCTCGCCCGGCGTCGAAGACCTCGACATGAGCTGCTTCGACGGGCGGTACATCACCGGGACCGTCACCGAGGAGTACCTCGCGTGGGTGGAGGGCTCCCAAGAGAGCTGACCGGCGCACCCCCGCCTCCCGCGGGGCGATCTAGGCTGGATCGGTGACCGACCTCCCCGCCCGCTCCCTCTGGCGGGGAAGGCTCCTCGCCCTCGTCGGCGTCGTGCTCGTCGCCTTCTCGCTGCGCTCGGCCGTGGCCTCGCTCTCGCCGATCCTCGCCGAGGTGCGCGCCGACATCGACGTGCCCACGTGGGTCGTCGGCCTCATCGGCACAGCGCCGCCGGTGTGCTTCGCGGTATTCGGAATCGTGACCCCGCTGCTCGAGCGCCGCTTCGGTCTGGAGCGTCTCGCCATCGCCGCGATGGCCGTCGCCGCCCTCGCGCTGGCGGGGCGCGCCTTCGCCCCGAACGCCGGCGTCCTGCTCATCGGCACGACGGTGCTGTTCGCGGCGATCGGCGTCGGCAACGTCGTGCTGCCGCCGCTCATCAAGGCGTATTTCCCCGACCGTGTCGGGGTCATGACGGCGGTGTACTCGGCGACCCTCGCCGTGGCCGCCTTCCTGCCGCCGCTGGTCGCGGTGCCGATCGCGGATGCTGCCGGCTGGCGTTTCTCGCTCGGGCTGTGGGCGGTGTTCGCGGTGCTGGCGATGGTGCCGTGGATCACGCTCGCGGTGCGGGATCGCGCCGAGCACGCCGCCGCCGTCGACGAGCCGGCGCCCCGCGTGCTCGACCGCCTCTTCCGGCTGCCGCTGGCGTGGGCGCTTGCGGCGACGTTCGCGATCTCGTCGGCGAGCGTGTACGCGTGCTTCGCGTGGCTGCCGGTCATCCTCGTCGACGTCGCGGGCGTCTCCCATGCCGCCGCCGGCGCGCTGCTGTCGCTGTTCGCGGCGATCGGGCTGCCGCTCTCGTTCCTCGTGCCGCTCGTGGTCACCCGCGGGCGGTGGATCGGCTGGCTGTACGTCGTCGCGCTCGTCACGGGCATCGCGGCCGTCGCGGGGCTGCTGCTGGCGCCGACGGCGGCGACCGTGCTGTGGGTCGTGCTGCTCGGCATTCCGCAGGGACTGTTCCCCGCCGTGCTCGTGCTCATCCAGGTGCGTGCCCGCACGCGCGAGGGCGCGGTCGCGCTCAGCGGCTTCGCGCAGAGCGCCGGCTACGCAGTCGCCGCGCTGTTCCCGTTCACTTTCGCGCTGCTGCACGAGGGGACCGGCTCATGGAGCGGTCCGCTGCTCATGCTGGGCGCGCTGATGCTGCTCGCGATCCCGGCCGGCGCGATCGTGGCGCGGGGCGGGACCGTCGAGGACGCGTGGGAGCGCCGACACGGAGCCTGGTGAGAGGCCGCGGGTGCGCGGCGAGGTGCGCGGACACCGGATGACGCGCGGGCGCGTCAGGTCGCGAAGACGTCAGGCCTTCTCGAGTTCGTCCGAGTCCTCGTCTTCGTCGTCGTACTGGTCCGCCCACTTGTCGACGTACTGTTCGTCGTCGTGGTGGCCGAGCTCCTTCTCGAGCGCGCCGAAGTTCACCGCGTAGGTGTCGTACTTGAGCTCACGCGCGATCTTGGTGTGCTTCGCCTTCTGACGGCCACGCCCCATGCGAGACCCCCTCGATTCTGAGTCGCGGGCTGTGCCGATTCGCCCGTCGCAAAACAATTCGGCCTGAAGCCGGGAAGAGTAGCATTCAGGATATCACGGCGCCCTCATCCGCTCGCCGATCTCGCGGTGTGCACGGCGTGGGTGTCACGACCGGAAGGCCATCATGAGCGACGACGCCACCGCCCCCGTTCCGACCCACGCCGTGATCGTCGGGGCGATCCCCGACCAGCCGGCCCGCGTCGTGCGGGAAGCCGCCCGCTACGCGAAGCTGATGGACGCGCCGCTCGTCATCGCCTACGTCGACGTCACCCGCTTCGTCACGTACGAAGACCCCGACGGGTACGTGCACACCGCTCCCATCGACCTGGACGTCTCGCCCGGCGAGAGCCAGTTCGCCGCCGTGCGGGATGCGGCCGCCGAGGCCCTGTCGGGTATCACCGTCACGTGGTCGGCGACCTCGCTCGTGGGAGATCCGGCGATGGCGCTCAAGCACCTCGCGGAGCAGTCCGATGCGCGGCTGCTCGTCGTCGGCACGCGCCGCCGCGGCTTCGGGGAGACCATCCGCGAGTTCTTCACGGGGTCGGTGGCCGCCCGTCTCGCGCACCGTCAGTCGCGCCCCATCCTCGTCGTGCCGCTGGAGTCGCCCGCCGCCGACGACGAGGAGCTCTGGCCCGAGGGCTGATCGCGTTTCGACTCGCTGCGCTCGCTCAACGACCGGGGGTTGGTGGTGTCCGTTTCCGGTCGTTGAGCGAGGAGCGCAGCGACGAGTCGAAACGCCCCGACTCAGCCCTTGATCGCGACGGTCAGCGCGCGACCGGCGGCCTCGAGCGCCCGCTCGAGCTCGTCGACCGCGGATGCCGGCAGTGCGCCGCCGTGGGCGACGTGCGAGCGCAGGTCGGCCCGCACCGTCGCGCGGAACGTCGAGACGAGGGCGTCGGCACGCTGCACCTGGGCCCGGGACGACACGCGCGACTCGTCGCGCTCCGGAGCCGGCGCAGACGGCGCGCGTCCCCGCGAGGCGGCCTTGTCGGCCTGTGCGGCGGCGGCGAGGTCGGCTTTCAGGCTCCGCATCGCCTCGCGCATCGATCCGCGCACCTCGTCGGCGATGAGCCGGACGCTGTCCGACAGGCCCGCCTCGATGCCCTCCAGGTCGTCGGCGCGAGCTGCGACTTCGGCGCGTCCGGCATCCGTGATCGCGTAGACGGTCTTGCGGCCGTCGACGGTCTTGGTCACCAGGCCCTCCTCCTCGAGCTTGCTGAGGCGGGGGTAGATGGTGCCGGCACTGGGTGTGTAGGTGCCGCCGGTGCGGTCGGAGAGGGCCTGCATGAGGTCGTAGCCGTGGCGCGGCGACTCGTCGAGCAGCCGCAGCAGGTACAGGCGCAGGTCGCCGTGGGAGAAGACGGGGGGCATGATCACCACTCCTCGGGGGTCGGGGCGTCGCCGGTGGGGCCGGCGGCGGGCTCGGATGCCGCGACACGGCGCAGCACCGTGAGGCCGCCCGACACGGAGTTGGCGCGCACGTCGACGAAGCTCCCCGACAGCTCGCCGACCGAGTCTGTGTAGTTGGTGGGCGACGACGACGACCGCTTGACGCCGTCGATCGTCACGCGGCCGCTGACGCTGCGCATGACGTAGTTGGCGGGCAGTCCCTCGTCGAGGCGGATGGTGGTCTCGCCGCTGACGGTGTTGACGTTCACCGCCTGGATGCGGCCGGTGGAGTCGATGAGCATGTCGCCCGACACGGTGTCGATCGTGGCCTTGCGCAGCTCGCCGGTGACGGCGACGTCGCCCGAGACGGAGTTGGCCATGAGGGCGCCGACGAGGCCGCGGATCTGCATGTCGCCCGACACGGCGTTCGCCGAGATGTCGCCGGTGTGGCCGTCGATGATGACGTCGCCCGAGACGGTGTTGACCTTGGCGTCGGTCGTGAGCCCCGTCACGAGCGCGCTCGCGCTGACGACGCCGAGGTTCAGGGCGATGCCGCGGGGGACCGCGACGCTGATCTCGGCCTTGGCGCCGCCGGCGCCGAAGGTGCGGAACACGTCGATGAAGTTGTCCCAGCGCAGCTGGGGGTGGTCGATCTCCACGACGTCGCCGTCGACCTCGATGCGCAGGTCTTTCATCGTGACGTCGTGCACTTCGATGCGGACGCCGGGCTCGTCGTGGGCGATCACGTCGATCTGCCCGCCGATGAGGCCGACCTTCAGCTTGCGGGCATCCTCGATGTCGATGACGCGCGTCTCTCCCGGGTGGATGATCCACTTCTCGAGGGTCATGTCTGTCTGCTTTCGTGAGGGTGGGCCGCGATCAAGATATATCGCGTATTGCGAGGGTAACACGATATATCTCGATCGTGTCAAGAGGTTCGTGGGAATCTGCTTGACTTTGACGCTACGTCAACCTCTACCGTCGAAGACATGACGAACGAATGGTCGATCCAGCAGATCGCGAAGCTGGCCGGGACGACGAGTCGCACCCTGCGGCACTACGGCGATCTCGGCCTGCTCGTCCCGTCGCGCATCGGCGGCAACGGCTACCGGTACTACGACGAGACGGCGCTGGTCCGCCTGCAGCGGATCCTGCTGCTGCGGGAGCTCGGGCTCGGCCTTCCGCAGATCGGAGAGGTGCTCGAGCGCGAGACCGCGGAGGTGCCCGCCCTCGAGGCGCACCTCGCGTGGCTGCAGGACGAGCAGCACCGGCTGCAGCGGCAGATCGCCGCCGTGGCCTCGACCATCACGGCACTGAGAGGAGGTGAACGACTCATGGCACAGGACATGTTCGACGGCTTCGACCACACGCAGTACAAGGACGAGGTCGAACAGCGCTGGGGCGCCGACGCGTACAAGAAGAGCGACGACTGGTGGCGCGGCTTGACGGCGGACGACAAGTCCGCCTGGCAGGCTCGCACCGCGCAGCTGGCGGCCGACTGGGCGGATGCCGCGTCCCGCGGCATCGCGCCCGACGCCGACGAGGCCCAGGCCCTCGCGGAACGGCACGTGCACTGGCTGACCGGCGTCCCCGGGACGCCCGCATCCGCCCCCGGCGGCGACATCGCCGGCTATGTGACGGGTCTCGGCGAGATGTACGTCGCCGACCCGCGCTTCGCGGCGAACTACGGCGGTCCCGACGGTGCCGCCTTCGTGCGCGACGCCCTGCGGGTCTACGCCGCCGCCCGGCTCTGATCCCACGGTCGGGAACCGGGACGCCGTGAGGCCCCCGCCGACGTCGGCGGGGGCCTCACGGCTGGGTGGGGGAGTGGGTCTAGCTCCGCCCGCCGCGCACTGTGCGCAACAGGAACGCGATGATCGCGATCACGGCGACGATGAGGGCCACCCAGAGCAGCCAGTTCAGTGCCGTGTTCAGTCCGCCGACGATCGCGAGCACGATCGCGACGACGATGATGATGATGAGCGCGAGATTCATGGGGTCTCCTTTTCGCTTCCGCTCGCCGGGGCCAGGCGTCCGGACTCAGGCCACGCTAGGACCATTTACGCGTCGACGCCCACCCCTTGTGCACAGCATCCGCGATGCGCTAGCACCGAAGGTATGCCAGGCAAGAAGTCGAACCCGACGCTGAAGGATCAGGACCTCTACGAAGAGCTGCGCGAGCAGGGGAACTCGAAGCAGAAGGCGGCCCGCATCTCCAACGCCGTCGCGCGCGACGGGGCCAAGGCGGTCGGCCACCGCGGCGGCGAATCCGGCTCGTACGACGACTGGACGGTGCCCGACCTGCGACGGCGCGCGAAGGAACTGGGCCTCAGCGGCTACTCCGGCAAGCGGAAGGCGGAGCTCATCCGGATGCTCCGCGACAGCTGACGTGCCGAGACTGCGCCGGGCGCACCCCGGTGACGACGACGGATATCGCCGCATCCGCGTCGGCGACACCTTCCGATACACGGATGCCGCCGGGGCGGCGCTCGAGCCGGACGAGCGCACGCGCGTCGTCGACCTGGTGATCCCTCCCGCGTGGGAGGACGTGTGGATCAGCGCCGACCCGCTCGGCCACATCCAGGCCACCGGCCGCGACGAGGCAGGACGCCTGCAGTACCTCTACCACCCGCTGTGGACGGCGGGACGCGACAAGGGGAAGTACGCCCGGGCGCTGCAACTGGCCGAGGCCCTGCCGCGTGCGCGCGGCCGGGTGACGACGTCGCTGCGCCGTGACGACCTCGACCGCGAACGCGTGCTCGCGACGTCGTTCCGCCTGCTCGACCATGCGGCACCCCGCATCGGCTCGGAGCGCTATCTGCGCAAGCACGGCAGTCGCGGGCTCACGACGCTGCTGCGCCGCGACGCGGCCGTCGAGTCCGGCGTGCTCACCCTGCGCTTCCCGGGCAAGAGCGGGAAACGGCAGGCGCTCGACATCGACGACGCCGAGCTCGCCGTCGTGGCAGAGCTGCTCGTCGCGGGCCGTCCGTCCTCGCCGCTGCTGGCATACCTGCGCGGGCGACGGCGTGTACCGCTCACCCCCAAGGACGTCAACGACTACGTGCGCGCCATGACCGGCGGCACGTTCTCGGCCAAGGACTTCCGCACCCTGCGCGGGACGATCCTCGCCGCCGACGCGCTCGCCCGCATCGGCACGGTCGACACGAAGGCCGACCGCAAGCGCGCCGAGGTGCTCGCCGTGCGCGCCGCCGCCGAGGCGCTCGGCAACACGCCATCCGTCGCGCGCGGCTCGTACATCGATCCGCGGGTGTTCCAGCGCTACAAGCGCGGCATCCTGCTCGACACGTCGGTCTCGCCCGAATCGGCGATCCGCACCCTGATCCTGGGGTGAACCGGCCCTACGGTGAACGCATGGTCCGTGCCGGATGGTTCTCGCCGGGCGCGCTGCTGCTCGTGATGCTCGGCGGCGCCGTCGGCGTCGCCGCGCGCGCCGTCGTCACGGTGCCGCTCGGGGTGCTGCCGCATCCTCTCGTCGTCCCGGCCGCGACGCTCGCGATCAACCTCGCCGGCTCCCTGCTGCTCGGTGTCGTGGTGGGTGCGTTCGACGACCAACGGCCACGGCTGCGCGCGTTCCTCGGCACCGGCGTGCTCGGCGGGTTCACGACGTACTCGGCCTTCGCCGTGCAGTCCGTCACCGTCGGGGCCGCGGCGCCGCTGGTCGGCCTCGCGCTCATGGCCGTGTCGCTGCTGGGCGGTGTGCTGTGCGCGGGGGTCGGGCTGCACCTCGGGCGTCGCCTCGCCGGACGCTCCGTCGACGCGGCCGAGCCCGTGGAGGCCGCCGAATGAACCCGCTCGAGTTCGGCGCGCTGGTGGTGGGCGGCGGCGTGGGCGCCGGCATCCGCTACCTCGTCGACGGTGCGGTCATGCGGGGGCGCCGCGGCGCGTTCCCGCTCGGCATCCTGGTCGTCAACGTGATCGGGGCCTTCCTGCTGGGGCTGCTCACCGGCGCCGACATCGCGCCGAACTGGCTCGCGATCCTCGGCACCGGCGTGCTCGGCGGGTTCACGACCTTCAGCACCGTCTCGGTCGAGACCGTGCTGCTCGCCCAGCGCCGCCGGCGCGACTGGGCATGGGTGAATCTGCTCGGCACGCTCCTCCTTGCACTCGTCGCCGCGAGTCTCGGCATCCTGCTCGGCGGTCTGCTGCCGCGCTGACCGCATCCGCCCGGCGGCCGGCCAGGCGACAGCACGACCGCATCCGCCGCAGGATGACGCGGGCCGAGGCGCATGCCCGTGGAAGAATGGATGCCGATACACGCCTGTATCCGCCCACCGCTGCGACCGCAAAGGCCCTCCGTGTCGAAACTCGCCGTCCTGAGCCTGAAGAACCGCGCGCTCATCGCCCTCGTCACGATCGTCGCGGCGGTCTTCGGCGGGCTTGCGCTCACGAGCCTCAAGCAGGAGCTCATCCCCTCGATCGAGTTCCCGCAGCTCTCGGTGCTCACGACCTACCCGGGCGCTTCCCCCGACGTCGTCAACAACGACGTGTCGACGCCGATCGAGACGGCGATCCAGAGCGTCCCCGGCCTCGAATCGACCACCGCGACGAGCACGACCAACGCGTCGATCATCCAGGCCTCCTTCACGTACGGCACCGACCTCGCGACGGCCGAGCAGAAGATCCTGCAGGCGATCAACCGCATCCAGAGCCAGCTGCCCGACGGTGTCGAGCCCAACGTCGTGTCGTTCTCGATCGACGACCTGCCCGTCATCGCGCTCGCCCTCACCGGCTACGACGACGCCCAGACCATCCAGGGCGAGCTCGAGAACGCCGTCATCCCCGACATCGAAGACATCGCCGGCGTCAGCGGCGCGACGATCGTCGGCGGCCAGGGGCAGCGCGTGACGATCACCCCCGACCCGGCGCGCCTCGCGGAGTCGGGCTTCAGCCAGAGCGACATCTCCGACGCGCTGAAGCAGAACGGCGTGCTGTTCCCGGGCGGCACGGTCAGCGAGGGCGACCAGACTCTGACGGTGCAGACCGGCGCCAAGCTCACCTCGGTCGACGAGATCGCCGCGCTGCCCCTCGTGCCGTCCTCGCCCGAGCAGGCAGCCGGCGGCCCGAAGACGATCGCCGACGTCGCCACGGTCGCGCTCGGGCAGGATCCCGTCACCTCGATCTCGCGTGTGAACGGCGAGCCCGCCCTCACGATCTCGATCACGAAGCTTCCCGCCGCCAACACGGTCGACGTCTCGCGCGCCGTGACCGCCGCCCTCCCCGACCTGCAGTCCGCCATCGGCGACGACGCCGAGTTCACGATCGTCTTCGACCAGGCGCCCTACATCGAGCAGTCGATCGAGGCACTCGCGCAGGAGGGTCTGCTCGGACTCGTCTTCGCCGTGCTCGTCATCTTCGTGTTCCTGCTGTCGGTGCGCTCGACCCTCGTCGCCGCGATCTCGATCCCGACGAGCGTGCTGATCACCTTCGTCGGCATCCAGGCGTTCGGCTATTCGCTCAACATCCTCACCCTCGGCGCCCTCACGATCGCCATCGGACGCGTCGTCGACGACTCGATCGTCGTCATCGAGAACATCAAGCGGCACTATGTCGGCGCCGCCGACAAGCTGCGCTCGATCCTGCTCGCGGTGCGCGAGGTCGCCGCCGCCATCACGGCGTCGACGATCACGACGGTCGCCGTGTTCCTGCCGATCGCCTTCGTCGGCGACGTCACCGGCGAGCTGTTCCGGCCCTTCGCGCTGACCGTCACGATCGCGATGGCGGCGTCGCTGTTCGTCGCGCTCACGATCGTGCCCGTGCTCGCGTACTGGTTCCTCAAGCCCGGCAAGCCTCTGCTCGACGCCGACGGCCGGCAGGTCGACCCCGAGGACCCGTCCGCGCCGCCGTCGCGCCTGCAGAAGGGCTACCTGCCGATCCTGCGCTGGACGCTCAAGCACTCCTGGATCACCCTGCTGCTCGCGGTGCTCGTGCTCGCCGGCACCGTGGCCGCCGCCCCGCTGATGAAGACGAACTTCCTCGGCGACAGCGGCCAGAACACCTTCACCGTCACACAGGATCTCGGCCCCGCCGCGAGCCTCGATGCGCAGGATGCCGCCGCCCAGACCGTCGAGGATGCGATCCTCGGCGTCGACGGCATCGACACCGTGCAGACCTCGATCGGCTCGTCGGGCTCGGCGATCCGCGACGCGTTCGCCGGCGGCGGCGCCGGGATCACGTACTCGATCACGACCGACCCGTCGGCCGACCAGGTGGCCGTGCGCGAAGACGTGCAGCAGGCCGTCACCGACCTCGACGACGTCGGCACCGTGACCGTCTCGGGCGGTCAGGGCGGCTTCGGCTCGAGCGACATCGAGGTCGACGTGACCGCGCCCGACGCCGTCGCGCTGCAGCAGGCCACCGACACGGTCGTCGATGCACTCGACGGCGCCGACGGCCTCGGCCAAGTGACCTCGAACCTCGCCGCCTCGCTGCCCTACGTCGCCGTGACCGTCGACCGCGACGCGGCCGCCGCGCTGGGTCTATCGGAGGTCGCCGTCGGCGGCCTCGTGTCGAGCACGATGCAGCCCGCACAGATCGGCACCGTCGAGATCGACGGCACCGGGCTCACCGTCTACCTGCAGGCCGAGTCGGTGCCCGCGACGATCGGAGACCTGCAGAACCTGCAGATCCCGAGCGCCGCCGGGCCCATCCCGCTGTCGCAGATCGCCACGGTCGAAGAGAGCGAGGGCCCCACCTCGATCACGACGCAGCGCGGCCAGCGCACCGCGACCGTGACGGTGACCCCGTCCACCGACGACCTCAACGCGGCATCCGCCTCGGTGACCGCGGCCATCGCCGACCTCGACCTGCCCACGGGCGCCGACGCCGAGGTCGGGGGCGTGCTCTCGCAGCAGCAGGACGCCTTCGGTCAGCTCGGGCTCGCGATGCTCGCGGCGATCCTCATCGTCTACATCGTGATGGTCGCGACGTTCAAGTCTCTGCGCCAGCCGCTGCTGCTGCTGATCTCGGTGCCGTTCGCGGCGACCGGCGCCATCCTGCTGCAGATCGCGACCGGCGTGCCGCTGGGAGTCGCCTCGCTCATCGGCGTACTGATGCTCATCGGCATCGTCGTCACGAACGCGATCGTGCTCGTCGACCTCGTCAACCAGTACCGCGAGAAGGGGCTGACGGCGCACGATGCGACCCTCGCCGGCGGTGCTCGTCGACTGCGGCCGATCCTCATGACCGCCCTCGCGACGATCTTCGCGCTGACGCCGATGGCCCTCGGCATCACCGGCCACGGCGGGTTCATCTCGCAGCCGCTCGCGATCGTCGTGATCGGCGGCCTCATCTCGTCGACCGTGCTGACCCTGCTCGTGCTGCCGACGCTGTACAACCTCGTCGAAGGCGCCAAGGAGCGTCGCCGCGTGCGCCGCGGCGAGCCCGCCGTGCTGCCGTCCGGGTTCGCCCCGGGGGCCCCGGCCGCCGCGCTCGTCGGTGTCGGGGTGGATGCGGGTGCCGGTGCCGCCGGTGTCGCGGGCGCCGAGGGCGCCGCGGGCGCTGCGCCGGCCACGCGCCGTGAGCGGCGGATGCTGCAGGAGGCCGCGACCGGCGGCATCCCGATCATCGCGCCGGTCGCCGTCGCCGCGGCCGACGAGCCTGTCGCGGAGTCGGTGGAGCCTGCGGCCGAGGTGGCGCCCGTGATCGAGGAGGCACCCGACGTCGAGGTCGCCTCCGACGCGCCGGCGCCCGCCGCGGCGCTCGAGGACGCGTCGGACGAGGCCGCCGCATCCGACCTGCCCGTCGAGACGGAGTCGGACGACGAAGGCGAACCGGACGCCGAAGGCGAGCCCGCAGTTCACGGCGAGTCGGAGGAGACGGCCGCCGAGCCGGAGCCCCACGACGAGTCGCGTGAGGACGACGCGTCCGACACCGCCCTGGAGCCCGTCATCGAGGAGTCGCCGGACGTGGAACTCACCTCCGACGAGCCCGCGGGCGGTTCTCCCCGAGCCGACGATGAGCCGACCGGGTCGGAGTCCGAGGGTGAGACCGAGTCCGAGGTCGCACAGGCGTGGGCGCCCAGCGATGACTGGCACCCCGTCGCGGAGGAGTCGTCCGCGCACGAAGAGCCCGCGCCCGAGGCGTCTGCGGACGAGGATTCGGCTCCCGAGCACAGTGAGTTGGACGGCGACGACTCCGGCGACGCGGACGACGAGGCCGGCGACGCCGCTCACGACGGCGACGAACACCACCACCACCGCGACTGACGGCATCCGTTGGGAACCCGCCGCGACCGGCGGGTTCCCAGGCGGGGCCGGTAGACTCCTGCGGTCGGCTTTCGGACACCGCGTACGCGCGGATGGGTTTGTGAGTCCAGGGGCCGATGGTGAGCGTCGATCGACGCACATGACCATCACTGTGAATGGCCCCGGCGACGTCCGGGCGGCCCGCCCCGCGGATCTCGCGAGCGGGCGCTGTTCTCGTGCGAACAGAACCCGGAAAGACCCCCATGCCCAAGAACAAGAAGCCGGCCGGCGGCCGCGCGCAGAACTTCGAGCCGCGCTACGGCAAGAAGACCTCCTTCCAGGATGCGAAGCGTCGCCCCGGGCAGTCGTCCGCCGGCACGCCCGGCAGCAAGAGCCCCGGCCACCGCGGCTACCGGCCCGAGGCCGAAGAGGCCCCTGCCAAGAAGCGCTGGTCGGCACAGGAGCGCGCCGGCCGCGACGAGGCCCGCGGCATCCGCAACCACTCCCGCGACACCCGCCGCGACGACCGTCCCGCCCGCGACGAGCGTCCGCGCCGTGACGCCGGCGACCGCGCCCCGCGTCGCTCGTTCGACGACCGCGCCCCCCGTCGTGCCTTCGACGACCGGCCTGTTCGCAACTCCGGAGAATTCGACCGCAACCGGGCGCAGCGCGGCGATTCGGGCCGCGAGCGCACGGATGTCCGGAGTTATGACCGCCCGGCCCGGGGCTTCGACCGCCCAGCCCGGGGCTTCGACCGCCGCACCTTCGACGACCGCCCGCGCCGCGACTACGACGACCGCCCGGTTCGCAACTCCGGAGATGTCGACCGGAACCGGCCGCAGCGCGGCGAATCCGGCCGCGACCGCACCGATCTCCGGAGTTATGACCGCCCCGCCCGGGGCGACCGCCCCCGTCGTGACGACGGACCCGCGCGGAGCTTCGACCGCCCGGCCCGTGACGACCGCGCCCGCCGCGACGACCGGTCCCGGCGCGACGACCGTCCCGGGCGCGACCGCACCGAGACGCGCGCGAACCGGTCGGATTGGGGCCACGCGGCGGGAGGCTCCGCGCACCGCGATAGCGGTGGGTGGAGTCGGCGTGGGGAGAGCGCCGACTCCAAGGCGGCGGCGCACGCCGACCACGTCGACGTCGTGCACGAGCGGCTGCAGGCCGAAGCGGTGGATGCCGCGACCGTGACGGCCGCCGGGTTCGGCGACCTCGGGCTCGGGCAGAACATCGTCAAGCGTCTCGCCGAGCTCGGCGCCGAGACGCCGTTCCCGATCCAGGCCGCGACGATCCGTCCGATCCTCGACGGCCGCGACGTGCTCGCCCGCGGACGCACCGGTTCGGGTAAGACCATCGCCTTCGGCGCGCCGCTGGTCGAGGCGGTGCTGCGCGGTCAGGCCGGCAAGCGCCGCGAGTTCGGGCGCGCCCCGAAGGCGCTGATCCTCGCCCCCACGCGCGAACTCGCGCTGCAGATCGACCGCACGGTGCAGGCGCTCGCCCGCAGCGTCGGCCTGTTCACGACGCAGATCTACGGCGGGGTCCCCCAGGCGCGCCAGGTCGGCGCGCTGAAGAAGGGCGTCGACATCATCGTCGGCACCCCGGGCCGCATCGAAGACCTCGAGCGTCAGGGCAAGCTCGACTTGTCCGACATCGGCGTCGTCGTGCTCGACGAGGCCGACCACATGAGCGAGCTCGGCTTCCTCGAGCCGATGCAGCGCATCCTCCGCCTCGTGCCGCAGGATGCCCAGAAGCTCCTCTTCTCGGCCACCCTCGACCGCGAGGTCGCCGCGCTGGTCGATGAGTTCCTGATCGACCCGGCCGTCTACGAGGTCGCCGGCGAGACGCAGGACACCGGCACGATCGAGCACCGCGTGCTCGTGATCGACCACCGCGACAAGACCGAGATGCTCGTCTCGCTTGCCGACCGCGACGGCAAGACGCTGATCTTCACCCGCACGCGCGCGTTCGCCGAGATGGTGGCCGAGAGCCTCGACGACGCCGGCATCCCCGCCGTCGCCCTGCACGGCGACCTCAACCAGGCCAAGCGCACCCGCAACCTGCAGCGCCTCACCGACGGCAAGGTGCGGGTGCTCGTCGCCACCGATGTCGCGGCCCGCGGCATCCACGTCGACGACATCGACCTCGTCATCCAGGCGGATGCGGCCGAGGAGTACAAGACGTACCTGCACCGTTCGGGTCGCACCGGGCGCGCCGGGCGTGAGGGCACCGTGGTGACGCTCATCACGCGTCAGCGCCGCCGCCGGATGCAGGAGATGCTCGAGCGCGCCGAGATCGACGCGCCGTTCGACGACGTGCGTCTCGGCGACGACCTGCTCGAGGAGCTCAGCGGCCGTCAGGCCCGCGACGTCGACGCCTGAGTCGGTCGCGCCGGTTCAGGCCAGCGTCTCGAGGGCGGATGCGGCCGCGCCGGCGCCCCCGGCGGCCTCGAGCTGCGCGGCGACCCTCTGTGCGGCCGCGCGGTAGGACGGGTCCGCACGCACCCGTCGCACCGCGGTGCGCACCTGCATCGCGGTGGGGGTGCCGGTCTTCAGGTTCACGCCGGCGCCCGACCACGCCACGCGGGCGGCGACTTCGGGTTTGTCGAGGTCGCCGCCGGCGACGACCAGCGGGATGCCGCGGCTGAGCGCGCCCAGCGTGCCTCCCCAGCCGCCGTTGGTCACCATGGTCTCGATCTTCGGCAGCAGGTGCGCGTGCGGCAGGAACCCCGCAACCCGCACGTTGGCCGGCACGGGGAACGGCAGCTCGTCGCGCCCGCGGATGCCGGTGGTCGCGACGACCAGCACGGGCTCGCCGGCGAGGGCCTCCATCGCGGGACGCAGCAGATCGTCGGGGTCGATGTTCTGGGTGCCCTGCGTGACGTGCACGACGGGCAGCGGCCCGTCGAGCTCGCCCCACCACGGCGGCGGGTCGAACGGTGCCGTCGACGGCCGCGAGAGCGCGCCGACGAACCGCAGCGACGCCGGTCGGTCGGTGCGTCCGTAGTCGAGCAGGCGGCATCCGGCGGCCACCGCGAGGTGGGGCGAGAATGCCTGATGGTCGAGTCCCGCGCGCGACGGCGCGACGCCCGCCTCCGCCCGCGCGCGGCGCAGGGCGCCGCTGATCGGTCCCGACAGCACCGGGACCGCGGCGCGCAGCAGCGCGTCACGCGTGCGCGTGAGCGGATTCGTCCCCGGCGCCAGTCCGAGTCCTCCCGGCGGGCCCTGGGCGCCGGCGAGGTTCAGCGGGATGATGCAGATCGTCGCCCAGATCGTGCCCTCGCGTTGCGCGAAGAACGCGGCTCCGAGCGACATCTCGTCGCCCGCGATCACGTCCCACGGTTGGCGCGCGTACTCGGCGGCCAGGTCGCGCGCCTGGGCGGGTGCCGTCGCGATGAACACGTCGACGACGTTGACGAGCACCTGCCGCATCCCCTTCTTCCCGCGGAGCCGGGGGAACGTCGCCGGCAGGTCGTGCTCGTCGAAGTCGGGCGCCTCCCGCCAGGGCACCAGTCGTGCCCCGGATGCGGTGACCGCGGCGGCGAAGGCCTGCCCGGTGTACACGCGCACGTCGTGGTCGCGGGCGACGAGCTCGGCGGCGACGGCGAGGACGGGATTCACGTGCCCCGTGAACGGCTGCACCGACAGCAGGTACCGGGTCATGGCGCCATGATCCTCCGACCGGGGTCGTCCCGCCAGATGCCGCTCGCCCGGCCGACGGTCGCACCGCTACGGTGGGCGCATGGGGAGACGTACGGCCGTCGCGGGGGCAGCGGCGATCATGATGCTGGGGCTTGCCGCGTGCAGTGCGCCGACCACGACGACCGCGCCGACGGGCACGCCGACGCCGACACCGACGGCGACCGTGGTGACGACGGCGCCGACCCCGTCGGAGTCACCCGATCCCGGGGCGTCATCGTCGGCATCCGGGCCGCTGACGATGCCGACGTGCGACCAGATCATGGACGCGGCGGCCACCGCTGAGCTGTTCGACTCCGCGATCGTCCCGATCACCGGGATCGACGGTCTCGACCCGCAGGGGCTCCCGGGGCCGGTGGCGCAGGCGGCGCTCGCGTCGGCGTCCAACCGGGTCTCGTGCATGTGGGGCATCCCGAACTCCGACGGCGGGTTCCACGGCGTCGTCGCCGAGCTCGATCCCACGACGCGCGCAGGCCTCGTCGCGGCGCTCGATGCGAGCGACTACGAGCGCTCGACCGTCGCGGGCGCGCCCACGTGGGGCACCGACGTCGACGACGTGATGGGGTACTCGGTCTCGTACACGATCGACGGCGACGCGTGGGTGATCGTGCTCGGCACCCTGTTCTTCCACGACCATTCCGCGCCTGTGACCGAGCGGGCGCTCGCCGCGCTGCGCGCCGCCAACGCCTAGCACCGAGCTCGCGCCGCCGTCCGCCAGCGCCCGTCCAGACGCGCTCGTCGCCCTCCCGACGCGCCCTCGCTGTGCACATCTCAGGATGAACCGGACCGGTGGTCACCGTACGCCGCGGATTCCCGGGGTGGCTCGCGGCGGCGGCAGTCGATCATCCTGAGAAGTGAACAGCGGGACGCCGGAGCGCCGCACAGGCGAGGCGGTCAGAACAGGGTGGCTGCCGCCGACATCCGCGCCGCCGCGCGACCCGTCGTGCGCACCGGTCCCGGGCGGGTGTGGCGCGCCTCGACCTCCTCCTCGGCGCCGCCGGCGAGACGGTGGCGGCGCAGCAGCGGGCGCACCCGCGCCGCGAGCATCTTGCGGTAGCCGACCGGCGCTCCCACCGAGACGCCGGGATACAGTCCGCGGTACGCCGGCAGCAGATCCGGGCGCTCCCGCTCCAGCCACTGCCAGAACCACTGCTTCGCCCCGGGCCGCAGATGCAGCGCGCCGAACACGACCCGGGTGGCGCCGGCATCCGCGATGCGTGCGAGAGCGTGGTCGAGCGCGGCGGGGGAGTCGGTGAGGTGCGGCAGGATCGGCATGAGGAACACCGTCACCCGGAACCCCGCATCCGTCGCGGCACGCACCGTCGCCAGCCGCGCCGTCGCCGACGGGGTGCCCGGCTCCACGAGCTTCTGCAGGGCGTCGTCGAAGACCGCGATCGACATCGCGATCGACACCCGCACGGATGCCGCCGCGTCGGCGAGCAGGGGCAGGTCGCGGCGCAGCAGGGTGCCCTTCGTCAGCACCGAGAAGCCGGTGCCGCCGGCGGTGAGCGCGTCGATGATGCCCGGCATGAGCGCGTAGCGCCCCTCGGCCCGCTGATACGGGTCGGTGTTCGTCCCCAGCGCGACCGACTCGCGACGCCATGTCGGACGGGCCAGCTCCCGGCGCAGCACCTCGGCGACGTTGGTCTTCACGACGATCTGGCTGTCGAAGTCGCGACCGGCGTCGAGGTCGAGGTACTCGTGGGTCTTCCTCGCGAAACAGTAGGTGCAGGCGTGACTGCAACCCCGGTACGGGTTGACGGTCCAGTCGAAGGGCATCGCGGACGCGCCCGGCACATGGTTGAGGGCCGACTTGGCGAGCACCTCGTGGAACGTGATACCGGCGAACTCGGGTGTCGTCACCGAGCGCACGAGACCGTCGAGCGACTCCAGGCCGGGGAGCGCGGCGGCATCCGACGCCCCCACCTGCTGCCCCTGCCATCTCATGACCGAAGTCGAACATAAAAGCGCATGTAGTGCAAGATGGACAGCTTGTGCATAGTACATAAACCGGGATACTGAGTATCAAAGCGGCTGGCATCCGATTTCATATCGACGTAAGATCGACACGCCATCGATGATGAGGAGGCAGCGCATGGAGCGCGACATCTACGACGAGGACCACGAGGCGTTCCGCGACGTCGTCAAGGAGTTCCTCAAGCGCTACGCGACTGAGGAGAAGCGCAAGCAGTGGGAGGCCGACGGCGAGATCGACCGCGCCACCATGCTCGCCGCCGGTGAGGCCGGCATCATCGGACTGTCGGTTCCCGAGGAGTTCGGCGGCGCCGGGATGCTGCAGGACTACCGCTTCCGCGCGGTCGTGCTCGAAGAGGTCATCGGCGCCGGGCAGGGGTCGCTGGCCGGTGCCCTCGGCATCCAGGACGACCTGGCCGTTCCCTACATCGTGCACATGGGCACGCAGGAGCAGAAGGAGAAGTGGCTCCCCGGCATGGCGACCGGCGAGATCCTGGGCGCCCTCGCGATGACCGAGCCCGGTGCCGGCAGCGACCTGCGCGGCATCAAGACCACCGCGAAGAAGACCGAGGGCGGCTACATCGTCAACGGCGCGAAGACCTTCATCTCGTCGGGCAAGACGGCCGACATGGTCGTCACGTTCGTGAAGACGGGGGAGGGCAACCGCCCCGACGCCTTCAGCCTGCTGATCCTCGAGAACGGGATGGCGGGCTTCGACCACGGCAAGAAGCTCGAGAAGATGGGCTTCCACGGCTGGGACACCGCCGAGCTGTCGTTCACCGACGTCTTCGTCCCCGAGGAGAACCTCATCGGCGGCAAGGAGGGTCTCGGCTTCATCCAGCTCATGATGAACCTGCCGCTGGAGCGCCTGTCGATCGGCGTCGCCGCGGCGGCCGCCGGTGAGGCCGCGTTCGCCTGGACGCGCGACTACGTCATCAGTCGTGAGGCGTTCGGCGAGCGGATCGCCGACTTCCAGAACACCCGCTTCAAGCTCGCCGACATGGCCACGACGGTCGACGTCATGTGGGCCTACATCGACCGCGCCATGGAGCTGTACGCCGATCAGAAGCTCACCGCCGAAGAGGCGGCCAAGGTCAAGTTCTGGGCGACCGACCGCGAGGCGGAGCTGCTCGACGTCGGTGTGCAGCTGCACGGCGGCTACGGCTACATCACGGAGTACCCCATCGCCCGCGCCTACCTCGACGCGCGCGTGCACCGCATCTACGGCGGCACGAACGAGATCATGCGCGACCTCGTCAGCCGCCAGATCGTCGGGAAGCGCTGACACCACCCCACCGCACGCACGACCGACGGATGCCGGAATCCCCCGATCAGGGGTGATTCCGGCATCTGTCGTATGCGTGTGCATCGGGTGAACGGCTCCGACACGCAACCGTTACAATAAAGACTGTTACCGGATACTTTGTTTCCTTTAACATCGACGCAAGCCCGAAGCGGTCCCGCCTCGGTCGCCCTTCACCAAGCAATGAAGCAAGAAAGGAATCGTCGAACCGATGAGACGAGAACTGCGAAAGGCGGCCCTGGCCGCTGCCGCCGGTGCTGTCGCACTCACCCTCGCACTGTCGGGCTGCTCCGGATCCTCCTCCGGTGACAGCTCCGCCTCCAGCGACCGCGTCCTGCGCGTCTGGGCCGGCAGCCAGACCCCCATCACGGCGAACTTCAACCCGTTCGCCCCCACCGTCCTGCACGCCGCGCTCGGTCCCATCTACGAGCCGCTGTTCTTCTTCAACAAGACCAGCGACTCCGAGCCCGAGGGCATGCTCGCCGAGAGCTACGAGTACAACGAGGACGGCACCGTCATCACCGTCAAGCTCAAGGACGGCGTGAAGTGGAACGACGGCGAGGCGTTCACCGCCGACGACGTCGTGTTCACCTACGAGTACCCGGGCAACGAGAACCAGTACTTCGTCTCGGCCGAGGCCACCGACGACACCACCGTCGTGCTGACCTACAACGAGCCGCAGTTCACCAACGCGTTCGGCATCCTCGGCAGCACCTGGATGCTGCCCGAGCACATCTGGAAGGACGTCGACGACTTCGCGACGTTCACCGACGAGAACCCGGTCGGCACCGGCCCCTACAAGGTCGACACCGTCACCGACGCCTCGTACACCGTCGTCGCGAACGAGAACTTCCGCGACGAGGGCGTGCCCGCCATCAAGACGGTGCAGTACATCGGCATCGACGCGAACCAGTCGGCGCAGGATCTGCTCGCCGCCGGCAAGCTCGACTGGACCGGCATGTTCATCCCGAACCCCGACGACGTCACGTCCAACGGGATCATCTCGTGGATCAACACGCCGCAGGACCCGACCGTGCTCTACACGTGCTCGAACGCCGACATGGGCTGCACCGGTCCGCAGACCGACCTCGCCGTCCGTCAGGCGCTGAACGTCGCCATCGACCGCGGCACGATCACCGACAAGGCGTTCGTGGGCCTGGCCGCCACCATCTCGCCGGCGTACACGCTGATGCCGCGCGACGAGAAGTGGCTCGCCGACCCGGCCAACGCCGAGAGCCCGCAGACCGCCGACGCGGCCGCCGCGGGTGCGATCCTCGAGGCCGCCGGTTACACCAAGGGCTCCGACGGGTTCTACGGCAAGGACGGCGCCCCGATCGAGCTCTCGCTGACCTCGGTCGACGGCTGGACCGACTACAACGACGCCGCCAAGCTCATCTCCGAGCAGGCCGCCGCCGCGGGCATCAAGGTGACCGCCTCGACGGTGCAGTGGCAGGAGTTCTCGGACTCCCGTCAGAACGGCACGTACCAGCTCATCATGGGCGGCATGATCGGCACCTCGGTGGCCGACCCGTTCCAGATCTACAAGGACTGGTTCTCGAGCCAGGCCACGCAGCCGGTGGGCACCCAGCTCGACCCGGGTGACTGGAACTTCAGTCGCTACAGCAACCCCGTCGTCGACGAGGCCGTCAACGCGGCCGCCTCGACCAACGACGAGGCCGCCAAGAAGGAGGCGTACGCCACGATCCAGACCGCGATCGTCAACGACGTTCCCTACATCCCGCTGGTCATCAACGCCACGCAGACGTTCTACAACTCGAAGGACTTCGCCGGCTGGCCGACCGAGGACGACCTGTACGCCTTCCCGCCCTCCTGGGGTTCGGTGGCGGCGGGCTACGTCCTGCAGCACCTGACGCTGAAGTAAACCGCGCGACGGCATGACCGACCGGGGAAGCAGTAAGACGAGAGACGTGAAATGAAGTTCTACGCACGAAGGATCGGCTTCTACGCAATCACATTGTGGGTGGCCATCTCCCTCAACTTCCTGCTTCCCCGGCTCATGCCGGGCGACCCGGCCGACATCCTCATCGCGAAGCTGCAGCAGCGCGGCGAGGTGCCGGTGTCGACCATCAACAACATCCGGCTGCTCCTCGGCTCCGACGACCAGACACCGCTCTGGGATCAGTACTGGGGCTACTGGGGACGGCTGCTGCAGGGCGACCTCGGGATCTCGTTCTCGAAGTTCCCCACCCCCGTCACCGAGCTCATCGCCGGCGCGCTCCCGTGGACGATCGTCCTGGTGGGCCTGGCGACGATCATCTCCTTCATCCTCGGCGTCGGTGTCGGCGCCTGGGTCGGCTGGCGCCGCGGCACCTGGGTCGACCACCTCGTCCCCGCCACGACGGTGCTGCAGTCCATCCCCTACTTCTGGCTCGCGCTGATCATGATCTCGGTCTTCTCGGTGGGCCTCGGGATCTTCCCCATCATCGGCGGCTACGACGTGTTCGAGTTCCCCTCCGGACCGGAGTGGAGCTGGGCGTTCTTCGGCAGCGCCGTGTACCACGGCATCCTCCCCGCCGTCACGATCGTGCTCAGCTCGGTCGGCGGCTGGCTGCTGGGCATGCGCAACATGATGGTCTCCACCCTCGCGGAGGACTACATCGTCACCGCCGAGGCCAAGGGCCTCAAGCCCATGCGCATCCTCAAGGCGTACGCCACCCGCAACGCCGCGATCCCCTCCGTCGCCGGCTTCGCCATCACGCTCGGCTTCATCGTGGCCGGCTCCATCGTCATGGAGCAGGTGTTCACCTACCCCGGCATCGGCAAGCTCATGTTCACCGCGGTCCAGAACAACGACTACGCGCTCATGCAGGGCGTGTTCCTGGTCATCACCCTCACGGTGCTCGCCGCGAACTTCATCATGGACCTCGTCTACGGCTTCATCGACCCGAGAGCGCGTCACAATGTCTGACCCCACCCGACTCGACACCCACACCGACCCGCGGGACGCGGAGATGACCGCACCCGCCGCGGTGACGACGACCCTCGACGCGCAGATCGACAAGGAAGAGGCCAAGGCGGCACGCCGCGGCATCCGCCAACTGCTCCCGCGCCGCTCCGCGAAGCTCATCATCGGCCTCGTGATCGTGCTCGCGATCGTCGCCTTCGGCGTCATCGCCCCGTTCTTCGTGCAGGACCCGCGCTTCAGCGGAAACGACGCGCTGCAGCCGCCGTCGGCCGACCACATCCTCGGCACGACCAAGCTCGGCTACGACGTGTTCGCCCAGCTCGCCTACGGCACGCAGGGCTCGCTCATGGTCGGCATCATCGCCGCCCTCATCGCGCTGACCCTGTCGATCGTGTTCGGCATCCTCGCCGGCTACATCGGCGGCTGGGGCGACGAGGGCCTGTCGCTCGTGACGAACATCATGCTCGTCATCCCCGGTATCCCCCTCGCGATGGTCATCGCCACCTACTTCCCGAGCCGGTCCTGGATGCTGGTCGCCTTCGTCCTGGGCATCACGAGCTGGGCGGGGTCGGCGGTCGTCCTCCGGGTGCAGGCCCGCTCGCTGCGCAGCCGCGACTACGTGGCCGCGGCGAAGGTCGCCGGCGAGAAGCCGTGGCGCGTCATCCTCGTCGAGATCCTCCCGAACCTGCTGCCGCTGCTGGCCGCGCAGTTCCTGTTCGCGATCATCTTCGCGATCCTGGGCGAGGCGGGCCTGTCCTACCTCGGCCTCGGCGCCACCGACTCGATCACGTGGGGCACGATCCTCAACGACGCGCAGACCGGTCAGGCGCTCGGTACGCGGGCGTGGTGGTGGTTCGTGCCGCCGGGCATCCTCATCGCGCTGCTCGGTGCGGGCCTGTCGCTCATCAACTTCTCGATCGACGAGATCATCAACCCGAAGCTGCGGGTCGCGCCCGAGAACGCGCGCCGCGTGCGCAAGGCCAAGCAGGCCGGCAAGGGTGTGGAGGCCGATGTGGACGCCGCGGATGCCGCCGCCGCCGAGGCCGCGCTCGTCGAGACGGAGCAGCCCGTGACGGAGCAGACCCAGGCCGAGCAGAACGGAGTCCGCGCATGAGCGCCACCCCTGTGCTGACCGCACGCAACGTCTCGATCGAGTACGAGGTCGACCCGCCCGTCAAGGCGGTGCGCAATGTCTCGCTCACCCTCAACCGGGGCGAGATCCTGGGCCTGGCCGGCGAGTCCGGCTGCGGCAAGACGACCCTCGCGTACGGCATGAACCGGCTGCTGAAGCCGCCGGCGCTCATGACGACCGGCGAGGTGGTCTTCCACGACCGCTCCGGCGTCGACATCGACGTCGTCGCCCTGCAGGACGAAGGCCTGCGGCAGTTCCGCTGGGACAAGATCTCGATGGTGTTCCAGGGTGCGATGAACTCGCTCAACCCGGTCATCAGCATCAAGGAGCAGCTGTTCGACGTCTTCGACACGCACCGGCCCGGCATGAGCAAGTCGGCCAAGCGCGCGCGCAGCCGTGAGCTGCTCGCGCTGGTCGGCGTCGACCCGAACCGCCTCGACTCCTTCCCGCACCAGCTCTCCGGCGGCATGCGCCAGCGCGTCATGATCGCGATGGCACTCGCGCTCGATCCGCAGGTGATGATCATGGACGAGCCGACGACGGCCCTCGACGTGGTCGTGCAGCGCGGCATCATCCGCGAGATCATGCGCCTGCGCGAGAAGCTCGGCTTCGCGGTGATCTTCATCACCCACGACCTGCCGATGCTCATCGAGATCTCCGACCGCATCGCCGTCATGCTGCAGGGTCAGATCGTCGAGCAGGGCACGGCGGAGCAGATCTACCGCACCCCGCAGCACGAGTACACGAAGAAGCTGCTCTCCAGCTTCCCGAGCCTGCGCGGCGAGCGCGGCGACTTCGTGCGCACGGGGGCCGGAATCGACGCCCCACCGGCATCCGCCGCGACTCCCGCGACCACGGCTCCGAAGGAGGAGGCCCGATGACCACCGGAACGCTCGAGGCGCGCGGCCTCGTCAAGGACTACCGCCTCCGCAGCGGCCTGCGCACCTCCACGCTGCACGCCGTCAAGGACGCGTCGTTCGTGCTCGAGGCCGGCAAGACCATCTCGCTCGTGGGCGAGTCGGGGTCGGGCAAGTCGACGATCGCGCGCATGATCGCCAAGCTCGAGACGCCCACCCGCGGGCAGGTGCTGCTCGACGGGAAGCCGACCGGACGCGGCGGCCGGTCACTGGCCGCCTACCGGTCGGAGGTGCAGATGGTCTTCCAGGACCCCTTCGCCTCGCTCAACCCGTTCCACTCGATCGCCCACCACCTGGAGCGCCCGCTGCGCATCCACCACCCGAAGCTGTCGGGCACGCAGGTGCGCGACCGTGCGATCGAGCTGCTCGGGCGTGTGCGTCTGGGGGAGGAGGTCGCCGAGCGTCGCCCCCACGAGCTGTCGGGCGGGCAGCGCCAGCGCGTCGCCATCGCGCGCGCCCTCGCCCCCGGCGCCCGGTTCATCGTCGCCGACGAGCCCGTCTCGATGCTCGACGTGTCGATCCGCCTCGGTGTGCTGAACCTCCTCGCCGACCTGCAGCGCGAAGACGACCTCGGCGTGCTCTACATCACCCACGACCTCGCGACGGCTCGCCACTTCAGCGACGAGATCCTCGTCATGTACCACGGCGACATCGTCGAGCGCGGCGGCTCCGACGACGTCATCCTCCACCCCCGGCACGAGTACACCCGTACACTGCTGAACGCCGCACCCGAACCCGAGAACCTCGGCAACCTCCGCGAAGAGGTCCGCCGGGAACTCGCCGAGGCGGCGCAGAAGGGCTGAGAGTGACCATCGCCGACCCGGGCACGCCCACGTTCCTGCGTGCCCACAACGACCGCACCGCGCTGCGGCTGCTGCTCGACCACGGGCCGCTCAGCCGATCGCGGCTGGGCGAGCTGTCGGGCATGTCCAAGCCCACCGCGAGCCAGATGATCCTGCGCCTGGAGCGCGCCGGGCTCATCGAGAAGGTCGGCGAATCCGCGGGCGGCCGCGGCCCCAACGCGGTGCTCTACGGCGTGCGCCGCGACGTCGTCACGGGCGTGGCCATCAGCGTGCTCGGCGACGCGATCAGCGCCGTCGTCGTCGACGCCCTCGGCACCGAACACCCCGTCGCGCGCATCGGCATCGCGGGCGAGGAGCGCTCTCCCGAGCGCGACGTCGACCGTGCCGTCGCCGCCGCGTGCGCCGCCGCCGACATCGCCCGCGAGACCGTGAGCATGATCGCGGTCGGCGTGCAGGCAGCCGTCGATGCCAAGCGCGACCAGCTGTCGTTCACCGACACCCTGCCCGGCTGGCCCGCCACCGGCGCCCACGCGCTCATCACCGGGTCGACGGGTCTGGGCGTCGTGCTCGGCAACGACGTCAATCTCGCCGCGATGGCCGAGCGCGCGTACGGCGCCGCACAGGACGACCCGTCGTTCGTCTACTTCTGGATCGGCGAGGGCCTCGGTCTCGGCATCGACGTCGACGGTGTCGTGCAGCGCGGCGCCGGCGGCGGTGCGGGCGAGATCGGCTACCTGCCGGTGTCGCCGGCCGGCCTCGAGCTCGTACCCGACGCCCGCGACCTCACCGACCTGCTCGGGGCGAAGGCGATCGTCGCCCTGCTCGGCGGCGCCCCCGGCCAGGAGCTGGGCGACGTGCTCGCCTCGGTGCCCCTCACCGCCGCGCACATCGACGCGCTCGCCGACCGCATCATCGTCGCCCTGACGCCGGTGCTCGCCCTCCTCGACCCCGCGGCGATCATCCTCGGCGGACCCACCGGCCTCGCCGGCGGGGAGACGCTCGCCGCACGCGTGCAGGAGCGCATCGAGGCGATCGACAGCGCCCGCAGCAGCGTGCGTCCGGCCAGCGCGCACACCGACGTGCGGGTCAGCGGCACCGGCACCGAGCCGGTGCTGCGCGGCGCCGGGCGCCTGCTCGTCGACCACATCCGCGCACGCCTCGAGGACGGCATCCTGCCCGCCTGACCCGTCCCGTCCCGCATCCCCGGCCCGAGATCCACGCCGGGGCGCGGTCCGGTGCGCCCGAAAACCTCTCATCCCATTCGACACACCAAGGAGATGCACCCCATGAAGCTCGCGATCGTCGGCGGAGGGTCGACCTACACCCCGGAGCTCATCGACGGGTTCGCCCGCTTCCGCGACGTGCTGCCGCTCGAGGAGATCCGCCTGGTCGACCCCGACCCGCGCCGTCTCGAGCTCGTCGGCGGGATGGCCGCGCGCATGCTCGCCCGCGCCGGGCACCCCGGCCGCGTCGTGGCGACCTCCGACCTCGTCGCCGGCGTCACGGATGCCGACGCCGTGCTGCTGCAGCTGCGCATCGGCGGTCAGGACGCCCGCCACCAGGACGAGACGTGGCCGCACGACGTGCACTGCATCGGTCAGGAGACCACGGGCCCCGGCGGCCTCGCGAAGGCGTTGCGCACCGTCCCGGTCGCGCTCGAGATCGCCGAGGCCGTGCGCCGCCACGCGGCACCGGACGCCTGGATCATCGACTTCACCAACCCGGTAGGCATCGTCACGCGCGCGCTGCTGCAGGCGGGTCACCGGGCCGTCGGCCTGTGCAACGTCGCGATCGGCTTCCAGCGCCGCTTCGCCGCGATGCTCGGGGTCGACGCGGATGCCGTCAGCCTCGGCCATGTCGGCCTCAACCACCTGACATGGGAGCGCAGCATCGACGTCGACGGCGTCGACCATCTGCCCGGGATGATGCGCGACCGCCTGGACGACCTCGCCGGCGACGTGCACATGGACCCCGCCCTCATCACAGGACTCGGCGCGGTGCCCTCGTACTACCTGCGGTACTACTACGCGCACGACGAGGTGCTCGCCGAGCAGCTGCGCGACGAGTCGCGCGCCGAGGCGGTGCGCGCGATCGAGAACGAGCTGCTCGCCCTCTACGCCGACCCGAGCGTCGACACCAAGCCCGAAGCCCTCGCCCGCCGCGGCGGCGCGTTCTACTCCGAGGCGGCGATCGAATTGCTGCTGCAGATGCGCGGCGCCGACACCCGCGGCCGCGTCGTGAACCTGCGCAACGACGGCCTACTGCCGTTCCTGCCCGACGACCACGTCATCGAGGTGCCGGCGCGCTTCGACGGCGCGCGATTCGTCGCCGAACCGGTCGCCGCGCTCCCCGACGACATCGCCGGCACGATCGCCGGGGTCGCCGGCTACGAGCGCCTCGCCCTGGATGCGGCCGTGCACGGCGGCCGCGACCGGGTGCTGCGCGCCATGCGCGCCCACCCGCTCGTCCTTCAGCACGACCGCGCCGAGAAGCTCACCGACCTGCTGCTGGCCGCCAACGCGCCCTTCCTGTCGTGGGCGTCATGACCGAGGCCGTCCTCGTCGCCGTCGACGGCGGCGGCACCAAGACCGACGTCGTCGCGCTCACGGCGGACGGTGAGATCGTCGGACGCGTCCGCGGCGGCGGATCGAGCCCGCACTTCGTCGGCCTCGAGGCGTCGGTGGCCGTCGTCGAGGAACTGGTGTGTGCCGTCGCCGGCGACCGACCGGTGGCCGCGGCGGAGCTGTACCTGTCGGGCCTGGACCTGCCCGTCGAGGAGGAGCAGTATCTCGCGGCGCTCGCCGGCCGGCCGTGGGCGGCATCCGCACGGGTCGACAACGACCTGTTCGCGGTGCTGCGCGCCGGCACCGACGAGCCCGACGCGATCGCGGTCGTGTGCGGCAGCGGCGTGAACGCCGTGGGTGTGCGCGCCGACGGCGCCCGCGTCCGGTTCCCCTCGCTCGGCGAGCTCTCCGGCGACTGGGGTGGCGGGTACGGGCTGGGAGCGGCGGCGCTGTGGCACGCGGCGCGTGCCGTCGACGGCCGGGGCCCGGCGACCTCGCTCGTCGACGCGCTCTGCGCACGGCTTGGTGCGGGGTCGCTCCCCGAGGTCATCGAGGATCTGCACTTCGGCCGCCGTGCGCATGCGGAGCTCACGGCGCTGCCGCCCGACATCTTCGCCGCCGCGGCGGCCGGCGACGCCGTCGCGGGCGAGATCGTCGACCGGCAGGCCGACGAGATCGTCGCCTACATCCGTGCGATCGTCGGCCGGCTGGAGCTGGCCGATGCCGCCCTGCCGATCGTGATCGGAGGCAGCATCCTGCGGGCCGGGCATCCGCGCCTCGAAGAGCGGGTGCTCACCGGCATGGCGAGCATCGCGCCCCGAGCGCGACTCGAGCGGCCGGATGCGCCGCCCGTCGTCGGGGCGGCGCTGCTGGCCCTCGACCACGCCGGCGCGCCGGCATCCGCGCACGAGCGGGTGCGCGCGGCCCTCGCCTGACGCCGTCGGGGCCGCGTTCCTGTCGCGATCGGTCGCTTCCGGACCGCGGATGCCGCGAGATGCGACAGGAATGCGGTGGTCAGGCTTGGTCTGCGACCGGCGCCTTCGGTCGGCGTCGGGCCAGACGGGCGACGCCGGCGGCGGTGAGCCGGTCGGCGATGAGGATGCCGAGCCCGACCCCCACGAAGCACGACACGATCGTCATGACGAAGAAGCCGATCAGCGCGATCGGGGTCATCGCCCACAGGTCGAAGGACTGCGCCGCGAGGATCGGATACAGGATGCCGACGAAGAGCGCGCCGGCCCAGTACTGCCACGTGCGCCACGAGCGGTAGATCGCCACGAGGAAGGCGAGTTCGGCGAAGAACGCCCACCACACCGCCGCGCCGAGGAACGGGAACGCGACCAGTCCCGAGACCACGCCGACGAGGATGCCGGCCAGCGGCCGCTCCAGCAGCCGCAGCGCGACGGTCGCCGGCAGCAGCCACAGTCCCGCGAGGGCCACCGAGATGAACGGGACCACGGCGTACAGCGCGGTCGACAGCGCGCCGGCACCCCACAGCAGCAGCCCGCCGGCGACGCCGATCGCCGCGCAGGTGAGGAGGTAGGTCGTCGCGACCCGGTTCACGAGTGCGCCTCCTGCGCCTGCTGCGACTTCGGCGCGGGCGAGGCGGCGCCGACGCGCCAGTAGCCGACGAAGCTGATCTGCGCTTTGTCGACGCCGGCGGCCACGAGGTGGCGGCGGGCCGAGGTCGGCAGCGACTGCTCGCCGACGATGAAGTAGTGGGTGCCCGCCGTCTCGGCCGGCAGCTGCTGCAGCGCGTCGAGCGCCGCCGCGCCGGGCGTCCCGCCCTGCTCGCGCACGATCCAGCGCACCTCGACGCCGGCGGGGGCGTCGAAGGCGAGCGTGTCCTCGGCCGACGGCGCCTCGAGCAGCACGACGCCCGTCGCGGATGCCGGCAGCGAGGAGCACACTCCCGCGACGGCCGGCACGCCGGTCTCGTCGGCGACGAGCACGACCCGCGACGTCCCCTTCTGCGGGTTGAACCCGAGGCCCTCGTCGATGATGACGACGCTCTCGCCGGGCTCCGCCGCCGACGCCCACCGCGACGCCGGCCCCGCGGTCGGGCCGGTGCCGTGCAGCACGAAGTCGACGTCGAGCTCGGCGGGGGTGCCGGCATCCGCGGGGCGGAACGCCCGCACGGTGTAGTTGCGCATGACGGGGCGCATCCCGTCGGGGATGCTGAGGTACTTCAGGTAGCCGAACAGCTTGTTCGCCTTCGCGGGGATGCGCTCGAGCCCTTCGTCCCCGCCCATCGGCAGGAAGATGCGGAACCACTGGTCGAAGCCCATCGGCTCGAAGCGGTCGATGTCGCCGCCGCCGAGGGTGATGCGCATCCAGTGCGGAGAGAGCTGCTGCGTGCGCAGCACGGTGAGGTGCAGCAGCTCCTGCGAGCGGGGCTTCACGAGGTTGCCGTAGCGGGCCATGCGGTCTCCTTGGGGCGGGCGTCGGTCGGTCTGTCGGGGTGAGCGGGGCGGATCCCGTCAGGCCAGCGTCCACGGGAAGAAGTACCAGCCGAGGGCGATCGTCGCCGCCCACAGCGCCAGCACGAACACGGTGTCGCGCACCCGCCACGGCACGAGGTGCCGCTCGGTGCGGTCGGGGTGCGCGCCGAACGCGCGGGCGTCCATCGCGAGGGCGACGCGCTCGGCGTGGCGGATCGCCCCCGCCAGCAGCGGCACGATGTACCCCCACCAGCGCGCCATCGCCGCGAACGGACCGCGACCGCCGTGCGCCCCGCGCACGCGGTGGGCCTGGCGGATGACGTCGAGCTCGTGGCCGAAGCGCGGCACGAAGCGGAACGCCGCGAGCGCCGTGTAGCCGATGCGGTACGGCACGCGCAGCTGCTGCACGCTCGCGCGGGCGAGGTCGGGTCCGCTCGTGGTGAGGCCCGCGATGAGCGACAGCGCGACGATCGCGGCCAGCCGCACACCGGTCGCGAAGCCGACCTCCACCGCGCCGCCGTAGAGCGTCCAGGCGCCGAGCTGGGCGATCACGACCGAGCGGTCGACGCGGTCGGCATCCGTCCACAGCGACATGCCGAGGCCCAGCGCGGCCGCGGCCAGCGGGATCGCGACCGCCAGCAGCAGCACGAGCCGTCCGGTCAGCTTCGCGCCCACCAGCAGCAGGGCATAGGCGAGGGCGAGGAAAGCGAGGGGAGTGGCGAAGTCGCGCACGAAGACGAGCAGCACGATCGCCGGCATCGGGGCCGCGAACTTCGCGAGCGGGTTCAGGGCGTACAGGAACCGCCCCGGCACGGTGACCGACGCGTACGGATCGACGGCGGCGGCGGTCATGCGGATGCTCCGGGCGGGGCGGGCGGCTCGGGCAGGTCGTCGATGCGCGCGACCCCGGCGAGCTCGGGGTGCCGCGTCACGGCCTGCAGAGCCCGACGCAGCGGCGGCAGCCGCAGGCCTGCGCGGCGCACGAGCGCGTCGTCGGCGAACACCTCGGACGTGGCGGCATCCGCGATGATGCGACCGTCGCCCACGACGATCGTGCGCTGGGCGTGCTCGGTGACCAGCTGCATGTCGTGGGTGACGACGAGGATCGTCGTGCCGGCGGCGTTGAGCTCGCGCAGCAGCCCCAGCAGCTCCTCCGCGCGGGCCCGGTCCTGACCGAACGTGGGTTCGTCGAGCGCGAGGATCGGCGCGCCCGCGACGAGCGCGGTGCCGACCGAGAGGCGGCGCTTCTGGCCGCCCGACAGCAGGAACGGGTGCACGTCGGCCTTGTGCTCGAGCCCGAATCGGGCGAGCACGTCGAGCGTGCGCTCCCGCACCTCGTCGGCGGGGAGCTTCTGCATCCGCAGGCCGTGCGCGAGCTCGTCGAACACGGTGTGCGAGATGAACTGGTGCTCGGGGTTCTGGAACACGAAGCCGATGCGGCGCGCGAGGGTGCGCAGGTCGGTGCGGGCCGGGTCGACGCCGTCGGCGCCGCCGATGCGCACCTGGCGCCGCGGCACCGGGATGACGCCGGCGAGCGCCTGCAGGAGGGTGGTCTTGCCCGCACCGTTGGCGCCGACGATCGCGACGAACTCGCCCGCGTGCACCGTGACGTCGACGCCGTGCAGGATCTCGGTGCGCCCGCGGGTCACGCGCAGGCCGCGCGCCTCGAGCACCGGGGCGGCGGTGGTGGTGGTCGTGGACTGCGCAGAACTCCGGAGATCCGGTGCCGTCGGCGTGCTCGGCCCCGGATCCACGCGGGTCGGTGCGGATGCCGCATCCGATTCTCCGGAGTTGTGGACGCGCGCGGCGGGAGCCTCCTCGGCCTCGAGGGCGGCGGTGAGCTCTCCGGGGCTGAGGGGGAGGGGGTCGAGCGTCCAGCCGGCGGCCCGCAGCCGCAGGGCGGCGAGGGTCGACACCGGCAGCCACACGCCCATCGCATGGAGCTCCTCGGCGCGGCCGCGCAGCACGCTGTCGCGGTCGCCGTCGGCGACGGTGCGGCCGTCCTGATCGAGCACGACGACCCGGTCGGTGATCGCCATCGCGGCGTCGAGGTTGTGCTCGACGAGCAGGATGCTGCGTCCGCCCGAGGCGACTACGTCGGCCAGTGTGGCGTAGACCTCTTCGATGCCGGCGGGGTCGAGGTTGGCGGTGGGCTCGTCGAGCACGAGCAGGGGGGAGCCGAGCGCGAGGGCGCACGCGATCGCGAGCCGCTGGCGGCCGCCGCCGGAGAGCCGGTCGGGGTTCTCGGTGCGACGCTCCCACAGTCCCACGCGGCGCAGGGCGTCCTCGGCGCGGGCGAGCACCTCGTCGACGGGCAGTCGCAGGTTCTCGGGACCGAAGGCGACCTCGTCCAGCAGCGTGCCGGTCACGAGCTGCGCGTCGGGATCCTGGAACACCATGCCCACGTGGGTGCTCAGCCGCGCCACGGGCGTCGTCGCCGCGTCGAGACCTGCGACCGTGACCGATCCGGTGACCGTCGCCGGGACCGCCTGCGGGATGAGTCCGTTGAGGGCGAGGGCCAGGGTGGACTTGCCCGAGCCGCTCGGACCCAGCAGCAGCGCGACCTCGCCGGTGCGCAGCTCGAAGCTCGCGTGCGCGGGCGTGGCCGTCTCGGACCCGTCGTGGGCGATGCCGACATCCTGCACCCGCAGCAGCGGGTCGGATGCGGCCGTGGCCGAGAGATCGGCCGCGGCGGGAGAGGCAGCGGTCACGGGGCGGTCCTGGTCGGGTCGGGAAAAGGGGCGCGGAGCCCTCCTAAACTTAGCCCTGCCTTACCTGACCGCCAAACGTCCGGGCTGCGAGGGTCAGCGGCGGGCGACGCCCGCGCGGCGCAGCGACACCCCGATGCCGAGCGCGACCGCGGTCCACGCCACCGGACCGAGCACCGAGAGGATGAGGTACGCGATCTGCGCCCACAGCGCCAGCGTCGACAGGTGCGCCGCGAAGAAGACGACGACGGCGACGAGCACGCCGATGACGCCGCCCGAGATGAAGAACCGCCACGGGCCCCAGGCGCGGTAGCGGGTGAGGGCGGCCACGCCCTCCTGGATCGCCCCGAACAGCAGTGCCGTCCCGAAGAACCGACCGGCCCACGCGGGGTTGAACGCGCTCGCGACGAGGGCCGCGACGAGGTGCGAGATGAGGGCGACGAGCGGGCGGCGCAGCACTTCCTGCGCGATGATGCCGGGCAGCACGTGCGAGCCGAGCAGCAGGCCGTAGGCGAACGGGACCGTCGCGAGCACGACCGGGGTCAGCAGCCCGGCGACGCCGCCGATGATGCCGGTGGCGACGCCTACCGCCGCGCACACGAGCAGGACGCGGGTCGGGATACGGGCCACCCTCCCAGCGTATCGCCCCCGCGCGATGCCTCCGCCGTGAGAATCAGGCCTGCGGAGTCGCTACGCGCGGCGGCGCCGGCGCGTCAGCCGCACACCGGGTAGAGGCGGGGCGGGGATGCGCTCGGAGCCGTGGCCGGGCACCGTTCCGAAGCGCTCGTCGCCCGCCTCCCACGCGTCGCGGGCGGCGACGATCTCTTCGTGGGAGCGGCCCACGAAGTTCCACCACATCACGATGTCCGACTCGAAGGGCTCCCCGCCGAGCAGGAACACGACGGCATCCGCGGCGGCCTCGACGACGACCTCGGCGCGCCCGATGCCGAGGTACAGCAGCGCGAGGTCGGCGACCTCGACGGGTTCGGCATCCGTCGACAGCACCCTTACGGTGCCGCCGACGCCGACGAGCGCGTGTTCCCACGTCGGGTCGAGCGGCAGCGTCACCCGGCTGCCGGCGGGCAGTGACAGTTCGGCGCCGACGATCGGGGTGTGCATCGTCGCGGGGGAACGGATGCCGGCCAGCTCGCCGACGACGACCGTCGCGGTGCCGCCCGCTCCGCCGAACGGGCCGAGATCGAGCGTGGGCAGGTGCTCGTGCCGTTCGAAGTCGCGCGCGCCGTGACGCCGTGATTCGGGCAGCGCGACCCACAGCTGCAGCGCATCCAGCGACACGGGCCCGTCGCCGACGGAGTACTCGGAGTGCGCGATGCCGGCGCCGCTCGTCATGATGTTGAGTGCGCCGCGGCGCACGACGACGTCGCTGCCGATCGTGTCGCGGTGGCGCACCTCGCCGACGAACGGCCACGTCACGGTCTGCAGGCCGATGTGCGGATGCGGCTCCACCCTCATCCGCGTGGTCTGCGGTCCGAACCGGTCGAGGAAGCACCACGCCCCCACCATCGGCAGGTCGCGCTGCGGAAGGCTGCGGTGCACCGACATGCCGCGCACTCCACCGAGCGGCACCTCGCGGGCCTCCAGCAGCAGGTTGCGCGGGCCGTCGCAGGGGGTGGGACCCTCCTCCGCGGCGACGCCCGCGTCGTCGAGGCGCGTCATCTCGCCCTACTCGGAAGCATCGCCCGAGCGATCGGCGCGGCCGCCGCCCGCCTCATCCCCGGACCCGTCCACCGCGTCGCTGCCCGCCGCATCCGCCGTCTGACGCCACACGACGGCGAGCCCGGGCACGTCGGTGTTCTCGAGGTAGCGCACGACGAACGGGCACTCGGGCACGACGATGTCGCCGCGTTCGGCGGCATCCGCCATCGCCGCCGCGACGAGCGTGGTGCCGAGGCCTCGACCCCCGAACGCCGGGTCGATGACCGTGTGCGCGAACACCAGCCGCCCGTGGTCGTCGGGCTCGAACGTCGTGAACCCGGCCGACACATCGCCCAGGTGGATCTCGTAGCGGCTCTTCTCGGCATTGCGCGTCACCGAGGGCTCGGATGCGGTCTCGGGGACGGTGGCGGGCTCGGTCACGGCGGCTCCTCTGGTCGGTGTCCCCACGCTACCCCCGCCGTTCGTCGCACGGGCCGCGCCGTTCGTCGCACCATCCGTCGCGGGGCGGATGCCGGACCCCGCGCCGTTCGTACGGTGAAGGGCACGCAACGATGCGCCCCCACGAGGAGATCCAATGACTGCACCTTCGTCGCGCCGCGGTCGCGGCGCCGCGCTCGAGTCCGAGCCGGACATCCCCACCGACCCGAGCCTTCCGCCCGTCTCGCTCACCCCCGAGCAGGATGCGAAGGACACCCGCTGGACCGCGCTGAAGATCGCGGTCTGGATCGTCATCGCACTGCTGGGCGGCGTCGCCTGGACGATGCTCGCCATCGTCCGCGGCGAGACGGTCAACGCGATCTGGTTCGTGTTCGCCGCGGTGTGCACGTACCTCATCGGCTACCGGTTCTACTCGAAGGTCATCGAGCGCTACATCACGCGCCCGAACGACAAGCGCGCGACGCCCGCCGAGGTGCGCTCCGACGGCAAGGACTACGTCCCCACCGACCGGCGCGTGCTCTACGGCCACCACTTCGCCGCGATCGCCGGTGCCGGCCCGCTCGTGGGCCCCGTGCTGGCGGCGCAGATGGGCTACCTGCCGGGCACGATCTGGATCATCGTCGGCGTCGTGCTCGCCGGTGCCGTGCAGGACTACACGGTGCTGTTCTTCTCGATGCGCCGTGGCGGGCGCACGATCGGCCAGATGGCCCGGCAGGAGCTCGGGCGCATCGGCGGCACGGCGGCGATCGTCGCGTCGCTGCTGATCATGCTGATCATCGTCGCGATCCTCGCCCTCGTCGTCGTCAACGCGCTCGGCGAGAGCCCGTGGGGCGTGTTCTCGGTGTCCATGACCATCCCGATCGCCCTGTTCATGGGCGTGTACCTGCGCTACCTCCGCCCCGGAAAGGTCACCGAGGTCTCCCTCATCGGCTTCGTGCTGCTGATCGCGGCGATCATCGGCGGCGGCTGGGTCGCCTCCACCGAGTGGGGCTACGCGATCTTCCACCTCGACCGCGAGGTGATCGCGTGGGGCATCATCGTCTACGGCTTCATCGCCGCGATCCTGCCGGTGTGGCTGCTGCTGGCCCCCCGCGACTACCTGTCGACGTTCATGAAGATCGGCGTGATCGTCATGCTCGCCGGGGCGATCGTGCTCGTGCGTCCGGAGATCACCGTGCCGGCGATCACGGTGTTCGGCGAGAACGGCCTGGGGCCGGTGTTCTCGGGACCGCTGTTCCCGTTCCTGTTCGTGACGATCGCGTGCGGCGCCCTGTCGGGGTTCCATGCGCTCATCGCGTCGGGCACGACCCCGAAGCTCGTCGAGAAGGAGCGTCAGACGCGCTTCATCGGATACGGCGGCATGCTCATGGAGTCGTTCGTCGCGATCATGGCCCTCGTCGCGGCCCTCTCGATCGACCAGGGCATCTACTTCGCGATGAACTCCCCTGCCGCCCTCACCGGTGGAACGGTGGAGGGCGCGGTGGCGTTCGTGAACTCCCTGGGGCTCACCGGCGCGCCGATCACCCCCGACATGCTCACCTCGACGGCCGCCGCCGTCGGCGAGGAATCGGTGGTCTCGCGCACCGGCGGCGCACCGACCCTCGCGCTCGGTCTCGCGCACATCATGCAGCAGGCCCTCGGCGGCCAGGCGCTGATGGCGTTCTGGTACCACTTCGCGATCATGTTCGAGGCGCTGTTCATCCTCACCGCGGTGGATGCCGGAACCCGCGTCGCGCGGTTCATGCTGCAGGATTCGATCGGCGCGTGGGTGCCGAAGTTCCGCGACGTGTCGTGGCGGCCGGGTGTGTGGATCTGCACCGCGATCATGGTGGCCGGCTGGGGCACGATCCTCATCCTCGGCGTCACCGATCCGCTCGGCGGCATCAACACGTTCTTCCCGCTGTTCGGCATCGCCAACCAGCTGTTGGCCGCGATCGCGCTCGCCGTCGTGCTCGCGATCGTCGCCAAGCGCGGCCGCGCCTACGTGAAGTGGCTGTGGATCATCGGGCTGCCGCTGGCGTTCGCCGCGGTCGTGACGATCACGGCATCCGTCTACAAGATCTTCTCGCCGGTGCCGGCGATCGGATACTGGGCGAACCACTTCAAGTACCGCGCCGCGCTCGAGTCGGGAGACGAGAGCCTCGGCCCGGTGCCGACCGTGGAGGCGGTCATCCGCAACACGGCCGTGCAGGGGACGCTGTCGATCATCTTCGTCTCCCTCGCGATCGTCGTGATCATCGCGGCGCTCATCGTGACCGTCAAGGCGATCCGCGCCGGCGGTGGGGACGACACGGAAGACGAGGCGGTGCCCTCGCGCCGTTACGCCCCGGCCGGATTCCTGCCCACGGCGAGCGAGCGCGAGCTCGAGAAGCAGTGGGAGCCGCTGCTGGCCGAGGAGCGGAAGGATCTCGCCCACCGTCACTGACGGGCGGCCACCCGATGGACACCGTTCACAACTCCGGAGATCCGACCGTCGAGACGGGCGGGCGCCCTCTGCCGCACCCATTCGGCGGCGATACTCCGGAGTTGTGGACGCCCTCGGCCCGCGCCGCGCGTGCCGGTCGCGCGATCGCACGCGCAGCCCATGGTGTCCACTGGTACGTAACGGCGCTGATGGGCGACAACGCCTATGCGACCTACGTCGCCCATCAGCGCCGCCACCACCCCCACGCACCGGTTCCGACCGTGCGGGAGTTCTGGCGGGCCCGCATGGACGAGCAGGACCGCAACCCCGGCGCCCGCTGCTGCTGACGGCCGTGCCCGCACCCGCCCCGATATCCGCCACGACCGGCGTCCTCGTAGGCTGACAGCATGACCGACGCCGTCGTGCTGGCCGCCGCCCTCGGCGTGGTCGGCGGGGTGGCCCTCACCGCGCTGCTGCTGCTGTCGCGCCGGCTCGCGCGCGGTTCGCGCGACCTCGGCAGCGACGCCGAGCAGGCCGCGCATCGTGCGCTGCACGAGGCGAGTCTCGCCGCCCCGCACCTGCACGCCGGGCTCGCCGACCCCGACGCGGGCCGCGCGCTGAAGCACCTGCGGGAGCTGCTGGGCAGCACCGCCGTCGCCCTCGTCGTCGGCGATCAGGTGGTGCTCGACGGGGCGGATGCGGATCTTCGCGGTTCGGCCGCGCGCGTCGCGGAGCGGGTGACGGCGACCGGCCGCCGCCAGGTGTTCCCGATGCGCGACGGTGCCGACCGCCGCGAGGCCGTCGGCGCACCGATCACGGTCGGCGGCGAGGTCGCCGGCGTGCTCGTCGCCTTCGCCGAACCGGTGCGCGCCCCGCTCGTGCGCGCCGCGGGAGAGGTCGCCGACTGGTGCGCGGCCCAGGTGGCCCTCGGCGAGCTCGACGCCTCGCGCACCGCGCTGGCCGAGGCGCAGCTGCGCGCGCTCCGCGCGCAGATCTCCCCGCACTTCATCTACAACGCGCTCACCGCCGTGGCCTCCTTCATCCACACCGACCCGCCGCGCGCCCGCGAGCTCGTGCTCGAGTTCGCCGACTTCACGCGCTACTCCTTCCGCCGGCAGGGCGAGTTCACGACCGTCGCCGAAGAGCTCGGCAGCATCCACTCCTATCTCGAGCTCGAGCGCGCACGGTTCGGCGAACGGCTCACCGTCGTGCTGCGCATCGCCCCCGAGACCCTCGCCACGGTGATCCCGTTCCTGTCGGTGCAGCCGCTCGTCGAGAACGCCGTGCGCCACGGTCTCGAGCCGGGGGAGGGTGGCGGCACCATCCGCATCGAGTCCCGCGACGACGCCACCCACACCGAGATCACGGTCGACGACGACGGCGTCGGCATGGATCCCGAGGCGCTGCAGGAGCTGCTGACGACGCGCGGCGACGGGGCGCACGTGGGCCTGCGCAACGTCGACACCCGGCTGCGGCAGCTGTACGGGCCTGCGGGCGCTCTGGTCGTCGAGACCGCCGAGGGCGCCGGTACCCTGGTGCGCATGCGGATCCCGAAGTCGCAGCCGCTGCACGACACCGCGGGGTCCGGGCCGTGATCGACGTCCTCGTCGCCGACGACGAGCGTCCCGCCCTGGACGAGCTCGTGCACCTGCTGCGCCAGGACGACCGCGTCGACACCATCCACGCGACCACGTCCGGTCCCGAGGCGCTGCGGATGCTGACCGAGCGGCCCGTGGCGATCGCGTTCCTCGACATCCACATGCCGCAGGTCGGCGGCCTCGAGCTGGCACGGGCGCTCCGCTCCCTCGCCGTGCCGCCCGCGGTCGTCTTCGTCACCGCCGACGACGCCCACGCCGTCGACGCGTTCGACCTGCGCGCGGTCGACTATCTGCTCAAGCCGGTGCGGGTCGAGCGGCTGCGCCGCGCCGTCGACCGGGCTCTCGAATTGACGGGCGCGGCTCCCGCGGACGCAGACGACGAGGTGCTGCCGGTGACGGTGGGACAGAGCGTGCGGTTCGTGCGACGCGCCGACGTGCGCTGGGTGCAGGCGCAGGGCGACTACTCCCGGCTGCACCTGGCCGACGGCAGCGGTCATCTCGTGCGGGTGCCGATCTCGGAACTCGAGCAGCGCTGGACGGATGCCGGCTGGGTGCGCGTGCACCGCTCGTACCTCGTGCACGCGACCGCCGTCACCGAAATGCGACTGACGGGCGCCGAGCCGACCGTGTCGGTCGGGGCTGTCGCGCTGCCGGTGAGCCGACGGCTCGTCGCGACCGTGCGCGAGGCGCTCGTCGGCGGCGGCGCGCGATGACCGAGCCGCCCGGCGACGGTGAGCCGCTCGGGGGCGGGGACATTCCGGCCGTCGAGCTTCCCGCCGGCGGCGACGCGCCCGACCGGCCGCGCCGCGTGCGCGTGACCTCGCAGTCGGCGTCGGCGCCGGATGCGGCATCCACCCGCGGGATCGCGCTGCCGGGCTCGTCGGTCGACGATGCCGCCACCGTCTACGCCCGCGCGTTGCGGCGCAGCCAGCTGCGGCTTGCGCTGGGGACGGTGCTCGGGTTCGTCGTGGTCGTCGTCGCCCTGTCGCTCGGTATCGCGCTGCTGCCCGATCTCGACCGCATCGTGCTCGCCGGGATCCCGCTGTCGTGGCTGCTGCACGCCTTCGCGTACTACCCCGTCATCATCGTGTTCGCGCTGCTGTACGTGCGCACCGCGACCCGCAACGAACGGCGCTTCCGCGCGCTGGAGGACGACGGATGAACGCCGTGCTCGACCTCGTCGCCGTCGCGCTCGTGGCCGCCGCGACGGTGCTGATCGGCGTGTACGGCCTGCGCGTCTCGCGTACGACGGGCGACTTCTTCGTCGCCTCCCGCACGGTGCGCCCGGTGTGGAACGCGTCCGCGATCAGCGGCGAGTACCTGTCGGCGGGGACGTTCCTGGGGCTGTCGGGCCTCATCCTGCTCGAGGGGGCGGGGGCGTTCTGGTTCCCGATCGGCTACGCCGCCGGCTACCTGCTCGTGCTGCTGTTCGTCGCGGCCCCGCTGCGCCGCAGCGGTGCTTACACGATCCCCGACTTCGTCGAGGCACGGCTGGAGTCGCGCGCCGCCCGACGCGTCACGAGCGCCCTCGTGCTCGTGATCGGCTGGATGTACATCGTGCCGCAGCTGCACGGGGCGGGGATCACCCTCGTGGTGGTCGCGGGCCTGCCGCCGTGGGCCGGCGCGGTCATCGTCGCGGTGCTGGTGGGGGCGGTCGTCGCCGCCGGCGGCATGCGCGCGATCACGTTCGTGCAGGCGTTCCAGTACTGGCTGAAGCTCACGGCGCTGCTCGTGCCGGTCGTGCTCATCGCATTCGCTCTCGCCGGCGGTCCGCACGAGATCGATCCGACGCTCGTGTTCCCCGCCGAGGCCGGTCCCGGCGGCATCGACGCCTACGGGTCGGCGTCGCTGCTGCTCGCGCTGCTGCTGGGGACGATGGGCCTGCCGCATGTGCTCGTCCGGTTCTACACGAGCCCCACCGGCGTCGCCGCGCGCCGCACGACGGTGCTCGTGGTCGTCATGGTCAGCGCGTTCTACGCCGTCTCGACGGCGATGGGGCTGCTCGCCCGTGCCCTCGCGCCCGACCTCGCCGCGCCCGGCACCGCCGACACCGTCGCGCTCGTGCTGCCCTCGCGCATCTTCCCCGGACCCGGCGGCGAAGTGCTCACCGCCCTCATCGTCGCTGGCGCATTCGCGGCGTTCCTCGCGACCTCGTCGGGGCTCATCGTGTCGCTGGCCGGGGTCGTCAGCCAGGACGTGTTCTCGGGTTCGGTGCGCTCCTTCCGCCTGTCGGCTGTGCTCTGCACGCTCGTTCCGCTCGGCATCGCGCTCGTCACCGCTCCGGAGGGGTTGGTCGCGAGTGTCGGCGCCGTGTTCGTGCTCGCCGCCTCGAGCCTGTCGCCGGTCGTGCTGCTGGGCATCTGGTGGCGCGGACTCACGGCCCGCGGAGCCGTCGCCGGCATGGTGACCGGTGCCGCCGCCTGCGCCGTCGCCCTCGTCGTGCACCTCGCGATCGACGGCGTCGGGTTGGCGGCGCCGCTGCTCGCCCAGCCCGCGGCCTGGACGATCCCCCTCGCCACCGCCGTCACCGTGGCGGTGTCTCTGCTCGACCGGCGCGGCGCCCCGGTGCGCGTGGACCGCTACCTCGCCCGGCTGCACACGCCCGACCGTCCCTGATCCCGGTCCCGGACGCCGGCGCCTTCGCCAGGCACGCGGCTCCCGGGACTCCCGAGTGCGGTGCACCCGGGAGGGGATGTGCATTCAGGAGGGCTTTTCGGCCGGATCCACCCTCCTGTACGCATATCTCCTCCCGAGCGCACGCACCCGCGACCCCGATCACCGGATGCTGGCGCCCCGCGCCGCTGCCCGGAAGGATGGGAGGATGCGTCGCGCCGCCGTCCTCCTCGCCGCTGTGCTCGCACTGGCCGGCTGCGCTGCGAACCCCGCGCCGACACCGACGGCATCCGCATCCGCGACGGCCACGCCCACCCCGACTCCGACGCCCACCCCCACCCCCGACCCGGTCGAGGCCCTCACACTCGAGCAGCAGGTGGGGCAGCTGTTCATGGTCGGCACGACCGCCGACGCCCCCGATGCGAACGCCGCCGCCGCCGTCACCCAGCGGCACGTGGGCAACATCTTCCTGCGCGGCCGCTCGGCGGCGGGGTCGGCATCCGTCGCCGGCGTCGTCGGCCAGTTCACCGCGCTCGTCGGTCCCGACACCACGGCGGGCGTGCGGATGTGGGTGGCGACCGATCAGGAAGGCGGCGAGGTGCAGGTACTGCGCGGCCCCGGCTTCTCCGACATGCCGTACGGCATCCGCCAGGCCGACCTGCCCGACGATCAGCTGCGCGCGCAGGCGCGCACGTGGGGCGGCGAACTGGCGTCGGCGGGCGTCGACATGAACCTCGCCCCGGTCGCCGACATCGTCACGAGCCACGACACCCGCTTCGACAACCCGCCGATCGGCGCATTCGGTCGCCAGTACGGCTACGACGCCGCCACCGTCGGCGCGAAAGCCGGTGCGTTCGCGGCCGGGATGCGCGACGCCGGCATCCTCCCCACCTTCAAGCACTTCCCGGGTCTCGGGCACGTCACCGCCAACACCGACACGACCGCCGACGTCGTCGACGCGACCGTCGTGCGCGGCGGACCCGACATCTCCGTCTACGACGGCCTCACGGATGCCGGCGCGAGCGTCGTCATGGTCAGCTCCGCGATCTACCGGAACCTCGACCCGTCGGCGCCCGCGGTGTTCTCGCCGACCGTCGTGGGCGACATCCTGCGCGGCGACGTCGGCTTCGACGGCGTCGTGATGACCGACGACATCTCCGGCGCCGTCGCCGTGGAGAACGTCGCACCCGCCGACCGCGCCACGCGTGCGATCGACGCCGGCGTCGACCTGCTGCTGCTGTCGGCCGACGCCTCGCAGCTGCCGGCCATGTACGACGCCGTGCTCGCGAAAGCCCAGCAGGACCCCGCGTTCGCGCAGAAGGTGCAGGCGGCGGCCTCCCGCATCCTGAGCGCGAAGTCCGACCACCCGTAGCCACCCGCGCGGTGCGGCAGACTCGGAGGGTGAGCGCACCGACCCGGCTGATGGACGCCATCCCCGCGGATGCCGGCGGCGACGCCGTGTACGACGGGTTCACGGCGTGGGCGGAGGGGCGCGGCCTCACCCTCTATCCCGCGCAGGACGAGGCGGTCATGGAGCTCGTCTCCGGCGCGCACGTCGTGCTGGCCACCCCGACCGGCACCGGCAAGTCGCTCGTGGCCGTCGCCGCCCACGCCGCGTGCCTGGCATCCGGGGGTCGGTCGTACTACACGGCGCCGATCAAGGCGCTCGTGAGCGAGAAGTTCTTCGCCCTCGTCGAGATCTTCGGGCCCGAGAACGTCGGCATGGTCACCGGCGACTCGTCGGTCAACCCCGACGCGCCGATCGTGTGCTGCACCGCCGAGATCCTCGCGAACCTCGCGCTGCGGCAGGGGGCGGCGGCAGACGTCGACCAGGTCGTGATGGACGAGTTCCACTACTACGGCGACCCGGACCGCGGCTGGGCGTGGCAGGTGCCGCTGCTGACCCTCACCGGCGCCCAGTTCCTGCTGATGTCGGCGACCCTCGGCGACGTCACCGCGATCACCGACGACCTCGAGCGGCGCACCGGGCGTCCCGTCGCCGAGGTCACCGGCCTCACCCGCCCCGTGCCGCTGCACTTCTCGTACGAGCGTCGACCCGTGCACGAGGTGCTCACGATGCTGCTCGACGAGGGCGAGGCGCCCGTCTACATCGTGCACTTCGCGCAGGCCGCCGCGCTGGAGCGCGCGCAGGCGCTCGCGTCGGTGCAGATCGCCTCGCGGGCGCAGCGTGACGCGATCGCCGAGGCGATCGGCGGCTTCCGCTTCACGACCGGCTTCGGCAAGACGCTCTCCCGCCTCGTGCGGGCGGGCATCGGGGTGCATCACGCCGGGATGCTGCCCCGGTACAGGCGGCTCGTCGAGACGCTCGCCCAGCGGGGCCTGCTGCGGGTCATCTGCGGCACCGACACCCTCGGTGTCGGCATCAACGTGCCGATCCGCACGGTCGTCATCACGGCACTGTCGAAGTACGACGGTACGAAGATGCGGCAGCTCAGCGCGCGCGAGTTCCACCAGGTCGCGGGGCGCGCCGGCCGCGCCGGCTACGACACCCACGGCAACGTCGTCGTGATGGCCCCGGAATGGGAGATCGAGAACGCGGTCGCCCTCGCCAAGGCCGGTGACGATGCCGCCAAGCGCAAGAAGATCGTGCGCAAGAAGGCGCCGACCGGCGTCGTCAACTGGGGCGAGGGGTCGTCGGAGCGGCTCATCGCCGCGGCACCCGAGCCGCTGGTGCCGCAGCTGAAGCTGACCGCCGCGATGCTCATCAACGTCATCGCCCGCGGCGGCGACGTGTTCGCCGACGTGCGCGCGCTGGTGTTCGACAACCACGAGCCGCGTGCGCGGCGCTACGCGCTGGCCCGCCGCGCGCTCGCGATCTTCCGCACGCTCCGCGACGCGGGCATCGTCGAGGCCGATGAGCGCGGCATCCGGCTCACCGTCGACCTGCAGCCGAACTTCGCGCTCAACCAGCCGCTGTCGCCGTTCGCGCTCGCCGCGATCGAGCTGCTCGACCCCGACGACTCGGCCGGTGGCGGCTCGTCGTCGCTGCCCGCGGATGCCGTCGGCTCCGGCCACTACGCCCTCGACGTCGTGAGCATCATCGAGTCCACGCTCGACGACCCGCGCGCGATCCTCTCGCAGCAGGAGTTCAAGGCGCGCGGCGAGGCGGTGGCCGCGATGAAGCGCGACGGCATCGAGTACGACGAGCGGATGGCGCTGCTCGAGGAGGTGACCTATCCGAAGCCGCTCGACGCGCTGCTCGCCCAGGCGTTCGAGGTGTTCGCCTCGAGCCAGCCGTGGGTGCGCGACTTCGCACTGTCGCCGAAATCGGTGGTGCGCGACATGTACGAGCGCGCCATGTCTTTCGCGGAATACGTCTCGTTCTACCAACTCGCGCGCAGTGAGGGGCTCGTGCTGAGGTACCTGTCCGACGCGTATCGCGCGATCCGGCAGACCGTGCCGGATGCGGCGACCACCGACGATCTCGACGACCTCGTCGAGTGGCTCGGCGAGCTCGTGCGGCAGGTGGACTCGAGCCTCGTCGACGAGTGGCAGTCGCTCATCGACCCGCAGGACGACCCCGACGCGCCCGTCGTGCCTCCCGCTCCACCGTCGATCATCGCCAACCGGCGCGCGTTCACGGTGCTGGTGCGCAACGAGCTGTTCCGCCGGGTGCAGTTGGCCGCGCTGCAGGACGACGATGCACTGACCACCCTCGACCCCGACGTCGACTGGCCCGCCGCGCTCGATGACTATTACGACGACCACGACGAGATCCTCACCGGGGGAGCCGCCCGATCCCCTCGCCTGTGCGTCATCGACGAGACGGATGCCGCGAACGGCATGTGGCGTGTCGAGCAGACCATCGACGATCCCGCCGGCGACCACGACTGGCGCATCCACGCGGACGTCGACCTTCCGGCATCCGTCGAGGCGGGTGCGGCGGTGGTGCGGGTGACGCAGGTCGCGCGCCTGTAGCCCTCGCGTCCTGCGCCTGTAGCCCTCGCGTCCTGCGCGCCGTCGAGGCAGAATGTGCGGATGGCGACGTACCTGGCCTTCCTTCGGGCGATCAATCTCGGAGCGAAGCGGGTCTTCCCCAAGGGCGACATCCGGCGCGTGGCCGAGGAGCTCGGCTTCGAAGACGTCGACACGCACATCAACACCGGAAACGTACGGCTGAGCACTCGCATGCGGTCGCGTGCCCGCATCGAGGCGGCCCTCGAGCAGGGCTTCGCCCGCGACCGCGGGTTCGAGGTGCCCACGATCGCGTACTCGCAGCGCGAGTTCGCCGCCCTCGCCGAGGAGGCGACGGCGGTCACACGGCCCGGGCTCGCCCGCCACTACGTGTATCTGATGAAGGACGAACTGACCCCGGCGCAGGCGCGCGCCGTGGAATCGACCTCGGGCGACAAGGGCGAGATGGTCGTGCGCGGGCGGGTCGCCCACGCACTGCTCGCCCCCGGATACCAGGACGGCGACGTCGACCCGCTCCGCGCCGCGAAGCTGCTCGGCACCACGACCAGCCGCACGCTGACCGTCATCAGCACCCTCGCCGCGAAGTGGTGCTGACCCGCGCGGTGATACCGGCAGCCGCGCATGTCACACAATCGGCGGGTGCGCGGGGCCGCAGGAGACACTTCGCGTGACATGCTTCGCGTGCATGTCACACGAACGGTGTCTCGCGGATGCCGGAGGCGGCACGACGTGTGACATCTCCGGTCGAGGATCGCCGACGCCGCCCGCCCTCCCCGACGCCGCAGTCTTCCTCCCCACCACCCGCTGACGCCCCGGCTCCCCGGCGCGGACCCACGGCGACCCCGCGACGACCGCCGTGTCGGCGCACGCGGTTAGCCTGGTTCGGTGAGCGGCTGGAACGACGACCCCTATGCCGACGTCCCCTGGGACGTCGACGACCTGACGCCGCCCGACGACCACGACGCGCCGCCTCCGCCCGACCCCGCCTTCGACGGCTACGGCGCGGCCATCGCCCGCGCGACGCGTGACCGCGCCGCCGGTGGTGCCGGCGCGCCGACCGCCGGTTCCCCGCGGGCCTCGACGCCGGTGCGAACCGCGCCGGCGGTCGCCGCATCCGCCCCCGACCTTCCCCCACGCCGCGATTTGACCGGCGCCGATCCCCGGGCCGTCCTCAAGGAGGTCTTCGGCTACGACGATTTCCGCGGCGACCAGGCCGACATCGTCGCGCAGGTCGTCGGCGGTGGCGACGCCGTCGTGCTCATGCCCACCGGCGGCGGCAAGTCGATCACGTATCAAGTGCCCGCGCTCGTGCGTCCCGGCACCGGGCTCGTGGTCAGCCCGCTCATCGCCCTCATGCACGACCAGGTCGACGCGCTGACGGCCAACGGCGTGCGCGCGGCCTACCTCAACTCCACGCAGACCCCGGCCGAGCGCGCCGGTGTCGAGCAGGCGCTGTTGTCGGGCGACCTCGACCTGCTCTACGTCGCCCCCGAACGGCTGAGCGTGGCGGCGACCACGGCGCTCCTGCAGCGCGCCCGGCTCAGCGTCATCGCGATCGACGAGGCGCACTGCGTCAGCCAGTGGGGTCACGACTTCCGCCCCGACTACCTCGCGCTCGGCGACCTCGACGAACGCTTCCCCGGGGTCCCCCGTATGGCGCTCACCGCGACGGCGACGAAGGCGACCCACAAGGAGATCACCGAGCGGCTGCACCTGCCCGCGGCGAAGCATTTCGTCGCGAGCTTCGACCGACCCAACATCCAGTACCGCATCGAGCCGAAGGCCGACCCGCGCAAGCAGCTCGTGCAGTTCATCCGCAGCGTCGGCGACGGGGCGACGGGCATCGTCTACGCGCTGAGCCGCAAGTCGGTCGAGCAGACCGCCGAGTACCTGCGCACGCAGGGCGTTGACGCCCTGCCGTACCACGCGGGCCTCGACGCAGGGCTCCGTGCCCGCAACCAGTCCCGGTTCCTCCGCGACGACGGCATCGTCATGGTCGCCACGATCGCGTTCGGCATGGGCATCGACAAGCCCGATGTGCGTTTCGTCGCGCACATCGACCTGCCCAAGTCGGTCGAGGGCTACTACCAAGAGACCGGTCGCGCGGGCCGCGACGGCGAGCCGGCGGTAGCGTGGATGGCATACGGCCTCGGCGACGTCGTGCAGCAGCGCCGCCTCATCGACCAGTCGCCGGGCGACCGTGCCTACAAGATGCGCATGGGGCAGCACCTCGATGCGATGCTCGCCCTCTGCGAGACCGTCGGATGCCGTCGGCAGAACCTGCTGGGATATTTCGGCCAGGCCTCCGACCGGTGCGGCAACTGCGACACGTGCCTGCAACCCGCCGACACGTGGGACGGTCTCGTGCCCGCGCAGAAGCTGCTGTCGACGATCGTGCGGCTGCAGCGCGAGCGCAATCAGGCGTTCGGTGCCGGCCACCTCGTCGACATCCTGCGCGGCGCCTCGACGGAACGCATCCGTCAGCAGGGCCACGACCAGCTCGCGACCTACGGACTCGGGGCCGACCTGACCGATCAGGACTGGCGCTCGGTCATCCGGCAGCTGCTGGCGCGCGGCATCCTCGTCGCGCAGGGCGAGTACGGCGTGCTCGGCATCGGGGAGGAGGGCGGCGCGGTGCTGCGCGGCGAGGCCGCCGTGCCGCTGCGCCGCGACGTGCTGGGCCGCACCGGCGGCGGGTCGCGCGTGCGCAAAGCCGCCGCGGCCGATGCCGTCGCCGAGGGTGACCGCGACCTCTTCGAATCGTTGCGCACCTGGCGTGCGGGGGTGGCGAAGGAGCAGGGCGTTCCCGCCTACATCGTCTTCGGCGACGCGACCCTGCGCGCCCTCGCCGAGCATCGGCCGCGGAGTATCGGCGACCTCGAGGGCATCACCGGCATCGGAGCGAAGAAGCGCGAGGCCTACGGCGAAGCCGTGCTCGAGGTCGTCGCCGCGAACTGACGGGCCGCAGACGCGCTCGGCCTGCGCCGGCGGCACGTGACACTCAGCGTCTGCGGGGTGTCAGGGCGCGAAGACCCGTACCCGCTCCACCCGCAGCACGTGTGGTAGCGCCGCGAGGTCGCGGTGTCCGTCGGGGCGGGGGAGCTCGTACACGTCGAGCATGAGCTGCACGGGATAGTCCAGGCGCTGACCGACCGACTTCACCCACTGGCCGTCGACGAAGAACCGCAGCAGGTCGGGGGTCCACTCCACGGCGTAGTCGTGCGGTGCGGTCAGGTCGCCGTCGATCCGGATCTTCTCGAAGTCCTCGCGCAACCGCGGATCGCGCTGCGGTTTCACGCCGACACCGACCCAGCCGCCGTCGTCCTCGATCTCGGAGCCGAAGATCTCGGCGACGCAGATCTCGCCGCAGTCGTCCGGGCGCGCTTCGAAGCCGATCGGCCAGAACGCGACCATGGCGTCCGGATGCCGGATCGCGCTCATCCGTACCTCGATCACGCCGTGGTGCGGCAGCATCAACCGGCGTTCCGTCTGTTGCTCCCGCACGACGAGTCCGTCCCGGAACCGGTGCTGGCCCTCGCCGGAGCCCACGGCACCCGAGTGCTGCCCGGTCTGCAGGTGCGACACCCTCACGTCGCCGTCCCACTCCGGCGCCCACGGCGCGGTGTCGACGTCGATGCGCAGTTCGAGGCCGTCGTCGACGTGATACCGGGCCGCGGATGCCGCGCGCGACGACCAATGCGGCGTGTAATGCGGCCACCACACGGTTTCGTCCAGTGCGTCGCCCGTGAACCGTTCGTCGAGCACCGGCATCCGCCCGGCGAGGTCGAGGGGCGAAAGGTCGAGCTCCCACGTCCGGAAGTGCAGGATTCCGCCCCGCCACGGCTCGCTCCCCTCGCCGGTCGCGACGAACCCCGCGCCGCGGCACAGCGCGTTCGAGGGCGGATTGTCGATCCCGGGGTACGCCACGAGCAGGTCGCGCCGTCCGTCGGAGCGCACCTGCGCGACCACCAGACGCAGGGCGGCTCGCGCCACGCCGAGACCCTGGAACTGCGGGAGGGTGCTCCACCCGGTCTCGAAGGCCTCGCGCCCGTCGTGGTCGACCTGCCAGTATCCGATGCCGCCGGCGGGCACGCCGTCGACGTCGACCCGGAACATGCGCGCCTCGCCCGACTCGTTCAGCCGCAGATAGCGGGCTTGGCGCTCGACGAGCTGCTGCGCGGTCTCGGGCCCGCCGAGGTGGGCCGTCATCTCGGGGGTGTTGAAGGCCTCCAGCAGCGGGAAGTCCTCGTCGGCCCATCGGCGCAGCGTGACGTCCATGACGTCATCGTCCGCGGGGCCTCCGACATCCGCAACCCGACGCCGCCGCCCCCCGCTCGCCAGTCACTTTCGGCGCCCTCCGGTGCCGCAAGGTCACCACAACCGACTGCCGAACACCGAAGCCACCCCCGAGTCTCGCGCTCGCCAGTCACCTGTGGCGGCCGTCAGCACCCCGCACCCACCACAACCGACTGCTGAGCGCCGACGCTAACCCAAGCCCCCGCTCGCCAGTCACCTGTGGCGACCTCCAGCCTTCCGCACCCACCACACCTGACCGCCGAGCGCTGACACTCAGTCCCACCACACGTGGGTTTCGGTTTCGCACAACCGGACACGCCCCCGTCGCCGCGAGGGTTTGTCGGCGGCATCCAACCGGCTTTGCACGCGGTTGTGCACGTTCTACGGTCGAGACAGACCCCAACGCCCACACCAGCCGAGAGGTGCGCCATGACCGACGCCGCCGTCCGTCCCACCACGCCTGCCACGAGCACGCGCACGCCTGCCGGGGGTGCGCCCACCGCCGCGCACACCGCCGAGGAGGCTCACGAGCCCCGCATCGACGTCGCCGCCGTCACCGACCTGCTGCTCGGCACGTGGGCCGACACGCGCCGCACCGCGCGCGAGATGATCAAGGACCCCGCGTTCTGGCGCATCGAGGGCCAGCCGATGCCCGACCACCGCGAGCGGGTGCTCTCGCAGCTGCAGCTGCTGGTCGACAACGACGGGTCGCGTCGCGCGTTCCCCGAGGAGTACGGCGGCCTGAACGACAACGGGGCGAACCTCGCCGGGTTCATGGAGCTCGTGCTCGCCGACCCGAGCCTGCAGATCAAGTCGGGCGTGCAGTGGGGACTGTTCGGCTCGGCGATCTACCAGCTGGGCACGACCCAGCACCACGAGGCGTGGCTGCGCGACGTCATCGACCTCACCCTCCCGGGCGCATTCGCGATGACCGAGACCGGGCACGGCTCCGACGTCGCCGCCATCGGCACCACCGCCACGTACGACCCCGACACCGAGGAGTTCGTCATCCACACGCCGTTCCGCGGCGCCTGGAAGGACTACCTCGGCAACGCGGCGCTGCACGGCAAGGCGGCCACGGTGTTCGCGCACCTGATCACCGGGGGCGTCGACTACGGCGTGCACTGCTTCTTCGTGCCGCTGCGCGACGACGAGGGGAACTTCCTCCCCGGCGTCGGCGGCGAGGACGACGGCGTCAAGGGCGGACTCAACGGCATCGACAACGGCCGGCTGCACTTCGACCACGTGCGCGTGCCGCGCTTCAACCTGCTCAACCGCTACGGCGACGTCGCCGCCGACGGCACCTACTCGAGCGACATCGCGAGCCCCGGCCGCCGGTTCTTCACGATGCTGGGCGCCCTCGTGCAGGGCCGCGTCTCGCTCGACGGCGCCGCGACGACCGGCACGGCGCTGGCCGAGTACATCGCGATCACCTACGCGAACCAGCGCCGCCAGTTCGACTCCGGGTCGGGCACCGACGAGGTCGTGCTGCTGGACTACGGCAAGCACCAGCGGCGCCTGCTGCCCCGCCTCGCCCAGACCTACGCCCAGTTCTTCGCGAACGACGAGTTGCTGCGCACCTTCGACGGCGTGTTCTCGGGGCGCACCGACACCCCGACCGAGCGCGAGAACCTCGAGACCCTCGCCGCCGCGTTGAAGCCGCTGTCGACCTGGAACGCGCTCGAGACGATCCAGGAGTGCCGCGAGGCGTGCGGCGGCGCCGGGTTCCTCGCAGAGAACCGCCTCGTCGGGCTGCGGCAGGACCTCGACGTCTACGTCACCTTCGAGGGCGACAACAACGTGCTCCTGCAGCTCGTCGGCAAGCGACTCCTCGCCGACTACGCGAAGCAGTTCAAGGGTGCGGATGCCGCGAAGCTCGCCCGGTTCGCCGTCAGCGAGACGGCCGGCAAGCTCTTCCACGGCGCGGGCCTCCGCCAGTTCGGCCAGGCGGTCACCGACCTGGGCTCGACGGCCCGCTCCGTCGAGCTGGGGCTGCGGGCCGACCAGCAGCACGAGCTGCTCGCCGACCGGGTGCAGCGGATGATCGGCGACCTCGCGGCGGCACTGCGTCCGTCGTCGAAGCTGTCGCAGGATGACGCCGCGCTGCTGTTCAACGCCCACCAGGCCGAGCTCATCGAAGCGGCCCGGGCGCACGGCGAGCTGCTGCAGTGGGAGGCGTTCACCGACGGCCTCGAGAAGATCACGGATGACGGCACCCGCCAGGTGCTCACCTGGCTGCGCGATCTGTTCGGCATGTACCTGATCGAGAAGCACCTCGCCTGGTACCTGATCAACGGGCGGCTCTCGACGCAGCGCGCAGCATCCGTCTCCCGCTACATCGACCGCCTCTGCGTGCGCCTGCGCCCCCACGCGCAGGACCTCGTGGACGCATTCGGTTTCGAGCCCGAGCACGTGCGTGCCCCCATCGCCTCGGGCGCCGAGCTCGCGCGTCAGGACGAGGCGCGGGCCCACTACGCCGCACTGGCGGATTCCGGCGAGGCCCCCGCGACCGAGAAGTCTCTGAAGAAGAAGTAGCAGACCCCTCGCGGTCACGGCCGGTGACTCATGGCCGGTGTGTCGGATGCCGCGGATAGCCTGTGCGGGTGAGTGACACGATCCTGGGGCCCGACGGACTCGCGCGCTGCGCGTGGGTCGGCGATGACGTGGAGTACCGCCGCTACCACGACGAGGAGTGGGGGCGTCCCCTGCACGGCGACCGCGCGCTGTTCGAGAAGATGAGCCTCGAGGGGTTCCAGGCGGGGCTCAGCTGGATCACGATCCTGCGCAAGCGCCCGCGGTTCCGCGAGGTGTTCGCGGGCTTCGAGCCGCAGGCGGTCGCCACGTTCGGCGACGACGACGTCGAGCGTCTCATGCAGGATGCCGGCATCATCCGCAACCGCGCGAAGATCCTCGCGACGATCGGCAACGCCCGACTGGCGCTCGCGATGGCACCGGGCGAGCTCGACGCCTTCATGTGGTCGTTCGCGCCGGCGCGGCACCCGCGCCGCGCCTCCTTCGCTCAGGTGCCCGCCACCACGCCGGAGTCCGACGCGCTGTCGAAGGCGCTCAAGAAGCGCGGGTTCCGCTTCGTGGGCTCCACGACGATGTACGCGCTCATGCAATCGGCCGGCATGGTCGACGACCACGTCGACGGCTGCCACCGCGCGACGGCCGTGCCCTGACGGCGCCTTGACCCCCTGATGCGTGATGCGTGATGATCGATGCATGCGGACGACGCTCACCATCGACGACGACGTGCTCGCTGCGGCGAAGCAGTTCGCCGCAGCGCGAGGACTCACCCTCGGTGAAGCCGTGTCGCAGCTGGCGCGCGCGACCCTGACCGAGCGGAAGCGGTTCGCGACCCGCAACGGCGTCGTGCTGCTCCCGGGGCCTCCGGAGGCGGGGCGCGCCACGCTCGACGACGTCAACGCCCTGCGCGACGAGTCGTCGTGACGGCGCACCTGCTCGACGTCAACGTCGTGATCGCGCTGATCGATCCCCTCCACACCCATCACGACCGCGCGCACGACTGGTTCGGCGCACGGGGCGGCGCTCCGTGGCATTCGTGCCCGATCGTGCAGAACGGGGTGCTGCGGGTCGTGAGCAACCCGAGGTACCCCAACACCCAACCGGCCCCCACGGTGCTCGCGAGTCTCGCGAGCCTCACCGCGCGCGGCGACCACGCGTTCCTCCCGGATTCGGTGAGCCTGCTCGACGGCGGTGTCCGCGCGGATCGACTGCTCGCCGGTGCGCAGGTGACCGACACCTACCTGCTCCATCTGGCCGTCGCCCGGTCCGTGATGCTCGCGACGTTCGATCGACGTCTCGTCACCAGCGCCGTCCCTGGTGGAGCCGACGCGCTCTTCGTCATCCCCTGACCGCGCAATCCCCTGAGCGCGGCATCGCGGACGTGATCTGTCCGCGGCACCCGCGAGACTGTAGCGTCACCTGCCGACACCCCGGCGCCCGCCGCGCACCCGGAACGAGGAGCACATGCCCGAGCACATCGCCGACTCCCACGAGGTCATCCGCGTCGTCGGAGCCCGGGAGAACAACCTCAAGAACGTCGACCTCGACGTGCCCAAGCGCCGCCTCACGGTCTTCACGGGCGTCAGCGGCTCGGGCAAGTCGAGTCTCGTGTTCGGCACGATCGCGAACGAGTCGCAGCGGCTCATCAACGAGACCTACCCGACGTTCGTGCAGCAGTTCATGGGCCAGCTGAGCCGCCCCGAAGTCGACGCGCTCGAGAACATCAGCCCGGCGATCATCGTCGATCAGGAGCGGATGGGCGCCAACGCCCGTTCCACCGTCGGCACCGCCACCGATGTGCACGCGATGCTGCGTCTGCTGTTCAGCCGTATCGGGCAGCCGCACGTGGGCTCGCCGCAGGCGTTCTCCTTCAATGTGCCCTCCGCCTCGGGTGCCGGGGCGATCACGGTCAAGGGCAAGAAGGAGCGCCGCTCGTTCGAGATCACCGGCGGCATGTGCCCGCGCTGCGAAGGGCTCGGCGAGACGAGCGACATCGACGTCGACGAGGTCGTCGACCGGTCGCTCTCGCTCGCGCAGGGCGCCATCCGGGTGCCCGGGTACAACGCCGACGGCTGGATGGTGAAGGGCTTCACCGAGTCGGGCTTCGTGGATGCCGACAAGCCGATCGCCGAATACTCCGAGACCGAGCTGCACGACTTCCTCTACAAGGAGCAGACGAAGGTCAAGATCTCCGGCATCAACATGACCTACGAGGGCCTCATCCCGAAGATCACCAAGTCGATGCTGCAGAAGGACCGCGAGGCCCTGCAGCCGCACGTGCGCGCGTTCGTCGAGCGGGCGGTGAAGTTCCTGCCGTGCCCGGAGTGCGGCGGCACCCGGCTCAACGAGGGCGCACGTTCGTCGAAGATCCTCGGTGTGAGCATCGCGGATGCCGCAGCGATGCAGGTCTCCGACCTCGCCGCGTGGCTCGACACCGTCGACGATCCCACCGTCGCCCCCCTCATGGCGACGCTCCGCCACACCGTGCAGTCGTTCCTCGACATCGGGCTCGGGTACCTGTCGCTCGACCGTGCCTCGGGCACGCTGTCGGGCGGCGAGGCGCAGCGGCTCAAGATGATCCGCCACCTCGGATCGAGCCTCACCGACATCACGTACGTGTTCGACGAGCCCACCGCCGGCCTGCATCCGCACGACATCCAGCGGATGAACCGGCTGCTCGAGCAGCTGCGCGACAAGGGCAACACGGTGCTCGTCGTCGAGCACAAACCCGAGGTGATCGAGATCGCCGACCACGTCGTCGACCTCGGTCCCGGCGCCGGCCGTGCCGGCGGCGAGATCCGCTTCACCGGCGACGTCGCGGGGCTGCGCGCCTCCGACACCCTCACGGGCCGCCATCTCGACCACCGTGCGACGCTGAAGGGTGCCGTGCGCACCGGCACCGGCGCCCTCGAGATCCGCGGCGCGACGCAGCACAACCTCACCGGCGTCGACGTCGACATCCCGCTCGGCATCCTCGTGGTCGTCACGGGCGTCGCCGGCTCGGGCAAGTCGTCGCTCATCCACGGCAACGTGCCCGCGTTCGACGACGTCGTCGTCGTCGACCAGGCGCCCATCAAGGGCTCGCGTCGCAGCAGCCCCGCCACGTATACGGGCATCCTCGACGCCATCCGTGCGGCCTTCGCGAAGGCGAACGGCGTGAAGCCGGGCCTGTTCAGCGCCAACTCCGAGGGCGCCTGCCCCGCCTGCAAGGGCCTCGGTGTCATCATCACGAACCTCGGGTTCACCCAGAGCGTCGAGACGCTGTGCGAGTTGTGCGAGGGGAGCGGGTTCAGCGACGAGGTGCTCGAGTACACCCTCGACGGCAAGAACATCGCCGAGGTGCTCGCGATGTCGGCGGAGGAGGCGGCGGCGTTCTTCCCCAAGGGCACGGCGCACACGATCCTCGCCCGCATGGTCGACGTCGGGGTCGGCTACATCACCCTCGGGCAGGCGCTCAACACCCTCTCCGGCGGGGAGCGGCAGCGGCTCAAGCTCGCGATCTCGATGGCGAAGAAGGGCGCCGTGTACGTGCTCGACGAGCCGACGACGGGCCTGCACCTGGCCGACGTCGACAAGCTGCTCGCGCTGCTGGACCGCCTCGTCGAGGCGGGCAACTCCGTCATCGTCATCGAGCACCACCAGGCGGTGATGGCGCACGCCGACTGGATCATCGACCTCGGTCCCGGCGCAGGCCACGACGGGGGCCGGATCGTGTTCGAGGGCTCGCCCGCCGACCTCGTCGCGCGCGGCGACACCCTCACCGCCCAGCACCTGGCCCGCTACGTGGGTCGCTGACACCTCCGGATCCGCGTACTAGTGGGCAGTTCTGCCCATGCGCAAGGGGTCGGTGCCGGGGAAATCGTGACGTAGGCTTTTGGCGTCCGTCCCACCGTGAGCGGCTGATTCAGCGATCAGCACCCGACGCACACCGTTTACGCCCCGGAGAGCCGAACAGTGAGAATGTCATCGTGGCTTCGTGCGCGCCCGCGCACGCTCGCTTCGATCGGCGTGGTCAGCGCCGCCGCCGTGACGATCGGCGCGCTCGCGTTCGCGTACGACGGCAAGCCGACCACCGAGGTCGACCTCAACGACGGCGGCGTCTGGACCACCAAGCAGTCGAGTCTGCTCGTGGGCCACTACAACAGCGAGTCGAAGCTGCTCGACGGCGGGCTGCGCACCACGTCCGACACCTACGACGTGCTGCAGTCCGGCGGCCAGGTGCTCGTGCACGACCAGCAGTCCTCCGAGCTCACCGTCGTCGACCCCGCCCGCGTCGTGCTCTCCGAATCCGCCAAGCTCCCCGCCGGCTCCGCCGCGTCGCTCGGCGCCGGCACCGTCGCGATCCTCGACCCCGCGGGTTCGCTGTTCGTCGTGCCGTTCGGCGCCGTCGCCGGCTTCGACCCCGCCCAGACCGAGCCCGTCGCCGACCTGGGGAAGGGCGCGCGGGCGGTCGTCGGCACCGACGGCACCGTCTACGCCGTCTCACCCGCGAACGGCACCCTCACCTCGTACGGTCGATCGGATGCGGATGTCGTCGTCGAGACGTCCTCGCGCGGCCTGGACGGTCTCGAGGCGACGCACGAGGTGCAGCTGACCGCCGTCGGGTCCGCCGGTTACGCGCTCGACGCCGACACCGGGAAGCTCTACGGCAGCGACGGGTTCACCGCCGAGGTGCCGGGACAGGCCACCGTGCAGCAGCCGTCGGCGGCCGCCGACACGCTGACGCTCGCCACTGCGACCGCGCTCGTGCGCGTGCCGCTCGGCGGCGGCGACAACGTCACCGTCGACGCCGGCGGTGCCGAGGGCACCGCGGCCGCGCCGGTGTTCGTCGCCGGCTGCGCCTACGGGGCGTGGAGCGGGTCGGGCCGCTACGTGCGCGACTGCGCCGGCGAGACCGACGACGTGATCGACGACGTGCCGGGCATCGAGCCGACGAGCGTGCTGCAGTTCCGCACGAACCGCGACGTGGTCGTGCTCAACGACGTCTTCGGCGGCGCCATGTGGCTGCCCAGCGAGAGCATGCAGCGCGTCGACAACTGGATGGACATCACGCCCCCCGAGGGCCAGGGCGAGGAAGAGGAGGAGACCACCGAGGAGACGGTGCAGACGACCCTCCCCGACCGCAGCGCCCAGAACACGCCGCCGCTGGCCGAGGACGACGAGTTCGGCATCCGCGCCGGCCGCACGACGGTGCTCACGGTGCTCGACAACGACACCGACGCCGACGGCGATGTGCTGGTCGCCTCCGCCACCTCCGAGCCGTCGTTCGGAGTCGTCGAGCCGATCCACAACGGCGGGGCGCTGCAGCTGACGGTGCCCGCCGACGCGACCGGATCCACGACGTTCACGTATCAGGTCGACGACGGCCGCGGCGGGACGGCCGAGGCGCGGGTGACCGTCACCGTCCACGGCGACGACGTCAACTCCCCACCCGTCCCCAAGCGCACCACTCCGATCACGGTCGAGACCGGCGGCACCGCGTCGTACAACGTGCTGCCCGACTGGATCGACCCCGACGGCGACGACATCTTCCTGAAGTCGGTGGTCGCCGACGGCGGAGACGAGGCCGACTACACCTCCGACGGACAGATCACCTACCGCGCCATCGGCGGCGTGCAGGGGCGCAAGGACGTGCCGGTCGTCGTCTCCGACGGCACCGACGACGGCGCCGGCATCGCGCGGTACGACATCCGACCGCTGGGCACCACCCTGCCGATCACGAACGCCGACCACGTCGTGACGCGGGTGGGCAAGTCGGTGAGCGTATCGCCGCTGACCAACGACACGAGCTCGGGCAGCGAGCAGCTGCGCCTCACCCGCGTAGACGAGGTCGAGGGCGCGACGATCACGCCCGCCTACTCCGACAAGACGTTCACGTTCACCAGCGACATCGTCGACACGTACTACGTGCAGTACCTCGTCTCGGCCGGCCCCAACTCCGTCCCCGGCATCGTCCGCGTCGACGTGCTCCCCGAGTCCGAGACCGACCTGCCGCCCGTCGCGGTGCGCGACGTCGCCCTGCTGCCCAGCGGTGGCGACGTGCTCGTCAACGTGCTCGCCAACGACACCGACCCCGCCGGCGGGATCCTCGTCGTGCAGTCGGTCACCGTCGGCGACGCGGGCGGGGTCGCCGCAGCCGTCCTCGGCCACGAGACCATCCGCATCACCGACCAGGGCACCCTCGACCAGCAGGTGCGGGTGTCGTACACGATCTCCAACGGTGCCCAGTCGGCATCCGGCGACATCGTCGTCATCCCGGTACCGGCGCCGTCGCGGCTGCGGCCGCCGGTCGCCAACGACGACCAGGTCGTGGTGCGCGCCGGTGACATCGTGACGATCCCGGTGCTCGACAACGACTACCACCCCAACGGCGACACGATGCACGTCGCCGAAGACCTCGTGCCGCCGCTGATCGACGAAGCGGACGGCGAGGCGTTCGTCGCACAGGACATGCTGCGCTTCCGCGCCGGCGAGGAGCCGAAGACCGTCTACGCGACGTACGAGGCCGTCGATTCGACGGGTCAGCGCGACGCCGGCTACGTGACGATCCAGATCCTGCCCCGCAACGACGAGGCCAACGCCGCGCCGCGTCCGCACGACCTCACCGCCCGCACGCTCAGCGGCGCGACGGTGCGTGTCGCGGTGCCGCTGGACGGCATCGACGAGGACGGCGACTCCGTCGAGCTCATCGGCCTCGCCTCGGCACCCGGCAAGGGGCGCATCGCCGAGACCGGCGTCGACTACTTCGACTACATCGCCTTCGACGACAGCGTCGGCTCCGACACCTTCACCTACCGCGTCAAGGACCGCCTCGGCAAGGAGGCCACGGCGACCGTGCAGATCGGCATCGCGCCGCCGGGAGAGATCAACCAGGCGCCCTACGCCGTGCGCGACTCGATCATCATGCGGCCCGACCGCCAGGTCGCCCTGTCGGTGCAGGCCAACGACTCCGACCCCGACGGCGACCAGTTCGGCTTCGCGCCCGACGCCCTCGACATCCCCGACGTCGACGGCCTCGCCGCCGAGACGTCCGGCAAGCAGATCGTCATCACCTCGCCGCCGGTGGCGATGCAGACGAGCCTGCAGTACACGATCGCCGATGCCCGCGGGCTCACCTCCACGACGAACGTGCAGATCACGGTCGACCCCGAGGTGCCGCTCGTGGCCCCCATCGCCGCCGACGACCGGGTGCGCGCCGAGGACGTGACCGAGGCGGGGACCGCCGACGTCGCGGTGCTCGAGAACGACGAGGATGCCGACGGCACCCGCGCCGCGCTGACGGTGACACTCGGCACCGGCGGGGAGGCGGCGACCGTCCGCGAGGGCGGCATCGTGCGCGTCACCTTGGGCGACGCGCCGCAGCTGATCACCTACACGGTGCGCGACCGCGACGGTCTCACCTCGTCGGCGTTCGTGCACGTGCCCGCCCTGAGCGCCCTGCCACCGAGCCTGCTGTCGACGACGGCCGTCGAGGTCAAGAGCGGCGAGAGCATCGACCTCCCGCTGAGCGAGTACGTGCGGGCCGCGGGCGGCAAGAGCGTCGTCATCACCGAGGCCGCGAAGGTCTCGGCGGTCCACTCCAACGGCGGTGCGCTCTTCAAAGACCAGACGACCCTCACCTACACATCGGCCGACCGCTACTTCGGTCCCGACGCCCTCACCTTCGAGGTCACCGACGGCACCGGGCCCGACGACCCGAACGGGCGCAAGGCCACCCTCACGATCCCGATCACCGTGCTGCCGCCCGACAACGTGCCTCCGGCGATGGTGGGTGCGGAGATCTCCGTCGCGCCCGACGAGCCGGCGACCACGCTCGACCTCGCCGGTCTCGCGACCGACCCCGACCCCGGCACCGAGCTCGACTTCGCCCTCGTCGGGGGCGCGCCCGACGGGCTCAGCGCCTCGGTGAGCGGCTCGACCCTCAGCGTCTCGTCGGATGCCGACACGCAGAAGGGCACGCGCGCGACCCTCACGGTCAGCGTGACCGACGGGGAGTCGGAGCCGGTCACGGCCCCGATCACCGTCACTGTGACGGCCTCGATCCGCCCGCTGCCGACCGCCAACGACGACATCATCGCCGAGGCCGACCAGGGCGACCGGGTCGACGTGCCGGTGCTCGACAACGACGTCAACCCGTTCCCCGACACCCCGCTGAAGGTCGTGTTCGCCGGCCTCGAGGCGGGCGAGGGCGCCGTCGACTTCACCGACGGACGGGTGTCGGTGACGAGCCCCGACGACTTCGTCGGCGTGATCGTCGTGCGCTACCGCGTGCAGGACAAGACGCTCGACACCGACCGTCAGGTCGACGGCCGCATCCGCATCACGGTGCAGGGGCGTCCCGACGCACCGGGCAAGCCGACGGTCTCCAGCGTGCAGAGCCGCACCGTGGTGCTCTCGTGGACGCCGCCGATCGACAACGGCAAGCCGATCACCGGCTACACGGTGAGCGACGCCGCGCGCGGCTTCGAGCAGGAGTGCCGCGCGACCACATGCACCCTCACCGGCCTCACGAACAACGTCGAGTACAACTTCACGGTCACCGCCACCAACGCCGTCGGCACCTCCGACCCGTCGGTGCCGTCCGAGACCGCGCGTCCCGACGTGCGCCCCGACACCCCGGCCCCGCCGACCCTGAAGTTCCAGGACCGCGCGCTCGACGTCTCGTGGACGGTGCCGCGCACCGAGGGCTCGCCGGTCGAGACCTACACGCTCGAGATCTCGCCCGCCCCGCCGTCGGGCGTCGTGCAGAAGACCGGCATCCCCGGCACCACGGTGCGCTGGGACGGCCTCGAGAACGGCACCAGCTACACCGTGCGCGTGCGCGCCCACAACCGCGCGCCGGAGCCGAGCGAGTTCAGCCCGTGGTCGCAGGCGATGGTTCCCGCCGCGCCGCCGTCGGCCCCCGCGGCCCCGACGACGCAGCGCATCGACTCCGTCGGCTCGCAGGCGCAGCTGCAGGTGTCGTGGGGTGCGCCCGCGCCCAACGGCGACGCGATCGCCGGATACGAGCTGCGCGTCATGCAGGGCTCCACCGTTGTGAACACGGTGCCCGTCGCGGCGGGCCAGACGAGCCAGGCCGTCACCGTGTCCACCTCGACGAGCGACTACACCTTCACCGTGCGCGCCCAGAACAAGGCCGGCTGGGGCCAGTGGAGCCCGGCATCCGCCCCCCGCCGCGCGTTCACGCCGCCGGGAGCGCCGACCGCGGTCGGCGCGACGGAGGGCAACAACACCGTCGGCGTCACGTGGCGGGCCGGCGCCCTCAACGGCGCCAACGCGAGCGAGGTGCGCTACGAGTACTCCGTCAACACCGGCGGATGGCGCAGCGACTGGGTCTCTGGCGGCAACAACGGGTCGGGCACCATCGGCAACGGTCAGGTGAACAACAACGGTGCGTACACGATCCGCGTCCGCGCGGTCGCCACGGCCGACGGATCGACGTACTACAGCGACCCGTCCGCGGCATCGAACCAGGTGCGCCCGTACGGGCAGATCGGCAACCCCACCGCCCGGGCGAGCGCGAGCGGCACGACGATCAACTACTCGTGGACCTCGCCCGGTCCCAACGGCCGCACCGTGACGACGCAGATCCGCATCAACGGCGGTGGCTGGGAGACGGTCGGCGCGTCGGGGTCGCGCTCGGCCAACGTCGGGCACAGCTACACCGGCACCATCGAGGTGCGCGCGAGCGCCGACGGCAGCAGCACGACCACGGCCTCCGCCTCGGCCCGCACCGCCGACCCGCCGCCGCCGCGCGCGTGGCTCAGCAAGTCCGGAAGCCAGTGGCCGGGCTGCGTGAACGGGTGCCCGTACTTCGTCGTGAATGTCGAGAACTTCCCCGCGGGCAACTATCAGATCAACTGCTACCGCAACGGCGGCAAGTTCAACACCTACCCCAGCCGATACGACGTGCCGTCGAGCGGGCGCGTCCAGTTGCAGTGCTGGCTGGGACAAGACGGCCATGACGCCTTCGCCCGCATCGAGGGCTGGGGTGACACCGAGCACGTCAATCCCTGGTAGCCGGCATCCCGCGTCACTCCCACCCCCACCTCCGAGGAACGAACGAATGAGCATGACCCCCGAACAGGCGGCCTGGTTCCGCGACACCTTCACGCGCCTCGTCGACAACGTCGACCAGGCCCTACTGGGCAAGCGCGAGGTGGTGGGACTCGTGCTGTCGGCGATGCTCGCCGAGGGGCACGTGCTGCTGGAAGACGCACCCGGCACCGGCAAGACGAGCCTCGCGAAGGCGCTCGCCGCCTCGGTGCAGGGCACGAGCACCCGCATCCAGTTCACGCCCGACCTGCTGCCCTCCGACGTCACCGGTGTGACGATCTACGACCAGCAGAACCACCGGTTCGAGTTCCACCGCGGCCCGGTGTTCGCCTCGATCGTGCTCGCCGACGAGATCAACCGCGCCTCCCCGAAGACGCAGTCCGCGCTCCTGGAGGTCATGGAGGAGTCCCGGGTCACCGTCGACGGCACGGCGCACGAGGTCGGCCGCCCGTTCCTCGTCATCGCGACGCAGAACCCCATCGAGCAGGCGGGCACCTACAAGCTGCCCGAGGCGCAGCTGGACCGCTTCATGATCAAGACCTCGATCGGGTACCCGTCGCTCGCGGTCGCCGAGCGCATCCTCGTCGGCGCCGTCGACCGCAACCCGTCGGCCTCGCTCAAGCCCGTCATCACGACCGGCGCCGTCGCCGACATGGCCGACCTCGCCGGCACGGTGCACATCGACCCGGCCGTCGCCCGGTTCGCGGCGCAGCTGGTCGAGTCCACCCGCGCCTCGACCTCGACGCGCCTGGGCGTCTCGGTGCGCGGCGCCATCTCGATGATGCGCATCGCCAAGGTGTACGCCGCCTCGCAGGGGCGCCACTTCGTCGTCCCCGACGACATCAAGACCCTCGCCGCGCCGGTGTGGACCCACCGCCTCGTGCTCGACCCCGAGGCCGAGTTCTCGGGTGTCACCGCCGACACGGTGATCCAGCGCGCCCTCGCCGACGTCGACGCGCCGCTGGCACGGGCCGACGCCTGATGTCCACGGCGCAGGGCACCGAGGCACCGACGCGCCGTGCGCGCCGGTCCGCCGCCGTGCCCGCGACCGAGCCGGCAGGCGCCGCCGCGCACCCGGCATCCGAGCCCTCGGCATCCGCCGTTGGCGCCGCGGAGACCGGAACCCTCGCCGACGCGACCGTGCCGACCGTGCGGATGGCGCGCGAGGCGGGCAGGATCGAGCGCTGGCGTGAGGATGCCGGCCGCGTGCTCGGGCCGGCGTGGCGCGTCGCGCGCGACGTCGTCGCGGTGGTGCGCCCCCTCGGCTGGATCGTGCTCGGCCTCGCGGTGTCGCTGTGGATCGTCGCGCTCACCCTCGGGTGGGAGGAGGTGCTCATCGCCGCCGCCGTCGTCACCGCGATCCTCGCCCTCTGCGTTCCGTTCCTGTTCGGCCGCACGACCTACGAGGTGGGACTCGACCTCACGCGCACCCACGTCGTGGTGGGGGAGCGCGCGGTCGGCGCGCTGAACCTCGCCAACCGCACCTCGCGCGCGCTGCTGCCGTCCGAGGTCGTGCTGCCGGTCGGATCCGGGCGCGGCCTGTTCCAGGTGCCCCGCCTCGCTCCGGGCGCCGAGCATGAGGAGCTGTTCGCCATCCCGACCCAGCGCCGCGGCGTGCTGTCGGTGGGGCCGGTGAGCGTGCTGCGCGGCGACCCGCTGGGGCTGTTCGAGCGCACCCACGACCGCCGCCACGCCGTCGACCTCTTCGTGCACCCGCGCACCACGACCCTCGACGGGCTCTCCCTCGGTCACCTGCGCGACCTCGAAGGCCTGCCGGTGCAGCACCTGTCCCGCGACGACGTGTCGTTCCACGCCCTGCGGGAGTACCAGCCGGGCGACGACCTGCGCCACGTGCACTGGAAGTCGACCGCCCGCGTCGGCGCGCTCATGGTGCGCCAGTACGAGGAGACCCGCCGCTCGCACTTCATCGTCGCCCTCTCCACGAGCCCCGACGAGTACCGCACCCCCGACGAGTTCGAGCTGGCCGTCTCGGTCGCGGGCTCCATCGGCCTGCGCGCCATCCGCGATTCCCGCACCCTCGAGGCGCGCACCCAGCGCGGGGCGCTGCGTGCCCCCACGGCACGCCGGTTCCTCGACGGCCTGTCGGCCCTGGAGCACTCCCGCTCCCGGGAGGGCGGCATCGCCGCGCTGGCCGGATCGTTGGCCGCCGTCGCCCCGCAGGCGGCCGTCGCCGTGCTCGTCACCGGCGGCGCCGCGGATGCCGCCGAGCTGCGCGTCGCGTGCGCCCGGCTTCCGTTCGGCGTGCGCGTCGTCGCCGTCGTCGCCGACGACCGCGTCTCGTCGCCGTCGCTGCGCCGCATCGGCGACGCCGATGTCGTCACCCTCGGCGAGCTCGACCAGCTCCCCTCAGCCGTCCGGAAGGTGCTGTCGTGACCGGCCGCGCGCTCCGCCTCGTCGTCCTCGACCTCACCGCCGTCGCGCTGCTCGTCTCGGTCGCCGTCATCGGATTCGGCCCGACCTTCGACGGACCGCAGTACCTCGTCGCGGGCTTCGGAGCGCTCGCGCTCGGCCTCGCGATCGCGTGGGCGGGGGCCCGCCTGCGCTGGGGCGTGCTGCCCATCGCGGGTGTCGTCATCGGCGCCTATTTCGTCTTCGGCGGGGCGTTCGCCCTTCCCCACACGACCCTGCTCGGCGTCGTCCCCACCCTCGAGACCGTCCGCGAGCTCGCCGTCGGCGCCGTCACGTCGTGGAAACAGCTGCTGACGACGGTGCCGCCGGTCGCCGCCGCCGACGGCCACCTCGTCGTGCCGTTCCTGCTCGTGCTCGTGGCCACCACGATCGCCGCCTCGCTCGCGCTGCGGGCGCGCCACGCCGCGTGGGCGCTCGTGCCGGCGGCCGCGCTGCTGGCCGGGCAGATCCTCCTCGGCGTCGCCCAGATCGCCGCCCCCGTCGTGCAGGGCGTCGTCTTCGCCGTCGCCGCCGTCGTGTGGCTCGCGCTGCGCCACGCGTGGGAGAACGACGGCGCGGCCCTGCGCGTCGAAGGCGGGACGGATGCCGATCCCGTCGCCGTGCGCGGTTCGCGTACCCGTCGCCTCGTCGCCGGCGGCGCCGTGCTCGCGGTCGCGGCCGGCGTCGGCGTCGCGACGGCGGCGTTCGCCCAGCCGCCCGTGCCTCGCTTCGTCGTGCGCGACTTCATCGTGCCGCCGTTCGACATCCACCAGTACCCGAGCCCGCTGCAGTCGTTCCGCGCGCTCGTGCGAGACGACGCCGACCAGACCCTGTTCACCGTGGACGGCCTTCCCGAAGAGGCCCGCATCCGCTACGCGACGATGGACGCCTACACCGGCGTCGTCTACAACGTCGCCGACGACGGGACCGGATCGTCGAGCGCGTTCACGCCGGTGCGCTCGAACATGTCGCCCGACGTCGAGGGCGCCACCACCCGTCTGCAGTTCGCCGTCGACGGTCTCGACGGGGTGTGGCTGCCGGATGCCGGTGCGGTGCGCGAGATCGACTTCTCGGGCGACCGCGCCGAGGAGCTGCGCCGCTCGGCCCACTACAACGACGCCACCGGCACCGCGGTGGTCACCTCGCGCCTCGCGCCGGGGGACACCTACACGGTCGAGACCGTGCTGCCCACGATGCCGAGCGACGGCGCGCTGGCCGACGTCGCCTTCGCGCCGGTGAAGCTGCCGAAGCAGGACGGGATCCCCGAGAGCCTCGCCGACCTCGCCTCGAAGGCCACCGCCGACGCCGAGACCCCCATCCAGCGGGTGCGCGCGCTGGAGAGCTGGCTGCACACGGAGGGCTTCTTCAGCCACGGCCTCGCCGGTGACGTGCTCTCGCCGTCGGGTCACGGCGCCGCCCGCATCTCCGCGCTGTTCGCGGGTGACCAGATGATCGGCGACGACGAGCAGTACGCGGTCGCCATGGCGCTGATGGCGAACCAGATCGGCATCCCCGCCCGCGTCGTGATGGGCTGGTATCCGGGCGAGGACGACGAGACCGGCGCCGTGTTCACCGCCACCGGCGACAACGTGCACTCGTGGGTCGAGGTCGCGTTCGCCGGCTACGGCTGGCTGCCGTTCGACCCCACTCCCGATGAGGACAACGAGCCCAACGAGCAGACGACGCAGCCGCGCGCGAACCCGAAGCCGCAGGTGCTGCAGCCGCCGCCGCCCGCGCAGGAGCCCGCCGAGCTGCCACCGGTCATCGCCGACGACCGCGACCAGGAGGACGAGAAGGAGAACGGGGTCGACTGGCTCGGTCCCGTGCTGCTCTACGGCAGCCTCGGTCTCGGCGTCATCGCGCTCATCCTGGCCCCGTTCATCGTGATGGGCGTCATCAAGGGCATCCGCCGCACGCGCCGCCGGGGCGCGCCGCGCTCGGCCGACCGCATCTCGGGCGGCTGGGACGAGCTCGTCGACTCCGCCGTGGACTTCCGTGCCCCGGTGGTCGCCGGTGCGACACGTGCCGAGAGCGCCGTCGTCGTCGGCGAAGCGTTCGACCAGCCGCGGGTGCAGACCCTCGCCGGCCTTGCGGATGCCGAGGTCTACGGGCCTGGCGAGCCCAGCGACGCCGACGTCGAGGCGTTCTGGCGCGAGGTGGACGATATCGTCGGGGAGATGAAGGGTTCGACGTCGGTGTGGCGCCGCCTCCGCGCGCGGCTGAGCCTGCGATCGCTGCGTTCCGGGGGAACCCGATGAGCGCCGTCACCGCCACGACCGCGGCGCGCCCCGCCGCTCTCGGCCGGCGCGTCGGTGCGTACGTCGTCGACGCGGTCGTCGGGTTCGTCGCGCTGCTGCTCGGCGCGCTCGCCGGCGCCGGCATCTCCTTCGCGACCCAGGGCGCGTTCCCGCTGCCCGCGGCGGTCGCCGTCGCCTACGCGGTGGCGCTCGCGTGGTTCTTCGTCTACACCGCGATGCAGGGGGGTGCGGGCTCGATCGGCGCGCGGATGACGGGACTCGCCCTCGTCCGCGCGGACGGCACGCGACTCGGCTTCGGCCGTGCCCTCGGACGCAACGTGATCTGGGGCCTCGGCGGCGCGATCGTCGTCGGATACTTCAGCCCGCTGTTCGACTCCTCGCCGTGGCGCCGCGGCTGGCACGACAAGGTCGCCGGCGCGGTCATGACCGACACCGCCGGTCGTGGCGCGCCCACCCCGTTGCCCGGGGCGGCCACCGAGCCCGTCTCTCCCCTCGGGGGCGTCGAGGCGCCGGCATCCGACGCGCCCACCGGGTCGTTCTCGCCCGAGCAGGCCGCCGGCCCCGCCTTCCTCCCCGCCGGTCCCATCCTGCCCCCGGCCACCGACCTCGCCCCCGGCGATCAGCCGTCGCCGCCGGCCGCGCGACCCACCGCCGGCGTCATCTCGTTCGTCCCCGGCGTCACCTCCGCCGCCGACGTGGCCCCGGGCGCGCCGACGACGGATGCCGGTCGGCCCACGCCCGTGGTCGCGGCGCCCGTCGCCCCGACGCCCGCGCGCGGCACGGCCGCCCCGGGCGCGGCGCTCGTGGCCGGGACGCCCTCCGGCGCCGGACTCGAGGACACCCGCATCGCCACCGACGACCGCCCGGTCGCACGTCTGGTCTGGGACGACGGCGCCCGGCAGGCGCTGTACGGCCGCACGGTGTTCGGTCGCAACCCGACGCCCGAGACGGGCGCCGCCGTGGCCGCGGTGCGCGACGAGACGCTGTCGCTGTCGAAGACGCATTTCGAGCTGGCGGTGCGCGGCGGCGCGCTCTGGGTGACCGACCGCCATTCCACCAACGGCGTGGTGCTGCGCCGCGGGACCGCGCGGCAGAGCGCCGAACCGGGCGAGCCGCTGCGCGTGCACTCGGGCGATGTTCTCGAGTTCGGCGACCGTCACGTGCTGATCGAGATCGCCCCGTGACCGGCGCGCCCATCGTCGTCGCCGTCGGCGCCGCCAGCCACACAGGACTGCGCCGCCGCGTCAACGAGGACTCGTACCTCGCCGAGGCGCCGCTGTTCCTCGTCGCCGACGGCATGGGCGGCCACGAGGCCGGGGATCGGGCCAGCGCCGCCGTCGTCGCCGAGTTCGCCGCCCTTGCGGGCCGCGACAGTCTCGACGTCGACGAGGTGCGCCGGGCGCTGCGCCGCGCCCGCGACCGGGTCGCCACGATCGGCGGGGCGGGGCGCGCGGCCGGCACCACACTGTCGGGGGTGGTCGTCGCCGACGTCGACGGCGCCGGGTACTGGCTGACGGTGAACGTCGGAGATTCCCGCACCTACCGGCTCTCGCGCGGGATGCTCGAGCAGATCAGCGTCGACCATTCGGTCGTGCAGGAACTGGTGGACGCCGGCCTGCTCGCCGCCGCGGCGGCGGCATCCGACAGTCGCCGCAACGAGATCACGCGCGCGATCGGCGCCGGCAGCGACGGGAAGGCGGACTACTCGCTCGTGCCCGCCGAGCCCGGCGACCGCATCCTCGTGTGCAGCGACGGACTGTCGGGGGAGCTCTCGGCGGCGCGGCTGCGCGTCGTGCTCGCCGAGGAATCCGACCCGCAGGCGGCCGCGACCCGCCTCATCCACGAGGCGCTCGTCAGCGGCGGGCGGGACAACATCACGGCCGTCGTGGTCGACGCGCTGCACGTGGCGGGACAGGACGACCTGTACGACACGGCGCCCGCCGGGGCGCGGCGCGCGCCCGACGAAGACACCCGGCCGCGCGCCGGGGCAGGGGGGGATCAGCGATGACCGAGGTGCGCTACCGGCCCGCGGCCGAGGCCGGCGCCTGGCGGATCGCCGTGTCGGAGACGGCGCTGGCGGCCCTGTCTCCGACCGTCACCGACCTCGCCGTCGAGACGGTGTGGCGCCGCGTCGGAGACGGCGGCATCGGCGCGATCATCGAGGCGCTCACCGGCGCGTTCGGCACCTCGCTGTCGGCGATCCCGCCGTTCGCGCTCGCCGTGCTCGAGGGTGATGCCGTGCGCGTGGCCGTGCGCGGCCCCGTCGAGGTGCTCGTCGAGACGGGCGGCGGGACGGAGCAGATCTCGGGAGCCGGCGTCGCGACGTGGACCGAGCGACTGGTTCCGGGCGTGCGCACCGTCGGCATCGCGCTCGAGGGCGCCGTCGCCGAACCCGGCGGACTGCCGATCGTGTCGGGCGTCGTCGCGGCCACCGCCGTCACGCTCACCGTCGGCGGGTCCGCAACTCGCCGCCCCGCCGCCTCGGCTCCCGCCGCGCGATCGGGTGGGTCGGCGCCCGCAGCGCCTGTGACCGTCCCCGACGCTGCGGGCGAGGTGCCCGTCGCGCCGCCCGTGACCGCCGCGCCCGCCGAGAGGGTGGCGGCGCCCGAGTCCACTCCGCACCCGGAACCCGAATCCGCGCCGTCACCGGAACCCGTCTCCGAGCCCGTCGAGGTCGCCACGACGGGCGTCGACACCCTGCTGCCGCTCGCGACCGACGCCGGCGCCGAGCCGGCCGCCGTCGCCGACGAGTACGACCTGCTGTGGGGCGAGACCGTCGCACGCCCGATCTCGGCCGCCGCGAGCATCGCCGAACCCGACGACGCGTCGACGGATGCCGGCGCGGGAGCCCCGCCCGAGTCCGACGACGACGCACCCACGACCGCCGTCCCGATCAGCGCCGTCCGGACGGCCACCCCCACCGTCCCCCCCGTGCCCTCCGTCCCGCCCGTGCCGCCGCTGCCGGCCCGCATCCCGGTCGCGCAGGGCGACCACGACGGCGAGACGATCGCGGTCGCCGATCTCCGTGCCATGCGCGACGCACAGCGCGAACGCTACGAGTCCACCGACGGTGTCCCTCCCCGCCGCCCCGCGCGCGGCCGCATCCGCCTGTCGACCGGGCAGTCGGTCGAACTCGAGCGGCCCGTCGTCATCGGACGTCGCCCCAAGTCCACGCGCACCTCCGGGGCGGAGCTGCCGACGCTCGTCGCGGTCGACAGCCCGGAGCAGGACATCTCCCGCAGCCACGTCGAGATCCACGCCGAGGGCGAGCACGTGCTCGTGACCGACCTCGACACGACCAACGGCACCCTGCTCGTGCGCTCCGGGCAGGAGCCCGTGCGCCTGCACCCGGGCGAGCCCACGATGGTGATCACCGGAGACGTGCTCGACATCGGCGACGGCGTGACGATCCTCTTCGAGGATCTGCCGTGAGCGCGAAGCGGCCACCCGCGCCGCCGCCGCAGCTGCCCGGCTTCACGTACGTCGACGTGCTGGGCTCCGGCGGTTTCGCCGACGTCTACCTGTTCGAGCAGCATCTGCCGCGCCGCCGCGTGGCCGTGAAGGTCATGCTGCCCGAGCGGATGGCGGGCGGATCGGCCGAGGAGTTCGCCGCCGAGGCGAACGTCATGGCGCTGCTGTCGACCCACCCGGCGATCGTCACGATCCACCAGGCCGGCGTCTCCGACGACGGCCGGCCGTACCTCGTGATGGAGTACTGCCCGCGGCCCAACCTGCAGATCCGCTCCCGCGCCGCGGCGTTCTCGGTCGCCGAGGCGCTGCGCGTCGGGGTGCAGGTCGCGGCGGCCGTCGAGACCGCGCATCGCGCCGGCATCCTGCACCGCGACATCAAGCCGGCCAACATCCTCGTCACGGAGTACAACCGGCCCGCGCTCACCGACTTCGGCATCGCGACGACGGCGGATGCCGCGGCCTCGGCGGGTGGCATGTCGATCCCGTGGTCCCCGCCGGAGGCGTTCGGCGACGACCCCGACTCGGGCCGGGCGACCGACGTGTACGCGCTCAGCGCGACCGTGTTCACGCTGCTCGCGGGCCGGTCGCCGTTCGAGGTGCCGGGCGGCCGCAACGGCGGCGCCGACCTCATCCAGCGCATCGAGCGCGACCCGGTGCCCCGCATCGAGCGCGCCGACATGCCCGCGTCGCTGCAGGTGGTGCTGGAGCGGGCGATGTCCAAGCGCCCCGCCGACCGCTACGAGACCGCGATCGCGTTCGCGCGCGCCCTGCAGCGGGTGCAGATCGAACTCGCGCATTCGGTGACCCCGATCGACATCCTCGACGACGGCACGACGGATGCCGCAGACGACGACGCTGACGGTGAGCTCACCCGGGTGCGCGGCATCGTCAGCATCGAGCCGCAGACCTCGCCGGCGGCGGGCCAGACGCGCGAGCGGCAGTCCTCGGCGCCGGTGTTCGATTCCGTGCCGGTCTTCGAGGACGCCTCCCGCGCCCCCGAGGAGACCATGCTGCGTGGACAGACCGCGCCGCGTCCGGGCGAGGACGCCGCGACCGTCCGGCGGCCCCGTCCGCTCGATCCCTCAGCGGCCGCGCCCGCGGCAGCACCCTCGGCCCCGCCCGCGGACGCCCCGATCGCTGCGCCCGCCGCACACCCGGCCGATGCTGCGGCGCCCGCCGCGGCTCCCGCGCGCAGCCGCCGCGGCCTGTGGATCGGGCTCGGCGTGGGCGTGGCCGCCCTGATCGTCGCCGGCATCGTCGTGGGGGCGAGCCTGCTCGCGCCCACGGCCGACCCTCAGGCCACGCCGAGCCAGTCCCCGCGCCCGCAGAACCCGGTGGCCGGCATCGTCCCCGCCCCCGCCGACCTCGTCGGCGCGGCCGCCGGAGCCGACGTCACTTTCACGTGGACCAACCCGGATCCGCAGGACGGCGACCGGTACATCTGGTACCCGTACACGCTCGACGGCGACGGCTCCGCCGCGCCGGTCGACGAGGCCACCGTGACACTGCCCGCCGACCCGTCCGGGCGCACCTGCATCGCCGTGCAGATCGTGCGCGCCGCCGGCGAGAGCGGCCCCGAGACGAAGGCGTGCACCCCGTGACCGATGTCGACGACACCGTCCCGCCGCCGAGCGCGCCCGACGCCGCGCCCGCGGGCGAGAGCGTGACGGTCGAGTTCGCGGGCGAGTACGTCACCGTCGCGCCGGGTGCCCGGCTCACGATCGGCCGCGAGGGCGACCTGGCCCTCGACGACAACCGCTTCCTGCACCGCCACTTCCTGTCGGTCGAGCAGTCGGCCGGGCTGTGGTGGCTCGTCAACATCGGCGCGCGCATGTCGGCCACCGTCACCGACGCCGACGGCCGGGTGCAGGCGCAGTTGGCCCCCGGGGCGCGCCTGCCGATCGTGTTCGGGGTGACCACCGTCGTCTTCAGCGCCGGGCCCACGACCTACGAGCTGTCGGTGCACGCCGCGCAGCCCGCATTCCGCGACACCCGTGTGCCCCTCGAGGACGGCGGGCTGTCGACGATCGGCGCCGTGCCGCTCACCGAGAGCCAGAAGCTGCTCATCGTCGCCCTCGCCGAGCCGGTGCTGCGCCGCGACGGCACCGGCATGAGCGAGCTGCCCTCGTCGGCCGCCGCCGCGCAGCGCCTCGGCTGGACCATCACACGCTTCAACCGCAAGCTCGACAACGTGTGCGACAAGCTCGACCGGCAGGGGGTGCCGGGCCTGCGCGGCGGGGTCTCCTCGTCGGCGACCAACCGGCGTGTACGCCTGGTCGAGCACGCGATCGCCTCGCGCCTGGTCACCCGCGACGACCTTCCCCTGCTCGAGACCCCCGCCGGCGACGAGCCGGCATCCGGAGGAGATGAATGAAGCTGCGTACGACGCTGGTCCGCACGGCCGGTGAGGCGGAGGACGTCGTCATCACCGCGGATGCGGATGCGACCGTCGGCGACCTCGCCCGCACGCTCGTCGAGGTCGACCCGCGCGGCGCCGGGCGGGTCGACGGCGAGGTCACCCTCGAGGCGTTCGGCACGATCGCGGAAGGCCCCGGCGAGGTGCTCGACGCCGCCGCCGGCGTCGCCCACGTGCAGCTGGCGGCGGGCTCGGCGGTGCGCGTCGTTCCCGCCGGCTACCAGTCGCGCCGCAGCGTCGGCGAACTGCACATCGTCTCGGGCCCCGGGGCGGGCGAGACCGTGGCCTTGGACCGGTCCGTGCTGACGATCGGGCGCGATCCGTCGTGCGACATCGTCCTCGACGACCCGCTGGTCTCCAAGCGGCACGCGCGCCTCGAGATCGGGCAAGGCCGCGCCGAGCTCATCGACCTCAACTCGGCCAACGGCATCCTCGTGGACGGGGCGCCGGTGACCTACCTGACGGCCGCCGACGGGCAGATCGACGCCGTGCTCGGCGAGACGCGCGTGCGCATCGTCGCGTCGGCGCCGGATGCCGCCGCGCCCGCGACCTGGCGTCAGATCCCGTTCGTACGCTCGCCGCGCGTCGAGGCCCGGTACCTCGGCGAGGAGCTGCCCGGCACCGACCTTCCCGCCCCGCCCGCGCCCCAGATGTTCCCGTGGCTCGCGATGATCGCCCCCGTCGTGATGGGCCTCGCGCTGTTCTTCATCATGAAGAGCCCGATGGCGCTCGTGTTCGTCGCGGCCTCGCCACTGCTCATGCTCGGCACGTGGTTGACGACCCGTTTGCAGTCCAAAGCCCAGCTCGATCGCGACAAGCAGCGCTTCGAGCAGCAGATCACGCGCCTCGGCGCCCGCCTGGAGCGCGAGCGTGAACTCGAGCGCACCGTGCGCCGTGCCGAGGTTCCCGAGCTCGACCCGATCTGCGCCGACGCGCTCGCCGCGGGCCCGCTCGTGTGGACCCGCCGGCCCGAGCACTGGTCGTTCCTGCACCTGCGGCTGGGCGACGGCGTCGCCGACAGCCGCAACACGGTGGCCGAATCCAGCAAGCGCGACGCCGCGATCCCGTCGTACGTCGACCGCCTCGACGAGACGGTCGAGGCCTTCCGCACCGTCGAGGACGTGCCGATCCTCGAGTCGCTCGCCGAAGCCGGCGCGCTCGGCATCGCCGGCGACCCGGCGCGCGTCGGCGACCTTGCGCGGGCACTCGTCGCCCAGACCGCGGGGCTGCACGCACCGTCCGACGTGCACGTCGCCGCCTTCGTCGGACCCGCCTCCCGGCCGGCGCTGGCCGACCTCAAGTGGCTGCCGCACACGTGGGCGGGGGAGGACCTGCTCGGCACCGCCGCCGTCGCCGAAAACGCCGCCACCGGCTCCCGGCTGCTCGCCCGTATCGAAGAGCTCGTCGACCAGCGCACCAAGCAGCTGCGGCGCCTGCGCGCCGTGAAGGCCACGGATGCGGCCACCGCCGCCGGCGCGGAGGTCGGCGAGTCTCGCGGGCGCGCGGAGGAGACGCCGCTGCCCGCCGTCGTCGTGCTCATCGCCCCCGACGCCGCCGTCGACCTCGGCCGCCTCGTGCAGCTGAGTGAGCGGGCCGCCGGCAGCGGCATCCTGCCGATCTGGCTCGCCACCGAGCCCACCGCGCTGCCCGCCTCGTGCCGCACGTGGGTCGAGGTGCCCGCCGGAGGCCAGGCGAGCGCCCACTTCGTGCGCCTCGGCACCGTCGTCGCGCCGCTGCGGGTCGAGGCCCTCGACGCCGCCCGGTTCGGGGTGTTCTGCCGGGCCCTGGCCCGGCTCACCGATGTCGGCGACGTGGCCGTCGACGCCGGCGACGTGCCCCGCACGATCCCGCTCGTGCAGCTGCTGGGCTCGGAGATGGCCACGAGCGCCGACGCCGTCATCGACCGCTGGACGCAGAACGCATCGATCCGCTCCACCCGCTCCGCCGCCGGCTACCAGCCGAAGCTGCGCGCCCTCGTCGGCCAGGGCGCCCAGGGCGCCCTCCACCTCGACCTGCGGCAGCAGGGTCCGCACGCCCTCGTCGGCGGCACGACGGGCTCGGGCAAGAGCGAGTTCCTGCAGGCGTGGGTGCTCGGCATGGCCGCGGAGTACAGCCCCGAGCGGGTGACGTTCCTGTTCGTCGACTACAAGGGCGGCTCGGCCTTCGCCGATTGCGTCAACCTGCCGCACTGCGTGGGCCTGGTCACCGACCTCAGCCCGCACCTCGTGCGCCGGGCGCTCACGAGCCTGCGCGCCGAGCTGCATCACCGCGAGCACCTGTTCAACCGCAAGAAGGCCAAGGACCTGCTCGAGCTCGAGAAGGCCGCCGACCCCGAGACGCCTCCCGCCCTCGTGCTCGTGATCGACGAGTTCGCGGCGCTCGCCAAAGAGGTGCCCGAGTTCGTCGACGGCGTCGTCGACATCGCCCAGCGCGGGCGCTCGCTGGGCATCCACCTCATCATGGCCACGCAGCGTCCCGCGGGCGTCATCAAAGACAACCTGCGCGCGAACACCAATCTGCGCGTAGCGCTGCGGATGGCCGACGAGACCGACTCCGACGACGTGATCGGCTCGAAGGAGGCGGCCCTGTTCGACCCGGGCCTTCCCGGGCGCGGCATCGCGAAGACCGGGCCGGGGCGCATGAGCCTGTTCCAGTCCGCCTACGCCGGCGGGTGGAGCCTGCGCGCCGAACCCGAAGCCGCCGTCGAGGTGCGACCGTTCCGGCTGGGCGACGCCCCCGCCTGGGAGAAGCCGCAGTCGGATGCCGCGCCCACCGACACCGAAGACCTCGGGCCCAACGACCAGCAGCTGCTCGTCGCCCGGTTCGGCGACGCCGCCCAGCTCGCCCGCATCGCGCCGCCGCGTCGGCCGTGGCTCGACGAGCTGGCGACGACGTTCGACCAGACCAAGCTGTCGCAGCGCTCCGACGCCCGGCTCGTGCTCGGTGTCGTCGACCTGCCCGAGCGTCAGGATCAGGTGCCGTTCTTCTTCGAGCCCGACACCGAGGGGCACCTCGCGATCTTCGGCACCGGCGGATCCGGCAAGTCGGCGACGCTGCGCACCCTCGCCGTCTCGGCCGGCATCACACCGCGCGGCGGACCCGTGCACGTCTACGGGCTCGACGCCGCCACCGGAGGTCTGCGGATGCTGGAGCCGCTCCCGCACGTGGGCGCCGTCATCTCCGGCGACGACACCGAGCGCATCGAGCGGCTGTTCGGGACGCTGCGCACCGAGCTCGACCGGCGCGGCGACCTGTACGCGGCGGCGGGCGCCTCGACGCTCACCGAGTACCGGTCGCTGGCCGGCGCGGGCGCCGAACCGCGCATCCTGCTGCTCGTCGACGGATTCCCCGCGTTCCGCGCCGCCTTCGAGGGCGTCCCCGGCCGTGCCGAGACGTACCGCGCCTTCCAGCAGGTGCTCACCGACGGTCGCGGTCTCGGCATCCACGTCGCCCTCACCGCCGACCGCGGGCAGAGCGTGCCGACGTCGCTGCAGGCCATGATCCAGCGCCGCATCGTGCTGCGCATGGCCGACGACGACGGGTACGCGCTGCTGGGCATGCCGCGCGACATCCTGTCGCCGGCCTCGCCGCCCGGCCGCGCGATCATCGACGACCACGAGGCGCAGATCGCGGTCATCGGGGGAACCCCGAGCACGAAGGACCAGTCGTTGGCCGTCGACCGGATGGCCGAGGCCATGCTGCGTCGGGGCACGCCGGCCGCCCCCACCGTCGAGGCGCTGCCGACCGAGTACACCGTCGCGCAGCTTCCCGCGACGACCGCGCGCGGGGTCGTGATCGGCCTGTCCGACCTCGACCTCGGGCCGTACGGGATCGAGCCGTCGGGCACGTTCATCGTCGCCGGATCGCCGGGCGCCGGCCGCAGCAACGCGGCGGCGGCGATCGCGATGCAGACCGTGCGCGCGCAGCCCGGGACCCCGGCGTTCTACCTCGGCGACCGCCGCTCGCCGGTGCAGGGCGCGCTCGCGTGGACGCAGACCTCCGAGGGCGGCTCGGCCGCGATGGGCGTGTTCGCCGCGGCCGAGGCCGCCGCCGACGCCGTGGCCACGGGCGGACCGGTCCCGCTCGTGGTGCTCGAGGGCATCGGCGAGTTCGCCACCTCGATCGTCGAGATGAACCTGTCGGCGCTGGTCAAGCGCGCCGGGCGCGGCGAGGTGTTCCTCGTGGTCGTCGGCGAGCTCAGCGAGTGGACCAGCAACTTCGGCCTCCTCGGCGAGATCAAGGCGGCACGGCGGGGCGTCATCCTGCAGCCCGAGACGATCGACGGCGAGGTCGTGCTCAAGACGCCGTTCCCGCGCCTCGTGCGCGGCGAGCTGCCGGTGGGTCGCGGCATCCTCGCCCACCGGGGCAAGACCGTCCGCATCCAGTTCCCACTGGTCACCGCGCTCGAGACGGCGGAGGTCTCGTGACGGGTATGGGGAGTGCTCCCCATGGGCAGCGGCGCGCGCGTCGCCTATCGTCGAAGCAACACCGAACTTCCCGGCACCACCGCCGGGCCGAATGAAGGGGGCCCCATGGCCAATCTGAACGTCACCTACGACCAGATGAACTCGGCTGCGGCGCGTCTGCGCGACGGCCAGAGCGAGCTGGAGGCCAACCTGCAGCGTCTGCGCCAGCTCGTCGCGCAGCTCGTGCAGGACGGCTTCACGACGACCCGCGCCTCGGGCGCCTTCGACGCGTCGTACACCGAGTTCACCACCGGCGCCACCAAGACCGTGCAGGGCATCGAGGGCATGGCCTCGTTCCTCGAGAAGGCCGCCCAGGCGCTGCAGTCCACCGACGAGCAGCTCGCCAGCCAGCTCGGCCAGTAAGGCCGCTCCGCCAGACGCACCCTGCCGCCCGAGACCGTGTCGTGTCTCGGGCGGCAGGGTGCGTTACGGCGATGGGGGTCAGGGGCGGGCGAGCACCTTCACGATGACACCACGGCGGTGCAGCTCGGCGGCGGTGCGGGTCTCCTCGTGCACGTCGCGGCCGAGGGCGTGCTTGTCGGCGACGACGAGCACGTCGCCGGCGGTGAGCCGCCCGAACAGGCGCGCGAGACGCTCCTCCCAGCTCTCGCCGGTCTCGGGGGCCGGATGCCGGAAGCCCTCGATCGGAACGCCGAACTGCGCGAGGGCGTCGCGCTGGACGATGACGCTCGGCAGGTCGTCGCGCGCGACGACGAGACCCACGAGGCGGGCCCCAGCGGGGCGGGCGGCCCACCACTGCTCGCTGGAGACGATGATCGGCACGGCCTCGGTCGTCGTCGGCAGCGCCACCGACTCGGCGTAGTCGGCCGGGGCGCGGCCCTCGGCATCCGTGGTCGTGTTCTCGCTCATCGCACTCCTTCGTCGCTCACATTCTCACCGACGCGGATGCCGGACGCGAACCGCTCAGTCGTCCTCGTCGTCGACGCGCAGCTGCAGGCTGAGCTGTTCGGCGTCGAGCCGGGTGAGCGCGTGCCGCAGCGCCGCCGTGGAGTACGACCCCTCGTGGGAGAGCTCATCGAGTCGGGTGCGCATCGCCTCGATGAGCGCGATGCGCAGGGCGAACATGTCGTCGGCGGTGAACTCGCGCGATTCCGCGGGCGGCTCGGCCATCCGCGCGCCGATCTTGTGCAGCAGCTCCGGGTCGAACGCGGTGCCGTCGGGTCGCTGCAGACCGGGGCCGTCGAGCAGAGCCCGGGCGGCGTCGTTGAGTTCGTCGTCGAGGCGCTCCCGCTCGGCCGCCACCGCGGGGTCGTCGACGACCGCGGGGATGCGCAGCCACTTCACGACGAGCGGCACGGTGAGTCCCTGCAGCAGCAGGCTCGCGAGGGCGACGAAGAAGGCGACGAGCACGATCAGGTCGCGCAGCGGGGTGTCGTCGGCCCCGATCGTCTGCGCCGCGGCGAGGGTCACGACACCGCGCATCCCCGCCCACACGATGACCGTCCCCTCCTTCCAGCCGAGGGGTGACCCCTGGTAGTAGTTCAGGTCGTTGAGACCCCGACTCACCCGCGCGCGGAACCCGGTGAGACGCCGCGCGGCCTCGTCGGGGTCGAGCTGTCCGGCACGCGGACCGCCGCGGCGCCGGGCGTAGTCGCCGGAGGATTCCATCTCGTCGAGGCGCTCGCTGATGGCGACGAGGCGCTCGCGCCGCGAGCTGCGGGCGCGGCGGGCCAGCAGGGCGACCAGCCCCGACACATACACCGCCCGCACCAGGATGACGACGCCGAGCGCGGCGAGGGCGATCGTGATCGGATGCCAGAGCCCGCCCGCTTCGGCGCGCGCGTTCGAGACGACGACGTCGCGCAGCTCCAGGCCCATGATCAGGAAGACCGTGCCCTCCAGGATGAGCTCGACGGTGCGCCAGTTGAGACGGTCCGAGATGCGCTGCTCGGGGGTGAGCCACCGGGTCGAGCCCTGCCCCGTGACGATGCCGGCGACGACCGCCGCCACCAGTCCCGACCCGCCGAGGTGCTCGGTCGGCAGGTACGCGATGAACGGGATCGCGAATCCGAGCGCCGTGTTGGCGGCGGGGTCCTTCACCCACCGCCGCACCCGCAGGAACAGCACGCCCACGACGGCGCCGATCGCGACGGCCGCCAGCACACCCCACGCGAACGCGCCGACCGTGCCCCAGAACGAGAACCCGGCGGCGGCGGCGACCACCGCGCTGCGCAGCAGCACGAGGGCGGTGGCGTCGTTGAGCAGACTCTCGCCCTCGAGCATCGTCACGACGCGCGGCGAGATGCGGAGCCTCTTGATGATCGAGGTGGCCACGGCATCCGTGGGGCTGAGGATCGCCCCGAGAGCCACCGCGATCGGGAAGGTGATCCCGGGGATCATCAGCACGAACAGGCCGCCGAGCACGAGCGAGCTGACGACCACGAGCAGCACCGCGAGCCCCGCGATCGGCAGGCCGTCGCGGCGGAACTCGACCGCCGGCAGCCGCACGGCGGCGGCGTACAGCAGCGGCGGGAGGATGCCGACGAGGATGAGGTCGGGCTCGATCTTCACCGGCGGGATGAACAGCGAGACCACCAGGCCCACGCCGACGAGGATCAGCGGTCCCGCGACGCCGAGGCGTCGGGCGAGCATCGTCGACAGCGTGATGACGGCGATGCCGGCGACGAGGATCGGGATGGCCTCCATCGCGGCCTCAGATCACCCCGAGCTCGCGGACCGCGTCGCGTTCGGCGACGAGTTCCGCGACCGACGCGTCCAGGCGGGCACGGCCGCGCGCATCGAGCGAGAGGCCGTCGACGACGCGGTAGCCGTCGCCGTCGCTCGTGACCGGGAACGAGCACACCAGACCCTCGGGCACGCCGTACCAGCCCGTCGAGACCACGGCGGCCGAGGTGCGCCTGCCGTCGGTGCCGAGCTGCTCGTCGCGCACGTGGGAGATCGCGGCGTTCGCGGCCGATGCCGCCGACGACGATCCGCGCACCGAGATGATCTCCGCGCCGCGCTGGGCGACCCGCGGGATGAACTCCCCGTCGAGCCACGCGGTCGCCGCGTCGCCGCCGCCGAACCGCTCGGCGAGCAGTTCCGGCGCGGGGCGTCCGGCGACGGTCGCGTGGGCGACGTCGGGGAACTGCGTGGCCGAGTGGTTGCCCCAGATCGTGACGCCGGCGACCTCGCCGACGGGCGCGTCGAGCGCGGCGGCCAGCTGCGCGACGGCGCGGTCGTGGTCGAGGCGGGTGAGCGCCGTGAACCGGTCGGCGGGGATGTCGGGCGCGCTCGCCGACGCGATCAGGGCGTTCGTGTTGGCGGGGTTCCCGACCGTCAGCACGCGGATGCCGGCGGCGGCGACCTCGTTCAAAGCGGCGCCCTGCGGGCCGAAGATCCCCGCGTTCGCGGCGAGCAGGTCGGCGCGCTCCATCCCGGCGGTGCGGGGGCGGGCGCCGACCAGCAGGGCGATCTCGGCACCGTCGAACGCGACGCGCGGGTCGGCGCTGATCTCCACATCCTGCAGCAGCGGGAACGCGCAGTCCTGCAGTTCGAGGGCGGCGCCCTCCGCCGACTTCAGACCCTGCGGGATCTCGAGCAGGCGCAGCCGCACGGCGCGGTCCGCTCCCAGCATCGCGCCCGCGGCGATGCGGAACAGCAGGGCGTAGCCGATCTGGCCGCCGGCTCCGGTCACGGTCACGGTCGTCGCGGGGGCGGTCATGGGCACGAGCCTAGCCGCGGCGCGCCGCGCGCGTCGCGGGGCCGGTACGCTCGCCGCGGCACGAGTGTGACGGTACGGTGATCGGCATGACGTTCAACACCGGCGCCGAACTCGGGGGATCGTCGGCGCGTCGCCGCGGCGGACTCGTCGCCGGCGGCGTGGGCGTCGCGGGGCTCGGTGGACTCGCCATCCTGTTGTTGAATCTGTTCACCGGGGGCGACATCGGCGGACTCCTCGGCCTCGGCGGCGATCCGTACGCCGGCTCCTCCGGATCCGGGACGGTCATCGAGGACTGCGAGACCGGCGCCGACGCCAACCGCGACGACGAATGCCGGCTCGTGTTCGGGCAGCGGGTGCTCGACGAGTACTGGGCCGATCACGTGCAGGGCTATCGCGCTCCGCAGCTGGTCGTCGTCGACGGCTCCACCTCGACGGCGTGCGGCACGGCATCCGAGCAGACCGGACCGTTCTACTGTCCGCCCGAGGAGACGATCTACGTCGACCCCGACTTCTTCGCGCTGCTGCGCACGCAGTTCGACGCGAGCGCCGGCCCGCTCGCCCAGCTCTATGTGCTCGCGCACGAGTACGGCCACCACATCCAGCAGATCACCGGCGTGTTCGACGCGAACCCGCCGAACGGCACGGGGCCGGAGAGCAACGGCGTGCGCACCGAGCTGCAGGCGGACTGCCTCGCCGGTGCGTGGGTGGCCGATGCCGCCGACGAAGTCGACGCGAACGGCACTCCGTACCTGCAGCCGCCGACGGAGGCACAGGTGCGCGACGCGCTCGACGCGGCCGCCGCGGTCGGCGACGACCACATCCAAGCCCAGTCCGGGTACGTGAACCCGGAGAGCTGGACCCACGGGTCCAGCGACCAGCGCCGGCGGTGGTTCGCCGCCGGCTACCAGAACGGACTGTCCGCGTGCGACACGTTCTCGATCCCGGGGAGCAGCCTGTGAGCACCGGACCCGCCCATCTCGACGACATCCTGTATCCGCCGATCGAACCGTACGAGACGGGGTTCCTCGTCGCCGGCGACGGGCAGCGCGTGTACTGGGAGCAGTCCGGCAATCCCGACGGCAAGCCGGTGGTGTTCCTGCACGGCGGGCCCGGCGCGGGCACCTCGCCGTGGCACCGGCGGTTCTTCGATCCCGAGCGCTACCGCATCGTGCTGCTCGACCAGCGCGGATGCGGCAAGTCGACGCCGCACGTGAGCGAGCCGGACGCCGACCTCCGCTTCAACACGACGTGGCATCTCGTGGCCGACATCGAACTGCTGCGCCGCAACCTCGGCATCGAGACCTGGCAGGTGTTCGGCGGCTCGTGGGGGAGCGCGCTGGCGCTCGCCTACGCCGAGACGCATCCCGACGTCGTGAGCGAACTCGTGCTGCGCGGCATCTTCACCCTGCGCCGCCATGAGCTGGAGTGGTTCTACGAGGGCGGTGCGGCGGCGATCTTCCCCGACCTGTGGGAGGCCTACCTCGAGCCGATCCCGGTGCTCGAGCGCTCGCGGCTCATCGAGGCGTACGCCCGCCGCCTCGCCGACCCCGACCCGGCCGTGCACGTCCCCGCCGCCGTCGCGTGGACGACATGGGAGGCCTCGACGCTCACGCTGCTGCCCGACCCCGACCTCGTCGCGTCGATGGCCGAGCAGCAGGCGGCGGTGGCGTTCGCGCGCATCGAGAACCACTACTTCCTCGCCGGCGGCTGGTTCCGCGAGGGCCAGCTCATCGAGGACGCCGGTGCGATCCGGCACATCCCGACGGTCATCGTGCAGGGGCGCTACGACGTGTGCACGCCGATCATGACCGCGTGGGACCTGCACCGCGCTCTGCCCGAGGCCGAGTTCGTCGTCGTGCCGGACGCGTCGCATTCGGCATCCGAGCCCGGCATCGCCCGCGCCCTCCGCGCCGCCACCGACCGCTTCGCCGGCTGAGGCGCGGCGGCTGCAGTCCCGACCCCGCGCGAGACACCACAACCGCCCCGAGAAACCACCTCAGACGCGGTGTCTCGCGACGCGAGTGGTTTCTCACGGGGAGCTCACGGTAGACTGAAGGTTCTTGTCGCGCCGGCGTCGCCCGCGGCATGCGTCGTAGAACGCTTCCCTCGCCGCCCGGACTCCGGATGATCGGCTGACATTCACATACGGCGAACCCGCACGCGCATCCGCGCGCGGGCCACCGACAGGGTGCGAATGCGCGCCCAGAAACCCCCACATGTCTGACATCACGTTCCGCACGCTCGGCGTGCCCGCCCCCCTGCTCGACGTGCTCGCCGCCGACGGCAAGACCAGCCCGTTCCCGATCCAGGTCGACACGCTCCCCGACACGCTCGCCGGCCGCGACGTGCTCGGCCGCGGCAAGACCGGCTCGGGCAAGACCCTCGCCTTCTCGATCCCGATGGCCGCGCGCCTCGGCGGCGCACTCGCCGGCGGCAGCCGCCGAGCGGGCCGCATCCTGGGCCTCGTGCTGGCCCCCACGCGCGAGCTCGCGACCCAGATCGACGCGACCCTCGCACCGCTCGCGGCCGCGTACGGCCTGAAGACCACCACGATCTTCGGCGGCGTCAACCAGAACCGCCAGGTCGCCGCCCTCAAGGACGGCGTCGACATCGTCGTGGCCTGCCCCGGCCGCCTCGAAGACCTCATGCAGCAGGGCTTCGTGCGCCTGGATGCCGTCGAGATCACCGTCATCGACGAGGCCGACCACATGGCCGACCTCGGCTTCCTACCCGTGGTCACCCGCATCCTCGACAAGACGCCCCAGGGCGGCCAGCGTCTGCTGTTCAGCGCGACCCTCGACCGCGGCGTCGACAAGCTCGTGGACCGGTTCCTGCAGAACGAGGTGCTGCACTCCGTCGACGAGGCGCACTCGCCGGTCGCCGCGATGACGCACCACGTCTTCCACGTCGAGGGCAACGACGCCAAGAAGGACCTCGTGCGGATGCTGGCCTCGGGCCGCAGCCGCCGCATCCTGTTCACGCGCACCAAGCACGCGGCCAAGAAGCTCGCCCAGCAGCTGACGGCCGCCGGCATCCCGTCGGTCGACCTGCACGGAAACCTGTCGCAGCCGCAGCGCGACCGCAACCTCGCCGCGTTCTCGTCGGGGGAGGCGAAGGTGCTCGTGGCGACCGACGTCGCGGCCCGCGGCGTGCACGTCGACGACATCGAGCTGGTCGTGCACGTCGACCCGCCCATGGAGCACAAGGCGTACCTGCACCGCTCGGGCCGCACCGCCCGCGCCGGCGCGGAGGGCTCGGTCGTCACGATCGTGCTGCCCGGCCAGGAGAAGGACGTCAAGGACCTGCTGCGCAAGGCGGCCATCACGGTGACGCCGGTGACGGTGACCGCCGAGTCGCCGCAGGTCGTGGAGCTCGTCGGCGAGGTCGCCGCCTACGTCACGCCCGCGCCCAAGCCCGTGCAGCAGCGCGGCGGCGGACGCAGCCAGGGCGCCAACGCGCAGCGCAAGCGCGCCGCGCGCGAGGGCCAGGGCGGTCAGCAGTCGCAGGGCGGCCGCGGTCGCGGCGGTCAGGGCGGGCAGGGCGGTCAGCCCCGCAAGGACCGTTCCGGCCGTCCCGCGGGCGAGCGCTCGGGTCACCGCACTGCCGGGCACACGGCATCCGCCCCGCGTCAGGCGCAGCCCGCGAAGCAGCAGCCCGCCGGCAACGCCCGTACCGCCGGGCGTCGCGCGCAGCACGGCGGCGGCCTCACGGTCGGGTCGGTCGTGCGTCAGAACGGCCGTCGCACCGGCCGCTGATCCCGGTGCCTGATCGCGGATGCCGCGGTCAGGCGCGGAACGCCTTCAGCAGCGTCGCCGACATCGCGGCCCAGTCGCCGTCGATGCGGAAGCGGGTGAAGCCCTCCGACACGGCGGCGCCGGTGCGCGAGGTCACGAACCACGGCGGCTTCGGCAGTGCCGAGAACCGCCCCCGGCCGACCGACCGCGGGAATGGACGGAAGGGCCCCCGCACGACGGTGCGCTCGACGTCGTCGAGCAGGAACGCGTTGTGCACGACGCCGATCCCGCTCGGGGCGTCGTCGACCGTGCCGCCGGGGAAAGCGCCCCACGTGGCCGTCGGGGTGAGGAACCCGAACGCGGTCCACGCGTTGACGGCCACCGTGCCGTAGCGCAGGTCGGCGACCGCGCGCTCGAATCCGGCGCCGAGGGCGGCCTGCGTGACCGGGTCGACGAGCACGTTCGCGCCGAGGGTGCCGACGAGGCGGTCGTTCGCGTGGGCGACGGCGGCGTCGAGGAACGCCTGACCCGTGCCCGGCAGCGCGACCACGCCCAGCACGGGCGAGAAGTACTCGGTCGTCTCGAGGTTCCCGGCGTCGGATGCGGCGGGCTCCACGAGCGCGCGGGTGCCGTCGCCGCACCACGCGGCATCCGGATACGCCTCCCGCGCGGCGGCGAGTTTCGCCTCGCCGCCCGGGTACCAGACCGGTCGGGCGGGCGCGCGGTCGTACGCGGCGCGCAGCTCGGCGAGGAACTCCGCGCGCCGCGGCCAGTCCTCGCTCAGCAGCACGACCTGCCCCGCGATGCAGTTGTGGCCGCCGTTGTGCAGGCGCATCGTGACGACATGCTCGGCCTGGAACCGCAAGTCGGCCGCCGTCCAGTCGCCCGGCACGACGATGATGGGCGAGACGCCGCCGAGCTCGGCGGTGATCGGCACGTGGAGGCCGGGGGTGATGGCGCGGAACGTCGCCTCCGACCCGGTGACGTGCACGTGCGCGACCGACGGATGCTGCGTGAGGTGGGCGCCGACGTCGCCGCCGCCCGTGACGATGCGCAGGAATCCGGGCTCGATCAGCGGCGCGAGCGCGCGCCGGAAGACGGGGACGAGGGCATCCTGCGTCGGGTTGACTTTGAGGATCGCGACGCGATTGGCCGCCATCAGCTCGTACAGCACGTCGAGGAAAGGGATCGAGCTGACATTCCCCGCGCCGAGCACGAGGCCGATACCACCGGAAGCCGTCGGGGTGAGCTGGGCGAGGCCGGCCCGGCGCTGGGCGTGCGCGGGCGTGACGCCGGGGGTGAGCCACACCTCGGTCGTGTAGCCCGACAGCAGCAGCGCGTCGGTGGCGGTCAGCGGCGAGGTGTGCACGGCCGTGCGCCCACCGGGCGCGGCGCTCGTGCGCACACGGGTGAGCGGGCTGCGTCCGGCCGCGAGTGCGTCGAGCGTGTCGGCGTAGGCGTCGACCGCGACGAGCGCCGCGTACGGCCCCGACAGCCATTCCTCGCCCCGCAGCGGATGCCCCGGCCGCAGCCCCTTCGACGTCGAAGCGACGTCGGCCCACTCCGCCGCGACGGCCGAGACCGACGCGCGGATGCGGCGCATCAGCGTCGCGCGCTGTGCGAGCGTCAGGGCGGCCCAGGTGCGCGCGCCGGTGTCGAGGTCGGCGAGGGCGGCATCCAGGTCGTCGCGCACGTCGGCGGGCAGGGCGGTCGTCGAAGGCGGTGATGTCGGGCTCACGCGCTCAGCCTAGGTGGTGCGTTCGGGAGGAGATCTGCATTCGGGAGGGCGGATGCGGGAGCCGCGTCCTCCCGAACGCACATCTCCTCCCGGGTGCACGGGGTTCCGGGTGCGTGCGGGCGTTTCGACTCGCTGCTTCTCGCTCAACGACCGGTGCTGCTCCCGGTCGTTGAGCGAGAAGCGCAGCGACGAGTCGAAACGCGCAGGGCGCCACCTCCGGTCGTTGAGCGAGAAGCGCAGCGACGAGTCGAAACGCGCAGGGCGCCACCTCCGGTCGTTGAGCGAGGAGCGCAGCGACGAGTCGAAACGCGGCGCGCTCAGATGAGGGCGAGCTCGCGCAGCTTCGCCTCGACGTCGGCGTTCGACGGCTCGACGTGGTGCGTGGCATCCGGGTAGACGACCACGGGGATGTTCGTGCGGCCCGAGATCTCGCGCGCGACGTCCGCGGCGGCCGGATCGGCGACGAGGTCGACGTAGGTGTAGGCGATACCGAGGCCGTCGAGCTGCGCCTTCGTGCGGATGCAGTCGCGGCACCAGTCGGCGCCGAACATCGTGATGGCGGTGGACGTGGGGGAGGTCATCCCTCCATTGTCGTCCCGTTTCCGGAGGTGGAGGTCGCGTCGGCTCAGCCGATGAGCTTCTGCAGGTCGGCGACGGTCATGCCGTAGTTGATGCGCACGCAGGGGAGGGCGAGCTTGTCGTGGCCGATCGAGACGTATCCCTGCTCGATCGTGCGCCCCAGGAGGAAGCCCGCTTGAGCGACGCCCTGTTTCGTACGGTCGTCGTAGTGGCCGTACGGGTAGGCGACGACCTCCTTCACGCCACCGAGCGCGGCCGCGGAGGTCTCGAGGTCGGCGGCGATCTCGTCGGGGGAGAGGTTCACCATCTGCCCCTTGCCGTTCGCGCCGGCGACGTGCATCGCGTGGGTGTGCGAGCGCGGCAGGATGAACGCGTTCTGGGTGGCGACGCCGTCGCCGGTGATGTCGAAGGAGGTCGCCAGCACCTGCAACTGCTCGTTGATCGGCGCCGCCATGGAGAGCCATGTCGGATCGGCGTCGTCGTCGGTGACGATCACGGAGTGGTCGGGCAGGAAGAGGCGACCGTCGATGAACGCGTCGAGTTCGAGCCAGGTCGGCAGGTAGAACCCGCCGTCCTTGATGTGCTGCATGTGTGCGCGGTAGTCCTCGATGTACGCGTAGTTGCCGCGCAGCCATCCCGACTCGCCCTCGGGCTTGTCGGTGAACTGGTGGTACATGAGGATCGGGAGGCGGGCGCCTTCGGCCGTGTTCTCGGCGGGCGTCTTCCACGCCGCGTGCAGCGTGCGCTGTCGGTCGGTGCAGGCGACGAGGTCGGCGCCGTTGACCCGGCCCGGGACCGCGAAAGCGGCGGCATCCGCCGGTGTGTCGTACCAGCCGGCGAACACGAACCCGTCGCGCGCCGGGATCGGCAGTGCGGCGTAGAGCGCCCCGGTCGTCTCGAGCACGGGTGCGTCGGCGATGCCGTCGCCCGTGAAGCTCACGACGCACGCGGCGGCGGGGTCGGGGGCGGACGCCAGCAGCTGCTCGACCGGGCTGAGCGGGGTCGGGGTGGGGCTGGGCGTCGGCGTCTGCGTCGCGCTCGACGCGGGAGCAGCGGCCACCGGCTCCGGCGCGCAGCCGGTGGTGAGCACCCCCGTCGTGACGGCCGCCAGCGCGACCGCGAACCCCAGCAGACGACGTCGTGGAACGTGCGTCATCCGTGCATCCTGACACCGCGGAGGCCCCGCGACACGCCGACACGGGAGAAGGGGTGGTGAACCCTGTGAAAACTCGCGGCCGTGCACAGGTTCCGCGTGCAACGATGGTCGCGGATCTGTGCCCCACCGCGTTCCAGGAGTCATCATCGAGCTGTCGATCATCGTCCCGACCTTCAACGAGGCGCCTAATGTCGCGGAGCTCGTGGCGCGGGTCACGGCGGCCGTCGAGGGGATCGACGCCGAGATCGTGTTCGTCGACGACAGCACCGACGACACCCCCGAGGTGATGCGCGTCGTCGCGGCCGGAGCCGGCATCCCGGTGCGCGTAATCCACCGCGACCAGCCGGTCGGCGGGCTGGGCGGCGCCGTGGTCGAGGGCTTCCGCGCCGCGGCGTCGGATGTCTGCCTCGTCATGGACGGCGACCTGCAGCATCCGCCCGAGAAGATCCCCGAGATGTTCGAGCGACACCGCGAGGGGGACGTCGACGTCGTCGTGGCGTCGCGGTATGCCGGCGGCGGCACCTCGACGGGCCTCGCCGACCGCACCCGCGTACTCGTCTCGCGCGCCTCGACCGCGCTGACGAAGGCGATGTTCCCGGTGCGGCTGCACGATGTCAGCGACCCGATGACCGGGTTCTTCCTGGTCTCGCGCAGTGCCGTCGACCTCGACGGGCTGCATCCGCGCGGGTTCAAGATCCTGCTCGAGATCCTGGTGCGCAAGCCGTTCCGCATCGCCGAAGTGCCGTTCGACTTCGGCGACCGGCACGCCGGCGAGTCGAAGGCGTCGTTCCGGCAGGGGATGCACTTCCTCGCCCAGCTCGCCGCGCTGCGCTTCGGCAAGATGTCGCTGTTCGCCGTCATCGGCGGCCTCGGCGCCGTCGCCAACGTCGTGATCGTCTGGGCGCTGACGCATCTCGGCGTCGACTACGTGGTGGCGGCGATCATCGCGGCCGAGGTGACGATCATCGGCAACTTCCTGCTGATCGAACGCTTCGTGTTCCAGGACATGCGCGGTGACGCGTCGGGTGTCTGGTCACGGTTCGCGAAGTCGTTCGCGTTCAACAACGCCGAGGCGGTCATCCGCATCCCGATCGTGGCGCTCATGGTCTCGACGAGCCACATCTCCGCCGTGCTGGCCACCGCGATCACGCTCGTCGTCGCGTTCTTCGTGCGGTTCGTCTTCCACTCGCTCGTCGTCTACGCACCGAAGAAGCAGGGCACGCCGTCGGCGGCCCGCGAGGTGATCGAGAAGCTCGACGAGCAGGCGATGCAGCCCGGCGAGCTCTGACTCAGCCCTCCGTAGAGGCCGCGCCCGCCCCGCCGCGCGGCGGGATCTCCAGCAGGTGCAGGAAGTCCTCGAACAGGCCCACCATGTCGACCGCGTCGGGGTCGAGCAACCACTGCAGCTGCAGACCGTCCATCATGGCGGTCACGAGCTGGCCGACGCGCTGCGGGTCGAGGTCGCGGCGCAGCTCCCCGTCCTGCTGCAGGCGCGAGAACGAGGCTCGGCGACGTCGCCAAGGCGAACGCGCTGGAGGTCTGACCCGGCCGGTGGGCGCGCTTCGTAGGCTGGAGGCATGCGCGCCCACCCCGACACGATCGCGGCGCGCACCGACCACGAGCTCGTCGTCAAGAAGTCGCGGTTCCTCACGCGCGCCGAGCCCGTCGCCTCGGTCGCGGAGGCCGAGGCCGTCATCGCCGTCGCCCGCCGCGAGCACTGGGACGCCCGTCACCACTGCACCGCGATGGTGACGGGCCTGCTCGGCGACCAGGCGCGCTCATCGGATGACGGCGAGCCCTCGGGCACGGCCGGGATGCCGATGCTCGAGGTGCTGCGCCGCCGCGGCCTCACGGATGTCGTCGTGGTCGTGACCCGCTACTTCGGCGGGGTCAAACTCGGCGCGGGCGGACTCGTGCGCGCGTACTCGACGGCGGTGTCGGAGTGCCTCGACGGCGCCGCGCTCGTGCATCGGCGCGCGCTGACGCAGGTGGTCGTCGAGGTGTCCCACGCGGATGCCGGGCGCGCCGACAACGTGCTCCGTGACTGGGCGGGGCGTCACGGCGCGACCTGGGGTGAGCCGGCCTACGGGGTGCGAGCGGCGCTGGAGCTGTGGGTGCCGGAGGAGGAGCTCGCACGGCTCGACGCCGACGTGGCCGCGGCATCGGCAGGAGCCTGGTCGGCTCGTCGGGGTGGAGAGCGCGTCGTCGACGTGCCGGCGTGAGCGCCGGGCTCCTCAGCTACCCGCGGTCGAGGCGCGCACGACGAGCTCGGGCGTGAACTCGACGTGCTCCGCGGGAGCGCCGGCATCCATCGCGAGCAGCAGGTCGACGGCGGTCGCGCCGATCGCGGCAGCGGGCTGGCGGATCGAGGTGAGCGGCACGACCGCGGCGGCGGCGAAGTCGATGTCGTCGTAGCCGATGAGCGCGATGTCGTCGGGCACGCGCGCGTCGCCGGTCATCACGAGGCTCTGCAGGATGCCGAGGGCGACGAGGTCGTTCGCCGCAAACACGGCCCGCGGACGCTGCGCCCGCGGCCGCGCCAACAAGCGGCGACCGACGGCGCGCCCCGCCTCGACGGTGAGCGCGTCGGTCGGCAGGTGCTCGAGTTCGGCTCCCGGCTGCGCGTCGACCGCGTGTTGCGCACCACGACGGCGGTCGGCGACCTGGCGCAGCGTGAGCGGTCCGCCGGCGAACGCGAGCCGCCGGTGCCCGAGGGCCAGCAGATGCGCCGCGGCGACGCGTCCGCCCTCGACGTCGTCGACGGCGACCGACGAGAGCTGCGGATCGTCGGAGGTGCGGTCCACGAGCACCGCGGGGATGCCGTGATCACGCAGCCGGGCGAGCCGGTCGGTCGTGTCGCCGGTGGGGGTGACGAGCATGCCGCGCACCCGCTGCTGCTCGAACAGATCGAGGTGCGCGGCCTCGCGTTCGGGTTGCTCGTCGCTGCCGGCGACCAGGATGCTGAGCCCCTCGGTCGCCGCGCGCTGCTCGGCGCCGCGGGCGACATCCGTGAAGAACGGGTTGCGCAGGTCGAGAACGACGAGGCCGATCGCCCGGCTGCGTCCGGCTCGCAGCTGACGGGCGGCGTCGTTGCGCACGAACCCCAGCTCGGCGATGGCGGCCTGCACGCGTTCGACCGTGGCGGCCGACACCTTGTCGGGTCGGTTGAGCACGTTCGAGACCGTGCCCACCGAGACGCCCGCGTGCTGGGCGACGTCCTTGACGCTCACGGCCACCGACTGCTCCTGATCTGGCTCGATGCCACCGCGCTTGACGCGGGCGCATCGCCAGACTACGGTATTAATCGATTCATTGAATCGTTTCATGTTCTGTTCGCATCCCACCCACAACGGAGTGATCGGTCCCATGCGCGTCGCCTTCCAGCTGCAGGTCGTCCCCGAGCTGCTCGACGAGTACGTCGCCCGCCACAGCCCCGTCTGGCCCGAGATGCTCGCCGAGATCGCCGCCTCCGGCCGACGCAACTACTCGCTGTTCCTCGGCGACGGCGGGCGCCTGTTCGGCTACTACGAGACCGACGACGACGCGGCGGCCCAGGCCTACCTCGCGGCATCCGAGGTCGCGGAACGCTGGGAGGCCGAGATGGGGCGCTTCTTCGTCGACCTCGGCGGCCGCCCCGACCAGGCCGCGACCCCGCTCACCGAGATCTTCCACCTGCACGACCAGCTGGCGGCGACCGCCGCCACCGACACCGAAAGCACCGCATCATGACGACGCTGTCCCCTGAGACCCTGTCCGCCCTGGAGTTGCAGGGGATCGAGTTGCCGTCGTGGGCGTTCGGCAATTCGGGGACGCGGTTTCGGGTGTGGTCGACGGCGGGGACGCCGCGGGATGTGTTCGAGAAGGTCGCGGATGCGGCGAAGGTCAACGAGTTCACGGCACTGGCCCCGTCGGTGGCGTTGCACATCCCGTGGGACAAGACCGACGATTACGCGGCGTTGCGCGGGTATGCGGAGGGTCTGGGGGTGAAGCTCGGGACGATCAACTCGAACACGTTCCAGGACGAGGACTACAAGTTCGGTGCGCTCACGCATCATGATGACCGGATCCGTCGGAAGGCGATCGATCATCACCTGGAGTGCATCGACATCATGGATGCGACGGGGTCGCGGGATCTGAAGATCTGGCTCGCGGAGGGGTCGAACTATCCGGGTCAGATGGACATGCGTGCCCGGCAGGACCGGTTGGCGGACTCGTTGCAGCAGATCTACGCCCGCCTGGGCGACGATCAGCGCCTGGTGCTCGAGTACAAGTTCTTCGAGCCGTCGTTCTATCACACCGACGTCCCGGACTGGGGGACCAGTTACGCGCAGGTCGCCGCGCTGGGGGAGAAGGCGCTGGTGTGTCTGGACACGGGGCATCACGCGCCGGGGACGAACATCGAGTTCATCGTGATGCAGCTGCTGCGCCTCGGCAAGCTCGGGTCGTTCGATTTCAATTCCCGTTTCTACGCGGACGATGACCTGATCGTGGGGGCGGCCGACCCGTTCCAGCTGTTCCGCATCCTCGTCGAGGTGGTGCGCGGGGGCGGGCTGAACAACCCGGATGTCGCGTTCATGCTCGACCAGTGCCACAACGTCGAGGACAAGATCCCGGGGCAGATCCGTTCGGTGTTGAACGTGCAGGAGATGACCGCCCGCGCGCTGCTCCTGGACCGTGACGCGTTGGATGCCGCGCAGGCTGCGAACGACGTGCTCGGCGCGCAGGCGGTGTTCATGGACGCGTTCTCCACCGACGTGCGCCCCGCCCTCGCCGAATGGCGGCGCTCCCGCGGGCTGCCCGCCGACCCGATGGCCGCGTACGCCGCATCCGGCTACCAGCAGCACATCGCCGCCACCCGCACCGGCGGCACCCAAGCCGGCTGGGGCGCCTGACCCGCGCATCCGCACCCAGACACACACGAGGAACGAAGAACCGATGACCAACCCGACCGCCGCCGAACTGATCGCGCGCAGCAACCGCCTGGGCGCCGACCCGAAGAACACGAACTACGCCGGCGGCAACACTTCCGCCAAGGGCACCGACACCGACCCGGTGACCGGCGAGCCCGTCGAGCTGCTGTGGGTGAAGGGCTCCGGCGGCGACCTCGGCACGCTGAAGCCCGAGGGCCTCGCCGTGCTGCGGCTCGACCGCATGCGCGCGCTCGTCGACGTGTATCCCGGCGTCGACCGCGAGGACGAGATGGTCGCCGCGTTCGACTACTGCCTGCACGGCAAGGGCGGGGCGGCCCCGTCGATCGACACCGCCATGCACGGCCTGGTGGATGCGGCTCACGTCGACCACCTGCACCCCGACAGCGGCATCGCGATCGCCACCTCCGCCGATGGGCCCGAGCTGACGCAGCGCATCTTCGGTGACAAGGTCGTGTGGGTGCCGTGGCGTCGCCCGGGGTTCCAGCTGGGGCTCGACATCGCCGAGATCAAGGCGCAGAACCCGCAGGCGATCGGCACGATCCTCGGCGGGCACGGCATCACGGCGTGGGGCGAGACGAGCGAGGAGGCCGAACACAACTCCACCACCATCATCGACACGGCTGCCGAATACATCGAGGAACACGGCAAAGCCGACCCGTTCGGAGGAGTTCGGGACGGCTTCGAGGCGCTGCCCGATGCCGAGCGGCACGCCCGCGCGGCCGCTCTGGCCCCCACCATCCGGGGCCTCGCGTCGACGGACAAGCCGATGGTCGGCCACTACACCGACGCCGACATCGTTCTGGAGTTCCTGGCGTCCGAGAAGGCGCCCGCCCTCGCCGCCCTCGGCACGAGCTGCCCCGACCACTTCCTGCGCACGAAGGTGAAGCCGCTGATCCTCGACCTGCCGGCATCCGCGTCGGTCGACGAGCAGATCGCGCGGCTGCACGAGCTGCATCAGGCATACCGCGCCGACTATCAGGCCTACTACGACGCACACGCCGACGCCTCGAGCCCCGCCATCCGCGGCGCCGACCCGCTCATCGTGCTCGTCCCCGGCGTCGGGATGTTCAGCTACGGCGCGAACAAGCAGACCGCGCGGGTCGCGGGGGAGTTCTACGTCAACGCGATCAACGTCATGCGCGGCGCGGAGGCGCTGTCGACCTACACACCCATCTCGGATGCCGAGAAGTTCCGCATCGAGTACTGGGCGCTCGAAGAGGCGAAGCTGCAGCGCATGCCGAAGCCCAAGACGCACCAGGGACGCATCGCGTTCGTCACCGGCGCCGCTTCCGGCATCGGCAAGGCCATCGCGACGCGCCTCGCCGCCGAGGGCGCGTGCGTCGTCGTCGCCGACCTCGATGCCTCGAAGGCGCAGGCCGCCGCGGCCGAGCTCGGCAACACGGATGTCGCGATCGGCGTCGCCGCGAACGTCGCCGACGCCGCGGGCGTGCAGGCCGCGATCGACGCGACGCTGCTCGCGTTCGGCGGCATCGACCTCGTCGTCAACAACGCGGGGCTCTCGCTCAGCAAACCGCTGCTGGAGACCACCGAGAAGGACTGGGACCTGCAGCACGACGTCATGGCGAAGGGGTCGTTCCTGGTGTCGAAGGCGGCGGCGAAGGCTCTGATCGAGCAGAAGCTGGGCGGGGACGTCATCTACATCTCGTCGAAGAACTCCGTCTTCGCCGGCCCCAACAACATCGCGTACTCGGCGACGAAGGCCGACCAGGCCCACCAGGTGCGGCTGCTCGCGGTCGAGCTCGGTGAGCACGGCGTCCGCGTCAACGGCATCAACCCCGACGGCGTGGTGCGCGGCTCGGGCATCTTCGCCGCCGGCTGGGGTGCCAACCGCGCCGCGACCTACGGCGTCAAGGAAGAGGACCTCGGCCAGTACTACGCCAACCGCACGATCCTCAAGCGCGAGGTCGTGCCCGAGAACGTCGCCGACGCCGTGTACGTGCTCACCGGACCCGAGCTGAGCCGCACGACGGGTCTGCACATCCCGGTCGACTCCGGCGTCGCGGCGGCGTTCCTGCGATGAGCCACGGCAGTTCGCGAGGGGTCGCGACACGCCGAGGGCCGGCGGGGCGAGACCGCGTGTCGCGACCCCTCGCGGGATGCGGGAGCAGCCGGTGAGCGGCGGCACCGTCGCGGCCGTCGACCTCGGGGCGACGAGCGGGCGCGTCATCGTCGGACGCGTCGGCGCCGACGTGCTCGAGACGACGCCGGTGGCGCGGTTCGCGAACGACCCGGTGCGCGTCGGCGACGGTCTGCACTGGGACATCCTGTCGCTGTACCGCGCCGCCCTCGGCGGCTTGCGCGAGGCCGTCCTGGCCCACCCCGACATCGCGAGCATCGGCATCGACTCGTGGGCCGTCGACTACGCGCTGCTGCGCGGCGGGCGGATGCTGGGCGACCCGTTCCACTACCGCGACGAGCGCACGGCGCACGGCGTCGCCGCCGTGCACGCGCGGATGCGGCACGCGGAGCTGTTCGAGCGCAACGGGCTGCAGTTCCTCCCGTTCAACACGCTGTACCAGCTCGCCGCCGAAGACCGGGCACTGCTCGATGTCGCCGACACGGCGCTGCTCGTACCCGACCTCATCGCGTCGTGGCTCACCGGGCAGAACCGCGCCGAGCTGACCAACGCGTCCACAACGGGGCTGCTGCGGGTGCTCGACGGCACCTGGGACGACGCCCTCATCGCGGCGCTCGGCCTGCCGCGAGGGCTCTTCCCCGAGCTCATCGCCCCCGGCGACCGGCTCGGGGCGCTGCGCCCCGACGTCGCCGCCGCGCTCGGCGCCCGCAGCGACCTCGGCGTCACCGCCGTCGGCTCGCACGACACCGCCTCGGCCGTCGTCGCCGTGCCGATGCGCGCGGATGCCGCCGCCTACATATCGTGCGGCACGTGGGGGCTCGTGGGCGTCGAAGTCGACCGACTCGTGCTCACATCGGAGGCACTGCACGCGAACTTCACGAACGAGGGCGGCGTCGACGGGCGCGTGCGGCTGCTCCACAACGTCATGGGGCTGTGGGTGCTGAGCGAGGCCGTGCGCGGGTGGGAGCGCGGCGGCCACGCCGTCGACCTCCCGACGCTGCTCGATTCCGCCGCGGAGGTGCCGGCATCCGCGGTGCCCGTGTTCGACGTCAACGACCCCCGCTTCCTGCCGCCCGGCGACATGCCGGCCCGCATCGACGCCTGGTGCGCCGAGCACGACCTCGCCCCGCCCCGCACCCGCGCCGAGTACACGCGCTCGATCGTCGAGTCGCTCGCGCAGGCCTTCGCGGATGCCGTCCGTGAGGCGGCCCGCATCGGCCGCGTCGACGTGCGCACGATCCACATCGTCGGGGGAGGGGCGCTCAACGAGCTGCTCTGCCAGCGCACCGCCGACCGCGCCGGGATGCCGGTGCTCGCCGGCCCGGTCGAGGCGACGGCGCTCGGCAACGTGCTCGTCCAGGGCCGCGCCGCCGGGTTCGTGTCCGGCTCGCTCGAGGCGCTGCGCGACCTCGTCGCCCGCACCCATCCGCCGCGCCGGTACGAGCCGACGGCGGGCTGACCGGGCGCCCCGGGCACGGCTCGGGGCGTTTCGACTCGCTTCGCTCGCTCAACGACCGGGGGCGCTTGCTCGACGCCGGAGGGCGCCGGGGAAAAGCAAAACCCCCGCCATGTAGAAGCTAGGCGAGGGTTTCTGGGACCGTTGTAACGACGGTCCGTGTGGCTCCGACGGGCGTCGATCCCGTGACCTCACGATTTTCAGTCGTGCGCTCTACCAACTGAGCTACAGAGCCGCATGGCGCGAAGGCCATGCCCTAAACGAAGAGCCCTCTGAAAACAAAGGGCTCGTCGCTCGGAGCGACCCTGACGGGACTTGAACCCGCGACCTCCGCCGTGACAGGGCGGCACGCTAACCAACTGCGCTACAGGGCCATGCTTGTTTAGTTGTATCTGGTGCGAGTGACCCCAACGGGATTCGAACCCGTGCTACCGCCGTGAAAGGGCGGCGTCCTAGGCCGCTAAACGATGGGGCCGAGCGAACCCGGGGGCTCACGCTTACCGAGGGTCAAGCATACGTGGTTCTGCACCGAATGCGAAATCGAGGGCGCGCCGCCGGGCCGAACGCCCGCCGCGGGAGGAGGATGGCCGCCGGGCGGTGTCGGAATCGGCCCCTGGGAAAACGCTGATCATGTTGTTAGTGTGAAAGAAGTGAAGTCCGCGAACGGAAGGCCCCCCGCGTGCGCAAGGACCTGCTCACCCCGGTAGACGACTGCGGCTGCGCCCCCACACCAGCCGAGATGCAGGAGTTCTCCCGGGGCCGGCTGCTCTCCCGCCGAGGCGCGATCGCCCTCGGCGCGTTCGGCGTGGCCGCCGGCGGCTTCCTGATCGCGCAGCCCGCCTGGGCCGCCCTCCCCGGCTACCCGTCGTGGGACGACGTGCAGCGCGCCAAGAACAACGAGTCGGCCAAGAACGCCGAGATCGGCCGCATCCAGAACCTCATCCAGCAGATGCAGGCCGATGTCGCGGCCAAGCAGGCGCTCGCCGAGCAGCTCGCCGGCGAATACGCGCAGGCCCAGCTCGACTTCGAGGCCGCCGCCGAGCGCGCCGAGCAGCTGCAGCAGCAGGCCGACGCCGAATCGGCGAAGGCGGATGCCGCTTCGCAGAAGCTCGGCAAGCTCGCCGCGCAGCAGTACCGCAACGGCGGCGACGACGCGGCCCTCGACCTGTTCTTCTCCGGGTCGGCGGCCTCCGCCGACGACCTGCTGGCGCGACTGGGCACGATGGACCAGCTCGTCGTCGCCAACCGCAGCGTCTACACCGAGGCCGTCGCCGCCCGCGACAACGCGAAGAACCTCAGCAACCAGGCGCAGGTGGCGCGCGACGAGCGCGACCGGCTGCAGCGCGAGGCCGAGGCGAAGATGGTCAAGGCGCAGGATGCCGCGACCGCCGCCCAGGCCGCGCTCGACAACCAGACCGCGAACCTCGCGACCCTCCAGGCGCAGCTCGCCGCCCTCCAGGACACGACCGCCAAGACGGTCGCCGCCTATCAGGCGGGCGTCGAGGAGGAGCGTCGCCGCGAGGAGGAGCGCAAGCGCCGGGAACGCGAAGAGGCCGCGCGACGCGCCGCCGAGGCGGCGGCAGCGGCTGCGGCGGCCGCAGCGGCCGCCGGCAACGGTGGCGGAGGCAGCAGCAGCGGCGGCGACGCCGGGCAGGTGAAGCCCTCCGGCTGGGTGCGGCCCGGCTACGGCGGCATCTCGTCGTGGTTCGGCACGCGCGGCACGATCTGCGGCAACGGCTACTGCACCACCTCGGGTCACCGCGGCATCGACTTCGCCGGCGGATGCGGATCGCCCATCTTCGCGGCCAACTCCGGGCGCGTGATCTGGGCGGGCTACCTCGACTCGTGGGGAAACTACATCAAGATCGACCACGGCGGCGGGCTCGTCACCGCCTACGCCCACATCCGCAGCGGCGGCTACGCGGTCGGCTACGGCGCGAACGTCGGCGCCGGGCAGACGATCGCCTACGTCGGCTCGACGGGTGCGTCCACCGGCTGCCACCTGCACTTCGAGGTGTGGCAGAACGGCGTGCGCATCGACCCGGCGCCGTTCCTGCGCGCCCGCGGCATCTCGGTCTGAGCCGCGACCCCTGCAACGACGAAGGTCCGGATGCCGTGGCATCCGGACCTTCTCAGTCTCGGGGGAGCGACGCTCAGAGCGTGTTGGGCGCTTCGCCCTCACCCTGCGTGGCGGTCTCGCCGTCGTGCTCCTGGAAGCGCACGAACGCCTCGGACACCAGGCGCTCGGCCTCGGCGGCATCCGCCCACTCGTCGACCTTGACCCACTTGCCGGGCTCGAGGTCCTTGTAGTGCTCGAAGAAGTGGTTGATCTCGTTCTTGGTCCACTCGTCGACGTCGCCGACGTCCTGGATGTGGCCCCAGCGCGGGTCCTTGGCGAGCACCGCGACGACCTTGTCGTCGCCGCCGGCCTCGTCGGTCATCTTCAGCACGCCGACCGGGCGCACCTTGGCGAGGATGCCGGGGGCGAGGTCGTGGTCGAGCAGCACGAGCACGTCGAGCGGGTCGCCGTCCTCGCCGAGCGTGTTCTCGAAGAAGCCGTAGTTCGCGGGGTAGCCCATCGGCGTGTAGAGGATCCGGTCGAGGAACACGCGGCCGGTGCCGTGGTCGACCTCGTACTTGATCTTGCTGTTGCGCGGGATCTCGATGACGGCGTCGTACGCGCCCATGCTGGTGCTCCTTCTGAAAGCTGCGGGAATTCCGCCGACCAGCCTAGTCGCGGGCGGCCGTCCACAACTCCGGAGATTCCGCGCCATCACCCCGAGGTGCCCGCACCACGCCGCGGGGCGGCCCGCCCGGCCGCCCGGATCTCCGGAGTTGCGGACGCGGCGACGTCGGTACCGTGGGCGTATGCCGCACCGCCCGAGCCTGGACCCCGCCGTCGCCGAGATCCGCCGCGCCGTGCGCGCCGCGCTCGAGGACGTCGACGGCCCCGTGCTCGTCGGGCTCTCCGGGGGTGCCGACTCCCTCGCCCTCGCCGCCGCCGTCGCCTTCGAGGCGCCGAAGGCCGGGGTCCCGGCCACCGCGGTCGTCGTCGACCACGGCCTGCAGGAGGGGTCGGATGCCGTCGCCTCCCGAGCCGCCGAGGTGGCGCAGCGGCTGGGGCTCCTCGCCCGCGTCGTGCGCGTCGAGGTCGGCACCGAGGGAGGCCCGGAGGCCGCGGCCCGCGACGCCCGCCGCGCCGCGCTCAGCGCCGCCGCCCGTGAGGCCGGCGCCACCGCCGTGCTGCTGGCCCACACCCTCGACGACCAGGCCGAGACGGTGCTGGCGGGCCTCGCCCGCGGCTCTGGTGCGCTGAGCCTGGCGGGCATGGCGCCCGACCGCGAGGACGGCGGGCTCCGGTGGCTGCGTCCCCTGCTCGGGGTGCGCCGTGCCGCGACGCGCGCCGCCTGCACCGCGCAGGACCTGCCGCCGTGGGACGACCCGCACAACCTCGACCGCCGGTTCCTGCGGGTGCGCGTGCGGCAGGACGTCATGCCGCTGCTGGAGACCGAGATCGGCCCGGGCGTCGCCGAGGCGCTCGCCCGCACCGCCGAGCAGCTGCGGGAGGATGCCGAGGCTTTCGCCGAGATGATCGAGGAGACGATCGAAGACATCGTCGAGCACGCCGAGGCCGGCATCTCGGTGTCGGCGCCGGCGCTCGCCGCGAACCCCGCGGCCCTGCGCCACCGCATCATCCGACACGTGGTCGCGAGCGAGTTCGGTGTCTCACTGACCCGGCCGCAGACCCTCGAGGTCGCCCGCCTCGCCGTCGACTGGCGCGGTCAGGGGCCGATCGACCTGCCGGGATGCAGCGCCCGCCGCACCGGCACGCGCATCGTCTTCACCGCCGGCTGAGTTCTCCCGGCATCCACCCGGGACGCGCGCCGCGCTCCCGCCTAGACTCGTCCCATGCGCGCGGCCGACATCTCCGACCAGCTCACCAGCGTCCTCGTCACCGAGGAGCAGATCCACGACAAGCTCGCCGAGCTCGCCGCCCGGGTCGACAGCGACTACGAGGGCAAGGAACTCATCCTCATCGGCGTGCTCAAGGGTGCGGTCATGGTGATGGCCGACTTCGCCCGCCAGCTGCAGCGCGACATCACGATGGACTGGATGGCGGTCTCGTCGTACGGCGCCGGCACCAAGTCCAGCGGCGTCGTGCAGATCCGCAAGGACCTCGACACCGACCTGCACGGCAAGCACGTGCTCATCGTCGAGGACATCATCGACTCCGGTCTCACCCTCAGCTGGCTGCTCGAGAACTTCGCCTCCCGCGGTGCGGAGTCGATCGAGGTGCTCGCGCTGCTGCGCAAGCCGGAGGCCGCGAAGGTCGAGATCGACTGCCGCTACGTCGGCTTCGACATCCCGAACGACTTCGTCGTCGGATACGGACTCGACTACGCCGAGCGCTACCGCAACCTGCGCGACGTCGCCGTGCTCGCGCCCCACGTCTACAGCTGACGGCATCCGCGTACCGGGGCCGACCGGCGGCGGTACGCCTGCAACGAACGCACAGTCGGGGCACAGTCCGCGCGCGATAGCCTGTGCGGACCATGGATTTCAAGAAGCTCGCGCGCAACCCGTTCGTGTACGTGGTGCTCATCGGGGTGCTGCTGCTGCTCGGCATGACGCTGATCAACAGCCTGGGCGGCGCCAAGCAGGTCTCCACGCAGGAGGGTCTCGAGCTGCTGGGGGGCGACACCGTCACCGAGGTCGTCAACACCGACGGTGACCAGCGCGTCGACCTGACCCTGTCGAGCCCGTACGAGGGTGCCGACCAGGTGCAGTTCTACTACGTCGACGCCCGCTCGAGCGAGGTCGTCGACGCCATCAACGCCGCCGCTCCGTCCGACGGCTTCAACGACGTCGTCCCGCGACCGGGCTGGTTCGAGGGTCTGCTGTCGATCCTGTTCCCGCTGCTGCTGCTGGGTCTGCTCTTCTGGTTCTTCTTCTCCGCCGCGCAGGGCGGCAACAGCCGCGTGATGCAGTTCGGCAAGTCGCGGGCCAAACTCGTCACGAAGGAGACCCCCACGGTCACCTTCGCGGATGTCGCCGGCTCCGACGAGGCCATCGAGGAGATGCAGGAGATCAAGGACTTCCTCAAGGACCCGACGAAGTTCCAGGCCGTCGGCGCCCGCATCCCGAAGGGTGTGCTGCTGTACGGCCCTCCCGGAACCGGAAAGACGCTGCTGGCCCGCGCCGTCGCGGGTGAGGCGGGCGTGCCGTTCTACTCGATCTCCGGCTCGGACTTCGTGGAGATGTTCGTCGGCGTCGGCGCGAGCCGCGTGCGCGACCTGTTCAACCAGGCCAAGGAGAACGCCCCCGCGATCATCTTCATCGACGAGATCGACGCCGTCGGCCGTCACCGCGGCGCCGGTATGGGCGGCGGTCACGACGAGCGCGAGCAGACGCTCAACCAGATGCTCGTCGAGATGGACGGCTTCGACCCGAAGGAGTCGGTGATCGTCATCGCGGCGACCAACCGTCCCGACATCCTCGACCCGGCGCTGCTGCGCCCGGGCCGTTTCGACCGTCAGATCGGCGTCGACGCCCCCGACCTGAAGGGCCGCCAGCGCATCCTCGAAGTGCACGGCCGCGGCAAGCCGCTCTCGCCCTCGGTCGACCTGTCGGTCATCGCCCGCAAGACACCCGGGTTCACGGGTGCCGACCTCGCGAACGTCCTCAACGAGGCCGCCCTGCTCACCGCCCGCTCGAACGCGCAGCTCATCGACATGCGCGCGCTCGACGAGGCCATCGACCGCGTCATCGCCGGTCCGCAGCGTCGCACCCGTGTCATGAAGGACAAGGAGAAGCTCATCACCGCGTACCACGAGGGCGGTCACGCCCTCGCCGCCGCGGCGATGAACCACACCGACCCGGTGACGAAGATCACGATCCTCCCGCGCGGCAAAGCGCTCGGCTACACGATGGTGCTGCCGCTGGAGGACAAGTACTCCGTCACCCGCAACGAGCTGCAGGACCAGCTGGCCTACGCGATGGGCGGGCGCGTCGCCGAGGAGATCGTCTTCCACGACCCCACCACCGGCGCGAGCAACGACATCGAGAAGGCCACCGGCATCGCCCGCAAGATGGTCACCGAGTACGGCATGACGACGGATGTCGGTCCGGTCAAGCTCGGCTCGTCTTCGGGTGAGGTCTTCATGGGCCGCGACATGGGTCACGGCCGCGATTTCTCCGAGCGGGTCGCCGAGCGCGTCGACGTGCAGGTGCGCGCCCTCATCGAGCAGGCGCACGACGAGGCCTACCGGGTGCTCAACGACAACCGCGACGTGCTCGACCGCCTCGCGCTCGCCCTCCTCGAGAAGGAGACACTCGACCACCTCGAGCTCGCCGAGATCTTCAAGGACGTCCGCAGGCTCCCGCCGCGCCCGCAGTGGCTCTCCAGCGAGCAGCGCCCCGTCTCGACGCTGCCGCCGGTCGACGTGCCGGTGCGCGCCGAGGTCGGTGTCGCCGCGAGCACCGAGGCCGAGGACGCGCCCGCCGCGAAGACGGCTCCCGCCCGCCGTCCGTCGACCGGGCAGGCGCGGCCGGCGACCGCGTAGGCTCGGGACGTGGCCATCGATCGTGACCGCGTCGCCGCCGCCGTACGCGAGCTGCTCGAGGCGATCGGGGAGGATCCCGACCGTCCGGGGCTGAAGACCACGCCGACGCGGGTGGCCGACCTGTACGCCGAGTTCTTCGCCGGCGTCGGGCAGGATGCCGCCGCACCGCTCGCGCACACCATCTCGGTGACGCGGGGGCCTGCGCCCGAGACGCTGCCCTCCGGGGCGGTCATGCTGCGCGACATCCGCTTCCGGTCGGTGTGCGAGCACCACCTGCTGCCGTTCGCGGGACGCGCGCACATCGCGTATCTGCCGGGCGAGGAGGTCGTGGGCCTGGGCGCCCTGCCGCGCGTCGTCGACGTGCTCGCCGCACGCCCGCAGGTGCAGGAGCGACTCGGCGAGCAGATCGCCGACATGATCGCGGGCTCCCTCGACACCCGGGGCGTGCTCGTCGTGCTCGACGCCGCGCACCAGTGCGTCACGATGCGCGGCGGCCGTCAGCCCGACACCTCGACGGTGACCATCGCCGCCCGCGGCGCGCTCGCCGAGCCCGCCGGCCGCGCCGAGATCATCGCCCTCCTCACGAGCGCCCACGGCGGTGCCGCATGACCCTGATCATGGGGATCGTCAACGTCACCCCCGACTCGTTCAGCGACGGCGGGCGCTTCCTCGACGCGGATGCCGGGGCCGCGCACGGGCGGGCGCTGCGCGCGTCCGGCGCGCAGCTGCTCGACGTCGGCGGCGAGTCCACGCGTCCCGGCGCCGCGCGCGTCGACCCCGCCCTCGAGCGCGACCGCGTGCTGCCCGTGATCGCCGCGCTCGCCGGGGACGGCGCCGTGGTCAGCGTCGACACCATGAACGCGGACACCGCGGTCGCTGCCGTCGCCGCGGGAGCGCGCGTCGTCAACGACGTCTCCGGGGGCCTCGCCGACCCCGAGATGCTCGTCGCCGTCGCCCAGACCGACGCCGATGTCGTGCTGCAGCACTGGCGCGGGCACTCCGCCGACATGTACGCGCACGCGTCATACGGCGACCTGCGCGACGAGCTGGTCCGCGAGCTCGACGGGCGGATCGCCGCGGCCGTCGCCGCCGGCATCGCCCCGGAGCGCATCGTCGTGGACCCGGGCATCGGCTTCGGCAAGCGCGGCGCCCAGAACTGGCAGGCGCTGCGCGCGCTCGACGCCGTCGCCGCGCTCGGCCACCGGATGCTGGTCGGCACGAGCCGCAAGCGGTTCCTGGCCGAGACCCTCGCCACCGCGGACGCGGCCGTCGGTTCCGCACTGCCCTCCGGCGTCGCCGCCGCGGACGCGGCCGTCGTGTCCGAACAGCGCCGTGACCTCGCGACGGCCGTGACGAGTGTGCTGGCCGCGCAGGCCGGCGCCTGGGCCGTGCGCGTGCACGACGTCGCCGCGACGCGCGACGCGCTCCGCATTCTCGCGGCGTGGGACGGCGCGGACCGGCCCGCCCCGGAAGGAGCGACCACGCGATGACCGACCTCATCACGATCACCGGCATCCGCGCGGTCGGATATCACGGCGTCTACGACCACGAACGGCGCGACGGGCAGGAGTTCGTCGCCGACCTCGTGCTCGAGCTCGACCTCTCCCGCGCGGCCGACACCGACGACGTCGCCGACACCGTGCACTACGGCGAGGTCGCCGAGAGGGTGGCCGCGATCCTCAGTGGCGAGCCCGTGAACCTGCTCGAGCGCCTCGCCGCCCGCATCGCCGACGCGGTGCTGACCGAGTGCCCCCTCGTGCGGGCCGTGACCGTGACGGTGCACAAGCCGCAGGCGCCGATCCCGGTGCCGTTCGGCGACGTGAGCGTCGCCGTGCGCCGCGAACGGAGCCGCGCATGAACCGGCGGCTCGCGCAGGGGATCGACGAGGTCGCGCGCGCCCCCGAGCGCGAGAGCGCATCCGTCGTCGTCGCCCTCGGCGCGAATCTCGGCGACCGCGCCGAGGCGATCCGCGCCGCCCTCGCCGAGCTCGACCGGCTGCCGCTGACCCGCGTCACCGCGGCGGCGGAGCCGATCGAGACGGTCGCCGTCACCCTCGCCGGGCCGGATGCCGACGCGCCGGCGTACCTGAACACCGTCGCGCTGCTGCAGACGCGGCTCGCGCCGTCGGTGCTGCTGGACTACCTGCACGCCGTCGAGGCCCGCCACGGCCGGGTGCGCCGCGAGCGCTGGGGCGACCGCACGCTCGACCTCGACCTCATCGCGTACGGCGACGTGCGCTCCGACGATCCCGCGCTGCTGCTCCCGCATCCGCGTGCCGCGGAGCGCGTTTTCGTGCTCGACCCGTGGGTGCGGATCGACCCGGATGCGGTGCTGCCGGGCGTCGGACGCGTCGCCGACCTGCGCGCCGCCCTCGAGGACGCCCCCGGAGGGACCCCGTGAAGCGCACCGGTGCCGGCGTGATCGTCGGCTCGGCGATCGCCGGGCTGCTGATCGGCTTCGTCGTCGACCAGCTGCTCACCTCCAACGCCCGGCCCACCTTCACTCCCTCGCTCGCCCTGCCGGTGCTGCTGGTCATCCTCGCCGTCGGGATCGTGCTGCTCGCCCTGCCCATCCGCCGCGCCACCCGGGGCGGCTCCCGCCCCGTCGACCCGTTCCGGGCCGTGCGCGTGGTCATGCTCGCCAAGGCCGCCAGCATCGTCGGCGCCGTCGTCGCCGGGATCGGCGGCGGACTTCTGTCGTTCCTCCTCACCCGACCGGTCGCCCCCTCGTTAGGCTCGACGGGAGCGGTGATCGCCGCGCTCGTCGCCGGCGCGGTGCTGACCGCCGCGAGCCTCTACGCCGAGCACCTGTGCACCATTCGGAAGGACGACGATGACGACCAGCCCGGACCCGAAGAGCCCGGACTCGGCTACTCCCACGACTGAGCCGGCTGTGGCCGAGGAGGTCGCGGCCGCGGATGTCCCCGCTCGGGCCGCCACCGATGTCCCCGTATCCGCGGCGGAACCCGCACCCGCCGATCGGAGTCCGGCTCCCGACGCGGTGCTCGACGACGGCACATTCCCGCGCCTCGTCGAACCACGCAGCGAGAACCGGCTCGCGCTCGACGGCGCGTGGCACCAGGTGGCCCCGCAGTACGTCACCGTGCAGTTCATCTCCACCGGCGCGGTGCTGCTGATCGCGGTCGCCGCCGCCCTCGTCGCCGCGCTCGTCTGGCACCTGCTCTGGGTGTGGATCCCGGCGGGCATCCTCGCCGTGATCCTCGTCTGGACCCTCGCGATCCTGCCGCGGCAGGCCCGCTCCATCGGCTACCGCCTGCGCCGCGACGACCTCGTCTTCCGGCGCGGCATCCTGTGGCAGCGGGTCGTCGCCGTGCCGTACGGACGGATGCAGCTCGTCGACATCACGCACGGCCCCCTCGACCGCGGCTTCGGCATCGCCCAGCTCAAGCTCGTCACCGCGGCCGCCGCGACCGGTGTCACGATCCCGGGTCTGAAGCAGGCCGCCGCCGAGCAGCTGCGCGACACCCTCATCGACGTCGCGGAGTCGCGGCGCACCGGACTGTGACGGCCGGCCGATGAGTCTCCCGCCCCCGAACCCGGACGAGCGCGTGTCCGCGCCGGCGCCCGAGCCGGCCGCCGCCGATCCCGCCGCGCCGGCCCCCGTACCGCCCGCGCTCGTGCGCTCTCCGCTGAGCGACGGCGAATGGCACCGCCTGCATCCGCTCACCCCGCTGCTGCGCGGCGGGCTGTTCCTCATCGTCGTGATCGGCATCGTCGTCGCCAACTTCCGCGACCGGCTCATCGAGGGACTGTTCCCCTGGATGCTGCCGAGCGACTGGGACGAGTACGCGGCCGAGAGCGACCCCGTCGACTACGTGCTCTCGCACGACCTGCTGCTGATCGCGCTGCTCGCCGTGGCGGGCGTGCTCATCGTGCTGCTCGTGCTGTTCTGGCTGTCGTGGCGCGTGCACACGTTCCGCATCACGGGTGACGACGTCGAGGTGCGCAGCGGCGTGCTGTTCCGCACCCACCGTCGCGCGCCGCTGGACCGTGTGCAGGGCGTCAACCTCACCCGCCCGATGGTCGCGCGCCTGCTCGGCGCCGCGAAGCTCGAGGTCGTCGGCGCCGGACTCGACGCGAACGTCAAGCTCGAGTACCTCTCGACCGCCAACGCCGAGGCGGTGCGCGCCGACATCCTGCGCCTCGCCTCCGGTCGGCAGCTGGGCGAGGCGGCGGCTGCGCGTGCGGCGCCCGGATCGCGCACGCAGGCGGCCGTCGCCACCCTCGGCGCGGGTCTTCACGGGCTCATCGACGGGGCCGAGGCCCCCGTCGCCGAGCCGGACTCCGTCGTCCACATCCCCACCGGGCGCGTCATCGCCGCGCAGCTGCTGTCGGGGTCGACGCTCTGGCTGCTGTTGCTCGTCGGCTTCCTCGTCGCGGGGTCCATCTACGGAACGCCGTGGGTGCTGTTCTCGATCGTCCCGACGATCATCGGTTTCGGCACCTACTGGTTCCGGCAGATCACGAAGGCGCTGCGCTACGCGATCGCGCCGACGCCCGCCGGCATCCGCGTCACGTTCGGCCTGTTCACGACGATCACCGAGACGCTGCCACCGGGCCGCATCCACGCCGTCGAGGTGTCGCAACCGCTGCTGTGGCGCGGGCTCGGATGGTGGCGCATCCGCGTGAACCGTCTCTCCGGACGATCGGCGACGGATGCCGCGACCGAGCAGTTCTCCGACGTGCTCCCTGTCGGCACCCAGGCCGACGCCGAGCGCGTGCTGCGCCTCGTGCTGCCCGGACTCCCGGCCGCCGAGCTCGACGCCCTATTCCCGCAGGGCGTGCTCGGCCCCACCGGCTCGGACGGCTACGAGACGACTCCGCGGCGCGGGCGCTGGCTGCGTCCGCTGTCGTGGCGGCGCAACGGCTTCCGCGTGACATCCGACGCGCTGCTGCTGCGCTCGGGCGTGCTGCGCCGCGCCCTCGTCCTGCTGCCGCTGGCGAGGCTGCAGTCCGTGCGGATCAGCCAGGGACCGATCGACCGCGCGCTCGACGTCGCGAACCTCACCGGCCACACCGTGCTCGGGCAGGTGTCGGGCACGCTCGGCATCCTCGACCGCACCGCCGCGCAGCAGGCGTGGGCGCAGGTCGCCGCCGGGGCCGTCGCCGCCGCCGCGACCGACCGATCGCACCGTTGGGACGCGGCGGAGGAGCCGTCATGATCCGCAGTGGGCGCCTGGGCGTCGGCGTCATCGGCGCCGGGCGCGTCGGGCCGGTGATCGCGGCCGCGCTCGGCGGTGCGGGCCACGCCCTCACCGGCGTCACCGCCGGCAGCGACCCCGACCGCGTCGAGGCCGTGCTGCCGGGTGTGCCGGTGCTCGACGCCGACGAGGTCGTCCGTCGCAGCGAGCTCGTCATCCTCGCCGTCCCCCACGGAGAGCTGCCGGGGCTGGTGGCCGGGCTCGCCGACCTCGGTGCGTGGCAGGCCGGTCAGCTCGTGCTGCACACCGACCCCGCCCACGGCATCGGTGTGCTCGCCCCGGCCGCGCGACAGGGTGCCATCCCGCTCGCCGTGCACCCGGCGATCACGTTCACCGGCACCTCGATCGATCTGCGGCAGCTCGCCGGCGCGTACGCGGCCGTCACCGCCCCCGGCGCGGTGCTGCCCATCGCCCAGGCGCTCGCCGTCGAGCTCGGCTGCGAGCCGATCGTCGTCGCCGAGGACGACCGCGCCGCGTACGGGGAGGCGGTCGCGACGGCGACGGAGTTCTCCGCCTCGATCGTGCGGCAGGCCGCGCGGCTGCTCGAGGATGCCGGCGTTCCGGCGCCGGGCCGCTTCCTCGCGCCGCTCGTGCACTCGACCCTCGAGCGGGCCCTCGTCGAGGCGGGGCAGGGCGCGCCCGACGACGACGATCTGCCGTGACCGACGTCGAACTCGCCGCGCTGCCCGCCGGCAGCGTCGTGCTGCACGACGCCCGCCGCCGCATGCGCCGCACCGTTCACCTCGAGCCGTTCGAGCTCGGGGTCTACCCGGTCACCGAAGAGCTGCTCGCCGAACTGCTCGGCGTCGCCGCGTCGCATCCCCGGCGCCCCGCCGTCGACGTGTCGTGGCAGCGCGCGGTGCGGCTGTGCAACGCGCTGTCGGAGTGGGAGGGACTCGACCCCGCCTACCGCGTCGACGGCGAGGAGGTGACCTGGCACGTGGACGCCGACGGCTACCGGCTCCCGACCGAAGCGGAGTGGGAGTACGCGTGCCGCGCCGGGTCGACCGGCGCCCACTACGGCCCGCTCGCGGAGGTCGCCTGGACCGCGGCCGACGGCGTGCGCACGCCGCAGGACGTCGGCGGACGGCATCCGAACCTCTTCGGCCTCTTCGACACCCTCGGCAACGTCTGGGAGTGGTGCTGGGACCTGCTCGACCCGCTGCGGTACGGCGACTACCGCGTCTTCCGCGGCGGCGGCTTCGCCGACGACGCGTGGAGCGTGCGGGCCGGCACGCGCCGCGGCGGCGGTCCGCGCATGCACCACGACGACGTCGGGCTGCGGGTCGCGCGCGGCGGGTTCGACGCCCGCGACGCCGCCCAGGGTTGGTCGCTCGCCGCCGACCGCGCCCGCGCCCTCGACGACGCCCCGCTCCCACCCGGCTGGACCCCCCTGCGCTGAGCCGCGCGTCGGGTCGTTCCTGTCGCGAATGGTCGGCATCCGCGGCGGAAACCCGCCGTTCGTGACGGGAACGCCGGGGTCTGCGCCGCCCGGCGGGCGTGCAGGCGCGGCTCGGTAGAATCGGGGGTCGACCCCGAGGAGCCTCCCACCATGACCGACGCGCCCGTCACCGCGCCCGCCTCCGAGGCATCCGCCTCCGAGCTCGAGGACGTCTTCGAGCAGAAGGCCGTCCGGCTCGCCAAGCGCGAGCGCCTGCTCGCCGAGCGCGTCGACGCCGCCGGCGGCGCCTACCCCGTGCGCGTGCCCGTCACCGACACGATCCCCGCCCTGCGTGCGCGGTACGCCGACCTCGAAGCCGGCGCCGAGACCGGGGTGACGGCATCCGTCGCGGGTCGGATCGTGTTCAGCCGCAACACCGGCAAGCTCTGCTTCGCCGCGCTGCAGGCCGGCGACGGCAGCCGCATCCAGGCGATGGTGTCGCTCGCCGAGGTGGGCGAGGAGTCGCTGCAGGCGTGGAAGGAGCTCGTCGACCTCGGCGACCACGTCTCGGTGACCGGTCAGGTCATCTCCAGCCGCCGGGGCGAGCTGTCGATCATGGTCACCGACTGGGCGATCGCCGCGAAGGCGCTGCTGCCCCTGCCGAACCTGCACTCCGAGCTGAGCGAGGAGTCGCGGGTGCGCTCGCGCTTCCTCGACCTCATCGTGCGCGACACGGCGCGCGAGACGGTCGTGGCGCGCGCGAAGGTCAACGCCTCGCTGCGCGCGACGTTCGCGGCGCACGACTTCCTCGAGGTCGAGACGCCCATGCTGCAGGTGCAGCACGGCGGCGCCGCCGCCCGTCCGTTCGTGACGAACTCCAACGCGTTCGACACCGACCTCTACCTGCGCATCGCGCCCGAGCTGTTCCTCAAGCGCGCCGTCGTCGGCGGCATCGACCGGGTGTTCGAGATCAACCGCAACTTCCGCAACGAGGGCGCCGACTCCACGCACAGCCCCGAGTTCGCGATGCTCGAGGCCTACCAGGCCTACTCCGACTACCACGGCATCGCCGACCTCACCCAGGAACTCATCCAGCAGGCGGCGGTCGCCGTCGCCGGATCGACGACTGTGACATGGGCCGACGGCACCGTGTACGAGCTGGGCGGCGACTGGGATCGCATCTCGATGTACGACTCCCTCTCGGATGCGGCCGGCCGGGAGATCACGCCGGCCACCGGTCTGGAGGAGCTGAAGGCGCTCGCCGCCGAGGCCGGGGTCGAGGTGCCCGAGAAGATCGCGACGCACGGCAAGCTCGTCGAAGAGCTGTGGGAGCACTTCGTCAAGGGCGGCCTCGAGCGTCCGACGTTCGTCATGGACTTCCCGCTCGACACGTCGCCGCTCGTCCGCGAGCACCGCACGATCCCGGGGGTCGTGGAGAAGTGGGACCTGTATGTGCGCGGCTTCGAGCTGGCCACCGGCTACTCCGAGCTCGTCGATCCCGTCATCCAGCGCGAGCGCTTCGTCGAGCAGGCGGCCCTGGCCGCGCGCGGTGACGACGAGGCCATGCGCGTCGACGAGGAGTTCCTCCGCGCGCTCGAGCACGGCATGCCCCCGACGGGCGGCATGGGCATGGGCATCGACCGGCTCATGATGGCCATCACGGGCCTCGGCATCCGCGAGACGATCCTCTTCCCGCTGGTCAAGTAGTCTTCCTCCCCATGTGCGGCTTCGGGTGACCGCACCCGCGCTGGGGAGATCGGCCGTCCCACGCGGATGCCGGAGCCGCCACGGTCGGGGCATGACCACCATCGTGAAGGCCGCCGGCGCGGCCGACTTCCTCGCCCTCGTCCCGCATCTGCTCGGCTACACCGCGGTCCGCAGCGTCGTGCTCGTGCCGATGCAGGCGGGACGCAGCCTCGGCGCGATGCGCCTCGATCTGCCCGCGGACGACACCCCCACGGTGGACGCGTTCGCCTCGACGGCGCTGGGGCTGCTCTGCCGCATCCCCGGCGCCGACGCGTTCCTCGCCGTCGTCTACACCGACGCGTCGTTCGGGTCGGCGCCGCCCGGCCGCGAGGTCGCGTCCGCCCTCAGGCGGCAGGCGTCGTCGACCGGGCTGGCGCTGGTCGACACGCTCGTCGTCGCCGCCGACGGGTGGGGGTCGCTGGACGATGCCGCACTCCCGCCCGGCGGCCGGCCGCTCTCCGAGATCGTCACCCGACACACCGACGCCCTCCCCGAGACCGCGCGCGACTGCGCGGGCGACCAGGGCAGCGGCGCCGTCCTGCCGACGCATTCGGCGGCGGATCGCCGTCGGGTCGGCGCCGCGCTGCGGTCGCTGCGCACGTCGCTCGAGCTGCTGTGCGGCATCCCGGGCGGGCCGCGCGCCGAGCGCGTCGACCCCGCCGCGCTCGAGGCGGCGTGCGAGCTCGACGACCTGCCGCGCCTGTTCGAGCGCGCGCTCGCGTGGGACCCCGAAGACCTCGCGCCCATGGACGTCGCCCTGCTGGGCTGGTGCCTGTCACGCCCGTCGCTGCGGGACATCGCCCTGGTGCAGTGGGCCGGCGACATCGTCGACGGTGAGGACGCGATGACCGCGCAGCACCGGTGGGAGGAGGGCGAGGACTACCCGCCCGACCTCGCCGCCGTGATGTGGGGCGAGGGCGACCGGCCGGATGCGGCAAGGCTCGAGCGCGCGCTCGCCCTCGGCCGTCAGGTCGCCGCCCTCGTCTCCCGACGCCAACGGCCCGGTCCGCTGGCCGTGTGCGCCTGGCTGTCGTGGGCGCTGGGGCGCTCGACCCACGCCGAACGGTACGCGCAGCTCGGCCAGGAGATCGATCCCGAGCACGGGCTGTGCGACATCGTCCGCTCGTTCGTCGCCGCGGGGCATCTCCCCGACTGGGTCTTCCGGCGCCGGCCCGGCATCCCGGTGCGCACCTGAGCGATGTCACCGGTCGGCGGCCCTCCGCGGCCACGTACGATGGAGGCATGGACTCGTACTGGACCGCCGTCGTCTGGTCGCTCCTGCCCACCGTCGTCGTGCTCGGGCTGTTCGTCTACGTGCTGCGCTCGATCCTGCGCATGGACCGCAGCGAGCGCCGCGTCTACGCGAAGATCGAGGCCGAGGAGCGCGCCAAGCGCGGTCTGCCGCCGGTCTCGGGTGACGCTGCCGGGCGCTGACCCCCTCGCCCGCTACGCTGGGGCGGAACTGACGGGGGTAGGCGTGGACGCGACGGTGGAGGAGCCGGGCTGGCTGCTGGAGATCGTCGCGTGGTGGCCCGTCGCGGTGCTCGTCACCGACATCATCATCCGCATCCTCGCGATCATCTTCGTGCCGCGCAACCGCCGCCCCACGGCGGCGATGGCGTGGCTGCTGGCGATCTACTTCATCCCGTTCATCGGGGTGCTGCTGTTCCTGCTCATCGGCAACCCGCGCCTGCCGCGCAAGCGCCGCAAGAAGCAGAACCAGATCAACGACTACATCCGCACCACCAGCCACGGCCTCGACTTCGGCACCCTGCGCCCCAACGCGCCGGCCTGGTTCACCTCGATCGTGCGCCTGAACCGCAACCTCGGTGCCATGCCGATCGCCGGCGACAACGGTGCGACGCTGATCTCCGACTACGAGCAGAGCATCGCCGCGATGGCCGCCGAGATCCGCAAGGCCGAGCAGTACGTCCACGTCGAGTTCTACATCCTGCAGTCCGACAAGACGACCGACGACTTCTTCCGCGCCCTCGAGGAGGTCGCCGCACGCGGTGTCGTGGTGCGTGTGCTGCTGGACCACTGGGCCAACCGCGGCAAGCCGTTCTACCGCAAGACGAAGAAGCGACTGCAGGCGATGGGGGCGCAGTGGCATCTGATGCTTCCGGTGCAGCCTCTGCGCGGGAAGTACCAGCGCCCCGACCTGCGAAACCACCGCAAGCTCCTCGTCGTCGACGGTGTCGTCGCCTTCACCGGATCGCAGAACGTCACCGACTCCACCTACAACCTCAAGAAGAACATCAAGCGCGGCCTGCACTGGGTCGACATGATGGCGCGGCTCGACGGCCCGATCGTGGCCTCGGTCAACGCCGTCTTCCTCAGCGACTGGTACGCCGAGACCAACGAGGTCGTCGAGGGGATCGAACTGTTCGAGCTGGGCGCCGGCACCGGCGATCTCGACTGCCAGATCGTCCCGTCCGGGCCGGGGTTCGAGTTCCAGAACAACCTCAAGCTGTTCATGGCGCTGCTGTTCGCCGCGCAGCGCAAGATCAACATCGTCAGCCCCTACTTCGTCCCCGACGAAGCGCTGCTCACGGCGATCCAGACCGCGTGTCAGCGCGGCATCGAGGTCGAGCTGTTCGTCTCCGAAGAGGGCGATCAGGCGATGGTCTACCACGCGCAGCGCAGCTACTACGAGGCGCTGCTGCGCGCGGGTGTGCGCATCTGGCTGTACGAGAAGCCCTTCATCCTGCACTCGAAGTCGATGTCCATCGACGACGAGACCGCCGTGATCGGCTCGAGCAACATGGACATGCGCTCGTTCGGTCTCAACCTCGAGATCACGCTGCTCGTGCGCGGTGAGGAGTTCGTGCGGCAGCTGCGCGCCGTCGAAGACGAGTACCGCTCCCGGTCTCGCGAACTCACCCTCGACGAGTGGATGCGGCAGCCGCTGCGTTCCACCGTGCTCGACAACCTGGCGCGCCTCACCTCCGCCCTCCAGTAGCCAGGGGGTTTCCCGGCTGCGGGCGACGGCGGATGCGGGAGAATCGGCACATGACCGTGTCGCGCTTCGTCTCCCTCACCGTCCTCGCCGTCGCCGGCGCGCTCGCCTTCGCGGGATGCGCGGCCTCGACCCCGACGCCCGCCGCGACGGGCTCGGCCGGTGGGTCGGCATCCGCGCTGCCGAACCCCGGGACCGACCTCGAGATCGACGCGGCCTGGCTCGGCGGCACCGCGATCGCGCTCGTGACCACCGGTTCGTCCACGTGCGTGCCGACGGCGACCGACGTCGCCGTGCAGGCCGACGGCAGTCTCGCCGTCACGCTCGCCGACCCCGAGGCGGCCGCGTGCACGCGCGACCTGGTGCCGCGCGCGACATACGTGGCGCTGCCGGAGGGCGTCGACCCGACGCGTGAACTCGACATCGTCGTCACGTACAACGGCGCCGTCGACGACACCGACCTCGACGGCTTCACGGGTGCCGCGGCGGCCGAGTTCACGGCATCCGCCGGCTGGGTCGACGATGACCTGTTCGCGCTCGTGACCTACGGCTCGTCGTCGTGCGCGCCCGTCGTGGAGAAGGTCGACGTCGCCGGCGCCGGTGTGACCGTGACCTTCGCGACCCCCGCCGCCGACCAGGTCTGCACCATGGACATGGCCCCGCGCGTGACCCTCGTCACGGCGCCCGGCGCCGAGGATGACAACGCGACCGTGACCCTCACCGGCGGTGGCGCCGAGTTCTCGACGCCCGTGACGATCCCGATCGCCGACTGACGGGGGCTCGCAGCCCGCGCTCGCCAGTCAGCTCTGGTGGCTTTGCCGGCGGGCAGGTCGCCATACGTGACTGGTGAGCTGGGTGCTGACCCCGCGACGGCGCGCGCTCACCAGTCAGTTTCGGCGACGTGTCGGTGCGGAAGGTCGCCACAACCGACTGGTGAGGTCGGCGGCCGCGCCCCGCGCTCGCCAGGCACTTTTGGCGGCTTGCCGGTGTGGGAGGTCGCCACACGTGGCTGGTGAGGCGCGGCGCTGGGCGTACGTTCTCGCTCCACCGTCAACTTCGGTGACCTGACGGTGCGGTGAGCCGCCCCAATTGACGGGCGAGGCGCGGAACCGGTTCCGGTGCGCCCAGGAGGATGTTCCTCCCCAGGCCGGCACGTGGGGGCGACTGTCCACGGATGCGGGAGGCGCGACGCCGCGTGGTCCGTGATCTGGGCACGCTGTCGGGCATGACCGCCGCCGAGCTTCCCGCGTCCCTGGGTTCCGTGTTCACCGTCGCGGATGCGGCCGCCGCCGGTGTGGCGCGCTCGCGCCTTCGCGCCCGAGACCTCCGCACGCCGTATCGCGGGGTGCGGATCACGGGTGGGCATCCGCTCTTCGCCCCCGCCGGCGATCCCGACCACGAGGCGCGCCGCGCGGCGATGCTCGCACGCGCGGCCGCGCTGCGCGGGGTGATGACCGAGACGCAGTTCTTCACCCACGCCGCCGCCGCGGTCATCTGGGGCTTCCCGCTGCCGGCGTGGCTGCTCGCCGACGCCCGTCCTCTCGACGTCGGCGTGTTCGCGCCGCTGCGGCATCCGCGTCGTCTCGGGGTAGCGGGCCATCAGGTGCTGCCGGGCCACGCACATGTGACACGCCATCCCGTCAGCGGCGTGCAGGTGACGACCCCCGCATCGACATGGGTGATGCTCGGCGCACACCTCGGAGTTTGGGACCTGGTCGCCGCCGGGGATTTCGTCGTGCGAGAGCCGATGTTCGGCGGTGACGACGGCTCGCTCGCGACGATCGCGCAGCTCGAATGCCTGGCCGGCGCCGGTCGCCGCGTCGGCGTGAAACGGTTGCGCGAGGCGCTGCCCCTCATCCGCACACGCAGCGCCTCGGCCACCGAGACGCGTTGCCGACTGGTGCTGACCGGCGCAGGACTGCCCGAACCGCAGCTCAATCACGAGCTTCGCGACCCGTCCGGGATGCTGCTCGCCGTGCTCGACCTCGCGTATCCCGAGCGCCGCGTCGCCGTCGAGTACGAGGGCGCACACCACCTGCTCGACTCCGTGCAATGGAGCAAGGACATCACCCGCTACGAGATGCTCGCCGCGCTCGGGTGGACCGTCATCCGGGTCACGAGCGCGCAGCTGCACGGCGACGCCGCCGGAGTGGTCGCGCGGGTGCGCCGCGCCCTCGCCGCCCGCCCGGATGCTGCTTCGCCCGTCACTTTCGGCGACGTGCGCCGCCCGCGCGTCACCACGACTGACTGGTGAGCGGAGACGCGCCGCGGGCGCGCGCCTTCGCTCACCAGTCAGTTGTGGCGGCGACGAAGGGCCTGGGGTCGCCCGTTCTGACCGGTGAGCGTCGTGGGGCCAGGCCCGGTGCTTCGGCAGCCAGAATTGGTGGCCTGGAGCGCCCGAGCGTCGCCGCAACCGACTGGTGAGCGGCGAGGCGCCGCGGGGGAGGGCCTTCGGCAGGCAGTTCTGGTGATGGCGAGGGGCGTGAGGTCGCCGGAACTGACTGGTGAGCGAAGGCGGCGCGGAGGCCGCAGGCGGGCGGGTGGATGCGGGAGGTGTAAATAATTCTTGACATCGGGCGCCGGGCGGGCGTAGCGTCGTGTCAAAGATTTCTGACACGGGGTGGGTCATGGGGTACGCGGAACGCAACGTCTGGTCGGGTCTGGTGGCGAGCGCCGTGGGGGTCGCGGTGTACGTCGCGATCGTCGCGCCGCAGCTGTCCACCACGCCGGTCGACGACATCGCCTGGCAGTGGCCGCTGCTGTGGTCGCTCGTCGGGGCGATCGCCGGGGCCATCGTGCTCAGCGTCCTGTGGGGCATCGCGGCCGGGATGCGCGACCCGCACGAGCGCGCGCAGACCGACGTGCGCGACGTCGACATCGAGCGGATGGGGAGCCGCGTGGGCTACGCGTTCACGGCGATCGGCGGCGTCGGCGCCCTCGTGCTGTCGATGCTCGAAGCGCACTGGTTCTGGATCGGCAACGCGCTGTTCGTCGGCTTCTTCCTGTCGGCGTTCGTCGGCGGGGTCGCTCAGCTGATCGCCTACCGGCGGGGGCTGTGATGGTGCGGCCGCCGACGCGGGTCGTGAACCGGCTGCGCGAGCTGCGCGACGCGCACGGACTCACGCAGGCCGAGGTCGCGGGCCGGGTCGGGGTCACCCGGCAGACGCTCATCGCGATCGAGCAGGGCAAGTACTCGCCGACGCTCGAGCTCGCCTTCCAGCTCGCCCACGTGCTGGGCGTGCCGTTGGAGGAGGCGTTCCGCTACGACGCCCCCGCACCGGACGGAGCGGCGTCGTGATCCCCGCCACCATGCCGGTGTGGGCGCAGCACCGTTACGGCGGCCCCGAGGTCGTGGCGCTCGAGCAGGTGCCGGTGCCGAATCCCGGTCCCGGCGAGGTGCTCGTGGAGGTGGCGGCGTCGTCGCTCAACTCCGCCGACGCGCGACTGCTCCGCGGCGACCCCGCCCTCATCCGCCTCGCGTTCGGCCTGCGCGGGCCGTCGCCGGTGCGGGGGCGCGACGTCGCCGGCGTCGTCGTCGCGGTCGGCCCGGGCGCCGGCCCGGGAGCGGGCGCCGGCGCCGGCGCCTCCCCGCACGCCGTCGGCGATCGGGTCGCGGGTGAGCTGCCGGGCGGCGGACTCGGCGCCTACGTCGTCGGTGCGGCGTCCGCCCTGGCGGCGGTGCCGGCATCCGTGCCGCTCGAGGTCGCCGCGACCGTGCCGCTGGCGGGCGGCACCGCATGGCAGGCGCTGGATGCCGGACGCGTCGTGCACGGCTCGCGCGTGCTCGTGGTGGGCGCCGGCGGCGGGGTCGGCACGTTCACCGTCGCGCTCGCCGCGCACCGCGGCGCCCGGGTGCACGCGATCGGCGGTGCCCGCTCGCTCGAGGTGCTGCGGGGCCTCGGGGCCGAGGAGGTCGCCGACCATCGGTCCGTCGACCTGCGCACCTGGGCGCCGGACGCCTTCGACGCGGTCGTCGACGTGGTCGGCACGACGCCGCTGCGCACGCTCCGCCGGCTCGTGCGGCCGGGCGGCCTCGTCGTGGGCGTCGGGGGAGGGACCGACCGCGTGATCGGACCGCTCGGCCGCATGCTCGCCGGGGCGGTGCAGTCCGTCGGATCGACGCGGCGCTTCCGTCCTCTCGCTGCGCGCACGGATGCCGCTCTCACGGCGCGGCTGCTCGCGCTCGTCGCCGATGGGCTGACGCCGCCGCCGATCGAACGCACCTGGCCGTTCGACGAAGCCCGCGCGGCGCTCGCCCACATCGACGCCGGCCACACCGTCGGCAAGATCATCGTGACGGGCGCCGTCTGGTAGCTTCCCCCTCGGATGCCCGCGCCTGTGCAACGTTGTAGAGTGGGCGCTTCGAAGGGAAGAAGCATGGCTGCGACGCTGCACGACGTGGCCCGCCTGGCGGGCGTGTCGATCAAGACGGTGTCGAACGTCATCAACGACTACCCGCACATCCGGCCCGCGACCCGCGACAAGGTGCAGCAGGCCATCGCGGAGCTCGGCTACACCCCCAACCTCACGGCCCGGAACCTCCGTTCGGGCCGCACCGGCGTCATCGCCCTCGCCGTGCCCGACCTCGGCCTCGCCTACTTCGCCGAGCTCGCCGCGGGGGTCATCGCGGCCGCCGAGGCGGCGGGGCTCGCCGTCACGATCGAGCAGACCGGCGGCGACCGCGACCGCGAGCTCGAACTGCTGCGCAGCCCTCGCCGGCAGACCACCGACGGCCTCATCTTCAGCGCCCTCGGGATGGGCCAGGAGGATGCCGACGCCCTGCGCGTGCCGTACCCGCTGGTACTGCTCGGCGAGCGGATCTTCGACGGGCCGGTCGACCATGTCACGATGCGCAACGTCGAGGCGGCCCGGGCGGCCACCGAGTACCTGCTCGGCCTCGGGCGGCGGCGCATCGCGGTCGTCGGTGCCCACGAGGGCGAGGTGATCGGCTCGGCGGGGCTGCGCCTGACCGGCTACCGCGAGGCGCTGGCGGCGCACGACGTCGCCTACGACGAGGACATCATCGGATACACGACCCTGTGGCATCGCGCGAACGGCGCGCGTAGCATGCGCGACCTGCTCGAGCGCGGCGTCGAGTTCGATGCGGTGTTCGGCCTCAACGACACGCTCGCCCTCGGCGCGATGCGCGTGCTGCAGGAGGCCGGCATCCGCGTGCCCGACGATGTCGCCGTCGTCGGCTTCGACGCCCTCGACGAGGCGGAGTACTCCATCCCGTCGCTCACGACGGTCGACCCGGGCCGTGACTGGATCGCCCGCACCGCGGTCGACACGCTGCGCGCCCGCATCGCCGGCACAGCCCCCGAGGCGGTGGCGCTGCACCTCGCCGACTACCGCATCGCGGTGCGCGAGTCAGCCCCCGAGCCCGCCTCCGGCTCCGCCCCCGAATCGGCGGCGACGCCCGCCTGACCCGCATCCGCCGACCCCTCTTGACATCGCCGCCGTGCATGCGGCATCATCTCTACAACGTTTACTTTACAACGTTGTAGAACGGCTCGACGGAGAGCGATCTCCGTGGGGCACGCCAACTCCATCTGGCCTCACCACCCACGAGAGAAAGCACAGCCAATGAAGTCGAAGATCCTGGCAGGGGTCGGCATCGCCGCCGTCGCCGCCGCCGCTCTCACCGGATGCTCGTCGTCCTCGGGCGGCGGATCCGCCGCCGACACGTCCTGCACGAACACGATCGTCAAGAAAGACGCGACCCAGGTGAGCGTCTGGGCCTGGTACCCGGCGTTCGAAGACGTCGTCGACGAATTCAACAACACCCACGACGACGTGCAGATCTGCTGGACGAACGCCGGACAGGGCAACGACGAGTACACGAAGTTCTCCACCGCCATCGAGTCCGGCTCCGGCGCCCCCGACGTCATCATGCTCGAAGCCGAAGTGCTCTCGAGCTTCTCCATCCGCGACGCCCTCGTCGACCTGTCCGAGTACGGCGCCGCCGATGTGAAGGACGACTACACCGAGGGTGCGTGGAAGGACGTCTCGTCGGGCGACGCGGTCTACGCGATCCCGGTCGACGGCGGCCCCATGGGCATGCTCTACCGCAAGGACATCCTCGACCAGTACGGCATCGCCGCCCCCACGACGTGGGACGAGTTCGCCGCCGCCGCCCAGCAGCTGAAGGATGCCGGCGCCCCCGGCGTGCTCGCCAACTTCCCGCCGAACGGCCGCGCGTTCACGCAGGCGCTGTTCGCGCAGGCCGGCTCCGTGCCGTTCACCTACGACAGCGCGAACCCGACCGACATCGGCATCGACGTCGACGACTCCGGCTCCAAGGACGTGCTCTCCTACTGGGAGGACCTCGCGAGCAAGGGCCTCGTGAACGTCGACGAGGCCTTCACCGCCGACTACAACACCAAGCTCGTCGACGGCACCTACGCGATCTACGTCGCCGCCGCGTGGGGTCCCGGCTACCTGCAGGGCCTCGAGGGCTCGCAGGAGGGCGCCCAGTGGCAGGCCGCTCCCATCCCGCAGTGGGACACCGCGAACCCCGTCCAGGTCAACTGGGGCGGATCGACCTTCGCGGTGACCTCGCAGGCCAAGGACAAGGAAGCCGCGGCGACCGTGGCCAAGGAGGTCTTCGGCACCGAGGAGGCGTGGAAGATCGGCATCGAGAAGGCCGCGCTGTTCCCGCTGTGGAAGCCGATCCTCGAGTCGGACTACTTCCGCGACCTGGAGTACCCGTTCTTCGGCGGGCAGCAGATCAACAAGGACGTGTTCCTCGACGCCGCCGCCGGCTACAAGGGCTTCACGTTCAGCCCGTTCCAGAACTACGCCTACGACCAGCTGCAGCAGGAGGTCACCGCGGTCGTCGTCGACGGGAGCAAGGACTCCTCGAGCGCGCTCGACGACCTGCAGGCCACGCTCGAGAAGTACGCGACCGAGCAGGGCTTCACGCTCCAGTGATCCCGTGGCGGGCCGGCCGCGAAGCCGGCCCGCCACCCATTCCCTCCACCACCCACACCGAGGAGAACCATGACCTCGTCCGTCATCGCGACACCCGGAGCAGTAGGCACCCGGCGACGCGCGAGCGGCATCGTCCGCCGTCAGCGGGTGGGCTGGCTGTTCGTCACGCCGTTCCTCGTGATCTTCGCCGCCTTCCTGATCTTCCCCCTCATCTACGCGTTCGGGATGAGCCTGTTCAGTTCGACCCTCGCGACCGGCACCAAGTTCGTCGGCCTCGCCAACTATCTGAAGGCGTTCACCGACCCGCTCTTCCTCGGCGGGCTCGGCCGGGTCGCCCTCTACGCGATCGTCATGATCCCGGCGCAGCTGATCGTCGCCCTGGTCGCGGCGCTGCTGCTGGACAACCTCGCCACGTGGCTCTCCAAGGTGTCGCGACTGCTGATCTTCGCGCCCTACGCGATCCCGGTCGTCGTCGGCTCGCTCATGTGGAGCTTCCTCTACAGCCCGCGGTTCGGGCCGGCCGGCACGATCTTCGAGGTGTTCGGCATGGAAGCGCCGAACTTCCTGTCCTCGGACAACATCTTCTTCAGCCTCGTCAACGTCGTCACCTGGCAGTGGGCGGGCTACTACATGATCGTCATCTACGCGGCGCTGCGCTCGATCGACCCCGCCATCTACGAGGCGGCCCGCATCGATGGCGCGAACGGCTGGCAGATCGCCTCCCGCATCAAGGTGCCGATGATCTCGTCGTCGATGGTCATGGTGATCACCTTCGCCCTCATCGGCACGCTGCAGTTCTTCACGGAGCCGACCGTGCTGCGCTCGGTGGCATCCGGCGCCCTCCCCGCCGACTACACGCCGAACATGTACGCGTTCGCGCTCGCGTTCAGCTACAGCCAGTTCAACTACGCGTCGACGATCGCGTTCTCGCTCGCGATCGTCGTGTTCATCGGATCGTTCGGGTTCCTGTTCCTGACCCGCAAGCAGAACGGACTGAAGTGATGGCCCTCCCCACCGCAGAGGCGCTGCCGACGAGCGCCGTCGTGCAGCCGCGCACCGGCCGCACCCGTCTCACCCGCAACGAGCGCCGCGAGCGCACCCGCAATCGCCTCGCCGCCCAGGGCGGGCGCCGCATCGGGTCGCACGTGCTGCTGCTGATCATGGCGATCTACTTCGTCATCCCGATCTGGTGGCTGTTCGTCGCCGCGACGAAGTCGACCGGCAGCCTGTTCTCCAGCCCCGCGTTCTGGTTCGACGACCCCGCCGCGTTCTTCACGAACGTCGCCGGCCTGTTCGAGCACCAGAACGGCATCTACTGGACGTGGCTCGGCAACTCGTTCGTGTACTCGTTCGTTTCCGGCACCGGTGCCACGATCGTCGCGGTGCTCGCCGGCTACGGCTTCGCGAAGTACTCCTTCAAGGGGCGGGGGGTCGTGTTCGGCATGATCCTCGGCTCGGTGATGGTGCCGCTGACGGCCCTGGTGATCCCGCAGTTCATGCTTCTCAGCCAGTACGGCCTCATCAACACCGGCTGGGCCGTCATCCTCCCGTCGCTGCTGAACCCGTTCGGCGTCTACCTCATGCGTGTGTACACGCAGGACTCCGTGCCCGACGAGCTGCTCGAGGCTTCGCGCATCGACGGCGCGGGCGAGTGGCGCACGTTCACCACGATCGTGCTGCCGCTGCTGCGCCCCGCGATCGTGACCGTGCTGCTGCTGTCGATCGTCGGCACGTGGAACAACTTCTTCCTGCCGCTCGCGATGCTCACCAACCCCGAGACGCTGCCGGTCACGGTCGGCCTCAACCGGTGGCTGACCCTGTCCAACGCCGGTGCCGGCGGCGAGCAGGTGTGGAACCTCATCACCTCGGGCGCGTTCATCTCGGTGCTCCCGCTGCTGCTGTCGTTCCTGCTCCTGCAGCGTTACTGGCAGGGCGGTCTGACGCTCGGCAGCGTCAAGTAGGGGCCGGCGATGACACCCTCCGACGGCACCGCTGTGCCCGCCGCCGGTCGCACCGACTTCGCCGGCTACCTGTTCGCCCATTTCGTCGGCGAGGATGCGCCCGATGCCGAGCAGCTGTACCTCGCCGTGAGTGAGGGCGACTCCCTCACCGAGTGGAGCGTGCTCGCCGCCGGCGAGCCGGTGCTGCGCTCCGACGTCGGCACCGGGGCCTTGCGCGACCCGTTCGTGCTGCGGCTGGAAGGCGACGCCGGCTTCGTGCTGCTGGCCACCGACCTGCAGGTCTACGGCACGGGGCACTTCCGCGACGCGCAGGAGCGGGGCAGCACCGCCCTGCTCGTGTGGCACTCCGCCGACCTCGTCACCTGGACCGGCCCCGCCCGCATCGAGGTCGTCGACCCGGCCGTCGCCGGCAACGCGTGGGCGCCGGAGGCGCACTGGGTCGCCGAGCTCGGGCGCTACGCCGTCTACTGGGCGTCCAACCTCTACCCCGCGGATGCCGCCCCCCGCGATGTGCGCGATTCGTACAACCGCATGATGATCGCCACCACGGCGGACTTCGCGACCTTCACGCAGCCCGAGGTGTGGATCGACGTGCGCCGCGGTGCGGGCTACGGCACGATCGATTCGGCCGTCGTCAAGCGCGGGGAGTGGTACCACCGGTTCACGAAGGACGAGCGTCCCGACCTGATGCAGGTGTTCCACGAGCGCTCGCGCGACCTCCTGCTCCCCACGCACGCGTCGATCGGATCGGCGTGGGAACTCGTCGGCGAGCAGCTCGGATCCGAGCACCTGACCCACGCCGAAGGCCCGATCGTGGTCCCGTCGATCTCGGACGACCGGTGGTACCTGCTGCTGGACTGGCCGCCGTACGGCGGCGGCACCGGCTACGTGCTGTTCGAGACCGACGACCTCGACGCCGGCCGGTGGGAGCGGGTCGAACCCGCCCTCCCGCCGCGGTTCCGCCACGGCGCCGTCATCCCGATCACCGCCGACGAGGACCGGCGGCTGCGCGCCGCGTTCGCGCCGGCCGTCTCGCCGCACGCGCGCACCGCGGCGGCCCTCGTGCCCGAGTTCCGCTACGACGCAGCCCCGAACGACGCAGCACCTTCACCCGACATCACCGCATACGACACCGAACAGAGAGCATCGTCATGACGTCCGCACGCCTCACCATCGACCCCCACTTCACGATCGGACCGGTCCGGCGCAAACTCTTCGGCGGCTTCGTCGAGCATCTCGGACGGCACGTCTACGACGGCATCCACGAGCCCACCCATGAGACGGCGGATGCCGAAGGCTTCCGCACCGACGTCATCGACCTCGTCAAGGAGCTCGGCGTCGACACGATCCGCTACCCCGGCGGCAACTTCGTCTCGGGGTTCCGCTGGGAGGACTCGGTCGGGCCGGTCGCCGAGCGACCGCGCCGCCTCGACTTGGCGTGGCACTCGACCGAGACCAACCAGGTCGGCCTGCACGAGTTCTCGTCGTGGCTCGAGAAGGTCGGCAGCGACCTCATGATGGCCGTGAACCTCGGCACCCGCGGCACGCTCGAGGCGATCGACCTGCTCGAGTACTCCAACATCCGCGGCGGCACGGCGCTGTCGGAGCGCCGCATCGCCAACGGGCGCACCGAACCGTTCGACATCCGCATGTGGTGCCTGGGCAACGAGATGGACGGACCCTGGCAGCTCGGCCACCGCTCGGCCGACGATTACGGCAAGATCGCCTCGCAGGCCGCGAAGGGGATGCGTCAGCTCGATCCCGACATCCAGCTGGTCGTCTGCGGCTCCTCCAGCGCCCACATGCCGACGTTCGGCGAGTGGGAGCGCGTCGTGCTCACCCACACCTATGACGACGTCGACCTCATCTCGTGCCACGCCTACTACGAGGAGCGCGGCGGCGACCTGGGCAGCTTCCTCGCCTCGGCCGTCGACATGGACGCGTTCATCGAGACGGTCGTCGCCACCGCCGACCACGTCGGGGCGGTGCGCGGCTCGACCAAGCGCATCGACATCTCGTTCGACGAGTGGAACGTCTGGTACATCGAGCGCTTCCACGGCGTCGACAAGATCTCGGGGATCGACAATTGGCCGGTGGCCCCCCGCCTGCTCGAGGACGTCTACTCGGTCGCCGACGCGGTCGTCTTCGGCAACCTGATGATCTCGCTCATCAAGCACGCCGACCGGGTGGCATCCGCGTCGCTCGCGCAGCTCGTCAACGTCATCGCGCCGATCATGACCGAGCCCGGCGGCCCGGCGTGGCGCCAGACGACGTTCTTCCCGTTCTCGATCACCTCGCGCCTGGCACAGGGCACCGCCCTGCAGCTCAAGCTCGACGCGCCGACCTACACGACCGCCGCGTACGGCGAGGTGCCCCTCGTCGACGCCGTCGCGACGCACGACGCCGAGACCGGGCGCAGCGCGGTGTTCCTGGTGAACCGGTCGACGACCGAGCCGGTGACGCTCACGATCGACATCGCCGCGCTCGGCGACGTCGCGATCGCCGAGACGCACACCCTCAGCGACGACGACGTCTACGCGAAGAACACCCTCGACGACCGCGAGCGCGTCGCGCCGAAGCCGAACGCGTCGGCGGCGATCGCCGGCGGCGAGCTCACCGTGACGCTGCCGCCGGTGTCGTGGACGGCGATCGCGCTCGCGTGAGCGCACCGCGTCGGTGCCGCCCGTGCGGCGGGGGGCGCGTGATGGGATGAGGGCATGACCGACGTCGGGACGAACTGGGCCGGGAACATCCGCTACGCCGCCGCGCGCCTGAGCGAGCCGAGCACGCTCGACGAGCTCGCCGAGGTGATCGGCTCGGCTCCGCGGGTGCGGATGCTGGGCAGCCGGCACAGCTTCACCGACATCGCCGACACCGACGGCGTGCTCGTCTCCCTCGCAGCCCTCGCCGCCGAGGCGCCGACCGTCGCGGCCGACCGCCGCACCGTGCGGGTGGCGGCCGGCATCCGCTACGGCGATCTCGTGCCGTTCCTGGAGCGCGAGCGGCTCGCCCTCGCCAACCTGGCGTCGCTGCCGCACATCTCCGTCGTCGGCGCCGTGCAGACCGGCACGCACGGGTCGGGCGACCGCATCGGCAGCCTCGCGACGCAGGTCGTCGCGGTCGAGCTGATCACCGGGGCGGGGGAGCGGATGCGGTCCCGGCGCGGGGACGCCGACTTCGACGGCGTCGTCGTCGGGCTCGGGGCGCTGGGCGCCGTGACGCACCTCGACCTCGACGTCGAACCCGCTTACGAGGTGCGCCAGCACGTCTTCGACGGCGGCCGGTGGGACGCCGTGCTCGGCGACCTCGACGCCGTCACCGCCGCCGGCGACAGCGTCAGCATGTTCACGACGTGGGCGGATGCGGACGCCCTCGATCAGGTGTGGGTGAAGTCGCGCACCGGGCGCGAGGCGCCCGACCTCCACCGGATCGGAGCGCGGCCGGCAGGCGAGCGCCGGCATCCGATCCCCGGCGTCGATCCCGAGCCGTGCACCGGCCAGTTCGGCGTGCCCGGCCCCTGGTTCGACCGGCTGCCGCACTTCCGGCTCGCCTTCACGCCCTCGGTCGGCGTGGAGCTGCAGTCCGAGTACCTCGTCGCCCGCGGCGACGCGGTGCAGGCGATCGAGGCGCTCCGCCGGCTGGCGCCGCGCATCGCCCCGCTGCTGCACGTGTGCGAGGTGCGCACGATGGCCGCCGACGGCCTCTGGCTCTCGCCCGCGTCGGGGCGCGACACCGTCGGCCTGCACTTCACCTGGCGACCCGACGAGCCCGCCGTGCGCGCACTGCTGCCGGCGATCGAGGCAGCCCTGCCCGAGAGCGCGCGAGCGCACTGGGGCAAGATCTCGACGATGCCGGGGGACGAGGTGCGGGCCCGGTTCCCGGAGTGGTCGCGGTTCGCGGCACTGCGCCGTCGGCTCGACCCGGAGCGCCGCTTCGTCAACGCGCACCTGGAGCGCCTCGGCCTCTGACCTCGCGTCGAGCGACGGCGAATTCCCGCCCGGAATCCGCGGAATTGCTGGACGCCGTAGGGGAAAACGCGTGCCCGAGAAACAAGTTATCTTTCTGGTTCGCGCCCCCGCTGCCGGGTCAATATGTCAGAGGTGCCGCTGGGGAGCACCACCCAGGATCCGGGGGCCTCTAGGGGCGGGGTCCACACAGCAGGAGACACACCGGGGGGAGTGTCCCTCTCGCTCTGGGGCCCACGTCGGCCCCAGAGCTCTCCTGTTTCCGGGCTCGATCCGGCGGCCGCGACGCCGCCGCGACAGGTCGCCGATGCCGCGTCAGTCCGCGGCGGCCGTCCGCTTCGCCTCCGGTGCCGAGACGTCCGCCGGCACGTTCATGAAGGTGAACACGAGCGAGCGCACGACGAGGCCGAACAGCGACCACTCGCCCTCGGGCAGACCGTCGCTGCCGTCGAGGTCGTACGACGGATGCTGCATCCCCGACATCGCGTGGATCGCGAAGCCCTCGCCGACGGCGGCCATCGCCTCGGCGAAGTCCTCGACGGTGAGGCCGGGCTTCATCGTCAGACCGTACGCGGCCATGAGATCGGCGTAGAAGCGGGCGAACGAGCCCACCGACTCCTCGTGACGGAACCGCGCCGCCTCCTTCAGCTCCGGCCACGTGTCGGCGGTCGTGCGCAGCGCCAGCCCGATGAGGAACTGCTGCGCCTCCAGCGACGATCCCGGTGACTCCGCGGGCGAGACCGCCGAGCGGATGTGGGCGCCGGCGGCGGCGCTGATCACCTCGCCGCCCGATGCCCCCTGGGCGATGAGCGCGTCGACGGCGGCCCGCGCACTGTCGGCCGGATCGGTCAGCCGCGTGCGCAGCATCGTGACCGCCAGTTCGCGCTGATACTCGTCCTGATCGGCCCACAGCCGGTACGCGGCACCAGTGGTCAGTCCCGCCCGGCGCAGCACCTCCTGCAGTCGGATGTGCTGCACGCCCGCCGAGGCGCCGCGCTCGAGCAGCATCTGCATCCCGACCCGCAGCAGCAGTTCGCGTGTCTGTTCACCCGTACGTCTCCCCATGGCATATCCCCGATTCGCCGAGAGGGACCCCATTCCCCCTATGAGAAGAAATCTACTCACGAACACGGATGCGCGCGACCGGTCTGGCAAGATGGGACCCGGCGTGCCCGCGCCGCCTCGATGGGGACAGTCCCGAGGTGACGGGCCTGTGGACCGAGTCCGCCGCTGCGTGCGAGGAGAACGATGCGCATCCAACAGCACCGCCGCTATCTCATGTGCCGGCCCGAGCACTTCACGGTGAGCTACCGCATCAACCCGTGGATGGAGCCGACCCGGCCCACCGACACCGACCGTGCGCTGTCGCAGTGGCAGGCGCTGTACGACACCTACCTGGATCTCGGTCACGAGGTGGAGCTCATCGACCCGGTGCAGGGCCTGCCCGACATGGTCTACACCGCCAACGGCGGCTTCATCGTCGACGGGCGGGCGCTGGGTGTGAAGTTCCGCGTCGACGAGCGGCGCGGCGAGGAGCAGCCGTTCATGGACTGGTTCGACGCCCACGGTTTCGAGGTCGTGCGACCGGATGCGGTGCAAGAGGGCGAGGGCGACTTCCTGCTCGTGGGCGACACGATCCTCGGCGGCAGCGGATTCCGTTCGAGCACCGAGAGCCACCGCGAGATCGGCGAGGTCTTCGAGCGCGACGTCGTCACCCTCACTCTGGTCGATCCCCGCTTCTACCACCTCGACACCGCGATCGCGGTGCTCGATCCGGTCGAAGGGCCGGGCGGGGTGGAGCGCGCGAACATCGCCTACCTGCCGTCGGCGTTCGACGCCGCCTCCCGTCGCGTGCTCGAGGAGCGATACCCGGATGCCGTGCTCGTCAGCGACGACGACGGCGCCGTGTTCGGCCTCAACGCCGCCTCCGACGGCCTGAACGTCTTCCACTCGCCCCGCGCCACCGGCTTCGCCGCGCAGCTGCGCGAGCGCGGCTACAACGCCGTCGCCGTCGACCTGTCCGAGCTGCTGCTCGGCGGCGGCGGCATCAAGTGCTGCACGCTGGAACTCCGAGGACGCGCATGACCACCCCCGACACCACCACGCTCCGACTCATCGACGTCGAGGAAAGCCACGTCGCCCGCAACTACGCGCCGCTGCCGGTGGTCGTGGCGCGCGCGGAGGGCTCGTGGGTCACCGACGTCGAGGGCAAGCGCTACCTCGACCTGCTCTCGGCGTACTCGGCCGTCAACTTCGGCCACCGCCATCCGGCGCTGATCGCGGCGGCGACCGAGCAGCTGGGGCGCGTGACGCTCACGAGCCGCGCGTTCCACAACGACCAGCTCGGCGGATTCGCGACGGCGCTGGCCGACCTGTGCGGGAAAGACCTCGTGCTGCCGATGAACACCGGCGCCGAGGCCGTCGAGACCGGCATCAAGGTCGCCCGCGCGTGGGCGTACCGGGTGAAGGGCATCCCGGCCGACACGGCGGAGATCGTCGTCGCGCACGGCAACTTCCACGGCCGCACCACGACGATCGTCGGCTTCAGCGACGACCCGCAGGCGCGGGACGGGTTCGGGCCGTTCGCCCCCGGCTTCGTCGCGGTGCCGTTCGGCGACGCCGCCGCCGTCGAGGCGGCCGTCACGTCCGCGACGGCCGCGGTGCTGATCGAGCCGATCCAGGGCGAGGCGGGCGTCATCCTGCCCCCGGAGGGCTACCTGCGCGCGGTGCGCGAGATCTGCGACCGGCACGGCATCCTCATGATCGCCGACGAGATCCAGTCGGGACTCGGCCGTGTCGGCACGACGTTCGCGTGCGACCGGGAGCAGGTCGTGCCCGACATGTACCTGCTGGGCAAGGCCCTCGGCGGCGGCATCGTGCCGCTGTCGGCCGTCGTCGCCGACGCGGATGTGCTCGGCGTGATCCGCCCCGGCGAGCACGGCTCGACGTTCGGCGGCAACCCGCTCGCGGCCGCCATCGGCCGCCAGGTCGTCGACATGCTCGCCTCGGGCGAGTTCCAGACGCGCGCCGCCGCTCTCGGCGAGCACCTCGCCTCTCGACTGGAGTCCCTCGTCGGTCACGGCGTGACGGCGGTTCGCGTCGCGGGGCTGTGGGCCGGGGTCGACATCGACCCCGCCGTCGGCACCGGGCGCGAGGTCGCCGAGCGTCTGCTCGGCCGCGGTGTGCTCGTCAAGGACACCCACGGCCAGACCGTCCGCATCGCGCCGCCGCTCGTCGTGCGCGCGACCGAGCTGGACTGGGCCGTCGAGCAGCTCCGCGTCGTCCTCGCCGCCTGACGTCACCGGAGCCCGTCGGCGCGGCCGGGTCGCACCCGCATCCGCCGGCCCGCAGGCTCAGGACACCGTGACGTCGACGGTGTGCCAGCCGGTCGCCCCGTCCGGCGCGGGCGGCGCCTCCTGGTCGGTCTGCACTTCGCCGGTGCGGCTCGTCGCACGGCAGCGCAGCCGGTGGGATCCGGCATCCGCGGTCCACGGCAGCGACCACTGCACCCACGTGTCGTCCGAGATCGCGGGCGCGAGGGTCGCCGGCCGCCACGGGCCGTCGTCGATCTGCACCTCGACGCCGGCGACGCCGACGTGCTGCTGCCAGGCGACGCCCGCGATGACGGCCTGCCCCGCCGGGGCGCTGCGGCGCGGCACGTCGATGCGCGACTGCAGCTTGATCGGCCCGCGCTCCGACCACCCGCGATCGGTCCAGTACGCGCGGGCACGGTCGAAGCGCGTCACCTCGAGTTCGGTGACCCATTTGGTCGCCGACACGTAGCCGTACAGGCCCGGCACGACCAGGCGCGCGGGGAAGCCGTGCTCGACGGGCAGCGGTTCCCCGTTCATCCCGACCGCGAGGATCGCGTCGCGCTCGTCGGTGAGCGCCTGCAGCGGGGTGGATGCGGTGAACCCGTCGATCGAGCGCGACAGCACCATGTCGGCGTCCGCCGTCGGGCGCGCCCGTGCGAGCAGCTCGCGGATCGGGTACCCCAGCCACACCGCGTTGCCGATGAGGTCGCCGCCGACCTCGTTCGACACGCAGGCGAGCGTCGTCGTGCTCTCGGCCAGCGGCAGTGCCAGCACGTCCTCCCACGAGAGCACGACCTCCTCCTCGACCATGCCGTGGATGCGCAGGCTCCAGTCGGCGGGGTCGACTTGCGGCACGATGATCGCGGTGTCGATCCGGTAGAAGGCTCCGTTCGGGGTGATGAGGGGAGCGAGGCCGTCGAGGCCGAGGTCGGCGCCCGCCGGGACCGAAGCCGTCGCCGTCGGCCGCGGCAGCCGCACGGCGGAGCGCACCGCGTCGACCGTGCGGGCGGTCGTGCGCGCGACCTGCGAGCCGGCCGCCGCCAACGCGCCCACCGCGATCGAGACCGCCGTCCACGCGAGGAACCGGCGGCGGTCCTCGGCGGCGGCGGCACGTTCGGCCCCGTCCACGCCCGGTCGCAGCCGCATCGCGAGCTGCGTCAGCACGATCGCGGCGACGCCGCCGGCGATGATCGAGGGCACCGCGGCCAGCGGACCGGCATCCGCTCGGGTGACGGCGGCGAGCACGCCGGCGCCGCCGAGGGCGAGCAGCACGCCGCGCCCCCACGGCGCTCGGCGCGCCTCGAGCACCCCGGCGCCCGCCGCGACGGCGAGCAGCGCGATCGCGATGCCCGTGACGAGGGCGACCTTGTCGGCCGTGCCGAACAGGGCGATCGCGGTGTCCTTGGCCCACGGCGGAGCGACGTCGATGAGCGCCGACCCGATGACCGACACCGGTCCGGACGACGGGGCGAGCAGGGCGGCCGCGAGCTCGCCGAGACCCGCCCCCAGCGCCGTGGCGGCGACGCCCGCGAGCATCGCCCGCCCGGTGTCACGACCTCCGGCATCCGCCATCCGGCCAGCGTACGTCCGCCGCACCCCGCCCGGGGCCGACGCACGTCGCAGCGCTCCCGTTAAGGGCCCCCGGCGCGAAACACTCGCGCAACATGCCCCGGACTAGAGTCATGCCATGGGTGACCTCTTCGACGGCTACGGCTCCACTCTGGCGCCGCGCAAGACGGTCTCCGGAGTGCCCGCGTTCGACGAGATGTTCGCGACGGTGGCCGCCTCCGAGGGCCAGGCGCAGTCCCGCGACGCCTACCGGGAGCTCTATCAGGCGCTCGCCCAGATGACGCAGGAGGAGTTGCGCGGACGCACCGATTCGCTCGCCAGCTCCTACCTCGCCCAGGGCGTCACCTTCGACTTCGCGGGCGAGGAGCGCCCCTTCCCGCTGGATGCCGTGCCCCGCATCATCGAGTACGACGAGTGGGCGCACGTCGCGAAGGGCGTGAAGCAGCGCGTCAAGGCGCTCGAGGCGTTCCTCGACGACGCCTACGGGCACCAGCACTGCGTGCGCGACGGCGTGCTGCCGGCGGCTCTCATCGCCAGCTCGCAGTACTTCTATCGCCAGGCCGCCGGCATCCACTCCGCCAACGGCGTGCGCATCCAGGTCGCCGGGATCGACCTCATCCGCGACGAGAACGGCGAGATGCGCGTGCTCGAGGACAACGTGCGGGTGCCCTCGGGCGTCAGCTACGTCATCTCGAACCGTCGCGTCATGGCGCAGACCCTGCCGGAACTGTTCTCGTCGCTGCGGGTGCGCCCCGTCGGCGACTACCCGAACAAGCTGCTCGAGGCGCTGCGCAACTCCGCCCCGCCCGGTGTCGAAGACCCCAACGTCGTCGTGCTCACCCCCGGCGTCTACAACTCCGCCTACTTCGAGCACACCCTGCTCGCCCGTCTCATGGGCGTCGAGCTCGTCGAAGGCCGCGACCTGCAGTGCATGGGCGGCAAGGTCTTCATGCGCACCACCCGCGGACCCAAGCGCGTCGACGTCATCTACCGCCGCGTCGACGACGACTTCCTCGATCCGCTGCAGTTCCGCGCCGACTCGATGCTGGGAGCCCCCGGTCTCATGCTCGCCGCGCGCCTCGGCAACGTGACGATCGCGAACGCGGTGGGCAACGGCGTCGCCGACGACAAGCTGCTCTACACGTACGTGCCCGACCTCATCCGCTACTACCTGGCCGAGGACCCCATCCTCAAGAACGTCGACACGTGGCGGCTCGAGGAGCCGGAGGCGCTCGAAGAGGTGCTCGACCGGCTCCACGAGCTCGTCGTGAAGCCCGTCGACGGCTCGGGCGGCAAGGGCCTCGTCGTGGGCCCCGACGCCAGCCCCGCCGAGCTCGAGACGCTGCGCAAGAAGCTCATCACCGATCCGCGCGGGTGGATCGCGCAGCCCGTCGTCATGCTCTCGACGATCCCGACGCTCGTCGAGGACGGGATGCGTCCCCGCCACGCCGACCTGAGGCCGTTCGCCGTGAACAACGGCGACGACGTGTGGGTGCTGCCCGGCGGGCTCACCCGCGTCGCACTGCCCGAGGGTCAGCTCGTCGTCAACTCCAGCCAGGGCGGCGGCTCGAAGGACACCTGGATCGTCGGCGGTGCCGCGCCGGGCAGCGTCGAGTACGCACAGCACAATGTCGCCGCGCTCGTGGCGGAGCAGGCATCCGTCACACAGGCGATCCCGATCATCTACGACACGCAGGCCGAGCCCGCCCACTCGCCGCAGGACGCCGCGCCGGGCTCGTCGTCCCAGCAGGAGCAGCAGCAACAGGGGCGCGACATGACGACCGGAAGGAGCGGCTCATGCTGAGCCGCATTGCAGAGTCTCTGTTCTGGATCGGGCGGTACATCGAGCGCTCCGACGGCACCGCGCGCATTCTCGACGTGCACCTGCAGTTGCTGCTGGAAGACCCGTGGATCGACGAGGACATCGCCTGCCGGTCGCTCATGGCCGTCATGGGCGCCGCGCCCGCCGACGACCTCGACCGCGTGAGCCGCAACAACGTGCTCACCCGGCTCGCCGTCGACCGCACGAACCCGTCGAGCATCGCCTACGCGCTGCAGGCGGCACGCGAGAACGCGCGCCGTGCCCGTGAGATCGTCTCGACCGAACTGTGGGAGACGCTCAACACGACGTACTCGCGCATGCCGCGCCGGGTCAACGACGAGAAGGCGCACGAGTTCTTCCAGTGGGTGCGCGAGCGCGGGGCGCTCGCGGTCGGCATCGCCGATTCGACGACGAGCCGCGACGAGGCCTGGCAGTTCTTCACGCTGGGACGCACGATCGAGCGCACCGACATGACGGCCCGCATGCTCGCGACGCGCACGCTGACCGAGGCGTCGGGGCCGTCGTGGACGACGATCCTGCGCTCCTGCGGCGGATACGAGGCGTACCTGCGCACCTACCGCGGGATGCCGACGGCACGAAACGCCGCCGAGTTCCTGCTGCTGGACCGCCTCTTCCCGCGCTCCGTCATCCACTCGATCGCCCGGGCCGAGGAGTGCATGCGCGCGATCGACCCCGTCGCCGACCGCGTCGGCCACTCCAACTCCGTGCTGCGGGCGCTCGGCCGCATCCGCAACGACCTCGAGTACCGTCCGATCACCGAGATCCTCGACGAGCTGCCCGAGCACATGGAGCAGGTGCAGAAGGTCACCCGCGAGGCGTCGGAGGCCATCCGCGCCCGCTTCTTCCCGACGCACGCGGAGCCCAGCTGGATCGGAGAGACCTCATGACCCTTCGACAGGCTCAGGGGCCGCGGAGATTGCGCATCGAGCACGCGACCGGCTTCGCGTACGAGGGTGACGTCGGCGCCTCCTACAACGAGGCGCGGATGCTGCCGAGCTCGACCGACAGCCAGTTCGTGCTCAGCTCGCAGCTCGACATCGAGCCGTCCACGAGCGTCAACCAGTACGTCGACTACTTCGGCACGCGCGTCGCCGCCTTCGACGTGCTGGCCGGGCACTCCGCGCTGAACATCACGGCGCGCTCGCTCGTCGAGGTGCGCCCTCGTCCGCTCGAGCTCTCCGACATCGGCTGGGACGACCTCGCCCGCGAGACGCAGCGGGCGATCGCGACGGTGGAGATGCTCGGCCAGTCCGCGCGCACCGACCCGCATCCCGAGGTCGCCGACATCGCACGCACGATCGCCGCCCAGCACGACACCCCCGCGGCGGCCGCGCTCGCGATCGCGACGGCGCTCGGCGACGCGATGGAGTACGTCTTCGGGATCACCGGCGTGCACTCGACCGGCGCGGAGGCCTGGACCGAGCGCAAGGGCGTGTGCCAGGACATCGCCCACATCACGCTCGGCGCGCTGCGCCACGTCGGCATCCCCGCCCGCTACGTGTCGGGCTACCTGCATCCGCAACCCGACGCCGAGGTCTGCGTCGCCGCGATCGGCGAGTCGCACGCGTGGGTCGAGTGGTTCGCCGGCGCCTGGCAGGGCTTCGACCCCACCAACAACACCGAGATCGGCGACCGCCACGTGCTGGTCGGCCGCGGCCGCGACTACAACGACGTGCCGCCGCTGCGCGGCGTGTACGCCGGCCCGTTCAAGAGCCAGCTGCACGTGAAGGTGACGATCACCCGCGAGGCCTGACCTGCGCCGCGGCGTGTGGCTCCCGCGGGGCGCGCGCTCCCGCATCCGTCCCGTGAGGGAACAACGCGGCGCCGAGGATATGGGTGCCACCTGTTCTCTAGACGCCGACGTGTTCCCTCACGGGATGCGGCGCCTCAGTCGCGTGGGGGCCTGACCGGCGACGCGCTCACGAGGAGGGGTGCACCCCGAAGGCGAGAGCGAGCTTCTCGATCTTCTGGGCGCGACCCAGGCGTGGCAGGTCGGACCCGTCGCGGATGACGCGGCCGCGGCTCTCGAAGTCCTCGAGGAAATCGAGTGCCCAGGTGACCTCGCTCGGGGTCGGGCAGATGACCTCGTTGATCACCGGCGCCTGGTCGGAGGTGAGGCAGAGCTTTCCCGTCATGCCCATCGACACAGTGATGGCGGACTGCTCGCGCAGCGTCGGCATGCTGGAGCTCACCGTGGGGCCGTCGATGGGCCCGGGCAGCCCGCCCACACGGCTTGCGACGACGAGGCGGGCACGCGGGTACGCCATCGCCTCGGCATCCGCGCTCATGCCGGTGTCGCGGCGGAAGTCGCCCGAGCCGAACGCGAGACGGAACGCGCCCTGCGCGCGGGCGATGTGCGCCGCGTCCTCCAGTCCCAGCGCCGACTCGATGAGCGCGACGACGGGCACGCCGCCTCCGAGGCGGTCGGCGGTGCTGGTGACCTGCGCGGGCGTCTCGGTCTTGGCGAGCATGACCCCCTGCAGGGTCGGGATGCCGGCGAGGGCGGCGAGGTCGTCGCCCCAGAACGGGCTGGCCGCGTCGTTGACGCGCACCCACGCCTTGCCGCCGGCGCGCAGCCACGCCGCGACGTCGGCACGCGCGGCCGGTTTGTTCGACGGATCGACGGCATCCTCGATGTCGAGCACGACGGCATCCGCCCGGGAGCGCGCCATCTCGTCGAAGATGTCGGCGCGCGTGCCCGGCACGAGCAGCCACGACCGGGCGATCGACGGGTCGACGTCGAGCTTCGGGGTGCGGCGGGTCGGGCGCATCGCGCGGGCGAACTCGTCGTCCAGGTCGTCGATGGCGCGGCTGTCGCCGCCGTAGGGGTCGCCGGTCATGCTCTCACTTCTTCCTCGAACGTTCGCGGCATCCAGTCCACCACACCGAGCCGGATGCGGGTGGCAGGTTACGGGGTCGGCAGGTTACGCGGCCGCGGATGCCCGGGTCTGCTTTCTTCGGAGATCTGCGGATCTTCGGAACGTGGGTGCCTCCCGCATCCGAAGAACTGCAGGTCTCCGAGGATGCGCGGCCGCGGATGCGGGACTCGAGGATGCCGGGGCGGCGGGCTCAGCCGGCCTTGCGGCGCGGAACCTCCGTCGCTTCCGGGAGGCTGATGGGCGTGGTCGCGGCGATCTCGTCGCTGAACTCCTCGGGCGGCACGACCGAGATGGGGGTCGTCTCGTCGATCGCCAGCGCGAACCGGCGCGTCTCGTGGCGGTGCAGCCGCCCCGAGCGCAGCAGCCAGACGAAGCCGATGAGGAACGCCGCCAGCGCCGCGACGCCGCCGACGACGATCGCGATGCGGGGGCCGTACTGCGCGGCCACCCAGCCGACGATCGGCGCGCCGATCGGGGTGCCGCCCATGAGGATCGCCATGTACAGCGCCAGCACACGGCCGCGCAGGGCGGGATCGGTCGTCGTCTGCACGTAGCCGTTGGCCGTCGTCATGGTCGTGACGACCGCGAAGCCGGTGAACATGAGCGTGACGGCATACGTCCAGTAGGTCGGCATGACCGACGAGACGAGCGCGGCGACGGCGAACAGGCCGGTGCCGACGATGACCATGCGGATGCGGGCGCGGTCGCGGCGGGCGGCCAGCAGGGCGCCCGCGAGCGAGCCGATCGCGAGGATCGAGCTGAGCAGACCGTAGCCGTCGGCCTCCTGCCCGAACTCGATCGCCATCGTCGAGGCGAAGATCGGGAAGTTCATGCCGAACGCGCCGAGCAGGAACACCATCGCGAAGGCGACCATGAGGTCGGGGCGCTTGCCGACGTAGCGGAAGCCGTCGGCGAGGCGGGCGGCGCCGGGCGCCTTCACGCGCGGGATGAGCTCGTGCGTGCGGATGAGCAGCAGGGCCACGATCATCGCGAGGAACGTCGCCGCGTTGACGAAGAACACCCATCCGGTGCCGACGGCCACGATCATGATCCCGGCCAGCGCCGGACCGATCATGCGGGCGGCGTTGAACGACGCGGCGTTGAGGGCGACGGCGTTGGAGGCGTGCTCGCGGGAGACGAGGTCGGAGACGAACGCCTGGCGCGCGGGGTTGTCGAAGGCCGCGATGATGCCGAGCACGAGCGCGAAGGCGTACATCATGCCGAGGGTCATCACCCCCGCCAGCAGGAGATAGCCGATGATCGCGCCCACGACCATCAGCAGCGACTGAGTCAGCACGAGGAGCTTGCGCCGGTCGAACCGGTCGGCGACCCATCCGGTGACGCCCACCAGCAGCAGCGGCGGTGCGAACTGCAGCGCCATCGTGATGCCCATCGCGCCGGCGTCGTTGTCGGTGAGGCTCGTGAGCACGACCCAGCTGAGCGCGGTGGACTGCATCCACTGGCCGGCGTTGGAGACGAGCGCGCCGATGAACCAGACCCGGTAGTTGAAGGCCGCGAAGGAGCGGAACATCGTGCTGCTCATCGCGCGGCCACCTCCTGCATCACGGCGGCGGCGGCCGTGAGCGCGTCGCGCTGCGCGTCGGTGAGGTCGCCGAGGGCCTGTTCGAGCCACAGGTCGCGTCGGCGGGTGGTCTCCTCGACGACGACGAGGCCGGCATCCGTCAGATGGATGTTGACCTTGCGGCGGTCGTCCCGGTCGGGCGTGCGGGAGAGGTAGCCGGCCTCTTCGAGTCCGTTGACGGTGCGGTTCATCGACGGGGCCGAGACGCGCTCGCGGTCGGCGAGCTCGCCGAGGGTGTGCGGGCCGTGCACCTTGAGTGCGGCGAGCACCGCGAACTGCCCGTCGCTCATCGAGTCGACCGCGCGCTGCGAGCGCAGGCGCCGCGCGAGCCGGAAGGTCGCCATGCGCACCTCGGTCGCAAGCGGCGCGTGCGGGTGGTCGTCGGGCGTGGCGGCGGGGGCGGTCGGGGGTGCGGCGGTCGTCTCGGCAGGGCTCATGTCAACTCGTTAGCATAGCTCATTAGCTTTGCTAAAGAAAATCGCGGATGCCTGGATTCTCCGGCCGTGGAGGGCGAAGGCCCGGAGCGTGCCGCCCTAGACTTCGGGCATGCCCGAGTTCACCGACGCGCACGGGGTGCGCATCGTCTACGACGTGTATCCGGCCTCGGGCGCGGTGCGCGGTGTCGTGCAGCTGCTGCACGGCGTCGGCGAACACGCCGGCCGCTACACGGCGCTGGCCGAGGCGCTCGTCGCCGCCGGCTTCACCGTCTACGCCGACGACCACCGCGGCCACGGCCGCACCGGCATGGCCCAGCACGCCGGCGACGCCGATCGGCTCGGCCGGCTCGGGGTGGGGGGACACCGTGCCGCCGTCGCCGCCGTGCGGCAGCTCACGGACATCATCCACGACGCCCACCCCGGCCTCCCGCTCGTGCTGCTCGGCCACTCGTGGGGGTCGTTCCTCGCGCAGATCCTCTTCGACGCGCAGCCGCGCGACTACAGCGCCGTCGTGCTCTCCGGCTCGTCGCTGCGGTGGCCGGGGTCACTGAACTCCGGCGACCTCAACAAGCCCTGGCGGGGACCGGACGCCACCGGTGTCGAGTGGCTGGCGACCGACCCTGCCGTGGGGCAGGCGTTCCTCGACGACCCCCTCACGACGGTGAAGACCCTGCCGCAGCTGTTCGGCATCCGCGACACCCTGCGCCTGCTCGGCCGCCCCCGCCGAAACCTGGGAATCGACGTGCCGATGCTGCTGATGGTCGGCCGCGACGACACCGTCGGCGGCCCGCGCGCCGTGCACCGGCTCGCCGAGGCGTACCGGTCCCGCTCCGGCCTCACCGACGTGACGACCCTCGTCTACCCCGACGCACGGCACGAGATCTTCAACGAGACCATCCAGCAGCAGGTGCGCGCCGACCTGCTCGCCTGGCTCGACGCACGCTTCCCGGTGCGGGCATGAGCCGGCCGCAGCGCCGGCGCAAGCGCCGGTCGCGTCGGCCCGCCGGGTCCCGGCCTCTGGGGGAGCCGGTCGCGGGGACCGGGGCGTCGGGGTCGGGGGCGCCCGAGCCGCTCACCCCGGAGTGGGCCGGGATCGCGCGGGGCGGCATCCGCTGGATCGTGCTCGGGTGCGCGCTCGTCGCGGTGCTCGCGATGTCGCTGCTCGACCCCAACCGCTTCCTGCTGATCGAACCCGGATTCTGGGTCATCCTGCTGCTGGGCGCCGGCGGCGCCGCCGTCGCGTCGGCGCTGCGGCTCAGCGCGTTCCCCGCCGAGGCGCTCGTGCATCCGGGCGGCGCGGCGCGGTGGAAGGCCGCCCTCGGCGTGATCCTCACCCGCGTGCTGGGTGACGTGCTGTGGGCCGTCATCGCCCTCGCCGTCGGGATGGTGCTGCGCGCCACCGTCGCCGGATTCGCGAGCGGCTGGGCTTCCGAGGCCATCCGCAGCATCCTCGTCACCCCCGCGATGGCGTTCATGGCCTTCGCCGGCGTGTGGATCGCGGCCGCCCTCGTCGTGCTCGCCGTCACCGTCACGCTCCGCTGGCGGCGGATGCGGGCCGCGGGCGAGGCCGTGCCGGCGGCGGCGTGGTGGGCGGTGGGCGTCACCGCCGGCGCCGCCCTGTTCCTGATCGGCCTGCTCGGCGTGGGGCTGTCGGACACCTCGTCGGTGTCGATGGACGGCGGCGAGGCGTTCCTGCGCTTCCTGTTCGGCGCCGTGCCGCTGCCCGCCTGGTGGCAGGTCGCGTTGCTGTGGCTCGCACGGCTCGGCGCCGCGGTGCTCGGCTTCTGCCTCATCGGCCTCGTCGTGACCCGCATCCGGGGCCGCGCGCGGCCGTAGGCTGGACGGATGCACGGGGAGTACAAGGTTCCGGGCGGCAAGCTCGTCGTCGTCGATCTCGAAGTCGACGAGGGTCTCATCACCGACTTCCACCTCGCGGGGGACTTCTTCCTCGAGCCCGACGACGCCCTCCAGGGCATCGACGCGGCCGTCACCGGCCTGCCTGTCGAGACCGATGTCGCCGGCATCGCCGCGGCCGTGCGCGCCGCCCTGCCCGAGGGGGCTCAGCTGCTGGGGTTCACCCCGGAGTCGGTCGGCACCGCCGTGCGGCGCGCCCTCGTCACCGCCCCGGGCTGGCGGGATTTCGAGTGGGAGGTCGTGCACGAGAAGGCGGTCTCGCCGCGGATGAACCTCGCCCTCGACGAGGTGCTCACCAGCCGCGTCGGCGACGGGCGTCGCAAGCCCACCCTCCGCATCTGGGAGTGGGACGAATCGGCCGTCGTGATCGGCTCGTTCCAATCGCTGCGCAACGAGGTCGACCCCGAGGGTGCGCAGCGTCACGGGTTCGACGTCGTCCGCCGTATCTCCGGCGGCGGCGCGATGCTGATGGCCGCCGGGTCGATCGTGACCTACTCGCTGTACGTTCCGGCATCCCTCGTGGCGGGGATGACCTTCGCCGACTCGTACGCCTTCCTCGACGACTGGGTGCTGCAGGCGCTGCGCTCGCTCGGCATCGAGGCGACCTACCAGCCGCTGAACGACATCGCCTCGCCGAGCGGCAAGATCGGCGGCGCCGCGCAGAAGCGGCTCGCCAACGGCGGCGTGCTGCACCACGCGACCCTCTCGTACGACATGGACGGCCAGGTCATGACCGAGGTGCTGCGCATCGGCCGCGAGAAGCTCAGCGACAAGGGCACGACGTCGGCCGCCAAGCGCGTCGATCCGCTGCGCAGTCAGACGGGCCTGCCGCGCGCGGCGATCATCGACCGGTTCGTCGAGACGTTCTCGAAGCTGTACGGCGCGGAGCCGGGGCGCATCACCGACGAGGAGTACGCCGAGGCCGAGGCGCTCGTCGCGTCGAAGTTCTCGACCGACGCGTGGCTGCGCCGCGTGCCGTGACCGATCTCGTGACCGATCCGGGGCCGGTGGCCGACGCGTCGCCGGGCCGCGGGCGCGTCGAGGTCCGCCACGGCGACAACCTCGCCGCCGCGGCCGGCCTGGAATCGGGGGCGTTCACCCTCGTCTACCTCGATCCGCCGTTCAACACCGGCCGCGTGCAGTCCCGTGCCGTCGAGCGGGCGTTCACAACTCCGGAGATCGCGAACCGTGAGGCGTCCGGCCCGGGGGCACAGGCCCGGAACTCCGGGGATGCTGCGTCCGAGGCGGGCGGCGCGCACGCGGATCTCCGGAGTTACGAACGCGCGCCGGTGAAGAACGGGTTCCGCGGCACGAGCTACGCGCGGCTGCGCGGCGATCTGCGGGTCTACGACGACCGGTTCGACGACTACTGGGACTTCCTCGAGCCGCGGCTGCGCGAAGCGTGGCGCCTGCTCGCCGACGACGGCACGCTGTACCTGCACCTCGACTACCGCGAGGCCCACTACGCCAAGGTGCTGCTGGACGCGCTCGTCGGACGCGACAAGTTCCTCAACGAGCTGATCTGGGCCTACGACTACGGCGCCAAGAGTCGGCGTCGCTGGCCCACCAAGCACGACACGATCCTCGTCTACGTCAAGGATCCGACGCGCTACTGGTTCGACTCCGACGCCGTCGACCGGGAGCCCTACATGGCCCCGGGACTCGTCACCCCCGAGAAGGCGGCGCGCGGCAAGCTCCCCACCGACGTCTGGTGGCACACCATCGTGCCCACGAGCGGACGCGAGAAAACCGGCTACCCGACGCAGAAGCCCGAGGGGATCCTCCGACGCATCGTGCAAGCCTCCAGCCGCCCGGGCGACCGCGTGCTCGACCTGTTCGCCGGCAGCGGCACGACCGGTGCCGTCGCCGCCGCGCTCGGTCGCGACGCGGTGCTCGTCGACGCGAGCGACGAGGCCGTCGGCGTCATGAGGCGCCGCATCCCGGATGCCGTCGTGACGCGCGTCTGACCCGGGTCGCGGGCGGGCGGTCACCAGGCACCTCTGGCGACCATCGGGGCCGCCGGCCCGCCGTATGTGACTGCTGACACGTCGTACGGGTGCTCAGGACGATGCGGCTCCGGAACCCGCGGCGTGGGTCCCGCCGCCGGACCCGTCGCCCGCGGCCGCGCGCAGCAGGGCGAACAGGGTCTCGAGGGTTCCCGCCATGTCGATCGACGGGTCGAGCAGCCACTGCAGTTGCAGGCCGTCGGTGGCCGCCTGCACGATCCGCGCGATCGCCTCCGGGTCGCCGGCCGGCGCGTCCCCGCGCGCGCTCAGCGCCGCGATGGAGGCCGACATCTCGGCGCGGAGGCCGGCCGACCGCTCCAGGAAGTAGTCGTGGGCCGGATGCCGCGGGTCGGCGGCGTCGACGGCGAGGCGGGAGAACAGCTCGACGAGCCCCGGCACCTCGGCGTTGTGGCGCACGACGCGGAGGAATCCGCCGACGAGGTCGTCGGCATCCGGTCTCGACGCGATCTGGTCGAGCTCGTCGCGTTTGCGGAGGATTTCGGTGAACAGCTCCTCCTTCGAGTCGAAGTAGTGGAGCAGCCCCGCCTGGCTGAGGCCCACGGCATCCGCGATCACCTTCACCGACGCCCCGCGCACGCCCTGGCGCGCGACGACCTCGAGCGCGCGCGTGAGGATCTCCTCGCGTTTGGCGATGCCCTTCGCGTACGACCCTCGGTGCGCCATCACGCCAGTAAACCGGAGATTCTCTTGAGATCGAAAACCGAGCGACATAAGGTTTATGACGACGGCGCCGTCATGCGAAAGGACGACCATGGCCCACATCTCCGCATCCGACCTCACCCTCGAGGAGAGGGCGTCGCTCACGAGCGGCGCGAGCTTCTGGTACACCAAGCCCGTCGACCGGGTCGGCCTGCCCGCGATCATGGTCACCGACGGCCCGCACGGTCTGCGCAAGCAGCGCGAAGGCGGCGACCACCTCGGCATGGGCGACTCGGTGCCGGCGACGTGCTTCCCGCCCGCGGTCGGCCTCGGCGCGTCGTGGGACGTCGACCTCGTCGAGCGCGTCGGCGTCGCTCTCGGCGTCGAGACAGCCATCGAGAACGTCGCGGTGCTGCTCGGCCCCGGCATCAACATCAAGCGCTCGCCGCTGTGCGGCCGCAACTTCGAGTACCTCTCCGAAGACCCGATCGTCTCGGGCGTGCTGGGCGCGGCTCTCGTGCGCGGCATCCAGTCGCAGGGCGTCGGCGCCTCGCTCAAGCACTTCGCCGCCAACAACCAGGAGCACGACCGGATGCGGGCGAGCTCCGACGTCGACCCGCGGCCGCTGCGCGAGATCTACCTGCGCGGCTTCGAGCGCGTCGTCACCGACGCCCAGCCGTGGACGGTGATGTGCGCGTACAACAAGATCAACGGCGTGTACGCGTCGGAGGACCCGTGGCTGCTGACGACCGTGCTGCGCGAAGAGTGGGGCTTCGAGGGCCTCGTCGTCTCGGACTGGGGCGCCGTCAACGACCGTGTCGTGGGCCTGCCCGCCGGGCTCGACCTCGAGATGCCGTCGTCGGGCGGGGTGACCGACCGTCAGCTGGTGGATGCCGTGACCGCCGGCACGCTCGACGAGGCGTCGCTGGACCTCGCGGCGCAGCGCGTCATCGACCTCGTCGAGAAGGCGCAGGCCGGCGCCGGGCGTGTCAGCGGACCGCTCGACGTCGACGCGCACCACGCGCTCGCGCGCGAGGCCGCGGGGCGGGCGATGGTGCTGCTGCGCAATGAGTCGATCGGAGGTGAGGGCTGCCTGCTGCCGCTGCGCCGCGACGCGAAGCTCACCGTCGTCGGGGCGTTCGCCGAGAAGCCGCGCTACCAGGGCGCCGGCTCGTCGATGATCAACCCCACGCGCCTCGACGACGCGCTCACCGCCATCCGCGGCGCGGCGGGCGGCGAGGTGGCGTACGCGCCCGGGTTCTCGGTCGCGCCCGACGTGCCCGACGCCGAGCAGGCGGCGCTGCGCGCCGAGGCCGTCGCCGCGGCGGCCGGCGCCGATGTGGTGGTCGCCTTCCTCGGCTTGCCGGCACGCATCGAGTCGGAAGGCTACGACCGCACCGACATCGACCTGCCCGCCGAGCAGCTCGCCCTGCTGGACTCGCTGCTCGAGGTCACACCGAAGGTCGTCGTCGTGCTCTCGGGCGGCGGCGTCGTCGCGCTGCCGTTCCGCGACCGCGTGCCGGCGATCCTCGAGGGCTGGCTGCTCGGGCAGGCGGGTGGGTCGGCGACGGCCGATGTGCTCTTCGGCGACGTGAACCCGTCGGGCAAGCTCACCGAGACGATCCCGGTGCGCCTGTCGGACACGCCCGCCTACCTCGACTTCCCGGGCGAGTTCGGGCACGTCCGCTACGGCGAAGGCCTGTTCGTCGGATACCGCTGGTACGACGCGCGCGACCTCGAGGTGGCCTACCCCTTCGGGCACGGACTGTCGTACACGACGTTCGCCTACGGCGCGGTCGCGGTGTCCGGGGGCGCCGACGGCGATGTGGTCGTGACGGTGCCGGTCACCAACACGGGCGCCGTCGCCGGCCGCGAGGTCGTGCAGGTCTACACGTCGCTGGCGGGCTCCGCGGTGCAGCGTCCCGCGCGGGAGCTCAAGGCGTTCGCGTCGGTCGCGCTCGAGCCGGGGGAGACCCGGGAGGTGTCGCTCACGGTGCGTCGCGCCGACCTCGCCTACTGGGACGTCCGCGTCGACCGCTGGGTCGTCGAGGGCGGCGACTACACCGTCGAGGTGGCGGCATCCAGTCGCGACGTCCGCGGCATCGCGACGGCGACCGTCGCCGCCGACGAGGTGTCGGTGCCGCTCACGCGCGAGTCGACGCTCGGCGAGGTGCTCGCCCACCCGGTCGCCGGTCCCGTGCTGAAGGAGTCCATCGCGCAGATGATGGCGGGCATGGACGGCGTCGCCGACATCCTGCCGGAGGGCGTCGATCCGCTGGCGATGATGACCTCGTTCCCGTTCGGCCGCATCTCGATGATCGCCGGCGACGCCGCGACCCCCGAGATGATCGACGGCCTGCTCGCCCTCGCCAACGCTCCGCGCCCCTGACCCGGGCCGGGGCGCTCGTCGGGTCGCGGAGTGCCAGGCGGCGGCGGCGCGGGGGCGGTCGTCGGTCGTCGTCGCGGGTCGTCGTCGCGCGTCGCTGCATCCGCGAGACCTCGACTGCCGGACGAGACCTCGGGTTGCCCCCGCTGTCTCGTCCGGCAGATGAGGTCTCGCGATGGCGGTCTCGCTGGTGGTCCCTCACGGGTGAGGGCCGAGCGCGCGCCGCGCGCGGTGGGCGCGGACGCGGGCGGCGACGGCGTCGTGGATCAGCAGCGCGAGGCGCAGCGGTCCGGTCTCGAGCGGTAGGAAGTCCCGGGTGGGAAGCAGCCGGGCGTGCAGTGCGGGGTCGAGCTCGCGCAGATACTGCCGGGCACGGCGGGCATGGCCGGTGTCTGAGGCGAGGCGGATGCTGCGCGCGCCGACGAGCCAGGGCAGCGACAGTGCGAGGTTCTCGCGCGTCGTCGTCGCGCGCGTCTCGCGCACGATGCGGTCGGTGCGGATGCCGAGACGCTGCGCATACCGCGCCATCGTCACCGCCTCGGGCACGTCGCCGTGCACGGCGCCGCCCGTGAACACGAACAGCGCGTCCGGCGGAGCACTGCGCCGTGCGATGCGGGTGCGCCAGCGCTGCACGATGCCGGGCGAGCCGTCGCGGCGCCCCGGATAACCCAGCACCACCACGACGTCCGCCCCGTCCGGCGGCCCCGGCTCGGCCGCATCCGGGTAGCCCGCACGGGAGATGCGCCACGCCCGCCACTCGCTCCCGGCGAGCACCGCGGCGCCCACCAGCGCGGCGCCGACGATCGCGCCCCGCGCGCCGGCGGTGCCGCGGCCGCGCCGGTCGGGACTCACGCCCGCAGGAACGCCAGCAGCGCCTCGTTGACCTCGTCGCCGTGCGTCCAGAGCAGCCCGTGGGGAGCGCCCTCGAGCTCGACGTAGGTGGCCTCCGGCAGCAGCTCGCGGAAGCGGCGCGCCGTCTTGTCGATCGGCAGGATGTTGTCGGCCGTGCCGTGCAGGATGAGTGCCGGCACCGTGATCTCGGGGATGTCGGCGCGGAAATCGGTCGGCCAGGTGAGCGGGGCCGCGACGATAGCCGCGTTGCCGGCGCGGTTCGCGGTCTGCACGCTCGCCTCGAGCGCCTCCTGCGACAGGCGCGAGCCGAGCAGCTGGTCGGTGTTGTAGAAGTCGTGGAAGAACCCGGTGAGGAAGGCGTGGCGGTCGGCGCGGACCGCATCCGAGGTGCCGTCGAAGAACGCCTGGTCGCCGGCGCCGTCGGGGTTGTCGTCGGTGATCAGCAGGAACGGCTCGAGCGAACCGAGGAACGCGACCCGCGAGATGCGCCCTGCGCCGTAGCGCGACAGGTAGCGCGCGATCTCGCCGGTGCCCATCGAGAAGCCGACGAGGGCGGCGTCTTCGAGGTCGAGCTCTTCGATGAGGGCGTGCAGGTCGGCGGCGTACGTGTCGTAGTCGTGACCGGAGGCGGTCTTCGTGGAGTTGCCGAAGCCGCGCCGGTCGTACGCGATGACGCGGTAGCCGCCGTCGAGCAGGGCGGCCTGCTGCTTGCCCCACGACTCGCCGTCGAGCGGGAAGCCGTGGATGAGCACGACAGGGTCGCCGGTGCCCTGGTCGGTGTAGAACAGCTCCACATCGACGGAGTTCTCGGTGGCCACGGTGATGTACGACACGTTCTCTCCTCCCGGGGCGGGATGGTCCGCACCCCGCCTCCGACGCTACGGCCAGCGGATGCCGCACACCAGGCCTTGACGGGCGCGGGCGATGTGGAGCGCACGGGTTTCGATACGCGCGCGTTGCGCGCTACAACCACCGGTGGGTACCTCCCGGTCGTTGAGCGAGGAGCGCAGCGACGAGTCGAAACGCCCCGGGCCCGGCGGTGATGGAAGGTGCGAGGGTTTCGATACGCCGGCTGCGCCGGCTACTCAACCACCGGGGGTACGGACCCCCGGGGTCACGCGTCGCGGCGGGCGCCCTCCGAGGGGGTGACGGTGAAGATGTGCGGGGCGGTGAACCCGGCATCCGCGAATGCCTGCTCGACGGCGGCCGTGACCGCCGGCACCAGGTCGTGGTCGACGAGCGCGATCGCGGCGCCACCGAAACCGCCACCGGTCATGCGTGCGCCGACGGCACCTGCGGCGCGGGCCGTGTCGACGGCGAGATCGAGCTCGGGCACCGAGATCTCGAAGTCGTCGCGCATCGAGACGTGCGACGCGTCGAGCAGGTGCCCGATCGCGCGGGGACCCTCGGCGCGCAGCGACGCGACGGCGTCGAGCACGCGCTGGTCCTCGGTGACGACGTGCTTGACGCGGCGGAACGTGACGTCGTCCATGAGCTCGTGCGCACGGGCGAGGTCGTCGACCGTGAGGTCGCGCAGTGCGGGCACGCCCATGATCTCGGCACCCCGTTCGCATGCGGCGCGGCGCTCGCCGTAGCCGCCGGTGGAGTGCGCGTGGGTGACCTTCGTGTCCATGACGAGCAGCTCCAGACCCGCGGCGGCGAAGCCGAGGTCGACGACCTGGGCCTCGAGCGACCGGCAGTCGAGGAAGGTGCCGGCATCCGCCCGGCCCAGCATCGAGGCCATCTGGTCCATGATGCCGGTCGGTGCGCCGACGGCCTCGTTCTCGGCGCGGCGGCCGATCTTGGCGAGGGCGACGCGGTCCAGTCCGAGCGCCCACACCTCGTCGAGTGCGGAGGCGGTCGCCCCCTCGATCGCCGCCGACGACGAAAGGCCGGCGCCGACGGGCACGTCGGAGCGGAAGGCGAGGTCGACTCCGGGGACGGCGGACGGGTCGGTGCCGGTGGCCTCCAGCAGCGCCCACGCGACGCCGAGCGGGTACCGCGCCCACTCGACGATCTCGTCACGCCGCGCGGGGAACACATCCGCGAGGTCGGCGAGGGCGACCTCGACCGACTCGTCGCTGAAAGACGACGACACGCGGATGCGGCCGTCGGCGCGCGTGGTGAGCTCGACACTCGTGCGGAACTCGATCGCGAACGGGAACACGAACCCGTCGTTGTAGTCGGTGTGCTCGCCGATGAGGTTGACGCGACCGGGCGCGGACCAGGTGCCGGCGGTGGGGGTGGCGGGGGCGCTCACAGGGTGACTCCTTCGATGGCGGCGCGCAGCTTCTCCGCTGCGTTCTCGGGCGGGACGTCGCCGATCCAAGCGCCCATGGCGGCCTCGGATCCGGCGAGGAACTTGAGCTTGTCGGCGGCGCGGCGCGGGCTCGTCAGCTGCAGGTGCAGGCGGGCGGTGTCGCGGGCGACGTGCACCGGGGCCTGATGCCACGCGGCGATATACGGCGTCTCACTGTCGTAGAGCGCGTCGACACCGCGCAGCAGCCGCAGGTAGAGGGGAGCGAGTTCGTCGCGTTCGGCATCCGTGAGGCCGGCGAAGTCGGGCACGTGGCGGTGCGGCATCATGTGGATCTCGATCGGCCAGCGCGCCGCGAACGGCACGAAGGCCGTCCAGTGCTCGCCGCGCAGCAGCACGCGGGGTCCGGCCTGTTCGAACTCGAGGATGCGCTGGAACAGGTCGGGCGCGGTGCGGTCGATCGCGTCGAGCAGGCGCTGGGTGCGCGGCGTGATGTACGGGTACGAGTAGATCTGCCCGTGCGGGTGGTGCAGGGTGACGCCGATGGCCTCGCCGCGGTTCTCGAACGGGAACACCTGCTGCACGCCGGGCAGGGCCGACAGGGCGGCGGTGCGGTCTGCCCACGCCTCGATCACGGTGCGGGCGCGGGTGACGCTCTGGGTACCGAACGAGCCGGCGCGCTCCGGCGAGAAGCACACGACCTCGCAGCGGCCCACGCTCGTGCGGGTGCGGCCGAGGCCGAGGGCGGCGAGGTCGTCGAGTCCGTGCGGGGCGTCGGCGCCTTCGGGGGCGTCACCTGTCGCGGCGGCGAGGGCGGGCCCGAACGAGGGCGACTTGTTCTCGAAGACGGCGACGTCGTAGACCGACGGGATCTCGGACGGGTTCGTGGGGCTCTGCGGGGCGAGCGGGTCGAGCTCGGGCGGCGGCAGGAACGCGCGGTTCTGGCGCGCCGCCGCGACCGAGACCCAGTCCCCGGTCAGCACGTCCTGGCGCATCGAGGCCGTCGCGGGCCGCGGGCCGAGGTCGCGCGTGTCGACGCTGCGCTCGGCGGAGAGCGTCGTGTCGGGGTCGTCGAAGTAGATCAGTTCGCGGCCGTCGGCCAGGCGCGTGGCGCGCTTGACGACACCGGCGCCGAGGGGTTCGGGTCGCAACTCCTGCATGTTCACGTCAACATGGTACGTGCGGGTCGTGTTATCGTCAACATCACGCGGATCACCGGAGTTGTGACCGGCGGATGCGGAACATCGGACGCGGGAGAGGGGCGCCATGCAGCGACGGGTGTCGATGGCGGATGTCGCCGCCGCGGCGGGTGTGTCGGGGCAGACCGTGTCGCGCGTCGTCAACGACAGCCCCCGCGTCGACCCGGCCACGCGCGGCAGAGTCGAACGTGCGATGGCCGACCTCGGCTACCGTCCCCACCGCGCCGCGCGGGCACTGCGCACCGGGCGCACCGAGACGATCGGCCTCATCGTGTCGACGCTCGCGAGCGTCGGCAACTCGCGCATGCTGCAGGCGATCGCCGACGCAGCCTCCGACCGCGGCTACGCCCTCACCGTCGTCACGGCCGCCGGCGCGGATGCCGTCGCCCAGGGCTTCGCGCGCCTGCACGACCAGGGGGTCGACGGCGCGATCGTGCTGAACGAGGCGACGGCCGCTGCCCGCGGCGTCGACGTACCGGAGGGGCTCGCGCTCGTCGTCGTCGACTCAGCGCCCGACGATCGCTACGTCGTCGTGCAGACCGACCACGCCGCCGGCGCCGCAACGGCGACGGCGCACCTGCTCGCCCTCGGCCGAGGACCGGTCTGGCACCTCGCGGGCCCGGCCGGCTCGTACGCCGCCGACGAGCGCGAGCGCGGCTGGCGGGCGGCGCTGGCGGATGCCGGAACCTCCGTCCCCGAGTCGCTCCGCGGTGACTGGACCGCCGCATCCGGCCACACGGCGGGCCTCGACCTGCCCGCCGAGGCGCGCGCGGTGTTCGCCGCGAACGACCAGATGGCGCTCGGTCTGCTGCGCGCTCTCGCCGAGACGGGGCGCGCCGTGCCCGACGACGTCGCGGTCGTCGGCTTCGACGACGTGACCGACGCGGCCGACTATCGCCCGCCGTTGACGACGGTGCGCCAGGACTTCGACGCGCTCGGGGCCGCCGCCGTCGCGGCACTGGCCGACGCGATCGCCGGCGCGCCGTCGGCCGGGGTGGTGCTCACACCCGAACTCGTCGCGCGGGCGTCGGCCTGACGCGCGGCGTCGGCCGCGTCCACTGCCCCGCGCTCCACGCTCATCGCCGCCGTGTCGTGGGGAGGGTCGCGACGAGGGTGAGCCGCGCCGACGGTCAGTGCGCCGTGCGGCGGGCTTCCCAGCCGGAGCGCACCATCTCGTCGACGGTGTACCGGTTGCGCCAGTCGAGGTCGCGCGCGGCGAGCTCGCCGGTGGCGACGATGCGGTCGGGGTCGCCCGGGCGGCGCGGCCCGATCTTCGGTGTGAAATCGATGCCCGTCACGCGCGCCATGGCGTCCATGATCTGCTTGACCGACAGGCCGTTCTGCGACCCGAGGTTGTAGGCGGGCTCGATCGGCTCGCCGCCGGCGAGGCGCTGCGCGGCGACGACGTGGGCTGCCGCGATGTCGGCGACGTGCACGTAGTCGCGCACGTTGGTGCCGTCTTCGGTGTCGTAGTCGTCGCCGTTGGTCTGGGGGGTCTCGCCGGCGAGCAGCCGTTCGAAGACGATGGGGAACAGATTGTGGGGGCTCGTGTCGTACACCGACGGGTCGCCCGAGCCGACGACGTTGAAGTAGCGCAGCGAGGTGTGCCGCAGCGGGCTGTCGGATGCCGCGGTCGCGACGCCCTGGTCACGCAGCAGCCATTCGCCGATGAGCTTGGACTCGCCGTAGGGCGAGGTGGGCCGCTTGGGGAGGTCCTCGACGACGAGCGGCACGTCGGGGGTGCCGAACACGGCCGCGCTGGAGGAGAACACGATGTTGTGCACACCGGCATCCGCCATCGCCGCGAGCACGATTCGGGTGCCGTCGACGTTCTGCTCGTAGGTGTGCAGGGGGCGCTGCACCGAGACGCCGGCGTACTTGAATCCGGCGACGTGGATGACGCCTTCGACGCCGTGCTCGCGCATCGTGCTGACGAGCAGGTCTTTGTCGAGGATCGTGCCCTGCACGAACGGCACGCCCTCCGGAACGAAGCCGGCGTGACCGCTGGAGAGGTCGTCGACGACGACGGGGTCGATGCCCGCCGCGGCGAGGGCCCGCACGACGTGCGCTCCGATGTATCCCGCTCCGCCCGTGACCAGCCAGCTCATTCCGTCTCCCGTCGTCGGCATGTTGACGTCAACACGCTGTCGTCCTCGATGCTACCAGTCTCGCCCACGACGTCGGAGGCCCGTGCGGGGCCGGTCGGATGCGGCCGGCCTCAGCGCGCGGCGTTCCATCGCAGGCGGGGCGCACCGGTCGTCAGCTCGTGCACGACGGCGGACGGGTCGGCCACGGGGAACATCGTCACGAACCGACGCTGCGGATTCTGCTGCGCGGTGCCCTCGAGCGCGTAGCCCAGGGGTGCCGGGCCGGGGGAGGGTGCCGTGCCGAGGGCCGTCACGCCGGTGACACCGTCGATGCGCTCGCGGATGAGCGGCGCGCGGTCGAAGAGGATCTCGAGCGCCGCCGACACGCGCTCGAGCGGTGTGCGCTCGGACGCCCACGGGACGAAGGAGTCGTCCGGGAGTCCGCACGCGCGGGCGAGGTCGCCGTCGAGCCAGCGCTCGCGCTTGAGGCCGTAGGGGGTGGGCGTCGTCGACAGCAGATAGCCGTAGACGTGCAGCAGGCCGGCGTTGCCGATCGGCCACCGCGCGGCGATCCCGGCCCGTGCGTGCAGCGCCGCGAACACTGCGGGCGGCAGCACCGGTGCGCCGGTGTTCTCGTCGACGACGCTCGAACGCGCCCAATGGCCGAAGCGCCCGGCGGCGGCATCCGCATCGATCGCCGGTCCCAGCCAGGGAGTCGATGCCAGGGTGGCGGCGGCGCCGTCCCGCTGCAGGGCGGCGTCCACCTGTTCGATCACCGCGACAGCGTACCCGGCGGGCCTGACGGCCGACGGCGGCGATGGCCGGCGGAATTCACGCGCCGTTCACACAAGGTGGCCTTTCCGTCCACAATCGGATGCCACTGTGGACGCAACGTCCGGCCGGCGAGAGACCGTCGAACAGGCGACGAGCCGCCGGACACCCCAGCCCCCTCGAAAGCAGGCGCAGTGACCCCCACGATCATCCTCGATTTCGACGGCACCGTGGCGCTCGGCCTCGGACCCATCGAGGCCTTCGCCCGCGCCGTCGGCGCGGCGGCGGCCGACGCCGGGTTCGCGCCGCGTGCGATGACGGCGATCGCGGAGTTCGAGGACGGCCGGGGGGCGGGGCGCGACGGCTACGACGTCGTGAGCACGCTCGCCGCAGCCCAGGGCGTGTCGCCCGAAGCGCTCGAGGCCGCCTACCAGTCCTCCCGAGCCCTGCTCGGCAGCGCGGACGCGCCCGTCTCGCCGCCAGACCGGCTCGCCGCGTTCCTCACCCGCGTCGGCGCGCACGCCGACGTCGTGCTCGCCACCAACGCACCGGGCGCCGGCATCCGCTCGCTCCTCGACGCGTGGGGCGTCGCCGATGCGTTCACCGCGATGCACTTCACGGTCGGCAAACCCGCCGGCCTCACCGCCATCGTGCGCGACGCGCTGCAGCGCGGCCCGGTGCTGTCGGTCGGCGACATCGAGGAGTTCGACCTGCGCCCCGCCGCCGCCCTCGGCGCCGACACCGCGCTCGTCGGCGCGACGGCGGCCCGGTCGACCGCCGAGGTGACGCTGCGCGGCCGCACCCTCGCCGACCTCTACGACCGCATCGAGGCCTGGGCCGCCGCCGCCCACGCCGCCGCGTCCCCCGCATCCTGACCCCGTCCGATCTCCCGACACCACCGCACCACCCGAACCGAAAGGCATCCCCGATGCGCAAACCCCTCCTCACCACCGGCCTCGCGGCCCTGGCCGTCGTCGCGCTCGCCGGCTGCGGCGCGAGCTCGACGCCCGCCGCAGACAGCACCGACGCGGCGACCGAATGGCCCGAGTCGATCACGATCTCCCTCGTGCCGTCCGTCGAGGGCGAAGACCTCGCCGAGGCGCTGGACCCGCTGACCACCTACCTGTCGGAGAACCTCGGCATCGAGGTGAACGGCGTGGTCGCCTCCGACTACGCCGCCACCGTCGAGGCCCTCGGCACCGATCAGGCGCAGGTCATCATCACCGACGCCGGCTCGCTCTACAATGCGACCGAGCGTTACGACGCCCAGCTGATCCTGCGCGACGTGCGCTTCGGTGCCACCTCGTACGCGTCCGTCGCGTTCACCAACAACCCCGACAAGTACTGCGACGAGGCCCCCGCGATGTCGACGTATGCCGCCAGCGGCATCCAGCTGTCGTACTGCAACGGCATCGAAGAGGCGGGTGCGGATGCCGTCGGCTCCGGCCCGGCCGCGCTCGACGCCCTCGAGAAGATCACCGACGGCACGAAGGTCGCCCTCCAGGCGGCCACCTCGCCCGCCGGCTACCAGTACCCCGTCGTCGCGATGCGCGAAGCGGGCATCGACACCGACGCCGGCATCACGCAGGTGCCCGTCGAGGGCAACAACAACGCCGTGCTCGCCGTGGCCAACGGCGACGCCGAGGTGAGCTTCGGCTACTGGGACGCGCGCACCACCGTCACCGAAGAGGCGCCCGACGTGGCCGAGAAGGTCGTCGCGTTCGCCTACACCGACCTGATCCCCAACGGCGGCGTCGCAGTGTCCAAGAGCCTCCCCGCCGACCTGGTCGAGAAGCTCACGACCCTCATGGACGAGTACGCGGACTCGTCCGAGGAGGCCGCCACCGTCATGTTCGACCTCGTCGGGCTGTCGGACTGGACCAGCGAGACTGCCGACGAGGAGATCACCCGCTACGGCGAGATCCTCGCGCAGTTCTCGAACTGACCCCACAGGAATCGGTGCATGCACACGCAACCGCAACTCGCGGAGGCCGGGATCACCCCGGCCTCCGCGTCGTGGGCGATCACCCTCGACGACGTCTCCGTCACCTACGCCAACGGAACCCGCGCCCTCTCCGGCGTCTCGCTGTCGATCGCCGCGGGGGAGATGGTCGCGATCGTCGGGCTGTCCGGCTCGGGCAAGTCGACGCTCATCCGCACGATCAACGGACTCGTCCCCGCGACGTCGGGCACCGTCACGGTGGGTCCCCACGTCGTCACGGGGCTGCGGGGCCGCCACCTGCGCCGCCTCCGCGGACACATCGGCATGATCTTCCAGGGGTTCAACCTCGCCGATCGCGCGAACGTGTACCGCAACGTGCTCGTCGGGCGCTTCGCGCACACGCCGACGCTGAAGACGCTCCTCGGTCTCACGACCGCGCGTGATCGCGACCTCGCCCTGCACGCGCTCGACAAGGTCGGGATGCTCGAGAAGGTGTGGATCCGCGCGGGGCAGCTCTCCGGCGGGCAGAAGCAGCGCGTCGCGATCGCCCGCGCGCTCACCCAGCAGCCGAGCGTCATGCTCGCCGACGAGCCGGTCGCGAGCCTCGACCCGCCCACCGCCCACGCGGTGATGGACGACCTGCGCCGCGTCAACCGCGACGAGGGACTCACGGTGCTCGTCAACATCCACCTGATGGACCTCGCACGCCAGTACGCCGACCGGATGATCGGGCTGCGCGGCGGAGAGGTGGTCTACGACGGTCCGGCGGCGGATGCCACCGACGCCGACTTCGAGCAGATCTACGGCCGCGCCATCCGGCCGGCCGACCGGCTGGGCGAGTAGAACGTGTCCGCACCGGCATCCGCACCCCCGCTCGTCGTCCCGCCCAAGCCCACGCACCGCGCGCGGACCGCGCTCATCGCCCTCGCGGTGACGGCGTTCACCGTCCTGACCTGCCTGCCGGCGATCGGCGGGATCGACCTCGACCTCGGTGCGCTCGTGCGCAACTGGGACAACGGTGCGGGACTGCTCGCGCAGTTCCTACAGCCCGACTTCTCGTTCTTCCCGCGCACGGTCGGACCCATGCTCGAGACGCTGCAGATGGCCGTCGTCGGCGCCGCCGCGGCGGCGGTCGTCTCGGTGCCGCTCACGCTGTGGGCCGCGTCGCCGACCAACCCGAACGCCCCGAGCCGCGTCGCGCTGCGCGCCGTCGTCAACGTCGTGCGCTCGGTGCCCGACCTCGTCTACGCGACACTTCTGGTCGCGATGCTGGGCGTCGGGGCGCTCCCCGGTGTGCTCACCCTGTTCCTGTTCGACCTCGGCATCATCGTCAAGCTCGTCTCGGAGGCGATCGACTCCGCCGACCACGCGTACATGGAGGCCGGCCGCGCCGCCGGCGGCACCCAGACGCAGATCAACCGGACGACCGCGCTGCCGCAGACCTGGCCGCTGTTCGCGAACCAGTGGCTGTACACGCTCGAACTCAACGTGCGCATCTCGGCGATCCTCGGCATCGTCGGCGCCGGCGGCATCGGCCGACTGCTCGACGAGCGTCGCGCCTTCTACGCCTACGACGACGTCGCGATGATCGTGCTCGAGATCCTCGTGGTCGTCATCCTCATCGAAGTCTTCTCGCACTTTCTCCGGAGGCGACTGGTATGACCGTCCTGGCTCCTTCCCGCCCCGTCGACCTGATGCTCCCGCCGCGACCCTCGCGCCTGGTCCCCACCCTCACGGCGATCGCCGTCGGCGCTGTCGTGCTGGCCGCCGCGGCGGGCCTGCCGATCCGCTGGACCGACCTCGCCTCGCTCCCCGCGCAACTGCTGCACTACGGCGCGCTGATGTTCGAGAGCCCGAACTGGGAGAAGCTGCCGCGCGCGCTGTTCGAGACGTGGCGGTCGATCTCGATGGCGTGGATCGGCGCCATCCTGTGCGTGCTCGTCTCCATCCCGCTCGGGATGCTGGCCGCCGGCAACGTCGGACCGGTCTGGCTGCGGCTGCCGCTGCGCGGGCTGTTCGCCGTCATCCGCGCCGTCCCCGAGGTGATCATCGCGCTGCTGCTGCTGACGATCACCGGCCTCACGCCGTTCACGGGTGCACTCGCCCTCGGCATCGCCGGCATCGGCACGCAGGGCAAGTGGGTGTACGAGACGATCGAGTCGCAGCAGGAGGGCGCGTCCGAGGCGGTGCGCGCCGCCGGCGGCGGCACCGCCGAGGTGACGCGCTGGGCGCTGTGGCCGGCGGCGGCGCCCGCGCTGCTGTCGTTCGCGCTCTACCGGTTCGAGATCAACATCCGCACCTCCGCCGTGCTCGGCCTCGTCGGGGCTGGAGGCATCGGCAGCATGCTGGCGAACTACACCAACTTCCGCGAGTGGGATACGGTCGGGATGCTCCTGATCGTCGTCGTCGCCGCGACCATGCTGATGGATGCCGTGTCCGGCGCGATCCGTCGACGGATCATGCGTGGTCCCGGCGTCCGCCGCCCGGACCGCGGGCTCGGTGCAGGCGCCGCGGGTGAGAAGGGCGCGAAGGGGGGACGCGATGTGGCAGGGATCCGCTGACGCACCGCCGACCGCGCGCATCGCGATGCTCGCGCCGTCGCTGCAGCCCAGCGAGCGCCGCGTCGCCGACGCGATCGCCGCCGACGTCGAGGGCACCATCGAGCGCACGGCGCAGGAGGTGGCCGAGGTGGTCGGCGTCGGTCGGGCGAGCGTCATCCGCACCGCCCAGACCCTCGGCTACGACGGCTACCCCCAGCTGCGCGTCGCCCTGGCACGCGAGGTGGCGTCGATCGCGGTCACTCCCTCCGACGCGGATGCCGACCGCACCGAGCTCGGCGCGCTGCGCGCCGCGGTCGACCGCTTCGCCGCGCGCGTGGGGCGGACGGTGTCGGCGGTGACGGCCGACAGCCTCGAACGGCTCGTGGCCGAACTCGACGGCGCGACGCGGCTGCTGGTCGCCGCCAACGGTCTGTCGATGCCCGTCGGCGTCGACCTCGCGATGCGGCTGACCTCGGCCGGTCGCCCCGCCGAGTACGTCGTCGACACCCTCGGCCAGCAGATCACCGCGAAGCAGCTCGGTCCCGGATCGGCGTGCCTCGTCGTCTCGGGCTCGGGCGTCAACCGCGCGTCGATCGATGTCATGGTCGCGGCGCGCGAGAGCGGTGCGGCGGTGCTCGCGATCACGTCGTTCCCGCGGTCGGCGGTGGCGGACCTCGCCGACGTGACCCTCGTCGTCGCACCCGTCGACGACTCGTTCCGCGACGAGCTGCTGCACACCTCGCGCGCCGGTCTCATGCTCGTGACGGAGTCGCTCGTCGGCCTCCTCGTCGCCCGCCGCGGCGCGTCGGCCGCCGCCGCCCAGGCCGCGACCCTCTCGGTGCTCAGCCACTCACTGTCGGAGTAACCGCGCACCGTCGGTCGGCCTCGCGCCGGCGGCGTTCACAATTCCGGATGATCGGGGACCTGCCGCCGCCGCGCCCGCGGAAACGCGCGGCCGTCGGCCGGTGCAGGGGCCGGATCTCCGGAGTTGTGAACACCGAAGCCGCGACCCGACCGCCTCGGAGCCCGGCGCGCCGGGGTCAGGGGATGACGAGGGCGCCGTTGCGTCGGTGGGGGAGGCGGGCGAGGGCTTCGTCGCGCAGCGGCGCGGGCAGCAGGGCGGCGGGGGCGTCCTGGTAGGCGACCGGCCGCAGGAAGCGGCGGACGGCGCTCGCCCCGACCGACGTGTGCAGCGACGTCGTCGCCGGCCACGGTCCGCCGTGCTGCTGCGACCAGGTGACGGCGACGCCGGTCGGCCAGCCCGCGAACAGCACGCGTCCCGCCCGCTGCTGCAGCAGCTCGAGGGTCTCGGCCACCTCCTCGCCGGGTTCGGCGTGCAGCGTCGCCGTGAGCGATCCCGGGACGGCCTCCATCGCCGCGCGCAGGTCGTCGGCGCCCGTGTACCGCACGAGCAGCGTGACCGGGCCGAACACCTCCTCGAGCAGCACGTCGGCGCGCGCGGCGACCGCCGCCGCATCCGTCGTGAGCACGACCGGGCGCGCTCCGTCGGGGGTCTCCGCGCCGTGTCCGGCGACGGCCACAGACGGGTCGGCGAGCAGATGCGCGATGCCGTCGGGGAACGCCGCCGTGATGCGGTCGGTCAGCAGCGCCCCGCCGGCGGCCCCCGCGGCATGGGTGACGACGGCGTCGTCGAACCCGGCACCGGCGGGCACGAACACCACGCCCGGCTTGGTGCAGAACTGCCCCGCCCCCAGCGTGAACGAGCCGACGAGTCCCTGCGCGAGGGCGTCGCCGCGGGCCGCGGCTGCGCCCGGGGTCACCACGACGGGATTGACGGAGCCGAGCTCGCCGTAGAACGGGATCGGGTCGGGCCTGCCGCTCGCGAGGTCGAAGAGCGCGCGTCCGCCCGACAGCGAACCCGTGAACCCGGCGGCGGCGATCGACGGATGCTGCACGAGCGCGTTGCCCGCCTCCCGGCCCTCGACGAGGGCGAGCGAGCCTTCCGGGGCACCGGCCTCCTGGAGCGCCGCGACGGCGACCTCGGCGGTGCGCCGCGAGAGCTCCGGGTGACCGGAGTGCGCCTTGACGATGACGGGGTTGCCGGCCGCCCACGCCGAGGCGGTGTCGCCCCCGCACACCGAGAAGGCGAACGGGAAGTTCGAGGCCGAGAACACCGCGACCGGGCCGACGCCGACCAGCAGGCGCCGCAGCTCGGGGCGGGGCGGGGTGGCGCCGGCATCCGCGTCGTCGACGGTGAGCTCGAGGTACGAGCCCTCCCGCACGACGGCGGCGAACAGGCGCAGCTGCCCACTGGTGCGGGCGACCTCTCCGCGCAGTCGTGCCGCGCCCAGACGGGTCTCGCGGTCGGCGATCTCGACGAGCTCGTCGACGTGCGCGTCGAGGGCGCTCGCGACGGCGTCGAGCCAGCGGGCGCGGGTGTCGGCGTCGGACGTGCGCCAGACGGATGCCGCCGCGGCGGCGCGTGCGGCGAGTTCGTCGATGAGGTCGGTGCTCATGCGGGGGTCCTCTCGGAGGTCGACGGGGTGGGGGAGCCCGGGAGCAGGCGGGAGCCCGGGAGCAGGCCCGAGCCGGCGAAGCGCAGCCCGAGCCCGGCGTGGGGCAGTTCGGTCACCGTGCCGGCGGCGATCCGCACCGGCGACGGGTCGGCGAGTGCGCCGAGGTCGCCGAAGCCGGCATCCTCCACATCCTCGACCATCACCTCCTGGTCGAGGGTGAGCGCGAGCTGTCCCGACAGCTCGGGCAGCAGGTGCGGGTGCAGCGCCGCACCCTCGTCGGCCGCGAGGGCGGCGATGCGCCGGAACGGGGTGATGCCGCCGACGCGCACGATGTTCGGCTGCACGATCTGCGCGGCGCCGGCGCGCAGGAAGTCCGCGAGCCGGTGGATCGTGTGCACGTTCTCGCCGAGCGCGATCGGCACTCGCGAGGATGCGGCGAGCCGCCGTGCGAGCTCGGTGTGACCGGCGAGGTCGTCGGCGCGCAGCGGCTCTTCGATCCACGCGAGGTCGAAGTCGGCGAGGGCCTCGAGGGAGCGGGTCGCGCGGTCGAGGTCCCAGCGTTGGTTGGCGTCGATCATGAGGGCGCGGTCGGGACCGAGCGCCTCGCGCACGGCGGCCAGACGGTCGGCGTCTTCGGCGACGTCGGGCTTGCCGACCTTGACCTTGACGGCGTCGAAGCCGGCATCCACCCACCGGCGCACCTGCGCGGCGAGCTCGTCGGTCGGGTAGTGCAGGTTCACGCCGCTGCCGTAGGCGCGCACGCGGTCGCGGCGTCGCCCGAGCAGCCCCGACACCGCCTGCCCCGCGGCGCGCGCCTCGGCATCCCAGAGGGCGAGGTCGAGTCCGGCGAGGGCGATCGTCGTGAGGCCCCCGCCGCCCGCCTCGTGCAGGTGCTCCCACGCGGGCTGCCACAGGGCCGCGGGGTCGGCATCCCGCCCCACGGCGTATCGGGCGATGTCGTGCTGCAGCAGGGCGAGCACGGCCTCGGCGCCGATCTGCGGGGTCCACGAGAAGCCCCACCCTTCGACGCCGTCGCCACGCACGACGCGGGTCGCGACGACGCCGACGCTCGTCACGTCGGCGGCCCAGGGCCGGGTGAGCGGCACTCGCACGAGGCGGGCGTCGAAGGCGGTGATCGTCGTCACAGCAGCGCCCGACCGGCGTCGAGGATCTCGCCGAGGCGACGCTCCTGGTCGGGTGTCGGGTCGACGAGCGGGGCGCGCACCGAGCCGACCGCGAGGCCCTGCAGCCGCAGCCCCGCCTTGATGAGCGAGACGCCGAACCCGGGCGTCTCGTCGCGCAGGGCCACCAGTGGCGCGTAGAAGCCGTCGAGCAGGGCGAGGCGACGGGTCTCGTCGCCGTCGATGTAGGCGCGGTAGTAGGCATTCGCGACCTCGGGGATCATCGCGAACGCGGCCGACGAGTACAGCGGCACCCCGATGCCCCGGTAGGCGGCCTGGGTGAGTTCGGCGGTGAGCAGCCCGTTGAAGAAGGCGAAGTCATCGCGCCCCGTCTTCGCGACCTCGCGCACGATCAGCTGCGTCACGCCGATGTCGCCCGCGCCGTCCTTGAACCCGACGACGCGCGGATTCTCCGCGAGGCGCCGCACGGATGCCGGCGTGAACTGGCCGTTCGCACGGTGGTAGACGATCACGGGCAGATCGGATGCCGCGGCCACCGCCTCGACGTAGGCGACGAGCCCCTGCTGCGTGCCGCCGACGAGGTACGGCGGCAGTACGAGCAGCGCGTCGGCGCCGGCATCCGCCGCCGCACGGCCCACCTCGATCGCGTGGCCGAGCGGACCGCCGGCGCCGGCGACGACGGGCACCGCGCCGGCGACGGCGGCGACCGCGACGCGCACGACTTCGGCGGCCTCGGCCGTCGAGAGGGCGTGGAACTCGCCCGTGCCGCACGCCGGGAACACGCCGCCGGCCGCGTGGCCGACGCCGGCGGAGACGTGCCGGGCGAGCAGGTCGACGTCGACGCGTCCGGACGCGTCGAAGGGCGTGACGGGGAAGAAGAGGATGCCGTCGAAGTTCATGCGAGCTGGGGCTTTCCGGTCGGGAGCGGGTCGGGGGAGGCGGGGGCGGGACCGGCCGGGGTGTCGCGCAGTGCATCCCGCCACGAGTGCGCGGGCGCCCAGCCGAGCAGACGCTTGGCCTTCGCGTTCGAGAAGGCGGGCGCCGAGCCGGTGAGCACGGCGGCGGCCTGCGCCGTCCCCGGATGGAACCGGGGGATGAGGTCGGCCAGCGGCTCGCGGGCCAGGGCGTCGTCGGCGCCGACGAAGAACGTCTCGGCGTTGGGGATGTCGGGAAGCGCGTCGAGCAGACGCTCGCAGAACGCCGCGACGTCGCGGGCGTCGACGTAGTTGAACACCGCGGGCGCCGACAGTGCCGGGTCGTCGAGACGTTCGCGCACCGTGTGGCCCTGCTGGGTCGGGGCGCCGGCCCATTCCTCGGGCGCGATCACGTAGCAGGGGCGGAACGACGCCAGACGCACGGCGTCGCCGGTCTGGCGGGCCAGCATCCGCACGGTCTGCTCGATGAGGTGCTTCGAGAGGGCGTAGGCGTTCCACGGGCGCGGCTCGGTACGCTCGTCGAGCGGGAAACGGTCGGGTACCCACCCCGTCGGGCAGTTGTAGCCGAGCGCGGTGGGGCTCGACGCGGCGACGATCTTCGGCACGCCGGCGGTCACCGCACCGCCCAGCACGGATGCCGCGAGGGCGGCGTTCGTGCGCAGGATGACGTCTTCGGGGGCGCTGAAGGGCACCGCGATCGCGGCGAGGTGGATGACGGCATCCGGGCGCTCGCGGGCGAGCAGGCGCGTGGTCGCGTCGGCGTCGGTGAGATCGAGCGCGACCTGCCGGATGCCGGCGAGTTCGGCGGCGTCGGACTCGCCGCGGTCGACGGAGATCAGCTCGTGCCCGGCGCCGGCGAGCCCCGCGACGAGGGTGCGTCCGAGGCGTCCGGCGCCGCCGGTGACGAGGATGCGGCTCATGCGTGCTCCCGGGTCTTGCCGGACAGCAGCGGGATGCCGAGGTCGGCGATGTCGACGGGGAGGCCGGTGACGAGGGAGCGGTTGCCGGCGATGCCGACGGCGATGGAGCGGATGCCGTCGGTCCAATCGGCGGCGCGGGCGAGGGGGTCGTGTCCTCCGCCGACGAAGATGTCGGCGAGGAGGAGGGCGTCGCCGCCGCCGTGTCCGCCGGCGCCGTTCACGATGGGGATCTCGAGCGCCTCCTCCCAGTGGCGCTGCACGAGGAGGCGCTCGCCGTGGGGGCGGAGGGTGCCGGTGCCGCCGGCATCCTTCGCGCTCGGGTCGAGCACGGGATGCAGGCCTTCGCCGTGGAGGACGGCGCCGCGTTCGACGACGTCGAGTTCGGCGCGTCCTTCGGTGCCGTTGATCGCGACGCGGTAGCCCTCCCAGGGGGCGTGGGCGTTGAGGGAGTAGGAGAGGGTGGCACCGGAGGCGTAGTCGACGACGAGGGCGAGGTTGTCTTCGATCGTGATGCCGGGGCCGAACACGTCGCGGTCGCGGAGGTAGCCGTCGTGGGCTTCGGCGTCGAGGTAGAGGCTCGTGAGGCGGGGGTCGGTTCGCAGGTCGAGTTCGAACGGGTCGTGGTCGCCGTCGTGGGTGCCGCGGTCGGGGCGGTCGGTGAGCCCGCGGACGGCGGCGTTCTCGGCGCCGTAGAAGCGGAGGCCGCCGGAGGCGTAGACGCGGCGGGGGGTGGAACGGATCCACCAGTTGACGAGGTCGAAGTGGTGGCTGGATTTGTGGACGAGCAGCCCGCCGGAATGGTCTTTCTGGCGGTGCCAGCGTCGGAAGTAGTCGGCACCATGGTTGGTGTCCAGCATCCAGGAGAAGTCGATGCTCGTGACTTCGCCGATCATGCCGTCCTGCAGGATGCGGCGCAGCGCGCTGTTGCGGGGCGAATAGCGGTAGTTGAACGTGAGCACCACCTGGCCGCCGGTGCGGTGGGCGGCGTCTTCGATCGCGGCGGCGCTGTCCGCGTCGATCGTGAGGGGCTTTTCGACGACGACGTCGGCGCCGGCTTCGAGGGAGCGGACGATGAGCTCTGCGTGCAGGTCGTCGCGCGCGCACACGACGACCCGGTCGACCCGTTCGGCGGCGACCATGTCTTCGAGCCGGTCGGGCGTCCAGGTAGTGGGGGTCGGGAGGCCGCGGCCGGCGACGAGGTCGGCGTAGTAGGCGGCCCGGCCCGGGTTCGGCTCGCAGATCGCGACGAGCTCCGCCCGATCGGGGTAGGTCTGCGTGATCGCGTCCACGTACATCTGCGCGCGATGGCCCGCGCCGATCAGCGCGTAGCGGGTGGTCGTCATGACTCGTCCTCGGGTCGACCCGGCATCCGCCAGGAAACGTTTTCTCAGGCTAGCACAGGTGGGGGTAAGCGTGTTCCGGGACGTGAGTCTCTGCTCGCCAGTCACTTCTGGCGGCCTCCGGCCGTCGGGAGTCGCCGTTTGTGGCTGCTGAGCGCGGGTGCGGTGCAGCGATGGACGCTCACCAGCCAGGTGTGGCGACCTGGATGCTGTGGGGCCCACCGTTTGTGACCGGCGAGCGACGGCCGCGGGCGCGCGGCAGCCTCGGCTCACCAGTCGCGTGTGGCGGCCTCCGGCCCCCGGCACCCACCATTTGTGGCTGCGGAGGCGCGCGGCGGCGGGGTCAGTGCGGGGCGGGACCGGTGCTCGTGCGGATGACGAGCGCAGGGGTGCGGGTCGTCGCGGCGACGGGGGTGCCGCCGCTGAGCTGCGCGTGCAGGGCGGCCCACGCGTCGGCGCCGAGTTCGGCGGCGGGCACGGCGGCGGTCGTCAGCGGCGGTGTCGTGTAGCGCGCGAACGGGATGTCGTCGAAGCCCGCGACCGAGAGCTGCTCCGGTACGCGGATGCCGCGATCGCCGACCGCCGAGAGCAGCCCCATCGCGACGAGGTCGTTGAAGGCGAGCACGCCGGAGGCTCCGGAGTCGAGCACGGCGTCGGCGACGGACGCTCCGCTGTCGAAGTCGACGCCGCACGCGAGTTCGTCGATCGTGAGGTCGGGGTGCGCGGCGCGCGCCACCGCGAGCGCCTCGAGCCGCGACGCGTTCGAGGCGCTGCCGACGACGCCGGCGAGGAACACCAGCCGCCGGTGGCCGAGCGCGTACAGGTGCTCGACGAGCTCGGTGAGCGCTGTGCGGTAGTCGGCGGCGGCGACGGGCGCCGCATCCTGGGGTGCGCGGTTGACGACGACGACCGGCGCGAGATCGGGCAACAGCGATGCCAGCTCGGCCGCATCCATGCGCGGCGCGCACAGCACGAGGCCGTCGGTCCGGCGGCGCGTGTCGACGGCGAGCACCCGTTCCTCGGCGACCTGCTCCGCGGTGTCGGCGATGAGCACGTGATAGCCGTCGGCGGCCGCCGCGCGGCTGAGGCCGCGCAGGATGTCCTGGAACGTCGGGTTCGCGAGGTCGGGGACGACGACGGCGACGGTCTGGGTGCGCCCGAGCACGAGACTGCGGGCGAGGGGGCTCGCCGCGTATCCCAGTTCCGCGGCCGTGCGGCGCACCCGTTCTGCGAGCGCGGGATCGACGGTCGCGTTGCCGTTCATCACCCGCGACACGGTCGACAGCGACACCTCGGCGTGGCGGGCGACATCGGTGATCGTGGCCCGCCCCGGGGTCTTGGCCATGACGCGCTCCGTTTCCGCCGGGCGACCCGGACCCTCCATACTAGGGCGAGAAAGCGTTTCCCGCCCCAATCGGGCACCGACCCTGCGACGAAGCGAGGACCCATGCCGTCGGCATCCGATCGACTCGAGAAGCAGCGGCGCCTCGCGGCCGTCCGCGCGGATGCCGGGGGAGCGCCGCTCGTGCTCACCACCCACGAGGCGGTGTCGTGGTACCTCGACGGCGTCCGCACCCACGTCTCCCTCGCCGGGCCGCCGGTCGCGGCCGTGCGTGTCGATGACGAGGGCGACACCCTGTACGTCGCCGCCAACGAGGCCGAGCGCCTCGTCGCCGAGGAGCTCCTCCCGGCGGATTCCGACCGCCTCGTGCGCGTGCCGTGGCAGACCCCGCCCGCCCTCGCCGCGACGGCCGCCGGCGACGCCCTCGCCGAACCGGCGGTCGCCGCCGCCCTGCGTGCCGCCCGGGCAAGCCTGCTGCCCGCCGAAGCCGAGCGCTACCGGATGCTGGGGCGCGACACCGCCGCCGTGCTCACGGATGCCGCAGCCACCCTGACCCCCGCGACGACGGAGCGCGCCGCCGCATCGGCGCTCGCCTCGGGACTCGTCGCCCGCGGCATCGACCCGCTGGTCGTGCTGGTCGCCGGGCGCGAACGGCTGGCCCACCGGCATCCGCTGCCCACGGCGGGCCCGCTCGGCCCGCGCGCGATGCTCGTCGTCTGCGGACGGCGCCACGGGCTCATCGCGAACGCGACGCGCTGGGTGGGAGAGCCCGGAGCGGACGACGCGCGGATCATCGACGTCGAGGCGGCCTTCTTCGACGCGACGCACCCCGGCGCAGGGCTCGACGAGGCGTTCGACGCGGGCTGCGCCGCCTATGGCGCGGCGGGGTTCGATCCCGCCGAGTGGATGCGGCACCACCAGGGCGGGCCGACCGGTTATGCCGGCCGCGACCCCCGTGCGACGGGCGCCGAGAGCGACCGCATCGCCGACCGCCACGCATTCGCGTGGAACCCGAGCGCGCCGGGCGCGAAGGTCGAAGACACCGTGCTCGTCACGGCGGGGGGTGTCGAGGTGCTCACGGTCGACCCGCGCTGGCCGACCGTGACGCATGCGGGACGCGTCCGTCCGGCCGCCCTTTCCTTCGCCTGATCCTCGGGCGGCCGGGGACGCCGCGCGCGCCGAGCGGGTAAGCGCTTGCCAGATCGACTTCCACCTGCTTAGCTAGCGGAAAGCGTTTACCGACCGAATCGCACCCCACCGGGCCCGTCGCCGCAGACGCGCCACACCCGCACACGAAAGCAGACTCCCGTGACCGACACGACCCTCGCCGCATCCACCGAGCCGGCCACCGCCGACGCCACCGCCGCCCCCGCCGCAGCCGCCTCCCGCCCCGCCGTCCGCGAGATCGGCATCATCATGAACGGCGTCTCCGGTCGCATGGGCTACCGCCAGCACCTGGTGCGCTCGATCCTCGCGATCCGCGACCAGGGCGGTATCGAGTTGCCCGACGGCACGAAGGTGACCGTCAAGCCGCTCCTCGTCGGACGCAGCGAAGCCAAGCTCGCCGACCTCGCCGCGAAGCACGGCATCGACGACTACACGACCGACCTGGATGCCGCCCTCGCCGACCCGCGCTGGGAGATCTACGCCGACTTCCTCGTGACGAAGGCCCGTGCGACGGCGCTGCGCAAGGCGATCGCGGCCGGCAAGACGATCTACACCGAGAAGCCCACCGCCGAATCGGTCGACGAGGCGCTCGAGCTCGCGAAGCTCGCCGCCGCCGCCGGCGTGAAGACCGGCGTCGTGCACGACAAGCTCTACCTGCCGGGCCTGCAGAAGCTCAAGCGCCTCATCGACTCCGGCTTCTTCGGCCGCATCCTCTCGGTGCGCGGCGAGTTCGGTTACTGGGTGTTCGAGGGCGACTGGCAGCCGGCGCAGCGACCGAGCTGGAACTACCGCGCCGAAGACGGCGGCGGCATCATCGTCGACATGTTCCCGCACTGGAACTACGTTCTCGAGAACCTCTTCGGCGACGTGCAAACGGTGTACGCGCAGGCCGCCGTGCACATCGCCGACCGCTGGGACGAGCGCGGCGAGCACTACACCGCGACGGCCGAGGATGCCGCGTACGGCATCTTCGAACTGTCCGGCTCACAGGGGCCCATCACGGCGCAGATCAACTCCTCGTGGACGGTACGCGTGAACCGCGACGAACTCGTCGAGTTCCACGTCGACGGCACGCACGGCTCCGCCGTCGTCGGGCTGTTCGGCGCGAAGATCCAGCCACGGAACGCCACCCCGAAGCCGGTGTGGAACCCCGACCTGGAAGACACCCACGACTACGACGCCGACTGGCAGCAGGTGCCGACGAACGACGTGTTCTTGAACGGATTCCGACAGCAGTGGGAGGAGTTCCTCACCTCGTACGTGCTCGACACCCCGTACGAATTCGACCTGCTCGCGGGTGCGCGCGGTGTGCAGCTGGCAGAGGCGGGCCTGCGCTCGAGCCGCGAGGGTCGCAAGGTCGAGCTGCCCGCGCTGAGCCTGGACTGAGCGTTTCCGCCATGACCGATCTCACCCTGCTCTCCCCGGACGGCGCGCTCCGGCGCACACCGCTCACCGGCGCCTCCGAATACACCCGTCCCACGGGGCCCCTGCGTTCCCGCGTCGCGTACGCCGCCGCGCACGTCGTCCCGAAGACGCACGCTGACAACACCCCCGGCCGGCCCGCCGAGATCGACTGGGACGCCACCCTCGCGTTCCGCCGCGGCGTGTATTCCTGGGGGCTCGGCGTGGCCGATGCGATGGACACCGCGCAGCGGAACATGGGGCTCGACGCCGCCGCGACCCGCGAACTGATCTCCCGTTCGGCCGCGGTCGCCCGCGAGGAGGGCGGTTCGGTCGTCGTCGGCGTCAACACCGACCACATCGAGGCCGAGCGGATCACGCTGGCCGAGGTGATCGACGCCTACAAGAGCCAGCTGCATTTCACCGAGGAGCAGGGCGCGGGGCCAGTCCTCATGGCGTCGCGGCACCTCGCCCGCGCCGCAGGGGGCGCCGAGGACTACCGCCGGGTCTACCGTGAGGTGCTCGCCGCGGCGACCACGCCCGTCGTGCTGCACTGGCTCGGCACCGCGTTCGACCCGCAGTTGCAGGGCTACTTCGGAGCGGACGACTGGCCCACCGCATCCGGCGTGCTGCTGGAGATCATCCGCGAGAACCCGGACAAGGTCGCCGGGGTCAAGATGAGCCTGCTCGACGCCGACTCCGAGGTGGCCGTGCGCGAACGCCTCCCGGAGGGGGTGCGCATGTTCACGGGCGACGACTTCAACTACGTCGGGCTCATCGGCGGCGCCGACGTGCCCGCCGCGCGGCAGCCGCAGCGCGACCTGCGCGCCACACGGCAGCACTCCGACGCGCTGCTGGGCGCCTTCGCGGCGATCACCCCGGTCGCCTCCGCCGCCATCCAGGCGCTGGATGCCGGCGACCCGGCGCGCTACCTCGAGATCCTGGAGCCCACCGAAGAGCTCTCCCGCCAGGTGTTCGCCGCGCCGACCTTCTATTACAAGGCCGGCGTCGCCTTCCTCGCCTGGCTGAACGGATACCAGCCCGCCTTCCAGATGGTCGGCGGCCTGCACTCGGCGCGCAGCCTGCCGCACCTGTCGCGCATCGTCGACCTCGCCAACACCGCGAAGGCGCTCGAGCGACCCGACCTGGCGGCCGAACGCTGGCACGGGATGCTGCGCCTGAACGGAGTGGACGCATGAACGCCCCCGATCCCCGCCTGTCGATCAACCAGGCCACGATCAAGCACGCCGATCTCGCCACCGCGCTGCGGGTGACGGCGGATGCCGGGGTGCAGGCGATCGGGCTGTGGCGCGAGCCGGTGCAGGAGGTCGGTCTCGCCACGGCGGCGCGGATGCTGACCGACTCGGGCCTGCGGTTCACGACGCACTGCCGTTCCGGGTTCTTCACGATGCCGGAGGGCCCGGCGCGGCGCGCGTCGATCGACGACAACCGGGTCGCGATCGAGGAGGCCGCGACCCTCGCCGCCGCCGGTGCTCCGGGATCGACCGCGATCCTCGTGCTCGTCGTCGGGGGGCTGCCGCCGCTCGGCGAGCCCGGGGCCCGCGATCTCGTCGGCGCCCGCGAGCGCGTGCGCGACGCGATCGGCGAGCTGGCCCCGGATGCCGTCGCCGCCGGGGTGACCCTCGCGATCGAGCCGCTGCATCCGATGTACGCGTCCGACCGGTGCGTCGTGTCGACCCTCGGCCAGGCCCTCGACATCGCCGCCGACTTCCCGGCCGACGTCGTGGCCGCGACCGTCGACACGTTCCACATCTGGTGGGATCCCGACGTGCTCGCCTCGATCGCGCGCGCCGGGGCCGAAGGCCGGATCGCGACCTACCAGGTGTGCGACTGGAAGACCCCGCTGCCCGCCGACGTGCTGCTGTCGCGGCACTACCCGGGCGACGGCGTCATCGACTTCGCCTCGCTCACCGACGCGGTCGTCGCGACCGGGTACGACCGTGACATCGAGGTCGAGATCTTCAACGAGCAGATCTGGGCCACCGACCCCGCCGTCGCCGTCGCCGTCGCCGTCGCCGGGTTCGCGGCATCCGTCTCGCCCCACCTGCCGGCGGGCGCGCGGCGGGCGTGACCCGTGGCTCGGTCGTGAACGCCGTCCGGCGACCTAGACTCGCGGTCGTGACCCCCGCTCCCGCTGCCCGCCCCGCGTCCGTGACCCTCAACGACGTCGCCGCCGCCGCCGGCGTCTCGCTCGCGACGGCGTCGCGGGTGCTGAACGGATCGACCCGCGTCGTCGCCGAGACCTACCGCGTGCGTGTCGAGAAGGCGGCGGCCGAACTCGGCTACTCCGCCAACCTGTCGGCGCAGGCGACCGCGCGGGGGACGTCGGCGGTCGTCGCGCTGCTGGTCGCCGACATCGCCGACCCCTATTTCGGCGAGCTCGCCGCCGGCGTCGCGCGCGGCGCCGACGAGGCAGGTCTGGTCGTCACGATCGCCACGACCGACCGCGACCCCGACCGCGAGCTGCGACTCGTGCGCGCGCTGCGCGGTCAGCGTCCGCGCGGTGTCATCCTCGCCGCCTCTCGCACATCCGCCGAGTTCCCCGCCGACCTCGCGCGCGAACTCGACCTGATCGCATCGGCCGGCGGGCGCGTCGTCGCCCTCGGCGCCGGGGCCGGGGCGGTGCGCGGCATCGCCCTCGACAACCGCGGCGGCGCCGAGGCGCTCGGCCGTGCGCTCGCGGATGCCGGATACCGCAAGGCCGTCGTGCTCGCGGCGGCCGAGGGCGTCGTCACGAGCGACGACCGCGTCGCCGGGTTCACCGCCGGGTTCGTCGCCGCCGGCGGAGCCGACCCGCGCGTCGTGCGCGGCGGATTCACCCGCGAGGCGGGTGCCGCGGCGATGGCCGAGGCACTCGCGGACGGGGTCGCCCCCGGAACCGTCGTCTTCGGCATCAGTGACGTCGTCGCGATCGGGGCGATGGGCGCCGTCCGCGCCGCGGGGCGCGACATCGGCGCCGACATCGCCCTGTGCGGGTTCGACGACATCCCCACGAGCCGCGACGTCACGCCCGCCCTCACGACGGTGCGCGTCCCGCTGGAGGCGATCGGGTACGCCGCGCTACGCGCCGCCGTCGACGCCGACGACGCTCCCGTTCCGCCCGCGCTCGAAGTCGTGCTGCGCGCCAGCACGCCGCCGCGGCCGTGAGCCGCGCGTCGGCGCTCGCCGCGGCCGCGGCCGTTCACAACTCCGGACCGACGGGCGCAGGTGCCTCCCGCATCCGCGGAATTCCGGGGGTGTCGCGGCGTTCGAGCGCGGATCTTCCGGAGTTGTGCGCACGGTGGGGCGCCGCATGACCCGCATCGTCGTCGCCCTCGACAGCTTCAAGGGTTCGATCACGGCGGCCGAAGCCGCCCGCGCGCTCGCCGCCGGACTGACGGCGGATGCCGCCGCTTCCGCCGCTGACGTCGAGGTCGTGCTGCGGCCCATGGCCGACGGCGGCGAGGGCACGCTCGACGCGTTCGAGGCCGCCGTGCCCGGCGCGCGGCGCATGCCGGTGCGGGTCACGGGCCCCGCCGGCGATCCCGTCGCCGCGTCGTGGCTGCTCCTCCCCGACGGTACCGGGGTCGTCGAACTCGCCTCGACGAGCGGGATCGAACTGCTCGGCGGCGGGGCGGATGCCGCGGCCCTCCGCGGCGAGGACGCCGACACGACGGGCTTCGGTCAGGCCATCGCCGCCGCGCTCGGCCACGGCATCGCCCGGATCGTGCTCGGCATCGGCTCGAGCGCCTCGACCGACGGTGGCGTCGGCATGCTGCGCGCCCTCGGCGCCCGGTTCACGGATGCCGCCGGCGCCGACATCGCGCGCGGTGCCAAGGGTCTGCGCACTCTCGCCGCGGTCGACCTGTCCGGGCTGCTCCCGCTCCCTGCGGGCGGCGCGGTCGTGCTGACCGACGTCACGAACCCGCTCCTCGGACCGGCGGGAGCCGCCGCCGTGTTCGGGCCTCAGAAGGGACTCGACGCCGCCGGCGTCGCCCGCGCCGACGCCGCGCTCGCGCGCCTGGCCGACCTCGTCACCGCCGCGTCGGCGGGGTCTCCGGGCGACGAGCGGCAACCTGCCGCTGATCGACGCCGCCCTCTCTCGTGGGCAGACACCGCGGGTGCCGGCGCCGCCGGCGGCACCGGCTTCGGGTTGCTCGCCTGGGGCGCGCGACTCGTGCCCGGCGCCGCCGAAGTCGCGTCGCTCGTCGACCTCGCCCGCGCGATCGACGGAGCGTCCCTCGTGGTCACCGGGGAGGGCTCGTTCGACGGGCAGTCCGCCGCCGGCAAGGTCCCCGCGTTCGTGCAGCGCGCCGCGGCGGCGGCGGACGTGCCGGTCGCGCTCGTGGCCGGACGGATCGCGCCGGATGCCGACACGTCGGCGTTCGCGGCATCCGTCTCGCTCACCGCGCTCGCCGGCAGTCCCACCGCCTCGTTCGGCGCCCCCGCCCATTGGCTGCACGCCGCCGGCGTCGCCCTGCGCCGCTCCGTCCCCACCGACTGAGGCTCGACCCTTCCGCCGAACCCTCGGTCCCGGGCCGAACCCTTCGTTTCAGGCTGCCCCGGAGGCGAGGGTTCGGCCGGAGACCGAGGGTTCGGCGTGACCCGCCCGCGCCTCAGGCCCGCGCGGCCCAGAGGGCGAGAGTCCGCAGCAGCGCGCGATGACCGGGGGATTCATACGCCCGCGCGTCGTGCCCCAGCACCGACACCGCGACGCGCGCGGCGCCGACCTCGCGGACCCACGCGGTCGGCTCGACGTCGCCCGGAGCCGCGCCGACGTGGGTCGCGACGATCGTGCTGTCGCCGATCCGCTGCAGTCGGCAGTACCGTTCGTCGAACACCTCGAAGTCCTCGACTGCGAACGGCGCACCACAGCCGGAACCCACCGACCCGGCGGAAGCACCACCGGTGATGCGGGCGCGCCCGATCTCCGGATGCATCGACACCCCCGGCAGCCAGACCGCGCCGATCGCCGCAGCCCACAGCGGATGGTCGCGCAGCGACGACACCGCGCTGTGCACGGCGAGCACCCCCATGCCCCGACCCAACGCCGCCGTCAACCCGGCGACGGCGGCCACCGGCGCCCCGAAGGCCGCCCCGTCGCGCCACGGATCCCCGGCGTTCACGACGAGCAGGTCGACGCCCTCGAGGCGGGTCAGCGCGCCATCGACGTCGGAGTCGACGACGACGGCGAATCCGGCATCCGTCAGCACCTCCGCCAGCAGCGCGCTCGTCTCGGCGAACGGATGCCACGGGTCGCCGTATCGGCCTGCGCCCGAGGCGATCAGCGCTCGCCGGGTCATGTCGCCGCCCAGCCTGCGCACTTCTCAGGACGGATGGTCGACGGATGCCGCAGCCGCCCCGTCACCGCGCCGCGAACCGCACGGCCCCCTCCGGATCGTCCTGAGAAGCGAACCGGGGACGCCGCCCGCACACCCGACACGGTCACCGGCGCCCGTCCGCCCGGCCGTCAGGCCCCGAGGGCGGCCGCGACCACGGCACGGGCCTCGGCCTGCACCTCGGCGAGGTGCTCCGCGCCGCGCAGCGACTCGGCGTAGAGCTTGTACACGTCTTCGGTGCCCGACGGACGGGCGGCGAACCACGCGTGCTCGGTCTGCACCTTGAGGCCGCCGATCGCCGCCCCGTTGCCGGGTGCGTGCGAGAGCTTCGCGGTGATCGGCTCGCCGGCGAGCTCGGTCGCCGCCACCGAGTCGGGCGACAGCTTCGCCAGCGTCGCCTTCTGCTCCGGCGTCGCCGGCGCGTCCACCCGCTGATACGCCGACGACCCGTACTCCTTCTCGAGCTCCGCGTACCGCACCGAGGGCGTCTTGCCGGTCACGGCCAGGATCTCGGAGGCCAGCAGGCACAGCAGGATGCCGTCCTTGTCGGTGGTCCACACCGTGCCGTCCAGTCGGAGGAACGACGCGCCCGCCGACTCCTCGCCGCCGAAGGCGACCGACCCGTCGATGAGGCCCGGGACGAACCACTTGAACCCGACCGGCACCTCCACGAGCCGCCGGCCGAGGGCCTCGACGACACGGTCGATGATCATCGACGAGACCAGCGTCTTGCCGACGGCCGCATCCGCCCGCCAATTCGGCCGGTGCGCGTACAGGTAGTCGATCGCGACGGCGAGGTAGTGGTTCGGGTTCATGAGCCCCGCGTCGGGGGTCACGATGCCGTGACGGTCGGCATCCGCGTCGTTGCCGGTGAGGATGTCGTACTCGTGGCGGCGGGCGACGAGGGCGGCCATCGCCGACGGCGAGCTCGGATCCATGCGGATCTTCTCGTCCCAGTCGAGCGTCATGAACCGCCAGGTCGGGTCGACCTCGGGGTTCACGACCGTGAGGTCGAGCCCGTACTTCTCGGCGATGAGCGCCCAGTATTCGACGGATGCCCCACCCAGCGGGTCTGCGCCGATCCGCACGCCGGCCTTGCGGATCGCGGCGACGTCGATGATGTTCTCGAGGTCGGCGACGTAGTGCTCGCGGAAGTCGTAGCCGCCGACGCGGCCCTCGCCGATGTCGGCGAAACGAGTGCGCTGCACACCCGCCAGGCCCGCCTCGATCAGCGCGTTCGCGCGATCGGCGATCCACCCGGTCGCGTCGGTGTCGGCGGGGCCGCCGTGCGGCGGGTTGTACTTGAAGCCGCCGTCGCGCGGCGGGTTGTGCGACGGGGTGACGACGATGCCGTCGGCCCGGCCCGGGTCGTCGAGCGCGCGCCCGCGGTTGTAGGTGAGGATCGCGTGGCTGAGTGCCGGCGTCGGCACCCACGAGTCACGGGAGTCGGCGCGTACATCGATCCCGTTCGCGACGAGCACCTCGATGGCGCTGCGCTCGGCGGGGCGCGAGAGCCCGTGGGTGTCGCGCCCGAGGAACAGCGGCCCGGCGATGCCCTGCGCGGCGCGGTAGTCGACGATCGCCTGCGTCGTGGCGAGGATGTGGTCTTCGTTGAAGCTCGACGACAGCGACGAGCCGCGGTGGCCGCTCGTGCCGAACGCGACCCGCTGGGCGGCGACGGCCGGATCGGGTCTGCGGTCGTAGTACGCGGCGATCAGCTCGTCGATGTCGATGAGGTCGGATGCTTCGGCGGGCTGTCCTGCGCGGCTCATGTGCCCAGTCTGGCACTCGCAGCCGATCCGAGCACGTGCGGGGACGGCATCCGCGGACCATCCGCCGCCCGTACGGATTTGTCACGGCCCCCCGCCCCGAATTCCCGGCGACGCCACAGGTCGTCGCAGCCACGCCCTGTCACAATATGGTCAGACCACAGGAGGGGTGATGGCACAGAGTCTTCGCGCACTCACCGCCGCGGCGCTGCCCGCGGCGGTGCTCAGCGGCGCGATGCTCGATTCGCCCGCACTCGCTGCCGACGCCGACGATCGCGCCGCCGCGCATCGGGCTGTCGCGACGTGGGACCACATCGCGATGCCGACGCTCCTGTCGGTCGAGCCCCGACCCGGTGCCGTGCTGCGCGGGGAGGTGGCTGTGCGCGCGATCGTCGATGCGCCCACCGAGACCCGCACCGCTATCGAGCTGCGCCGCGACGGGCGGTGGTGCACGGACGCGACGATGGAGGTCGGCGCGCAGATCCACGGGCGCACGCCGCACATGAGCGTCGACACGACGCGCTTCGCCGACGGGGTCTACGAGGTGCACGTGGCCGTGGTCGCCGCCGGCGGGGGCACCGCGACCCGTACCCACGAGGTGCGCATCGACAATTCGGGTGCGGTCCGCGCGGCGGCCTCACGCGCGGTGGTCGAACCGACGCGGCAATGCCGCGCATTGCTGTCCCGCGCCGACGGCACGCTCGTCGCCGACCACCTCGTCGAGGCGAGCGCAGCATCCCTCCGGCACCTGGACGGCGTGCGGTGGCGTCTGCCCGACGGGGAGTACACGATGCGGATCGACCTCGTCGAGACCTGACGCGCGGGCGGATGCCGGCCTACGGGGCGGGCGGGTGTCGGGGAGCTGGACGGATGCCGGAAATTCCGGCTCAGCCCCGGTGCAGCACCGCGGTGGCCGTGCCGCCGGCGACCGTGCTCGTGAGCGTCAGGGTGTCGGCCGTGCAGGCGTAACCGGCGTCGGCGACCGGAGCGGTCGAGATCTGCTCGGCGACGGCGCTCGCATCGGTCGGGGAGCCGTCGAGCGTCGCGCTGATCTGCAGGGCGTCGGTCGAGGTGGTCGCGGCGGTGACGCGATCGTCGGTCGCGGTGTAGGTGCCGTCGACGCTGCCGCCGAGGGTGACGACGATCGCCGTGCCTCCCGCCTGCGCGGTGATCTCGGCCGAGGGCGCCCAGGCGTAGGTGCCGTCCGAGCCCATCATGAGGGTGGCCGTCCCCTTCGGGGTGAGGCCGATGCCCGAGCCGGCTGTGGCCGCGTTGATACCCACGTAGAACTGGTCGAGGCCCGCCTGGTCCATCGTCCAGTCCCCGACGAGGCAGTCCGGTCCGAGCAGTTCCGCGTCACTGGTCGGCGTGGGCGTCGGCGTCGGACTCGGTGTCGACCCCGGGAGGGGCGAGCGGGTCGGGCTCGCCGACGCGTCGGGCGCGGCGACTTCCGGTGCGCACGCGGCCAGGCCCAGAGCGAGCAGCGCGGAGGCCGCGAGGGCGAGGACGGGCGTGACGGAACGGCGGGTCATGCCTCCACAGTACGGGCGCCCGCAGCGCCCGCCCGACCGTGTGCGCGCGGGTCGCCCATCCCGGCTGCCGCAACCGGAGGTGGCCTAGGCTGGGTCCCCGTGAGCACAGACGCGACCGGCATCCCGACCCGACGCACCTACTCCTATCTCGGCCCCGCCGGCACCTTCACCGAGGCCGCGCTCGGGCAGGTCCCCGAAGCGCGCGACCAGATCTGGCGTCCCGTCCGCAACGTCGCCGAGGCGCTCACCGACGTGGTCGAAGGTCGCTCGGATGCCGCGATGATCGCGATCGAGAACTCGATCGACGGCGGGGTGTCCACGGCGCAGGACGCGCTCGCCACGATGCCGGGACTGCGGATCGTCGGCGAGTACCTCGTGCCGGTGAACTTCGTGCTGGTCGCCCGCCCGGGTGTGCGTCTCGAGGACGTCTCGCTCATCGCCGCGCACCCCGTCGCGTACGCGCAGTGCCTGCAGTGGCTGTCGGCCCACCTGCCCGAGCACGCCCACCTTCCGGCGGCGTCGAACGTGGCATCCGCGGTGGGGATCGTCGACGGCGTGAGCGATGCCGACGCCGCCATCTCGCCACCCGGCATCTTGGAGCACTACGACCTCGAGCTGCTGGCCTCGGGGATCGGCGACAACGCCAACGCCGTCACGCGGTTCGTGCTCGTGGCGCGCACCGTCGCCCCGCCCGCACCCACCGGCGCCGACAAGACCTCGCTCATCGCCGAGTTGCCCGACGACCACCCCGGCGCGCTGCTCGAGCTGCTCGAGCAGTTCTCGACCCGCGGCATCAACCTGTCGCTCATCGAGTCCCGTCCGATCGGCGACGCCCTCGGCCGGTACCGGTTCGTCATCGACGCCGACGGGCACATCCAGGACGAGCGGATGGCCGACGCGCTGCTGGGCCTGCGCCGCTTCAGCCCGAAGGTGATCTTCCTGGGGTCGTACCCCCGCGCCGACCGCGCGATCGTGCACTATCCGGAGCGCTACTCCGACGACGTGTTCGTCGAGGCCCGCGACTGGCTGCGCGGTCTCATCTCCGGAGAGCCCGAGGCCTGATCCGCGGGTCCGGCCCGAGTCGGCGCCCTCCGGGATGCGGGGCGCCCGGAAGCCGCGGTGCGCCGGACCGGCTCAGGAAGCGGCGCGCGCCCGACGCCGGGACGTGAACAACAGGCCGCGGCGACAGCGGCGACCAGTGCCGCTGCTGTCGCCGCGGGCGCCAACGACTGCGTGTTCAGCCGGCAGTCGGCCGGAGCGGCGCCCTGCGCCGACTGGGCCGGGGACTGCGCGATGTCGGGGCGGGCGATCGGCTCCCGCGCGGGGAACTCCACGATCCGCCGTGCCGACGACGTGGCCGGGGAGGTGTTCGGCGGCGGCGTCTGGGGTGTCGCGGGCGCGAGCGTCGCGCTCACGTGTCGGGCCTCGGTGCGGGCGATCTCGAACGGCACCGAACGCTTCCGCGCGCCGTCGTAGGTGGGCCGGCGGCGCCTCTGCGGTGTCGCTGCCGGCGGTCGTGCCGACGAGGAGGGCGAGCGGGATGAGTGCGGATGCGAGAAGGATGACGGACGCCGTTCGGTGGGCGGGTCGACGGCGTCCGCGACCCGCGTGTGTGGTCGGACCAAATCACTCTCGTAAGGCCGTGCGCGTCCCGACAGGGACCAAAGTCCCCGATCGCGGCGCCCAGCCCCTCGGGTCGCTCTGCTGTTCAGAACCTCTGCTGTTCGCAACTCCGGAGTATCGCGCAACGCGTCAGCCGGCGCCCGCGAGAATCCGCGGATGCCGCAGCCCGACGCCGCCGGATCTCCGGAGTTGTGAACGCCGAACGCCCCTGACCGGACCGGACGCGGGTCAGCCCGCGAGCAGCTCCAGCGTCTGCAGGCGGCCGGATGCGGTGTCCTGCGGCTCCGCGTCGTACGGCGCGGCGACCGGCGAGATCATGACCTCGTCGACGCCGTGGCGCTGCGCGAACGCGCCCAGTCGTTCGCGCACGTCGGCGGGCTCGCCGACGAACCAGCGGTTGCGCATCGCGCCCAGCAGCGGCGTCGCGAGCGCGTCGGAGGCCTCGGCGGCGGCGGCCTCCTCGACCGTCTCGAGCGCCACCAACGGTCGCCCGCCGCGTAGCCGCGCCATCATGCGCGCCTGCGGCAGCATCCGCGCCTCCGCTTCTGCGAGGGTGGGGGCGACGACCGCGTTCGCGGTGAGGAACGTGCGCGGCGCGGCGAGCCGCTCCGAGGGCTGGAAGCCCTGCCGGTACAGGTCGAGGGCCCGCTCCAGGCCTTCGCCCGAGAAATGGTTGGCGAACACGTACGGCAGCCCCATCGCGGCGGCGAGCTGGGCCGAGTAGTCGCTCGAGCCGAGGAGCCACACCTCGGGCACGGTGGTCGCCGACGGGGTCGCGTGCACGTCGTAGGTGCCGCCCGAGGTGAAACGCACGGTCGCGCCGTCGGGGTGCACGAGCGAGGCGATGTCGCGCACGTGGTCGGGGAACCGCTCGACGTCGCTCGTGGTCCCCGACTGGCGCAGCAGCTGTGTGATCACCGGGTCGCTGCCCGGCGCGCGCCCGAGCCCGAGGTCGATGCGTCCGGGCGCGATCGCCTCGAGCGCCGCGAACTGCTCGGCGATGACGAGCGGCGAGTGGTTGGGCAGCATCACTCCGCCGGAGCCGAGTCGGATGCGGGTGGTGCGCCCGGCTGCGGCGGCGACGAGCACCGGCGGCGTCGTGGAGGCGACGGCTGGCATGTTGTGGTGCTCGGCGAACCAGTAGCGGCGGTAGCCGAGTTCGTCGGCGCGGGCGGCGAGGCCGAGCGAGGCGGTCACCGCGTCGGCGCTGGACTGGCCGGTGCGCACGGGCACGAGATCGAGGACGGAGAGGGCGGGGGAGGAGCTCATCACCGGGCCCAACGTCCCCGCCGCATCGCGCATTCCGTCCGGCTGGGTGATGCGGCGGCGCAGGGGACCCGGTGTCAGCGCGCCCGCTTCATCGCGTCGTAGGCGTCGAGCGCGGCGCGCCGACTGTCGGCGAGGTCGACGATCGGCTCCCGTTCGGCCGAGTCGGGGGCCCACCGGCCGACGTACTCGCCGTGCGGATCGAAGCGCTCGGCCTGCCGCTGCGGGTTGAAGATGCGGAAGTACGGTGCCGCATCCGCCCCCGATCCGGCCGCCCACTGCCAGTTGAACGGGTTGTTGGCGGCATCCGCGTCGACGAGGGTGTCCCAGAACCACTGCTCGCCGCGCCGCCAGTCGATGAGCAGGTTCTTCGTGAGGAAGGATGCCGTCACCATCCGCACCCGGTTGTGCATGTACCCCGTGCGCCACAGCTCGCGCATGCCGGCATCCACCATGGGCACGCCGGTGCGCCCCTGCTGCCACGCCCGCAGGTGCGACGGCTGCAGCCGCGGCCACGGGAACGCGTCGAACGCGGCGCGCCAGTTGCGCGTCGCGAGCTCGGGGAAGTGGAACAGCGTGTGCCACGCGAACTCGCGCCAGCCCAGCTCCGACAGGAACCGGTGGGCGGATGCCGCGTGCCGGCCCGTACCGGCCGCCTCGAGGGTCTCGCTCCACACGGTGTGCGGGCTGAGCTCCCCCCAGCGCAGGCGGGGCGACAGCAGCGAGGTGGCGCCGGCGGCGGGTTCGTCGCGGGCGCGGTCGTAGTCGCCGAGGTCGTCGTCCAGGAACTCCCGCAACCGCGCCCGCGCGGCGGGCTCACCGGGCTCCCACCGCTCGCGCAGCCCGCCGGCCCAGTCCGGATCGGTCGGCAGCAGCCCCCAGTCCTCGAGCGCGTCGGATGCCGGATGCGTGCTCGGCCCGGCGAGCGCGCGCGGCTCGGGCAGCGGCGCGCGCGGCGCAGGCACGTCGAGGCACGCCTTCCAGAACGGCGTGAACACCGAGTACGGCGTGCCGGCGCCCGTGCGCACCGTCCACGGCTCGAACAGCAGGCTGGCGCCGAACGAGCGCACCTCGATGCCGTCCTCGCGCAGCGCGGCCTTCAGGGCGGCGTCGATCTTGCGCTCCGCCCCGCCGTAGCGACGGTTCCAGAACACCGCCCCCGCGCCGGTCTCCGCCACGAGTGCCGGCAGCACGTCGGATGCGGCACCCCGGCGCAGCACGAGCGTCGAGCCCCTGTCGGTGAGGCGGTCGCGGAGCGAGGCCAGGGAGTGGTGCAGCCACCATCGGGCGGCGCCGCCGAGCGCCCGCACCCCCGGGGAGACCTCGTCGAGAAGGTACACCCCGATCACGGGCTCATCCCGGTCGGCGGCGGCGCGCAGGGCGGGGTGGTCGGCCAGTCGCAGATCGTCGCGGAACCAGACGAGCGAGGGGGACGGCATCTCCCCATCCTGACCCCCCGCCCGTGACCGGGCATGCCCCTTGACATCCACGGGGCGGCGACCGGGCGGTGCGGGTCAGTCGGCCGGTGCGGGCGGCACGATGCTGTGGCCGTGCGGAATGGTGAGCACCAGCGCGCCGGGCTCGACGCGAGCCAGCACGCCGGTCGCCTCGCCGAACTCATCGCCGTCGAGCTGCACGTGCTGTGCGTCGCTCACCGCGATCGCGAGTTTCGTGCCGCGCGTGTAGCGCACCGCGTTGTCCTTGGTGCGCAGACGCAGAGCCCGTCGGCCGGCACGGAACTTGCGCAGCACGCTGTTGTCCCAGGCCACGCGGCGCCACACCAGCATCCAGCCGAACGGGCCCTTCGGCTGCACGACCACGACGTCGAACTCGCCGTCGGTGACGGACGCCTCGGGGATGAGCTCGAGCCCGGCCGGCAGCGACCCGCAGTTGGCGAACAGCACGCTCTGCGCGTGCGTGCGGTGCGTCTTGTGTCCGGACACCTCGTACATCACCGAGAACGGCTTCGCGCCGACGAGGGAGCGGGCGGCGCCGTCGACGTAGGCGACCCAGCCGACCTTCTTCTTCAGGTCTCCGCTCGTGTTCGCGATCATCGCGGCATCCAGCCCCATGCCGCCCATGACGACGAACGCGTGCTCGTCGCGCTCTCCGTCGGCGCGGGAGATCTCGGCGAACCCGACGTCGATGCGCAGACGGTCGCCGTCGAAGGCGGTGGCGACCATCGCGTCGGCATCGGTGAGGGGGAGGCGCAGATTGCGCGCGAGGAGGTTACCGGTGCCGCTCGGCACGATCGTCAGCGGCACGTCGCTACCGGCCATCGCCTCACTCACCGCGCGCACCGTGCCGTCGCCGCCGGCGACGAGCACGACGTCGACGCCTTCTGCGAGCGCCTGCCGGGTGACGTCGTCACCGAGGTCGTCGACCGTCGTCTCGTAGAAGAGGGGGTCGCCCCAGCCGTGCTCCTTCGCCTGAGCCTCGACTGCGGCGCGCAGCTCGTCGGCATCGACTTTGATGGGGTTGTAGACGAGGGCGGCGACGGGACTGCGGGGTCCATCGGAATGAGGGAAGCTCTCGGTGCGACCCGCCGCGTCGACGCGACGGGCCTCGCCGGTCTCGCCGTCGGCGGTGTCGGGAGCCACATCCTCGGGTTCACGGATCGTGTCGTCGGGTGCGGCGGCCTCGACGGGATCGGGCGCGTCGGAGTCACGGGAAGCATCAGCGGAGGGCGCCATGGACACAGAGTAGGCCCCGTCCGCCCGCTGCCGCCGCGTTGTGGTGCCCCAAGTAGGCTGTGGGGGTGATCGACATCGCTCTGCTCCGTGATGACCCGGACCTCGTCAAGCGCTCGCAGGAGGCCCGCGGGGAGTCGCCCGAGACGGTGGATGCCGCGATCGAGGCCGACCGTGCCCGCCGCGCCGCGATCACGCGGTTCGAGGAGCTCCGCGCCGCGCAGAACGCGCACGGCAAGACCGTCGCGAAGGCGCCCAAGGAGGAGAAGGCGGCGCTCGTCGCGCAGGCCAAGCAGCTCAGCGACGACGTCAAGGCGGCGCAGCTGGCCGTCACCGCCGCCGAGGAGGACGCCGCTGCCGCGCTGGCCCGCATCGAGAACATCGTGCTCGACGGCGTGCCCGCCGGCGGTGAGGACGCCTTCGTCACGCTGCGCACCCACGGCGACGTGCCCGCGTTCGACTTCGCGCCGCTGGATCACCTCGCCCTCGGCGAGAAGCTCGGCGCGATCGACATGGAGCGCGGCACGAAGGTGTCGGGTTCGCGCTTCTACTTCCTCACCGGCATCGGCGCGCGCCTGGAGTACGCGATCATGTCGCTCGCCCTCCAGCGCGCACTCGACGCCGGGTTCATCCCGATGATCCCGCCGACGCTCGTGCGTCCCGAGGTGATGCGCGGCACCGGCTTCCTCGGCCAGCACGCCGACGAGGTGTACCACCTGCCCGCCGACGACCTGTATCTGGTGGGCACGAGCGAAGTGCCCCTGGCCGGCTACCACATGGACGAGATCCTCGACCTCACCGCGGGCGCCAAGCGTTACGCAGGATGGTCGACGTGCTACCGGCGCGAGGCCGGCTCGTACGGCAAGGACACGCGCGGCATCATCCGCGTGCACCAGTTCAACAAGCTCGAGATGTTCGTCTACACGACCCCCGAGGATGCCGAGGCCGAGCACCTGCGCCTCGTCGAGATGCAGGAGCGGATGCTGCAGGATCTCGGTCTCAGCTACCGCGTGATCGACGTCGCCGCCGGCGACCTCGGCTCCAGTGCCGCCCGCAAGTACGACGTCGAGGCGTGGGTGCCCACCCAGGACGCGTACCGCGAGCTCACCAGCACCTCCAACTGCACGACCTACCAGGCGCGACGGCTCGACATCCGTCACCGTCCGCCGGTCGACGGCGGTGGCGCGGGTCGCACGGCGCCGGTGGCGACCCTCAACGGCACGCTCGCCACGACCCGGTGGATCGTCGCGCTGCTCGAGACCCACCAGCGCGCCGACGGCTCCGTGCTCGTGCCCGAGGTGCTGCGGCCCTACCTCGGCGGGCTCGAGGTGATGGAGCCGATCGCGTGAGCGACGCCCACCTGCCGGCCACCGGCTCCGTCGAGATCGTGCGTCCCACGAAGGCCGCCGAGATCGTCGAGGAGATCGCCGACGACACCGAGAACCCGGCGGTCGCGACCTCGCGCCTGCTGATCGCGCTCGACGTCGACGGCACCGTGCTGCTCGAAGACGAGACGCTGAGCCCCGGCATCCTCGAGGCCGTCGCCCACGCCCACCGCGCCGGTCACGAGGTGATGCTCGCCACCGGGCGTTCGTGGGAAGGGACCCGCGGCATCCTGCACGTGCTGACCCTGGCCCCCGAGTACGTGGTGTGCTCCAACGGTGCCGTCGTCATGAAGCGCATCGGCGGCGACCTCGCCGACGAGACCCAGTACGAGCGGTTCCACGTCGAGACGTTCGACCCGACCGAGGTGCTGCACCTGCTGCGCGAGCATCTGCCGCACGCGAAGTACATGGTCGAACTCGCCGACGGCCGGCGCCTGTACACCGAGCACATGGACGACTGGAACCTCAATCGGGCTGCCCGCGTCTCGTTCGCGGAGCTGTCGGCCCAGCCGGTGTGCCGCGTCGTCGTGGTCTCGCCCGACGAGACCGACGACGACTTCGTCGACCTGGTCGGCCGCATCGGACTGAACAAGGTCTCGTACGCCGTCGGCTGGTCGGCGTGGCTCGACATCGCCCCGCACGGCGTCGACAAGTCCACCGCACTCGAGCTCGTGCGCGGCTGGCTCGACGTCGATCCGGACCACGTGCTCGTCATGGGGGACGGACGCAACGACGTCGGCATGTTCCGGTGGGCACAGGCTCACGGCGGACGCGCGATCGCGATGGGTCAGGGTCCCGACGAGGTGCTGCGCGAGGCCGGCGAGGTGACGGCATCCGTGCATCTGGGTGGCGTGGCCGACGTGCTGCGCCGCCTCTGACGCCCCGCAGCGAGCCGACCGCGGCGCGCCATACAGGGGCTGCACAGGCGGTCGCCGACAGAATGTGAGGGGTCGCTCCACTAGGCTCGACCCTGTTCGACGGATGCTGCGCGTCTGTCGGGAGGGTTGTCCGAGCGGCCGAAGGACCCGGTCTTGAAAACCGGTGGGCAGCAATGTCCCGTGGGTTCGAATCCCACACCCTCCGCACGAAAGGATCCCCGTGAGCGAACGCACCTCGGCCAAGAGCCGTCGCCTGCCCGTCGCCCGTCACGGCATCCTGCGTTCGCCGAACCCGATCACGCAGATCCTCACGGTGCTCGGCGCGATCGTCGCCGTCGTCGTCGTGAGCGTCGGCGCCGTCGGGGCGTTCTACGTGTGGGACGCCGCGAACGCGCTCGAGACCACGAGTGTGTCGATCGGCGAGGAGGAGGGGCAGCTGCCCCCGACGCTCGGCGAGATCGAGGGCGGCGCGAACATCCTCGTCGTCGGAAGCGACTCGTGCGAGGGCCAGGACCTGGCACTGTTCCCCCGGTGCGCTGCGGACGATGCGCCGGGCGAGCGCAACGACGTTACGATGCTCGTCCACATCAGCGACAGCCCGCGCCGAGTGACCGTCGTCTCGTTCCCGCGCGACATGATCGTGCCGATCCCGTCGTGCCCCCGCGAAGACGGCAGCGGCAGCTACTCCGCGATGAGCGCGCAGATGCTCAACGCGTCGTACATGTACGGCGGGCTGCCCTGCACCGTCGCGACGATCGAAAGCCTCACCGGCGTCGACATCCAGTACGCGGCATCCATTCGTTGGACCGGTGTCATCAACATCTCCGATGCCATCGGCGGCGTCGATGTCTGCCTCGCCGAAGACGTGCACGACGGGCACACGGGCCTGAATCTCACGGCGGGTCAGCATTCGCTGGTGGGCGCCGAGGCGCTGCAGTTCCTGCGGATGCGTCACGGCATCGGCGACGGCTCCGACCTCGGCCGCATCTCGAACCAGCAGCAGTTCATGAGCTCGCTCGTGCGCACGCTGCAGTCCGACGGCGTGCTGTCCAACCCGGGCACGCTGCTGAACCTCGCCAACACCGCCGTCTCGCAGGTCAAGAGCGGGCAGCTGCTGCTGAGCAACACGCTCGCCAACCCGCAGCGGATGGTGCAGATCGCGATGGCCGTGCGCAGCGTCCCGTACTCCGACATCGTGTTCGTGCAGTACCCCACCACGTACGCCGAGGGCGGGTCGCGCGTGCAGCCCGTCACGAGCGCCGCGAAGGTGCTGTTCGACGCCCTGGCGGCCAACGAGCCGCTGCAGCTGACCGGCTCGACCAGCGGTGGCTACGGCACCGAGGTCGTCGGCGAGGCGACCGCGCCGACACCGGAGCCCACGGCCGGGGCGACCCCGACGCCCGGTGCGACCGAAACGGCTGCCCCGACGGATGCCGCCACTCCCGCGCCGACGCAGACCGCCGTCGAACTGCCCTCGCAGATCACGGGGCAGACGGCCGCGCAGGTCACCTGCACCCTCGCTCAGCACTGACGGGCGCTCTCTGCGAGTCTCGCCGGCCGTGGGTCGCCGCCGGTTCGGATCGAGACGGCGGAGCGGGTATGCTTGCGGGGTGCATCCGCGCCGTATCGCGTCGGGTGCCGTGGAGACGTCGCATAGTCAGGCCTAGTGCACCACCCTGCTAAGGTGGAGTCCTCGCAAGGGGACCGAGGGTTCAAATCCCTCCGTCTCCGCCAATCGAAATGGTCCGCGATCCCTTGAAAACACTGGGATCTCGGGCCATCGGTCTTTCCGGGATCCGAGCATTTGCGTCCCATTTGCGTCCGGTCGGGGGAACCAGGTGTTCGACGGCGCAGGAGGTGGCGCGAACGGCACCTGCGGCCCAGTTGCGTCGGACGGCGCGACGCGTGCCATCGCCGTGGTTCGCGCCGTGCGTGACCGGTCTTGAATCAGGACATCGGGGACCGATCGCGTGCCAGAAACCGTGGTCTGCCCGGAGCCCCCTCAGACGATCGCGTCAGTCGACCTCGAAGAGCGTGTCGGCGCCGGCCGCGAGGGCGGCGGCGTTCATCGCGTCTGAGACACCGTCCAAGTCGCTGTCGAAGAGGTCGGCATAGACGTCGAGAGTCATCGCTGCCGAGGTGTGCCCGAGCATACGCTGGACGGTCTTCACATTCGCGCCTGATTGCACCGCGAGCGATGCTGCCGTGTGGCGGAGATCATGGATCGTCATTCTCGGGAGACCGGCGTCCGCCAGGGCCGTGACGAACCACGACTTCGATCCATCGCTCGAGCGCGTTCGTTTCATGTGTCGCCCATCCGGGGCGGGGAAGATCAGTGCTTCGGGGCGCCGACCGTGGCAGCGCTTCGCGAGCGCCTCCACCAAGAATGAAGGGACCGGTACGAGCCTCGGCTTGTGGGACTTGGGTGTACCGATGTGAATCTCTCCGTTCACCTCCACGGCATTCTGAGACACTCGCAACCGGCCGCGGGCGAGGTCCACATCCTTCACGCGTAGCCCGGCCGCCTCGCCCCACCGGATCCCGCAGTAGCAGAGGATGAGAACGAGAAGCTTCCTATCGCCCGACGCGTTCGCGAGCGCCAACGCTTCTTTGTGCGTCAGGTAGAGGTGCTCACCGCGCTGCTTGCGCGGGAGCCCCATCTTTCCTACTCGCGCCGGGTTCACGGCTATGCGCTTGTCGTAGACGGCGTCGTCCATGATGCTGGCCAGCACCCCGAAGGTCCGGATCGTCACTGTCGCGCCGAGAGTCCTGTTCATCTCGGCGACCCACGCCCGCACGTCGGTATGCATGACCTCGTCGATGCGCCAGCGGCCCCAGCGCGGTTGGACTCGCAGACGCCACGCGGTGTCGAGGGGGGCATAGGCAGAGGGCTTCATGCTCGCCCTTTTGGAATCGAGCCAGGCGGGTCCGAGTTCGTTCACCGTGATCTGCGCGGAAACGGGATCGATGTATACCCCGTGAGCACGCGCCGAGTCGAGATCGGCAAGCCACATCTCTGCCTCGCGCTTGCGAATGAACCCGCGCTTGCCGCCCTTGCTCCCGTCAGGCTTGACGTAGCGGACCTCGTATCGCTTGCCAGCTGCGCTTTGGTACGGCCGGATGCTACCCATCTGCCTGTCGGCCGACGATGTAGCTCATGCCTTCGAGGCGTCCTTCAGAGCGGGCCTTCTTTACCCAGTCAGCGGCGGTGCGCTGGGGGATGCCGAGTTCGTCGGCGATTGCACGGACAGGTGGGTTTCCGCTGAGCGCAGCGATGCCGTAGAGCAGTTCGGTGGCTTCCATCCGCTCGGGGCGGTTGCCGCGCTTGGCGACGGCTTCGGCGAGCCATTCGGGGAGGATGCGTCCCCCGGTGGTGGTGAGATCGTGGGCGGTCATGTTCGGCGGTCCGTCGTCGAGGCTGAGCGCGATGCAGTGCGGGGTGGCTGCGCGCATGATCGTCTCGATCGAGATCTGCCGCAGGCTGCGGTGCACGATCTCGGTCCCCTCGGCGCTGATGTCGCATCGGTTGATGAGGTACCGGCCCTCGTCTGGGCTGTAGTGCGCCTCGATGCGCACCCTGAGCCCGGGCGCGACATCGGTGGCGTGGGCGGCGAAGCCGGGGGCGATCCGCAGCGCTGACCCGACTGGTTGGGTGGCAGCACGCCACGTCATCTTCTGCCCGGTCAGGGTGTACACGTCGACCTTCACCTCCTCAGTGTGTCTGATCGCGCCGCGGATATGCGAATCGTTATTGACAGAGTGTAGCGCTTAAGTATCTACTTGTGTCAAACGTGGTCACGATTACATGAACGGGGGTTGATGATGGCCACTCACACTGAAACCCGGGAAGAGATCGAATGGCTCTCCCCGCAGGACGTCGCCGACATGCTTCCCGGCGGCATCACGGTCGGGAAACTCGAGCGGTGGCGGCGCGAGGGCGGGGGCCCGGTCTTCCACAAGCTCGGCAAGACCGTCGCCTACATCCGCAGCGAGGTCGACCAGTGGATCCGCGACACCGCGTGCCGGTCGACGTCGGACACCTGGTCGCGCAGCCGGAGCCGGCGATGATCACCGTCACCGTCTACTCCCTCGGCGAGGGCTGCCCGCACTGCGTGCGCACGTGCAAGTGCCTCACCGTCGCCGGCATCCGCTCGACCGTGATTGACATCACGGTGGATGAGGATGCGCGCCGGTTCGTGACCGAGCGGCTCGGGTATGCGCAGGCGCCGGTCGTGGTGATCGACCAGGATCCGGCGGTGCACTGGTGCGGGTTCCGACCCGATCTGATCCAACAGGTCGCCGCGCGGACGGGGGCGAGCTCATGACCATCCCGGAGCCGGATTGGACGGCTTCGCTTGCCGAGATGGCGGCGTGGATCCGACAGATGCGACCGATCATCGGCACCACGGCGACCGAGGAGGACTGCAAGGTGCGGCGGGCGCTCATCGAGCACGTGGTTCGCACGCGTACCGTCTGGCACGGCGACTACCAGTGGTACACCGCGCAACTGGACGACGGCACGATCGTCGGCGTCTCGGCGAACTCGTGCGAAGAAGCAGAACTGTCGATCAGCGTGTGGCGGGGCGTGGACTGCATCTGGGTGGTCCGCGATGCACACCTGGACGTGTTCCACGAGTACTTCCCCCGCGGCAAACGCAGCACCGCCGAAACGAACACCGCGTTTCCGCTCGGGCCGCCGCGCCGACCTCGCGACCAGTTCGCGCCGACCGAGTCGCTGCTGACCGCACTGACCCCGGTCCCCGCCACCACCCCAGGAAGTGAACGGGGGCTGCGGTGACCGACCCCGAACCCGTCGACGAGGAAGCCCGACGGGAAGCACAGCGGGCCTACCGCCGCCGGTGGCAGGCCGAGAACCCCGAGAAGGTTCAGGCGTACAAGCTGCGCTACCGCGAGACGCACCGGCAGGAGTTGTCCGCGAGAGAACAAGGACGGGCGGCGCGGGCGAAGGAAGCGGAAGCGCGGAAGGAGGCGAAGCGGGTATACGCCCGCGAGTACTACGCCGCCCACCGTGACACGCAGCTCGAAGTACAGCGCGCCTACCGGGAAAGCCAGAAGAGGGACAACCCGGGGGAGTACCGGGCGCGCCGACGCGCGGCGAACCAGAAGTGGCGAGACACCCACCGCGAGCAGGTGCGGCAGCATCAGCGCGACAAGGACCGCGACGACCCGATCGCCAAGAGCAGGGGCGCGGCACGCTACCGGGCCGCGCACGCGGACGAGATGAAAGCCCGGCGGCTGGAGAAATACTGGGTCGACCCGGATGCTGCCCGGGAGCGGGCGCGCGTGTACCGTGCCAGCGAGCGTCGCCGCCGCAAGATCGGGTTGCCCCCACGCAGGCTTCACCGCATCACGGGCGCCGAACGCATAGCGAACCTCGCGGCCGCCGAGGCGTTCTTCGCCCGCACCCGCACGCCGGAAGAGATCGCGGCGCTCATCTACGGACCCCCCACCCCGCAGCACCTCATCGATGAGCTCGTGCACGCGAACGAACTTCTCCGGGCAGAGTTCGCGTACAGAACAGGCATCCGGACCAGCGCCGACCGGCTCGGGCGGGGGCGGCGCAGAGAACTCGAACAGGAACTGATCGCGACCGGAAGAGTCCAGCCGCCTGAGGAGCGGTGCGCGCCCACGCCAGACGAGGTCGCGCGCGCCGCGGAAGCGGCTCGCATGGACGCGATCGCCGCCGCGATCAACGACCGGCTGCGCACCCAACCCAAACACCCCGCTCCGCAACTCGACCCGCCCCCGGCGGTGCCGACTCCAACCGATCACCGGCGTGGCCGCGGTCGGTGAACCCCGCAACCCGACAGGATCACCCCATGGCCGACCGTGCTGACGTCGAAGAAGTCATCTACCGCGCCGCTTTCGTCACCATTCGATTCGGTGAGGCGGCATCCATACCGCAATCCGAGAACGACATCTCCTGGTGCCTCGACCCGCTCGCACCGCTCGAACCCGACGAACGCACGCGCCTGGGGGACGCGATCATCGCGCTCATCGAAGACCCGACCGCCCACCGCGCCGACTTCATCGCGACACTGACCGCCCTCGTCGACTGAACAGGGCAGGCGCCTCCCGGATCACGAGAGGATAGCGGAGCGGGCGCCGCTGCGTTCCGGGCTTTCGCGGCATATGCTCGCCCCTCCGCTCGCGCTCCGGACCTGCGCTATTCCACGACCCGGCACTCCGCGGCGCCCGCACCGCTGAAACCCGCAAGTATCCGGACGATGCTCAGAAGCGGTCAGCGATCGAGGCCCCGTGACGTGGACGGAGCAGGCGCAACGACGACCGGCGGTTCCGTGACGGACGGCTCGGCCTGCAAGGCGAGCTGACGCTCCAACCGCGACAGCGATTGCTCGAGTTGCGTGCGCTGGCGCACGGCAGGCTCCGACTCGGGGCGCAGCGGCATCGTGGGAAGCACATCCGTGAGAGCAAGTCGGTGCAGCTCGGCAAGCGACTCCAGCAGTGCCGGGGCTTCCTCGTGTGCCTCGCGCGTGTACTCCGAGATCCGACGAAGTTCGCTGAGCCACCGCACACCCTCGATCGAGCTGAACCCCCGCGACGCCTCGCCCGAGAACGCGTCCACCAGGCCAGCCGTGGATGCAGGATCCTCTACGGGGGATGCCGCGTGTAGTACCGCCCCGGTTCCAGCCACGACCTCCACCCGCTCCACCGACGACGACACCTCGACCGCGCGGAGCAACTCGGGCGTGGACGAGAATGCGCCCTGGGTCGCCTCGACCGACGAGAACTGCGCGGCCACGCGCTCGCGGCGCTGAGCCAGGAACGCTGAGGTCGTCGTCAACAACGCATCCGCCGGCCGCGCCGATACGACGATGAGTCGTGAAGTGAAGCCGGCCGACCGGAAGGCAACGACTGCTGCCTCCACGGCATCCGCGCTCAACGCGTCAGCCTCAAGAACAAGCGACCGCCGCTCCTCCAGCGCCTGACCGATCGCCCGTGACGTCCACTCCTCCACGACGGGACGCATGATCGACTCCACCGTCGTGGGGAACTGGCGGTACAGCTCGGCCGCGTCCGGATGGAACGCGCGCATGAGGGCGGCGCTGATCGGAGCAGTCACGCCGGCGGTGGCGGCCGATGCCCAGGCGACGCGCATCCTCCCCGAACCGGGGGCGCCGACAACCAGCGTGAGTGACGGGTCAACGGTGACGGGTGCTCCCGAAAACAAGGAGGGCGCGATCAGCTGCGTGTAGACATCGGGCGCATTCACTATGACTCCGATGCGGTGGAGTCCGGGTGGCGAGCGGCCATTCGCCCCGCCGTGCTTAACGTCGCGCGAATGCGAGTTGCCCGAGCATCAGCCGGCTCGCTCGCATCACTTGCGGTCCTAGACACAGCCTCCAGCGTGCGGGAGATCATTGACTCGAACTCACCGAGCTCGCTCGCCAGCCATCCACCGCCCGCCATACCGTTACCTCCGCAACCGATCCTATTGCGGCGCGGCTTCTCGCCCCCGTCGAGGACTGCGTGACAGCGACGAGTGGTCGAGTTGTAGGTCGCAGGGGTTCAGGTGAGGTCGACGGTGTCAGAGCTCGCGTTGGCTTGTACCGACGCGATGCCCTTTTGGGCTGCTGCCTTCGTCGTATATGCCTCTGATGTGGCGATGACTTCGCCGTTGCCCGCCTTCAACCGGAATCGGTACTGTGACCCGGCGTCCTTGTACAACTCGTACTTGCCCACGTGCGCCTCCTTGCGTGCGGTGTCATGCACATGGTCGCGCACCCGCCCGCTCGGCGCTAGATGCCCCTCGCAGACAATCACCCGGCCTGATTCTGGGGATATGAAGACCGCGCCTCGTTGCAGGTCGATCAAGAAACGCGCGTCGCTCGTCTCGGCCACTGGTGGTCACCCGCGAGGTGTCGGGTCGCCGTCGGCCAGAGCGATAGGTTACGGAGCATGGCCCTCACAAACACCCGCAAGGCGCGCGCGGCGCGCCGTCGGACCAAGCGGGTGGCGGCCTCCGGCAGTGACCTCACGACCGCCCAATGGCAACGCATTCTCGATGCCTGGGCCTGCTGCGCATACTGCGGCAACGAGGAGTCCGCGCTGCAGAAAGACTGCGTGCAGCCGATCTCCCGCGGCGGACGGTACACGCTCGACAACGTCGTGCCCGCCTGCCGGTCGTGCAACGCGAGCAAATGCAACGACGAGGTCACGGGCTGGATGCGGCGACGCCGCCTTGACGAGCCCAAATTCCTCCTGCGCTGGGTCGAAATCACCCGCGAGCTAGTCGCGGAGGCGCCGGCCTGAATCACAGTTCCCCCGTGCCGGCAAAAGAGGCATCCGTATCCGGGTGGGTGCTGGCTCGATGATCGCGGTTACTACCGCGAGTCTCCTCGGGGTCGCACCGCTTATCCATCCGCTACCGGGCGCTTCTCGCGAGCGCGAAACGGCGCTCAGGATAAAAGCTGCGGGAGTCGTGGCTACGGCGCGCTCACGAAGTCACGAGCTAGCTTCCGCGCTTCGTGCACAGTCCAAACAGCGTCCTCTCGGGAAACCTTGTCGAACCAGCCATGCGCCGCATCATTGCGGTAGGTCAATATCCGTTCCATAGTGCGAAGTTGCCCAACCGTAATGAGATTGTGTCCGCGCAACAGGGACCCATACGTCGCCAGGGTCGGGTCCTTCTTGGTGACATGGATATCACGCGCGGCGGTGTGTTCTCGAAGCACGCGTTCCAAGGTCGCGCTAGCAACCATCACGGCAGCAGCAGGATGTTGCGCCCGATCGCTTAGCAGCGTTTCCGCCTGAAGAATCGCCCTTTCGACCTCGGAATCTCGAGCTTCGAGCATCCGACCGAGCCGCATCGACGCGTGCTCATCTGGCGTCAGTTCGAGGTTCTTGACGAGTGCGGTCCGCCGTTGTGGACTCCCGTGGCTGGTAGTGCGGAGCACGCTCGCGTAGGAGAACCGGTGAACGATGGCGAGCGATCGCAGCGTCTCCGTAAGCGTGATCGACGTGAACGAGAAGCCGAGATCCGCCTTCTTCGCTACCCGGCGCACGACTCCGTTGATGTACGTGAGTGATGTGATCCCGCTGTCACCCGTGCCCTGGAGGATGAAGCCAGTACGGCGGCCTGCGAGAAACGAGGTCAATTCACCGGCCAACACGGCAGGGATCACGACCCAACCGAGGTCATTGGCGCCACGTCTGCCCCGAACGTTGATCGTCAGGACACCGTGTCGCTGGTGTAGGTCTTCGGCCCGCGCAGAACGTACTTCATCGCGTCCCATTGCGCATAACGCCAGAAGCCCGATGACGATTCGGTCGCGTCCCTCCGCGACGTCCCACACGCGTCCAAGTTGCTCGACAGTGAGCATGTCGCGCGCGTTCAATCCGATATGAGCGGGCTGGATGAGGTCCGTGGGGTTTTGCTGAACGCGTCCCACACGTAGCAAGTACTCGTAGAAGCTCCGAACGTTCTTGAAGCGCGAGTTCGCGGTGTTCTCGGCGAGAGTTCGCCGAAGTCCCTCCCGGTAGAGAAGCAATTGACCAGTAGTGGCGTTCTCGGGCTCTATGCCCTGCCCTTCGCACCAGTCGAAGTAGCGCTTCAAGCTCCCGGTGTAGTGCTCAACGGTCCCCGCTGCGTAGTTCTTGTGGTTCAGAAACTGCTGGGCGATACCGTCCCACTCCGCACGTTGCATACTGCAATCCTGGCGTCTCGCTCGGACACGCCCGGTCAGGGCGCGTCAGCGGTCAAGTTCTCGGAAAGCAGGTGAAGCCGCCCAACAACCTCCCTCCGGTCCAAGAGGGTCACATGACGGTCGGCGCTCGTGGCGTCATCTGGGCGGAGCACTGTTCGCGTGTCGCGCGGCTCGTCGACGAATACCGAGGCGTCAGCGCGAGACGGCCTCTGGTACTGGTACGGGGTGCTCGGAGTTCAGTAGTCCTTTCGCCGCCCGCCACCGGGTCAACGCCTTCCGCACACTCAGGTGCGTGATTGCGAGCACGCCCACAACGTTCGTCGTGTTGACCGACAAAGTTCCCCGCAGAGTGTTCCCCGCCACACTCATCTGATTGAACTTGAGGAGACTCAGGCCTCGGCTGAGGGACGGATGAGACATCCCGCTACACATGCGCCAGATTGACGGGAGGAGGTTCTCGTCTTCGAACTCACTGCCCGCAGCCTCGACAATCGCTAGCCACCCAGGAAACTTGTTCTCATACTCGATGTACGCAATTCCGTTCGCGTCCGCAATTGCTCGCAGGTCGGCATTCCTGGCGTCCCGGCTCTTCCTATCAGTACGAATCGCGGCTTGCTCCTCAGACTTGTCGAAGGACACCGCCATGTTCTTAACCAGCTCGGTTTCGTAGGTTAGTTCTGAATGAGCGAACTGCAGCCGCCTGAGGGCGCGGCTGCGGCGATCGCTGGGTTGAAGCACCCAAAGGGCTGTAGCCGCGCACTCGACGACCGACCTGGCAAGGGTGAACACGCTCATGATCGGAAGCGTGACCTTCCCGTTCTCGTCGCGAACCACGCGCGTGATCGATCGGCACGTATCCACCGACTGGAGCATGCAATAGCCGACGAAGTGCCCTATCTGGAACGGGTAAGTCGCTGTGTTGTCGGCGCCGAGGACGGAATCATCGCTGGGCGAATCTCGATGCAGAACGTCATACTCCTGCGCAACCGCCGCGAGGTCAGCCAGCAACTGATCTAGGAGCGCGATGACCTCGGAATCGCTTTCGTCAACAATGAACTGGGGGTACTCGTTGGGCACAGCGCGAGCCTAATCAAGCGCCTACGCCAAGCACTAAGAGGCCCACTACATAATGGGGAGCTCGCGCACAGTGCGCGGAACACGGTGGCCTACCGCACCTTCTGGTCACCGATGAGTGAATTGATCCGGTTCAGTGTTGCTTGCCGCTGGTTCTCGGCCTGGGTAGCGCGCTCTGCCTCGAACTTGATCGATGCAGCAACATCGTGATCCAGGTCCTGAAGAATGCTGATCAGGCTGCCCGCAGGCATCACGGGCTCGATTCCGATCTCGCTCGAGCTTCCGATGCCGTAACACTGCTCGATCCGAGCATGGCCTCGAATGAGGTCTGCGACGCTCACTGTCTTTTTCGCAGAAGGCGCGTCAGCGCGGTCGATCCGCACCCGACTAGCCTCAGGAGTCAACGTCACAATCCAGCGTTCTTCGGAGCCACTAGTTCGCGCGTTTGACCAAGATATTCTCGCTACCCAATCGGGCCAGTCGTCCCTCAGTGCGCCTACCTCCGCGTCGAGTTCAGCCTTCCGAGTAGCAGTGACGATTCGTCGCTCCCGCTCATGAACGGCTTCCTCGAGCATGCGCTTCTCGGCCAGCGCCAGCGCGTCCGTTAGCGTCACGAAGTCCCCTTCGAGGTCCTCCAGCTGCTCGCGTGGCCGATTCACGGTGACGGTCCCGTCATTCTTCACCCACCAACTGCCGCTAGCTGTCTCTCGCAACACTGACTGCAACTGGATAGACCAGACGGGGTAGTCCGACTCCGATGGCACGTTTGCGATGCGAAACGTGGCCTCCGCACTGCGCTCCGAGACGGAGATGTCTGTGCAAGCATCGATGCTGGCCTCGGTGTTGCGATTGTCTCGGACCATGCGCGCCGCCAGCGCCGCCCGCAATTGGCGATCGGATACCCACGTCGACGCCGCGGCCTCAAAACCGAGGATCCACACGAAGACGAACGCGATCACCCGGTCCGCATCGTCGTGATCCAGCACGTCGCCGCGTTCGGATAGAGCTTGAACAAACCACTCCGCCTCCGCGGTGTCCGAGGTGAAAGCGGCCGCCTGCAAAGCTTGGGTCATTGCAGCAATCTCTGTGTGGACGCCATCTTCTCGGTCGCTGCGCCCAAGAATGCTCGAGCGAATGGACCCTGGAAGCCGTTGCTGGGGTCGGAGACGTTTCCACGCCGCGGTCGCATGACGGTAGGCCTTCGATGCGTCGTCAACGGCGTCTCGTATTTCGCCCAGCTCCAACGACGCTTCAGCCGCTCGCATTAGATCGGCCAATGCACCATCAACGATTGCGTCAGCCAATCGCACGCGGAAGATGTCGACGCCAAATTGTGCATGAATCAGCTGCTCGACATACGACTCCACCGCGGCAGCCCATAGTGGCACTTGGTCTCGGTCGGGCTCGAGGCCCTCGTGCTGCGCGGCGTTTCGAGCGCGGCGCAATTGCTTGATGTCTGGTAGCACGGAGGTTCTCCAGCCAGGCCCCAGTGCCTCCTTAAGACGGCTAATCAGGTCCTCGAGCTTGCCGTTGGACGGGATCGGAATCCCGCGAGTGATCGCCACGAGGGATGATGCGCGCTCGACGACCGAGTCGAGTGCGACTATTGCGGCGCCGCGCCATACCGTCCTGATTGCCGTGATCCGCGCCGTGCTGACTCAAGCGCCAATCGGAGTGCCAAGAGCTGTTGGACTTCGTGGCTTGCGAGTTGAGCCAAGGTTTCTCCAATCGTCGAAGAAGTGCGCGGTCACCGCGATCGCATGGGTGAAGGGTACCGAGCCGATTGCTTCTTGACGCTCGCCGGAATCCCGCCGTCGACAACCCCTACTCAAGAGCCCACAAGATGGAGAACGTTGACCGGTCGGCCTACGCGCCGTTCGCCTCCCCAAGCCATCGATCGACGGCTGCGAGCTCGCTGCGGATCTTGTGTCGCTCTTCCGGGGTGAAGCGTCTGACTTGCATTGCCAGGACCGCATCAGCTGCGATCGGACTCAGTCCGAATGCTCCCTGTACGGCATTTCGCAGCTCGCCGGCGTCGCCCTCGATAGTGGAGCAGATCGCAACGAGTTCTCCGAGGCGATCCAGGACCTCGAGGTACGCCGCGAGGATCTCGCGGCGACCCAGCGCATTTCGTCGGTCGTCATCCACGTCGCCACCATACCGACGGGAGTGCGATTTCTACTTGCCGAACATCCCGTCGTGGACGGTGCGGAAGCCGGTCGATCAGCGACTCGAATCCTTTCCCTTCTTTTCCTTGCGTTCCTCCTGCACCTCGGCCGATGCCATGTGCAGTCCGGTCAGGCTGAAGAGGCCGGCGATCGTGATGCCGAACAATGCCCAGGCGGCAATGCCCCAGCCGCTAGGCAGCCCACCAGTTTGAACGCCAACGACTGCGACGATTAGGCCCAGGACTGAGGCGCTCGCCGAGTAGGAAGCGACTCGGCGAAAGAGGGTCGAGCGTCGCGCTTTCATCGTCAGGTTGCGGCGCTCTGCCATGAACGCGAGCAACACGAGCGGGAACACTGCGGTCAAGACGGCGGCGGTGTCAGCGGTCATAATCACGCCCACACGTTACAGCCGGCTCACTTGGCCGCGAGCGCCAATCGGGCGGCCCGCTCGCAAACCGGTCCGCGCGAGGGCAGTGTGCGGTTGGGGCGAGTGGCGTGCAGCCCTGGGTTCGTGCGATTGACGATCCCTATACGAGCGGTGCGCGCTAGCCGCGTGGCGAGCGCGCATTGGGTCGACCTGGACGCTCAGAAGCACGGTCTCGTTCCGATCTCGTTCTCAGAACGGCGGTGATACGCACCTCTACGGCTGCACTGGAATTGGGAGAGCGCCCTGCCGATGTTCCGCGACGTTGGCTGCGGTGACTTGAAGTACTACCTTGTCTGCTTCGCAGAATCCGATGTAGTCCCCACCGACTCGGAAGCGAGTGCGATGGCTTTCCCCACAGTCCGGACACTTGACGAGATAGCCCTTGCCCGCCGGTTGGGTGATTTTAACCGTGGCTCGGCGATAGGTCGTCACGGCGGTGACAACACCCTCGGGGTCGAACATGATGGCTGAGTCGCAGCCCACGCAGAGAACCATGGACTGTTCGTCTTTGCCGACAACCCATGGTCGGTGGCGTTGGCCGCACGTCGGGCACGTGAAGTTCGCGCGCTTGGGCTGAGAAGGTTCAGCAGCGACCGGCTCCGTGTCTGCAGGGGGCGCGATGGTCACGACCGGCTCGTGGAGTTCCAACGGATTGGCAGGCGTGGATGGAGCTCCGGCGACGACTCGGACGAATAGATTCCCGTCGCCGTCGCGATGAACATTGAAGGAGGTGCCGCAGCTCATGCACTTGGTGTGCGCGGTTGCGCCCACCCCAGTCCCAATCGACAGAGTCCTTTGCGTTGCGCATCCGGGGCACCGAATCGATGCGTCCTCAACCTCGTTGGGTGACTTACCGAGTCGCCTAACCGCTTTCTCGATATTGCGCGCAACCTGAAGCGCCGCACCGCGGTCGTCACCCTCGACCGCTTTCGACAGGTCACCGGTCAGCGCGACAAGTTGCTCCTTGGTGTCGAGAAGAGACTGGGCCGAAAAGGGAGTGCCAATGAGCTTTTGGAGCTGCCCAATCTGGACCTCGATGTTGCTCACAACGTTGGTGACGATACTCAAAGTCACGTGCGGCTCTTCGAGCTTTGCCGCGTTGCGTCGGAGCGCTTGATCGAGTGCGGCAACTGACTGGCCGAGGCTCATGCTTACGGAATCGAGATGACCGTGCAGTTCGGCGAGCGCTTCACGCCGTCCGAGCTGCTTGGAGATGGCGTGCGAGAGAACGACAGGGCCGAAGGCCGTGAGGATCCCGCCGAGGATGAGGTAGGTCGCGGCATTGTCGTCAGTGCTCTTCGCGTTCATTGCGGTGAGAATGATGCCGATGACAGTCGAAGCGGCGCCCATCGCGATGGCGAGCCACGGCACCCTAGATGCGTCCTTCGCCCTGGCTCTCCCATACCCGCGTGATACAGTTATATCTGTAAAGGGATGCTCACTACTTGATGTGGTGAGTTCCCTCTTTGTCTTGAACGCCCCGTCTCTGACGGGGCGTTCCCATTATCTCGATTCGCCGACAGTACGCGAATCAACCGGCTCTCTTGATCGAGGGGGCGCTTCGGGCTCACCGGCGGCCAGGCTCAAGCGGTGAGTTCGAGGGAGTCCTACCACGGCGGGAGCCGGGATGCCCCAGATTGCTCAGCAAGGGGGACTCCGTTCCCAAGCCAAGCTGCCGATGAATCGCTCGCGGTGTCGTCTCGTAGTGTGCCGACACGCGTTGCGCGGCCAGCAACTTCGATTTGCTCCCAGATCCCGATACTGGCATCGGGCGGTCGGGGGTCATTCAACGTGCGGACCGGAGTCCCCTGGCACGGAGTGCGAAGACCAGCATCGCTGAGGTGGAGGTGTGACGAAGGCTGCAATGGTCATGACTGTCGCGTCCGTTGGAGGCCTCGCGCAACCGACTGCGGTGTCTTCGTACTCACAACTGCCCCAGGGCTGAAAGAGGTAGACGGCCATGACGATCGCACCGACAAGCGCGACGAGCGCGCTGCCCGTGTGGGCTTCCTAACGTCGTCGGGTGAACGTGCGATCGGTTCTCGTCCAGATTCTTGGCTTTGCCGATGACCCCTGCGAGCTCTCCGGCGATTTCGCCGATGGTGTGCGTCCCAGTCGACCGCGCGTCACGTGAGTGCCTAACGCCCAGTGCGGCACGCGCGCGATTCGACCGGGGCTTTCAGCAGGGACGCCCGTCCCTGCTGAAAGCCGCCGGGTAGCCTGAGGAGGTGACCAGGAACGGCGACCCCCTTGCAGAGGACGACCCGCGTCACGGTACACCCAACGGCTACGGCAACCTCGGCTGTCGATGCGATGCCTGCCGTGCGGCGCACGCCGCGGCCCACGCCGCGTACATCAAGCGCCAGCGACGGGCTGGGCGGGTGATGGGCACTCACGGATCGAGCCTCGCGTACGACACCGGGTGTCGGTGTGACGAGTGTCGACTGGCGCACAATGCCCGCTCTGTCGAGAAGAAGCGCCGCCAACGCGCTCGGCGCGCGAGCAGCTAGTCCGCCGCGTCGGGGTCTGGTTCTTCGGCTTCGCCGTCCACCGACGCGTCGTTCGCGTCGACTTCCTCACCGCCCGGGTCGGAATACTCATAGAGCAGAGGGCCAGTCAGCGCCTCCACGTTGATCGCCTCGGGGCTCGGTTCCCCTCTCCCCTCTGCATATGCGAGGCGCACGGCGGCGATATAAGCCAGCCGCACCGCCTGGATGACGAGCACGCGGCGCAGTCCCTCGGAGACCTCGCCGCGCTCTCGGGCCACAGCGGCCAAACGTGAGATTGTCTCTGCACGCCGCGCGATGCGGATGTCAGGGTGGCTACGGTCAGCCCGAATCTCGGGAGTTATGAGGTCGCGACGGAGGGACGCGGGAAGGTCGATCCTGTCGCCCTTCGGTGGGATCTTCTCGTTGAGGATCGCTTTGAATCGAGAGTTCTCGATGGCGTTCAGGTACGCGGTGTACTCAGCCTGGTCGAGGTGCCTCTTCGCGTCGAGGAACGCCTGGGCCTTCTTGTCGCGCAGGTTGATCGACTCGTACTCCCACAGCGGCCAGATCTCGACCGCCGCGACTTCGAATAGGTCGAGGATTCGCATCGCGGCGGCATCCGTACGTTGGTTCGTGAGGTGCCGCCCGAGGCGGACTCGTAGCTGCTCGTTGGTCTGTCCGACGTAGATCGGCTCGCCATCGTAGTCGTAGAAGGCGTATACGCCCCACTTAGCATCCGCCCACTTCCGGCCCTGGTCGTCGGTAACGCTCAGGAACTCTTTGAGCAGCCGCCGGAACTCCTGCACGTCCGTCGCGGGCAGCTTGCTCTTCTGCGGCCTCTTCGGCTTCGGGGCCGGGTTCGCCGTGCTCTTACTTGACACTGGCGACCTGCTCCGTCCGACCAGCACGTGCCATCGAGCCCTTGATTATCGGCATCAGGTAGTGCTCTGCGAGCCAGCCGACAGCCGGAACCGCCACGGCGTCACCAAACCCGAACAGAGCCTGGTTCGTCCGCGCGGTGCTCAGGTCGTAGTCTCCCGCACCCATCAGGCGGGCATACTCTCGGGGCGTCATCCAGCGAACCTGGAGGCGCTTGTTCCCGAGGCGCACGACAGCCTGCTTCGACGAGCCACCCCGCGCCGTGCGAAGGCAACCTGAGATATCGTCCGCGCGGACCTCCCAGACTGCAACGCCGTTACGGGTGCGGCGGTACGCCGTCCGATACTTCACCCCCGTCTCACGGCGGAGTGTAGCCACGCGTTCACGCTGTGCCAGTGAGAGTGACCCCACGAATGCCTCTGTGCGGTCGCGGTCCCACCAACGCTCGTCGTCCAGTCCCATTTCCTCGACCTCATCACCGAGGCCGGTGAGCTTCGGCGCGGGCGGGGCCGGGAGCGCTGCGCGATGTGTCCGGAGGCTCTTGTCGCCGTAGACCCACTGGAGCCAGTCGGGGCGAAGCTCGGAATTCGGCTCCGCGATATCCTCGGGCGGGTTCTGCGCACCAACAAGAAATAGTCGGGGACGCGACTGCGGGACGAACCGGCGAGCATCAACGGCGAGCACGTCGACCGAATAGCCGAGCTCATTGAAGGCACGGATCGCGGCAGTCAGATCGTCGCCTCCGTGAGACGTTGCCAGACCCACTACGTTCTCCAGGACCACAACCTCGGGACGGTCGTCCTCAAGTTCCTTGAGCAGGCGGATGAAGTGCCAGAAGGTGCCTGACTGAGCGCCAGCAAGGCCCGCGCGTCCGCCCGCGAGCGACAGATCGGTGCAGGGTGACGAAGCCCACGCGAGCGAGGCGTCGCGGGGCAGGTCGGCGACCTTCACCTTGCCGATGTCACCGAGCGCGAAAGAGTGATCGTCGGAGTGCCGGAACTGGGCGTCGTACATGGCCTTCTTGTCGGGCTCGTAGTCGTTGGCCCAGGCCACGCGGAACCCCGCAGACTCAAGCCCCATCCGGGCAAGACCGATTCCCGCGAAGAACTCCAGAACCTTCGGACGGGCAGCGTTGATCGGCGTGAGTTCTCCCATGTCTGTCAGCGTAGCGACCCCTTCCCACGCTCCCGCGCATAAGCTCAGGGCGTGGCGGGCTCCTGGGCTTCGAGCGAGCAGACCCGGCGGGCGATGGTCGCAAACCGCTCGAAGAACACCGCGCCGGAGCTCGCCGTTAGGTCCGCCACACGCCTGAGGTCTGCGCTACCGAGTGCACGCGCGACCGATCCCCGACCTCCGGCGCACGGCCGATATCGTCTTCACCCGCCGCAAGGTCGCAGTGTTCATCGATGGGTGCTTCCGGCATGCCTGCCCTGAGCACTTCGTCATGCCCCGGGCCAACCCCGACTACTGGGTGCCGAAGATCGAGCGGAACCAGCAGCGCGACCGAGAAGTGGACCAGGCACTCCGTACAGCCGGGTACACCGCGCTTCGGTTCTGGGAACACGAGTCATCCTTGGTTGTGGCGCACTCGATCGAAGCAGCTGTGCTGGCGGCTGGCTAACCGCAGCCGGGGCGTGCATCCCGGATGCAAGCCACCGCGCTGCACTCATCCGGCGACGCCGCGAGGGCCCAACCAATCTGGTCGGGCCCTCGTGAGCTTGGGAGTCTTACGCGGAGACCGCTGCGGGCTCTTCCAGGCCTACACGCCGCATGAGCTCGGCCGCCACCGCGCGGCGCGTCTGGAAGCTCATGCGCAGCTGCTGCTTACCGGAGGTGTCCACGAGCGCGCCGATCTTCGTCCAGATCGGGTTCTCATACGAGAAGTAGTCGACCTTCTGGCCTTCGCTGTAGACCGGCTCACCCAGCGGAGCGAGCACCTCCGCCGGATCCAGATTGCGCTTGTAGATCTCGTACGCCACCGCGACCGCCCCGTGGATCGACAGCGCCGTGCCGGCCATCGAGGTGCCGCGGAGCGCCATCCGGTCCGTCTTACCGAGGCGACCGAACTCCGGCCGCACCTCGACCAGCGCGTTCCAGAAGTCTGCGAGGTATTTGGCCTGTGCCTCTTCCTCGACCTTGTTCACGGGGTCTCCGTGCCAGAAGGACTCCATCGCCTGGGTGAGGGTGTTGAACGCGAACAGCTTGGAGCTGGACGCCGAAACTGCGTTCTTCAGAACCTCGACGTTGTCGACGCCAAGATGCGGGCTGTTCTGCAGGAGCTCGCGTGCGAGGCGCTTGTCGGCGTTGTCCTGGTACGCGAACTTCGCCGCGGTGTCGTTCACCTTGTCCCCGCGGGTGTTGTAGTCGGAACCGACGCGCGCCGCCAGCTGATCGTCAGCCACCCAGATGCGCGTCGCGAACGGCGTCGCGACTTCGAACGATCCGACGGGGTTGTTGACCGCCCTGATGATGGCCGTAATCCGCGACTGCGAGTCCACCGCCGTGTCGAGGTGGCCAGACCAGAGGGTGAGGGTGAGGTCACCGTCCTCGTCCTGCTCGACCTCGAAGTCGCTCTTCGCGGGGTTCAGGCGGACGCTGAGGTTTCCGATCAATGCGTCGTTCTGCAGCAGCTCCTCGACCCAGCGCTCCACCTTGCGGCGCGTCTTGGCGCCCATCTTGTCCGTCTGCCAGTCGGGGCGGATGTTGCCTCCGAACTCCAGCACCCCGTTGTCGAGACTCTCGGCGAACCAGGCACCGGTCATGATTCCTTCGTAGTGAGTGGTTCCTGCATCCGTGACCTTGCGAAGGTGGCGGATTACGGCGACCGGCTCTCCCTGATAGCTTCCCATTTCGTTACCTGCTTCCTATAGAGCGACCTCCTATCTCGGTCGGTACGTGCAAAGCTACAGGGGTACGTGCACTTCTTCAAGACGTACGTGTGAAGTTTTTTCGGTACGTGCGTTCGGGGACCCTTGTCACTGATCTAGGGACTGTCCGAACGCCACCAGGGCCCGCGGAGAATGGCTCGGCGCGCGTGCCACTCGACGGCCAGTGCGTCGCCCGCAGGGCGTCGGAGCGATCCGCCCTGAATAAGGCGTCCCATGCACGCCGATGCGCGATTGGTGCCTCCGGAGGGATTCGAACCCCCGACCCTCTCCTTAGGACGGAGTGGCTCTTCCACTGAGCTACGGAGGCCAACCCTTTTATCCTACCGTTGGGTGTTCGCCTCTATGAAGGCGGCGAGCGACGCCCGCGAGATGTACTTGCTTGCGCCCACCTTCGTGTACTCGATCCCGCCCTCCTTCATCAACGCGTGCAACGTGCCATAGGAGATGCCTAGTTCGGCAGCAGCGTCCTTGAGCTTGAGCAACATGGGGCCGGAGGGTTCCAGCGTCTGCGGCGTTCGACCCAAGGGTTCAGGATCGGACTCGATGACTTCGATCTCGGTGGCTTTCCGCTCCCAGTGACCGGTGTACGCCCATGAGGTCTTGAGTTCTTCCTGGACTTTCTTTGCGGCAGCTTCCTCGCTGGCGGCGCGGACCCACACTTCGGCCACCTCGACTTTGGTCACTATCACCTTGAACCGCATCGGCACCTCCATTAACGGAGGGGGCCCCGAGGTCACCCCCGAGGCCCGAGCAGCTCCGTCCTACGAGCATCGTACGCCGGGAGCGTCAGCGCGGGGCTCCGTCGGTTCTTCCTCGACCTCGCTGGGGTCCGTTGGTATCGGAGGGGGTCCAGCGTCCTGCAATTTGAGGGAGCGGAAGCCATCCGCTTGCGTGCGCACCGAGCGCGGTTCGAAGCATGATGCTGACGTTGGTGGGTGGTGCGGAAGGTGCTGGTGAGTCAGGTCTGATTTGGTCTTGCGCCCTTCATCCCGCCTCGGTCGCGCGAGGAGGGCGACGGCTCGGTGTCGATGATCGATGGTGGCAAGTGGACGGATACTCGCCAGAGCCCTTGCCCGTCGGGGCCGATCGTGGCTGAGCCGCCGAGTTCCTCGGCGCGGGCGTGGATCGATGCCGCGCCGATCCCCGGTCGGGCCGGCGCCGATCGGCCGTCATCTGGCGCGCTGGCCTTGTCGCCGCCGTGGGTGTCCTCGGTGATCGGGTTCTGGACGACGATGTGGAGGGCGCCGTCGGGGGTGAGGGTGGCGCCGGCCTGGACGGGCGAGCCGGGTCCGTGGTGGTCGGCGTTGGTCAGCGCCTCGCTCACAATGCGATAGACCGCGACTTGTCCGGCAGCGGTGAGAACAGGGGGCGGGTCGGGCACGTCGAGGTCGGCTCCGACGCGGTCGGCGCGCCGTGCCAATGCGCCCCAGAGGCCGCGCTCCTGAAGTTCGATCGGCCGCAGCCCGTCGACCACCCGCCGAACTTCCTCGAGCGCGGTCCGCAGGTCAGCCTGCACGACCTCGAGTTGGGCATCGACCTCGTCGGGGTGCGAGCGCAGCAGGTTACGCGCGGCATCCGCACGGAATGCCGCTCCGGTCAGCAGAGGCCCGAGTCCGTCGTGGAGATCGCGGTGGAGGGCCACGCGCTCCCGCTCGCGTGATTCCACAGTGGCGGCGCGGGCGTCACGGAGCTGCTCCGAAAGGTCTGCCTGACGCGACAGCAACGCGAGCGGTAGCGCGACGAGCTCGAGCGCGGCACGATCGTCGGCGTGCAGCGCCTTCTCGCCGGGGCGGAGGGCCACGCGCAGGGCGAGCGAACCGTCGGGGGTGACGGGCACCTCAACCTCCCGGCCGCCGGCCTGTCCGCGCCGCACGGTGGCGACCGGCTTGTTGTCGACGATCAGCGTCAGCCCGGGGAGGCGCAGCAGTGCAGCGGTCTCGGCGACGGCTGCGGCAACGCCTGCTTCGGATCCGTCGTGCCGTTGCCGGACGCGGCGTGCGGTGCCGGCCGGATCGTCACGCCCTCCGTACAGGGTGCGACCGACGGTGCGGCGAAGCAGTCCGACGACCGGTTGGAAGAGCAGTGCGATCCCGATCGCCGCGACAGTCTGCACGGTCCGTTCCACGCTCGGCGGCACCAGCAGGGAGACGACGGCAACGGCCCCCGCGTAGATGGCGACGACGATGATGATCGCTGCCGAGTAGACGAGAGCGGTCGACTGATCGACGAGGATGAGCGCGAATGCCGTCACGTTCAGCAGCGACCCGAGAGCAGCGAAGACGACGGCGCCGGCGGGGACGACCTCGGCGGGGGCGAAGAACGCGGGGATGGCGGTCAGGATGCCGACCAGCTGGAGCACGGCGATCGTCAGGCACGCGCGTGAACGTCCGCGCCAAGCCGGGATGAGGAGAACGAGCGTCGTTACGGCGATCCCGATCGACAGAATCGCCGCCGCGATCGGTAGAACGATCGAGCCTGAGGAGTCCGGTGCGATGTCGAGGGCAGGTGCGGTGCCCAGCACGCTCAGGATCGTGGCGAGCACAAGGCCCACGCGGCGGGCGATCATCGGCCGAGCCCACCCTCGCGGGCCATCACGATCGCTTCAGCCCGTGTCGCGATGCCGAGCTTGAGGAAGATCGCAGAAATGTGATTGCCGACGGTCTTCGCCGCGATCCCGAGCCGCTCGCCGATCGCATGATTGGGTGCACCACGTGCGATGAGGTCGAGCACCTCCCGTTCCCGTGCCGTGAGCTGAGGGAACGGATCGGCCGCGGACCGGCGGAGCGACCCGCCCAGCACGCGCGCGGCGACCTCGGGTGAAAGCACGGCGCCGCCGGCAGCCACGGTGCGCACGGCACGATCGATCTCGTCGGGTTGAGCGCCTTTCAGCAAGTACCCCCGCGCTCCGGCCGCGAGAGCATCCGCGATCTCCTCGTCCTCGTCGAACATCGTGAGGATGATCACGGCAACGCCAGGGAGATCAGCCGTCAGGCGTCGCGTGGTCTCCACCCCATCCAGCACCGGCATCCGCAGGTCCACGATCGCGACATCCGGGCGCGTCACCAGCGCCTCCCGGCACGCGGCAGCGCCATCGCCAGCCTCCGCCACCACCTCGACACCCTCGAGCGTGCTCAGCAGCGCAGTCAGCCCACCACGGACGACGGGATGGTCGTCCGCGACCAGGACACGAATCGCGGCGTCTGACATGGACACATTCTGCCGCTGACCGCGCCCCGCATCTGGGGTTCAGCCCCCAGACGTGCCGGGCACGATTTCCCGGACCTTGCCCACGTCCCGGGGGACCGACCCCGCGCCCAAGGCGACGCGGGGACGAGATCGTGAGTCATAGCCGGACATGCCGGCACCCCATCGAGAGGAGTTCGTCTTGACCGCAATCACCGCATCCCCTCCGCTGCGCCGAGCCGTGCCGCTTCGCATCGGCCTCGTGCTCGCCACACTGCTCGCCGCAGCCGGAGCCGTTCCCGCACTGATGATCGGACTCGACGGAAGCGCCTGGGACCCGATCGTCATCATCATCGCCGTGCTCTCAGGTGGCGTCGCCCTCGGAACCCTCGCGCTCGTCGCGTTCGCCTGGAACGGCCGGCGCGGGCCCTGTATCGCGATCATCGCCCTGCAAATCGTGTCCATTCTGCCCGCGCTTCCCGCGTTCCTGCTCCCTGCCGAGGAGACCGGCCCTGGCGCGGTCATCGGTGCGGTGATCGGCATCGCCCTCGCCCTCGCTGCGTGCGCACTCATCATCGTGGGGATGCGCCGCGCCGAATAGCCGACCGGTGGCCGGGTCGCGCGCATAGTTGACCCGGCCACCGCGCGCTCGCGGCGACGACGACGCACCAGTCCAGACACTCGGCGCGTCACAACTGATCCCTCCGCGGGCAATGCGCGTAAGCGGGGTGTCCCGGCGGAGATCCTGCTTTTCAAGGGTCTTGATGGGGCGTTCGGTACCGGTGCGTCGGGCTTCCGCGGGCGAGCGCGCCGATCTCGGACGAGGCGGTGCCGGCGACACGGTGGGATCGTGCCGCCGGCGGTAGCGCTCAGGAGACCGAGATGCTCCAGGTGACACCGAAGCGGTCGGTGAGCATGCCAAAGCCGGCGCTCCAGGCGGATGCGGCGAGCGGCTCGACGATCTCGGCGTCAACCACAAGGCCATTCCAGTAGCCCTGCAGTTCTTCGAGGCCGTCGGAGCTGATCGAGACGAACAGCGCCTGCTCCGTCACCGTGGTGTGGTTCTCGCGCCGGGTGGCACCACCGCCCATAAGGCCTCCTTCGCTGGAACCCGGGACGTCGTAACCCATGATGCGGAAGCCGTTCGCGGCCGCGACGAGGCCGAAGACGACATTGTCGGCACCGGGCAGTTCGGCCGGCATGCCGAATTCGGCGTACGTGTTGACGACGAGGTGGCCGCCGAAGATCGACTGATAGAACTCAAGAGCCGCCCGGGCGTCCCCGCGGAAGTTCAGGTGAGTGGTGGTCTGGATGGTCATGAATGCTCCTGTCGTCGGTGCGTGCCCGTCTGGTGCCCGCAACATCGACGATGCATCATGAGTAGGTCTGTTTCAGTCCTAGACTTTGGCTAGTCTTCGAGCATGTCCACGACCACTCGCCTGCTGAATCTGCTGTCGCTGCTGCAGACCCAGCGTGACTGGCCGGGCTCGTTGCTTGCCGAGCGGTTGGAGATCAGCGACCGCACCGTGCGGCGCGACATCGAGCGCCTCCGCGAGATGGGCTACCGGATCGAGGCCACCATGGGCCCTGATGGTGGGTACCGGCTCGCCGCGGGCGCCGAACTGCCCCCTCTGCTGTTCGATGACGCTCAGGTCATCGCGGTCGCCATCGCGTTGCAGACCGCGAGCGTTGTCGGCGCCGACCTCGACGAACCAGCGGCTCGGGCACTGTCGACTATCCGGCAGGTCATGCCGTCGCGACTGCGGCGTCGGCTCGATGCGCTCGCGATCGTCGCCGTCGCGCAACGGCCGGGCGGCCCCGCGCCGACCGCGGTGCCCCTCGAGCTGCTCGTCGAGCTCGCAAGAGCGATCCGCGACCGAGTCCTGCTGCGCTTCGACTATGCGCCACGCCAACAACCTGCCCCCGACGGTTTCGGTCCGCCGCGTCGCGTCGAGCCGCATCACCTCGTCAACGCGCAGGGACACTGGTACCTCCTCGCCTGGGACATCGAGCGAGAAGACTGGCGACTGTTCAGCGTCGAACGAATCACCCCACGCACACCCACCGGGCCACACTTCCCGCAACGAGACGTTCCTGGCGGTGATGTCGAAGAGTTCGTCTCGGCCCGATTCAAAGGCTCCCAAACAAACAAATGGGCGTGCCAGGGTTCCGTGATCCTTGATCTCCCCATCGAGGCTGCCCTGCCATTCATTGGCGATGGGACCGCGCGCGAGGCTGGGCCGAGCCGAACAATCCTGGAATCCGGGTCCTGGTCCTGGGGTTCCCTCGCCGCCTCCTTCGGCCGGTTCGAAGTGCCGATGGAAGTCATCGGCCCACCCGAACTACGAGACGCTTTCGCCACGCTTGCTCACCGCTACCGAGCGACCGCCACGACGTGACATCGGGATCCTCTTGCGGACATTGCCCATCGCCGGGGCGATGCGGGCATAAATCGGGTGTTACCTACTCGTTTAGCAGTCCCGTTCGTCAGCCTGCGCTGCCGTCGTCGGCGCGAGCCGTTTCCCAGAACGAGATGGCGTCGTCGATCCAGCCTTCGGCGGGTGTGCCGGTGCCGGTGCCGAAGCCGTGGCCGCCGGTTTCGACACGGTTGTACTCCACCGAAATGCCGAGATGCTCGAGGCCCTCGACGAGGAGGTCGGCCCGGTCGATGGGGGCAAGCGTGTCGTCGGCGGCGGCCTCGACATACAGAGCAGGGAATGTCGCGGGTGGCTCCCAGAAGTAGGCGGGAGGGTAGGCAGCAACGACCGCTGCCGGTGCGGGCAGGGCCGCGTACTCGGCGAGGTCGAGGCGGGTGGCGGGCGGCGTGTTCCATTGCACCTCGTCATGAAGCCGCTAACGCGGAAGCCCCGTGGCACGATGCACGCCATCCGGGGTGACGCGCACGAGGAGATCCGCGCGCACTTCGGGTCGCTGGAGGCCTGGCAGGCGATCGGCGACTGGTCGACCTTCGACGTGCCGCAGCCATCGCGCGTGCCCTCGCTGCTCGACCACGGGTACGACGAAGACCTCCCGGCAACGGCCTGGGATGCCGACCTCTACCGCGATGCGGCCGACTTCCGCGGCGGAGGTCTCATCACCGGCGACGTGACCCGCGGCGACATTGCAACGCCGCTGGCGTGGACCTGCGCGCACGGGCACATCTTCGCCGCCAGCCTCCGCCTCGGCCTCACCGCCGGGCACTGGTGCCCCGAATGCGTGCGCGACAGCGCGAACTACGAGGCCCAAGCCGAAGGCAACGCCCTCCTTGCGCAGCTATTCAGTAGCGGGGCACCAGCCATGCTGTGACTGTTCCCCTGCCCATCCGTATCCGGGCGATGCGCAGTCAGGGGGTGTCGCGGGCGTGGCGTGATCGTGCGGGCAAGGGGAGGCGCCGTTCATTCGCGCAGCGACGACGATCGGCGTGACGTCTCCCGCGCCGCCACCACGTAGCGGGCGACCCGGGAGGCGCGGTCGCTTCCTCGGGCCCTCTACCTGAGAGGCAGATCGGTGAGGCAGGTGGGGTCATCCGCGCCAGTGGAGATGGGGGTGGTGACCGAGCCGTTCTCGTGCGTGATGGTGAGTGTGGCGTCGATGTCGCGGGGAAGCCACAGTCCGACGAAGCCGTTGCTGTTCGTCGTGCGTTCTTCGTCGAGCAGCACCTCGCCATCGTCGCCGACGACCGTGAGGTGGAGGGGCTCGTCGCCGAGCTCTCCGACGCAGGTGGTCAGACTGTGGAAGTAGCAGTCGTGCGTGGTGTTCCGGTACGGCGCGACGGAGAGGTAGAACTCGTCCTCGAGTGGGACGGAGGTCTCGGGCCCACCGTCGACGGTGAACAGCACGGCGTTCGGGCGCACGGATGCGATCAGGTCGTCGCGTCGGTCATCGACCGGTGTCGCTTCGAGCTCGTCGATGACCTGGTGGATGGTCTGGTCGGGGAAACCGGCGGCGGCGAGTGGATCGGTGGTCGTACTGTCGGGGGTGGCGGCTGCGCAGCCGGTGACGAGGAGCAGGGTGGTCGCGAGGATCACGCCGAGGTTGGTTTTCGATGCGCGAGGCATGGCAGGGTTCACTTTCGTCGAAGGTTGTGTGGGCGCCCGGGGACGGGCGATGCGGTTGCCGGCGAACAGTCCCGGCGGGCCGCACTCACGTTCGACTGACTGAAAGCTCCCAGAGCGTGAGGGAGCGCGGCGCAGCTGCTCCTTCGCCGGGCGACGGCTGTCGTGCGCCGGGAGACAGCGCGCGGAACCAGGCTCGCGTCGGCGCCACGCCCGCATGCACGGTGGGTGGCTGCAACGTCATCCCGCAGTGCACGCCCATCGCGGCGTGCGGGCTGCCGTTTCCATCCGGGCACACCGCGCACCCCGCGCAGTCCGAGAGATCCGGGGAGTGGGTGCTCTCGCTCTGCGTCGACATCGCGGGCGCGGCATCCGCGGCCGTCGCGGGAGAAACATGCAGGGCGAGGAGAGCAACGAGGACCAGCCCGATGACCGCGCACATGCCGCGCCACCGCGCGTAGCGGCGAGAGCTGGTGATCGCGGACGAGGTCATGGCTCCCTCAGGATGTCACGACGATCGCGTGCCCCCACCCAGCCTTCTGACAGGAAAAACCAGCTGGCGGCGGGGTGGGGGTGAATACCCCGGTGGGGTACTCTGCGAACCAAGGAGATCTGTGGCCCTGGACACGACGCGAACTCGTCTGCATCCGCCGATGCTGTGGCGGTGGATGCTGTCGGTGTTGCTCGCGGCGCTGGTGATGGTGGGGCTGCTGGGCATGCACACGCTCATGACCGGGCACCCCGAAGCGCCGATGACGGCCGTTTCGAGCATCGGCGCCGAACACGGCCACGGCCCCTCGTCGGACACCGGTGTCGTCGCCGAGACCACCTGTACGGACTGCGCGCCCGGTGCGTCGCATGACGCGTTGATGGCGGCGTGCGTGCTCGGTCTGCTGGCGGTGGTGCTGTGGGCGGCGCGCTCCGGCCCCGGGGTCATCCGCGGCCGAAGCCGCGGGCCGAGCCCGCCGGCGCGTGTGGTCGGGGTGCTGTTGTCGGTACTGCCCCGTCCGCCGTCGCTGCTGGACCTGTCCATCAGTCGAACGTGAACCGACCGTCCCGGCCCTCGTGGCCGGGGCTGAGTCATGCCCGCACGCGGGCGAAGTTCACCGATCGATGGAGAAGGACCAATGGTTGTGAAGAAGTTCCGATGGACGGTATTGACTGTCGTGCCGCTCGCGGTGGCGGTGTCGCTGGCAGGGTGCGCCTATGTCGGCGGCGGATCGATGCCGGGGATGGGCCAGGGCGGGATGATGTCGCCCACGTCGCCGTCTGCCCAGGTCAACGCGGCGGACGAGATGTTCGTGATCATGATGATCCCCCACCACGAGCAGGCGGTGGAGATGAGCGACACGATCCTCGGCAAGGACGGCATCGACGATCAGGTGCAGGCCCTGGCGCAGCAGATCAAGGACGCGCAGGCCCCCGAGATCGAGCTCATGCAGTCCTGGCTCACCAATTGGGGAATGAGCTCCAGCGGCGACATGAGCGGGATGGGGCACGGTGACGGAATGATGTCCGATGGCGACATGGCGGCACTGGAAGCCGCCGACGGCACGGAGGCGGCGCGGTTGTTCCTGGAGCAGATGATCGTGCACCACGAGGGCGCGATCGAGATGGCGCAGACCGAACTCGACCAGGGAGCAAACGAGGAGGTGATCGCGCTCGCGCAAGCGATCCTGGACACGCAGACTACCGAGATCGCCACGATGGAGAACCTGCTCACCCAGAACTGAGGAATCATTCCGAGGGTCTCGCCCTGTCGAACGCGAGACCCCTCGGAATACCCGAGGGGGGTATCCCGGTTGATGGATGACATGTCGGCAATCCGAGGAAGGGCACCCCGCCTGACGCCGGAATCATCCGACCACAGACCAGCGAGGAGGCTCGTCATGACCGATCCGCACGCACACCACCACGACACATCACGGGGAACACGCGAGGCGCCGGTCGGCTCTCACGCCGCTGAGCACGGTGGCCACCACGTGAACGGCATGGACCACCCGGCCGGGCACGACCCTCACGGCGAGCATGATCACCCCGGTGGGCATGCCGGGCACGGGGCCGATCATGTGGCACGGTTCCGGCAGTTGTTCTGGATCAACCTGATCCTCGCGGTGCCGGTGGTGGCGTTCTCGAGCATGTTCGCCATGCTCTTCGGGTACTCGCTGCCCGACGCCCCCGGCATCAACCTGATCGCTCCGCTGGTCGGTACGGTCATGTACTTCTGGGGCGGCTGGCCGTTCCTGTCCGGCGCGGTAAGCGAACTGCGCGCACGCACACCCGGGATGATGCTGCTCGTCGGCGCGGCGATCACCGTCGCGTTTCTCGCATCCTGGGGCGCCAGTCTGGGCCTGCTGCACCATGAACTCGAGTTCTGGTGGGAGCTCGCGCTGCTGATCGTGATCATGCTCCTCGGCCACTGGATCGAGATGCGCTCCCTCGCCCAGACCACATCAGCCCTGGATTCACTCGCCGCGCTTCTGCCTGACGAGGCCGAGCGCGTCGACGGCGACCAGATCGTGACGGTTTCCCCCGCAGACCTCCGTGTCGGCGATGTGGTCGTGGTCCGTCCCGGCGGCAGCGTCCCCGCCGACGGCCGGATCGTTGACGGGCGGGCGGACATGGACGAGTCCATGGTCACCGGCGAATCACGCCCCGTCTCCCGCAGCACCGGCGACACCGTCACCGCGGGGACCGTCGCGACCGACTCCGGCCTGCGCGTCCAGGTCACCGCGACCGGAGACCAGACCACCCTCGCCGGCATCCAACGACTCGTCACCGACGCGCAGAACTCCACCTCCCGCGCCCAGCGCATCGCCGACCGCGCCGCCGGCTGGCTGTTCTGGTTCGCCCTCGGCGCCGCCGCGGTCACCGCCGTCGTCTGGACCCTCGTGGGCAGCCCGGACGACGCCGTCATCCGCACCATCACCGTCCTCGTCATCGCCTGCCCGCACGCGCTCGGACTGGCGATCCCGCTCGTGGTGTCCATCGCGACCGAACGCGCCGCCCGCGGCGGGGTGCTGATCAAAGACCGTCTCGCGCTCGAACAGATGCGCACCATCGACGCCGTCTTGTTCGACAAGACCGGAACCCTCACCAAGGGTGAACCCGTCGTCACCGCCATCGCCCCCACCGGCGGTCGCGACGCCGACACGGTGCTCGCGATCGCCGCCGCGGCAGAAGCCGACAGCGAGCACCCACTCGCCAAAGCCATCGTCCGTGCCGCGCAACACCGTGGCCTCCAGATCGAGAACGTCACCGGATTCACCTCCTCCCCGGCGGTCGGCGTGACCGCCACCCTGGACGGTCACGAGATCCGTGTCGGCGGTCCCCGCCTGCTCGAAGAGCTCGGCGCATCGGAAGTCGATGAAGCGGCAAACTGGCGCGCAGACGGCGCAATCATCCTGCACGTCGTCCAAGACGGCGCCATGATCGGCGGACTCGAACTCGCCGACGAAATCCGTCCGGAATCCCGCGAGGCCGTCGACGCGCTCCACAAGCTCGGCGTCGAGGTCGTAATGATCACGGGCGACGCCGAGGCCGTTGCCCACGCGGTCAGCACCGAACTGGGCATCGACCGCGTCTTCGCCGGGGTGCGCCCGGAAGACAGGGCCGCCAAGATCGGTGCGCTCCAGGCCGAGGGGAAGAAAGTCGCTATGATCGGCGACGGCGTCAACGACGCCCCCGCCCTCGCAACCGCCGACGTCGGCATCGCGATCGGTGCCGGCACGGACGTCGCGATCGCCTCAGCCGGCGTGATCCTCGCGAGCTCCGACCCGCGCTCCGTGCTGTCCGTGATCGAACTGTCCCGCGCCAGCTACCGCAAGATGAAGCAGAACCTCTGGTGGGCCGCAGGCTACAACCTGATCTCTGTACCGCTCGCCGCCGGCATCCTCGCCCCCGTCGGATTCGTGCTGCCGATGGCAGTCGGCGCGATCCTTATGTCCCTGTCCACCCTCGTCGTCGCCCTCAACGCCCAACTCCTGCGCCGGCTGGACCTCGACCCCGGGGTAAGCACGCGCGCGATCCTAACGAGATAGCTCAGAAGCGCACCCGGTACGCGGGATCCCTAATCGTGCACTGCCCGGTCGGGGTTCGGGGGACATCGCCCGGTGGTTCAGTGGCCCGAGCGGCGATTCTTCAGTGTCGTGCGTATGCCTCAGAATCGAGTCGTGATCACCAACGGCGTTGCGCGTGCGCGATCTGCTTCCGCGCCTACTCCGTCTCCCGTTGCGAAACCGACACGCCGATGGTTGATCTCTGCTGTCGCTACGGGAGTCGCCGTTGTCGTCGTCGCGGCCGGGTTCGTATACGCGAACTCCGACTCAGATGGCGATGGTTTGAGCAACGCCGCCGAGCACTTCGGTTGGACCGTCGCTGACGGCGCTATCTACGTCACTGATCCGTGGTCAGCGGATACGGATGGTGACGGGCTCACAGATGGCGACGAAGCCGGCACAGCTGCGAGAACCGCAGACGGAGAGACGGCTTACGCGGGGCGGTCGGATCCCACGCGGGAAGACTCGGACGTCGACGGGTTGGATGACAGGTTGGAGACGAAGGGCTGGCGGAGTACCGATGGCATCGTCTACCTGACTGATCCGATGGAGCCCGACAGCGATGGTGACGGGCTTAGCGACGGGCAGGAAGCCGGGGCGCCCATTGATGGTGCCGCATACGTGGTGTTCTCTGACCCGCAGAAGACCGACACGGACGCGGACGGGCTGACCGACGCCGAGGAGGCGGACCTCTCGCTTGATGCCTTCAACGCAGACAGCGACGGTGACGGGCTCAGCGACGCGGACGAGGTCGATCAGTTTGGCACGGCACCTGATGAGATCGACACCGACGGTGACGGATTTGACGACGCCTACGAACTCGCGAATCGTGAAGGCCGCGGTCTCGATCCGCTGTGGCCTGACGAGCAGATCTCTGCGTCGACATATGCGTGGGACTTCGCGCAGGGAGCCGTGTTGGGCGAACTCGCTCCCGGAGACTCGCTGCCATGGTTGGCCGGGAATCTGGCATCGGGGGCGTCGGGCTTCATCCCGGGCGCCGGGTGGGTCGTCGGCAGTGCCGCCGACGTTCGCGATGCCGTCGGCGCCGCGATTCACGCTGACTGGGTGGGTGCTGGCTTCAGCGTGCTTGGGCTTGTTCCCTTTGGTGGCGATGCAACCGCCATCCCCGCAAAGGTTGCGAAGTTCGTCGCACGCCACCCTGAACTCGCTCCGGCGGTCGGCGCGGCTATCGTCGGACTCGCATGGGTCCCGAGCCACATCAAGGCGTCGGCACTCAAAGCGATTGCACCGGCGGACTGGGACTACCTCCGTGCGCACGGCGTGAGTGAGGCGTCGCTCCTTCGCCTGCAGCAGGGCAGATCAAGCATCAGCACGGTCGCCATCTCAGCCCAACGCAGTGGGCACGTCGAACGCGTCAACACACCATTCTTCGACAGTGGACCGGCTGGCGAGGCTTGGCTGGAAGCCCGCTACCCGCCCACCGATGGTGTCAAACACTCGCAAGTAGTCCTGCGCACCGATGGTTGCATCGTCGTGTGCAATGCCGTCGCTCGCCGATTCGATGTGTTCGTAGACGGGGTCGCACACGAGTCCAAAGTCGGGCGCGTGACGCTCACCGACTCCATCGAGCGACAGATCAGATCGGACGCGTACCTCGTTGAGAGCGGCGTCGGTGGTGTGGAGTCCGCCCACTGGCACTTTTTCGCGAGCGGTCAGTCGAACTCGATCGGCGCGACCCAACCGGTGCTTGATCTCCTCGACGAGCTGGGTATCGAGTACACGATTCACCTCCCGAAGTAGCCGCAGAATAGCGGTCGGAGACAGGATCTCCCTCCATCCCCATAAGGGCGCTGTCAGTACGCGCCCCCGCCGGCGGCGACCCAAGGCCATCGCCGGTAGGGGCTGCGGCCTGGGCTCAGAAGATGTGCGCGTCGCTCGCGGCACGGAACGCTGCCCGGCGACGCTGTAGTTCGCGGTAGACGGTGGCTCGAGAGACACTGAACAGCTCGGCGATCTCGGTTTGGGTGTACTCGCCGCGGTCCTGGACGTCGAACATAAGCTTGCGCTGCGTTGTCGACATCTTCGGCTGCTTACCCTTTAAGTGACCTTTCGCGCGGGCGACCGCCATCCCCTCCTTCGTGCGCATGCTGATTAGGTCGCGTTCGAACTCGGCAACCATCGCGAGCACATTGAACAGCAACCGCCCCACTGGGTCGGTGGGGTCGTACCTGCTGCCGCCAAACCTGAGCGCGACGCCTTTCGTCGTCAGCTCGTCGGCGATGTCGCGCGCATCCTTCACGGACCTGGCGAGCCGGTCGAGCTTTGTGACTACGAGGGTGTCGCCTTCTCGGACTGCGGCGAGCGCTTCGCGGAGCCCTGGCCTGGCGCGGTTGGTGCCGGTCAGCCCGTGATCGACATAGATGTTCGAATCGAGAACCCCGAGCCGCAATAGCCCGTCCCGCTGCGAAGTGAGGTCCTGATCAGCGGTCGAGACTCTGGCATAGCCAATCTGTGTTCCATTCATACCACCGAGCTTGATACCGGCGGCCGGCGGGGGACCCCGGTCGGATCCCCATCGGAGCACTGCACGGAAGCGGCGTGCGCGTCACATGCGAAGCCACAGCAAGGTCTCGACAATTCGAAGCGTGCCGTGAACGTGTGAAGGTCGGCCGGCCACTGCGGGATCCTCGGCGACGGCCGCGGCCAGTCAGTGGGGGCGGCAAGTGCGCATCCCGCTGCGTACACCGCTCGCAAGCGGGACCCTGTTCGCCCAGATGGCCTCGCCGAGCACGGCTTCGGCAACACAACTATCACAACCGCATGGTTTTGTCAGAGTCGCGCCGAGTGCGTAATCGACCGGTCGGTTACGACTTGTAGACCTCAGCCAAGAACCTCGGGGTGAGGGCCGACCCCTTGAAAACCTGATCGCGAGTCTGGTTCGGGTTCGCCTTGACTTCCTCGTTGTACGCATCCACGAGCGCCTGAAGCACCTTGTACATCACGGGATCTGTGCTCGACGGTTTGATGCGTGCGTGGTTGTTGAAGTACTTGATCGACTCGATCTTCTTCAGTCGCAGCTTCTTCATCACGTATCCGGTCGCGACATAAAAGCGAGCGTTGGTGGAGTCGTCCAGAATCTTCTGCGCGGGCTTCGACTTGACGAACGCGTCGACTGCTTCGAGCAGGTCTAGCGCTGCCGCGTAGGCGGGCCTTTGAGCGTCGTCCGGGAAGATCTGGGCGTAGATTTCCGGTCTGTTGATGAGAGTCGAGGGCCGCGCACGTGCGTCTGCAGGACGGCCGAGCGAGATGGCGATCATTGCCTGCGCAAGCTCGTTAATGGAAATGATTCGATCAGCGGGTTTGCCCGCGTTTCGGTACTGGTTCTTCCTTCTCTCGTAGAACCAACCACGAGTCGCCAAGTACTCCTCGATCTCGACGTGAATCAGCTCCGTTGCCTTCAGTTGGATGCTGGTGATGTTCGTCTGCCTGTTGGTTCCGGCGATCACCATGTCTCGGGTGGCAGAGTCGGCGGCTGTGATCACGCGTACCAGAATTGACTGTTCGAGCCTGGCGGCAGGGATCGCCTTATCCGCGCTCGCTAGATGAATGACATTCGTGGTCTGAAGTCCATTCACGATCAGCGGTCGGGTCAGGTTAATCGCGTGTGGCGGCACGTCTTCGGCCTCGTCGGCGAGGATCGTGACGCCGTTGTTCAACCACCAGAAGGAAGTGGCGGCGTCAGACGTCACTGTCTCCTTGATAGCGCCGTTGACGGTGCCCGTCTCGCCTGCGAAGTCGCGCACGTTGGAATCGAATAGGCCGGCCCGCAGTTCGACTGAGTTCTCACGGTGGATGAACTTGAGGTAGTCGCTGATTTTCACCAGGCCGACGAACGAGCTAGCCGCTCTGACGAGATCGTGGCTGAACTGTAGCGGGACCTTGGTCGCCGGGGTGTACCGGAGGAGTTCGCACATCGCTGTGGCGCCGAGCAGCTCGACGTCCACGGTGCCGCCTGTGGGTAGCAGCGGCTCGACCGCGCCCTTTAGCAGTCCGGCTTTGTTCGCTTGGTCATGAGAGCTCTTGAGGATGTCTTCAGCACCCTTGGTGGCGTACAGGAAATGAACGTGCACCACCGGGGACTTCGCGAGCAGATGGGTGTAGACCGATCGATAGATTCGCGTTCGCTCGAGCAGTGTGGTCTCATACACAGCCTCGAGCGACTTTTCGTCCGCGGTCCGCGGCAGAAGCTGCGTAAGGGAATCCCGAGCGCGAGTGATGGGATCGCTCTTCCAACTGGGACTCCACTTCGACTGGATCACAAAGACGTCGAGTCGAGGCCCCTGCGCGATTGCATTGACGGCGCTCGCCTGGCCAGAAACGACCGGGCTGTCTATATCGAGAATCTCGTTCTCGTTGAGAACTACGTAGAAGCTATCGATACCACCGTCCTTCGCTTTCTTTACGACCCCCTTCGCCACGTCACTAGTCGAGGGCGAGTATTCTTTGAGGATCTGAGTGGAGGCGAAGTACTCGTAGGCATCCCCATCCGCCATTCCTGGGTAGTTCGCTGCGCGCCACTCCATGAACGCGGCTTCGAGCACATCCTGATCTGGCGTATTGGGCATACCACCGAGTGAATCACAGTGGCGAACGGGCGAGCAGCCTGCTGACGATTCCTACACTTATCCGCAGCACGACGCGTTCATCGATCTCACCGACCGCGACAGTCAGAATCACCGACCGGGCGCGGCGCGATTGACGGTCGCTCATCGTGCCCAACGTCACGCGTGCCAAACGGACGTGAGGTCGGCATAGTTCGGCAGAATGTGCTCCGTGAACTTGAATGGTGTGGACGTCGACTGGGTACGGGAACAACTGCAGCGCTTCGTCGAGCAGACTCGCCCAGTCAACCAATCCACCAATATGGTGATCACCGCGAGAACTGCTCCCGCATGCGGTCGTCCGACGGCGATCGAGCTGGTCGAGACTGCTCGCCCAATCCTCACTCGGCTCTACCCTGAGTGGCGATCAGAGAATCCCACTAGTTCCAACGACGAGTTCAAGTCGGAGCGCGACGCAGCACGGCGTCTCCTGGCCCGCCTTGCAACTCATGCAGACGTCGCTAGCCGTCTAGGCAGTCTCGACAACTCGCCTCGCGTGCTCGCTTCTAACATGCACTCCCTGATCTGGACCGCAGCCCAAGCGCAATGGGCAACGGGTCATCGCCACGAGGCCGTGCTGGCCGCCGCGAAAGCCGTCAATTCCAGCCTGCAGTCGAAACTTGGTCGACGGGATGCATCAGAGCAAGACCTCATTCGGCAGGCCTTCAGCTCTGATGCGCCGAGTCCAGGTCGTCCGCGTCTACGCTTCTCGTCGATCGCGGACGCGCAGACGCGCGAATCGATGAGGCAAGGCGTGATGAATTTTGGAGCGGGATGCTTCGGGGCGATACGAAATCCTCTAGGCCATCTCCCGAACGACGAGGTGGACCTCCCGGAGCAGATTGCTGTGGAGCAACTCGCGGCCTTGAGTCTTCTCGCCCGGTGGATCGACGATGCTGACGTCGTGACGAGCTGACGCCTGCGGTTGAAGGCGTCGACGGTCCCTACCCAGCGTTCGCAAGCCGGTCCTCTTGCGTCCGCGCAGTAGTTGTCTGATGAGTAGATCGGACGAGCTGGCGGCGGTGTCTCAGATGACCCGTTCGGTCGAAGTCGCAAAAGCGGTGCGCCAAACGCGCGCCAGTTGGCGCGTCAGGCACCTCCCTGGTCTACGTCGCTGTCGCGGTCACTCCTCTTCGGAACCCGCGTCGAGCTCGCTGACATCGACCAGCAAAGGAACCAGCAATGCACGCAGGCACTTTCTGTGTATCCGTGGCGCGGATATGCGGATTGAGCGTATGGTGGGCGCATGCGCGGCGGGCTGGAGCGCTGGAAGCGCGGGGTTGATTCGCACGGGGTGCGGTCGGCGATGGCGTACGCGCTGGAGGGCTCGTGTGATGCGTCGATGCGGTTGTCGAGCGGGGTGGAGGCGCTTGCCGCTTACAGCGACTCCACGGAACGGACGGTCACACGGTTCGCGGTCACGGAGGGGTTGATCGTCTCGGACGAGCTCACCCGCGAGCAGCTGACTCAGTGGGTGGATGGGTTCGATCCGGAGTCGGGGACGCGGCGTGGGCGTGACCTGTCGTCGCCGCAGGCGGACCTGCTTCTGGACGGGACGATCAATGCGCCGAAGTCGTTCAGCCTGGTGGCGCTGCTGCATGAGGATTTGGCGGCGGAGTTCGAGGCGTTGCAAGACCGCCTTCGCGATCGCGTGATTCGGATCTGGCAGCGCGAGCTGAACGCGCGCCGCGGCGCCGGTGGGCGGTTCCGTGAGGGCATCCACCGGCTAGAGGTGGTCGAGCTGCAGCACCGGCGATCGCGTGCCCTGGACCCTCACATTCATCGGCATCTGTGGCTGAGCGTGAAGGTGCAGGGACGAGACGGCGCGTGGTCGAATGTCGACTCCAGGGTCGCGATGAAGCTGCACACGTTGATCAACGCGGAGGGTGAGCTCGCGGCGCGCACCGATCCTGAGTGGGTGAGTGCGTTGGCGCGGCACGGTTACACGCTCGATGCGGCGGGTGAGGTTGCGGAGGTCGCGCATGCGGTGCGGCCGTTGTCGCGGCGGGCGAATCAGATCGAGGCGAACCGTGCGGTGAAGCTCGCCGGGTGGCGTGCGGCGCATCCTGGTCAGGAGCCGGACTGGGAGGTGCTGCGGCAGATCGACCGGTTCGCTTGGTCGAAGGACCGGCCGGCGAAACCGCAGTACGTTGACGAGGATGACTGGGCCCAGCTCATCCGCGATGAAATCGCGGCGATCGATCCGATGCTGCTCGAGGACGCTCGGCGTGCCGCGGGGGAGAGCGTCCTGGCGCGACTGGATCGTGAGTTGCTGATGATGATGGCGCTGGTGGATGCGGACCAGCGTTCGTCTGCGTCGGGAGGCCGCTTCAGCATGGTCGATGTCCGCGCCGGTGCCACGCGCGCCGTTGCCGCCTCCGGGATCGTTGCGACTCGAGACGCACTGCAACCGCTGATCGATGACGTCGTTGCGGGCGCACTTGCGGAGGTCGTCGACCTGCTGGGCGCGGATCCGGATCGCCCGCAGCATGTGAAGGCGTTCATGGCTCGCCACACCGCCGAGCTGAAGATCGAGTTGGCGGCGCGGTTCGACCGGCTGAACGAGGCCGGCACCGACCTCACCCCCGACGTGGTCGGGATGGTCTCGGACACGGTCGTGACGGATGCCCTCGATCAGGGGCAGGTCGACGCGGCGCGGGTGATCGCCGGCACCAACCGGCTGGTGACCGTGACCGGTCCTGCTGGGGCGGGGAAGACAACGATGCTCCGCGTTGCCAGTGAAGCGCTGCGGCTGCAACGGCGCCGTATGGTGGTCGTCGCTCCTACGAAGAAGGCCGCCTCGGTCGCCGCCCGCGAGATCGGCGCGACCGCCTCCAGCCTCCACGCGTTGCTCGCCGACTACGGCTGGCGGTGGGGATATGACGACGCCGGCATGGAGCAGTGGACCCGGGCATCCGTCGGCGACGTCGAAGAGCTGGGTGTCTACGCGGGGCCGCGCCGTTACCCATTGCGACCAGGGGATCGGATCGTGATCGACGAGGCGGGCATGGTCGACCTGCACACGGCGCGCGCGCTGGCGATCGTCGCCGAGGAGACCGGCGCGCAACTGGCGATGGTGGGCGACCACCTGCAAGCCCTACCGGTCGGGCACTCGGGAGCGATGGGATGCATGGCCCGTCGCAGCGGCGCGGTAGTGGAACTGAAGGCCGTCCACCGATTCCGAGATCCCGAGTATGCGGCGCTGACTCTCCGGCTTCGGGAGCCGGCGTCGCGCGAGGAAGCCGTCCTGGTTGCGCAGCAGCTCGAGGCGCGCGGCGAAGTATCCGTGGTGACCCACGCCGGTGCGGCACGCCAGATGATGGTGGACCGGTACTTCCAAGCGACGGACACGCATCAGCGCATCGCGCTCGTGACGGCCACCAACGACGAAGCTGACGCCATCAACGACGCCATCCAACAGCGGCGCCTCGACCGCGGCGAACTCACCCTGGATTCGATCGCGGTCGGCATGGACGAACAGCGCATCCTCGTCGGCGACACCGTACAGACCCGCCGCAACGACACCGCCTTCGACGTCGAGAACCGCGCCATCTGGACCGTAGCCGCCATCGACGCGACGACTCTGACGCTCCAGAACCCGGCGGATCCTCTCGATGTCCGCATCGTCACACCGGACTACGCCGCCGATCACCTCCACCTCGCCTACGCGTCAACCGTGCACGGCGTCCAAGGCGAGACCACCGATCTCGGCGTCGTTGGGCCCGGCGTCGGAGCTGCGGGGCTCTATGTCGGGATGACCCGTGGACGCCACCGCAACGAGGCGATCGTTCTGGTCTCACCCCACCAGGTACCGGTAGACGTCCTCGCCGACATGATGATGCGAGGCGCTCCCGAGATCACCCTCGACGACTCCCAACGTGCCGCCCGCGCCGAACTGGGGCGCGCGGCCCACGATCCCGTCGAGAGCGAACTCGCCCATCTGGGCGCCTGGATCAGCGACGCCACGGCTGCCCTCGCCGCTGCCGACGCCCACGCCGCCTCCGCCGATGCGCTCAGCCACGCCCGCACTGCCTACGCGGTGGCACCGGACGTGGCGGACAGGGAGGCGCTGCGTGTGCTGCTGTCCTCCCGGCGCGAAGCGGCGGAGAACCTGTGTGCGCGCTTGCTCAACCCGGCGCCCATCGCGTCGGAGCCACCGCCACCCGCAGTGAGCGTGGCGCCGACGCCCAGCCGCAGCGGAGGGCTCAGCCGGTAGCGAAGTCCCTCACGGCACCGCGCCACACCCAGCAACGCTGCTCCTGATCCTCGACGAGGAACCGGATCGCGACGGCGCGGTCAGTCCACCTGCAGGCCTCAGCATCGACCTCCGCCGATGCCGGCCCAAACCGCACCCAGGCCCGTACCTTGGACGGTTGCGGATCGATGGTCACCGGCGTCCGATCCAACTGCAGCTCCTCGGCCGTCAGTGTCTGCAGGGGCCCGGAATGAGCGATGCGTCCGAGGATGCGCTTGTCCATGTCGCGGTCGACCGAGGCGGCATAGCGGCGACTCGTCCCCATCTCCCACGCTCCGATCTCGCCCCGCCCAGAGTCGCTCCGAGCACTATCGAGTGTAGAAGTAATGTTCTACACTCGATAGCCATGGTTCAAGTGCATGTAGAACACGATCTCACCTTATGGATGGACGACGACATCCCGACTCGGATGTTCTATGCCGGCCGACGTTGGCAAGTCACCGACATGCCGACCCGGATCCGCGACAGCGTGTGGGCTACTGAACCGGGCACCGGCCGCGGGTTCTACGGGTGGCGATTCCAGGCGACGGACGAGACGGGGGAGAGCTTCGTGTTCGACGTTTACCCGGGCGCGGAGGGCTGGCACGTTCACCACTGCTACGCGTGAGAGAGCCGCGACGGAGCCCTGCGATTGAGCGATGCGGACTCGCGGGTGCGGGAGCGCAGAGGTGCCTGTGAGTTCGGCCGGGGTCGTCGCCGGCCCCGATAGGTTGGCCGCGTGAAGAACCCACGTCCTCTGTTGGCCTTGAGCATCGCGGTTGCGTCCCTCGTCGCTCTGACCGGATGTTCGATCAACGCGCTGGTGTGGGGGTCCGATGGTGCACGCGTGATCGACACCACCGAGCAGCTGATCGCCGCGGCTGACGCTAGCTGTCAAGACGCTCTCGCCTGCGAAGATACGGCGGCCGTGTTCGGTGATGCGGGAGTGTGGGAAGGGCTCAGCGCGGGTGAGCCGGAGCAGTCCGATCCGGAGACGGTCATTGATGCGCCGGGGGTGGACGCGACATGGAGAATCAACCTCGAGGGGCTATCGGCGAGTGCGCTTTCCGGTGAGGAGGTCCCGACGGATGTCCTCTATCGAGAGACCGAGGCCGGCTTGTGCGTGGCCGACGTCATCTGGCAGACGATCGAGGTGCGCTGAAGCCCGTCGCTGATCGCCGACGGTTCAGGCCGGAAAGTAGTCGGTGGGGGCGGTGGTGGCGCCGAGGATGACGGCGATGACGGTGCCGATGGCCAGGAGAGCGCCGCTCGTGAGGGTGTGGCGCAGTGCCGCGCGGGGGTGGAATGTGATGACTGCGGCGAGGGCCGCGATGAGCTGGACGGCAAGTGCGAGGCAGATGAACGCGAGGATGCCGACTGCGGCGCTCACGGGGATGTTCATGGGGTCCTTCTTCGGTGTTCGTCACGGTGGCCGGTGGTCGCCGGCGTGGGGTGGGATCGACGGGGTGGGCGGGCGAGAGTAGCCTGTGACTCTCGCCCGCCCTGGTGTGTTCCGGATCAGCGGGTGAGCGAGGAGTCGGCGTATCGCGTCGGTTCTGCTACCGGCCCCGTTGCAGCGGGGCCGTTAGCTTTTGGGGCGCGGTCGATTCCGACGTTGGTGAACTTCAGCGAGGCGCCGACGTTGTCGGCGACGATGTCGCGGGTTTCGCGGCTGTTGCCGGTCTCCTTGTCGACGTAGGTGCCGAACCGAAGTTCGCCGGCGACGACGACCGAGTCTCCCTTGCGGAGGGACGCGGCGACGTGGCTGGCTTGCTGGTTGAACACGACCACACGGTGGAAGACGGTGCCGGCGTCTTCCCACAGGCGGGTGATCTCGTTGAGGCGGCGGTCGTTGACGGCGACGGTGAACCGCGTCCACCGGCCGGCGTCGGCTTGGCCGTGCTCGGGGTCGCCGGTGAGGTTTCCCTCGATCGTGACCGGGATCTTGGTCGACATTGCTCATTTCCTTTCATCAGGGGCGACCGGTGCGGCGCCCGGGTGAGCGTGGGACTGGGTGACCCACGCGGTCCATTTGTCCATGTCGGTGCCGTCCCGCAAGTAGCGGGGTGTGGGGGCGTGGTGCTCGCGAGTGCATCCGCCGCCGACTCGAGTGATGCGGGGCATCGCATTGGCGACCAGTTGCAGGAAGGTCGAGGGCCCTTCGCCGTGGTTGCTGGGATCGAGATAGAGGAGCCTGGCCGCCCGGAGCGCAGAGAGCTCCTCAACGAGGGGACGGTGTTGCCACCAACAATTGGGGACGACGCTGGTGGGGATGTCGAAGGAGAAGACGAACCACTCGGTGAACGCGAACAGAGCGGCCCATTCGATGGGTGCGCGGTCATCGGTGAGGGTCTGCCAATCCACGACGCGTGAGGCGTACTGGGTGGGATCGAGGCCCGGGTTAGGGCCGCGGCGTGGGCCGCTGGCGACCTCTCGGGCGATGCCGCCGACGACTGCGGCGTTCGGATCGTTGGTCATGATTCCGCCTCCTCGGCAATGGGGATCGGGGTCGGCCTCCCGAAGGTCGCCAGTTGCTCTTGCTCGGTGGTGGCCTTGCCGGACTTGATCTCCCTGGCGTCGCGGCGACGGTCCCAGCCGGTGAGGTCCAGGAGCACGCTGCGTCGGTTCCGGTAGGCGAGGAGCCCGACCTCCGGCGGCATCCGGCGGATCTCGTCGACCGACATCAGCGGGAGCCGTTCGTTGAGGAGGGTGGTGTTGTGTCCGGCGCGGTCGGTGGACCATGACTTCTGCTGCCGGCGGGTGTCGCGGGAGCCGAGGAGTGCTTCGATGTCGCGAAGATGGGTGACGTGGGACGCGCCGCCGAGGATGACTTTCGCGGTCGCGGCCGCCCAGATGGTGTCCGCTTCGGCACGCGACCACGCGGTCTCAGCCTGGGAGAGGGCTTGGAGGACGACGAAGGTGCAGATGCCGCGGCCGCCGCCATCGGCCATGGTGCGGGGGAGGTTCGCCCATCTGAACATGTTCGCGATCTCATCGAGGTCAGCCCGAGCGGATGCGGCAGTCGGGATCCGGGGGAGGCGAGCGCGCGGGTGCGGGCGACTTCGACGATGTTGTCCAGGAGGGCGCTGATCCAGCCGCCCATCGCCGTCGATCCGGCGGCGGACCCGATCAGGTAGAGCGTGTTGGGGCCGCTGAGGAAGTCGACAGGGTCGAACACCCGGTCCCCGGGTCGCGGGCTGAGGCTGTCCCGTACCTGCGGCACCGCCAGCGGCGCTACCGCGCCTTGTACACCGAACCAAATAGAGGAGAGCAGCTTCTCGTCACCGTTGATGGTCGCTTGTAGACTCTCGGCCCAACCCGGTGCTCCGCTGTCACGGAGATAGTCGACGGCGGTCGTGCCGGCGGCGTGCGGGCTGGATCCCCACTCGTAGAGATCGTCCACGCTCCCGCCTCCGACTGCGGCGGCGTGCAGTAGCCGGCTGAGGATGATTCCGGCCGCTTGCGCCCATTCTTCGTTCTGGCTGCTGCGTCCCAGGGCGGTACCGGTCACGATCGCCATGCCACGCTGGGTGGCGATCAGCGGGTCCTCGCAGCCGGCGATCAGGTCGATGCGGAGGGTATCGCGGATGCCGGAGAGCCCCTGTGGGTCGAAGACGTACACGTCGCCACGCTGCTGCCTCATCCGCATCGTCGCGGTCAGGTTGTCGTTCGTGGTGGAGGTGGTGACGAGGGGCCCGGACCAGTCGAGGATCGCTGAGATCAGCACCCGGTACCCCTTGCCCGACCGTGGCGGTCCCTCGAGGGCGACCGAGTCTTCTATGGACACGTACACGTCCATTCCGCGGGAGGCGCCTACCCGCCAGCCGACGTCGGTGGCGTTCGGTGCGGTCATGTCTCGGCGCAGCTGCGGGGCGCGACGCAGCGCCGCCTTCGCCGACAGGTGCCGGCGGATCTCCGCCGACGTCGCGAACCCGGGCCGGACGCGAAGGTCCGCGATGAACGCCTGATCCGACTCCTGATACCGGGCGTACCAAACCCACGCCGCGATCACGCCCGCGACGATCAGTACGATCGCCACAAGATCCGCTATCCGGATCGCCGCAACCGGGAGCGGGCATGCGTCGTTCGGGACGTAGGTATCGGGGTCGCCCGTGAAGGCGAGCCAGAGGGGGGAGAACAGCATGTCGGGTTCGGCGGGCGACCCGCAGGCGATGAGGGTGACCAGGGCGGTGACGGCGGCGAGCCCGAGGCTGAGGACGACGGCGATCGCGATGCCGATGGCGATGGCTTTGCCGATGGCTGCTTCGTTCATCACGGCCTCCCGGGGTTAGAGGGTGTCGGTTGCGGTGGCGGCGACGCGGAGCCAGGCGTCGCGGGTGGTGGAGCGGAGGTTCTCGAAGCGGAGGGGCCCGGATTTGAGGGCGGGGTCGAAGGGGATGGTTTCGACGGCGCGGACGTGGGGGGTGAAGCCGGCGGCGATGTCGCGGACGTGGGCGGCGTCGTGGGGTTCTGCTTGGGTGACGACGACGATCGCGTCATCGGCGAGGTCGCGGGAGGCGTTGCTGCGGTCGCGGAGGGCTTCGAGGAGCAGTAGGGCGGATTCGGCGGATTCGGGTGAGGCGAGGGTGGGGATGACGAGCTGCCTCGTGGAGTCGATCATGCGGATCCACCGGTCGGAGGATTCGTCGTTGCCGGAGTCGAAGACGACGAGCCGGTAGAAGCGGGCGGCGACTTTCATGAGGAGGTCGAACTGGTCGGTGCCGAGGCGTTGGTCGGCGGCGAGGAGTTCGGGGTTGGAGCGGAGCACGTCGTACCGGTCCGCGCCCTGGTGATGCACGTATCGGGTGATGTCGGAGACGCCGGTGTGCGGGTCGAGGAGGGTGTGGGCGGCGGGGAGTAGGTCGCGGATGGTGGTGTCATAGAGGCCGGGTTCGGTGCGCCAGCCGAGGGTGCCGCGGGTGTCGTTGTTGTCCCAGGCGAGGACGTTGCCGCCGCCGTGGCGGGCGTAGACGGCGGCGAGCATCGCGGTCGTCATCGTCTTCCCGACGCCGCCTTTGCCGTTGACGACGGCGATGGTGCGGCATCCCGCCCACTGCCGCGACACCATCCGCTCCCACTCGCTCCGGGCGAGCTCGTACGGGGACGGGCCGACGCGGAGCCCGATGCGGGCGAAGAACCCGCGCCACCCGGTCGCGGCGGGTGGAGTTTCGGTGGTTGGGGTGATGAAGGAGACACGTTCGGCCGGAGCTCGGGAGCTGCGGCGGCTCAACTGCCCGCCGACCGTTGCCGTCAGCCCGGCTGCGGCGTCTGGAACTTCAGGGGTCCGGCCCTCCGGGAGCACCGGAGTCGGGGACTCCCGGAGCTCGGTAGTGCGTGACTCCGGCACGTCGGTGGTCGGGGCCTCGAGGTCGGGGTCGTCGAACTCGGCGAGCCTGACCTCGGTCACGGACGCGGGGTCGGTGAGGGGGGTGAGGGTGCCGTCGGTTTGGACGAGGAGGTGGTGGCGGCCGTGGTCGCCGCTGGTGACGAGTTCGACGGGGTTGCCGGTGCGGCGGGCGTCGTCGGTGGCGTGTTTGAGGATCGCGATACGGATGTCGGTGACGTCGTGGACGGTGTGGCGGGTGCCGTCGGCGCCGGTGTAGAGGGCGGTGGGGCCGGTGACGGTCGCGAACGCCCGCGCGTGTGACGAGCTGGTGGTCATGACAGTTCCTTCCAGGAGGTGAGCCACCCGTCCAGCTCCGCGTCGACTCGGTCGGTGGTTTCGCTGGTGGGTGTGGGCCAGAGGGTGTCGAGGTCGGCGGGTGGGGTGGTGTCGGTGTCGCGGACGGGGGTGGTGAGGGCGTCGTCGGTTTGGAACAGGTCGTACTCCCACGGTGTGGAGGTCGCGAAGCAGTCGACGAGGTACGCGTACTGCCCGACATATGCGAGGAACTCGCCCTTCCGCAGCTGCCTGGCCATGTCGACGTGGGGTGCGGGCATGTTCAGCCGGGTGCGGAGTGCGTGTTGTTCTTGGGTGTTGGAGCGGAAGATGAACTTGTTCTCGATGTCGGCGGCGATCGAGTAGGCGAGGTTGCGTTCTTGGGAGTCGGCGTCGCCGACGGCGTCGAGGTCGCCCATCTTGTGGAGGATGACGATGTTGCTGATCCCGTAATGGCGGGACAGTTTCAGCCACTGCTGGTACATCTGCAGCGACGCGAGCGAGGTCATGTCCCGCCACCCTTCTTCGCGGATGACGTACCGGGTGCGGTGCGCGGACCGGTCCGACACGACCGCCTGGATCCACGCCGTCGTGCACACCTGCGTGAGCTGCGCGACCAGATCCCCGCGGGCGAACAGTTCGGAGGTGTCGACGACGACGATGGGGGCTTGGTCGTCGAACGACACCGTGGACTCGTCTTCGAACAGCCCGGACAGGTCCCCGTCGACGAACCGGCGCAGCACGAACCGCGGCTGGACGGCCGCCTCGGCGAGCCGGAAGTCACCGGTCGCGTCCGCGGCGATCACCCCGAGCTGTTCATACACGCCGCGGAGGGTGGGGCGGTCGCCGGTGGCGGTGATGCACCGGTGGAGGGCTTCGTGGATGACGGCGTGTTCGACGGCGGTGAGCCTCGTGCCGCCGAGGGTCATCTGCACGAGGGAGATGAGGGTGGCGATGCGACGCTGTTTCACCATCTGCTCGTGCTGCTCGTCGGTGGTGCCGGTGCGGCGGGGTCCGCGGTCGAGGGGGTTGAGACGTGCAGTTGTGCCGCCGCCGAGACGGATGACGGTGCCGCCGGGGATCGCGTCGGCGACGACCACCCATTCCCCTTTCGCATCCGAGGGGACGACGGCCTGGTGTCCGAACGCGAGCGACCGGGTCACGAGCGTCTTCACCGTCGCGCTCTTTCCGGACCGGTATGCGCCGAGGACGAGGATGTTGGTGGAGAACGTGCCCCGGTCGGTGGTGTCGGCGTACGACTCCCAGGGCGAGAAGTGCCAGAGGGCGTCGGCGTTGAGGTCGACGCCGATGATGGGGCCGCGGTGGCCGAGGCCGCCGTCGGCGACGAACGGGTAGATCCCCGCCAGATGCTGCGACGTCGCCTGATGCACCGGCACCCCCACCTTCGCCAGATTCCAGTACCCACCCGCGCTGATCCCGGGACCGAACGGGCCCGCAACGGCGGGCTCGGGAAGAGATCGTTCTTTGCGGGTGCGGTGGGGTGTGGTGTCGGTGCGTTCACCGGTGCGGGTCTGCTGGTGCAGGGCGCGGCGGTCCTTCCGGGAAAGTCCACCGGGTTCGAAGGAGAACGAGGAGCGGCCCATCACCGCATCCCCAACCCGACGGGCAGCGCGTTGACCATGAGCGCTTCGGCTTGCTGGCAGTACAGGATCTGCCCCTCCATCCCGGCGCGCGACAGCGCGTTGCGGGCACCGGCGATCGCCGCATCCAGCTGTTCCTCGGTGGGGGCGGTGATGGTGAGGTAGCCGCCGTACCGGAACTCGCCGTGACCTTCGACGATCTCCTGCTCCTGCTTCTCCAACGCGTCCCAGTCCGCCGCGTCCGCCGCCGACCCGTCCGCACCCCGCTTCGCGCGGAGGTGCTCGTTACCGCGCCACACCTTCTTCTCATCCCGGATCCGCTTCAGCGCCCGATTCACCGGCACCGGGGTCAGAACGATCGAGAAGATATGGGAGACCGCTTCGCCCGTGCCGGGGTGGCGGGCGAACACCAACGGCGACACGAACCCGACCGGAGCGTCCGAACGCGGCCATTCGTGGATCCACATCGTCGAATGCGCACCCGAATCGGTGAGCACGACACCATTGCGGCCTTTCGGTTCCTCCAGATACATGGGGCCGATCCCGGCCGGGTCGACGCCCTCCTGAAGCGCGCCGGTGCGGTTCTGCACGGTCGCGGCGAAGTCCGGGTCGAACGCCACCCGAGCGAGGGCGGCGACCTGACGCGGGTTCAGCCAGGACCGCACCCGGATGCGGGCGGCGTGGAGCGCGTCGGCGAGGTTGCCGGCTTCGATGGTCGCGAGGGTGATGATCGCGTCGCGCCCGCCACCGAGGGACTTCAGCTGTGCGCCGAGGGCGACGAGATCGAGGGTGAAGGTGAGGTAGTTGCGGTGCGCGACCGCGAACCGCTCCGACCGGTCCATCACCGCCGCATAGTTCGCCGCGACGGGGGAGTCTCCGTCGAGGTGCTGGCGGGTGCGGACCGTGTCGTAGTGGTCGCGGGCGGGGCGGATCGTGGTGGGCAGGGTCCGCTCCTGCAACGTCACCCGCTTTACCCCCGGCCGCTGCGTGAACGACGCCAGCACCCGCGACCACTGCTGGGCGAGGTCGTACCGTTCGGGGGAGTCGTGCATCAAGAACCCCTGCACCTCGAGCTCCGCCGTCACCGACACAGTCCGGTCGTGCGGGTTGTACACGCACGCCATCCCGCCCGACTCCCACAACTGGATCGACGCCCGCACCCCCGGCAGGTTCAACGTCCCCTCCAGCCGAGGTGCCTCAGGCCGGAACTTCTGCTCCGTCGCACCCGCGACATGTCGCAGCTGCTTCATCACCCACAGGCCCGCCATCTTCGGCGCCGACACCCCATGCCAGGTCGCGACCGACGCGCCACCCAGCAGCAGGTAGAGAGGGGCGGTGTAAACGAGGCCGAGGGGTCCGAACCGGTTCACCCCGATCAGCACCGTCGCCGCCGCGGCGGCAAGGAACGCCAACTGCCACGGGTCCATCCCGAGCACGATGCCCTGCCGGGACCGGCGGGGAAGACGCACCGGACGGTGCGGGTCAGAGGCGGTCGTGCTGCTCATGGGGTTCTCCTTCCACCAGGCCGAACCGGCGGAGACGACGACGAAGGCGCGGATGCGGGCCGCGGCGCGGGCGGCGCCGCACTACGGATCGGGGTCGGCGACGGAGCTGAACCCTGAGGGGTAGGTCCACCTGTCGGCCCGCCGGTCGCGGCCGGCCCAGTCGGACGTCCAATTGCCGGCGCGCCAGCTCCGGCCACGCCCGACGATTGGGCCCCGGCCATAGGCGCACTAGGTCGGGGTGCCGATGCGCTGCCGCTGCGGGAGGCGATGCCGGCGGGCGTCGCGCCCAGCCGGGTCGGGATCGCGATCGCAGTGTGGCCGCCGCTGCGCGCCATCCGACCGGCGTGGGAGAGGGCGCCAGATCCGACGCCGTCGGCGGCGACGGCGCCGACGAAGCTGAACAGCCCGAAGATCGCGAACGGCGCGAACGCGACCAGCACCAGCCCCACCAGCAGCGGCCAGGACTGCGGATCCCATATCGTCGACACCCCCGCCAGTCCATTCACGATCAACGTCACGAACCCGATCGTCAGCGGGCCGGTCAGGAGGAGGACCACGACGGCGGACACGTATCGGACCACCCACTGCGGGCCGATGCCGCGGACGGGGAAGATCATCCACGCGACGGGGCCCACCATGATCAGCGCGGCAAGGACGATGTTCCGGAACGCGAACACCAGCATCAGCAGCAGCATCGAGACCATCAGCAGCCCGTGGATCAGGAATCCGAAGAAGTAGTTCGCCGACCCACCTGCCCACATCACCTTCTGCAGTGTCGCGAACAACTCCCACGGGCCCTCGCGATTCATCACGTACCAGGTCAGCTCGTCGACACTGTTGAGCACGTGCCCCGTAACCCAGAGGGTGAGTGGGACGGCGGGGATCGCGATGAAGCAGCGCACGACCGCGCCAACCAGCTCGGACCGGTCACCGGACACGACGGCTGCCGTGACTGCCCAGACCATCGCGATGAACAGCACGATCAGCACGGCCCAATTCCAGAACGACCACTCACCGACGGCCGCGGACCACAACGTCGTCGACGTGTCGAACCTCATCGCGTCCGCGACGGTGAACATCATCCCCATCGCCGCTAGCGCGATGCCGCGACCGGCGTTCTCGAAGGTCACGCACACGACGTCACCGATCGAGCATCCATAAGCCACCGTCGCGGGTTTACCTCCGGCCGATTGGATTGCCTGAGCATGACCCTCGTAGGTGGTGCACACCGTGGTCTTGGCGCCGCCCACGATCACGCCGAGATAGCAGGAGAGAGCCTTGACGTCCGACGGCTTCTCAGGCGTGCAGGTGATCTGATTGCTGGTTTCGCGGCAGGTGACGGGGTAGGCGGGTGCGGACCAGGTCTGTCCGGTGACGTCGACTGCGGCCGGGCGGGGCGACGTCGCCTCGGCGGCGTGGGCGGTGGTGGGCGCGCCGATGCCGGCCAGCAGGCCGAGCAGGATCCCGAGGATCAGGGTGGCGCGCCGGGTGTTCATCAGAATCCGAAGTCGAAGTTGATGAACCACTGGAACAGGCCGGATGCGGCGCCGACGACCGCGCAGGCGATGAAGATCCACATGATGTTCTCGCCCGCCCAGGTCCGCATCCGATCGGACGCGAGTCCGCGGAAGGCGAGTGAGCAGCCGGCGAGGATCAGCATGATCAGCAGCACGATCAGCGCTGTCGCGAGAACGTACGAGGCGATCACTTGCACGCCTTGTAGCCATGGTGCGCTGAAGTCGGGATCGATGTCGGGGACGTCGACATCCAGTGGATGGATCGAGTGGAACATGGGATCTCCTATCTCAGGGGGAGGCCGAGGGTGGCCATGAACGGTTCGGGGTCGATCGCGACCCCACGCACTTGCACCTCGTAATGCAGGTGACAGCCCGACGACTTGCCGGTCGACCCCTCCAACCCGAGGACGGTCCCGGCGGTCACCTGTTGACCGACTCCGACCAGCAGCGAATCCCACTGCATATGGCCGTAGAGGGTGACGACCCCGCCGCCGTGGTCGATGCGGACGGTGTTGCCCCACCCCGGCATCGGGCCGGCGTTGATCACCCGGCCGGGACCGGCCGCGTAGATGGGGGCACCGCAGGGCTGGTCCATGTCGTATCCGAAGTGGTTCGCGGGGCAGATCGCGCAGTTCTTCACCGGGTGGTACCCGAACCCGCGACCCGTCGAATACGACCCGGCCAGCGGATATCCCCAGTCGCCGACCACCGTCGGCATCGCCGCATCCGTCCCCGCGGCTTTGACCGTGAGGTCGGTGGTCGCCGAACCCGCGAGGGCGAGCGGGACCATCACGAGCGGCGCGAGGATCAGCCCGCACAGCAGCGCGAGACACAGCAGCACCGCGGTGACTGCTTTCCGGCCGGTCCTCGTGTTCGCGAGGGCAGTGACTGCGGCCGGGGCTCCCATCTCAGCCCTCCACAGGCTCCGTGAAGTACCGCACCACCTTGCAGTCCCCAGCCCGCTGGGGAGAATCCGGAGTCGGCACCGACTCCGGACCACACAGCACCTGCACGCTCACGCGCACCTGCTCCGTGTACGACGACTCGGCCCCAGAACCGTCCGTCTGCGTGAACACCATCTCCACATCCGCAGTCCCGATGCGCATGTCCCCCGACGCGTCCTCCGGCGCCGCCGACAACACCACATCCCCCGGAACAGACCCCGCCACACGCCCCGTCTGCGACGCCATCTGATCCCACATCTCCTGCGGAAACACCACCGCATGCCGCAACTCCAGCTGCGCAGCAGCGAGCTCATCCTGGCGGTCGGTCTGGCTCGCGTATCGAGTGTCAGGGGTGAACCAGGTATCGAGATAACCGACCCACTCATCGCGGGACGACAGCGTTGTGTCCAGTGTCGTAACCGCCGACAACGCGGCACGCACGTACTCCTCCGCGTCTGTCGTCACCGGCTCCGGAACCCACCCCGACTCTGAGGCGGACGAATCCACAACGGCACCGCCCGGCTCGACCGGACTCGAGGACGGCGTCCCGGACGGGGGAGTCGCCGTGCCGCTGTCGGGAGCGGTCGGGGAGGGTGAAGGGCTACCGATCGCCACGTTCACGATCAGCGCCACAATGCCGGCCAGGAGCACGACGCCGCCGACGATCGCCCACACCAGACCCGCGCGGCGAGGACCCTGACGAGACATCATCTCGAGTCCTCCCTACCGTCGCGCCGCCACTGAACCCGGCCGCTTCCGTCGTGATGGGGCCCGATGCTAGCCACGGCACCAACGATGGTGCAGGACAGATCGGCACGTCTGTGGATAACTCTCGAGATCCCAGACGCGGTAGGAGAGAAACCATACGACCGGGAAGAAACCCAGTCTGTAGGCCATTCGGGGGACAGCGTGACGCCGCCGCGAGGTGCGGTGCGAGGAACGCTGGCCGTTGACATGAGTGGATACTACAGCGCTACACTTCCGATGTGTACCCCTAAATTATCCACTTTGCTGGACGAGCGCACCCGGCACGGGAGACAATGATCCCGTGCCTCGATACACCCGCCCCGTGAACAGCGAACACGCGGAGGACCCCATCGACGCTCTCGGCAACCGGGTCAGAGCCATGATCATCGGCTACCTGCGCGAACACCCCGACGCCACCCGCGCGGAGATCGCCGCTGCGCTCGACATCATCCCGCCGACGGTGTCCAAGGCCCTCGTTAAGCTAATCGAGCACGAGCTCGTGGTCGCCGATCCTCCACGCGAGGTCGCAACGCGCGGGCAGTGGGTGCGGTATCGGGTCAACGCTCCCGCCGTCAGTGAGCTCTATCTGCAGCTGGGTCAGGTCATCGGCGAGGTGTAGCGCCGCCCAGACTCTGAAGTCTGATTGGTGCGCGTCGCTCAACGGGCGCCCATTGCCCAACGCCTAAACGCGAGGCCCATTCCCAATCCGTTGTGGCCCGTTCAGAAGCGTTCGTCACCGCGCAAGCGTTCAGGGACGGCAAAGGTGCTTGCCACGGACTGGGTGCGCCCGGTGGCGCTTGATTCGACAATCCCCTCGAGCACGTCGATGACGTGGCACGCCATATCGGCCGATTCCACGCGTAGTCAGGGACCTTGCGAGGGTTGAACACGTACTTCGAGAGGACCGTCGTGACGGTGCGGCGATCGTCAACACTGCGTCGGTAGCCGCCACGAACGGTCTCCCGAACCGCGCTCTATACAGCGCGACGAAGGGGGCGGTCATCGCGCTCACCCATGCGATGGCCGCTGATCACCTATCCGATGGCATCCGCGTCAACGCCGTCGCACCAGGTAGGGCCGACACGCCCTGGGTGCTGCGCCTCCTCTCCGCCTCGGATGACCTTGTCGCCACCACGGCGAACCTGCGTGGACGGCAGCCGATGGGGCGGCTCGTCACCGCAGAGGAGGTCGCCTTCGCCATTTCGAATCTCGCCTCGCCTCTCGCCGGATCGACGACGAGAACCGTGTTCACCGTCGACGGGGGACTGACAACGCTGCGCAAGTGAGGGTGCACGTTGGTCGTCGCGCGATGACGCCTTCCTGGAAACGATGAGTGCACGGTCGAGTGTGATTTGATCCGGCCCGCGGCGTCCTCACAGTCGGTGCGCTGCGCCAGCATGGTTGAAACGATTCAGCATTCGGGCTGCACGCAACCACTGGCGCAAGCCCCCGTGAAAGGACAACCGGCGATGACGACGCGACCGACGATCGAGGAGTATCTCGCGAACATGGGTGCCGGTGGCGCCCGGATCTGCGAGATCGACGCGAGCGAGGCCGGTGCCGGCAACATCTCGATCTGCGTCGACGAGCTACCGCGGGTGCGGGAGGTGTTTCCGATCTCGGAGCGCATCCAGCTGCCCCTGCCCGCCCACAATCTCGCCGGCCGCACTCTGCTGGTGACCGGGTCGGGACGCCGGCTGCGGCAGATCTCCGAGGACCCGGTGGCCGCGATCGGCGCGGTGATCGTGGACGCGGACGGTGTCCACGCGGAGATGCTCACGAGCCCGCGGCGCGCGTTCGAGAAGCTGACGAGCGAGTTCAACTCCCACCTGGGCGTGCACGACGACCAGGTGGGACGGCGGAACCTGCCGTTCCACGCGGTGGTGCATGCGCAGCCGCCGCACCTGACGCACCTGAGCCACATTCCGGCGTACCGGTCGGACCGGGCGATGAACACGGCGATCCTGCGGTGGGAGCCGGAGTCGATCGTCGCGCTGTCGCAGGGCATCGGGGTGCTGGAGTTCATGGTCCCCGGCTCGCCGCAGTTGATGGAGGCGAACGTGGCCCGGCTGCGGGAGTTCGAGATCGTGCTGTGGTCCAAGCACGGCACCATGTCCCGCTCCGACGTGTCGGTCACCCGCGCGGTCGACCGGGTCGAGTATGCCGAGACCGGCGCGAAGTACGAGTACATGAACGTGCTCGCCGGTGGGAAGGGCGAGGGACTGCTGCCGGAGGAGATCCGCGCCGTCGCCGACGCGTTCGGCATCCAGTCGCCCTGGCTGTCCTGACATGATCGCCGCCAGCGTCGTCGCCGTCGACCTCGGAGCCACCAGCGGACGCGTCGTCCTCGGACACGTGGACACGAACCGGCTGGGCCTCGACCTCGTGCACCGTTTCGCGAACACGCCCGTCCCGGTGTGGGACGGGCTGCGGTGGAACATCCTCGGCCTGTATGGGGAGGTGCTCACCGGCATCCGCGACGCCCTGTCGCGCGAACCGGGGGCGCGGTCGATCGGCGTCGACAGCTGGGCGGTCGACTATGCCCTGATCCGGGGCGACCGGGTGCTGGGAAACCCGTTCCACTACCGTGACACACGCACCGCGCGCGGCGTGGACCGGGTGCACGCCCGCATCCCCCACAGCGAGCTGTACCGGCGCAACGGTCTGCAGTACTTGCCGTTCACCACCGCCTACCAACTGGCGACCGAACCGCAGGAGATGCTCGGCCTCGCCGACCGGATGCTGCTGATCCCCGACCTGATCGGATACTGGCTCACCGGACGCCAGCGCGCCGAGATCACCAACGCCTCCACCACCGGGCTGCTGCCCCTCGGCGCCGACGAGTGGGACCGGGACCTGCTGGAGCGGCTCGGCATCCCCACCCACCTCACCCCGCCTCTGATCGCACCCGGGGAGACACTCGGTGCCCTTGCGGGGGACACCGCCGCCCACGTGGGAGCGACGGGGGAGCTGCCGGTGGTCGCAGTCGGCTCCCACGACACCGCATCCGCCGTCGTCGCGATCCCGATGACCGACCCGGCCACCGCCGCCTACATCTCCTGCGGCACGTGGGGACTGGTCGGGCTCGAACTCGAGCGTCCGGTCGTCACCGACACGGCTAGGGAGGCCGGGTTCACGAACGAACGCGGCGTGGACGGACGCACCCGGTTCCTCCACAACGTGATGGGGCTCTGGCTGCTCAGCGAAAGTGTGCGGCAGTGGGAGCGCGAGTCCGGACGGCAGGTGCAGCTGTCCGAACTGCTCGCCTGCGCCGCACTCGTCCCGGCAGACCGGACTGCGGTGTTCGACGTCGACGACCCCGCCTTCGCCGCGCCCGGCGACATCCCCGCCCGCATCGCCGCCTGGTACGCCGACCGGGACCTGCCCGCCCCGGCCAGCCGGCCCGAGTTCGTGCGGGCCATCATAGAAAGCCTCGCCGACGCATTCGCCCGCGGCATCGCCGCCGCCGCCGACCTCACCGGCCGCACCGTGGCCACCATCCACCTCGTCGGCGGCGGCTCCCTCAACACCCTGCTGTGTCAGCGCACCGCCGGCCGTGCCGGCATCCCCGTGATCGCCGGACCCGTCGAGGCCACCGCGCTCGGCAACGTGCTCATCCAGGCCCGCGCCATCGGCGCTGTCCCCGCGGATGCCGACCTCGAAAGCCTGCGCGGCCTGGTCGCCGCGACCCAACCGCAACGGCAGTACCTCCCACAGCCGCAGCACGCGCGGCTCACCTCCTGAACCACCGCCGACGCCGACCCGGCGCCACCCGACGAAAGGAAACACAATGGTCAATCGCATGGTCTGGAACCAGATGGCGTACTTCGGAGGAGGCTCGATCACCGTCATCCCCGACGAGATCGCCCGCCGCGGCTACACCAAAGCGCTCGTCGTCACCGACCCCGGCCTGCTCACCGCCGGCACCGTCGACAACGTCACCGCGCTGCTGGACGCCGCACAGTTCCCGTACGAGGTGTACGCGGAGGTGGTCCCCAACCCGACCATCGAGAACGTGCAGCGCGGGGTCGAGGTGCTCGCCGCATCCGGCGCCGACGTGCTCATCGCCGTCGGTGGGGGCTCCCCGCAGGACACCTGCAAAGCGATCGGGATCATCACCCGCAACCCCGAGTTCGCCGACGTCCGCTCCCTGGAAGGCGTCGCACCCACCAAGAACCCGTCGGTGCCGATCATCGCCATCCCCACCACCGCCGGCACCGCCTCCGAGACCACGATCAACTACGTCATCACCGACGTGCAGAGCCAGCGCAAGTTCGTCTGCGTCGACCCGCACGACATCCCCCTGCTCGCCATCGTCGACCCCGAGATGATGTCCGGCGCACCCCGCGGCCTCAAGGCGGCGACCGGCCTGGACGCCCTCACCCACGCGATCGAGGGATACACCACCGCCGCCGCGTGGGAACTGTCCGACATGTTCCACCTGAAGGCGATCCAGCTCATCGCCGGCAACCTCCGCGCCGCCGTCGACGGCGACCCGCACGCCATGGAGCAGATGGCCCTCGCCCAGTACATCGCCGGCATGGGCTACTCCAACGTCGGCCTCGGCCTCGTCCACGCCATGGCCCACCCCCTCGGCGCGTTCTACTCCGCCCCCCACGGCGTCGCCAACGGCATCCTCCTCGCCCCGATCATGGCCTTCAACGCCGACGCGACCGGCGAAAAGTTCCGCGACATCGCCGCCGCGTTCGGCGTCAAAGACGCCGCCACCATGCCCCTCCACGCCGCCCGCGAAGCCGCCGTCACCGCCGTCGCCACACTCGTCGACGACCTCGGCAGCCCCACCACCCTCCGCGACGTCGGCGCGAACGAGGACGACCTCGCCGCCCTCGCCCAAGCCGCATACGACGACGTCTGCCGCGGCGGCAACCCCCGCGATGTCGACACCGCCCAGATCCAGGAGCTCTATACGGCCGTGTACTGACCCCCGCCTCTCGATCTTGGGGGCGTAGCGTTGCAGGTGCGGCGCCCCCACGATCGACTGAATCGCTCTATCGGGGCATCGGCGCGCATCACTCGGAGGTTGCGTCCCATTTGCGTCCGGGCGAGCAACGGTAAGGCGAACTCAACGTCAGTGCGGAACCAAGGAATCCGCGGAAACACGCGGCTGACGCAGGTAAACGTAGGCGAGTCTCGTCTCGGAGACCGGGTTCAAATCCCTCCGTCTCCGCCATTATTTGTCCTGATCAGAGGCTAATTCATCGCCGCTCTGGGCGGGGATGCGTCCGATTTGCGTCTCGTAGTTGACGCAGAGTAGACGCATGCGACTTGGGGTGCGGCTATCGCCGAAGTGAAAAGGCCGATCAGAAGCGCATTCCGATCGAAGAGACGGAGGGATTCAGCCCCTCCGTCTCCCACGCGAGGCGCCAGCGGTGGGAGCCTCAGAGCTGGGCGCAAGAGCGACGGCCATCGGGCAATCATCCGAGCGGGATATACGTGCAGTTACCCACTTAGCCCGGCAGCGTCGCGGAGCATGCCGGCTTCGCGAACGCTGATCCACCCTTTTCTCAGTAGCCGTGTCGCGATCCGCGAGGACCGGTGTCGATGGTTCGCGAGAGAGTGAGGATGTTCCGAGGTCGGCAGCAGCTGTCCAATAGAGTTAGCGAACCTCGTCATAGGAGGCGATTCCCCGTTGGAGGTTCCGTGGCGCTGCGCGCTGAATCCGCTCACGAAGAGGGACGTAAAGGCGTCTTCCGTACTAAGCGGTGGCTCGAAAGTACAACGCACATCGAGCTGAACTTCGACGCCTACGACTGGGCGTCCGAGTGCACCCTTAGCTGCCTGGATGGAGGACTACAGACGTTTGATCTTAAAGGTCACATCTACCAGTCGAAGTCCATGCTCTATGTAGAGAACAAGTCCTACACCTCCGTCGGCAGCCAGGCGAAGGACTACCAAGACTTCCTTGCGATCGCATACAGCGCGACGGCGGCGGAGATCTCCCGCACTCAGGACCCCCGGTGGCAGTTTATGTGGGTTACGACTTACCCATTTGCACAGAAGAAGTGGCTGAAGCTGACCAAGCGATCCCAGATCAAGGCGGCACTTGAGGCGGATACGACGGGACTGCTCAACGGCAAACCGATCGACGAAGAGGTATTGGATCTGATGGCTAACAGGGTGTGGCTGCTGGTCTACAACAAGCGACAGGAAGAGTTCACGTTGACTCCGAAGGAACTCAACATGATCGAGGCGAAGTTGAACCGGAAGGGCAAAGCATGACCATCGATGTTCAGGACGAAGCGCCCGTTGTGTCAGCCGTACGTCAGGCCAGAGCATATTCACGGTCGGCCGATGTGATCGATGGCGTGAAGACGGCTGTGATCGATGAGCTCAAGCGCCTCGACCCGACCCTCAAGATCAAGAAGACCGACTACTTCAATCACAGTTATGCGCCGGACCTCGTTGCTGTTTGGCGGGAGGCAGGTCGAGAGCAGGAGCGCCGGATTTTCATCCGCGGATCGCTGTCCAGTGTTGTTGCTGCTGAGGACGTGCAGTCGCTGGCCGACCAGGAGCCGCTGCTGATTGGGCTGGGCGACGAGAAGAAGAAGGTGCTCGCTGATCTGCGCAAGCAGCTACCGGCCTCGACGCGGACACTGGCAACCGAGGTGTCCGCTACTTCCCGCATCCCCACGCTGACGCGGGACGAACAGCGGGATACGCAACTGTCGGGGCTGGTACGAGCAAACATCGTTCGCGGCGGCAGAGGTCTCCTCAATGATAAGGCCGCGGATCGAATCATCGCCGTCGAGGAAGATGAACCGCGCGAAGCTCTGAAGGCGTTTCAAACCACCGTTCGCCAGTTGTTCACCGGGGCGACCGCCGAGCGCTTGAATCGGACTGCTGGTCTCCTGAAGGAGTTTTTTGAGGAGCATCCTAGTCAGCAGACGTTGGGGCTGTTGCGTGCGGAACCTCTTCTCGATAGTGAGCTACGAGTCGTGCTGCCATATGTCTTGCGTCGCGCAAGCGAGGTGAAGTCCTCGGAGGTCTGGGAGGCGCTCGCGTCGATGCTGACCCTCGAGCGCCTCGAATCGATGTCTCCTTCTCTGGCTGACCTTGATCTGACACCGATTGTCGCGCGCGCCACGAAGTCAATGACGGCTGGCCGTTCGGCACTATTCCCGAACACGGAAGTGGCGAACGACGAAGACGCCGAGCTGCCACCGTCGTGGAAGGTTCGAAGCGGCCGTCTTGTGGCCGATGTGCATCGTTGGGCGCTTTGGATGGGAACCGACGCCCGCAAAATCCGGGCGCGCGACGACGGTACGGACGCCCGCTGGGATGAACTTGCGGCGCCCCTGCGTGCTTTCGATCTCACGGCCATTGAGCTTCATGGACTCACCCGTCAGCTGTCGGTCGGCAACGAGAATCCTGACACGCTCCGCGAAGATGTTGAGCGGATCCGCGGAACTATCGAGGACGACTTCCATGTCGCGGCAGTCACCGTTCGAGAGAAGGGCAATGCGGACGCCGGTGAGGTGAAGGTTGAGTTCGAGGGTGCGGTCGGGACTGGGAAGGCGACGGTGGACTTCCATATCCGCGCTGCTTCGCTTCTGGCCGTTCGACGTCCTCTTACAGACGAGGACATCGTGACACTCACAGGCGATTAGCACGGTCCGATCCAATGGCGCAGAGATGCCCTCGCGGCAGGGCCGTTTTCACGCAGGTTGCCTGCTAGATCTGCCCGTACCTGATGGCGAGCCAGCGGCGGATAGCTTTATGGTCAGGCTGGCCCGAAGGCGCTCTCCTGCACGGCCTTGACGACCTCCTCGCTGGCCCCCGCCCAGCCGAACCGCCGGAGCAGGTGAAGGCTGGGAGCGATGGCCAGCTCTCGGCCGGAGCGCGGACCGCCACCTGCGGGAAGCTGAACCGTGCGCTCCCAAGCCGACGTCTGCAGTTGGTGCGTGTCGTAGAAGGGTCGCCAGCGGCGGTCTCCGGGGACCAGTTCCCAGCCTTTCGCGCCGATGAGCTCGAGCGTTACTTGGTACGGCTCCGCCTGGGCTACTGCAGCTTGCAGTCGCTGTGCGAACATCAGGACTTCGGTGAAGTCGGTCACGGGCTGCCAAAAGGGGAAGTACCCGTGGCCGGGCGTCGCGTCCGCTCTTCCGTCGTGTGCATGGCGTCCGTCAATGGGCAGTGCGTGCCACGACTGGAACTGTCCACTCTCGAATGCGACCCAGGCCTCCCGGTGCATGACCGTTTCTTGCTCGGTCACCCACGACGCGCCCAGCGATGGGCGGGACACGAACGGGTATGGCCAACCGCGCAGATGCAGCGCTTCGCGTCGTATGAGCGAGGCAATCGCGGTGTAGTCGACACGCTCCGCACGGAACTCCTGGGGGCGGATTGTGAACTTGAAGTGAGCGGCCGTCGTGATGTCCGATATGTCAGCATCGGCCAGGTATTCCGCGGACTCGTCTTCGTAGCGCGATTGTGCGGTCTCCGACCCGGCCGCAGTGAGGTTCGCGGCCGCGGCGAGCGACATGAACTTCGTCACCTGCTTTTGTGTCGCGAGTTGCAAAACGGCGCGCAGTTCATTCTGCGTGTGCATGGCCGAACTCTCCGGCTTGCGGAACGACCGGGTGTAGAGCTGTCCACGCTGGATAATCCGCGGGAAGTCTCTCGCTGCGAGCACAGGGATGTCGTCGAACTCCGCGACTAGGAGGACCACCACGTCCTTCCCATCCGAGAGTTGGCGGCCAGCACGGTCGAGTCGCAGCGGTGGGTCGGCGAACTTATTCAGCTTGTCGGAGACATTGTCGTAGTCGAGCCACCCGACAAGCTGCTCCGCAGTGAGTCCGGAGCGGGCATCATCCGCCTCATCGACCCCGATGATGATGGACCCGCCATCTCGCTGATTCGCGAGCGCGAGTGCGGCTCGCGCGACCTTTGCGACGAACTCCGGATCATTGATGGAGCCTGGTCCCTTGAACTCGACGGACCGGATCTCGTATCCGCTTTCAAGGAGCGCGGCGATCTCATTGTTGGATAGCACCTGTTCAACGTAGGTGATGCTCGAGCATCACTACCAGCGCCCGTCGTTGGTGCAGTAAAGGTAGGGGCTGGCTCCCCGCCGCCCCTACCGCAACGCGCGTTTTCGGGGATGATGCTCGTGCGTCACGATCGGTCGGCGTAGCGTCGCGTCCATGGATCCGTTCGACGAAGCGCAACAGCCTCGGTGTCCTGAATATGGCACGGTTCTCGATACCGCGAGGCGTATCTGCCGTGCATGCAATCTCGCGTTGTCGACTCGATCGTGATCGCAAATCGCACCGACCCGATGCGCTGACAACGTCGCGCGCCTGAGCTGGAACGGCTCAGCTCTAGCCGGACGCATCGCCCAGGTACCTGCGGGGCCGCAGCACACAAAGACGCCCCTTCAGCGGTAGGTGCCTGTATGTGGAGCGCCGGAGATCTGAAGCTCGACCTCGACGAGCGCCAGCCGCCGTCGCTCCGGCAGGTACCGCGGTGCACGGCACGCCATTCGTCGAGCTAGCCAAGATAGATGCCGTTGGATACGTTTGCCCCACGTGAAGCACCCGACGCGATTAGGCTCCACGAAGAGTACTGGGGAGGGCTTGTGGTCGGAGCTACTGCGGAGCAGCTATTGGAGCGCCACGCGGACATCAATTGGCGCACGCGGTTCGTGGACATCAATGATCTGATCGAGATCCTGCGAGACTGCATCATTGCCGATGGTTACACAATCCCCGACGACCTGAACGAAGCAATCGCCCTCACCGCTCGTGGTAACGCTCTGAAGAGCCGACTCATCCGCAAAGAGGAAGTGCCCGCTAAAGAGGCTCACCTCATGTGCGCCTTGACAGTCGGGCACGATGATCTCTTCATCGACGTCTTGAACACCGACATCGCCGCCCTGAGAGACTCCATCGGTCGACAAATACGTGAAGGTGCTGTCCGGTTTCCTTTCGTCTACGGGCGCGCGCTCTATGACGCTTTCGCCGACGAGTTCGAGGACGAGAAGGACTACCTCTCCTCCGAGGAGACCGTCAAACTCCTTGGAAAGATCCCGTTCGGTGTATTCCAGTACGGCCGATACGTTGTCGGTCCGAGCGGGATTTCGGAGTCAAAACACTCTCGCGCGCTCCGTTTCTCAAAGAGGGTCCCAGCGTTCCACTGCAGTGATCCAGTTTGTCGCGACCTGCATTCGGTCATCCTCAGCACCGGCCATAACGCTGACATCAACGCACAGCGCCATAAGCTCACGCGCGTACTCGAGGGCGAAAGCAAGCCAGCAGCAGACTGGGCGGGGCTGGCGATGGAGATCAGTCGGCTGAGTGACAGCCATTTCGGCAATCACTGGATCGCCCCAATGGTCACACTGCTTGGCGATGCCCTCAGCGACGACGAACTCCGAGCGGTGCTCGCGTTGCTGTCAGGCGTTGAAGTGACCGCCGAACGACCCAATCTGCTCGAGCGCGCATTGCAGTGGAGCGACAAGAAGCTTGCCGGAACAGTCGACCGCATGGTGCTTGGCGGCGACATCTGCGTCCCGCTCGGCGAGGTACGTACCCCGGTGTCCACTGACCACATGCGATCGGGTGCATTTCGTCTCCAGCCGCAGCTGGGCTCAAGAGGCGTGCGCTTCGTATCAGGCGACCCCGGCTTGGCGACGTTGCGAGAGCGTGAGCTCGTTCGGACGCTGTACCTGACCGGCAACGATGATGAGCGCCACGAACTTGATTGGCAGCTGAGATCCGTCGACGGGGTATCACTCGACGTGCGCCTGGATGACTACCTCCGGACCACCACGCCTACAGAAGCGCTGACTCGCCTCGTATTGTCGCGAAGCAGCAGTGCTATAGCTGCGAGCGAAGTCGCGGGTCTTGGCGAGGTCGACGGAGTAGGAGATGGTGACCTCATCGCACGCCTTGCTTGGAAGCTGGGCTTCGAGGGCGGAAGCGCAGACGACTCGCATGCTGATTTCTGGACTCAGCAGGAGAAGTTGTCGGCGATCGTCCAGAGCTGGCTCGGTTCGGGACCCGGAGACACGAATGAGTTCAGGGGGCAAGCAGCTACTTATTTCAGCGCACTTGAAGGCATTCTTGAGGAATCACTTGCCTTTGCGTCGTGGGCGCTGCTGAGGGACCACATCACCGCCGGTCGGCCGTTCAGCTACGACAACGAGGCTGACCGCAAACATGGTCTCGACCTCCTGCAGGCGGCGTATACCGAGTACGTCACGAAGCGCCCGGGGGAGAAGCTCAAGTTCGACGGTCGTTTGACGATTTACCCACTAGTTCGAGGCTTCGGCGTTCTCGCTGACGGTCTGAATTCTCTTATCGCGAAGGCATCTAGCCTGGCGCGCCCACTAAGCGACCATCCGGAGTACGCGACGCGGAGCGCGCTTCAACGGTTCCCGTTCGCATCGACCGCACCTTTCCTCGACCTCGCCGCACACAGCAGAACTCGAATCGTGGAGGGGCTCCGGGACATTGAGCTAACGCTCAACGCCGAGACGCTGTCGAGCGTGCGAAATGACTACTCGCACTACCGACGGACCTCGCCAGAGCTCGCCGCTATGGAGCGAACTCTTGAGTCTGTGGGACGCGCCGTAAGAGCGATCGAGAATCTCGGCTTCGGCCTGAATCTCTGCCATCCCTCAACAGAGACCAGCGACCAATGGGGACGTCGCACGATTGGCTTCGTCGGTCCGCGCAGCCTGAATCACGTTTTTGCTCGACCCTCCAGCCTCGAATGGGTCGGCTTTCCATCGCTGCGTCGGCCCCAATACCTCGTGCGTTCCGCGGCCTTCGACGACGCAAACGAGGTGCTTCGATTCGAGCGCCAGTACGACAGTGAGTATGCGCGAATGTGGGACGACTACCCGCGCCCACGAAAGAAGGCTCAACCCACGATCGACAGCTTGGCCGAGGACGCACCCGCCGGTGCGAGCTAACGCGCCTCGATGACGCCGATCTGCACGCGAGGCCCCGCCAGAGGGCAACGCCCGGATAGGGATCTAATGCGAGCGGCTGAAGCGTCGTTGGAGCTGGGCGAAATACGAGACGCCGTTGACGACGCATCGAAGGCCTACCGTCATGCGACCGCGGCGTGGAAACGTCTCCGACCCCAGCAACGGCTTCCAGGGTCCATACGCTCGAGCGTTCTTGGGCGCAGCGACCGAGAAGATGGCGTCCACACAGAGATTGCTGCAATGACCCAAGCTTTGCAGGCGGCCGCTTTCACCTCGGACACCGCGGAGGCGGAGTGGTTTGTTCAAGCACTATCCGAACGCGGCGACGTGCTGGATCACGACGATGCGGACCGCGTGATCGCGTTCGTCTTCGTGTGGATCCTCGGTTTTGAGGCCGCGGCGTCGACCTGGGTATCCGATCGCCAATTGCGAGCGGCGCTGGCGGCGCGCATGGACGGGCCAACTTCGCCCGCTTCCACTTTCTTGATCCCGCGTCTCGGGACTTCTTCGTCGACTGGGAAGGAGGAGCCTCTGCGACAGTCGCGCTCCTTCGCGCCGAAGCTGGCCGGGAACCGGGCGACCGGGCCCTTCAAAACCTCATCGGAGAACTCAGCAGCCATAGCCGCGAATTTTCCGGCCTGTGGGCGGCTCACGACGTGCGCTCCCGACACGAGGGCATCAAACGCCTGCAGCACCCCATAGTCGGGTTCATCGAACTGACCTATCAATCAGCCGAACTCGCCGACACCACCCGCGCGGCCCGCAACCTGAACCTCTACACCGCCGAACCCGGCACACCTCACGAAGACCGGATGAAGGTCCTCACCAGTTGGGCCGCGACCGCAGCTTCGACGCCACAAGAAGGCGCCGCCACGCTCGACTGAGATCTCCTACAGCGCGGTCTGGGGCCAACCTTCTGACGCGAAGAATGTCAGCGACGGAGAATGAGCCAAGCGGGCCAGAAGCCTCCGGCCGACCGTCGCGTTTGGGACGGCAGGCCGGAGGCTTCGGCGGATCGGGTGCGCTATCCGTTCGACGGCGGGGTTCCGCCGTCACCCAGGGCGCCGCCCATACCGCCGGTGGCTGCTTGCTGGGTGACACTGCCCGCGTAGTCGTTGGTCGGGTCGCGGTAGATGGTGTGCACGTGCCCCCAGCCGGATGTTGAGACGCCGTCGACGTCGGCCCCCGCGGAGCCCTGCTGGGCCTGGAAGGCGATGTAGACGTTCGGGCCGGAGATGGAGAAGTTGATGCCGTCGCCCGTGCTCATGTCGTACGTCGTCTCACCGGACCACGCGATCACGGTGGTGTCGAGCGTCGCTTCGATCTCGGCGAGGGCGGCGGCGGTGGTCTCGCCGTCGGCCATGCCGACCCAGTTGGCCATCAGCTCGAGGAGAAGCTGCTTCTGCTCGTCGGTGAGGTCCGCGCCCGTAAGCCCTGAGCCGGTGGAGAAGTCGCAGGTGTCGCCAGGGGCGCACATGCTGACGTCGCCGGACGTAAGGGTTGCCTGCTGCTCGGCAGTGAGGCTGTCGAAGAACGCGAACGCGTCGGTGTAGATGCCGTCGAAGGGCTGCACCTCGTTGCCGCTCTCGTCGGTGTAAACGGCCGGCTGCACGCCCAGGTGGGTGGGAGCGAAGGTGATCGCATCGGTGGATCCGTCCAGAGACGCGTTGATACCGAGGTGGTGGCCGCCGACCTGCACTTCCCAGGCGGTGGTGTCGGAGGGGTCGCCGAAGAACGCGATGTAGTACTGGCCGAGAGAGGTCTCGGTGCTGTTGCTGTTCTCGAGGAGGTACTGGTCGCCGTTCATGATGCCGACAACCGTGGCATACGCCTCGTCGCTGAGGAGCGCTTCGAGGACGGCCAGCGCGGCGGTCTTCTGCTCGTCCGTCAGATCTGCGAGATTGAGGCCGGCGCGCTCGACGAAGGTGACGGGGAAGTTCGACCATGACGTGGTCTTCGTCTCGTCGTCGTACGCGTAGAGCACGGCTTCGCGCTGCTCATCGGACAGCGTCGCCAGGAAGGCCTCGGCAGCAGCGGTGGTGTCCGCGATGGTCTCGGCCGAGGTCGTCGCCGACGTGCTGGCCGCCGCGGTTGAGGTCGTCGTCGTTTCCTCCGACGTCGATGACGTGCTGGTTGTGGTGGGAGTGACGGTCGTCGCGCCAGTAGCGCAGCCGGTGAGAGCGATCGACATGAGTACGATCCCGGCACCGATCGTCAGCGCCGGCTTCGCACGGCGAGGCGCCGCGGCGTCGGAGGATGTGCGGCGGAAGCGAGAGAAGGGGTTCGTCGTGTGCATGCCCACAACCTTCGCCGCCCTCACCAAATAGCTGCTTCATCAAACCTTGGACGCTTCTATGAAGCCGACTGTTGGGCCCACTTTGGCGAAACGAGGCAGTCTGAGCTGATTGCGGAGTACGACGACGCCACGAGACGCCGGCGCGGGGATCGCCGACGCCTCGCCGTGCGTCCGCATGGGACGCACGTGGGGTGAGAGCTTTCGGGCGCTACTCGCCCCAGGCGGTATTTACGCTTCCAGGCCGCGTGACGGGCGGTTTCCGTCACAGGCGTCCTGGAACGTGGATGTGTGGACTAAGACGCTCAGGGTCGCCGGCCGCCGCCATTGCCGCCACCGCCTGGGCCGCCCATCCCGGAAGTCACGTTCGTGCCTTCGGTGACGGTGGTGGCCGTGACGCCGTTCACGGTTACGGTGTAGCTGCCGCCGTCCGTGATGCCGGGACCGCTGTAGAAGACGGCGGCGAAGGACTCCTCAGCCTCGAACGAGGCAATGGGCGCCCCCGAGGCATCCGTCACCTCGACGGTGTCGCCCGCCGAGCCGCTGACGGTCGCGGCGACCCATTGCTGCGCGCCGGTCGGTGCGACCAGGACGCTGCCGGCGATGAAGACCTCGCCGCCGTCCATGGCGATGTCGCCGTTGGCGTCGACTGCGCCCTCGCCGCCGGCCGAGCTCGGTCCGGCCACGGTGGTGGTGCCGCCGGTGAACGAGATGGAACCGTTGGAGTCAAGGCCGTCGCCACCGGCGACCACTCGCAGTGTCCCGCCCGAGACGGTGAGGGTCTCGCCGGTGGCCGCCTCGCCGCCACCGCCCATACCGCCCTGACTGGTCGTCGTGGTGCCGCTCGCGGCGTTCACGCCATCGTCGCTCGCGGTGACGTCCACGGTGCCACCCGAGACGGCGATGGCCGCGGCTTCGAGTCCCTCGACGGACTCGGTGACGGTGACGTCGCCGTCACGGATCTCGAGCGTCTGCTCGGCGTGGATGCCGTCGTCGCCGGAGGTCACCGTCACGGTCCCACCGCCGATTCCGATCGAGCCGTCGGAGTGCACGCCGTCGTCGGCCGCGTCGATCGTGACGTCTCCGCTCTCGATTACCGCGACCACGCCCGCGGACACGCCCTTGGGAGAGGCATCGGCGGCGGAGGCGTCCGACCCCGCTACCAGGTCGACGGTGCCGCCCGTAATGACGACATCGGTCGTCGCGGCGAAGCCGTCGTCGCCGCTCGTCGCGGTCACGTCGCCGCCCGAGACGACGATGAAGCCCTGCGTCGCGTCCTCATCCTGATCACTCTTGAGAGCGTCGCCGCCGGCGTCGAGTGCGAGCGTTCCGCCGGCGACGGTGAGCGAGTCCTTGCCGCGCAGCGCGTCATCCACGGCGTCGACGGTGATCTCGCCTGACAGGATGACGAGGTCGTCGGTGCTGGCGATGCCGTCGTTGCCGTTGCCCGATACCTCGAGCGTGCCCGAGCCGGTGATGGTGAGGTCGGCGTCGCTGTAGATGGCTGCGTTCGCTTCCGCGTCGTCGGCGTAGGACGACGTGTCCGAGACGGTGTTGGTTGTCCCGTCGGCGAGGGCGATCACGACGTCGTCGGCAGTCGTCACGGTGATGGCGGGGGAGTCGGATGCGGAGATCTCGGCCTCGTCCAGGATCAGCACGACCTGTGCGTCATCGGGCGCCGCGACAACGATTTGGCCGTCGAGCGATCCGGAGAGGCGGAACACGCCGGCCTGGGTGATCGTGACGGTGGTTCCGTCCACGGTCACGGCGTCGGAGTCGGACGAGGCGGACGACCCGCTGAGGGTGATTTCGACGGCGTCGGATTCGGACCACTCGTCATCGCCCACCACGGTGACGTCGGCGTTTGCGGCGAGCACGGCGTCGGCGGTCAGATCCGAGTCCACGACGGCCGTCGTTTCGACGGTGGTGGTGTCCTCGCTCGTGGTCGAGGTGGACGACGACGCGACGGTCTGCGTGGCGCAACCGGCGAGCACCAGCGCGGCGACGGAGAGGGGAATGGCGGTCAGTGTCAGGCGGCGTCGGAGCATGCTGCGTCCTCGATTCGGGTCGGGATGGGAAGAGTTCGTGCCGCGGCCATCGGGCTGGTCGGTGCAGTGACCGTGGTCCGGCGGGCGTGGACGGGGCGATGTGCGTCTTGGAAGTCGGAGAAGGGCCCGCGCAGCAGGCGCGCCCAGCGGTTGCGGGGCAGTTCGGGGTGCAGTGCGGCGAGGCCGGTCGCGTACTTGCTGACCGTGGCGGGGCGGTGCCCGGAGCGCCACAGTAGCCGGTCAACGGCGGACGCGCTCGACCCGGATTTGGTCTCGACGATCGCCAGGCGCGGGAGCGTGAAGCCGTGGCCGTCGGCCTCGATCCACTCGAGCTCGGTGTCGATGGTCGCACGTCCGGCACCGTCGGGGGCCAGGAGCGTCGCGCGGCGGTACCGGGTCATGAGCGTCGCGTCGAGCTCGTCTGCCCGCTCGGATGCCACTCCGATCGTGGCTAGTGCATCGGCGACGTCGTCGCGGGCGTCGGGTGTGAGTTCGCCGCGTCGCCGCGGATCGTACTCGTCGCGCTCCTTGACGGTCGTGCCCCGGGCCCCGCGCGTCTTGATCTCAAGGTACGAAGAGCCGGTGTCGAGGTAGCTGCGGGTGCGGAGCTTGAATCGGCGTCGCCGCTGCTGCGCGGCCATCCGGAAGCTCAGCAGGTCGGGGGTGTCGAAGTACACCGATTCGTAAGCGAAGTCGCGTGCACCGTCGATCTCGAGCACGCGGGTGCCTTCGTCGAGTCCGGCGAGCACGGCCGCGAGATCCGCACGGGGGACAACGTACTTGCGGTCCACGCGCGTAAGGAGGGATGCCTCCGCCACGATCTCCTCGAGGGACACCGCGTCGAAACGGTCGAGCGCGATCATCGCCGTGCCTCCGCGAGGTTCGAGTCTGAGACCACGGCCGCGCCGGACGCGGCGGTGGCAGGTTGGACGGCACGTGCGCGCGTGGCGGCCGCGTCCGTCGTCGTGGTCACGGTGCGCGACATCCGGCGCGTCCGGGCCAGGTCGATTCGGTAGCGGACGTCTACGAGGGTGGTGTCGTTGACCAGATCGAGTTCTTGCACGGTGACGGAGGTGACGGTGCCGCCGAGACGCTGCCCGAGTTCGGTGCGAAGCACCTGCTCATCGCTGACCGCACGGTCCAGTCGCACGATCTGGTGTCGGCTGCGGGCCAGCAGCGCGGGGTGGTCCGCGGCCCACAGCACGGCGAGCATGAGCGCGATGAGTCCGACCACGGGCCAGGGATCGGTCTGCGGTAGGCCGGACAGGAGTCCGATCGCGAGCGCTGCGAAGTAGTACGCGACTTCGCGCTGCGAGATCTCGGATGAGCGCAGTCGGATGATCGATAGCACCCCGAAAAGTCCCAGTCCGAGTCCCATCGCCACCTCCGCGGTGCCGAGCACGGCGGCGACGGCCATGACGCCCACGTTCACGCCCATGAACGCGACAACGAGATCGCGGCGGCGGTGCCGGCGGTAGTAGAGCCCGAGGCTGAGGATGATTGCGGCGGCCAGGTCGACAGCGAACAGGATCAGTGCGCTGGTGGTCATGGGTTCCTCCTGATGGTGAAGCGTTCGGATTCCATCCCAGTTGCGGCACCTTGGTGGTTGCTTGGACGGGTATCTGGGGCGGGTCTGAATTGACGGCCGCCTGCATGCTCGCGGAACACGAAGCTGCGTTGTACGCCGTAGCTGGTGACGAACAGCACCGCTTCCGTCGCGATCTTTGCGACGATCAGGGGGATGCCGAATCCGGTCAACGCCTCCAGCCAGACGACGTTGGACGCCAGCAGCGCGACCGCCAATAACGCGTACCGCAGCGCCTGACCTGGCATCCGACCCCGCCCGGCTGGTGAAGTCATCGAGCCGCGGAAGACCATGTGCCGGTTGACGGCGAAATTGACCGACGCGCTCAACACGCGGGCAGCGACGATCGACGGGACGAGGAGGCCGGTGAGCGCGTTGAGGATGAGCAGAGCCACCGTGTCGACCGCGAACGCTAGCAGCGACGAGCCGGCGAACAGCACGAGCGGCAGTGCGACGCGCGCGGAATCGACGAGGGGGCGGAAGTGACTGGACGCGTTGCCTTCGAGATACACCGTCTCGATCGGGATCTCCCGGGTCGTCACGCCGTCGCGGCGGCAGCGCAGCAGCACGTTCTGCTCGAACTCTAACCGTTCGCCCGGCTGACCACGCACCCACCCCAGAAGATCGGACGGGATGCCGCGCAACCCGGTCTGCGAGTCAGTCAGGCTCCACCCGGCCGCAAGCCGGAACACGGCGCGCGCGAGCGCGTTCCCCGCTCGACTGCGCACCGGGACGCGGCCAGTGAACGAGCGACAACCCAGCACCAGCGTCGGAGTGCCGACGGCGGCGTCCTCGCGCAGCGCGTCGGCGACGCGCAGGATGTCGTGCACGGTGTGCTGACCATCGGCGTCCGCCGTCACGACATCATTCCCGGGATGCGTCGCCATCACGTAGTCGAGGCCGGTCTTCAACGCGGCCCCCTTGCCCCGGTTTGCGTCGTGGCGCAGCACCCTCGCTCCGAGTGCCTCGACTCGGGTGAACGTCTCTGCGAAACCGGGTCCGCTGCCGTCATCGACCACGACTACCTCGAGATCTGAATCCGCGTCGAGAAGTCCCGCGACGACCGGCTCGAGTCGCGCGCCGGGCTCGTAGGCGGGGATCAGCACAATCATGGTCATCACCCCGCGACGTAGAGGATGTCGCTGGTGCCGCGTTCGCCACCGTTGGAGGGCTGGTTCACGACCTCGCCGTTGAAGTACATGGTCGAGGAGCCGCCGCCGTCGAGGTTGTACGCCGTGGTCGCCCCGAGGCCGGTCATGATGTCCGCGAGCTCAGTCAGGGTGACCCCGGCGCTGTACCCTTCTTGGCGGCCATCGACGACAACGAACACGAGGTGGTTTTCGTCAATCACGCCGACCGCGGTCCGCGGCTGGTCCCCCTGGATCGAGTGGTTCCCGAAGTTGGTGTCGACCTCCTGCGTCTCGATGCCGTCCACGACGGCACCGTCCTCGACGATGGCCGGTCCGAAGCTCAGAGTGTTCCACGCACCGGCAGCGAGTAGCTCGTCGGCGCTCGTCGCGGTCTCGTCGTACACCTCGACCGTGCCGTCCGTGTAGAACACGAGCCCCGCGCGCGCCGGTTCGTCGCGGTACACGACGCCGTTGCGGATCACGATGCCGGTGTCGCGGAAGCCGTAGTAGTCGCCGTTGACGGCGAAGATCGCCCCGTTGTCCGCAGCGATCTGACTGGTGAGTTCGGTGATGTTCTCACCGAACTGGTCCTTCGCGAAGGCGCTCCGCAGGGCCGTGGCATCCGACAGCACCACGTCGGCGACGTAGTACGTAACGGTATCGTCGCCCGACCCCTCGGTAACCGTGCTGACCGTGACCGACGTCTCGCCGTCGGTATAGGAGGTGTCGGTGACGGTGGCCTCCGCTGTCTCCTCCGTCGTCTCCGTCGCCTCGGTGGTGGCGCTCGACGTGTCATCCGACGTGGAGTTTTGCGCCTCGTACTCCGACACATCGGCAATCTCGACGTGCTCGACGAGGAAGCGGTCGGCAGCCCACGCGGCCGCGCCACCGCCCGTCAGGGCGACGACGAGACCGGACGCAATCAAGGTGTTCCGGGTTCGTCTCTTCATGTCCATGCGTCATGAATACGGGGCGGACCTAAATCGGCCATTGCCCAGTCCTATGAACCGGCATTGAGCCCGAGGCGACGGGCAGTTACATGAAGCGCAAAGGCGAATGGTCAGGTTAGGCACGTCTACAAGGAGCGCACGCGCACCTGAAGCCTCCTGACCTCGAACGCTGGCTTTAGCTGCTTCATAGGAACCGTGAAGGTTTCGGCCGCACGGTAGCGGGAGCAGGATCCGATCGCCACCGTCCCACACCGTCTTCGACGGACGGGCCAAGTGACCCGAGCGGACATTGGACCATCCGATTCGAAACCGGGAAGCTAGAACTATGACATTCCCAGCCCCCAGGCCAGCGCCGCTTACGAGGCCCGACGGGGCGCCGATTCGCGCGCTCGTCGTAGACGACGAGGCGAACCTCAGCGAACTGCTGCGCATGGCGCTGCGCAACGAGGGCTGGGATGCGCGAACTGCCGCGAACGGGCAGGAGGCGCTCAACGTCATCCGCGAGTTCTCCCCAGATTTGCTCGTGCTCGATGTGATGATGCCCGGGCTCGACGGGTTGGAGCTGCTACGACGCGTCCGCGCGACCGGCAACGACATCCCCGTTCTCTTCCTGACCGCGAAGGACGCTGTCGAGGACCGCATCGCGGGAATCTCCGCCGGCGGCGACGACTACGTGACCAAGCCGTTCAACCTCGAGGAGGTCATCCTCAGACTTCGCGGTATGGCGCGCCGGCACGTTGCTGCAGTCGCCGACGAGGATCCCCGACTTCACGTCGCCGACCTCACGCTCGACGAGGACACGTACGAGGTGGAACGAGGCGGGACTCCGATCAAGCTGACCGCGAAGGAGTTCGACCTCTTGAGGTACCTCATGCAGAACCCCCGCCGAGTGCTCAGCAAGGCGCAGATCCTGGATCAGGTCTGGAGCTACGATTTCGGCGGAAACTCAAGCGTCGTCGAGATCTATATCTCCTACCTGCGGAAGAAGATCGACACGCTCGGCGAGCCTCTGATCCATACCGTGCGAGGCGTCGGCTACACCATCAAGCCCAGCTCATGAGCAGACGGCGGTGGACGCTACGGCGCAAGCTGGTGGTGGGCACCGGTACGCTCGTCGCGATCGGTTTGCTCGTCGCGGGCATCCTGACCACGGTGGCGCTGCGGTCGTTCGTTTACGAGCGACTGGACACGCAGGTGCAGGAGGAACTCCAGAGGGCTCTGGGGCCCGAGGGCCCCGGGGGCGAGGATGCGCCAGATCAGCCCGGGTCTTTCAGCGATGACGGCCCTGCCGAGCGGGTCGGTTCGCTACAGGTATTTCTGGACGAAGACGGTTCCGTTCGCGAGTCGGCATACGTTGCTGACAACGGCGACGAGGTGACTCTCACCGACGAGCAGAAGGAGATTCTGCAGTCGACGACTTTTACCGACGGTGTGCCCGCGACCGTCGACCTCGGGTCGGAGATCGGCGTGTTCCGCGTCGTGTCGGGGACTCAGGCGGGCACCACCGTCATCGCCGGGCGCTCGGTCGAGGACGTCACTGCGACTACCACCGCCTTGGCCGTCATCCTCCTCGGGGTGTCTGGTGTGACGCTGCTCGTCATTCTCGTCGGCCTGGCCGTGGTGGTAACCCGGAGTCTTCGCCCGCTGAGCCGGGTGGCGGCCGTCGCCGACCGCGTGGCCACCCGCGAATTGGCGGACGGCGAGGTCGACATTCCGGACCGAGTAGATGTGAGGGACACGGATTCCGACACCGAAGTGGGACGTGTCGGCCGATCACTGAACACCCTCCTCGGTCACGTCGAAGCGGCCCTCACGTCGCGACAGCACAGCGAAGAGCAACTTCGTCGCTTCATCGCCGACGCCAGCCACGAACTACGCACCCCCCTCGCATCCATCCGCGGCTACGCGCAGCTCTCGCAAGCCGAGGCGGCACCGATGACGCCCACCCAGGAGCGCTCGTTCGACCGGATCTCAGCGGAATCCGCCCGCATGGCGGACCTCGTCGATGACCTACTCCTCCTCGCAAGGCTTGATGCCGGCCAGTCGCTGCGGGAGGACAGCGTCGATCTCCCACTGCTCGTCATCGACGCTGTCAGCGACGCGCACGCCGCCGATCCCTCGCGGGAATGGCGGCTGGGCGAGGTCGCTGAAGAGGCCATCGGCTTAGGGGACGAGAACCGCCTCCGGCAGGTGCTGTCCAATCTCCTCCGCAATGCTCGCACTCACACGCCGCCGGGAACCGTGGTTACCACCTCGCTCTCGGTCGATGACACCCAGGCGATCATCCGTGTGAACGACAACGGGACGGGCATCGATCCCGGCGTGCGCGACCGGCTGTTCGAGCGCTTCGCCCGAGGGGATCACTCTCGAAACCGCGACTCCGGGAGCACCGGGCTGGGCCTGTCCATTGCACACGCCATCGTCGCTGCTCACGGCGGCACCATCAAGGTCGACAGCGAACCGGGCAACACGACCTTCACGGTGCGGGTGCCGCTTCAACAGGCACGGTCGTAACAGCTCCGACGCACGACCCACAGCGATCGCATAGGTTCTGTGAACCCCTAGCTTGCTTTCATCTTGGCCTCCTCTTTGACGTGATCAGCACCCTGGTCTTATCGGAAGGAGATCGGGATGAACGGCATCCGCAAGGCATGGCTCCGCACACGACTGGCGACAGCAATGGTGGTCGCGATGAGTGTCGGTGCGACCGGTGTGGTGGTGTCCAGCATCGCCTCAGGCATGCAGGACACGACCGCATCGACCACGAGCACGGAATCCACAACCACCGACACGAGCACCACCCAGTCGACCACCGAGGCTGAGACGACTGAGTCCACCTCCTCTGACGACTCCACAGCGGAGGACTCGTCCGCGACGACGACCGAATCGGACACTGACGCGTCGAGCGAATCGGCGGAATCGGGCGCCGTCTCCGAGTCCACCTCCTCCGAGTCCGACGCGACATCGAGCGGGTCATGATGCGTGCGACAAGTGAATGGCAGCTGTGGTCCACGACCGCACGCCTCGTCGTCGATCGCGAGGACGCGCTGGAGGATGCGCTGGAGATCGCGCACCGCGAACTTGCTCGCATCGATTACGTCGCTAGCCGTTTCCGCACCGACTCGGAGGTGAACCGGATCGCGGCGCGGCAGCCGTCGGGAGTCACTGTGAGCGGGCTGCTCGCGGTGCTCATCCGTCGGGGTCTGGAAGCGGCGCAGCTGACGGGCGGTTTGGTCGATCCGACGCTCGGGCGCAGCATGAACGGGATCGGCTACGACCGCGACATCCGCCTCATACTCGACGACGACCGCCCGGTACGCGCGGTGGTTTCCTCTCGGCCGGGCTGGCAGAACGTCCAACTGCGGGGAAGGCATCTCACCGTGCCCGGTCACCTGACACTCGACCTCGGCGCCACCGCGAAGGCCGTCGCCGCCGACCTGGTGGCTAACGAGATCGCCCGCCGTTTGGGCTGCGGGGTGCTGCTGTCGCTCGGCGGCGACATCGCCACCGCCGGCGCCGAACCGGCCGACGGGTGGCATGTCACCGTGCAGGACGTCCCGGGTGAGCCCGCAGGTCGGGTGCATGTCCGGGCCGGAGCGGCGGTCGCCACCTCGAGCACCCTCCGCCGCCGGTGGTTGCGCGGGGGAGAGCAGATGCACCACATCCTCGACCCACGAACGGGCCGCCCCGCCGCACCGGTGTGGCGCACCGTATCGGTAGCGGCTTCGAGTTGCTTCCTCGCCAACTCGTTCGCCACCGCCGCCATCGTCCACGGCGCCACCGCACCCGAATGGCTGGCCCGGCGTGCGTCGGCACGGCTCGTAGACCAGCACGGACGCGTCATGACCGTCGGAGGCTGGCCGGCCGAGGCAGCGGCAGACCACGACATGCCGATGGGGGTGCGCCATGGATGAAGCCCTCTGGGCGCTCGGTCGCGGTACCGGCGTCATCGGTCTCGCGCTGTTCAGCCTTGCTCTCGTGCTTGGCATCACCGTGCGGTCGGGCCGATCCGCGGCCGGCCTGCCGAAATTCGGCGTTGCACGTCTGCACCGCGACGTCGCACTCCTTGCCATGGTCTTCATCGGCATCCATATCCTCAGCCTCTTCTTTGACAGCTACGCCCAGCTGCAGCTGGTCGACCTGGCCGTGCCGTTCCTCGCGGCATATCAGCCGTTCTGGCTGGGGCTCGGCACGCTCGCGGCTGACCTCACCTTGGCGGTGGTCGTCACGGCCCTGCTGCGCCACCGCATCGGTGCGCGCGCATTCCGCGCCGTGCACTGGGCGACTTACCTGCTCTGGCCACTGTCCGTGGCGCACGGGATCGGCGCGGGCACGGACGCCGCCGAGCCGTGGTTTCTGATTGTCGTGGGCGTCTGCTGCGCCGCTGTCCTCGGCGCGGTGGCCTGGCGGGTGACCGCCAGATTCCGTCGTCCCCAGCCCGTGACCCCTGCCCGCATCAAGACGGCGGCGACCCGCCGCCTCGCATCTTCGGAGGTTTCGTCATGATCAACACCCAGCCATCGGTGCCGCGCCTACTCGCCGCGCCCTCTCCGTCGCTGCACGACCACTCCCGCACGTTCGGGCCGCGTCCGTCCCCTTCGGCCGCGGAGCTGATCGGCGAATTGGAGCGGGCCGCACTCGACGGACGCGGCGGAGCGGGTTTTCCTGCTCACCGCAAACTCCACGCCGTCGCCGCACAGCCGCGGAAGCGCGGAGCCCCGATCGTCATCGGCAACGGCAGCGAAGGGGAGCCTCTGAGCGCGAAGGACGCCGTCCTCCTCGCCTCCGCGCCCCACCTCGTGATCGACGGGCTCCTGATCTGCGCTGACGCCCTCGGCGCAGCTGAAGGCCGGCTTGTGGTGGGGCCCTCGACCGCAGGCGTCGTTCGCGCTGCACTCGCGGAACGCTCCGACGCTCACGCCATCCGCCTCCACGCCGAAAGCGGCGGATTCGTCGGCGGCGAGGCATCGGCCGTGGTCGCGGGCTTAGCCGGTCGACGTCCGGTTCCCGCCGACCGGCCGGTGCGTCTCGCGGTCAGCGGACTGCATCGTCGGCCGACCCTTGTGCAGAACGTCGAGACACTCGCGCACATCGCCCTCATCGCCCGTTACGGCGCCGCATGGCATCGCTCGGTCGGCACCACGGACGCACCTGGAACGCGGCTCGTCAGCGTGAGCTGGGGAGACACCTCACCGCGTGTCTTTGAGGTATCTGGCGGTTCCCCCCTCCGCTCGCTACTCGACGCGGCCGGCGCACCCGACACATTTCCGGCTTTGGTCGGCGGTTTCCACGGCGCTTGGGTACCGGCGTCCGCCCTCGATTCGCCTCTCTCGGCCTCAGGTCTCGCACCGCATGGAGCCAGCCCCGGCGCCGGCATCCTGCATCCGCTCACCGAAGGCGAATGCGGCATCCAGGTGACTGCACGCACGCTCGCCACCCTCGCCGCGGCATCCGCGGGGCAGTGCGGGCCCTGCGCGAATGGCCTGCCCCGTATCGCGGAACTGATGCGCGAGCTGCTGGCCGGGACGGACACGACCGCAGAGCTCAGACGGATCGCCGGCCTCATCGACGGGCGGGGCGCCTGTCATCACCCCGACGGAACGGTACGGATGCTGCGGAGCGCCCTTGTCGTCTTCGCCGACGACATTGCCGCTCACGCACACGGACGTTGCCTGACCCGATCGGAGGTGAGAGCATGACCATCCTGCATATCGACTGGACCGCCTGCCACGGCCGCGGAGCCTGCATCGAACTGCTGGACGGGGTGCTCCGGCCGGATGACTGGGGCTACCCGACAGGAACCGGCGGCTCCGACGTACCTATCCCCGCAGACCGAGTCCGCGACGCCCGCGACGCCGTGTCACTCTGCCCACGGCTCGCGCTTTCCGTTAGGCCATCGTCACGACCATGAGGGGTCGGCTGTCTCGGAGGGGGATCCGCTTCGCGCGTGCCGCGAGGAGCCGAGGGGTGCTAGCGGGAGGATAGGAGGCTGCCCACGCAACCGCGGCCAGGGGTCGCAAGGCTACTGCGTGCGTCTCGTTTGCGTCCCGGCGAACGAAGGTGTCCTCACGTCAGCGACGAGCACGACGACTGCAAGTACAGGTGAACAGCGGGAACTGAGGGTCTGTGCCGGCATGAGGCGCTCGAAGGGCCGGGTTCAAATCCCTCCGTCTCCGCCAATTTCCCCGACCTTCGACGCTATTCGCCCGCGTCGTCCGAGGCTATGTCGACCTCTGTTCTCGCCCGATGAGCCGTAGGCGTCGAACCTGAAACGATCCTCGGCGCGGGGTCTACCCGGCGTTCCTCTCATCGAGGTAGCGGGCGACGAGCATCTCGCCGTCGATCGGCCCGAACCGCGACAGCGCTTCGCGATGCAGGGTGGCGACCTCCCGTAGAACGCGGGGGTCGATGCCCGCGTCCCGCGTCAATGCCTCGGTGAGGTCGAGTTCTTCGACACACTCGCGCAGACCGAAGTCGGCAAGGAAGTCGCCCTCGACGAGCCGCGGAAGAGAGACGTCGGTGAAAACGGACCGGGCCGCCGAGCTGTTCAGAAGCTCGGCGAAACGGTCCCGGTCGATGCCGTGGGCTTCCGCCGTGATCATCGCCTCCGAGACCGCCGCGACCTGCGTGAACCAGACGGTGTTGACCAGCAGCTTCATCACATAGCCGTGCCGGATGTCGGCACCGGCGACGCGGATGCTGTCCGGTGCGGCCAGGAGCGACAGTACGGCGGTGGCGCGCGCGACGGACTCGGGCGCGCCACCCGCATAGAAGGCGAGAGTTCCGTCACGTGCGTCAGACGGGCCGCCGCCCATCGGGGCGCCGACGAAACCGACGTCGTCGGGCAGGCGCTCCGCCGCAGACGCCGCGACGCGGGGATCGTTGCTGGTCATGTCGATCCACAGCGCGCCGGGTCGCAGGAGGTCGACGAGCGGCTCGGCCACGACGCGGAAGGCCGCCACATCCGGCAAGACCGTCACCACGATGTCACACGGCGTGTCGTCCAGCCTCTCGCCGACGCTGAAGCCGTCCGCGTACGCCACCTCCCGCACCCGCGCATCGACGTCGACCAGGTGCACGTCGTAGCCCGCCCGCAGCAGACGCCGGGCGATCGGGCCGCCCATGCGGCCGCCGCCGATGACGGTGGCGCGTGCGAGAGGAGTCATCGCGTCGCGGCCGGGCGCGCGACGTCAACCCCGTCCTCTTCTTCTGCGGCCATGTCTCCTCCTCGTCGCGTCGCTCCATGTCTCCTACGACGATAAGGCCGCCCGGGATCGTCGGAGGTGGTCGAGCAGCCGGGACCGGATAGAGTCCCGTCATGACCGACATCGACGATCAGGACGACGGTGATCCGATGCGGCCAGTGGTCGACGAGATCGCGTCGGCGTGCAAGGACGCAGGCCTCACAGTCGCGGTGGTGGAGTCGCTGACGAGCGGTGCGACGTCCGCCGCCCTGGGACGTGGCGAGGACGCGTCGGACTGGTTCCGCGGCAGCGTGGTGGCCTACCAGATGCACACGAAGCGTCGGCTTCTGGATGTCCCGCCCGGGCTCGACCCGGCAACTCCGGAGTGCGCACTCCACCTCGCCTCCCATGGGCTGACTCTGCTGGATGCCGATGTGTGCGTATCGATCACCGGTGTGGGCGGTCCGGACGCGGAAGGCAGCCATCCGCCGGGTGAGGTGCACGTCGGAACGGCGACGTCGACAGACAGCCGCGTGTCGAGTTTCCGATTCTCGGGTGACCCGCAGGATGTCGTCGACCAGAGCGTCCTGGCGGCGGTGACCGCCGTGCGCGACGCCGTTCGCGACGCGTCCCGACACTGATGAGGCATACACCGTAAGTCTTCCACTGGCAAGGGGGTCAGGCGTAGCTGAAAGCGAGGCGTAGGACTTTCGGCACGGGTCGAACCGATCGGCGCGTGGAAGGGACAGCTCATGTCGGACAGCTATGAAAGCGTCGGCTCGCGCGACGTGGAGGGATCAGCATCCACCTCCGGAAAGGTCGATGCCGCGAAACACGAGGCGGCGGACGTGAAGGACACCGCGGCGGCGAAGGCGAAGAACGTGCTCGGCACGGCGAAGGATGAGGCGTCCTCCGTCGTCGGCGAAGCGAAGACGCAGGTCAAGGACCTCTACGCGCAGAGCACGCGCGAGGTGAAGGAGCAGGCCGGCGCGCAGCAGCAGCGACTCGCCGCTGGGCTGCGCTCGGTCGGCGACGAATTGGGGGCGATGGCCGCACGCTCGGAGGGCCACGGCATCGCCGGCGATCTCGTGCAGCAGGTATCGACTCGCCTGACCGGCGCCGCCACCTGGCTCGGCGACCGGGACCCCGCGGCCGTCCTCTCCGAGGTGAAGCGCTTCGCGCGCCGCAGGCCGGGCACGTTCATCCTCGGGGCGGCCATCGCCGGGATCGTCGTGGGCCGACTGACCCGCGCGCTCGCGTCGAACGCCTCGGACGACTCGAACGCCTCGGATCAACCGACGCAGGCCGGCGGGCGCGCGCTGCCCGCGACACCCGCGCGCGAACCCGTCGCGGACGCATGGGAGATGAGCGCGACCGGAAATGCGGGCGTAGATGCCGAGGCACCGCTGTATGCGCAGACGACGGCCGGTCGTCCCGACATCCTCCCGGAGGACGGCGATGACCGATCCGACACCGTCTGAGGCCAAGGCCGCATCGACCTCGCTCGGGGATCTTCTCGGCGAGGTCTCTCGCGACATCTCGACGCTGATGCGTCAGGAGGTCGCTCTCGCCAAGGCCGAGTTGAAGGAGTCCGCGACGAAATCGGCGAAGGGCGCCGGATTGATGGGCGCTGCCGGCTATGGCGCCGTGATGGCCGTGTTCTTCCTGTCGTTCGCGCTGTGGTCGACCTTGGCGACCATCATGGGCGGCGGCTGGGCCGGCGTGGTGGTCGCGCTGATCTGGGCGGTGATCGCCCTGATCCTGTTCTTCGTCGGCCGCAATCAGTTCAAGGACGTCAACGGGGTGCCACAGACCGTGGAGACCCTCAAAGAAATACCGGAAACAGTGAAGAGGAATGAGGAGAACCGATGAGCGATTCACCCGATGAGATCCGTGCCGACATCGAACGGACCCGCAGAGAGCTGGGCGGAGACGTCGACGCACTGGCGGACAAGGTCAATCCGTCGAAGATCGTCGATCGTCAGGTCGACCGGGTACGCGGCGTCTTCGGGTCGGTCCGGGACCGCGTCATGGGCGCCGCCGATGACGCCGAATCCTCGCTGTCCGGCGCGGCGTCGAGCGTGGGCGATGTCAAGGACCGCGTCGTGGCGAAGGCTGAGGGCAATCCGCTCGCGGTCGGCCTGATCGCGTTCGGTGTGGGTCTCGTCGTGGCCTCGCTGATCCCGGCGTCGTCGAAGGAGAAAGACCTGGCGGCAACCGTGAAGGATCAGGCCCAGCCTCTGGTCGACGAGGTGACGGACGTCGCCAAGGAGGTCGGAGAGCACCTCAAGGAACCGGCCCAGGATGCCGTGACCGCCGTGAAGGAGTCCGCACAGGACTCCGCCGACGTCGTCAGAGGTGAGGCCGAAGCGGCGGCGGACGAGGTCAAGGACCGGGCACAGCAGGCGCGAGAGAACATCTCCGGAAGCTGATCCAGGACAACCGGGCGGGCCCGCGGCAACGCGGGCCTGCCCCCATCCCAGGAGAACCGATGGCCACCGCTGAGCCCGCATCCCGTCCGCCGACACCCGACCCCGACGCGTCCCGCAAACCCGAATCGCCGACCGACCTGCATCCGCGGTCGTGGCGATACGTGCTGCGCAAGACGATCCGCGAGTTCTCGTCGGACCAGTGCACCGACATCGCCGCCGCATTGACCTACTACGCGGTGCTGTCGGTCTTCCCAGGCCTGATCGCGGTCTTCTCGCTGCTCGGCGTGTTCGGCCAGGGCCAGGCAGCGAGCGACGCCGTGCTCGACATCGTCGATCAGGTGGCCCCTGGTGACACCGCCGCAGCCATCCGCGGTCCCATCGAGCAGATCGCCGGTTCACCTGCCGCCGGATTCGCACTCCTGACCGGCATCGTTCTGGCGATCTGGTCCGCATCCGGCTATGTCGGAGCGTTCAGTCGTGCCATGAACCGCATCTACGAGATCGAAGAAGGCCGCCCGTTCTGGAAGCTCAAGCCGACGCAGCTCGCCGTGACGGTCATCGCCATCGTGCTCCTCGTCATCGCGGCGTTCATCCTCATCGTCTCCGGTCCGGTCGCCGCAGCGCTGGGCGATGCATGGGGTCTCGGTGAGGCCGCGCAGACGGCATGGGCCATCGTCAAGTGGCCGGTACTCGCTCTGATCGTCGTGCTGATCGTCGCCATCCTCTATTACGCGACCCCCAACGCCCGGCAACCCAAGTTCCGTTGGCTCAGCATCGGCGCTCTCCTCGCGATCATCGTGCTCGCGTTGGCCACGTCGGGATTCGGGTTCTATGTCGCGAACTTCTCCCATTACGACCGGACGTACGGGTCGCTTGCGGGGGTGATCGTCTTCCTTCTCTGGCTGTGGATCGCGAACCTCGCGCTGCTGTTCGGAGCCGAGTTCGATGCCGAACTCGAGCGTGGCCGGCAACTGCAGGCGGGGATCGCGGCGGAGGAGGACATCCAACTGCCGCCGCGCGACACCCGAAAGAGCGAGAAGACGGCGCAGCAGGAGCGCGACGATGTCGATGCCGGGCGTGAAATCCGCACCCGCGCCACCGCCGACAGCCCACGCGGCGTGCAGGAGTAGGCCACGCTACGGGGCGATGCCGCGGCCGATGCGGTCGAGGAGGTCCTCCAGCGACGCCTCGAACTCCGCGTCTCCGCGATCCTCACTCAGCAGCGGTCGCAGCCGGCGCACCTGCGGGGCGGCCTCCAGGCCGGCCGCGTCGGAATCGGAGTCGGCACCGTCGTCAGGGCCGTTGCGCGCCCCATCCTCGCGACCGGTCGACGCGCCCCGGACGGCGGACTCCAACAGAAGCAGCCCCAGCAGGAAGCTGGTGAACGACCGGTAGGCGTCGACGGCCTGCTCATCCGTGAATCCCTGCCGGATGAGCGTGTCGAGAAACGCGTCGACGACTTCGATGCTGCGCAGCGGCGGACGCAGCCACGGTGCGGCGGGATGGCGGGTGGCCACCAGCGGGAACGCCCGCGGATGCTCGATGGCGATGGAACGGATCTCGTGCGCCAGGTTCTGCAGAAATTCTCAGCCCCTTCTTTTCGCGAGAAGCTCGGCCAGGCGACGAAGCTCCGACGTGCGCAGACCGTCGAAACGGGGCGCCAGGCGGGCAACCTGGTCGTGCTCGAATGTCCCGACCTGGGCCCGGGCGTCGGCCGTGAGCGAGATCGCACGCACGCGCGCATCGTCACCCGGCGTAGAGATCTCGACGAGCCCGAGCTCGCGCAACCCGGCGACCAGCTGGGTGACCGCTCCCGGCGTGACAGTCAGGGCCCCCGCGAGGGCGCCGGCGGAGATCGGCTCGGGCGCGTGGGCGATCACGAACAGTACCTCGAGCTGGCTGCGCGAAAGGTGGTGCGATCCGAAGGGCCGCGACCGGCCCGCGGTGAGTTCGCGTCCGATCTGGGCCGCCTCCTCCAGCACCTTTGCGATCAACGTGAAGCGATCGAGCATCTCATCCACTGACAAACGGCATCCGTCCGACGAACCGGTCGTGGTGAGGATGAGAGTGCGATCCTGGGCACGCAGATAGTTTAGCTAGTGAAGGAAGCGGCTCGTGTCGAGTGTCGGTATCCTGAATGCGCCCATCGAGCGTGTGAGAGGAATGACATGCCGTATCGCGACCGTGCGCACGTCGAGCGCTGGCTCTCGGACTTCTGGGAGACGCACATTGTGCTCAGCGAGAAGCTCTCCGTCGTCGACGATGGTTTCACCCCGTCGCAGGACAGCGGCCTCGTCGTCGCTGCGCTCAACCGCACCCCGGGTGTGTCGTTCCTGAGCGTGGCGCACGTCGACGGTCAGCCGCGGTGGCGCGTGACCTTCGAACCGCGCTCCGAGACGATCCAATTGGATGCCGACGGCGTTCGCGAGCTCGCGCGGGAGATCGGCGGACTCGGGGAACTGTGCGCCTATCTGCAGCAGCGCACAGACGAGGCGCGCGATCACGGTCGACCTTCACCGCCACGCGCGTGACGCGGTGCACCTCACAACCCGCCGTGACGGCGCAGAGCGACCGGAAGCGCCGTCACACGCCGCGTGTCAGGTGACCCGGCCGTCACCCGGACGGCTGACCCGCAGCCAGCGGTAGTCGTACGCCGAAACGTCCAGCTCGATGCGCCCGCGCTCATCGAGGGGCAGGCGCTCCGAGCCGAGCAGGTCGACCAGCATCGATCCCGCCGGCTCGTCGCCCAATGCGAACGCGATCCGGCTTGGCACGTCGGCGAAGTTGTGGACCGCGATCATCCGCCCCACGTCCGCCCGCAGCGAATGCACCAGCACCGAGGTGACATCCTGGTCGATCGGCTCGAAACGGCCCCAGCCGAGCTCGGGTGAGATGCGGTACCGCGCGATCAGGTCGCGCATGAAGTGCAGCAGGGACCCCCGGTCTTCCAGCTGCGCGGCCACGTTGACGAACGCCGGCGCATAGCCGTCTCCTGGTGGCGTCGCGACGAGCCGTGAGGGTGCAGCATCCGAGAACCCGCCGTTGCGGTCGCGGGACCACTGCATGGGTGTGCGCACCGACTCTCGACCGGCGATCTCGGTGTTCTCGCCCATCCCGATCTCCTCGCCGTAGAAGAGGACGGGGGTTCCCGGCAGGGTGAACAGCAGGCTGTAGGCCATCCGGATGCGGCGCGGGTCGCCGCCGAGCATCGGAGGCAGCCGCCGGGTGATTCCGCGACCGAACACGCGTTGACGCTCGTCGGGGGCGAAGGCGTCGAACACCTCCTGCCGCTCGGCGTCGCTCAGCTTGTCGAGCGTCAGCTCGTCGTGGTTGCGCAGGAAGTTCGCCCACTGGGCCTCGTCGGGAATCAGAGGTCGCGCGGTCAGCGCCGTCACCAGCGAAGCCGGGTCGGCGCGAACGAGGGAGAGGTAGATCGCCTGCATCCCCACGAAATCGAACTGCATCGACAGCTCGCCGGCGCCGTCGCCGAAGTAGGCGCGCTGCTCGTCGTACGGCAGGTTGACCTCGCCGAGCAGGATCGCCTCGCTCGACCGGCGCTGCAGGAAGGCGCGGATGTCGCGGAGGAGGTCATGCGGGTCGGCGATGTCAGCCCCCTCCGGCACCTCGAGCAGGAACGGGACGGCGTCGACGCGGAAACCGGAGACGCCCAGCTGCAGCCAGAACCCGATGGTCTTGGCGATCTCGTCGCGCACCCTCGGATTGGCGATGTTCAGGTCGGGCTGGTGCTCGTAGAAGCTGTGCTGGTACCACTCGCCGGACTTCTCGTCGAGCTCCCAGACGCCGTCGGCCTGACCCGGGAACACGGCGTTGACCTGACCCTCCGGCGGCGGGTCGGAGCGCCACACGTAGAAGTCGCGGAACGGGGAGTTCTTGCTGCGTTTGGCGGCGCGGAACCACGGATGCCGGTCGGAGGTGTGGTTCACCACGAGGTCGACGATCACGCGGATGCCCCGGTCCCGCGCCGTGCGGATCACCTCGACCAGGTCGCCGTGGCTCCCGTAGCGCGGATCGACGCCGTAGAAGTCGGTGACGTCGTACCCGTCGTCCAGGTCGGGGGACGGATAGAACGGCATGAGCCACAGGCACGTGATGCCCAGCTGCGCCAGGTAGTCGATCCGCCGCCCCAGCCCTTCGAAATCGCCGACCCCGTCGCCGTTGCCGTCCAAGTAGGTCTCGACGTCGAGGCAGTACACGACGGCGCTCTTCCACCACAGGTCGCTGGTGTCGGTGATCTTCATGCGGTGACCTCCTCGCGCAGCCGGGGGAGCAGAGTGGACGCGGCGACGTCGAGGAAGGCGTCTTGGTCCTCGCCGACGTGGTGCAGATAGACGCGGTCGAAGCCGATGCGCACGAGATCGGCCACCCGGTCGGCCAGCGATACCGGGTCAGCGTCGATCAGCACCGCCTGGCGCAACCGCTGCTCGAACTCCCGCTCATCCAACTGGGCGGCGAGCGTGTCGAAATCGTCCGGCTGCTCGAGATCCCAGGTGAGCGGCGGAGTCACGACGCCGTTCGACCATTCGTGGCGGGCGAGAGCGTAGGCGGCGGCCTCCGTCTCGGCATAGCTGACGTGCACCTGCAGGATGCACGGTCCGCGACCGCCGTTCGAACGGTATGCGTCGACGACCTCGGCGAGCGCCTGCGGTGACTGCGCGACCGTCGCCAGACCCTCGGCCCACGACGTCGCCCAGCCAGCGGTCTCCGGGCTGACCGCGGTGGCCAGCAGCGGAGGAGGGGCGGCGGGACGCGTCCACAGTCGGGCGTGGTGCACCTCGACGAGTCCACTGTGCGTCACCTCTTCGCCGTCGAAGAGCCGCCGGATGATCTCGACGCATTCGAACAGCCGGGCGTTGCGCACGTCCTTGTCGGGCCACCGGGCGCCGGTGATGTGCTCGTTCATGTTCTCTCCGCTGCCGAGCGCCGCCCAGAAGCGGTTCGGGAACATCTCGGCCAGTGTCGCGAACGCTTGAGCGACGATCGCGGGGTGATACCGCTGTCCCGGCGCGTTCACCATCCCGATCGGGTAGTCGGTTCGTGCCAGGGCGGCGCCCAGCCAGCTGAGGGCGAACCCGGATTCGCCCTGCCGTGGGTTCCACGGCGCGAAGTGGTCGGAGCACATGGCGCCGTCGAAGCCGGCCCTTTCCGCCTGTTCGGCGGCTCGCAGCAGGAAGCTCGGAGGTCGCTGTTCATGTGAGCAGTGGAAGCCGACGAAGACCATGACGCCAGCCTGCGGCCTGCATGCCGGCAGGGAAACGCCCTTGCGGGCGTTGGCGTCCGACGCTACGACACCGACGCGTGACCCTTCGTCGCGACAGGCTCATGACGGCGGACGCGGCGAATCTTCGGCCGTGCGTCGTGCCGTGTCAAGGCGTCGACAACGCCGGCCATGTGGATCATGCTCGACACGTCGCCGGACCCTCCGGCGCGCCACTCGGGAGAGACCATGCGCGAAGCGAAAACAGGAGAAGCAGGGATGCGCGCGATGTTCGCCGTGTGGTCGGGGATCATCGCGGTCGGGCTCGCCGTGATGATAGCACTGCCGCTGGCGGGCCGTTGAGATGCGGTTCCTGCGCGACAACGGGCTCAGCCTCGCCTTCTTGGCCATCTTCCTGGCCGCGCTCGTCGGCCAATCTTTCGCCGGACTGGCGAACACGAACGAGGAGCTCGCGATGCACGGCCTGCCCGCGGTCGGGTATCTCGAGTTCGTCACCTCCTCCGACTTCCTCGTCGACGTCGCCGAGAACTGGCAGTCGGAGTTCCTGCAGTTCTTCCTGTTCATCCTCGGCACGATCTGGCTGGTGCAACGCGGATCCCCCGAGTCGAAGAAGCCCGGCGACGAGGGCGTCGGCTCGGACGAGGAGCAGCTCGTCGGCGAGTACGCCCGCGCGGACTCGCCGCGTTGGGCGCGTGCACGCGGCGTGCGCGGGTGGCTCTACGCGAACTCGCTGCTGATCGTGATGGGCGCGGTGTTCGTCCTCTCGTGGTTCGCGCAGTCGTTGGCGGGGCACATCGTGGCCAATGAGGAAAACGCGGAGCACGGGATGCCGCCGGAGACCTGGATCTCCTACGTGATGTCGGCGGAGTTCTGGAACCGTACGCTGCAGAACTGGCAGTCCGAGTTCCTCGCGGTGGGGGCCATGGTGGCCTTCGCGATCTACCTCCGCCAGCGCGGATCGAGCGAGTCGAAGCCCGTCGGCACGCCGCACGGCACCAGCAGTGTCGAAGCCGAGTAGCCGGGACGGGGCCCGGGTCGACACGCCGGGCGTCCGGTGGCGGGAGCGCAGCCCCGTGGTGCGGGCCTGGCGCCTGTGGCGCACCCGGGGCCCGGTCACCTTCCGGGACAAGGTGCGGTACAAGATGCTCCGGGACCACCGTCCGCTGGTGGTGACCTTCGCCGACAAAGCCGCCGTGCGCGACTACGTCGCGGCCCGCGTGGGCGCGGAGTGTCTGCCTCGCCTCCACCTTCTCGCCGATGACGCGCGCTCTCTTATGAGCACCGACCTGCCCGAGGAATTCGTCCTCAAGCCCACGCACGGCAGCGGTGCCGCAATCGTGGTCTCGCGGTCGGCGGACCCGAACGCCCGCCTGCCGCGCGACGGCAGCTGGGTCTACCGTCACGTGAGCCCCGAGCATGCCCCGCCCGCCGAGCTCGCCCGCATCGCCCAGGACTGGCTGGCGCAGCTCTACGGCCAGGGCCCGAATCGCGAGTGGGTCTACGGACGGGTGCCGCGCCGCATCCTCGTCGAGGAGTTCCTGGCGGGCGGCGGCGGTGCGATCCCGCGTGACGTCAAGCTGTTCGTCTTCCATGGGCGCTGCCATTTCATCCAGGTCGACGAGGGCCGGTTCGGTCGTCGTACGCAGGATTTCTTCCGCCCCGACTGGACCCCGATGCCACTCAGCGGCGGGCCGCCCTGGGCCGACCCGCCCCCGGTGCGACCGACCCGTCTGGACGGGATGATCCGCCTCGCACAGACGCTCGCCGCGGAGACGGATTTCGTGCGCGTCGACCTCTATGACCTGCCAGAGCGCATCGTCTTCGGAGAGCTCACGAGCTTTCCGGCCGGGGGTGACAGCCCCTTCGAGCCCGAGTCGTTCAACGCCGAGTTCGGCCGTCCCTGGGTCGTCCCGCGGCGCTACCGGTGACCCCCGAGGCCACCTCGCGACCTCATTCCGGCGCGCGGCCGCGAGGTTGCCGAGGCGGCGGACCCGGGTCGGGGGCCGGGGGGATCGCGAGGCGCCGACTGCGGTTCGGCGCGAGTCGCACCCGCTCGCCGTGGTGGCGCACCTCCATCGGCGCCTCGCCCGTGAGCGTGTAGGTCGCCGCGTCGGTGGCGATCTCGACGCGCAGATGCCCGCCGCCGACCTGCAGACCGTAGGACAGAGCGGTGAGGGGCGGGGTGAGGCGCGGCGCGAAGTCGAACCCATCGGCACCTTCCCGCATGCCGCCGAACCCGCTGACGACGGCCGTCCACACGCCGGCGAGAGCCGCGATGTGCAGGCCGTCTGCGACGTCGCCCCGCACGTCGGCGAGGTCGATGGCCGCGGCTTCCCGGAGATAGGCCAAGGCGAGGGGGAGGTGCCCGGTGCGTGCGGCGACGACCGACTGCGGCGACGCCGACAGCGAGGAATCGCGGACGGTGAGCTCCTCGGCATAGGCGAACGCCCGTGCTGTCTGCTCCGCCGTGAAGGACTCGTGCGCGAATTGCAGCGCCAGCACGAGGTCGGCCTGCTTCACGACCTGCTTGCGATAGAGGTCGAAGTACGGGAAGTGGTCCTGCAGCGGGTACTGCTGCGGGGAGGTGCCGTCGAAGTCCCAGCGCTCGCGATCGGTGGAGCCGGCGTATTGCTGGTGCACCCGTCGCACGGGATCGAAGGGCACCGCCATTCGCTCAGCGGCGAGCAGCCAGCCCGCGATCTCGTCGTCGGTCACCTGCAGCGCGCGCGCCGGCCCGTCGTGACGTCGGCAGAGGTCGGCGGCGCCGCGGAGGTTGCGCTGCGCGGCGAGGTTCGTGAAGGCGTTGTCGTCAACGAGCGCGGAGTATTCGTCGGGGCCTGTGACCCCGTCGATGTGGAAGGTCCCGCCCCCATCCCACCGTCCGAGCGAGGACCACAGGCGCGCCGTCTCCACCAGGATCTCCACTGCGACCTCGCGCTCGAACGGGAGGTCGCCGCTGACGCGGACGTAGTGCAGGATCGCTGAGGCGATGTCCGCGTTGATGTGGAAAGCGATGGTCCCGGCGGGCCAGTACCCGGAACACTCGCTCCCGCTGATCGTGCGCCAAGGGAAAGCGGCCCCGGCCAGGTGGAGCGTCGCGGCGCGCTCGCGCGCGAGCGGCAGTGTCGCATGTCGCCACCGAAGGGCATCGCGCGCCGCGGTCGGGAGGAGGTAGGTCAGCACCGGGACGACGAACGCATCGGCGTCCCAGAACGTGTGTCCCTCGTACCCCGCGCCGGTGAGGGCCTTGCCCGGGATCGAGCGCGTCTGCGCGCGTGCCGCCGCCTGCACCACCTGGAACAGGGCGAAGCGCACGGCCTGCTGCAGGTGGGGATCGCCCTCGATCGTGACGTCGGCCGCGACCCAGAAGTCATCGAGGAACGAGCGCTGCTCGGCCGCGAGCCCCTCCCACCCCGTGCGCACGGCAGCGGCCACCGCGGCATCGACGCGGTCGCGCAGCGCCGCTTCCGAAAGGGCGTCGGACCATTCGTGGCCCACGACCTTGACGATCCTCACGCTCTCGCCCGCGTCGAGACGACTGACGATCGTCGTCCGCGCCACGTGGTCATCGGCCTCGGAGGCGACCTCGGCCGCTCCCGTCACGGTGTGCTCCATCGCGACGGCCACGCCGATGCCGCTCACCCTCGTCCGGTACAGGAGTGCGGCACCGGCCGCGGTCGCTGCCGCGCCGACGGGTGTCAGGGGCGAGACGAGCGGCGCCATGACGCGGTCGTCGGGATGCACCCGGGGGAGAGGCTCGTCGGCCACCACCTCGGACAGGACGGTGACCTCGACCGGACCGGTCAGGGCGATCACGCGATAGTCGACCGCGGCGATCGCGCGGCGGGCCAGCGAGGCGAGCCGGGTCGAGCGCACTTCGACGCAGTGTCCGGCGGGCGAGGTCCAGCGGGTGACGCGCTCGAGCGTGCCGGCGCGGAAGTCGAGGTGCTGCCGGTGGTGCTCGAGCGAGCCCTCGCGGATGTCGAACGGCTCATCCCCCACGATCAGCCGGATGACCTTCCCGTCCGGGGCGTTGATGACGCTCTCGCCGTGGGCGGGGTAGCCGTATCCGTCCTCGGCATACGGCATCGGATGCCGCTCGTGCAGGCCGTTGAGATAGGCGCCGGCCACGGCGCACGGATCGCCCTCGTCGAGGGTGCCCCGCCACCCGAGGTGACCGTTGGAGACCGCGAAGACCGATTCGCGCCGGGCCAGCAGCGAGGGGTCCCACCCGGTCGCCCCGATGCCCCAGTCCGCCACGTCGAATCCGCTGTCCCTCATCGTCCGGGCCCGGTCAGTCCCCGTCGGCTTCGGGCAGGCCCGGGCCCGGGCCGGGGCGCATCGTGGCGTCGTCGGCGACGTCGAGCCGCGTGATGCCGTCTCGCTCCGAGACGATGATGTGCGATTCGGCCACCGGTGCCCCTTTGTCTTCGGGGCGAGTCAGCGGCGTCTCGCCGTCGATGTCGTCATGGTCGGCGGATGCGGACATGAGGTCTCCTTCGGGTCGGTCGGCCGTCACCGACGACGATAGCGATCCCGGCGGCGGCATCCAGCCGCCGAGGTAGGCCTCGAGGTCGACGTCCTCTGTCAGCGCCGTCACACCGTCGATGACGGCCGAGGCGCGGTCGAACAGATCGTCCCGCCCCCATCGTGCCTCGCGGATGCGGGCGCGCTCGGAGACGAGGCGCAGCAGCTCGCCGCCGGTCGCGTCGACGGCGGTGAGCACGCCGAGATCCTCGCGAGCCACCCGGTCGGCTGCAGACGCGAGCCCGTCGCCGCAGACGTGCACCGGACGCAGGAGCTCGACGCGCAGCCGCACCCGGTCGAACCGGCCGGTGCCGGCGTCGATCTCGGCGGCCGTCGCCTCCTCGCTGCCCGGAAGCGCGGCGAGCACCGAATCGAGGCTCACGAAGCGCTGTGCCTCCGTGCCGACGTCCGGACCGGCGACGGCGACGTCGACCTTGTCGGTGTGGATGCCGTGAGGCCGGGATCCGGGAACCGGGATGAGCTGCGCGAGCCGCAGCGCCTCCCGGTTCTTCGCCTCCCGGTCCCGGCGCTCGTGCGCACCGGCATCCGGCCCGTCGTGCCAGGCGACCGCGTCGGCGACGTGCGCGAAGACGGCGCCGCGCCGCCAGGCCCGGTACGCCCACTCCCAGTCCTCCCCGCCGTAGGAGTCGAAGGACTCGTCGAACCCTCCGGCGGCGTCGAACATGCCGCGCGCGCAGCACAGCACCGCACCGATCATGTGACGGTAGCTGCGATCGTCGGCGTCGAGCAGATCGCGCGCATCGCGGTAGGCGGAGGCGAGCCAGCGGGGTTCCTCGAGCTGCCGGCCGGCGACGGCGCCGCGGATGTCGGGGGACGGGTCGACGTCCGTCAGATCCGCATGACGGCGCCGCCCCACGGTCACGACGTCGGGCGCGAGCGCCGGCATCCGGGTGAGGGCGGTGAGGAACCCCGGCTCCGGAACGGTGTCGGCGTCGAGGAACACGAGAACGTCTCCGGTCGCGTGCGCGGCGCCGAGGTTGCGCACGGCCGCCAGCCGGAAGCCCCGATCCGGCTGCGACACGACGCGCACGCCCGGTGGGACGACGGGAGGCTCGGGCGATCCGTCGTCGGCCACGATCACCTCGACGCGCGGGCGCGGGTGGGTCTGCCCGGCCAGGGCGGCGAGCGTTCGGGCGAGCTGGCCGGGCTGCCGGTAGTGCGAGACGATCACCGACACGCGGGGCAGCGGCTCGGGGACCGCGGCGTCCAGCAGGTCCCAGCGGTTGCCGGGCAGCGTCCGGCCGGTCACGCGAGGTCCCACCAGCGCCGGTATTCCCGGGCGACGTCGGCCACGCTGGGACGCAGGTCCGTGCCCGCGGCCAGACGCGTGCGCGCAGGCTCGCTCCAGGCCGCGGCGAGGTGCACGGCGAGGTCGTCGGGCTCGTAAAGGGCCAGCGTGCCCGGCCGCAGCCGGTCCATCTCCTGGGCGTAGCGGGATGAGACCACGAGCGGGCGTCGGCCGGCCTCGACCCAGTCGAGCATCGAGCGGGAGGCCGAGACGTGCTCGTGCGCGGCGAGCGGAATGCCGCCGCCGGCCAGTTCGGCGGCGAAGGCGCCGTCATCGAGGAACCCGGTGATCTGCAGGTCGACGCCCTGACCGCGCGCGTGCCGGCGCAGCTGCTCCGCCTCGTCCTCGTGTCCCCGCGAGGGTGCTCCGATCGCCCGTACGACGAGGCTGCCGACCCGCTCGCCCCGATCGCGCAGTGCGGCCGCCGCGTCGCGCACGGCATCGATCGCCGCGACGTGCCCCTTGCCGGGATAGACGTACCCGGCGACGATCACCGTGAGGTCGCCGTCCGCGGGTGTCGCCGCATCCGCCTCGAGCCCTTCGGTGCCCGTGGGGACGGCATCCCGCCGCGCGCCGAGGGGGATCGCATCGACGTCATCGTCGCCGACCCATTCGCGCCAGAGCGCCTGCTCGTGGGCGCTGTTGACCACGACCCGTTCGGCGGCGGCCGCGAATCTCGCGTACGCCGCCCGACGGCGGGCGAACATCCGGCCGTCCGAGGGCTGCGGCACATCGTGCACCGTGATGGTCAGGCGGGTCCGCGCCGCCAGCGCCCCCACGGCATCGGCCGCCTGCTCCGGCGAGTCGCCGAGCAGCCGGTCGGTCACGTGCAGGTGCGCGCGTCGTCCGTGCACGCGATCGGTGAGCGCAGCGAGCGTCGGCGCCGCGAGCACCGCGACCTCGGGGTCGCCGGCCACGAGCGCGTCGGCGACGTCGGCGCCGTAGCGCGTCACGCCGTGTGCGGGCGGTCCGACGATCAGCAGCAGGGGTGCGGGGGTCACCCGGCCCATCGTTACCGGGCGGTCGGCGCCGGGTCAAGCCCCGGCTCGAAGTGGGCGCGTGGCCGTAGATTGCCCTGGGCGGAGGTCGGCATGAAGACGGAGACGGACGACGCGCCACGGCAGCCGGAGCCGTGGTCGATGCGGCCGGTGACGGTGCTCTCCGTGCCCGCCGCCCATCCTTACTCCCAGCGTGTCGGCGCGCATCAGGATGTGCGGATGCTGGCCGACCCCGAGGTGCCCGGCGCCGCGGAAGGCGTCTGGTGGCCGCCCGCGGCCCTGGACCCCGAGTGGATTCGCGCTCACGCCGACGAGGTCGACGTGCTGCACGTGCACTTCGGCACGGAGTCGTTCGCGCCGGGACACGTGGCGGCGTGCATCGCGGCCGCGCACGCGGCCGGGTGGCGCGTCGTGTACACGGCGCACGACCTGGACCACCCGCAGCTGGCCGACTCCGCGCCCTATCGTCGCCAGCTCCACGAGCTGATCTCCGGCGCGGACGAGGTGATCACCCTCACGCCGGGCGCGGCGGACGAGATCGCCGAGGGCTGGGGCCGCACAGCGCTCGTGCTTCCGCATCCCTCCATCGTCCCGGCCGACGCCGCCCTGCCGCCGGTGCCGGCCGACGCTCGGCTGCGCGTCGGCGTGCACCTGAAGGACCTGCGGCCCAACGTGGACGGGCCCGGCACGGTGCGCACCCTGCGGACCGCGATCGCGGTCCTGCGCGAAGAGGGCACGGCCGTGCAGGCGGAGGTGCGTCTGAACCGTCGGGTGCGCGACGCCGCCGCCGCGCGGCAGGTGCGGGAGCTGTGCGCCGACGCCGAGGACATCACACTGATCGAGGAGGACCGGCTCGACGACGTCGCCCTCCACCTGGCGGTGTCGGCGCTCGATGCCTGCGTGCTGCCCTATCGCCACGGAACCCACTCCGGCTGGCTCGAGATGTGCTGGGACCTGGGAGTGCCCGTCGCCGCACCGCGCGTCGGGCAGTACGCCCAGCAGCATCCGGACGGCACGGTCGCCGCCTTCGAGCCCTCCGACGGCGCGGACCTCGCCCGCGCGCTGCGCGATCTGTGGGCTCGGCACGGCGCGCGTCCCGGATCGCTCGCCCGCGCCGAGGTCGTCGCCGAGCGCCGCCGCTCGCGAGCCGTGACCGACGCCGCCGTCGCGGCCGCGCACGCGCAGGTGTACCGCCGCCTGCGGGACGGGGCGACGAGGTGAGCGCGCCGACCGCGCTGCGCGTCGTCGTCATCGCCCCCCTCCGCTTCCCGTTGCGCCCTCCGCACGCGGGCGGGCTCGAGTCGGCGGTGTGGGCGGAAGTCGACGCGCTCCGGCGTCGCGGTCACGAGGTGACCTTCATCGCCCCCGCCGGATCCGACTTCACCGACGCCGGCGGACCGTTCCGACTGCCCCCCGTCCGATGGCCGGAGGCCGCCGACCCGACGGACCTCACCTGGCCGTCGAGCTTCCACGACGACGTCGTCCCCGCGCTCGAGCGCGCCCTGACCGCGCTCTCCGGGTCGGGCGACCGCTTCGACGTCATCTCCAATCACTGCCTGCATCCGCTCCCGCTGCTGCGCGCGCCGCACCTGCCGGTGCCGATGGTGACGACACTGCACACGCCGGTCGATCCGGAGTTCGTCGCCGCCCACCACGCGGCGGGCGGATGCGGCAGCCGCTTCATCTCGGTCAGCGATCACACGCGGCGGGAATGGGCGCGCGCCGGCGTGCCGTCCCGCCTCCTGCCGAACGGGGTGGATCCCGAGCGGTGGCGCCGCGGCTCCGGCGGTGGCGGACTGGTGTGGTTCGGGCGGATCGTGCCCGAGAAGGGGCCGCACGTGGCGGCGCAGATCGCCCGTCGGCTCGGCGTTCCGCTCACGATCGCCGGACGCATCGGCGACCGGCGGTACGCCGACGAGATGCTGCGGCCGCTGCTCGGCGGCGACGTGCGTTATGCGGGCACGCTCGGTCCGCGCGAGCTGTCGGCGCTCGTGGGCGGCGCCGACACCGTGCTCGTCACGCCGGAATGGGAGGAGCCGTTCGGCCTCGTCGGCCCCGAATCGCTCATGTGCGGTACCCCCGTCGTCGCCTTCGGCGTGGGCGGCATCCCCGAGATCGCCGCGGCGACGACCGGCATGCGCGTGGTGGCGCCCGGCGATGTCGAGGCGATGGGCCTGGCCGTCGCCGAGAATCTCGCCGCCCCGGCTGACGGCGCTCGCCGGGACCAGATCCGCGCGGCGGCGGTGGCGCGCTTCTCGCTCACGGCGCGCACCGAGCGGCTCGAGGCGCTGCTGAGCGGCATGCGCGCGCCCTCGACATCGAGGGCGACACCGAGGGAGACGCCGGGAGTGGGGGCGTGGGAGGTGAGCGCGTGACCCGTCGCATCGGCTGGTACGTCCACCACCACGGTCGCGGGCACCTCACCCGGTTCCTCGCGATCGCCCCGCACCTGCCCGGCGACGTGCAGGTCGTCAGCACGCTGCCGCCGCCGTCGGATCTGCCCCGCGGATGCCGGTGGCTGCGCGTCCCGCGCGACGACGAGGCGGAGGACGGCGCCGACCCCCGGCGGTCCGACCCGACCGTCGGCGGGCTGCTGCACTGGGCGCCGCGCGGTCATGCCGGCCACCGCGAACGGCTGGCGGCGATCGCCCGCCTCATCGCCGAGCAGCGGCCCGACGTCTTCGTGGTCGACGTCTCCGTCGAGGTGACGCTGCTGGCGCGGATGCTGGGAGTGCCGACGGTCGCGTTCACCCAGCCGGGCGAGCGCGACGACGAGGCCCATCGCCTCGGCTTCCGCGCGGCCGACACCGTCATCGCGCCCTGGCCGGCGGGGGCGGTGCCGGTGCCGCACCTCGCCCAGATGGCCGAGAAGGTGGTGCACACCGGGGGGATCAGCCGCTTCGACGGCCGCGGCGCCTCCGGCGACCGCGGCGACGAGATCGTGCTCCTCACCGGTGCCGGCGGTGCCGACCATGGCGACGAGCACATCGCCGCGGCGGCCGCCGACCTGGGCCGACCCTGGCGGGTGCTCGGCGGCGACAGCTGGGTGGACGACCCGTGGCCTGCGCTGACCGAGGCAGCTGTCGTCGTCGCCTGGGCGGGACAGAACTCGGTCGCCGACCTGGCGGCCGCGCGCGCTCCCGCGATCGTCATCCCGCAGCGACGGCCGTTCGGCGAACAGCACGCCACGGCGGGAGCTCTGCGTCGGCTGCATCTGGCGGTGGTCCGCGAGCGCTGGCCGGCGGCATCCGACTGGCCGGCGCTGCTCGAACGTGCCGCGGTGGCGACACCGGACTGGGACCGCTGGCAGGTGGCCGGCGCGGCGCGCCGCGCCGCCGAAGCGATTCTGCGCACCGCGGGCGGGACCACGTGAGCGCGCCGGACCGGGTCGCCGTGATCTCGCTCTGCTCGACCGAGCGCGTCGAGCATCTGCGCCGCCAGCTCGCAGCCACCGCTGCCGGGCCGGGCATCGAGCGGATCGTGGTGTGGATCGGCGCCGACGCCCCGCCCCCGCTGCCCGCCGAGACGGTGCTCACGGTGCCCCCGGCGCCGGAGGGGCTGCGGCTGGCCGCGGCACGCAACGCCGGCGCCGAGGCCGCGATCGCCGGCGGCGCCGAGCTGCTGATCTTCCTCGACGCCGACTGCATTCCGGGTCCGCGGCTCGTGGCGCGGTACCGGCGCGCCGCCGATTCCGCCCCCGACGCGGTGCTCTGCGGCCCGGTGACCTACCTGCCGCCCGGAGCCGGCGTCTCCGCCGACGAGCTCACGGCCGCGACCGCGCCGCATCCGGCACGACCGGCGCCGGACGACGACGACCTGCGGCGCGCGATCGTCCCCGAGTATCCGCTGTTCTGGTCGCTCTCGTTCGCTCTGACGCCGGCGACGTGGGAGCGCTCGGGCGGGTTCGACGAGGCGTACGTGGGATACGGCGGCGAAGACACCGACTTCGCATTCCGACTGCGGGAACGCCGGATCCCCCTGTGGTGGGTGGGCGGCGCGCACGCGTATCACCAGCACCACCCGACCTCGTCGCCGCCGTGGCAGCACCTCGACGACATCCTGCGCAACGGCGCGATCTTCGCCCGCACGTGGGGCGAATGGCCGATGACCGGGTGGCTCGAGTCGTTCGCCGATGCCGGCGCGGTGCGCCGAGAGGTTTCGGGGTGGGTGCGCGCGTGACCCTCTCGTTCGAGCGGCCCGTCGTCTCCGTCGTCATCCCCGTCCGGGACGACGCGGAGCTGCTCGAGCGCTGCCTGGCGGCACTGAGGGCGCAGACGCTGCTTCCCGACGAGATCGTCGTCGTCGACAACGCCTCGCGCGACGACTCCGCCGCGGTCGCGGCGCGGATGGGTGCCCGCGTGGCTCCCTGCACCCGGGTCGGCATCCCGGCCGCCGCGGCGCGCGGCTACGACTGCGCGGAAGGCGACCTGATCCTGCGGCTCGACGCCGACTGCGTCCCCACGCCGGGCTGGATCGCGGCGGTCGTGCAGGCCTTCGCCGACGAGCCGGACGCCGCTGCGCTGACCGGGACGGCCACTTTCCACGACGGACCGCGACCGCTGCGGCGCGCCGTGGCCGCGGTCTACCTCGGTGCCTACCGGGTCGTGGGGTTCGTCACCCTCGGGCACGCTCCGCTGTTCGGCTCGAACATGGCGATGCGCCGTGCCGCGTGGGAGCAGGTCGCCGGTGAGGTGCACCGGGAAGACGCGCGGATGCACGACGACCTCGACCTGTCGATCCACCTCGGAGCCCGCCATCGCATCGGGACCATCCCCGCCCGGATGATGCGCATCTCGATGCGCCCGTTCGCCGACCGGGGCGCCTTCGGCCGTCGCATTTCCCGCGGCGTGCACACCGTCGTCGCCCACTGGCCGCGCGAGTTCCCGCCGTTCCGCTGGCGTCGGCTGGCGGTCCGGCGCCTCCGGAGCTCGTCGGTCGCCTCGCCCACGGGGGTGCGCCGATGATCCCGGGCGGCCGGCGGGCTGCCGCCGCACCGGAGCACATCGCGGAGGTCTCTGCGGCGACCTTCTCGAATGCAGCGGATGACGAGCACTGCATCCAGGTCATGACCCTCAACGTGCGTCGTCCGCTCGGCGTGTTCACCGTGCGCCGCGCTGACCGCTGGTCGGGTCGGCGCGTTCACCTCGCGCGGCTGCTCCGGCACGAGGCGCCCACCGTGCTCGGTGCGCAGGAGGTCACGCCCGGCGCCGCCAAGCTGATGCAAGCGGCGCTCGGCCCGACCTATCGTTTCGTCGGGCATGGGCGCGCGCCGGGTCCCCGCGGCGAGGCGTGTCCGATCTTCTACGACAGCGAACGCCTGGCGCTGGAATCGTGGACGCAGCGCGCGCTTTCCGACACGCCGGAGCGCGCGGGGTCGCGCTCCTGGGGCAACCCGCTGCCGCGCGTCGTCGTCGACGCCGTGTTCACCGACCTGCGCACCGGCGCGCAGCTCGCCGTCGTCAACACGCATCTCGACCCGTTCTCGGAGCGCTCCCGCATCCGATCGGCCCGCCTCATCCGCGAGGCCGCCGCGGCCCGCGCCGAGCCGGTGATCGTGACCGGCGACTTCAACAGCGCCCCCGATTCGGCGACAGCCCGCACCCTGCACCTCGGTGGGACGCTGCGCGACGCCTGGACTGCGGCCGAGTCGCGGGCGAGCCCGGAATGGGGGACGCACACGTCTTACCGGCCCCCGCGTCCCGGGCCCCGGATCGACTGGATCGCCGTAGGGGACGGCATCCGTGTGCTGCGTGCCGCGATCGGGGGTCGACGCCGCCTCGAGGTGCGCGCGTCGGACCACCTGCCGGTGCGTGCGGGACTGCTGATCGACGGATCCGGTCCGTGATCGAGAACTTCCTTCGCCCGCCGCGCACGGTCGGCGAGGTACTGGCCGACGCCCTGCGTGTGCTCGGCGCGGTCGGCATCCTGCTCGCCGCGATCGCCTTCGAACCGACGGATGCCGGGGTGGTCGCCGCGGCGCTCCCGGTGCTGATGGTGCCCCGCTTCCTCGGGGTGACGACGTGGCTCGACCTGACCGCGGGGGCGACGGTGCTGGTGGCGGCGTGGAGCAACGTCTTCGATCTGTACACAGAGGTGACAGGGTGGGACATCGTCGTCCACGTCGTCTGCACGGGGGTGCTGACGCTGCTCGTGTACGTCGCGCTCGCCCGGGCGCGCGTCGTGCCGCATCGGACGGACAACTCGTTCCTCCCGCGGGTGCCGCTGCTGCTGTGCCCGGCGCTGGGGCTCGCGCTCTCAGCGCTGTGGGAGATGGTCGAGTGGTTCGGGCACACCGTCATCACCGACACCATCTCGGTCGGCTACACCGACACGATCGGCGACCTCGCCGCCGGCGGAGTCGGCGCGGCGACGGCCGGCATGGTCGTGTGCCTGGTGCGGCTCGAACGTCCCGCGCCCGTGTTGCCCGCCGCGACAGGAGGTCTCGACGACGTCCGGATGCCGCGCCGCTGGCTCGTGGCGACCACGGAGTACGCCGGACTGACCGCCTACACCGGCGGCATCGGCCGGCATTACGCGGCGCTGCTTCCCGCGCTCGTGTCGCGCGGCATCGCGGTCGACCTCGTCGTCTTCGCCGAGGGCGACGTCGTCGCCGATGCGCCACTGCACGGTGTGCGGCTCGTCTCCCTCGTGCGGTCGGACGCGCGGCGTCGTCGCCGCAACCTGGCCCGGCGCGCGCGGCACCTGCGGCGCATCCACCGAGCCGGCGACTACGACTGCGTGTTCGCGCCGGAATGGATGGCGCTGGCTGCCCGGCTCCCGCGGCGCGCGCCGCTCGTGACGAACCTCGCGACCGGGTCGAAACTCGCCCACGACGTGTCGGACCTGCGTATCGCCGACCTGCCCGCGGGATTGCGGGGGGCGGTCCGAGCCCAGCAGCACGCCGAAAAGCGCCAGATCCGTCGCTCGGCGGGGGTCGTGGCGATTTCGGCGGCCATGCATGAACGCACCCGGCAGCTCGTGGGGTCGCTGCCGCCCGTCGAGGTGGTGCGCAACTGCATCGACACGGCCGAGGTGCAGCGGCGCGCCGCATCCGCCGCCCCGCCGCCGCTCTGGCCCACCGCCGACGGACCGGTCGTGTTGTTCCTGGGCCGCGCAGAACGCCGGAAGGGCATCGTCGACGCAGTGACCGCGTACGGGCTGCTCCACGCACGGGAACCGACGGCGCGGCTGGTCATCGCCGGCGCGGGCGGCGATGCACGATACGAGCCGACGCGCGCGCAACTGCTCGACACGCTCACCGAGGGCGCGCGGACGCGCGTCACGTGGCTCGGACACACGCCCGGCGACGAACTGTACGCGGCCGTCCGCGAGGCCGACGTCGTGATGTGCCCCTCGCGCTGGGAGGGGTTCGGCCAGGTGGCGCTGGAGGTGAAAGCCATCGGCACCCCGCTCGTGGTGACGACCGGAAGCGGATTCGACGATTTCTGCACCGACGGGCTCGACTGCGCGATGGTGCCGCCCGCCGATCCCGTCGCTCTGGCCGATGCGCTCGGGATGCTGCTCGGCGACCCCGCTCACGGGGCGGAGTTGGCCGCGGTGGGGAAGGCCCAGGCGCCGTGGTTCTCCGCGGAGGCGGTGGCGGCCGACCTCGCCGGCGCCGTCGGGAGGCTGCTCGGGTCGCGCCGCTGAACCGGCAGGACGGGTGGGCAGCACACCGCGGGAGGTCATGCAAGCCCCCGGCGTCGCCACGGTCCGGCACGTAGCGTGACGGTGTGCTTCGGGAGGTGCGCATGACGGAGGTCCGGGACCATCAGGTGGTCGTCATCGGAGGCGGGAACGGCGGGATCTCGGTCGCGGCGAGGCTGCGACGCCGGGGCGTCGACGACATCGCGGTGATCGAGCCGCGTGACCGGCACGTCTACCAGCCGCTGCTCTCGCACGTGGCCGGCGGCGTCGCACGCCTGAGCGAGACGGTGCGTGACCAGGCGGATGTCATCCCTCCCGGCGTCACGTGGATCCACGATGCCGTGACCGCGATCGATCCCGAGTCGTCGACCGTTCAGCTCGGCGACGGCGGCCGCGTGAGGTACGGGCAGCTGATCGTAAGCCCCGGGATCCACCACGAGTGGGATGCGGTGCCCGGCGCACGCGAGGCGCGGGCTTCAGGGCGAGTCGCCTCCCACTACGATCCGGCCGGGGCCGCGGCCCTGTCGCCGATGCTGCGAGACCTGCGCAGCGGGACGGTGGTGTTCACGCAGCCGGATGAGCCGTCGTCGTGCCCGGGTGCGGCGCAGAAGCCGATGTACCTCGCGTGCGACTATTGGCGTGCCCACGGAGTGCGGGACGGCATCCGAGTGCTGTTCGTGACGGCGAAGGACTCGCCCTCGGGGATGGCGCACATCGACGCCGAGCTGTCGCGGGTGATCGAGCGGTACGGGATCGAGGTGCGCTACGGCTCGCGCGTGCGCGCGGTCGACTCCACGGCGGGGACGCTTGAGATCGAAGGACCCCACGGATCCGAGACGGTCGCCTTCGACGTCGCCGACATCGTGCCGCCACAGTCCGCGCCGCCCTGGCTGCGGAACACGGGACTCGCCGCCCACGACGACCCGGGCGGGTTCGTCGAGGTGGATCCGCGGACGCTGCGCCACGCGCGGTACGCGAACGTGTGGTCGCTGGGGGACGCGGCCGGCACGCGCAACGCGAAGTCGGGCGGCGCGCTGCGCAAGCAGACCTACGTCGTCGCGGAGAACGTGGCTGCGGCCGTGCGCGGCGAGGCGCCCGCGCAGGAGTACGACGGCTATACGGTGTGCCCGTACACGGTGTCGCGACGCAGCGTCGTGTGGGCGGAATTCGACGAGGCCGGACGACCCAAGCCCACGATCCCGTTCTGGCGCGGCATGTATCGCGAGAGCCGGCTGTCGTGGGTGTTCGACCGTCACATCCTGCCCTGGGTCTACTGGAACCTCATCCTCACCGGCCGCGTCTGACCCGCGCACACGCGGGTGCTGAGCAGCCGGCGTATCGGACCCCCGGCCTCGCCGTGCTGCTTCCGGCGCTGATCTTCACCCTCGTCCACGGGGTGCTGCTGAAACCGCTCGCGTTCACGAGCGTGTTCCCCTACGCCCACTTCGCCTCGTTCGTCGCGCTGCGGGTGGGTTCGTTGTGGCTCGTGATCGGCATCCACGCCGGCTGGAACTTCGCCATGGGCAACGTCTACGGAATCGCCGTCAGCGGACTGCCCGCAAAGTCCACGTCGTTCGTGTTCCTCGAGCCGGCGGCCGGGGCTCCGGACTGGCTCACAGGCGGAGAGTTCGGCACCGAAGGCAGCCTCGCCGCCGACATCACCCTCCTCGCCGCCGCCGTCATCGCCTTCCTCGTCTTCCGTGCCTGGGACAAGCAGCGCAGCGTGGCTGCCCGCGCATCGGCCTAGCCCCCGGATGCCGTTCGCACAAGCCGTGGCCTGAGACGACGCCCGTGGGGTTTCATCGGCCCATGGATGACATCAGCGTGGGCGACCGAGTCAGCTGGAACACCTCGCAGGGCCGCACCCGCGGGGTGGTAAGGGAGAAGAGGGTGCGCGACTTCACGTTCGACGATCAGCGCTTCACGGCCAGCGACGCGGAGCCGGCGTTCATCGTCGAGTCCGAGAAGACGGGGCGATCGGCCGCGCACAAGGGCTCGGCGCTGCGGAAGCTGAAGAGCACGCGCTGATCCCTCGGCAGAGGCTGCCCGACGTGCTCTGCCGAGGGGTGTACCGGTGGGGACTCCCTGGCTCGCCGGCGCCGACCTAGCCTCGAAGACATGGACAACAAGGCGGAGGTGCGCGAGTTCCTCATGTCGCGCCGCGCCCGCGTGCGACCCGAGGATGCCGGGCTGACGGCGGGACCGAACCGCCGGGTCGACGGCCTGCGCCGCAGCGAGGTCGCCGCGCTCGCCGGCGTCAGCGTGGAGTACTACGCGAAGCTCGAGCGCGGGGCGATCGCGGGAGCGTCCGCGAGTGTGCTCGACGCGGTCTCCGAGGCGCTGCGGCTGGACGACACCGAGCGCGCGCACCTGCTCGACCTCGCGCGCGCGGCCGACGGCATCCCCACCAGCGGCCGCTCCCGGCGGCGCACCCCCCGCGCATGGGCGCCCCGGCCGAGTCTGTCGTGGGCACTCGAATCGATCTCGGATGCGGTGGCTTTCGTTCGCGACCCTCGTCAGAACCTGCTCGCCGTCAATGCCCTCGGACGGGCGTTCTATTCGCCGGTGATCGGAGACGGCGGCCGCGTCCCGAACCTCGCGCGCTTCCAGTTCCTCGACCCCGTCTCCCGCGACTTCTATCCCGACTGGGAGGTGTTTGCGGGGATGTGCGTGGGCATCATGCGCGCCGAGGCGGGTCGCGACCCGCACGACCGGGCACTCCAGGAGCTGGTGGGGGAGCTGTCGACGCGAAGCGAGACGTTCCGCAGCCTCTGGGCGGCGCACGACGTGCGCACGCACGGCGCCGGGACGAAGCGGTTCCGGCATCCGGTGGTCGGCGAGCTGACTCTCGCGTACGAGGAGCTCGCTGTGACCGCCGAGCCCGGCAACGTCCTGTTGATCTACACCGCAGAACCCGGAACGGCGTCGGCGGAACGGCTGGGACTGCTCGCGTCGTGGGCCGCCGACCGGCCGGACGGCGCCGATGTCGTCGCACGAGAGAAGGAGACCTCATGAACATCGAACCAGAACGACCGACCGCCAAGAACCCGCCCGAGCAGTTCGCCGGGGACGTGTGGGTCGACGTGATCGCGGCACCCCGCACCGACGATCAGCGCATGAGCGTCGCGGTAGTGAAGTTCGCGCCGGGCGCGCGCACCGCCTGGCACTCCCACGCACGCGGTCAGTACCTGCGCGTCACCCGGGGCGTCGCGCGGTTCGGCACCCGCGACGGCGAGATCATCGACGTGCACCCCGGGCAGACGCTGTACACCCCGCCCGGCCAGGACCACTGGCATGCCGCAGCCGGAGACACGTTCATGGAGCACATCGCCATGCTCGAGAGCGGCGATGACCCGGCGACCACGACCGTGTGGAAAGAACACATCACGGATGCGGAATACAACGGGACGGCCGCCCGATGAACAGCCGCCCGACCGCCCTCAGCGTCGTCCAGCTCTGAGACCCCACCCGAGAGGAATCCCTATGAAGGCCACCATCATGTACGGCGCGGGAGACGTCCGCGTCGAGAACGTCGCCGACCCCGTCATCCAGCATCCGACCGATGCGATCGTGCGCACCGTCCGCACGTGCGTATGCGGATCCGATCTGCACCCGTACCACTCCATGAAGCCGGGCCGGCACGGTCAGAGCATGGGTCACGAACTGCTCGGCGTCGTCGAGGAGACCGGCTCGGAGGTCAGCACCGTGAAGAAGGGCGATCTCGTCATCGCTCCGTTCGCCTGGTCGGACAACACCTGCCCGATCTGCCGGGACGGATTCCAGACGGCCTGTCCGCACGGCGGCTTCTACGCGAACCGGCAGACCGCGGGGCTGCAGGCCGAGCTGTCGCGCATCCCGCTCGCCGACGGCAGCCTCGTCGTCGTGCCCGGAGTGACCGAGCGCGACGAGGCGGTGCTCCCGTCCCTGCTGACCCTGTCGGACGTGTACCTCACCGGCTACCACGCCGCGCACATGGCGCGCATCCGACCCGGTCAGACGGTCACCGTCGTCGGTGACGGCGCGGTGGGCCTGTCGGCGGTGCTCGCCGCGAAGCAGCTGGGCGCGGAGCGCATCATCCTCATGGGTCGCCACACCGACCGCACGGACCTCGGCGTCGAGTGGGGCGCCACCGACGTGGTCGCAGAGCGCGGCGAGGAGGGCATCCAGAAGGTGCTCGACCTCACCGAGGGATACGGTTCGCACGTCGTGCTCGAAGCCGTCGGCCTCATGCCGGCCTACGAGCAGTCCTACCGCGTCGCGCGCACCGGGGGCGTCATCTCACGCGTCGGCGTCCCGCAGTACGAAGAAGCGGGCGTCGGGTTCGGCTCGCTCTTCGGCCGCAACCTCACCCTCACTGGAGGTCCCGCGCCGGTGCGCGCCTACATCGAGGACGCGATCCCCCTCGTCCTCGACGGCACGATCGACCCGGGCCGGGTGTTCGACCGCACCTACACGCTCGACGAGACCGCGACGGCCTACGCCGACATGGATGCCCGCACCACCTTGAAGGCGTTCATCACCGTGTGACGGCCGCGGCGCGGTCGCGGACGGCGGGGCCCGCTCGTGCCGACACGCGACCTCGTCGTGACGAGGTGATGTTGCGTGGCGGAGATAGCCGAAGGTCTACGGATGTCAGCGGCGCCTCAGCCGATGGTCTTCACCTCCGGGGTTCGAGACGGCCGCGCCGTCGCGGACACGGCAGGCTCGAGGGTGACAACGCACACTGAGACCCTGTCGTCGCCCGTGATCGCGGACGTCCGCCGGAGCGTACGATTCCGCTTCGCCAGCGCAGCAGTTCTCGTCGCGCTGGGTGTCGGCTGCGTGCTCGGCGTCGGCTGCATCGGGCTGCTGAACGAGTGGGCCGGCGCGGCGCCTTATGCGCCGGCGGTGACGGAGGCGCGTCACGTGTACGCCCGCGTGATCGACGCGGGCATCTGTGCGCTCCTGCTGGTGGGCGCGACGATGGTGGCGGCGTGGCATGCGGCGAACTGGAAGAGGCTCGCCGGGGGTCCTCGGCGGCGTCGCGGCCACCCGGCGGTGTGACGGTCGAGTGCCCGATCCGACAGTGCCCTCGCCTAGTCCCTCCAGGTGTACCGACCCGTCGCCGGCAGGACCTGCCGGCTGACGTGACGGCGTCCAGCGTGCTCCGGTGATCACGACGACGACGCTCGGACGGTGCCGGCCGGCGCCGCAGGATTCCGGCGGGGTCGCTCTCGAATGGTGCGTTCAGCGCCGGAAGACGGCCGCGGGTTCTCCACAGTCTCCTCTCGGACTTTCGAATCAATGTCCGAGGCCAGTGGGAGAATCGGAGCATGTCGAAGTTCACGAAGATCACGGCCCCGGAGGACGATCTCACCGTCTTGGGCGAGATCGTCGCGGGCTTCGAAATGAACACGGTCGAGCTGCGTCATGCTCAGATCGCGGAGGTGCGACTGTTGGCGCGTGCCGGTCAGCTCGCCGATGCGCAGACCGCCGGGTCGCCTCTGCGGGTGCGGGAACATGACATGGCGCTGCGGTCGATCGCGGCGGAGATCGGCGGTGTACTGCATGTGGCGGACCGCACCGTGCAGGCGCGGATCGGGGATGCCCGGGTTCTGGTGGAGATGTACCCGTTGACGCTTGCGGCGTGGGAGTCGGGAGAGATCACGAAGGGCCAGGTGCAGGTCATCACCGACGCCGGTGACGTCGTACCCGCCGCCCGCCGCCCTGAGTTCGAGGCTGAAGCGATCGAGAAATGTGAGGGGCGTACCCCGAACCGGCTCCGTCCGATCCTGCAGCTGCTGGCCGAGCGGTTCACCGACCGGACGTTCACCGAACGCCACCAGGACGCGGCCGCGGGCCGGTGCGTGCGGGTGTTTCCGGGCCGGGACGGGATGTGCGACGTCGTCGCGACCGTCCCGACGGTGATCGGCGACGCGATCCTCGACCGGCTGACCCAGCAGGCGCAGGCCGTCATCGACGCCCGCGACCCGGGCGACGGGGACGAGCGCGGCATCGATGCGGTGCGGACGGATGTGCTCACAGACTTGCTCCTCGCCGGAACCCCCGCCCTGGACCCGACCGCGACCGGGGACCAGCCCGGAACCCTCGGGGCGATCCGCGCCCAGGTGCAGGTGATCGTGCCCGCGCTCACTCTGGTGGGTGCCGATGAGGGTCCGGCGGATCTGGTGGGTCGTTCCCCGATCGACGCCGAGACCGCCCGGTGCCTGGCCGCGCAGGCCCCCTCACTCACGCGACTGCTCACCGACCCCGTCAAGGGAACGGTCGTCGCCGTCGACGGGTACCGTCCCGCCTGGGCGCAGCGCCGGTTCCTGCGCGCGAGGGATCAGCATTGTCGGTTCCCGGGGTGCCGGAGGGCGGCGAGCCGTTGCGAGATTGACCACACCATCGACCACCACCTCGGCGGTCCCACCACCCTCGGCAACCTCGCCCACTTGTGTCAACGGCATCACTCGATGAAGCAATTCACGAGGTGGCGGGTGCGACAACACCCGGGTGGTGTCCTGGAATGGACCTCACCCCTCGGCAGAACCTACAGAGAAGACGCACCCCAACCCCCGGTCGCCTTCACCCCTGCCACCCCACCCGACGCCGCCGCGGAATCGTTCGAGCCCGCACCCTTCTGACGGCTTCTGGCCCCGGTGGTTGAGTAGCGCGCAAAGCGCGCGTATCGAAACCCGCGCACCCCCATCGATGCCGGGTTCGGGGCGTTTCGACTCGTCGCTGTGCTCCTCGCTCAACGACCGGGGGTCACCGTCCGGTGGTTGAGTAGCCGGTGCAGCTGGCGTATCGAAACCCGCGCACCCGCCATCGATGCCGGGTTCGGGGCGTTTCGACTCGTCGCTGTGCTCCTCGCTCAACGACCGGGAGTCACCATCCGGTGGTTGAGTAGCCGGCGCAGCCGGCGTATCGAAACCCGCGCACCCGCCAACACCGCCGAGCCCGACGCGTTTCGATTCGTCGCTGCGCTCCTCACTCAACGACCGGCACTTCCCGGTGGTTGAGTAGCCGGCGCATCCGGCGTATCGAAACCCGCGCACACACCACCGTCGCGCTCAGCGCGTTTCGACTCGTCGCTGCGCTCCTCGCTCAACGACCGGGAACCACCGGTGGTTGAGTAGCCGGCACAGCCGGCGTATCGAAACCCCTGCACCCCCACCGATGCCAAGCTCGACGCGTTTCGACTCGTCGCTGCGCTCCTCGCTCAACGACCGGGAACGGACCCGCCGCACCCCTCCGGTGGTTGAGTAGCCGGCGCAGCCGGCGTATCGAAACCCGCGCACCCACGATCGGCTGAGGAACTCGGGGCGTTTCGACTCGTCGCTCCGCTCCTCGCTCAACGTTCGGAAGCAGCACCCCCGGTGGTTGAGTAGCCGGCGCAGCCGGCGTATCGAAACCCGCGCGCCCACCATCACCGCCGGGTCCGGGGCGTTTCGACTCGTCGCTGCGCTCCTCGCTCAACGACCGGGAGGGGGGCAGTTCGTCGACGCGGGTGCCGACGCGGGCGAGGAGTCTGATACGGTACAAACCGACTGTCCGGTATGTGCGCGAGGGAGAGCAGATGACGCAGGGACGTTTCGCCGGCACGGTGACGATCGTCACCGGGGCGAGCCGCGGCATCGGGTTCGCGGTGGCCGAGTGGCTCGTCGCCGAAGGCGGGTCGGTCGTGATCACGGCACGCACCCGAGAGACCCTCGACGCCGCAGCCGCACGGCTCGGGCCTGCGGCATCCGTCGTCGCCGGGCGCGCCGACGATCCCGACCATCGCGCCGAAGTCTTCGGCCACGTCGCGCAGCGGCACGGCCGGCTCGACCACCTCGTGAACAACACCGGGATCAACCCGGTCTACGGCACGCTCGCCGAGCTCGACCTCGCCGCAGCGCGCAAAATCCTCGACGTGAACGTGCTCGCCACGCTCGCCTGGTCGCGCGACGCCGTCGCGGCCGGACTCTCGCGCTCGATCGTGAACATCGCTTCCGTCGCCGGTCAGGGGGCGAGCCCCGGCATCGCGCTGTACGGGGTGTCGAAGGCCGCCGTGATCAACCTGACGCAGCAGCTGGCCCTCGAATGGGCGCCGCGGGTGCGCGTCAACGCCGTCGCGCCCGCCGTCGTGAAGACCGACTTCGCGCGCGCACTGTTCGACGGGCGTGAAGCCGAGGTCGCGGCCGGATACCCGCTCGCGCGCCTGGGCGCACCCGACGACGTCGCCGGCCCCGTCGCGTTCCTCCTCTCCGCGGATGCCGCTTGGATCACCGGACAAACCCTCACGATCGACGGCGGCGCCGGCATCGTCGGACTGGCGTGACGGTCAGGGCCGGCCACCGGGGGAAGATGAGGGCATGAAGGATTCCCACGTCGCCGACGACGTCATGAGCGCTGCCGTCGAGCTGTTCGCCACCCAGGGCTACGCCAACACGAGCGTCCAGCAGATCGTCGCCGCCGCGGGGGTGACCAAGGGTGCGATGTACCACTACTTCGAGTCGAAAGACGACCTGCTGTTCGGCGTCTACGACTCCCTGCTCACCCTGCAGAAGGCCCGTCTCGACGACATCATCGCGCGAGGCGGCGACGTCGACGACGTGCTGCGGGCGGTCTGCGTCGACGTGCTCGAGACCTCAATCGACTACATCAGGGAAGGCGCCGTGTTCTTCCGGTCGATGCACATGCTCACCGAGCCGCGCCGCCAGGAGGTCATCCGCCGCCGCCGCGCCTACCACGACGAGTTCGCCGCGCTCATCGCACGCGGACAGCGCGACGGCATCTACCGCGACGACATCCCGCAGGCCATGCTCGTCGCGCACTTCTTCAGCGACGTGCACTACCTGTCGCACTGGTACTCGGCCGACGGGCCCGAGAGCAAGACCCTGGTCGCGTCGCAGCTGACCGACCTGTTCCTGACGAGTTTGAGGAGACCGGATGCCTGACGACGGCGACATCGCACCCGACACCATGCGCGCCTGGCGCGTGACCCGCCTCGGCGAGCCGGCCGACGTGCTCTCGCTCGACGAGGTGCCGGTGCCAGCGCCGGCCGCCGGAGAGGTGCAGGTGCGGGTGCGCGCCGTCGCGGCGAACTTCCCCGACGTCCTGCTGTGCCGCGGCGAGTACCAGGTGAAGCCCGAGCTTCCGTTCGTCCCCGGCATCGAACTCGTCGGAGATGTGACCGCCGTCGGCGCCGGCGTCTCCGGGTTCGCGCCCGGCGACCGGGTGCTGGGGTCGAAGATCGGGGTGCTCTCGGAGTACGCGGTGCTCCCGGCATCCGACGTCTGGCTCGCCCCCGCGTCGCTCGACGACGTGTCCGCCGCCGGCCTGACCGTCGCCTACCAGACCGCCTGGTTCGCCCTGCACCGCCGCGCAGCGCTGCAGCCGGGGGAGTGGGTGCTCGTCCACGCCGCGGCCGGCGGCGTGGGCCTGGCCGCGGTGCAGCTCGCCGTCGCCGCCGGCGCCCAGGTGATCGGCGTCGTCGGCTCCGAGGTCAAAGCCGAGACGGCGCGCGCCGCCGGCGCCGAGGTCGTGCTCGTGCGTGGCGTCGACGACATCGCCGCGGGCGTGAAAGCCGCCACCGCGGGCCACGGCGCCGACGTCGTGGTCGACCCGGTCGGCGGCGACGCCTTCGTCGCCTCGACGAAGTGCATCGCGTTCGAGGGGCGCCTGGTCGTCATCGGGTTCGCCGGCGGCACCATCCCGACCGTGCCCGCCGGCCACGTCCTCGTGAAGAACTACACGGTGCTCGGCCTGCACTGGGGCATGTATCCCGGCATCCGCCCCGACCTCGTCGACGATGCGCGACGCGAACTCACCCGACTCGCGGATGCCGGTCGCATCGTCCCCGTCGTCGACCATGCCGTGGCGTTCGAGAGTGCGCCCGACGCGCTCACCGCGCTCGCCTGCGGCGACACGGTGGGACGGGTCGTCATCCGGATCGCACCGTGACCGATCTCGCCGGACGTGTGTGCCTCGTCACGGGAGGCGCCCGCGGCATCGGTGCCGCCTACGTGAGCGCGCTGCACGCCGCCGGTGCCCGCGTGGTCGTCGCCGACCTGCTCGACGCCGAGGGGTCGGCCCTCGCGCGCACGCTCGACCCGACCGGCGCCACGGCGCACGCGACGGTGCTCGACGTCACCGACGAGCACCGCTGGGCGGACGTCGTCGCCGAGACCCTCCACCGATTCGGGACGCTCGACGTGCTCGTCAACAACGCCGGCATCGCGAACGCGGCGCCCATCGAGCACCTCACCACCGAGAAGTGGAACGCCGCGATCGCCGTCAACCTCACCGGCGTGTTCTTCGGATGCCGGGCCGTCGTCCCGGCGATGAAGGCGCAGGGCCGCGGCTCGATCATCAACATCTCCTCGGTCGAGGGGATGCGCGGCAGCCGCGGCGTGCACGCCTACACGGCGGCGAAGTTCGGCGTCCGCGGTCTCTCGCAGTCGCTCGCCGTCGAGCTCGGCCCAGCCGGCATCCGCGTGAATTCGGTGCACCCCGGTTTCATCCGCACGCAGATGACCTCCCGCATCGACCCCGCGCACCTCGACATCCCACTGGGGCGACCCGGCGAGCCCGAAGACCTCGCGGGGACGATCGTGTTCCTCGCCTCCGATGCCTCCGCCTTCACGAGCGGCGCGGAGTTCGTCGTCGACGGCGGCATGATCGCCGGCATCCCGCACCGCTGACCCCCGCCGTGCGAGACCGGGCGGAGATCGGTGCAACGAGAACATACCGCCCGGTCGGTTTCTTTGTTATCCTGACGACAACCGACACGAAGAGGTGCCGATGTCCCCGCTCTCCACCACCGTCACGCCACGGCTCGACGTGCGCGACCTGCGCGTCGCTTTCGGCGGTCTCGTCGCCGTCGGCGGCGTGTCGTTCCACGTCGACCCGGGCGAGATCGTCGCGCTCATCGGGCCGAACGGCGCCGGCAAGACGACGGTCTTCAACGCGATCTGCGCCCTCGTGCGCCGGCAGGGCGATGTCCGCATCGACGGCGCTCCCGCTCCGCGTCACTCGTGGGATCTGACCGGGCGTGGTGTGGCGCGCACGCTGCAGGGGCTGGGACTGTTCGACGGCCTCACGGTGCGCGAGAACGTGGCGGCCCCCGTCGCCGGCCGGACGGATGCCGAGATCCGCGTCCTCGACGCCCTCGAGCGCCTGCGCCTCGGCGACCTGGCCGGCACGCCGGTCGCGGCCCTGTCCTACCCCGACCGCAAACGGGTCGCCCTCGCCCGCGCGCTCGTCACCGAGCCCGCGCTGCTGCTGCTCGACGAGCCGGCCGGCGGACTCGGCGCCGACGACATCGGCGAGCTGGGTGATGCCGTCCGCGCCGTCGCCGCCGCGGGGTGCGCCGTGCTGCTGGTCGAACACCACGTCGACTTCGTCATGGCGCTCGCCGACCGCATCGTCGTGCTCGACTTCGGCGAGGTCATCGCGACCGGCCACCCCGACGAGATCCGGGCGGATTCGCGCGTGGAAGAGGCCTACCTCGGACGGCGGGTCGAGGCATGACCGTCGCGACGGGCACCGGGGCGAGCCTCGAGATCACCGGCCTCACCGTCGGCTACGGCGGCGCGCCCGTGCTGGACGGACTCGATCTGCGCCTGGACGCCGGCGAGGTGGTGGCACTGCTCGGCGCCAACGGTGCCGGGAAGACGACCCTCCTGCGCGCGCTCGTCGGCCTCGTGCCCGCGGCCGGGTCGGTGCGCCTCGACGGCCACGAGCTCGCGGGCCTGCGCACCGAGCAGCGCGCCCGCCGTGCGCTCGCGCTCGTCCCCGACGGGCAGAGCGTCGTCGCCGAACTCACCGTCGACGAGAACCTGCGACTCGGCGCCCTGTGGCGCCACCGCGGCGCGGCACGGGAGGCCGCCGTTGCCGAGGTCTACGACCTGTTCGAGCCGCTCGCCCGCCGGCGCGTCAGCGCGGGCCATCAGCTCTCCGGCGGCGAACGCCAGATGCTCGCCCTCGGCCGCGCGCTCGTGGCCGAGCCCGCTCTGCTGGCGCTCGACGAGCCGTCGCTCGGGCTGGCACCCCTCGTGGTCGCCCACCTGATGGAGGTGCTCCGCGACGCCGCGCGGCAGCGCGGGATGACGGTGCTGCTCGCCGAGCAGAACGTGACGGGGGCGCTGTCTGTCGCAGGACGCGGCGTCGTGCTCGATCTCGGCCGGATCGTGGCGGACGCTCCCGCCGCCACCCTCGCCGCTGACAGCGCCCTGCGCCGCGCCTACCTGGGCTTCTGAGCTCCGCATCCGACACGAAAGCTCTCATGGACCGACTCCTCTTCCTCTTCGCGACCGGCCTCGCCCGTGGCGCCGTGTTCGCCCTGTTCGCCCTGTCGCTCGTGCTCATCTGGCGCGCCGCGCGCATCGTCAACTTCGCGCAGGGAGCGATGGCCCTCGTCGCGTCGTACATCGCCTTCGCCGCGACGGCCCTCAGCGGCTCGTACTGGGCCGGGCTCGCCTGCGGGATCGTCGCCGGCGCCGCCATCGGCTTCGTCGTCGAGCGCGGTGTGATGCGCTTCGCTCCGGCAGGTCGCCCCCTCACGGGCGTCATCGCCGCGATCGGGCTCGTGATGGTGCTGCAGTCGGCGCTCGGCATCGCGTTCGGTCCGCAGTACCGCCCCGTGCGCGCGCCGATCGACGACAGCCCGATCCTCGTCGGCGGCGTCCCGCTGCTCTCGCCCTACGACCTGTTCGTGCTGGTCGTCGCGCTCGGGGTCATGGCCGTGCTCGCCGTCCTGTTCGCGCGGACCACCCTCGGGCTGCAGATGCGGGCCTCCGCGTTCGCGCCCGAGGTCTCGCGCGTGCTGGGCGTGCGGGTAGGACGCATGGTCACGATGGGGTGGATGCTGTCGGCCGCCGTCGCCTCGCTGGCCGCGATGCTGCTGATGCCCACCGAACTGGGACTCAACCCGCATGCCACCGACGTGCTGTTCGTGTACGCATTCACGGTGGCGGTCGTGGGCGGTCTCGACTCGCCCGCCGGCGCGCTGTTCGGTGGCCTCGTCGTCGGCGTCGCGATGACCCTCGTCACGGGCTACCTCGGCGCGAGCGTCGCCCCGATCGGAGTGCTCGCGCTGCTGGTCGCGGTGCTGCTGGTCAGGCCCGCCGGGGTCTTCTCGCTGCGGGAGGCGAGGAGCGCATGAACGGCATCCGCACCGCCCTCATCCGCAACACCGCCGCACGCCGCGTCGGAATCCGCGGAGTTCTCGTTCGCGGCGCTGTGCTCACGGCGCTCGCCCTCGCGGCGACGTTCGCGCTCGATCCCTACCGCAACTTCCAGCTCGCGACCATCGCGGCGACCTTCTGCGCGACGGCCGGCCTCACCGTGCTCGTCGGCTGGACCGGACAACTGTCGCTCGGCCACGCCGCGCTCATGGCGGCCGGCGGCTACGGCTACGCCCTGACCGCGCGCGCGCTCACCGAGGTCGGTGTCGGCGGGGCGCCGCGCTTCCTCCTCTCCCTCCTCGCCGCGGTCCTGCTCGCCGCAGCCGTCGGCTGGCTGCTCGGACTCGCGGCGGCCCGCCTGCGCGGACCGTACCTCGCCGGGGTCACCCTCGCCGTCGTCATCGCGCTGCCCGCCGTCGCGACGGTGTTCTCGCCGGTGCTGCGCGGCGATCAGGGTCTGCAGATCCGCCCCGATCCGGTGCCGAGCGCACTGGCGTCGATCATGGTGCTCGAGCAGTGGCAGGCGTGGGTGGCGATCCTCGTGACCGGGATCGTCGTCACGTCGCTCGTGGCGGTGTGCCGCGGACGCTGGGGACTGTGGATGCGGGCCGTGCGCGACGACGAGACCGCCGCACGCATCAGCGGCATCCGCAGCGGTCGCGTCAAAGTCGGCGCCTTCGCGCTCAGCGCGGTGACAGCGGGCGTCGGCGGAGCGCTGCTGTGCTTCGTGACGCAGTCGGTCAGCCCCGGTGCCTATACGCTCGCGTTCTCGCTGCTGCTCGTCGTCGCGGTGGTCGTCGGCGGCCTCGGCAGCGTCGGCGGCGCCGCGATCGGCGCCGCCCTCATCGTGCTCGTGCCGTGGGTGCTCGGCACGCTCACCGCGTCCCTCCCCGCGGAGGCCGCGCAGCGCCTCAGCGGCAATCTGCCGGTGCTCGTCTTCGGCGCCCTGCTGACGGTGATGATCCTCGTGCGCCCCGGCGGTCTCGCGAGTCTGCGCCCCCGGCGTCGCCGTGCCCCCGGCTCCGCCGCTCCCGCGTCCGACATCCCCGCCGCCACCGTCGCCGAGCGCTCCGCCTCGGCATCCGTCGCTCCGGCACCGGCCGCGTCCGCCCACCGCGCCGCCGACGAGGCCGCCGTCCCCGCATCCCTTCCCACCCGCACACCAGACAGAAAGAGGTGACCATGTCACAGCACCACACCATCCGTGCCGCGGCGATCGCCGGCGTCTTCGCCGTCGTCGCCCTGGCCGGATGCAGCTCGCCCGCCGCCGTGTCGTCCGCCGAATCGGAGGACGTGCCCGGTGTCACCGACGACACCGTCACGATCGGCACGCACACGCCGCTCACGGGACCGGCCGCGGCCGGATACTCGTCGATCTCGGCCGCCGCGTCGGCCTACTTCGCCTACCTCAACGCCCACGGCGGCGTGCACGGGCGCACGATCGACTACATCGTCAAGGACGACGGCTACAACCCCGCCAACACCCAGACGGTGGTGCGCGAACTCGTGCAGCAGGACGAGATCTTCGCCCTCGTGAACGGACTGGGCACCCCGACGCACACCGCCGTGCTCGACTACCTCAACCAGAACTCGGTGCCGGACCTGTTCGTCGCCTCCGGTTCCACGACCTGGAACGACCCGGAGACCTACCCGTATACCTTCGGGTTCAACGCCGACTACGTCGTCGAGGGGGCGGCCCTCGCCTCGTACGCCGCCGACGAGTTCGCCGGTCAGAAGGTGTGTCTGCTGGGGCAGGACGACGACTTCGGCGACGAGATGCTCGAGGGTGCCGAGCTCGCCCTCGGCGAGGGCGGGCTCGCGCACGTCGAGCGCTACGCCGTCTCGAATCAGGACGTCACGGCGCAGATCGGCGCCCTCAAAGCGGCCGGCTGCGAGATCAACATCCTCGGGACGATCAACGGGTTCACGGCGCTCGCGGTCGGCACCGCTGCGCACCTCGGCTGGTTCCCGAAGTGGTTCTCGTCGTCGTCGGGTGCCGACTACCCGACCCTCGTCGGCTACCTCGGCGAGGACCTCGGGCCGAAGCTGCTGCAGGGACTCACCGGCACCAACTATCTGCCCGCCGCGGGCGGCGACTCGGAGTGGGTCGCGCTGTTCCGCCAGATCAACGACGAGTACAACGGCGGTGCCGCGTTCGACGGCAACACCGTCTACGGCATGAGCGTCGCCTACCTGTTCGCCGAGGCGCTCGCCGCCGCCGGCGAGAACCCCACGCGCGCGTCGCTGATCGAGGCGATCGAGTCGGGCGGGCTCGCCGGCGACGGGATGCTGCCGCTCGCCTTCTCGGCAGACGACCATGCCGCCTACCGTGGTGTCGGCATCACCGTGGTCGACCAGGGCGTGCAGGACTACGTCGGCGCGAGCTACGAGGTCGACGGCGACGAGGTGCGCACCGCGGAGACGGCCCCGGTCGCCTTCGTGACCGACGGCATCCCCGGCGACTGACGCCGCATCACGAAGGCCCGGCACCCTCACGGTGCCGGGCCTTCGTCGTGGGCGTGCGGTCGTGGCGCCTCGGTCAGTCGGCCGCGGCCGGCTGCGGGGCGAGGGTGCGGACGAGCTCCCGCTTGAGCACCTTGCCGCTCCCACCGAGGGGGAGCGCGTCGACGATGTGGACGACGCGGGGGTACTTGTAGGCGGCGAGCCGGTCCCGCACGAATGCCACGACCTCGTCGGCGTCGAGGTCGTGGCCCTCCAGTGCCACGACGGCCGCGTGCACCTCCTGGCCGCGCACGTCGTCGGGCACGCCGAAAACCGCCGCGAGACCGATGCCGGGATGGCGCGCGAGCACCGCCTCGACCTCGCTCGGGTACACGTTGTAGCCGGAGCGCACGATCATGTCCTTCTTGCGATCGACGATCGTCAGCACGCCGTCGACGTAGGTGCCGAGGTCGCCGGTGCGGAACCACCCGTCTACGACGGCCTCGGCGGTGGCTTCGGGCCGTCCGAGGTAGCCCTTGAAGAGGTTGTGGCCGCGCACGACGATCTCGCCGAGCTCGCCCGCCCCGTCGAGCAGCACGACGCGGTCGTCGATCCCGGAGTCGGCGACCGCGACGTCGACTCCCCACAGGGCGCGCCCGACCGTGCCGGGCCGGATCGGCTCGGTCAGCGCATTGGTCGAGACGATCGGGGCGGTCTCGGTCAGGCCGTACCCCTCGTGGACGTCGGCCCCGAACTCGGCGCGGAATGCCTCGAGCACGGCGACCGGCAATGCGGCGCCGCCCGAGACGGCGTACCGCAGCGGGGGACGGACGGCGGTGCGCCGCCCACTCTCGATGAGGCCGACGTACATCGTGGGGACAGCCGTGAACACCGTCGCGTCGTGCGCGATCATGAGGGCGAGCGCCTCGTCGGCGTCGAAGCGCGGCAGCAGGATGATCGAGGCGCCGGCGCGGAAGGCGATGTTCATGACCGCCGTCTGACCGAACGTGTGGAACAGCGGCAGCCCGCCGAAGACGACGTCGTCCGCGTTCAGGTCGAACGAGTCGATGAGTGTGCAGTGCACCTGCTCGACGATCGACAGGTGCGAGCCGACCGCGCCCTTCGGGATGCCGGTCGTGCCGCTCGTGTAGAGGATCGTCGCGGGGTCGCTCGGCGACGTGGCCGCATGCCGCACGAGCGGCGCCGCGGCCGCCGCCTCGGTCTCCAGCCGCGGCAGGTCGCGCACCGGATCGGGCGCATCGGCGGGCAGCAGCACCGTCACGACCGGCGTCGAGGTCGCCGCCGCGGCCGGCAGCGCCTCGCCCAGCAGGGGCGCCGCGACGACGAGCAGGTCGGCGTCGGCGTCGCGCAGCACGTGCGCGATCTCCTCCGTCTTGAAGAGCAGGTGCACCGGCACGACCACCGCGCCGAGGGCGAGGACCGCGTAGTAGACGCGCGGAAAGTCGGGGACGTTCGGGATCTGCATCGCGACGCGGCTGCCGGGGCCGATGCCCCGCGCCCGCAGCGCCCCGGCGTAGGCGCGCGTCTGCGCCCACAGGCCGGCGTATGTGATCGTGGTGCCCGCGAAATGCAGGGCGGGGCGGTCGCCGTGGCGGCGCGCCGATTCGGCCAGGATGCCGGCGACCGAGAGGGTCGCGTGGCCGGGGCCGTCGATGGCGGGGTCGGACAGGTGCACGGGTGGGGTCCTTTCGTCGTTGAGAGGGGAGCGTCAGGGGGTCGCGCCCGCGCGCAGCTGGCTGCGACCGAGGCTCGACAGATGCACTTCGTCGGGGCCGTCCGCGATGCGCAGGGAGCGCACACCGGCATAGAGTTCGGCCAGCGGGGTGTCGCCCGACACTCCCGCGCCGCCATGGAGCTGGATGGCGCGGTCGACGATCTGCAGGACGGCGCGAGGGACGGCGACCTTGATCGCCTGGATCTCGGTCATCGCGCGACGGTTGCCGACGGTGTCCATGAGCCAGGCCGTCTTCAGCACGAGCAGCCGCAGCGCCTCCAGCTGCACCCGCGCCTCGGCGGCCCATTCGCGCACGACGCCCTGGTCGGCGAGCGGCCCGCCGAAGGCGGTGCGGGTGCGGGCCCGCTCGGTCATGAGCGCAAGGGCGCGCTCGCCGGTGCCGAGCGCGCGCATGCAGTGGTGGATGCGGCCCGGGCCCAGGCGCGCCTGCGCGATCGCGAAGCCGTCGCCTTCGCCGGCGATGAGGTTCGCGGCCGGGACCCGCACATCGTCGAAGGCGATCTCGGCGTGCCCGCCGTGGTCGCGATCGTCGTATCCGAAGACCGTGAGCGGGCGCACGACCCGCACTCCCGGGGTGTCGCGCGGCACGAGGATCATCGACTGCCGGCGGTGCCTCGCGGCGTCGGGATCGGTCTTGCCCATGACGATGAAGATCGCCGCATCCGGGTTCATCGCGCCCGTCGACCACCACTTGCGACCGGTGATCACGTAGTGGTCGCCATCGCGGCGGATGCGGGTGCCGATGTTGGTGGCGTCGGAGGAGGCGACGTCGGGCTCGGTCATGCAGAACGCGGAGCGGATGTCGGCGCGCAGCAGGGGCGCGAGCCACCGCTCCTGCTGGGCGGGAGTGCCGAACTCGGCGAGCACCTCCATGTTGCCGGTGTCGGGGGCGGCGCAGTTGAAGGCCGCCGGGGCCAGCCGCGGACTCCAGCCGGTCGCCTCGGCGATCGGAGCGTACGACACGTTCGAGAGTCCCGCGCCCGCCTCTCCCGGCAGGAACAGGTTCCACAGTCCTTCGGCGCGGGCCTGATGCTGCAGGCGACGCACGACGGGCCGCACGTCCCACCGGTCCGGCGTCGCCGCCAGCTCGGCGTCGAGCTGCGGTTCAGCCGGCAGTACCCGGTCGTCGACGAAGGCCCGGGCCTGGGCGAGCAGCTCCTGCGTGGCGGGGTCGAATGAGAAATCCATCAGCGCACCTCCTGTCCGCGGCGGGCGAGGGGTTCGACGAGGGCGCCCATCCGGTCGAAGCCCGCGCCGACGGTCTCGCCGGCGCGGAAGCGGTAATGGATGCCCTCGAGGATCACCGCGAGCTTGTACGCCGCGAAGGCGCGGTACCAGCGCAGGTCGGGCACGCGGATGCCGGCGTGCGCGGCGTACGCGTCGACGACTCCGGTGAAGTCGGGGTAGCCCGCGGCGACGTCGACCGCGCTCGGCACGGCGCCGCCGAAGCCGTCGAGGTCGGCGATCGTCCAGTACAGGCCGAGCATCCCGAGGTCGACGAGCGGATCGCCGAGTGTCGCCATCTCCCAGTCGAGGATCGCGGAGATGCGCGGGTCGTCGCCCGAGCCAACAACGAGCGCGTTGTCGAGCCGGTAGTCGCCGTGGACGATGCCGGTGCGCGCGGATGCCGGAAGGTCGGCGGCGAGGCTCTCCTGCAGGGCGTCGAGGGCGGGTGTCTCGCGGGAGCGCGACGCGTCGAGCTGGCGGCGCCACGTCGACAGCTGTCGACGCAGGTAGCCGTCGGGCCGGCCGAAGTCGCCGAGGCCCACGGCCTCCGGGTCGACCGCGTGCAGGTCGGCGAGGTGCTGCGCGAGGCGGATGCCGAGCCTGCCGAGCCCGGACGCGGTGTACGCGGCGTTCTGCGCGCGCGAGGCGAGCACGATGCCGGGGGCCCGCTCCATGACGAAGAACACCGTCGCGGTCACCTCTCCCGCTGCGGTGTCGTCGACGACCTCCACGACGCGGGGGACGGGCACGCGGGTCGTCGACAGTGCGGAGATCACGCGGTGCTCCCGGCGCATGTCGTGGGCGCTGGAGAGCACGTGACCGAGCGGGGGGCGCCGCACGATGAGCGGTCGCCGGGCTCCGATCACGGCGTAGGTCAGGTTGCTGCGTCCGCCGGGGATCACCTCGGCGGTCAGCGCGCCGTCGGCGAGGTCGGGGTGGCACCGCGCGAGCCAGGCTTCGAGGCCTCGCACGTCGAGTCCGGGAGTGTCGGTCATCGTCGCGCCTTTCCGCCACCGTCGCTGGTGTGCGTCGCCAGCATACCGGATGGTCGGTATGTGTGCGATCGGCGGCGAATCAACGCGGGACACTTCGCCGTTCCTGGTCAGCGGGCCGCGGCGGCGACGGCCAGATCGCGCGCCACCGCCGTCCGCAGTGACGCCGGGAGGGGCGTCGGGCGCCGGGTGCCGGCATCAACGAAGACGTGCGTGAAGCGGCCGGTCGCGATCGGCCCTTCGTCGCCGGCGACCAGGATGCCGAGGTCCCACGTGATGCTCGTCGTCCCGAGCCGCTCCACGGCGATCCCGACCTCGAGCGCCGCGGGGAAACCCGTCGAGGCGTGGAACTCGCAGGCCGAAGCGGCGCACAGGCCGATCGGGCCGCCGCCGTGCGGGTCGAGACCGCCCGCCCGGATCATCCAGGCGTTCACCGCGGTGTCCATCGCCTCGTAGTAGACGGTGTTGTTGAGATGGCCGTACTGGTCGTTGTCGTTCCAGCGGGTGCCGAACGGCACGCGCACGCGGTAGTCGGTCATGGACTCCTCCTCGAGTCGGGCCGGACGCGCCGGCGGGCGGCGGGGTCAGTCGGCGTGCAGCAGCAACCGGAACGCCTGGTGGGCGCGCTGCGCGCTGGGCTGGTCTCCCGAGATGAGGTCGGCGTACGTGAACGTCTCCGACACCCGCACGAGCAGATAGGCGAGGGAGCGCGCGTCGATCGCCCCGCCGAGCACCGCGTCGCGGTCGCCGCCGGCCAGGTCGCGCGCCAGCAGCCACTCGACACTTGCGACGTAGCGCCGCTGGATCGGGCTCTCCTTCGTCGTGAGCAGGCGCAGTGCGCGCGCCGGCTCGCGGCGGAGGAAGTCGCGGAAGTAGTCGGCGGTGTTGAGGTCGTCGACGAACCGGGTGAGCAGGTCGGCGATGCGTCCGGCGCCGGCGGGCCGGTCGGCGGTGGCCGCATCGGCGTGCACGAGCGTCGGCACGGCGAGCGACCACAGCACTTCGCTCAGCAGGGCGTCGCGGTTGCCGACCCAGCGGAACAGCGAGGTCCGGTCGACGCCGAGTCCCGCGGCGAGGGTGCCCATGTCGATACGCCGACCCGAGATGAACACGTCGCGCGCGCCCTCGAACGCGCGGACGGCGTCGGGATGCTCGCCACCGCGCAGGCGTGAGGACAGCCAGGAGGGAGCGGCGTCGAGCCCGATCCGGCCGATCTCGTCGGTGGGAGCGGCGGTCTGCGCGGTGGTCACGCTCGCACTCTACTCTCGACGCCGCCCAGCGGTGCAACGTTTTCGGATTCGTTGTGCAACATTCTCCAAGATGATGCATACTCGGGTCAGGCGCACCCGCGCCGCAACACGATCGACGACGACGTGGAGGACACGATGACGTTCACCCTGGAGGGCATGCACGCCGAGACGGCCGCATCCGACGCCCTCGCGCCCGTGCTGGAGGCGGACTTCTACCGCTTCCAGCAGACCCTCACCGATACCGAGCAGCGCGCGCTCGGTCGCATCCGCGCATTCCTCGATGCCGAGGTGCGCCCCTTCGCCGACGACCACTGGGAGCAGGCGCGCAGCCCCCGGCATCTCGTCCCGCGCATCGCCGAACTGGGGCTGTACGCGAACGCGTTCGAACGCACCCGCCACTTCGACAACAGCGCGCTGTTCCGCGGCTGGGTGGCGATGGAGATCTCGCGCGCCGATCCGTCGACCGCGACCTTCATCGGTGTGCACTCCGGACTCGCGATGACGGCGATAGCCGTCGGCGGCTCGGAGGAGCAGCGGGCCGAGTGGATGCCGAAGCTCGCCGCGGGCGAGCTGATCGCGGCGTTCGGGCTCACCGAACCCGGGCACGGGTCGGACACCGCGAAAGGGCTCGAGACGACCGCCGAGCGCCGCGGTGACCACTGGGTGCTCAACGGCGCCAAGCGGTGGATCGGCAACGGCGCCTTCGCCGACCTCGTCGTGATCTGGGCGCGCGATGTCGCCGACGACCAGGTGAAGGGTTTCCTCGTGCGCACTCCGACGCCCGGGTTCTCGGCGACGACCATCGCGCGCAAGCAGTCGCTGCGCGCCGTCGAGAACGCCGACATCCTGCTCGAGGACGTCATCGTCGCCGAGAACGACCGGCTGCAGCGCATCGGCGGGTTCCGAGACGTCGCCGTGGTGCTGCGACTCACCCGCGCCGACGTCGCCTGGCAGGCGCTGGGGGTTGCCGTCGGCGCCTACGAGTGCGCCGTCGCGTACGCGGCGCACCGCGTGCAGTTCGGCAAGCCGATCGCGTCCTACCAGCTCGTGCAGCAGAAGCTCGCCGACGCCCTCGCGGCGATCACCGCATCCACGGCCCTGTGCGTGCGTGTGTCCCAGCTGCAGGACGAGGGGGAGCAGACCGACCAGCAGGCGGCGATGGCGAAGGCGTTCGTCACGGCGCGGATGCGGGAGGTCGTCGCCCTCGCGCGCGAGATCTGCGGCGGCAACGGCATCCAGCTCGGCGGGCACGAGCAGCTCGGCGCCGACATCCCGCCCGGCTACAGCGTGGCCCGCTACTTCGCCGACGCGGAGGCCGTGTACACGTTCGAGGGCACGTACGACATGAACTCCCTCATCGTGGGGCGCGCGATCACCGGCATCGCGGCGTTCGTGTGAGGCCCGCGATGACCGAGGCCTACATCGCCGCCGTCGCCCGCTCGCCGATCGGCCGCGCCCGCAAGGGCTCCCTGGTGGGGATGCGTCCCGACGACCTCGCCGCACAGATGGTCGCGGCCGCCCTGACGCAGCTGCCGGGTCTGGACCCCGACCGCATCGACGATCTGCTGCTCGGCACCGGCCAGCCCGCCGGCGAGCAGGGGTTCAATCTGGCGCGCATCGTCGCGGTGCTGCTCGGCTGGGACACGGTGCCTGGCACGACGGTCAACCGCTACTGCTCGTCGTCGCTGCAGACCACCCGGATGGCGTTCCACGCCATCCGGGCCGGGGAGGGCGACGTGTTCGTCTCCGCCGGCGTCGAATCGGTCTCCCGTTACGCAGCCGGCGCATCCGACCTGCCCACGGCCGTCAACCCGCGCTTCGCATCGGCGCTGGCCGCCTCCGCGGAGCGCGCCGCGGCCGGGACGCCGGTGTGGCGCGATCCCCGCGACACGGGGCTCCTCCCCGACCCCTACATCGCGATGGGGCAGACCGCCGAGAACGTGGCGCAGCTGCGCGGCGTCACCCGCGACGACCAGGACGCGTTCGCCGCCCGCTCGCAGCAGCGCGCCGAAGCGGCGATCGCGTCGGGGTTCTGGGCGCGGGAGATCACGCCGGTGACGCTCCCCGACGGCACGATCGTCTCCGCCGACGACGGGCCCCGGCCCGGCGTGACCGTCGAGGCGCTCGCCGCCCTCGAACCCGTCTTCCGCCCCGACGGCACCGTGACGGCGGGCAACTGCTGCCCGCTCAACGACGGCGCCGCCGCGCTCGTGGTCGTCTCGGAGCGCATCGTGGACGAGCTCGGCATCCGCCCGCTCGCCCGCATCGTGGCGACCGGGGTGTCGGGCCTCTCACCCGAGATCATGGGCCTCGGTCCCGTCGCGGCCTCGCGTCGCGCCCTCGATCGCGCCGGACTGACGATCGACGACATGGACCTCGTCGAGATCAACGAGGCCTTCGCCGCGCAGGTGCTGCCGTCGGCGCGCGAGCTGGGCGTCGATCCCCAGCGGCTGAACGTGCACGGCGGCGCCATCGCGGTCGGGCACCCGTTCGGAATGACGGGCGCCCGCATCACCGCGACACTCCTCAACGGACTCGACGCCGTCGGCGGCCGCTACGGCCTCGAGACGATGTGCGTCGGCGGCGGTCAGGGCATGGCGATGGTGATCGAGCGGGTCTGACCCCGGCAGCGAGGGCACCGGAGGAGGGGCGGATGCCGTGTCGTGAGGCGCGGCATCCGCCCCTCGTCCGCGCCGCTCAGGCGGGTACGAGCAGGGCGATGGTCTCGGCGACGAGGGCCGGCTTGTCGGTCCCCTCGATTTCCACCGTCGTGCGGGCGCTCACCCGGAACCCCTGCGGGGCGGGCGCGACGGCGACGATCTCGGTGCGGGCGCGCACGCGCGCACCGGCGCGCACCGGCTGCAGGAACCGCACGGTGTCAAGCCCGTAGTTCACCGCCATCGCGAGGCCGGCGACGTCGAGCAGACCCGCCGTCAGATGCGGCAGCAGCGACAGGGTGAGATACCCGTGCGCGATCGTTTCGCCGAACGGCCCGGATGCGGCGCGGTCCGCGTCGAGGTGGATCCACTGCCGGTCCTCGGTCGCCTCGGCGAAGGCGGCGATGCGCTCCTGGTCGATGCGGTACCAGTCGCCGACCGCGGTGCGGCCGACCGCGGCGGGCAGCTCCGACGGGTGCGGCACGTGGATGCTCATGCGCGCGGCCCGCCCGCGACGTACAGCACCTGGCCCGACACGAACCCGGCCTCCTCACGGCAGAAGAACGAGGCGGCCGCGGCGATGTCATCGGGGGTGCCGGCCCGTCCCACCGGGATCTCGCGCGTGGCCGCTGCGACGAAGTCGTCGAAGGGCACGCCGATCCGCTCCGCTGTCGCGCGCGTCATGTCGGTCTGGATGAAGCCCGGCGCGATCGCGTTGGCCGTGACGCCGTACCGGCCGAGTTCGAGCGCGAGGGTCTTCGTGAACCCCTGCATCCCCGCCTTGGCCGCCGCGTAGTTGGCCTGGCCGCGGTTGCCGAGGGCCGACGTCGACGACAGGGTGACGATGCGGCCCCAGCCGGCATCCACCATGTGCGCCTGCACCGCCCGGGTGACCAGGAACGCCCCGCGCAGATGCACCGACAGCACGGCATCCCAATCCTCGACGCTCATCTTGAACAGCAGGTTGTCGCGGATGATCCCGGCGTTGTTGACGAGCACGGTCGGCGCACCGAGCTCGGCCACGACCTGTGCCACGGCGCGGTCGACGGCGTCGGCATCGGCGACGTCGGCACCGACCGCGATCGCCCGCCCGCCGGCGTCCGTGATCTGCGCGACGGTGTCGGCGCAGGAGCCGGCATCGAGGTCGAGCACGGCGACGGCGTGACCGTCGGAGGCGAGGCGGCGGGCGATGGCGGCGCCGATGCCGCGGGCGGCGCCGGTCACCAGGGCGGTGCGGGTCATGAGGGTTCCTCTCGGGAGCGGGGCGGTGGGAAGGAGGGATCAGAAGACGACGAGCTGGCGCAGCGTCGTGCCGGCCGCGAGCCGCGCGAACGCGTCGGGGAGGTCGGCGAGGGCGATGCGGTCGGAGATGAGGCTCTCCAGCGGCAGCAGTCCGTCGCGCCACAGCTGCACGTACCGCGGGATGTCGCGCGCCGGCACCGCCGAGCCGAGGTAGCTGCCGACGACGGTGCGCGCCTCGGCGGTGAGCGTGAGCGGCGACACCTGGGCGAGGGCGTCGAGGGCCGGCAGTCCGACCGTGACGGTCGTGCCGCCCGGAGCAGTCAGGACGAAGGCCGTCTCGAACGCGCGGGCCGATCCCGCCGCCTCGACGACGACGGGGGCGCGGACGCCGCGCTCCACCGCGGCCTGCGGCTCCCACGCGTCGGCGGCGCCGAGCGCGCGGGCTTGCTCGAGCTTGGCGGGCACGGCGTCGACGCCGACGACGTCGTGGCCGAGGGCGCGCGCGACGAGCAGCGCCGCCATCCCGACCCCGCCGAGGCCGACGACGATGACCGGTTCGCCGGAGGCGGGTCGGCCCGCGTTGAGCACGGCGCCGCCGCCGGTGAGCACCGCGCATCCCAGCAGCGCCGCGACCTCGGCGGGCACGTCGGCGTCGACGGGCACGACGGAGGTGCGATCGACGACCGCGTGCGTGGCGAACGCGCTGACACCGAGGTGGTGGTGCACCGGTTCACCCGTCGCGCGGCGCAGGCGACGGCCGCCGCCCACGAGCTCGCCCGCGGCGTTGGCGGCGCTGCCGGCGATGCAGGGCAGGCGTCCCTCGGTGTGGCAGCCGGCGCAGCGGCCGCATCGCGGCAGGAACGTCATGACGACCCGGTTGCCGACGGCGACGTCGGCGACGTCGGGCCCGGTCGCTTCGACGATGCCGGCGGCCTCGTGTCCCAGCAGCATGGGCAGCGGCCGCGGGCGTGTGCCGTCGACCACGCTGAGGTCGGAGTGGCAGACCCCCGCGGCCTCGATGCGCACGAGCAGCTCGCCCGGCCCGGGTCCGTCCAGTTCGACCGCCTCGAGGGCGAGCATCCGCCCGTCGGTCTCGTCGAGCACCGCACCGGTGATCCACATCGCAACCTCCTCGTCGCCAGCCAGCATACCGACCAGGCGGTATGTTTGCGACCGTGCCGCACCCTCCGGTGGTTGAGTAGCGCGCGCAGCGCGCGTATCGAAACCCGCGCACCCTCCATCACTGCCGGGTTCGGGGCGTTTCGACTCGTCGCTGTGCTCCTCGCTCAACGACCGGGCGGGGCCGCACCCTCCGGTGGTTGAGTAGCGCGCGCAGCGCGCGTATCGAAACCCGTGCACCCATCAATGACGCCGGGTTCGGGGCGTTTCGACTCGTCGCTGCGCTCCTCGCTCAACGACCGGGAAGTCGACGCCGACGGCCACCGCGTTTCGACTCGTCGCTGTGCTCCTCGCTCAACGACCGGGTGGGGCGCGAGGGTCAGGTGACGGAGACGAGGGTGCGCTGCCAGCCGCTGGAGCCGTTCGGGGCGATCGGCGCGGCCTCCTCGATCTGCAGGTTCCCGGCCTTGTCGACGGCGCGCACCGTCAGATAGTGGGTGCCGGGCTCGGCGTCCCACGGCAGCATCCACTGCACCCACGTGTCGGCGTTGATCGGCGACGAGAGCGTCGCCTGCTGCCAGTCGCCGTCGTCGATGCGTACCTCGACGCGCTCGATGCCGACGGTCTGCGCCCACGCGACGCCCGCGATCGGGATGCGCCCGGCCGACACCGGCTTGCCGATCTTCGGGGTGTCGACCCGTGAGGAGAATTTGATGGGCGCCTCGGCACTGTACCCGCGCGGCGTCCAGTACGCCTCGTCGGCCTCGAACGTCGTGACCGTCAGCCGGGTGAGCCACTTGGTGGCCGAGACGTACCCGTAGAGCCCGGGAACGACCATCCGCACCGGGAATCCGTGCTCGAGCGGCAGCGGCTCACCGTTCATCGCGACGGCGAGGATCGCGTCGATCCCGTCGTCGTTGACCGAGGCGAGGGGCGTGCTGGCGGTGAACCCGTCGATGCTGCGCGAGAGCACCATGTCGGCATCCGCCGCGGGCCGCGCCTCGCGCAGCAGATCGCGCACCGGCACCCCCAGCCAGCGGGCGTTGCCGACGAGCCCGCCGCCCACCTCGTTCGACACGCACGTCAGGGTGATCGCGTACTCGTCGAGGCCGCGGGCGAGCAGATCGTCGAAGGTCAGCTCCATCGGCTGCTCGACCATCCCGTCGATCACCAGCCGCCACTCGGCGGGGTCGATCTCGGGCACGGTGAGCGCGGTGTCGACGCGGTAGAAGTCGTCGTTCGGGGTGAACAGCGGAGTGATGCCGGGCACGTCGAGCTCGGCGCCCGCGGGGATCTCGACCGTGCTGCGCGGCGCGGGCAGACGCAGCGCGTCGCGCACGGCGCGCACCGACGTCGTCACCCCGGCCACGACCCGCGATCCGACCCCCACGATCACCGCGGCGGATGCCGCCACGGCGGCGATGAGGAAGAACCCGCGCCGATCGACGCCCGACGGGGTCGTGTGGGATGCGGCGGGCCGCGCACGAGTCGAACCGGACGCGCGCGGACGCAGGCGCCGCACGAGCAGCAGCAGGACGACGATGCCCGCCGCGGTCCCGACGACCGGCGGGATCGCGTCGAGCGCTCCGGCGCCGGCGCGGGTGACGACCATCGCCGTCGCGACGCCACCGGCCAGTCCCAGGGCCACCGCCCCCGCGATCGGTCGTGCCAGAGCCAACAGCCCGATCAGCGCCGCGCCGATGAGCACGGCGACGGCGAGCGAGGCCAGCAGCACGATCTTGTCGGCCGAGCCGAACGTCGAGACCGCGAACTCCTTGACCGGCTGCGGCACGATGTCGACGACGAAGGACCCCGCCGCCAGCAGCGGACTCGCCGCACGGCCCAGGAGCAGTGCGGCGAGTTCGCTGGCCGCGAGCAGCACGCCCGCGGCGATCACCCCGGCGGAGGCGGCCAGCATCCGATCGATGCCTCGTCCCGTGCTCATGTCGCCTCCGCGCTGGGGTTGATCGGTGTCCGGTCGGATCACATCGGGGGCATCAGGACCGTGTCGATGAGGTAGACCGTCGCGTTGGCCGTCTTCACGCCACCGCAGATGACGGTCGACTCGCCGTTGACCATGATCGAGTCGCCCGAGCCGGTGACCTCGAGGTCGGCGCCGTTGAGCGTCGTGTGCGTGCCGTCGATCTCCTCCGGCGCGACCTGGCCGTCGACCACGTGGTAGGTCAGGATCGACGTCAGCGTCGTGGCGTCGGTCTTCAGACCCTCGATCGTGGCCGGGTCGATTTTCGCGAACGCGTCGTCGACCGGAGCGAACACGGTGTACTCACCGCTGTTGAGGGTGTCGACGAGGTCGACGTCGGGGTTGAGCTGACCGCTCACCGCGGCGACCAGGGTCTTCAGCAGCGGGTTGTTGGAGGCGGCGGTGGCCACGGGGTCCATCGCCATGCCCTCGACCGATCCGGCGCCGTCGGGCACCGCCTCGGCGTATGCGGCGCAGCCGGCGCCGACGAGGTCCGCACCCGGGTCCATCGTGTCCGCCTCCATCGACGCCGACGACTCCGGCGCGGGTGCCGGGGACTCGGTCATCGCGTCGGACGATCCCGACGTGCCCGACGAACAGCCCGCGAGGGCGAACGCGGCGGAGAGGGTGAGCGCGGCGAGGGCCGTGACCTTCGACTTCTTCGTGACGAGCATGGTGTTCCTCCGTTCTCGGGAGCTGTGTGCTCCGCAGGACGTCTCCGGTGCCGGGGACGACACGACCGCCGGTGCGGGGTGCACCAGGGGTTCGGTGCGGGGTGGGAATCGGATTGGATGCGGGTTCGGCGCGCCGCGGGAGGCGGGGTATTTTTGTACGCGGTCCGCAGACGGCCTGCGGCAGAGGGAGGCGACGACGATGTCGGATCGACCTCCCCTGCCCGCGCTCGGCACCGTCGACGTCGTCGGCGACGGCCGCATGGGGCGGGCCCTCGTCGCCCGACTGCGCGACGCCGGAGTCGCGGTCGCCCCTCCGCTCGGCCGCGGGGTCGTCCCGCACGCCGAGATCGTGCTGCTCGCCGTGCCCGACGCGCAGATCGCCGCGGCCGCCGCCCTCGTCCCGATCGGCGCGATCGTCGGGCATCTGTCGGGGGCGACGACGCTCGCGCCGCTCGCCCACGCCGATGCGTTCAGCGTCCATCCCCTCCGCAGCGTCACGGGTGCTGATGCCGCCTTCGACGGTGTGCCGGCCGCGCTCAGTGCGTCGTCCGATCGCGCGTACGACGCCGCGCTCGCGCTCGTACGCACGCTCGGGCTGGCGGCGTTCGAGGTGGCCGACGCGGACCGCGCCGCCTACCACGCGGCCGCCTCGGTCGCCGCGAACTACCTCACGGCCGTCGCGGGATTCGCGGAGGAGCTGGCCGCCTCGGCCGGCGTGCCCCTCAGCGCGCTCGAGCCCCTAGTGACCGGGACGGTCGACACCTGGCAGCGGCTCGGCGCCGCCGCCGCGCTCACCGGGCCCGTCGCACGCGGCGACGACGACACCGTCGCGCGGCAGCGGGGCGCGGTCGCCGAGCGGACGCCGGAGCGGCTCGCGTTGTTCGACGCTCTGACACAGGCGACGCGCGACCTCGCCGCGTCCGAGCCCGGGGGTGTGGCGCCGGCGCCGCGTGTCGTGCGCACCGTCTCCGAGTTGCGCGACGTGCTGTCGACGGCCCGGCCGGTGCGGTTCGTCCCCACGATGGGCGCCCTGCACGAAGGGCATCTGTCGCTGCTGCGCGCGGCGCGCTCCGACGGCGGCACCGTCGTGCTGTCGATCTTCGTGAACCCCACCCAGTTCGACGAGCAGGCCGACCTCGACGCCTACCCCCGCACGGTGAAGCGCGACCTGGAACTCGCCCGCACGGCGGGCGTCGACGTCGTGTTCCTGCCGACGGCGGCCGAGATGTACCCCGCGGGAGCGGCCACCTCGGTGCGGGTGCGCGGTCCGCTCACCGAGACGCTGGAGGGGGCCCGTCGTGGCCCGGGGCACTTCGACGGCGTCGCCACGATCGTGCTCAGCCTGCTGCAGGTGGTGCGACCCGTCGCGGCGTACTTCGGCGCGAAGGACGCGCAGCAGGTCGCCGTCGTCCGGCGGATGGTCGCCGACCTGCGCGTGCCCGTCGACATCGTCGTGTGCCCGACCTCGCGCGAACCCGACGGTCTCGCCCGCTCGAGCCGCAACGTGCGCCTGAGCGCGCCGGACCGGGAGCGCGCCCTCGCGATCTCGCGCGGACTCCGGGCGGCGACGGATGCCGTGGCCACCGGCATCCGCGATGCCGCACGCCTGTGCGACGCGGTGTCGCACGTGCTCGCCGAGGCGGGTGTCGCGCCGGAGTACGTCGCGTTCGTCGACCCCGACACATTCGTGCCCGTCGCCGACCTCGACGGCCCGGCGGTGCTCGCCGTCGCCGCCCGGGTGGGGGAGACGCGCCTCATCGACAACGTCATCCTCGCCCCCGCCGACCCGCCCGTCATCCCGTCCGTCACTCCGCCCGTCATCCCAGGAGGTGCGCCATGAGCGCCCGTGTCACGCTGCGCAGGCTCGACGAGATGAAGGCCGCGCGCGAACCCATCGTCATGGTCACCGCCTACGACTTCGCGACGGCTCGCCTCGCCGACCGCGCCGGCGTCGACATGGTGCTCGTCGGAGACTCCGGCGCGCAGGTCGTGCTCGGCCACGACTCGACCGCCGAGGTGACCGTCGAGGAGATGCTGGTGCTCGCCGCGGCCGTCCGTCGCGGCGTGAGTGCTGCGTTCGTCGTCGTCGACCTGCCGTTCGGGTCGACCGAGCTCTCCGACGCGCAGGCGGTGGAGACCGCCGTGCGCTTCGTGAAGGAGGCGGGCGCCGACGCCGTGAAGATCGAGGGCGGGGGAGCGGCGCGCCTCAGTCGCATCCGGGCGATCGCGGATGCCGGCATCGTCGTCGTCGCCCACGTGGGCCTCACACCGCAGACGGCGGTCGCCCTCGGCGGGCTGCGCGCCCAGGGACGCTCCGAGGCGTCGGCCGAACGGTTCGCCCGGGAGGCGCTTGCGGTGCAGGATGCGGGGGCGAGCCTGCTCGTCATCGAGGCGGTGCCCGCCGACGTCGTCGACGTCGTGCTGCCCGCCGTCGCGATCCCCGTGATCGGCATCGGCGCCGGGGCCGCCGACGGGCAGGTGCTCGTCGCGCACGACCTGCTGGGCATCACCGAAGGCAAGACCGCCGTGTTCGTCGAGCGCTTCGCGGCCGTCGGCGACGCGATCCACGCGGGCTTCGCGGCGTACGCCGACGCGGTGCGCTCCGGGGCGTTCCCGGCCGCCGAGCACGGCTACCGCGCGCCCGCCGAGGCTGTGGCCGCTGCCGCCCGCGTCGTCTCCGCCCGCTGAGCCGCGGCACGTTCGGGGCGTTGCGAGTCGAAACGCCCCGAGCCGCCTGCGGATCGCTCCGCGCCGCCCGCATCCGCGCACTCCATCCGCGAACGGCGTCGAGCCCGCCCTCGGCGTAGGCGATCCGCTTCGCATGGCTCCACCCCTGCATCCGCTTCTCCCAGGCGAACGCGTCGTCGATCCGGTCCATCTGCTCGCTCCACAGCAGCGTGACCGGCAGACGTCGCCGCGTGTACCTCGCGCCCTCGCCGGCTTGATGCTGTGCCAGGCGGCGGTCGAGATCGATCGTGCTGCCGACGTAGATCGTGCCGTCCGCGCACCGGAGCATGTAGACGTACGGCATGCCCGCGACGCTAGCGAGCGGCGCGGATGCCGGTGCTCACCGTCCACAGCCCGGGGCGTTTCGACTCGTCGCTGCGCTCCTCGCTCAACGACCGGGAGCACCCCCGATCGTTGAGCGAGCGGAGCGAGTCGAAACGCGCGCACTGTCCGGGGCGTTTCGACTCGTCGCTGCGCTCCTCGCTCAACGACCGGGAGCACCCGCCGGTCGTTGAGCGAGCGGAGCGAGTCGAAACGCCCGAACCCGCGTCAGCGGCGGGACTGGATGCGCAGGCCGTCGAGAAGCAGGTCGAGGCCGGAGAGGAACTGGTCGCGGTCGTCGTGGCCGGCGAACTCGTCCACGATGTGGTGGATGAAGGGGTAGCCGGCAGGATCCAGCGCCCGCCACTGCTGCGTCGCGCGCCCGAGGTACTCCTCGCGGGTCACCTCGCCCGAGACCACCTCCGCCGGCGGCTCCTGCCCCATGTCGGCCGCCGTGCCGATGACGAATCCGACGACCGCCGAGGTCGCGTGGAACCGCTGTCGCGGCGTGAGGTCGAGTCGCAGCGTCTCCTCGCCGATCCGCTCGTACAGACTCAGCGAGTTCGGCTGGGCGCCGGTGTTGCGCATCGCGTACGCCCCGAGCCACGGTCGGTCGACGATCGCGTCGAACATCGCCAGCGCGATCGTGCGCAGGTCGGCGATGGGGTCGTCGGTGTGGAGCCCCGCGACCGAGGTGAGCACGCCCGCGAGCACCGAATCGGCGGCGAGGTCGAGCAGCTCGTCGCGCCCCGACACGTACCAGTACACGCTCGCGGCACCGCCGCCGAGCCTCGTCGCGAGTGCACGGATGGTGAGCCCCTGCGCGCCCGCCTCGTCGAGCAGCGCGACGGCCTCCGACAGTACGGAGTCCAGCGAATGCGAGGCCCGCTCGCGGGTGCGCGCGCCGCGCGCGCGCCCACCGCCGCGGCGTGCCGCATCCGAGGTCGTCGAGTCGGTCATCACTTCATCCCATCACAGAGTCGCCGTGCACTTGCGCATTGTCGAACACTGTTCTATCGTATCGAACGGCGTTCGAGGACCGAACGCTGTTCGAGTCAGGAGTCGCCATGAGCGCAACCGCCGTCGTCCCCACCGCGGGAGGCACCTACACCTCGCTGAAGGCCGCGTGGATCCCGCTGGCCGCGCTGTGCCTCGCCTTCTTCGTCGAGATGGTCGACAACACGCTGCTGTCGATCGCGTTGCCCACCATCGGCCGCGACCTCGGCGGCGACACGACCTCGCTGCAGTGGGTGACCGGCGCGTACTCGCTCACCTTCGGCGGCCTGCTGCTCACGGCCGGCTCGATCGCCGACCGCTTCGGGCGTCGACGCGTGCTGCAGGTCGGGCTCGCCCTGTTTGGACTCATCAGCCTCGGCGTGCTGCTCGTCGGCGTGGTCTGGCAGCTGATCGCGCTGCGCGCCGCACTCGGCATCGCGGCGGCCGCGATGGCGCCCATCACCAACTCGCTCGTGTTCCGCCTCTTCGACGACGAGAAGCTGCGCATGCGCGCCATCACGCTGATGATGGTCGTCGGCATGTCGGGCTTCGTCCTCGGGCCGCTGCTGGGCGGCACCATCCTCACGCACCTGCCGTGGCAGTGGCTGCTGATCCTCAACGCCCCCATCGCCCTGATCGCGGCGCTCGGGGTGCACTTCGGCGTGCCGGCCGACTCCGCCGACGGCCTCACGAAGGACGCGCTCGACCTGCCCGGCGCCGCCCTCAGCATCCTCACGATCGGACTCGCCTGCTACGCCCTCACGTGCGGCGTGCAGTACGGGTGGGCCTCGCCGCTCACCTTCGCCGTGATCGCCGGCGCGGCGGCATCCGTCGTCGCCTTCATCATCCGCGAACGCCGTGCCGCCTCGCCCATGCTGGATCTGACGCTCTTCCGCAGCGGTGTCGTGCGCGGCGCCGCCATCGCCCAGATCGGCACGTCGATCGCCATGGCCGGCGTCATGTTCGCGCTGATCCTGCACTTCCAATACGCGTGGGGATGGAGCCCGATGCAGGCGGGGCTGGCGAACCTGCCGCTCATCCTCACGATGATCCTCGCGACGCCGCTCACCGAGGCCCTCGTGCGCCGCTGCGGTCATCGCGTCGCCTGCCTCGTCGGTGCTGCGCTGCTGGCCGCCGGCCTCGGCTTCATGGCGTGGGGTGTCGAGCGCGACTACCTCGCGATCGCGATCGCCATGGTCGTCATGACCGTGGGCCTGCGCACCGTCATGACCATCTGCGCCGTCGCCCTCGTTGGTGCGATGCCCGGCAACCGCACCTCGATGGGCGCCGCGCTCAACGACACCGCGCAGGAGGTCGGCACGAGCATCGGCACCGCCGTCGTCGGTACGGTGATCGCGCTGCTGGTGACCACCGTGCTCCCCGACGGCGTCTGGAGCCCCGAGCTGACGGCCTCCTTCTTCCACGGCGAGCAGGTGCTGTTCACGATCCTCGCCGTCGCGGTCGGACTCATCGCCGGCGTCGGCGCACTGACCCTCACCGACTCGCGCGACACCGACGAGCACCCGGATGCTGTGGCAGAGACAGCCGCGTAGCGGCGCGGATGCGGGAGCGCACCGTCCACAGCTCGATGCGTTTCGACTCGTCGCTTCGCTCCTCGCTCAACGATCGGAAGGGAGACGCCCACCGGTCGTTGAGCGAGCGGAGCGAGTCGAAACGCCCGCCCCCACGCCGGTCGTTGAGCGAGCGGAGGGAGTCGAAACGCCCCGGGCCTTCCGCCGGCGCCGTGCGGGCCTCACGCCTCCGCGCGGTCGGCGGCGGCGCCCGGCGCGGGGAGCGCGGCGGTCGCGGCCCAGCTCGCGAGCACGCGGAGCGCATCGGCCGACGGCGTGCCGGGCTCGGCGGTGTACGTCGACAGCGTCAGCCCCGGGTCGGCGGGCAGCTCGAACGCCTCGTAGGTGAGCTCGAGCTCGCCGACGACCGGATGGTGGATCCGCTTGACCCCGGAGCGGTGGAAGCGCACATTGTGCGCCGCCCACAGGGTGCGGAACCGCTCCGACCGGGTGGAGAGCTCGCCGACGAGGTCGGTCAGCCGCCGATCGAACGGATTGCGACCCGCCTCGCCGCGCATCGCGGCGACGAGCTCCTGCGTGTTCTTGTCCCACTCCACGTAGAACTCCCGTGCGGCGGGATCGAGGAACGCGAAGCGGGCGCTGTTCGGCGCCGGATCGGCGAACACCGGGGAGTACAGCGCGCGGGCGAGGGGGTTCGCGGCGACGTAGTCGAAGTAGTTGTTGCGGATGATCGCGGGCGCCTCGGTCATCGCATCGAGCAGGCGCTGCAGGCTGGGGCGCACCGCATCCGTCTTCCGCCGCGGCCGCCGGGCGGCCGGTGACGCGTTCGCGGTGCGGGCGAGGTCGAACAGGTGCGCCGTCTCGGCTTCGTCGAGCTGGAGCGCGCGGGCGAGCCCGTCGAGCACGCTCTCGCTCGCGCCCGACAGGTCGCCGCGTTCGAGGCGCGTGTAATAGTCGACGCTGACGCCGGCCAGCAGGGCGACCTCCTCGCGGCGCAGTCCCGGCACGCGCCGGTTGCCGCCGAAGGCCGGGAGTCCGGCGCGGTCGGGGGTGAGGCGGTCACGTCTGCTCGTGAGGAATTCGCGCACCTCGCTCCGGTGATCCATGCCTCCGACGGTACGCCGTGCGGATGCGGGGAGGGAGGTACTGCCGGTACCGGGCACGACGTCCACTGCCGCCGCGGACGCGCCCGTCGTTGACTGGAGCACGACAGAGCATGACCGTCCGCACGACAAGGAGACCCCCGTGATCGACCTCACCCTCAACAACGGCGTCACGCTGCCCGCACTCGGGCTCGGCGTCTTCCAGAGCCCTCCCGAGCAGACCGCCGCCGCCGTGCGCGCCGCCCTCGAGGCCGGGTACCGGCACATCGACACCGCCGAGGCCTACCGCAACGAACGGGAGGTCGGCGCGGGACTGCGGCAGTCGGGAGTCCCGCGCGATGATGTGTTCCTCGAGACCAAGGTGTGGGTCAGCGACTACGGCTACGACCAAACCCTGCACGCGTTCGACAAGTCCGCCGGCAAACTCGGCGTCGACACGCTCGACCTGCTGATCCTGCACCAGCCCGTGCCCAGCCGGTTCGCCACGGTCCTGGCTGCCTACCGCGCCCTCGAGACGCTGCTCGCAGACGGACGCGTGCGTGCCATCGGCGTCAGCAACTTCATGCCCCACCACCTCGACGCCCTCCTCGCCGAGACCTCGATCGTGCCGGCGGTGAACCAGATCGAGGTCCATCCGTACTTCGCCCAGCGCGATGTGCAGCGCGCGAACGCCGCGCACGGCGTCCTCACCCAGGCCTGGTCGCCGATCGGCGGCATCACCTTCTACCCCGGTTGGGGCGACGGGAAGCGCTCGGCCCTCGACGGCGAGACCATCGGCGCGATCGCGGCGGCCCACGACGTGTCGCCCGCCCAGGTGATGCTGCGCTGGGGCATCCAGCAGGGGCGGTCCGTGATCCCGAAGTCGGTGAACCCGGCGCGCATCGCGCAGAACATCGACGTGTTCGGCTTCGAGCTCACCGGCGACGAGATCGCCCGCATCGACGCGCTCGAGACGGGCGTGCGCGGCGGTCCCGACCCCGACCAGCCCCGCGACGCGTTCTTCGACGTCGTCATCGACGAGGCCTGACGGCTTCCCCTCGGCTTTCCCTCGAAAAGGAGATCACCATGCACACCCGCACCCTCGGATCGCATCGCGGCGACGGCGGCTTGACCGTCTCGGCGGTCGGCCTCGGCGCCATGGGCATGTCCATGAGCTACGGACCGAACCCCGGCGACCGCGACGACATGATCGGCGTGCTCCGCCACGCGGTCGAGCGCGGCGTCACCTTCATCGACACCGCCGAGGTCTACGGACCGTACGACAACGAAGAGCTCGTCGGTGCCGCGATCGCTCCGATCCGCGACCGGGTCACCGTCGCGACGAAGTTCGGCTTCCGCATCGTCGACGGCGCGATGGCCGGCACCGACTCGCGTCCCGAGAACATCCGGGCCGTCGCCGATGCGTCGCTGCGCCGGCTCGGCGTCGACGCGCTCGACCTCTTCTATCAGCACCGCGTCGACCCGGCGGTGCCGATCGAAGACGTGGCCGGCACGGTCGGCGAACTCATCGCCGCCGGCAAGGTGCGCCACTTCGGGCTGTCGGAGGCGTCGGCCGCGACGATCCGACGTGCCCACGCGGTGCAGCCGGTCACCGCGGTGCAGAGCGAGTACTCGCTGTGGACGCGCGACCCCGAGCCGGAGGTGCTGCCCACGTGCGTCGAGCTCGGCATCGGCTTCGTGCCGTTCAGCCCGCTCGGCAAGGGGTTCCTCACCGGAACCGTCGCGGCCGATGCGACGTTCGGAGGCGGCGAGATCCGCGCCCGGGTCCCGCGGTTCCAGCCCGACAACCTCCGCGCCAACCAGGCCCTCGTCGACCGGGTGAAGACCCTCGCCGACGATCACGGTGCGACGCCCGGTCAGGTGGCACTGGCGTGGCTGCTCGCGCAGCATCCGTTCATCGTGCCGATCCCGGGCACGCGTCGCCGTGAGCGGGTCGACGAGAACGCCGCCGCGACGACGGTGCGACTGTCGGCCGACGACGTCGCCGCGCTGAACGCACTCGCCGCGACCGTCGGCGTGGCCGGCGACCGCTACGACGCCGCCGGGATGGCCGCCGTCGGTCTCTGACGCGGCGGGCGGTGGTGGGCGCCCCGACCGCCGCCGAGCGTGTCACACGAACGGCCGTGAGGATGCGGGGTACGCGACCGTTCGTGTGACATGCGCGACCGCCGTGTCACGCGAAGTGCCTTCTGGCCGAGCGGGAAGCGACCGTTCGTGTGACATGCCGCGACACCCCGCGCGCTGTGACGCCCGGGCAGAATGGCCGCATGGCCCCCGACGCTCCCGGCGCGCTCGACGACATCGTCGTCGAGCTGTACGCGGTGCCGCCGGCGGAGTTCACGGCCGCACGCACCGCACGCGCCGCAGAGTCGGATGCAGACCTGGCGGCGGAGATCCGCAGCATCCGCAAACCGGTCGTCGCCGCCTGGGCGGTCGACCTGCTCGCGCGCGAGGGGATGCTCGGCGATGCGATCGCGCTCGCCGCCGACCTCCGGGAGGCACAGGAAGGGCTGGATGCGGCGGAGCTCTCGCGACTCGGACGGCAGCGGCGGCAGCTCGTCGCCGCTCTCGCCGGTCAAGCCGTGAGTCTCGCCGACGAGCGCGGCGTGGCGGTGAGCGCCGCCGCGCGCACCGACATCGAGCAGACCCTCAACGCCGCCATGATCGACGCGGATGCCGCCGCCGCCGTGCTCTCCGGACGGCTCGCGAAGCCGATCTCGGCGACCGGTCTCGGCGATGTCGATCTCACCGACGCGCTCGCCGGATCGGTTCCGGCCGGCGCCGCGCCCGCGCCCCCGCCCGACGACCTCGCCGAGCGTCGTGCGCGCAAGGTCGCGGAGAAGGTCGTGCGCGAGGCCGAACGCGAGGCGGAGGGTGCCGAGCGCGAGCGCGCACGGGCCGACGCGCGCCGCGACCGGGAGCAGGCGCGCCTCGACGATGTCCGCGAGCGTGTCGACGCGCTCAGGCGCGACCTCGAGCGCGCCGAGGCCGACGCCTCCGACGCCGAGGAGCGGCTGGCCGACGCCGCCCGCGCCGCGAAAGCCGCCGCCACCGCCGCCCGCGCCGCCACCAAGAAGGCCGCCGCCGCCCGCGCCGCCCTCGACTGACCGCCCGCGCGCAGCGTCCGCGCGCAGCATCCACCCGCCCTCACCCCCCCCTCGCGCAAACGGAACTAGGGTGGGGCGGATGCCTGAGATCACCGCGGTCGGATGGGCGCTGCTCGCGTTCGGGGCGCTCGTCGTGGGGCTGTCCAAGACCGCGATCCCGGGTGCGGGGACGGTCGCGGTCGCGCTGTTCGCGGCGGTGCTGCCGGCGCGGTCTTCGACGGCGACGCTCCTGCTGCTGCTGATCCTCGGCGACGTGCTCGCCCTGTCGATGTACCGCCGCCACGCGGACTGGCGCGCGCTGCTGCGGCTCGCGCCGGCGGTCGTGCTCGGGATGGTCGTGGGTGCCCTGTTCCTGCTGTTCGCCGACGACGGCGCCGTCCGCCGTGTCATCGGCGGCATCCTGCTCGCCCTCCTCGCGCTCACCGTCTGGCTGCGCCGGCGGCCCGCGCCGCGGCCCGCGCCGACCCGCGCGCCGGACGACGAGCACCGCGCCGCTCCCGCGGGGCGGCTCGCCGCGGCCGGCTACGGCTCGCTCGGCGGGTTCACGACGATGGTCGCCAACGCCGGTGGACCGGTGATGTCGCTGTACTTCCTCGCCGCGCGGTTCGACGCGAAGGCGTTCCTCGGCACGGCGGCGTGGTTCTTCGCGATCGTCAACGTCGCGAAGCTGCCGTTCATGATCGGCTCCGGCCTGCTGACCGTCGACGCGCTGCTGCTCGACCTCCTCCTCGTCCCGGCGGTGCTCGTCGGCGCCCTCGTGGGCCGGCTCGTCGTCGCCCGGATGACGCAGTCGCTGTTCGAGCTGATCGTCATGGGCCTCACCGCCGTCACCGCGGTGTACCTCATCGTGGCCTGACGCTCAGTCGGCGGGGTCGAGTAGCGCCGCCAGCAGCGTCCGCATGGCGGCGACGGGGTCGGTGCCGTCGGCGAGCCAGCGGATCTGCACGCCTTCCCACGCCGACACCACGAGCCCGGCCAGCTGCACGGGATCGCGCCGGGAGCGGATGCGGCCCTCAGCCTGGTCGAAGGCGATCATCCGGCCGTAGTCGACGGTGACAGCCGCGTACCGGCGCAACAGCCACTCGTGCGCCTCGTGGTCGGGCGCCGTCGCCTCGGCCGAGACGACCGAGAACATGCGCACGAGCTCGCGCCTGCCGAGATTGCGTTCGACGATGCCGAGCACCATCGGCATGAAGCCGTCGTGTCGCGCGCGGCCCTCGGCATCCGGGTCGGCGGCGTCCTCCTGGTCGAGTACGGCCTCCAGCAGCGCCGACTTCGTGGGGAAGTGGTGCATCAGGGTCGTCAGCGGCAGCCCGAGCTGCGCCGCGATCTGGCGCAGCGAGCCGCCCCGGTAGCCGTACGACGCGAACACCGCGGTCGCGGTGCGGATGATCTCCAGCCGCCGTTCCGCCGTCTTCGCGTAGGGACCGCGGCGGGCGGGCGGAGTGTCCGGCATGAGGGAAGCGTAGCCGCCCCGCGTAAAACGTGCACCTGCACGGGTTTTGATCTAGGATCAAGCGTGTGACGACGCAGACGACGAGATATCGCTGGGTGAAGAACGGCTCGCTGGGGGCGGGGAAGCTGCGCTACGGCGCCGACTACAACCCCGAGCAATGGCCCCGGGAGGTGTGGGACGAGGACGTGCGCCTCATGCAGGAGGCCGGCGTCAACATCGTCTCCCTCGCGATCTTCTCGTGGGCGCTGCTGGAGCCGCGCCCGGGCGAATACGACTTCGCCTGGCTCGACGAGATCATGGACCTCCTCCACGCCGGCGGCATCGACGTCGACCTCGCCACCGCGACCGCGTCGCCGCCGCCGTGGCTGGCGAAGCAGCATCCGGAGATCCTCCCGGTCGGCGAGGACGGCACCGTGTTCTGGCCGGGGTCGCGTCAGCACTGGCGACCCACCTCACCGGTGTTCCGCGCGCACGCCCTGCGGCTGACCCGTGCGCTCGCCGAACGCTACGCCGACCACCCCGCCCTGGTCGCCTGGCACGTCTCGAACGAGCTCGGATGCCACAATCTCTACGACTACTCCGACGACGCGGCCGCGGCCTTCCGGATCTGGCTGCAGGAGCGCTACACGAGCATCGACGCTCTCAACGACGCCTGGGGCACCGCCTTCTGGTCGCAGCGGTACGGTGACTTCGACGAGATCCTGCCGCCGCGCACGGCCCCGACCTTCCGCAACCCCGGCCAGCGTCTGGACTTCGAGCGGTTCAGCTCCGACGCCGTCCGCGACCACCTGCGCGTCGAGGGCGCCGTGCTGCGCGAGGTGACCCCCGACGTGCCCGTCACGACGAACTTCATGGTCGCCCAGAACGTGCGCGACATCGACTACGTGTCGTGGGCGGGCGACGTCGACTTCGTCGCCAACGACCACTACCTCCGCCCGGGCGAGCTCGGCCGCGACGACCTGTCGTTCTGGGCCAACCTCACCGGCAACATCGCCGGCGGTCGCCCGTGGTTCCTCATGGAGCACGCCACGAGCGCCGTCAACTGGCGCGAGGCGAACCCGCCGAAGCGTCCCGGCGAGTTGATGCGCGACGCCCTCACGCACGTCGCCCACGGCGCCGACGCGGTCTGTTACTTCCAGTGGCGGCAGTCGCGCGCCGGTGGCGAGCGCTACCACTCCGGGATGCTGCCCCACGCGGGCACCGACTCCCGTGTGTTCCGCGACGTCGTCGCCCTCGGGGCGAAGCTCGGCGAGCTCGCCGGCGTCACCGGCTCGGTGCGCGAACGCGCCCGCGTCGCCGTGCTCTTCGACTACGAGTCGTGGTGGGTGAGCGGCCGCGACGGGCACCCGACCGAGGGGCTGCACTACGACGTCGAGACCCTCGCGTGGTACCGCGCGCTGCTCGACCAGGGCGTGCGCGCCGACGTGGTCCCCGCCTCGTCGGACTGGGACGGCTACGAGGTCGTGATCGCGCCGATGCTGCACGTCGTCGACGCGGGCCTGCAGGGCCGCATCGACGCGTACGTCACCGGCGGCGGCCACCTCGTCACCACGTACTTCTCGGGCACCGTCGACGAGCACGACCGCGTGTGGCTCGGCGGCTATCCCGGCGCGCTGCGCGCGACCCTCGGCATCCGCGTGGAGGAGTTCGTGCCGCTGCTGCCCGATGAGACGGTCGCGCTCTCGTCGGGAGCATCGGCGTCGACGTGGACCGAGCGCATCGTGCACACGGATGCCGACGTCGAGGTGCTCGACGGCTACGCCGACGGCGACCTCACCGGCCTTCCCGCCGTGACCCGGCGGCGCCCGGCCGCGGGCGGCTCCGCGACCTACGTGTCGGCCGACCTCGGCCGCACCGGGGCGCTCGGGGTGCTGCGCTCGCTCGCGGTCGACGTGGACGCCCTCGTCGGCGACCCGCTCGCCGCCGACGGGCGCGTCGAGGTGATCGTGCGCCGGCAGGGCGCGACCCGCTACCTCTTCCTCGCCAACCGCACCGACGAGTCGGTGCTGGTGTCGGGCATCGGCCTCGCTCCCCGGGAGGTCGTCGTGCGCGAGGTGCTGATCGACTGAGCCGGCCGGTGGGGTGGATGCCGCCCCGTGGAACACACCCGAGGGAGCCCTCGGTGACACGTCGTCGCCGAGGGCTCCATCGGCATGTGGGCCGGCGGCACCTCGGTCGCGCCTCCGACTCGCGGGAATGGTTGACCGCTGTCTACAGTTGACGTACATCAACGATAAGCGTACAGTTGACGCAGATCAACGATTTAACGCAGGAGTCCACCTTGTCATCACCCGTCGCACCCGCGCCCGAGAGCACACGCTCCGCGCGCGAGGTCTTCACCGCGATCTCCGGCCTCGTGGTCGGCATGTTCGTCGCCGTGCTCTCGGGCACGGTCGTCTCCACCTCGTTGCCGGTCATCATCGCCGACCTCGGGGGCACCCAGTCGCAGTACACCTGGGTCATCACGGCGAGCCTGCTCGCCACCGCCGTCTCGACGCCGATCTGGGGAAAGCTCGCCGACCTGGTCGACCGCAAGATCCTCATCCAGCTCTCGCTCATCCTCTTCACCGTCGGCACCGTCATCGCCGGCTTCTCGACCGACACCAACATGCTCATCGCGGTGCGCGTCGTGCAGGGCCTGGGCGTCGGCGGCCTCATGTCGCTCGTGATGATCGCCGTCGCGCTGATCATCTCGCCTCGTGAGCGCGGCAAGTACATGGGTGTCGTCGGCGGCATCATGGCGCTCGGCACCATCGGCGGACCGCTGCTGGGCGGCGTCATCACCGACGCGTGGGGCTGGCGCGCCAACTTCTTCGTCGGCGTCCCGTTCGCGATCGTCGCGCTCGTGCTGCTGCAGTTCACCCTGCACCTGCCCAAGCCCCGCCGCGAAGGCAAGATCTCGATCGACTACTTCGGCATCGTGCTGCTCGCCGTCGGCGTCTCGTTGCTGCTGATCTGGGTCTCGATGGGCGGCAACCAGTTCGAGTGGGATTCCGCCACCAGCTGGGAGCTCGGTCTCGGCGCCGCCGTCGCCCTGCTCGCCTTCATCGCCGTCGAGTTCTTCGTCAAGGAGCCCATCGTCCCGATGACGCTCTTCAAGAACCGCACGTTCACGCTGTCGGTGCTCGCCTCGATCGCCATCGGCGTCTCGATGTTCGCCACCTCGGTGTTCCTCGCCCAGTACTTCCAGCTCGCCCGTGGCGCCACACCGACCGAGTCGGGTCTCATGACGATCCCGATGATCGTCGGCCAGATGGGCGCGTCCATCATCATCGGCCAGCTCGTCAGCCGCTTCGGAAAGTGGAAGGGCTGGATGCTGACCGGCTCCGTCCTGACCCTCATCGGCGTGAGCCTCATGGCGACGCTGCGCTACGACACCCCGTTCGTGCAGGTCGCGGCCTACATGGTGGTGCTCGGCGCGGGCCTGGGCATGGTCATGCAGAACCTGACGCTCATCGTGCAGAACGACACCCCGCCCACGCAGCTGGGTGCAGCATCCTCGAACGTCAACTTCTTCCGCACGATCGCGGGCACCATCGGCGTCACGATCATGGGCTCGATCCTCTCGACGAAGGTCGGCGAGTACGTCGCCGATGGGCTCGCGGGCTTCACCCCGAGCACGCCGGAGGACGCCGACGCGTTGCAGCACCTCGCCTCGGGCAACGTCCCGCACGTGTCGTCGCTGCCCGAGGGCATCCGTGCGATCGTCGAGGGCGCCTACGGCCACGGCATCGCCGACGCGTTCATCATCGCCATCCCGCTCGCGGCGCTGGCCATCGTCGCCATCGCGTTCGTGAAGAACAAGCCGCTGTCGACCAAGACGGCCGCCGAGGCGCTGCAGGAGGCCGAGGAATCGGTCATCGAGGTCGCCGAGGCCGAGATCGGCGCCGCCACCGGCACCATCTCGACCGTCGGCGGCGATCTGCGCGGCACGGCCACCTCCCCGGTCGCGGTGCTCGAGCGCACCGACGGCGAGCAGCGTTCGCGCTGACATGAGCGCCACTGGCTCGCTCGCGTCCCCGGCACGGGTCCACGGTGCCGGGGACGCGGCGGATCCCGCCCGCCCCTTCGACGAGGTCGAGGCCTCGATCAACCTGCTGTTCGCCCGTACCCGGATGATGTGGCGCGACGCCGCCGTCCGCGTGCACACCGATCTGCAGCCCTCGGGCTACAAGCTGCTCGCCCACATCGTGCGCAGCGGCAGCGCGAACGCCCACCAACTGGCCGAGCTGTTCGAGATGGACAAGTCCGTCGTCAGCCGCCAGGTGCGCATGCTCGAAGAGGTCGGGCTGCTCGAGTCGCGACCTGCCGAGCACGACGGGCGGATGCGGGTGCTCACCCCGACGCCGGCCGCCGTCGCCCTCGTCGACGAGCTGCGCGCCGAGTTCCACGCGCGCCTGCGCGAGGTGCTCGCCGGCCTCACCCCCGCCGAACTCGAAGCCGGCGCGAAAGTCGTGCGCTGCCTCGCCGAGTTCTGACCCGCCCACGCGAGGTCGTGATCGCCCGCCCGCTAGGTCCTCCGTCACTTGCTGGGCACCGCCGACCTGACAGGATGGCGGCATGGCGGAGCGGGTGACGGCGGAGCGCATCCGCGAGCACGTGCTGCGACTGGGGGAGCAGCATCCGCCCGGTGAGCGCCGCGCGGTGGATGTGACCGTCGTTCGCGCTGATGAACACATGCACGCCGTCGGGGTCGAGCACGTGGTCGTTGTTGAGGGCGGGCAGCCCGTCGGGCGTGATGTCGCGCAGCTCACGGGACGCGAGGTCGAAGCGCCACAGCCTGCCGTCGCCGTTGAGGATGAGCGCGTCGCCGTCGAGGGTCCAGTTCGGCGCCTCGAGCAGCATCCGCTCGTGCACGAGAACATCGTCGACGCCCCCGTCGACGTCGATCACCGACACGACGCAGCGCTGGCCGGGGGAGAGGCGGCGGTACGCCCCGTCCGCGTCGTCGTCGGTCACGACACGAATTCGGCGACGGTGGTGGCTCCCGCGTCGAAGCGGAAGGTCCGCCCGATGCTCGCGGGCGTGCGCAGTGCCGCCGCGACCACGGCCGCGACGTCGGCGCGCGGCACCGAGCCGCCCGGCTTCGCCTCGGCGACGCCCCCGGTGCCGGGCTCCTCGGTGAGTGTGCTCGGCGCGATGACCGTCCACTCCAGTTCCGAGTCGCGCAGCACCGCGTCGGCCACCGCCTTCGCCTGCGCATACGTGAAGAACGACTCCGACTGCGGGATGCCGTGATCCAGACGCGAGCCCGCCCACGACACCATCACGTAGCGCCGCACGCCCTCGGCGAGGGCTGCCTGCATCGACAGCACCGCCGCGTCGCGGTCGATCGCGTTCGTGCGCGCGGGGGAGCCGCCGCCCGCACCGGCCGACCAGACGACGGCGTCGTGTCCTTCGACGAGCCCGCGCCACTCGTCGAGCGTCATCGTCTCGGCGTCGGCGACGACCGCCTCGGCACCGAGGGCGCCGATCTCGGTGACGTGGTCGGGGTTGCGCACGACCGAGGTGACAGTGTCGCCGTCGGCGAGCAGGAGAGGGGTGAGGAGGCGGGCGACCTTGCCGTGGCCGCCGATCAGCAGGATGGCGCTCATGCCTCCACGCTACCGACGCCCGCGCAGCCGCGGGCCGTCGCGGTTCCCTCCGGTGGTCGAGTAGCCGGCGCCGACGGCGTATCGAAACCCGCGCACCCACCATCGGTTGCGGGGTCCGGGGCGTTTCGACTCGTCGCTGCGCTCCTCGCTCAACGACCGGGAGGGGGCATGCACCGACCCCCGGTCGTTGAGCGAGCGGAGCGAGTCGAAACGCGCGAGCAGCCCGTTTCGACGCGGCCCATAGGCTGGAGGCATGGCGATCCAGCACACCGTGGTCTTCCGTCTCGTCCACCCCGAGGGCTCGGTCGAGGCCGCGGCGTTCCTGCGCGACGGGGAGGCGGCGCTGACCTCGATCCCGGGCGTGACGGACTTCCGGATCCAGCGGCAGGTGAGTGCCAAGAGCGATCTGACGCTGCAGTTCTCGATGGTCTTCGCCGACCAGGACGCCTACGACGCGTACAACACGCACCCCGCCCATGTCGGGTTCGTCCAGGACCGCTGGATCCCCGAGGTGGCCGCCTTCCAGGAGTACGACTTCGTCGCACGGTGACGCCTCCGCGCGCCGCGGGATAGGAATCCGCCGCTCGTAGACTGGCGGGATGACGGCCGCCGACCCCGATGCCCCGCGCTCACGCGGTGCGTACGCGAAGGGGATCGCGCGACGTCAGGAGATCCTCGACCGGGCGATCGAGGTGTTCGCCCAGCGCGGCTCCGAGCGCACGAGCCTGCGCGCCATCGCCCGGGAGGTCGGAGTCACCCACGCGGCACTCACGCACTACTTCGGCTCGCTCGAAGAGCTGCTGGTCGAGGTGTACCGCGAATCCGAAGCGGATGCCGACAGCCACGTCGCGCCGCCGGTCGAGGTGACGCCCGGCGAGGCGATGCGCATCTCGGCCGAAGAGAACCGGGCCATCCCGGGGCTCGTGCAGCTGTACTCCCGACTCGTCGCGGCGTCGCTCGAAGAGGGCCATCTCGCCGCCCACACCTTCGTCACCGAGCGATTCGCGCGGTTGCGGGCGTCGATGGCCGACGGGGTGCGGCGGCATCAGGATGCCGGCCGCATCCGCGCCGACGTCGACCCCGAGCTCGTCGCGGCGCTCGTGATCGCGGCCTCCGACGGCCTGCAGACGCAGTGGCTGCTCGACGGCGCCGTCGACCACGAAGCCGCCCTGTCGATGCTCGACCGTCTGCTCGCCCCGCCCGCCTGACCCCGCATCCGCCCGCCGCCCGCCCTCGCCGCGCCTCGGCGTCGGGTTCTTCTCTCAGCGGATGCCGGATGCCGGATGCCCGATGCCGGCGGGCGGGCCGGCGGGGCGTCAGAGCGTCGCGGCGAAGGGGTCGAAGGCCTCGGGCAGCAGCGGCACGGGGGCCACGGTGCTGGCGACCTTCACCGTCTCGCCGGTCGCCGCGGACTCCTCGGCCGACAGCAGCACGTCGAGCACGTGGAAGCCGAGCTCGCCGGAAGCGACGTGCGGGCGGCCGGCGGCGATGGCGCGCACCATGTCGAGCGCTCCGAGGCCGCGGCCGACCTCGACGTCGGCGTGCTCGATCTCCACCCACTGCTGCTCGAACGACATCCCGTCGCGCAACACGCCCAGCGGCGCGACGACCGCGATGCGTCCGGCGAACTGGTTGGGGTCGGGGATGACGATCGTGCCCTCGGTGCCGTGGATCTCGACGATGCCGTGACGCTCGAGCGCGGAGTCGAAGCTCAGCAGCGTCTGCGACTGCTGCCCCGACTCGAACGCCGCGATCACCTGCATCGTGGAGGGCACCTCGACGGGGAAAGTCTCACCGGCGCGTGGTCCGGTGTGGATCTCGCGCTCCTCGCGGGCCTTCGTGCCGAACGCCGATACGCGGTCGACGGGCCCGAACAGGCTGACGAGCGCCGAGAAGTAGTACGGCCCCATGTCGAGCAGGGGTCCCGCACCGTGCGCGAAGAGGAAGCCGGGGTTCGGATGCCAGAGGTCGGGGCCCTGCGTCTGGAACACGGTCTGGGCGAACAGCGGACGACCGATCCGACCCTCCTCGATCGCGCGGCGCGCGGCCTGGAAGCCCGGGCCGAGCAGTGTGTCGGGCGCGGAGCCGATGCGCACACCCGCCGCCTCGGCCTCGCGCAGCAGCTCGGCGGCGCCGTCCCGGTCCAGCCCCAGCGGCTTCTCGGTCCACACGTGCTTGCCGGCGGCGACCGCGCGGCGGGACACCTCGATGTGGGCGGCGGGGATCGTGAGGTTGATGACGAGGTCCACGCCCGGGTGGGCCAGCACGTCGTCGGCCGAGCCGTGGGCGGGGACGCCGTACTTCTCGGCCTGCGTGCGGGCGCGCTCGAGGTCGAGGTCGCCGACGATGAGCACCTCGGTGTCGGGGAACGCCGACAGGTTCTGCAGGTAGGTGTCGCTGATGACCCCGACGCCGATGACGCCGATGCCGACCGCGCTCATCGGACGAACCCGCCCTCGGTGAGGAACGCGTAGCTCGCGGCGATGTCTTCGAACACGTCGCCCGGGGCGTTGTCGTATTCGATGATCGCAAACTGCACGGCGGATGCGGCGCGCAGCGCCTCGGCCAGCGGCACGTCGCCCTCGCCGGGGCGGCGCTGGTCGAGACTGGCCGAACCGAACTCGGCGGCATCCGGGGCGAACGGGTTGCGCTCCGGCGCGATGCCGTCCTTCACGTGCACCGCGACGAGGCGGTCGCCGAGGGACGAGACGAGGCCCGTGACGTCCTGGCCGCCGACGAGGGCCCAGTACAGGTCGAGCTCGATCGCGACGCGCTCGTCGGTGAGCTTCACGAAGCGCTCGAACGCGGTCTCGCCGTCGAAGTCGGCGATGAACTCCTGGGCGTGGTTGTGGTAGCCCACGGTGAGACCGAAGCCGGCGGCGACGTCGACGAGTCGGTTGAGCCGGTCGGCGATGTCGGTGACGCCGTCGAGCGTCAGCCAGCGCTCGGTGGGGACGAACGGGTCGATGACCGTCGTCATGCCGATCGTGGCGGCGGCCTCGAAGACGACCTCGGGTGCAGGGGTGGGGATCGAGCCGTCCGGCGTCCACAGCTCGTCCGACAGGAGGGGCGCGTGGCCGGTGGGGGATGCGAGTCCGGAGGCGTCGAGTGCGGCGCGGATCTCGGCGGGGCGCCGCACGAAGTCGAAGGCCTCGACGTCGCGCAGGCCGATCGCGGCGAGCTTGTCGAGCGATCCGCCCATGTCGGCGGAGAAGGCGTCGGCGAGCGTGTAGAGCTGGACCGAGGCTGCGGGCTTGGAGGTGTCGGGCAGGGCCACGATGACCTTTCCTTTCTGGCGTCGTCGCACGCGCGGGGATCCGCGCGACCTCACGATAACAGAAAACCTCCACTTGGAGGTATGTCTCCCGTGGATATTCCCCGCGGTCCGTCAGGATGGGACGATGAGCACCCTCTCCTGGTCCGACGGACGCTGGACCCATCCCCCCGTCGCCGCCGTCGAACGCGGTGGCGCACTCGTCGTCACCGCCGCCGAGGGGAGCGACGCCTGGCGGCGCACCTCCTACGGCTTCGTGCACGACAGTGAGCACGCGCTCGTCGTGCCCTTCCCGGTCGGTGGCGCGATGGAGGTCGATTTCGTCGCCGCGTTCGAGGCGCAGTTCGATCAGGCGGGCCTGTTCGTCACGGCATCCGACGAGCGCTGGGTGAAGGCGGGAGTCGAGTACGCCGACGGGCTGCCGCAGGCCGGCGCCGTCGTCACCGACGGGATGTCGGACTGGTCGGTGGCGCCCGTGCCCGAGTGGCAGGGCCGCGTCGTCACGGTGCGCGCCAGCCGCGGCGACGACGCGATCACGCTGCGCATCGGCGTCGACGGCGGGCCGCTGCGGCTGCTGCGACTGCTGCCGTTCCCGGGCGACGCGGATGCGGAGGCCGGACCGTTCGTATGCGCGCCGACGCGCGCCGGACTCGCCGTCGAGTTCCTCGCCTGGCGACTGCTCGACGCCGACGCCGCCCTGCACTGATCCGCTCACGGCGGTCACGGCGGGTACATGACAGGATGCGGATGTCGATGACGACCGCCCGGAAGGCCCCCATGGACATCTCCCTCGTCGATCCGACGCTGCGCAAGACGGTGCAGCGGATGCCGAACGTGCCGATCACGAACCCGGTGGCGCTGGCGCTCGCGCCGTCGCTGTCGCGCCTTATCCCCGGGCGCCGCGTCGACGGCGTCGAACGCCACCGCGTGGACGCCGACGGCGTGCGGGTGCGCGTGTACCGGCCCGCGAACCCGTCCGGCGCAGCGCTCCTGTGGATCCACGGCGGCGGGCTCGTGCTCGGCGCGGCGGCCATGGACGACGGGCTGTGCGGCGAGACCGCCCGCGACCTCGGCGTCACGGTCGTGTCGGTCGACTACCGCTTCGCGCCCCGGCATCCGTTCCCCGCCGCGATCGACGACGCCTGGACCGCGTGGCGCTGGCTGCAGGCGCGCGTCGGAAATCTCGGGCTCGACCGGGACCGCATCGCGATCGGCGGGCAGAGCGCCGGCGGGGGACTGGCCGCGGCCCTCGTCCAGCGCGCAGTGGATGCCGGCGACCGCGTCGCCGCGCAGTGGCTGTTCTGCCCGATGCTCGACGACCGCACCGCGACCGATCGCGCCCGAGACGCGCAGGCGCACTTCGTGTGGGACAACCGTGCGAACCTCGTGGGCTGGCGGTCCTATCTGGGCGACAGCCTCGGCGCCGCCGAGCTGCCGCCGTACGCCGCCGCGGCGCGTCGGGACGACCTCGCCGGGCTGCCACCCACGTGGATCTACGCGTCGGAGATCGAGCTGTTCCTCGAGGAGGACCGGGCCTACGCGGATCGCCTGCGCGCCGCCGGAGTCGACGTCACGTTCGACCTCGTTCCCGGCGCCCCGCACGGCTTCGAGGCCTGGGCCGGGGACACCGACCTCGCCCGCGACCTGTTCGGGCGCGCGCGGGCGTGGCTCGGTGCCCGCCTCGCCGCCTGAGGCTGCGGGTCACACCCCTCCCGGACGCCCGTTCGCAAGTGCGGTGCGGATGCGGCGACACGCCGGTGCGGCGGATCAGGCATCGGCGTGTCGCGGCATGGGCCTTGCAGTTGTGTACCGGAAGCTGAGCCTCGGCGCCCCGGGCGTCAGTGCGGAACGGGGTGCGAGCGCTCGAGCGCGGCGCCCTCCACGTCGACGTCGGGCACGATGCGGTCGAGCCAGCGCGGCATCCACCAGGCGGCCTTGCCGGCCAGGTGCATGAGCGCCGGGACGAGCACCATGCGCACGACGAACGCGTCGAACAGCACACCGATGGCGAGACCGAACCCGAGCGGGCGCACCATGCCGAGGTGGCTGAAGACGAACCCGCCGAACACCGACGCCATGATGATCGCGGCGGCGGTCACCACCGCACGTCCGCCGCGCACACCCGCGACGACCGACTCTCGCGCCGGGATGCCGTGCACGAACGCCTTGCGCATCCCCGAGACGAGGAAGAGCTGGTAGTCCATCGCGAGCCGAAGCGGCATCCTGGCTCATCCAGGTGCTGCGCGCACCCGAACTGCTGCTCGCCGAAGGGCCCGCGTAGGGTCACCGGCGGTCGTCGGTGGTCTGTCCGTAGACGTTCTGGTAGCGGTGGTAGAGCGCGTCGATGCTCTCCTGCGGGATCGGGATCAGCTCGCCGCCCTGCTTCGCGATGTGCACCGTGCGGGCGACGTCTTCGAGCATCACCGCCGCCTTCACCGCATCCTTCGCCGTCGCCCCGATCGTGAACGGCCCATGGTTGCGCATGAGCACCGCCCGCGACCGGTGACCGGTCAACGTGTCCACGATGCCCCGCCCGATCGAATCGTCCCCGATGATCGCGAACGGCCCCACCGGGATCGGCCCGCCGAACTCATCGGCCATCGCCGTGATCACACACGGGATCTCCTCACCTCGCGCCGCCCACGCCACCGCGTAATCCGAATGCGTGTGCACCACCCCGCCGACCTCAGGCATGTTCCGATACACGTACGCGTGCGCCGCGGTATCCGACGACGGCGACCGATCCGCACCCGGCGTCCCCGGCACCACGTTCCCGTCCAGATCGCACAGGATCATGTTCTCCGGAGCCAGATCGTCATACGACACCCCCGACGGCTTGATCACGAACAGATCCGCACCGGGAACCCGCCCCGACACGTTCCCACCCGTCCACACCACCAACCCGTACCGCACCAACTCTGCATGCAGCCCCGCGACCTCGGCACGCGTCCGCGCGATCGCGACCTCGAGGCGGGCGTTGTCTTCGGCGACCTGGCTCATGGGCGATATGTTACCGGTAACAGGTCGGCGGGGAAAGCCTCAACTCCACTGTCAGACGAGCCCACCCGACGCTCCGACCAGCACGATCGCGACGGCGAGCACGGCGGTCGCGATCGTCACGAGTGCCATCCCGAGCAGAAGCCCCGCCCCCGGCATCCGAGCGCGGTCTCCGTCTCGCAGCAGCGCGGCGGATGCGGCGCGGTAGCGCCGCCGAGCGGCGACCCAGACGAGCGCGGCGACGACGAGGCCCGTCATCCCCGCCAGGATCCACCACGGGTCTCCGAGGGCGACCGGCAGCAGCCGCATGCTCACGAGCGAGCCGACGCCCAGGGCGAGCGCCGTGCGGCGCCAGGCGAGCTCGGTGCGCTCGGGCTGCAGGCCGGGGTCGAAGACGCTCATCGCAGCACGACCGACAGCAGCACCAATAGGCCCGCGGCCGTCACCGCCACTCCGAGGAACGGTCCGAGCAGCGACGGAGGCAGGGGAGCGTTCAGCCGCAGCGCCCGTTCGGTGCGCATCCAGCTCGACCAGGCGAGCGCCGAGGTCAGCACGGCGGAGATCACGAGCACGAGCGATGCCGCCAACCGCAGCTGCGGATGCAGGTCGAGCCCGAGCACCTCCAGCGCGACGCCGCCCGCGAGCAAAGCGAGCGCCGTGCGGATCCACGCCAGGAACGTGCGTTCGTTGGCGAGGCTGAACCGCGCGTCGGGTTCGTCGCCGTGCCGGTAGACCGCTGCCGGGAACCGCCGGTCGGATGTCGTCATGTCCACCTCCGTCGCCCTCACCCTCGCGCATGCAGGTGAACGCATGCGCGAGGACGGAGGGGCGGAAGGCCCGGCTCAGTGCGCGGGCTGGGCCTGACCGAGGCGCAGCCAGGTGTCGACGACCGTGTCGGGGTTCAGTGACACGCTCTCGATGCCCTGCGCGACGAGCCACTCGGCGAGGTCGGGATGATCCGACGGGCCCTGACCGCAGATGCCGACGTACTTTCCGCGCCGCCGGCACGCCTCGATCGCCATCGACAGCAGCTTCAGCACCGCCGGGTCGCGCTCGTCGAACGTGTCGGCCACGAGGGCGCTGTCGCGGTCGAGGCCGAGCGTGAGCTGGGTCATGTCGTTCGAGCCGATCGAGAAGCCGTCGAAGAACTCGAGGTAGTCGTCGGCGAGCAGCGCGTTGGTGGGCAGCTCGCACATCATGATGACCTTGAGCTCGTCGACGCCACGACGCAGACCGTTCTCGGCGAGCAGCTCGACGACCGAGTGGCCCTCGCCGACGGTGCGCACGAACGGCACCATCACCTGCACGTTCGTGAACCCCATCTCCTCGCGCACGTACCGCAGTGCCTCGCACTCCATGTCGAAGCACTCCCGGAAGTCCGGCGAGATGTACCGCGAGGCGCCGCGGTACCCGATCATCGGGTTCTCCTCCTCGGGCTCGTACAGTTCGCCGCCGATGAGGTTGGCGTACTCGTTGGATTTGAAGTCGCTCATCCGCACGATCACGGGCTCGGGGGCGAAGGCCGCCGCGATCATCGAGACGCCCTCGGCGACGCGGCGCACGAAGTAGTCGCGCGGCGATGCGTACGCGGCGATGCGTGCGGCGACCTCGGCCTCGACGTCGTCCGGCAGGCTCTCGAACTCGAGCAGGGCGCGGGGATGGATGCCGATCTGCCGGTTGATGATGAACTCGAGGCGCGCGAGCCCGACGCCCCGGTGCGGCAGTCGGGAGAACGAGAACGCCTGGTCGGGTGTGCCGACGTTCATCATGATCTTCACGGGCGACTCCGGCATCGCGTCGAGGTGCGTCTCCTCCTCGGCGTAGTCGAGCAGCCCTTCGTAGACGAACCCGGTGTCGCCCTCGGCGCACGAGACGGTGACCTCCTGGCCGTCCCGCAGCGTGCGGGAGGCGTCGCCGGTGCCGACGACGGCCGGGATGCCGAGCTCGCGCGCGATGATCGCCGCGTGGCAGGTGCGCCCGCCGCGGTTGGTGACGATCGCCGAGGCGCGCTTCATGATCGGCTCCCAGTCGGGGTCGGTCATGTCGGCGACCAGCACGTCTCCGGGCTGGAACGCCGCCATCTGCGACACGTCGGTGAGCACGCGTACCGGCCCTGCGCCGATGCGCTGCCCGATGGCGCGACCCGCCGTCGCGACGGTGCCGGTCTCGTGCAGCTTGAAGCGGCGGATGACGTTGGCCGACTCCCGCGAGACGACGGTCTCGGGTCGCGCCTGCAGGATGTACAGCTTCCCGTCGACGCCGTCGCGTCCCCATTCGATGTCCATCGGGCGCCCGTAGTGGTCCTCGATCACGAGCGCGTGACGGGCGAGTTCCGTGACCTCGTCATCCGTGATCGAGAACCGGCCCCGGTCGGATGCCGGCACGTCGACGAACGCGGTGCTCGCTCCCGCCTCGCGGCTGTCGGTGTAGCGCATCGCGATCGCCTTCTCGCCGACCGAGCGCTTGAGGATCGCCGCCTTCCCGGCGCGGAGGGCCGGCTTGGACACGTAGAACTCGTCGGGGTTGACTGCGCCCTGCACGACCGCTTCGCCGAGGCCGTACGCCGAGGTCACGAACACCGCGCGGTCGAATCCCGACTCGGTGTCGACCGTGAACATGACGCCGGAGGCGCCGATGTCGGAGCGGACCATGCGCTGCACGCCGGCCGAGAGGGCCACCTCGGCGTGCGCGAAGCCGTGGTGTACGCGGTAGGCGATCGCGCGGTCGTTGTAGAGGGACGCGAAGACGCGTCGCACCGCCTGCAGCACGTTGTCCACTCCGCCGACGTTGAGGAACGTCTCCTGCTGTCCGGCGAACGACGCGTCGGGGAGGTCTTCGGCGGTCGCGCTCGAGCGCACCGCCCAGGTCACGGTGTCGGGTTCGGGGTCGGTGGCCACGAGCCGGTCGTAGGCGTCGCGGATGTCGGCCTCGAGGTCGCCCGGCAGCGGGTGGTCCTCGATCCATCGGCGGATCTCGGTGCCGACCGCGGTGAGGGCGGTCACGTCGTCGACGTCGACGGTGTCGACCGCCTGCTGGATGCGGCGCTCCAGGCCGTCGTGGGCGAGGAACGCCCGGAATGCGTCGGCGGTGGTGGCGAAGCCGCGTGGCACACGCACGCCGAGGTCGGTGAGATGGGAGACCATCTCTCCCAGAGACGCGTTCTTGCCGCCGACCTGCGGCAGGTCGGCCATGCCGATGTTCTCGAACCAGAGGATGTTGGTCACTTCGGTCTCCTTGTCGTTCGCCGACCCGTCGTGCGGGTCAGGAGCGGAGTTTCAGGGTTTGCAGGATGACGGCGGACATCTCCTCGACGCTTTTCGTCGACGAGTTCAGGAACGGCACGCGGGTGCGGCGGTACAGGTCCTCCGCGCGCCGGAGTTCGAGGGTGCACTGCGCGAGGCTCGCGTAGGTGGAGTTCGGTCGACGCTCGTGACGCACCTGGCTCAGCCGCAGCGGCGTCGTGGTCAGGCCGAAGCAGCGCGCGGCGTAGGGCTGCACGAGCGAGGGCAGCCCGTCGGTGGGGAAGTCGTCGTCGGTGAGCGGATAGTTCGCGACGAGCAACCCGTACTGCAGGGCGAGGTACATCGTCGTCGGGGTCTTGCCGCACCGGCTGGGGGCGATGATGATGACGTCGGCGAGGTCGAGGGCGCGCGCGCTCTGCCCGTCGTCGTGCTCGATCGCGTACTCGACGGCGCGCATGCGTGCGAAGTAGTGCTCGGTGTCGGCGAGGGTGTGGAACTGGCCGAGCTGCTCGGATGCCGTCGTGCCGAGCGTCTGTTCGAGTTCGGTCAGGTGGCCGCCGAGCAGGTCGATGCGGGTCGCGGGTGCCGCGGCGAGCACGGCGCTGACGGCGGCGTCCTTCGTCGTGGTGAACACGATCGGCTGAAGTCCCGCCTCGGCGGCGGCGGTGATGTCGGCGACGACGTGGGCGGCGCCGGTGGGCGTGTCGACGAACGGAATCGTGTGCCGTTGGAACGTGAAGCCCGGAAAGTTCGACAGCAGCGCACGACCGAGTGTCTCGGCGGTGATACCGGTGCTGTCCGACACGAAGTAGGCCGCGCGCGTCGTCCCGGGCGCGGCGACGAGCGGCGGCGTGGGCGGATCGGAGAGCATGCGTCGACGCTAGCGAGACCTGCCGCGGTTCTTTCGCCGATTCGGGGGTGAAGGAATCGCCGTTCTTGACGCTCCGCCAAGAGTTCAGTCGGGAAGGCGCGATTTCCAGAGCTCGTCGACCGCCACCGCCGTTCCCAGGATGCGCTCCGCGGCCCGGTGCCCCGACATCAGGGCGGCCGTCACGGTGGCCGGGTCGTCGGTCCAGGTCGCCTCGCCCGCGAGGTGCAGCACGCCGCCGACCGGCGTCGCGAGCGCGTCGTGGTCCTCGGGGCGACCGCCGACGGCGAGATACGCGTACGACCCGCGCGAGTACGGGTCGTCGCGCCATCGGGTGACGTGAACCGACGTCGGCGTGGTCACGGCGTCGCCGTAGAGACGGCGCAGCGCCGCGAGCACGTCGTCGGCGACCTGTTCGTCGCTCCGGTCGCGGATCAGGGCGGCGGTCGGCCCCGCGGCGAAGGTCAGCAGCGTCGGCGTGCCGTGGAGGGCGGTCAGGTCGTACCAGGAATGCCACGAGAGGCCGGCGGGTCCCTGCACGCGCAGCGCGTAGACATCGGCGTCCCAGAAGGCCTCGTCGAAACGCAGGAACACTTTCTCGAACTCGTTCATCTCCAGTCGCGTCAGGGCGGTCGCGATCGGCGCGGGCAGCGGCGGCGCGATCGTGAACGCGTCGGATCGCAGCACGCCGACGGGCACCGTGACGACGGCGTGGTCGGCGCTGAGCACCGTGTCGCCGACGGCGACCCGCACCCCCGCCGCATCCCACTCCACCCGCCGCACCTCGTGCCCGAGTCGGATGTCGAGATCCTGCGCCAGGTGGGCGGCGAGCTCGTCGTACCCGCGCGGGAAGACCACTTCGTCGCCGTCGACCTGGTCGTCGTCGAGGCCGTGCGCGTCGAGCAGCGTGCTGTGCACGCCGTACTGCTCCTCGCTGCGGTGCCGCAGGAACTCCCGCACCCGCTCGGTCCGCTCCGCGTCCCACCCCGCCGACTCGAGCGCGCGCTCGCACGCCGTGTCGTATGACGTGCCGGGGGCGGATGCGGCGACCGCCGCGGCGAGCAGGCCGTCGACGGTGCGCACGTCATCCACGAACGCCTGCTGCTCGGCATCCGTCAGGCGTGTGCCCTCGGGGCCGAAGTACCGGATCGGCCGGCCGCCGGGCTGATAACTGCCGACCGTGAACTCGATCGTCGGCATCCCGAACGCGGCCGCCGCCGCGGCGAGCGGGCTGTCGGTGATGCCGTGGATCCACGACGCGCCGAGGTCGGTGATCTGCCCGCCGCGCCGCTCGGTGTGCGTGCGCCCGCCGATGCGGTCCCGCGCCTCCAGCACCATCACGGTGCGTCCGCGTCCGCGCAGCAGTCGCGCGACGGTGAGCCCCGCCACTCCGGCGCCCACCACGATCGTGTCGATCTGCGTCATCGCGATCCTCCCTGGTCTCGGTCAGCGTAGTCTCGCGCCGATGCGCCGCCGGCACGCGGGGCGCTGATAGATTCCCGAGGATGGAAACGCACGCCTCCTACTGGTTCGGCGCATCGGACGACGAGCAGCGCTCGACCACCGTCATGGAGGCGATGCGGCTGTACCGCGCGGCCGAGGTCGCGATGCGCCGTCGCACGCAGCGCTCGATGGACATGGGTGAGAACGAACTGCTCGTGCTGCGCTTCCTCTCCCGCGCGCGGCTGCGCGACGAGCCGGTCACTCCGATCACGCTGAGTCGGTATCTCGGTATCACGTCCGCATCGACGACGGCGCTGCTCGACCGGCTCGAGATGTCGGGGCATGTGCACCGTACCCCGAATCCGCGCGACCGCCGCAGTGTGCTCATCACTGTGAGCGACAAGTCCGAGTCGGAGATCCGCGGCACCCTCGGCGCGATGCACGAGCGCATGATGGCGATCGTGCGGGGGATGGGCGAAGGGGAACGGGCCACCGTCATCGCCTTCCTCGACGCGATGCGCGACGCGGTCGACCACGTCGACCACTGACCCGAAATCAGCCGGCGCGGCGCCGTGGTTCCCGCTCCTCCTCCGCGATGGCGTCGGCGGCCTCGGCGAGGTGGTCGAAGAAACGCGCGACGGCATCGCGTTCGAACGGGCTGAGCTCCGACGCGATGCGTCGGGTCTCATCGGTGAACGCCCCCACGGTGGAGTCCACGAGCTCTTCGGCGTGCGCGGTCGCGGTGATGTGCAGACTGCGCCGATCGGACGGATGCCGGGCGCGCTCGATCGCGCCCGACTTCTCGAGGCGGTCCAGCAGCGCCGTGGTCGACGCCGAGGTGATGCCCAGATGGCGGGCGATGAGCGTCGGGGTGACGGCGCGGGAATCGTCCCGTTCGGTCATGAGGAACTGCACGATGCGCAGCTCGTTGTCGGTCATCCCGCTGTTCTGGCGGGCGCGTGCGTTCATCGCATCGTGCGCGAGTCGGTAGCGCGCCAAGGCGCTCGTCACTCGGCGCGAGATGGCGTCGGCGTCGTTTTCTTCATCCATTGAGTCATCCCTTTGGTGCTCCCAACGTAGCAGAAAAATATAGTTTGACTAACTAGTTGTTTCGTGAGTAACGTTCCTGGCAACACAAAGAAGGGATCGAGACCATGGGTCGCCTGTACTACGGAAGCTCGCCCGATCCGATCGAGATGTCGGACCGCGTGCTGGCTCATCTCAAGGTCGTGATCTCGACCAAGCTCCGTCGCTCCGAGAGCTTCCCGCTGTCGTGGGACCGCGACGGCGAGCGGTCGACGCTCTGGCTGCACTGCTCGATCCCGTTGCGGTTCGAGGTGTCCGCCGAGGCTGCCGGCGCCATCGACCGCGTCTACCTCAACGAGCTCGCGAAGGCGGCCAACTCATCGGGCGGGATCGTCGTCGACCTCGACGCGGAGGACAAGACCGCAAAGGTCGACCGGCCCGCGAAGCTGGTGCGTGCGGCATGACCCTCACGACCGACGACAGGCCCGAGGCGGAGGGGCACGGCGCACGCGATCGCGGGCGCATCACCTGGGCCACGGTCGACAGTGGCTTCCACGTCGCCAGCACGGCCGGAAATTTCGTGGGGTCGGTGTACACCACGGAGTCGGGCGCCTTCGTGGCCTATGACGGGACCTCGACGCCTCTCGGCCGCTACCAGACGCGTGAGGCCGCGCAGTCGGCGGTCGAGGCGTGGGAGCCGCCGGAGGAGCGTGCGCGCAAGCTCGCGCTCGACCGTTCGATGCTGCCCGCCGCCACCGTTTCTGCGGTCGTGGCAGGCGGAGTCGCAGCGATGGCGGGCCTGCTCGCGCCGTTGCTGTGAACGCTCAGGCGAGCGCAGCTCGCGCCTCGTCCGTTTTGCGCTGCAGGTGAGCGCACAGCTCCGACAGAGTGAGCAGATCGGCCGAGAGCTTGGCCACTCCGACCGCGTCGAGATCGAACGACTCGGAGCGTGGCTCGAAGGTCACGACCCAGCGGGGGATTCCGGCGTCGACGACCGGCTGGATGTAGGTCACCGTGGACGCGGTGCGCAACGACACGACGACCAGCCCGGAATCGGGGCCCGCGACGTAGTTCTGTTCGAGCACCGCGACGTCGGGGTAGATACCCTGCTGTCTGAGGATGAACTCGGTCACCCACGACTCCACGGTCGCCTGGTCGCGGTACGGCATGGCACCTCACTCGGGGGGAAGACGACGCCGACGGCGCCTCCCCTCACCCTAAGCCACTCGCGGTCTGCGGGCCGCACCCCCGGAGGAGAAAGATTCGAATGGGCAGCCTGACTTATGAGGGATCCGTCAAGGTCGACTTCGACGATCGGGTGCTCGCGCACCTGCAGGTCGTGATCGGTTCCAAGCTGCGTCGCGGTGAGGCCTTCTTCTTCAGCTGGCGCGAGGACAGAAGCCTGGGAGACGGTCGCTCGAGCGTCTGGCTCAACCCGCGGTGCTCCCTCGTCTTCAAGTACTTCGGGTCGCGTGCGCCGCGGCTCAACGCCGCATGGATCGATGCACTCGCCGACACCGCCAACACCCCCGGCGGTCTGTACGTCGTGCCCGAGCCGGCCGACGTCCCCACTCTCGGCGACGACGCCGACTGACGCTCGACCTCTCGAACGGGGCACAGGGAACGCCCCCGCGCGCGATTCGGCGTGGCGGGGGCGTCCGTGTGCACGACGACGCGTCTCAGGTCACGCCGCCGGCGTCTTCTGCGGTGCCGTCGCCCGTGCCCGTCTCGGCGGCGATCCGATCGGCCGCCGCGCTGTCGACGAGCGCGTCGTCGGCATCAGGGTCGAGTGCGGTCTCCCCGTCGACCTCGACCGTGACGTCGTCGTCGCGGACGGCATCCGCCTCGACATCGGAGTCGTCCCCACCTGCCAGCGGCGGGAACGGCACCATCGGATTGCCCGTCACTTGAAGGCGTCCTTCGCCTTCTCGCCGGCCTGCTTGACGTCGGCCTTCACCTGGTCGGCCTGGCCCTCGGCCTCGAGGCGCTCGTTGCCTGTCACCTTGCCGGCGGCTTCCTTGGCCTTGCCGCCGAGGTCTTCGGCGGTGTTCTTGATCTTGTCGTCGAAACCCATGGTGTTCTCCTTTCGACGCCGCCGGCGGATCACCGGCGACCTGTGCACGACGCTAGGTGTGGGCGCCGCCGCGACCGACCCCCTTGACAGGCTCGGTGGGTGTTGATCCGCTGGGGGCATCGACCCTACTGCGCACCCCCGCCGCTCGCGGTCCCGGCCGGTCCCGCTGATCGCGGCGATCGCCGTGCTCGCCGGGTGTGCTGCGGAGGCGGATGCGGGCACGTCCGCGTCGCCGACCTGCTCCCGCGGCCCGTGTGCACGACGGCGGCCGGATCGCGTTCGGACCCGACGGGATGCTCTACGTCACGACCGGTGACGCGGGAGTGCGGGAAGCCGCGCAGGACCCGTCGAGTCTGGCGGGCAAGATCCTGCGGATGACCCCCGACGGTGGGGCGCCGGACGACAACCCGACCTCATCGAACCCGGCGGCGACTACGGCTGGCCCATGGTCGAGGGCGCGGCCGGCGACCCGCGGTTCATCGACCCGGTGCAGCAGTGGGCGACGTCGGAGGCGAGCCCCAGCGGCATCGCCGTCGTCGGCGGCACGCTGTTCATCGCGAACCTGCGCGGCGAGGTGCTGCGCGCCGTGGCAGTCGGTGACCCGGGTGCCTCGACCGAGCACTTCGCCGGATCCCTGGGACGGCTGCGGGCGGTGGCGGCGGCATCCGACGGATCGCTGCTGCTGGTCACGGGCAACACCGACGGGCGCGGGGACGCCCGTGCCGGTGACGATCGCGTGCTGCGCGTGGAACTGTCAACCCCTGTGCGCTGACCGCCCCCGCCGTCGTACGCTCACGACCCAGGAGGCACGATGGGGAAGTTCATCTACGAAGGCGCGCACAAGGTCGACTTCGAGGATCGGGTGCTCGCGCACCTGCAGGTCGTCATCGGGAACAAGCTGCGCCGCGGCGAATCGTTCCACTTCAGCTGGAAGGACGACCCGTCCATCGGCGACGGCCGCACCACCGTCTGGGTGCATCCCCGCGCCACCCTCGTCTACAAGTACTACGGCGGACGTCGCCCGACGCTCAACCGCACCTGGATCGACGTGCTGAGCGACACCGCGAACTCTCCCGGCGGACTGTACCTCGTGCCGGAGCCGCCGGACGACCACGAGGGCGGTGACCACGATGAAGCGGATTGACATCGAATACGGCGGGCGCATGTACAGCGTCGGCGGCCGCGAGCCCGACGAGGTGATGCGCGAGATCGAGGAGGGCATAGAGAGCGGCCACCACTGGCTCCGCGTCAACGACGGGGAGGGGATGCGGCGCGACGCGCTGCTGCTGGTGACCCCCGGCGTGCCCATCGCCGTCGTCCCCATTCCGGGAGAGCCGAGCGTCGACCCGGACCCGCGTCCGTACGTGCTGCCCGACTGACGCTCAGGCACGCGCGGCCCTCGGCGTCAAGCCCCTCGGCGTCGTTCGTGATCGGACGGACGATGCGGACGGAGGTGGGCGTCATGTCCGATGTTCTCGATGACGAGGACCGTGAGGAAGAGGACCGCACGGTGCCGGGACTGCTCGTGGAAGAGCTCGACGGCGGGTGGCGACTCTGCGACGACGGGGTGGCGGGCGGCGATGCGGCGCACGTGATCGCGTACGTCGAATCCATCGCGGCCGGGTTCGACGTGGTGTGGTGCACGGGGCCGCGGCGCCGCCAGCAGTTCTCGCGCTGGACGGCGGTGATGGATGCCGCCGCACGCCACGTCGGCGGCCATCGCTCGTCGGGCGCGACGGCGCCGGTGCGGATCCCGCACCAGCCTCCCGCGCGTGGCTGAGTCCCTCGGCGTCGCGGGGGCGGCCCCGGCGGGTTGTCAGCGTGCCGCGGAGGCCGCGTCGACGGCGTCGGCGAACGCCGCCATCGACGGGAACGCCAGGTCGGGCGTGACGTCGGCCCGGGGATCGGGGGTCGCGCCCCAGCCGGGCTGGGCGTGGCGGCGGTCGATCCAGACACCGGGGAGCCCGGCATCCTGGGCCGGCACGTGGTCGTGGAACAGCGACTGCGCAACGTGCAGCAGACGTCCCGTCCAGCCGCGTTCGCCGACGCGGGTCTGCAGCGCGGCGAAGTTGGCGGGAGCCGGCTTGTACGAGCCGATGTCCTGCGCGGTGAGGATCTCGTCGAAGGTGACCCCGAGGCGCCGGTTGCTCCCCGCGAAGCTCTCCCGGTCGACGTTGGAGAGGATGATGAGCGCGTAGTGGCGCTGCAGGCGCTCGAGGGCCTCGGCCGAGTCGGGGAATGCGGGCCAGTCCGGCACCGACGTGCCGAGCGCGTCGGCGTCGGCATCCGTCACGGGGAAGCCGAGCGCGACGCCCGTGCGGCGGAAGGCCTCGCGCAGCACATCGGGGTAGAGCGTCGTGGGTGCCTCGCGTTCCACGGCCGCCTCGTGCCCGGCGTACGCGACGAGCACCTGCTCGTCGGTGACGGTGGCGTCGAAGCGGCGCGCCCACGGGCCGAGCACGGCGGCGATGCCCGCCTCCCAATCGATGAGGGTGCCGTAGCAGTCGAAGCTCAGGGCGTCGTAGGCGGTGAGGTCGAGGGTCATCGGGGCTCCTGGGGGTCGGGGGTGGGCGCGGGGTCGTCGGGGGTGTCGGCGGTGCCGGGGCGGTCGAAGGCGGCGACGAGGAACGCCTCCGCGTCGTCGAGATGGGCCTCCCAGGCGTGGAGCGCGTCGTCGAGATCGCCGGCTTCGAGCGCGGCGAGCAGGGTGGAGTGCTCGTCGTACAGCTCTCCGAGGGAGCGGTAGCGGGTGCGCAGCAGCGCGACGAGCAGCCGCATCTCGGTGCCGATGCTGCGGAAGGAGCGGGTCAGCCGCGGCGAGCCGGCGGCCTCGACGACGGCGAGGTGGAAGCGCACGTCGGCGTCGGGGCCGTTCTCCCAGTCGTCGCCGGCGCGGCCGAAGGCGGCGAGCGCGTCGCGGATGCCGGTGGTGTCGAGGTCGCCGGCGACGATGGCGCGCACGGCCTCGCCTTCGACGAGCCGGCGCAGCCGGTGGATGTCGTGCACGTCGGCGGCGGTGAAGGTGCGCACGCGTGCGCTGTGTCCGGGTCGTCGCTCCAGCAGTCCCTCGCCGACGAGGGCTGCGACCGCCGCGCGCGCGGTGGGGCGGGCGATGCCCAGCCGAGAGGCGATGTCGGTGTCGCGCAGCTCCTGACCTGCCGGCAGCACGCCGCGCAGCAGCATCCGCCGCAGGTGCGCCGCGGCCGCCTCCGCGACCGACGCGCTGCCCCCGCCCGCGCCCGCCCACACATCCTCTGCTATTCCCCCCATCCCGCAACTGTATAACAGTTAGTCCATCCAGACCCCTCGCGGAGAGGTGGGGCGGGTGATGGATCGGCTGGGAATGCGGGGGGAGCGGGCGGATGCCCGGTGGGGGCCGCCTGGGGTGGAGGGCAGCAAGGGGAGTACTCCCGTCTGCGGCACACCCGTCACTACGAGACCATCGTCGGTCTCCGGGATGCCGGCCCCGTCGGGGTGGAGGCGCCCGAGCACGGCCCAGCCGCGCGCGGGCACGACGGCCGGTTCGCCGGTCATCTCAGCGCCGCCGGGCGGCGGGTGTCAGCTCGTTCTCGCCGTAGCTGTCGTCGTCGGGATTGAGCGTGACCCCGGGTGCGACGATCGCGTCGATCGCGTCGAGGACGTCGTCCGACAGCGTCACGTCGAGTGCGGGGAGCGCCGTCTCGAGGTGTGTCATCGTCCGCGGGCCGACGATCGCCGAGGTGACGGCGGGGTGGCGGATGACGAACGCGATCGCCAGTTCGGTCATCGACAGGCCGGCGTCGTCGGCGACCTGCTGCAGCCGGTCGACGGCGTCGAGCTTGCGCTGGTTCGCCGGCACGGTCATGTCGAAGCGCACGGCGGCGCGGGACCGTGAGGTGGGGGCGTTCCCGCCTCCCCATTTGCCGGACAGCCAGCCCGCGCACAGCGGGCTGTACGTCAGCACGCCCATGCCGTGCCGCTGCGCGGTCGGCAGCACGTCGGACTCGATGCCGCGCACGAGCATCGAGTACGGCGGCTGCTCGGTCGCGAAGCGTTCGAGGTGGCGCTCACGCGCGGTCCACTGGGCCTCGACGATGCCGCTCGCCGAGAACGACGACGATCCGATGAGGCGCACCTTGCCCTGGTGGACGAGATCGGAGAGCGCGCCGAGCGTCTCGGCGACGTCGGTGTCGGGGCTGGGGCGGTGCACCTGGTAGAGGTCGAGGTAGTCGGTCTGCAGCCGGCGCAGCGAGTCCTCGACGGCCCGGAAGATCCAGCGACGCGACGAGCCGCGGTGGTTCGGGTCGTCGCCCATGGGGTTGAAGAACTTCGTCGCGAGCACGACGTCGTCGCGGCGGCCCTTGAGCGCCTTGCCGACGATCTCCTCCGACCGCCCGTCCGCGTAGATGTCGGCGGTGTCTACGAAATTGACGCCCGCGTCGAGGGCGGCGTGCACGATGCGCACGGCGGCCGGCTCGTCGTCGTCGCCCCACGGGCCCAGCATCATCGTCCCCAGGCACAGGGGGCTCACGCGCACCCCGGTGCGCCCCAGCGGTCGGTACTCCATGCGCCCGACCCTACTCGGACCGGGTGGCCCGGCATCCGCTCACCCGTCGCTTCTGGCGACCGGCCGGCCCGTCAGCCCGCCACAGGTGACGGCCGAGCAGATGCCGGCGGTCTCAGAGCCGGGTCCAGGCCTCCGTCAGCACACCGCGGAGGATCTGCTCGATCTCGTCGAATTCGCTCTGGCCGATCGTGAGCGGCGGGGCGAGCTGGATGACGGGGTCGCCGCGGTCGTCGGCGCGGCAGTACAGGCCGGCGTCGAACAGCGCCTTGGAGAGGAACCCGCGGAGCAGTCGCTCGGACTCGGCGTCGTCGAAGGTCTCCTTCGTCGCCTTGTCCTTTACGAGCTCGATGCCGAAGAAGTAGCCGTCGCCGCGCACGTCGCCGACGATGGGCAGGTCGGTGAGCTTCTCGAGGGTGCGGCGGAAGGCGGGGGAGTTCGCGCGCACGTTCTCGACGAGACCCTCCTCCTCGAAGATCGCGAGGTTCTCGAGGGCGACGGCCGACGAGACCGGATGCCCGCCGAAGGTGTAGCCGTGGGGGAACGAGACCGTGCCGTGCGCGAACGGCTCGTAGATGCGGTCGCTGACGATCGTGCCGCCCAGCGGCGCGTATCCGCTCGTGACGGCCTTGGCGAACGTGATCATGTCGGGCTGGTATCCGTAGGCGTCGGCACCGAAGTAGTGCCCGAGGCGGCCGAACGCGCAGATGACCTCGTCCGAGACGAGCAGCACGTCGTACCGGTCGCAGATCTCCCGCACCCGCTGGAAGTATCCGGGCGGCGGCGGGAAGCAGCCGCCGGAGTTCTGCACCGGCTCGAGGAAGACCGCGGCGACCGTCTCGGGACCCTCGAACTGGATCATCTCCTCGATGCGGTCGGCCGCCCACACGCCGAACTGCTCCTCGGTGGTGCCGGCGAAGCCCATCTCGCCCGCGCGGTAGAAGTTGGTGTTCGGCACGCGGAACCCGCCCGGGGTGACCGGTTCGAACATCGACTTCATGCCCGGCAGACCCGTGATCGCGAGGGCGCCCTGCGGGGTGCCGTGGTAGGCGATCGCGCGGGAGATGACCTTGTGCTTGGTGGGCTGACCCTGCAGCTTCCAGTAGTGCTTGGCGAGCTTGAACGCCGTCTCGACCGCCTCGCCGCCGCCGGTCGAGAAGAACACCTTGTTCAGGTCACCGGGGGCGAGGTCGGCGATCTTGTCGGCCAGCTCGATCGCCGCCGGATGCGCGTACGACCAGATCGGGAAGAAGGCGAGCTCCTCCGCCTGCTTCGCGGCGGCCTCGGCCAGGCGTCGCCGTCCGTGACCGGCGGCGACGACGAACAGTCCCGACAGCCCGTCGATGTACTTGCGACCCGTCGAGTCCCAGATGTGGTGGCCCTCGCCCTTGACGATGATCGGCACCCCCGACCCCTCGGTCATCACGGACTGCCGCGCGAAGTGCATCCACAGGTGGTCGCGCGCCATCTCCTGCAGTTCGGCATCGGTTCGGGTCATGGTGTCCTCCTCGTGTTCACGGTACTGCGGGTGTTCCTCGCGGGCAGGCGCTCAGTGGCCCCGGCCCGAGATCCAGTCGGCGACGCGGGCGACGGATGCCGTGCGCGCCGTTCCGCGCGCCTCGACGCGGTCGGCCCAGTGGTAGGCGCCGTAGATGGCCTGCACGGCCAGCCAGCGCAGCGGCTCCGGCTCCCATCGGCGGGCCCGGTGTCCGACCCAGGGCAGGGCGACGAGGTCGGTGTCGCGCCGCAGCACGAGATCGGCGAGCGTACGACCGGCGAGGTTCGTCGTCGCGACCCCGGTACCGACGTAGCCGCCCGCCCAGCCGAGGCCCGTCGCCGGATCGTGGCCGACGGTCGCGGCCCAGTCGCGCGGCACTCCGAGCACTCCCGACCACGCATGCTCGACCGGCACCCGCGCGGCGGCGGGGAAGAAGTCGCGCAGCAGCGCCGTGAGCGAGCGGATCGTGCGCTCCTGCGTGCGGCCGTCGCCGTCGACGCGCGACCCGAAGCGGTACGGCACGCCGCGGCCGCCGAACGCGATCCGGCCGTCGGCGGTGCGCTGCGCGTACATGTAGACGTGCGCCATGTCGCCGAGGGTCGCCGCATCCGACCAGCCGATCTCGTCCCAGACGGATGCCGGCAGCGGAGCCGTGACGACGAGAGACGAGTTCATGGGCAGCCAGGTGCGGTGCTCGCCGCGCAGGTCGGGGGTGAAGCCCTCGGTCGCGCGCAGCACGTGACCCGCGCGCACCGTCCCGCGGGCCGTTTCGGCGCGCCCTGCGGAGATCGCGGTGACCGCGGTGTCCTCGTAGATCGTCACGCCGAGGCGCTCGACGGCGGCGGCGAGGCCCCGGGCGAGCTTGGCCGGGTGGATGCGGGCGCAGTGCGGATGCCAGATGCCGCCGGTCGCGCCGTCGACGCGCACGTGGTCGGCGGTCTGCCGCGGCCCCCACAGCTCGACGTCGGTGTGCGGCTGGGCGGCCTCGGAGCGGAACCACGCCTCCAGGCGCGCCTGCTGGGCGGGGCCGCGCGCGACGTTGAGTTCGCCGCCGACACGGATGTCGGCGTCGATGCCCTCCGCGGCGGCGACCCGCACCACTTCGGCGACCGTCTCGTTCATGGCCCGCTGCTGGCGGGCACCGGCATCCGCGCCGTACTGCTCCCGACCGCCGGTGACCGAATTGGTGAGCCAGCCGCCGTTGCGCCCCGAAGCCCCGAACCCCGCGAAGCGCCGCTCGAGCACGGCGACACGGAGGTCGGGCTGCAGCGTCTTCAGGTAGTACGCGGCCCACAGCCCGGTGTAGCCGGCGCCGACGATCGCCACGTCGACGTCGAGGTCGCCCGGCAGCGCCGGTCGCGGTACCGGCAGCCCGAGTTGCTGCCACCAGAACGAGACGCCGCCGTTGCCCGTCACGTCAGGCTCGTCATCACGTGCTTGATGCGGGTGTAGTCCTCGAACCCGTAGACCGAGAGGTCTTTGCCGTAGCCGGAGTGTTTGAAGCCGCCGTGGGGCATGTCGGAGACGAACGGGATGTGCGCATTGATCCACACGCACCCGAAGTCGAGGTCGCGGCTGAAGCGCATCGCGCGGGCGTGATCGCGGGTCCACACCGACGCGGCGAGGGCGTACGGCACGCCGTTCGCGAGTGCGAGCGCCTCGGCGTCGTCGTCGAAGGGCTGCACCGTGAGCACCGGGCCGAACACCTCCTGCTGCACGAGTTCGTCGTCCTGCCGGACGCCGGTGACGATCGTCGCCTCGAAGAAGCAGCCCGTCGAGCCCTGGCGTGCACCGCCGATCGCCACCCGCGCGTGGGCCGGGAGGCGCTCGAGGAAGCCGGTCACGCGCGCGAGCTGGTCGGCGTTGTTGAGCGGGCCGAAGAACGCGTCGGGGTCGTCGGGGGCGCCGGTCTTCGCGTGGCTGCGGGTGCGGGCGACGAGACGCTCGACGAGCGCGTCGTGCACCTCGCGCGCCACGAGCACGCGGGTCGCGGCCGTGCAGTCCTGACCGGCGTTGAAGAACGCGGCGCTGGCGATGCCCTCGGCGGCGGCGTCGAGGTCGGCGTCGGCGAACACGAGCGCGGGCGCCTTGCCGCCGAGCTCGAGGTGCACGCGCTTGAGCTGCGTCGCCGCGGACTGCGCGACCTGCATCCCGGCGCGCACCGATCCGGTGATCGCCACGAGCTGCGGGGTCGGGTGCTCGACGAGCAGTCGGCCGGTCTCGCGGTCGCCGAGCACGACGTTGAGCACGCCGGCGGGGAGGATCTCGGATGCCAGCTCCGCGAGGCGCACGGTCGTCTGCGGCGTCGTCTCGCTGGGCTTGAGCACGACGGTGTTGCCGGCGGCGATCGCCGGTGCGATCTTCCAGATCGCCATGTTCAGCGGGTAGTTCCACGGCGTCACCTGCGCGACGACGCCGATCGGCTCGCGCCGCACGAACGAGGTGAACCCCGCGGCGTACTCCGCGGCGGCACGCCCGTCGAGGTCGCGTGCGGCACCGGCGAAGAACCGCAGCTGGTCGACGGACTGGTCGATCTCGTCGGCGACGAGGCTCGCCCGCGGCTTGCCGGTGTCCTGCGATTCGAGGTCGGCGAACTCCTCCGCGTGCGCCTCGAGCGCGTCGGCGAGGCGGAACAGCGCCAGCTGACGCTGGGCGGGGGTCGCGGCACGCCACGCCGGGAAGGCCGCCTCGGCCGCGGCGAAGGCGGCATCCACGTCGGCCGCCGTCGAGGTGCCCGCCTGTCCGTACACCTCGCCCGTCACGGGACTGACGAGGTCGAGAGCGGGGCCGGATGCGGCGACCTGTCGGCCGCCGACGACGTTGTGCAGCACGACGCCCCGCCGCATCACGCGATCGCCTCGTCGGCGACGTCGAGAGCGCGGTCGATAATGTCGAGTCCGCGGATGAGGTCGTCTTCGGAGATCACGAGCGGTGGGGCGACGTGCACGCGGTTGAAGTGCGTGAACGGCCAGAGTCCTGCCTTCTTGCACGCCGCGGCGACGGCGGTCATCGGGGCCGCGTCGGCTCCGGCGGCGTTGAACGGCACGAGGGGTTCGCGGGTCTCGGCATCCTTCACCAGCTCGATCGCCCAGAACAGGCCGCGGCCGCGCACGTCGCCGACCGACGGATGCCGCTGCGCCATCGCGGCCAGGCGAGGCGCGACGATGCGGTCGCCGAGGTCGCGCACGCGCTCGAGGATGCCGTCGCGGCGGAACACCTCGAACGTCGCGACGCCGGCGGCGCACGCGAGCGGGTGTCCCGAGTAGGTCAGGCCGCCCGGGAACGAGACGGTGTCGAAGTGGGAGGCGACGGCATCCGAGATGAGCACGCCGCCCAGCGGCACGTACCCGGAGTTGACGCCCTTGGCGAAGGTGACGAGGTCGGGGACGACGTCGAAGGCCTGGAACGCGAACCATTCGCCGATACGGCCGAAGCCGACCATCACCTCATCGGCGATGTAGAGGATGCCGTACTTGTCGCACAGCGCCCGCACCCCGGGCAGGTAGCCGGGCGGGGGCACGAGGACGCCGTTGGTGCCGACGACGGTCTCGAGGATGATGGCGCCGATCGTCGAGGCGCCCTCGAGGATGATCGTCTGCTCGAGGTGCTCCAGGGCCCGCGCCGTCTCCTGCTCGGGGCTCGCCGCGTGGAACGGGGACCGGTACGGGTACGGGCCGAAGAAGTGCGCCACCGACCCGTCGGCCGGCTCGTTGGCCCACCGGCGCGGGTCGCCGGTGAGGGTGATCGCCGTCGACGTGTTGCCGTGGTAGCTGCGGTACATCGACAGCACCTTGCGCTTGCCGGTGACGATCCGCGCCATCCGCACCGCGTTCTCGTTCGCGTCGGCGCCGCCGTTGGTGAAGAACACCTTCTCCATCCCGTCGGGGGCGACGGCGGCGATCTCGCGCGCGAGCTGCCCGCGCACGTCGTTGGCCATCGACGGCTGGATCGTCGCGAGCCGGCCCGCCTGCTCCTGGATCGCGCGGACGAGGTCCGGATGCTGGTGACCCAGGTTGAGGTTCACGAGCTGGCTCGAGAAGTCGAGGTACGTGTTCCCTCGGTAGTCCCAGAAGCTCGCCCCCTCGCCGCCCGCGACGGGGAGCGGATCGATCAGCGCCTGCGCGCTCCAGGAATGGAACACGTGTCCGCGGTCGTCCGCGCGCACCCGCGCATCCGCCTCGAGGTCGATGAAGGTTTCGGTGGTCATCGTCGGAGTCCTGATCGGGGTCAGTGGTTGCTGGGGAAGCCGAGGCTGATCTGGCTCTCGCTGGGGTCGGGCCAGCGGGAGGTGACGACCTTGCTGCGCGTGTAGAAGTGGATCGACTCGGGGCCGTAGATGTGCGAGTCGCCGAACAGTGAGCTGCGCCATCCGCCGAACGAGAACGCGCCCACCGGCACCGGGATCGGCACGTTGACGCCGACCATGCCCACCTCGATGTCGAACTCGAATTGCCGCGCCGTGCCGCCGTCGCGCGTGAAGACCGCGGTGCCGTTGGCGAACGGGCTCGTGTTGACCAGTTCGACGGCCTCGTCGTACGACGCGACGCGCACGACCGAGAGCACCGGTCCGAAGATCTCGTCGTCGTACACCTTCATGCCCGGCCTCACGTGGTCCACGAGCGAGACGCCGAGGAAGAAGCCATCGCCCTCGAAGTGCTGAGCCGTGCCGTCGACGACGACCGTCGCGCCCTCGGCGGCGGCGCCGGTGACGTACGAGGCGACCTTGTCGCGGTGCTCGCCAGTGATGAGCGGGCCCATCTCGCTCGCCGCGTCGGTGCCCGCACCGATCGTCAGGCCGGCGACCCGGTCGGCGACCTTCGCGACGAGGGCGTCGGCGACGTCGTCGCCGACCGCCACGAGCACCGAGACGGCCATGCAGCGTTCGCCGGCGGATCCGTAGGCGGCCGACACCGCGGCGTCGGCGGCGGCGTCGAGGTCGGCATCCGGCATGACGACCATGTGGTTCTTCGCGCCGCCGAGCGCCTGAACGCGCTTGCCGTTCGCGGCGGCCCGCTCGTAGATCGAACGGGCGATCGGGGTCGATCCGACGAAGCTCACGGCCCGCACGTCGGGGGAGTCCAGCAGTGCGTCGACGGCGACCTTGTCGCCCTGCACGACGTTGAGCACGCCGGCGGGGAGTCCCGCCTCCTCGTACAGCTTCGCGAGGAACAGCGATGCCGACGGGTCCTTCTCGCTCGGCTTGAGCACGACCGTGTTGCCGCACGCGATGGCGGATGCCGTCATCCACAGCGGGACCATGACGGGGAAGTTGAAGGGGGTGACACACGCGACGACGCCGACGGGCTGCTTCACGGAGTGCACGTCGACGCCGCGGGAGACCTGCTCGGAGTGCTCGCCCTTGAGCAGGTGCACGAGGCCGGCGGCGAACTCGACGTTCTCGATGCCGCGGCTGATCTCGCCCTTGGCGTCGGAGAGCACCTTGCCGTGCTCGCTCGTGATGATCGCGGCCAGTTCGTCGGCGCGGTCGACGAGCAGCTGACGCAGCCGGAAGAACACGTCGGCGCGCTTGATGAGGCTCGTGGCGCGCCACGACGGCAGCGCCGCGGCGGCGGCGGCGATCGCGGCATCGGTCTCGGCGGTCGACGCGAGGGCGACCTCGTGCTGGGCGCGCCCGGTGGCGGGGTCGAAGACGACGCCGGTGCGCTCGGACGAGCCGGATTCGGCGCCGGCGATGTGGTGGCGGATGAGGGCCATGGGAGCGTCCTTCGGAGGGGAGAGGGCGGCACCGGACAGATCGACCGGGACGCCTAAGCTGATCTGCACCCCAGTGTCACAGAGCAGGAGTCAGGATGCAGGCGCCCGAACGTCGCAAAGAATCCGCAATCCGGACGGATCGTCCGACCACGCCCGGCGGGCTGCCGTCGGTGCGCGAGGTGCTCGAACTCGATGCCGTCGCCGCCGGCCGGCCGGAGGTCTTCGGCGAGGACGACTGGCTCGACGCGCCGGTGCGCTGGGTGCACGTCTCCGACAGTGCCGGCGTCGCGCGTCTGCTCGACGGCGGCGAACTGCTCCTGTCGACCGGGTCGGCGTGGCCCGCCGAGCCCGCCGAGCTGCGCGCGTTCATCGCCGAACTCGCCGACGCGGGGCTGTCGTGTCTCGTGCTCGAACTGGGCACCCACTACCGCTACGTCCCGGCCGTCGTGCTCGCCGCCGCACGCGAGCGGCGCCTGACCCTCGTCGCGTTGCACCGCGAGGTGAAGTTCGTCACGCTCACCGAGCACGTGCACCGCCGGATCATCGCCGACCAGTCGGCCGCCCTGCAGGCCCGCGAAGAGGTGCGCACACGGTTCACCGCCCTGGCGCTGCGCGGGTCGCCGGCCGACTTCATCGTCGCGCAGCTCGCCCAGACGCTCGAGGCTCCCGTCGTGCTGGAGAGCCTCGCGCACGACGTCATCGTCGCCGACGTGCCGCCCTCCCGCGAGGAGGAGGTGTTCACCCGCTGGGAGGTGCGCTCGCGCATCGCGCACCGCGGTCACACCGACGCCGACGAGCGTCTCATCGTCCCGGTCGAGGCCCGCGGCATCCGCTGGGGGTATCTCGTCGCGCTCCCCGGGCCGGAGCATCCGGCCGGGCGCGCCGCCGTGCTCGAGCAGGGGGCCATCGCCCTCGCGCTCGGGCGCCTCACCGACGCGGAGGGCGACGAGTGGGCCCGCGTGGGGCGTCGCGCACTCGTCGACGGCCTGCTGGCCGGCCGGTTCACCGGGCACGCGGGGGCGACGTCGCGCGTGGAGGCCTCGGGGCTGCCGATCGAGGGGGCGCAGCTGCTGGGCGTCGTCGCCTCGGGTGTCGAGGTGCGCGCGGATGCGCCCGACGCCGCCGCGCGAGCCCTCGGCGGACGGGCGGTCGCCGGTGCCGTCCCGGGAGGCGCGGCCGGCGTGGCCGTGCTGCTGTCGCTGCCGTCACGGGTGCGGTTCGACGACGACGCCGCGCGCCGCTTCGCCCGCGCGCTGAGTCCTCACGCGGAGCGCATGGTCGTCTCGGTGGGCGCGGCATCCGTCGGTCTCGACGGCGCGCTGGCATCGTTGCAGGAGGCGATCGACCTGTCGCGCAGCGCCGGCGACCGGGCGGGCCGCGGGCCGCAGATCCGCCGTGTCGAGAACCGCCCGCTCGCGCGGTTCGTCACGGCGCTGCGCGACGACCACCGCCTGCTCGACCACGGCGAGCGGATGCTGGCGCCGCTCATCGAGTACGACCTGTCGCGCGGCGGCGACCTGCTCGACGTGCTGGGGGCGATGCTCGCCCATCCCGGCAACCGCACGGCGGCGGCATCCGCGTCGCATCTGTCGCGCTCGGTGTTCTACCAGCGCATCGCGCTGATCCAGGAGCTGTTGGCGGTCGACCTCGACGACGGCGAGGTGCAGGCGGCGCTGCACCTCGCGCTGCTCGTACGCCGCTCCGTCGCGCGCTGACGCCCCGCCCACCCGCTCACCAGCCACAAGCGGCGACTCGGATGCCGTCCCCACCCACCGAAAGTGACTGTTGAGCGATGGGGCGCGGGCGCCGGGGGCGCCGGGTCAGACCAGGTAGACCTTGCGGAGGGTCTCGTGCACCGTCCAGACCGTCTGCATCCCGGCCTCCAGTCGCACGACCGACCCCGGCCGCAGCTCGATCGGATCCTGCGGCGGGTCGGTGAACTCGACCGTGCCGGAGCCGGTGACCACGACGAACACCTCATCGATCTCGGTGTCGCGCATCGCGCCGGCGGTCATCTCCCACACGCCCACGCCCATGTCCTCATCGAGGTCCATCGAGCCGGTCTTCGGCGACCCCGACACGATCTGCGCCGGCGACACCGCCGTGAGCGGGACCGCCACGGCGAGGGCGTCGATCACGACGCCCGCCTCCATCTCCCCGTCGTCACTCACGAGTCGAACCCCAATCCCAGCTTGTCGAGCGTCTTCAGCAGCAGGTTGCGCCGGCCCTGGTTGTGGTCGGCGCGGTCGAGCGACCATCGTGTCACGTTGATGCCGATCGCCGCGGCCGGTTCCGGCGGGAACGGCAGCGGGCGCCCCCGCACCATCTCGAGCTCGGTCTTCTCGTTGCGGACACCGGCCAGGAGGTCGAGCATCACGTCGGCGGCGAAGCGCGTCGAGCCGACGCCCAGGCCCGTGAAGCCGGCGGCGTAGGCCACGCGGCCGCCGCGGGCTGTGCCGAAGAACGCCGTGAACTGCGTGGACGTGTCGATCGCGCCCGCCCACTGGTGCGAGAACCGCAGCCCCTCCAGCTGCGGGAACGTCGTGAAGAAGTGGCTCGCGAGCTTGTTCCACACATCGGGGCGCTGCTCGTACGACGGGTCGACGCGGCGGCCGTAGTGGTACAGCGCGTCGTACCCGCCGAACAGGATGCGGCCATCCTGCGACAGCCGGTAGTAGTGGAACTGGTTGGCCATGTCGCCGATGCCCTGCCGGTCGTGCCAGCCGATCGCGTCGAGCTGCGCGTTGCTGAGCGGCTCGGTCATGAGCGCGTAGTCGTAGACCGGCACCGTCATCAGGCGGTTGCGCTTGAGCAGCGACGGGAACACGTTGGTCGCCAGCACCGCCTGGTCGGCGTCGACGCGGCCGTGCTCGGTGACGACCGTGACGCCCGTGCCGGACGTGTCGAGGCGCTGCACGCGGGAGCGCTCGAAGATCTCCACGCCACGCTCCTCGGCGACACGGGCGAGCTCCGCCGCCAGCCGCGCCGGGTGCACGAGTCCGCAGGTGGCCTTCTCCCACACCGCGGCCAGATACGTGGGGGAGGCGACGGCGGCCTGCGCGGCATCCTGATCGAGGAAAACGACGTCGGGGTCGCCCTCCGCCGCCCATTCCTCGAGCCAGGCGACCTCGTGCGGCTCGATCGCCGGGGCGAATTCGCCCGTGCGCTCGAACTGGAAGTCCATGCCGTACTCGGCCTCGCTGGCCTGGATCGCGTCGAGGTTCTCCCGGCCCAGCCGGTCGAGCAGCGGCAGCTCGTCGGGCCAGCGGTTCGCGCCGTTCTCGTGCCCGTGGGTGAGGCTCGACTCGCAGAATCCGCCGTTGCGGCCGGATGCCGCCCACCCGGTGCGGTTCGCCTCGACGACCACGACGCGCCGGCCGGGGTCGCGGGTCTTGGCCAGCAGTGCGGTCCACAGCCCGGTGTAGCCGGCGCCGACGATCACGAGGTCGGCGGTGACCGTGCCGTGCAGGGGCGGGCGGTCTGGCCGCAGCTCCTCTGGCAGGTCGTCGATCCAGAACGCGCCGGTGCGCGTCTGCTCGAGGCTGTGGTCGATGACGGATGCCGAGGGCACACGTCTTTCGAAGACGGTGGTTCCCACGGGTATCACTTCCTATCGGGGTGTTGCGGGTGTGGTGCGGGAGGACGGCGGATGTCGGGACTCTACGCGTCGTCGGCGGCGTACACGCGGGCGCCGTCGACGAACGTCTGCAGCACGCGTGTGGCGCCGATCCGGTCGGCGGGTCCGTCGAACGGATCGCGGTCGAGCACGGCGAGGTCGGCGAGCTTGCCGACCTCGATGGTGCCGGTGGTCGCGTCGAGGTGGTTCACCCACGCCGATCCGGCGGTGTACGCGGTGAGCGAGGTGGCGAGGTCGATGGCCTGCTCGGGGAGGAACGCGTCGTACTCGCCCTCCTCGTACCCGGGGGCGGCCCGGCGGTTCACCGCGGTGTGGATCGCGGCGAGCGGATCGGGGGAGCTCACCGACCAGTCCGATCCGGCAGCCAGCACGGCGCCGGAGCGCAGCAGGTCGCCGAACGGGTACTGCCACGCCTCGCGGGGCGCGCCCAGGAACGGAAGCGTCAGCTCGACCATCTGTGGCTCCAGCGTCGCCCACAGCGACTGCATGTTCGCCGCGACGCCGAGCCGGCGGAACCGCGGGATGTCGTCGGGGTGCACGACCTGGATGTGGGCGATGTGGTGCCGGTTGTCGCCGCGGCCGTTGCGGGAGATCGCGTGCTCGACGGCGTCGAGGCACTCGCGCACCGCGCGGTCGCCGATCGCGTGGAAGTGCACCTGGAACCCGAGGGCATCCAGCTGCGGCACCACCTCGCCGAGCACCTCCGGCGGCACGAACGAGATCCCGGAGTTGTCGGTGGGGTGCCCGTGGCCGTCATGATAGGGCTCGAGCATCGCGGCGGTGAAGTTCTCGGCCACGCCGTCCTGCATGACCTTGATCGTCGTCGCGCGGAAGCGCTCGCCGGTGAACCGGTCGCGCTTGTCGACGAGGTCGGGGATCTGCTCGGCGCCGCGGGAGCGGTCGAACCACAGCGACCCGACGACACGTCCGGTGAGCAGTCCCTCCTCTTCGGCGCGCACGTAGCTCGGCGCGGGGTCGGCGGCGTCGCCGTACTCGGAGCCGACGATCGCGTCCTGCCAGGACGTGATCCCGAAGGAGTGCAGGTGGCGCTGGCCGAGCAGCAGCGCCTCCAGCATCCGGTCGGCGGAGTCCTCCGGCAGCAGCCGGTTCACGAGGGTCATCGCGCCCTCGTGCAGCGTGCCCGACGGGGCGCCGCCGGCGAGGCGCTCGATGCGCCCGTCGGCCGGATCGACGGTTCCCGCGTGGATGCCGGCGCGTTCGAGCGCGCGGGAGTTGACCCACGCGCCGTGCCCGTCGCGGTTGGTCAGGAACACCGGGCGGTCGGGCACGATCGCGTCGAGGTCGGCGGCCGTGGGCGTGCCGCCCGGGAACGCCGACATCTGCCAGCCGCCGCCGAGGATCCATTCCTCGTTCGGATGCTGCGCCGCGTACGCGGCGATGCGCTCCAGGTACTGCGGGCGCGTCGCATCGCCGGAGAGGTCGCAGCGCAGCATGTCGAGCCCGCCCCACACCGGGTGCACGTGGGCGTCTTGGAAGCCGGGCACCAGCATCCGCCCCGCGAGGTCGACGACCTCGGTCGACGGTCCGATGAGCCCCCGCACCTCGTCGCCGCCGACGGCGACGATGCGGCCGGCCCGCACGGCCACCGCCGACGCGCGCGAACGCACGGTGTCGGCGGTGAAGACCGGGCCGCCGGTGAACACCAGGTCGGCGTGCATCAGCCGCCCGCCATGGTGCGGGCGATGTCGGTCGCCGAGTCGCCGGCGCGCTTGAGCACGACCGCCACGACCGCGAGCGCGATGAGGGTCAGCACGAGCATGACGGTCGAGACGGCGGCGACCTCGGGGCGCAGACCCGAGCGCACGGCCGACAGGACGTACACCGGCCACGGCGTCGTGCCGGAGACCTGCACGAACGCCGCGACGATCGTGTTGTCCAGGCTCAGCGTGAACGCCAGCAGGAAGCCGGCGAGCACGGCGGGCAGCGCGAGGGCGAGGGTGACCCGGCGGAAGGTGGTCACGGGCTTCGCGTACAGATCACTCGAGGCCTCTTCGAGATTGGCGTCCTGACCGACCAGGCGCGCGCGCACGATGTACGAGACGACCGCGGTCGCGAACAGCGACGAGCCGATCGACAGGCGCACGATGCCGTCGTTGAACATCGTGACGCCGAGGTCCTGGCCGAGCCAGACGAACCAGGGGAGGAGCGCCACGGCGTCGACGATCTCGGGCGTCACCGACACGAGCAGCAGCAGGCCGAGGAACCACCACACCCACTTGCCCGGGTAACGCGCCATCGCGATCCCGGCGAGCGTGCCGAGCGTCGTGGCGATGATCGCGGAGATGAGCGCCGTGATGAGCGAGACGCGCACCGCGTTCTGCACCGCGGGCTTGTGCAGGATCGTCGCGAACGCGTCGAAGCCGAACGAGTCGAACGACACGAGCAGGCGTCCGGTGTTGAACGAGTAGACGACGATGACGATGATCGGCGCGAACAGGAACAGCAGCACGAGCACGCCCCACAAGTTCAGGGCGATGTCGGTCCACGACCGGTGCGAGCGCTTGCCGCTGCCGAGCATCGAGCCGTCGCGCTGACGCAGGATCGTCTCGGTCTTCGTGACGCTCATCGGACCGCCTCCTCGGTTGCGGATGCTGCGGCGGTCGGCACGGGATCGAGCTCGACGCGGTTGCGATGCCGGAACGGGAGGGCGACGAGCCACAGGAGGAGGGCCGCGACGCCGATCGTCGCGGTGATCACGAGCATGAGCACGACGGCCATCGCCGAGCCGAGCGCCCAGTTCTGGGCGGTCTGGAACTGGCTGGCCACGAGCTGGCCGATCATGTTGCCCTTGGCGCCGCCGAGCACCGTCGCGGTGATGTAGTCGCCCATGAGCGGGATGAACACGAGCAGCACGCCGGCCACGACACCGGGGCGCGACAGCGGCAGCGTGACGCGGAAGAACGTCGACACCTTCCCGGCGCCGAGATCCTTCGACGCCTCCCGCAGTGCCGGGCCCACGCGGTCGAAGGCGACGAACAACGGCAGGATCATCAGCGGCAGGTAGTTGTAGACGACGCCCAGCAGCACCGCCTGACGCGTGTAGAGCAGGTCGAGCGGCCCGCCGAGCAGTCCCACCGACTGCAGCGCGGTCGACAGCCAGCCCTCGGGGGCGAGGATCACCTGCCAGCCGATCGTGCGGATGAGGAAGTTCGTCCAGAACGGGATGAGCACGAGCGCGATGAGCAGTCCGCGCCGCTCGGGCCGCACCTTGAACGCCATCCAGTACGCGACCGGCGCTCCGATCAGGAAGCACAGCGCCGTGCCCAGCACGCCGACCCACAGCGTGTTCTGGAACGTCGTCAGGAACGTCGGCGAGAACGCCTCGACGTAGCGGTCGAACGACAGCACGTCGTTGGCGTGCGTGCCGAAGATGCCGGGCTTGTATCCGAAGCTGAACCAGACGACCAGGCCCACGGGGGCCACGAAGAACACCAGCAGCCACACCCAGGCGGGGACGGCCAGCGCCCCACCCCAGGAGCGACGCGGCGAGGTCTCAGGCACCCGCGGCGGCCTTCATCTCGTTCCAGATCTCCACGCGCACCGTCTGCGAGTCGTTGAGCTCCTGCTCGTGCATCGTGGACAGCTGCTCGTCGGTGAAGAAGATGAGCTCGGGCAGTTCGAGGCCCTCGGCGGTCGCTGCGGCCTCCATGTCCTTGCCGCCCACGTGGTAGCCGATGTAGTCGAGGTTCAGCATGAGGTTCTCGGGCGTCATCGAGAAGTCGATGAACGCGTGCGCGGCCTCGGGGTTCGGGGCGCCCGCGGCGATGGCCCAGTTGTCCATCCACAGTTCGGTCGACGGGCCGGGCAGCACCCACTGCCAGCGGTCGGGCTCGCTCGATTCCAGCAGGCCCAGGCGCGCGTCGCCGTTCCACGCCTGCATGAGCACCTGCGTGCCCTGCGGGATCGCGTTGGTGCCGGGGTAGGAGTCGAAGGCGGCGATGTGCGGGGCGAGCTCGTTCACGAGGAAGTCCCGGCAGGCCTGCAGCTCGGTCTCGTCGGTCGTGTTCCAGTCGGCGCCCTTCGCCCAGAAGTACGAGCCGATGATGCCGGCCGGGTCGTCGGACATGCTCGTCTTGCCGCTGGCCTCGTTCATGGCGGCGTCGAAGAAGTCGTCCCAGGTGGACAGCTCGCGCGTGATGACGGTCTTGTCGTAGACGTATCCCGTCGTCCCCCACGCCTTGCAGACGGAGTAGTCGTTCTCGGGGTCCCACGCGCGGCCGAGGTAGGCCGGATCCATGTTCGCCAGGTTCGGGAGCAGGTCCTTGTTGAACTTCGTGAGTAGGCCGTTCTCGATCATCTGGGGGATGAACACGCCGGTCGGCACGACGATGTCGTATCCGGAGGTGCCCTTGGCGGCGACGAGCTTGGCGATGAGCTCCTCGTTGGAGCTGTAGGAGTCGAGCGTGACCTTCGGGCCCATCTCGCTCGTGAAGTTCGCGACGACGTCGGGGGAGTCGTAGTCGCCCCACGTGTACACCGACAGGCTGCTCTCCAGGGCGCCACCGGTCGCCTGCGCCGACGGGTTCGCGCCGCCTGCGGGCGTGCAGGCCGCCAGCAGCGCGGCGCCGCCGGCCGCGGCGGCGAAGGAGAGGAAACGGCGACGCGACAGCTCGCGGGCGATCACCGGCACGGCGCTCTCGTGGGCGAGGACGCGGATCGGGGTGCGGGACTCGGGCATCGGGGCCTCCAGGGGTCTCGGTCGGTGTCGGGTACAGCGGTGGATCGGGTCGTTCGGGTGGATCGGGTCGTTCGGGTCGCGGGGTGGGCCGGATGCCGGGGCGCGGACGCCCGGCATCCGTGCGCCGGTCAGGCCGTCGGTGGGGCGATGTAACCGCCGGCCTCCGCGGCGTCGTCGGCGGGGAACAGCAGCACGTGCGCGGGCGACCAGCTGCACACGACGGCGTCGCCGACGCGCAGATCGGGCGCCTCGGGGGTGGGCCGCCGCGAGATGAGGCTCTGCTCCTGGTCGGTGCCGCCGTGCAGCCGCACCAGGTACTGCATGGTCTCGCCGAGATGTGACAGGCCGATGAGCTCGCCGCGCACCGCGTTGGCCTCCGGCAGGTCGGAGCCGGGTGCGTCGGCGTCGATGCGCACGTTCTCGGGACGCACCGCGGCCTCGCCGCGCGCAGAGCGCAGCGGATCACCGGCCGACCGTGCCAGCACGTGCGGCGACGCGACGGCGGTGCCGCCGTGCGCGCTCTCGCCGCGGAAGAAGTTCTGCTGCCCCACGAACGCCGCGACGTACGCCGAGGCGGGACGCGCGTACACGGTGTGCGGATCGGCGAGCTGCTCGATGCGTCCGGCGCGCATGATCGCGATGCGGTCGCTCATCGACAGGGCCTCGCCCTGGTCGTGGGTCACGAAGACGAAGGTGATGCCCAGTCGGGCCTGCAGCAGTTTGAGCTCGAGCTGCATCTCCTCGCGCAGCTGGCGGTCGAGCGCGCCGAGGGGCTCGTCGAGCAGCAGCACCGACGGGCGGTTGACGAGGGCGCGGGCGAGTGCGATGCGCTGCTGCTGCCCGCCGGAGAGCTGCGTCGGCTTGCGGTCGGCGAAGCGGCGCATCTGCACGAGGTCGAGCGCCGACGACACGCGCTCGCGCACCTCCGCCTTCGGCGTGCGCCGCTGCTGCAGGCCGTAGGCGATGTTCTCGGCGACGGTCATGTGCGGGAAGAGGGCGTAGGCCTGGAAGACCGTGTTGACGTCGCGCTTGAACGGGGGTGCGCCCAGCACGTCGGTCCCGGAGATGCGGATCGACCCGGCATCCGGATGCTCGAACCCGGCGATCATGCGCAGGGTGGTCGTCTTGCCGCACCCCGACGGGCCGAGCAGCGACAGGAACTCACCGGGTCGGATGCGCAGGGAGAGATCGTCGACGGCCACCTGGTCGCCGTACCGCTTGGTCACGCCGGTCAGCGTGACGTCGCCGCGGTCGACGTCGAGGTCGGGGCTGTCGATCGTCGTCTCGGGTGCCGACGTCACAAGATCTCCGCTCTCATGCTCCGCCCTGGAACACGTGCGGTCATTCAATACGTCCGAATCCGGCGGTGCAATGAATGCGCGGCGGAACCGGACGAACCTGTTCACCGGAAGGTCCGTCCCGACACTTTGTCCGGACGCGCTTCACCTGCGCGAAACACCCGCGTCGCGCGCCGGTGCATGGCAGGCTGTCGTGCGTCGGGCGATCGTCGTAGCGCTTCGACGATCCCCATCACCCTCGCCGAGGAGGCACCGTGACCGACGTCCGACCGATCATCCCGGGGTTCTATCCCGACCCCTCGATCTGCCGTGTGGGGGACGTGTACTACGTCGTGAACTCGAGTTTCGAGTACCTACCGGGCCTGCCGATCCATGCGAGCACCGACCTCGTCACGTGGCGGTTCGTCGGCAACGCGCTCACCCGTCCGAGTCAGATCCCCGAGCACCGGGGCAACCCGAGCGGCTCGGTCTACGCGCCGACGATCCGCCATCACGACGGACGCTTCTGGATCGTCTGGACCGACACCAACCAGCACGGTGCCGGCGTCGGGCAGCTGCTCGTCCACGCCGAGGATGCGGCCGGCCCCTGGTCGGATCCGGTCGAGATTCCCGGCACCGTGGGCATCGACCCCGACCTCAGCTGGGACGAGGACGGCGTCTGCCACCTCACCTGGGCACCGCACGCCGAGCACCTGCATCCGCTGGGCACGGTGCCGATCGATCCCGAGACCGGGACGCTCCTGGCCGAACCGCGCCTGCTGTGGCGGGGGACCGGTGGGGCCCATCCCGAGGGGCCGCACCTGTACCGCATCGACGGCTGGTGGTACCTGCTCGCCGCCGAGGGCGGCACCGAGCGCGGCCACTCCGTGACGATCGCCCGCGCGCGCACCCTCGACGGGCCGTTCGAGCCGGCGCCGACGAACCCGATCCTCACGCACCGCGGCATCCAGCACCCCGTGCAGAACGCGGGCCACGGCGACCTCGTGCAGCTCGTCAACGGATCGTGGGCCATGGTGCACCTCGGCGTGCGCCCCCGCGGCGCGACGCCCGGCTTCCATCTGAACGGCCGCGAGACGTTCCTCGTCGGCGTCGACTGGGTCGACGGCTGGCCCGTCGTCGACGAGGGGCGCTTCACCGCGACGCCCGTCGACGCGTCGTTCCACGACGACTTCACCGACGCCGCGCTGGCGGGTCGCTGGCTCGGCGTCGGCATGTTCCCCGAGACGTTCACGGAGCCGACCGGCGACGGCGGCGGCGTCGTGGTGCGCGCCGGCCGCGGCCCCGGCATCCCGCTGCTGTGCGTGCGCGCCGTCGACGAGGAGTGGACCGTCGACGCGCGGGTCGACGCGGCAGGAGGCGTCGCCGCGCTCGAGGTGCGCATCGACGAGGCGCACTCCTACGCGCTCGTCCATGACGGTCGCACCGTGTCGGCGGTGCTGACGATCGGACCGGCCGTCTCGACGCTGGCCACCGTCGAGTCGGGGCCGGAGGCCGTCCTGCGCCTGCGGGCACGGCTGCCCGAGCCCACCTCGCGGTGGGGCGAGCCGCAGCCCGACATCGTCGATCTCGTGGTCGTGTCGGCAGAGGGCGCGGAGACCGTGCTCGGGTCCGCGGACGGCCGCTACCTTTCCACCGAGGTCGCCGGGCTGTTCACGGGACGCGTCGTCGGCGTCCGCGCGGTGTCGGGGGACGTGGTGCTCCGCTCGTTCTCGTACACGGCCGGCCCCCGCGACGCGGGCGACGGCCGCGCCGCAGACCACGGGGCCGCGGGCTAAAGGCGCGGGAGCGCTCCCAACCGTTACGCGCTCGTTGCCTGGATCCGTTTGACGGATCCGGATGCGGGCGTTACATTCATCGAAGCGGTTCGATTGTTGGAGCCGCGAACAAATCGGGCGACGGAAGTCCGGTTGCACGAAGGAGTGACATGGATCGGCGGACGACGCGCGAGATCCCCCGCACATCGGCGGTGGGCGCATGACCTCGCAGGCGGTTCTCACCGAGGTGGCGGCGTCCACCATCGAGGAGGGTGCCGAGCAGAAGCAGCGCCGTCGCGGTGCGCGCAAGCCGCGGGAGGCGGGCGGCAAGAAGTCGTTCGTGATGTTCCTGTGCATCCTCCCGTTCATCGTGCTGGTGTTCCTGTTCGCGTACTTCCCGCTCTACGGGTGGATCTACTCGCTCTACGACTACAAGCCGGCGCTGGGCCTGGAGGGCTCGGAGTTCGTCGGGCTGCAGTGGTTCCAGCTGCTGGTGAGCTCGCCGACGCAGATGCAGCAGATCGGCCAGGTGCTGATCAACACGCTCGCCATCAGCTTCCTCGGCATCGCGACATCGGTGCTCCCGCTCGCGTTCGCGATCTTCCTCAACGAGGTGAAGGCGCCCTGGTTCCGCAACTCGGTGCAGACGCTCACGACGCTCCCGAACTTCATCTCGTGGGTGCTCGTCTACATGATCGCGTTCTCGCTGTTCTCCAGCTCGGGGCTCGTGAACAACGTGCTCGGCGACTGGGGGCTCATCACGGCGCCGATCAAGTTCCTCGACACCGATCAGAACGTCTGGCTGACGATGACGCTGTGGTCGATCTGGAAGGGCCTCGGCTGGGGTGCGATCATCTACCTCGCGGCGATCAGCGGCATCGACCAGGCGCTGTACGAGTCGGCCGAGATCGACGGCGCGGGACGCTTCCAGAAGATGTGGTACATCACGGTGCCCCAGCTGATGCCCACGTACCTCGTGCTGCTGCTGCTGTCGATCGCGAACCTGCTCAACAACGGCATGGAGCAGTACTACGTGTTCCAGAACGCGTTCAACAAGCAGTACATCCAGGTGCTCGACCTGTACGTCTACAACATCGGCATGACCGGTAACAGCCTGTCGATGGCGACGGCGATCGGCATGCTCAAGTCGATCATCTCCGTCATCCTCCTGCTCACCGTCAACGCGATCGCCAAGCGCGTCCGCGGCCAGTCGATCGTCTGAGGTACCCGGAATGACCACCCTGACCAAGCACACCGCGGTCCGCTCCGGCGGCGACGTCGTCTTCTCGATCGTCAACTACACGGTCTTCATCCTCATGGCCGTGCTGTGCGCGTACCCGTTCTACTACCTGATCATCAACTCGATCAGCGCCAACGACGTCTCCGCGCTCGGCGACGTGCGCATCTGGCCGGTCGACATCCACTTCTCCAACTACGAGAAGGTGTTCCAGCTGCCGGGCCTGCCGATGGCGACGCTCGTCTCGATCGGCCGCACCGTGATCGGCACGGTCGCCACCGTGTTGGCCTCCGCGTTCCTCGGGTTCATGTTCACGCAGTCGCGGATGTGGGGACGCAAGTTCTGGTACCGGTTCGTCATCATCACGATGTACTTCTCGGCCGGCCTCATCCCGATCTTCATCATCATGAAGACCCTCGGTCTGACGAACAACTTCTGGGTGTACGTGCTGCCGTTCATCGTGCAGCCGTTCAACATCATCCTCGTCAAGACGTTCGTCGAGTCGATGCCCGCGTCGCTGCAGGAGGCGGCCGAGGTCGACGGTGCAGGCATCCTGCAGATCTTCTTCCGCATCTACCTGCCGAACATGACCCCGATCCTCGCGACCGTGGCGATCTTCTCCGCGGTCATGCAGTGGAACATGTTCCAGGACACGCTGATCTACGTCACCGACCAGTCGCTGTACACGCTGCAGTACCTGCTCTACATGTTCATCAACCAGGCGTCCTCGCTCGCCCAAGCGGCGCAGGATGCCGGGGGCAATCTGTCGTCGATCGTCGGGGCCGCGACCTCGCAGACTCCCACATCGATCCGGATGACGGTGTCGGTGCTGGTCGTGCTGCCGATCATCTTCGTCTACCCGCTCTTCCAGCGCTTCTTCGTGAAGGGCATCATGCTCGGCGCCGTCAAGGGCTGACGCGCCGTACACACCACCAAGAAAGGAAATGCAATGAAGCTCACTCGGAAGGTGATGCTGACGGTCGCCGCCATCGTCACCGCCGGCTCCTTGGCCTCCTGCTCGGGCACCGCCGCCCCCACCCGGAGCGCGATCGACGAGTTCCCCGACAAGTGGGACGACGAGATCACGATCGACGTCTTCGACGGCCTCGCGAACTACATGGGCATCCAGCAGGGCTGGTTCGCCAAGATCGTGAAGGACAAGTTCAACATGAAGCTCAACATCATCGCGCCCAACGTGGCCGGTGGTGGCGACACCCTCTACAACACCCGCGTCGCGGCGGGTGACCTCGGCGACATGATCATCACCGACAAGGGGCAGAAGCTCGACGAGCTGGTCCAGGGCGGCCTGGTCATGGACGTCTCCGACATCTACCCGGCGATGGACAACGCCGCCGAGTACGACGCCGCCGTGCAGAACCTCGCGGGCGAGTCGGGTGGCATCTACGCCTTCCCGACGTCGGTGTCTTCGCTCAAGCCGACCGAGGCGTCGGAAGGTCTGAACCCGACCTTCGGCCCCTTCATCCGCTGGGATCTGTACAAGCAGCTCGGCTACCCGGAGCTCGGCACCCTCGAGGACCTGATCCCGGTGCTCGAGCAGATGCACGAGCTCGAGCCGACCGCCCCCAACGGCAAGCCGACCTATGCCTTCTCCCTGTTCAAGGACTGGGACGGCAACATGATGAACAACGCGAAGCAGCCCGCGACGTTCTACGGCTACGACGAGATGGGCTTCGTGCTCGCCCAGGCCGACGGCTCGGACTACCAGTCGATCCTCGACGCCGACAGCGGCTACATCCGCAGCCTCCGCCTCTACTTCGAGGCGAACAAGCTCGGCCTCGTCGACCCGGAGTCGACGACGCAGAACTACGACACGCTGTACTCGAAGTTCCAGAACGGGCAGGTCATGTTCTCGTGGTGGCCGTGGCTGGGACAGACCGCGTACAACACCGAAGACAACATGGCCGCCGGCAAGGGCTTCGAGATCGCGCCGGTGGCCGACCAGAAGATCTTCTCCTACGGCGCCGAGGCCTACGGCGGCAAGCAGGTGTTCGCGATCGGCTCGAAGGCCGAAGACCCGGAGCGCATCGCCGCCTTCATCGACTGGCTCTACTCGCCCGAGGGCGCGTACGCCAACAGCGCGCAGACGCAGGGCTCCGCGGGACCGCAGGGTCTCACGTGGGACCTCAATGCCGAGGGCGAGCCGGAGCTCACCGAGTTCGGCAACCAGGTGTTCCTGCAGGGTGGCGGCAACGTGCCCGAGGAGTGGGGCGGCGGCGACTACGCCGACGGCGTCTCGGCCCTGAACGCACCGTCGGTGCTTCCGGTGTCGGTCGACCCGGCCACCGGCTTCCCGTACAGCTACACGTTCTGGCCGTCGTACCAGGAGGCCACCGCCAACGCGCTGTCCGAGGACTGGTCGGCGCAGATGGGCGGCGCCACCTCGACGATGGAGTACCTGCAGAACGCCGACCAGATCACGGTCGCACCGGGCGCCAGCTACACCGCCCCCGCCGACTCGTCCGAGATCGAGACGCTGCGCAACCAGGTCAAGGCCGTCATCGTGCAGTACTCGTGGCAGATGGTGTTCGCGACCAGCGACAGCCAGTTCGACTCGCTGCTCAAGGAGATGCAGGACACCGCCGCGGGCCTCGGCTACGACAAGGTGCTCGAGGTCGACATGGCCAACGCGAAGGACCAGAACGACCAGCGCGTCGCCATCGCGAAGGAGTTCGGCTGAGCCGCTGATCGGCTGATCTGCTGATCTGCTGATTCGAGGGCCCGGGGCTTGCGCTCCGGGCCCTCTCGCGTGCCGTCGGCGTGCGTGGACGTTCCGTGTCACACGAACGGCCGTCCCGGTGGGTGTGGGGCGCCCTTCGTGTGACATGCGGATGCGGGATGTCAGCATCCGTGGTCACCGCATCCGCGTGTCACACGAACGGCCGCCCGGGCGTGCGCGGGGAGACCGTTGGCGTGACATGCGGATGCGGGGTGTCACACGAATGGCCGCGAACCGCAGTTGGGGGCGACCGTTTGCGTGACATGCGACGGGCGGCGTCGGCTCGCGCCGCTGGTCAGTCCTGGGGCGGGCCGAGGCGGTCTTCGTCGACGGGGGCGGCGTCGTAGCGAGCGTAGACGGAGCGGAACAGGAACGCGGTGCCGTAGGCGCCCACCGAGAAGGCGACGGTCAGCACGATGACCCAGAACAGCGGGAAGATCACGGTGATCGCCACGACGGTGATCGGGATGATGAGGATGCCGAACGTGCGCACCGGTTCGGCGGCCGGCAGCAGCAGCGCGTTCTTCAGCGTCTGTCGGAAGCCGTTGCGGAACTTCGCGACCAGCGCCATCGCGTGCAGGAACGCCGCGAAGACGTACACCGCACCGGCGGCGGAGATGATGACGGCGCCGATCGCGAGGGGCTCGGGGCTCGCCGCCCAGAACGCCGTGGAGAAGGCCAGCATCACGAACGGCACCAGCAGCGAGAGTCCGAGAAGCGTCGCCCGCGGGAAGTTCCGCGTGAAGGCGGGGAAGTAGTCGGCGACCGGGCGTCCGCTCTCGTCGTCGGAGTAGCGGATCGTCACTTCGTACAGCGCGCTCGTGGCCGCGGGGATCGTCACGACCGGCACGCACGAGACGATGTACATCACGTTGAGGGCGACGAAGGCGAGGAAGCCGGTGATGCCGCCGAGGGTGCGACCCTCCGGATCGATCTTCACGCCGGCACCTCGGCCGCGGCCGCGCCGGATGCCGACACCCCGGCCGCAGCCGCGCCGGCCGCGTGCGCACCCGAGGCCAGCCGGGGGGCCAGCAGCTGCACGCGCGCAGTCTCCGCGCCGTCGAGCAGCGCGAGCACGGTGCGCGCGCCGGCCGCTCCGAGCTCTTCGGCGGGGATGTCGATCGTGTCGGTGAGTCCGGCCACCGACTGCGCGAGATCGAGCGGCGCGAGTGCGATGACGTCGGTGCGGGTGCCGCGTTCGCGGTCGAGGCGCGCGAGTCGCGCCATGACGAAGGGCAGGGCGGCCTCGTTGTGCACGAGGAACGCGGTGATGTCGGCATCCGCCGCGACCTGCTGCACGACGTCGACGCTCGCGACCGAGCTGGGCGTCGCGTGCACCGTGCCGACGATGCCGTGCGCGGTGCAGCCGGCGAGGAATCCGCGGGTGAGACGCTCCGCGTACGACGTGTGGCGCTCGAGCACCTCGGCGGGGGCGCCGAGCAGTGCGACGCGCGTGTGGCCGAGCGCCGCGAGGCGCTGCGCGGCGAGGTGTCCGGCGGCCTCGAAGTCGAAGTCGACGCACGAGACGGCCTCGGCGCCGTCGGGCAGTCCGATCAGCACGCTGGGTGTCGAAAGCTGCGACAGCGACGCGAGGCGGGGGTCGTGCGATTCGATGTCCATGACCAGCAGCGCGTCGACCGCCGAGGCTCGGGCCGCCCGCTCGAGGCCCGCGGCGTCGTCGCTCGTGAGCAGCAGGATGTCGTACTGGTGCGCGCGCGCCTCGCGCACGACGCCCGCGACGATCTGCATGACCACGTGCACGTCGACGCCCGCCCGCAGCGGCGCCTGCAGTCCGATGACGTTGGTCGCGCGCGACGCGAGCGACCGGGCGCTCGCGTGCGGGCTGTAGGCGAGGTCGGCGATGGCCTGTTCGACGCGCGAGCGGGTCTCCTGCGAGATCGTGCGCTTGCCGCTCATGACATACGACACGGTCGAGATCGAGACCCCCGCCGCGTGGGCGACATCGGCGATCGTGGCCATCAGGACTCCTCAGCTTCGATGATCGTCGGCTCGTGCGGCTGCACGGTGCGCCGGACGGTTCCGATGCCGGGCCCGGTCATCTCGACCGTACCCCGGCGCGCGGCGTGCACCCGCACGCGCACGAGACGCGACTGCGCCCACTCCAGGTCGACGGCGTACCCGCCGCGGGCGCGGATGCCGGTGACCCGACCGTCCGTCCACGTCGGCGGCAGTGCCGGGAGCAGTCGCAGGATGCCGTCGTGCGACTGCACGAGGGCCTCGGCGATCGCGGCGGTGAGGCCGAGGTTGCCGTCGATCTGGAACGGCGGATGCGCCGCGAACAGGTTGTCGTAGACCCCGCCGCGATGCGCGCCCGCGTCGTCGGCGGCGGGACGCAGCGTGAGCCCGACCAGCTGTTCGACCCGCGCGCCGTCGCGGAGCCGCGCCCACATCGCGGCGCGCCAGGCGAGCGCCCAGCCGCTGGATTCGAGGCCGCGCCCGCGGATCGAGGTCGCGGCGGCGTCGGCGAGGTCGGGGGTGGCGTCGGGCGTCACCTGCGCGAAGGGGAACAGGCCGACCAGGTGCGACAGGTGTCGGTGCTCCGGCTCCGCCTCGACGCGGGGCCGGTCCCATTCCAGGACGGCGCCGTCCGAGCCCACCTGCGGATCGGGCAGCAGCGCGGCGAGTCGGTCGAGGTCCGTCTGCCAGGGGGCGTCGACCCCGAGTGTCGCCGCCGCCTCCGTGCACACCCGCGCGAGCTCGCGCACGAGCGCGACGTCCATGGTCGCGGACTGCGCGACGGCGCGCGGGACGCCGGCCGCGTCGAGGTAGTGGTTCTCGGGCGACGTCGACGGAGCGGTGCGCGCGACGTCGTCGCCGACCTCCGCCCACGACAGCACGAACCGCGCGGCGCCCTCCAGCGCCGGCCACGCCGCGCGCAGCTCGGCGAGGTCGCCGCGGAACGCGAACGCGTCGGCGTGGTGCAGCACGAGCCAGACGCCGCCCCACGGCCAGAACGCCCACGCCGGGTCGCCGTGGCCGTCGCCGACCGGCGCGGCGAAGCCCCACGCGTCGGAGTTGTGGTGCATCGCCCACCCCGAGACCCCGTGCAGCTCCTGCGCGACGCGCGGACCGCTGGTCTCCGCCACTCGACGCACGAAACGCAGCAGCGGCTCGTGGCACTCGCCGAGACCGGTGACCTCGGCCGGCCAGTACGCCATCTGCAGGTTGATGTTCGTCGTGTACGCGCTCGACCACGGGCCCGGCAGCTCGGCGTTCCAGATTCCCTGCAGATTCAGCGGCACCCCGCCCGGCTGCGACGAGGCCATCAGCAGGTAGCGGCCGTAGTGGAACGCGAGCGCGGCCAGCGACGGCGGCGGGGCCCCGTGTGCGCGCGCGATCCGATCGGCGGTGTCGTGGGTCCCGTCGGAATCGGCGTGCGGGACCTCGAGTGCGCACCGCCGGTACTGCGCGCGGTGCGCGGCGAGGTGGGCGTCGAGGTCGACCGGCGCAGCCGCAACCTCGCGCGCCCGGATGACGGCATCCGACCCGTCGCCCGGCAGTCCCGGCAGCGACGGAGACGTCGCCGTGCCGATCGTGAGCACGTGCACGGATGCGGGTGCCGTCACGAGTTCGCCGTCGTCCACCGTGTGGGCGCCGGCGGTGGCGACGACGACGGCGCCGATGCGTCCGCGCTGCGCGTCGTACCGCACCGGTTCGGCGGGGCTCTCGTGGCCGGGAGCGACGTCGACGGGCAGCATCCAGCGGCCGACGAGCGGGGCGGATGCCGCCTCCGCCGGCGTGGGCTCAGCCGCAGGCGCATCCGCCGTCGCGGGGGCGAGCAGGCTCCCGAGACGCACGCGCAGCGTGACGGGGCGGTCGGCGGTCACGCGGTGCACGAGCGCCCCGGTGACCCGGTCGGCCCAGGTCTCGTGCCGCACGACCGCGCCGTCGTCGCCGTAGCGGTGGGCGGCGACGCCGGTGTCGAGGTCGAGCGTGCGCACGTGCGCGCCCCCGGCGCCCGCGCCGTCGACCTCCAGTTCGAGCCAGGCGAGGGGCAGGTAGGCCTGCGCCCACGGCGCCTGCTGCCGTCGGATGCGCTCCTCGGCGCCCGCGACGTCGCCCGCGTCGAGGGCGGCGCGGATCGCGGCCAGCGCCGCGGGTCCCTTCTCATCGATGCCCGCGAGGGGGTCGGTCTCCGCCGTGCCCGACCAGGCGGTGGCGTCGTTGAGCCAGAGTCGCTCGCCGCCGCGACGCCCCTCGCACATTGCGGCGCGCACGCCGTTGCCGACCGGCAGCGCGTCGGTCCAGCGCTGCGCCGCGCGCGTCGAGCGCAGCGTGTGGAGGGCGGCGTGGGCCGCGGCTGACGTCATCGTCACTCCTTCTCCGCGGATGCAGGACGCGGGGTCGTGTGGCTAGTATATGGTGAAATTGTTGAAGCGCTTCGACAGTTCGCCGACGGCGGCGACTGCGAGCAGACGGACACGAGCGAAGAAGCGTCCCATGCACGAGAACCCCCCTCCCGCCGGAGCGGAGCGCTTCGCCGCGCTCACCGCCGACCGCGGCATCCTTTTCGGCGGCGACTACAACCCCGAGCAGTGGCCGCGGGAGACCTGGCGCGACGACGTCGCGCTCATGCAGCGCGCGGGCGTGAACCTCGTCACCGTCGGCGTCTTCAGCTGGGCGATGCTCGAGCCGACGCCCGGGGCGCGCGACTTCGGCTGGTTCGACGAGGTCCTGGACCTCCTGCACGAGGGCGGAATCGCCGTCGATCTCGCCACCCCGACGGCGTCGCCGCCGCCGTGGCTCGGCATCCGGCATCCCGAGACCCTCCCCGTCGACCGCGACGGCGTGCGGCTGGTCGCCGGCTCCCGCAACCAGTTCGCCCCGGCGTCGCGCGTCTACCGCGCCGCAGCGCTCGCGATCACCCGCGACCTCGCCGAGCGCTACCGCGACCATCCGGCGGTGCGGATGTGGCACGTCGGCAACGAGTTCGGCCAGCTCGACCACGGTAATGAGGCCGCGCGCTCCTTCCGCGACTGGCTCCGCGCCCGCTACGGCACGATCGACGCGCTCAACGCGGCGTGGGGCACGGCCTTCTGGTCGCAGCGCTACGCCGACTTCGACGAGATCCTGCCCCCGCGACGCGCGCCCTACCTCATCAACCCGACGCAGTCGCTCGACTTCCGGCGGTACACCTCCGACGAGCTGCGTGCCTGCTACCGCGAGCTGCGCGACGCGATCCGCGCGACCGGCGCGGCACAGCCGATCACGACGAACTTCATGGGCCCGTTCCACCACGCCGACTACTGGACGTGGGCGGACGACGTCGATGTCGTCAGCGACGACCAGTACCCCGACCCCGCCGACCCCGACGCCCCGGCCGACATCGCCTTCGCGCAGGACCTCGTGCGTGGACTCGGCGGCGGCGCCCCGTGGGTGCTGATGGAGCAGGCGATCAGCGCCGTGCAGTGGCGGCCGCACAACCTGCCGAAGACCCCCGCCCGGGCGCGGCTCGACTCGCTGCAGGCGGTCGCCCGCGGCGCCGACGGCATCTGCTTCTTCCAATGGCGGCAGTCCACCGCCGGGTCGGAGGCGTTCCACTCCGCGATGCTGCCGCACGCCGGCGCCGACACCGACGTCTTCGCCGGAGTGTGCCGGCAGGGCGCCGACCTGCAGCGACTGCGCCCCGTCGTCGGCGGCCGGATCGCGGCGCGCACGGCGCTGCTGTGGGACTGGCCGTCGTGGTGGGCTGCCGACGAACCCGCGCGCCCGACCACCCGCCTCGACTCGCTCGCCGAGACCCAGCGCTGGTACCGGGCGCTGTGGCGCCGGGACGTCGCGGTCGACGTGGTGCGCCACGGTGCCGATCTGAGCGCCTACGACGTCGTCATCGTGCCGCACGCCTACCTGCTCGAACCGAATGCGGCGAGCGCGCTGGCCGATGCCGCCGCGCGCGGCGCGCAGGTCGTGATCGGGGCCTTCAGCGGGGTCGCCGACCGCAACGCCCACGTGCTCGCCGGCCGTTCGCCCGCTCTCCTGCGCGAGATGCTCGGCGCGAGCGGCGAGGAGTGGGCGGGACTTCCCGACGGCGGCGTGCCCGTCGCGCTCGCCGCTCCCGCGCTCGCCGCCGCCGGCGGCTCGGATGCCGCTCCCTTCGCCGGTGCCGCGACCGCCGGCATCCTGGCCGACAAGCTGCGCAGCGACGGCGCCGAGGTGCGCGCGACCTTCGCGTCCGGCGACCTCGCCGGGCGCCCGGTGATCACCCGCCACGGCGGCGCCTGGCACGTGGCCGCCGTGCTCGGCGATGACCTGCTCGACCACGTGATCGGCGAGGTGCTCGCCGCCGCGCGGGTCGCCGGCGCCGTCGACGGCCTGCCGCCGCACGCCGAGGCCGTGCGCCGCGGCGACGCGCTGTTCCTGCTCAACCGCGGCGACGCTCCGGTCGTCGCCCGCGTTCCCGGCACCCACACCGACCTCCTCACCGACGAGACCATGCACGACCTCGTGACGATCGCCCCCTGGGACGCACGAGTCCTCATCGAAAGGCACACCCCGTGAAGTTCACCGACGGCTACTGGCTCACCCGGCCCGGCATCACGCCCCTCTACGCGGTCGAGGTCGACGACATCCGGGTCGACGCCGCGGCCGGCACCCTGACGGTGTACGCGCCGACGACGACCATCCGCCACCGCGGCGACACCCTCAACCGGCCGATGATGACGACGACGTTCTCGTCGCCCGCCCCGGGGGTCGTGAAGGTGCGCGTGCAGCGGCACGCCGGCGCCGCGCACCGCGGCCCCGACTTCGCGGTGACCGGCGTGGACGGCTTCGTCCCCGACGTGCGGGCCGACGAGCAGGAAGGCGTGCTGGATGCCGGCGACCTGCGCGTGCGCGTCACCCGCGGGGGCGCGTGGCACGTCGCGTTCGAACAGGGCGACCGTGTGCTGACGACCTCGCTGCCGCGCTCGATCGGGCACATGACGGGGGAGGGCGCGCCGGGCGTGGCCCCCACGTGGGTGCACCAGCAGCTGTCGATCGAGCCGGGAGAGCGCGTCTACGGCTTCGGCGAGCGCTTCGGCGCCTTCACCAAGAACGGCCAGGTCGTCGACACGTGGAACGCCGACGGCGGCACCTCGAGCGAGCAGGCCTACAAGTCGGTGCCGTTCTATCTCACGAGCCGCGGCTACGGCGTGTTCGTCGACAGCCCGGATGCGGTCTCGTTCGAGGTCGGCTCCGAGGTGAACTCCCGCGTGCAGTTCTCGGTGCCGGGGGAGACGCTGGACTACTACGTCATCGCCGGGCCCGAGCCCAAAGACGTGCTGCGCCGCTACACCGCCCTCACCGGTCGCCCCGCCCGCGTGCCGGCCTGGTCGTTCGGGCTGTGGCTGACGACCTCGTTCACGGCCGCGTACGACGAGCAGTCGGTGACCGAGTTCGTCGACGGGATGGCGCAGCGCGACCTGCCGCTGTCGGTGTTCCACTTCGACTGCTTCTGGATGCGCGAGTACCAGTGGACCGACTTCGAATGGGACTCCCGCACCTTCCCCGACCCCGACGGTCAGCTCGCGCGTCTGCACGAGAAGGGCCTGAAGGTCTCGGCCTGGATCAACCCCTACATCGCGCAGCGCTCCGCCCTGTTCGCCGAGGCCGCGGAGAAGGGCTACCTGCTGAAGACCGCCGACGGCGGTGTGTGGCAGTGGGACCTGTGGCAGGCCGGCATGGGAATTGTCGACTTCACGAACCCCGATGCGGCCGAGTGGTACGCCGGGCACCTGCGCCGCCTCGCGCGGCAGGGCGTCGACAGCTTCAAGACGGACTTCGGCGAGCGCATCCCCACCGAGGGCGTCGTGTGGCACGACGGGTCCGACCCGCAGCGCATGCACAACTACTACCCGCAGCTGTACAACGAGGTCGTCTTCCGCGTGCTCGAGCAGGAGCGCGGCGCCGGCGAGGCGGTGCTCTACGCGCGGTCGGCGACCGCGGGCGGCCAGCAGTTCCCGGTGCACTGGGGCGGCGACAACGACTCCACGCTGCTGTCGATGGCCGAGACCCTGCGCGGCGGACTGTCGCTCGCGATGAGCGGATTCGGCTACTGGAGCCACGACATCGGCGGCTTCGAGGGCACCCCGGATGCCGGTGTGTTCAAGCGCTGGCTCGCCTTCGGGCTGCTCTCCTCCCACTCGCGGCTGCACGGCTCGAGCACCGTCCGCGTGCCGTGGGCGTTCGACGACGAGGCCGTCGAGGTGACGCGTCGCTTCACGACGCTGAAGCTCCGTCTCATGCCGTATCTCGCGCGGGTCGCCGAGGAGGCCCACACCGACGGCGTCCCGATGATGCGGCCGCTCGTGCTCGAGTTCCCCGGCGACCGCGCCACCCACGACGCCGACGTGCAGTACCTGCTCGGCGACCGGCTGCTGGTGGCCCCCGTCTTCACGGCGTCGGGTGACGTCGAGTACTACCTGCCCGAGGGGCGGTGGACGTCGCTGCTGCACGGTGATGTGGCCCAGGGCGGCCGCTGGGTGGGCGAGAACCACGGGTACGACTCGGTGCCGCTGCGCGTGCGCCCCGGCACCGTGCTCCCGTGGGGTGCGCGCGAAGACCGGCCCGACTACGACTGGGCCGACGGCGTGACGCTGCGCTGCTTCGCCCTCCCCGACGGCTATGACGCCGAGACCGTCGTCCCCGGCCACGCCGGCGCTCCCGCGACGACGTTCCGCGTGCGTCGGGAGGGCACCCGCATCACGGCGACGTCCGCCGACGCGCGGGCGGGCTGGAGCCTGCAGCTCGGCGAGGAGTCCGTCACCGCCGACGGTGCCGGTGAGCTGCAGATCGAGGTGCCGGCATGAGCGGCGAGGCGTTCCGGCGCACCGACGTGCCCGTCGCGGACCGCGCCCGCGATCTGCTCGGGCGGCTCACCCGCGAAGAGCGCATCGCGATGCTGCACCAGGCGATGCCCGCGATCGACCGGCTCGGCATCCGCGCGGCCCACACCGGCTGCGAGGCCCTCCACGGCCTCGCCTGGGTGGGCACCGCGACGGTGTTCCCGCAGCCGGTGGGCCTGGCGGCCACGTGGGATCCGGCCTTCGTCACCCGGGTCGCCGAGGTCGTCTCGACCGAGGTGCGCGCCAAGCGCGCTTCGGGCGTCGACGTGGGACTGAACGTCTGGGCGCCCGTGGTCAACACGCTCCGGCATCCGCTGTGGGGGCGCAACGAGGAGGGCTACTCCGAGGACCCGCATTACACGGGCCAGCTCGGCGCCGCCTACAGCCGCGGCCTGCGCGGCGACCACGAGCGCGTCTGGAAGACCGTGCCCTCGCTCAAGCACTTCCTGGGCTACAGCAACGAGACCGACCGCTCCGCGACGTCGTCGGAGATGTCGCTGCGCACCCTCCACGAGGAGGAGCTGCCCGCCTTCCGCGACGCGATCGAGCGGCAGGCTGCCGGCAGCATGATGCTCGCCTACAACCGGGTCAACGGCACCCCCGCGCACACGCAGCCCGAGCTCGTCGCCGAGGCGCGCCGCTGGAGCGACGAGTCGATCGCGATCGTCTCGGATGCCGGTGCTCCCACGTTCCTCGTCACCATCCAGGGAGCCCAGCCCGACCAGGTGCACGGCGCGGCGGCGCTGATCACCGGCGGCATGGACTCGTTCACCGACAACGACCAGAACGCGCAGCCCACGATCGGTTACGTGACGCAGGCGCTCGACGACGGGCTGCTCACGGATTCCGACGTCGACCGGGCGGTGCGGCGGCTGCTCGAGATGCGCGTGCGCACCGGCGAGTTCGACGGCGACGCCGACCCGTACGCGGGGATCACCGCCGACGACCTCGACACCTCCGCCGCGCGCGAGCTCGCCCGCGACGCCGTCGCCCGCCAGGTCGTCGTGCTGCGCAACGACCGCGGCGTGCTGCCGCTGGCGGATCCGGCATCCGTCGCCGTCGTCGGACCGCTCGCCGACCTCGTGCTGACCGACTGGTACTCGGGGACGCCCCCGTACGCGATCGGGATCGCCGAGGGTGTGCGGGGCCGGTACCCGGCGGCGCGCGTCGAGACGGTCACCGGCGCCGACACCGTCGCGCTGCGCGCACCCTCCGGCTACGTCGCGGCCTCGGCCGACGGCGCCGTCGTCGACGCGGTCGCCGCCGAGCGGTCTGCGGCGACGCTGTTCGACGTCACCGACTGGGGTGACGGCATCCTGACCCTCCGCTCGCACGCGAGCGGACTGCTGCTGACCGGCGGAGCCTGGCCGATGCGCGCCGACGCATCCCGGGTGGGCGGCTGGGTCGTGCAGGAGAGCTTCCGCCGGCACGTGCACCCCGACGGCACGTGGTCGCTGCTGCACCTCGGCTCGGGCCGCTGGGTGCGCGTCGTCCGCGAGGTCGGACTGCTCGTCGCCGAGGCCGTCACCCTCGACGACGCGACCCGCTTCGCACCGGAGACCGTCGCCGTGGGCCTCGACGAGGTCGCGCGCGCCGCCGAGGCGGCCGACGTCGTGATCGTCGCCGTCGGCAACGACCCGCACCTGTCGGGACGTGAGACCGCCGACCGGCCGCACCTGCTGCTGCCCGCGGCGCTCACCGACATCTGGCGCGCCGCGCGCACCGCCAACCCGCGCAGCATCCTCACGGTCGTCTCGAGCTTCCCCTACGTGCTGGCCGGTGCCGCGGATGCCGAGACCGTCGTCTGGTCGAGCCACGCCGGCCAGGAGCTCGGTCGCGGACTGCTCGACGTGCTCTCCGGCGACCGGGAGCCCGTCGGGCGCCTCGCCCAGTCGTGGCCCGCCGACCCCGCGCAGGCCGGTGACCTGTTCGACTACGACACCCGGCGGCAGCAGGCGACGTACCGGCACCAGCCGGAGCCCTACGCGTTCGCGCTCGGTCACGGGCTCGGCTACGGCAGCGTCGCGTACGCCTCGGTGGCGCTGGATGCCGCGTCGGTGCCCGCGCCGGCGCCCACCCACCGGCATCCGCTGCTGGATCCTCGCGCGGACGAACGCGTCGTCACCGCGACGGTGACGGTGCGCGGCGACGCCGACCGGGCCGTCGAGGAGCTCGTGCAGGTGTACGCCCTCGCGCCCGGGCTTCCGATCGCCGCGCCGCGCCGACTGCTGCTCGGCTACGCGCGCGTGCGGGTGGAGCCGGGGGAGGAGCGCACCGTCTCGGTGTCGTTCGCCGTCGCGCGCCTCGCGGTGTGGGACGACGCGCTGCGCCTGCCGGATGCGCCGGCCGACTGGCTGCACGAGGGCGCGCTGCGCGTGCAGCCCGGCACGTACCGGATCGCCGCCGGCGGCTCCGCCGACGCCCTGCCCGTGTCGACGGAGCTCGTCGTCACGCACTGACCCCGGGCGCGCGCGTGCCCGCGGATGCCCGCGGGGCGCGTGTGCGTGCCTGTGCGGGTGGTGGGGCGGGCCGGTGCCGGTCAGGCGGCGGGGAGCAGCACCCACACCCGGGCGCCGCCGGCGGGGGCGTCGTCGATGCCGATGCCGCCGCCGTGCGCGCTCACGATGTGCCGGCACGTCGACAGTCCGATGCCGAGGCCCGGTGCCTCGGTGTCGGAGCCGCGGGCGAGCAGCTCGAAGACGCTCTCGCGCTCGTCGGCCGGCACGCCGGGGCCGTTGTCGTCCACGGTCACGAGCACGCCGAGCGACGTGTCCTGCGCCGTCACCTCGATGAACGGGGCCGCGCCGGCCTGCGGCGCGAACTTCAGCGCGTTGGCGACGAGATTCTGGAAGACGACGCGCAGCAGCGTCGGGTCGCCGAGCACGGCGAGGTCGGCATCCACGTCGACGACGACGGTCGCCCCCGACGAGCGGATGGCGGCGTCGAGGTCTTCGAGTGCGCCGCCGAGCACGGTGGTGAGCTCGACGCGGTCGCGTTTGGGCTGCGCGCCGCCGACGCGCGCGTAGTCGAGCAGGTCGGTGACCATCGCCGTCATCCGGCCGGCGGCGTTCTCGGCCTGCGCGATCGCCCGCGCGGAGTGCGGCGCCTGCGCCATCTCGGGGCTGTCGGCGGCGATCTCGAGGTAGCCCACGAGTGCCGTCAGGGGGTTGCGCAGATCGTGGCTCACGCGGCCCGCGAACGAGGCGAGCTGCTCGTTGGAGCGGCCGAGCTCGCGCGTGAGGCGGCGCAGCTCGAGCACGTCGACGACCTGCCCGGCGAGCAGCGCGAGCGCTTCGCTCTGCGACTGCTTCAGCTCGCCGGACTCGTCGTCGAAGACGCACAGCGTGCCGATGATGATGCCGTCGGGGGTGCGCAGGGGGCTCGACGCGTAGAAGCGGACGAGCGCGATCTCGCCCGTGACGAACGGGTTCGCCGCGAAGCGGTCGTCGAAGCGCGCGTCGGGCACCTCGATCTGCCGCTTCTCGACGAGCACGGCGGTGCACATGGAGTCCTTGCGCGAGCACACGCCCGGCGCGAAGCCGACCGACGCGACCTGGTGCTGGTGGCGGTCGTCGATGATGTTGATGACGGCCTTCGGCACGCCGCACACGCTCGCGGCGAGCTGCACGAGCCCGTCGAGGTCGTCGGGCGCCGGCCCGTCGAGCAGCTCGTACTGCGCGATCTTGTCGACCCGCGCGCGGTCCTCGAGTGTCGTCGTCACACCGGTCTCCCCATCGACGTGTTCAGCCAGCTCAGCCTATCCGCGCCGCACGCCCCCGGGCGCGCGGGCGGCGCCCCGCCGCTCACCAGGCGCTTGTGGTGGGGTGTTGGGCGCCCGCGTCGCCCAAGCTGACCGGTGAGCACACGGATGCTGCGCGCCCGCCCCGCTCACCAGGCGCTTGTGGTGGGGTTTGCGGCCGCCGGGTCACCGAAACTGCCTGGTGAGCGAGAGTGTTGCGGTGGCACCGCTCACCAGGCGCTTGTGGCGGGGTTTGCGACCGCCTGCCCACCGAAGCTGACTGGTGAGTCGGCGTGTTGAGGTGGCACCGCTCGCCAGACGCTTGTGGCGAGGTTTCCGGCGCCCGGGCCGCCGAATCCGACTGGCGAGCGCGGATGCCGGCGCCTCCCGCCCCGCCTCACCAGGCGCTTGTGGCGGGAGTTCCGGCATCCGGGGCGCCGAAAGTGACCGGTGAGCGCGCGCCGCGGAGTCCGGACCTCAGCCGACGGCGGTGCGCACGGTCGCGCGGGCGAGGCGCTCGTCGGACGCCGTCACGGGGTGAACCGCGCCGACGATCTCGAGGGACGTCTCGGTCTCGCGGTCGACGCACGAGCCGCCGACCCACAGCTCGACGGTGCCGGGTTCGACGATGCGCGCGCCACCGCGTCCCGTGAACGCGAGACGCGTGGTCGGCACGACGAAGTCGACCACCGCCGACTCGCCCGGCGCGAGCGTGACACGCTGGTACGCGAGCAGCTGCGCGACCGGCCGCGCGACGCTGCCGACCACATCCCGCCCGTACAGCTGCACGACGTCGTCCGCGGTGCGCGTGCCGGTGTTGGCGACCGTCACGGATGCCGTGAACGACGCACCGGCATCGACCACCGCATCCGCCCGCAACCCGCTGCGCACGAACGTCGTGTACGACAGGCCGTACCCGAACGGAAGGGTCGGGGTGCTGTCGGCGCTCGTGATCTCCGATGCGCCGCCGAGCCGCGGATGCAGATAGGAGTACGGCTGGGCGCCCGCCGACCGCGGCAGCGACACCGGCAGCCGCCCCGACGGGACGACCCGGCCGGAGAGCACTCCGGCGATCGCGGCGCCGCCCTCCTCGCCGGGGAAGAACGCCTGCACGACCGCGGCGGGACGCAGCGGTCCGTCGACGGCCCAGTCCAGCGCGTACGGACGACCCGACAGCACGACCATGACCACCGGGGTGCCGGTGGTCACGAGCGCCTCGACGAGCTCGCGCTGCACACCGGGCAGGTCGAGGCTCTCGACGTCGTTGCCCTCGCCGACCGTGCCGCGGCCGAATAGCCCCGCGCGGTCGCCGACCACGACGACCACCGCATCCGCCGATCCCGCCGCCCGCACGGCGTCGGGGAACCCGCAGCGGTCGTCGCCCGTCGCATCGCACCCGGCGCGCACGGTGATCCCGGCGCGCGGCATCTCGTCGCGCAGCGCCGCCAGGACGCTCGGGATCTCGAAGCCGAGCGCGTGCCCGGGATGGTGGGCGAGCACGTGGTTCGCGAACGAGTAGCAGCCCATGAGCGCTTCGGCGGCATCCGCGTTCGGACCGACGACGGCGATCCGCATGCCGTCCTCGTCGCCGAGCGGCAGCGCGCCGTGGTTCGTGAGCAGCACGACCGACTCCTCGGCGAGCCGGCGCGCGATGTCGCGATGGGCCGGGGTGTCGAGGTCGATGCTCGTCGGGGCCGTCTCGAACGTCTCGTCGAGCAGCCCCAGCTCCTCTTTCTGCGTGAGCACGCGGCGCACCGCGGTGTCGACGAGCGCGATGTCGACGCGGCCGTCGCGCACGGCGGCGGCCAGCGGAGCGGTGAACGCGTCGCCCGTGGGCAGCTCGACGTCGAGCCCCGCCGCGAGCGCGAGGGCCGCCGCCTCGCCGAGGTCGCCGGCCACCCCGTGCATGGTCTGCAGGAACGCGACCGAGAAGTAGTCCGACACTACGACGCCGTCGAACCCCCACGTCTCGCGCAGCAGCCCGGTGAGCAGCTCGCGGGACGACGCGACGGGGATGCCGTCGAGGTCCGTGTAGGAGTTCATGACGCTGCGGGCCCCGCCGTCGCGGACGGCCATCTCGAACGGTGGAAGGAACACGTCAGCGATCTCGCGCGGCCCCGCGTGCACGGGAGCGTGGTTGCGCCCCGCCTGAGAGGCCGAGTAGCCGACGAAGTGCTTGAGCGTCGCGTGCACGCCGGCATCCTGGAGTCCGCGCACATAGGCGGTGCCGATCGTGCCGACGACATAGGGGTCTTCGGCGATGCACTCGTCGACGCGGCCCCAGCGCGGGTCGCGGATGACGTCGAGCACCGGAGCGAGTCCCTGGTGGATGCCGAGCTGCCGCATCGAGGCGCCGATCGCCCGCCCCATCTCGGCGACGAGGTCGGGGTCGAAGGCAGCCCCCCACGCGAGCGGCGTCGGGAAGGTGGCCGCCTTCCACGCGGCCAGGCCCGTGAGGCACTCCTCGTGCACGATGGCGGGGATGCCGGGGCGGGTCTGCGTGCGCAGCCGCCGCTGTTCGTTCCACAGCCACGCGGCGCGCTCGACCGGGTCGACCGGCCGGGTGCCGTAGACGCGGGTGAGATGCCCGATGCCGTGGGTGGTGGCATCCTCGTACCGCGTCGAGGCGACCATCTCGCCGGCCATCGGCGCGACGACCTCGCCGCCCTGGTCCACCCAGTAGCCCACCAGCTGCGCGAGCTTCTCGTCGAGGGTGAGGTCGGCGAGGATCGCCTCCACGCGTGCCGAGGCCGTCATCCCTTCACCGCACCGGTGAGGCCGCCGACGATCCGGCGCTCGAAGACGCTGAAGAACACGAGCGCCGGGATCATCGACAGCGATGTGAAGGCGAGCACCTTCGCGGTGTCGACGGAGTACTGCGACGAGAACGCCTGCACGCCCAGCGGCAGGGTGAATGTCGACTGGTCGTTGAGGATGTAGAGGGGCAGCAGGTAGCTGTTCCAGCTGCCGATGAAGGCCAGGATGCCGACTGTGATGACGCCCGGCAGTGCCAGCGGCAGCACCATCCGCCAGAAGAAGCCGAGTCGGCTGCATCCGTCGATGAAGGCGGCCTCCTGGATCTCTTCGGGGATCGACCGCAGGAACGGTACCAGGATGATGATCGTCGTCGGCAGTGCGAACGCGATCTGCGGCAGGATGACGCCGGTCAGCGAGTTCATGAGCCCGAGCGAGCGCACCACGATGTACAGCGGTGTGATCGCGACGGTGAGCGGGAACATGAGGCCGGCGGCGAAGAGCGCGTACAGGGCCCCGCGCCCCCGGAACCGGTAGCGCGCGAGCGGGTAGGCGGCCATCAGCCCCAGCGTGACGACGCCGATCGTGGTCGCGACGGCGGCGATGGTCGAATTGAGCACCTCGCGCCAGAAGACAGGGCCGCCGAGCACGTCGAGGTAGTTCTGCACGACCCACGGCGACGGCCAGCCGGACGGATCGACGGTGATCTGCGCGTTCGTGCGGAACCCGCCGATGATGATGTACAGGATCGGCGCGAGCATCAGCGCGATCACGAGCAGTGCGATGAAGTAGACGACGGGGCTCGTCCAGCCGAGGGGGCGGCGCGGGGCGCCGGCGCGGCGGTCCGGTCGACCGCCCGCGGGGGACGGCGCAGGGCGGGCGGACGCGGCGAGCGCGGTCATCGGGCGGGCCTCTCGGTGAGGGCGCCGTCGGTGTCGCGGCGCAGGACGTAGCGCTGATAGATCAGGGCGACCACGAGCGAGATGAGGAACAGCACGACGGCGACCGCGTTGCCGTATCCGAAGGCGCCCGCGTTGCGGCCGTTGGCGACCATGTAGGTGACCATCGTGGAGGTGCCGGCCGTCGAGGCGATGTACTGGCCCCAGATGATGTAGACGAGGTCGAACAGCTGCAGTGCGCCGATGATCGACAGGAACGCCCAGATCCGCAGCGTCGGCGCGAGCAGCGGCAGGGCGATGCGGCGCTGGATCTGCCAGAACGAGGCCCCGTCGAGGGCGGCCGCCTCGTAGAGCTCTTCGGGGATGCCCTGGAGCCCGGCGAGGAACAGGATGACGGCGAAGCCGATGTACTTCCAGGTGAGGATCGCCATGAGCGTCCAGATGGCGATGTCGGGATCGGCCAGCCAATCCTGCGCGAGGGCGCCGAGCCCGATGCCGGTGAGGAAGTCGTTGAGCGCGCCCTGCGTCTGCAGCATGAGGCTGAGGCCGGTGCCGACGACGACCTCGGAGATGACGTACGGCACGAAGATGAGCACGCGGATGAGCGACTGCCCCCGCATCCGGCGGTTCAGCAGCAGCGCCAGCAGGATCGCCGCCGGCCCCTGCAGCACGAGCGAGGCGACGACGATGAACGCGTTGTGCCCGAGGGCTTCCTGGAACTGCGGATCGGTGAGGATCACGACGTAGTTCTGCAGGCCGACGAAGTCGGTGGCCGGCCCGTATCCGCTCCACCGGAAGAAGCCGTAGTAGGCGGCCATCACGACGGGGAAGATGACGAATCCGAGGAAGAAGATCGTCGCGGGGCCCACCAGCAGGGCGATCTCGAGGCGGGCGGACCAGCCGGCGGAGCGGTGCGGACGTCGGCGCGGCGGGGACGGGGGCGGCACCGGGCCACCCCCGTCCTGCGGCGCGACACCCGCCGACGGCGGCGCCGTCAGTGTGTGCGCGCGTGCGGTCATGTGCGTACTCAGCCCTTCTTGCCGGCCTGGTTGGCGGCGTCGACGAGCTGTTCGGGCGTGCTCTGGCCGGCGAGCAGGTCGACGACGGCGACGTTGAGCGCGTTGCCCACGTTCTGGCCGAGGATCGTGTCGAGCCACTGCGAGACGAACGGCGCCTTGTTGTAGGCCTCGAGGATCTGCTGCAGGTAGGGCTCGGTGACCGACTTCTGGGCCTCGGTGTTCACCGGCGGCGAGGAGAACGCCTTGTAGTAGGCGACCTGCTGCGCGTCGGAGCCGATGAAGTTGAGGAAGTCGGCGCACTCCTTCGGCGCCTGCGCCGAGCACGAGTAGCCGTCGACGCCGCCCATCATCGAGCCGGGCTCGCCCTTGCCGCCGTCCACCTCGGGGAAGGGGTACCAGGCGAGGTCGGCCAGGGGCTGCTGGTCGGGGGTGAGCGAGGCGATCACGCCCGGGTCCCACGCGCCCATCAGCTCGCCGCCGGCCTGGTGGTTGGCCACGAGTCCCGCCGAGCTGCCGGCGCCCTGTTGCGCCGACGTCGTGAGGAAGCCCTCGTTGAACGGCTCGGTCTTCGCGAACGCGTCGAGGTCCTCGGCGGCCTTCAGCCAGCAGGCGTCGCTGAAGTCCTTCGAGTCGCCGGTCTCCTCCATCGTCTTCGGCGCGCACTCGCGGATCGCGAACCAGTAGAACCAGTGCGCGGCCGGCCATGCGTCCTTCGCGCCGAGTGCGAGGGGCGCGACGCCGATGCCCTTGAGCTTGTCGTTCGCGGCGACGAGCTCGTCGACCGTCGTCGGGTTCTCGGTGACCCCGGCCTGCGTGTACAGGTCCTGGCTGTAGAAGATGCCGCCGGGCAGCACCGACAGGGGCATCGCCCAGACGCGGTCCTGGTACGTCTCGGCCTTGAACGAGCCCTCCGAGATGTTGTCCTTCGCCTCGCCGGCGATCGTGTCGGTCAGGTCCATGAGCTGGCCGGCGTTCACCATCGCGGTCATCTTGCCGCCGCCGCGCTGCAGGAAGATGTCGGGCGGGTCGCCCGCGTTCAGCGCGGTCTGCAGCTTGCCGTCCATGTCTTCGTTCTGCACGGACTGCATCTCGATCGTCACGTTCGGGTTCTCCTCCTCGAACGCGGCGATCGCATCGGTCCAGTACTGCTGACCCGGACCGGTCGTGGAGTTCTGCCACAGCGTCATGCTGACGGTGCCGTCGCCGGAGGCGTCGGATCCGCCGCCACCGGAGCAGCCGCTCAGCGCCAGGGCGCCGATCGCCAGGATCGCGGAGCCCGCGAGAAGCGTGCGCGTCTTCATGTGATTCCCCTCATCATCGAGTCGCACCTCGGCCGTCGAGGTGTCGGGCACATCTGCGCGGTGGTGCCCCGCGCGACCCCGGTGTCCCGGGTCGGCATTAGTTTGCGGAAGCAACAAACGCGGTGTCAAACGTTTTCGAAAACGGTTTCCATCCCATAGGCTCCTCGCATGCAGCGCCGCGCCACCATCCACGACGTCGCCCGCGATGCGGGTGTCTCCGTCTCGACCGTCTCCAAAGCGGTCAACGGCCGGTACGGCGTCGCGGGTGAGACCCTCGAGCGGGTGCTCGCCTCGGTGCAGAAGCTGGGGTACGCGTCGAGCCTCATCGCCAGCAGCATGCGCTCCTCGCGCACCGGGGTGATCGGCGTGCTCGTGGCCGACTTCGAGCCGTTCAGCACCGAGGTGCTCAAGGGTGTGAGCGCCGCGCTGCGCGACCGTCCGTTCGACCTGCTCGCCTACAGCGGCACGCAGGGGCCGGAGTCCGCGGGGTGGGAGCGGCGCTCGCTCAGCCGGCTCAGTGGCACGCTCATCGACGGCGCGATCATCGTCACTCCGACGGTCGTGAACGTTCCGGTGGAAGTGCCGATCGTCGCCGTCGACCCGCACACCGGTCCCGCCGACCTGCCGACGGTCGAGGCCGACAGCTTCGGCGGTGCGCTCCAGGCGGTGCGCTCGCTCATCGACCTGGGGCACACGCGCATCGCGTTCGTCGCCGGCCGTGGCGACCTGCGCTCGTCGATCGCCCGCGACGCCGGCTACCGCCGGGCGCTGGCGGATGCCGGCATCCCGTTCCGGCCCGATCTGATCGCGATCGGCAGCTACGAGACGGAGGCGGGGCGCGAGGCCGCGCGCTCGCTGCTGACCCGCGCCGGCCGGCCGACCGCGATCTTCGCCGCCAACGACCTGTCGGCGCTCGCCGTCATCGACGTCGCCCGGGAGCTCGGCCTCGACGTGCCGCGGGACCTCTCGGTCATCGGCTTCGACGACGTGCCCGAGGCCTCGCAGGCCACTCCGGCCCTGTCGACCGTCCGTCAGCCGATGAAGCGGATCGGGGCGGCGGCCGCATCCATGCTGCTGACGATGCTCGACGGCGGCGAGGTGCCGCAGACGCACCTGCGGCTGCCCACACGGCTCGTCGACCGCGGCACGACCGCGCCCCCGCCGACGGCCCTGGCCTGAGCGCGGCGAGGCCGGGCTCACCCGGCGCTTGTGGTGGGTGTTTCGGTGTCCCGGGCGCCGAAAGTGACGGGCGAGGGCGCGGATGCCGCCCCGCCCCGCGCCCGCTCACCAGGCGCTTTTGGCGGGGCGCCCGGCATCCGGGCCGCCGAAAGTGACGGGTGAAGCGGATGCGGCGGGGTCAGCCGACGGGGTCGCGCAGCAGCGGGGCGAACGCGGCCTCGGCGGCGCCGATGAGCAGGCGGTCGCCGGCGAGGGCGGCGGAGAGGATGCGCAGCCCCTCGCCGTTGGCCGACATCGCCTGCGCGCGCACGGTGTCGACGAGGTCCGACCCGCTGAACTCCGCGATCATCGCGAGGAACCCGCCGAGCACGATCACCTCGGGGTTGAGCACGTTGACGGCGTTGGCGAGGGCGGTCGCGAGGATGCGGCGCTGCCGTGACAGCTCGGCCACGACGGCGGGGTCGTCGGATGCGGTGAGCGCGGCGCGCAGGCCCGCGTCGTCGGCGCCCGGCAGGCGCAGCACCGCGAGCAGGCGCGCGCGGCTGACCTCGTCCTCGAGCACGCCGTCGGCGTCGCGGCGGTCCGCGCCGTCGGCGATGCCCGGCCGGTTCTGTCCGAACTCGCCGGCGTAGCCGCGCGCGCCCGTGACGGGGATGCCGTGCACGATGACGCCGCCGCCGATGCCGGACGCGCCGCCGTTGAGGTAGACGACGTCCTCGATTCCGTGGGCGGCGCCGAACAGGTGCTCGGCGAGGGCGCCGAGCGACGCGTCGTTATCGATCGCGACGGGCAGGTGCACGGCATCCGACACGAGGTCGCGCAGCGGCGCGTCGGTCCAGTCGAGGTGCGGGGCGCGGCGCACCAGCCCGTCGGCGGCGCGTACGAGGCCGGGCACGGCGAGGCCGACGCCGACGATGCGGGCGTCCGCGAGCACGTCCTGCCGCCACGCCGCGACCCGGTCGGCGATCAGCCGCGCCGTCGCTTCGGGTGAGATGAGGCCGGACTGCTCGTGCCGCTCGCGCACGACGATGCGGCGGTCCAGGCCCACGGCGGCGATCTCGACGGCATCCACCTCGGGGTTGGCGGCGATCGCGACAACACCCGGATGGGCCGACACGATCGGGGAGGGGCGGCCGACGCGGCGTTCGGAGTTCGCGGAGGTCGGTGCCTCTTCGCGCACGATGCCGGTGTCGACGAGTTCGGTCACCAGGTCGGCGATCGTCGAGCGGTTGAGGCCGGTCTCCTCGGTGAGCGCCGAACGCGATCGGGGGCCGCCGAGGTGCACGCTGCGCACGAGCCGGGCCAGGTTGCGCTGACGGACGCTGTCTTCCACGCCTCCATCGTAGTATGTTGGAGCAAGCAACAATTGGGTCACCACGCGCAAAGGAGCAACATGCCCACCCCCACGCCCGCCGACAAGTTCACCTTCGGTCTCTGGACGATCGGCTACAACGGCACCGACCCGTTCGGCGGCCCGACGCGCAAGCCGCTCGACGTCGTCCACGCGGTCGAGAAGCTCGCCGAGCTCGGCGCGCACGGACTCACCTTCCACGACGACGACCTGTTCGCGTTCGGGTCGAGCGACGCCGAGCGCCAGACCCAGATCGACCGCCTCAAGGGCGCGCTGGTCGACACCGGACTGGTCGTGCCGATGGTGACGACCAACCTGTTCTCCGCGCCCGTCTTCAAGGACGGCGGGTTCACCTCGAACGACCGCGACGTGCGTCGCTACGCGATCCGCAAGGTGCTGCGCCAGCTCGACCTCGGCGCCGAGCTCGGCGCCGAGACCTTCGTCATGTGGGGTGGCCGCGAGGGCGCCGAGTACGACTCTGCGAAGGACATCCGCCAGGCGCTGGAGCGCTACCGCGAGGCCGTGAACTTCCTCGGCGACTACGTCACGGAGAAGGGGTACGGCATCCGCTTCGCGATCGAGCCGAAGCCGAACGAGCCGCGCGGCGACATCCTGCTGCCGACGGTCGGCCACGCCCTCGCGTTCATCGAGTCGCTCGAGCGCCCCGAACTCGTCGGCCTCAACCCCGAGGTCGGTCACGAGCAGATGGCGGGCCTGAACTTCGCCGCCGGCATCGCGCAGGCGCTCTACCACGGCAAGCTCTTCCACATCGACCTCAACGGTCAGCGCGGCATCAAGTACGACCAGGACCTCGTCTTCGGCCACGGCGACCTGCACAACGCGTTCGCGCTCGTCGACCTGCTCGAGAACGGCGGCCCCGGCGGCACGCCCGCGTACACCGGCCCGCGCCACTTCGACTACAAGCCCTCGCGCACCGAGGACGAGACGGGCGTGTGGGAGTCGGCATCCGCCAACATGCGCACGTATCTGCTGCTGAAGGAGCGGGCGGCCGCGTTCCGCGCCGATCCCGAGGTGCAGGAGGCGCTGCAGGCCGCGAAGGTCGCCGAGCTCGCGCAGCCGACTTTCGGCGAGGGCGAGAGCTACGACGACTTCGTCGCCGACCGCTCCGCCTACGAGGACTTCGACGCCGACGCCTACCTCGGCGGCAAGGGCTTCGGTTTCGTCCGTCTGCAACAGCTGGCCACCGAGCACCTGCTCGGCGCCCGCTGACCGCACACGCCGGCGCCCGCAGACCGCGAGACCTCAACGGCGTGACGAGACCGGGGGCCGACCCCGCGGTCTCGTCCGCCCGTTGAGGTCTCGCGGGAGGGTGGGGCCGTGAACGAGAGGATGCCGGCATGGCGCTGGTGATGGGGGTCGACTCGTCGACCCAGTCGTGCAAGGTCGTGATCGTGGACATCGACACCGGGTCGGTCGTGCGGGAGGGGCGCGCGAGCCACCCCGACGGCACGTCGGTCGACCCCGAGGCGTGGTGGACGGCGCTGCAGCAGGCGATCGCGGATGCCGGCGGCATCGACGACGTCGCCGCCTGGGCGATCGGCGGCCAGCAGCACGGCATGGTGGCCCTCGACGCCGACGGGCGGGTCGTCCGGGACGCGCTGCTGTGGAACGACACCCGCTCCGCTCAGGCCGCCGCCGACCTCGTCGCCGAGTTCGGCGCCGAGAGCCTCGCCGAGCGCAGCGGGCTCGTGCCGGTCGCCTCGTTCACGATCACCAAACTCCGCTGGCTGCGGGATGCCGAACCCGACAACGCGGCCCGTGTCGCCGCCGTCGCGCTGCCGCACGACTGGCTCACCTGGCGTCTGCGCGGCTTCGGTCCCGCCGGTCCCGGCAGCCCGGGCGGAGCCGATCTCGGCGAGCTCGTCACCGACCGCTCCGACGCGTCGGGCACCGGCTACTGGAACCCGGCGACCGGCGAGTACGACCGCGACCTGCTCGTCGCCGCGCTCGGACACGACGTCGTGCTCCCGCGCGTGCTCGATCCCGACGTGTACGTGACCGACGCCGAAGGCCGCCCGGTAGGCGCCGGCGCGGGCGACAACGCCGCGGCCGCCCTCGGGGTCGGCGCCGCGCTCGGCGACGTCGTGGTCTCGATCGGCACGAGCGGCACCGTGTTCGCGGTGAGCGCGCAGCGCACCGTCGACCCGACCGGCATCGTCGCGGGCTTCGCGTCGGCCGACGGGCACTTCCTCCCGCTCGTGTGCACGCTCAATGCGTCACGGGTGCTCGACGCGATCCGCGGCATCCTGGGCGTCGATCACGTCGAGCTCAGCGCGCTCGCGCTCGCCGCCGAGCCCGGGGCCGGCGGCCTCGCGCTCGTGCCCTACTTCGAGGGCGAACGCACGCCGAACCTGCCGGATGCCACCGCCTCGCTGTCGGGTATGACGCTCGCCTCGACGACCCGCGAGAACCTCGCGCGCGCCGCGGTCGAGGGGATGCTGTCGGGACTCGCAGCCGGGCTCGACGCCGTGCGCGGTCTCGGGGTTCCGCTCGAGCGCGCGCTGCTCATCGGCGGCGGCGCCCAGTCCGAGGCGGTGCGCCGCATCGCGCCGCAGGTGCTCGGCATCCCGGTCGAGGTCCCCGCCCCCGCCGAATACGTCGCCCTCGGCGCCGCCCGCCAGGCCGCCGCCCTCCTGCGCTGACCCGCACCGCCGACGTAGCGCGGGCGACCCGCGGCCGACCCGCCCGGCATTCGTGGCGTCGGTGGTGCCGCCCGTTGACGCTGAGAGACGCGGACGCGAGAGAACAGTGCGGCGCCGAAGGCGTGGGGGCCACCCGTTCCTTCGGCGGCCCGGCGTTCCCTCAGCGATCGGTGGTCTCGGCACGGCGGCGAGACCTCAACTGCGGGACGAGACCGTGGGTGCTCCCCGCGGTCTGGGCGGCCCGTTGAGGTCTCGCGGTCGTGCACGGCGGGGCGCCCGATGCGGGGCGCCGGATGCGGGGCACGGGGACGCCCGGGCGCGGGGGCGGTCAGATCGCGGTGAGGCGCGGGGGCGTGGGGGGAGTGGGAGCCGCCGGGGGCGTGGCGGGGCGCAGGGGGAAGGTGGGGGCGACGGAGCCGTGCAGCTCCTCGTGCAGCCGCTCCATGCGGGCATCGAGCAGGGCCGCGGAGTCGGCGGCATCCTTGAGTTCGCCGATCAGCCCGTCGGGGACCGCACCGTCGTACTTGTAGTAGATCTTGTGCTCGAGGCTCGCCCAGAAGTCCATCGCGATCGTGCGCAGCTGCACCTCGACGGCGACGTCGACGCGTCCGGTCGACAGGAACACCGGCACCTCGACGATCGCGTGCAGGCTCTTGTAGCCGTTGGGCTTGGGGTCGGCGATGTAGTCCTTCACCTCGAGCACGGTGATGTCGTCCTGCGCGGCGAGCAGGTCGAACAGGCGGTACGCGTCCTTCACGAAGCTGCACGTGACCCGCACCCCGGCGATGTCGGTGATGTTCGCGCGCACCGAGGCGAAGTCGCCGGCGATGCCCTTGCGCAGCACCTTGTCGACGAGGCTGTCGGCGCTCTTGACCCGGCTCGAGACGTGCTCGATCGGGTTGTAGTCGTGCATGAGTTGGAACTCGTCGCGCAGGATGCCGAGCTTCGTCTCGATCTCGCGCAGCCCGAACTGGTACTGCAGCACGAACTGCTGGAACTCGTCGCGCATCGCGCGCAGCTGCTCCGGCGTGAACGTCGCCAGCCCCTGCTCGGTCAGAACGGACAACGAGGTGGAGGCCGGGTGGGGATCCATGCTCCGACGCTAACCGGGCAGGCTACGCGGATGCTGTGAGACCACACCGAGTCGCACTCGAGCCCACCCCACCGAACCCCCGCCTACCCGAACCCCCGCCTCACCCGATGACCCCGCCTCACCCGATGACGGAGTGCGCCCCGAGACGGTGCCACGTGCGGTTGTGGTAGACCAGCGCGTCGCCGGCGTCGCCCGGCTCGACGTCGCGTGAGACCTGCGACTGCAGCGCATGCGCGGCGATGACCGTGGAGGTGCCGGCATCCATGCGCCCGATCACGGCGCAGCGCGCCCACGCGCGCACGTCGTGGTAGACCGGCTCGCCCGTCGTCAAGCGCGACCAGCGGTGGGTCTCGGCGAACCGGTCGACGCCGCTGGTGGCTCCCAGCCGGGCGACGTCGAGGTCGTGCGCGTCGAGCAGGTGCACGACGACGGTCTCGGCGCGCTCGAGCACGGCCGAGGCCGACGACAGCGCTGAGATCGAGAAGATGAGCAGCGGCGGTTCGGCGCTGACGCTCGACACCGACGTGGCCGTGAGGGCGGCCGGGCCGTCGCCGGCGTCGGCGGTGATGACCGCGACTCCGCCGGGGTGGCCGCGGAAGAGGGCCTTGAACGCGTCGGCCGACAGCGACGACGCGAAACGGCGCGCAGCGGCGGGGTGGTCTGCGGAGACGACGGAGGAGGACATGGCCCGACGGTAGGCGGCGGAAGCACGGCCGCGCACCGAGTGTGTGGCCGCATGACCGTGCATGACCGAATGTGACGTCACCGTGACCGCGTGTTTCGCGAGGGGAGGCGCGGGTCGTGGGGGCGCCGACACCATGTCGGCATGTCTCCCGTCGTCCCCGTCGAGGCCCTCGTGGCCGAGCTGTCGGCCGGCGCCCGCGTGCGTCTGCTCGACGTGCGCTGGCGCCTGGACCGCCCCGAAGGCCGCCCGGAGTATCTGTCCGGGCATCTTCCCGGCGCCGTCTACGTCGACCTCGAGCGCGAGCTCGCCCGTCCCGGCCGGCCCGAGGAGGGGCGGCATCCGCTGCCCGACGTCGCCGACCTCGAGGCCGCCGCACGACGGTGGGGGCTGGAGGAGGGCGACCGGGTCGTCGTCTACGACGACAACGACGGCGTGCCGGCGGCGCGGGCGTGGTGGCTGCTGCGCCGGCACGGTGTCGACGTGCGCGTGCTCGACGGCGGGTTCCGGGCCTGGGTGCGCGCGGGTCTGCGGCTGGAGCACAGCGACCGGGCGCCACGCCGCGGCCGCATCAGCCTTCCGGATGCCGTGCTCGACGAGTCGGCGACGATCGACGATGCGGCGATCGCGCCCCGCGTCGGCGTGCTCGTCGACGCGCGCGCCCCACAGCACTACCGCGGTCAGAACGGCGGACTCGACCCGGTCGCGGGCCACATCCCGGGCGCGGTGAACATCCCGACGATCAGCCACATCGGCGCCGACGGACGCCTGCGCGACCCCGCCGACATCCGCGCGACGTTGGAGGGACACGGGATCGGGCCGCACACCCCGGTGGTGCTGTACTGCAGCTCCGGCATCCCGTCGACGCACTCGGCGCTCGCGTTCGCGGTCGCCGGCATCCGCACCCGCGTGTTCGTGGGGTCGTGGAGCCAGTGGGCGCGCAGCCTCGGCCGTCCCGTCGCGGTCGGGGCGGGGGCGGCCGAGATCATCGGCGCCGTCTGAGCAGGGCGCGCCGGATGCCGTCATACGGCGACACGGACGTACACACGACGCAACCGCCCGCCACCCCGCAGCGCCCGTCCCGGCACGATCGGACACCTACCCGCTTCGACCACGTACGACAGGAGATCCGCATGAGCCGTCACATCGCGTTCGGTGTCATCCTCACCGGCACCGGAGGCCCCGGTGAGCACAACCGCTGGCTCGACCCGGAGATCCCGGGCGACGCCTCGGTCGACATCGACTGGTACATCGAGCAGGCCCAGCTCGCCGAGGCGGCGGCGCTGGATCTGGTCTTCATCGTCGACAGCCAGTTCATCACCCCCGACTCGCCGCCCCACTACCTCAACCGGCTCGAGCCGCTCACGCTGCTGTCGGCGCTGGCCGCGCGCACCAGTCGGATCGGGCTGGTCGGCACCGCGACGACGTCGTACAACTCGCCGTTCAACCTCGCGCGCCGCTTCGCGTCGCTCGATCTCATCAGCCGTGGTCGTGCGGGCTGGAACGTCGTCACGAGCGGCGACGGAGGCACCGCCGGCAACTACGGACGCGACGAGCACTACGACTACGCGACCCGCTACGCCCGCGCCGCGGAGCACATCGAGGTCTCGCAGGCGCTGTGGGACTCGTACGAGGACGACGCCTTCCCGCGCGACCGCGCGTCGGGGCGCTTCCTCGACCCGGAGAAGCTGCACGCGACCGGCCACCGCGGCGAGCACTTCGCCGTCGCCGGCCCGCTCAACATCGAGCGCTCGCGGCAGGGACAGCCGGTCATCTTCCAGGCGGGCGACTCCGAACCGGGCCGCGACCTCGGCGCCCGCTACGCCGACGGGATCTTCACGCACGCAGCGAGCGTCGAGGCGAACCGCGCGTTCGCCGCCGACATCCGCCGGCGCGCCGCCGAGGCGGGCCGCGACCCCGAGGGCCTCCGCATCCTGCCCGGCGCGAAGATCGTCGTCGCCGACACGGATGCCGAGGCCCGCGATCTCGAGCTCGCCCAGCACCGGCTCTCGAACACCTTCGAGCAGGCACTCGCCGAGCTCGGGCGGCCGTTCGGGTGGCACGACTTCCGCCAGTACGACCTCGACGCGCCGTTCCCGGCGGAGGCCCTCGTGCACGCCGAGCGCAGCTTCAAGACGCAGGCGACCCAGATCACCGAGAACGCGGTGCGGCAGGGCCTGACGCTGCGGGAGGTCGTCGAGCGCGCGGCGGCACCGCATCGCTCCCCGTTCGTCGGCTCGGCGCAGACCGTGGCCGACACGCTCGAGGAGTGGTTCCGCGCCGGCGCCGCCGACGGGTTCAACATCTACGTGTCGACGCCCTCCCAACTGCGCCGGTTCATCGACGAGGTGCTGCCGATCCTGCGCGCGCGGGGCCTGGCGCGCACCGCCTACGAGGGCACGACACTGCGCGAGCACCTCGCCCTCCCCGCCCCCGAGAACCGGCACACCCGTGCGCGCCGCGAGGCTCAGGTCGGCGCCCTCGCCGGCGCGGTCTGAGCCGCGCGAGGAGCATCCATGACCGCCCCCGCATCCACCGCCCCCGCATCCGCCGTCCCCCTCGGCTCAGGTCGGGCGCCGCGTCGGGCGCCGCGCTGGATCCTGGGCGTCGCGCGCCCCGTCGCGGTGTTCGTCCCGGTCTTCCTGCTCGCGACCTTCGTGACCTACCTGCTGCGCGACATCAGCGGCCTGAGCCCCGCCCACATCCAGCTCGGAGAGAACGCGACGCCGGAGCTCGTCGCGCAGGTCGAGCACGACTGGGGCGTGGACCGGCCGTTCTGGCAGCAGTACCTCGACTGGATGACAGGGCTTCTGCACGGCGACCTCGGCAAGAGCTGGTGGAACGGCACCGACATCGCGACGATCCTGTTCGACAAGGCGCTCGTGAGCCTCTCGGTCGCCGGGTTCGCGCTGCTCATCGGCGTCGTGGTCGGCAGCCTGCTCGGGATCGTGGCCGCCCTCACGGCGACGAGCCCGCTCGATCGGATCATCACCGGGTTCACGACCGCGATGTCGGTCATGCCGCCCTTCGTCGTCGGCGTCGCCCTCGTCGCCGTCTTCGCGGTCGGCCTCGGATGGTTCCCCTCGGCCGGCTACTCCGCTCCCGCCGAGGGCGGCGTGGCCCTGTGGCTCTGGTACATCACGCTGCCCGCCGTCGCACTGAGCTTCGACACGATCGCCGACGTCGCCCGGCAGCTGCGCACCGGCCTCACCGCCGCCTCCCGCGAGAACTACGTCGTCGGCGCCCGGGTGCGCGGGTTCAGCCCGCAGCGGGTGTTCACCCACCACGTGCTGCGAAATGGCATCGGCCCCGCCGTGACCGTGCTCGGGATGAAGTTCCCCGCGCTGCTGGGCGGCGCCGTCGTGACCGAGGCGATCTTCGGGCTCTCCGGCTACGGTCAGTTCGCCGCCGACTCCGCGCTGCGCGGCGACGTGCCCGCCGTCCAGGGTGCCCTCGTCGTCTCGATCGTGCTCGTGGTCGTCTTCAACCTGCTCGTCAACATCGTGCTGGGGCGGCTCTCGCCCGCGGCGCAGAGAGGCGTGTGATGCGCGACATCCTGCGACTGCGCACGGGCCGGGTGGCCGTCGTGCTGCTGCTGTCCATCGTGCTGCTGGCCGTCCTGGGGCCCGTGCTCGCGCCGTACGATCCGCTGCAGGGCAGCGACGACATCCTCGCCGGCCCGTCGGCGGCGCACTGGCTCGGCACCGACAACCTCGGCCGGGACGTGCTCAGCCGGCTGCTGCACGGCGCCCCCCTGAGCGTGTTCGGCACCGCGCTGCTCGGCGCGATCGCCCTCGTGGTCGGCGCCGTCCCCGGCATCCTGTCGGTGTTCCTCGGCCGCTCGTTCGAGTGGGTGTCGCTGCGGGTGGTCGACACCCTCATCTCCCTGCCGTTCCTCGTGTTCGCCGTCGCGATCACGGCGCTGCTCGGCAACGGGCTGCTGCAGGCCCTCGTCGCCGTCGGCGTGCTGATCTCGCCCCTCTTCTTCCGGGTGGCGCGCGCCGCGACCCTGCAGGTCGCCGGATCGCAGTACGTCGAGGCGGCGCTGCTGTCGGGGGCGACCGTGCCGTTCGTCGTGCGCCGCCACGTCACCGGCAAGGTGCTCCCCGTCATCGGCGTCGCCCTCGCGAACACCCTCGGCGCCGGGCTCGTCGTCGTGGCGAGCCTCAGCTTCCTCGGCATCGGGGTGCAGCCGCCGACGCCCACCTGGGGCGGCGACCTCGCCGCCGACCTGCGGTACCTGCCGCTCAAGCCGTTCGCCCCGGTCTTCCCGGCCGCGCTCATCATGATCACCGTGCTGGGGCTCAACCTGCTCGCCGACGCCCTGCGCGACGTCACGGGCGAGGCCGGACGCGCGCTGCTGGCCCGCACCGGCGCACGGCGCCGCTCCGGCACCGATCGCCCCGGCTCCGGCGGCCCCGCATCCGACCGACCCGCAACCGACCGTCCCGCGCCCGCGCGCACCGCACCCGAGGGGGTATCCGCATGACCGCACGTTCCGACGACGCGATCGTCACCGTCGACGCGCTCACCATCGCCGCCCGCGCCGACGGCGCCGTGCTCGTCGACGACGTCAGCCTCGCGCTGCGCCGCGGCGGCGTGACCGGCATCGTCGGCGAATCCGGCAGCGGCAAGACCCTCACCTGCCGCTCCCTGCTCGGCGTGCTGCCGGATGCCGTCGAGATCCGCTCCGGCCGCATCGTCGTCGACGGACGCGAGGTCACCGGGCTCGGCGAACGGCAGTGGTCCGGCATCCGGGGCACCGTCGTGTCGGCCGTGTTCCAGGACCCCGGCTCGTACCTCAACCCGTCGGTGACGATCGGACGCCAGCTCGTCGAGGTGCTCCGCGTCAAGCGGCGGTACCGTCGCCGCGCCGCCCACCGTGAGGCGGCCCTGCTGCTGGGCCTCGTGCGGCTGCGCGACCCTGAGGCCGTGCTGCGCGCCTACCCCCACGAACTGTCGGGCGGGATGCTGCAACGCGTGCTGCTCGCGATCGCCGTCGCCCTCGAGCCCCGCGTGCTGATCGCCGACGAGGCGACGACGGCGCTGGACGTGACGGTGCAGGCCGAGATCCTCGACCTGCTGATCGATCTGCAGGAGCGCATCGGACTGACGCTGCTCGTCGTGTCGCACGACCTCGCGGTGATCGCGCAGATCTGCGACGAGGTCGTCGTGCTCAAGGACGGCCGCGTCGTCGAGGCCGGGCCGACGCGGCAGGTGATCCACCATCCGCGCCACCCCTACACGCGACTGCTCGTCGCCGAGCACGAGCGCTACGGCCTGGACCGGTTCACGGCCGAGGAGCGCGCGCATGTCGCCTGAGCCGGTGCTGCCGGAGCCGGTGCTGCAGGTCTCGGGGCTGGAGGTCGTGCTCGGCCGCGGCGCCCGCCGTCGCCGTGTGCTCGACGACGTCGCGCTGCACGTGTCGGCGGGGGAGATCGTCGGACTCGTCGGCGAGACCGGGTCGGGTAAGTCGACCCTCGCGCGCGCGGTGCTCGGCCTCGTGCCCGTCGCCCGCGGCGTCGTCCGCGTCGCCGGACGCGAGACGCAGGCGCTGCGCGGCGCCGCCCGGCGCGCGCATCGGCGCGAGGGTCACGTGCAGTACGTCTTCCAGGATCCGCTGCGCAGCTTCGACCCCGATCGCACCGTCGGAGACTCCGTCGGTGAGCCGCTCGCCGTGCGCGGCGGCGGGCTCGCCCGCCGGGAGATCGCGGATGCCGTCGCGCGCCGCTTCGCCGACGTGCAGCTCGACCCGGCCCTCGCCTCGCGGCTGCCGGGCGAGCTCTCCGGCGGCCAGCGGCAGCGCGCCGCCGTCGCCCGGGCGTTGATCACCGACCCGCGGGTCGTCATCCTCGACGAGCCGGTGAGCGCCCTCGACGCCGCCAACCGGGTGCGCGTGCTCGAGCTGCTGACCGTGCTGCGCGGCGCCGGCGTCGCGCTGCTCTACATCTCCCACGACCTCGGCTCCGTCGCCGGCATCACCGACCGCACCGCCGTGCTCTACGACGGGCGCATCGTCGAGACCGCCCCGAGCCACCGCCTGATCCGCGAGCCACAGCATCCGTACAGCCGCCTGCTCGTCGGCTCCGCACCGACCCTCACCGGCGCCGGCCTCGACCGCGCCGAGCGGGCGCGGCTGCGCGCCGAACTCGCCGACACCGCGCGCTGAGGCACCGCGCCGGCGGTGGCGCCGCAACGACACGATGAAGGGGCGGGACCGAAGCGGTCCCGCCCCTTCATCGCTGCCCCGGGACTACGGCGTGATCGTGACGCCCTTCCAGCCGAGGCGCCCCTCGATGCTCTCCGTGCTGTCGGAGATCGACGGATCCTTCGCCCAGATCGTCGAGGCCGTCGTCAAGGCGACCGTGGAGCCGTTGCGGTAGCCGGCGGCGGCCGCCTCCGACAGGCGTGCCGGGTAGTCCGGCGAGTCGGTCGGCGTCGCGCGCACCGACTGCAGCGCGGCCGCGAACTCGGGGGAGGTGTACGGCGAGCTGAGGTTCAGCACCCCGCCCTCGGCGAAGTGCTCCGTGAGGGCCTGCACGTAGGAGTCGCGGCCGACATAGCCGTAGAGGGCGAGCGCGTAGTCCTTGCCGAAGTAGCCCTTGGCCCAGTTCGGATCGACCGAGATGTCGACGGTGATGCCGACGGCGGCCAGCTGCGACTGCACGATCTCGGCCGCGGCGTCGCCGCTGGAGAACGGGTACAGCGTGAGCGAGAGGTCGCCGTCGCCGTAGCCCGCCTCCGCGAGCAGCTCGCGCGCCCGCTCCGGGTCGTACGGGTCGTCGGATTCGAGGGACTCGTCCCAGCCGAGGTGACCGTCCGGGAAGACCTGGTGCACGGGCTCGGCGTAGCCGAGGTAGGCCTTCTTGACGATCTCGTCGCGGTCGACGGCCAGACGCACCGCCTCCACCACCCGCGGGTCGTCGAACGGCGCCTTGTTGAGGTTGAGGCTCAAGAAGCTGATGACCCAGTTCGTCTTCGGGTCGTTGATGACGTCGAACCCGGCCGTCTCGGCCTGCTGCACGAGGGCGGGCGAGATCGTCGCGAAATTGTAGACGCCGGTCTGCAGCGACGACACGAGCGTCGACGCGTCGTTGCCGCCGTGGATCTCGATGCGGTCGATGTGGATCTGCTCGGCATCCCAGTAATCGGGGTTCTTCTCGAGGATGATCTCGTCCTCCGGCACGAGCTTGACGACCTTGAACGGTCCCGCACCCACCGGCAGGCTCGTGTTGAGCGCCTGCGGGTCCTTCTCTGCGGCGACCTTGCTCGTGATCAGGCCGGCGCGGTTGCTGAGCAGGTACGGCAGCTGGTAGTCGACCTCCTTCAGCGTCACGACGAAGGTGAGCGGATCGACCACCTCGACGGCGTCGATGTTGCTGTACGAGCCCGCCAGCGCCGAGTTCGTCTGCGTCTTGGCGCGCTCGATGAAGTACTTCACCGCCTCGGCGTCGACGGGCGACCCGTCGTGGAAGGTGAGGCCCTCGCGCAGGGTGAAGGTCACCGCATCGCCGGTGTCGTTGTACTCCCACGACTCGGCGAGCGCCGGATGCAGCTGCCCGTCCTCGCCGCGCGTGATGAGCGACTCGTAGATCGGCGTCATCGTGAGGGTGGCTCCGGTGGCGCCCGTGACGATCGGGTCCCAATTGGGGTTGAGGGCCGTCACCCCCCACTTCACGACGGCGGGTGCGCTGCCGTCGCCGCTTCCGGCGGCGGCGGGCGCGCCGCAGGCGGTCAGCGCGAGGGCTGCCGCGGCGAGGGCCGCGAGGGCGGCGAGTCTGGGCTTGTTCATGGCAGAGATCACTCCTGGTGTGCGGAACGGGTGGGCCAGTCCAGCACGGGCCGCCACCCCGCCACGGGGGAGTGTGACGTCCCGCGTCGCCCCGTGTCGGCGTCTTTCGGCGGCCCGGGCGCGCGCCCCGTCGACCGGCCCACACTGGCCGGGTCGCCCGCACCCGTCGGTCGTCGAAAGGAGTCCGCGATGTCGTCATCCGCCCCCGCCCGCCGGGTCGGGATCTTCGTCATCCCCCCGATCGCGGCGGATGCCGGTCACCTGTATCGGCGCACGATCGAGGCCGGGCGGGCCGTCGAGTCCGCCGGGCTCGACGCGTTCTGGCTCGCCGAAGGACACTTCACCCACATCGGCGTCTCGAGCTCGCTCACCGTGCTCGCCGCCCTCGCGCAGGCGACCTCGCGCATCGACCTCGGCACGGCCGTGATCCCGATCGCCTTCGACCAGCCGCTGCGGCTGGCCGAAGTCGCCGCGACGGTCCATGCGCTCAGCGGCGGACGCCTGCAACTGGGGGTCGGCAAGGGAAACGGGCACGGCTTCTCCGCCGCCGGCTACGAGGCGTTCGGACTCACCGAGGACGACCGCGAGGGCCTGTACACCGTCGCGCTCGCCGAGCTGCGGGCCGTTCTCACCGACGGCGGCATCGTCGACGGGCGGCGCGCCCCCGTCTTCCCCCCGCCCGGCGACCTGCCGCGGCGGCTCTGGCAGGCGACCTCGACGACGACCACGGCGGTCGCCGCCGCCCGCGCCGGGGACGGGCTGCAGCTGCACCGGGTGGCCTTCGGCGCCGACACCGGCATCGCCCAGCACGCCCTCGTCGCCGCGTACCTCAGCGAGTTCCGCGGCGGCCCCGGACAGGAGCCGCGCATCGCCGCCTCGCGCGGCGTGTTCGCCGCGTCGTCGCGCGCCGACGCCCTCGAGCGGATCGACGCGATCCTCGCCGCCGACCCCGACCTGCTGCCGCTCGCCCAGCCCGGACAGAGCGCCGAGGACTACGTGGCGGCGTCGAACACGCACGTCGGGTCGCCCGCCGACATCGCCGCCTCGCTACACGCCGACCCCGCCGCCCGCGCCGCGACCGACGTGCTGCTGGCGCCCGTGCTGCCGGTGATCCACCCCGACTTCCGCGGGCAGCTGCGCGCGCTCGCCGGCGGGGTCGCCCCGCGGCTGCGCGCCGAGGCGCCGGCCGCGCTGGCCACCCGCTGACGGCCGCAACATCCCGCAACAACACTGCGCGCACGCCGCGCGCCCGATGGAATGGACCGCATGACCACCGCCGCCCTCGCCCCCGCCCGCTGGGAGCCGCCCTCCGCGGTGCGCGCGCGCGGCACGCTCGCCGTCATCGCCGGCGCCGGGGAAGGCGTGCGCGTCTACGAGCGCTTCGGTCGGCGCCTCGCCGTCGACGGGTACACGGTCGGCGTGTTCGAGACGTCGGATGCCGCCGGCGCCGCCGCCTGGCTCGCCGAAGCCGAGACCGCACCGCGCGTGCTCGTCGGCGCCGATGCCGGTGCCGCCGCCGCCCTCGCGCTCGCCGTCGCGGCCGCCGATGCCGCCGCCGCCACCGACGCCACCGTCGACGGGGTCGTCGTCGCGGGCCTCGCGTCCCCCGGAACCCCCGCGGCCCCGGCCGACCAGCGCACCGCCTGCCCCGTCCACCTCGGGGTGCTCGCGGAGAGCGACGCCGCCGCGACCCGCGCGGTCGACCCTTCGGCCGCCGCCGACCTGCCCGGCCCCGACGCGCTCGCGGGTCTCGCGGTGCCGGTGCTCGCGATCCACGGCGCCGCCGATGCCGTCACCGCCCCCGCCGCGGCGCGCCGCACCCTGAGCCCGATCCCGACGCTCGAGCTCGTCGAGACCGTCGACGGACTGCACGACGCGCTCAACGACGTCAGCCACCGCTCGGTGGCGGCGACGATCGTCCTGTGGCTGGAACGACTGCGCGGCGCCGGCGTGCAGCATCCGATCGTGCGACCCGCATCCCCGGCACAGACTCTTCAGGAAGGCGCCACGCGATGAGCGACGGATTCGCATCACTCCAGGTGCAGCACGGCTACGTGCCCGGCACGCCGCAGAACGCGGTCGCGACCCCCATCTACCAGACGACGGCGTACGAGTTCGCGTCGCTGCAGGACGCCGCCGACCTGTTCGCCCTGCGCAAGTCCGGCAACCTCTACAGCCGCAACGCGAACCCGACCCAGCTCGTCTTCGAGGAGCGCGTCGCCGCCCTCGAGGGCGGTCGGGCCGCGGTCGCCGTCGCGTCCGGCCAGGCCGCCGTCGCGATCGCCCTGCTCGCGCTCGCCAAGCACGGCGAGCACATCGTCGCGGCGCGGCAGCTGTACGGCGGCACCGTCGACCTGTTCCAGGAGACGTTCGCCGACTGGGGCATCGAGGTGACCTTCGTCGACCAGGACGACCTCGACGCGTGGCGGGATGCCGCCCGCCCCACGACCCGCGCCTTCTTCGCCGAGTCGGTCACCAACCCGACCGCGCAGGTGCTCGACGTGCGCGCCGTCGCCGACATCGCCCACGCCGCCGGTGTGCCGCTCGTGATCGACAACACCGTCGCCACGCCCTACCTGCAGCGCCCCGGGGAGTTCGGCGCCGACATCGTCGTGCACTCGGCGACGAAGTACATCGGCGGGCACGGCACCTCGATGGGCGGCGTCGTCGTCGACATCGGCTCGTTCGACTTCGGCGCGCAGCCCGAGCGCTGGCCGCAGCTGACCCGCCCCTACGCCCGCATCAAGGACGTCGTGCTGTGGGAGCGGTTCGGGCCGAGCGGGCAGGCGTTCGCCGTGCTGCTGAAGACCAAATACGTGCACGACCTCGGTCCGTCACTGTCGCCGTTCAACGCCTTCCAACTGCTGCAGGGCATCGAGACGCTCGACCTGCGCATCGCGAAGCACTCCGCATCCGCGCTGACCGTCGCGACCTTCCTCGCCGGACACCCCGAGGTCGCCGCGGTGCACCACCCCGGCGCGCCCGGCAACCCCGGCGCCGCGGCGGCGCGCACCTACCTTCCGAAGGGCGCACCCGCGGTCTTCTCGTTCGACCTCGCCACGACCGGCGACCCGGATGCCGACCGCGACCGCGTGCACCGGTTCGTCGAGGCGCTGCGCCTGGTCAAACTCGTCGCCAACATCGGCGACGCCCGCACGCTGGTCGCCCACCCGGCCTCGATGACCCACAGTCACCTCACCGACCGGCAGTTCGCCGAGGCCGGTATCTCCCGCACCACCATCCGTCTGTCGATCGGACTGGAAGACCCCGCCGACATCATCGCCGACATCGCGCAGGCGCTCGTGGCCGCCGCCCCCGTCACCGACCCCGACATCGTCGAGGTGGTCTCGTGACCATCGACCTCGGATACTGGACCCCCGTCTACGGCGGATTCCTGCGCAACGTCGGCGACGAGGAGGGGATGGCGGCGACCTGGGAGTCGATCCGCGACGTGTCGGTCACCGCCGACCGGCTCGGCTTCCACACGACGCTCGTGCCCGAGCTGTACCTCAACGACCGCAAGGGTCTGGAGGCGCCGAGCCTCGAAGCATGGGCGCTGACGGCCGCGATCCTCGCGACCACGTCGCAGCTGCGCGTCATGACGGCGGTGCGACCGGGTTTCCACCTGCCCGCCGTGCTCGCGAAGACCCTCGGCACGCTCGACTCGATCGCGCCCGGACGCGTCGCCCTCAACGTCGTGGCGGCGTGGTGGGCCGAGGAGGCCCGGCAGTTCGGCGGACGCTTCACGACCCACGACGCCCGCTACGTGCAGGCGGAGGAGTTCGTGCAGGTGCTGCGCGGGCTGTGGGACCGCACGCCGTTCGATTTCGCCGGCGACTACTACGAGCTGTCGGGCACGATCGTCGAACCGAAGCCGCAGAGCCCGCCCGTCGTATTCGCGGGCGGGGAGAGCGCCGCCGGCAAGGAGGCGATCGCACGGTTCGCCGACGCCTACGTCATGCACGGCGGCACGCTCGACGAGGTGCGCGAGAACGTCGCCGACATCACCGAGCGGTCCCTGCGCATCCACGGGCGGCCGCTGCGCGAGATCGGCATGCCGGCCTACGTCATCGTGCGCGATACCGAGGCCGAGGCGCAGCGCGAGCTCGAGCGCATCACCGCCGTCGACCCCGCCTCGCCCGGCTACGCGTCGTTCGAGCAGTTCCGGCAGAACTCGAACCTGTCGCTCGAGCTCACCAAGCGCGAGTACTCCGTCGGCACGCGCGGGCTGCGCCCGAACCTCGTCGGCACGCCGGAACAGGTCGCCGACCGCATCCGCGCGTATGGGGAGGCGGGCATCACGCTGCTGCTCATCCAGTCCTCACCGCTGAAAGACGAACTGGAGCGCATCGCCGAGCAGGTCTTCCCGCTCGTGCCGCAGTCGCGCCTCGCCGCATCCGTCTGACGTGTTCTGTTACGCCCGCTTTCGTCACACAGGGACGGATGCGGGAGGCGCGGGGTACGGTGGCGGGGTGTTCCTGACCTGTCGCTGTTGTCGCTGAGTGCTCCGGCACTCCTTCGACGACCCGACAGATCCGCCGTGCCTCTGCGCGCACGGCCACACCCTCAGGACCCCTCATGCGCTACGCGTCGCACATCGCCGACCTCGTCGGCAACACCCCGCTCGTCCGTCTGAACGCCGTCACGGACGGCATCCGCGCCACCGTGCTCGCCAAGGTCGAGTACTTCAACCCGGGCGGCTCCGCCAAGGACCGCATCGCCCGGGGCATCATCGACGCCGCCGAGCGTGACGGCCTGCTGAAGCCGGGCGGCACGATCGTCGAGCCGACCAGCGGCAACACCGGCGTCGGTCTCGCGCTGGTCGCCCTGCAGCGCGGCTACCGCATGGTCTTCGTCGTGCCCGACAAGTTCGCCGGCGAGAAGATGGCCGTGCTGCGCGCGTACGGGGCTGAGGTCGTCGTCACGCCCACGAGCGTGCCGCCCGAGCACCCCGACTCGTACTACAGCGTCTCCGACCGTCTCGCGCGCGAGATCCCGGGCGCGTTCAAGCCGAACCAGTTCGCGAACCTCAACGGCCCGCGTGGCCACTACGAGACGACCGGGCCCGAGGTATGGCGCGACACCGACGGGCGTGTCACGCACCTCGTCGCCGGGATCGGCACGGGCGGCACGATCAGCGGCACCGGGCGCTTCCTCAAGGAGGCGTCCGCGGGCGAGGTCGTCGTCGTCGGGGCCGACCCGGAAGGGTCCATCTACTCCGGCGGGCCGCTGCACGGCTACCTCGTCGAGGGCGTCGGCGAGGACTTCTACCCCGACACGTTCGATCCCGCCGTCGTCGACCGCTACGAACGGGTGTCTGACGCCGAGAGCTTCGCCATGACGCGCCGACTCGCCCGCGAGGAGGGACTGCTCGTCGGCGGATCCAGCGGCATGGCGGTCGTCGCGGCGCTGCGTACCGCCCGCACCCTTCCCGACGACGCCGTCGTCGTGGTCGTCCTCCCCGACCACGGCCGCGGCTACCTCTCCAAGCTCTACGACGACACGTGGCTCACCGCCCACGGCATCCCCCTCACCCCCTCGACAGGAGTCTCCGCATGACCGTCCCCGCCACCCGCTTCGCGAGCCTCGCCGTCCACGCCGGTCAGGATTTCGACCCGACGACCGGTGCCGTCATCCCGCCCGTGCACTTCTCCACGACGTATGCCCAGGACGGCATCGGCGGGCTGCGGGGCGGCTACGAGTACGGGCGCAGCGGCAACCCGACCCGCACGGCGCTGCAGACCCAGCTCGCCGCGATCGAGGGCGGAGCCCACGCGTTCTCGTTCGCGTCGGGCCTGGCCGCCGAGGACACGCTGCTGCGTGCCGTGCTCGCACCGGGCGACGAGGTTCTGCTCGGCAACGACGTCTATGGCGGCACCCACCGCCTGCTCGCGCGGGTGCTGGGCCCGTGGGGCGTCTCGCTGCGGGTCGTCGACATGAGCGATCCGGATGCCGTCCGCGCCGCCGTCGCCGAGCGCGCGCCCCGCATCCTCTGGGTCGAGACGCCGTCCAACCCGCTGCTGCGCATCACCGACATCGCCGGGCTCGCCGCAATCGGGCACGCCGCGGGCGCGCTCGTCGTCGTCGACAACACGTTCGCGACCCCGGCCCTGCAGCAGCCGCTCGCCCTCGGCGCCGACGTCGTCGTGCACTCCACGACCAAATACCTCGGCGGGCACTCCGACGTCGTGGGCGGCGCGCTCGTGCTCAACGAGAACGCCCTCGCCGAGAAGATCGGGTTCCTGCAGTACGCCGTCGGCGCGGTGTCGGGTCCGCTCGACGCGTGGCTCACGACCCGCGGCATCAAGACGCTCGCGGTGCGCATGCAGCGGCACAGTGAGAATGCGGCATCCGTCGCGGCATTCCTCGAGGGGCATGAGCGAGTCGCCCGCGTGTACTACCCGGGGCTCGCCTCGCATCCCGGGCACGAGCTGGCGGCGCGGCAGATGTCGGCGTTCGGCGGCATCGTGGCGGTCGCGCTCGAATCGGGGGAGGCCGCGCGGCGCTTCGCCGAGGCGACGCGGGTCTTCCAGCTGGCGGAGTCGCTGGGCGGCGTCGAGTCGCTCGTGAACTATCCCGACGCCATGACCCACGCCTCGGTGCGCGGCACCGAGGCGGCCGTGCCGGTCGAGATCGTGCGGCTGTCGGTCGGCATCGAAGACGCCGCGGACCTGCTCGAGGACCTCGAGCAGGCATTGCGCGTCTGAGCCGCGCGCGCCGTGCGCTCGGGCCCGTGCGCCCGGGAGGAGATCTGCGTTCGGGAGGGCCGCTGCGCCGCGGGAGACCTCCTGAGTGCACATCTCCTCCCGGATGCACGGCAGCGGCGGCGCCCCGCGGCGGCGACGGCGGGCCGGATACGGTGGAGGCATGACTGATCTGGCCCGATGGGCGGTTCTGGGTCCCGGCGGCATCTCGGGCGATTTCGTCGCCGCCCTCCCGAATGCGACGCGCGGCGTGCTGCACGCCGTCGGCAGCCGCGACGCCGCGCGGGCGCGGGCGTTCGCCGACGCGCACGGCGCCCCCGTCGCGGGCACCTACGACGAGATCCTCGCGCGCGACGACGTCGACGCCGTCTACATCGGCACCGTGCACACCAGCCATGCCGAGCTCGCCCACGCGGCCCTGGATGCGGGCAAGGCGGTGCTGTGCGAGAAGCCGCTGACCACGACCCCTGCCGACACGGATGCCGTGCTGGCGCACGCGGCGCGCGTCGGGCTTCCCGTCGTCGAGGCCTTCAAATACCGCTTCGGCCCGTTCCCGGACCTGCTCCGCGAACTCGTCGCCGGCGGCGCACTCGGCGAGATCCTCGAGATCGAGGCGAGCCTCGGCTTCGCCGCAGGCGAGCGCACCGGCCGGCTGTTCGACCCCGAGACGGCCGGAGGCGCGATCCTCGACGTCGGCTGCTACCCGGTCTCGCTCGCCGTCGGCATCGCGGCCGCTGCGGGGCGTGACGGTGCCCGGATCGTCTCGGCCCAGGGTGTCGTCGACGCCGTCGACGAGCAGGCCGACGCCGAACTCGACCTCGGCGGCATCACCGCCCGCATCCGCTGCGCCATCACCGCCGAGACGCCGCGGCGCGCGGTCATCCGCGGCACGGCGGGGATCCTCGACATCCCGAACGTGTGGGGGAGCCGCGTGGACTCCACGGCCGAGGCCACCCTCATCCGCCCCGACGGGTCCCGCGAAGAGCTGCGCACCACCACGGTGAGCCCGATGGCGGCCGAGGCGGATGCCACGATCGCGGCCCTCCGCGACGGCCGCACCGAAGCCCCCGAGATGCCGTGGGCGCAGACCCGCACGATCGCCCGCCTCCTCGAGGACTGGCGCGCCGCCCTCTGACCCCGCCGTTGCCGCGCGTTTCGTCGGAGATCTGCAGTTCTTCGGACGGATCCGCGTCGCAGCATCCGAAGCACTGCAGATCTCCGAAGCTGTGCGTGCGCCGCGGATGCTGCGCCCCGGGCGTCAGCGCGGCGCGGCGGCGGGCTCGGGGCGGTGCACGCCGCGGGGCCGGTAGCCCAGCGCGTCGGCGCAGCCCAGCAGGTCGGCGAGGTACCAGATGATCGCGAGCCACATCTCGGTGCCCTGCAGTCCGGGCTCACCCGCGACCTGGAACGCGAATCCGGCGCCGGGGTGCCATCGGCCGAGCGCGCCGTCGAGGAAGGTCCTGGCGAGCGCCCGCACCTCCTCGGTGCGGTGGCCCGTGTCGCGCGTGAGCCACAGCGGATGGGCGACGTCGAGCACGTTGCACGCGTCGAGACGGTCGGAGGTGAACCAGCGGGGGTCGCGGGCATGCGCGAGCACCGTGTCGACGACGCGCTGCGGATACGCGACCGGGATGCCGAACTGCGCGACCGTGCCGCGGCTCGCGCGGTAGAACCCGTTGACCAGCTGCAGGTCGCCCGCCCCGGGGGCCGACCGGCCCCACATCCCGGTGCGCGGATCGGCGCGTGTCGCGAGCCACCCGAACAGGGTCTCGGCCCACCCGGCGGGCACGTCGTCGCCGCGTTCCCGCGTCCACCGCAGGGCGGTGCCGAGCGCGTCGGTCCAGTGGCCCGCGTGCCAGGCCTCGCCGTCCCACGGCAGGGCGTCGAGCCGCGCGACCAGCTCGGCGGGGGACCCGTCGGTGACGAGGCGGAGCGGATGCGGGAAGCCCGCGCCGAGCAGGTCGAGCGCGTAGCCGACGCACAGCACGTGGTACGCGGCATCCGGGTCGTCCGCGGCGAGCGGGACGACGTCGCCGGCGGCGTCCAACGCGCCGACGCGACCGGTGCGAGGATCCTGCCACGACGCGAGCAGGCGCGTCGCATCGGGCAGACGGGCGGGCTCGCCGCCCTGCAGCAGGTCGGCGAGTTCGACCGCATCGCACTGCGCCCGCACCGTCGGCGCCGCACCGGGCCGGTCGGCGAACAGTCCCACCGCCGCACTCCAGGCGCGCTCGAGCACCGCGTCGGCGTCACCGCGCACCACGTCGCCGAACGCCGCGAGCCGCGCGCGCAGCGACCCGACGGGCGCCGGCGCGGGCACCCGCCACTTCAGGATGCGGGCCGGGTTGCCGCCGACGACGGCGCCGGGCGGCACGTCCTTCGTGACGACGGCGCCGGCGGCGAGAACGGCGCGGGAGCCCACCGTGACGCCGTCGAGCACGACGACGTGCGAGCCGATCCATACGTCGTCGCCGATGCGGATGCCGCGCGAGACGAGCGGCTGGCTGCGCACCTCGAGGTCGGGGTCGCTCATCGTGTGGTTGAAGCCGAGGATCGACGTGTGCGCGCCGATGCGCGTCGCGTCGCCGATGACGACGTCGCCGCGCACGACCGTGTACGGGTTGACGCTCACGTCGCGCCCGATCGCGACCTCGCCGGTGACGTAGGCGCCGGCGGCGACGTAACTCCGGTCGCCGAGGACGAGGGCGTCGGCATCCACCGAGGCGAGGTCCGAGACGAAGCAGTCCGCGCCGAAGCGCCACTGCGGATGCTGCGCGAGCAGCTCCTGCTGCGCGGCGCGCTGCCTCCCGCGGGCAGCGTCGTCGGCGCGCGACCAGAAGTCCCACGGCGAGTGCTGGAACGGGTCGACGGTCATGTCGCGCGCGGCGCGGCCGTCGATTCGCGGATGACGAGCCGCGGGCTCAGGTGCACCCGCCGTGCGGCACGGTCGGGGTGGGCGATGCGCCCCGCGAGCAGTTCGACGGCGGCGTGACCGACGGTCTTGCGCGGCGGGCTGATCGCGGTGAGGGCGGGCGTGAACAGCTGCGCCACCTCGTCGTCGTACGCGATGATCGACAGGTCGCGCGGCACCGAGATGCCCCGGTTGAGCGCGAGGTCGACGACCGCCATCGCCTCGGGGTCGGAGTGCACCAGCAGCGCGGTGATGCCGGCGTCGAGCACGGAGTCGAGGGCCGCGTCGACGGATGCCGAGAAGTCCGGGCTCGACCGGTCGGGCAGCGCGTGCTCGAGATGACGTGCGGGGCTCAGCCCGAGGTCGGTGCACGCGGCGTGCCAGCCGGCGGCGATCTTGCGCGACGTGGGGGAGTTGCGCGAGAGCACGAGTCCGACGCGGCGATGGCCGAGGTGCGCGAGATGACGGGCGGCCAGCGCGCCGCCGAGGGCGTGGTCGGTCGTGACCGATTCGACCGGTTCGGCGGAGGGCAGGATCACGGCGTCGCGCTCGACGAGCACGAACGGCACGCGCGATCCCGCGAGCCACTGGATGACGTCCTGCGCGTGCGGGGTGTCGGTGTTGGGCGCGACGATCAGGCCGCCGAGCTTCTCGCTGGCGACGAGACGCTCGAGCACGGGACGCTCGTCCTGCAGCTCGTACGAGGCGCCGCGCAGCAGGATCTTGAAGCCGCGCGCGTTCGCCTCGGCCTCCATACCGCGGATGACGCCCGGCCAGTAGTAGTTCAGCGACGGGACGAGCACCGCGATCGCGCCCTCACCGGCGGCGGGGGCGCCGGCATCCGCGGGGGACGCGCCGCCCTCGGGCGGCACCGCCCCGCCGTGCACGCGCTGCAGCAGCCCCTCCTTCTCCATCTGGGCGAGGTCGCGGCGCAGCGTCACGGGGGCGACATCCAGGTCGTCGACGAGCTGGGCGATGCGCACGACGCCGTCGCGCGCGAGCGCGGCCAGCACGTGGGCGCGGCGTTCCGCGCCCAGCAGGGCGGGCGGGTTCTGGTCGGTCATGCGTGGTCCTCGGCGATCACTTCGTCTCTTTCTACCGTCAGGTCGAAGGCGTCGCCGGCAGCGACGTCGATCTCGATGCGGGCGAGTCGCGCGCCCCACACCGAGGTGAGCATGGGGTCGTCCAGCTCGCGGTGCTCGACGCGGGCGGTCAGCCCGGGGCTCCAGCGCAGCCGCAGCGGCGTCGCGCCGCCCAGCGGCACGATCCGCGCGCCGTCGCCGTCCAGGTGCACGTCGCCCGCGACGACGAACCGCTCGACGAGCGGTCGATCCGCGCGGTCGGTGAGCTGCACGCGTCCCGCCGCACGGTCCAGCCGCACCGCGCGGGTGAGCGTCGCGTGCTCGCCGCCCTCGTACGCCGCCGCGAAGTCGAGCGAGAGCTCCCCCGCATCCGGGTCGACGCGCACGTCGCGCGCCGAGAACACGGCGCCGGCGGACTGGGGGCGGCCGTCCCACAGCGGCACGCTGTGCCAGTGGCTCTGCATCGTCCAGATGTCGTAGCGGTGCGGCCCGAACGTCTGCTTCGTGTACGTGGGCCGGCCGGGGTCGACGATCACCGGCACGCCGTCGCTCGCGACGACGATCGATCCGACGTCGTTGTGGTTGTGGTGCTCGCCGTTGTGACCGCCCTTGACGGCGACGGTGAGGCCGGCGGCCGTATCCGCGTGCTCGCGGACCAGCAGCACCTGCACCGACGGCAGCCACACGCTGCCGGGCAGGGGGACGGATGCCGGCTCGGCGGCGAGCCACTCCGGGTCCAGCCACTGGGGGTCGCTCATCGCCCGCAGCAGACGTCCGGCGCCGGCGTGCTCGGTCGCGAGCGGCGCACCGGAGAGCCGCTGTGCGACGGCGTGGGCGCGGGCGTCATCGTCGTCGGCGATGACCGCCGCCCGGTACAGGGCGTGCCAGTTCTTCGGCTCGACCGGGTGCGCCTGCCCATCGGCGAGGTTGAGGTACCAGCCGCCGCCGAGGTGCATCCGGTGCGGGAAGGCCACGGTGGCCCGCAGCGCCGGCACCTTCGCGACCGGCGAGACGCGCCCGCCCGTCGCGAAGGTCAGCACCTCGATGGCCTCGAGTGCCCGGCACGCGCCGTTCCACCAGTACTCGTAGCCCTCGTCGATCGCCCCGTCGGACGGCAGGGCGGCGACGTAGCGGTCCAGCCCCTCCACGGCGAGCGCGGCGATGTGCGCACGCTCATCGCGCTCGGTCGGGGCGTCGAGCAGGCGCAGCGCCGCGACCAGCACGTTGCCGTGGATCCACGGGTTCCAGTTGTGCACGTCGCCGTCCAGGCCGATCCAGTGCCAGTCGCGGCGTGCGGTGAACGGCGTGAACACCCGCCGGCGGGCCTCGACGCGGATGCGGGTGCGCAGGCCGGGGTAGCGGTCGTCGAGAGCGGCGCCGAGGAGCTGGTCGATCCAGGCGAGCTGGGCCACCGCCTCGCCGGCGCCCAGGTCGAGGTAGGGGTCGGTGACGGTCGCGAGCACCGCACCGTGGCGTTCGAACGTGTCGTCGTGCGCGGGCCAGCACCACGAGGACTGCTCACACACGAGCACGATCCCGTCGGCGACCGCGTCGATCCATTCCGCCGCGCCGGTCGTGGCGGCCATGACCGCCGCGCGGGTGATGCGCTGATGGCGCGCGAAGGCGGGATCCTCCCAGGCGACGCGGTCGCCGTCGCGGTGCACGCGCGCGGCCTGGCTCGCCAGCGGCTGCGGCCACGGGGTGCGCTGCTCCGCCAGAGCGGTGGCGGTGATCGCCCGCCGCACGCCGGCGTCGACGTGGTCCCAGACGTCGCGGTTGGTCGCCGGCGACAGGGGGAGTGACGCGTCGGGTGCCGCGAGCAGGTCGGTCCAGTCATCGGGGAGCACTGCTGCCAGCGGCCCGCGGAACGTCGACGGCGCCGACGACGGTTGCGGTTCACGCGACCCGGTCTCGCCGTCCATGGCGGTCCTCTCCTCGTCTTCGAGAGATGATCGAGAGACGACCACCCTTCTGCAAGCGATCATAAACGATCACAATAATTCAAACAAGCACTTGTCGTGAACGATTTGGATTGCTAATCTCCCAAAGTGTTCGGGAACGTACCCGGACGACAGCACTTCAAGGGAGAAGCCGTGGCCGACCAGATGTCCGCAGCGGCGCCGAGCGAGACGCTCGTGCGCGACTGGACACGCGACCAGTGGCTGGCGCACGCGGATCGACTGCTCGCCGGCGCACGCGTCTGGGCCTCCGACGACTTCGCCCGCATCACCCCTCCCGGTGCGTCCGGCGGCTACGGCCGCGACGTGGACGGCCTCGAGGGTTTCGCCCGTACGTTCCTGCTCGCCGGGTTCCGCATCGCCGGAGCCCGCGGCGAGGGCGTCGACGGGCTCATCTCCGACTACTCGCGCGGCATCGCCGCCGGCGTCGACCCCGAGAACTCGAACCGCTGGGTGCGGATGGACGAGCACGCGCAGGCGAAGGTCGAGGCGGCCTCGCTCGCGCTCATCCTCGACATGACCCGCCCGTGGATCTGGGACCGCCTCGACGCGCTCACGCAGCAGCGCGTCATCGACTACTTCGCCCCCGTCGTCGGCGACGAGACCTACCCGCAGACGAACTGGGTCTGGTTCCGCATCGTCGTGCAGACCTTCCTGCGCTCGGTCGGGGGTCCCTGGTCGGCGCAGGACATCGCCGCCGACCTCGCCCGGCACGACTCGTTCGCCCGCGGCGACGGCTGGCTCTCCGACGGCGACGAGCGCTCGTTCGACCACTACGTCGGCTGGGCGCTGCACCTGTACCCCGTGCTGTGGTCGCGGATGCAGGGCGCCGACGACCTCGCCGGTGGCCGCACCGCCGCCGACATCGCCGGACTCGACCGCTTCCTGCAGGACGCGATCACCCTCGTCGGGGCCGACGGCTCCCCCCTCATCCAGGGCCGCAGCCTCGTCTACCGCTTCGCCGCCGCCGCCCCGTTCTGGGTGGGCGCGATCGCGGGCGTCCCGTCGGTGCCGCTCGGGCAGCTGCGGGTCGCCGCCTCGGCGATCGTCGACCACTTCGCCTCGCACGGCGCCCCCGACGACGACGACGACCTGCTCACCCTCGGCTGGCACGGTCCGTGGCGCCGCCTCGCCCAGAACTACTCCGGCACCGGCTCCCCCTACTGGGCCGTGAAGGGGATGCTGGGCATCGCGCTGCCGGCAGACCACCCGGTGTGGACCGCACCCGCCGTCCCCCTTCCCGCGCAGCGGGCCGACGACCTGCGCGTCGTCGCGCCCGCCGGCTGGGTCGTCTCGGGCACCGCCGGCGACGGGATCGTGCGCGTCTACAACCACGGCACCGACCACGCCGCCGAGGGCACCCTCGTCGGCGACTCGCCCCTCTACGCGCGCATCGGCTACGCGACCGCCGCGGCGCCGCTGCTGAACGGGGACGGCTGGGCCGAGCCGCTCGAGCAGTCCGTCGCGCTCGTCCACGCCGACGGCCGCGGCACCCACCGCGCCGCGATGACGCTCCGGAGCGTCCGCGTCGAGGGTGACGGCGACGCCGCGATCGGCGTCGCCTCCTCCACCGCCCGCGCGCACTGGATCACTCCCGCCGCCGTGCAGGTGCGTCACGGCTCCGGCATCACCGGCGAGGTCACCGTCGCCGGCGAGGTCACGACGCATTCGCTCGTGCGCGGCGCGTGGGAAGTGCGCATCGCGACCGTCGACGCACTCGAACCCGGCGCCGCCCCCGTCGCGCTGCGCATCGGCGGCTGGGCCGTCAGCGGCGACGAGGTCGCCGGCGACCTGCGGGCGGATGCCGCGACCGCCGCCTCGGGTGCGGTCACCGCGGTGTTGCACGCGCTCACCCCCGGCGGAACCGTCGCGCTCGCCGAGCGCTCCGACGCCAGCCCGCTCGGCGCGGCCTCCCTCGTGCCGATCGCGACCTTCCCCGTCGCCGTCGGCACCCCCGTCGTCACCGCGCTCGCCCTCACCGGCGACGCCCCCGTCGCGCCGCCGACCGTCGCGCTCGAGGGCGATGCGGCGACCATCACCTGGCCGGACGGCATCCGCACCGTCACGAGCCTCACCGACCCCCGGACCGCCATGGGGGCGGGCCGGTAGCCGAGGACCCACTGCAGGGACCGACAGCACACGCAAAGGAGCACCCGATCACATGAACCGCAAGTTCGCAGCCGCCGGCGGCCTCGCCGTCGTGGCATCCCTCGCCCTCGCCGCCTGCAGCGGCGGCGGCGCGTCCGAGCCCGCCGCCTCGTCGGGCCCGGTCACCCTCTCCCTCTCGGGCTGGAGCCTGTCCACGACGCCCGAGTTCCAGGTGCTCGCCGACGCGTTCCACGAGCAGAACCCCGACGTCACCGTCGAGCTCAAGGAGTACGACGCCGCCGAGTACAACACGCTGCTCACCGCCGACCTCGCCGCCGGCGTCGGCCCCGACATCATCACGCAGAAGGAAGTGAAGTTCGTCACGACCTTCCAGGAGGGCGGCCAGCTCATGGACGTCTCCGACGTCGAGCTGCCCGAGGGCATCGGCGGCGCCTCCTCGTACGAGGTCGACGGCACCGCCTACGGCGTACCGTACCGCCAGGACCGCTGGGTGCTCTTCTACAACAAGGCCCTGTTCGACTCCGCCGGCGTCGACTACCCCGACGGCACCTGGACGTGGGACGACTACGACGAGGCCGCCGTCGCGCTGAGCGCCGCCGGCACCGCCAAGGGCGCCTACCAGCACCGCTGGCAGTCGACCGTGCAGGGCTTCGCCAACGCGCAGGAGGATGCCGACATCCTCGAGGGCGACTACGGCTACCTCAAGGGCTACTACGACCGCGTCCTGAAGCTGCAGGACGAGGGCGCGCAGATCGACTACAACACCTCCGCCGCCAACCAGCTCACCTATCAGGGCGAGTTCGGCAAGCAGTCCGCCGCGATGATGCCGATGGGCACGTGGTACGTCGCCACGCTCATCTCGCAGCAGGCTTCGGGCGAGGCCGACGACTTCGAGTGGGGCATCGCGCCGATCCCGCAGCTCGACGCGTCGACCACCGGCACCGACAACACCCCGGTGACCTTCGGCGACCCGACCGGTCTGTCGATCAACGCCGGCATCGACGAGGCCAAGGTGCAGGCCGCGAAGGACTTCCTCGCGTTCGCCGCCTCCGCCGACGCCGCCGCCGCGCTGGCCGCCATCGGCATCACCCCGGCCTACTCCGACGAGGACACCACTGACGCGTACTTCGCCGTCGAGGGTGCCCCGTCCGACGACCTGTCGAAGTTCGCCTGGTCGACCGCCGAGGTGCACCCGGAGAACCCGACCTCGAACAAGACCGCGACCGTCCAGGGCATCCTCAACGACCTGCACACCGCGATCATGTCCGGCTCGACCCCGGTCGACACCGCGATCAAGGACGCCGAGGCCCGCTTCGCGAGCGAGGTCGGCTGACCCACCGTCGGCTGACGTCGACACCTGCGGCCGGCGCGGCGCGCCCGCGCCGGCCGCACCCCTCTCCACGCCCGTCCCCTGGGAGACCCCATGACCACCGCCACCGCGTCGCGGCCCGCCCCGACCGAGAAGCGCCGACGCTCGAAGCTCACGCTGCGCAACACGCTGCTGGGGTGGAGCTTCATCCTGCCGAACTTCGTCGGCTTCGCCGTGCTGACCCTCGTTCCCGTCGTGACGCTGTTCTACATGTCGCTGACGAACTGGAACGTCTTCGGCAAGGCCGACTTCATCGGCATCACGAACTTCCAGCGCCTGCTCGCCGACGGCAGCTTCCAGGTCTCGTTCTGGAACACGATCTACTACGCGGCCCTGCACATCCCGCTGACGATCGTCGCCTCGCTCGGCCTCGCGCTGCTGCTGAACAACAAGCTGCGCGGCGTCGCGTTCTTCCGCACCGCCGCCTTCTTCCCCTACATCACCTCGATCGTCGCGATCGCCGTCGTCTGGAACCTGCTGTTCAGCCCCGACTACGGTCCGATCAACCAGATCCTGCGCGCCATCGGCATCGCGAACCCGCCCGGCTGGCTCACCTCGAACGAGTGGGCGATGCCCGCCGTCGTCATCGTCTCGACGTGGCGCGACATGGGCTACTACATGATCCTGTTCCTCGCCGGCCTGCAGACCGTGCCCCGCGAGCTCTACGAGGCGGCCCGCGTCGACGGCGCCGACGCCTGGCAGCGGTTCCGCAACGTCACCATCCCGTGCCTGCGCCCGACGATGTTCTTCGTCACCGTGATGCTGACGATCAACTCGTTCAAGATCTTCGACCTCATCCTCGTGATGACCGACGGCGGGCCTGGCCAGTCGACCCTCGTCATCTCGCAGTTCATCTACCGCAAGGGCTTCGAGGAGAGCCAGTTCGGCTACGCGTCGGCCGCCGCCGTCGCCCTCTTCTTCCTGTGCATCGTCGTGACCATCATCCAGTTCTTCTGGAACAAGCGGAGGAGTGTCTGATGACCGAGCTTCTCGTCCCCGCCGACGACCGCCGCGCCCTGCGCGAGATGGCCGTCCAGCCCACCGGACGGCCGGAGAAGCCGGTGCGCACCCCCGCGCAGCGCATCGGCCGCATCGTGCTCTACGTCGTGCTCATCGTCGCCGCCGCGGCGCTGCTGCTGCCGTTCTTCTGGATGGTGATGAGCTCGCTGAAGTCCTCGAACGAGGTCTTCTCGGTGCCGATCAGCTGGTTCCCCGAGGTCTTCGTCTGGCAGAACTACGTCGACATCTGGACCGAGTCGAACATGCTCGTCTGGATCCGCAACACGCTGTTCCTCGCGGTCGTCGTCACATTCCTGCAGGTGCTCACGGGCTCGTTCGCGGCCTACGGCTTCGCCCGCATCCGCTTCCCCGGCCGCGACATCCTGTTCCTCGCCTACATCGGCACGATCGCCGTGCCGTGGCAGTCGTACATGATCCCGCAGTTCATCCTGCTCTCCAACGCGAAGGTCTCCAACACCCTCTGGGCGATCATCCTCATCCAGGCCTTCGGTGCGTTCGGCGTGTTCCTCATGAAGCAGTACTACGAGACCATCCCCGAGGAGCTGTCCGAGGCGGCGCGCCTGGACGGGCTCAGCGAGTACGGCATCTGGCGCCGGATCATGATCCCGCTGTCGATCCCCGCGATCGCGAGCCTCACGCTGCTGACCTTCGTCAGCACCTGGAACGACTACCTGGGACCGCTCATCTACCTGCGCAACCCCGACCTGTGGACGATCCAGCTGGGTCTGAAGTCGTTCGTCAGCAACCTCTACGACACGAACTACGCGCTGCTGTTCGCGGGCCTGACGATCTCGGTCGTCCCCATCGCGATCATCTTCCTGCTGGGGCAGAAGTACTTCGTCGAGGGCATCGCGACGAGCGGGATGAAGGGCTGACGATGAAGCGCGTCACCCACTCCACCTGGGCGTCGATCCTCGGCGTGCTCTACCTCGGGCTCATGACGAACCTGCTCGCCGTCGTCGTGAACCTGCCCCTCGTGGTGCTGCTGATCACGACCGACCCGACCACGTCGTGGCCGTTCCTCGCGCTGTCCGCGCCGCTGGCCGGTCCCGCGCTGGCCGCCGCGTTCGCGACCTTCCGCGCCCACGTCGAGGGGGAGATGTCGGTCGTGCGCACGTACTTCGCCGCATGGCGACGGATGCTGCGCCCGGCGCTCGCGATCGGCGCGATCGGGACGGCGCTGCTGGTCGTGCTGCTCGTCGACGTGCGGATGCTCGCCGACACCGCCCTGTCGGTCGCCGTCGTGCCCGTGCTGCTCCTGCTCACGGTGCTCACGGTCGCCGCGGCTCTCGTCGCCCTCGTCGCGCTCGCCGAGGTGCCGGATGCGCGCCTGCGCGACATCCTGCGGGCGAGCCTGTACCTGTCGGTGCGGCGCTGGCACTTCTCGCTGGTCTCCCTGGCGGTCGTCGCGATGCAGATCGCGCTGTTCACCCAGTCGCCCGCGTTCGCGCTGGGCCTCACCGCCGCGCCCGCGCTGTACGTCGCGTGGGCCAACTCCCGCTACCTCCTGCGCCCGGTGCTCGGCATCCCCGACGCCGTCGCCGCCTGAAACCCTCCGTTAGGACCTCCCCGCCATGACCTCGACCCAGCCCTCCGGGGCGACGACCGAGACCGACCTCGAGGGTGCGATCACGCCGGCGATCACCGCCGCCCTCGCGATCCTGCGTCGCAACATCGACCGCTTCGGTTCGACCACCTTCCCCGACGACACGACGCACTCCGACCGCTACCCGCTCCGCCCCGCGGCGGGCGCCTTCGCGGCGGGCGCGAACCGCGGCTGGACGACGAGCTTCTGGGCGGGCATGACATGGATCGCGTGGGAGATCACCGGCGACGAGTACTTCCGTGACGCCGGCCTCGCATACGCCGCCGACTTCGCGCGCCGGGTGCGCGCCGAGGAGGACCTCGACACGCACGACCTCGGGTTCCTCTACACGCTCGCCTCCGTCGCGCCCGCGCGCCTGCTCGGCGACGACGACGCCCGGGCCGCCGCTCTGGAGGCCGCCGACCACCTCATGCGCCGCTTCCTCGAGCCGGCCGGCATCGTGCAGGCCTGGGGCGACCTGGCAGACCCCGAGCAGCGCGGGCGCACCATCATCGACAGCCTCATGAACATGCCGCTGCTGACGTGGGCGGGGGAGCAGACCGGCGACCCGCGCTTCGCCGACGCGGTGCGCCGCCACACGACCCAGCTGCGCGAGAACATCCTCCGCGCCGACGACACCACCTTCCACACCTTCTTCTGGGACGCCGTCACCGGCGAGCCGCTGCGGGGGTCGACCGCCCAGGGTGCGGCCGACGACTCGTGCTGGGCCCGCGGCCAGGCCTGGGGGATCTACGGGTTCGCGCTCAACCACAGGGCGACCGGCGACCCGCAGCTGCTCGAGGCGTCGCGGCGCTGCGCCGTGCGCTTCCTGTCGCTGCTGCCCGAAGACAAGGTGCCCTATTGGGACATGGTCTACGGCGACGGCAGCGGCGAGCCGCGCGACAGCTCGTCGGGGGCGATCGCGGTGTGCGGTCTGCTCGAGCTCGCCGAGGTCGAGACGGATGCCGACCGTGCCGCCGCCTGGCGTGCCGCGGCCCACGAGATCCTCGCCTCGCTCGTCGCGCACTACACGCCGGTCTCGCCGGAGGCGGCGGATGCCGTCATCCTGCACTCCGTCTACGACTACCCGAAGTCGATCGGCGTCGACGAGGGCACGCTCTGGGGCGACTACTTCTACCTCGAGGCCCTCATGCGCGTCGCCCACTCGGACTGGAAGCGGTACTGGTGAGACTCGTCACGGTCCGCACGGACGCGGGGCCCCGGCCCGGTGTCGTCGGCGAGGTCGACGGCGTGCTGCGCGTCGGGTTCCCGGAAGCCGCGGCCTCCGTCGTCGACATCCTCACCGGCGAGGCTGCCCGCGCCGCGGCGGACGCCGTCACGGTGTCGGCGGCCGACTCGGCGCTCGACGACCTCGATCTCGACGCGCCGGTACGCCCCGGCAAGCTGCTGTGCCTCGGCTACAACTACCGGGGGCACGTGCCGGACGGGGTGGACCCCACCGCCGACGACCCGGACTCGCCCGACGTGTTCGTGAAGACGCCCAACACCATCGGGGGGCCGCACGACCCCGTCGTCATCCCGGCCGCCGCGTCCGACGTCGACTACGAGGGGGAGCTCGCCGTCGTCATCGGCCGGCGCGCCCACGCGGTGCCGATCGATCGGGCGCTCGAGCACGTTGCCGGGTACACGATCCTCAACGACGTCTCCGACCGCGCCTGGCAGCGCCGGCAGAGCCAGTGGGCGCTGGGCAAGTGCTCCGACGGGTTCGCGCCGCTCGGCCCGTGGATCGTCACGGCCGACGAGGCCCCCGACCCGCAGGACGTGCTCGTCGAGGTCGTGCGCGACGGCGTCGTCACCGCCTCGCAGTCGACCGCGACGACGATCTTCCCGGTCGCCTTCGTCATCCACCACCTCAGCCAGGTGATGACCCTCGAACCGGGCGACATCGTCTCGACCGGCACGCCGCAGAAGCTCCCCGCCGCGCAGGAGTCGCATCGGCCGCTCGCCCCCGGCGACGCCGTCACGGTGCGCATCTCCGGCATCGGCGAGCTCACCACCACCTTCACCGCCCCCGACCCGACGGAGCCCTCCGCATGATCCTCGACTCCTTCCGCCTCGACGGCCGCGTCGCCGTCGTCACCGGCTCCAGCCGCGGCCTCGGCCGGGGCGCGGCGCTCGCGCTCGCCGAAGCCGGCGCCGACATCGTGCTCATCGACCGCGGCGACGCCTCCGAGACCGCCCGGCTCGTCCGCGACACCGGGCGGCGCGTGCACACCCTCACCCGCGACTTCGCCGAGGCCGACCACCTCGCCCTGTCGGGCGCGATCGACGAGGCCGTCGCCACCTTCGGGCGCATCGACATCCTCGTCAACAACGCCGGCACCATCCGCCGCGCCCCCGCCGCCGAGCACCCGGTCGCCGACTGGGAGGAGGTGCTCGCCGTCAACCTCGACTCGGTCTTCCACCTCTCGCAGGCCGCCGGGCGCCACATGCTCGCGCAGGGGTCGGGGCGCATCATCAACGTCGCCTCGATGCTGTCGTTCCAGGGCGGCATCCTCGTGCCCGGCTACACCGCCTCCAAGCACGCCGTCGCGGGCCTGACGAAGGCGTTCGCGAACGAGTGGGCGTCCTCCGGCGTGACCGTCAACGCCGTCGCCCCCGGCTACATGGCCACCGACAACACCGCGCCGCTGCGCGCCGACGAGGACCGCGCCGCGTCGATCCTCTCGCGCATCCCCGCGGGGCGCTGGGGCACCCCCGGCGACCTGCAGGGAGCGTTCGTCTTCCTCGCCTCGGATGCCGCCGCCTACGTCACCGGCACGATCCTGCCCGTCGACGGCGGCTGGCTCATCCGCTGACTCCGACCGCGCGGCGCCCGTCGTCGCGCCCGCATCCGATCCCGCACGACCTCTCCCGATCCCCACGAAGGAGCTCCCGATGACCGAGAACCACATCCCGCAGCGCTACGCGACCAACCCCGCGCAGATCCCCGGCATGACCACCGCCGAACTGCGCGACACCTACCTCATCGACGACGTCTTCGTCCCGGGCGAGATCCGGCTGACCTACACGCACCACGACCGCGTCGTGCTCGGCGGCGCCGTGCCGGCGGGCGAGATCCTGCACCTCGGCGGGTACCCCGAGATCCGCAGCGAGTACTTCCTCGAGCACCGTGAGCTCGGCGTCGTCAACGTCGGCGACACCGGGATCGTGGCCGCCGACGGCGAGAGCTTCGAGCTCGAGAAGGGCGCGTGCCTCTACCTGGGTCGCGGCGTCGAGGCCATCTCGTTCGCCGACGCACAGGGCTCGGCGGGTGCGCAGTTCTACCTGTTCTCGGCCCCCGCCCACACCTCCTACCCGACGGTGCTCGTGCGCCCCGGCGAGGGCACGGTGCGCGAGCTCGGCGACCAGCTCACGAGCAACCGCCGCACCCTCAACCAGTACATCCACGAGAACGGCGTGAAGAGCTGCCAGATCGTGATGGGTGTCACCCAGCTGCACCCCGGGTCGATGTGGAACACCATGCCTGCCCACACCCATGACCGCCGCACCGAGTGCTACCTGTACTTCGATGTGCCCGAGGACGCGCGCGTCGTGCACCTCATGGGCGAGCGCGAAGAGACCCGCCACCTGATCGTGGCCGACCGTCAGGCGATCATCTCGCCGAGCTGGTCGCTGCACTCGGGCGTCGGCACTGCGGCATACTCGTTCGTGTGGGCGATGGCGGGCGAGAACCAGACCTTCGATGACATGGACGCGGCCCCCATCACGAACCTGAAGTGAGCGGCATCCTCCTCGCCGCCGGCGAGACCATGGCGATGGTCGCCCCGCTGACGGCGGAGGCGGTCCCGGATGCCGCCGCGTTCCGCGTCGACGCGGGCGGTGCCGAATCGAACGTCGCCGGGCACGTCGCGGCGCTCGGGCACCCCGCGCGCTGGGTGAGTCGGCTCGGCGACGATCCGCTCGGCCACCGCGTCGCCGCACAGCTCGCCGCACGCGGCATCGACCTGTCGGCCGTCGTCTTCGACCCGCAGCATCGCACCGGCCTCTACGTCAAGAACCCGGGCCGCGGTGTGCACTACTACCGCGACGGCTCGGCCGCCGCGCACCTCGACGCCGCCGACGCGGATGCCGTCGATCTCGACGGGGTCGCGATCGTCCACGTCTCCGGCATCACGGCGGCCCTCGGCGACACCGCCCCCGCCTTCCTCGACCGCCTCGTCGATCGCGCACGCGAGGCCGGGATCCCGGTGAGCTTCGACGTCAACCACCGCGCGGCGCTGTGGCCCGCCGAGGCCGCCGCCCCCGTGCTGCAGGGCCTCGCGCGCCGCGCCGACATCGTGTTCGTCGGCCGCGACGAGGCCGAGACGCTGTGGGGCACGGCGACCGCCGCCGACGTGCGGGCGCTGCTTCCGGAGGTGGCCGAACTCGTCGTCAAGGACGGCGAGATCGGCGCGACGGTGTTCGAAGCGGGCACCGAGACCTTCGTCGCGTCGGTCGTCGTCGACGTCGTCGAACCGGTCGGCGCCGGCGACGCCTTCGCGGGCGGCTACCTCGCCGCCCGCCTCTCCGGCGCCCCCGCCGACGCCCGCCTCGCGGCCGGCCACGCGCGCGCCGCCCTCACCCTGCAGACCACCGGCGACGTGCCCGACGCCGACATCCCGCACCCCCTCCCCGAAAGCGAGCCCCTCCCGTGACAGACACCGCGCCGTTCTTCGAGCAGACCTTCGCGGGCGCCCCGCTCATGGCGATCCTGCGCAGCGCCGGCGTCGAGCGCGCCGTGCGCGTGGCGAGCACCGCGTGGGAGCTCGGACTCGACTCCGTCGAGGTCACGATCCAGTCGGATGCCGACGTCGACGCCCTGCGCGAGGTCGCCCGGCTCGGTCGCGAGCGCGGCGCCGTCGTCGGGGCCGGCACGATCATCGCCCCCGAGCAGGTCGCCGTCGCCGTCGACGCCGGCGCCGGCTATCTGGTCTCCCCGGGCCTCGACCCCGAGGTCGTGCGCGCGGCGCAGGCCGCCGGCATCCCGATCCTCCCCGGCGTCGCGACGCCGTCGGAGGTGCAGCAGGCGGTCTCCCTCGGCCTCACGTGGCTGAAGGCCTTCCCGGCGCAGTGGCTCGGCGCGGACTGGTTCCGCCACATCCGCGGCCCGTTCCCGCAGGTCCGCTTCATCGCGACCGGCGGGATGGATGCCGGCAACGCCGGCGCCTTCCTCGATGCCGGCGTGCGGGTCGTCGCCGTGGGCTCCGCCCTCGAGGACGAGACCCAGCTCTCGCAGCTCGCCGACCTGCTCGCCGCCCGCCGCGCCTGATGGGCTCGTTCGAGATCGGCGAGGCCGACTTCCTTCTCGACGGCCGCCCGCACCGCATCCTCTCGGGGGCGCTGCACTACTTCCGCGTGCACCCCGGGCAGTGGGCCGACCGCATCCGCAAGGCGCGGCTCATGGGACTCAACACGATCGAGACGTACGTCGCCTGGAACGCGCACGAGCCGGTGCGGGGGGAGTGGGACGCCACCGGCGGCAACGATCTCGGCGCCTTCCTCGACCTCGTCGCGGCCGAGGGGATGCACGCCATCGTGCGCCCCGGGCCCTACATCTGCGCGGAGTGGACGAACGGCGGACTGCCCGCCTGGCTCACCGCGCTGCCCGGCATCGGGCTGCGCCGCTCCGAACCGGTCTACCTCGCCGAGCTGACGACCTACCTGCGGCGCGTGTACGAGATCGTCGCGCCCCGCCAGATCGACCACGGCGGCAACGTCGTGCTCGTGCAGATCGAGAACGAGTACGGCGCGTACGGCTCCGACAAGGAGTACCTCGCCGAGCTCGTGCGCGTCACCCGCGCCGCCGGCATCACGGTGCCGCTGACCACGATCGACCAGCCCACGCCGCAGATGCTGCGGGACGGATCGCTGCCCGGCCTGCACCTGACCGGCTCGTTCGGATCCCGCGCCGACGAGCGCCTCGCGACCCTGCGCGAACACCAGCCCACGGGGCCGCTCATGTGCGCGGAGTTCTGGGACGGCTGGTTCGACTGGTGGGGCGGCGTGCACCACACGACCCCCGCCGCCGACTCGGCGCGCGAGCTCGAGGCGCTGCTGGCAGCCGGGGCGTCGGTCAACTTCTACATGGTGCACGGCGGCACGAACTTCGGGCTCACGAGCGGGGCGAACCACAAGGGCCGCTACCTGCCGATCACGACGTCGTACGACTACGGCGCCCCGCTCGATGAGGCGGGCAACCCGACCGACAAGTTCTGGGCGTTCCGCGACGTGATCTCCCGCTATGCCGACGTGCCCGACGAGGTGCCGGATGCCGCCGCGCCCGCGCCCGCGTTCGACGTGCCGCTCGAGGGCGTCGGCGACTGGATCGATGCGGTCGGGGTCGCTGCGTCGGGCTGCGCCGTGCCGTCGGGCTTCGCCGTGCCGTCGGGCTTCGCTGTGCCGTCGGGCTTCGCTGTGCCGCCGAGCTTCGCTGTGCCGTCGGGCTTCGCTGTGCCGCCGAGCTTCGACGACCTCGGGCACGTGAGCGCCCTGGTCCGCTACGAGACCTCCCTCCCGTCGTCGGAAGCGAGGCGTCACCGGCTGCAGGTCGGGGAGGTGCGCGACCGCGCGTGGATCGAGGTCGACGGGGTGGCCGTCGGGGCGCTGTCGCGCACCCACGGCGAGCGGTCGCTGCCGATCCCGGGCGGTTCCCGCCTGTCGCTGCTGGTCGAGGAGCGTGGCCGCGTCAACTACGACCACCGGCTCGGCGAGCCCAAGGGCCTGATCGGGCCGGTGCTGCTCGACGGCGTGGAGCTCGCCGACTGGACCGTCACGCCGATCGACGTCGAGCACGTCGCCGCGTGGGCGCTCGCCGCCCCCGCGTCGGGCGCCGTCGGGCGCGCGGCGCTGCGCGGGACGTTCGCGCTGGATGCGGCATCCGACCTGTTCCTCGACACGTCGGACTGGGGGTCGGGGTTCGCGTTCGTGAACGGCTTCTTCCTCGGCCGCTACGACCGCACCGGACCGCAGCGCACGCTCTACGTGCCCGCGCCCGTCACGCGTGTCGCTGAGAACTCCGTGGTCGTCGTCGAACTCGCCGATGCCGCCACCCCCGTCGCCCGCTTCGTCTCCGCCCCCGCCCTCGGCCCCACCGAGGAGTGACCCGGCTCAGCCCCGCCGCCACCACCGACGCCGCACCGCACTGCCCGCCGCAGCATCCGCATCCGCCGCGGCGCGCGCCGCAGCCGCATCCCGCCGCTCGCGCCACGCCGCGACCTCGACCTCCGCATCGCGCGTCGGCGTGACCACGGGGGGCCCGCCCAGCAGCTGCCGCCGCGCCTCGATCACGCGGTGGTTGAAGTCGTCGACGTACTCGCGCACGGCGGTTTCGGACACCAGGGCGTCGACGCGCTCGGCGAACTCCGCGTGCTCGGTGCGCAGCATCAGGGCGGGAGGTCCGAGCCCCGTGAGCTGTTCGGTCTGGATCTTGCGGCGGATCCACCAGTCGGGGTCGTGATGGGTGCCGAGTCCCTCGATCGGCTTGCCCGATCCGGGGAGGTCGTCGAACTCGCCGCGACGGATCGCCTGCTGAATCGCGGTCTCGACGTACAGCGCGCGTTCGTGTGCGGTGGGCGTCGCCGACTGCCGCAGTTCGGGCTCCTCGTCCTCGGCGGCGGGCTCGCCCGCATCCCGGGCCGCGCGCACGGCCCGGTACCGCAGCGCATCGAGCCGCGCGTCGCGCGCCGCGGCATCCCGGTCGTCGGCCATTCCTCCACGATACGTCGCGCCGCGGAACTGGATACTTTCCCGGTATGCATATACTCGAAATACACATACGCGGTATGCATCTCGCGCCGCGGGGAGGAGCCCGGATGTCGGTGCGACAGAGCCTGCTGGCGATCCTCGACCAGGGCCCCTGCTACGGGTATCAGCTGCGCGCCGAGTTCGACCGCCGCACCGGGTCGACCTGGCCGCTGAACGTCGGACAGATCTACAACACGCTCGACCGTCTCGAGCGCGACGGCCTCGTCGCGAAGGGTGACGTCGACGCGCAGGGTCACGTCTACTGGGAGATCACGGATGCCGGCTCCGCCGAGGTGGCGGCCTGGCTCGCCTCGCCCGTGGAGCGCAGCGGCGGCACGCGCGACGAGCTCGCCATCAAGCTCGCCGTGGCGGCGACGCTTCCCGGGGTCGACGTCGGCGAGGTCATCCAGGCGCAGCGCACCGCGTCGCTGCGCCAACTGCAGGAACTCAACCGGACGAAGTACGCCGGCGCGAACCCCGACGGCCCTGAGGAACTGGCCTGGTCGCTCGTCGTGGACTCGATGATCTTCGCGGCCGAGGCCGAGGTGCGCTGGCTCGACCACACCGAACAGCGCCTCGCGCAGCATCCGCAGCACGCCCTCGCCCTCGAACTGTCCACCGAGCGCCCCAAGCGCGGCCGTCCCGCCGCCCAGCCGGCAGCGGTCTGAGCCCCGGTCCGTTCGCAACTCCGGAGGATCGGCAGCGGCGCAGGTCGCAACCGCGCTCGGGCCCGCCGCGCGCACGGATTCTCCGGAGTTGTGAACACGCACGCCTCCGGATCGGCCCTCTCAGCCGACTCCCAGCAAGCCGCCGCGATCCGCATGAGGGCGGGGATCACGGATGCCGGAACCTGCCGGATTAGGGGCGATCCGGCATCCGCGACCCATCCGCTCCGCCGCCCGCTCCGGACCCCTGGTGTGCGGCAAACGCCCACGGAAGGAAGTCACACATGCGTACCAACCTGAAGCGAGCAGCGGTCCTCGGCACGGCGGGCCTCGGCGCCGTCGCCCTCTCGGCGGGCTTCGCCCTGCCGGCGATGGCCGATGACGGCGACCACACCACCACCCAGACCGCCACCAGCGCGATGAGCGAGATCGCCCCGTGGACCGACGCCGACGCCACCCTTGGCGACTTCCAGTTGTGGGTCCAGGACCTCGTCGACGCCCAGGGCGGCGACGTGACCGGCGGTGACATCACCGGCGGCGACACCAACGTCGGCAACGGCAGCAGCCTCGTCGAGGGTCCGCTGCGCGGCGACGTCTCGACGCGCGACATCCTCTCCGGCCCGATCGGCTCGGGCAACGAGATCCCGGTCGGCTCCGGCAACGACGCGTCGGCCCCCATCGGCTCGGGCAACGACACCAGCGTCGAGGCCCCGATCGGCTCGGGCAACGACGTCGGCAACGGCACCGAGGTCGGTGTCGGCGACGTCGGCGCCGAGGTGGGCGACCTGACGAGCGACATCGGCACCGAGGTGGGAGACCTCGTGGGTGACGTGTCGAGCGACGTCGACGACCTCGTCGACGGCATCCTGGGCGACTGACCTCCGGTCATCCTCGCCCACGCGGCGGCGTCGGGGCTTCGGCCTCGGCGCCGCCGTTGTGTGCGCCCGGGCGACGGCTCCCGGATGCTGGCGGCGTAGCCTCGGGAGATGCCCAGTTCCGATCTGATCACACCGCACGCGCTCGCCGACCTGCTCGGGGCGCGGCATCGCGTGCGCCTCCTCGACGTGCGCTGGAACATCGCGGAGCCCGACGGCCGCCCCGCCTATGAGTCCGGGCATCTCCCCGGCGCGGTGTACGTCGACCTCGATGGCGAGCTCGCCTCCCACGGTGCGCCGACCGAGGGTCGGCATCCGCTCCCCGCGACGGCCGACCTGCAGGCCGCAGCCCGCCGCTGGGGACTCGACGACGGCGACACGGTCGTCGTCTACGACGACTGGGGTTCGCGCGCTGCGGCGCGGGCGTGGTGGCTGCTCGTGGATGCCGGGATCGCCGACGTGCGCATCCTCGACGGTGGGTTGGCCGCGTGGCGTGCCGCGGGGCTCCCGCTCGAGACCGGCGACGCGCAGCCCGCCCGCGGCGGTGTCTCGCTCGCCTCCGGTCGGATGCCGCAGCTCACGATCGACGAGGCGGCGGCGCTGCCGGCATCCGGGGTGCTGATCGACGCGCGGGCGGGGGAGCGCTACCGCGGCGAGACGGAGCCGATCGACCCGCGCGCCGGGCACATCCCGGGCGCCGTCAACGTGCCGACGACGGCGACCCTCGACGACGCGGGTCGGTTCCTCGCGCCCGACGCTCTGCGCGAGCGGTTCGCGCTCGCGGCGGATGCCGAGGTCGGCGCCTACTGCGGCTCGGGGGTGACGGCCGCCCACACCGTGTTCGCGCTGCGCCTGGCCGGCATCGACGCCGCGCTGTACCCCGGCTCGTGGAGCCAGTGGTCGAACCACCCCGCCCGCCCCGTCGCTACGGGTCCGACCCCCTAGTCTCGCGCTCGCCGGTCACGAACGGCGACCTCCGGTCCCGGGATGCCGCCACACCTGACTGGTGAGCGCCGCTCCGCACGCCCCTCGCGCTCGCCAGTCACAAACGGCGACCCGCGGATGCCGGAGGTCGCCACACCTGACTGGTGAGCCCCCGCGCGCTCAACAGCCACAAACGGCGGCCTCCAGCACCCGCAGCCCGCCACAAGCGACTGGCGAACCACAGGGCCGCGCCCCCGGCTCAGACCTCGTCGCGCCAGGAATGCTGCGGCTCGTAGCCGAGCACGCGACGCGCCTTCTCGGTCGAGAACAGCGAGTCGTGGATGCCGAGCTCGCCGCGCACCTCGACGTCCGGGAACACCTCGGCGACGAGCTCGGCGTTCGGCCGTGACATGACCGTGTCGGCCGCCGCGATGAGGAAGTGATCGAAGCCCGCCGGCGCCGTCTCGAGCGCGCGCAGCACCGCCTGCGCGCCGTCGCGGGCGTCGATGTACGACCAGAGGTTCCACTTGCGCTGGCGTGCGTCGGCGTCGAAGGACGGGAAGGCGGCGTAGTCTTCCGGCCACATGACGTTCGAGAAGCGCAGCGCCGTGATCGAGGTCTCGGGGTGCCAGCGCACGAGCTCGACGGCCATCGTCTCCTCGAGGTGCTTCACGAGGGAGTACACCGACTCGGGGCGAGCCGGGTAGGCCTCGTCGACCGGGATGTACGGCGGCGGCACGTCGAACGGGAGACCCTGCACGGTTTCGCTCGAGGCGTAGACGATCTTCGTGATGCCGAGCCGGACCGCCGCCCAGAAGACGTTGAAGGTCGCCGCGATGTTGTGGTGGAAGACCGCGACGTCGGGGCGGATGCCGGGCGCCGGGACCGCGGCGAGATGGACGAGGGCGTCGAACCCGTCGTGCCGGTCCTGCACGGCGGTGAGCGCGTCGACGACCTGGCCGTAGTCGGTGAGGTCGGTCTGCACGAAGCCCGCGCCCCGGGCTCCCGCGACGTCGAGGCCGATGACCTCGTGGCCCGCGGCGGCGAGCTCGCGGACGACGACGGTGCCGAGCTTGCCGGAGGATCCTGTGACGGCGATGCGCATGCCCCCACTGTGCCACGCGGGGGAGGCGCCGGGGCCGCGCGCGGGTGAGCCGTGTCCTCGCTCAGCGCGGCGCCGCGGTCGACTCCCGCAGGATGAGGTGCGTGGGCAGGGGCACCGAGTCCGTGAGCGAGTCGGGCTCCTCGACCGCGAGCAGGACCTTCTGCATGACCAGCTCGCCGAGCGCCTGGAAGTCCTGCCGCACGGTCGTCAGGGGCGGCAGCAGGTACGCCGCCTCGGGCACGTCGTCGAACCCGACGATGCTCACATCGCGGGGGACCTCGAGCCCGCGCGCCCGCAGCGCCGACAGCACCCCGATCGACATGTGGTCGTTCGCCACGAACAGGCCCGTCCCCGGTGTGATCGGCAGACGCGAGCCCAGGTCGTATCCGCTCGCGGCCGACCAGTCGCCGTGCTCCGGCTGCACGATCTCGAGGCGATGTGCGGCGAGCTCGTCACGCCACCCCCGCGCGCGCTCCAGGGCGTCGGGGTTGCGCGGCGGTCCCGCCAGATGCAGCACCCGGGTGTGCCCCAGCTCGACGAGGTGGCGTACGGCGGCCCGCGCCCCCCGGTACTGGTCGATCGAGACGAGCGTCGGATGCCGGCGCTGCGTCGCGGCGGCCGCCACCAGCGGAACGCTGAGATCGAGACCGCGCACGACCTCGAGGATGCCGATGTCGACGACGATCAGGACGATGGCGTCGACCCGCTGCCGCAGCAGCCCCTCGATCGCCGTGCGGATGCTCCCGGCATCCGATTCGGCGGTGCTGACGGTGTCGACCGAGTAGCGCTCCGCGCGGGCCGCGACGTTGAAGTGGTTCGCGATCGAGCTCGGACCGTAGTCGGGGACGCCCGGAGTGACGAGACCGATCGTCCGCGTGCGCCGCGTCACCAGTGCGCGGGCGGCGGGGGAGGGGCTGTACCGCAGCTGGGCGATCGCCTGCTCGACGCGGGCGCGCGTGGCGGGGCGGACGTTCGGCAGGTCGTTGAGCACGCGGGAGACGGTCTGGTGCGACACGCCGGCGAGCCGGGCGACGTCGAAGATGTTCGCGGACTTCGCCCCGCGATCCTCGCTCACGAGGGGGCCTCCTCGTCCGGCTGGGCGACGAGCGCGAGCAGGGAGTCGACCGTGAGCGCTCCCGCGGGGAGAGTGTCGGCGATCCGGCCGGCCCGCACGACCGCGACCCGGTCCGAGACACGCAGCACCTCTTCGAGCTCTGCGGAGATGAAGACGACAGACAGGCCGTTGTCGGCGAGCTCGCCGACCAGCCGCTGGATCTCGACCTTCGCGCCGATGTCGATTCCGCGGGTGGGCTCGTCGAGGACGAGCACCCGCGGCGACAGGGCGAGCAGGCGCGCGAGGAGCACCTTCTGCTGGTTTCCGCCGGAGAGGGTGCGGGCGAGCCGCTCGGGGTCGGCGGGCCGGATGTCGAGCGCCTCGATCCAGCTCGTCGCGAGCTCGCGACGCTGCGCTCCGGTGATCCGGCGGAGGACGCCGCGATCCGCCTGGAGCGCGAGGGTGATGTTGTCGGCGACGCTGAGGTCGCCGATGATCCCCTCGGTGCGACGGTTCTCCGAGGAGTAGACGAGGCCCCTGCGGATCGCCGACCGCGGGCTTCCGAGCACGACGGGGACGTCGTCGACCGTGAGAGTGCCGTTATCCGGCGGGTCGACGCCCGTGATCGCGCGGGCGAACTCCGAGCGGCCGGAGCCGAGCAGCCCCGCGACGCCGAGCACTTCGCCCTCTTCGAGAGCGGCATCCGCGTCGACGAGCCGGCTCCCCACGCTCACGCCCGTCGCACGGAGGACGGTCGACGCCGGTTCGGGGAGGCGCTCGCCGCGATCGATCGTCTCGACGTCGGCCGCCGCACGACCGAGCATCTTCTGCACGAGGTCGACCCGCAGCAGCTCGGAAGGGACGAACTCGCCGACGAACCGCCCGCCGCGGAGCACCGTGATGCGGTCGCAGATCTCGTAGACCTGATCGAGGAAGTGCGAGATGAAGACGATCGCGACCCCGCGCTGGGTCAGCTCGCGCATGACGCGGAACAGCTCGGCGACCTCGTCGAGGTCGAGGCTCGACGTGGGCTCGTCGAGGACGAGCACGCGCACGTCGACCGCGATCGCGCGCGCGATGGCGACGAGCTGCTGCACGGCCAGCGAGTGTCCGGCGAGCACCGACTGCGGGTCGACGTCGATGCCGAGCGCGGCCAGGATGTCGCGGGACTCCGCCCGCATACGGCGCCAGTCGATCCGCCCGTGCACGCGCGGCTCACGACCCAGCCAGATGTTCTCGGCGACGGAGAGGTTCGGCAGCAGGTCGATCTCCTGGTAGACCGCGCTGATGCCGGCGCGCTGGGCGTCGTGCGGTGAGCGGAAGCGCGTCGCGTCGCCGTCGAGCCGGATCACTCCGGCATCGAGAGGGAGCGCACCGGTGATCGCCTTGATGAGCGTCGACTTCCCGGCGCCGTTCTCGCCCATGAGCGAGTGCACCTCGCCGCGGTAGATGCGCAGGGAGACGTCGTCGAGGGCCAGCTCGGCGCCGAAGCGCACGGTCGCGCCGGTGACCTCCAACACCGCCCCGTGGTCCATCAGGTCATTATCCCGTGCACGATGCGCCGGACCGCGTGCGCCGCGGCCCCGCGTCGCATCACCTTCGCGAGGCCGATCGGGCGACGATGATCCGCTGGATGACGATGAACAGCAGCAGCAGCCCTCCGATGATGATCTGCGTCCAGGACTGCTCGGCGCCCATGAACGAGATGATCTTCTTGATCACGCCGTACACGAGCACGCCGATGAGCGAGCCGAGCACGTACCCGGTGCCGCCCACGAGCAGGGTGCCGCCGATCACGACGGCCGCGATCGCGTCGAGTTCGGTGCCGATGCCGTTGCGGGGATAGCCGGCCCCGGAGTAGGCCGTCAGGAGCAGGCCGGCGAGACCGCCGCACACGCCGCTGATGACGTACACCGCGATCTTCGTGCGCGCGACGGACAGGCCCATGAGCCGTGCCGACTGCTCGTTGCCGCCGATGGCGTAGACCGTGCGTCCGAACCGCGTCCAATGCAGGACGTAGAAGGCGATCGCCACGACGAGGAGGGCGATGATGCCCGTCGGAGTGAGGTACCAGTCGCCGATGCGGATGCGCGTGCGCTGCAGCCACAGCACGACGGGGTCGTCGACGCGGATGGAGGACAGGCTCACGACGAACGCGAGTCCCCGCGCGAGGAACAGTCCCGCCAGCGATGCGATGAAGGGCTGCACGCCGAAGTTCTGCACCAGCACGCCGATCAGCAGGCCGATGAGGCCGCCGCCGACCAGCATGATCGGGATCACGAGCCACGAGGGATAGCCCTGCGAGAGCATGCTCGCGCCGAGGATGCCGGTGAAGGCCATGACGGAGCCGACCGACAGGTCGATCCCGCCCGTGAGGATCACGAACGTCATGCCCACGGCGAGGACGACGAGGTAGGCGTTGTCGAGCAGCAGTGCCGACAGGTTGCCGGGCGTCAGGAACCGATCGAACCGGGCCTGCGCGGCGATGAGCAGGACGACGAGGATGAGGACGGCGGCGAGCGTCGGCAGCAGCGAGGCGCGTCGCGTGAGGAAGGTGCTGTAGCGCGCGCCGAGCGTGACACCTCGGCTCGTGGGGGGAGTGTCGACGCCGAGGGTCATGACGCCACCTCGTTCCGGACGGCAGGAGTCGACGCCGCCGCGGGTCTCCCGCCGGGTCCCGCACCGGGGTCGCCGGGCCCGCGCCGCCTCCTCAGGGTGCGGCGCGCCCACGCGTGCAGCTGCGGCGACTGGACGAGCACGACGACGATGACGACGACGGCGAAGAAGACGGGGCTCTGGGCCGACGGGACACCGAGGAACAGGATGGTCGACTCCAGGGTCTGAATGGTGAGGACGCCGACGACGGTGCCTGCGATCGTGAAATTGCCTCCCATGAGGGAGGTCCCGCCGAGCACGACCGCGAGGATCGCGTAGAGCTCGATGAACTGGCCGGCGGCGTTCGCGTCGGCGGCGCGGATGTTCGAGCTGTAGATGATCCCCGCCATGCCCGCGAGGATGCCGCTGAGGGCATAGGCGCCGAAGATGATGCCGCGAGCGCGGACTCCCGCGAGCCGGCTGGCCTCGGGGTTGATGCCGACCGCCTCGGTCAGCATGCCCAGGGCGGTGCGGCGTTCGACGAGGGCGATCGTCAGGATGGCGACGAGCGAGATCACGAACGCGAACGGGACGACGAAGAGGTAGCCGGTCGCGATGTAGGAGTAGGGCGCGCTGTTGACGGTCGTGATGAAGCCCTCGGTGATGAGGAGGGCGACGCCGCGGCCGGCGAGCATCAGCACGAGGGTGGCGATGATCGGCTGGATGCCGAACGTCGAGACGAGCAGGCCGTTCCACGCGCCCAGCGCGAGCGAGATCGCCAGGGCCGCGACCACGGCGACGAGCACGGTGCCGAGGCTGCCGGGATCGGGGGAGGCGTCGATGATCGTCAGGGCGACGGCCCCGGCGACCGCCATGATCGCGCCGACGGAGAGGTCGATCCCCCGCGTTGCGATCACGACGGTCATGCCGAGGGCGACCAGCATGAGAGGGGCGCTGTTGCGGAGGACGTCGATCAGCGCGCCGTAGAGCTGACCGTCGCGCACCGTCACGACGATGAACTGTGGACGGGCGATCGTGTTGATGACGATGAGCGCGAGCAGGGCGACGACCGGCCAGAACAGCCGGTGCCCGGTGATGCGGGTCATGCCGCGTCCTCCTTCGAGGTGTGGGCGATGTAGGCGATGAGGTCGTCGAGGCCGACGTCGTCCGTGTCGAGTTCGCCGATGCCGGCGCGGTCCCGCATGATCGCGACGCGCTGGGCGATGCGCAGCACCTCCTCGAGCTCCGACGAGATGAACACGACCGAGAGTCCCTCGGCCGAGAGCTCGGCGACCTTGCGCTGGATGTCGGCCTTCGCGCCGACGTCGATGCCGCGCGTCGGCTCGTCGAGGATCAGCAGCCGAGGGGCGGTCGCGAGCCAACGCGCCAGCAGCACCTTCTGCTGGTTGCCGCCGGAGAGGTTCCCGGCCAGCGCGTCGGGATTCGCCGGCCGCACGCCGAGCGCCTCGATGTATTCGGTCACGATGGCATCCTGTTCGCTCCGGGGCACTTTGCGCACCGCCCCGCGCTGGGCCTGGATGCCGAGGATGATGTTCTCGGCCACGGTGAGGTCGGCGATGATGCCCTCGGCGCGCCGGTTCTCGGACGAGAACGCGATGCGCTGATCGATCGCACTGCGGGGGGAGCTCATGCGCGTCGCGCTGCCGTCGACCTCGATCGTGCCGGTGTCGGCGCGGTCGGCGCCGTACAGGAGGCGCACGAGCTCGGTTCGGCCTGAGCCCAGCAGGCCTGCGATGCCGACGACCTCGCCCGCGTACACGTCGAGGTCCGTCGGCTCGAGCACGCCGCGGCGGCCGACGCCGGTCGCGCGCAGGAGCGGAGTGCCGGATCGGTCGATGGGGCGCGCGGCGGCGGAGGAGATCGCCGCGAGGTCGTCGAGTTCCCGTCCGACCATGAGGGAGACCAGCTCACCGCGGGGCAGGCGGGAGGCGAGGTGCTCGCCGATCAGTCTGCCGTTGCGGAGCACCGTGATGCGGTCCGAGATCTCGTAGATCTGGTCGAGGAAGTGGCTGACGAAGAGGATGGCGACGCCGGAGTCCCGCAGCTCGCGGATCACCGCGAAGAGCCGCTCGACCTCGCCGCGGTCGAGGCTCGAGGTGGGTTCGTCGAGGATGAGCACCTTCGCGTCGAGCACCATGGCCCGGCCGATCGCGACGAGCTGCTGCACCGCGATCGAGTGGGAGCCCAGCGTGGAGCGTGTGTCGATGTCGACGCCCAGGCTCGCGAGGAACGTCGCGGCGCGCGCGTGCGCTGCCCTCCAGTCGATCGTGCCGCCGCGCCGCGGCTCGTGGCCGAGCATGACGTTCTCGCCCACCGAGAGGTTGGCGCAGAGGTTGACCTCCTGGTACACGGTCGAAATCCCCGCGCTCTGCGCATCCGCCGCCGAGTGGAACTCGCGTGCGACGCCTTCGACGGTGATCGTCCCGCCGTCGATCCGGTACACGCCGGTGAGCGCCTTGATGAGCGTGGACTTGCCGGCGCCGTTCTCCCCCATCAGGGAGTGGACCTCGCCGGGGCGGAGGGTGAAGTCGACGCCGTCGAGCGCCAGGACGCCGGGGAACCTGATCGTGATGCCGGTCATCTGCACGACGGGTGCCGCGTCGGAGGAGGTGGTCATCGGTGACCTTGCCTTTCGAAGTGTGTCACGGGCATCCGCAGGCCGGAGCCCGCGGATGCCCGCGACGGAGAGGGGTCGGGCCGCTCAGTACGCGCGGTCGTCGATGACCTCGGCCGCCTGCTCCTGCGTGAAGGACGCGTCCTCCACGTAGACCTCCTTCTCGACGTCCTCGCCGGCGAGCACGTCCTTCACGAGCCCGGCCGCGAGCTCGCCCAGCAGCGGGTTGCACTCGACGATGAAGTTGATCTTCCCGTCGACGAGGGCCTGCATGCCGTCCTTGACGGCGTCGATCGAGATGATCTTGATGTCTTCGCCCGGGACGGCGCCCGCCGCCTCGATCGCCTCGATGGCGCCGAGCGCCATGTCGTCGTTGTGCGCGTAGACGAGGTCGATGCCGTCGGCGCCGTACTTCTGGAGGAAGCCCTCCATGACGGTCTTGCCGCCGTCGCGCGTGAAGTCGCCGGTCTGCGAGTCGATCTTCTCGATCGAGGTGCCCTCGATCGCGGCGTCGAAGCCCGCGGCGCGGTCGTTCGCGGGCGCGGAGCCGGTGGTGCCCTCCAGTACGACCATCTTGGTGTCCTCGGCGCCGTACTGCTCGGCGGCCCAGGCGCCGGCCATCTCGCCCTCCTTCTCGAAGTCGAGACCGACCCACGACGCGTACAGGTCGTCCGAGGCGCTCACCGTGCGGTCTTCGAGGATGACGGGGATGCCGGCATCCGCCGCCTCCTGGAGCACGTCGTCCCACCCGTCCTCGACGATCGGGGCGAGGACGATGGCGTCGACGCCCTGGTTGATGAAGTCGCGGACCGCGGCGATCTGTGCCGCCGTGTCGTTGTCGGCGGCGTTGAAGACGAGATCGAAGCCGTTCTCGGCCGAGAACGCCTCCTTCATCGACTCCGTGTTGGCCGAGCGCCAGCCCGACTCGGACCCGGTCTGGGCGAAGCCGACCGTGATGGTGTCGCCGCTGCCGGAGTCGCCGCCGCTGCCGGCGTCGCCCCCGCTGCTCGAGCATCCCGTCGCCGCGAGGGCGAGCGCGCTCAGAATCGCCATTCCGGCGAGCATCTTCCTTTTCATTCCCCAAACCTCCTTGTTCGAGTACCGACGAACGGCGTCGGTGCTGTCCTGGCAGACGGCGTCCGCGCCATCTGATGGTGGAATGTTAGCCTTCACATTCGCCGCCGACGCAAGGAAAAGCCGATAACAGTTGCGTAACAGCGGTCGGCAATGTGAAGCCTCACATTGCGCGGCGCCGGTGCCGCGCCGCCGGCCCGGCCCCGCGGTCTCGCCGCCGCTCCGTGCACCATCCGTCGGATCGGCGGTGCCCGTGTCAACTCCCGTGCCCCGGCGGTCGACACCCGCACCGCCGATCCGACCGATGGATGCCGCACGGGTCGACGCCCCTCGGATGTGACCGGTGCCACCGGTGGTGCCACCGACCGAGCCGCCGGCCGCTAGCCTGACTGCGGAGGTCGCATGAGCCAGGATGCGCGCAGTGCCGAGTCCCGCATCGGCGTCCGAGAGGTCGCCGCCCATGCCGGGGTGTCGTCGCAGACGGTGTCGCGCGTGCTCAACGCGCACCCCCACGTGCGCGCCGAGACGCGTGAGCGCGTGCTGCAGTCGATCGCCGACCTCGGCTACGTCGTCAACAACGCCGCCCGCGCACTCGGCACGGCGACGACCCGCACGATCGGCGTCATCGCGAGCGACTCCGGTCTCTTCGGGCCCGCCGTCGGCATCGCCGCGCTCGAGGCGGCGGCACGCGCCGCGGGGCGCTGGATCTCGACCGCGCACATCGACGCCTCCCGCCCTGACGAGGTCGACGACGCCGCGCGGCACCTGCTCGCGCAGGGGGTCGACGGCATCGTCGTGGTCGCGCCGCACACCGCGACGCTGCCGCGCATCCGCGAGATCGCGCGCGGGCTCCCGGTGGTGACGCTCCACGCCGCGACGGGCGAGGGCGCGCAGCAGGATGCCGCGGCGCTCGCCGTCGCGCACCTCGCCGACCTCGGCCACCGCCGCATCGCCCATCTCGCCGGACCCGCGCAGTGGCAGGAGGCGATGCTCCGCGGACAGGGGGTCGAGGCCGCGCTCGCCGAGCATCACGCCGCCGGGCCCCGCTGGGAGGGCGACTGGTCGGCGGCGGCCGGCGCTCGCCTCGCCCCGGAGATCGCCGCGGCGGTCCGCGCGCCCGGCGGGCCGACCGCGATCGTCGTGGCCAACGATCAGATGGCGCTCGGGCTCGTCGCGGGGCTGCGCGCCGCCGGCATCCGCGTGCCCGACGACGTCAGCGTCACGGGCTTCGACGACAACCCGGATGCCGCCTACTACCGCCCCGCGCTCACGACCGTGCGCGTCGATGTCGCGGGGGAGGCGCGCGCCTGCATCGCCGCCCTGATCGGTGACGCGGAGGCCGCCGCGATGGCGCCCGCGACCCTCGTCGCCCGCGCGTCGACCGCCGCGCCGCCCGCGCCGTCATCGGCGCCGTGACGCCGCACCCCACCGGGGTCGCGCGTCGCGACTGTTACCGGTAACATGACGTGACCAGCCAGGCACGAGAACCAATGGAGGAATCCGTGGCCCACCCCGCGCACGCCGCTGCCGAGCAGATCCGCACCGGTCGCACCACCCTCGGCATCGAGCTCGGGTCGACGCGCATCAAAGCCTGCCTCGTGGATGCCGACGACCCCACCGTCGTCCTGGCCGTGGGCTCCCATGCGTGGGAGAACGAGTACGTCGACAAGCGGTGGACCTACTCGCTGGATGCCGTCTGGTCGGGCCTGCGGGCCGCCTACGCCGACCTCGTCGGCGACGCGCGGGCGCGTCACGGCGTCTCGCCCTCGACCTTCCAGGCCATCGGCGTCTCCGCGATGATGCACGGCTACCTCGCCTTCGACGACGCGGGGGCGCTGCTCGTGCCCTTCCGCACATGGCGCAACACCGACACGGGGGCCGCGGCGGCCGAGCTGAGCGAGCTGCTCGGCGTGAACATCCCGCTGCGCTGGTCGGTCGCGCACATCCGCCAGGCCGTGCTCGACGCCGAGCCCCACGTCGCGCGGCTCGCGCACGTGACGACCCTCGCCGGCTACGTGCACGCCCAGCTCACCGGCCGTCGCGTGCTCGGCGTCGGCGACGCATCGGGCATGTTCCCGATCGACGCGCACGCCGTCGACTACGACGAGGCCCTCCTCGCCCGGTTCGACGCCCTCGCGCCGGGCGTCATCCCGCCGCTGCGCGCCCTGCTGCCCGAAGTCCTCCCGGCGGGCGTCGACGCCGGCGCGCTCACCCCGGAGGGGGCGGCGCTCCTCGACCCGAGCGGTGCGCTCGAGCCCGGCATCCCGCTCTGCCCGCCCGAGGGAGACGCGGGCACCGGCATGGTGGCGACGAACGCCGTCGCGCCGCGTACGGGCAACGTCAGCGCCGGCACGAGCATCTTCGCGATGGTCGTGCTCGAGCGACCCCTGCAGCACACCCACCACGAGCTCGACCTCGTGACCACCCCGGTGGGCGACCCGGTCGCGATGGTGCACTGCAACAACGGCGCGAGCGAGCTGGCCGCCTGGGCGGGCATGTTCACGCGGTTCGCGGCGCTGTCCGCACCCGGCGCGGATGCCGGAGCGGATGCCGACGTCGACAGCGACGCCGTGTTCGACGTGCTCTTCCGCGAGGCCCTCGCCGGCGACGCCGACGCCGGCGGCCTGCTCGCTTTCAACCACCTCGCGGGGGAGCCCATCGCGGGCCTCGCCGAGGGGCGGCCGCTGTTCGTGCGCACGCCCGACAGCGCGTTCACGCTCGCGAACGTCATGCGCGCCCAGCTGTACGGCGTGTTCGGCACGCTCGCCCTCGGCATGCGCGTGCTGGATGCCGAAGGCGTCGAGCTCGACCTGATGTTCGCGCACGGCGGCATGTTCCGCACCGCGGGCGTCGCGCAGCGCTTCCTCGCGGCGGCGCTCGGCGCTCCCGTCGCCGTCGGCGACACGGCATCCGAGGGCGGGGCGTGGGGCATCGCCGTGCTCGCCGCCTTCGCGGCGTCGGGCCGCGAACGACTCGCCGACTACCTCGACGAGGTGGTGTTCGCGGATGCCGCGACGGTCGTCGCCGAGCCCGACCCTGTGGACGTCGCCGGGTTCGCCGCCTACCTCGACCGCTACCGCGCCGGCCTCGCCGTCGAAGCCGCCGCCGTCGCCCACCTCTGACCCGCGCGCGCCGCGCACCCGAACTCCTCACACCTCTCTCACCCCAGAAGGAGCATCATGACCCTCTCCACCGCCCTGGACGGCTACACCGTCTGGTTCGTGACCGGCAGCCAGAACCTCTACGGCGAGGAGACGCTGCGCCAGGTCGCCGAGCAGTCGCAGCAGGTCGTCGCGGGCCTTGCGGGCCTCCCCGTGACGATCGAGTGGAAGCCCGTGCTGAAGGACTCCGGCTCCATCCGCCGCCTGGCCCTCGACGCCAATGCCGACGACAGCGTGATCGGCGTCGTCGCGTGGATGCACACCTTCAGCCCCGCCAAGATGTGGATCGCGGGGCTCGACGCCCTCCGCAAGCCGCTGCTGCACCTGCACACGCAGGCCAACGTCGAGCTGCCCTGGGCCGACATCGACTTCGACTTCATGAACCTCAACCAGGCCGCCCACGGCGACCGCGAGTTCGGGTACATCCAGACCCGCCTGGGCGTGCCGCGCAAGACGGTCGTCGGCCACGTCTCCAACCCCGAGGTGCAGCGTCAGATCGAGGTGTGGCAGCGCGCCGCCGCGGGCTGGCAGGCCGCGAAGACGCTCAAGCTCGCGCGCTTCGGCGACAACATGCGCTACGTCGCGGTCACCGAGGGTGACAAGACCGAGGCTGAGTTGCGTCTCGGCGTGCAGGTGAACACGTGGGGCGTCAACGAGCTGGCCGAGGCCGTCGCCGCGGCGTCCGACGCCGACATCGACGCGCTCGTGCAGGTGTACCTCGACGAGTACGACGTCGCCGACGAGCTCCGCCCCGGCGCCGCGCGTCATCAGTCGCTGCGCGACGGCGCCGCCATCGAGGTGGGCCTGCGCTCGTTCCTCGAGGCGGGCGGCTTCGGCGCGTTCACGACCTCGTTCGAAGACCTCGGCGAGCTGACGCAGCTGCCCGGACTCGCCGTGCAGCGCCTCATGGCCGAGGGCTACGGCTTCGGCGCGGAGGGCGACTGGAAGACCGCGATCCTCGTGCGCGTCGCGAACGTCATGGGCGCGGGCCTCCCCGGTGGCGCGAGCCTCATGGAGGACTACACCTACGACCTCGTCGCGGGTGACGAGAAGATCCTCGGCGCCCACATGCTCGAGGTGTCGCCCTCGCTCACGACCGAGAAGCCGCGGCTGGAGGTGCACGAGCTCGGGATCGGCGGCAAGGCCGACCCGGTGCGCCTCGTCTTCACCGCCGACCCCGGTCCCGCCGTCGTCGTCGCGATGAGCGACATGCGCGAGCGCTTCCGGCTGACCGCCAACGTCGTCGAGAACGTCACGGCCCCCGACCTGCCGAAGCTGCCCGTCGGCCGCGCGATCTGGAAGCCCGCCCCCGATTTCGCCACGAGCGCCGCGTGCTGGCTCATCGCCGGGGCCGCGCACCACACCGTCATGACGACGGCGGTCGGCATCGAGGTGTTCCAGGACTTCGCCGAGATCGCCGGCATCGAGCTGCTGGTCATCGACGACGACACCACCGTGCGCGGATTCCAGCGCGAGGTGCGCTGGAACCAGGCGTACTACCGTCTCGCGCAGGGGCTGTGATGGCGGCCCCGGCATCCGGAACCCCGTACGCGATCGCGTACGGCGCGTACACGGCCGAGATCGCCTCGGTCGGGGCGTCGCTGCGCACCCTGCGTCACGACGGCCGTGACCTCGTGCTCGGGTTCGACGTCGACGAGGTGCGGCCGGGCTTCCGCGGCACGACGCTCGCGCCGTGGCCCAACCGCATCGTCGACGGCGTGTACACGTTCGCCGGTGAGCGATACGAGACGCCCCGCACCGACGGGGGTGGCCGTGCCAACGCGCTGCACGGGCTGGCGTCGTGGCTCGACTACGACGTCGTCGCGCAGGATGCGGCCAGTGTCACGCTCGCCGCCGTCATCGTGCCGCAGACCGGCTATCCCTGGCGCATCCGCGTCGAGACGACGTACGCGCTCGCCGACGACGGTCTCACGCAGTCGGTGACCCTCACCAACGAGAGCGCGGATGCCGCCCCCGTCGGCACGGGTCCGCATCCGTACCTGGTGGCAGGGCCGGCCCCGCTCGACGAGTGGGAATTCGAGCTGCCCGCCGCGCAGGTGCTCGAGATCGCCGGGGAGCAGATGGTGCCCGTCGGGCCGCGTGCCGTGACCGATGAAGCCGACCGCTTCGACCGTCGCGCGCGTCGTGCGCTCGGCGACGTGCAGATCGACCACGCGTTCACGGGGCTCGAGCGCGACGGCGACGAGGTCGCCACGGTTCGGGTGCTCGACCCCTCGGGCGTCGGAGTGCAGATGACGTGGGGGCCGGAGTGCCCGTGGGTGCAGGTGTACACCGGTGATCTCCCGGGCGGGGCGTCGACGCCCGGCAATCGCGCGGGTATCGCCGTCGAGCCGATGACCTGCGGTCCCGACGCGTTCAACGCCGCGACGTACGCCTACGACACGGGCCTGCGCGTGCTGGAGCCGGGGGCGGCGCTGACGGCATCCTGGCGCATCGGCGCGATCTGATCCGGAACAGGCGCCGCCCTCGGCTCCCCCCGAGTCGGGGCGGCGGCGCCCACACCGGCACTGTCAGGTCAGTGCTGGTGCCCGATCTCGAGCGTGTGGCGCGAGTGGTCCGGAGCCAGTCGACCGGCCTCCGTGGAGGCCAGGGCCGGCGTGACGGCGGCGGCCACGACGACCGCGCCGACCAGGAGGCCGCTCACGCCGACGCGGCGTGGAGCAGCCTGCGTCGTGCGGCGGGGCTGTGCCGCGCGACGCAGCCCGAGGATCGAGACCGCGAGGGCGATCTCGAGGGCGACGCCGACCGCGAGCGCGGCGACGCTGACATGGGCGGGGTCGACGGCGAGAGCCGCGGCCATGGCCAGGATGCCGGCGACCGCGAGGGTCAGCGCGAGGCGGTGGCGGCGCACGCCGCGGGCGAGCCACACGACCCCGGCGACGAGGGTCGCCGCACCGATCGTGGCGAGGCCCACGCCGACGGCCCGCGGCCCGGGACCGACGTCGCCCATGATGACGCCGGCCCCGAGTGCGAGCTGCACCAGGCCCGCGCCCCACGCGGCGAGCGTGGGCCACGAGCCCGTGAAGCGCGCGGCGGCCATCAGGCCAGCGCGCTCCGGTCGGCGCCGCGCTCGGCGCCGACACCGACGCCCAGCAGCACGATGGCGCTGGCCAGGTGCAGGAAGTGGTCGAACGTGTTCAGCGCGAGGATGTTCGCCGCGGTGCCCACGAGGAAGAAGCCGACGACGCCGAGCAGCAGGTAGGCCGCACCAACGGTGACGTTCACGGCCTTCGCCGCGCGCGCCGAGACGAGGCCGGCGATCAGCAGCGCGCCGCCGATGAGCAGGTGCGCGACGTTGTGCAGCGGGTTGACCTCGAAGATGCCGAGCAGCAAGCCGCCGCTGGTGGAGATGAAGCCGACGCCGCCGGTCACGGCGAAGCCGAGCAGCCCGACGAGCAGGTAGACCGCGCCGAAGATCGTGGCCACGAGGCGGTTGGGGGAATTGCGCATGACAACCTCCGATGTTCCGTGCGGCGGGTGCCGCGTCTCTGGAGGTTCGGAGGCATCACGTGATCGGATTGCGCGGATGCCGATTCCGGCATCCGCGCCGGAGCTCGCCGCATCACGAAGGGCCCCGGGAATCCCGGGGCCCTTCGCCTGCAGAGGGTGCGGGTCACTTGTCGCCGCGCAGCTCCTCCTTGATCTCGTTGCGCTTCTCGACCGAGTCCCGCTCGGCCTCGGCCTTCTTGACGTTCGCCTCGGCCTTGTGCTCGTCGACCTTGTCGCCGATGCGGTCGGCGGTGTCTTCGAACGCCTCCTTCACCTTGCGCCCGGTCGTCTCGGCGACTTCCTTCGCGTCATCGAGGAATCCCATGTCGTTTCTCCTTCCGTGAGGACGTGCCCCCAGGGGCCTGACACTGACACGCTAGGCGCCGCTCTCGCGCGCGGGAACGGGGTTGACACGTCGTATGCCGTCTGACAGCAGTGTCAGCGGCGCGAGTGCCGTGTACCTCCGCCGGTGAAGCTCGGGAAAGTTCCGCCCTCCGGGTCGATCCCGCGGCATCCCGGTGCCTAGGATCGAGGGGGAGGGATCGGTGGCGGAGCACAAACGCATGCGCACCCGCGACGTCGTCGCGGAGGGGCTGTACATCGCGTCCGCCGCGACCCGACTCACGCTGAAGAACGCGATCCTCGTGCACATCCTCGCCGAGGGGGAGGACTTCGACGAGGAGCGGTACGTCCCCGAGGCGCGCGAGGCGCTGCTGGCGCTCGCCGCCGAGGCCGAAGACGACGCCGAGCGCACCGAGCGGGAGCGTAAGACCGCACGCGGCCGGTATTCGGACTCCAGCGGCACGCACGACTACCGCAGCCGCGACGTGCGCAATCTCCGTCGCCGGAACAAGCAGAGCCTGCACGTCGCGAAGGAGCTGCGGGCGCGCGCCGAGAACGACGTCGAGCTGCACAAGCTCATCGCCGACGCACGGGATGCCGCGTGGCACGAGGTCGCCGGAAACATCGACCGTGTGCTGCGCATCGAGGCGGCGCGCCCCGACCTCGACCCCGATTACGACCGCATGCGGATCGCGCGGATGCAGGCGCTGCGACTCGTCGACCTGCCCAGACTCCGGTCGCGGCGGCGCAGCATGCAGAAGCAGCAGGAGCTCCGCGAGGAGGGTGTCGAGCCCGCCGATGTGCAGGTGGCGCGCGGCGGCTTCGACCCCGCGGAGCTCGAGTGAGGCCTCGATTCGTCGTATCGGCGAAGCGTGTTGTAAGCTGATCCCCGGCCTTCGCGAGAGCGGAAGTCATGCGCCCGTAGCTCAATGGATAGAGCATCTGACTACGGATCAGAAGGTTAGGGGTTCGAGTCCCTTCGGGCGCACACTGTGTTGAGACAGTAAACGATCGAAAACCCGCGGAATTCCGCGGGTTTTCGTGGTTTCTGGGGGAGCGTCGAGGCCGGCTGATTCCGCCTGACCAGGCTCCGGTCGCGTTGATTACGTCTGAGCGCTCGAATTCCGCGTGATTCCGCGGCGCGCGGGGCCTCGAGCGTGCCGCCCACCAAATCTCAATCAGAGCGCATGTGTGTACCTATGTGTGCACTAGATGGAGGCGGAGCAGATGCCCTGGGAGGTGCGATCGTCGCGCCCTCATCGGGCATGAGATCGGTCGGGCTATACGGGCACTTGGGATCGCGGGCGAGTCAGACTGAGTAGCTCACCTGGCTCGGAGCGCGATACACGACCGGCCCGCGTGCTCATGTGATCACGATCGTGGCCGCTGCTGATGTCACGGCCACTAATAGGGTGATGCCATGTCCGATGACCGACAGAATTTGCTCGCGCGCCGAGAGATCGTCGTCGCTCACATGACTGTGCTGGAGCGACTCGAAGAGCTCGTTGCCCTTTGCTCGACGGTCGCCGGCGATCCGCACGAGCTGCGCAGCGCGGTTTGCGAGACGTTCGAGCTCAGCCCAGTCGCTGCCGACGCCGTCCTGGCCTTGCAGGTCCGACGGTTCACGCCGTACGAGAGAAGAAGGATCCAGGACGAGCTCAACGACATCGATCTACGGTTACGTCGGGCGACCGGCACGTAGGCCGACCGGCATCCGGGCGCAGATGTACCTACCAACTGGGCTCAGCGCTCTGCGGAGTCCTCACTCGCGATCCATAGACTGCAGACTCATCGCTTGCGCGGCGCGATCGCCCGCCGCCGCATTGCGCCAATGCTGCCAACGAGTGGCAAGGTAGGCGGATCGATCCGGCGCGATGAACTTGCTACGGACGATGCCGCTCTCAAAGTCGAGCAGTCGTTCGGCCGTCTCCATTAGCAGAGGCCCGGACTCGAACGTGGGCGCGAGGGCCCACAGGGTAGGGCCATCAGACGTCTGCGACACGGTTATGGAGTCGCGCAGCTTGGGGTCTGGCCGCAGGGAGTCGAACGTCCGAAAGTTCTCCGCTGCGCGACGCATGAAGTCGCGCTTCTGCCGTAGGCGCGCCGGATCCTTGTGGGGCGACGTGACTCTCTCGAACTCGGATTGACGGCCATAGATGAGCACGTACTGCGGGGCTAGTGGGCGGTCCCGAAACTTGTCTGTCCCCAGGTATGTCTCCCGGAACCCGGATTGGTTCTCCGGCTGCGAGAACCAGACCTTCCAGTCCGCGAGCTGATCCAACGCTTCGGAGAATTCCTTGGTCGGGCGCCCGCTTCGCTTGAACCAGCGCCGATCTGGCTTCTCGATCTCGATCAGGATGGGCGTAATCAGTCCGGACGATCTTGTCACCCACATGAAATCGGGACGTCGCTGCTTGCCGAGCCCGTGCAATGGCGCTTCCCGCACCACTGCTCCCATCTCAGACCCGTGATGACCGCCAGGGCCAACGTCCCCCGATCCGCCCGGGATGAAGCTCGGGTGGAACTCCAACCACTTCTGAACCGCTTCCTCCGCAGGGCTCGAAGCAAGCAGGGCTCGCCACTCCGCCATTGCGCGCTGCTCGTATTCAGCCCAGTCGAGGGCGCGAGGCCGCGACGGATCCGTATCGGCCGAGTGAGATGAGAAGTTCACAGGTTGAATCTAGAACGCCGGACAGATGACCGGCTAGGACGCACGCTCGTGGCTTCAGGGATGACCGTGAGGGACCGGCTCTCGCGCGACGTTTTGATCGGAGTTCGCCGCTCATCGTGTGTCGACGACGCTCCAGTTCCCGGCCAAAGCGACGCGTCGTTTTGGCAGGAATCTCAAGCGTCGCCGACAATCGTGTCGACGCTCGGTTCAGGCCCCGAGGCTCCCTGGGTTGCAAGCTCACCATCTGGCTGAAGAAGTGGCCCACGCTACCCTGACGAGATTCGCGCTTCACGCCGCCGCCTCATACTCAATCACCTGCGGGCACGGTCCGTCCACGCGACGGGCATGTCACGCGTGCTCGATACCCTGTGGGTGTGAGTGAACAGCCGCAGTGGAGGCCGGTCGTCCCGAATGGACGAGAGGATGTGCTGACAGAGGGATTCCCCGTCTACCTGCGTGAGCCCATTTATCCCTGGCTGTCTGCGCGGGCAGGAGTGGAGAGCGACTGGGCGAAGGCCGACTTCTTCGTTGACTTTCAGAACGCGGCCAAGACCGACATCGGATTCAGATCTGGCGGATACCACAGGTGGCGCGACACGATTCTGCCCAAGTTGAGGCAGGTTGACGATGGCGTGTTCACCAATCTCGTTCACTACGGTCTCAGCAGGCAACGCATCTCTCAGGGCACGCAGGCGCTACCCATCGAAGATGTGCTCAGCCGTGGCGGTTCAGCATGGACAGTGATTCGGGTGGGAGATCACGCCGCCCTCACCCAACGTGTCCCCGCCGGCGTGAGAGAAGCGATGGGTGGTGTACTGACCGCCACGGACGTAGCATCACGCAAACTTCAGGAAGCCTGGACAGATGCGTACGGAGTGAACCCCCGCCCATCGGTCGCATTCGGCCACGCGGTGGTCGCGGCGGAGACTGCCGCGCTATCCGTCATCCGTACCGCGGTGCCGGAACCCACGCTCGCCAACCTGTTCTCGATACTCGAAGCCGATGATCCCAACTGGACGCTGGTCTTTCGCGACAGCGACAAGGCGCCCGGCGCGAAGACCCTCGCGGCGATGCTGCGCACCCTCTGGCGAGGACACGAAAGTCGGCATGGGAGACCGGATTATGCGGACGCCACGCTCGACGAAGCCAGGGCGGCTGTGGTCCTTGCAGCGACGCTCGTGCAGTGGTTCACGACCGGAGTCGTTCGGCCTGCGCACTAACTGTCGGTCGCGGGCATACTCCGAACGAGGAGGCCATCTCGAGCCGCGCTGTCTTCGAAGCGCCACCCGCTTGCGCGCAAGCGAGCTCTGTGTGGTTCGCAGGCGAGCAAATCGACGTCCGCTGGAAACTGCATTACACGTTTGCGAGTTGGGACAAAAGGCACCGCTGAACTCTTAGATCACGCCTTTCCAGGCGGAAAACGGTCCGACACCGAAGGGCCTTCGTGGCGGCGCGGGCTCACGCCGAGAGAATGTCGAACATGAGCGCCTCGAACTCCTTGCCGATCGATCACCCCATCACGTCGTCGGATCAAGATGTTCTCGGCCGTGCCGTGGTGGCACGTGACTTTGCACGCTCCGTCAGAGACCTAGATTCCTCGCAGGGAGTCGTCGTGGGTGTTCTCGGCGCGTGGGGCCACGGGAAGAGTTCTTTTGTCAACCTGATGCGAGAGGAGTTCGCAGAAGCGCCGGAGCTGGCAGTAGTCGAGTTCAATCCTTGGGTCTTCTCCGGTGACCAGCAACTGACTGACGTCTTCTTCAGAGAGATCGCTGCCGAACTGAGGCTGAAGGACCACACCAAGTTCGGAGCTATCGCGGAGGGACTCGACAAGTACGGCGACGTGCTTAGCCCGCTCGCAGTAATCCCGTGGTTCGGCAGTTGGTTCGACCGAGCGTTCAAGGCGACCAAGGCTGCGACCACCTGGTGGAACGATCGCAAGAAGGGCAGCCGGACTTTCAGAGAGACAGTCTCCGATGCACTGAAGAAGCTTGACAAGCCCGTCGTCGTCGTCATCGATGATATCGATCGACTGACCACCAACGAGATACGCGATATTTTCAGACTGGTTCGCCTGACAGCGAGCTTCCCGAATGTGATCTACGTCTTGGCCTTTGATCGGCGTCGGGTTGAACAAGCGCTCAGCGAGGACGGCGTGCCGGGGCGCGCTTACCTCGAGAAGATCCTGCAGCTCAGCTTCGACGTGCCCATGATTCCGACCGAGGTCCTTCGCACGCAGGTATTCGAGCGGCTTGACGCCGTTCTACAGGACGTAGAGGGACTTCGCTTCAGCGAAGCCATATGGCCGGACGTCTACGCCGAGATCATCGATCCTTTGATCAGCAGCCTTCGCGACGTCACGAGACTTGGACTCTCCGCCCGACCGACTCTTCGTGCGCTCGGTCAGCAGATCGAGGCAGTCGATCTTCTCGCACTCGAGGCTGTGCGTGTCTTCCGGCCCGAGATCTTCCAGGCGCTGCACGCGTCTCGTCTGGCGTTGACCGAGACCCAGAGCTTGTGGGGCCGCACTCAGGATCCCATGCGCAAGGCGGAGATCGACGAACTGCTGAAGGCCGCTGACAAGGATGACGGCCTAGTGCGAGCACTCATCAAACAACTCTTCCCGGCCGCCCGTTCTTACATTGAGAACAACTCGTACGGACCCGACTGGATCGATACGTGGAAGCGGGAGCATCGAGTCGCGTACATCGGCTATCTGGATCTGTACTTCGGCCGGACGCTACCTTCGGACCTCGCGTCCTTTCAGCACGCCGAGCGCGCGTATGACCGGATCACGGACAGTGAAGCTCTTGGCGAGTATCTGGACTCGTTGCCGAAGCCGGATCTGGAGTCAGTAATTGCCGGGCTAGAAGTCTTCCAGCGGGACTACCCCGAAGCGGCGGTGGTACCGGCCTCCGTAACCTTGCTCAACCGGATCAGTGAGATGCCGGAGCGCCGCAACCGAGGCATGTTCGACATCATGCGAGCGGATGTCGTCGTTACGCGCGTCGTCATTCGTCTCCTCCAACGTCTGGATGACGAAGCCGCGAGAGAGGATGCGGTACGTGAAATAGTTGCCGGAGTGCGGTCCTACTCATCGCAGGAACTGCTGATTCGCAGCGTCGGGCGCGTCGAGGACCCGAGCAACGCGCTGATCTCCGTGGAGGCCACGGCACAACTCGATGAAGACCTCGCCGCCAGGGTGAAGGCGACGCCGCCCCCCGAGCCGGAGAAGGAATGGGGCCTGTTTCGTGTCTGGTGGTTCGTCGCGGGACGCGACGGAGACGAGTACTCTGCACCGGGGCTAACTGATGCCGCTGAAGTTCGAGCTCTGATCCAGTCGGCTCGGTCGGTATCTCGCGCGCAGTTCATTGGCTCTCGACACGTCAGGGAGGAGGATCGATTGGCGTGGGAGGGTCTGGTGAGAGTGGTCGGCGGTGAAACGAAGCTCACGGAGGCGATTCGTCGGCTCCGGAGTTCGGATGGCGACTCGCCGCTCGTGCTGCTCGCAGAAAAGTACGCGGCCGGTTGGCGGCCGGACGACTCCTAAGAAAAGCTGCGCACGTACTGACGTATGGGGATCGCGATCGCCCGCGCGTAGGCCAGCTCGCGACGGACCTCATACGGGTGAAGCCCACCTACGGATCGCGATCGACTGCTCTCGCGACCTCACGGGCCATCTCCTAACCGGGCAATGTCCGTTTACGGATCAGGATCCTGGCGCCTCGCGACGGCTCCGCGAGTTAGCCCTCCTGGTTCGGTGACTGCAGGGCAGAAAGAACGCCGGACAGGTTCCGACTCGTCAAGACGAAGTCCTCCACGGTGGCATCTGTGAGATCCACGGTATCCGCGGTATGGACGATTCGATTCCTCAATTGTTGGAGCCCGTTCATTACCTTCGCGGTGTCGCCAGAGATCAGATCTTTGGCCAAAAGCTCGCGTGAGAGAACGCCTAAGTTTGTCCGAGGTATCAGTCCGAGTCTGCCGGCCAGCGCCGTGGCTTCTCGCTCCACTGCTGACCAGGCTGTGAGGACTCGTCCAAGCCGACTCTCGCGGTCCGATCCCTGCAGTGGATCCTCAGTTTGAGACTGTGCTTTTCCCTTCAGCTCAGGCAATTGGACCGATTCTGCAGCGAGCTGATCAGCGTCACCCTCGAGCTCGATCGCTACGCCCCACCCGGATCCCTTGCGAATGCGGCTGATCAGGGCACGCAAACTGCGCCGGAATATCAGGACGCCGACCACAACGACGGCGGGCCACACGAGAACCTTCAGATACTCGAGGACGAGAAGTGCGATCTCCATGGGCCAAGTGTGCCGTGACTTGCCGACCGTCGAGAAACGAAGAGTCCCGGTGGGAGGACGCGGCGGAACGCCGCCCGCGACTCCCCTCAAACGAGCAGTGCCCGTTTGAGGATCGTGATGACTCAGTTCAGGTCGATGACGATGCGTCCGTCGTCGAGGCCCTTGTCGCCGGGGCTCGGCGCAGGAGCCGGCATTTCGATCTGAGCCTCCCACTGCGCGTGCGCGTCTTCTGCCGACGGCCGCCTCACGGCGTCAAGCGCGGAACCGAGGCCGCCGCCGATGTCCTTCTCCCAGCGTCTCCGCATATCGCGATGGATGAACGGTGCGAATGCGACCAGACTCGCCGTCGCAACTGCGATGACGGCAACCGCGATCATCAAGCCAGCATCCACCCGGTCATTGTCCCACCGGCCAGTCGGCGCGCGCGTCCCCACCTCACACGGGCAATGCCCGCAAAGGGATCGCGACTACTCCCCGGAGAGCGAGGTCTCGACTTCAGCGTCGGAGATCACATCGATGGCTCGACTCGCGGTACGCGCCCTGACAGCACTAGCGATGCCTTCATTGAGTGCCACGACGACGACGCGTGCGTCTGCGAAATCTGTGTTCTTGCGAACGCGTTCGACCCGGCGAATCACCTGTTCGATCTGCGTAGTGGATGCGGAAGACACCCACCTCTAGGATCGTCGTTCTGCCGTTGCGCTACGGTTGCGCTACGGTTGCGCGGCGGATTACGGGACGACAGTCGCGGAGACCAACTGCAGGAAGCCGCCGCTCGTCTCGTCGTTAATCGTCTTCTCGACGTTCTCGACGACCATCTCCACTCGGGTGCCGTCGGTCCAGCCGGCGGCGTCCGACTGGTTCGCAAGGTACACCTGCAGGTCGTTGGCGCCGCCGAGCGCTGAGAGGTTGACGGCGTAGTCGCCGGTCACCGTGCTCATCCAGTACTGGCTGCCGGTGAGCTCGCCGGTGAACCGGAACCGCTCACCGACCTGGATCCCACCCATAACCCGATCGGTCTTCGGATCACCCTCACGGATCTGTGGACGCGGTACCAGGTGCCGCTGTTCATCGTGGAGAACGGACTCGGCGCGAGCGACAGGGTAGAACCAGACGGATCGATCGACGACCCGTACCGGATCGAGTACTTGCGGCTGCACCTGCAACAGGTCGCCGAGGCACTCGCCGACGGCGTGGGCCTGTGGGGCTACACGACGTGGGGTGGCATCGACATCGTCAGTGCCTCGACGTCGCAGATGAGCAAGCGCTACGGGCTCATCTACGTCGACTTGGACGACGACGGCGCCGGCACCGGTGGCCGCACGCCGAAGGCCAGCTTCGACTGGTACCGCCGACTCATCGCCGGCGACACCACCCTCCTTCGGGACTGACGATGGTGGTGTCCGGTGCGACCGCCACCGGACACCACCACCGGACGGCCTACGCGGATCTCCGCGGGTGACCGGCGCGCGGCCCTGGTGAGCGCGTCTCTCAGCTTTCGTGGAGCAGCTCGAGCGCGTTGTCGAGGAAGGCGACCGCCCCGTCGCTGTCGGCGCGGACGAGCGTCATCGCCGCCACCACGTGTGCGGTGCACGCCGTCGCCAGACGCCCGGCCGCCGCCGGGGAGAGCTCCGGCCGGGCAGCACCGACTCCGCGTGCGATGGCGGAGCTGAGCTCTTCGCGGTAGGCGCGCACGACGTCCACGAGCGCCGCATCGTCACCGCTCGTGGACGTGGCCGTGTTCAGCAGCAGGCAACCGTGCGCGGCCAGGGGAGTGGTGGGAGTCGCCATCGCGGCGCGCAGTCCTGCGAGATAGTCCTCGAGTGCATGGGGGGAGACCGTCTGGTCGCGCAGCGGCGCGAGGCGCGGGCGCACGATCACATCGAGGTACGCGTTCACGACGGCATCGAACAGCCCGCGCTTGCTCCCGAAGCTGTGATAGATGCTGGAGCGGCTGAGCCCGGTGGCGCGTTCCAGATCGGGGACGGCGGCCGCCTCGTAACCGAGGCTCCAGAATGCGCCGAGCGCGGCGTGCGCCGCGTCGTCTTCTACGAATGTGCGCGAGCGACCCACGATGCCTCCCTTTGTGGAATGGTCGTATCAGTATATATTGGAACGAACGTTACATAATTCAGGAGCACTCATGTTCGTCCTCGGACTCGTCTTCGCGGCACTCGCCGCACTGCTTCACGTCTACATCTTCTGGATAGAGTCGCTCGCCTGGGACGGTCCGCAGGCGCGCCGCACCTTCGGTGTTCCCGACGCCGAGATCGAAGCCACCCGACCGTTCGCGTACAACCAGGGCTTCTACAACCTGTTCCTCGCGATCGCCGCGATCATCGGCATCATCGTGGCCGTCGCCGGCGTGCCCGCCGTCGGGCTCACCCTCGTTCTCGTGGGTACCGGATCCATGCTCGCCGCGGCACTCGTGCTGCTCCTCTCCTCGCGAGACAAACGTCGCGCCGCGATCACACAGGGCACGCTGCCTCTGCTCGCGGTCGCCGCCACCGTCATCGGTCTGCTGGTCTGAGCAGCCCGCCGCCCCACCCATCCCGAGAGAAAGGCTCGCCATGCGCGCACTCGTCCACGAATCCTTCGGCGACCCCGCCGTCGTCCTCCATGTCGCCGAGGTCGACACCCCCGAGCCCGAGGCGGGTCAGGTGCGGGTCCGTACCGTTCTCAGTCCGATCCACAACCATGATCTCTGGACGATCCGCGGCACGTACGGGTTCAAGCCCGAGTTGCCGGCACGTGCGGGCACCGAAGCGATGGGCGTCATCGACGCGCTCGGAGACGGCGTGGAGGGACTCCGGGTCGGCCAGCGCGTCGTCACAGGCGGCACCTTCGGCGTGTGGGCCGAGTACTTCACCGCGCCCGCGGCAGCCGTCATCCCTGTTCCCGACGCGATCGACGACGAGTCCGCCGCCCAGCTCGTCTCGATGCCCTTCAGCGCGATCAGCCTGCTCGAGTACCTCGATGTGCGTCCCGGAGAGTGGATCGTGCAGAACGCCGCGAATGGCGCCGTCGGCCGACTCGTCGCCCAGCTCGCCGAGGCGCGCGGGGTGCGCGTGCTTGGCCTCGTCCGTCGTGCTGATGGCGTCGACGAACTCGCCGGGGCCGGCATCCGGAATGCGGTCGCGACGGACTCCGAGGACTGGAAGCAGCGCGTCGCCGAGCTGACCGGGGGAGCGTCCGTCGTCGCCGGGGTCGATTCGGTCGGTGGCCGCTCCAGTGGCGAGGTCGCCTCCCTCGTTGCGGAGAACGGCACGTTGGTCGTCTTCGGCGCCATGGCATCGCCCACGATGGAGCTGCCCTCGGGGGCGATCATCTTCAACCAGCTCACCGTCAAGGGATTCTGGGGAAGCAAGATGAGCGCGGCGATGGAGCCCGCCCATCGCGCCGCGCTCATCGGCGAGATCATCGCGCGCGTCGCGGAGGGAACGCTGGCGCTGCCGGTCTCGGCCGTCCATACGTTCGACGACGTCTCTCAGGCCGCTCGCGCGAACTTCGAGCCCGGCCGAGTCGGCAAGCTGCTGCTGCAGCCGTAGCCACGCGCTGCGAGTTCGCGGGCTACGATCGCCTCATGGGTCGTGATGTCGTGGACGGCAGCGCGCGGTACCGGCATCTGGAACCGCCGATCCCGTTCGACCAGATGGTCGAGTCGGTCGACGTCTCGGAGCGCTTCGCCGGTCCCGACGACGGATACCGTGAACAGGAGTGGCTGATCCGTCACGTGATCGGCTGAGTGGCCGCGATCGCCGTCGGGAGCATCCCTCATGAGTAGGAAGCCCACGGTGCTGTTCGTGTGCGTGCACAACGCGGGGGCGGTCGCAGATGGCGGCGGGATTCCTGCAGGATCTCGCCGGAGACCGTATCGACGTCCTGTCGGCGGGATCCGAACCCGGCGACCGGCTGAACCCCGTCGGCGTCGAGGCGATGCGCGAAGAGGGCATCGACATCGCGTCGAACGTCCCGACGCTGCTGACCGTCGACGCGGTGCGGGAGTCGGATGTCGTCATCACCATGGGGTGTGGTGACGCCTGCCCGATCTTCCCGGGCAAGCGCTATGAGGACTGGCAGTTGGACGATCCGGCGGGGCAGCGCATCGACGTGGTTCGCCGCGTCCGTGAGGAGATCCGGGGGCGGGTCGTGGCGCTCGTCGGCGAACTCGTGCCTGCGGACTGACGGCCTCGGACGTGCAGCCGCCGTCAGATCTCGTCGGTCCAGTGCAGGTGTGGGTCGCTCTGGTGTGCCGCCGAGATGACCGGTTGTAAGCGTTGGCGTCGGGTCGTGAGGGCGGCGACGGCGTCGTCGTCAACCAGCTCCGGGGTTCCCGGCGGGGCGTCCATCGTCACGATCTGACTCGCCGGGCCGATGAGGATCGTCGCCGTCGTGCGGCGTCCGTCGGTCAGCACGGGCACTGTCACCGTGTCGGCCTCCCGGGCGTCGGCCAGCGCCCGCCCGAGCGCCATCACGGCGTCGGCGATCGCGTCCCCAGTGATCAGCTCACTCCCGGCGTACAGGATCCGTCGCATCGCCGGTCTCCTTCCTGGCGGCCGTCGTCACGCCGCCAACACATTTCCAGGGTGCGCGCTCAGCACTCGGACGGGCAGGGGGTTGTTCCGTCGCCGGCGCGCGTGTACAGCGCTTCAGCCGCGACCTTGGAACGGGCGCCGCGCCGCGAGGGAGGCCACGGCCGTCTCGAAGTCGAGGGACTGCAGTCGCTCTTCGGCGTGCGCGTAGCGGGTGCCGGCGAGCGCGACGAACACGGCTCCGACGACGTCGACGAATCCGACCACCTCGTCGTCGACGAGCACCTCGTAGGTGTCGATGTCGATGAGGCGCCAGTGGACGCCCCGACCGTCCGTCGAGTCCGCTTCGTGCTGTCGGGATGGCAACTGCTTGAGGGTATCGGCCACTGCGACGCTCAGTCGGGGGGACGCTGCGGAGTCGTCGGTGGTGAACATGAGGTGACCGTAGTTGCGCCCGGCGCGCACAGGACGGGGATTGACCCCGTCGTCCTGAGGAGCTACGTGCGACGCCCACCCCACCGGTCGTTGAGCGAGGAGCGCAGCGACGAGTCGAAACGCCTTGAACGTCAGGCGGTGGTGAGCACTCACGCGTCGGCGTCGATGAGCTCCAGCAGTTTGCGCAGCTCGTCGCGGATCTCGTCGTGGTCGAACTGACCGGCTCGGCTCTCCCCGGCGATCACGCCGGAGCGATGCGCCTTCACGCGCTCCGTGGCGTGCGGTTCTCGGCGCTGATCATCCAGGCGAACTGCTCGAGCTTCTCGATGATCTCGTGCAGGATGTCGGCGCTCGTCGGGTCTTCCTCGTCGACCGCGTCGTGCACGTCGCGGCAGGTGGAGACGGTGTCCTCGAGGCGCACGGTGACGAGGTCGATGACGTCGGTCGTCGCGATCTCGCCGTGCGGGAACTCCGGCAGCGTCGTCGTCTCGGCGACGGTGTCGCTGCGACCGTCGGGAAGGGCGTGCAGCGCCCGCATCCGTTCGGCGATCGTGTCGCTGAACTCGCGCGCGGCCTCGATGATCTCGTCGAGTTGCAGGTGCGTGTCGCGGAAGTTCGTGCCGACGACGTTCCAGTGCGCCTGCTTTCCCTGCGACGCGAGTTCGACCAGGTCGACGAGCACCTTCTGCAGGTTGTCGCTGAGCGCGGCGGATGCAGTGAACCCCGACTCCGCATTCTGCTCGTCGGTGAGGCGGGCGCCGTGCGCCGGCTTGCGCTTGTTCTTCGTCGTGCTCGTGTTCTTCGTCGTGGTGGTGGCCATGCGTGCAACGCTACGAGGGCTGCCCGGCATCCGCCGGGGGATTGCGGGTGCGATAGGCGGGTGCTAGTCGGCGTCGAACTCGCGGCGCAGATACTTCGGCGCCTGAACGCGCCAGGCCTCGGTGACGAGCTCGGCGAGGTGGTCTGATGCAATGCCGGCCATGCGGAATGCGACCTTCGGCTCGCCCCAGCTCGTGGTGGTGCGAAGGAACACGTCGGGCGCCATCTCGACGAGGGCGAGCGCGTCGATCCGGTCGGCGACCTTCACGCCGACGACCAGCTCCGACGCGATGATCTCGCGGACGTCGGGCGGGATGCTCGGCCAGGGATGGCACTCCCACGCGAAGAGCTTGCGGCGGACGAACCAGGCCGCTCCGCCGGTCGTCTCCCGTTCCTCACTGCCGGGCAACGTCGCGGCGACGGCGCGCAGATCATCCAGGGTGGTCACGCGGGAAGCCTACGATGCGCGTCCGACACGTCGGCCCGCCCGATACGATGCCGGGATGACCACCTCGACTCCGATCGACGTCCCGATCGGCGGCGACGGCATCCGACTCGGGCAGTTCCTGAAGTTCGCCGGCCTGCTCGACTCGGGCGGCGACGTGAAGGAAGCCATCATCGACGGGTACGTCACCGTCAACGGCGAGGTCGACCGGCGCCGCGGGCGGCAGCTGGTGATCGACGACGTCGTCGGGTACGACGGGCGACTCGTCCGCGTCCGCCCGTAGGCGGCGACGCGGTGAGGGTGCGCAGCGCGCACGTCGACCCGCATCGCCGCCGGCGGTGTCACGCGGCGGCAGGCACCTCGTCGAGCGAGTGGAACACCGGGATTCCCCGCGCACGGGCGATCGCGACGTCCTGGTCGGCGCCGCGCGACTCGCCGGGCAGGCGCAGCACCGCGTCGCAGTGCTGCAGCAGCCGCTCCGCGGTGGGATACATGACCTCCGCCGCGAGCGGATCGGCGGGTCCGGACGCGCCGGCGCTCGAGAGCACCGGAAGCGCCACCCACTCGCCGATCATGGGGAGGTGGCCGGCGCGGAAGAGCGGCCACGCCGCCTCTTCGAGTCGCGCGAGGTTCCGCGCCATCAGCGCAGGGTCGCCGCCGGTTCCGGATGCGTACGGACCAGCGATCAGGATCATCATCGGTTTGCTCATACCATGCACGATATCGCAGAATCGTGAAAGAACAGGAAGGAACGTGCATGCTTGCCGCCGCCCGTAAGGAACTGCTGCTGGACCGCCTGCGTCGTGACGGCAAGATCGTCGCCAAGGAACTCGCCGTTGAACTGGGGCTATCCGAAGACAGCATCCGACGCGACCTGCGCGAATTGGATGCGGCGGGGCTCGCGGTGCGCGTCTACGGCGGAGCGCTGCCGGCATCGCCGGCCGTTGTGGACTACGCCGGGCGGCAGTCGGTGTCGCCGGAGAGCAAGCGACGCGTCGCCGCGGCGGCGGTCGCTCTGATCCCGCCCGGGGCAACGGTCATCCTCGACGGCGGTACGACGACGCGGGCGCTGGTCGACGCGCTGCCCACCACGTTCGACTGCACGATCATCACCCACAGTCCGACGATCGCGGTCGCCCTGCTCGACCACGCCGCCGAGGTGATCCTCATCGGGGGCACGCTGTTCAAGCACTCGGCCGTCGCCAGCGGCGCGGCCGCGGTCGAGGCGGCGAACCGGCTCAGCGCCGACCTCTTCTTCCTGGGCGTCACGGGCGTGCACCCGGAGCGGGGACTGACGACCGGCGACGCCGACGAGGCCGCGATGAAGCGGGCCCTCGCCACGCGCGCCGCCGAGACCTACGTGCTCGCGAGCGACGAGAAGCTCGGTGCCGTCTCGCGCTTCGAGGTGCTTCCGTTCGCGGAGATCGCCGGCATCGTCTGCGACGGGGCGGATGCTGCCGCCACGGTGGGCGGCCTCCGCGCCGAGGGTGTGACGATCATCGACGCCGCCGGGGCGTGACCCACCACGTCCGCAGGCGGCAGGAAGCGCTTGCCACCCGTCGCAGGCGACCGTGCACCTCGCCGGTCGCCGGGCACGGCAGGATGTGAGGTACCGGCACCCGCGAGGAGGACCATGACGACGCCGTCGCCCGACGCCCTCGACGCGTCCGACCCGCCGACGAGTGGCGATCGTGACGCCGTCGACCCGCCGACTCCCGACGACGCGTCCGATCCGCTCGACGATTTCGCCGACCTCCTCCGTGACGGCGGCGACGCGAACGTGCACCGCACTCCGCCTGTTCGCGACCCCGCTCGCCGTCGTCGAGCCTGGCGCGCGCTGATCGCGGTCTGCGTCGTCATCGTCGTGATCGCCGGTCTCGTCGGCGGATACGTCGCGTGGGCGCTGAACGCGCCGCTGCCGGCCCCGGTCGGCACCACACGGGAACTCCCGCCCCCGACGGCCGGTGCCACCGCCCTCGCCCTGCCCACCGACGGCGCCTACGCGATCAGCGTCGCCGGCGGCGCCGACTACCTCGGCGAGGCCGCATCCGGCATCTGGCAGGCCGGCGCGCAGGACGAGGTGCGGTCGATCGCCAGCATCACGAAGCTCATCACCGCGCTCGTCGTGCTCGACCGGCATCCGCTCGCCGACGCCTCCGACCCCGGCCCCACGCTCACCTTCGACGCGGCCGACCACAAGCTCTACGACAAGTACTACGTCATGGACGCGACGATCGCCGAGATGCCGACGGGCACGACCATGTCGCTGCACGACGCGCTGGCGACGATGCTCATCCCGTCGGCCAGCAACTACGCCGAGGCCGTCGCGGAGTGGGCGTTCGGCTCCACGGGAGGCTTCGCCTCGGCGGCGCGGCGCTGGCTCGCGGCGAACGGCCTCACGCAGACGACGATCGTGGAGCCGACCGGCATCGACCCGCGCAACACCAGCACCGCCCTCGACATGATCGCCCTCGGCCGGCTGGCCGCTGCGAACCCCGCGATCGTCGCCATCACGGGCACCGGGCAAGCGACGTTCGACGGGCCGGGCACCATCGTCAACACGAACCGGATGCTGCGCACGCACGGCATCACCGGTCTGAAGACCGGCACGCTCGACGAGGCCGGGTCGAACCTGCTCTACACGGCGACCCTCGACGTCGGCATCGGCGAGCCCCTCTCGGTGGTGGGCGTGCTGCTGGGTGCGACGAGTTCGGCATCGGTCGACGCCGGCGTCGGCGGTCTGCTCGACAGCATCGTCCGAGGCTTCCGCGACGTGGAGGTGGCCCGCGCGGGCACCGTGCTCGGCCACTACGCGACCGTGTGGGGCGATGAGGTCGAACTCGTCGTCGGCGAGACGGCGACGCTGCACGTCTGGTCGGACACCCCGATCGCCGCGACGACCGACATCCGCGAGCCCACGAGGTGGACCGACGGCGAGCAGATCGGGACGGTCACCCTCACCGCCGGACCGCAGAGCGTGACGGTGCCCGTCGTCGTGCGCGGCTCGATCACCGAACCCGACTCGCGGTGGCGATTGGAGCACCCGGCAGAACTCGTCGGCTGACGCCTCCTCAGCCGCCGCTCGGTCCGCGGCCGTTTCCGCCGCCCGAGCTGCCGTTCCCGCTGCCGTTCCCGCCTCCGTTGCCGGCGTTCCCGTTCCCGTTCCCGCTCCCGGAATTGCCGTTTCCGTTGCCCTCGTCCGAGTCGGAACCGCCATCAGTGGGCGTACTCGCCCCCGAGGGCTCCACGTCCTGCGCGTCTCCCGGCGCGACGGTCGGGGCAGAAGGAGACGGTTCGTCCACGGTCAGAGGGGCCGACGGGCGCGGCGTCGGCGTCGGCGTCGGCGTCACGATGGTGGTGACCATCGCGGCTCCCGTGCCGACCGCGGCGAGCGCGGCGACGAGAGCGACGATCATCGGCAGGTGTCTGCGTGGCGACCGGTGTCGCCTCGATCTCGCCGCGGCCGCCGGTCGCGGATCGAGCGGCTCGGCGATGGTCGTCGCGGTGTGCGGGAGAGTTCCCGCGGCGATGATCCGTGTGGGCCCGGTGTCTCCGACACGGGTGGGAGCGGATGCGGCGTGCGCGGGCGCCACCGCTGCGGCTGCAGCCGACGGTAGGGGACCGAGCGTGCCGACGATCTCGAGGCTGGTCGGTCGATCGGAAGGATCGCGGGCGAGCATCGCCCGCAGAAGGGCGCGCCACTGCGGGTCGAGCGCGTCGGGAAGATCCGGATCGGCCTGCAGTCGGGCGAAGAGCTGTTCGTTGCCGCGCGAGTGCGGGAACGCCCGTGTTCCGGTCGTCGCCTCACGCAGTACGAGTCCCAGACTGTAGATGTCGGCGGTCGCCGCCGGCGCGGCGCCGCGCACCTGTTCGGGTGCGACGTAGGCGGCGGTGCCGATCGTGGTCCCGGGGCGTGTGATGCGATCGGAGCCGAGCAGATGTGCGATGCCGAAATCCGCCAGTTTGGCGAGTGCCGGGCCCCCCGGAACGGGCGAGGGCGACAGCAGGATGTTGGAGGGTTTGATGTCGCGGTGAACGATCCCTGCCGCGTGGACCACGTGCAGCGCCTCGGCCAGATCAGCGGCGATCGGGAGCAGGGCCGAGAGGGGCATGGCCCCCTGATCGATCCGGTCGGCGAGGGTGCGACCGGGAAGCAGCTCCATCACCAGGTATCGAGGGCCGTCGCCCTCCAGTTGGGCGTCGTGAAGGGTCACCAGGGAGCGATGGCTCAGGGAGGCCAGCAGTCGCGTCTCGGTGCGCACACGCTCGCTGTCCAGGTCATCCGATCCGCCGGTGCCGACGTGGACGAGCTTCAGGGCGACGGCTCGCCCGAGCGAGAGGTCTTCGGCGCGGTAGACCGTGCCCATTCCGCCCGCGCCGAGCACGGCGACCAGACGGTAACGCTCGTCGAGGACGACCCCGAGGTCCGGAACGGTGCCCATACGTGCCGAACCTACCGTGCGGCGCGAGCGCGCTCGAGGGGGTTGACGTCGCGCCGTGCGTTTGCGAGCCGCTGGCTCAGTTGGTGCGCGTGGGCGAGCAGGGTGCGACCGAGCTCCGGCATCCGCGCGGGGGAGAACCGGAACTGCACCCCCGTGAGACTCAGCGCCCACTGCGGCTCGCCGGCCCCGCTGAACACCGCCGCGCCGAGACCGTAGCTGCCCTCGACGATGAGCCCGGCGTTGAGCGCGAAACCGCGCGAGGTCGTTTCTTCGATGCGGTCGCGAATGCGGGACTCGGCGTGCGCCACGCCCCAGCGCTCCGGCAACTCGGGGTGCCGCGCGAAGTAGGCATCCACATCGTGGGGCGGCAGGAACGACAAGATCGCGAGCCCCGCCGAGGCCACCCCGAGCGGGAAGCGCACCCCCTCCGACAGCACGAACGATCGGATCGGGAAGCTGCCGTCCTCGCGCAGCACGCACACCGTCTCGTCGCCGCGCCGCACCGAGAGAAACGCGCTCTCCTCGGTGCGCACGGCAAGGGAGCGCACGATGTCGCGGGCGATTTCGACGACGTCGTAACGCGGTGCGGCGGCCATTCCCATGAGATACAGCTCCGGGCCGGCGACCCAGGCCCGGGTCGCCGCATCCTGGTCGACGAGTCCTTCGTCGCGCAGCGCGCTCAGCAGACGGTACGTCGTCGGGCGGGTGAGTCCGCTGCGGCGGGCGAGGTCGGAAGTGCGCGTCGCTGCGCCGTCGGTGGCCGCATCGCGCAGGCTCACGAGCTTCAGCAAGGCCGCCGCGCGCGCCACGGCCTGCGTCCCCGTAGCGGTCGATCCGGATGCGTTGTCCACGATGTGGACGCTACGCCGATCAGCATCCACATGGCAACGCCGATGCTCTCCTCGCGCGTCCGACCGTCGCAGACTCGATGACGTACCCGAACGCGAAGGAGCGAGCGTGATCGACAAGACCTGGCCGTCGGCGACGGAGGCCGTCGCCGACATCCCCGACGGAGCGAGCATCGCGGTGGGCGGATTCGGCCTGAGCGGCAACCCCATCGCCCTCATCGAGGCGCTGCTCGCGCAGGGCACGCACGACCTGTCGGTGGTCTCCAACAACTGCGGCGTCGACGACTGGGGACTCGGCGTACTGCTGGCCGCGCGCCGCATCCGCAAGATGACGTCGTCGTACGTGGGGGAGAACAAGGAGTTCGAACGGCAGTTCCTGTCCGGCGAGCTCGAACTGGAACTCACCCCGCAGGGCACCCTCGCCGAGAAGCTGCGCGCGGGCGGAGCCGGCATCGCCGCGTTCTTCACGCAGACCGGCGTCGGCACGCAGGTCGCCGAGGGCGGGCTGCCGCGCCGGTACGACGGGGCCGGCGGCGTGGCCGTCGCGTCGCCGGTGAAGGAGGTGCGTGCGTTCGGCGACCGCCACTACGTGCTCGAAGAGGCCATCACGACCGACTTCGCCCTCGTGCACGCGCTCCGCGGCGACACCCACGGCAACCTCGTCTTCCACAAGGCCGCGCGCAACTTCAACCCGCTGGCCGCGATGGCCGGGCGGGTGTGCATCGCGCAGGTCGAACAGCTCGTCGCTCCCGGTGAGCTCGACCCCGACACCGTGCACCTGCCGGGGGTGTACGTGCACCGGATCGTCGAGGTCGGCACCGGCATCGAGAAGCGCATCGAGCGACGCACCGTCGCCGAGCCCCGGACGGAGGCATGACCGTGGCCCTCACCCGCACCGAGATGGCGGCCCGCGCCGCCGCCGAACTCGCCGACGGCTCGTACGTCAACCTGGGCATCGGCCTGCCGACCCTCGTGCCCAACCACGTGCCGCCGGGGGTCACCGTCGTGCTGCAGTCGGAGAACGGCATCCTCGGGGTCGGCCCATACCCGATCGACGACGCCGTCGACCCCGACCTCATCAACGCCGGCAAGGAGACGGTGACCGTGCTCCCCGGCGCCGCCTTCTTCGATTCCGCGACGAGCTTCGGCATGATCCGCGGCGGCAAGATCGACGCCGCGATCCTCGGCGCGATGCAGGTCTCGGAATCCGGAGACCTCGCCAACTGGATGATCCCCGGCAAGATGGTGAAGGGTCCGGGCGGCGCGATGGACCTCGTCCACGGCGCCGCGCGGGTCATCGTGCTCATGGAGCACACCGCGCGGGACGGCTCTGCGAAGATCGTGCGGGAGTGCTCGCTGCCGCTGACCGGCCGCGGCGTCGTCGATCGCATCATCACCGACCTCGCCGTCATCGACGTCACGGATGCCGGACTCGTGCTCGTCGAGACGGCGCCGGGTGTGTCGGTCGAGGACGTGCGTGCCGCCACCGAGCCCGAGCTGCACGTGTCGCCCGAGCTCGTGGTGACCGCATCCGAGACCGCCACCGCCCCCTGACCGATCCCGAGACCGCCCCGTGACCGAGGAGTACTGAAATGACCGACGACATCGTCATCGTCGCCGCCGCCCGCACCCCGCAGGGACGACTCAAGGGGCAGCTCGCCTCGTTCTCCGCCGCGCAGCTCGGCGGATTCGCGATCGCCGGCGCGCTCGCTCAGGGCGGCGTGCCCGCGGACGCCGTCGACGCGGTGATCCTGGGGCAGGTGCTGCCCGCCGGCGCCGGCCAGAACCCGGCGCGGCAGGCGGCGCTGTCGGCGGGCCTCGGCTGGGACGTGCCGGCATCCTCGGTCAACAAGGTCTGCCTCTCGGGCCTCGCGGCCATCATCGACGCGAAGCGCATGATCGCCTCGGGCGACGCGACCGTCGTCGTCGCCGGCGGCATGGAGTCGATGACGCGCGCCCCGCACCTGCTGCCCGGCACGCGGGACGGCTGGGCGTACGGCAGCGTCGAGGTGCTCGACCACATGGCGTACGACGGCCTCACCGACGCGTACGACCGCGAGTCGATGGGCGCCTCGACCGAACGGCTGAACCCGTCGTACCGCGTCGGGCGCGACGAGCAGGACCGTGTCGCGGCGCTCTCGCACCAGCGCGCCGCCGCCGCACGCGACGCCGGTGTCTTCGACGCCGAGATCGTGCCGGTCGAGGTGCCGCAGCGGCGCGGCGAGCCGATGCGCGTCACCACCGACGAGGGGATCCGGCCGGAGACCACCGAACAGACGCTCGCGGGGCTCCGCGCCGCCTTCGCGGAGGGCGGCACGATCACGGCCGGCAACGCGTCGCAGATCTCCGACGGGGCGGCCGCGGTCGTCGTCACCACACGCGCGCACGCCGACGCGTCCGGCTGGCCCGTGCTCGCCGTGATCGGTGCGGCCGGTCAGGTCGCCGGACCCGACAATTCGCTGCACGCCCAGCCGGCCCGCGCGATCGGCCAGGCCCTGAAGCGGCAGGGGATCGCCGCCGCCGACCTCGACCTCGTCGAGATCAACGAGGCGTTCGGCGCGGTCGTCGCGGTGTCGCAGCGCGAGCTCGGCGTCTCGGAGGACATCGTCAACGTGCACGGCGGGGGCATCGCCCTCGGCCACCCGATCGGCGCGTCCGGCTGCCGCATCGTCGTGCACGCCGTGCACGAGCTCGTCCGCCGCGGCTCCGGCACCGCCGCCGTCGGCCTCTGTGGCGGCGGCGGACAGGGCGAAGCCCTCATCCTCACTCGCTGACCACCCGCATCCTTCGCTCACCAGCCAGGTGTGGCGGGTGCGCGCACCGGAAGGTGTGCCGAAGCGACTGGTGAGCGCGCGGGTGCCGCATCCACTCGGCGCTCGCCCGTCAGGTTCGGCGGGTGCGCAGGCCGCCAGGTGTGCCGAAGTGACTGGTGAGCGTGCGGCGCGGGGTTTTCGACGGTCCGGTGTCGGCGAAGGGATACCCCCTCGGGGTATCCTGGCCGCCTTGCCATGAACGCCGTCGTCCGTCCACGCCGCCCGCTCCGCCGGGTCGCGACGGGGTGCGCGCTCGTGCTGGCGCTCGTCGCCGCGGTGCTGCTCATGCACGCGCCCCTTGCTGCGCCGGCGGATGCGGGACCCGCCGTGGCGCACCACCTCGGTGACGGCGCCCATTCCACGCACGGCCCTGCCGAGGCGACGATCGCGTCCTGCGCGATGTGCGGCGACCCCGGTGATCGCCACGCGCTCGGTGTGGACTGCCTCCTGATGCTCGTCTTCGGAGCGTTCGCACTCGTGCTGGCCCGCGCAGCCGGGCACGCCGGCCGTCGCGGCGGGATCTTCCGATCGTTCATCCGCCTCGCGGTGCCGTCTCCCGCGGTCCGACCGCCGCCGTCGCTGTGGGAGCTCTCGATCAGTCGGACGTGAGGCGGTCACCCGCTGCGCGGGTCCACCGCCATGCCCGGCCATCGGGCGACACCTCCGAACGAAAGCGAACCATGTCCCTTTCCCTGCCATCCACGCGTCGGCTGCGCCTCATCGCACTCGCCGGCGTCGTCCTGCTCGCCCTCTCCGGTTGCGCCGTCGCCGAGCCGACGCCGAGCACCGATCCGAGCCCGAGCGTCTCGGCCGCACTTGCCGAGCACGGCCTCGCGGGCCTCAGTGCACGCGAGATCGTCGACCGTCTCGATGCCCAGCCCGTCGCCGAGCGCCCGGCGGATCTGCGCGCCTCCGTGCGCCCCGACGAGCTGATCATCACCGACGCGGCCGGCGCCGAGACGAGCCTGCCGATGCCAGATGACGCGTTCTACCTGTCGATCGCGCCCTATCTCGACACGACGCACGACTGCCACTTCCACAGTCTGACCACGTGCCGCGGCGAACTCGCGGATGTCGAGCTCACCGTGACGGTGACCGATGCCGACGGGGACATCCTCGTCGACGGCCCCGCCCGGACTTTCGACAACGGGTTCGTCGGATTCTGGCTACCGCGCGGCCTCGAGGGCACGGTCACGGTGGCGTACGAGGGTCGGACGGCATCAGCGCCGGTGTCGACCCGCGCCCCCGACGACGCCACCTGCCTGACGACGCTCCATCTCACCTGAGGTGCCGCCGGGGACGGATGCCGCCGCGCCGCCGTCCCCGGCTGTCCCGCAGCATCCGCGTTGCGCTCACCGGTCAGTTTCGGTGGGTTCTCCGGCGTCCAGGGGTGCCGAAGCGAGTGGTGAGCGTGCGGGAGGCGAGCGCCGGGCTCAGCGGGGCTTCACGCGCAGCCAGGCGAAGCCGAGCGGCGGCAGGGTGAGGCCCTCGCTCAGATCGAGCGCCACCTCGTCGACGATCTCGACGGCCTCCGGCGCGAAGCCGCTGAAGACGACCGGGTCGATCGGCACGGCCTCGTCGCCCACGTTGGCGAGCACCAGCACGACACCGCCGTCCTGACCCGGTCGCTGGAAGCCCACGACGGACGGATGCGGGGTGCCGAATCCGATGAGCGCGTTGCCGCCGAATTCCGGCGTCGCCTGCCGCACCGCGATGAGGCGGGTCAGCCAGCCGAACACGCGGCCTGCGGCCGTCGACGTGTCGTCGCGCTGCGCGTACCGGTCGCGCGGCCGGTTGGCGCGATGCACCCAGCGGGCGTCGCCGCGCCGCACGGGATCGTCGGTGTAGGAGTAGTCGTTGAGCTGCGCGACCTCGTCGCCGAGGTACAGCAGCGGCACCCCTCCGGTCGAGAACGCGAGCGCGTGGGCGAGCACGACCCGGTCGACGCCACGCGGGTCGTCGGTCTCGATGCCCGCGAGAGACGCGGTCGTGCCGGCGACCCGCGCGTCGCCGGTGTCGGGGTTCTGCTGGAACGGCACGCCCCGCGCGAACGAGCCATCGAAGCCGCCGGTGTAGAAGGCGTTCAGGAAGCGCCGGTGCCCGAACGCGTCGATGCCGAGCTCGGCGGCGTCCTCATCTGCGAACGTCCAGCCGATGTCGTCGTGACTGCGCACGTAGTTCAGCCACGCCGTCCCCGACGGCAGCGCGTGACGGCGCTCGAGCGCCTGCTGCAGCATCCGCCCGTCCCGGGTCGCGAGCGCCTCCCACGTCAACGCCATCTGCAGCGGGTTGTACGACATCTCGCACTCGTCGGGGGAGAGGTAGGCGACGACCTCGTCGGGGTGCACGATCGCCTCGGACACGAACACGGTGCCGGGCGCCGCGAGGGCCAGCACCTCGTGGAACGCCTGCAGCAGCAGGTGGGCTTCGGGGAGGGACTCGCACGCCGTGCCGAGGCGCTTCCAGATGAACGCGACGGCATCCATCCGCAGCAGCTCCACGCCCTGGTCGACGAGGAACAGCATCTCGCCCGCCATCGCGTCGAACACCCACGGGTTCGCGTAGTTCAGGTCCCATTGGTAGTGGTGGAACGTCGACCACACCCAGCGTCCGTCCGGCAGCGGCACGAACGAGCCGCGGTGGTCGTCGGGGAAGATCTCGCGCGTGGTCTGCTCGAACCGGTCGGGCATCTCGCGGTCGGGGAAGATCAGGTAGAAGTCGCGCTGCGCCTCGTCGCCGGTCACCGCGCTCCGGGCCCACTCGTGGTCGTCGGCGGTGTGGTTGAAGACGAAGTCGAGCATGAGCGAGATGCCCGCGAGCCGCAGTTCCGCCGCGAGGTCGGTGAGCTGCGCCATCGTGCCGAGTCTCGGGTTCACGCGCCGGTAGCTCGACACGGCGTAACCGCCGTCGTCGCCGCCCTCCGGCACGTCGAACAGGGGCATGAGGTGCAGCACCGTGAGCCCGAGCTCGCGGAAGTAGGGGATCTGGTCCCGGATGCCGGCGAGGTTGCCGCCGTAGCGGTCGACGTAGCAGACGCCGGCGAGCATCCGCTCGGACTGGAACCAGTCCGGGTCCTCCGCGCGGCGGTTGCCGCCCACCTTGAGATCGAGCGGCCGCGCATTCCACGACGCAGAGGCCCGCGCGATCACCTGGGCGAGCGCGTCACCGCCGTCGGGCCGGACGCCGTACAGGCGGGAGAACAGCGTATGCAGGCGGGGGAAGACGGCGTCGAAGCGCGTCAGGAAGTCGTCGTCGACGCGGCCCGCGCTCTCTGCCGCGGTGAGGGCGGCCGCCCGGTCGGCGTCGATCGTGCTCAGCGAGGTCATGTGTGGTCCTTCCCTCGCATTCCAGCGTAGGCGGTGGCGGTCTCGCGGTGCCATGCTGTGTGGGGAGAGGCCGGTCTCGGCCCGGACGGAGGAAACGCGGATGTCGTTCCAGGCATATCTCAGCGACGCGTCGGACACGCTCTGGCTCGACGGCAAAGCGACGAAGCCGCAGTCATGACCGCGGCGGTCGAGGTGCGCCGGCTGCGGGTGCGCCGCGGCTCGACCACGGTCTTCGACGGCATCGACGTCGAGATCGCCGCCGGGGCGATCACGGGGCTGCTCGGCCCCTCCGGATGCGGAAAGACCACCCTGATCAGGTCGATCGTCGGCGTGCAGAAGATCGGCGGCGGCACGGTGACAGTGCTGGGCCGGCCCGCCAGCAGCCCGGCGCTGCGTCACCGCGTCGCCTACGACACCCAGGGCGCGTCGGTGTACGGCGATCTCACGGTGCGCCAGAACCTGCGGTACTTCGCCCGGCTCATCGGCGCGGATGCCGCCGACATCGACCGCGTCATCGCGCAGGTCGGTCTCGCGGCGCAGACGCACCAGACCGTCGCCTCGCTCAGCGGCGGTCAGGAGAACCGCGTCTCGCTCGCCGTCGCGATGCTCGGCCGCCCCGAGCTGATCGTGCTCGACGAACCGACCGTCGGGCTCGACCCGTTGCTGCGGGCGGAGCTGTGGGACGTCTTCCGCGGTCTCGCCGACGCGGGGGCGACGCTGCTGGTGTCGAGCCACGTCATGGACGAGGCGCTGCGCTGCGACAGCCTCCTGCTGCTGCGCGACGGACGTCTCATCGCCGACACGACCCCCGCCAAGCTGCTCGCCGACACCGGCGCGCCCGACCCGGATGCCGCCTTCCTCGCACTTGTGCGGCGCGATGCGCACTCCCACGGCGAGGACGCGGCATGAGCGGCATCCGCACGCTCGCCACCGCCGGGCGGGTGCTGCGCCAACTCAGCCACGACCCGCGGTCGATCGCTCTCATGCTCGTCGCGCCGAGCCTGCTCGTCGGACTCTTCGCGTGGCTGTTCAGCGACCAGGACGGCGTCTTCGACCAGTTCGGCGGTGCGATCCTCGCGCTGTTCCCGTTCGTCGTGATGTTCCTCATCACCTCGATCACGACGCTGCGCGAGCGCCGCGGCGGCACGCTCGAGCGCCTCATGACCACCCCGCTCGGCAAGCCCGACTTCATCATCGGCTACGGCCTGGCCTTCGGCCTCATGGCGACCCTGCAGGCGATCGTCACCGTCACCTTCGCGGTGCTCGTGTGCGGACTCGACGTCGACGGCCCGGTCTGGCAACTCGGTCTCGTCGCGGTCGTGGATGCCGTGCTCGGCACCGCGCTGGGTCTGCTCGCGAGCGCGTTCGCGCGCACCGAGTTCCAGGCGGTGCAGTTCATGCCGGTGCTCGTGTTCCCGCAGATCATCCTCGGCGGCTTGTTCATGCCGCGCGACCAGATGCCGGATGTGCTGCACGCGATCAGCGACTGGCTGCCGCTGAGCTACGCGATCGACGCGGTGAACGCGGTCGCCGCCGGCGACGACGGCTGGGACCTGTGGCGTCCCGTGCTGATCGTGGGCGCGTTCGCCGTCGGTTCCCTCGTGCTCGCCTCGCTGACGCTGCGGCGACGCACGCCCTGAATCCCGCGGGTGCGATCAGCGCCTCCGCCGCGATCAGCGGCGTCGGCCGCGCAGCTTCCCGGTGAGTTCGCGCAGCTGCGCGAGCTCGTCGTCGGTGAGCACCGACATGCGCTGGGCGATCGACTGCCCGTGCGCGAGGGCGACCACGCGGAACGCGGCGGCCCCGGCATCCGTCGCCGTCACGATCGCACCGCGGCCGTCGCGGGGGTCGGGGCACTTCGTGATGAGTCCTCGGGCGACCATGCGGTCGACCAGCCGGGACACGCTCGGCTGGCTGATGAGCATGTTCGAGGTGACGTCGCGCAGCCGCGCCGACTTGCCCTCGCCGCGCGTGACGGTGAGCAGGACGTCGTACTCCGCCTGCGACAGGCCCTCGTCGTCGAAATCGCCGCTGATCTGCCCGAGCACCTCGTGCTGCGCGCGGAAGAGGCTCTCCCAGGCGGCGATGGCGAGGCGTCGGTCGGTCATGGCGCCAGTGTAGTCGCGCGCATGGGAACGCCCGGGGCGCACGGGCCGTGCGCGGGCCGGTCGGGACGCGGCCCGACGGCCGGACCCTAGGCTGGCGGCATGGTCCGACCTGCACGTGTGCTCGCCGCCCTGCTCCTCGCCTTCGCCGCATCCGTGCTGCTCGCGTCTCCCGCCGCAGCCGACGTCGACGACTTCACGTTCGATCGGATGGAGGCCGACTACACCCTCGAGCGCGCCGCCGACGGATCGAGCCGGATGACGGTCGTCGAGACGCTCGTGGCACGGTTTCCCGACACCGACCAGAACCGCGGCATCCGGCGTCTGATCCCCGTGGAGTACAACGGGCAGCCCATGAACCCCGAGATCGTCTCCGTGACCGACGAGACCGGCGCGCCCCGCCCGTTCGAGACGGAAGAGGACGGCGACGCGCTCGGCGTCGTCTCGGCGGGCGACGGGTACGTGCACGGCGTGCAGACCTACGTCATCACCTACACGGCCGAGAACGTCACGTGGGACTTCCCCGACACGGGCCTCGAATTCAACTGGGACGTCAACGGCGTGCAGTGGGCGCAGCCGTTCGGAGAGGTCACGGCGCGGCTGCATCTGACGGCCGACCTGGCCGAACAGCTCACCGGCGACATGGCGTGCTATCGCGGTCCGCAGGGCGCGACCGAGCCCTGCGACGGCATCGTGTCGGATGCGGCGGGCGACGGCGTCGTCATCGAGGCGCGCGCGGCCGGTCTCGCGCCGTCGCAGACGCTCACCCTCGCGGTGGGGTTCGAGGACGGCGCGTTCACTGTGTTCGACACCTCCTACGCCGCGTCGCCGTGGTCGTGGGCGCAGGTCGTCGCCGCACTCGGCTCACTCGTCGCGCTGATCGGCGCGATCGTGCTGCGCCGCGGCGCGCTCGCCGACGCCCCCGGCCGGGCCACGATCGTGGCCGAATACACCGCGCCGCGCGACGTCGACGCGCTGGAAGCGGCGGTGCTGCTGGGCCGTCCGACGAAGGCGATCCCCGCCGAGGTGCTCGAGCAGGCGGTCGTCGGGTCGATCCGCATCCTCGAGGGGGAGAAGAAGCGCTGGGGCGGCACCCCGCTGGTCGCCGAGCTCGTCGACCCGCAACGCGCCGACCGCGACGGGCGGATGCTGCTGGACGGGCTGTTCCCGACGGGAGCCCCGGGCGACCGGTACGAGTTCGGCACGCAGGACACCCGGTTCTCGCAGGCGGCCGGCGGCATCCTGAGCGCGGCCGGCAAGGACCTGCTCGAGCGCGGGCTGCGGCGCCGGGTGTCGACGTGGACGCGGGTGTGGCCGCTGCTGCTGGCGGCCCTCTCGCTCGTGGGCACGTTCGTGTTCGGCCTCGTCGCGGGCGAGACCGGGGTCGACTCCTGGCTGATCTTCGCGCTGATCGGTGTCGGCGTGGCGGGGGTGGCGGTCGTAGTGGCGGTCGTCTTCCGGTCGCCGCTGACGGCCGCGGGCGCCGAGGCGCGCGACCACCTGCGCGGCCTGGAGGAGTTCATCCGCTGGGCTGAGGCAGACCGCATCCGGATGCTGCAGTCGCCGGGCGGCGCCGAGCGCGTCGCCGTCGATACCGACGACCCGCGGCAGATGCTGCACCTCTACGAGACGCTCCTGCCGTACGCGGTGGTCTTCGGGCAGGAGAAGCAGTGGTCGAAGCAGCTGGTCGTGCTGTACGCCGCGACCGGCGTGACGGCGCCTCACTGGTACGTCGGTACCGGTGCCTTCGACGCGTCGTCGTTCGCCGGGGGCATCGGCTCGCTGTCGGCTGCGGCGACGGCGTCGTCGTCGACGTCGGGCGGGTCGAGCGGCGGCGGGAGCGCGGGAGGCGGCGGTGGCGGCGGAGGAGGCGGAGGCGTCTGAAACCCCAGGCCAACGGGCGAAAAGTAAGGGCCGGTCGGAGAGGCTTCCGACCGGCCCTTGTCCCTTTGCACCAAGAGTGTCCTGCAATCACATGCCGGTAGCTGCCACAGCAAAACAACTACCGTGCGAGCACTCTATAACGGAAAGATAACGGGAGACAAGCCTTTTCCGTTATCTTTTCGTGACTCTCTGCGGGTCCATAGAAACGGCCGCCCGAAGGCGTCTCAGCGGCGCATCGTGATGTTCGCGGTCGCGGTCGTCGATGGGCGTCCCACGGATCCAGGAACCGCGCAGTCGCCAGTCGCTTCGGCACACCTGGCGGCCCGTCAAGTCACCACAGGTGACTGGTGCGCGGCAGTCGGACGGGACGAACACGCTCACCAGTCGCTTCGTCACCCCTGACGGCGCGCGAACCCGCCGAAGCCGACTGGCGAGGGACATATCCCCGCCTCGTGGCGGAGTCGGGACTGTCGATCGCGGAACTCCCCGTCCGATTCCTCGACCCGGGACCGCCGAGAGTGGGACACTGAAGCCCCGGGCGGACCGTCGCCCACCTGATCGGAGGCTCCCATGGCCGGCAATCGTCCCTTCGGCGTCACGCTCGTCGCGATCATCGCGTGGTTGAACGGGCTCTGGCAGATCCTCGTCGGGATCTTCTCGATCCTCCCCGGCGGCACCTCGATCTGGGCGGGCCCCTTCATCATCGTGTTCGGCATCCTGACGATCATCGTGAGCTTCGGCCTGTTCGGCGGGCGCAACTGGGCGCGCATCCTGACCGCGATCCTGTTCGCCCTGAACCTGCTCGGCGCGCTGACCCTGCTGTTCGGCGGCCAGTTCTGGCAGGGCATCGGCGGCGCGATCCTGCCGCTCATCGGCCTCATCCTGCTGTTCTCGCAGAAGGCGAACGCCTTCTTCCGCAGCTGACGCGATCGGCGGGCGGGGCCGGAACCCCGAGCCCGTCAAGGGGCTGGATCCTCGCGGGCATCGGCGTAGCGTCGGTGCCATGAGCACACCGCACGACCCGCGCCGGGATGACAACGCCGACGACGCTCCGCTCGGCGGCGACGAGACGACCGAAGAGCAGCTCGACGCCGACAACGCGGCCGAGGAGCAGATGCTGAAGACCCTCGACCCCGACAACCCCGCGGCCTGAGCGGGGTCGCCCGCGCACCGCGACCGTACGATCGAAGGGTGACCGTCCTCGCCGCCGTTCTGCTGCTGGCCAACGCCCTGTTCAACGCCGTCGTCTGGCCGCGGTTCTACCCGCGCATCGCGAACGACCCGCGCGCCCGCGCCGCCGACGGCACGCGCACCGCGTTCTACCGCGTGCACGTCGTGCTCATCACGATCGCGCTCGTGCTCGCCGCGGCCTCCGCTGTCGGCGGCGTGCTGGTGCTGGTGGGCTCGTGACGCACGCGCGGGAGATCCGCGTATCGGCGGCGGTCATCCTCGACGCCGACGACCGGCTGCTGCTGGTGCGCAAGCGCGGAACGACCGCGTTCATGCAGCCGGGCGGCAAGCCGGAGCCCGGCGAAGACGCCGCGCAGACCCTCGCGCGAGAGCTCGATGAGGAGATCGGCATCCGCCTCGATCCGGCGCACCTGCGTCCGCTCGGCGAGTACCGGGCGCATGCGGCGAACGAGCCCGGGTTCGTCGTCGTCGCCGATGTGTTCGTCGCGGACATCGGGGACGCCGAGCCCGTCATCGCCGCCGAGATCGAGGAGCTGCGGTGGGCGCGGCGGTCGGATGCCGACGACATCGAGATCGCACCGCTCGCACGCGAGTACTTCCTGCGCTGAGTGCGGCGTTTCGACTCGCTGCACTCGCTCAACGACCGGGGGTGGGGTGCGGGCGCTTCCGGTCGTTGAGTGAGGAGCGCAGCGACGAGTCGAAACGCCCCGGGCCGCTCGCGCGTCTCGACTCGCGCCGCTCGCTCAACGACCGGAAGGGGGTGGGGTGCTCGGTCAGGGGAGCCGCGGGCGCGGCGGTGGTGGCGGCGGCACCTGCTTGGCCGCGATGACCGCGCCGCGGGGGACGCGCTCCCGCCCCCGCTTGCCGTCGACGACGAGCTCCGTGTCGTCGATCGACAGAAGCTCCCCGAGCGCGTCTGTCGCCTGCCCGGTCGGCAGGATGTAGCGGACGACGACCCGCATTCCAGGGACGAGGTCGGTCACCACGCGCTGCGGGCGTAGTCCTTGAGGAACACGCCGAAGAGGTCTTCGCCGGCCTCGCCGCGCACGATCGGGTCGTACACCCGCGCCGCGCCGTCGACCAAGTCGAGCGGGGCGTGGAAGCCTTCCTCGGCGAGGCGGATCTTCGTCGGATGCGGGCGCTCGTCGGTGATCCACCCGGTGTCGACACTGGTCATGAGGATGCCGTCGGTCTCGAACATCTCCCGCGCGCTCGTGCGGGTCAGCATGTTGACGGCGGCCTTGGCCATGTTGGTGTGCGGATGCCCGGGGCCCTTATAGCCTCGCCCGAACACGCCCTCCATGGCGCTGACGTTGACGATGTAGGTGCGCCGGGCGGCGCTGGCGCGCAGGGCCGGTCGCAGCATCGAGACGAGGATGAACGGCGCGGTCGTGTTGGCCAGCTGCACCTCGAGCATCTCGATCGGCTCGACCTCGTCGACGCCCTGCACCCACGAGTTGGTGTCGTGCAGGTCGGGGATCAGTCCGCCGGCGTCGATGGCGGTGCCGGCGTGCAGCCGCTCGAGCGAGCTCGATCCCGCGGCCATCGCCTGCTCGGTGAGCTCGTCGGCCCGGGATGCCGCGGCCGCCAGCACGGGGTGGGATGCGACGGACTGGGCGAGAGCCTGCGGGTGCGGGTCGTTCGTGTGGCCGAAGGTGACCAGCTGCGGCAGCGGGCCGTTCGGCAGCGGTGCGAGCTCCGCGTCGACGAGCGGCTGGTAGGCGCCGGGGGAGCGCCGCACGGTCTGCGCCGCGTTGTTGATGAGGATGTCGAGGGGGCCAGCGGCGGCGACGTCTTCGGCGAGCCCGATCACCTGCGCGGGGTCGCGCAGGTCGATGCCGACGATCTTGAGCCGGTCGATCCAGTCGGCCGCGTCGGGGAGGCTCGAGAAGCGCCGCACCGCGTCCCGCGGGAAGCGGGTCGTGATGGTGGTGTGTGCGCCGTCGCGCAGCAGCCGCAGCGCGATGTACATGCCGATCTTCGCGCGGCCGCCCGTGAGCAGCGCCCGCTTGCCGCTGAGGTCGGTGCGCGCGTCGCGCTTGGCGTGGCTCATGGCCGCGCAGTCGGGGCACAGCTGGTGGTAGAACGCGTCGACGACGGTGTAGAGCTGCTTGCAGATGTAGCAGGGGCGCGGCTTGAGCAGGGTGCCGGCCGTCGGCGCGGTCGTGTTCGAGCTGATCGGGATGCCGCGGGTCTCGTCGTCGATGCGGTCGGGCGCCCCGGTCGCCGTCGCGGCGACGACGGCGCGGTCGGCGGCGGCGATCGCCTCGCGCAGCTCGCGGCGACGCTCCTTCTTGGTCGCCTTGAACATGGCGGCCGTGGCACGGCGCACGGCGACGAAATCGGGGTGGGTCTGATCGACGAGTGACAGGTCGCGCAGCACCCGCAGAGTGATCTCGAGCTCGGCGGGATCGATGCCGCTCGGTGCGGGGGCGTCGTCGACGGCGCCGGGGGCGATGCTTCCGCCGTCCGGTGCGGCGGTCTCCTCGGTCGAGGAAGCGGCGGTGGACTGGTCGGAAGGCACACGGGATTCTACTCCGCGGTCGACGGACGGCCCCTGGATGCTCGAGCGTGCCGACGGGACGGCATCCGCGTCACTGCAGGCAGAACTCGTTGCCCTCCGGGTCGCGCAGCTGCCAGTAGTGCTCAGGCCACGGGCCCCACGACTGTTCGACGAGGCGCACGACGCTCGCTCCGAGGGCCACGAGGCGGTCCTTCTTCTCGGCCAGGAGGTCGGGCCGCGGGCGGTCGTCGCCGTCGCGCGACTGCACGGTGATGTCGAGGTGCAGGCGGTTGCGGCCGGTCTTCCCACCGTCGGCATGGTGGAAGAAGAGACGCGGACCGACGCCCGTGGGGTCTTCGGCCAGCCCGCGCTTGTCGAGGTCGTCTTCCGTCAGCCCGCTCGCCAGCAGCTGGGAGCGCAGCGGCTCCGCCCACTCCTGCGGCGGGTACCCGAAGACGGCGCTCCAGAACCGCGCGAGCGCGGGCGGATCGTCGGCGTAGAAGGTGATGTTGCCGAGCGTGTTCATGTCGGTCCTCCTCATCGAGCCGGTGCGCCCACGGTAGGCGGGGGTTCCGACACGGCGTCGGTCGGCGACCGGCGGACAGGTGATCGTTCCGGCTCGGTTCTGTAACGAAAAGGTAACGGGCGCCTCGCAGCGCGCGGTCGACGGCGATTCGACGCGCGATCGCGGGGTGGCCGGACGTGAGCCCGAGCGACACCACGCGCGCCTCACGATGGGCAGGCGGCGACCCCGGAAATCCGTGCGCCCCGCGCCGGTCGGCGCGCCGAGCGATCACAAACGATCACCTCGCGAGAGGCTACCCGATCCCCTTTGCGGCGTGGTTTCGCCATCGACGCCCGCGGAAAGCGATCAAAAAGAACCATGTTGACACCACTTCGCGCAGTCGTGATCATCCAGAAGTGGACGGGCGCTCGGGCGCCGGCCCCGGCACGCAGTCGTGCCGGTCTTCACTGAGGAAGGAACCACCGTGCATCCGAAACGGATCACCCGCCGTGCCCTCGGCATGGGGACCGCCGTCGCACTCGTCGCCTCCGGCGTGACCCTGATCGCCGCGGCGCCGGCATCGGCCGCCCTGCCCACGACGGTCCGCGCCGCCGCCTACCTCGGCGCCGACGAGCTCGCCGAGACGTCGCTGCCGGCGACCCTCGACGACGGATCCACGAGCCACGGCGTCGCGTGGGCGTTCGACGCGGCGAGCTTCGCCGTGCCGTACGAGACGGTGCAGATCCGCGGAACGGCGGCCGGGCAGACCGTGACGGCGTCGGTCGAGGTGCTGCCGCCGGCGGAGAACCCCCTCGTGTACTTCGTCGACGCCGGGCATGGCGGCGACTCCCAGACGCGCTGGTACTCGACGATCCAGACGGCGTCCGGTCCATACGATGCGGCGGCCACTCTCGCCGCCGAGACCCTGCGCAACGCGGTGCCCGACCAGCGCTACGACGCCGCCACCACCGACTGGGGCTGGACCTCCGACCCCGCCGCCACCGCATCCGCCGGCAACAACCACAAGATCAGCGTCGCCGGCGGCGACCCGGCCACCGGCGCCGACCTCGCCGCCCTCGGCAAGGACGAGCTGGGCGTGCGCACCAACGGCACGAAGATCAGCCACCGGCTGAGCCTCGACGCCGGCACCTACACACTCTCCAGCGGCTTCTGGGAGTTCTACGCGGGATCGCAGGCCCGCACCCGCGGCATCGTGCCGACCATCGGCTACACACTGGACGGCACCGCCGTCTCCACGCCGCTCGAGACCGCGACGCTGTCGACCGCGGCGGGTGCCGCACCGAGCCGTCTTGTCTCCACCGACGCGTTCACGATCCCCGCCGGCGCCACCGACGTCACCCTCGACTACGTCCGCTCCAGCGGGGAGGCGCCCGTGCTCAGCTGGTTCGCGGTCGCGTCCGGCGACGCCGAGGCGGCCATCGACGATGCGATCGCAGCGGTCCCCGACTACGTCGACGTCACCGTCGACGCCGCCGACATCGCGGCCGACAACGTCAACGGACTCACCTTCAAGGGCTTCGGCGTGCTCAGCGCCAACAGCACCAGTGCGGTGCTCATGGACTACAAGGCGCAGCATCCGCAGTCCTACGCCCAGCTGCTCGACGTGCTCTTCGGCGGCGAGCACCCGATCATGAACCACGTCAAGATCGAGATGGGCAACGACCGCAACAACTCCACCGGGTCGGATGCCGCCACCAAGCGCACCGCCGACGAGCCGGCCAACGTGCTGCGCAACCCGGGTTTCCAGCTCGCCGCCGACGCCCGCAAGCTCAACCCCGACCTCGCCGTGTCGATCCTGCGGTGGAACGCGCCGGCGTGGGCCGACACGAACGACGAGATCTACGGCTGGTACAAGGAGACGATCCTCGCCGCCTATCGCGAGTACGGCTACATGATCGGGTACGTCAACCCGGGCGTGAACGAGCACACCGCCGATCTCGCGTGGACGAAGGACTACGCGAACCGGGTGCGCACGGATGCCGAGGGCTTCGCCTCGGAGACCGAGCGGTCGCTGTACAACGCGATCGAGATCGTCATCTCCGACGAGGTCGGCACCGGAACCTTCGGCGACGAGATGGTCGCCGACGCGTCGCTGCGCGATGCGGTCTCGGTAGCCGGATTCCACTACAACACCGACGACGACGCCGCGGGAAGCTTCAAGAAGCTCGCCCAGCAATACGACGTCGAGGTGTGGAACAGCGAGGCGCAGGCCACCTTCAGCAACACCTCCTACCGGCAGAACAACACGATGACCGACCCGCAGACGGTGGGCACCGGCATCGGCGGCACCGGCGGTCCCCTCGAGATGGCGAACACGATCGTCAAGGGCTTCGTCAACTCGAACCGCACGCACTTCATCTACCAGCCGGCGATCGGCTCGTTCTACGAGGGCGGCCAGTACTCCTTCAAGGAGCTGGTCAGCGCCCGTGACCCGTGGTCGGGGTGGATGCACTTCGACGGCGGGCTCGCCGTGCTGCAGCACTTCTCGAGCTTCGCCGAGACGGGCTGGGAGTCCGAGCAGAACGACGCCGGAATCTGGCGCGCGGTGCCGTCGGCGAGCTCGGCCGGTGCGACCGGGACGAACCCCGTCAACGGCCGCAACGGCTCGGCGAACTACATGACCCTCGCCGCCCCCGACGCGTCGGCGTTCTCCACCGTCGTCGTCAACGACTCGGAGTACGCCAAGACGTACCGCATCACGCCCGAGGGCTTCGACCTGTCGGCGACCGACGCGCTCTCGGTGTGGGAGACCCGTGCCGCCGGTGACGGCGAGGCGTTCGACGCCAACTACAAGCGCCACGTCGGGGATGTGACCGCCGGCGCGGCCGGCGCATACACGGTCACCGTGCAGCCGTACTCGATCGTCACCGTGACCTCGCTCGACGTCACGGGCGACGACGGGTGGACCACGCCGCTGCCGGTCGAGGGCGAGCGCACCGTGCTCGACGCCGACCCGCAGGCCGGGGTGCTCTGGCAGGACGACTTCGACTACACCGACCGCACCGTGCCCGTCGTGGCCGAGGGCGGCGGGTACACCGGCGAGACCGAGGACTTCGTCGCCTCGCGCGGCGGCGAGACCGGCGCCATCCCGCTGTACACGTGGGACCGCAACGGCACCTTCGAGGCCTACCGCGACGGTGACGAGTGGGTGCTGCGCCAGCAGCTCGACCGCGCCGAGACCGGCGTCGGCGGCGCCTGGAACGGCGGCGACCCGATCACGGCGGTCGGCGACCGGCGTTGGACCAACTACCGCGCCACCGTCGACGTCGAACTCGGGTCTACGGCATCCGACGACTACGCGGCGATCGGCGCCCGCTCCAGCGGCGGCGGCACCTCGCACAACATCGGCGGTACCGCCTACGCCCTTCGCCTGGCCGGCACCGGCACGTGGACGTTCCTGCGGATGGGGGCCACCGTCGCCTCCGGCACACTCGCCGGCTTCGACGCCGCCGTGACGCACGAACTGTCGATCACGGCGGCGGGGGAGACCATCTCCGGCTCGATCGACGGCACCGAGGTGTTCTCGTGGACCGACCCGAACGCGTTCCTCTCGGGTTGGGTCGACCTCGCCAGCGGCTTCCACCACACGTCGTTCGACGACCTCGTCATCGAACGGGTGGACGGATACCTGCCGTACTACACCGAGTACCTCGACGGCCTCGAGATGCACGACCTCGCCGACCCGGCGGTCGTGAAGCTCGCCTACGACGGCGCGTGGAGCCACGTCAACGGCGGCGGCATGTTCGAGTACCAGCGGTCGAGCTCCCGCAACACGGCGGCCGGCGCGGGCGTCTCGTACACCTTCACCGGGTCGGGGCTCGACGTGATCGGCCAGAACGACGGATCGGCCGTCGTCGACGTCTACGTCGACGGGGTGCGCATCGCCGCCAACCAGAAGACGCAGGCGACCGGGCAGTTCCAGAAGGTGTTCAGCCTGCGGGGACTGGAATGGGGCACGCACACCGTGCGCCTCGCCGTGGTCGCCGGCACGCTCAACGTCGACGCGGTCGGAGTCGCCGAGACCGGCGCGACGGGCGTCGCCGATGCGGGCGAGGTCGCCGACGCGGCCGCCGCCGGGGCGGCGATCGAGCGCAGCGACGCCTTCACCGACGAGACGTGGGCGATGCTGCAGGCAGCCGTGGCCGCGGGGGCGCGCGCCGCCGCCGACCCGGCCGCCTTCCGGCTCGATGCCGAGGGTGCCCGCCAGCTCGTCGCACGTATCGACGGGGCGTCCCACCCGCTCGCCTCCCGCATCGTCAGCCTCGCGCAGCCCGTGCTCGCGACGTTCGTCGGCGAGGCGCCGGCGCTGCCGGAGACGCTCGCGGCGACCCTCGACGACGGCTCGACCGTCGACGTCGAGATCGCTTGGGCGGATGCCACGTACGACACGGCCTGGAAGACGGTCGTCGTCACCGGCACGCACGGTTCGGTGACGACGTCGGCCCGGGTCGAGGTGGTGCCGCGCGGGGTGATCGCCTTCGGCGACGTCAACAAGACGGCGACGTCGGCGCTCGGCTACGACTCGCCCGCGTACGGTGCGATCCGAGGCCTCGTCGGCGCGTTGCAGAACGACGTGCCCGACCAGGCGCTCACCGGTGACCGGACGTGGGGGCACTTCGCCCGCAACGCCGCCGGTGCGTCATCCGTCTCCTACAAGGGAGTCGTCGCCGGGCCGTTCGACAAGACGACGACGACCGGGCTCTACACGGCCAACCAGGTCGGTGCGCGGGTCGGCTACCAGTTCACGCTGCCGGCGGGGCGCTACACCCTGACCGCCGGTTCGCGCAGCTGGTGGCCCGAGTACGCCCGCACCGCCGACGTCGTCATCACCGCCGACGGCGAGAGCCGCACCGTCGACACGATCACCCTGGATGCGGGAACCCCCGGCCGGGTGCTGTCGTACGACGTCGAGCTCGCCGCGGAGGGGCCGGTCTCGATCGCGCTCGTCGCGAAGAACGCGCAGTCCCCGATGCTGTCGTGGGCGGCGGTCACGGCCGGCGCGTACCGGGTCGGATTCGACCTGGCCGGAGGCTCCGGCGCGCTCCCGGGCACGCAGGCGGGCCTGTTCTGGGGCGACGCCGTCGAGGTTCCGACCGGCGAGCCCACCCGGGTCGGGTACGCGTTCGAGGGCTGGAACACCGCGGCCGACGGCTCCGGCGTCGACCTCGAGGCGGGGGCGACGGTGGCAGACCTCGCGAAGGGCGACCGGTCGGCGACCGCGGTGACGCTGCACGCGCAGTGGCGCCAGGTGGTGCCGGCCTGGACGCTGACGGCCATCTACCTCTCCGGTCAGCAGGTGCTGCACGACGGGCGGCTCTACACCGCGCAGTGGTGGACGCAGGGCCAGGCGCCGGGCGCATCGCCCTACGGGCCGTGGGCCGAGGTCGGCGTCACCGTCTCGTGCACCGAGGGCGACCTGCCGAAGTGGACCGCATCCGCGATCTACACCGGCGGCGAGAAAGTCGTGCACGAGGGCCGCATCTATACGGCCCAGTGGTGGACCCGCAACCAGATCCCGACGGATCAGCCGTGGGGTCCGTGGGCGCTCGCCGGTTCCTGCCGGAGCTGATCACCGCACGGCAGCCGGGGCCGTCCTCTCCGTGAGGGCGGCCCCGGCCGTCGTGGCGGCTCAGGGGTCACAGGCTCAGATCGATCTCGGTGCCGATGCCGCGGGCGCGGTCGGCGCGGATCAGCACGTCGGCGACGGCGAGGTCCTGCGCTCCGATCCCGACCGAGTCGAACAGCGTGATCTCCTCGTCCGAGCGGCGGCCACGGCAGACACCGGCGAGCACCTCGCCGACGGTGCCGACGACGTCGTCGAACGCGAGCGCCCCGTCGGCGATCGCGAGCGGCAGGTCGCCCGACTTCGGTGTAGACGATCGTGGCGGGGTCGTCGAGTGCCGCGCCCGTGCGACGCGCCTCGAGGTCGGCGTCGCCGACGATCGCGGCGACCTGCGCGGCGGAGGAGGAGTCGTACACGGGGACGACGACGGCGCCGGCGAACCAGGCGGCGAGGTCGGCCACGGCCCACTCGTAGCGGGTCGGCGCCATGATGGCCACCGCATCCGAGGCGGACACGCCCACGGCCATGAGTCCCTTCGCGAGGGCGCGCACCTCCACCGCGAATTCCGCCGCACGCGGTGCGAGGCTCTCGTCGACCCTAGGGCGCCGCGACCGCGGTCGCGGCACCGGAGCGGACCCTTGACACCGAGGGCGCGCTCGTGCATGCCCCACTCCTGTTCGGAGCGGGGCCCGCATCGGATGGAAACGGCGAAGGGGCCGGTCGGGATGATCCCGACCGGCCCCTTCTGGGCGGTGCTCCGGTGGCGCTCAGTACCAGCCGGTGGACTGCGAGTGGCCCCACGCGCCGCACGGGGTGCCGTAGCGGCCGGCGATGTAGCCGAGACCCCAGGTGATCTGCGTCGCGGGGTTGGTCTGCCAGTCGGCGCCGGCCGAGGCCATCTTGCTGCCGGGCAGGGCCTGCGGGATGCCGTAGGCGCCGGAGCTGCTGTTGTGCGCGGCCGGGTTCCAGCCGGACTCCTTCTGCCACAGGCTGTTGAGGCACGCGAACTGGTCCTCGCCCCATCCGTACTGGCTCGCGGCGAGCTCGCGGCCGATCGCGCGCGGGTCGCCCGCCATGATCGGGCCGACGGCGGGCGCGGATGCCGACGCACCGGAGCTCTTCGTGGTCGAGACGGCCTGCGCGGCGGCGGCGGCCTGGGCTGCGGCCGCGGCGGCCGCGGCTTCTTCGGCGGCCTTCTTATCCTTGGCGGCCTGCAGGCGGGAGCGCAGGTCGGCGGTCGCGGCGACGACGGTGCCCATGTCGGCCATCGTCTGGTCGGTCGGGTCTGCGGTCAGCAGCGCGGGGTTCGCCTCGATCGACGCGAGCTTGGCGATGCCGTCACTGAGGGCGGCGGTGTCGATCGTGGTGGCGCCGTCGACGGCGACACCGGATGCGGCGACCTCCTGCTGGGCGGCGGTCGCGTCGTCGAGGGCGGCCTGCGCCTGGGTGAGGGCGTTCGGGTCCTTCGCGACGCTCAGCGCGGATCGGAGGGGGTCGGCGTCGTCGGCGGTGAGGAAGGGGGCGAACGAGGTCGGGGCCGGGGCCGCATATGCGGCGCGCTGCATCGTCGGCTGCGACGACTCGGCGCCGTACGCGACGGAGACTCCGCCGATCATGCAGGCGCCGACGGCGACCGCGAGGGCGGTGGGCAGGAGGGCGCGACGGGCAGGGCGGAGTGTTCTGGGCATGACGTCTTTCGGGTCAGCGGAACCGACTCGAATGGTGCCGGCGTGTGCCCTCGGGCGGACACAAGTCCCCGAGTCTGCCGGGCGGTTCTGGACGAAACCTCCACTCTTCCTGGACGCCCCGTGTGAGCGGTGTCGAGGAAAAGTCCTGATCCGGGGTGTGGGGGCGGCCTGCGTGCGCCCTCACGCCGTCGGAGTGGAGGTGCGGCGTGGTTCTGGAACCGGTTCCGGTCGACTAGGGTCGACGAGGTCCAAAAACACGGCGCCGCGTTCGGAATCCCTCCGGTCGAGGCGCCATTGTTGTGTGGTACGACCACATCCGCAAGCCCTTATGCGCGCTACCGCACCGGTATAGAGTCGCGATCACAGGCGTTACCCAGGAAGAGGAGCTCAGGGAGCAGACCATGGCATCCAACACCGCAGCAGACATCTTGGAGGGCGTGGGAGGCGCCGGCAACGTCGTCAGCCTCACGCACTGCGCCACGCGCCTGCGCTTCCAGCTCGCCGACGGCGAGAAGGCCGACAAGGCGACGATCGAGAAGATCCCCGGCGTCATGGGCGCCGTCCCGCAGGCCGGCGACCGCTTCCAGGTCGTCATCGGCGGCGCCGTGCAGACCGTCTTCAACGAGATCAACGCCCTCCCCGCCATGGCCGGCGGCGGCGCCGCCTCGGCCGAGTCGATCGACGACATCAAGAAGCGCGAGCGCGAGAAGGGGGTGCGCGGCAAGGTCGCGTGGATCGACACGCTGTTCGAGTACCTCTCCGACTCGTTCCGCCCGATCCTCGGTGCGCTGCTGGGCGCGTCGCTGTTCATCACGTTCATGGCGCTCATGGCCACGCTCGGTGTCATCCCGGCCTGGAACGCGCCCGGCGTCACGCTCGACCCGTCGTGGGCGTTCGTCAACCTCATGTGGCAGTGCGTGTTCGTCTTCCTGCCGCTGATGGTCGCCTACAACGCCTCGGCGAAGATCGGCGCCGACCCGTGGGTCGGCTTCGCGATCATGGCCGTGCTCATGCTCCCGGGATTCACGGGTCTCGGCGCCGGCGTCGAGAAGACCGCACTGTTCGGGTTCGAGCAGGCGCAGGTCGCGATCGTCCAGGTGTGGGGTCTGCCCATGCCGATCGCGGATTACTCGTCGCAGGTCTTCCCGCCCCTGCTCATGGCGGCGGTGCTCGGCCTCGTCTACAAGGGACTCAAGAAGATCATCCCGGCGAACCTGCAGCTGATCTTCGTGCCGTTCCTCGCGATGCTCGTCATGATCCCGCTCACGGCGTTCCTCATCGGCCCGATCGGCGTGTACGTCGGCGCCGGCCTCGCGAGCGCGCTCGCGGCGATCAACACGTTCTCACCGTTCATCTTCGCGATCATCATTCCGCTGGCCTACCCGTTCATGGTGCCGCTGGGTCTGCACTGGCCGATCAACGCGATCATGCTGCTGAACATCCAGACCCTCGGCTACGACTTCATCCAGGGCCCCATGGGCGCGTGGAACTTCGCGTGCTTCGGCGCGACGGCCGGCGTGCTCTTCCTCGCGTGGCGTGAGAAGGACAAGGACATGAAGCAGACCGCGACGGGTGCGCTCGCGGCGGGTCTGCTCGGTGGCATCTCCGAACCGTCGCTGTACGGCATTCACCTGCGCTTCAAGCGGATCTACCCGCGGATGCTGGTGGGCTGCCTCACCGGTGGTCTCATCATCGGCATCGGCTCGCTGGTCCTCGGCCTGCCCAACGGCATCACGACGCAGGCGTTCGTCTTCACGTCGCTGCTGACGATCCCGGCCTTCGACCCGATCGGCCTGTACCTGATCGCGGTGCTCGCGGCGTTCGCCGTCGCGATGCTCCTCGTGATCTTCTCGGGCTACAAGGACAAGGTGCCCGCCGAGGCCGCTGCCGCGACGGCGGGTGCCGGCGCGGGTGCCGCAGCCTCGACCGCCGCTCCCGTCGCCGGTGTCACGACCGGTGGCGCGGCCACCGCGACCGGTGCGGCGACCGCGACGGCCGTCGCCGAGCGCACCGAGGCGGTGGGCGAGCTCGTGCAGGTCGCCTCCCCGCTCGAGGGCACCGTCGTCGCGCTCGACCAGGTTCCCGACCCCGTCTTCGCCGGCGGCGTGATGGGTCCGGGCGTCGCGATCGAGCCGACCGGTGACACCGTCTTCGCGCCCGGCAAGGGTGTCGTCGTCGCGGCGCAGCCGACCGGTCACGCGTTCGGCCTGCAGCTGGACAACGGCGCCGAGATCCTCATCCACGTCGGCATCGACACGGTGAACCTGAAGGGTGAGGGCTTCGATGTCAAGGTCAAGAACGGCGATCAGGTCGATGTCGGCACCCCGCTGGTGACCTTCGACCGTGCCGTGATCGAGAAGGCGGGGTACCCGCTGATCACGCCGGTGATCGTCCTCAACGGCGACACCTTCGACACGGTCGACCCGGTCGAGCTCGGCCCCACCACGCCGGGCGCGCCGCTCCTGGACATCCAGAAGAAGGGCTGACCCCTCTTCGACGAAGCCCCCGCCCGACGGCGGGGGCTTCGTCGTGCGCAGGGTGCCGGGCGCGAACCCTCGGTCTCAGGCCGAACCCTCGGTCCCAGGGCGCCTGGGGAGTGAGGGTTCGGCCCAAGGCAGAGGGTTCGGCGGATGCCGCGGCGTCAGCGGCGGGACGCGACGGCGTCCCAGATCGCGTCGGCGACCTCGCGCTTGGTGCCGTCGGTGTCCGAGACGACGTCGCCGCCGGCATCCAGCAGCACGACGCGGTTGCCGGCCGACTCGAACCCGGCATCCCAGTCGACGCGGTTCACGGCGAGCAGATCGACGCCCTTGCGGCGGAGCTTCCGGCGGCCGCGCTCGAGCAGCTCGGCGTCGTCGGCGGCGGTCTCCGCCGCGAAGCCGACCACGATCTGCCCGTCGCGGCGGGCGGCGACCAGACCCGCGACGATGTCGGGGTTCTCGACGAGGTCGAGACCGGCGACGCCGTCCTCCTTGCGCAGCTTCTCGTGCGCGACCTCGGCGACCCGGAAGTCGGCGACCGCCGCGACCATCGCCACGACATCGGCTGCGGCGGCGGCATCCGTCATCGCCCGTTGCAGCTCGGCCGCGGTCGAGACCCGCTCGAGGGTGATCCGCGGATGCCGCGCGGCGGCATCCAGCACCCCGTCGTCGACGTGGGCCGCGACGAGGCGCACGTCGGCGCCCCGGTCGGCGGCCGCGACGGCGAGCTCGGTGCCCTGCCTGCCGCTCGAGCGGTTGCCGAGGAAGCGGACGGGGTCGATCGGCTCGCGGGTGCCGCCGGTCGAGACGGCGACGCGGAGCCCGGCGAGATCTGCGCGCCCGGGAGCCGCGGCGAGTGCGGCGGCGGCGATGACGTCAGGCTCGACCATCCGCCCCGGACCGGAGTCGCCGCCGGTGAGCGGTCCGTCGGCGGGACCGACGACGTGCACGCCGCGTGCCCGCAGCGTCTGGATGTTGGCCTGCGTCGCGGCGTGCTCCCACATCGCGGTGTGCATGGCGGGGGCGACGACGACGGGCGCCGTCGTCGCCAACAGCGTGACGCCGAGCAGGCCGTCGGCGATGCCGGCCGCCATCTTCGCGAGCGTGTTCGCCGTCGCGGGCGCCACGATGACCAAGTCGGCCCGGGTGCCGAGCGCGACGTGGCGCACCTCGGCGACGTCGTCGTGCACCGAAGTCGTGACAGGATGGCGGCTGACCGCCTCCCAGGTGGCGGTCCCCACGAACCGCAGCGCGTCGTCGGTGGGAACAACGTGCACCTCGTGACCGTTCGTGACCAGGGTGCGCACGAGCTGGACGGACTTGTACGCGGCGATCCCGCCCGTGACACCGATGACGACGAACATGCTCCGATCCTCCCATGCGAGCAGGAAGGCCCACCCATGTGCACGGTGATCGTCCACGTCCCCGAGGTCGCGGGCGACCCGGTGCGGCTGCTCGCGGTGCGCGACGAAGACCCGGGCCGCGCGTGGGACGCCCTCGGTGAGAGCTGGCCCGAAGCGTACCCCGGCGTGATCGGGGTGCGCGACCGTCGCGCGGGCGGAGCCTGGCTCGCGGCCGATCCCGCGGCCGGTCGGGTCGCCGTGATCCTGAACCGCGCCGATCAGATCCCCGACGACGGTGCGCCGCTCGACTCCCGCGGGCACGTCGTGCTCGACGCCATCGCCGGCACGCGGCCGTCGGGGTCACCCCGCACCCACGGGTTCAACCTCGTCGAGGCCGATGCGCAGGGTGCGCGCGTGATCATGTGGGACGGAGACGGTGTCCGCACGGTGGCGCTGGAGTCCGGCATCCACATGATCGCCCATGACGACGTCGACGATCCGGCGACCGCGCGGATCACGGCGTGGCGCAGCGCATTCGCCGCCCCGGGGCCGGGGGAGCGCTGGTACGAGCCGTGGCTCGACACCCTCGAGCGCACGAGCGCCGTCGGCCCGGTCGACGACCGGGCGATCGTGCGCGACAACCGTCCGTTCGGCTACCCGACCCTGACGCTGCTCGCCTGCGCCGCGTCGATCGACGCGGCCGGCGCCCGCGTGCTCTACGGCGAGTTCGACGAGCCCGGCGCCTGGAACCGCCTCAGCCTGCGCTGAGCGTCCGAGGCGGGTGCTAGCGTCGCGGCCATGGCCGATGAACCGACGGTGGTGTTCTTCGCGGATGCCGCGGAGTTCCGCGCCTGGCTCGAGGCGAACCACGAAACCGCGACCGAATTGTGGATGGGGCTCTACCGCAAGGGCGACCCGCGGCGCGGGCTGACCTGGGAGGACGCGGTCGTCGAGGCGCTGTGCTTCGGATGGATCGACTCGACGAGCTACCGCATCGACGACGCCGCACGGCGCCAACGGTGGACGCCCCGCAAGCCTCGGTCGGTGTGGAGCGCCGTCAACATCGCGCACGTCGAGCGCCTCATCGCCGAAGGGCTGATGCGCCCCGCCGGACTCGCCGCGTACGCGCGCCGCGACGTCGAGGTGGCCGGGTACTCCTACGAGACCCGCCTCGAGCTCGACGCGGATCAACTCGCTGCGATCGCCGCTGTGCCGGCGGCGCAGGCGTTCTGGGATGCTGCGACACCGTCGTACCGGCGCCTCGCGGGCAACTGGGTGCAGTCGGCCAAGCGCGAGCAGACGCGCATCGACCGGCTGGCCGCGCTGATGGCCGACTGCGCCGCCGGACGACTGATACCGCCGCAGCGCTACGGCACCCCACCCGCCTGGCTCACCCGCGCCGCCGCCGCTGCGGCCGCGGCCTCCACCCCCGGTGGTTGAGTAGCGCGCGAAGCGCGCGTATCGAAACCCGCTGAGCCCGACGCGTTTCGACTCGTCGCTGCGCTCCTCGCTCAATGACCGGAAGCCCCGGTCGTTGAGCGAGCGCAGCGAGTCGAAACGCCCCGAACCGCACCGGCTTCGCTCCCCGCTCGATGCCCGGGTGCGGCTCAGGAGCGGCGGCGCAGCAGCAGCACGCCGTCGTCGAGGTGCGCGGGGTTGCCGTCCGGGTCGGTCGTCACGCGGGCGACCAGCTCGGCACGCTCGACCTCCCAGACCTCCGGGTCCGCACCCAGCAGCGCGAGCTCCTCGGCGGGCGTGAGCATCGGAGGCATGTGCGCGGGCAGCTCCCGCGCCCAGGGCGGGGGTGCGGCGTGCGAGACCGCCAGCATCCGCCCGCCCGGCGCGACGCGATCGAGGGCGCTGTGCAGGATGCCGATGCGCGGGAAGTCGGTCTCCCACGAGTGCAGGAAGCTCGACACCACGAGGTCGAATTCGCCCTCGGGCAGTTCACCGACGGCGTCGACGGCGCGGAAGTCGATCGCGAGCCCTCGCGCGGCGGCGGCAGCCGCGCCGCGTGCGACCGCGGTCTCCGACACGTCGACGGCCGTCACGGTCCAGCCGTGCTCGGCGAGCCAGACCGCGTCGGCGCCCTCGCCGCAGCCGATCTCGAGCACCGCCCCGGGCGCGAGGTCGGCGACCACGGCCGCGGTCGTCGCATTCACGCGCCCCGACCAGAACCGGTCGCTCTCGGCGTACCGCTGCTCCCAGCCCGCGTTGCGCTCGGCTCGGCGAGCGGACACCGCCTGCGCGGCGTCTTCGGCGACGAGCGCGGCGTTGGCGCCCGCGCCCGCCATCGATCCCGACCCCATCGACAGCGGCACATTGCCGAACGGCTGCACGATGTTGCCGGCCGCCCAGACGCGCGGGTGGCTCGTCGCCCCCGTCATGTCGGCGACGAGGGGCGCGCCGGGCATGTCGGCGTTGCGCGCGAGTGCGAGCGAGTCAGCGAAGCCCAGCTCCATCCGAGGTGCGGGGGCCGTGAAGACGGCATCGACCTCGTGGCGCCCGCCGTCCGCGGTCACGACGGCCGCGAGACGATCCTCCGAGACCTCCAGCGCGCTCACCGGGGCGTCGACGACGCGGATGCCGCGGGCGGCGAGCCGTGCACTCACCGTGGGATCGAGCGGCTGCGCGGCAGCGGTGAACGCCGTGACGTCGTCGCTCCACTGCCGCACGAGCTCGATCTGGTGCACGCTCGCCGGCGAGGTCGCGATCACGCCGAGCCGGGATCCGGCGACCTCGTAACCGTGGCAGTAGGGGCAGTGCAGCACATCCCGTCCCCAGCGCTCGGCGAGGCCCGCGACCGCCGGCAGCTCGTCGACGACGCCCGCGGCGAGGACGACGGCACGGGCGGTGTCGACGGTCCCGTCGGCGCGCGTCAGGCGCAGGCGGTCGCCGAGGTCGTCGACGGCCGCGACCGCGCCGGTCTCGACCGCGACGCCGTAGGCCGCGACTTCGGAGCGCCCGCGAGCGAGGAGCTCGGCGGGGTCGAGCCCGTCGTGTCCCAGAACCCCGTGCATGTGCGCGGCGGAGCGGTTGCGCGGCGCGCCCGCGTCGATCACGAGCGTGCGCCGACGCGCCCGCCCCAGCATCTGCGCCGCGCTCAGACCCGCGGCCCCGCCGCCGACGACCACGGCATCCCAGTCTCGAATCTCCATGCCGCCAGCATCCGTCGTGATGGTCGATATTGCAAGGAGCCTTGCGGTAATGGCAAACTGTAGGGCATGGCGGGAACCGAGTTCGTGGGCGCGCGGCTGCGAGCGGCGCGCCAGGCCAAGGGCTGGACGCTCGACGACCTCGCGTCGCGGGCGGGCATGTCGGCGAGCACGCTGTCACGGCTGGAATCGGGAAAGCGGCAGGCGGGGCTGGAGCTGCTCGTCCCCCTCACGCGGATGCTCGGCATCCGCATCGACGACCTGGTCGCCGAACCCGCCGACCCGCGCGTGCGTCGCCCGTCGACCACGCGGCACGGTCATGTCGTCGCGCCGCTCACGCGCGAGGATTCGCCGGTGCAGACCTACAAGGTGACCTTCCCGCCGCTGGCCGAAGCGCCGGAGCCGAGGGTCCACGACGGCTTCGAGTGGTTCTACGTGCTCAGTGGTCGGGTTCGCCTCGTGCTCGGCGAGAGCGAGCTCGTGCTCGAGCGCGGCGAGGCGGCGGAGTTCGACACGCGCACGCCGCACTCCATCAGCGCGATCGGGTCGAAGCCCGCCGAGGTCGTGTCGATCTTCAGTCCCGACGGCGAGAAGCTCCACACCCGCACCGCGCACTGAGCCCACCTCGAATCCGCGAGACCTCATCGGGCGGACGAGACCTGGGGTGGCACCCGAGGTCTCGGCGCGCAGATGAGGTCTCGCGGATGTGGGCCCGGGCCGACCGGATCCGGCGGCTCGGTGCGGCAGTACGGTCGGCGGCCTGCTGCTGTCGGTGATCGGCCACTTCCGCACCGCGGGCGGCTCCGACCCGACGCCGTCGCCGCCCACGAAGACGACCCCGAGCCCGTCGCCGTCCCGGCCTGACCCGCCGAGGTCGCCGGTTGCCGCGCGAGCTCGCCGATGCGAACGCGAGTTCGCCGGCGAGCTCGGCGCAGCGCCGGCGAACTCGGCGCAGGACCGGCGAGCTCGTCGCAGGCGCCCGCGCGTCAGCCCTGGCGGTGGGTGCGGTAGTAGTCGAGCAGCGCTCGGGTCGAGGCGTCCTGCGACGCGTACGCGTCGTCGTCGCCCTCGATCGCGGGCGCGATCTGCAGCGCCAGCTGCTTGCCGAGTTCCACACCCCACTGGTCGAACGAGTTGATGCCCCAGATCACGCCCTGTGTGAAGGTGATGTGCTCGTACAGGGCGATGAGCTCGCCGAGCACGGTCGGGGTGAGCGCCGGGGCGAAGATCGACGTCGTCGGGCGGTTGCCGGCGAACGTGCGCGCGGCCACGAGGGCGCCGGTGGTGCCCTCCGCCTCGACCTCGGCGGCGGTCTTGCCGAACGCGAGCGCCTTGGTCTGTGCCAGGAAGTTCGCGAGGAACAGGCCGTGCACGTCGCGCTCGCCGTCCTTGAGCGGGTAGGCGGGGTTGGCGAAGGCGATGAAGTCGGCGGGGATGAGGCGCGTGCCCTGGTGGATGAGCTGGTAGAACGCGTGCTGGCCGTTGGTGCCGGGCTCGCCCCAGAACACCTCGCCGGTGTCGGTCGTCACGGGGCTGCCGTCCCAGCGCACCGACTTGCCGTTGGATTCCATCGTGAGCTGCTGCAGGTAGGCGGCGAAGCGCGACAGCTGCTGCGCGTAGGGCAGCACGGCGTGCGACTGCGCACCGAGGAAGTTCGTGTACCAGACGTTGAGCAGGCCCATCAGCACCGGCACGTTCGACGCGAGCGGAGTGGTCGCCACGTGCTCGTCGACGGCGTGGAAGCCGGCCAGCAGCTCGCGGAACGAGTCCGGTCCGAGCTCGAGCATGAGCGAGAGCCCGATGGCCGAGTCGACGGAGTAGCGCCCGCCCACCCAGTCCCAGAATCCGAACGCGTTGGCGGTGTCGATGCCGAAGGCGGCGACCTTGTCGAGCGCGGTCGACACGGCCACGAAGTGGTGCGCGACGGCATCCGTGCGCTGCGCCTCGGAGCCGTCGATCGCGTCCGCGTTCTGCAGCCCTGCCCACAGCCAGTCCCGCGCGAGCCGCGCGTTGGTGAGGGTCTCGAGCGTGGTGAAGGTCTTCGACGCGACGATGAACAGCGTCGTCTCGGGGTCGAGGTCGGCCGTCTTGTGGGCGAGGTCGAACGGGTCGATGTTCGACACGAAGCGCGCCTGGATGCCCGCCGTCGCATACGGCTCGAGCGCCGCCGAGATCATGGCGGGGCCGAGGTCGGAGCCGCCGATGCCGATGTTGACGACCGTCTGCACCTTCTTGCCCGTGATGCCGGTCCACTCGCCCGAGCGCACGCGCTCGGCGAACGCGCTCATCGCGTCGAGTACGCCCTGCACGTCGTGGTCGACGTCCTGGCCGTCGACGACCAGCTTGGGCTCGGCTCCCGCGGGGCGACGCAGCGCCGTGTGCAGCACCGCGCGGTCCTCGGTCGTGTTGATGTGCGTGCCGGCGAGCATGGCGGCGTAGCGCTCGGCGACACCGGTCTGCTCGGCCAGGGCGACGAGGGAGGTGAGGATGCCGGCGTCCACGAGGTTCTTCGACAGGTCGACGCGCAGGTCGGCGAGGTCGAAGGTCAGTCGCTCCACGCGACCCGGGTCGGCGTCGAACCAGGCCCGCAGATCTGGGGCGAAGACGTTCTTGTGGGCGGTGAGCTCGGCCCAGGCGGGCGTGGCGGTGGCATCGATGGGAGTGGTCACGCACCCACGCTAGCGCCCACCGTGGCGGCCGTGTGGTGGGCGGGCCGGACATTGCGACGGATGCCGGAAGGGCCGGTCGGGGAAGCCACCCGACCGGCGCTCGGCGCTGCGTGCGTCAGCGCACCGGGCGCAGCACGACCTCCCCCGCCGAGACCGACACGGCGATCGTGCGCGGTGCGGTCGCCGCGGTGTCGAGGCGGTTGTCGAAGCCGCCTGCGGACACGTCGGAGGTCACCGCGTAGGTCTCATCCGGCAGCGCGAGGTTCACGCGCCCGGCCGAGACGTCGACCGTGAGGGCGTCGGGGGCGCGGCGCAACCGCCCGTCGACCGCTCCCGCGCTCACCTGCACGTCGGCCTCGCGGACGCCGGCGAGGTCGAGGCTCGTGCGCCCGGCGCTGACGTCGACGTCGAGCTCGAAGGCGGTGCCGCTGAGGTCGATGGCGCCGGCGCTGAGGTCGACCTCGAGCTCGCCGAAGCTGCCGTCGGCCGTGATCGAGCCCGCCGAGAGCGACAGCGAGGTGTTCAGGCCGTACCGCTCGAGGGCCGCGGGCAGCGTGAGCACCGCGCGGTCGCCGGCCTCGGGCCCGAAGAAGTCCCACCCGCTGCCGAACCAGCCGCGGTCGGTGCGGATCGACAGCTCGTCCTCGTCGCGCTCGAAGCGCCAGTCGTCGGGGGAGCCTTCGACGTTGAGCTGGGCGTCCTCGACGTCGCCGTAGATGATCGTGAGGTCGGCCGCGCTCACATCGACGTCGTAGCCGCTGATGCCGTCGGCGTCGACGTGGAACGTCTGGGTGCGCACGGCGCCGCCGCCGCGGACGGCGGCGAAGGCCGACGTGGCGACCGTGCCGAGGATGAGCACCGCACCGAGTGCGATCGCGATGACGGCGACGACGGTGGACGACGGGCGGCGCGGCCCCGCGGGCGCGGGTCCCTGCGGCGGCTGCGGCTGTGGCGGCAGGGGCGGCGGGGTCATCGTGATGGTCATCGGTCTGCTCCGTTCGGGAGGGTGGGGTGCGTGGGCGCGGTCGTGCCGTGCTCGAGGTGCACGAGGGCGGCGAGCACCCGCCGGTTGCCGTGCTCGTCCTGCTCCAGGTCGAGCTTCTGGAACAGCGACGTGATGTGCTTCTCGACGGCCGCCTCGCTGACGAACAGCGTCGAGGCGATCGCCTGGTTGCTCTTGCCCTCGGCGATCAGGGCGAGCACGGTGCGCTCCCGCTCGGTGAGGCGCGCCATCCGCTCGTCGCGGCCCCGGCGGGTGAGCAGCTGGGCGACGACCTCGGGGTCGAGCACGGTCGCCCCCGCCCCGATCCGCTCGACGGCGTCGAGGAAGTCGGACACGTCGGCGACGCGATCCTTGAGCAGGTAGCCCAACGCCCCGCGCTGCCCGGCGCCGGATCCGGTGATGAGGTCGCTGGCGTAGCGCTCCTCGACGTACTGGCTGAGCACGAGCACCGGCAGCGCGGGGTCGGCGGCCCGCAGGGCGAGCGCGCCGCGGATGCCCTCGTCGGTGTAGGTCGGGGGCAGCCGCACGTCGAGGATGCACAGGTCGGGGGCGGTTTCGGCGACGCGGGTCGTGAGCTCTCCCGCATCCGGGAGCGCCGCGACGATCTCGTGTCCGGCATCTTCGAGCAGACGCACCAGCCCGGCGCGCAGCAGCGCGGAGTCTTCGCAGATCAGGATGCGCACGGGACGCTCACCTCCAGGGCGGTCGGGCCGCCGGCGGGACTGTCGAGACGCGGCGTGCCGCCTGCGGCGACGATGCGGTTCATGATGCCGTCGAGCCCGCCGCCGGGCTGCACGTGCGCCCCGCCGATGCCGTTGTCCTCGACACGCGCCCACAGTGTTCCGTCGTCGCGGCGGCGCACGACCACACGCGCCTCCGATCCGCGGGAGTGCTTGGCCGCGTTGGTGAGCGACTCCGCGATGGTGAAATACACCGCCGCCTCCGCGGTCGCCGAGCAGCGGCCGTCGATGCGCACGTCGAGGGCGACGGGGATCGGCGAGCGGGCCGCGAGCGCCGAGAGGGCCGCATCCAGCCCGCGGTCATCGAGCACGGAGGTGTGGATGCCGCGCGCGAGCTGACGCAGCTCGGTGATGGCGGCCTTCGTCGAGGTGTGAGCCTCGTCGATGAGCGCCTTGGCGGCGGCCGGGTCGGAGTCGATCTTCTGCTGCGCGAGGCCCAACGTCATGCCGACCGAGACCAGCCGCGGCTGGACCCCGTCGTGGAGGTCGCGCTCGATGCGGGTGCGCTCCACCTCGCTGGCGCGCACGGCGCCTTCGCGCTGGGCGCCGGCGGTGCGGGCCTGCTCGGCGGCGGTGCGGGCCTCCTCGGCCAGGATCGCCTCCCGCGAGGGGACGAGGATCGCGCGGGTGAGCACGCGGTGCAGGAGGGCGATGCCGAGCAGGATCGCGAGGGCGACGATGATGCCGAGCGCCCCGGCGAGCACCGCCCAGCCCGCGTCGATCACGATGTCGGTGAAGGGCAGGCGCACGTCGCCGCCGCGCAGCGGCGCGAACAGCAGGCCGATGCTGCGGAAGAGGCCGGCGATCGTGGGCAGCACGATGAGGCCGAGCACGGTCGCGATCGCGACACTCGCGACACCGCGCCACATGGGGCCGTCGGTGAACTGGTGCCAGAGCGAGCGCAGCCAGCCGCCGAATCCGGCGCGCTCGCGGCGGCGGGGGCGCAGCGCCGGCAGGCCGTAGCGGTACAGCCCTTCGACCCGCTCGTACTCGACCCACGCCGACGCGTAAAGGGCGTAGACGAAGGCGACGAGGAACAGCAGCCCGATCCCGAAGACGAGCACGAGGCCGACGCCGACGCTGAGCAGGGTGAACAGGATCGTGAACGCGATCGAGCCGACGACGCCGAGGGCGGCCAACTGTGCGATCGCACCCAGATGCAGGAGCGTGCCCGGGCGACGGGTGGTCGCGGGGGCGGCGGTGGTGGTCATGACTCCACGCTAGGACCGCGCCCGCGACGCCGCGCCAGAGGAAGCCGGACACCTCGGGTCGGGTTTTCCCTACCCCGGGCGGATGCCGACGCGCGCGGCTTTGGGAGGATGGAACGGTGACGACACCCGACATCCGCCTCATCGCCGTCGACATGGACGGGACGCTCCTGGGTCCCGAGGGCGACGTCCCCGACCGGCTGTGGCCGCTGCTGGAGCGGATGCGGGAGCGCGGCATCGCGTTCGCCCCCGCGAGTGGCCGTCAGCTCGCCACCCTGCAGGCGATGTTCGGAGGCGTCGACGGCGACCTCGACTACATCGCCGAGAACGGCGCGTACGTCGTGCGCGGCGAGGTCGAGGTGAGCTCCGACGCGATGGACCCGACGGTGGTGACCGCCATCGTCCAGCGGATCCGCGACGCCGTCGCGGCCGGCGACCTGCACACCGCCGTGGTCGTGTGCGGCAAGCGCTCCGCGTACATCGAAGACCGCGGCGGCGAGTTCCGCGAAGAGGTGGACAAGTACTACCGCCGCCTCGAGGTGGTCGACGACCTGACGGCCACGGGCGACCAGATCCTGAAGGTCGCGCTCTACGATTTCGACGGCGGCGAGGCGCACACTGCGCCGCTGCTGGCCGACCTCACCGCGACGCACCAGGTGGTCGTGTCGGGCGAGCACTGGGTCGACGTCATGAACCGCGGCGTCGACAAGGGCGTCGCCCTGCGCGCGCTGCAGCGCGATCTCGGCGTCACCTCCGCCCAGACCGCGGCGTTCGGGGACTACCTCAACGACATCGGCATGCTGCAGGCCGCCGATTGGTCGTACGCGATGGCCGACGCGCATCCCGACGTCGTCGCGGTGGCCCGCCATCGCGCCCCGTCCAACGCCGACGCCGGGGTCGTCACCGTGATCGAGCAGCTCCTGGCCTGACACGGGCGTAGCGTGGAGTAATGGTCACGATCCCCACGCTCACACTCAACGACGGCACGACCTTCCCCGAGCTCGGACTCGGCACGTACAACCTCCGCGGCGACGAGGGCGTCGACGCGATCGTCGCGGCCGTCGGCAACGGCTACCGGCTGCTCGACTCGGCCGTGAACTACGAGAACGAGACCGAGGTCGGCGAGGCGGTGCGCCGCTCCGGCATCCGCGACGAGCTGATCGTGACCACGAAGGTGCCCGGCCGCGATCACGGGTTCGACGAGACCCGCCGCAGCGCGGACGGCTCGCTCGAGCGACTCGGGCTCGAGCGCATCGACCTGTACCTCATCCACTGGCCCAACCCGTCCGTCGGCAAGTGGCTCGACACCTACCGCGGGATGCTCGCGCTCCGCGAGGACGGGAAGGTGGGGTCGGTCGGCGTCTCCAACTTCACCGAGGCGATGCTGACCCGCCTGATCGACGAGACCGGCGTCGCGCCGGCGGTCAACCAGGTCGAGATGCACCCCTACTTCCCGCAGTCGGCGCTGCGTGCCTTCCACGCGGAGCACGGCATCCGCACCGAGAGTTGGAGCCCGCTCGCGCGGCGCAGCGAGCTGCTGTCGGAGCAGACCGTCGCCGACGTCGCCGCCGCGCACGGGGTCACCCCGACGCAGGCGGTGCTGCGCTGGCACACCCAGCTCGGGTCGACGCCGATCCCGAAGTCTGCGACGCCGCAGCGTCAGGTCGAGAACGCCGATGTCTTCGGCTTCACGTTGACGGATGCCGAGCTCGCCGCGATCTCGGGTCTCGAGCGCGGGCGCCTGTGGGACGGCGATCCCGACACCCACGAGGAGATGTGACCCGCCCGACGTCGCCGCATCGGGGCCGCGTCCGCGGCCCGCGGTGTCAGAGGACGGCGGCGGCGCGCGCCGCGCGGCGGCCGAGCCACACGTCGAGCAGGTAGTACAGGTAGCCGACGCCGACGAGGGCGACGGTGAGGCCGACGATCCACAGCGCGACGCCGCCCACGCCGTGCACGTCGACGTTCATGAACGGGTAGGGGTAGACGGTGCCGCCGCCGAACCGTCCGCCCAGCGCACTGTAGACGAACGCGAACGCGAGGTACGCGTAGGCGGGAAGGGCCCACAGGAACGGGTCGTAGCCGCGCACCTTCCCCTTCGGCACGAACAGCAGCCAGTCCACGATCACCAGCACCGGCGTGATGATGTGCACGAGGTTGTCGGTCAACGTGAACGGCTCGTACGTGCCGGGCTGCTCGAAGGTCGATGGCACCAGCACGATCAGGTAGATGAGCATCGTGACCGTGATCGCCATCATCACGGCCGCCGACCCGCGCGCCGACGGCGTCGAATACCCGGTCCAGCCGTCGGCCTGGGCGTCGCGGATGGTCACGAGCGCCGAGGCCACCATCCATCCCAGGCACAGCACGTTGCTGAGCACCGTGTAATACAGGAACGCCGCCCAGGTCGGCTCCGCCGTGAGCAGGCCGGAGACCCGCGCGATGCCGACGAGGATCGCGAACGACGCGAGGGCCCGGTAGAAGAAGGCGAGTCCGCGGAAGCTCAGCACCATGCGCACATGCTAGGGCCGGGCGACCCGATCAGTGCGGAGCGTGGTACTCGGCTTCGCCGCGCTTCCAGTAGCCCTTCACGACGACCTGCTCGGCAGGCAGTCCCCAACGCTCGAGCAGGAGCGCGCGGCCCGGCTTGACGATCCCCTGCTCGGCGGCGACGAAGCCGAACACGTCTCCGCCGGGAAAGTCCGCGGCGCCGAGGCCGTCGAGAGCCGCGGCCAGCGTCGATCCGGATGCCGCCGCACCGCGGTGCAGGTGTGTCACGGTGACGCCGGGCGGGGTCTCGATCGGGAGCTCGTGCGCGGCGTCGTCGACCTCGATGAGGATGCGGCCGACCGCGTCGGCGTCCATGAGGTGGGTGAACCGGCGCATCGCGGGGACCGCGGTCTCGTCGCCGGCGAGGAACCAGGCTCCCGGCCGGCCCGAGACGACCATCGAGCCGCGCGGTCCGCCGATGCCGGCGAGGCTGCCGAGGTCGGCGGTCGCCGCCCAGGGGGCCGCGACACCGTCCGCGCCGTGCACGGCGAACTCGAGATCGAGCCAGCCCTCGGCGGGGTCCCACGCGAGCGGCGTGTACTCGCGGCTCGGTGCCGCCCGCAGCTCCTCGACCGTTCCCGGCACGGTGTCGGGGAAGAAGATCCGGATGTGGTCGTCGCAGCCGGGGGAGTCGAAGCCGACGAGGTCGGCGCCCACAAGTCGCACCCGCACGTAGTCCGGCGTGAGCCATTGCCGTGCCGCGAGGTGCACCGTGCGGAACCGCAGGTCGAGACCGCGGCGCTCCAGCCGGAAGGAGGGGGTGTGTGAAGGCGCCGACTTGACCTGATTCATGAAGGGTAGGCTAACCTACCCTCGACCGGAGCGGGCCCCTCCGGTCGCCAACTCCCACTGCACACATCACCGGAAGAGACATCTCTGCGCATGAAGACGACACGACCCCTTTTGGCCCTTCCCATCGCCGCGGCGCTCGCCCTCACCGGCTGCGCGTCGACGGCCGCTCCGGCCGCGACCGAGAGCGCCGCCGACGAACCCACGTCGGTCACGGTCACCGACAACCACGGCGAGCAGACCGTCGCGCTGCCCCCGAAGGCCGTCGTCGCCACCGACAACCGCACGATCACGGTGCTCGACAGCTGGGGCATCGACGTCGTCGCCGCCCCGCTGGACATCTTCCCGGCCGGCCTCTCCTACAAGGAGGAGGGCTCCGAGACCATCAACCTCGGCAACCACGGCGAGCCGAACCTCGAGGCCGTCGTCGCCGCCGACCCCGACCTCATCATCAACGGACAGCGCTTCGCCTCGTATTACGGCGATTTCCAGACGCTCGTCCCCGACGCCACGATCGTCGAGCTCGACCCGCGCGAGGGCGAGCCGTTCGACGAGGAGCTCAAGCGCCAGGTCACCGTGCTCGGCGAGATCTTCGGCAAGCAGGACGAGGCGGCGAAGCTCGTCGCCGACTTCGAGGAGGCCGTCGACCGCGTCACCGCCGCCTACGACGACCAGCAGACGGTCATGGCCGTGATCACCTCGGGCGGCGAGATCAACTACGCCGCGCCGACGACCGGTCGCACCCTCGGCCCCGTGTTCGACATCCTGGGCCTCACCCCGGCGCTGAGATCCGACGGCTCCACCGACCACCAGGGCGACGACATCTCGGTCGAGGCCATCGCCGCGTCGAACCCCGACTGGATCCTCGTCATGGACCGTGACGCCGGCGTGAGCGCCAACACCGATGAGGCGTACACCCCCGCGACCGACCTCATCGGCGGGTCCGAGGCGCTGCAGAACGTCAACGCCGTGACGGCGGGCAACATCGTCTACATGCCGGCGGGCACCTACCTGGACGAGGGCATCGTGACCTACACGACCTTCTTCAACACCCTCGCCGACGCGCTCGAGAGCTGAGCGATGGTCCTCGGCCGGCAGCGGCTGTTCACATGGCCGCTGCTGGTCGGGATCGCCGTCGTCGCGGCCCTCATCGCCCTCTCCCTCTCGGTCGGCGTCTACGACGTGTGGGGGGAGGCCGACGGCGGCGAGATGTTCGCGATCACCCGCATCCCGCGCACGGTCGGACTCATCCTCGCCGGGGCGGCGATGGCGATGTGCGGGCTGGTCATGCAGCTGCTCACCCAGAACCGCTTCGTCGAGCCCACCACGACCGGCACCACCGAGTGGGCGGGCCTCGGGCTGCTGCTGGTGATGGTGCTCTTCCCCGACGCTCCGATCATGGTGCGGATGCTGGGGGCGGTCGTGATGGCCTTCGTGGGGACGATGCTGTTCTTCCTCTTCCTGCGCCGGGTCATGCTGACCTCGTCGATCATCGTCCCGATCGTCGGGATGATGCTGGGCGCCGTCATCGGGGCGATCTCGACCTTCATCGCCCTGTCCACCAACCTGCTGCAGAGCATGGCGATCTGGTTCACCGGATCGTTCACCTCGGTGCTGCGCGGGCAGTACGAACCCCTGTGGGTCGTCCTCGTGGTGGTCGTCGCGGTGTTCGTCGTCGCCGACCGGTTCACGATCGCGGGACTCGGCGAGGAGGTCGCCACCAACGTGGGCGTGGACTACCAGCGGGTCGTGCTCATCGGCACGGCGCTGATCGCCCTCGCATCGGGGGTGGTGACCGTCGTCGTCGGGAACCTGCCCTTCCTCGGCCTCATCGTCCCGAACATCGTCTCGATGATCCGCGGTGACGACCTGCGTTCGAACCTGCCGTGGGTGGCCCTGGGCGGCATCGCCCTCATCACCGCGTGCGACATCCTCGCCCGCGTCGTCAACATGCCCTTCGAAGTGCCCGTCTCGCTCATCCTCGCGATGGTCGGCTCGGTCGTGTTCATCACCCTCCTGCTGAGGCAGCGCCGCCGTGCCTGATTCCGTCTCCGTCTCCACCGCCCCCGGCCGCCCGGCATCCGTCCGCCGCTCGGGGCCGTTCGCGACGTCCGCCCTCGCGCGGCGCTACCTGCTCACGATGATCGCGCTCGCGGTGCTCGCCGTCGCCGTCGCCGCCGGCATCCTGGGCTGGGACAACCCGGCGCCCGTCGGCAGCGACGGGTTCTGGCGCATCGCGCAGCTGCGGGTGACGAGCGTCGTGGTGATCCTCGTCGTCGCCTTCTGCCAGGCCGTCGCGACGATCACGTTCCAGACGGTGACCGGGAACCGCATCGTCACGCCCTCCCTCATGGGCTTCGAGTCGCTGTACACCGCGATCTCGACGTCGGCGATATTCTTCTTCGGCACCGCCGGCGCCCTCATGGTGCAGGGGGTCGCCGCCTACCTGCTGCAGGTCGCCGTCATGCTCGTCTTCTCGGGCATCCTGTACGGCTGGCTGCTGTCGGGTCGCTACGGCAACGTGCAGATCATGCTGCTGATCGGCATCATCCTGGGCGGCGCGCTCGCGGCGTTCTCGACGTTCCTGCAGCGGCTGCTCACCCCGACCGAGTTCGACCTGTTGACGGCCCGCCTCATCGGCAGCGTCGCCAACGCCGATGCGACCTACCTGCCGATCGCCGTGCCGCTGGCCGCCGTCGCCGTCGCCGCGCTGTGGTGGGGCGGCGGCAGGCTCAACGTGCTCGCGCTCGGCAGGCCCGTCGCGTTGGGGCTCGGGTCGCCGCAGCGGCGCGACACGATCCTGGCGCTGCTGATGGTGTCGATCCTGATGGCCGTATCGACCTCGCTCATCGGCCCGATGACGTTCTTCGGCTTCCTCGTCGCGATGCTCACCTACCAGTTCGTCGAGTCGTACGACCACCGGCGCATGTTCGCGATGTCGTTGCTGATCGGGTTCGTCGTGCTCGCCGGGGCGTACTTCGTGATGAAGCACGTGTTCTACGCCGCGGGCTCGGTCGGCATCATCATCGAGATCGTCGGCGGCACCGTCTTCCTCCTCCACCTGCTGCGAAAGGGGCGACTGTGATCTCGCTCACCGGCGTCGAGAAGCGCTACACGACCGAGGTGCGGATCGGCCCGATCGACCTCGACCTGCCCGCGGGTGGCATCACGGCCCTCATCGGTCCGAATGGCGCCGGCAAGTCGACCCTGCTCACGATGATCGGGCGCCTTCTCGAGGCGGATGCCGGGTCGATCTCGGTGGCCGGCCACGACGTCGCCGCGACGAAGTCGCGGGAGCTCGCGAAGGTCGTCGCCATCCTGCGCCAGGAGAACCACTTCGTGACACGGTTGACGGTGCGCCAGCTGGTGGGGTTCGGCCGCTATCCGCACTCCCGGGGCCGGCTCACGGTGCAGGACGAGGCGATCGTCGACCGCTCCATCGACTTCCTCGGCCTGGACGGACTCGAGGGCCGCTACCTCGACGAGCTGTCGGGAGGTCAACGGCAGCGGGCGTATGTCGCGATGGTGCTCGCGCAGGACACCGACTACGTGCTGCTGGACGAACCGCTCAACAACCTCGACATCCAGCATGCGGTGCAGATGATGCGCCACCTGCACCGTGCCGCGACCGAGCTCGGCCGCACGATCGTCGTCGTGCTGCACGACATCAACTTCGCCGGCCACTACGCCGATCGGGTCTGCGCCATGAAGGACGGTCAGGTCGTCGCCTTCGGCACGCCCGACGAGATCATCCGCGGCGACGTGCTGACCGACATCTTCGACACCCCGGTCGAGGTCGTCGACGGGCCGCGCGGGCGGCTCGCCGTCTATTACTGACGCGGCGCGGTCCGTCGCGGGGGTGCGACGCGCGTCGGTCAGAGCTGGGCGCCGTCGTCCCACGGATCGTCGAGTCCCGGCGTCCTGCCGCGCCACGATTCGTACGCGATGAGCCAGCCGATCGACACCAGCACCGCCAGCGCGAGACCCAGCCACACGCTCTGCAGCACGAGCCCGACGACGATGCCGACCGAGAAGAGCACGATCGTCCCGACGAGCCAGCCGATGCGGCCGCGCGGCCATCCCCGGTGCGGTTCGTCGGGCAGATCCATCGGGTCGGTCATGTCCCCCAGCCTACGGACGGCCCGTCGGCTGCGGGCCGCGCCACTCACGCCGCGTTGAGGGCGACCATCCAGTCGACGCCGAACCGGTCGGTGACCATGCCGAAGCGCCCGCCCCACGGCGGGGTCTCGTAGGGGAGGGTGATCTCGCCGCCGTCGGCCAGCGAATCCCATACCGCCTGCAGGCGGCCCTCGTCCTCGCCGCTGATCGACACGGCGAAGCCGGCCGGCGCCTCGTAGGGCATCGACGACGGCACATCAGAGCCCATGAGCACGAGACCGTCATCGGTCGTCAGCTGCCCGTGCATGATCAGGTGCGCCTCGCCCTCGGGGATGCCCATGTCGGGGAATCCGGTGAAGTCGTCCAGCTGCAGCTCACCGCCGAGCACCGACTGGTAGAACTCCATCGCCTCCCGTGCGTCGCCGCGGAAGTTGAGGTACGGGTTGAGGTTCATCACACGCTCCTGTCGTCGCCTGTGGTCAGTGTGACCGGGGGCTCCGACACCCGCAAGAGGGCGGCGTGCTCACCGGCCCCGGTGGTCCTCCGGCGCCAAGCGCGCACCGCGGCGCGGCTCGCGCGCGCCGCTCAGCCCGATGAGGCGGATCACCCGCTGGCGGTGGCCCGCCCACGGCGCGAGCAGCTCCAGCATCCCGTCGTCGTCGACGCGACGACCGGTCAGCGCGAAGCCCACCTCGTGGGCGACGTGGTAGTCGCCCACGCTCACGGCATCGGGGTCGCCGTACGCGCGGATGCGGGTCTCGGCGCCGGTCCACACGCCGACGCCCGGGAGGCTCGTGAGCACACGATCCCGCGCGACACCGTCGGTCGCGCCGTCCATCGCGCGCTCGATCGACCCGCGACGGCCCGCTGCGGCGACGATCGTGCGGGACTGCGGCGGCTCGAGACCGGCGCGATGCCACGTCCAGCTGGGGATCGCGCGCCAGTCCGCGGGCGGCGCGAACATGGGCCGCGGCGTCGGTCCGGGGGCGCGCTCGCCGCACCACGTGAGGATCGACCGCCAGGCGCCGAACGCCTGCAATCCGGTGACCTTCTGTTCGAAGATCGCGCTCACGAGGGCGTCGAAGACGAGGTCGGTGGCGCCGAGGCGCAGGTCGGGGTGGCGGTGATGGGTGGCGGCGATGAGGGGATGTCGCGCCGCGTCGAACCCGTCGGGGTCGTCGTGCGCGCCGCACAGGCGCGGCAGCTGCGCGAGGGCCCAGTCGGCGCCGGGGCCCCAGGCTGCGGCACGGACGCCGTGGTGCTCGGGGCGCAGAGCGAGGGTCGCGATGCCGTCGGGGGTGCGGCTGACACGCCAGATGACACCGGCCGCGACGATCATGCTCGGATCGTGCGCGCCGCGGCGTTGGTAGCCGATCGCCCGGGCCGCGTCGATCGGGCTGCGCGGCCGGTACACCGTCTCGAGGGGAGGCGCGACGATCGGCCGCGGGTCGCGCGATGCCGGGCTTGCACCGGGGAGCCTGCGGGCGGCCGGTGCCACCGGCATCCGTCCCCGCGCTCCCGTCATGCCGTCACCCTACGTCAGCCCCACCGACATCCGCTGCGCCCACCCGTCGGCTGCGGGCTCGCATTTCGCTCACCAGTCGCTTGCGGCGACCTGGGTGCGGCGGAAATGGCCGTTCCTGCCTGGTGAGCCGCGGCCCCCTGCGCTCACCAGTCGCTTGCGGTGGGCCGGGCGGCGCGGGGCTCGCCGTTCCCGCCTGGTGAGCCGCCGCCCCGCGCTCACCAGTCACTTGTGGCGGCCTACGCGGAGCCGGAGCCGCCGTTCCTGACGGCGGAAGGCGAGCGGATGTGGTCAGAAGCGGTCGGGGGAGGGGGTGCCGTGGCCGTAGCGGATGACGACGTCGGCGTGGCGGTCGAAGCGGTAGCCGATGCCGCGCACGGTGCGGACGATGTCCTCGTAGCGTCCGAGCTTGGAGCGCAGGCGCCGCACGTGCACGTCGATCGTGCGCTCGCCGGGGACCTCGTCCTCGTCGGCGTGGCTCCACAGCGACGAGACCAGCTCGGTGCGCTCGATCGTGCGGCCCTCGCGCAGCACGAGGTACTGCAGCAGCTCGAACTCCTTGAACGTCAGCGCGGCGGTCTCGCCGTCGATGTGCACGCGTCGGCGCGAGATGTCGATCTCGACGCCGCCGGGAGCCCGATCCTCCTCGGGCTGCTCGGCCTTGGTGCGGGCGACCGCCCCGGGCTCGTGCAGCGCGAGGCGCACGACGTCGACGTCGCGGCCGCCGGCGGCGGTGGGCGCCAGGGCGACGGTGGCGTAGGTCTCGGCGTGCGGCGCGAGGTCGGCGATCGTGCGGCGCAGTGCCTCGACGATCGTCGACAGCGAGACGCCGTCGACGGCGGCCTTCACTTCGTCGAGGCCGACGTACAGGGCGAAGCCGCGGGGCGCGGTGCCGGCGGGCAGCTGACGCGACCCGGTCGGCGCGGCGGGTGCGGTGGCGTCGATGTCCTCGACGGCGTGCAGGTGGCGGGGGGCGGTGGGCTGGGCGAGGAGAGCGGTGTTCGACATTGCGAGAAGTCCTTGGAGGAGGGAACCCGGGCGGTTCGCCGAGAGCGGGTTCGGTGCGTTGCGTTCGGGCCCGAATCGGGCCGTGGGTGTGCGAGCTGTCCGGCATCCACGTTGTGGGCGGTGCGGTGCTCGAGGGGTGCGGCGTCCGGCTTCGAGTGGTGTCTCAGAAGCGGGCGCACCCGGCGGGATTCACCGTCAGTGGCACATTCGGCAACACATGGCAACGCGCGGCATGATGATGCCGGCAGTTCCGTTCGCCTCCCGGGCGGACAGAGTGCGTGCGTTGTCAGTCATGGGTGCGATTATGACGAACCGTGTCCGTTCGTGTCAAACGGGACGGATGCCGCGGCCCCGGTGTGACGCCCTGTTACGGCGCCGATGTCGGTGGGCGGGCGTAACGTGTGGGCATGAGCGGTTTCACGTTCGCGAACGAACCCGACGCGTCCCGGTACACCCTCCATAAAGGATCAGACCTCGTCAGCGTGCTCGATTACCGCGACGACGGACGCACCGTCGCGATGACCCGTGCCTACACGATCCCGACGTTCCGCGGCCACGGGTACGCCGGTGAGGTCGTCGCCCGAGCCGTCGCCGAGATCGCCGAACGCGGCGACCGCGCCGTCAGCCCGGTGTGCTGGTACGTCGCCGACTGGTTCGACGCGCACCCCGAGCACGGCGATCTGCTGGCCCGCCGCGCGGGCTGAGCGGCTACTCCGGCATCCGCGACCCGTCAACCCCCTGCATCCGGCACCGCGGCGCGGGTGAGACTGGCACCCCATCGAAGGAGGAGCCATGTCACGCGAAGAGCTTCCCGACGGCGTTGTCGACGCCGCACCGTCCGGCGGGTGGACCGGGGCCGCAGCCGGAGAACCGCCGGCCGCCGGCGACGACCTGCCCACCCTCGCCGGCCAGGAGGTGGAGGATGCCGCCGCCCGCGAGACCGACGCTGCCCCGGCGCCCGCGCCCGACGGCGACCCGGTCTCGGACCCGTTCGTCGAGAGCGCCGAGATACAGCAGGGGATGGACCCCGACATCGCGGTCCACTCCGAGACCTCGACCGACAGAGACCCGGAATGAGCACGCAAGACGAGCCCGCCCAGGAGCAGAACGTCGCCACCGATGCCGAACGGCTGGACGGCATCCTCGCGCAGACCCGCGCGGATGTCGGGGGAGAGGACACGAGCGTCGTCGCGACGGCGCTGCGTCGGCGTCTCGACGACGTCGGCCTCGATATCGACGCGGCGGAGATCGACCGTCTCGTCGCCGAGATCGCCGGCTGACCGCTCACCTCGAGGGGCGGATGCGGACGCCCGCCGTGTCAGCGCGCTGCCAAGAAGGCGAGCATGCGCCGTGCCGCCGGCTCGGCATTGCGGATGAGGGTCTCGTGCCCGTGGCCCGCGATGACGGCGATCTCGGCATCCGGCAGCAGCGCGACGACCTCGTCGCACCAGCGCTGCGGGCACACGAGGTCTCCGCCCCCGCGCAGCACCAGCGTCGGCGCCTGCACGCGCGGGTAGGCGCGCTCGGGCCTGTGGGCCAGCATGGCGTGGAGCTTTCGCCGCAGGTTCGGGCCCGCCCGCAGGTATTCGCGCGCCCCCAGCCACAGCACCCGCGGGCTCTCGCCCAGCAGATCGGCGCCGAGCCGGGCGAGCTGCGGGACGGCGCATCGCCGACGTCGGTCGACGGTCGGGGCGACCAGCACCACCCGGGCGACCGATCGCAGATGCCTCGCCGCGAGTTCGGTGACGACCTGCGAGCCCATCGAATGCCCCACCGCGACGACCGGCGCGCGCCCGGTGCTGCGCAGGTACGCCGCCAGGAGGTCGGCCAGCCGCTCCATCGTCGGAGTGCGCGGCGGTTCGGGCGCCTCGCCGTATCCCGGCAGATCCACGGCGATGACCCTGCCGTGCGGCGCCAGCAGCGTCGTCAGGTCGGCGAACACCTTGCGTCCCATCCCGATCCCGTGCACGAGCAGGAAGACCGTCGACGAAGCAGGGTCGCCGTGCTCCTCGACGATGATCGTCGCGCCGTCGTGGGTGAACGTCGAGGTCGGCGCGTCGGGCATCCCCTCAGCGTAGATCCGCGGGACCCGCGGCCCGTATCCCGCGTCGCGGGCATAGCCTGAAGACGATGAGCGCTCCGAACACAGCCAGCATCCCCCTCGATCACGGTCAGCGCTGGCGGGCGTTCTGGGTGTGCGTGTCGGTGGCGGCGCTGACGATCCTCGACCTCAGCAAGGTGAACGTCGCCCTGCCGTCGATCGAGAAGGCGCTGGGAGCGGCGTCCACCGAACTGCAGATCGTCGTCTCCGGCTACGTGCTCATGTTCGGACTCGCCCTCGTGCCGTTCGGGCGCCTCGGTGACCAGCGCTCCCGCAAGCGGCTGTTCCTGGTGGGGCTCACGCTGTTCGCCGCCGCGAGCGTCGTGTGCGCCCTCGCGCCGACCGCCGAGGTGCTCATCGCGGGACGGCTCCTGCAGGGGCTCGCCGCCGGCATCCAGATGCCGCAGGTGCTCGGCACGATCCAGCAGATCTTCACCGGCAAGGAGCGCGGCCGCGCGTTCGGCCTGTTCGGCGCGACGATCAGCGTCGCCACCGCCATCGGCCCGACCCTCGGCGGCCTGCTGATCGCCGTCGGCGGCGACCAGGACGGTTGGCGCTGGATCTTCTGGATCAACGTCCCGCTGTGCCTGCTCGTGATCGCGGGCGTTGTGTGGCTGCTGCCGCGCACGCGCCGCCCGGTGCCGGGTCGGGTGCAGCTCGACCCGGTCGGCCTCCTGCTGTTCGCGCTCATGATCGTGACGCTGATGTGGCCGTTCCTGTTCACGACGGGCTCCCCCGACGACGACCCGCGCCGCTGGTGGACCCTCGTGCTGTTCGCCGTGTTCGCGGCCGGTTTCGTCGCCTGGGAGCGCCGGTATGCGGCATCCGGACGCGCCCCGCTGATCCCGTTCTCGCTGTTCCGCATCCCGTCGTTCCGCAACGGCACGCTCATCGTGACGACGTACTTCACGGCCATTCCTGCGCTGTTCCTGCTGACGACCCTCTTCCTGCAGCTGGGGGTCGGGCTGCCGCCCGTGTTCGCCGGGATGGTGTCGATCGGCTTCGCCGTCGCCAGCGCGATCTCGAGCTGGATCGGCGGCAACCTCATCGGCCGGTTCGGGAGGCCGCTCGTGGTCTGGGGGCTCGGCGTCGTGCTCGTCTCGACGGTCACGCTGGCCGTCGTCGCCTACCTCGCCCCGGTCGGGATCGTCGCCTACGCCATGGCCGGCGTCTATGTCGTCGCGGGCGCCGGCGCGGGCCTCGTCGTGGCCCCGAACCAGGCGCTCACTCTCGCGGAGATCCCGACGCGCGAGGGCGGACTGGCGGGATCCGTCGGCCAGCTGGGACAGCGCATCGGCACGGCGGTCGGCACCGCCGTGGGGCTTTCCCTCTTCTACGCGGCGATCTACCGAGACGAGGCCGCGGGCGCGCACGGCATCGACGTCTACCACGATGCCTACGCCTACGGGATGGTCGCCGTCGCCCTGTTCGTCGCCGTCGCGTTCCTGCTCGGCGTCGTCGACCTCGCCTCCCGGCGGCGTTCGCGCGACTGAGCACGGGGCGCGGCATCCGTGGCACACAGCGTGGGCGGCGGCGAGGTCGCCGAGCCATGTCACACGACGCGCCGCGCGGAAGCCGCCGAACCCGCAGTTCGCGTGACACGCCGATGGCGCATGTCACACGAACGGCCGCTGCGGATGCTGTGGACCCGCACTTCGTGGGACATGCGCTCCGTCGGGCGGATGCCGGGGGCGCGACGTCGGCCGGGTGTCGGGTCGCGGTTCGGCGTCGGTGGGGCGTCCGTCGGGCGCCCGGTCGCGGGTTCTCCCGGCGGGCCGCCCCGTCGATGTCGGAGGCCGCTCGTACCGTGGTGGGCATGCGGATCCTGCACACGAGCGACTGGCACATCGGGCGCACCTTCCACGGGCACTCGACGCTCGACGCGCTCCGCATCGTGCTGGACCGGCTCGTAGACGAGGTCCGCGCCCGAGCCGTCGACCTCGTCATCGTCGCCGGCGACGTGTTCGACTCCGCCACGCCGGCCGCCGCCTGTTACACGCTGCTGTCCGACACGCTCCGCGCGCTCGCCGACACGGGCGCGCGCGTGGTCGTCACGAGCGGGAACCACGACTCCGCGGCCCGCCTCGGCTTCCAGGCCGGACTCCTCCGCGACGGCATCCACGTGCTCACCGACCCGGCCTCCGTCGCCGACCCGGTCACGATCGACGACGCCGACGGGCCCGTGCACGTGTACGGCATCCCGTTCCTCGAGCCGGCGCTGCTGCGGCACGACTGGCCCGGGGTGCGCACGCAGCAGGATGCGCTCGGCCACGCGATGGAACTCGTCCGCGCCGACCTCGCCGTCCGCGGCGGACGCTCCATCGCCGTCGCCCACTGCTTCGCCGCGGGCGTCGAGCCCACCCCGCACCTCGAGCGCGACATCCAGCAGGGCGGCCTCGACATCGTTCCGCTCGCCGCATTCGAAGGCGTCGATTACGCCGCGCTCGGCCACATCCACGGGCGCCAGCAGCTCGCGCCGCACATCCGCTACTCGGGTGCGCCGCTGCACTACAGCTTCGGCGAGGGCGACAAGCCGCGCGGGGCGTGGATCGTCGACATGGATGCCGACGGCGGCACGTCGTCGGAGTGGCTCGCGCTGCCGGTGCCGCGGCGCCTGGTGACGTTGCGCGGCGCGCTCGACGACCTGCTGCACGGCGACGCGCACGCGGGTGCCGAAGACGCCTGGGTGAGCGTCGAGTACACCGACGACCTGCCGCAGCGCGACCCCCTGCGGCGCCTGCAGGAGCGGTTCCCCTTCTGCGCGAAGGTCGTGCACTCGCCGACCGTCGTGCCCGTCGCCGAGAGTCGCACCTACGCCGACCGCGTGCGCGCCGCCCGTACCGACGCCGAACTCGTCGACGCCTTCCTCGTGCACGTGCGCGCCGGGGAGGGACTCAGCGCGGCCGAGGCGGAGGTGCTGGCCGAGGTCCAGGGCGACCGCATCCGCGTCGAGGCGCTCGCGTGAAACTCCACCGCCTCGACCTCACCGGATTCGGCCCGTTCCGGGACACCCAGACCGTCGACTTCGACGCGTTCGACGCCGACGGACTCTTCCTCATCTCCGGGCGCACCGGCGCCGGCAAGTCCAGCATCCTCGACGGCGTGAGCTTCGCCCTCTACGGCAGCGTGCCGCGCTACGACGGCGGAGAGCGGCGGCTGCGCAGCGACCACTGCGACGACGCCGATCCGACCTGGGTGCGGCTGGAGTTCACGGTCGGTGGCCGACGCCTCCGCGTCACCCGGGCGCCCGAGTACGATCGCCCCGCCAAGCGCGGGTCGGGGCTGGTCACTGAGCCGACGAGCGCCGAACTCGAAGAACTGGTCGGCGGGAGCTGGATCGGGATCGCGGCGAAACCGCGGGAGGTCGGCATCGAGCTCTCCGAGGTGCTCGGGCTCTCGGCGGTGCAGTTCCAGCAGGTGATCCTGCTCGCGCAGAACAAGTTCTCGCGCTTCCTGCTCGCCACGGGCGACGAACGGCAGGCGCTGCTGCGCACGCTGTTCGACACGAAGCGCTTCGCGACGTACGAGGCCGAACTCGAGGAGCGACGCAAGACGGCCCAGCGGGAACTCGACGCCGCGGGGGAGCGCGTCGGAGTTCTGCTCGAACAGGTCGAGCGCCTCATCTCCGACAATCACCTCGACGGGTCCGGCATCGACGACGCCGATCGACCCCCCGCACTCGACCTCGCCCGTCGACGCGTGCTCGCCGAGGCCGCGCAGCAGCGCGCCGATTACCGCGTCGACACCGCCGTCGACGCGCGAGCGCGTGCCGAAGCCGACGCTGTGGCGGCGGCATCCACCCACACCGAGTACGTGGCGAGGGCGAAATCCGCGACCGAATTGGAGCGGCTGCGGGAGCGGTTCACGCAGCTCGAAAGCGGGCAGAGTGCGATCGCCGACGACCGGCGACGAGTGGAGGCGGCACTCGCCGCGGAAGCGCTCCGGGCGCCGCTGGACGCCGCGACGCGCGAACGGCGCACCTACGCCGCCGCCGTCGCGGACGCCGACGAAGCCGCGCGCGTGTGGCGGTCCGTCGCGCCCGACGAGGCCGAGCAGGTGGCAGGGGCGATCGACCGGCTGACCGGCGAAGTCGCGGTGGCCGGCGCGGCGCTCGCGCAGGAGAAGGCACTGGTCGACGATCTCGCAGAGCTCGCCCGGCACACGGATGCCCTCGCACACCTCGACGTCGAGACGCGGGCGAACGACGACGCCCGTGCCGCGATCCCCGCCGAGCGGGCGGCGCTCGAAACGCGCCTCGCCGCCGCTCGCGCGGCCGCCGCCCTCGCCGACGGCGCGCGGGAACGCCTCTCGGCCGCCGAGACGATCGTCGTCGCCGCCGCCGAGCGCGACCGGCTCGCGCCGTTGCTGGCGAGCGCCGAAGCCGCCTACCTCGCCGCCAGCGCGCGCGCCAGCGACGCATCGCAGGCCGTCACGCGTCTGCTGCAGCGTCGGCTGTCGGGGATGGCGGGAGAGATCGCCGCCTCACTCGTCGACGGCGAGCCGTGCCCGGTCTGCGGGGCCGCAGCGCATCCGCACCCCGCCGCTCCCGCCGGCGACCCGATCACCGACGCGCACCTCGCCGAGGCCGAGAGCGAGCGCGAGACCGCGGCCGGTGCCGAGAAGGCCGCCGCCGACGAGGCCCGCGGGCTGCGGGAGCTCGCCGCTGCAGCAGCGGCCGTCGCCGGCGACGTGACGGTGGCCGCCCTGCGTGCGACTCGCGACGCGGTCGCCGCCGAGGTCGACGCCGCCGAGGCCGCCCGGCGGGAGTCCGACGACCTGTCGGCGTCTCTCGCCGCCTGCGACGCCCGGGCCGCCGCGCTCGCCTCCACGCACGACGAGCTGACGACGCTGCGCACCGCGCTCGTCGACGCGCTGAGCGCGGTGCGTACGCGCGTCGAGGGCGCACGGGCCGACGTCGACCGGGCGCGTGGGGAAGCGGCATCCGTCGCCGATCGGATGTCGATGCTGACCGAGCTGCTTGAGACCGCACGTGCCGCGCACGCGGCCGCCGAACGGAAGGCGGAGCGCACGCGCGCTCGCGACGCCGCGATCGCCGACCTCGACCGGCGGATCGACCAGTCGCCGTTCTCCGACGCCGAGGCGGCCACCGCCGCCCTCGTCGCGCCGGAGGAGCGTCGCGCTCTCGAGGAGCGCGTGTCGGCCTACGACGTCGAGATCCGTGCGACGCGGGAGCGTCTCCTCGAGTTGGAGCTCGAGCTGAGCGGTCGGGAGCTGCCGCCGGGCGCGCTCGACGACGCGGCCGAGGCGGCCCGCCTCGCCGACGAGGCGCGGGCGGCGGCGATCGCCGGCCAGCGCGACGCCGAGCGGACCGCGGGCGACCTGCGCGACCAGTTGGCGCGCGTAGGCGCGGCGTTCGACACCGCGGCGACGGCGACCGAGGAGGCGGCCGTCGTCATCCGGTTCGCCGACACCGTCGCCGGCCGGGCTCCGAACACGCGGCGCATGGACCTCGAGACCTTCGTGCTCGCCGCCGAACTCGAAGAGATCGTCACCGCCGCCAACCTGCGCCTCACCGAGATGTCGTCGGGGCGCTACACGCTGCACCACTCCGACGCGAAGGAGTCGCGCGGTCGCGCGTCGGGCCTCGGGATCGACGTGCTCGACGCCCACACCGGCCGTCGCCGGTCGCCGCATTCGCTCTCGGGCGGCGAAACTTTCCTCGCCTCGCTCGCGCTCGCCCTCGGGCTGGCCGAGGTCGTCACGCATCGCGCCGGCGGGCTGCGCCTGGACACCCTGTTCGTCGATGAGGGCTTCGGTTCGCTCGACCCCGAGACCCTCGACCTCGCCATGCGCACGCTCGACGAGCTACGCGCCGGCGGCCGCACCGTCGGACTCATCAGCCACGTGGAGGCCATGAAGGACCAGGTGCCCGCTCAGTTGATCGTCGAGGCCGGTGTGAACGGCCCTAGCCGCATCCGCCAAGACGTCGCCGCCGACGCCTGACCCCGGTGTTGCACCTCCGGGACGAGGGCGTGTCACACGAAGTGCGGGTCCACAGCTTCAGCACCGGCCGTTCGTGTGACATCCGCCGTCGCCGTGTCACGCGAAGTGCGGGTTCGGCAGCATCCGCACGGCACATTGTGTGACATGGCTCGGCGGTCTCGCAGACCGGTCAGCTGCCTCCGGTGATGATCCCGATGATGCCGGAGATGAGCAGGTACGCGCCGATGCCGCCGACGACCACCCAGATCGCGACGCGCCCGGGAGAGGGGCGCTTGTCTTCGGGCTCGAGGCTCATCCCCCGAGCGTACCCGTCGCATCGCGGCGGTTTTGCACGCCGCATTCCGTGCAGTGCACGCCCGCGTTGGGCCAAGATGGAGCCACGACGTCGGATCGAGGAGTGAGTGCCATGACGCTGAACACCGTCGCCCTGGAGACCCCCGCCGGGATCTCGGCCCGCCTGGGTTGGGACCCGGGAACCACGATCCACGATCGTCGCCGCATCATCGCGAAGGAACTCATCGCCGCCAAGCTCGGTTGCGATGTCACCGACATCCGCATCGAGCGCGAGGCTCCGCGCGGATTCGGGTATCACACGCGCCTCATCGCCTCCCGCGACGGCGCGGAGCTGCCGATCGCGATCATCACGGCCAGTTACCGCGCCGCGACGGTCGTCGCGATCGCCGATCCCGGGCTGCCGATCGGCATGGACATCCGCGACATGACCCCCGACCCGGCCGATGTGCGCCAGATGCAGAAGCACTCGCACTTGCCCAACGAGGAGAACATCCCCGACCTACTCGACCACTGGGTGCGCGTGCAGGCCGTGCTCGAGGCCGACGGTCGCGGCGTGCGCGTCGCCCCCGACCACGTGCGCCTGGATGCCACCCGGCACCGCGGCTGGCTGCCCGATCGGAAGATGAAGTACACGCTCGTCGACGCCTCCCGCGACAGCTGGCTCATCACGATCGCCTACGGCACGCTCCCGACCGCCTGACGCGCGCTCGGGGCGCGACCGCGACACGACCCACCACCCGACACGCGGGTCGACCCCGCGCGGACTCAGTCCGCCGCGAGCGCCGCGTCGAGCTCGGCGAGCCACACGGCCGGGTTCCCGTCCGACGGTGCCCGCCAGTCGCCGCGCGGCGACAGCGACCCCGCAGGCAGCACCTTCGGTCCGTTCGGGATCGCGGTGCGCTTGAACTGGGCGAACCCGAAGTAGCGCTGCAGGAACACCCGCAGCCAGCGCACGATCTCGTCGCGGTCGTAGCCGAACCGCTCGTCCGCGGGGAATCCGGGCGGCCAGGCACCGTCATCCGGGTCACGCCACACGCGCTCGGCCAGGAATGCGATGCGCGAGGGGCGCATGCCGAAACGCAGCACGTGGAACAGGCTGAAGTCGTGCAGGGCGTACGGCCCGATGGTGTCCTGCGTCGACTGCACCTTTCCGTCCTGCCCCGCCGGCACCAGCTCGGGGCTGATCTCGGTGTCGAGTACCGACTGCAGCACGGCCTTGGCGGCATTCGTCAGCGACGTTCCGTCGTCGTCGCTGTGTGCGATCACCCACCGGATGAGGTGCTGGATCAACGTCTTCGGCACACCCGCGTTGACGGCGTAGTGGCTCATCTGGTCGCCGACGCCGTACGTCGCCCAGCCGAGGGCGAGCTCGGACAGGTCGGAGGTGCCGATCACGATGCCGCCGTGCCGGTTCGCCAGCCGGAAGAGGAAGTCGGTGCGCGCACCCGCCTGCACGTTCTCAAAGGTGACGTCGTAGACCGGCTCGCCGTCGGCGAAGGGATGCCGGATGCCGCGCAGCAGCTCGCCTGCCATCGGGCGGATGTCGATCGTCTCGACGGTGGCGCCGATCGCCTCGGCGAGGGCCAGCGCGTTGGACTTGGTGTGGTCGCTCGTGGCGAACCCGGGCATCGTGTACGCGAGGATGTCGCTGCGGGGACGGCCCATGCGGTCCATCGCGCGGGCGACGACGAGGAGGGCGTGCGTCGAGTCGAGTCCGCCGGACACACCGATCACGGGACGCGGCTGACCGATCGCGCGCAGCCGCTGCTCGAGACCGGACACCTGGATGCTGAACGCCTCGTAGCAGTCCTGGTCGAGTCGTGCCGGATCGTCGGGGACGAAGGGGAACCGGTCGAGCGGGCGACGGATGCCGACATCCTCGGCGGGAGGGTCGAGCCGGAAGGCGATGGTGGTGCCCGCGGCCCAGCGTTCGGCGCGGTTGTCGTCGAACGTGCCCTGGCGCAGCCGGTCCTGACGGAGCCGGTCGAGGTCGACGTCGGCGACGCTGCGACGGGCGCCCTCGGGGAAGCGCTCCGTCTCGGCAAGCAGTGTGCCGCCCTCGTAGATCATGGTCTGCCCGTCCCACGACACGTCGTTCGTGGACTCGCCCTGCCCAGCCGCGGCGTACGCGTATGCGGCGAGGCAGCGTAGCGACTGCGACTGCGCGAGCAGGTGGCGGTCGTCGGCGCGGGCGACGGTGATGGGGCTGCCCGACAGGTTCAGCAGCACGGTGGCGCCCGCCAGCGCGGCCAGCGACGAGGGCGGGACCGGCACCCACATGTCTTCGCAGACCTCGGCGTGCACGACCAGTCCGGGCACGTCGCTCGCCTCGAACAGCAGGTCGGTTCCCACCGGCACGTCGACGTCGCCGAGCATCACCGAGGTCGGCGCCTCGCCGCCGGGCGCGTACCAGCGGCGCTCGTAGAACTCGCGATAGGTGGGGAGGTACGACTTCGGCGCGACCCCGAGGATCTTGCCGCGCTGGATGACGACGGCCGTGTTGTACAGCCTCGAGCCGATCAGCAGGGGGGCGCCGACGACGAGCAGGGGACGCAGCCGGGCCGATGCGAGGCGGATACGCTCGATCTCCGCGCGTACGGCGTCGAGCACGACGTCCTGCATCACGAGGTCGTCGATCGCGTACCCGGTGAGGCACAGCTCGGGGAAGACCGCGACGGCGACGCCGTCGTCGTGGCAGGCGCGGGCGGCGTCCAGCACGGCATCCGCGTTGCGGGTCGGGTCGGCGATCGCGATCGGGATGGTGCACGCCGCGATGCGCGCGAACCCGTGCCGGTAGATGCTCTCGAACGGAAGGGCTTCGCTCACCCGTCCAGTCTGTCAGTCCCGGGTGGGGCCCGGGCGAGCGGCCGGCGTCAGCCAGGCGATGTCGACGGCCCCGGATATGGTCGGAGGGCGAAAGGGGACCTGTGCGGTACATCGAGGACGAGGGTCGGATCGTCTGGAGCGCGAGCGATCTGAAGGCCGCGGCCGAATGCGAGTTCGCGTGGTTGCGGGCGATCGACGCGAAGCTCGGGCGGGTGACGGCCGTCGTCGACCCCGACGACCCGACCCGCGAGCGTGCGGGACGGCTCGGCACACAGCACGAACTGCGCGTGCTCGCCGACTATCGCGCCCGACTCGGCGACGCGGTGGTCGAGATCGCCGAGACGCGGTCATCGGATGCCGCGGCGCTCGCGTCCGCGGTCGAGGCGACGCGTGCGGCGCTCGCCGACCCCGCCGTGCAGGTCGTGTACCAGGCGGCGTTCTCGACGGACGAATTCGTGGGCTTCGCCGACTTCCTGGTGCGCGACGACAGCGGCGCATGGCTCGTGCAGGACACGAAACTCGCCCGGCACGCCCGCGTCACGGCGCTCATGCAGCTCGCGGCATACGTCGACCAGCTGGATCGGCTGGGGGTGCGTCGGGCCGACACGGTGGAGCTGCTGCTCGGCGACGGGGAGCGCTCGGTCCACGCCGTGCGCGATCTGCTGCCGGTGTACGAGCTGCGCCGAGCGCGTCTGCGCGCCCTCATCGCCGACCGCGACCTCGCCTCCGGTGCCCCCGGAACCCCGCTCGCGTGGGGCGACGAACGCGGCGACCTGCGCGTCGTCGCATGCGGCCGTTGCGCCACGTGCGACGTGGAGGTCGTGGCGCACCGTGATCTGCTGCTGGTCGCGGGTATCCGTCCGGTCCAACGCGACCGGCTGCGCGCGGCCGGCATCCGCACGATCGACGCTCTCGCCGCCGCTAGCGAGGCTCCCGAGCGCATGTCGTGGGACACGTTCTCGGGTCTGCGCACCCAGGCACGACTGCAGCTCGAGTCCCCGGCCGGGGGCGTGGGGGACGCCTCTGCCGAGCTCGTCGCGACGGAGTCGGACCCGGGCGGCGTCGCGGTGCCGGTGCCGACGTACTCCGTGTTCTTCGCGAAGGCGTTGGGCGCGCTGCCGCGGCCCGACCACGCGGACCTCTTCTTCGACTTCGAGGGCGACCCGCTCTACATGGAGGGGCCGGCCGCGCAGGGTGCGCTGTGGGGGATCGACTACCTCTTCGGCTGGGTCGACACCCGCGAGCAGTACTCCGCACTGTGGGCGCACAGTTTCGCCGACGAGAAGCAGGCCCTCATCGACTTCATCGCCGCCGTGACGTTGCGTCGCCGCACGCATCCCGGCATGCACATCTACCACTACGCGCCGTACGAGCCGACGCATCTGCTCGCGATGGCGGCGCGGCACGGCGTGTGCGAGGCCGAGGTCGACCGACTGCTGCGCGATGGTGTGTTCGTCGACCTCTACCCGATCGTGCGGCGCGCGCTGCGGGTGGGCTCCCGGTCGTACTCGATCAAGAAGCTCGAGCCGCTCTACATGGGCTCGGACGTGCGCACGAGCGACGTGCAGCGCGGCGACGACTCGATCGTCAAGTACGTCGAGGCGCGGGAACTCCTCGCGGCCGGCGACGAGGAAGCCGGCCGGAAGATCCTCGACGACCTCGCCGACTACAACCGCTACGACTGCGTCTCGACGCTGCGCCTGCGTGACTGGCTCGTCGAACGGGCGAAGGAGGCGAACCTCGGGCCCACGATCGACGGCGAACCCGACGAGCGCGCCTACGAGCCGTCCCCCCGGGCGGATGCGCTCAACCGGCTGGCGGCCGCGGAGCCCGACACCGGGTCCGGTGTCGCCGCATCCGCCGCGCTGCGGCTGGGTGCCGCGGCGATCGACTACTACCCGCGCGAGGTGAAGACCTTCTGGGCGACGCACTTCCTCCGGCTGCGCGAACCGGTGTCGGTGTGGGAGGACACGCGCGACGTCGTGGTCATCGACCGTGACGCCAGCCGGGTGCTCACCGACTGGCATCTGCCGGAAGGCGGTCGCGCGCAGCGGCGCATCGTCGAACTGCGCGGCGAGGTGGCGCCGGGAACGCGATTGAGCGTCGACGGCCAGCCGTTCGCGCTGTACGAGCTGCCCACGCCGTTCCCGTCGGAGCCGCGCGCGCGGTGGATCCACGGTGCGCGCACCGTGCGCGTCGTCGACGTGCTCGACGACGGTGCCGTGGTCGAGGAGGCCTCCGTGCAGGGGTTCACCTGGACCGAGCTCCCGCTCGCGCTCACACCACCCGCGCCGCCGCTGGCGGGCAGCCAGCAGGCGGCGATCGACGAATGGGCCGACGGGGTGATCGCCGGCACGCCGTCGCTACCCGCCGACCCCGCGACCGACCTGCTGCTGCGACGCCCGCCACGCACCGGCGCGGGTGCGCTCACGCGGGGCGGCGTCGACGACGTGGCCGACATCGCGGCGACACTCCTCGACCTCGACCGCAGCTACCTCGCGGTGCAGGGACCGCCGGGAACCGGCAAGACCTACGTCGGATCCCACGTCGTCGCGCATCTCGTGCGTGAGCGCGGGTGGAAGGTCGGCGTCGTCGCGCAGTCGCACGCCGTCGTCGAGCACATGCTCGAGCGGATCGTGGCCGCAGGCGTCCCGAAGGCACAGGTCGCCAAGGCCCCCAAGGGGCCGGCGACGGGCGCCGAGTGCTTCACGGCGATCGCGAAGACCCAGCTCGCGGCCTACATCGCCGATCAGCCCTCCGGGTTCGTCGTCGGCGGCACCGCGTGGGACTTCAGCCATGCCGGGCGCGTCGCGCGGGGCGGACTCGACCTGCTCGTCGTCGACGAGGCGGGTCAGTTCTCGCTGGCCTCCACGATCGCCGTGTCGGTCGCGGCGTCACGACTGCTGCTGCTCGGCGACCCGCAGCAGCTCCCGCAGGTCAGCCAGGGTACCCACCCCGAGCCCGTCGACACCTCCGCCCTCGGCTGGGCGGTGGACGGAGCCGCCGTCATCCCCGACGACCGGGGCTTCTTCCTGGCGCACACTAGGCGGATGCGGCCCGAAGTCGCCGCGCCCGTCTCCGAGCTGTCGTACGAGGGACGCCTGGACGCCTGGCACGGCACCGCCGACCGGCATCTCGCCGGCGTCGCCCCCGGTGTGATCCCCGTACCCCTCGGACACAGCGGGAACGCCACGCAATCGCCGGAGGAAGCCGCCGTCGTCGTCGAGCTCGTCCGCGATCTGCTGGGCCGCGCGTGGCTCGGCGACGCGGGGGTCGCGCCCCGCCCCCTCGGGCAGGACGACATCATCGTGGTGACCCCGTACAACGCTCAGCAGGTGCTCGTCGAGGAGGCGCTCGTCGCCGCCGGATTCGATGCGGTCCCGGTGGGCACCGTCGATCGGTTCCAGGGGCAGGAGGCGGTCGTCTCGATCGTGTCGCTCGCGGCATCCTCGGGTCGGGACGCGCCGCGCGGCCTGGAGTTCCTGCTGCTGCAGAACCGGCTCAACGTCGCGATCTCCCGCGCCATGCACACCGCGTTCGTCGTGCATTCGACGGGGCTGCTCGACGACCTGCCGCGCACCCCGGACGGGGTCGCGCGTCTGTCGGCGTTCGCGCGCCTCGTGCGGGCCTGACCGCGGCTCAGTGCGGGGCGACGCGCGCCGGTGATGCGCCGCCCTCGCTGAAGCTCGGCCGCTTTCCGAAGAGCTTGCCGATGAGCAGCACGATCCCGACGACGATGAGTCCGAGGGCGAGACCGGCGATGGCCGAGACGATCGTGTCGCCGAGCCACACGACGATCGCGCCGAGCGGTTCGAGGGCGTGCTCGATGCCGTGGATGAACGCGCCGAGGAATTCGACGCCGACCTCGGCGAGGTTCGCGATCACGAGGTGGCCTCCGACCCACAGCATCGCGACGGTGCCGATGATGCTGATGACGCGGAACACGGCCGGCATCGAGCGGACGATCCGGGTGCCGGTGTGACGCACCCGCTGCTCAGGGCTCTTCGCCATCCGCAGACCGATGTCGTCGAGTTTGACGAGCAGGGCGACGGCGCCGTAGACGATGCCCGTCATCAGCAACGCGATGACGGCGAGCACCGCCAGGGTCATCCAGATGTCCATGCCCGACTCGAGGCTCGCCAGTGAGATCAGCATGATCTCCGTCGAGAGGATGAGGTCGGTGCGGATGGCGCCCCACACGAGCTTGTTCTCGTCGCGAGCCCCTTCGTCGTGTCCGTGCGCGAAGCCGAACCACTCGAGCACCTTCTCCGCGCCCTCGAAGCACAGGTAGGTGCCGCCGATGATCAGCAGGAACGGCAACACCCACGGGGCGAACGCCGTCAGCAGCAGGGCGATCGGGATGATGATGAGGAATTTGTTCGCGAGCGAGCCGAGCGCGATCTTCAGCACGACCGGCAGCTCGCGCGCGGGCGTCAGCCCCTGCACGTACTGCGGCGTCACGGCGGCGTCGTCGATGACGACGCCGGCGGTCTTCGCGGAGGCCTTCATGGCGGCACTGAGGATGTCATCGACGACGGCGAGCAGACCGACGGACATGGGGGCACTCCGGAGGGTGAGAGGACGGGCACTCAGGCTATCGCCCGGTCGCCGCGCGCGGCATCCGTGCCCGGAGTGTCGTGTCAGCGACGGTCGGCGAAGAAGTCGCGCAGCAGAGCGGCCGCCTCGTCGGCGCGCACCCCGGCGACCACCTCGGCGCGCACCGGCAGGCGTCGGTCGCGGACCACGTCGTACACCGAGCCGACGGCGCCCGCCTTCTCGTCCCAGGCCCCGAAGACGACGCGCGAGACGTGCGACTGCAGGGCCGCCCCCGCGCACATCACGCACGGCTCGAGGGTCACGGTCAGGGTGCAGCCCGTGAGGTTCCAGTCGCCGATCGCCGCGGCGGCGGCGCGGAGGGCGACGATCTCCGCGTGCGCGGTCGGGTCGCCGGTGACCTCGCGCAGGTTGCGCCCCTCGCCGATGACGGTGCCCCCGGCATCCGTCACGACCGCGCCGACGGGGACGTCCCCGTCTTCGGATGCCGCCGCGGCGAGCTCGAGCGCACGCGTCATGGCGCGCCGGTCGGTTTCGCTGGTCGGCAGGCTCACGCGCCCAGCGTATGCCCCGGTAGCCTGGACCCATGCGCGTGCACGTGGCCGACCACCCCCTCATCACCCACAAGTTGACCGTCCTGCGCGACAAGCGCACGCCGTCACCGGTGTTCCGCCAGCTCACCGAGGAGCTCGTGACGCTGCTCGCGTACGAGGCGACCCGTGCGGTGCGGGTGGAGGACGTCGAGATCCAGACGCCGGTGACCACGACCGTCGGCGTGCGCATCGCCGACCCGAAGCCGCTCGTCGTCCCGATCCTGCGCGCCGGGCTGGGGATGCTCGAGGGCATGGTCAAGCTCCTTCCGACCGCGGAGGTCGGCTTCCTCGGCATGGCCCGCAACGAGGAGACCTTCGAGCCGACCACCTACGCCGAGCGCCTGCCCGAGGACCTCAGCGACCGGCAGTGCTTCGTGCTCGACCCGATGCTCGCCACCGGCGGCTCCCTCGGCGCCGCGATCGACTTCCTGTTCGCCCGCGGCGCGCAGGACGTGACCGCGATCTGCATCCTGGGCGCCCCCGAGGGCGTCGCGGCGATCGAGAAGCAGGTCGGCGACCGCGACGTGACGCTCGTGCTCGGCTCGCTCGACGAGCGCCTCAACGAGAAGGGGTACATCGTGCCCGGCCTCGGCGACGCCGGCGACCGCCTCTACGGCACCGTCTGATCGGATGCCGCGCGCCGCGCGCCTGGTGTTGGTCGGCGCGCGTGTCACACGAAGTGCCGGCTTCGGGGCCCGTAGCCCGCACATCGCGTGACATGTCCCCGCCGCGTGTCACAGGAGTGGTGGGTGCGATGGCCCGGATGCGGCCATTTGCGTGACATGCTCCCGCCGCATGTCCCACGAAGTGCCGCTCCACCGCATCTGGGACGACCATCTGCGTGACACGCACCCTGCAGCCCTCGCAGGCAGGTACCCGCATCCCCAGCCGAATCACGGCGCCGGTCCGCTGGAACTCCACCCTCTCCAGTGCCGCTCGCGCTGCCCGAGCCCGAGGCGTGTCACACGAACGGCGGGTGGAGGCCTCGTGATGCTGCCACTCGAGTGACATGCCCGCGCACCGCGTCACACGAACGGCCGCCGAAGACCCCCGGATGCCGCCACTCGCGTGACACGCCCGCGCCGCACGGCGCCGGGCGCCGCCATCCGCCGATCAGTCGGAGGAGCTGATGATGATCGCCTCGGTGGGCGGTGCGGGGGACGCGGGCGCGCCGATGTAGCCGATCGCCGACAGCAGCGCGCGGCGGAACCGCGCCGGGCGCTCGACGTGCGGGGTGTGGCCGACGCCCTCCAGCACCAGTTCGGTGACCTCGCCGCCGGCGGCGCGGTAGGCGTCGAGCACGTCGCGCGTCTGCGAGACCATCGGCTGCGCGGGCGCGACGTCGGCACCGGGCCAGCCCGGGATGACGCCGAGCTCGCCGAGCCGGTTGACGTCCTGGAACGAGGCGTCCGAGACGACGGCGTCGGCGTCGCCGCGCACCCAGAGGATGGGAGGCTTCGGCTCGAGATCGACGATCCCCGACACATCGAAGTAGCGGGGCGCGAGGGCGTTGAGCACCCCGACGGTGCCCGCGGCGAACCCCGGCCAGCTCTCGCTCGCGGTGCTGTCGCCGGGATAGCCGCCGGTCGCCGTCGAGGTCGTCAGCATCGCCTCGACCCAGACGTCCTCGCCGGGACCGGCCTCGGATTCGGCCACGTACAGCGCGCGCAGCACGCTCCGCGGCGACGACGGCGAGGCGTCGGTGGTGTCGCCGTCGATGAGGCGCTGCACGAGCTCGGGGTCGCCGCTGCCGCCGCCTACGCCCGCGTCGTCGTCGGTGAGGCGGGTGCCGTCGCGGCGCGTGCCGCCGAAACCGTAGGGCGAGATGGGGGATTCGAGCGTGAGGGAGAGCACCGGGTGGTCGAGGGCGTACTGCATCGCGACGGCGGCACCCAGCCCCCAGCCGACGAGGTGCGGGGTGGGCACCTCGAGCTGTGCGAGCGTCGCGGCGAGGTCGTCGCTGAAGTCGCGGACGCCGCGGGTGGCATCGACCGGTGTGTGCTCGCTGCCTCCGAAGCCGCGCAGGTCGACAGCGATGACCCGCAGATCGGCGGGGAGGTCCTGCATCAGCTCCTGCCAGACGAGGCTCGACGAGAGCGCGGCGTGCAGCAGCACGACGGTCTGATCGCCGGGAGTCTTCGGGTCGTCGCCGTCGCGTTCGAGGACTGTGACACTCAGGCGCTCGGTGTCGACGCGGTGCGATCGGATGCCGTCGAAGAGGGTCATGTCCCGATGATAGTCACGCGGCCCGAGGCCGTTCGGAGGCGCCTCCCAGCAACGTGCACCATGCCGCTGCACCGCAGCCGGTGGAAGGATGGAGACATGGCGATCACCTCCCTGCCCCCCGTCGCGATCCTCGGAGCCGGTTCGATGGGAGGTGCGATCCTGCACGGCCTGGTGCGCTCGGGTGCCGCCTCCGACATCGTCGTCACCAACCGCACCGCCGCGAAGGCCGCCGACCTCGAGGCGCTCGGGGGCGTGCGCAGCCTCGCGCTGGAGAGCGACCCGGATGCCAACGTGACCGCCGCCGGTAGCGCCGACATCGTACTCATCGGCGTCAAGCCCGCGATGGTGCCCGACCTGCTGCGGGAGATCGCGCCGCACCTGCGTCCCGGCGCCGTCGTCGTGAGCCTCGCCGCCGGCGTCACGCTCGACACGTTCGCCTCGATCCTCGGTGAGGGGGTCGCCGTCGTCCGATCGATGCCCAACACCCCCGCCGTCGTCGGCAAGGCCGTCACGGGCCTCGCCGCCGGTGCCGCCGCATCCGCCGCCGACGTCGCAGTCGTGCGGAGCCTGTTCGAGACGTGCGGTGCCGTCATCGAGCTGCCCGAGTCGCAGATCGACGCCCTCTCGACGATCTCCGGTTCGGGACCCGCCTACGTCTTCCTGCTGATCGAAGAGCTGACCGAAGCCGCGCGCGGCAAGGGCTTCTCGGAGGTCGACGCACGCCTCATGGCCGAGCAGACCTTCATCGGCGCCGCCGCGCTGCTGGATGCGACGGGGGAGGACCCGGCCGAACTGCGGCGCCGGGTGACCAGCCCCAAGGGCACCACCGAGCGCGCGGTCGCCGTGCTGCAGGGCGCGAACCTCGACGGACTCTTCGCCGAGGCGACGGATGCCGCGCTGGCGCGCGCCCGCGAGCTCGCCAAGGGCGCCTGACCCCGCCGTCGCACTCCGCCCGCGACGCGCGTCAGCGGTCGAGCGACGCGAAGCGTTCGATGTCGGAGTTCGTGCCCGACACGATGATCAGGTCGTGGTTGGTGACGATCGTGTTCGCCTCGGCGTAGCGGAACGGCTTGCCGGGGCTCTTCACACCGACGACCGTCACGTTGTAGCGGGAGCGAACCCCCGACTCGTTGAGGCCGACGCCGCGGATGAACTTCGGCGGGTACATCTTGGCGAGCACGAAGTCGTCGTCGAAGCGGATGAAGTCCAGCATCCGACCGCTCACGAGGTGCGCGACGCGCTCGCCGGCCTCCCGTTCGGGGTAGATCACGTGGTTGGCGCCGACGCGGGCGAGGATCTTGCCGTGCGACTGCGAGACCGCCTTCGCCCAGATCTGCGGCACCTTGAGGTCGACGAGGTTCGCGGTGATGAGCACGGACGCCTCGATCGAGGAGCCGACCGCGACGACGGCGACCTGGAAGTCCTGCGCGCCGATCTGCTTCAGCGCCTCGATGTTGCGCGCATCGGCCTGCACGGCGTGGGTGACCCGCTCCGACCACTTCTGCACGAGGTCCAGGCTCTCGTCGATCGCGAGCACCTCGCGGTCGAGGCGATCGAGCTCGCCGGCGCATGCGGCGCCGAAGCGTCCGAGGCCGATCACGAGGACGGGCGCGTCGCCGCGCAGCTGCTCAACCAACGATGGGCCTCTCGACGGGCAGCGAATAGTGCTGCGAACGGCTCGTCGCGGCCACCGCCGCGGCGAGAGTCACTGTACCAACGCGGCCCATGAACATCGTGGCCGCCATGATGTAGACGCCGAGGTCGGGCAGTTCGGCGGTGAGTCCCGTCGACAGGCCGACGGTGCCGAATCCGGAGATGACGTCGAAGAGCACGTCGATGACGGGCGCTTTCGTGATCTGGGCGATCGCGATCGTCGAGATCGCGACGATCGTCGACCCCCACGCGACGACCGACAGTGCGACCCGCTGCACGTCGCTGGGGATGCGGCGGCGGAAAGCCTGCACGCTCGGACGGCCCTTCGCCTCCGACCACACCGCGAGGGCGAGCACCGCGAGGGTGGTCACCTTGATGCCGCCGGCGGTGGATGCCGAGCCGCCGCCGACGAACATCAGCATGCTGCCCACGATGAGCGACGAGCCGTGCATGTCGCCGATGTCGACGACCGAGAAGCCGCCGGACCGGGTCATCGCGGAGAGGAAGAAGGCCTGGAAGGTCGTGTCCCAGGCATCCATGCTGCCGAAGGTCTTCGGGTTGTCGTATTCGAGCAGCAGGAAGACCCCGGCGCCGACGAAGAACAGGATCATCGTCGTGATGAGGGTGAGCTTGGCGTGCAGGGTCCACCGCCGTACATGCCAGTGGTGCCGCCACAGCGCGAAGATCACCGGGAAGCCGATCGACCCGAGGAAGACGCCCGTCATGAGCACCGTCAGCATCATGTAGTCCTGCGCGAACGGCTCGAGGCCGCCGGCGTTCGGGGTGAAGCCCGTGTTCGTGAACGACATGGCCGCGTAGTACGGCGCCTCCCACGCGGCAGTGAGCGGATGCACGCCCCCCAGCAGGAGGGAGGGGTAGAGCAGGACGGCCAGCACGGCCTCGATGACGAGGGTGGAGAGGGCGACGGTCGACAGCAGCTGGCCGACCTCGCCGAGGCGCACGGTCTGGCCCTCGTTGACAGGCCCGCCGTGCGCGCGCATCGGATTGGAATCTCCCGCGGCGATGAGTTTGGCGCGCAGTCCGAGCCGCTTGGAGATGACCAGGCCCAGGATGGATGCCAGGGTCAGCACGCCCATCGCGCCCACATTCACCCCGAGGTACACGAAGACGTGGCCGAGCGGCGACCAGTGCGTGGCCATGTCGACGGTGGCCAGCCCCGTGACGCAGATCGTCGAGACAGCGGTGAAGAGGGCATCGGCCAGCGGTGTGACCTGCCCGTCGGCGGCCGCCGCCGGCAGCGAGAACAGGCCGGTGAACAGCAGGATCAGCGACGAGAAGACGAGCACGGCGAACCGTGACGGGGACGACGTCGTCAGCTCGCGGAACCCATGGAGGAAGCGTCGGAGACCTGTTGCCAGATCGGCGCGCATGCGACCGACGACGGACTCACCCGTCATATGCCGCGCCCCTTCCGCCGTCCGGACCCTGTCATGGTACTCCGGCCGCAGAGCGGGCTACCCTATGGGCATGGCGGACATCTTCGACGTGATCGCCGACGGCACCCGTCGGGACATCCTGCAGCTGCTGCGCGAGCACGGCGACAGCTCCCGCGGCGGGACGAGCGTGTCGCAGATCGTCTCGGAGCTGGGGATCAGCCAGCCCACCGTCTCGAAGCACCTCAAGGTGCTGCGTGACGCCGAGCTCGTCTCGGTGCGCGAAGAGGGGCAGCACCGCTACTACAGCGTGTCGCCCGCGCCCCTGGACGTCGTCGACGACTGGCTCGTGCCGTTCCTGGTGACGGACGACGATATGCCCGCCACGGCATCCCTCCCGCAGTCCGCCGCGCAGGCGGCCGAACTCGTCGGCCGCGCCGCCGCCTCCACGAAGCACGCGTTCGAGAGCGTCTTGAAGAAGATCCCCGGCCGCTGACGCGCGGCATCGCGACGTGAGTGCACCCACGTCGCATGAGTAAGAGTTTTCACATCGCTCTCATAGGTTTACACGCGTCGCATCCAGCCAATATGCTGTGCGACAGCGCAATCACCGGGCACGAGGCATCCGGTGTCGATCGAGGGGGCAGACGAATGTCGGAACTGGCTGACGTGCGTTTCCTCACGGTGGCCGAGGTCGCCGATCTCATGCGCGTCTCCAAGATGACGGTGTACCGCCTGGTGCACTCCGGCGAACTGCCGGCGGTGCGCTTCGGGCGCAGCTATCGCGTCCCCGAGACGGCGGTCACAGCGGCCCTGCAGCGGCCGATCGCCGACGTCGGCTAGACTGTTCCGAGGCATTTTTCCGATTTGCCCGTTCCCGGGTGCGTCATTTCCGCATCCAGACCCCTGACGAGTGAGGTTTTCCGTGGGTTCTGTCATCAAGAAGCGCCGCAAGCGCATGGCGAAGAAGAAGCACCGCAAGCTGCTTCGCAAGACTCGCCACCAGCGCCGCAACAAGAAGTAAGCGGCTCCGACACCGAGCGCCTGTCCCGAGGGACGGGCGCTTCGTGTTTCCCGGCGCTCGAGCGCGACCCGCCCCCCAGGGCGGTGGAAGGATGGAGACGTGACGACCGTGACGATCATCTCCAAGCCCGATTGCCACCTGTGCGACGTCGCTCGCGAGGTCGTCGAGACGGTCGTCGTCGACTTGCCCGACGACGCCGTCGCCGTCGAGGAGCTCTCGATCCTCGACGATCCGGAGCTCTACGCGCAGTGGTGGGAGAAGATCCCTGTGGTGCTCATCGACGGCCGACTGCACGGACACTGGCGCGTCTCGCCCGAGCGGCTGCGGGCCGCCCTCACCGAACAGGAGAACCGATGAGCCTTCGACACGTCGTCGCCTTCCGCATGGCCGCCGCCGACGCCGACACCCGCGCGGCCCACGCCGCGGATGCCGCCGCACGGCTCAACGGCCTGCGGGGCGTCGTGCCGAGCCTGCGCGCCATGACCGCCGGCGCCAACACGCTGTTCCCCGCGCAGAACTGGGACCTCGTGCTGGTGGCCGACTTCGACGATGCGGAGGGCCTCGCCGCCTACGCCGTGCACCCCGAGCACGAAGAGGTCGCCGCCTTCATCGGCTCGGTGCGCTCCGACCGCGTCGCCGTCGACTTCGAAATCTGACCCCTCAGGCCCGCGTGCGCACCGTGACGGGCTGAGCGCGCAACGACACCTCGACGCGATCGCCGTACTCGACCCGCGCGTGCGCATCATGCTGCAGCTGCACGAGCGCGCCGTCCTCGGTGCGCACGAGGGTGCGACGGAAGCTCCCGAGGAAGGTGCTCTCCTCGACGATCCCCGGTACGGCGCCTTCGCCGCCGAAGCGCACGTTCTCGGGGCGCACGAGCACGTCCACCGCGCCGGCGGGGGCGTCGCCCTGCACGGGGAGAGTCGTGCCCCACACCCGCACCAGATCGCCGACCACCGTGCCCGGGATGACGCTCGAGATCCCGACGAACGCCGCGACGCGCGGTGTGGCCGGTGCGAGGTAGAGCGCCTCCGGCGTGCCGATCTGCTCGATCCGGCCGGCGTCCATCACGGCGATCCGGTCGGAGACCGCGAGGGCCTCCTCCTGGTCGTGCGTGACGAAGACGGTGGTCATCCCGAGGCGCAGCTGGATACGCCGGATCTCGTCGCGCAGCTGGACGCGGACCTTCGCGTCGAGCGCCGACAGCGGCTCATCCAGGAGCAGGACGCGGGGCTCGGTGACGAGCGCCCGCGCCAGGGCGACACGCTGCTGCTGACCGCCGGAGAGCTGGTGGGGGTAGCGGTCCGCGAGATGCCCGAGGCCGACGAGGTCGAGGCCGTCTCCGGAGCGACGGCGGGCCGCGCTCGCGGCGACGCCACGGCGCCGGAGCCCGAAGGCGACGTTGTCGAGCACCCGCAGGTGCGGGAACAGCGAGTAGGCCTGGAAGACCATGCCGATGTCGCGCTTGTCCGTGGGCACCCGCGAGACATCGACGCCGCCGAACGCCACGACGCCGGCGGTGGCGTGCTCGAGACCCGCGAGCACGCGGAGGGCGGTCGTCTTCCCGCAGCCGGACGGGCCGAGGAGCGACACGAACTCGCCGGGGGCGACATCCAGGTCGACGCCGTGGAGGACGCGCGTGGCGCCGAACTCCTTGACGACGGCCCGCAGCTCGACGCGCGTGCCGGCTCCGGCGTCGGCCAGCAGCTGGTTGTCGGCGGTGCGCGGCAGCGGCTGCGGCACGGATGCGGTGGTCATGTGGTCTTCCTTCCGAGGCCGACGCGACCCGCGCGACCGATGATGAGCAGCAGGACGAACGCGAAGGCGAGCGCGAGCAGCGTGAAGATCGCGGACGCCCAGGCGTCCTGCTTGTTGATGACGACGAGCCCCGTCTGCAGCACCTGACGGTTCAGCAGCGAGGCGATCGTGAACTCCCCGAGCACCACCGCGACCGAGATGAGAGACGCGGCCAGCAGACCCGGGCGGAGGTTCGGCACGATGACCCGCAGCAGCACCGTGAACCATCCCGCCCCGAGCGTGCGGGCGGCTTCGGACAGCGTGCGCAGGTCGACCGCGTCGATCGACGCCTGGATGGAGCGGTACGCGAACGGCAGGACGAGGACGCCGTACGCGAACGCGAGCGTCCACGCGCCGGTGCCGACCGTGCGGCCGATCTGCAGGTAGATCGGCGCGAGCCCGACCACGAGGACGATCGCGGGGATCGTGAGCGGCAGCAGCGCGATGAACTCGAACGCACGGCGCAGCCGGGGGAACCGCAGCGACACGAGGACCATCGTGGGGGCGAACAGCACCAGGACGATCACGACGGTCACCGCCGCCAGGACGAGCGAGTTGGCGAGGCCTGTCCACACCGGTGCGTAACGGGCGGCCAGGGCGGGATCGAAGATCGCCGCCCAGCGGTCGAGGGTGAGGCCCCCGTCCGGGGTGCGGACCGTGTAGAGCACGGTCGAGAGGAACGGGACGGCGAAGACCACGCCGACGAGGATGCCGATGCCCCAGCGCACCGCCGGGGAGGGGGACAGCACGCTTCTCATGACTGCCACCGCGCGGCCCGGCGCTGGATCGCGGAGTACGCGGTCATCACGGCGGCGACGACCACGATCATGCCGAGGGCGAGCGCCCCCGCGAGGTTCTCGCGACCGAGGAGCGTCTCGCTGGTGAGTGCCGTGCGGATCTGCAGCGGGACGATCTGCGAGCCCTGGCTCGCGAGCGCGGCGGCGGTCGCGTACGACGAGAACGAATTCGCGAACAGCAGCAGGAAGCTCGCGAGGAACGACGGGGCGAGCACCGGGACGCCGATGTGCGGCCAGAAGCCCAAGCGCGTACCGCCGAGCGTGAGGTGCGCCTCCGCCCACTGCGGCTTGAGTGCGGACAGCGCCGGCATGAAGGTGAGGATCATGAGGGGGACCTGGAACACGATGTAGGCGGGGATGAGGCCGGGCAGGCCGTAGATCCAGGCGCCGCCCGCGAAGATGTCCCATCCGAGCGTCTCGCGCAGGATGCCGGTGACGACGCCCTGCGTGCCGATGGTCGCGATGAGGACGAACGCCAGCATGACGCCGCCGAACTGGGCGAGCACGCCGCTCGCGGCATCCACGCCGGTGCGGACGACGCCGGTCTCGGGCAGTCCCAGGAGAGCGAGACAGACGAGGGCGCCGACCACCGCACCGATCGCGGCGGTCAGCAGCGACACCCAGGTGGAGTTCCAGAACGTGGCGAGGATGACGGGGTCGACCAGTCCGGCGAGGTTCTCGCCCGTCACGGCGCCGTCGCCGTCGAAGAGCCCGGTCAGGAGGGTGAGCACCGTCGGCAGGATGAGGAAGGCCGCCAGGTACGCCGCGAACGGCAGCAGGCCGAGCCAGGCCCAGTCGGGGCGGCGCGCACCTCGCGGCGCCGGAGCGGAGGGCTCCGGCGCCGCGAGGACGACGGGTCGGTCCGTCGCCGGACCGACCCCTGGGTCGAGAAGGGTCACTGGACCGCGGCGGCCCAGTTCGTGCCGAGCAGCTCGCCCGCAGCGGTGGACTGCGCCTCGGTGGGGACGACGGTCTCGGCCGGCGCCTCCGGCAGCGCCGCGGCGAGCTCCTCGTCGATCGTGCCCGCCGCGATCATCGCCTCCATCCGCACGGGGCGCGCCCCGCCCTTCAGCCACAGGTTCTGCACCTCGTCGCTGTAGAGGAACTCCTGCCACAGCCGTGCGGCGGCGGGGTGCGGCGCGTCGATGTTGATCGCCTGGTTGTAGTAGCCCGCGTAGCCGACGCCGGGGAAGACGACGGTCTCCCAGGTGGGGACGCTCGACGCGTGCGCGGCGTTGAGGTAGTCCCAGTCGAACACCACCGGGGTCTCGCCCGAGGCGACGGTGGCGCTCGTGACGTCGAGCTTCAGCATGTTGCCGGCGGAGTTCAGCTCGCTGAAGAAGTCGATGCCGGGCTGGAAGTCGTCGAGCGTGCCGTCCGACTGCACGGTCGCGAGGCCGACCGCGGCGAAGGCGGCGCCCGCCTGGGTCGGGTCGCCGTTGATGGCCACCGCTCCGCGGTAGGCGTCGCCGAGCAGGTCGTCGAGGGACTCCGGGGCGTCGAACTTCGCGGAGTCGTATCCGACCGACATGTACCCGCCGTAGTCTCCGACGAACAGGCCGCTCGGCTCCTTGAGCGCGTCGGGGATGTCGTCCCACGTCTGCACCTGGTAGGGGGCGAAGTGCTCGGTGTTCTGCAGCGCGACCGTGAGGCCGAGGTCGAAGACGTCCGGCGCGGTGTCCAGACCCTTGTTGGTCTCCGCGGCCTGGATCTCCTCGGCGCTGGACACGTCGGGCGACTGCTCGTTGATGGTGATCTCGGGGTAGCGCTCGGCGAACAGATCGAGGATCTCGCCGTAGTTGGCCCAGTCGCGCGGGAGCGCGATCACGTTGAGCTGGCCCTCGGCCTTGGCCGCGGTCTCGAGGTCGGCGAACGAGCCGAAGGCGTCGACGCTCGTCGCGGTGGCGGCGACGCCGGCGGCGTCATCGGCCTCTACGGCGTTGCCGGCGCAGGCCGACAGAGCGAGGGCGGCGGCGGTCGTCAGTGCGACGATGGCCGCGCCGCGGCGCGCGAAGGAACGGTGCATGGGGGTCCTCTCGGGTGAAGACAGCGCGCGTGAGCGCGCCGTTGCAGGATGCGAAAGGAACCTATGGTCGCCCGGTGGCCGCGCCGGTGCCCGCGGGTGAACGCCGGATGACGCGGCCGTGAAGGGCCCGCGAGCGTCAGCGGAAGTCGCGGTCGGAGTACTCGCCGGCAGGGCGCTCGTCGCCGCGCCGCTGCTCGGATGCCCGCAGCTCGACGCGCCGGATCTTGCCGGAGATCGTCTTCGGCAGCTCCTCGACGAACTCCAGACGCCGCACCCGCTGGTAGGCGGACAGGCGCTCCCGCGCGTGCGCGAAGACCACGCGAGCCGCGTCGCGCGGATCGGCGGGCGCGTGCGCGCTGAGGCGCACGAAGGCCTTCGGCACCGCCAGCCGCAGCGGGTCGGGGCTGGGGACCACCGCCGCCTCCGCGACGGCGGGATGCTCGAGCAGCACCGACTCGAGCTCGAACGGCGAGATCTTGTAGTCCGACGCCTTGAAGACGTCGTCGCTGCGTCCGACATAGGTGAGGTAGCCGTCGGTGTCGCGGGTGGCGATGTCGCCGGTGCGGTAGTAGCCCCCCGCCATGGCACGCGCCGTGCGCTCGGGAGCCTCGTGGTAGCCGTCCATGAGGCCCAGGATCGGGTGCGACAGGTTGAGGCAGATCTCGCCCTCGTCCTCCGCGCGCTCGCCGGTCTCCGGGTCGATCAGCACGACGGGGTACCCCGGCAGCGGTCGTCCCATCGAGCCGTCCTTCACCGTCTGCCCGGGCGAGTTCCCGATCGCGCAGGTCATCTCGGTCTGGCCGTAGCCGTCGCGGATCGTCGCGCCCCACGCCTCGCGCACCCGCGTGATGACCTCCGGGTTGAGGGGCTCGCCCGCGCCGAGCAGTTCGCGGGGCGGGTTGGTCAACTGCGTCAGGTCGGCCTGGATCAGCATCCGCCACACCGTCGGCGGCGCGCAGAACGTCGTCACGCGATGCGCGTCCATGACGCGCATGAGCGTCGCCGCGTCGAACCGCGCGTAGTCGTAGACGAAGACGGTCGCCTGCGCGAGGAACGGCGAGAAGAAGTTGCTCCAGGCGTGCTTGCCCCACCCGGGCGAGGAGATGTTCATGTGCACGTCGCCGGGGCGCACCCCCAGCCACCACAGCGTCGACAGGTGTCCCACCGGGTACGAGACGTGGGTGTGCCGCACGAGCTTGGGGGTGGCCGAGGTCGTGCCCGACGTGAAATAGAGCAGGTTCAGGTCGTCGGCACGCGTCGGACGCTCGGGAGTGAAGCCCTCGGCCGCGGCGGTCGAATCCGCGAAGTCGAGCCAGCCGGATGCGGCGCCCACTGAGATCCGCACGACCTCCGCGGGCACGTCGTCGGCGCGGCCCGTGACCTCGGCGGGCGCGACGATCGCCCGGGCGCCGGAATGGGCGACCCGGTAGGCGAGGTCGTCGGCGGAGAGCAGGGTCGTGGTCGGGATCGCCACGGCGCCGAGCTTGGTGAGGGCGAGCATCGTCTCCCACAGCTCGATCGTGTTGCCGAGCATCACGATGACGTGGTCGCCGCGGCGCAGCCCGACCTCGGCGAACCAGTTCGCCACCTGGTCGGAGCGGGCGGCCAGGTCGCCGTAGCTCCACGAGCGTGCGTGCAGGTCGGCGCCGACCAGCGTGACGGCGGCGCGCTCGGGGTGCTCACCGGCCACGACGTCGAACCACTCCAGCGCGAAATTGAACTCGTCGAGCTCGGGCCAGGCGAAGGCGCCCACCGCCGCCTCGTAGTCGTCGCCGTGGGCGAAGAGCAGGTCGCGCGCCCGCCTCACCTTCTCGGTCGCGGGGGTGGCGGGGCGTCCGGTGAAGGCGAGGGATGACACCCCGTCAGCGTATGCCCGGACGCATGCGCCCTGCGGCATGACCACACCGCCCGACCGCGGCGAGCGGCCGGTCAGGCCGTCGCGCGGCGGTCGTCCTCGTCGGCGTCGGCGTCGGCGTCGGTGATCACCGGGATGGCCTGGGTGAACGCGCGGGCGCGCTGCTCCGCCTCGGCCGAACCGGTGAACAGCCCCACCGAGCCCGTGTCGCTCGACACGGACGGCGGGACCGGCTCCGGCGCCGCGGCGCCGTCGTCGAGAAGCACACGCTGGATCGGCAGCGCCGAAGGCGTCTCCCGCTGCACCCAGTCCACGAGCCGCTCGCGCACGACGCAGCGCAGGTCGAACAGGGTCGGCGCGTCGTGCGCGGTCACGAGCACGCGCACCCGCACGAACCCGCCGGTCGCCTCGGTGACCTGCAGCACGGACGCGCGGCCGTCCCACAGCGGGGTGTCGGCGAGCACCCGGTCGAGCTCCTCCCGCATCCGCACCGGCGAGACCCGCCAGTCCAGGTCGAACTCGACGGCGCCCAGCAGCTCGCTGCCGGTGCGGGTCCAGTTCTGGAACGGCTTCGTCGTGAAGTACGTGCAGGGCAGCACGAGCCGGCGGTCATCCCAGAGGTCGACGACGACGTACGTGAGCGTGATCTCTCCGATCCGACCCCATTCGCCCTCGACGACGACGACGTCGTCGACGCGGATCGCGTCGCTGAAGACGAGCTGCACCCCGGCGAAGATGTTCGCGAGCACCGACTGCGCGGCGAGCCCGGCGACGATCGAGGCGATGCCCGCCGAGGCCAGCACGCTCGCTCCGACCGCGCGCACGGCGTCGAATGTCAGCAGCATCGACCCGATCGCGAGGATGACGATGAGCGCGATCGCGAGGCGGCGCAGGATCAGCACCTGCGTGCGCATGCGCCGCGCGACGCGGTTGTCGGGGATGTCGATGCGGTACTTCGCGAGCGCGAGATCGCCTCCGAACGAGACGAGTCCCGCCAGCAGCCATGCCCCGGCGGCGATGGTCGCGAGCACGAACACCTGCGTGACCGCGGGCAGCCATGCGGCCTCGGCGGGGGCCACGATCGTGACGGCGACCCACACCGCGACGATGACGACGAGCGTGCGGAACGGGGGTCGAGCCCGGGCGATCAGGGTGCCCGGCCACGACGCGCGGCGGGCGATCAGCCGGAAGACGAGGGTGACGACGACGGTGATGAGCGCGGCGGCGACCACGGCGATCGCGATCGAGACGGCCAGCGCGAGCCATTCCTCCCACATGGGCGGGCTCCTTTCGTAGGAGCTCTCCAGGCTAGACACGACCCCCCGGGTCGATGCAAACCGAGCGCCGCGCTCGCCGTCAGCCGCGCAGCCGTGCGCCCAGCGCGGCCAGCTCGTCGTCGCGGAGGCCTCCCGCCTGCTGCAGGTACGCGGCCGCCCCGCCGTGCTCGGCGTCGAGCCAGCCCAGCGCGTGCTCGATCGCGGATGCGGGCGACCCGGTGACGAGCTCGACGAGCGGCGGCGTCAGCGGGGCTCCGAGGCGCTCCACCATCGCGAGCATGCCCTCGGCCCACGGCCCCGCGAGGTTCTCGGCGCTCGCCGCGTAGTCGGCCACGATCGCGCTCCGCTCGACGCCCGCGGCGTCCAGCAGCAGCGCGGTCGCGACGCCGGTGCGGTCCTTGCCGGCCGTGCAGTGCACGACGACGGCGGTGGGGGCGGTGTCGGTGCTCGCGGCGACGAGGCGCGCGACCTCGGCGAACGACGCGCCGCCGTGCTGCAGCATCCCGACGTAGAGCTCGCCGAGCGTCGGCAACGACGCCATCGCCTGCGCGAGCAGGGCCGGGTCGGCGCCGCCCGCCTTCATCAGGTCCTGCGCCATCGACGACATCGCGCCCTCCAGGATCGACAGCTCCACGACGTGGAAGGGTCGGGAGTCCGGAAGCAGGTCGGGGGCCATCGCCCGCTCCGTCGGCGTGCGGAAGTCGACGACGACGCCGATCGGGCTCTCGGCGAGGGCCTCGAGTCCGGCGGGTGTGAGGGACTGCAGGCCGTCGGAGCGGAACAGCACCCCCGCGCGCACGCTCCCGCCGCCGGTCAGCGGCAGGCCGCCGGTGTCGCGGAAATTGCGCGTGCCGTCGATCGTGAGCGTCATGGCCTCAGCCTAGGCGGCCGAGGATGCCGGCCCTCCGAGCCGTCGCCCTTACGGGGCGAGGCGCGTGGGGCCGCGGAAGAGGAACGTGACCTCGCGGATCGAGTCCTGCCCGAGCATGAGCATGAGCACACGGGCCAGGCCCATGCCGAACCCGCCGTGCGGCGGCACGCCGTAGCGGAAGAAGTCGAGGTAGTGCGCCAGGCCCTCCAGCGACAGACCCTTCTCGCGTGCCTGCGCCTCGAGCACGTCGATGCGGTGCTCGCGCTGGGCGCCGGTGGTGATCTCGGTGCCCTGGAACAGCAGGTCGTAGCTGGCCGTGAGCCCGGTCTCGGCGTCGCGCATGTGGTAGAACGGCCGGATCTCAGGGTGGTAGTCCGTGATGAACACGAACTGGTGGTCGTAGGTCTCGCGCACGTGTGCCGAGATCTGGCGCTCGCCTTCGGGGTCGAGGTCGCCGTCGGTGCGGGGGATCTCGTAGCCGCGGGCCTTCACGATCTCGCGCGCCTCGGCGAGCGGGATGCGCGGGAAGGGCAGCGTCGGCACGACGACGTCGACGTCGAAGAGCTCCTTGATCTCGGCGCCGTGCTTCTCGGCGACGGCGGCGAAGGCCGTCGCCAGCAGCTCCTCCTGCATCGCGGCGACATCCTCGTAGGAGTCGATCCAGCTGATCTCGGCGTCGACCGAGGTGAACTCGGTGGCGTGGCGGCTCGTGAAGGAAGGGTCGGCGCGGAAGACGTCGCCGATCTCGAAGATCTTGCCGAAGCCGGCCGCCTGCGCCATCTGCTTGTAGTGCTGCGGGCTCTGTGCGAGGTACGCGGTCTGCTCGCCGAAGTACTCGAGGGCGAACAGCTCGGCGTTGCCTTCGGCGGGCGTCGACATGAGCTTCGGGGTGTGCAGCTCGACGTAGTCGCGCTCGACCCAGTACGAGCGCATCGCGTGCTCGAGCGTCGTCGAGATGCGGAAGATGAGGGCGTTGCGGCGCTGACGCAGGTCGATGAAGCGCCAGTCCATGCGCTTGTCGACACCGCTGTCGGCGGCGATCGGGGTCTCGGGCAACGCGGATGCCGCGATGTCGAGGGTGCCGATCTTCACCTCGACGCCGCCGAGCTTGACCCGCTCGTCGTGCTTGAGGTCGCCCGTGACGGTGAGGAAGGTGCCGGTGGCGAGCTCGGAGATCGTCGCCGTCAGCGCGAGGGCGGCAGCATCCTGCTCCGACCCGTCCTCCGCGGGACGCGTGGCGGGGTTCACGAGCTGCACGGCGCCGGTCTCATCGCGCAGGATGACGAACTGCACCTTCTTCTGATCGCGGACGGTCTCCACCCATCCGGACACCGAGACGGGGCCGTCTTCGCGGGACTGCAGCTGGCTGACGAGAACGCGTTCACTCACGGTGGACCAGTCTACGTTCAGGTTCCTGTTACCTCGGGCCCGTAGCCTCGGCCGCATGACGACGAGCGCCGACGGATCCTGGCTCACCACCATCGTCGACGCCGTCGTCGGGCTGATGCACATCATCGGCGCCCCCGGCGCGGGGCTCGCGATCGCCCTCGAGAACCTGTTCCCGCCGCTGCCGAGCGAAGTGATCCTGCCGATGGCGGGGCTCGCCGCCAGCCAGGGCACGTTCACGCTGTTCGAGGCGATCGCCTGGACGACCGCCGGCTCGGTCGTCGGCGCCCTCGCCCTCTATTGCCTGGGTGCGTGGCTCGGAGTGGCGCGGCTTCGCGCGATCGCCGCGAAGGTGCCGCTGCTGCATCCGGAGGACATCGACCGCACCGTCGAATGGTTCCAGAAGCACGGCGGCAAGGCCGTGTTCTTCGGACGCATGATCCCGCTGTTCCGCAGCCTCATCTCCATCCCGGCCGGGGTCACGCGGATGCCGCTGTGGCGCTTCCTCGGGCTCACCCTCGTCGGCAGCGCGATCTGGAACAGCGTGTTCGTCGTCGCCGGGTTCCTGCTCGGTGAGTCGTGGCACGTCGTCGAGCAGTACGCCGACATCCTGCAGTACGTCGTCATCGCGGCGGTCGTCGTGGGCGTCTCGTGGTTCATCGTCGCGCGAGTGCGTCAGCTGCGGGACCGTCGTCCCGACCTCGACGCCGCCTGACCGGCCCCGGTGGCACCCTGCGAACGCAGGGGCTTCCCAGGACTCGCATAGTCACGGCCCACGTAGAATCGCAGGCGTGCCTGCCGACCGCCTCCATCTCGTGCGCCATGGAGAGGTCCACAATCCGGAGCGGGTGCTCTACGGGCGGCTCCCGCACTATCGGCTGAGCGAGTCGGGACGGGGCATGGCGCGCGCCGCCGCCGAGTACGTGAAGAGCCTCGAGCGTCCCGTCACCGCCCTCTACGCCTCTCCGCTGCAGCGCACCCGCGAATCCGCGGAGCCTTTCACCGAGCTGTTCGGCCTCGACCCCGTCATCGACGAGCGCGTCATCGAGCCGACCAACGTGTTCGAGGGGACGCAGATGCGCCGCGCGCTGCGCGACCCGCGCAACTGGCGTCATCTGAGCCGTCCCTCGACCCCCAGCTGGGGCGAGCCCTACCTCGACGTCGTCGCGCGCATGGATGCCGCGATGAGCGACGCCTGGAACGCGGCGCCGTCCGGCGACGTCGTCGTCGTCTCGCACCAGCTGCCGATCTGGATCACGCATCTCGCCGTCGCGGGCCTTCCGCTGCGGCACGATCCGCGCCGCCGCCGCTGCAGCCTGTCGAGTGTCACGAGTTTCGAGCGCGTCGCCGACGTGTGGCGCGAGGTGGCATACGCCGAGCCCGCCGCCACCGGCGGCGCCGTGGATGTGGGGGCGGTATGACCGGGCGGACCATGACGCGGAAGGTCGCGGCCGCGGTCGCCGGACTCGCTCTGGCGGTGTCGCTGGCGGCGTGCACGAGCCCCAACGACGACCTCGCCGACCAGTACAAGCAGGGGAGCAACCAGGGCTTCGTCTCGGGTGACGGGCGCGTCGAGGAGATCCCCGTCGATCAGCGCGGCGAGCCCATCGCGTTCACCGGGGTCGCCGTCGACGGCACCCGCATCTCCAGCGACGACTACGCGGGCGAGGTCGTCGTCGTGAACTTCTGGTACGCCGCGTGCGGGCCGTGCCGTGCCGAGGCGCCGATCCTCGAGGGCGTCGCTCAGGCGACCGCGGATGCCGGCGCCTCGTTCCTCGGCATCAACATCTACGACGGCTCCGAGCAGGCGGCATCCTTCGAGAAGACGTACGGCATCACGTACCCGTCGCTGCTGGCCGACGAGGACGCCGACCTCAAGCTCGCGTTCGCCTCGGCGACGACCGTGATGGCGGCGCCCACGACGCTCGTGCTCGACGCCGAGGGCCGGGTCGCCGCACGGTTCGTCGGCGCCGTGCAGAGCGAGTCGATCCTGCGCACGATCGTCGAGGACACCGTCGCCGAGTCGTCTGCGGCGGGGTCGTCGTGAATCCCGGCGCCATCGTCTTCGACGGCGCGCTGTGGGTAGCGATCCCGATCGCCGCCCTCGCCGGCCTCGTCTCGTTCCTCTCGCCGTGCGTGCTGCCCCTCGTTCCCGGCTACCTCGGCTTCCTCGGCGGCGCGGCGGCCCCCCGCGCCGGCGGCCCCCGCACACGCGCGCGCTCGCGTCTCGTGCTGGGCGTGCTGCTGTTCATCGCCGGGTTCACGCTCGTGTTCGTCTCGATGGGCATCTTCGCCGGCACCGTCGGCCGCTTCTTCATCCAGTACCAGGACGTCATCACCCGGGTACTCGGCATCGTCGTCATCGCGCTCGGCCTCGTCTTCGTCGGCGTGTTCGGCTTCGCGCAGCGCACGTTCAAGCCGCAGGTGCGACAGAACCTGGGACTCGTCGGCGCGCCGCTGCTCGGCGTCGCCATGGGCGTCGGCTGGGCGCCGTGCATCGGCCCGACCCTCGCGGCCATCCTGTCGATGGGCGTCAGCCAGGCCGACCCCTGGCGGGCGGGCCTGCTCGCCGTGGCCTACTCCCTCGGGCTCGGCATCCCGTTCCTCCTGCTCGCCGTCGGCTTCGGCTGGGCGACCCGCTCGGTCGCGTTCCTGCGCCGCCACATCCGCGCCGTCAACATCCTGGGCGGCGCCTTGCTGATCGTGCTCGGCATCCTCATGGTCACGGGCGTGTGGACGGCCATCATGTCGCAGCTGCTGGGGGTGATCGGCGGTGTCGAACTCCCGATCTGACCGCCTCGCCGCGGGAGCCTCCGACGTGACCGATCCGCTGCGGCCCGCCGACCACGCCGACGCACCCGCCCCCTCCGGCGACAGCGCGATCGCACAGCCGAAGCTCGGATTCGTCGGGTGGACGCGGTGGGGCTGGCGTCAGCTCACGAGCATGCGGACGGCCCTCGTGCTGCTGCTGCTGCTCGCCGTCGCCGCGATCCCCGGGTCGATCGTGCCGCAGCGCAGTGCCGACCCGAACGGCGTCAGCCAGTTCCGCGTCGACAACCCCGACCTGTTCCCGATCCTCGACGGCATGCAGCTGTTCGACGTGTACACGTCGGCCTGGTTCTCGGCGATCTACATCCTGCTGTTCATCTCGCTCATCGGCTGCGTCATCCCGCGCACGAAGCACCACTGGCAGGCGCTGCGGGCCCGGCCGCCGCGTACCCCCGCGCGCCTCGCGCGGCTCGACGACCACGCCGAGACGCTGATCCCCGTCACCGGGGGCGAAGACCCGGTCGTCGCCGCCGGACGCGCGATCGACCTCGCCCAGGCACAGCTCAAGCGCGGCGGATACCGCGTCGAGCGCTACGACCGCGGCGACGTGGCATCCGTCTCGGCCGAGCGCGGCTACCTGCGCGAGACCGGCAACCTCGTCTTCCACGGCGCCCTGGTCGGCGTGTTGATCGCCGTCGGCGTCGGCGGCGGACTCACCTACACGGGGCAGACCGTCATCACCGAGGGCGCGAGCTTCGTCAACTCGCCGGGTCTCGGCTACACGTCGTTCAACCCCGGCCGCTTCGTCGACACGAACGCGCTGCCGCCCTACACGGTCACGCTCGACAGCTTCGACGTCACCTACACGCCGATCGGCGAGCAGGGCCAGGGCCAGGCCGGCGACTTCGCCGCCCACGTCACCGTGCAGGAGCCGGGGCAGGACGCCCGGGAGGGCGACATCCGCGTGAACCACCCGCTCGACGTGGTGGGGGAGCGGCTCTACCTCATGGGCAACGGCTACGCCCCGACGATCACGGTGCGCGACGCCGACGGGAACGTCGTGTTCCGCGAAGACGTCGAGTTCCTCCCGCAGGACGCCAACATGACCTCGCTCGGCGTCGTCAAGGTGCCCGACGGTCTGCCCCAGCAGATGGGCCTCGTCGGCTTCTTCTATCCGAGCGCCGCGAACCTGAACACCGGCGCGTTCACGTCGGCGTTCGGCGACCTGCTCAACCCGATGCTGACCCTCGACGTGTACGTCGGCGATCTCGGCATCGACGACGGCACCCCGCGCAACGTGTACGCCCTCGACACCGGCGACATGACGCAGCTCACCGGCCGCGCCATCGACGTGCCGTCGCTGGAACTCGCCCCCGGCGAGACCGCCGACCTGCCCGACGGCCTCGGCACCGTCACGTTCGAGAACGCGACGCAGGAGGGCGCCCCTGAGGCGGTCAAGCGCTACGTGTCGCTGTCGGTGCACCGCGACGTCGGTGCGCCGTGGGTGCTGACCTTCGCGATCATCGCGCTGGCCGGCCTCCTGGCCGCGCTGTTCGTGCCGCGTCGTCGCATGTGGGTGAAGGCGACCCCGACGGATGCCGGGCTGCGCATCGAGTACGCCGGTCTCGCCCGCGGCGAGGACCCCGCCATCGCCGCCGCCGTCGCCCAGCTCTCCCGCGAGCACGGCGAGGCGCTGGGCGTGCCGGCGGGCGACACCCCGGGTGATGGCGGAGCTGGCGGCGCTGCGGCCGGTGGTTCCGGCGTTTCCGGTGCGTCCGATGCTTCTGGTGACGGGGCCGACGCCGAGTCGCCGCGCCCGCCCTCCGAGACCCCTCCGAAAGTAGACTGACCCGCATGCCCGAGACCGGACTCTCGCTCGACTCCGCCTCCGTCGTCCTGGTGTGGACGGCGATCGCGATCTACGCCCTCGCGTTCATCGCCTACGCCGTCGACCTCGCCCGACGCTCCGACCAGGCGCTGAAGGCCAAGGACGCCGTCGAGGCGCGCGTGCTCGTGGGCGCGGCCGCATCCGCGGGTCGTGCTGCAGGCGGCGCGGGCGGAGCGGGGCAGACGATCGAGGAGATCCGCGCGGAGGAGGCGGCCGCGGGCGTCGACCTCGAAGCCCGTATCGGTGCGCGTCGCCGCTACCTCTGGGCGCGCATCGGCACGTCGCTGACGGTGCTGGGCTTCGTCTTCCACGTCGGCGCGACCGTGCTGCGCGGCATCGCCGCCGAGCGGGTGCCGTGGTCGAACATGTACGAGTTCGCCCTCACCGGCACGACCCTCGTCATCGCCGTCTACCTCGTGGTGCTGCTGCGCTACGACCTGCGGTTCCTGGGATCGTTCGTGACCGGACTCGTGATCGTGCTGCTCGGCGGCGCGATCCTCGCCTACTACGTCGAGGTCGTCCCCCTCGCCGACCCGCTCAAGAGCATCTGGCTGGTCGTGCACGTGTTCGTCGCATCGCTGGCGACGGCGCTGCTCGCCCTCGCCTTCGCGCTGTCGGTGCTGCAGCTCATGCAGCACCGACGCGAGCGGCTCGCCGTGGCGGCGGCCGCCGCATCCGCGTCGACGGAGGGCGGCAAGCCGCGCCGGCAGGGGCCGCGCTTCCTGCGGACGCTGCCGTCGGCCGACGCACTCGAGTCGCTCGCCTATCGCTTCACGATCATCGGCTTCATCTTCTGGACGTTCACGCTGATCGCCGGCTCGATCTGGGCCAACGACGCGTGGGGTCGCTACTGGGGCTTCGACACGAAGGAAGTGTGGACCTTCGTCATCTGGGTGCTCTACGCCGGCTACATCCACGCGCGCGCGACGCGCGGCTGGCGCGGAACCCGGTCGGCCTGGCTGTCGATCGTCGGCTTCAGCGCAGTGATGTTCAACTTCACGATCGTGAACCAGTTCTTCAAGGGTCTGCACGTCTACAGCGGCCTGAGCTGAGCCCCGCCGGGGTCGACGTTTGCGGCCTGACCTGGGTGCGTGTCACGCAAATGGCGGGTGCCGGCCGCGCTGACCGGCGCATTGCGTGACGTGGCCGGGGCGCGTGTCACGGGAACGGTCGGTGGAGGCCGCGCTGACCGGCGTATTGCGTGACATGGCTGGGGTGCGTGTCACACGAACGGTCGGTGGCGGGCGGTGGATGCGTCACTTCGTGTGACATGCCCAAGGCGTGCGCTCCCAGCCACCCAGCCTCGCCCCGCAGAAACGCGAAGGCCCCGAGGCGCTTGCAGCGATCCCGGGGCCTTCCGGCCGTGCGGCGGGCTCAGGCGAGCGCGGGCGACGCCTTCAGCACGGCGGATGCGGTCGTCGCGCGGCGGCGGGCCACGGCGAGCACGCTGACGAGGAAGGCGAGCGCGCCCCAGACGATCATGCCGGTGAGGCTTGCGGCCACACCGGTCGCGGGGGTCAACGCCGCGAGCATCGCGGTGTATGCCGGACTCGTCGGCATGAGCGCCGCGATCGAGGTCAGCACACCGGGAACCGTCGAGACGATGCCGGTCGCGACCGCGAGCACGCCCACCAGCGCGCTGATCCAGCGGCCCGCGCCGCCGAAGACCGCGACGAGGGCCTGGTTGACGGCCGCGAACACGACTCCCGCGACGACGCTCAGTCCGGCGAATGCCCACCAGGTGCCCGCATCGTAGGACGCCGCGAGCTGGACGATACCGGCCACGAGCGCCCCCTGCAGCGCGCCGATCCCGGCGGCCGGGAGGAACGCGCGCAGCGCCAGCAGCACCGACGGGCGGCGCGAGCTGAGCGCGCCGCGCGGCACCGCCTGCAGCGCCACGAACGACGCGAGTCCGCCGAACCACAGCGCGAGCATCGCCAGCAGCGGGATCGCCGAGGCGCCGAAGAGGTTGGTGCCGACGCCCTCGGCCGTGACCGGGTTCGCCACGACCGTCGCGAGGTCGGTGGCCTCGGCATCCGAATAGGTCGGGATCTGGTCGACCGCGGTCGTGAGACCGTCGGCGAGCGTGTTGGTGCCCGTGGCGAGTTCGCCGACACCGTCGGAGAGCTGCGTCGCACCGTCGGCGAGCTGCGTGGCGCCGTCGGCGAGCTGCGTGGCACCCGAAGCGAGGCCGTCGGCGCCGGTCTGCAGCTGGCCCGCGCCGCTCGCGAGCGCCGTGGCTCCCGCGGTGGACTGGTCGACCCCGCCCGCGAGCTGGTCGAGTCCGCCCGCGAGCGTTCCGATGTTGGTCGCGATCGTGTCGAACTGTCCGGCGATCTGTGCGGTGGCTTCGCGGTCGAAGGTCGTCAGGCCGTCGCTGACGCCCTGGGTCGCGGCGATCACGCCGCCGGCGCCCTGCATGGCGGTGGGATCGACAGCGGCGGTGAGCTGCGCGCAGAAGGCGGGTGCAGCACCGGATGCCGCGCACCCCGAAGCCAGCTGCCCGAGCCCCGCGATGTAGGCCTTCGTCGCGGTCGCCGCCGTCGCGGCGCCGTCGCTGAGCTTCGCGGGGACGAGCCCCGTCGCCCGCAGCTGCGCCGCGCCGCCGGAGACACCGGCCGCGAGCTGAGACGCACCCGCGCCGGCCTCGCGGGTCTTCTGCGCGATCGTGCCGAGACCGCCGGCCAGCTGCGTCGCGCCGCTGCCGAGTCCGCCGATGCCGTCGGCGATCTGCCCGGCGCCGTCGCCGAGCTGGGCGGCCCCCGACGAGAGGGCCGAGGCGCCGTCCGGCAGCTGCGCGGCGCCGTCGGCGGCCTGCGCGGCGCCGTCGGCGAGCTGGTGCGCGCCGTCGGCGGCCTCGCCCAGCTGATCGCCGATAGTCGTGAAGCCCAGCAGCACGTTCTCGAGGTACACCTCCGACAGCTGCTGCCCCATGAGGGAGGCCGCCGCCTGCGTCACCTGCGCCGTGATCGCGTCGTCGACGATGTGCGCGTCGGGCGCGGTCTCGACCTGGATGGTCGCCTTCTCGGGCGTCGATCCGGGCGCCGTCGAGGTCGCCGCGGCCGAGAAGTTCTGCGGGATCGTCACGACGGCGTTGTAGGTGCCGTCGGCGAGGCCCTCAGCGGCGTCGTCGGTGTTGGAGATCGTCCAGGTGAGGTTGCTCGGGATGTCGTCGGAGCCCTCCACGAGCCCGGCGGTGAGCTGACGGCCGAGCGGCGCCATCTGTCCGCCCACGGTGACCGGCTCATCGTCGTTGACGACGGCGACGGTCATCGCGTCGAGCCGCTCGGTGGGGTTGTAGAGCGCCGTGATGAGGATGCCGCCGATGACGACGGGCAGCAGCAGCACGCCGACGAGGGTCAGCCACGTGACGGGCTTGCGGGAGCGGGCGCGTTCCAGGGGGAGGGTCATGAGATCACCTGCGTGTCGGTCGCCGGGGCGGGGGAGTCGGTGGTGTGCGCCCGCAGCGCGAGCGATTCCACGCTCGGCCGGTGGGCGTCGGAGAGGAGGTCGAGCGCGGCGCTCTCGCGGCGCGTCGAGACCACGAGGGTCAGCGGGATGCCCTCGGCGCGGGCCGTCGCGGCGTCGCGCAGGATCGCGGCGGCCTGGTCGCGATCGGACCCGGTGAGGGCGTCGATCCCGTCGATCGCGACGAGGCGGGTACGCCCGGCGACGGCGCGACGCAGCTCCTTGAGCGGCGCCTCGGACCCGTCGAGCAGGGCGACACCGACGTGGCTGCGCACCCAGGCGGCGCGGCCGGGCAGCAGGTGCCCCGACACGCGCAGGCGTCCGTCCGTCGGGGTGAGGCGTCCGGCGACGGTGAGCACGAAGGCGCGCGCCGCGCGCGGGTCGGATGCCGTCACCACGAGCGTGCCGCCGTGCTCGACACGGAAGTCGGCACCGTCGAACAGCGTCACTTCGCCCGCCTCTCCGGCGCCCTCGGCGACGACGCTCACGCCCTCGCCGACGAGCGGACCGGTGTAGTCCGGTTCGGGCCACGCGGCGAGCTTCAGCTCGCGCTCGACGGCCTCGCCCTCGATGTCGAAGTGCGGCAGGATGCGGTCGAGCCAGCGCGGCATCCACCATGCCTTCTCGCCCAGCAGTGCCATGATCGCCGGGACGAGCGTCATCCGCACGAGGAACGCGTCGACGCCGATGCCGACCGCCAAGCCGAGCGCGATGGGTTTGATCGAACTGTCGCCCTCGGGAACGAACGCCGCGAACACGGCGAACATGATCACGGCGGCGGCGGTGACGACACGCGCCGACGCGGTGAAGCCGCTGCGTACGGCCGCAACCGCCGTCGCCCGATCCGCGCGGCCGCGGCGGGCGCGGCGAGCGTGCACGTAGTCCTCCCGCATCCGCGAGACGAGGAACACCTCGTAGTCCATCGCGAGTCCGAACAGCACGCCCATGAGGATGATCGGCATGAAGCTGATCACCGGCCCGGTGCGCGTCACGTGCAGGGCCTCGGCGAACCAGCCCCACTCGAACACGGCGGCGACGACGCCGAACGCGGCGAGGATCGACAGCAGGTAGCCGAGCGTCGCCTTCAGCGGCACCCAGATCGAGCGGAACACGATCATCAGCAGGATGAAGGAGAGCCCCACGACGAACAGGCCGAACGGCAGCAGGGCGGCGCCGAGCCGGTCGGAGATGTCGATGCCGACGGCGGTGAAGCCGGTGACCTTGAGGTCGACGCCGTACTCGTCGAGCCATTCGTCGTGGTGCGAGCGCAGCTCGCGCACGAGGTCGGCGGTGGCCGGATCGTCGGGAGCCGTCTCGGGAACGATCTGGATGAGGCCGGTGTCGGCGGTCTCGTTCGGGGTCGCGAGGGCGACCTCCTTGACGCCCGGGATGCTCTCGACCTCCGCCTTGAGATCGGCCATGAGGCCCAGCGGGTCGGTCGAGGTGACGATCGTCCCGGTCATCACCAGCGGGCCGTTCGATCCCGGCCCGAAGTGCTCGGCGTTGAGGTCGTACGCCTGACGCGCCTCGCTCGAGGTGGGCTGCACGCCCGCGTTCGGCAGTGCCAGGTGCAGGCTCGCCGCGGGGATCGCCATGATGCCGAGGGTCACCACGACGGCGATCGTCGTGACGACGGGGTGCCGCGTGACGAGCATGACCCAGCGGTTGGGGCGCTTCACTGGCGCAGACACAGGGGCGGATGCCGGTGCGGTCGCCGGTGCCGGGGATGCGGCATCCGCATCGGGCGAGCCGGCGGACGCGGGTGCGGCATCCGTCTTCCGGGTGCGCACGCCGCGGCGCAGCAGGCCGTGGCCCCAGCCGACCACGCGGCCCTTCGCGAAGCCGAGGAGGGCGGGGGTGAGGGTGATCGCGACGAGCACGGCGATCGCGACCGCGACGGCCGCGGCGATGCCCATGGTCGTGAGGAACGGGATGCCGGCGAAGCCCAGGCCGATGAGGGCGATGAGCACCGTGACGCCGGCGAAGACGACGGCGGAGCCGGCCGTGCCGGTCGCTCGGGCGGCGGATTCCTCGGGATCCATCCCGCTGCGCACCTGGTCCTGATGTCGCGCGACGATGAACAGGGCGTAGTCGATGCCGACCGCCAGACCCAGCATCACCGCCAGCATCGGCGTGGTCGACGACACCGACACGAACGCGGTCGACACGTAGATCAGCGCGACGGCGAGCCCCACGCCGATGAGCGCGCTCACGAGCGGGAACCACGCCACCGCGAACGAGCGGAACGTGACGATCAGCACGAACAGCGCGATGAGCACGCCGACGGCCTCGATGATCGACAGTGCGGGGATCGACGTCGAGAAGAGGTCGCCGCCGAGGGCGGAGGTGGCACCCTCGGGCAGGTCGGCGCGGAAGTCGGCCGTGATCTGCTCGATGTCGTCCTTCGTTTCGGCCGACACGCTCGTGGCCTGCCCGTCGAACTGCACCTGCACGATGGCCGCGCGACCGTCGTCGGAGACGAGCCCCGACACCATCTCGTCGAACGGGTCGGTGACCGCGGTCACCCCGTCGACGTCACCGAGCCGGTCCGTGACGTCGGTGATCTCGCTGCGGTACGGCTCGTCCTCGACGCTCGCGCCCTCGGTGGCGACGATCACGAACTGCGCGCTCGCGCCGCTGGCCTGCGGGAAGGTGCGATCGAGCAGCTGGATGCCCTCCTGCGCCTCGGTGCCCGGGATGGAGAACGAGTTGTCGGTGCCCTTCATGAACAGGGCGACACCGCCGCCGGCGAGACCGAGCAGCACGAGCCACGCGATCAGCACGCGCCAGGCGTGACGGTACGACCAGCGGCCGAGCGAGTACAGGAATGTGGACACGGGCGCTCCGGTGGGTGCTTTTTCACGGACGATCGATACAGCGCTGTATCCGATACACAGATGTATCCTAAGGGCGTCGCTCGTCGCAAATCTGTGGACTGGGTGTGAACATGAGGGGACAGGAGGAGAGCGGATGTCGGAGGTCACCACCCGGGCCGGGTCGCGTCGCCGCGAGCAGACGCGCGCGCGGCTGCTGGATGCCGCCCACGCGGTGTTCGCCGAGGTCGGCATGGATGCGGCATCCGTCGAGATGATCTGCGAACGCGCCGGGTTCACGCGCGGCGCGTTCTACTCCAACTTCGAGTCGAAGGACGAGCTGTTCGTCGCCCTCGTCGCCCAGCTCACCGACGCCAAGCTCGAAGAGGTCGCCGTGCGCGTGCGCGATCTCGGTCCGCGGGAGGACCTCGACCCGTCCCTTCTCGTGCGCGAGGTCGTGGGGCAGAGCTTCGGCGCGAACTTCGAGCCCCACCTGTTCAGCGAGCTGCGCACGCAGGCGCTGCGCGACCCGCGGCTGGCGGCGGCCTACCTCGGCCTGCAGGATGCGATGGCCGGCCGCGTCGCCGACATCATCCGCCATGTCGTGGAGGTGTACGGCTTCCGGGTGCGCCTGCCGATCGAGGAGGCTGCGCGCCTGCTCGTCGACGTCGCCGACGACACGTGTACGCGCGCGATCCTCGAGGGCGCGAGCCCCGCGCAGATGAACGCGACCATCAACGCGCGGATGGAGACCGTGGCCGGGCTGCTCGTCGAAGCGCCCTGACCCTCTGCCGCCGGCATCCGCGCGCCGACCCCGTGCATTCGTGAGGGGATGTGCGTTCGGGAGGATGGATGCGGGGGATTCACCCTCCTGAACGCACATCTCCTCCCGAACCGCTCGCCGACAGCAGCGCGTGGCAGCGGCGCAGACGCTCGAGCCACCACTGCTCGCGCTCGGGCGATGCGCGGTGCGCGCGCAACAGATCGGGGTCGGCGACGGGACGCTCGAGCGTCAGCGCGCCGCCCACCGGGCGCAGCGGCGAGGTCGTGACGTCGGCGGCCAGCAGCGACGCGGTGCCGAGCCCGCAGTCGAAGTCGAGACGGGGGAGGGATGCCGCCAGGGCGACGCCCATCGACAGGCCGATGCTCGTGTCGAGTGCGCTCGAGACCACCGCGGGCAGCCCCGCCTCGGCGACGACGTCGAGGGCGCGGAGGATGCCGCCCAGCGGCTGGGCCTTGACGACGAGCAGGTCGGCGGCGCCCGCACGCGCGACGGCGAGCGGGTCGGACGCCTTCCGCACCGACTCGTCGGCCGCGATCGGGATGTCCCAGTCCGCGACACGCGCGCGCAGTTCGGCGAGCTCGTCGATCCCCGCGCACGGCTGCTCGGCATACTCGAGGTCGAACTCCGCCAGCGCGTGGAGCGCGCGCTCGGCCTCGTCGACGTTCCACGCGCCGTTCGCATCGACGCGCACCCGTCCTTCCGGCCCCAGGATGCCGCGCACGGCGCGCACGCGGGCCACGTCGTCGGCGAGCGTCTGACCCCGCTGGGCGACCTTCACCTTGGCGGTGCGGCATCCGTCGAAGCGGGCGAGCACTGCCGGCACGGCTGCGGCGGACACGGCGGGGACCGTGGCGTTCACGCGCACCGCCTCGCGCACCGGGGCGGGCACGGCGGTCCAGCCGTATTCGATCGCCGCGGCGAGCCACGTGGCCGCCTCGGCGTCGTCGTACTCGGAGAAGGGGGAGAACTCCGTCCACCCCTGCGGCCCCGCGAACACGACGGCTTCGCGCGTCTCGATGCCCCGGAACCGGGTGGTCAGCGGGAGGGCGACGACGTGGGCGTCGGCCAGGAGCTCGGACAGCGGCGGGGTGCTCACGGCATCCATCCTGCTCCTTCCGACGCCGACTTCGACCTGTGTCATTGACGATAGCGTGTGAGACACAGTATCGTGTGAGGCGTGAGCGAGACCGACTTCCTCGAGACGCACCTGCAGGAGCTGCGGCGCGGCACCGTCGTGCTGGCGTGCCTGCGGATGCTGGCCGAACCCGGCTACGGCTACGGCCTGCTCGAGCAGCTGCAGGAACGCGGCTTCGACACCGATGCCAACACGCTGTACCCGCTGCTGCGGCGCCTCGAGAAGCAGGGGCACCTCACGAGCGAGTGGAACACCGACGAGGCGCGGCCCCGCAAGTTCTACCGCACCTCCGCCGCGGGCGCCGAGCTCGCCCGCGCCCTCACCGACGATTTCCGCGTCATCGCCGCCGCGATCGACGCCCTCCCCGAAGGGCTGTGACCCATGGACGCCACCCTCACCGACCGCTACATCTCCGCCGCCACGCGCACGGTGCCCGAGAAGCAGCGCCCCGAACTCGCCGCCGACCTACGCGAGCGCATCGCCGACCAGCTCGACGCGCGACGCGAGAGCGGGGTGTCGGATGCCGCGGCGGAACGCTCCGTGCTCACCGAGCTCGGCGACCCCGAGGCGCTCGCCGCCGCGTACATCGACCGGCCGCTGCAGCTGATCGGCCCGCGCTCCTACCTCACGTGGTGGCGGCTGCTGAAGCTGCTGTGGGCGATCGTGCCGGTCTGCGCCGCCTTCGGCGTCGCGCTGGGCATGACCCTCGCGGGCGAGCCGGTGGGCGGGATCATCGGAACCGTCTGGGCCGTCGTGCTCAGCACCGTCGTGCACATCGGGTTCTGGACGACCCTCGTCTTCGCCATCGTCGAGCGGCACGCCAAGGGGCAGGATGTCGGATTCCAGAAGGAGTGGACCCTCGACGACCTGCCCGAGATCAAGGAGACCGGCGCGGGACTGGCCGAACTCGTCGCCACGCTCGTGTGGCTGGCGATCGCGGCCGGGGCGATCGTGTGGGACCACTTCCTCGGGTTCGTCCCCTCGCACCCCGGTCTGTCGTTCTTCGCGCCGGAGCTGTGGCCGTGGTGGATCACCGCGCTGTTCGTCGCGATCGCGGCGGAGGCCCTCCTGGCCGTGGCCGTCTACGCCCGTGGGCACTGGAGCGTCGGCACCGCCGCCGCGAACATCGTGCTCAACGTCGCCGTCGCGGTGCCGGTGCTGTGGCTGCTGAGTCGAGGCGAGCTCATCGACCCCGAGTTCTGGACCACCCTCGTGCCCGCCGATTCGGCCGACACCGTGGCCACGGTCGTGTCGGTGCTGACCGGTTTCGGCACGGTCGCGATCGCCGGCTGGGACTGCATCGACGGCATCCTCAAGGCACGACGCGCCCGGCGCTGACCGCACGGGGTGTTCCGGCATCCGCGTCGGTGTCAGGATGGCGGGGGAGGAACGGATGCGGGAGCTCGCGCGGGATCGACGGTCGCGCCGTACCGGGCGCCTCGCAGCGCTCGCCGTGCTGGCGCTGACACCGCTCGCGCTGGCCGGATGCGCCGGCTTCCAGGTGTTCGGACTCGGGCAGTCGCAGGAATGCGCATCGTGGGTCGACTACCTCACCGAAGACCGCATGGCCGACGACGCGGATGTCGTCGCCGTCGTCACCGACGTCACGTCCGCCGGCACCGAGCGGCTCATGGGCTTCGACGCCAACGCCTACACGGTCACCGTCGCGGATGCGGTGACGGGTGATGTCGAGCCCGGCGAGGAGATGCGGGTGGTCTCGACCGCCGACACCTGCGCGGCACATCCCTACGGCGAGGGCGATCCGATGCTGGGCGGCGCCACCCTGAGGCTGTACCTCGTGCAAGACGGCGACGTGCTGCGCACCCTGACGCCGTTCGCCGGCGTCGTGGTCGAGGAGGACTGAGGTTCAGCCGACGCGGGTGCCGCACATGCCGCAGACGCCGCTCGGCGGCACCTCGACGAAGCAGTCCGGGCACAGCGCCGCGACGCGTTCGGGCACCTTGGGCGCGGCGACGCGCTCGGCGCGGGGGGCGCGCTCGGCGCGGGCGCGGGGCGCCTTCGCGGCCGCGACGGGCGGGGCGAGCTTCGCCTTCGGCTTGTGGTCGGCGCAGTAGTACCGCACGAATCCGGCCGGGTTGTTCGGGTGCTTGTGCTTGACCACCCAGAGTCCCTCGCGCGGCCACGGCTCGCTGGCGGGACCGCATCCGGCGCACCGGGTCGGCTCGCCCGGCACGGCCTCGGCGGCCGGGACCGCGAGTTCGAAGGGGAGGGCGTCGCGCCAGTCCGAGGAGTTCCTGATCTGCACGATGCGCCTTCCCGACGGCATCCGTCGGGGAGGGTGTCGCCGTGCTCCATTGTCCCATGCCGGGGTGGCCCGTGGGGGCCGGTGAGGGGCGGGCGGCGCGCTCAGCGGTGCGCGGCCCAGCCCGACCAGTCCGCCGCGGCCACGACGCAGAAGCGGTTGCCCTCGGGATCCACGCGGATGACGATCGAGCCGACGACGAGCATCAGCGCGCCCTCCGCGCAGCGGGGCGGCGCGCCGTCACGCCGAGCCAGCGATCGGCCGCGCCCGGCGTCGTGATGTCGCGCACGCGCACGTCCGACCATCCGGCGGCGGTGAACGCCGCGGCAAGGGGCGCGGCGCGCCAGTACACGTAGTGCCGCGGAGCGTCGAGCTTGTGGGTCGACCAGCCCTCGCCGTCGCCTTCCTTGAACGACGCGGCGATCACCCCGCCGGGCACCGTGGCCCGCAGCGCCGTGCCGAGCACGCGCGGCAGCTCGGGGCGGTCCACGTGCGGCAGCACCGCATTCGCGAACACGGCGTCGTACGGTCCGCCGAAGTCCGCCGCGCGCACATCCAGCATCCGCGCGGCGTGCCCCGCCGCCTTCTGCAGCGTGACGAACGGCCCCGCCGCGTCGGTGCGGTCGACGACGAGGCCGGCGGCCTCCAGCGCGTCCGCATCGCGTCCCGGCCCCGTGCCGAGTTCGAGTACGCTGCCGCCCTCGCGCACGAGAGCCAGCAGGTCGTCGGCGAGCGGTGAACGGTACGGCCCGATCGGGGTCGTCTGGATGAACCGCAGCGCGCCCGCGCGATACGCGGCCAGGGTGAGGTCGGCGGCGTCGCCCAGCGGCGCGGCGGTGCAGGCGTACCGCGGATGCGGGGCGCCGGCGACCGATTCGAAGGCGAACCCGACGTCCGCGTAGAAGCCGATGGCCTCGGCATCCGCGTCGGTGCGCACCGGGAGGGTGCTGTGGGAGCGGCGGACCGCGTCGATGAGGCGCCGCCCGATGCCGTGGCCGCGGTGCTTCGGGTCGACCGCGATGTAGCGCAGCGTCACGGCGTCGGCACCGACGGACCAGGCCGCGAACCCCCGCAACTCGGGGTCGAAGTAGCCGGCGGTCTCGAGCGTCGGCAGTTCCACGTTGCGCACCCACGGCAGCGCGTCGGCCTCGACGGCGGCGGCGTCCCACAGCAGCGGCCACAACTCGTCCGACTGCCGGTCTTCGGCGGTCAGCGGCCGGATCGTCGCGGTCATGTCGCGACTCTAGCGAGCCCGCGGCGGGCTGTCAGCGGCCCGGCGACGGGGCGGCAGGGTCGTTGCAGGGCCCGCGTAGTCTGGGCGGGTGACCGTCTCCGACCTGTTCGACCCGTCCGAGTGGGTGCTCGCGCCCGGCGCCGAGGACTACACCGACATCACGGCGCACGTCTCCGTCGACGGCGGCGTCGCCCGCATCGCGTTCGACCGGCCCGAGGTGCGCAATGCCTTCCGGCCGCACACCGTCGACGAGCTCTACCGCGCCCTCGACATCGCCCGGCAGGATCCGCGCATCGGCGTCGTGCTGCTCACCGGCAACGGTCCGAGCCCGAAGGACGGCGGATGGGCGTTCTGCTCCGGTGGCGACCAGCGCATCCGCGGACGCGACGGCTACAAGTACTCCGACGACGAGACGACCGTCCACGATCCCGCCCGCGCGGGACGGCTGCACATCCTCGAGGTGCAGCGCCTCATCCGTTTCATGCCGAAGGTCGTCATCGCCGTGGTACCCGGCTGGGCGGCCGGCGGCGGCCATTCGCTGCACGTCGTGTGCGACCTGACGATCGCATCGGCCGAGCACGGCCGGTTCAAACAGACCGACGCGGATGTGGGCTCGTTCGACGCCGGATACGGCTCGGCGTACATGGCCCGCCAGGTGGGTCAGAAGTTCGCGCGCGAGGTGTTCTTCCTCGCCGAGGAGTACTCCGCCCAGCGCGCGTACGAGATGGGCGGCGTGAACCGGGTCGTGCCGCACGCCGAACTCGAGCGCGAAGCCCTCGCGATGGCGCGCACCATCCTGACGAAGTCGCCCACGGCGATCCGGATGCTGAAGTTCGCGTTCAACGCCGTCGACGACGGCATGGTCGGGCAGCAGGTGTTCGCGGGGGAGGCCACGCGCCTCGCCTACGGCACCGACGAAGCCGTCGAGGGGCGCGACGCGTTCCTCGAGAAGCGCGCACCCGACTGGTCGGCCTTCCCGTACCACTTCTGATGCACGCCGCCGACGTGCTGCGGGGCCTGCGCGCCGTCATCGACGGCGCCGGTGCGCCGCTGTTCCTCGGAGACGCGGGTGGGGCCGTCGGCGGCGACGCCGGACGGCTGCCGGCGCCGCCGGGGACGGCGGTCGTGGTGACCACCTCGGGGTCGTCGGGGTACCCGAAGAGCGTCGTGCTCAGCCGCTCCGCCCTCATCGCGAGCACGACCGCCACCGCCGAGCGGCTCGGCGAGGGGCGATGGCTGCTCGCGCTGCCGGCGACCTACATCGCGGGCGTGCAGGTGCTCGTGCGCAGCCTCATGGCGGGGCACGAACCGGCGCTGCTGTCGGGCTCGTTCTCGGCGGAGGCGTTCGCCGCGCTCGCCGCGACGATGCACTCCCGCGTCGGTGACGTCGACGTCCCGGTCTACACGTCCCTCGTGCCGGCGCAGCTGCAGACCCTGCTCGACGCCGCGGATGCCGGCATCCGCACCCATCTCGACACCTTCGCCGCCGTGCTCGTCGGCGGTCAGGCCCTGGCGCCCGCCCTCGCAGAGCGTGCCGCGGCCTCGGGCGTGCGGATCGTGCGCACCTACGGCTCGAGCGAGACGGCCGGAGGCTGCGTCTACGACGGCGTCCCGCTGCGCGGCGCGACTCTGCGCATCGTCGACGGCGAGGTGCAGGTGAGTGGACCGATGCTCGCCGACGGCTACCTCGGCGAGCCCGAGCGCACCGCAGACGTGTTCATCCGGGACGACGACGGTACCCGCTGGTACCGCACCGGCGACGCCGGAACCCTCGACGGAGGCGTGCTGCGGGTCACCGGCCGGCGGGACAACGTCATCGTCTCCGGGGGAGTGAACGTGTCGCTCGACCGCGTCGAGCAGGCGGTGCGTACGCTCGCCGGACTCGAAACCGCGGTCGTGGTGCCGGTCACCGACGAGCGGTGGGGGCAGGGGTCGGTCGTCGTCCTCGACGAGGCCGCGCGGCGCGGCGACCCCGACGTGCTGGAGCGCATCCGTGCCGCCGTCGGCGCGCAGCTGGGCGCGCCCGCGCGGCCGCGCGGCATCCTCGCCGTCGACGAAGTGCCGCTGCTGCCCAGCGGCAAACCCGACCGCGCCGCCCTCGCCCGCCGCGTCGCCGACGCGTGAGCCGCGTTTCGACTCGCTGCGCTCGCTCACGACCGGAAGGGGGCGACCTGCTTCCGGTCGTTGAGCGAGGACCGCAGCGACGAGTCGAAACGCCAGGGCGCCACAGCGCGCGGATCTAGGATGAACGTTCGTGGCAGGCAGCACGCGTAAGAAGAATCACGCCGGACCGAAGAAGCAGAAGGTCCACGGCAACCCGCAGAAGGCGCACCAGTCCCGCGACCCGCGGCACACCGAGCCGGCGACCCTCGGGGACTGGATCGGCGCCGCACGGCTGCGCACCCTGCCGCTCGCGATCACGCCCGTGCTCATCGGCACCGGGGCGGCGCTCATCGTGCAGGGGCCGTTCCACTGGGTCATCGCGCTGGCCTGCCTGGTCGTCGCGCTCGCGCTGCAGATCGGCGTCAACTACGCCAACGACTACAGCGACGGCGTCCGCGGCACCGACGACCATCGCGTCGGCCCCGCCCGGCTGACCGCGTCACGCAAGGCGAAGCCGCGCACGGTGCTCGCCGTCGCGCTGGCGTTCTTCGGCATCGCGGCGATCGCCGGCATCGGCATCGTCGTGCGCACGGGACACTGGTGGATGCTGGCCGTCGGCGCGGTGTGCATCGTCGCGGCCTGGTTCTACACCGGCGGCAAGCGCCCGTACGGCTACTACGGCTTCGGCGAGGTCGTCGTCTTCGTCTTCTTCGGACTCGTCGCCACCGTCGGCACGACGTTCGTCCAGGCGGGTTACGTCCCCGACGAAGCGTGGATCGGCGCCGTCGCAGCGGGACTGTTCGCCTGCGCCGTGCTCGTCGCCAACAACCTGCGCGACATCGACCAGGACCGGCTCGCGCGCAAGCGCACCCTCACCGTGCTCATCGGCCGACGCGCGTCGCAGATCCTGTTCACGGTGCTCGTCGTGGTGCCGTTCCTGCTCACGTTCCTGTTGGCGCCGTTCCACCCGATCGCCTGGCTCACGCTGTTGGGGCTGATCCCGGCCGCCGCCGCGATCCTCATCGTGTGGACCTACCGGGCGCCGCGCGAGCTCGTCGTCGCCCTGGCGATCACGTCGTTCACGTCGCTCGCCTACGGGGCCCTGCTGTTCTGGGCGTTCGCCGGCTGACGCCGATTCGCCGGCTGACGCCGAACGGGCCGGGTCAGGCCTCGCCCGCGGCGTCTCCGGCGGCGGCATCCTCGGCGGCGGCATCCTGCTCCTCGCCGGTGCGGCGGCGCCGGGCGGAGCGACGCTCCTCCATGTCGGTCGCCATGTCGGCCAGCGGGCGGCGCAGGAAGAGCACCGAGAGGCTCAGGCCGATGAGGGCGGCGAAGATCGCCGAGAGCCAGTAGTACTCGCGCAGCACCGGGAACAGCATCATGATGCCGAACGGCACGAGGAAGGCGAGCAGCCGCAGCGCGGTGAAGACGGCGGTCGAGCGGATGCGCATTATCCCAGTCTAGGCGCGCGGTCCGCATCCCTTTCTTCGCGCCTAGGATGGAACCGTGGCGCGCGTGTACCTCATCCTGGCGCTGCTGGCGATCACGTTCTGGGTCTACAGCATCGTCGACTGCGCGCTCCAGCCGCCCACCCGTCACCGCGGGGTGAGCAAGCCGGTGTGGCTGCTGATCGTGATCCTGCTGCCCGTGCTCGGCGGCATCCTCTGGTTCGTGATCGGCCGCTCCGCGCGCCGCGTGGCCCCGGTCTACCGGGCACCCGACGACAACCCGGAGTTCCTCGGGACGATCGGCGGCATCTCCGATCAGGACGAGCGCATCCGCCGACTCGAGGAGGAGCTCGCCGCGCTCGACGCCGAGGACGACGACCCCCGCACGCCGCCGACCGCGGGCGACGACGACCGGCCCACCCGCACCTGATGGCGGCCGCCGAGGTCGGGCGCGTCCCGGCGACGGACGCCGCCGCGGCGCTGCTCGGACGCCTCGTCGAGCTCGGGGTGCGTCACCTCGTCGTGAGTCCCGGCTCGCGCTCGCAGGCGCTCGCCCTCGTGGCCGCCGAACTCGAGGCGCAGGGCCGCGCGCGTGTGCACGTGCGGATCGATGAGCGCGTGGCCGCGTTCACCGCGCTCGGCATCGGCCGGGAGAGCGGGATGCCGGCGGCCCTCATCTGCACGTCCGGAACCGCCGCGGCCAATTACCTCCCCGCGGCGCTCGAGGCCCATCACGCCGGGGTGCCGCTGCTGCTGCTGACCGCGGACCGGCCGCCCGAGCTGCGCGGTGTGGGAGCCAACCAGACGACGCGGCAGCCCGGCATGTTCGCGCCCAACACGCGCTGGGAAGCCGACCTGCCGGTGCCGGACCAGGTCGACGACGACGGCACGGGGGCCGCTTCCGCGATGCTGCGCTCTCTCGCCGATGATGCCGTCGCCGCCGCGCTCGGGGCGGGGACGCGGCAGCCCGGGCCCGTGCACCTGAACATCCCGTTCCGCGACCCGCTCGCCGGCGCCCTGCCCGCCTGGCTGGGTACGCCGTCGGCCGAGCTCACCGCTCCGGCTCCGACACTCGACGAGGTCCTCGACGAGATCCCGGCGGCTGAGCCTTCGGGGGCCCTGTACCAGGGCGGCGGCGGCATCGGCGAGTCCGATGTGCCCGACGACCCCGCGGCCGATCCGTACGTGCTCGAGCGCGGGCCGCGCACCGTGGTCGTGGCGGGCGCGGATGCCGGGGCCGCCGCCGAGGCGCTCGCCCACGACGGCGGCTGGCCGCTGGTCGCCGAGATCGTCAGCGGCGCCCGCTTCGGACGCCATCTCGTGCACGGCTACCGCGCGCTCCTGCAGGATCCCGAACTCGGCGGGCGCATCGAGCGCGTCGTCGTGTTCGGACATCCCACGCTCAGCCGCGAGATCGTCCGGCTGCTGTCCCGCGACGACGTCGAGGTGCTCGCGGTGCGCGGGCCCGGCGAGCCGCTCAACCTCAACGGTGCGACGGTCGCCGTCGACGAGATCGTCGCGGCGACCGGCGAGACCGACCGCGACTGGCTCGGGGCGTGGCTGCGTGCGTCGCGCGCGGCATCCGTCGATCTGACGCCCGCCGCCCCCGACGCGACCGGTCTGGCCTCGACGGTGCCGCAGGAGCGGCTCGGGGCGATCGCCGCCGAACTCGGCGCGCTGCGCGCTCCCGTCGACCGGGCGGCCCTCGTCGACGCCGTCTGGCGGGCGACGTGGCCGCACGACCGGCTGCTGTTCGCGTCGTCGCGGCTCGTGCGCGTGGCCGACGAGGTGCTGGGCGGCAAGAAGGTGCCCGTGCATGCGAACCGGGGACTGGCCGGCATCGACGGCACCGTCGCCACCGGGATGGGCATCGCGATCGCGAGCCAGGAGACCGGCACCCCCGGCGTGACGCGGGTGCTGGTGGGCGACGTCGCGTTCCTGCACGACGTCGGCGCGCTGCTGCTGCCGCCCGACGAGACGCCGCCGCGCATCCAGGTGATCGTCGGCAACGACCACGGCGGCACGATCTTCGACGGGCTCGAGGTGGCGCAGGTCGCCGCGCCCGCCGCGATGGACCGCGTGCTGTACACGCCGCAGGCGGTCGACCTCGCGGCGCTCGCCGCCGCGTATGGCTGGGAGTACCGGGCCGTGACCGGTCGCGCCGAGCTCGACCAGGTGCTCACCGGTCAGATCGCCGGACGTCAGCTCATCGAGGTGGTCCTCGCCCGCTGAGCCCGCGGCGCGGTGGCGCCCCGCGTCCGGCGCCCGAGCCTGCGCTCGCCAGTCGCGAATGGCGGCTTCGGCATCCGTGGGGCCACCGTTTCTGACGGGCGAGCGCGGGGCAGGGGCCCGGCGCCTGTGCTCACCAGTCACTTTCGGCGACCTCGGAGGCCGGAAGCCTCGCCATTCCTGACTGGCGAGCGCCGGCCTTAGACTCGGCGGATGCCGCCGGTCATCGTCGATGGGTCCCGTCCACGGTGGGACGGACCGGGCGACCGTCCGATCCGCCTCACGCTCTGGGAGCCGCGAGGCGACGGCCCGCATCCGCTCGTATTGCTCTCGCACGGCACCGGCGGGCGCGTTGCCGACCTCGGCTGGCTCGCCGACGCGCTCGCCGCCGCCGGGATCCTCGTCGCCGGGGTCGACCACCACGGCAACACCGCCGCCGATGACGCGTACCTGCCCGAGGGGTTCGCGTTCGTGTGGGAGCGCCCGCGCGACCTCTCCGTCGTGATCGACCACCTGCTCGACACACGCGACGACGTGGATGCGGGCCGCATCGGCGCCGCCGGGTTCTCGCTCGGCGGCTACACGTGCATCGCCCTGCTCGGCGGCCGCATCGACCCGCACATCGCCCTGGCGGTGATCACCGGTGCCGCGCCGATGCCGCCGCTGCCCGAGTTCCCCGACCTGATCGCGCGCCTGGGGGAGCGTCACACCGCCGATGACCTCCGGCACGCCGCGCAGGAGGCGGCGGCATCCGCACGCGACGAGCGCGTGCGCGGGGCGTTCGCCATCGCCCCCTCGATCGGTCCGCTGCTCGACACCGCGAGCCTGGCCGAGATCACGGCGCCGCTCGCCGTGCGCTGGGGCGACGCCGACGACAATGCCGTCCCAGCCCAGAACGCGCTGCGCTACCTCGAGGTCGTGCCGACGGCATCCGGGGTGAGCCTCGGCGCGGGCGTCGGCCACTACGAGTTCCTGGCAGGCAGCCCCGACCCCGAAGGCGCGCGAGGTCGCGTCGCCGCCGACGCCGTCGCGTTCTTCCGCGACCTGTTCGCGCCCGGCAGGATGGCACCATGACCGCCGAGAGCCAGAAGGATTGGACCGCCGACCCCGCCGACTCGCTGCGCGTGGCGCCGGGATTCCGCCTCGCCGACGTCGACCCCGCCGCGACGCCCGGCTACGACCACGGCAAGAAGCACGCCGCCGCCGACCTCGACGCCGGTGCGGCGCAGTTCGACGAGCTGCAGGAGCGCCTGTTCGCGCAGAGCCGCGAGAACCCGAACGCGCCTGCGCTGCTGCTGGTGCTGCAGGCGATGGACTCCGCAGGCAAGGGCGGCATCGTGCGGCACGTCATCGGCACGACCGACCCGCAGGGCATCCACTTGAAGGCCTTCAAGAAGCCCTCCGAGGAGGAGCTCGCGCACGATTTCCTGTGGCGCATCGAGAAGGAGGTGCCCAAGGCGGGCTACATCGGGGTCTTCGACCGTTCGCATTACGAGGACGTGCTCATCGGCCGGGTGCGCGAGCTGGCGCCGCCGCAGGAGATCGAGCGGCGCTACGACGCGATCGTCGACTTCGAGAAGCGGCTGACGGATGCCGGTGTGCACATCGTCAAGGTGATGCTGCACATCTCGCCCGACGAGCAGAAGACGCGGTTGCTGGAGCGGCTCGACCGGCCCGACAAGCACTGGAAGTACAACCCGGGCGACGTCGACGAGCGGAAGCTCTGGCCGGCCTACATGGACGCGTACCAGAGCGTGTTCGACCGCACGTCGAGCGAGCACGCGCCCTGGTTCGTCGTGCCCGCGAACCACAAGTGGTACGCGCGCCTGGCCGTGCAGGCGCTGCTGCTCGACGCGCTCGAGCGCATCGATCCGCAGTGGCCCGCCGCGACGTTCGACGTCGCCGCCGAGCGCGCCCGCCTCGCCGCCACCTGACCCGGGCGGCTCGGGCGTTTCGACTCGCTGCGCTCGCTCAACGACCGGTGGGCGGCTCGGGCGTTTCGACTCGCTGCGCTCGCTCAACGACCGGTGGGGGCTCCCGGTCGTTGAGCGAGGAGCGCAGCGACGAGTCGGAACGCGGCGGGGGCGAAAGGGCGCCTCAGGCGAGGGCGTCGACGATCGGGCGGAACTTCACGCGGGTCTCGAGCAGTTCGGTCTCGGGGTCGCTGCCGGCCACGATCCCCGCACCGGCGTGCGCCGTGAACGGGATGCGGTCGGTGCCGCCGGCCGGGATCGCGTGCACGTCGAACTGCGCGCAGCGCAACGCGATCGCCCACTCGCCGTCGCCGTGGCCGTCGATCCAGCCGACCGGTCCCGCGTAGTACCCCCGGTCGAACGGCTCCAGTTCGGCGATGAGTGCGAGCGCCGCCGCCGTCGGGGTGCCCGCGACCGCGGCGGTCGGATGCAGCGCCGCGACGAGGTCGAGCGCCGACCCGCCGTCGGAGAGCGTCCCCTCCACGTCGGTCGCAAGGTGCCACACGTTCGGCAGCTTCAGCATGAACGGCTGCTCCTGCGCGACGATCGCGCTCGTGTGGGGGCGCAGCGAGCGCAGCACGCTCTGCACGGCGTACTCGTGTTCGTCGAGGTCTTTCGTGCTCGTCGCGAGGGCCACGGATGCCGCGTCGTCGGCGACCGCGTCGGCTCCGCGTGCGATGGTGCCCGCGAGCACGCGCGCCGTCACCGTGCCGCCCGACACCGTCACGAGGGTCTCGGGGCTCGCCCCGATGAGGCCGTCGAACGCGTACGTCCAGGTGTCGGGATACCCCGTCGCGAGGGCGCGCACGAGGCGGCGCAGGTCGGAGCCGGGCGGAACCGAGCCGACGAGGTCGCGCGCGAGCACGACCTTCTCCACGGCGCCGTCGGCGATCGCCTCCAGCGCGGCCCGCACCGACGCCTGATAGCCCTCGGGCCCCTGCGCGCCCGGCGCGATGCTCGGCGCCCAGTACGAGCCGTACGGCGTCGGCTGCGGGTCGAACGGCTGCGACGGCAGGTCGGCGAAGGTGATGCGGGTGATCCAGGCGCGCTCGCCGCGGCGGCCGACGACGACGCTCGGCACCGACAGGTGCGCGTGGCGCGCGGATCCGGCCGCGAACGGCAGAGCGCCGAAGGCGATGAGCCCCGTGCCGGGCAGCCCCACCGGATCGTCGACGTCGGCGGCCTCCGACACGGCGCGCCACCACTGCGCGGCGGAGGCGGCATCCGACGCCCCGGCGCCCCCGACGAACTCGCACACCGGATCGAGGCCCACGAGCACGTCGCCGCGCCTCGACCACACGATCGGGTCGGCCGCCGACGCGAACGCCAGCACGTCTTCGACGGGGTCGATCTGCCGGGTGACGACGCGCAGTCGCTGCGGGGCGAACGGCGGGCGGGTCACCGTCCCAGCCTAGACTCGCAGGTGTGACCGTTCGCCCCGCCCCCGGAACCCCGCTCGAATTCCGCTGGCGCAAATGGGACGGCTCCCCACACTGGGTGCACGAATGCGTCTACCTCGGCAGCGACGCGTGGGGCGACTGGTTCGGCCAGCGCGTGGGCATGCGCAGCGCCCGCACCGGCCGTGATGTGCGCGTCGAGCACGCCAACGTCAGCCTGCTGCCGCCGTCGGGGGAGTGGGTGCTGACGATGAACGACACCGGGCACCGCACCCGCGTGTACATCGACCTCGCGTGGGACGCCCGCTGGGACGGCGACGAGCCGACCGGCATCGACATGGACCTCGACGTGATCGACCAGCAGCCGCGCGGCATCTGGATCGACGACCGCGACGAATGGGACGAGCACCGCGTCGCCTTCGGCTACCCGGCAGACATCGTCGAACGCCTCGAGCAGGTCGCCGTCGATCTCGAACGCCGCGTCACCGCGCACGAGAAGCCCTTCCACCCCGACGTCGCGGCGCACTGGCTGAGCGTGCTCGCCGAGGCCGCACCCCCTTCTGCCGAGGAGGCACCCGATGGCCGCTGACGACCGCGCCGACCAGACCCCTGCGGTGGACCAGACCCGCGCCGACCTGCACCGCGCCGACCTGCACCGCGCCGACCTGCACAAGGACGCCGCCCGGGTGAGCGGCATGTTCGACGAGGTTGCGCCAGCCTACGACCGCACCAACACGGTGCTGAGCCTCGGCAACGACCAGCTCTGGCGCATCGCGACGACCCGCGCTGTCGCCCCCAAGCCCGGGCAGCGCATCCTCGACCTCGCCGCCGGCACCGCCGCGAGCTCGGTGAGCCTCGCACGCAGCGGCGCCGACGTCGTCGCCGCCGACTTCTCGCCCGGCATGCTCGCCGAGGGGCGGCGTCGGCACGGCGGCATCCCGAACCTGTCGTTCGTCGAGGCGGATGCCACCGCGCTGCCGTTCGAAGACGACAGCTTCGACGCCGTGACGATCTCGTTCGGGCTGCGCAACGTCGACCAGCCGAAGAAGGCCCTCGCCGAGATGCTGCGGGTGACGGCCCCCGGCGGTCGCCTCGTGGTCTGCGAGTTCTCGCATCCGCAGAACCCGGCCTTCGCGGGCCTCTACCGCTTCTACAACGACCGCGTGCTGCCCGTGATCGCGCGCACCGTCAGCTCCAACTCGCCCGCCTACGACTACCTCAACGAGTCGATCCAGGACTGGCCCGACCAGCGCACCCTGTCGGGCTGGATCCGCGACAGCGGGTGGGATGCCGTCGCCCACCGCGACCTCACCTTCGGGATCGTCGCGCTGCACCGTGCCCGCAAGCCGCTGGCCTGAGCCGCGCCCTGATCGGGACGTGCCTCGCGCACGGGCGGCGGCCACGGCCGCGACGGGCCATGCCCGGTAGGCTGGTCGGGTGACTGCGAGCCCTTCCGCACCCGGCGCGCGCCTGACCGCGAACCTCGGCCTGACCGAGCGCGTGCTGGCCGGTCCCCGCATGCGCAGGCTGCTCGGCGTCGTCGAGGCCGGTCTCGACCGCGTCGAGGAGAACCTCGCCGCCGAACTGCGCGTCACCGACGCGCTCGCCGACTCCACGAGCCGCTACCTCTACGAGGCGGGCGGCAAGCGGGTGCGCCCGATGCTGACGCTGCTCACCGCGCAGCTGGGCTCGGGCACGACCGACCACGTCATCGCGGGGGCATCCGCCCTGGAGATGACCCACCTCGGCTCGCTCTACCACGACGACGTCATGGACGGCGCCGACAAGCGCCGCGGCGTGCCCAGCGCCCACACCGTCTGGGGCAACAGCGTCGCGATCCTCACCGGCGACCTGCTGTTCTCGCGCGCCAGCCAGCTCATGGCGCAGATCGGCGAGCGGGCCATCCGCCTGCAGGCCGACACGTTCGAGAGGCTCGTCCTCGGGCAGATGCACGAGACGGTCGGCGCCCAGGCCGGAGACGACCCGGTCGAGTTCTACCTGCAGGTGCTCGCCGACAAGACCGGCTCGCTCATCGCCGCCGCCGCACAGGCCGGCATCCTGTTCTCCGACGCCCCCGCCGAGTACCAGCAGCCCGCCCTGGAGTACGGCGAGCGGATGGGCATCGCGTTCCAGCTGCTCGACGACGTCATCGACCTGTCCGCCGACCCCGGCGAGACGGGGAAGGTGCCCGGCACCGACCTGCGCGCCGGGGTTCCGACGATGCCGTACCTGCTGCTCGCCCGCGCGGCCGACCCCGCATCGCGGGCCCTCAAGGCCACGATCGACGACGGCGTCGCACGCATCGCCGACGGCGCCGACCCCGCCATCCTCGACGAGGCGATGACGCACCTGCGCGACCACGCCGTCACCGAGGCGACCCGCACGCGGGCGTACGAGTGGTCGGATGCGGCGATCGCCGCCCTCGAGCCGCTGCCGTCCGGTCCCGTGCGCGAGGCGCTCGAGAAGCTCGCGCTCGTCGTCGTCGACCGCTCCAGCTGACCGCGTTCGTCCCCCGCCGCGTGCTCCGTCCGCGGCGCCCGAAAGGAAGCACACCCATGACCAAGCTCAGGCTGGCCATCGTCGGCGCCGGACCCGCCGGCATCTACGCCGCGGACATCCTGCTCAAGGCCGAGCGCAAGTTCGACGTCTCGATCGACCTTTTCGACCATCTGCCGGCCCCGTACGGTCTCGTGCGCTACGGCGTCGCGCCCGACCACCCGCGCATCAAGGGCATCATCACGGCTCTGCGCGACGTGCTCGACCGCGGCGACATCCGCATCTTCGGCAACGTGCGCTTCGGTGAGGACATCACCCTCGACGACCTCAAGAAGCACTACAACGCGGTGATCTTCGCGACCGGTGCGATCAAGGACGCCGACCTCGACATCCCCGGGATCGACGCCGTCGGATCGTACGGCGCCGCCGACTTCGTCAGCTGGTACGACGGCCACCCCGACTTCCCCCGCGAATGGCCGCTGGATGCGGCATCCGTCGCCGTCGTCGGTGTCGGCAACGTCGCACTCGACGTCGCCCGCGTGCTCGCCAAGCACGCGGAAGACCTGCTCGTCACCGAGATCCCCGCGAACGTGCAGGCCGGCCTCGAAGCCTCCCCGATCACCGATGTGCACGTCTTCGGTCGCCGCGGCCCCGCGCAGGTGAAGTTCACGCCGCTCGAACTGCGTGAGCTCGGTGAGCTGCGCGACGTCGACATGGTCGTCTACGACGAGGACTTCGACTACGACGAGGCCTCGAAGGCGGCCATCGCGTCGAACAAGCAGGTCATGGTGATCGACCGCGTGCTGCAGTCGTGGCGGCAGCGTCCGAGCGTCAACAACGCCGGCGGAGAGGCCTCCCGCCGCCTGCACCTGCACTTCTACGCCAAGCCCGTCGAGGTGAAGACCGACGACACCGGCCGCGCGAGCGCGATCGTCTACGAGCGCACGAAGCCCGACGGCGAGGGCGGCGTGGTCGGCACCGGCGAGCTGCGCGAGGTCCCCGTGCAGCAGGTGTACCGCGCGGTGGGCTACTTCGGGTCGCCACTGAAGGGCGTGCCCTTCGACAAGCGGCACGGCGTCATCCCGAACCACGAGGGCCAGGTGCTGCACAAGGACTCGAACGAGCGGGTGCCCGGCGTCTACGCCACCGGCTGGATCAAGCGCGGACCGGTCGGCCTCATCGGCCACACCAAGTCCGACGCGATGGAGACGGTGCGCCACCTCATCAACGACCAGGGCTCGTGGTGGACCCCCGAAGACCCGTCGGAGGCGGCGATCCCGGCCCTGCTCGCCGAGCGCGGCGTGGCCTGGACCGACCTCGACGGCTGGCACCGCCTCGACGAGCACGAGATCGCGCTCGGCGCCGCGGCGGACCGTGCCCGCATCAAGGTCGTCGACCGCGACGAGATGGTGCGGGTCTCGCGCGGCGAGTGAGCCCGCGGGTGCGGCGGGGCGTGCGCCTCGCGTATGAGTCCGTGCGCCCGGGAGGAGATGTGCGTTCAGGAGGGTGAATCCGCGGCATCCTCCCTCCCGAGTGCATATCTCCTCCCGAATGCACGGGCCCCGCGGCCGTGCGCCGAAGTCTTCCTCCCCACCGTGCCGTGTGCGCCACACATTTCCGCAGCGCCGGAATCCCCGCCCCGCGGCGGGTGCGCGTGGTCGAGCATGTCGGCATGGCGGATGCGGCATCGTGGGTTCGTGAGCACGGCGGGGTCGCCCGCACCATCGATCTCGAGAGCGCCGGCTTCGGCCGCGGCCGGGTGGCGCGCGCGCTCGCCCGGGGTGCGCTCGAGCGGGTCACGCGTGGCTGGGTCGCGGTGCCCGGCGCCGACGCCCTGAGCATCGCGGCCGCGCGCAGTAACGTCGTGGTCTCGTGCGTGACCCGTGCGCGCCAGCTCGGATGGTGGGTGCTGGCCGACGTGCGCCCGCACGTGGTGGCGCCGGGGCACTCCGGCCGCGCACCCACGGCGACGGCCACCGTGCACTGGGCGGCACCGGTGATCCCTCGGGTGCCGGGCGTGCTCCTCGACTCGCCGGAGAACACGCTCGCGGTCGTCGCCGCGTGCCAGCCGTTCGAAGTCGCCCTCGCCGTATGGGAGTCGGCGCTGCGCTCGCGGTCCGTCGATGCCGGACTGCTGGCTCGGCTGCCGTTGCCCGCGTGCGCGCGGCGGATCCTCGCGGAGGCCGGGATCTGGTCGGACTCGGGACTCGAGACGTTCGTCGTGCCGCGGCTGCGCTGGCTCGGACTGCCGCTGCGACGCCAGATCTGGATCGCCGGACACCGCGTCGACCTGCTCATCGGCGAGCGACTGGTGCTGCAGATCGACGGCGGCCATCACGTGGGCGCGCAGCGGGAGTCCGACATCGCCCACGACGCCGCGCTCACCCTGCTCGGCTACCACGTCATCCGGATCGGCTATCGCCAGGTGGTCGACGGCTGGGAGCAGGTGCAGGAGATCCTCATGCGCGCGGTGGCGCAAGGCCTCCATCGCGCCGCATGACCTGCACCGGTCACGCTGCAGCCGTGCGCCCGGGAGGAGATATGCACTCAGGAGGGTGCATCTGCAGCATCCGCCCTCCCGAACGCACATCTCCTCCCGAACGCACGGCCCCGCGCCGCTCGGGCGCGCGACCACCCCGGCTAGGGTGAGCGCATGTCTGCGCAGTGGGTGCCCGATGTGCTCGGTGCGCCGTTCGCGCAACGCACCCTCGATCTGGGCACGGATGCCGAAGGCCCCGTCGTCGCGACGCTCGTGCGTTCGCGCGCGCGGCGCCTCGCCGCACTCACCGGTCCGCTGCGGGGTGTCGACGTGCTGTACGTGCACGGCTGGTCGGACTACTTCTTCCAGGTCGAACTCGCCCGCTTCTGGAACGGACTCGGAGCCGACTTCTACGCGCTCGACCTGCGCAAGTACGGCCGCAGCCTGCGGCCCGGGCAGACGCCCGGCTACATCGCCGCACTCGAGACCTACGACGAGGACATCGCGGCCGCCCGCGCGGCCATCGGCGACACCGGACGGCTCGTGCTCATGGGGCACTCGACCGGCGGCCTCACCCTGTCGCTGTGGGCGGCCCGCCACCCCGGCGCCGCCGCCGGCGTGGTGCTGAACAGTCCGTGGCTCGAGCTGCAGGTCGGCGGATTCGGGCGGCAGGCGCTTGCGCCGATCATCCAGGCCCGGGCACGCTTCGATCCGCTCGGAGCCCATCCCGAGGTCGACCTCGGCTTCTACACGCGCGCGCAGCGGGAACTCGGATCGCTGCCCGACGCCCCCGACGGCTGGCGTCCCGAGCGCGGTTTCCCGACCCATCCGGGCTGGCTCGCCGCCGTCGTCGCCGGACAGGCGCAGGTCGCGGCGGGGCTCGATGTCGCCGCCCCCGTCCTGACGATGCTGTCCACGGCGTGGACCCCGCCGATGCAGTGGGCGCCCTCCCTCACCTCGACCGACTCCGTGCTCGTCGTCGACGACATCGCCCGCGCCGCCACCCGCCTGGGCGCCGACGTCACGATCGCGCGCATCCCGGGGGCGGTGCACGACGTGTTCCTGTCGGCTCCCGAACCGCGCGCCGCGGCGTACGCGGCCCTGCGTCGCTGGGCCACGCGCGGTGCACTCGCACGCTGACCGCATCGCATCCGCGTGAAGGCCCGTTCACATCCGGATGCCTTCACGTGCACATCGACGCTAGGGTCGCGGTATGAGACGCGATCACTGGCGTCGGCGCAACGCGGCGCTGGACCCGGCCGTGGACTACGTCGAGATCTACCGCAACGTCGTGACATACGAGTTCGCGTGGGACATGAACCAGGCGCTGAGCTTCGCGCTGTTCCGCACGTACGCGGTGCCGGGTATCGGCGAGCTGCTCGACCGCACCGGAGAATTCACCCGCCGCACGCAGAAGCGCTACGACGACACTGCGCTGCTGCTGGAGACGCCGACGCGTCACGGCTTCGACGATCCGGAGGCCCGTGCCGCGATCCGGCGCGTCAACCGGATGCACCACGCCTACGACATCCCCGACCACCAGTTCCGCTACGTGCTCAGCACGTTCGTCGTCGTGCCCAAACGCTGGCTCGACGCCTACGGAAAGCGGCGTCTGACGGTGAGGGAGGTCGAGGCGTCGGTGCGGTACTACCGTGAGCTCGGCGCGCACATGGGCATCCGCGACATCCCGGAGACCTACGCGGGGTTCGCGCGGCTGATGGACGAGTACGAGGCCGAACACTTCGGCTTCGACGCGGGCGCGCGGCGGGTCGCCGACGCGACGCTGGGCCTGCTCGTCACCTTCCACCCGCGCCTTCCGCCCCGTGCCGTCGCGCTGTTCAGCCGCGCCCTGATGGATGACGCGCTGCTCGCCGCGCTCGACTATCCCGCACCGCCTCGCGTGGTCGTCGCCCTGTCGCGGGCGGCGCTGCGGTTGCGCGGACGCATCGCTGGGATGCTGCCCGCCCGGCGCACGCCGGTGCACGTCGCCGACCTGCCGTGGGTGCGCAGCTACCCCGACGGATACCGCGTCGAGGATCTCGGCACCTTTCCGCACACCGCGACCGCGACGGCTTCCTAGACTGGGCCCGTGCCCCAGCCGCAACCCGCCGTTCCCGCCGAACCGGAGCAGAGCGAGCTCGACCAGGCCGCCGAGTGGCTCGAGAAGCTCGCGAAGGATCCGATGGCCGACGCCGTCCGCGGCCGCGTCCGCATCGTCGCGGTGACGCCGCCCGCGGAGCGCGGCCGATACCAGGAGTGCGTCGTCGACCTCGCGGTCGAGGCCGCCGGCATCGCCCCCGTCGAGGTCACGCAGCACGTCGTCTTCTCGCGCAAGCGGTGGCCGGCCGTCGGCGTCGTGCTGCCCGCCCGCATCTCCGTCTCGGTCCCCGAGAATCTCGAGGTCGCCTGGGACGCGATGCCCTGAGCATCCCGGAGCCGCGACCGGTCCACGGATGCCGGATCGGCCCGCACCGCCCGGTACCGCCCGGCCGTAGCCTGGTCGGATGCCGGCGCCCGAGATCCTCCGCTTCACCGCGTTCAGCACGTCGCCCGAAGGCGGCAACCCCGCCGGCGTGGTCCTGGGCGCCGACGCGCTGAGCGTCGACGAGATGCAGCGCATCGCCGCCGACGTCGACTACGCCGAGACCGCCTTCGTCACCGGTGCGGACCCCGACGGCGCGCTGCGCATCCGCTACTTCTCGCCGATCGCCGAAGTGCCGTTCTGCGGGCACGCGACGGTGGCGACGGCGGTCGCCCTCGTGGAGCGCGAGTCCACCGCGCTCGTCGCCGGCCCCGAGTCGGTGATCCGCTTCCGCACCCCGGTCGGCGAGGTTCCCATCCGCGTCGACCGTGACGCCGACGGAGCGCGAGCGGCGTTCACCAGCATCCCGCCGACGGTCGACGCGCTACCCGCCGACGCGCTCGATGCGATCCTGGCCCTCCTCGGCCTCGAACCGCACGACCTCGACCCGTCACTCCCGCCGCGGATCGCGCACGCGGGTAACCCGCATCCGATCCTCGCGATCGAGAGTCGCGCGCGATTCGACGGCTTCACCTTCGACCCGGATGCCGCTCGCACGATCATGGACGCCCGCGGCTGGCCCGCGACCATCACGGTCGTCCATCGCCGCACCTCCGATCGCTTCGTCGCCCGCAACATCTTCCCGGTCGGCCGGATCACCGAGGACCCCGCGACCGGCTCCGCCGCCGCGGCGCTCGGCGGCTACCTGTGGCACCTCGGCGCCGTCGCCGCACCCGCACGCGTCGTCATCGAGCAGGGCGCACACGTCGGTCGTCCCGGCGTCCTCACGGTCGACATCCCCGTCGCGGGCGGCATCGTCGTCTCGGGTCACGCCGTGCCCATCGGCTGAGGCGCCGGCGTCGCGACCCCGTAAGGCGCCCGCGCCCGGTCAGCGGTAGTTCGTGAACTGCAGGTCGACCTCGAGGTCGGCGGCCTTGAGCAGGCGCTGCACCTCCTGGAGGTCGTCGCGCGACTTCGAGCTGACGCGCAGTTCATCGCCCTGGATCTGCGACTTCACCGACTTGGGGCCCTCGTCGCGGATGATCTTGCCGATCTTCTTCGCGTTCTCCGACGAGATGCCCTCCTTCAGCGTCGAGGTGATCCGGTACTCCTTGCCGCCCTGCACCGGGTCGCCGGTCTCGAGCGACTTCAGCGAGATGCCGCGCTTGATGAGCTTCGACTGGAAGACGTCGAGCACCGCTTTCGCGCGCTCCTCGGTGTTCGCCTTGATGACGATCGACTCGCCGCTCCAGGCGATGTCGGCGCCGGTGCCCTTGAAGTCGTAGCGCTGCTCGACCTCCTTGCGGGCCTGGTTGAGCGCGTTGTCGGCCTCCTGGCGGTCGATCTTGGAGACGATGTCGAACGAGGAATCAGCCATGCGCCGAGTCTAGCCGCGCACCGCGGAGGCCGCCCGGGCGGGCGGTGGGCGGAGCTGTGCCGATAGCGTCGATACCATGCGTGTCAGGTCAAAGCTCTCCATCGGTCTCCTCGTTGTCGCCGCCGCGCTTACCGTGACCGCTTGCACAGCCACCCTCGCCGGCACTGACTCCGCCGAGCCCATCGCGTCGGAGACCGCCGCTCTGGCGACGCCTCGTCCCGGGGTCGCTACGTCCCGCGCGACGATCACCCCGACCGCTGATCCGGCGTACACCGCGGCTGTGAGCGCCTACCCGCAGGCGCTACCGGACGGCTATGCGTTCCCGCCCTATCTCATCGGTGCCGAATCGGCCGACAAGTGGTGGTGGTGCTCCCAGATAGACGCGGCGTGGGAGGCCTACTTCAGACGCGAGGACGAGACCGAAGCGCTCGGATACCTGCGCGCGGCCGCCGACGTCGACCCCGGGTCGTACGGCCGTTACGACCAGGCCGACGACGCACTTCCGTTGAACGAAAAAGTCGACCGGGACGTGCGTTTCATCGGCGGCGGTGTCGACTCGCAGTACGTCGAGTACACCGCTCACGGATGCTGGAAGTGGGCGAAGTCGGTCGGCGCCGAGTTCCCGCCTGTGTCGTGACACCGCGGCCCCGGCATCCGCCCCGCGTTCTTACAATGGCCGGATGCAGGCTCTCACCGTCGACCAGTTGCGCGACACGCTGGTGAACGCATCCGACGACGAGAAGGTGCGGCTCGCGGCCCCCGCGGACCTCCCGCTCGTCGACTGGGACCACATGGACTTCTTCGCGTGGCGCGATCCGCGCACCAAAGGGCGTGGATACGTCGTCGCCGAACTCGACGGCGAGCCGACCGGCATCGTGCTGCGTGCCGCGGAGGGAACGCACCGCGGGCGCTCGGCGATGTGCAACCTCTGCCACACGATGCAGCCCGGCGACCAGGTGACGATGTTCACGGCGCGCAAGGTCGGAGACGCGGGGGAACGGGGTGACAGCGTCGGCACGATGGTCTGCGCCGACCTGTCGTGTCACGAGAACGTCCGACTGGCCGCGCCGCTGGCTCCCAACGAGTACCGGGCGAGCGTCGACCGTCGCATCGACGGCACGAGGCACCGGATCGAGGCGTTCGTGGAGCGCGTCGTCGAAGGCTGAGTCCGGGCTCCGCCGCCACGATTTCTGCCACGGCGGCGAACCGAGTAGGATTGTGGATCGCGCCTCCGGTCGACTGTACAAGCTGGGCGGGTGCGCACTCGGCGAGTTACCCAAGCGGCCAAAGGGATCTGACTGTAAATCAGCCGTCTTAGACTTCGGGGGTTCGAATCCCTCACTCGCCACTCGGTCAAAGCCCCCGCGAGGGGGCTTTTTCCATGCCGCGGTAGGGTCGGAGCCATGAGCGCACCCCTCACTTCGCCGGCATCGTCCCGCGTCCTCCGCGCGGCGGTGTGGATCGCCATCGGCGCCCTGATCGCCGCCGCCCTCGTCTGCGTCGTGTGGGTGCTCCTCGGGGATGCGAACGGCATGATCGGGAAGGCGTTCCTGACCATCGTGCTGCTCGCCGCGTTCGCCGGCATCGCCGTCGGCGAAGCCCACCTGGCATCCCGGCGGCCGGCATGGTTCGCGCTGGCGAGCATGGTGACATGGGTGCTGACGCTGCTGCTGGGCGCCGTGTTCATCTGGCTTCCGTACGAGGGCTTCGGCCGCGCGGTCGAGCGGTTCGCGCAGTTCCTCGTCGTCGTGCTGATCCTGCAGCTCGCGCTGCTGCACGCGCGACTGTTCGTCAAGGCGTACGAGCGGAATCGCACGACGTTCACCGCGATCGTGACCTACGCGACGCTGGGCCTCGTCGTCATCCTCGCCGTCATGCTGATCCTGCCGGTGACCCTCGACGGGTACGTGCGCTTCCTCTCCTTCTATTGGCGTGTCGTGGTCGCCCTCGCGATCCTCGCCGCGGTCGGCACGGCGCTCGTGCCGCTGGTGAACGCCCTGTTCGCACCCAAGCGGCCGCGCGAGCCCCGCCCCGTCACGGCGCCCTACGCGCCGCAGCCGACGTGGCCGACCTACGCCGACGGCCGCACCCCGCTGCCGATGCTGCCCGACGGCGCCCCCGACTGGAATGCCTACTACACGGGACGCCCGACGTATCCGCACGGGTTCCTCGCCCCCGCGCCGGCTGCGCCGGCCCCAGCGCCGACGGCCCCCGCACAGGCCCCCGCACAGGCCCCCGCGTCCGCGCCGACCGCCGCGTTCCCCCCGACCGCCGCGTTCCCGCCGCCGACGACCCCGCCCGCGCCCGGATATCAGGGCTACCCGCCGCCCCCGCCGCCGCCCGCCTGAGCTGAGCGGCGTCGCGGTCAGCCGAGCATCTCGAGCGCGGCGGCGGCCGCGTTGTGCCCGCCGATCCCGCTGACGGCCCCGCCCCGTCGGGCGCCCGACCCGCAAAGCAGCACCCGCGGATGCCGGGTCGCGACGCCCCAGCGCCGCGCCGGGGTGTCCAGCGGCTCGTCGTCGTCGGCCCACGGCCAGTCGAGGGAGCCGTGGAAGATGTCGCCGCCGCGCATCGCGAGGCTGCGTTCGAGGTCGTCGGTCGTGCGCGCCTCGATGCACGGCGTGCCGTCGGGTGCCATCGCGATGACGTCGGCGATCGGCTCGGCCAGCACGGAATCCAGCGACCGCGTCGCGGCGTCGAGCAGCCCCGCCCGTGCGGCGTCCGCATCCGCACCGTCGACGAGCCGGTGGGGCACCTGAAGGCCGAACAGCGTCAGGGTCTGCGCCCCGCTCGCGCGGAGGGACTCGCCGAGGATCGACGGGTCGGTCAGCGAGTGGCAGTAGATCTCCGCCGGGAGCGGATCGGGCACCCGACCGGCGGATGCGGCCGCGTGCGCGTCGTCGAGCTGGGTCATCGACTCGTTGATGTGGAACGTGCCCGCGAACGCCGCCTCCGGGGCGACCGAGCGGTCGTGCAGCCGGGGGAGCCGGCGCAACAGCATGTTCACCTTCACCTGGGCGCCCTCCGGTGCGGGGACCTCTTCGGCCTCCGCACCGCCGGCGCGCAGCAGGTCGGCGAGCACCGCGGGTCCGGCGCCGAAGAGCACGAGCCGTCCCGCCACCACCTCTCCGGAGGTGAGCGTGACCTCGCCGTCCGGTGTCACGGCGGTGGCCTCGGCTTCGGTGCGCAGCGTCGCGTCGGCGGCGAGGGCCGCGCGCTCCAGAGCCCCGCTCACCTCTCCCATCCCGCCGACCGGGACGTCCCAGTCGCCGGTGCCGCCGCCGATGACGTGGTACAGGAAGCAGCGATTCTGCCGCAGTGAGGGGTCGTCGGCGGAGGCGAACGTGCCGATGAGGCCGTCGGTGAGGGCGATGCCGCGCGCGAGGTCGGAGGTCAGCGACGTGCGCACGAGCTCGCCGAGCGGACGCGCGACGAGATCGTCCCACAGCGCGTCCCCGAACAGCGCGCGCACGTCGTCGGCGCGGCGCAGCGGCTCGGTCACCGTGGGGAACAGCGAGGCCGCCATCGGCAGGAGTCGGGCAGACAGCGCGGCGAACCGGTCGGCTTCCCGCGGGTCGCCGACCGTGCGGGCGAAGCTCGACGCGGTGGCGACGGCATCCGCGGTGTCGACGAGGATGCCGCGGGTCGGGTCGGAGGGCAGCGGCGTATAGGAGGAGTACCGGCGGCGGCGCAGCGTCAGTCGCAGGCCGAGGTCGTCGATGATCGTGCGGGGCAGCAGGCTCACGAGGTACGAGTACCGCGACAGGCGTGCGTCGACGCCCGCCCACGGCCGTTCCGACACGGCCGCGCCCCCGACCCGCTCCGACCGCTCGAGCACGACGACGCGCTTGCCCGCGCGGGCGAGGTAGGCGGCCGCGACGAGCGCGTTGTGGCCGCCGCCGACGATGACGACATCCCAGAGGCCGGTCATGCCCTTACCGTAACCGCGTAGCGTGGGGGACATGGTGGATGCCGCGCTCTTCGACCCTGCCGACCCGACCGCGCTGGAGGAGCTGCTCGCCCTCGCCGTGGAGATCGCCGAGGAGGCTGGCGCGCTCGCGCGCCGCCGGCGTACGGAGGGGGTCGCGATCGCGGCGACCAAGACGGCGCTCGCCGACATCGTCACGGAGGCCGACCGCGAGGTCGAAGACCTCGTGCGCGCCCGCCTCGCGGCGGCGCGTCCGGGCGACGGCTTCCTGGGGGAGGAGTCGGATGCCGCCCCGAGCGCGTCGGGGCTCACCTGGGTCGTCGACCCCATCGACGGCACCGTCAACTACGCCTACGGCATCCCGCAGTATGCCGTGTCGATCGCCGCCGTGGCGGGCGAGCCGACGCCGCAGCGGTGGGACGCGCTCGTCGCGGTCGTGCACAACCCGGCGCTCGGCGAGACGTTTCGGGCACGCCGGGGCGGCGGCGCCTGGCTCGGCGACCGCCGACTCGCCGTCTCGGAGCCGGGACCGGCGGGCGCGCTGCTGGCGACCGGATTCGGATACGACCCCGCCACCCACGCCGGAGACCTCGCGCGGCTCGCCGATGTCATGCCGCTCGCCCGCGACGTGCGGCGCGCCGGTGCCGCTTCGCTCGACCTCGCCTTCGTCGCCGCCGGGCGCCTGGACGGGTACTACGAGCGCGGCCTGAACCCGTGGGACCACGCCGCCGGGGCGCTGCTGGTGACCGAGGCGGGCGGCGTCGTGTCGGGCCGGCCCGACGGCCGCCCGGGCAACGAGATGACCATCGCCGCGAGCGCCGACCTGCACGAGCGCATCTCGCAGGCGGTATATCGGTCCCGTTGATGACACTTTCAGGTCGATCCCGGTAGGGTGTGTTTACCCGATCGTTACTTTCGCCGCCCGAACGGCGAGGGTGACCTCGTCCCCCCGATGCAGTTCGTCGCGCCCCCGCGTGCCTGACCGAGAGTTCCCGCTTGACACCCGACGCCCCGACGGCTGAGACCGCGCCCACGCGCCGCTCCAGCCGCCCCGCCGCCGCTGTGCCGGCGACGGTCGGCGCGCCCGGGATGACGCGCGCGGAATGGCGTCGGCTGCAGAGCGCCGGTGCCGCGTACGACGCCGCCCCCGAGACCGTCGCGCCGGTCGTCCCCGCGCCCCGCGCTCCCGAGTTCGTCGACGAGCACGCGGCCGAAGAGGCCGTCGCGCCCGCGCATCAGGCGTCGATCGCCGAGGCGATCCTCGCCGAGGCCGCCGCCCCCCTCCTGAACCGACGCCGGGACCGTCGCACCGCGACCTCCGGCGTCATCGCGTCCGGCTCGTCCGACGGTGACGCGGATGCGGTGGCCGCGGCATCCGAGATCCCCGCATCCTTCGCAGCATCCGCCGCTCCCGCGGCCCCGGTGTGCGACGACGAGTTCGAGCGGGTTGCGCGACTCTTCTCCTTCACCGGTCAGACTCCCGTGCAGCGGGCCGCCGAGGCCGTCGCCGCCGAATCCGCGGTCGCGCCCGCTCCCGAGACCGGCCACCGCGCCGGGCGCCGGGCGTTCGTCAAGCGCGTCGCGGCGGGTTCCTTCTCATTGGGCGCGATGGCGATCGTCGGTCTGCTGGCCGTCGGCGCGACGAGTCCCGCGATGGCCGTCGCCGGCGTCACCGACCCGACCACCGACATCTCGCTCGCGTCGACCACCTCGAGCGTCCCGGCATCTGAGAAGAAGGACATCCAGGCCTTCGTCTCGGCGCAGGGGACCGATGCCGTCACGCTCGACCGCGCGGAAGGCTACGACGTCGCCTCGATGGCCGACGTCGCCGCCGAGTCCGGGGTCACCCTCTTCTCCGGCGCCTGGGTCAACGACCCCACCGCCGACGTGCAGTGGCCGTTCCCCGTCGGCGTGCCGATCTCGGCCGCGTACGGCTCGCAGAGCTACCTGTCGCAGTTCTCCACCCCGCACCACGGCGTCGACCTCACGCCGGGTCTGGGCGCGGAGATCCACGCGATCGCCGCCGGCACGGTGCGCATCGCGACGGAGGCGGGCGGCGACTACGGCGTGACGGTGCTCATCGACCACGTCGTGGACGGCCAGCAGGTCTCCAGCCGCTACGGACACATGCTGCGTGGATCGCTCACGGTCGAGCAGGGCGACACCGTGACGGCCGGACAGGTCATCGGCAAGGTGGGTCAGACCGGCAAGGCGACCGGGCCGCATCTGCACCTCGAGGTGCTGCTCAACGGCACCACGCGCACCGACCCGATCGCGTGGCTCGAAGAGCACACCTCGCGCTGACCTCCGGTTCGGAGAGGAGCCGGGAACCTGATATCCTCTTCTAGTTGCCCGCGTGCGGGTGGCACGCCCCGATAGCTCAGTGGCAGAGCACTTCCATGGTAAGGAAGGGGTCGTCAGTTCAATCCTGACTCGGGGCTCGCAACTCCCACATCTCGCCGTGTGGGTGCGGCGCGGCGGGGTAGCTCAGTTGGTGAGAGCGCACGACTCATAATCGTGAGGTCGCGGGTTCAAGCCCCGCTCCCGCTACTTCAAACCCCCGGTCTCCCCGGGGGTTTTCTCGTTGGCGCGTGCGCTCGGGAGGAGATGTGCGTTCAGGAGGATCGGTTCGCCGCATCCTTCCTCCCGAGTGCACATGTCCTCCCGAGCGCACGGAGCCGGAGCCTGACGCGGCGTCACCAGACGACGCGCTCCATCGGACGCGGGACGCGGTCGCCTACCGCGCCGGGAGTGGCCGGTCGCTCCCACGATGCGTAGGCGCCGAGGTCGACACCCGTCGCGGTGACGAGGCGGGCGAACGGCAAGCGGTACGTGCGCCACTCGTCGTCGGGGAACGCGCCCGTCCCCAGCCCGTCGAGGGACTGCCGCAACAGGAAGGCCTGCGCGCGCGGCGCGCCGTCGATCTCGTAGACGAACGCCTTCCAGAAGGCCGTCGGGATGCCGATGCCTCGGTAGACGGGGTCTGCGTCGGTGAGCACCGGTCCGCCGAAGACGACGATGCGGGCACGGTCGAGGGTGGCGAGGGCGAGCAGGTCGTCCTCCAACCGCCCCCACAGCCCGCCGCGCGAGGCCTGGTTGAAGGCGCTGCGCTGCGGGGTGATGTTCGTGAAGAAGAAGGAGTCCTCGTTCGCGCGTGCCGCATCCGGTCCCCACAGCAGGTCGGCCCGGCGGGCCACATGCCCGCGGTCGAGGTCGTTGCGCGCGTACAGCTCGTCGCCCACCTGCCCGTCGGCGGGTACCCGAGGGTCGAGGCGGAAGTCGACACCGCTCCGCGGCACGGTCTCGCCGGGCACGAGCGCGCGGCCGTCGATGTTCCAGGCGACGATGCGGGCGAGGCGCCGCTCGAGGCTCATCGACAACGAGAAGTGCGTGTAGTCGAGCCAGGTCGAGCGGTCGACTGTGCGCACATCGCCCGCCACATCGGCCGTGAAACCCGGCAGGGGCGTGGCGTGCGAGAGGAACGACGTGTCGAAGCCGGCCATGCCTCCACGCTAGAGGCGGCATCCGATACACGCACGGCTCGGCGGAGGATTGCCCCGACGGCATCGACTCTGGTATTCCTTGAGCATCGGGGCTGGGGGCTCCGAGCGGGATGTGGGATCCCGCACGATCGAACCTGGGGAGTATCGATGAGCACAGTCACGCTCGTTCCGGCGGCGTACCGCTGCCCGGACCACGACAACGTCGAGGTCGTCACCGCACGCGTGCACGAGCGCGTCGCACGAGAGGCCGCCGTGTACGCCGACCTGACGCGCAGCACCTTCCGGGTGAGCGTCACGTGCCCCGGGCGCCGCGGCGACGAGGCGACGGCGCACACGCGCGTGTGCGAGGGGACCTGGCAGCGCGCACTGCAGCACGCGTCCTGACGCGGGACGGATGCCGTCGGCGGACGGCCTCTGGATGTCGGCGGCGGCGGATACGATGAACCGTTCCCTCTGAGCGGTGTGATCGGAGATGCCCCATGCTCGGAAAGCTCCTCGTCCGATACCTCAAGCCCCATCTCGGGCTGCTGGTCGGCGTGCTGGTCTTCCAATTCGCCTCGGCGATGGCCTCGCTGTACCTGCCGCGCCTGAACGCCGACATCATCGACAAGGGCGTCGCCACCGGCGACACCGCCTACATCTGGTCGCAGGGCGTGATGATGCTCGCGATCGCCTTCGGGCAGATCGTCGCCTCGGTCATCGCGACCTACTTCGCCGCGAAGGCCGCGATGGGGATGGGCCGCGACATCCGCCGCGACGTCTACGGCAAGGTGAGCGCGTTCTCCGAGCGCGAGGTGTCGCGCTTCGGCGCCGGCACCCTCATCACGCGCAACACGAACGACGTGCAGCAGGTGCAGATGCTCGCGATGATGGGCGCGACCATGCTCGTCACCGCGCCGCTGCTGGCCATCGGCGGCATCATCATGGCCGTCCAGCAGGATGTCGGGCTCAGCTGGCTCATCGCGGTCTCGGTCCCCGCTCTGCTCGTCGTCGCCGTCATCATCGTCGGCCGCATGGTGCCGCTGTTCCGCAGCTACCAAGTGAAGCTCGACAACGTGAACCGCGTCATGCGCGAGCAGCTCACCGGCGTGCGCGTGGTGCGCGCGTTCGTGCGCGAGCGCATCGAGGAGGGACGCTTCCGCGTCGCCAACACCGACATCATGGTCGTCGGCCGCAAGGTCGGATCGCTGTTCGTGCTGATGTTCCCCCTCGCGATGCTCGTGCTCAACGTGACCGTCGTCGGCGTGATCTGGTTCGGCGGTATCCAGGTGGATGCCGGCAACGTCGAGATCGGCACCCTCTTCGCGTTCATGCAGTACGTCGGCCAGATCCTCATGGGCGTGCTCATGGCGACGTTCATGACGATCATGATCCCCCGCGCCGCGGTCTCGGCCGACCGTATCGGCGAGGTGCTCGACTCCGACGACGCCCTCGAGCGGCCCGCGCAGCCGGTGACGGAGTTCCCGACCCCCGGCACCGTCGAGTTCGACGACGTCACCTTCACCTACCCGGGCGCCGACTACCCCGTCCTGCAGGGCATCAGCTTCACCGCCGCGCCGGGGGAGACCATCGCGATCGTCGGGTCGACCGGCTCGGGCAAGACCACCCTCGTCTCGCTGCTGCCGCGGCTGTTCGACGTCACCTCCGGCACCGTGCGCGTTGCGGGCGTCGACGTGCGCGCCGCCGACCTCGACCGGCTCTGGGCCGGCATCGGCTACGTGCCGCAGAAGGCCTTCCTGTTCACCGGCACCGTGGCATCGAACCTGCGGTTCGGGCGGGAGGACGCCACCGACGACGAGCTGTGGCACGCCCTCGAGATCGCGCAGGGCCGCGACTTCGTCTCCGAGATGGAGGGCGGCCTCGGCGGCCGAATCGCCCAGGGCGGCACGAACGTCTCGGGCGGTCAGCGGCAGCGCCTGTCGATCGCCCGGGCGATCGTGCGCCGCCCCGACATCTTGGTCTTCGACGACTCGTTCTCGGCCCTCGACCTCACCACCGACGCCCGCCTGAGGCAGGCGCTGTGGCGGGAGCTGCCGGGGGTGACGAAGATCGTCGTCGCGCAGCGCATCTCGACGGTCACCGACGCCGACCGCATCGTCGTCCTCGACGACGGGAAGATGGTGGGCCTCGGCACCCACGCCGACCTGCTCGCGTCCAACGAGACATACCGCGAGATCGTCGAGTCGCAGCTGGGGGTGGACGCATGAGCCCTTCGACAAGCTCAGGAACCACGCGCGACGCGGAGCTGACCGAAGAGGAGAAGCTCGAACTCGAGCTCGCCGAACAGGCCCGCCAGAACTCCGGCGACTGGGACTCCGTCGCACCCGGCAAGGCCGCGAACTTCGGTCCCAGCTTCCGGCGCATGATCGGGCTGCTGCGCCCGCACGCCGTGGCGTTCGGCTTCGTGTCGCTGCTGGGCGCGATCGGCGTCGTGCTCGCCGTCATCGCACCGAAGGTGCTCGGTGAGGCCACCAACATCATCTTCGAAGGCGTGGTCTCGGCCTCCCTCGGGGGCACCTTCCCGGCCGGCACCTCGCAGGCCGACGTCGTCGCCGCGCTGCAGGCGGCCGGGCAGACCGATTTCGCGAACATCGTCTCGGCGATGCCGAACTTCCAGGTCGGCGCCGGCGTCGACTTCGAGCGCCTGCGCTGGGTCGTCGTCGCGGTGCTCGCGATCTACGTCGTCTCCGCCGTGCTCACCTGGCTGCAGGGCTACGTCATCAACATCATCATGGTGCGCACCATGTGGCGGCTGCGCGAAGACGTCGAGGCGAAGATCAACCGGCTGCCGCTGTCGTACTTCGACAAGGTGCAGCGCGGCGAGCTGATCTCACGCGTCACCAACGACATCGACAACATCACGCAGACGATGCAGCAGTCGCTGTCGACGGCGCTCACCAACGTGCTCACCGTCATCGGCGTGCTCATCATGATGTTCTCGATCTCTTGGCAGCTCGCGATCGTCGCGCTCGTGGCGCTGCCGCTCATGGGCGTCATCTTCGGCATCATCGGTCCGCGCTCGCAGAAGGCGTTCCAGACGCAGTGGCGCAAGGTCGGCCGGCTCAACGCCCGCGTCGAGGAGTCGTTCTCGGGGCACGCGCTCGTGCGCGTCTACGGTCGCGAGCGCGACATGGCCGACCGGTTCGCGCAGGAGAACGACGAGCTCTACGACGCCGCTTTCAAGGCGCAGTTCCTCTCCGGCATGATCATGCCCGGCATGATGTTCATCGGGAACCTGACCTACGTCGGCATCGCCGTGCTCGGCGGTCTCATGGTCGCCTCCGGCCAGCTGCGGCTCGGCGATGTGCAGGCATTCATCCAGTACTCCCAGCAGTTCACGCAGCCGCTGAGCGAGCTGGGCGGCATGGCCGCCGTCGTGCAGTCCGGCACGGCCTCGGCCGAGCGCGTCTTCGAGCTGCTCGACGAGGACGAGCAGGACCCCGACGCCGCCGACGCCCCCGCCCTCGCCGGCGGTGCCGGCGTGATCGAGTTCGAGCACGTGCGCTTCTCGTACTCGCCCGACCGTCCCCTCATCAGCGACCTCTCCTTCCGGGTCGAACCCGGTCAGACCGTCGCGATCGTCGGACCCACCGGCGCCGGCAAGACGACGCTCGTCAACCTGCTCATGCGCTTCTACGAGCTCGACGGCGGCCGCATCCTCCTCGACGGCCAGGACATCGCCGCGCTCACCCGCGACGACGTGCGCTCGCGCACCGGCATGGTGCTTCAGGACCCGTGGCTGTTCGCCGGCAGCATCCGCGAGAACATCCGCTACGGGCGCGAGTCGGCCACCGACGACGAGATCGTGGATGCCGCCGTCGCCACGCGCGTGGACCGTTTCGTGCACTCGCTGCCCGACGGGTACGACACCGTGCTCGACGAGGACGCCTCCAACGTCTCGGCCGGTGAGAAGCAGCTCATCACGATCGCGCGGGCCTTCGTCGCGCAGCCGAGCGTGCTGATCCTCGACGAGGCGACGAGCTCGGTCGACACCCGCACCGAGCTGCTGCTGCAGCATGCGATGTCGGCCCTGCGCGAGGGGCGCACGTCGTTCGTCATCGCGCACCGGCTCTCGACCATCCGCGACGCCGACCTGATCCTCGTGATGGAGCACGGCGACATCGTGGAGAAGGGCACGCACGACGAGCTCATCGCCGCCGAGGGCGCGTACTTCCGTCTGTACCGCTCGCAGTTCGAGCAGGCGGCGACCTCCGACGACGACGACGCAGCGGCCCTCGCGGCGGAGCCGCAGTCGTGAGCGACCTGCGCGCCGAACGTCCCCGGTCCGCGAGGTTCATCCTCTCCTGCGTCGGCATCGGCCTGGCCGCGGGTCTGCTGTCGGGTCTGTTCGGCGTCGGCGGCGGCACCGTCATCGTGCCGCTGCTCGTGCTGCTGCTCGCCTTCGACCAGCGCCTCGCGGCGGGGACGTCGCTCGCCGCGATCGTGCCGACCGCGACCGTCGGCGTCATCTCGTACGCCGTGCACGGCTCGGTCGACTGGCTCGCCGCGATCCTGCTCGCCGTCGGCGCCGTCGGCGGCGCCCAGATCGGCACGTGGCTGCTCGCACGGTTGTCGCAGAACGTGCTGCGGTGGGGCTTCATCGGCTTCCTCGCGATCGTCGTCGTGATGCTGTTCGTCGTCGTCCCCGAGCGCGGCGACGACATCGCGCTCGCCTGGTGGTCGGGGGCGGGCCTGCTCGTGCTCGGCGTGTTCACGGGCATCATGGCGGGGCTCCTCGGCGTCGGCGGCGGCATCATCGTCGTCCCGGCGCTCATGATCCTCTTCGGCGCCGACGACCTCGTCGCCAAGGGCACCTCGCTGCTCATGATGATCCCGACGGCCCTGTCGGGGACCATCGGCAACATCCGCCGCGGCAACGTCGACCTGCTCGCCGCCGCCTGCATCGGCGTGGCCGCCTGCACCACCACGGCGCTCGGCGCCTGGATCGCGACGCTGCTGACGCCGCTCGCGGCCAACATCCTCTTCGCGGCCTTCATCATCTTCATCGCGGCGCAGATGGCGGTGCGGGCGGTGCGCGCGAACCGGAAGCCCCCGGCATCCGATCGGTAGGATCGAACGGTGTCCGTGAACCCCGAGCTGGTCGGCCGAGACTTCCCGCCGACCGCCCCCTACCTCGTCGGGCGTGAGAAGGTGCGCGAGTTCGCGCGTGCCGTGCACGCCACCGACCCGCAGCACACCGACCCCGCCGCCGCGCAGGCGCTCGGCTACCCTGACGTCGTCGCACCGCCGACGTTCGCGATGGTCGTGCAGGACCTGACGCTGCAGCAGCTGCTGGCCGCTCCCGACTCCGGCATCGTGCTGGAGCGCACGGTGCACGCCGAGCAGCGCTTCCGATACACGCGGCCGATCGTCGCCGGCGACGAGCTCGTCGCCCGGCTGACGGTCACCGGCATCCGCGCGTTCGGCAAGGGGGCCATGGTCACCAGCGACGCCGAGGTGACCGACCGCGACGGCGCCCACGTCGTCACCGCGACGTCGGTGCTGCTGATCGGAGGCGACGAATGACCGCGATCGAGGTCGGCGCCGTCGTCGCCGAGCGCACCGTGCACCTGACCCGTGAGTCGCTCGTGCGCTACGCGGGCGCCTCTGGCGATTTCAACCCCATCCACTACCGCGACGACGTCGCCGCCCGCGTCGGGCTGCCGGGTGTGCTCGCCCACGGCATGCTCACGATGGGCCTCGCCGTCGAGACCATCGTGGAGTGGCTCGGCGACTCGGGCCGCATCCTCGAGTACGGCGTGCGCTTCACGCGACCCGTCGTCGTCTCGGCCGAGGACGGCGCCGACGTAACGGTGGTCGCGACCGTCGGCGCCGTGGACGACGAGACCCTGCGCGTCGACCTGACCGTCACCAGCGGCGGGACGACCGTGCTCGGGAAGGCGCAGGTGCGCGTCCGCGCGTGACGATGCCCGAGATCGCCCCCCTTCCCCTGTCGCGGCTCACGACCCTGCGTGCCGGCGGCACCCCCACCCGTCTCGTCGAGGCGCGCACGACCGACGAGCTCGTCTCGACGCTGCGCGACCTCTGGGCCTCGGGCGAGCCCTGGCTCGTCGTCGGCGGCGGATCGAACCTGCTCGTCGGTGACGACCCGTTCGACGGCACCGTGGTGCTCGTGCGCACGCGGGGGATCGAGCGGCTCCCGTCGCCGATCGAGGGTCGCGCACGTCTGCGCGTGCAGGCCGGACACGATTGGGACGAGCTGGTCGAGTACGCCGTCGCCGAAGGGCTGTCGGGCATCGTGGCGATGTCGGGCATCCCCGGCACCGTCGGCGCCGCCCCCGTGCAGAACGTCGGCGCGTACGGTCAGGAGATCGTGCAGACCCTCGTCGAGGTCGAGCTGCTCGACGAGGCCACCGGCGAGGTCTCGGTCGTGCCCGCCGCCGATCTGAAGCTCGGCTTCCGCACGTCGGTGCTGAAGAACCACTACGGCTCGGTCGCCGAGCGCCCGGGCGTCATCCTGTCGGTCACGCTCGAACTGCGCGAGGTCGGGCACGGCGAGTACGTCCTGCAGGGGCCGCAGCTGCGCGCGGCACTCGGGGTCGCCCCCGACCAGCCGGTGACGCTGCGCTGGGTGCGCGAGACGGTGCTCGCGACCCGCGCCCGCAAGGGCATGGTGCTCGATGACGCCGACCCCGACACCTCCAGCGCCGGGTCGTTCTTCCAGAACGCCGTCGTGTCGGCATCCTTCGCCCGCACGCTCCCGGACGAGTGCCCGCGCTGGCCCGTCGCGCCCGACCTCGACCCCGTCACCGTCATCCCGCTCGACCGCTACGACGGCATCGTGCCGTCGCCGACCTCGGGTGAGCCCGATGTCAAGGTCAGCGCGGCGTGGCTCATCGAGCACGCCGGCCTGCGCAAGGGCTTCCGGCTGCCGCGCTCGCGCGCGGGCCTGTCGACCAAGCACGCCCTCGCCCTGACCAACCGGGGCGGTGCGACGGCGGCGGAGCTCGCGGAGCTCGCGCGCTTCATCCAGGGGCGGGTGCAGTCCGAGTTCGGACTCATCCTGCAGCCCGAGCCCGTGCTCGTGGGGGTCGAGCTCTAGCCCGACCCCGACCGGCGCGGTGCCTCAGGAGAAGAGGCGCTGGAGGCGCTGGATGCCCTCGAGCAGCGCGTCGTCGCCGAGGGCGTACGACAGCCGCAGGTAGCCGGACGGGCCGAAGGCCTCACCGGGGACCACGGCGACCTCGGCGCGGTCGAGGATGAGGTCGGCGAGCTCGAGCGAGGTCGTCACCGTCGTGCCGTGCCAGTCGCGTCCGAGCAGGCCCGTCACGTCGGGGTAGACGTAGAACGCGCCCAGCGGGTTCGGAACGGTGACGCCGGGAATCTTCGACAGCTCCGCCACGATCAGTCGGCGACGCCGGTCGAACGCCGCCCGCATGTCCTCGGCCTCGGTCTGCGGGCCGGTGAGGGCGGCCAGCGCCGCACGCTGGGCGACGTTGTTGACGTTCGAGCTGAGGTGCGACTGCAGGTTGCCGGCGACCTTGATCGCCGCGGCGGGTCCGACCATCCAGCCGACGCGCCAGCCGGTCATCGCGTACGTCTTCGCGACGCCGTTGACGAGGATCGTCTGCTCGGCGAGCTCGGGCACCGCCTCGACGATCGACACGGCGCGGGCGCCCTCGTAGACGAGGTTCTGGTAGATCTCGTCGCTGATCACCCAGATGCCGTGCTCGAGCGCCCACTCGCCGATGGCCTTGGTCTCGTCAGGTGTGTACACCGAGCCGGTCGGGTTCGAGGGCGACACGAACACGAGCACCGTCGTCTTCTCGGTGCGCGCCGCCTCGAGCTGTTCGACGGTGACCTTGTATTCCTGGTCGGCCCCGGCGAACACCTCGACCGGCACGCCGTCGGCGAGGGCGATCGCCTCGGGGTAGGTCGTCCAGTAGGGCGCGGGCAGCAGCACCTCGTCGCCGGGGTTCACGACGGCCTGGAAGGCCTGGTAGACGGCCTGCTTGCCGCCGTTGGTGACGATGACGCGGGATGCCGGCACCTCCAACCCCGAGTCGCGCAGGGTCTTGGCGGCGATCGCCTCGCGCAGCACCGGCAGGCCCGCCGCGGGCGTGTAGCGGAAGTTCGCGGGGTCGCGCAGCGCCTCGGCCGCGGCATCCACGATGAACTGCGGTGTCGCGAAATCTGGCTCGCCGGCGGCGTACGAGATGACGGGCTTGCCCTCGGACTTGAGGGCCTTCGCCTTCGCGTCGACCTTGAGGGTCGCCGATTCGGCGATGGACGACAGCTTGCGGGAGACGGGGGCGCGTTCGGTCACGGCACCCAGCGTAGTCGGCGGGGTCAGGCCGCGAGCGCGCGCCGCTTGCCGTTCACGTGCGCACGCCACACGAGCGCGGCCGACAGCGCCGCGATAACGGCGCCCGCGACGAACAGGGTCGGGTAGCCGATCACGGGACTGATCGCCGCGAGGACGGCGGGCACGAAGAAGCCGACGTAGCTCAGCGAGTAGAACACCGCGGTCAGGCCCGCGAGATCGTCGGGGCCCGCGATCCGCTGCACCTCCATGAGTCCGCCCACGAGCAGCAGCCCGTAGCCGATGCCGAGGGCGGCTGCGGCGACGAGGGCGAGGGCGACCGACCAGGTCAGCGCCGTCGCGGCCGCGAGCAGCATGCCCGGCACGACGGCCGCGAGGGCCGCGGTGACGCCGCGGCATCCGCCCGGCAGGTCGATGCGGCGCGCGAGCGTCTGGGCCCCGACGCCGCAGCCGAGGCTCACGAGGCACATGAGTCCCGCGAAGCCGACCTCGAACCCGGCGACCCGGTCGACCAGCAGCGCCGGGAGGATCGCGTAGGCGGATGCCGCGGTGCCGAACACCCACGGCGACATTGGCGCGACGACGCCGAGGAAGCGCCGGTGGCTCGCCGACGGGATGCGCAGGTCGTCGCGCAGCCGCCCGCCGCGGGCCGGGTCGCGCGGGTGCGATTCGGGGGTGCGCAGTGCGAAGGCGAACGACGCCGCGCACAGCGCCACGTTGACGAGATAGGGCAGCACCTCGGGGAGCGGGGCGAACTGCGCGAGCGCCGCCGCGACGGCCGCGCCGAGCGCGAACCCCGTCGTGAGCGAAAGTGCCGCACGCCGCGCGCCCGACCCCGATGCGGAAGCGTCGAAGGGGGCCTCGGAGAGCTCTTTGATCCAGGCCGTCCCGACGGCCATCACGAGGCCGAGCGCGACGCCGGAGAGCACCCGGCCCGCGAACAGAAGCACGGGCTCGCCCGCCGCGGCGGCGAGGACGGCCGAGCCCGCGAGCGCGATCAGGGGAGCGGGCAGCAGGAGGGGGCGACGGCCGAATCGGTCCGACAGGGGCCCGCCGAGCAGGAGCGCGGGGACGATGCCGATGACGTAGGCGCCGAGCAGGACGTTCACCGTGAGCGCGCCGAGGTTGTCGTGCAGCCGGTAGGTGACCAGCAGCGGCGTGAACTCGTTGCCGCCCCATGCGACCGCGAACAGTGCGGCGGCGGCGCGCAGCCACGGCTTCGTGCGGTGCCGAGCTGCGTCGGCGATCGCGATCGGCGTCGTCGCGGCGCTCATCGGGCCGCTCCCGCCGTCTGATCGGCGGGCGATGTGCCCGCGCGCACGCCATGGGCGGCCTCGAAGTGGGCGTCGAGCGTCGTGCGGAACGCGTCCGCGTCGCCCGCGGCGATCGCGGCGGCAAGGCGCTCGTGTCGGGCGACGACGGCCGTCATCCGCTCGGGGGTGCGGATCGAGGTCGCGGTGACGCGCTGCTGCCGCTGGCGCAACCCCTCGGCGAAGGTCGTGAGGAGGGTGTTGCCGGCGGAGCGGATGATCGCGTTGTGGAAGTCCGCGTCGGCCGAGACGAAGGCCTCGGTGTCGTCGGCCTGCGCCGCGCGGCGCTGCGCGTCGACGGCGCGAGCCAGCTCGGCCGCGAGGTCCTGCCGGGTGTGCTCGTCGCCGACCGTGCGCTGCACCGCATAGTTCTCCAGTAGGCGCCGCGCCTCGAGCACCTGCGCGATCTCGCCGGGCGTGGATTCGACCACGAGCGCGCCACGCTTCGGGTACAGCCGCATCCAGCCCTCGGCCTGCAGTCGGAGGAACGCCTCGCGCACGGGCGTGCGGCTCACGCCGTGCTCGGCGGCGAGCTCGCCCTCGCTGAGCATGCGGCCCCCTTCGAGGTCGCCCTGCAGGATGCGCTGCTTGACGCGCGCGTAGACGAGGTCGGCGGCATTCGGGGTCGTTTCGTTCACAACATAGATACTAGTCGTATTCAAGGCGAGATGCAGAGGGGGCGGATGCCTCGGCATCCGCCCCCTCGCCCCCGTCCCCCAGGGGGGTCGGTCAGCCGAACTGGTTCATCGTGTTGTCGGCCCCGCCGGCCTTGAGGGCCGCGTCCCCGGCGAAGTACTCCTTGTGGTTGTCGCCGATGTCGCTGCCGGCCATGTTCTGGTGCTTCACCGTCGCGATGCCCTCGCGGATCTCGCGCCGCTGCACCCCCGCGACGTAGGCGAGCATGCCCTCGTCGCCGAAGTAGCCCTTCGCGAGGTCGTCGGTCGACAGGGCGGCCGTGTGGTAGGTCGGCAGGGTGATCAGGTGGTGGAAGACGCCGGCGCGCGCCGAGGCGTCGCGCTGGAACGAGCGGATCCGCTCGTCGGCCTCCCGGCCGAGCGCCGTGTCGTCGTAGACCGCGTTCATGAGGTCGGCGCGGTCGTAGGCCGACACGTCCTCGCCCTGTGCGGCGAGGCGGTCATACGCCTGCTGACGGAAGTTCAGCGTCCAGTTGAACGACGGGCTGTTGTTGTAGACGAGCTTCGCGTCGGGGATCACCTCGCGGATCGCGTCGACCATCCCGGCGATCTGCTCGATGTGCGGCTTCTCGGTCTCGATCCACAGCAGGTCGGCGCCGCTGCGCAGCGACGTGATGCAGTCGAGCACGCAACGCTCTTCGCCGGTGCCCGGACGGAACCGGTACAGGTTGCTCGCCAGCCGCTTCGGGCGCACCAGCGTGTCGCCGCGCGTGAGCACGACGTCGCCGTTGCCGAGGCTCTCGGCGGTGACCTCGTCGACGTCGAGGAACGAGTTGTACCGGTCGCCGAGGTCGCCGGGCTCGGTCGTCACGGCGAGCTTCTGCGTGAGGCCGGCGCCGAGCGAGTCGGTGCGGGCGACGATGACGCCGTTGTCGATGCCGAGCTCGAGGAACGCGTAGCGCACCGCGTTGATCTTGGCGATGAAGTCCGCGTGCGGCACCGTGACCTTGCCGTCCTGGTGGCCGCACTGCTTCTCGTCGGAGACCTGGTTCTCGATCTGGATGGCGCAGGCGCCGGCCTCGATCATCTTCTTGGCCAGCAGGTACGTCGCCTCGGGGTTGCCGAAGCCGGCGTCGATGTCGGCGATGATGGGCACCACGTGGGTCTCGTGGCTGTCGATCTGCGAGCGGATGAACTCCTCGGCGGTCTCGTCGCCCGCGCGACGGGCCTCGTCGAGCTTCGTGAACAGCAGGTCGAGCTCGCGGGCGTCGGCCTGGCGGAGGAACGTGTACAGCTCCTCGATCAGGGCCGGCACCGCCGTCTTCTCGTGCATCGACTGGTCGGGCAGCGGCCCGAACTCCGAGCGCAGCGCGGCGACCATCCAGCCCGAGAGGTACAGGTAGCGCTTGTCGGTCGACTTCAGGTGCTTCTTGATCGAGATCATCTTCTGCTGCCCGATGAAGCCGTGCCAGACGCCGAGCGACTGCGTGTACACCGACGCGTCGGCGTCGTAGGCGGCCATGTCCCGGCGCATGATGTCGGCGGTGTACTGCGCGATCTCGAGACCGGTGCGGAAGCGGTTCTGCGCCCGCATCCGCGCGACCGCTTCGGGGTCGATGGCGTCCCACGGGGCGCCGACCTGCTGCTTGAGGTCCCGGATGGCGTCGATGTCGTCCTGGTAGGTGGTCATGTCGTGTCCTTCGATGAGGGGGTGGGATGGATGCCGGTCACGCGGATTCGACGAGGAACCGCGTGTAGGCAGGGATGGTCAGGAAGGCGGGGAAGTCCTCCTCGAGCGCGACGCTGCGGAAGACGTCGGCGGCGTCGTCGAATCGGTCACCGTCGTGGCGGGGGGCCTCGCCCAGCACCTCGTCGATGAGTCCCTCGATGTACTCGCGCGTGATCGCGGTGCCGTCGGCGGTGCGACGATCCTGATGGATCCACTGCCACACCTGCGAGCGGCTGATCTCGGCGGTCGCGGCATCCTCCATCAGGTTGTCGATCGCGACGGCGCCCAGGCCCCGCAGCCACGCCTCGATGTAGCGGATGGCGACCGAGACGTTGCCGCGCACGCCGTCGGCGGTGATGGGGCTGCCGATGTGGCAATCGATGAGCTGATCCGCGCTCACCTGCACGTCGGGGCGCAGCCGGTCGACCTGGTTGGGGCGCTCGCCGAGCACCGCATCGAACTCGGCGCGCGCGACCGGGATCAGGTCGGGGTGGGCGACCCAGGTGCCGTCGAAGCCGTCGCCGGCCTCGCGCTTCTTGTCGGCCGCGACCTTCTCGAACGCCTGCGCCGTCACCTCGGGGTCGCGGCGGTTCGGGATGAACGCGCTCATGCCGCCGATCGCGAAGGCGCCGCGCTTGTGGCACGTCTGCACGAGCAGTTCGGTGTAGGCCCGCATGAACGGCACCGTCATGGTGACCTGGCTGCGGTCGGGCAGCACGAAGCGGGCGCCACGGCCGCGGTAGTTCTTGATCATCGAGAAGATGTAGTCCCAGCGGCCCGCGTTCAGACCGGCGACGTGGTCGCGCAGCTCGAACAGGATCTCCTCCATCTCGAACGCGGCCGGGAGCGTCTCGATGAGCACGGTCGCGCGGATCGTGCCGTGCGGGATGCCGATGTACTCCTCGCTGAAGGTGAACACGTCGTCCCACAGCCCGGCTTCTTCGGCGGACTCGATCTTGGGCAGGTAGAAGTACGGACCGCGGCCGGCGTCGATGAGCGCCTGCGCGTTGTGGAAGAAGTACAGGCCGTAGTCCACGAGCGAGCCGGATGCCGCCATCGTGCGGCCGTGGCGGTCGGTGAAGCGCAGGTGCTCCTCGACGAGGTGCCAGCCGCGCGGGCGCATCACGATCGTCGGCGTCTCGGTCGCGGTGACCGCGTACTGCTTGCCCTCGGCGCTCGTGTGCGTCAACTGTCCGCGGATCGCGTCGAACAGCGAGAGCTGGCCCTCGATCACGTTGCGCCACGTCGGGCTCGTCGCGTCCTCCTGGTCGGCGAGCCACACCTTCGCGCCCGAGTTGAGGGCGTTGATCGTCATCTTGGGGTCGGTCGGGCCGGTGATCTCCACGCGGCGGTCCTCGAGTCCCGGACCCGCGCCGGCCACGCGCCAGTCGGCGTCGTCGCGGATGTGGGCGGTGTCGCTGCGGAACTGCGGGTCGTGTCCGTTGCCGATCTCGAAGCGGCGCCGCATCCGGGCGGCGAGGCGGTCGTGCCGGCGGCCGGCGAAGCGGACGTGCAGCTCGGTGAGGAAGGCGAGGGCCTCGGCGGTGAGGATCTCCTCGTAGCGCTCGCGGACCGGGCCGGCGATCTCGATGCGCGGCTCCGCGGTGGGGATCGGTCCGGTGGTGGGGCGGAGGGTGGGCGCGATGCCCATGGTCGAAAGCGACATGATCGTGCCTTTCAGTGGATGCTCGTCCGCTCGGAGCGGCTGGTCGTGGTGACCACTCTGCGAGAAGAATCGCCCGCGAACCGACGATTTCGGATGTGAAGATTGACTGAACTTCACGCTTCGTGACAGACTCCGGGTCATGACGAACGTCGATGTTCTGAAAACCTCAGGTTCGGACGAGGCAGACGCCGCCGCCGACGCGCTCACGATCGGTCGCCGCATCCGTCAGCTGCGCACCGCGAAGGGACTGACGCTCGACGAACTCGCCGCCGCCGTCGGACGCGCACCGAGCCAGCTCTCGATGATCGAGACGGGCAAGCGCGAACCCCGACTCACCCTGCTGCAGGCCATCGCCCGCGCGCTCGGGACGAACCTCGACGCGCTCCTGGAAGCCGACCCGCTCGACGAGCGCGCGACGCTCGAGATCGCCCTGGAGCGCGCCATGAAGGGCGGCACCTTCCAGGCGCTCGGGATCGCGCCGTTCCGCATCGGCAAGACCGTGCCCGACGAGGCGCTGAAGGCCATGATCGCGCTGCAGGGCGAGATCGAGCGGCTGCGCGACGAGCGTTCCGCCACCCCGGAGGAGGCGCGACGCGCGAACGTCGACCTCCGCCACCTCATGCGCCGGCAGGACAACCACTTCGCCGAACTCGAACAGCAGGCCGCCGACATCCTCGCCGCCGTCGAGCACCCCGGGGGTCCGGTCACGCAGCGCACCGCGAGCGACATCGCCGCACACCTGGGCTTCTCGCTGCACTACGTGCCCGACCTGCCGGCATCCACCCGCAGCGTCGCCGACATCAAGAACGGCCGGCTCTACCTCTCCAGCACCGTGCCGGCACGCGGCGACTCCCGCACCGCCGTGCTGCAGGCCCTCGCCAGCCGCATCCTGGGCCACGCCGAGCCCCGCTCGTATGCGGAGTTCCTGCGCCAGCGCGTGGAGACGAACTACCTCACGGGGGCGATCCTCGTGCCCGAGCAGCACGCGGCGCCGTTCCTGCAGGACGCCAAGGCGCGCCGCGCGATCTCGATCGAAGACCTGCGCGACGCGTACTCCGTCAGTTACGAGACCGCCGCGCACCGCTTCACGAACCTCGCGACCCGGCACCTCGACATCCGGGTGCACTTCCTCAAGGTGCACGAGTCGGGCACCATCACGAAGGCGTACGAGAACGACGACGTGAACTTCCCCGCCGACCGCCTCGGGGCCATCGAGGGACAGCTGTGCTGCCGCCGCTGGACGAGCCGCGTCGTCTTCGACATCCCCGACAAGTTCAACCCCTACTTCCAGTACACCGACACCGGCAACGGCACGTACTGGTGCACCGCGCGCGTCGAGCCCTCGAGCGAGGGGGCCCACTCGGTCAGCGTCGGGGTGCGCTTCGACGACACGAAGTGGTTCATCGGCCGCGAGACGCAGAACCGCGGCACGTCGCGCCACGCCGTCGAGGTGTGCTGCCGTCGCGCGCCCGCCGAATTGGAGACCCAGTGGCGGGAGCAGGCGTGGCCGAACGTGCGCACGCCGCGCACGCTGCTGGCGACCCTGCCGACGGGGGCGTTCCCCGGTGTCGACACGACCGACCTCTACGAGTTCCTCGAGGCACACGCGCCCGCGCAGTGACGCGCGCGTCGCCCGAGCGGCGGTGAGGGAAGGCTGTCCGTGCTGGCGGTCGCCCTGCCTGCGGCCTACCGTGAGCCCATGACCCATGCCTCCGCCGCGGGCGATCGCCCCGAACCCCACGCGACGGGGCTCGCGCAGCGGCTCAACGGCCTGCGCGCCGGCGTCCTCGGCGCCAATGACGGCATCGTCTCGACCGCGGCCGTCGTCGTCGGCGTCGCGGGCGCGACTCCCGAGGTGATGCCGGTGCTCCTCGCGGGGTCGGCGGCGCTCGTCGGCGGGGCGATCTCGATGGCCCTCGGGGAGTACGTCTCGGTGTCGAGTCAGCGCGACACCGAGCATGCGCTCATCGAGAAGGAGCGCTCCGAGCTCGCGGACGACCCGGACGGCGAGCTCGACGAGCTCATCGACCTCTACGAGCAGCGCGGGCTCACCCGGCAGACGGCGACCGCCGTCGCGACCGAGCTGACCGCCTCCGACGCGCTGCGGGCGCACCTCGCGGTCGAGCTCAACATCGACCAGGACGACGTCGTGAGCCCCTGGCACGCGGCGGCGGCGTCGGCGGTCGCGTTCTTCGTGGGGGCGCTCCTGCCGATGGCGACGATCCTGCTGCTGCCGCATCCCGCGCGCATCGTCGCGACGTTCGCGGCCGTGCTCGTCGCGCTCGCGATCACCGGGTACGTGGCCGCGTGGATCGGCGGGGCGCGGCGCGGGCGCGCGATCACCCGCACCGTCGTGGGCGGGGCGATCGCGCTCGGGGCGACGTTCCTGGTCGGCACGCTCTTCGGCACGACCATCGGCTGATCCGCCCCGAGCGGTCAGCGCGCCGCGATCAGGGCGGCCCACAGCTCGGCGCGCGCGGGGAACGCGGCGAGATCCACGCCGAGGAGCGTCTGCGCCTGGGACACGCGGGCGCGGACGGTGTGCCGGTGCACGCCGAGCGCGGCGGCCGCGGCGTCGATGCGCGCATCGTGCTGAAGCCAGACGCGCACCGTCTCGACCAGGGCGGTGCCGTGCGCGGCATCGTGGTCGCGCAGCGGCCGCAGGTGGGCGTCGGCGCGCGCGCGGGCGTCGGCGGTGTCGAGACTCGCGAGCACGCCCGTCGCCGCGACGTCGTCGAAGTCCACGGCCTCGCCGGACGTGGAGCGGCGCAGCGCGGCGACCGCCTGGGCGTGCGCGGCATCGAGCGCCGAGTACGGTGCCGCACGTGACACGCCGACCTCCGCGTCGAACAGCGTCGCGAGAATGCGCGGGACGACCGATCCCTCGCTGCTGATCACGACGAGTCCCTCCGGTCCGCGGCCGTGGAACACCGTGCCGCGCGCCTCGGCCGCCTGCAGCTCGAGCCATCCGGACGCCGCATCGCTGCGCGTCGACGGCACGCGGGCCACGGACACGGTGACGGGGGCCGTGGGAAGCGCGCCCCACACCTCACGGGCGACGCGGCGCGCGAGGGCCGGTTCGCCCGTGAGGAGGCTCTGCACGAGCGCGGCGCGCAGCGCGGCGTACGCCCGATCGAGTCCCACGTTCTGCTCCAGGGCGAGTCCCGCCATGGCGATGACCGAGGTCACGACGCCGCGCCCCTCGAGATCGAGGCCGCCGCCCGCGATGACGATCGCCCCGCGCAGATGTCCGCCGCGTCCGAGGGTCTGCAGGGTGAAGCGGATGCCGCCTCGTTCGAGCGTCGAGCCGGCACGGGCACCGCGGCGCAGCACCGTGCCGACCTCCTCGCCGACGGCGGCGAGCATCTCCGGCGGGAGTGCGCCGGCCTGGTGCGTCCGCATGCCCGCCGCGTCGTAGAGGCCCACCCAGGTCTCGAGCTGCTTGGCGAGCTCGGCGACGGTGGCGCTGAGCCCGTCGGGGCGCAGCGCCGCGAGCGACAGGGCGCGCTGCGCCGACAAGGCCCACGTGCGCCGGGCGAAGGCCTCCGCGGCGATCGCCTCGGCGTTGGCGCGCGCGAGCGCGATGAACGGCGTCCGGTACGGCACCTCGAACAGCGGCATCCGCGTGTCCCGGCACGCAGCCAGCAGGGCCGGCGGGATGCCGTCGCGCACCACTTCGGTGCCGAACCCGAGCCCGCGCACCCCGCGCTGGCGCAGCCGCTCCACGTACCCGGTGTGCTCCGCGTCGGCGGCGCCGTCGAACTGCGTGCCGGTCGTCAGCAGCAGCAGGTCGTCGGCGAGGAACGGGGTCGGATCGGCGAGGTCGGAGCTGTGCACCCAGCGCAGCGGCGCGTCGAGGGCGCCCTCCGTCAGGTCGCTCTCGGGCAGCGCGAGGGTCAAGCCGAGGTCGCGGCGCGTCAGCAGTGAGCGCAGCGTGGGGGCGGGGTCGGTCATCGGGTCCTCCGCCTCGAACATATCCGGTCGCGGTGTACGCGACGTACATGGGCGGAGGCAGAACAGACGCGACGCACAGTGACCGCACCGCGCGGTCGCTCGTACGATCGCGGCATGAGCCTCGCCCCCGTCACCGTTCCCCTCGGCGGCCCCACCCTCCCGCAGGAGCGCCGCATCGTCACCCCGATCCCGGGTCCGCGCTCGCAGGAGCTGCTCGAGCGCAAGGCGGCCGCCGTCGCGGCGGGCGTCGGCCACACCGTGCCGATCGAGGCCGTGGCCGCGGGTGGCGGCGTCGTCGTCGACGCCGACGGCAACTCGCTCATCGACCTGGGCTCCGGCATCGCGGTCACGACGGTCGGCAGCGCCCACCCGCGGGTGGCCGAGGCCGTCGCGGCCCAGGCGGCGCAGTTCACCCACACGTGCTTCATGATCTCGCCGTACGAGTCGTACGTCGCCGTCGCCGAGGCGCTCAACCGGCTGACCCCGGGCGACCACGCCAAGAAGTCGGCGCTGTTCAACTCCGGCGCCGAGGCGGTCGAGAACGCGGTGAAGATCGCGCGCAAGTACACGAAGAAGCAGGCGGTCGTCGCGTTCGACCACGGGTACCACGGCCGCACCAACCTCACGATGGCCCTCACCGCCAAGGCGATGCCGTACAAGTCGGGCTTCGGCCCGTTCGCCTCCGAGATCTACCGCGCGCCGATGTCGTACCCCCTCCGCGACGGCCTGTCCGGCCCGGATGCCGCCGCTCGCGCGATCTCGATCATCGAGAAGCAGGTGGGCGCCGAGAACCTCGCCGCCGTGGTCATCGAGCCGATCCAGGGCGAGGGCGGCTTCATCGTGCCCGCCGACGGCTTCCTGCCGGCGATCGCCGACTGGTGCCGCGCGAACGACGTCGTCTTCATCGCCGATGAGGTGCAGTCCGGATTCGGCCGCACCGGCGCGATGTTCGCGAGCGAGCTGTTCGGCGTCGTCCCCGACCTCATCACGACCGCGAAGGGGATCGCCGGCGGGATGCCGCTGGCCGCCGTGACCGGTCGCGCCGAGATCATGGACGCGTCGCACACCGGCGGTCTCGGCGGCACGTACGGCGGCAACCCGGTCGCCTGCGCGGCGGCGCTGGCCGCCATCGACGCGCTCGAGAACGACGGGCTGCTGGAGCGCGCCCGTGCGATCGGCGCGCTGCTGCGGGGCCGGCTCGAAGCGCTGCAGGCGGGGGACGCGCGCATCGGCGACGTCCGCGGACACGGCGCGATGATCGCCGCCGAGTTCGTCGACCCGGCCACCGGCGCCCCGGATGCCGCCCTCACCGCGGCCGTCGCGAAGGCCGCGATCGCCGAGGGCGTCATCGTGCTCACGTGCGGCACCTACGGCAACGTCATCCGCTTCCTGCCGCCGCTCACGATCGGCGACGACCTGCTCGGCGAGGGCATCGACGTCGTCGCCGCCGCACTCGCCGCCGCCTGAGCCGCGACCCGAACCCCGAAACACTGCGAAGGAGCATCATGGCCGATCTGACACGGGATGTCGTCGTCATCGGAGCGGGGGCCGCCGGGCTCACCGCGGCGACCGAGGTGAAGAAGGCCGGGCTCTCGGTCGCGGTGCTCGAGGCGCGTGACCGCGTCGGCGGGCGGCTGTGGACCGACACGATCGAGGGCGCCATGCTCGAGATCGGCGGGCAGTGGGTCTCGCCCGACCAGGACGCGCTCAAGGAGACGATCGCCGAGCTGGGACTCGAGACCTACAGCCGCTACCGCGAGGGCGACTCGGTGTACGTCGGCCCCGACGGCACGCTCCACCGCTTCACGGGCGAGATGTTCCCCGTCGCCCCCGAGACCGAGAAGACGATCGCCGAGATCACCGAGCGCCTCGATGCGATGGTCGCCGAGATCGACCCCGACGCGCCCTGGGCGCACCCGCGGGCCGCGGAGTGGGACGAGGTCTCGTGGGACGCGTGGCTGCGGGCCCAGACCGACGACGACGAGGCCGTGCGCAACCTCGCCTTCGCCACCGGCTCGGCGATGCTCACCAAGCCCACCCACGCGTTCTCGCTGCTGCAGTCGCTGCTGATGGCGGCATCCGCGGGCAGCTACTCGAACCTCGTCGACGCCGACTTCATCCTCGACAAGCGCGTCGTCGGCGGACTGCAGCAGGTGCCGCTGCTGCTGGCCGAACGCCTGGGCGACGACGTGTTCCTCGGTCAGCCGGTGCGCACGATCGAGTGGTCGGACGCCGGAGCCACCGTGATCTCGGACGGCATGACGGTGCACGCGCGCCACGTCGTGCTGGCCCTCGCGCCGGTGCTCTACAACCGGATCTCGTTCGTGCCGGCGCTGCCGCGCCTGCAGCACCAGATGCACCAGCACATCTCGATGGGCTTCGTCATCAAGGTGCATGCCGTCTACGACCGACCGTTCTGGCGCGAGCAGGGACTGTCGGGCACCGCGTTCAGCCCGTACGAGCTGTGCCACGAGGCCTACGACAACACCAACCACGGCGACGAGCGCGGAACGCTCGTCGGATTCGTCAGCGACCGCAACGCCGACGACCTGTTCCGCCTGAGCGCCGAGGAGCGCAAGGAGCGCATCCTCGAGTCGCTCGCGCACTACTACGGGCCCGAGGCGAAGAACCCCGCGGTGTACTACGAGAGCGACTGGGGCAGCGAGGAGTGGACCCGCGGCGCCTACGCCGCGAGCTTCGACCTCGGCGGCCTGCACCGCTACGGCGCCGACCTGCGCACCCCCGTCGGGCCGATTTCGTTCGCGTGCAGCGATATGGCCGGCGCCGGCTACCAGCACGTCGACGGCGCGATCCGCATGGGGCGCTTCGCCGCCGCCGGCATCCTCGACCGGGCGCGCGGATGAGCACCCTGCCGGCGGGGCGCCGGGTCGTCGTCGGCTACTCGGCGACGAAGGCGGGACGCGACGCGCTGGCGTTCGCGGCCCGCCTCGCGCGCGCCACGGGCGCGGTGCTCGACGTCACGGTGATCCTCCCGGGCGGGGGCCGCAGCGTCATCACCCCGCACGACCCGTCGTACACCGAGTACCTGCGCGAGCAGGCGCAGCGCTGGATCGCGAAGGCGATCGACCGCGTGCCCGGAGACGTCACCGCCCACGCGCACGTGCGGCAGGCCGACTCGTTCGCCGAAGGGCTCATCGAGGTCGCCGACGCCCTCGACGCGCGCTGCATCGTGGTCGGTGCCGCCGACGGCGCCTCGCGTGGCCAGCACCGGCTCGGCGCGACCACGAGCGAACTGCTGCACTCCTCCGACGTGCCGGTCGTGCTCGTTCCGCGCGGCGCACGCAAGATCCCCGCATCCGCCGGCATCAGCCGTGTCACCGTCGGCATCGGGGTGCGCCCCGGCGCCGACGCGCTGCTGACCGACACGCGCTCACTCGCCGATGCCACGGGAGCGCCCATCCGGCTGCTCTCGCTGCTGCCCGTCGACGTGCCCGTCGGCGCCGACACCGGCACGATCCGCCTCGCCGCGACCACGGAGATCGCCGAGGTGCTCGCCGCCGCGCGCGCGACGCTGCCCGACGACCTCGACGCCGAGGTCGTCACCGCCGAGGGTGAGACCATCGACGACGCCCTCGCACGGCTCGACTGGCAGGCCGGCGAAGTGCTCCTGGTCGGGTCGAGCCGGCTCGCCCAGCCCAAGCGCCTCTTCCTCGGCTCGACCGCCGCGAAGATGCTGCGTCGCGTGCCGGTCCCCGTGATCGTCGTGCCCCGCACCCGCACGATCGGAGGTGTCCGATGAGCGCTCCCGAGACCGCCCCCGTCGCCGATCGGGCCGAGACCGGCGGCCTGTCGAAGAAGGGCCTCGGCGCCGGCACCGTGGGCCTGCTCGGCGCGATCGTCATCGGCATCTCCTGCATCGCCCCGGCGTACACCTTCACCGCCGCCGTCGGCCCGACGGCATCCGCGGTCGGATCGCAGATCCCCGCCGTCATCCTCGTCGGCTTCATCCCGATGCTGCTCGTGGCCTTCGGCTACCGCGAGCTCAACAGTCGCATGCCGGATGCCGGCACCAGCTTCACCTGGGCGGCGCGCGCGTTCGGACCGTGGATCGGCTGGATGGCCGGCTGGGGCCTGGTGGTCGCGACGGTGCTCGTGCTCTCCAACCTGGCCGGGGTCGCCGTCGACTTCCTGTTCCTGCTCATCTCGCAGCTCACCGGCAACGCCGACATCGCCGCCCTCGCGGGAGAGACGTGGATCAACGTCGGCGTGTGCCTGCTGTTCATGCTGGGCGCGACGTTCGTCTCGTACCGCGACATGCAGACCACCCAGCGCCTGCAGTACGTGCTGGTGACCTTCCAGCTGCTCGTGCTCGTCTTCTTCGCCGTCGCGGCGATCGTCGAGGCCGTCTCGGGCGACGGTTTCGACTACACGCCGTTCTCGCTCGAATGGTTCAACCCTTTCGCCGTGGAATCGTTCGGGGCGCTCGTGGCGGGGCTGTCGCTGTCGATCTTCATCTTCTGGGGGTGGGATGTCACCCTCACGATGAACGAGGAGACCACCGACCCCGAGCGCACCCCGGGCCGGGCGGCCACCGTCACGGTGCTCACGATCGTCTCGCTCTACCTGCTGCTGGCGGTCGCGATGATCATGTACGCCGGCGTCGGCACCGGCGACCTGGGCCTGGGCAACGGCGAGATCCAGGAGAACGTGTTCTTCCACCTGTCCGGGCCCGTGCTCGGTCCGCTCGCGTTCCTCGTCTCCCTCGCCGTGCTCACCAGTTCCGCGTCGTCGCTGCAGTCGACCTTCGTCGGACCGGCCCGCACGCTGCTCGCGATGGGGCACTACGGCGCGCTGCCGCGCACCTTCGCCCACGTCAGCCCGCGCTTCTTCACCCCCGGCTTCGCGACGGTGATCTCGGCCGTGGTCGCCTCGGCGTTCTACGCCGTGATGCGCGTGGTCAGCGAGAACACCCTGTGGGACACGATCCTCACTCTCGGGATGATGATCTGCTTCTACTACGGCATCACCGCGTTCGCGTGCGTCTGGTACTTCCGCCGCCAGTGGTTCGACTCGGTGCGCAACGCCTTCTTCACGCTGCTGTTCCCGCTCCTGGGCGGGATCATCCTCGCGATCCTGTTCGTGACGACCCTCATCGACTCGATGGACCCGGCCTACGGCTCGGGCGCCGAGGTCGGGGGAGTGGGCATCGTGTTCGTGCTCGGCATCGGCATCATCGTCGTCGGCGTCGTGCTCATGTTCCTGCAGTACTTCCGCGCCCCCGCGTTCTTCCGGGGTGCGACCCTGTCGAAAGACGCCCCCGCCAGTCTGAGAAAGAAGGCCGCCCGATGACCACCGCCCCCGTCGCCGCCCGCGAGCAGGAGCTCCTCGACACCGTGCCGACCGGCCTGCTGATCGGCGGGCAGTGGCAGGACGGTGCCGCAGGCACCTTCCCGGTGCGCGACCCCGCCACCGGCGAGGTGCTCGCCCGGATCGCCGACGCATCGCCGGAGGACGGCATCCGCGCCCTCGACGCCGCCGTCGCCGCGCAGGAGGAGTGGGCGGCGACCCCGCCGCGGCGCCGGTCCGACATCCTGCGGCGGGCGTTCGACCTGCTGCAGGAGCGCAAGGAGGAGTTCGCGCTTCTGATGACCCTCGAGATGGGCAAGCCCCTGGCCGAGGCGCGCGGCGAGGTCGCCTACGGCGGCGAGTTCCTGCGCTGGTTCAGCGAGGAGGCGGTGCGCATCTCGGGCCGCTACGGGCTCACCCCCGAGGGCACCGGTCGCATGATCGTCTCGCAGCGCCCCGTCGGTCCCTGCTACTTCATCACCCCGTGGAACTTCCCGCTCGCGATGGCGACCCGCAAGATCGCCCCCGCTCTCGCCGCCGGCTGCACCGTCGTCGTCAAGCCCGCGGAACTCACCCCGCTGACGACGTTGCTGTTCGCGCAGCTGCTCATCGACGCGGGCCTGCCGGCGGGCGTGGTCAACGTCGTGACCACGACCCACTCCGGTGCGCTGTCCGAGCCGATCATCGCCGATCCGCGCCTGCGCAAGCTCTCCTTCACCGGATCGACACCGGTGGGCCAGAAGCTCATCGCCCAGGCGGCGCAGGGGGTGCTGCGGGTGTCGATGGAGCTCGGCGGCAACGCACCGTTCGTCGTCTTCGACGACGCCGACCTCGACAAGGCCGTCGACGGTGCCATGCTCGCGAAGTTCCGCAACATCGGGCAGGCGTGCACCGCCGCGAACCGGTTCATCGTGCACGCCTCGGTCGCCGAAGAGTTCGCGGCCCGGCTCACCGACCGCGTCTCGGCGATGAACGTCGGCCGCGGCACCGACGACGACGTGCAGATCGGTCCGCTCATCGACGACCGTGCCGTCGCGAAGGCCGACGAACTGGTGACGGATGCCGTCTCCCGCGGCGCCCGTGTGCGCACCGGCGCGCGTGCCCTGGACGGTGCCGGGTCGTTCTATGCGCCCACGGTCATCGACCGGGTCGCCGCCGGCAGCGACATCCTCCGCGAGGAGATCTTCGGCCCGGTGCTGGCCATCGCCACCTTCGACGACGAGGACGAGGCGGTGCGCCTGGCCAACGACACCGAGTACGGTCTCGTGTCCTACGTGTTCACCGAGGACCTCGCCCGCGGACACCGCATGATCGACCGCCTCGAGACCGGCATGATGGGGCTCAACGTCGGCGTCGTCTCCAACGCGGCCGCGCCCTTCGGCGGCGTCAAGCAGTCCGGCGTCGGCCGTGAGGGCGGCCTCGAGGGCATCCACGAATTCCTCGAGACCAAGTACACCCTCCTCCCGGTCGGCTGACCGCCGCCCGACCACCGACAGACGAAGCACGAGAACGGAGCCTCCATGACCGACTACGCCGTCACCGATCCCGCCACCGGCATCACGCACGCCACCTACCCGGTGGCCACCGCCGACGAGCTCGAGGCCGACCTCGCCGCCGCCGACGCCGCCGCGCGCGGCTGGGGGCGCACCTCGACCCCCGCCGAGCGTGCCGCACTGCTGCGCCGCGTCGCCGAGCTGCACCGCGAGCGCCGCGACGAGCTCGCCGCGATCATCGTGCGGGAGATGGGCAAGACGCTCGCCGCCGCCGAGGGCGAGGTCGACTTCGCCGCCGACATCACCGAGTACTACGCCGACCACATCGACGAGATCACCGCCGACCAGCCCGTCGACATCGACGGCGACGGCACCGCCGTCATCCGCCGCGCGCCGCTGGGCGCGCTGCTGGGCGTCATGCCGTGGAACTTCCCGTACTACCAGGTGGCCCGCTTCGCCGCGCCGAACCTGGCGATCGGCAACACGATCCTGCTCAAGCACGCCCCGCAGTGCCCCGAGTCGGCCGCCGCCCTGGAGAAGATGTACACCGACGCGGGCTTCCCGGCCGGCGCCTACACCGACGTGCGGCTCACCAACGAGCAGGCAGCCGAGGTCATCGCCGACCGCCGCGTCCACGGCGTCTCGGTGACCGGGTCGGAGCGCGCCGGCGCCGCCGTCGCCGAGATCGCCGGACGCAATCTCAAGAAGGTGGCCCTCGAGCTGGGCGGATCCGACCCGTTCGTGCTGCTGTCCACCGACGACCTCGACGCGGTCGTGACCGCCGCCGTCGACGCGCGCCTGGACAACACCGGCCAGTCCTGCAACGCGGCCAAGCGCTTCATCGTCGTCGACGACCTGTACGAGCCGTTCCTCGAGAAGTTCACCGCCGCGATGACCGCCGCGACCGTCGGCGATCCGAACGACGCCGACACCGTGCTCGGCCCGCTGTCGTCGCTCACGGCCGCCGAGCGGCTGCAGGACCAGGTCGACCGCGCCGTCGAGGCCGGGGCGACGCTGGTCGCCGGCGGCGTGCGCGACGGCGCCTTCTTCCCGGGCACGGTGCTCACCGGCGTCACCGAGGACATGGACGCCTACCGCGAGGAGTTCTTCGGCCCCGTCGGCGTCGTCTACCGTGTGGCCGACGAGGACGAGGCGGTCGCCGTCGCCAACGGCACGCCGTTCGGCCTCGGCTCGTACGTGTTCACGACGGATGCCGCGCAGGCCGAGCGTGTGGCCGACCGCATCGATGCGGGCATGGTCTACGTCAATCTCGTCCTCGCCGACGAGCCGGGCCTGCCCTTCGGCGGCGTCAAGCGCAGCGGTACGGGCCGCGAGCTGGGCCTGCTGGGCGCCGACGAGTTCGTCAACAAGAAGCTCGTCCGCATCGGCGCCTGACGACGCGAAGGGGCGGATGCGGCACGGCCGGCATCCGCCCCTTCGCCGTGCACGCCGCGCGCGGGCTCAGTCCTTCTTGCGGAAGATGTCCAGCCCGGCGCGGGCGAACTGGCCCATCGTGGCGTCGGGGAGGAACGCGCCGGTCAGGGCGCGTCCGATGCGCGGGAAGTCGCTCGCATCGCGGTACAGCAGGTACATCGTCTCGTGGCGCGGGTTGAACTTCTGCTTGAACCGGTGAAGCGATTTGAAGCCGTAGACCGGCTCGAGCAGGTCGGCCAGTCGCGTGCTCAGCTGCGCGAAGATGTCGGCCTCGGGCGGGTACTCGTGCGTCAGCGGCGCGCCCGACAGCGACATGATCTGCGCCCCCTCGTCGCGGAACGCGGCGGCCGACATGCCGATGAGGAACTCCATGACCGGCGGGAACGTGCCGCCGTCGCGGCGGCGCATGAGGTCGAGGGTCCAGCCGCGGATGCCGCCCTCGCCGTAGATCGGCAGCCACGACAGGAAGCCCTCGACGTCGCCCTGGGTGGTGCGGGCGATCGCGATGCGTGCGGCGGGATCGGCGGCCTCATCGAGGGTGCCGAGCGTGAAGCGCATCTCGGGCAGGTCCTTGTCGCCCACCCATTGCCCCGAGATCGCGTCGAGCTGCGCCTGCACCCCCCACGGCTCGTCCTTCAACGTGCCGAGGTGGAACTCGATGTTCTCGCGCCCACCGCGGTTGATCGACGTACGCACCGAATTCCACCGCTTACCGGTGAACTCGAGCCCCGGCAGGTCGACGATCGTGTCGTCGGCGACGATGAGCGAGCTCCAGTCGTCGGGGAGCGCGGCGCGCGTCGCCTCGTTCGCGCTGAAGAACACGGGGGCCAGGCCCTGACGCTCCGCCATCTCGATGAACTCCCGCACCGAGGCGGCGCGGGACTCTTCGGGGCCGAGCGGATCGGCGAGCACGAGGGCGACGCCGGCGCGGCGCTGGTAGGCGACGATGCCATGCGTCGTGCGGGCGTAGGTCATGCCCGCCCACGTCGTCATCCACGACAGCGTGCCGCCGCCGTTCGCCTGGATCATCGCGACCGCGTCGTCGCGGTTCGGGACGGGGGAGAGGCCGAGCGTGCCCTTGCGGCGCCACCGGAACGCGTGGCGGATGACGATGAGGTAGACGAGGATGCCGAGCGCGAGCAGTCCCATCGCGATCTCGGTCGTCACCCCGAGCGCCTGCGAGTCCTCCGACAGCACGTTGTCGTCGACGACCAGGTACAGCACGAACAGCGCGAACGCGGCCAGCACGTTGATGCTCAGCATCACGATGGCCACGAGCCACGCCCATCGCCTGGCGAGGCGGATGCCGTTGGCCACGACGAGCACGATCACGAGGTTGAGGGCGTTGTCCCACGGATTCGAGTCCGCGATGTCGACCGTCGAGCCCACGGGACCGACGATCGGGAACAGGGCCGCGACGATCGAGATCGCGCCGAAGGCGAGCAGGGCGACGAACGCGATCAGCCGCTGCTCGCGGACCGTGGTGCGGCGCGGCTGGAAGCTGCGGTCCACGGCGAGGACGAGGGCGACCGCGAGGAGGTGCTCCACGTCGGCGAGATTGCCGATGAAGAGGAATCCGATGACGACGAGGCCGATGATCGCGAGCCACGCCCGCAGCTTCCACGGCGAGGGCAGACGGCCGGCCACCGCGGCGAGGCACGCGAACGCCCCACCCGAGGCGCCGACATCGAGCACCGTCACCATCTCCTGCGCCCACTCCCAGTCGGTGATGAACGCGGCGAGCCAGACGACGAGCGCGGTCGCCAGCACTGAGAAGAGCTGCCCGATACAGAAGTAGCCCAGGGCGACGCGCGCCCCCCAGCGGTACTCGAGCACGAGCATGCCGACGAGCCCCAGGATCATCGGCACGTACACCCACGGCGCATCGGCGAAGAATGTGCCCGTGACGGGCGTCCACCACCGTCCCTCCTCCAGGGCGGGCAGGCCGTACGCCCACGTGTCGAACGACGGGTTCTCGTTGAAGGGCGACCACAGTGCTCCGGACACCACACCGACCACGAGGATGACGACCACGAGCGTCCACGTCCACGCCGTGCGGCGCAGGAAGGCGAGCGCCCGCGACGGGCGGCGGGGCTCCGCGACCGGGGGCGCGGCGACGGCGTTCTCGGCCTCCATAGCGCCCACGATAGAGCGCCGCAGCATCCGCGTGAGGGTGCCGCAAAGAAGTTCCGGCCCGCGGCTGTCGCCCGGGCGTGCGGAGCGGCAGGATGGAGTCATGTCGAACTCCGATGCGATCACCTACCTCACCGACGAGCTGTGCTGGGAGCACCTGGCCATCCAGCAGCTCGGACGCCTCGTCACGCACGCCGGCGGCGTGCTCGACATCTTCCCGGTGAACTACGTCGTCGACGGCGAGTCGATCGTGTTCCGCACCGCGGAGGGATCGAAGCTCACCGAGCTGACGGTCAACGACGAGGTGCTCTTCGAGGTCGACGACTACAGCGACACCGACGCGTGGAGCGTCGTCGTGCGCGGCCACGCGGCACGCCTGGTGACCGAAGAGGACGTCCGCGCCGCCGACGAGCTGCCGCTGACCCCGTGGATCCCGACGATCAAGTACAACTACGTGCGCATCGTGCCCGAGTCGGTCTCGGGTCGCGACTTCCTGCGCGGACCCGAACCGGAGCGCTACGGGGTGCAGCAGTACTGACCGGTTCGCGTGCCCGGTCGGGCATGACGTACACTGGGAAGTGCAGTCGAAGTCTGCATTCTTTCGCCGTGCCCGCGGTCGGTCATCCGAGCAGGTCGTGGTGGGGAAGCAGGCTCGCCGAGGTCGACAGACCTCTAGGGCGGTAGCTCAATTGGCAGAGCAGCGGTCTCCAAAACCGCAGGTTGCAGGTTCGATTCCTGTCCGCCCTGCGCGTCAGCAGATGCTGGCACGAAACACGTCACACAGGTGGGTACATGGTCCAGGATGAAGCGTCTGGCGACATCGTCGCCACCGGCGGTGCGTCCCGCGAGAAGAAGATGAACGTCTTCCAGCGGATCGCCCTCTTCATCCGGCAGGTCTTCGCCGAGCTCCGCAAGGTCGTCACCCCGACCCGTCAGGAGCTCGTGAAGTTCACGGCGGTCGTCCTCGGGTTCGTCGTCGTGATGATGGCCGTCGTCTACGGCCTCGACCTGCTGTTCACGTGGGTCGTCCAACTCGTGTTCGGCGTGCCGGGTGGCACTGTCGGCTGACGTCCCGCTCCGTACGCCTCGTGCGTGACGCGAACAGATGGAAGAGAACGAAGTGTCAGAACGATATTCCGACGACGCCGATTGGGCGACCGCAGCCGAGCAGTCCAGCGAGGACGACGAAGCCCAGGAGGGCAACGTCCTGGCCGCCGAGGAGCGCTCCTCGCGTGCCGCCGAGACCGCCGCGATCCACGTCGTCGACGAGGACGCCGACGAGGACGAGTCGGACGCCGACCTGGAAGACATCGACATCGACGACCCGGAGGCTGATGCCATCGTGAACGACGCACTCGAGATCGACGAGGCAGCCGAGGCCGAGGCCGCCGCCGAGGTGCTCACCGACTCGCTCGCCGAGGAGCAGGCCGACCGCGCCGCCGAGGCGGCCGACGAGGTCACCCCCTACGACGGTCCCGACGTGAACGGCGACGACGACGCGGCCGACGAGGTCTCCGACGACCCGTACGAGGCGTTCCGCGCCGAGCTGCGTTCGCTTCCGGGCAAGTGGTACGTCATCCACTCCTACGCCGGCTTCGAGCGCAAGGTGAAGGCCAACATCGAGCAGCGCAAGTCCACGCTCGAGGTCGAGGAGGACATCTACCAGGTCGAGGTCCCCATGGAGGACGTCGTCGAGATCAAGAACGGTCAGCGCAAGATGGTCACGCGCGTCCGGATCCCCGGCTACGTGCTCGTGCGCATGGAGCTCACCGAAGACACCTGGTCGGTCGTGCGTCACACCCCCGGCGTCACCGGCTTCGTCGGCAACGCCCACAACCCGACGCCGCTGCGGTTCGAAGAGGCCTTCAACATGCTGCAGTCGCTCGTCGAGGTCAAGGAGACCGCCGCTCCCGCGAAGGGCGCCGCCGCCAAGGGTTCGCAGACCGCGGCACGTGTCATCCCCGCCGAGGTCGACTTCGAGATCGGCGAGACCATCACCATCAAGGAGGGCTCGTTCGCGGGTCTTCCCGGCTCGATCAGCGAGATCAAGCCCGAGAGCGGCAAGCTCACCGTGCTCGTCTCGCTCTTCGAGCGCGAGACCCCCGTCGAGCTCTCGTTCGACCAGGTGACGAAGCTTTAGGCAGCAGACACTGCGCCTGAGGGGTGGATGCCGGATTCCGGCATCCGCCCCTTCGCTGTCGCGGCGGATGCCGGGAGCGCCGGCATCCGGTAGACTTGCTCCTTGGTCCGTCTTCCGGACCGCATCCCACCACGCCCAGGAACCGCCTGGATCGTGGCAGCGCGCCCCGAGGCACCCGCCCCGTGGCGCTCGACAGAAGGAAATACGAATGGCACCGAAGAAGAAGGTGACCGGCCTGATCAAGCTTCAGATCAACGCCGGTGCAGCCAACCCGGCGCCGCCGATCGGCCCCGCGCTCGGTCAGCATGGCGTCAACATCATGGAGTTCTGCAAGGCGTACAACGCCGCGACGGAGTCGCAGCGCGGCAACGTCATCCCCGTGGAGATCACCGTCTACGAGGACCGCAGCTTCACCTTCATCCTGAAGACCCCGCCGGCCGCTGAGCTCATCAAGAAGGCCGCGGGCGTCGCGAAGGGCTCCAAGACGCCGCACACCGTCAAGGTCGCGAAGCTCTCGAAGGACCAGGTCCGTCAGATCGCCGAGACCAAGATGCCCGACCTGAACGCGAACGACATCGAGGCCGCCTCGCTGATCATCGCCGGCACCGCCCGTTCCATGGGCATCACGGTCGAGGACTGAGGGGGAGAACGATCATGGCGAAGTCCAAGGTTTACGAAGCAGCAGCGGCGAAGATCGACCGCGACAAGTTCTACAGCTCCACCGAGGCGGTGAACCTCGCGAAGGAGACCGGCTCGAAGAAGTTCGACTCCACCGTCGAGGTCGCCCTCAAGCTCTCGGTCGACCCGCGTAAGGCGGACCAGATGGTCCGTGGCACGGTCATCCTGCCCCACGGCACCGGCAAGACCGCGCGCGTCATCGTGTTCGCGACGGGTCCGGCCGCTGAGGCCGCCATCGCCGCGGGCGCCGACGAGGTCGGCGGCGCCGAGCTCATCGAGAAGGTCGCCGGCGGCTGGACCGCCTTCGACTCGGCCGTCTCGACGCCCGAGCTCATGGGCCAGGTCGGCCGTCTCGGCAAGGTGCTCGGTCCTCGTGGCCTCATGCCCAACCCCAAGACCGGCACCGTGACCCCCAACCCGGCCAAGGCCGTCGAGGAGATCAAGGGCGGCAAGATCGAGTTCCGCGTCGACAAGCACGCCAACGTGCACTTCGTCGTCGGCAAGGCCTCGTTCACGGCCGAGCAGCTGGATGAGAACTTCAAGGCCGCCGTCGACGAGATCGTCCGCCTGAAGCCGTCGAGCTCGAAGGGTCGCTACATCCAGAAGGGTGCCGTGTCGACCACGTTCGGCCCCGGCATCCCGCTGGACGTCAACGCCCTCGTCTGACATCGGACACGACGAACGGGGTCCCACCTTCGGGTGGGGCCCCGTTCGTCATGTCCGGGCGCCGCGCTCGCCTGCGGCGGTAGCGTCGAAGGGTGAGCGCGCGCACCGACCTCTCCCGTGTCCTGGGCGTCGACGCCCCGATCGTGCTCGGCCCGTTCGGCGGGCTCTCGTCGGTCGCGCTGACCGCGGCGGTGTCGGATGCCGGCGGCCTCGGCTCGTACGGTCTCTACGGTTACGACCCCGACCGCATCCGCGACGTGATCGGGCGGCTGCGCGACGCGACGGGTGCGCCGTTCGCCGTGAACCTCTGGCTGCCCACGGGTGACGAGGTGACCCCCGATCAGGTCGACCTCACGGCCGCGCGGGAGGCCATGCGTCCATTGTTCGACGCGGTCGGAGTACCCGTCCCCGACGTGCCCGCGGCGTTCCTGCCCGACGTCGAGGCGCAGGTGGACGCCGTCCTCGACACCGCGCCGCCGGTGCTGAGCGTCGTGTTCAGCGTGCCGTCCGGCGACCTGCGCGAGCAGACCGCCCGGCGCGGCATCCGCCTGATCGGCACCGCGACGACGGTGGCGGAGGCCGTCGCCATCGATGGAGCCGGCGTCGATGCGATCGTCGCGTCGGGGGCCGAGGCCGCCGGGCACCGCGTCTCGTTCCTTGCTCCGGCGGAGGACTCGCTCGTGGGGACGATGGCGCTCGTGCCGCAGATCGTCGACGCCGTGGGGGTGCCCGTGATCGCCGCGGGCGGCATCGCGGATCGTCGCGGGGTCGCGGCCGCGTTCGCGCTGGGGGCGGCAGGCGTGCAGGTCGGCACCGCGTTCCTGCGCACGACGCAGTCCGCCGCGCCGCCCTCGCACCGGGCCGCGATCGCCGCCGCAGGCGACACCGCCACGGTGCTCACCCGCGCGATGAGCGGACGCCTCGCGCGCGGCATCCCGAACCGCGCTCTGCGGATGCTGGAGCAGTCGGCACCGCTCCCGTTCCCCGCGCAGAACTGGCTGACCGGGCGCTTCCGCGCCGCGGCGTCGGCGCAGGACCGCGGCGACCTGCTGTCACTGTGGGCCGGCCAGGCCGCCGGCCTCACCCGCCACAACGACGCGGCCGCCGTGTTCGCCGAACTCGCCGCCGGCCTCCCGCGCTGAGGCTCGGCCGCGCGCTCCGCTCGCGACACCGAGACCCGCCCGGCGCGCCGAGACCCGCGTAGCGCGCCGAGACCCGCGCACAGACCGCGGGGTCTCGGCGCGGGAAGTGGGTCTCGACGACACGCACGGCGTATCGCGATCAGGCGGAGGCGGGGTCAGCCGTCGCGGCGCACCTCGAAGCCGCTGCCGCCGGTTGCGGCGATGTCGCTCACGCGCGCGCCGGACACGCGGCCCGCGGGCGGGCCCTCGGCCATCCAGGCCAGCACCGCGTCGACCTGCGCGTCGGTGCCTTCCACCTCGGCCTCCACGGTGCCGTCGCGGAGGTTGCGCACCCAGCCGACGACGCGCTCACGGTCGGCGACCATCCGCATCGTGTACCGGTAGCCGACCCCCTGCACGTCGCCGTCGACGATCACGTGAACGCGTCTCATGGCTCCATCCTGCGGCATCTGCTTGGTCCGGCCCAGGGGTGTCGCACGGACCGCGCGGACTGCCAGGATGCCGACGTGGGAACCATCGACGACTACCTCGAGGGCCTCGATCCCGTCGATGCGGCCGCCATCGCACGCGTTTACGATCTCGCGCGGGACGTGGTCCCCGACGCGACGCAGGGACTCGGGTACGGGATGCCGGCCCTCGTGCACCGTGGCAAGTCGCTGCTGTCGGTCATGCGCGCCAAGAAGCACTTCGGCGTCTACCCGTTCTCGCCCCGCGCGATCGTCGAGGTGGCGCCGCTGCTGGAAGGCGTCGACCATGCCAAGGGCACCATCCGCTTCACGGCCGACGCGCCGCTCGGCGACGAGCTGGTGCGGTCGCTGGTCGCGGCGCGGAAGGCGCAGATCGAGGGCTGAGCCTCACTGCGGCAGCACGAGGGAGATCCCGAGGGCGATCATCACGACGGCGATGATCCCGTCGAGGATCCGCCACGCGCGCGGGGTCCGCAGCAGGCGGCCCAGGTGGCGCGCGCCGAACGCGAGAGTCGAGAACCACAGGCAGCTCGCGGCGACCGCCCCCAGCGCGAACCACCAGCGCTGGTCACCGTACGTGCTCGCGACGCCGCCGAGGAGGAAGACGGTGTCGAGGTAGACGTGGGGGTTGAGCCACGTCAGCGCGAGGCAGGTGAGCACGACGGGCGCGAGCGGGGGAGTCGTGCGCGTCGGCGTCGTGCGCGCCGCGCCGAGAAACTCCGTGCGGTGCGAGACACGCGTCGCGCGACGGTTTCTCGCGTCTCGGGTGGTTTCTCGCGCGCTCGCCGCGTCGCCGCCGTCGAGCACCGCGCCGCTCGGGCGCAGGGCGCGCCGTGCGGCCAGCAGTCCGTAGCCGACCAGGAAGGCACACCCGGCCCACCGCACCGCCACGAGCAGCCAGGGCACGCTCTGCACGGCCAGGCCGACGCCGGAGACGCCCAACACGATGAGCACCGCATCGCTCGTCGCGCACACCAGCGCCACGACCGCGACGTGCTCCCGTCGCAGCCCTTGGCGCAACACGAAGAGGTTCTGGGCGCCGATGGCGACGATGAGCGAGAGGCCGAGTCCGAGTCCGGCGAGCACAGCGGAGATCACGATGCGAGGCTAGGGACAATAAACCATGCACTCCAGTTCATGATTCTTCCGGTGCGTAAGCTGTGCTCATGTCAGAGCTTCCCGCCGATCTCGTGCGCACGCTCGCCGCCGTCGTCGACGAGGGCAGCCTCGATGCCGCGTCGCGCCTTCTGCACATCACCCCGTCCGCGGTCAGTCAGCGCATCCGCGCGCTCGAGACCGCGGTGGGTCGGGTGCTGCTCGTGCGCTCGAAACCCGTCGCGCCGACGGATGCCGCCGGGCCCGTGCTCCGCTATGCCCGACAGCTCAGCCTGCTCGAGCACGACGCGCTCGCCGCGCTCGACGGCGGCGACGGCCGGACTCCGGCGATCCCGCTCGCCGTCAACGCCGATTCGCTGGCCACCTGGTTCCTCGCCCCGCTCGCGCGCATCGCACAGCGGCAGACGGTCGTGTACGACCTGCACCGCGATGACCAGGACTTCACCGCCGGGCTGCTCGAGTCCGGCACGGTGATGGGCGCCGTCACCTCCCGCGCCGAGCCGGTGGCCGGATGCCGCGTGCGCACGCTGGGCTCGCTGCGCTACGAGGCGGTCGCCACGCCCGCCTTCGCGGCGCGGTGGTTCCCGGGAGGTGTCGACGGGCCGGCGCTGGAGACGGCGCCCCTCATCGACTTCGACCGCCGTGACGACCTGCAGACCCGTTGGCTGCGCGCCCGCGGCGCCGATCCGGCGCTGCCGCCGCGCCACCGGGTGCCCGCCTCACACGACTTCGCCGTGGCCGCGGGGCTCGGCCTCGGATGGGCGCTGCTGCCGCGGTTCCAGGCCGCACAACCCCTTTCCGACGGCGCGCTCGTGGCCCTCGGCGGTCCCGTCGTGGACGTGCCGCTGTACTGGCAGCAGTGGAACCTGCGCTCGCCGCTGCTGGACGCCGTGGCCGACGAGATCGTCGCGGAGGGGCGCCGTGTGCTGAGCCCCGCCGGGAGCGACGCGCCGGCCTAGCCCTCCGAGACGCGCAGCACGATCTTGCCGCGCGCGTGGCCGCGTTCGAGCTCGCGATGGGCCTCGGCCGCTTCACCGAGGTCGAAGACCCGGTCGATGAACACCTGCACGGCGCCGGAGTCGAGCAGGCGCGTCAGGGTGGCCAGGACGCTGCCGTCCGGGACCACCTTGTACGAGGTCGCGCGCACGCCCGCCGCCGCGGCGGCATCCGCGTAGTCCGGCCACGCGCCGGAGGGCACCATGACGTAGAGCCCGCCGGGACGCAGCACGCCCAGCGAGCGCGTGCCGGTGTCGTCGTGCACGTTGCCGACGAGGTCGATGACGACGTCGACGTCGCTGACCACGTCCTCGAAGCGCGTGGTCGCGTAGTCGATGACCACTTCGGCGCCGAGCTCGCGCAGCCACGGGAGGTTGCGCTCCGAGCCGGTGGCGATCACGTGCGCGCCGAAGTAGGCGGCCAGCTGTACGGCGAAGTGCCCGACGCCGCCGGAGCCGGCGTGGATGAGCACGCGCTGGCCCTCGTGGGCGTGCGCGGTCTCCACCACGAGTCCCCAGGCGGTCAGCGCCGCCAGTGGCACCCCCGCGGCCTCGACGTGCGAGAGCGCGGCGGGCTTGCGTGCCACCGACAGCGAGGGCACGACCGCGTACTCGGCGTACGATCCGCCCGTGCGCGGGTAGGGCAGCATCCCGTAGACCTCGGTGCCGGGCGCGAGCGGATGCGCCTCGTACGGGGCCTGCACCACGACGCCGCTGAAGTCGAAGCCGAGCGTGCTCGGGTACGCGGCGATCGCGCCGGAGACCCCGCGACCGGCCCGCGTCTTCGCGTCGATCGGGTTGGTCCCGGCCGCGATGACGCGTACGAGCAGCTCGCTCATGACGGGGGTCGGGACGGGGACGGTCTGTTCGTGCAGCGCCTCGGCGGTGCCCGGCGCGTCGAAGACGACGGCGCGCATGGTCTCGGGCGGTGCGGAGACGGGGACGAGAGTGGCATCCTCGCGGGAGGCGGTGCGCAGCGGCCGGAATCTCATCGGTCGCTCCCTTCGCGTGCGTGTCGACATCGGCAGCACTCGTTGCTGATGTCGACCAGTCAACCGCGCGATTGTCTCGTCCGTGTTACGCGGTGGTCACCGGACCGCTAAGCATGCGTCCCGAGCACATGGACACGCCGTGCAGGATCAGGTCGGGACGTCGCCCGTGGTGAGGGCGTGCAGCAGCCGCGTGAGGCTGTGGATGTCGTCGACCGGCCAGCCCTCGAGCGCGTTCAGCAGCGTGCTCTCCTGCGGCGCCCGCGCTTCGGCGAGCCGCTCCAGGCCGAACGCGGTGGGGGAGAGGATGCTGGCGCGCTTGTCGGCCGGGTCGGGCGCGCGCTGGATGAGGCCCAGCTGTTCGAGCTCGCGGACCGTGCGGCTGAGCTGCCCCTTGTCGACCACGAGGGCTTCGGCGAGCGCCGACTGCGAGATCGACTCGCGCCGGACGATGGTCGTGAACACCTTGTATGCGCCGGGGAGCATGCCGGGGCTCACGCGCTGCGCGTTCTCGGTGAGGATGCGCCGCATCCGGGTGATCAGCTCGCTGAACTCGGCCTCGAGCGCGCGCACGGCGTCGGTGCGCGTCTCACGGGTGTCGGCGGGCATGATCCGAGCCTAACGCGGGCGGATGGTCAGTCGCTGAGGGCCAGCGCGCGGTACGGCTCGCGGGCGCGGGGCGGCGCGACGGGCGCCGGGCGCTTGCCGCGCTGGGTGCGCAGGTACAGCTCGTCGATGAGTTCGGTCGCGAGGTTCACGAGATGGCGGATCTCGCGCTCGTCGCGGTCGACCCACGCGCATCGGGGCTCGTCGCCGACGGGCACGAAGCCGTCGTGCTCCTCCCAGACGACGAGGGTCCGCTCGGCGCCGAGCACGTGCTGCTGCCACCACACCTGGCGCAGGTAGGTGCGCGGGATGGAGCGCCACGTCTTGTTCGTCGTCTTGATCTCGGCGAGCGTGACCCGTCCGTCGACGTCGACGGCGATGCCGTCGGGGGTCGCGAGGTGGCGACGCTCGACGACGGCGTGGAAGAGGGCCGACGACGGCTGGATGCCGTGGGTCGCGGCGACCCACGCGGCGATCTCGGGTTCGCGGCGGCGCCCGTGGTCGGTGTATGCATTGCCCGAGAAGCCCGATCCGCCGCCGAGCTTCGCGTCGGCGGCGCGTGCGATGGCGGCCGGGCTCGTCAGCTGGGCGACGTCGGTCGCGGTGATCCCGCGGGAGCGGGCGCGCAGCCAGCCGACGCGATCGCGGGAATCGGCGACGATGCGGGTGGCCAGGTCCGGGGCGATGCGCGCGAAAGCCTCCGGAGTCATGCCTTCGAGGCTAACCCGATCTCAGCGGCCCCGAGTGAGGCTCGCGGGGTCGCGCGGCAGGTAGCCGTTCTGGATGCGCTGCACGCCGCCGAACTGGCCGGCGCAGACCGACGCGAACACGACCGACCAGCTCGCCCAGAGCACGAGTGCGTCGACGCCCTGGCCGATCACGACGCCGCGGATCAGGACGCTGATCGTGAAGACCGCGGCGAGGCCGGCGAGGGCCGAGGTGATCAGGCGCAGGAACAGGTCCGACGAGAATCCGAGGAAGCGCACCGCGAACCAGTCGCCCTTCGTCGGCCGGCGTCGCCCCTGGCGGTAGGGGAGGCCCGCCCAGAAGCCGGCGGCGCGCGCGAGGCGGCGACCGGAACGGTGGAGGGCGATCAGCAGCCACACCGACGGGACCGCGAAGACCGCGGCGACCAGCACCATGAAGCCCGCGAACAGCAGGTCGCCGAGCGGGTCGACGCCCGAGGCCGTCACCGACGCCGCGAAGCTCAACAGCGCTCCCGCGACGAGAGCGCCCGCCGTGCCGAGCAGGCCCAGGCCCCACCGCGACACCCGGCCGTAGTCGGCGCGGGTGCGCGCGGCGGCGGCGTCGGCATCAGCGGGACGGGTCTCGGCCGCGGCGGGGGCCTCGGCGGCGGCGATGTCGGCGCGCGAGCTCGGCAGGATCATGCGGAACATGCTCAGGCCCCGCCCTCGGATGCGGCGGCGAGCCACTCGGCGGGCGGGTAGGACGGGGGCTCCTCGTCGGCGCCGAGCAGGCGCGTGGAGTCGAGCGCGAGCGCCGCGTACGGGGCGAGCTCGTCGAGGCGGTCGACATCGAGGCTGAGAGCCACGACGAAGACCGTGCCCTCGTTCGCCGGGAGGGGGACCTCGCCGATGACGGCGCCGACCTCGCCGCCGTCGGGCATCGTCGCGCGACCGAGCGACGCCGAGCCGGTGCGGCCGTCGAGCGCGACGAACGACTCGGTGCGCATGTCGTCGTCGAAGCGCACCAGGCCGGTGAGGCTCGAGGCGGTGCGGGCGGCGGCCGCATCCGACGGTGCCGGGAGCACGGTGGTGCCGAGGAAGAACACGGTCGGCTCGTCGACGAGGTAGGGGAAGATCCCCGCGACCGAGTACGGCGCGTCCTGCAGCACTCGGCGCGCCTCGTGGAAGCCTGCGGTCATCGTCGCCAGCGCGTCGGCGTCGACGGCGCCGCGTGCCGGGGCGAGGTAGGCCTCCCACCAGCGGCGTGCGATCTCGTCGTCGGAGAAGGCGACCAGTTCGATCCAGCCCTGCGGCACCCGCTGCCAGACGACGGGAGCCTCGGTGTCAGTCACGGTCGGAGAGCTCCTGGTCGGTGCGCGGGCCGTTGCCCTGGATGAGGTTGCGGCCGCGCTCCACGAGGTTCACGGCGGGCTGTGCCATGGCCGACACGAGGTCGTTGCCCGCGACGTGCGCCTCGGTCATGCGCGTCGCCATCCACATCGTATTGGCCTGTAGTGCCTGCGGGCTGAAGCGCAGGGCCATCGTCAGCGTGCCCGCGGCCGCCGCCGTGCCGCCGCCGGCGGTCGCGAGGGCTCCGCCGCCCCCGTTGATCACCGGGACGAGCACCTGTCGGGTGCCGTCGCCGAGGGCCTTGCCGAGCTTGCCGAGCGCGCCTCCGAGGGCGAGGCCGGCCAGGCCCATGAAGAACTCCTCCGCCGCGCCCTCTTCGCCGCGCAGCGCCTGCAGGCCGTCGATGGCGACGGACGCGATCGCGAGTCCGAGCGCGAGGGGGCCGAGAGCCGGGACGAACAGTGCGACGACCGCCACGATCGGGCCGATGGTGTCGATGATGTCCTCGAGGATGGGCATCACGTTGTCCATGAACCACTCGTAGCCGTCGGCGATCGCCGCGCCGACGTCGCCGACCCACGAGGTGAACTGGTCCCAGCGGCTGCCCTGGTAGGCGGCGATCAGCGCGACGCCCGCCTCGAGCAGGCCGGCGCAGGCGAGGGCGCGCGCATTCGCCTCGGATTCGAGGGCGCGGGCGCGGCGGCGGACGTCCTCGAGCGTCGCCTGCGCATTGCGCACGCGACGATCGGCGTCGGCGAGCTCGGTGGTGCCCGCTGCGGCGATGGGATCGGCCATCGCCTCGGTGCGCGCCTGGGTGCGCTCCCGGGTGCGGCGCTCCACGGCGCCGGCGGCCAGGGCGGCCTCGGTCTCGAGGTCGCGGGCGCGGGACTGGAATCCGGTGAGCTCGTCGGCCCACGTCGAGAGCGCGTCGCGGGAGGAGGCGAACGCGTCGTGGACGTCGTTCAGCTGCGGCCGGAAGTCGGAGTCGAGCGAGTCGCGGAAGGCGGCGGCCGCTTCCCCTTCCCAGCTGTCACCGCCGGTGTCGAGCAGGCTCAGCGCCTCGGAGGTGCTGCGCGCGCCCTTGTCGAGCTGCGAGACGAAGCCGCGGATGGCGGAGACGTCGCCGCGCGTGGGATCGAAGCCGAGGGCGGGATAGGCGCTCATACGGCGGCCGGTCCGTTCTGCGCGTGCGGACCCGGGGCGCTCTCGGAGGTGGGACGCTCCTCGAGGGCGAGGGCCAGTTCATCGTCGACGGAGTCGAACGCGTCCGCGATGCCGCTCAGTGCGCCGGCGGCCGCCTCGGCGAACTCGCCGAGCTTCTTGATGCCGACGCCCCACGACGAGCCGAGCTCGTCGAGACGCTGCCGCAGCTGCTCCTGGGCGACGGTGCCCCCCGACACCGAATCGAACCCCGCCACGGCGGCCTCCAGGCGATCGCGGATGTCGCCGAACGTCGCCTGGCTGCGCCGGATCGCGCCCGTGTCCACCCTGAGATCGACCATGTCTGCTCCTCGTCCCGATCCACCGTCGTCCCGACCACCCTAGAGTTTTCGACGTACCCGCGCGGTGGGGAGAACTCCCCATACGGTGCGCGGCATCCGCTGCCTGCCGTGATTTGGCGGGTCGCCCGCGGTGACGTACACTTATCGGAGCCAAAGACCGCCGGTCTCGGTGTGCGCGCGAGCGGACGCCGACGAAGAACTGCACTGCAGGGGCCCGCGCAGGTGACACGAACTCCCGGGAATCCGGAATCCAGCTCCGTGCGCTTGCGCCGGAGCTTTTGTCATGTGTGGGGCGGACGAGGCCGTCGCTCCGCCACCGCGGGGCGGCTCGTACCCACCAAGGAGTGACCATGGCGCAGAAGGATGCATCGGTTGCCGAGCTCACGAAGAACTTCGAGAACTCGAACGCCGTTCTGCTGACCGAGTACCGCGGTCTGACGGTCGCCCAGCTCAAGCAGCTGCGCAACAGCATTCGTCAGGACGCGGATTACGCCGTGGTGAAGAACACGCTGACCAAGATCGCCGCCAACAACGCGGGGATCACGGCGCTGGACGACGAGCTCAAGGGCCCGTCGGCCGTCGCATTCGTGCACGGCGACTTCGTCGCCACCGCCAAGGCCCTGCGTGACTTCGCCAAGGCCAACCCGCTTCTCGTGATCAAGGGCGGCATCTTCGAGGGCAACGCCCTCGACGCCGACCAGGTCAACAAGTACGCCTCGCTCGAGAGCCGTGAGGTTCTGCTGGCGAAGGCCGCCGGAATGATGAAGGCGACGATGGGCAAGGCTGCGGCCACCATCGACGCTCTTCGCGAGAAGCTCGAGACCGCCGACGCCGCGTAAGCGCGTAGCGACTCTCTCACCACAAACCCCATCTATCTAGGAGATACATCATGGCGAAGCTCACCACTGAGGAGCTGCTGGAGCAGTTCGCTGGCCTGACTCTCGTCGAGCTCAGCGACTTCGTGAAGGCGTTCGAGGAGAAGTTCGACGTCACCGCTGCCGCCCCCGTCGCCGTTGCCGGTGCCGCCGGTGGCGCGGGTGCCGCTGAGGCCGAGGAGGAGAAGGACTCGTTCGACGTCATCCTCGAGGCTGCCGGCGACAAGAAGATCCAGGTCATCAAGGTCGTCCGCGAGCTCACCTCGCTCGGCCTCGGCGAGGCCAAGGCCGTCGTCGACGGTGCCCCCAAGGCCGTGCTCGAGGGCGCGAACAAGGAGACCGCCGAGAAGGCCAAGGCTTCCCTCGAGGAGGCCGGCGCGACGGTGACCCTGAAGTAATTCAGGCTCCACGCCTCGAAGGCCCCCGGGTTCTCCCGGGGGCCTTCTTCGTGCGTGGGCGCCCGCATCCCTGCCGGTGCATTCGCGTGACATGATGCGGGCCGATGTCACGCGAGTTGTCACTGCGGCCGCAGCGGAGGCGCACGTTGCGTGACATGGCCTGATGCGATGTCACGTGAATGGCGGGTTCAGGTGACGGGTGGGAGCCGTTCGCGTGACATGGGTTATCGCGAGAAGGCGTCATGGGGCGGCTTCCGAGACTGCGCATTCTCGGCATCCTGACGCCGAATCGGACCGAATTTCCGATCGTGCTTGCGCAATCCCCACGCCCCGTGTAGACATGGGGAAGCGCATTCCAGAAAGCGCATTCTCACACCATCGATGTAGATGACGGAGGGTCGAAGGTGACCACCCAATGAGCGCGCTCAGCGAGCTCGGCAAGCTCAAGTCCCAGGGCGCAGCCGGCAAGAAGCAGAACAAGGTCGCGTACCTGTTCCTGCTGCCGTGGTTCGTGGGACTCCTGCTCGTGACGATCGGTCCGATGATCGCGTCGTTCGTCCTGTCGTTCACGAAGTACAACCTGCTGAGCCCCCCGAAGTTCACCGGTCTCACCAACTGGGAGCGGATGCTGGAGGACGAGCGCCTGCACAAGGCGCTGGAGGTCACGTTCCAATACGTGTTCATCTCGCTGCCGATCCAGCTCGCCGTCGCGCTGCTGCTCGCGATCGTGCTCGACCGCGGGATGCGCGGCCTGTCGTTCTACCGGTCGGCCTTCTACCTGCCGTCGCTGCTCGGGGCGAGTGTCGCGATCGCGATGCTCTGGCGCCAGCTGTTCGGCGTCGACGGCCTCGTCAACCAGGTGCTCGCGGTGTTCGGCATCGACGGTCAGGGCTGGATCTCGAGCCCCGACACGGCGCTGGGGACCCTCATGATCCTCAACGTCTGGACGTTCGGCTCGCCGATGGTGATCTTCCTCGCGGGGCTCCGCCAGATCCCGACGATGTACTACGAGGCGGCATCCGTCGACGGCGCCTCCCGGTTCCAGCAGCTGTGGAAGATCACCCTCCCGCTGCTGACCCCGATCATCTTCTTCAACGCCGTCCTGCAGCTGATCGGCACGTTCCAGTCGTTCACGCAGGCCTACATCGTCTCGGGCGGCTCCGGCGGCCCGGTCGATTCGACGCTGTTCTACACGCTGTACCTGTATCAGCAGGGCTTCGGCAACCTCAACATGGGGTACGCCTCGGCCATGGCCTGGCTCCTGCTGATCATCGTGGCGGCTCTGACCGCCCTCGCCTTCTGGACCTCGAAGCTGTGGGTTTTCTACGATGACGAAGATTGAGTACACCGAGGCCCCGGCCTCGCTCGCCACCGAAGCGATCATCACCGGTCGCCCCGCCCGACGCCGGCGCGACCCGTTCCGCAAGCCGGTCACGAGCATCGTGCGCCACGCGCTGCTGATCGCGATGGCCGTGCTGATGCTCTACCCGATCATCTGGATGGTCGTGAGCTCCCTGCGACCCAACGACGTGATCTTCCGCGAGCCGGGGATCGTGCTCGACAGCTTCGAGTTCTCCAACTACACCGACGGATGGAACGCCCTGGCGAACCCCTTCGGCCTGTACATCTGGAACTCCGCCGTCATCGTGCTCGGCAGCATCGTGGGCAACCTCGTGTCGTGCTCGATGGCCGCCTACGCCTTCGCCCGGCTGGAGTTCACCGGGAAGCGGGTCTTCTTCGGGCTGATGCTGCTGAGCATCATGCTCCCGATCCACGTGATCATCGTCCCGCAGTACGTGCTGTTCTCGCAGATCGGCTGGGTCAACACGTTCCTGCCGCTCATCGTGCCGAAGCTGCTCGCGACCGACGCGTTCTTCGTCTTCTTGATGGTGCAGTTCATCCGCGGTGTCCCGCGCGAGCTCGACGAGGCGGCGCGCATCGACGGCGCCGGACACCCCCGCATCTTCCTGCAGATCATCCTGCCGCTCATGGTGCCGGCCCTCGCGACGACGGCGATCTTCACCTTCATCTGGACGTGGAACGACTTCTTCGCCCAACTCATCTACCTCACGCGGCCGGAGCTGTACACCGTGCCGCTGGGCCTGCGTTCCTTCGAGGACGCGCAGTCGGCCACCAACTACGCGCAGATGTTCGCGATGAGCGTCGTCTCGCTGATCCCCATCTTCCTCGTCTTCCTGTTCGGGCAGAAGTTCCTCATCAAGGGCATCGCCACGACCGGGATCAAGTGAGTCCCCGAGCACCGCGGACCCACGTCCCCTTCACGGACCCACCGTCGGGTCCGCCCTCATCACACGCACCACACCGAAACCCGACTCCGGTCGAAAGGATGCAAGACATGCGAACCACACCCGCACGACGCTGGTTGACGTTCACGGCCGCCGGCGCAGCGACGATGCTCGCGCTGACGGCGTGCGGCGGCTCGTCGACGCCCGAGAGCACCGGCCCGACGCTGTCCACCGAGCCCGTGACACTGAGCTTCACCTGGTGGGGCAACGACGTGCGCCACGAGATCACCCAGCAGCTCATCGACGCCTTCGAGGCCGAACACGAGAACATCACCATCGAGCCGCAGTTCACCGACTGGGCCGGCTACTGGGACAAGCTGTCGACCACCGTGGCGGCGGGGGACACCCCCGACATCATCCAGATGGACGAGAAGCAGCTGTCGACCTACGCCGCCAACGGTGTGCTGCTCGACCTCGGCAGCCTCGGCGAGGCGCTCCCGACGGGAGACTTCCCGGAGGGCACGCTCGGCACCGGTGCCCTCGACGGCACGCAGTACGGCATCCCGGTCGGCATCAACACGTACACGATCATGGCCAACCTCGACCTGCTCGAGAGTCTCGGCATCGAGGCGCCCGACGACGAGACCTGGTCGTGGGACGACTTCGCGAAGCTGTCGGAGGAGATCACGACGGCCTCAGGCGGTGCGACGATCGGCTCGCAGTCGTGGGGCTTCGAAGACGGCGGACTCAACAACTGGCTCCGCCAGCACGGCGAGTCGCTCTACGCCGCCGACGGGTCGCCGGAGGTCGCGGCGACCGAGGACACGCTCGCGGGCTTCTGGCAGTTCCTGCTCGACACGACCGAGGCCGGCGGCACCCCCGACCCCTCGGCGACGATCGAGCGCGAGTCGGCGGGCCTCGCGGAGTCGTTCACGGCCACCAACCAGTCGGCCTTCGGCCCGTGGTGGTCCAACCAGGTCGCCGCGCTCCGCTCGGCGAGCGGTCAGAACCTCGTCCCGCTGCGGATCCCCACGCCCGACGAGGGCGCCGACGCGTCCGCGTACTACAAGCCCTCGATGTTCTGGTCGGCCTCGGCCAAGACCGAGCACCCCGGCGAGGTCGCGCTGTTCCTCGACTTCCTCGCCAACAGCGAGGAAGCCGCCGACCTGCTGCTCGCCGAGCGCGGTGTGCCCGCCAACGACAAGATCCGCGAGTACATCACGCCCAAGCTCGACGAGACCAACCAGGAGGTCGTGGCCTTCCTCGACTCGATCAGCGAGCGCGTCGGCGACGCCCCGCCGGCCACGCCCCCGGGCGGCGGCGCGATCGAGACGATCATCGACCAGCACACGCAGCAGGTGCTGTTCGGCGAACTGACCCCGGAGGAGGCCGCGGCCAGCTTCATCGAGGAGCTGCAGCGCGCCCTCGACGACGCGGCCATCTAGCCGGACGCGGGGTGGCGGAACCCGACCGCCGCCCGCAGCGTCCCCACGACCCGCGGGACCGGGCCGAAGTGATGAGGGGTCCGGTCCCGCGCGGCACACCCGCCGCGAGCCCCACCCATCCCTCCCGCGAAAGGAGAACACCGTTGGCACTGACCACGTCCCGCCCCATCACGATGGCGCAGGTCGCCCGGCACGCCGGCGTGTCGCAGGCCTCCGTGTCGCGCGTGCTCAACGGCGTCTCGACGGTCGACCCCGCGATCGTCGCGAAGGTCAACCGCGCCGTCGCCGAGCTCGACTACTCGCCGAGCGAGACCGCCCGCAGCCTCGTGCGCGGACGCAGCCAGACCATCGCGCTGATCGTCCCCGACCTCGAGAACCCGATGTTCCAGGGCGTGCTCAAGGGGCTCACGGTCGCCGCCGCCCGCGACGGCTACCGGGTGCTCGTGGCCGACACCGCCGAGACGGTCGACGTCGAGGCCGACGTCGCCCTCGAGGCGCGCACGAAGGGTGACGCGCTCGTGCTGGTCTCCCCGCGCATGCCGGATGCCGAGCTCGAAGACATCGTGCGCCGCGCCGCTCCGGTGGTCGTGGTCAACCGCGCCGTGCTCCCCTCGGGCACCGGCCAGCTCGCCGTCGACTACGCCGCGGCGGCGCGCGAGCTCGGCGAGCACCTCGTGGGCTTCGGGCACACGCGCATCGTCTACATCGGGGGACCGGCCGGCAGCTACGCCAACCAGTTGCGTCTGCAGGGGCTCGCCGAGTTCACCCGCGCCCACCCCGACGTCGAGCTGCTCACCATCACGGCGGGCTCGTCGATGGAGGCCGGCTACGACGCCGCCGACACCGTCGTCGAGACCGGGGCGACGGCGGCGATCGCCTTCAACGACCTCGTCGCGCTGGGGGTCATGTCGCGGCTGCGCGAAGTCGGCGTCGCCGTGCCCGACCAGCTCTCGCTCGCCGGCATCGACGACATCCCGCAGGCGCGCTTCGCGGCGCCGCCGCTCACATCGATGGCGGTGCCGCGCACCGAGATCGGACGGCAGGCGTGGCTGCGGCTGCGCGACCTGCTCGACGGGCACGATCCGGCATCCGGACTCTTCTACCGGCCCACCATCATCGCGCGCGACAGCACCGGACCGTCGCCGGTGGCCAGCGGCTGGCTCGGCCCTGCACGCCCCGTGCTGCGCCTGGGCTCGACCGTCGTCGCCCACTACCAGGACGGCACGGCCGTCGACTCCGTGCTCTCGCCGCGTCCCTACCTGGATGCCGTCGTCTCGCGCGCCGGCACGCCGCTGACGACGACCGGTCCCACCGACCATCCGCACCACCTCGGGGTCAGCCTCGCGATCGCCGACGTCAACGGCACGTCGTACTGGGGCGGGCGCACGTTCGTCCGCGGCGAGGGGTCGATCATGGTGCCCAACCACGGCCGCCAGCGGCGCGACGACCTGCGCATCGACGATCACACGCTGCACGAGCGGCTCAGCTGGGTCGACCACCACGGCACGACCCAGCTCGTGGAGGTGCGCGAGATCCGCACCGCCGCCTTCGAGGGCGGATGGGCGCTGAGCTGGCGCAGCCACCTCAAGGCGACCCTCGATGCCATCACGTTCGGATCGCCGGCCAGCAACGGACGCCCCGGCGCGGGCTACGGCGGCATTTTCTGGCGGTTCGCGCCCGACATCGCGCGGGTGTTCAGCCCGGCAGGCGACACCGAGAAGGCCGTGCACGGCGCGGCGACACCCTGGGTCGCGTTCGCCTTCCCCGAACGGGAGACGACGGTCATCCTGCACCAGGCGCGGGAGCCGCTGCCCTGGTTCGTCCGCTTCGCGGAATACCTCGGCGCCGGTCCCGCGATCGCGTGGGACAGTCCGCGCCGTCTTCCCGAGGGCGGATCGCTGGACCTCGAGCTCGGCGCGTTCGTGCTGGACCGTCCCCTCGCCGATGCGGCGGCGGTCGAGGCCGTGCTGCCCGACCTGCGCGCGCGGACGGGCCTGTGAGCGGCGCCGATCCGGTGCGCATCGGCCTCGCCGGCGTGCACGGTCACGGTCGCAGCCATGTCGAGGCCGCCCTCGCCCTGCAGGCGCAGGGGCGCGCACGCGTCGTGGCCGTCGCCGACCCGCGCGGGCCGGGGGAGGTGCCGCCCGACGTGCGCAGCCACGCCGCGGCCGAGGAGATGATCGCCGCCGGCGGCCTCGACGTCGTCGTGCTCTGCACCCCCATCCCGACCCATGCCGGCCTCGCCGAGGCGGCGCTCGCCGCCGGTGCCCATGTGCTGCTCGAGAAGCCCCCGGTGGTCTCCGTCGTCGACCACGACCGCCTCCTGGCTGCGTCGGCGCGCGTCGGCCGTGCCGTGCAGGTCGGCTTCCAGTCGCTGGCCGGCGACGGGGTCGACGCCGCGATCGAGGCGGCCGCGTCGCTCGGCGGCATCCGCCACATCGCGGCCGTGGGCGTGTGGACGCGCTCGGAGGAGTATTGGCGCCGTGCCCGCTGGTCGGGGCGACGCGAGCTCGACGGGCAGGTGGTGGCCGACGGGGTCGCCACCAATCCGCTCGCGCACGCGATCGCGACCGCCCTCGCGATCGCCGGTGCCGCCGCCCCGGGCGACGTCGTCGACGTCGAGACCGATCTGCGGCGTGTCAACGACATCGAGACCGACGACACGTCGTCGCTGCGCATCCGTCTGGCGGACGGGCCCGACGTGGTCGCGGCCCTCACGACCTCGGGGGAGGCGCGACACGAGCCGTACGTGCTCGTCCGCGGTGAGCGCGGCCACCTCGTCTACCACTACACGCTCGATGTGCTGCAGGTCTTCGCCGCCGGCGCCGCCCTGCCGCGCACGTTCCACTTCGCGCGCATCGGTGTGCTCGACGACCTCGTGGCGCATGTCGCCGACGGCACGCCGCTGCGGGTGCCGCTCACGCGCACCGGCGCCTTCACGCGGGTGCTCGAGGCGATCGTCTCCTCGCCCGCGCCCACCCGGATCACGGGATACACCGCGGTGGAGCGCGCCGGCGAGCGGTTCCGTGTGGTCCCGGGTGTCGCGGACGCCGTCGAGCGTGCCGCCTGGGACGGGATGCTGTTCCGTGAGTTCGGCTCCGGGCTGAGCTGACGACGCCCGCGCCCGTGCCCGCCCCGTGTGTCAGCGGTCGGGCACGGCGGTGGAGGTGCGCACGATCAGCCGCGCGCGGGTGTGCAGGAAGGTGCGCGGCCGCTCCGGGTCGTCGATCTCGGCCAGCAGCGTCGCGACGGCGGCCGCGCCCTGCTCGCGCGGCACCTGCCGCAGCGTCGTGAGCGAGAACATCTCGGCGTATTCGTGGTCGTCGATGCCGACGACGCTCAGCGTGCCGGGCACCTGGATGCCCTGGCGCCTGGCGGCGATGATGGCGCCGACGGCCACCTCGTCGCACACGCCGACGATGGCGGTGGGGCGGGCCTGCGCGTCTCCGAGCAGATCGGATGCCGCCGCATAACCGCCGGGCAGGCTCACGTCCGCCGCGACGTGCCGGATCTCCGCCGCCAGCCCCGCCGCCGTCATCGCCGACCGGTAGCCGTCGAGCCGCTGCCGGTCGACGAACGCCCAGTGCGGACCGGCGCCGCCGATGAACGCGATGCGCGTGTGGCCGAGCCCGATGAGGTGCTCGGTGGCGCGGCGGGCGGCGTGGTCGTCGTCGATCGCGACGACGCTCGTCGATTCCCCTGTGCCCACGACGCTGACGATCGGGCGACCGATGCGGGTGAGCTGCTCGAGCTCGTGGTCTTCGGGCTCGAGGCCCACCGCGATGAGGCCGTCGAACCTCTTGCGTGCGAGGAAGTCGTCGAAGATCCGCCGGCGTCCCACGGTGCCCGGTCGCGCGTCGTAGAGCGTCAGGTCGAGCCCCTTCGCGAGCAGCGACTCCTGGATACCCTCGAGCACTTCGGCGAAGAACCACCGGTTGAGGTAGGGCATGACGACGCCGACGTTCTTGGTGCGGCCGGTCGCAAGGCTGACGGCGCTCGTGGAGGGGACGTAGCCGAGCTCCTCGGCGGCTTCGCGCACGCGCGAACGGGTGGCATCCGAGACGTATCCCGTGCCGGTCAGCGCGCGGCTGGCGGTCGCCTTCGAGACACCCGCACGCGCGGCGACATCTGCGATGCCCGCCATGCTCCTCCTCTTCGAGTGCACCACAGGATACCCGAGCGGGCCGCTGAATGTGGAACCGCTTCCGGGGTCGTGGGTGCGCTCTCATGGCCGCTGAAGGCCGTTATCCCGTCGTGACAGGCCGGATCTTGTGTGTTTTCCGAGAGTCCCCTACCGTGGGTGTGGAATCGGTTCCCTACCCGGGGAGCCACGTGCATCAGGAACGCCCGAGCACTCAACGAGGAGGATTCACATGCGGATGTCCACGCGGCGCGTCATCGCGCCCATCGCCCTGATCGGCGCAGCCGGGATCGCGCTGGCCGGATGCAGCGGCGGACCGGGGTCGACCGGTGGCGGCGGCGCCAGCGGCGGATCCGACGACAACGTCGTCACCGTCTACGGCACGATCGCCGACACCGAGGCCGAACTCCTCGAGCAGTCCTGGAAGGACTGGGAGGACGAGAACGGCATCGACATCCAGTACGAGTCGTCGAAGGAGTTCGAGGCGCAGATCTCGGTGCGGGCGCAGGGAGGCAACGCGCCCGACCTCGCGATCTTCCCGCAGCCCGGACTCATGGCCGACATCGCCAACCGCGGCTACCTCAAGCCCGCCCCGGAAGCCGTCCAGAAGAACGTCGAGGAGGGCTGGACCGAGGACTGGGCCAACTACGCGACGGTCGACGGCACCCTCTACGGTGCGCCGCTGATGGCCAGCGTCAAGGGATGGATCTGGTACTCGCCGTCGATGTTCGCCGAGAAGGGCTACGAGGTCCCCACCGACTGGCAGGGCCTGCTCGACCTCTCCGCGAAGATGCAGGCCGACGCCGGCACTGCTCCGTGGTGCATCGGCTTCGGCTCGGATGCGGCCACCGGCTGGCCGGGCACCGACTGGATCGAAGACATCGTGCTGCGCCAGTCCGGCACCGAGGTCTACGACCAGTGGGTCGCCAACGAGGTGCCCTTCACCGACCCGGCCATCAAGAGCGCGTTCGACGAGTTCGGCAAGATCGCCCTCGACCCGGCGATGGTCAACGCCGGCTTCGGTGACGTCGCCTCGATCGTGACCACGCCGTTCGGCGACCCGGCCACGGCACTCGTCAACGGCCAGTGCTCGCTGCACCACCAGGCCTCGTTCTACGACGGCTTCATCACGGATGCCGGCGGCGACGTCGCCGAAGATGGCGACATCTGGGCCTTCCTCATGCCCCCCTACGAGGCGGGCGGTGAGAGCAGCGGCGACGTCGTCACCGGTGGTGGCGAGATCGTGGCGGCCTTCGACGACTCCGAGTCGACGCAGAAGGTGCAGGAGTACCTCTCCAGCGCCGACTGGGCCAACTCCCGCGTCGCCCTCGGCGGCGTCATCAGCGCCAACAAGGGCCTCGACCCCGAGAACGCGTCGAGCAACATCCTGAAGGAAGCCATCCGCATCCTGCAGGCCGACACCACGACGTTCCGCTTCGACGCCTCCGACCTCATGCCGGGCGCCGTGGGTGCGGGATCGTTCTTCAAGGGCATGATCGACTGGGTCAACGGCACACCGACCGACACCGTGCTCAGCCAGATCGAAGCCGGCTGGCCTTCCAGCTGACCTCGTCGTGAAGCGGGGCCGTCCGATCCGGACGGCCCCGCTTCCCCCACTGCGGCCGCGCCGCATCCGAGTCCACCGCAGCACTCGAAAGGCCCGTGCATGACCATCCAGAGCTTCTTCGTCTGGCTGGCGACCCTCAACCCGTTCCTGGAGATCGTCGTCATCGTCGCTCTCTTCCTCGCGGTCGTCGGCCTCATCCTCTTCTTCATCGAGATCGCGCCCCGCGAGGGCAAGGTCTACACGTGGATCCGACTCGCGGCCTGCGTCGTCGGGCCCGCGCTCGTGTTCATCGTGCTGGGTTCGTGGCTCGAGGCGGCCATCGCCGCCGGTGTGCTCGGCCTGCTGTTCTTCTTCCTCGACAAGCGCGCCAAGGGCGGCGCCGGGTCGATGTTCCAGCTCATCGGGTTCCTCACCCCGGCCCTGGCGCTCCTGCTGATCGGTCTGGTCGTGCCGACGATCCAGACGATCTTCCAGGCGTTCATGAACTCCCGCGGCACCGAGTTCGTCGGCTTCGACAACTTCGCGTGGATCTTCACGCAGCCCTCCAACGTGCGCGTCATCGTCAACACGATCATCTGGGTGCTCGTGGCCCCCATCGTCTCGACGATCGCCGGTCTCGCGTACGCCTACTTCATCGACAAGACCCGCGGCGAGAAGTACTACAAGATCCTGGTGTTCATGCCGATGGCGATCTCGTTCGTCGGCGCCTCGATCATCTGGCGCTTCATGTACACGGCCCGCCCCGAGGAGGTCGGCCAGATCGGCTTCCTCAACCAGGTGATCGTGTGGTTCGGCGGCGACCCGTACAACTTCCTCGCCGACGACCCGTGGAACACGCTGTGGCTCATCGTCGTGTTCATCTGGATCCAGACCGGTTTCGCGATGGTCGTGCTGTCGGCGGCGATCAAGGGCGTGCCGACCGAGCAGCTCGAGGCCGCGGAGCTCGACGGGACCAACGCGTGGCAGCGGTTCATGAACGTCGTCGTCCCCGGTATCCGCCCCGCACTCATCGTCGTGCTCACGACGATCTCGATCGGATCGCTCAAGGTGTTCGACATCGTGCGCACGATGACCGCCGGTGCGAACAACTCGTCGGTTCTCGCCAACGAGATGTACACGCAGTTCCGCAGCTTCGAGGCGGGGCGCTCGGCGGCGTTCGCCCTGATCCTGTTCGTGCTGGTCATGCCGATCGTCATCTACAACGCCGTGCAGCTGAAGAAGCAGAGGGAGGTCCGCTGATGACCGTCGCACCCGCAGCACTCGCCGTCGACGACCAGTCGGCCCGCCGCAGCAAGCGCGGCGAGAAGAAGATGATGGCGAACACGAAGAAGCGCCTCACCTCGCGGTGGGCCACCGCCGCCGCCCTCGTCATCGCCGCCGTCTGGACCGTGCCGACCTTCGGTCTGTTCCTCACGTCGTTCCGCCCGCCGGACCTGATCAACACCACGGGCTGGTGGACGATCTTCCAGAACTGGGGCTTCACGCTCGACAACTACGCGACGGCCCTGCAGACCGGCAACAGCCAGCTCGACATGGCGGGCGCCTTCATCAACTCGATCACCATCACGATCCCGGCCGTCGTGCTGCCGATCTCGGTCGCGCTGCTGGCCGCCTACGCGTTCGCCTGGATCGACTTCAAGGGCAAGAACATACTCTTCATCGGGGTGTTCGCGCTGCAGATCGTTCCGATCCAGATGGCGCTCATCCCACTGCTGCAGCTGTTTTCGCAGGGGACGATCTTCGGCTTCCCCGTCGTCGAGCCGTTCGGTTCGGCGGGGTACGCGCAGGTGTGGATCGCGCACACGATCTTCGGCCTGCCGCTGGTGATCTACCTGCTGCACAACTTCGTCTCCGAGATCCCCGCCGACGTCATCGAGGCGGCGCGGGTGGACGGCGCGGGCCATGGTCAGATCTTCTTCCGGATCATCCTGCCGCTGACCGCCCCGGCGATCGCCTCGGTCGCGATCTTCCAGTTCCTGTGGGTGTGGAACGACCTGCTCGTCGCGCTCATCTTCGCCGACGGCAACGTCGCGCCGATCACGAAGCTGCTCGCCGAGATGACGGGAAGCCGAGGCCAGGACTGGTACCTGCTCACCGCCGGAGCGTTCATCGCGCTCATCGTGCCGCTGATCGTGTTCCTGTCGCTGCAGCGCTTCTTCGTCCGAGGCCTGCTGGCGGGATCGACGAAGGGGTGACCCGCGCGGGCTGACCGACGATGCCGGCGGCGGGTGGGGTGTGACGCCCCGCCCGCCGTCGCCGTGCCCCTAGTCTGAGCGCATGGAGCAGACGGATGCCGCCCCGTCGGCGCAGACCGACCCCGATACGGGTCTGACCTCGGCGGAGGTCGCCGAGCGCGTCGCGGCCGGCGAGGTCGGCGCCTATCGCGGCGACACGAGCGGCGAACCGGTCTTCCGGCCCGTCCACCACGTCGGCTGACCGCATCCGCGTCGAGACCCGCTCTGCGCGCCGAGACCCGCGTCCACAACGGCGGTCTCGACGCGCGGGGCGGGGTCTCGACGACTCGACGCGCGGGTCAGGGGGTGCAGGAGAGCTGCGTCTGCAGCGAGCGCATGAGGTCGATCTCGGCGGACTGGGTCGCGATGACGCCGCTTGCCACGGCCAGGGCGCGCGGCTCGGAGCCGAGGTCGAGTAGCGCCTGCGCCATCGGGATCGCGCCCTCGTGGTGGCGGATCATGAGACCGAGGAACAGGCAGTCGCCGGGCGTCCCGGTCGTGCTCGCGAGTTCGGCGAGCTCGGCCGACGACGCCATGCCCATCTCGGTCATCAGCTCGTCCTCGGACGGCGTCGTCCCGGCGCCGCCATGGGCATGCTCGGTTCCGCTCATCCACGACATCAGCGGGCCACCGGCCTGCGGCAGCCCCCACTTCACGAGCCAGTCGTAGAACTCGCCCTTCTGGGCGGACTGGGTCGTGGCGATGTCGTAGGCGAGCACCCGGATGCGGGGGTCGTCGGTCGTGCGGTACACCTGCATCGCCATCTCGACCGCCTGCGCGTGGTGCACCTGCATGTCGCGGGCGAACCCGGCCTCCGCCGACGTGCTGAGCGGGGTCGCGGGGGTCTGCGCGAACGTCGAGAACCGGCCGATCGCGAACGCGACCCCCACCACCCCGACGGCCACCAGCAGCACCGCCCACCACGGGGGCAGTGCGCGGCCACGGGGCTGCGCGGGGGCCTCGTCCGCGGCGGTCACGACTGCTTGCCGGGCCCGTCGATCGCGCCGCTGCAGGTCGCGTTCGGCTCGGGCACGTTCTGGCTGCGCCAGTATTCCTCGAAGAACTCGGGGATGCGGGTGTCGGAGGCGTCGTCGAGCTGCAGCTGCGCGTTCCAGCCGCTCAGCACGATCGGGCTCGGCAGGCCCTCGTAGGGCGAGAGGACGACGTACGAGCTCGGCAGATGCGTCTTCAGCTCGGCGAGCTCATCGGCGGAGACGGCATCCGCGTCGTACGTGACCCAGATCGCGCCGTGCTCGAGGGAGTGGACGGCGTTCTCGTTCGTCTGCGGCTGGTCATACACGCCGCAGTTGAGCCAGTACTGGTTGTGCGGGCCGCCCGCGGGCGGGGTCTGGGCGTAGTCGACGGTGCCCTCGACGTGGGTCGTCTCGTTCGTGAACGTCTCGACCCCCTCGATCTCGGCTCCCGTGCTGTTCTGCGCCGTGTAACTCGCCGCGCGCGGCGTCAGCACGATCGAGGCGACCACGAGGCCGATGACGACGATCGCGGCGGTGGAGCCGACGATCCACCACATGAGCTTGCCGCGGCGGCGCTTGGCGAGCTGGCGTTGGTACTCGGCGAGCTTCTCCTGCTTCTGACGCTCGCGCTGCTGCTTGACGGTGAGGGTGATCTCGGCCTGCGTCGCGGGATTCCCGCTCGTGCGCTTGCCGGGGGAAGTCGGGGTCATGGTGAGTGATCTCGGCTCTCGGTGCGGGCCGCGTGAAGGGATGCGGCCTTTCCAGGGTAGGTGCGCGCATGCATCTGAATGGGTCCGCCGGCTGGGAGGACGCTATGATCTTGGTGGCCCTCGAATCGTTTCGGGCCCCTCTCGCCGGCTCTCTCGGCACCCTCCCCACCACGTCTGGACATCGTGCGCGACACTGCCTCCATCCGTCTTCCCGACACTTCCCGCACCGCCACGGGCGCCATCCGCACCCTCGGTGGGAACCCGGCCACAGCGCCGATCGTGCTGCACCCGGGCGACGCGATCCCCGCCCGCCGGCGCGTGCTGTACATCATCCTGCTCGGCGCGCTCACGGCGCTCGGACCGTTCACGATCGACCTGTACCTGCCCGCGTTCCCGCTGCTGCAGGAGGACTTCCAGACCACCGCCGCCGCGATCCAGCTGACCCTCACGGGCACGATGATCGGCTTCGCCCTCGGGCAGCTGATCGTCGGCCCGCTCAGCGACAAGGTCGGCCGTCGCGTGCCGCTGCTGGCGGTCACGGCGCTGCACGTCGCCGCGAGCATCGGCGCGGCCCTCGCCCCCGACCTGCTGCTGCTGAGCATCGCCCGCGTGCTCATGGGCATCGGTGCCGCGGCCGGTGGCGTCGTGGCGATGGCGATCGTCCGCGACCTCTTCGGCGGACGTCGCCTCGTCGTCATGCTCAGCCGGCTGGCGCTCGTGTCGGGCGTCGCCCCCGTGCTCGCCCCGCTCGTCGGCTCGGCGCTGCTTGTGGTCATGCCGTGGCGCGGCATCTTCGTCGTGCTCGCCGTCTACGGCGCGGTCATGCTCGTCTCGGCGATCGTGTTCGTGCCCGAGACGCTGCCGCGCGAGCGCCGGCAGGAGAAGGGCACCACGACGGTGCTGCAGCGCTACAAGAACGTGCTGTCGGACCGTGTCTTCATCGGTGTGCTCATCATCGGGGGCATGACGTTCTCGGGATTGTTCTCGTACCTGTCGAGCTCGTCGTTCCTGTTCCAGGAGTCGTACGGGTTCAGCGCGCAGGAGTACGGCGTGCTGTTCGCGGTCAACTCGCTCGGCGTCGTGCTCGGCGTGCAGACCGCCTCGCGGCTGGCCGCACGTTTCGGTCCGCAGTGGGTCATGGCGTTCTCGACCGCGACGCTCGTCGTCGCGGCCACCGCGATCGTCGTCACCGACCAGCTGGGACTGGGCCTGTGGGGCACGATCGTGCCGCTGTTCGTGTTCATCACGGCGTGCGGGTTCACGTTCCCGTGCGTGCAGGTGCTCGCCCTCGACCGTCACGGCAAGGCGGCCGGCACGGCGGCCTCCCTCATCGGCGCGTGCAACTTCGGCGTCGCCGGCATCGTCAACCCCGTCGTCGGCTGGGTCTCGCAGGAATCCGGCATCACGGCGACCACGATGGCCGCCGTCATGGCCGGCTGCGCGGTGATCGCGGTGCTGTCCCTGTGGTTCGTCGTGCGCCCGCGCACGGTGGAGCGCCTCGCCCCGTGATCGCTCCCGGAGCCGCGCGGTACGGATGCGGTGGACTGTTGCGCTCCCGCGGCGTCGGGGCGGATCGGGCAGAATGACCGGATGACGTCCGCCCCGCGCCACACCGACCTCGAAGTCACCGTCGCGCTGCGGTGGGCCGTGGTCGGCGCGGTGCTGCTTCTCGTGGGCGTCGTGCTGGGCGTCGTGCTCGAGGCGGGCGACACCGACCTGCTCGACGCCGACCAGGTGTGGAACACGTTCGTCGGCTCGTTCGCCCCCGGTCTGCTGCCGCTGTCGATGGTCATGAACGTCGTGGGCGCGGGGGTGATCGCGACCTACCTCGTGCCGCTCGGCGGGGCGCTGCTGCTCGTGCTCGTACGACGTCCGTGGGGTGCGCTGTACTTCCTCACCGCGACCGCGGTCAGCGCCGGCACGGTGCAGGTGCTCAAGGCGATCTTCGGGCGGGTACGGCCGGAGGAGATGCTCGTCATCTCGGACCACGGGTCGTTCCCGTCGGGGCACACCGCCAACGCGGCCACTCTCGCGGTCGTGGCCGTCATCGTGTTCCCGCGCCTGTGGGTGGCGATCGTCGGCTTCGGCTGGGTCTTGCTCATGGGGTTCAGCCGCACGCAGGTGCACGCCCACTGGTTGACCGACACCGTCGGCGGCGCGATCATCGGCGCGGGCGTCGCACTTCTCGTCGCCGCCGCCTACGGTCTCCCGCTGCAACGCGAGTGGACGCGCCCGCTGGGGTTCGCGGCAGCATCCGCGAGATGACGCAGAACGCTGCCGGGATGCCGTCCGGGCAGCATCTCGTGTGATCTCGGCGACGGCTGGCTAGGCTGACGCGCATGAGCGCCGGAGAGCCGACCGATCCTGCTGTTGCCGAAGCGGAGCTCGCCCGCCTGCGCGCCGAGGCGGAGGCCGCCGAGGCTGCTCTGAAGCTCGTGCAGGCCAAGGCCGCGCTCGCCGCAGCCGAGGCGGCCGCGGCGACGGCGCGGGCGGCGGACGCCCCTGCGGTGCCGGCATCCACCCCGGCGGCACCGGTGGTCGACGCCCCCACCGCTTCGGCCGCGCCCCCCGCGCCGCTGGACGCCGACGAGGTCGCGGCCGTCCGCGCGGGCTACACGTTCGAGGGCGCCACCCTCGACCTCGGGGCGCTCATGAACGGCGAGCCCGACGCCTCCGCGCAGGTGCGGATCCCGCTCGGGATGCTGAACCGCCACGGCCTGGTCGCCGGCGCGACGGGAACGGGCAAGACCCGCACTCTGCAGGGACTCGCCGAGCAGATCGCCGCCGCCGGCGTCCCCGTGTTCGCGGCCGACATCAAGGGCGACCTGTCGGGGATGGCGACTCCCGGCGCCTCGAGCGAAAAGCTGCTCGCCCGCACCGCGGCGATCGGACAGGACTGGATGCCGGCGGCATCCGCGGTCGAGTACTTCGCGCTCGGCGGCATCGGCAAGGGCGTGCCGGTGCGGGCGACCGTGTCGGGGTTCGGGCCGCTGCTGCTGAGCAAGGTGCTGGGGCTGAACGCGACGCAGGAATCCAGCCTCGGCCTCGTGTTCCACTACGCCGACGCGCATGGCCTCGCCCTCGTCGACCTGTCGGATCTGCGCGCCGTGCTCACCTACCTCACGAGCGACGACGGGAAGGCGGAACTGAAAGAGCTCGGCGGCCTGTCGGCGGCCACCGCCGGGGTGATCCTGCGCGAGCTCATCACGTTCGCCGACGGCGGCGCCGACGTGTTCTTCGGTGAACCCGAGTTCGAGGTCGCCGACTTCCTGCGGACGGCATCCGACGGTCGGGGCATCGTGAGTCTGCTGGAGGTGCCGGGCATCGCCGACAAGCCGGCCCTGTTCTCGACCTTCCTCATGTACCTGCTCGCGGAGCTTTTCGAGATGCTCCCCGAGGTGGGCGACCCCGACAAGCCGAAGCTCGTGTTCTTCTTCGACGAGGCGCACCTGCTGTTCCGCGACGCGTCGAAGGACTTCCTCGCCGCGATCGTGCAGACCGTCCGCCTCATCCGCTCGAAGGGCGTCGGCGTGTTCTTCGTCACGCAGACGCCGAAGGACGTGCCCTCCGACGTTCTCGCGCAGCTCGGCTCGCGGGTGCAGCACGCGCTCCGTGCGTTCACGCCCGACGACGCGAAGGCGCTGCGCGCCACGGTCGGCACCTACCCGAAGAGCGGGTACGACCTCGAGCGCACCCTGCAGGAGCTCGGCACCGGCGAGGCGATCGTCACCGTCATGAGCGAACGCGGCTCGCCGACGCCCGTCGCCTGGACGCGCCTGCGCGCGCCGCAGGGTCTCATGTCGCCGACCCCGGATGCGGCCATCGACGCCGCCGTGGCGGCATCCGCCCTGCTGCCCCGCTACGGCACCCCGGTCGATCGGGAGTCGGCGCGGGAGATCCTCACCGCCAAAATGAACGCGGCCGCCGCGGCGGAGGAAGCGGCGGATGCGGCTGCCGAGCAGGCGAAGGTCGACGCGGAGTACGCGAAGCAGCAGGCCGCGGTGCGCACGCAGGCCGAGGCAGCCGAGAAGGCACGGCAGAAGGAGTACGACCGGCTGATGAAGGCGACCTCGGGACGCACCCGCACGAGCCGGGCGAGCACGAAGAGCCCGCTCGAGCAGGTGCTGAACTCGAAGGCGACGCAGTCGATCCTGACGTCCGTCATCCGCGGGGTCTTCGGCACCGGCCGCCGCTGACCCGCGCGTTCGGCGGGAGCCCGTAGCCGCGCCGGGGCTCGGATGCAACCACCTGGGCGCGGGCGGGCGCGCGGCGTAGCGTTGCGGGCATGACCGACACGTCACCGCTGTCCGCCCCCACCGGGCGGGAGCCCGCGCTGCGGGCCTCCCCGCGCGCCGACGGCACGGCGCCGCGCGCCCTCGTGCTCGGCGGCACGGGCTACGTCGGCGGACGCCTGGTGCCGCGCCTGCTCGCCGCCGGCTACCGCGTGCGCGTGCTCGTGCGCGACCCGACACGACTGGGCGCATTCACGTGGGGCGACGACGTCGAGGTCGTCGCGGGGTCGGCGACCGACACCGCCGCGCTCGCCGACGCCGTCCCGGACGTCGACGTGCTGTACTACCTCATCCACTCGATGGGCGGCGGCAGGGACTTCGAGGACGCCGACCTCGCCGCCGCGCGCGCCGTCGCCGGTGCGGCGGCCGCGGCATCCGTCGGCCGGGTCGTGTACCTGTCGGGCCTGCATCCGGAGGGGGAGGAGCTCAGCCCCCACTTGCGCTCGCGGGTCGCCGTGGGTGAGGAGTTCCTGCGCAGCGGCGTGCCGACGACCGTGCTGCAGGCGGGCGTCGTGATCGGGTCGGGGTCGGCGTCGTTCGAGATGATCCGCCACCTCACCGACGTGCTGCCGTACATGCCCGCGCCGAAATGGGTGCGCAACCGCATCCAGCCGATCGCCGTGCGCGACGTGCTGCACTACCTGCTCGGCGCGGCGCGGATCGAGCCGGCACCGAACCGCACGTTCGACATCGGCGGACCCGACGTGCTGCGCTACGGACAGATGATGAACGGCTACGCCGTCGAGGCGGGGCTGCCGCAGCGTGCGATCGCGGCGCTGCCGGTGCTGACACCGGGCCTCGCGTCGCACTGGGTGAATCTCGTCACCCCGGTGCCGCGGTCGATCGCCCGGCCGCTCATCGCCTCGCTGCAGCACGAGTGCGTCGCCCACGAGCACGACATCGACGCGCTCGTGCCGCCGCCCGAGGGCGGACTGACGCCGTACCGACGCGCGGTCGCCCTCGCCCTCGGCCGCGTGCGCGCCGACGAGGTCGAGACGAGCTGGCTCGATGCCGAGGTCAGCGGTGTGCCGTCCGACCCGCTCCCGAGCGACCCGGACTGGGCGGGCCGCACCGTGTTCACCGACCTGCGCACGGCGCAGACGACCGCATCCGCGGACCGGCTGTGGGAGGTCATCGCGGGAATCGGCGGCGAGAACGGCTGGTACTCGTCGCCGCTGCTGTGGGCGGCGCGCGGCTGGATGGACCGGCTCGTCGGCGGTGTGGGCCTGCGTCGCGGCCGCCGCAGCCGCACGCGCATCGCGCCCGGCGACGCGATCGACTTCTGGCGGGTCGAGAGCGTCGAGCCGGGGTCGCTGCTGCGGCTGCGCGCCGAGATGAAGGTGCCGGGACTGGCCTGGCTCGACCTGCGCTGCGCCCCTGAGGGCGCTGGTGCCCGCTACGAGCAGCGGGCCGTGTTCTTCCCGAGCGGGCTCGCCGGGCGGCTGTACTGGCTCGCCGTGCTGCCCTTCCACGGCTTCATCTTCCGCGGCATGGCCAACCGGATCACCGCCGCCGCCGAGGCCGACCCGGCCGCCTGAGGGTCGCTCGCCGCCGAACCCTCGGCTTCGGGCCGAACCCTCGGTCCTGGGTCGCCCTGAAGCGAAGGGTTCGGCTCAGGACCGAGGGTTCGGCGGCGGCCGCTATGCGGGCGCGGCGCGGGGCGCGCGGACGCGAGAGAATGGGGCGTGCCTGAGATCCGCCCCTTCCGTCCTGGCGACGAGCCCGCGCTCGCCGACATCTGCCTGCGCACCGCCGACGCCGGCGCCGACGCGACGGGAGTGCTCGCCGACGACGACCTGTGGGCCGAGCTGTTCGCCCTGCCGTACGCGGCGCGCCATCCGGAGTACGCGTTCGTGGTCGCGGGCGACGACGACGTGCCGCTCGGCTACGTGCTCGGCGTGCCCGACACCGACGCCTTCAACGCCTGGTTCGCGGCGCAGTGGTGGCCGCGCTTCGACGCGCGCTGGCCGCGTCCGGATGCCGGCTCCACGCAGCGGCAGGACGTCATCGTCGGCATCGGCCACGGTCGCGGTGAGACCCCCGACCCGTACGCCGCGACACACCCGGCGCACCTGCACATCGATCTGCTGCCGCAGCTGCAGGGACAGGGGTGGGGGCGTCGCCTCATCGACACGCTCACCGACGCGCTGCGCCGTGACGGGGTGCCCGGCGTGCACCTCGTCGCCGACGCCCGCAACACCGCCGCGGTCGCGTTCTACGAGCGCCTCGGCTTCACCCGGCTGCCCTCCGACGACGGCGTCGTCGCCCTGGGGATAACCCTCGACGACGGCGCGCCGACGTGAGCACCGCATCGGTGCGCGCCGCGGTCGTCACCGTGTCCGATCGCAGCGCCGCGGGCCTGCGCGAGGACCGCAGCGGACCCCTCGCCGTCGCCGCGCTCCGCGGGGCCGGATTCGCCTGCGCGGATGCCGCGATCGTCGCCGACGGCGCGGATGCGGTCGAGTCGGCGCTGCGGGAGGCGCTCGCCTCCGGCGCGCGCGTGATCGTCACGACCGGCGGCACCGGGGTGGCGCCCCGTGACCGCACCCCGGAGGGGACCCGGCGGGTGCTCGAGCGGGAGCTGCCCGGCATCGCCGAGGAGCTGCGCCGCCGCGGAGCCGCGGCCAAACCCGTGGCGCTGCTGTCGCGGGGGATCGCCGGCGTCGCCGGGGCCGCGCTGATCGTCAACCTGCCCGGCTCGACCGGCGGGGTCACCGACGGGATGCCGCTGGTCGTCGCCGTCGCCGGCCACGTGCTCGACCAGCTCGACGGTGCAGACCACTGATGGGAGGCCACTGATGCGCGAGGTGCGGATCGCCCGGATCAGCGCGGAGCCACTCGATGTCGCCGCCCACCTCGCCGCCGTGGAGGGGCCCGGCGTCGGCGCGGTGACGAGCTTCGTCGGCACCGTGCGCGACCACGACCCGGATGCCGCGGCATCCGTCGTCGCGCTGGAGTACTCCGCGCATCCCGACGCCGAGGCGACCCTGCACGACATCGCCCTGTCCACGATCGGCGAGGCGGCGGCCGTCGTGGCGATCAGCCACCGCGTGGGCCGTCTCGAGGTGGGGGAGGCGGCCGTCGTCATCGCGGTCGGCACGGCCCACCGCGACGAGGCGTTCACCATCTGCCGCGACCTCATCGAGACGGTCAAGCGCGAGCTGCCGGTGTGGAAGCGTCAGCACGCCGCCGACGGTACGGCCGCGTGGAAGGGCATCGGCGGCTGATCCCGGTCCGCACCGTCGCGGGCGGGGCCCTGCCGGGCCGGGTGCGTCAGCCCCCGGCGAACGGCGGCAGCACGTCGACGAGCGTGTCGGATGCGAGCGGGGCGGCGTCGGCGGTGCGTCGCCCGTCGACGAGCACGGCGCAGCGGGGCAGGATGTCGCCGAGCGATGGGTACTCCGCGGCCAGCGCCGTGCGGAGCGCGCCGAGGTCGGGCTCGACGCGCTGCTCCTCGGCGCGGCCGGCAAACTCCTCCGCGGCGGCGAAGTAGCGAACCCGGGCCATCAGGGCGCGCCCTCCCACGACGCGGCGCGGGCCGTGATCGCCGCGACGGCTGCGGCGACGTCGTCGGCGGAGCCGCCCGCGCGTCCGGCGGCGAGGCCGGCCGCGAACGCGCTCAGCGGTGCCGCGGGACGGGCCACGCCGGTCGCGACGTCGCGCGCGAGATCGAGGATGAGGGCGACCGGCAGGTCGTCGGGCAGCCCCAACTCCGCCTTCAGGGCGGCTGCCCACTCGTCCAGGGCCTCGGGGGGCAGGGTGCGCTCGCTCATGATGCCGGTTCCTCCGTTCGGCGCGCTCGCGCCAGATCGTCCCACGTGTCGATGTCGGCGGTCTCGTCGTCGGGTGCGGCGATGACGGCCACGGCGAGGTCGTCGAGCAGGGTCCGCATCGCGGCGTCGCGCCCGGCGTCCGGCAGCGCGGCCGCCGCGCGCCGCAGCGCCGCGGTGCGGTACGCCCCGATGAGCCACTGCGGCCGCGACGAGCCGGTGCCCAGGCACACGCCCTCGGTGTCGGCGGGGAAGAGCGGCACGTCGTTCTCGAGGCGGGTGACGGCGGCGGCGACCCCGGGCAGGTCGCACGCGAGCACGTAGGTCCACTCCGGATCGCCGGCGGGATCGGTGGCCGCGAGGGCGGCGACGACCGCGGCGGCCGGGCCCGTGAAGGGCGGATCCTCGCGCGTCCAGATGACGCCGGTGACGGCATCCGTCGGCTCGCCCACCGCGACGACGGGGAAACAGCCCGACACCGCTTCCCGCGCGCGCTGCAGCAGCGTGCCGCCGCCGAGGTCGATCCCCGGCTTGTCGGCGCCGTCCATCCGCGACCCGCGGCCGCCGGCGAGCAGGATCGCCCCGGTCACTCGGGGCGCGTCCAATCGCCCGACTTGCCGCCGGTCTTCGCGGTGATGCGCACGTTCTCGATCGACGTCGCCTTGTCGAGCGCCTTGACCATGTCGACGATCGCGAGCGCCGCGACCGACACGGCGGTGAGGGCCTCCATCTCGACGCCGGTGCGATCGGCGGTGCGCACGGTCGCGGTGATCTCCACCCCGTCGTCGGTGACGGCCAGGTCGACGACGGCGCCGTGGACGCCGATGACATGGGCGAGAGGGAGCAGCTCGGGGGTGCGCTTGGCCGCCTGGATGCCCGCGATCCGCGCGACGGCGAGCACGTCACCCTTGGGCACCGCGCCGTCACGCAGGGCCGCGACGACCGCGGGGGCGCACCGCACGAAGCCGGCGGCCGTCGCGGCGCGCACGGTGGGCTGCTTCTCGGTCACGTCGACCATGCGGGCGTGTCCGGCGGCGTCGAGGTGGGTGAAGCTCATGCGCCCCATCCTTCCAGCAGCACGACGTCCACGAGGTCGCCGGGCGCGACCGCCTCCGTCTCGGCGGGGACGATCGCGAGGGCGTGCGCGCGGCCGAGGCCGCCGGCCAGATGCGATCCCGAGCCGCCGGCGGTGGCGGGGCGCACCGTCAGCGCGTCGTCGACGACGGCGGGGAGGTACTGGCGGCGCCCCGGCGGGGTGCGCCAGCCGACCGCGGCGGGTACCCGCAGCACCGGGCGCTGCACGCGCGCGCGTCCCTGCATGCGCAGCAGGGCGGGGCGCACGAACACCTCGAACGAGACCGCCGCGCTCACCGGGTTGCCCGGCAATCCGAACAGCAGCGTGCCGTCGGGCAGCACCCCGAAGCCCTGGGGTTTGCCGGGCTGCATGGCGACGCGGCTGAACGTCATCGTGCCGGCCAGTTCGATGCGGACGACCTCGAACGCGCCCGCGCTCACCCCGCCGGAGAACACGACCATGTCGGGCCGCCGTTCGGGCGCGCCGCCGGTGAGGCCCGCGAGCGCGTCGCGCAGGGCGCCGCCCTCGTCGTCGACGCTGAGGCGGGCGACGACCTCGCCCCCGGCGTCGGCGACGAGCCCGGCCAGCAGGATGCCGTTGGACTCCGGGATCTGGCCGCGCCGCAGCGGGGCGCCCGCGGCGACGAGTTCACTGCCCGTGGAGATGACGGCCACCCGCGGTCGGCGCGCGACGACGACGTCGGCGACGCCGGCCGCCGCGACGGCGGCGACCTGGAACGCGTCCAGCCGGACGCCGGGCGCGAGCACGACGTCGCCGGCACGCAGGTCGTCGCCCGCCCGCCGGATGTGCGCCCCCACGCCGTTCGGCGCCTCCCGCACGGTCACCGTGGTCAGCGAATCGGCGAGACCGCCGACCGTCGCCTCGAACGGCACGATGGCGTCGGCGTCGGCGGGGACCGGCGCGCCGGTCATGATCCGCGCCGCCTCCCCGGGCCGCAGAGGGGGGTCGTCCGCGCTGCCGGCGGGGAGGTCGGCGACCACGCGGAGTGCGACCGGTGCGTCGGGGCGGGCGCCGGCGACGTCGGCGTGACGCACGGCGAACCCGTCCATCGCGGAGTTGTCGAACACCGGGATGTCGACGGCGGCGCGCACCGGCTCGCGCAGCGTGGCGCCGAGGGCGTCGGCCGCCGGCATCCGCACCGCGTCGAGGGGACGGACGGCGGCGAGCACGTCGGCCAGTTGCTCCTCGACCGTGCGGAGGTCGCCGGGCACGCTCAGCCCTGCGTCCAGGCGGCGAGACCGCCCGCGAGGATCGATGCGTCGACGCCGCGGGCGCGCAGCGCCATGGCGGCGTGACGGGCGCGTACGCCGTGGGCGCAGATCACGACGACGGGCTCGTCGTCACCGAGCTGCCCCGGGTCGGCGAGGAACTCCTGCAGCGGCACGACGACCGACCCCGCGACGATGCCGGACTGCGTCTCCCACGGCTCGCGCACGTCGAGCAGGGTCGCACCCGCCTCCTGCGCTTCGAGCATCTGGGCCACCGTCAGCTCGGCGATGAGCGTCGGGCGGGGTGCGGATGCGGCGGCGGGCGGCGCGGAGGGCGGTGAAGTGGGCGCAGCGGTCACGGCGTGCGGGGCGGGCGCGGCGGGCACCGCATCCGCGGCGCCGCGCAGCGGAACCTCGCGCTGGGTCCCGCGCAGGGCGTCGATGACGAGGACACGTCCGAGCAGGGACTCGCCGATGCCGGCGATGAGCTTGATCGCCTCGACCGCGAGAAGGCCCCCCACCTGCAGGCACAGCGCGCCGAGCACCCCGACGGCGGCGCACGAGGGTGGCTCGCCGGCGGTCGCCGGGTCGTGCAGATCGGCCAGGCGCACGGGGGCGTGACCGGTCGGAGGCGCCGACCAGAACACCGTCACCTGGGCGTGGAACTCCTGGACGACGCCCCACACGACCGGCAGGCCGAGCTCCTCGGCGGCCGCCGCGACGTCGGCGCGGGTGGCAAGGGTGTCGCTCGTGTCGACGACGAGATCGGCGCCGGTGAGAATGCGTGCGGCGGATGCCGCATCCAGCCGCTCCCGCACGGTGACGACGCGGGTCTCGGGGGACAGGTCCGCCGAGGCGCGGACGGCCGAGTCGACTTTGTCGGCGCCGATGTCGGCGTGACGGTGCAGCACCTGGCGCTGCAGGTTGGCGGCCTCCACGACGTCGTCGTCGATGACCGTGAGCGTGCCGACACCTGCGGCCGCGAGGGCGAGCACGACGGGGGAGCCGAGTCCGCCCGCACCGACGATCGCGACGTGCGCCGCAGCGAGACGGCGCTGGCCGACCTCACCCAATCCGGACAGGGACGCGTGACGCGCGGTGCGCCGGAGCTCGGCGTCGCTGAGCGTGGCGACGGGGTCGACGAGGGGAGGCAGGGGCACGCCGCCAGGCTACCCCGGCTCCGGGGAGCGAGGTCCGGCCGCGGCGCCCAGGGCCGCGTGCCGAGGCGAGGGTGATTCCGCAGATGCGGTGTATTCGGGACCCTTCTGCCGAGAAGGCGGTGATAGATTCGCCGAATGACCGCATTCCGTATCGCTGAGGCCGCCCGGCTGCTCGGCGTCAGTGACGACACGGTACGGCGCTGGGTCGACCAGGGGGTGCTGCCGGTCACGGGAGCGAGCCCCGCCGAGATCGCGGGACCCGACCTCGCCGCGCACGCCGTGCGCCTCGCGGAGTCGCCGGCATCCGACGGGCGCACGAGCGCCCGCAACCGGTTCGCCGGCCTCGTCACGCGCGTACAGGTCGACGGTGTGATGGCGCAGGTCGACATCCAGGCCGGCCCCCACCGTGTCGTCTCCCTGCTGTCGGCCGAGGCCGTCGCCGAGCTCGGACTCGAGGTCGGCTCGCGGGCCACGGCGATCGTCAAGGCCACGAACGTCATCGTCGAGACCTCGAAGGAGTGAGTCATGCGCACCCTCCGTCTCGCGGCGCTCTCAGCTGCTGCCCTGCTCCTGCTGACCTCGTGCGCGTCGGGGGCCGCCGACTCTTCCGGGTCGTCCGCAGCGCCGTCTCCGGAGGCCTCGGCGGAGCTGAACGGTGAGCTCACCGTGTACGCTGCGGCGTCGCTGAAGTCCGCGTTCGACGAACTCGCCACGCAGTTCGAGGCGCAGCATCCGCAACTCGACGTGCGGCCCGTCACGTACGACGGATCGTCGACGCTCGCGACCCAGCTCATCGAGGGCGCGCCCGCCGACGTCTTCGCCTCGGCCGACGAGAAGAACATGCAGAAGGTGACCGACGCCGGCCTCGCCCCGGACCCCGCGCTGTTCGCGACGAACACCCTCACCCTCGTCGTGCCTGCCGGAAACCCCGCCGGGATCACGGGTCTCGACGACCTCGCCGACCCCGACCGCACGATCGTGCTCTGCGCGCCCGAGGTGCCCTGCGGTGCGGCGTCGGCGACGCTGCTGCAGAACGCCGGGATCTCCGCGAGCGTGGACAGCCTCGAACAGAACGTCACCGCAGTGCTCGCGAAGGTGGCCGCCGGCGAGGCGGATGCCGGCCTCGTCTACGTGACGGATGCCGCCACGACCGACGACGTCGAGACCGTGCCGACGGAGGGAGCAGGCGCCGTGGTCAACCGCTACCCGATCGCGGCGCTCGCCGGCGCCGCGAACCCCGCCGCCGCGGCGGCTTTCGTCGCGTTCGTGCGCTCCGACGACGGGCGCAGCGTGCTGTCCGCGCTCGGATTCGGCGCGCCGTGATCAGCGGACGGCGCGGCGATCGCGGCTTCGTGCCGCAGATCCTGCTCGTGCCCGCCGTCCTCGCCCTCGCGCTGTTGGTCGTGCCGCTGGCCGCCCTCGTCGGGCGGGTGGAATGGGCGACGCTGTGGCGAGACGTCACCTCACCCGACGCGCTGTCGGCGCTGGGGCTCTCGCTGCTCACCGGGCTCAGCGCCACCGTGGTGTGCCTCCTGCTCGGCGTTCCGCTGGCCCTGGCGATCGCGCGCGCGGGTGCCCGCACCGCCGCCGTCCTGCGCGCCGCGGTCACCGTCCCGCTCGTGCTGCCGCCGATGGTCGGCGGCGTCGCGCTGCTGTTCCTGTTCGGGCGCACCGGGTGGCTCGGGCCCGCACTCGCCGAGATCGGCATCCGTGTGCCGTTCACGACCGCCGCCGTCGTGCTGGCCCAGACCTTCGTCGCCCTCCCGTTCCTCGTGCTGGCGCTCGAGGGGGCGCTGCGCACCACCGGGGTCGGGTACGAGCAGGCCGCGGCCGCGCTCGGCGCCGGCCGCTGGCGCATTCTGTGGCGCGTCACCCTGCCGCTCGCGACGCCCGGACTCATCGCCGGGACCGTGCTGTGCTTCGCCCGTGCGGTCGGGGAGTTCGGGGCGACCGCCCTGTTCGCCGGCAACGCACCCGGCGTCACCCAGACGATGCCGCTCGCGATCTACACCGCCTTCAACGGCGCCGGGGTCTCGCAGGGCACCGCCGTGGGGCTGTCGCTGCTGCTGCTGATAACGGCAGTCGCGGTGCTGCTGCTCGTGCGGGCGTGGCGACCCGGCGTGGCGGGGGTGCGATGAGCGGGCTCGACGTGCACGCTGTGCTGCGGCGCGGCGCGCTGGCGATCGACGTCGCCGTGTCGGCCGCGCGGGGGGAGACCGTCGCGATCATGGGTCCCAGCGGCGCGGGCAAGTCGTCGCTGCTGGCGGCGATCGCCGGCCTCGTGCCGCTGCGGGACGGGTACGTCCGCCTCGATGGCCGCGAGCTGTCGGCGCGGCGTCGGACGGTGCCTCCGCAGCGGCGCGGAGTCGTGCTGCTCGGGCAGGATCCGCACCTGTTCCCGCATCTCACGGCGCGGGAGAACATCGCCTTCGGGCCGCGGGCGCAGGGGAGCGCACGCGCGGTCGCGCTCGGCGAGGCCGACGAGTGGTTGTGGCGCATCGGGCTTCCGGGCGCCGGCGACCACCGCCCGCGGGAGCTGTCGGGAGGTCAGCAGCAGCGCATCGCCCTGGCTCGCGCGCTCGCGACCCGGCCGTCGGTGCTGCTGCTCGACGAGCCGCTCACCGCACTCGACCCCGAGACCGCCTCTGACGTGCGCACCGTGCTGGCCGCGCAACTCGGCACGACCCACACCACCACGCTGCTCGTGACCCACGACGCCGTCGACGCCGCCGGACTCGCGAGCCGCCTGGTGCTCGTCGAGCACGGCCGCGTCGGCCAGGAAGGCTCCGTGCGCGACGTGCTCGAGCGTCCCCGCACCCGCTTCGGCGCCGCCGCCGCCGGGATCGGGAGGGTCGAGGGACAGGTGGCCGCGGGCATCTGGACGGGCGGGGCACTGTCGGTGCCGGCATCCGGCGTGCCCGAGGGAAGCGCCGTCGCGCTCGTGCGGCCCGACGCGATCACGGTGGAACCCGTCGCCGAGTCGTCGTGGACGGCCGCGCTGCGCCTCGCGCCGCAGCCGGCGGCGGGGGAGTGGCTCACCCGCATCGTGCGGATCGAGCCGACCCCGTCGGGCGCACGACTGCACACCAGCGAACCCGACCTCGCCGCCGACGTCTCGCTCGACGACATCGCCGCGCACGCGTTCGCGGTGGGCCGCCCGGTGCGGCTGCGCGTCGACCCGCGCGCCGTGCGCCTGCTGGTGACCTGAGTCGCGGCGCCGTCGCGGCGCATGTCACACGAATGGTGGGCTGCGGCGGCTGGGGGCGGCCGTTCGTGTGACACCTGCCGTGGGCATGTCACACGAATGGCGGGTTGCGGTGGCTGGGGGTGGCCGTTCGTGTGACATGCCCACGGGGTGTGTCACGCGATGTGCTCTTCAGCGCGTGGAGAGGCCGCCGTTCGTGGGACATGGGCCGTAAAGGCGGCTGTGGATGCGGGTGTCGGCATCCGTGGTGCGGTTCGCTGTCGAGGCGGCTGTCGCGGTCGCGTGTCACACGAACGGCCGTCTCTCCGGGGTTCGCGCGGCAATCCATGGGACACCCGCGCGGTCGTGTCACACGAATGGCGCGTCGCGGCGGCTGGGGCGGCCGTTCGTGTGACATGCCCCGGGCGCGCGTCACACGAACGGCACGATGCGGTGGTCGCAGGTGGCCACTCGCGTAACACGCCGCGACAGGCGGCGCGGCGTCACACCAGCGCGCCGTGCTCCAGCCGGACCACCCGGTCGACCAGCGCCGGGGGCACCTGCACGTGCGAGATGAGCACGACGGCCTGGTCGGGGCCGACGGCGGAGAGCAGGTCGGTGAGCAGGGCATCGGAGGCGTCGGCGTCGACGCCGGCGGTCGGCTCGTCGAGCACGAGCACCGGGAAGCCGTGCAGGATGCCGCGGGCCAGCGCGATGCGCTGCGCCTGACCGCCCGAGACCAGCGCGCCGCGTTCGCCGACGCGCGCGGACAGTCCGCCGCGCTCGCGCAGCCACGGGCCGAGGCCGACGCGCTCGAGCACTGCGGACAGTTCGTCGTCGGCCGCGGTGTCGCGGGCGAAGAGCAGGTTCTGGCGGATGTCCTCGTCGAAGAGCATCGGATGCTGCTCGCACAGGCCCACGGTGAGTCGCACGTCGTCGGCGGCCAGCGACGCGACCGGCACCCCGCCGATCGTGTACTCGCCGTCGGCCGCGAGGAACCGCACGAGCACGTGCGCGAGCGTGGTCTTGCCGGCGCCGCTCGTGCCGACGACCAGCAGGCGCTCGCCGGGCCGCACGTCGAGGTCGATGCCGTGCAGTGAGGCGTGCTCGCCCCCGGGCCAGCTCGCCGTCAGGCCACGCAGGCGGAGGCCGTCGCCGAGAGCCGGTGCGACGCCGGTCGCGGCGCGCAGCTCGCCGGTGGGATCGGAGGAGTCGTGGGCCGGCACGGCGTCGGCGATCCGCTCCGCGGCGGCGCGCACCTGTCGCCACGACGAGGCGGCCAGCGGCACGGCCGCGAACACCTCGAACACCGCCATCGGCACCAGCACGACGACGGCGAGGGCAGGCCCGTCGAGAGCGCCGCCGACGACGCCGGGCGCCGCGACGAGCACCGCCAACAGTGTCGCCGCTCCGGCCAGCAGCGAGACGACGGCCGAGGTGGCCGCCTGCGCGGTGGCGCGGCGGGTGACGGCGCGGCGCAGCTGCTCGTCGGCGGCGCGGATGCGGCCCGCGCTGGTCTCGACGGCGCCGCACGCGACGAGCACGTCGAGGCTGCCCAGGTGGTCGAGCACGGCATCCGCGAGTCGGCCCCGCAGCGGCGCGATCGCCCGTTCGGCCCGGGCGCCCGAGACCCAGCCCCACGCGGTCGCGGCGACGGCCGCGACGACCAGGCACGCGAGCAGGGTGAGAGCCGCGGGCCACCAGACGAACGCGACGAACACGACGGCGCCCAGCGCCACGGCCGCCGACGACACGAGCGGCAGCACGACGCGCAGCGGCAGGTTCTGCAGCTCGTCGACGTCGTCGACGAGCGAGCCGAGCACCGATCCGCCGCGGGTGCGAGCGAGACCGTCGGGCGCCGGCGGGATGAGGCGTCGCACCATGTCGGTGCGGCTGGTCGCGAGCTGACGCAGCGCCGCATCGTGGCTCGTCAGCCGTTCGAGGTAGCGGAACACCGCACGCGACAGCGCGAACGCGCGGACCCCGACGACGGCGGCCGTGATGTACATCACGGCCGGCTGCTCAGACGCGCGCACGATGAGCCAGGCGCTGACGGCGAGGAGGGCGACCGCGGACGCCTCCGACAGGAACGCGGATGCCGCCCCCGGCCAGAAGCGACGCCACGAGGGCATGGCGCCCCGCAGCACGTCGCGTGCGCTCACGGCGCCGGGCGCGACACGGCGGTCGGCGACCCCCGACGGGGACGAGACGGCGCTCATGCGGTCACCTCCACGGGGACGATCTCGACGACGCGATCGGCGATCTGCGCGGCGCTGACACGGTGCGAGACGAGCACGACGGCCGCGCCGCCGTCGGCGAGGGTGCGTACCGACCGCCACAGCGTGGACTCCGTCTCGGCGTCGAGCGCGGCACTGGGCTCGTCGAGCGCGATCACCGGTCCGAGCCCCCGCAGGTGCCGGTAGAACGCGCGGGCCACCGCGACGCGCTGCGCCTGCCCGCCGCTGAGCCCCGCGCCGAGCACCCCGAGCTCCCGGTGCGCGTCGATGCCGTCGGCTTCGGCGAGGTCGAGGGCACGAGCGACGAGCGCGGCATCCGGTTCGGCGTCGCCCATCGTGACGTTGTCGGCGACCGTCCCCGACACGAGTCCGGGCTGCTGCCCCGCCCACGCGAGCCAGCGCGACGGGTCGAGGGTGGCGACGGGCGTGCCGCCGTAGGTCGCCGAACCGTCGTGGTCGGCCGCGCCGCGGAGCGCGGCGAGCAGGCTCGTCTTTCCGGCGCCGCTCGGTCCCCGCACGAGCACGACCTCGCCCGGTGCCGCCGTGAACGACACGGGCGGCAGCACGCGCTCGCCGCGGTGCACGCGCAGCCCGCTCACGACGAGCTCGCCGGATGCGGGGGCCGGCGCGGTGCGGCGCTCGGGCGCGGTGCGCGCGGCATCGAGCACCGCGAACACGTCGTCGGTCGCGGCCACGCCCTCGGCGGCCGCGTGGAACTGCACGCCGACCTGACGCACCGGGAGGTAGGCCTCCGGGGCGAGGAGCAGCACGAACAGGCCGACCGCGAGGCCCAGCGACCCGTCGATGAGGCGGAAGCCGATGGTCACGGCGACGATCGCGACCGAGATCGAGGCGAGGAACTCCAGGGCGAAGCCCGACAGGAACGACACGCGCAGCACCCGCATGGTCTCGCGGCGGTAGGTGTCGGTGACGCGCTGGATCGAGGCGACGGCGCGGTGCTGACGTCCGAAGACCTTGAGGGTCGACAGGCCGCGCACGGTGTCGGCGAAGCGGGCGGCGAGGTGGCGGAGCGTCTCCCACTGCTTCTGCTGCACGGTGCGCGTCGCGAGGCCGATCAGCACCATGAACAGGGGGATGAGTGGCAGGGTCACGAGCACCGTGACGCCCGAGATCCAGTCCATCCACCACATGACGAGCACGAGGATCGGTGTCGCGATCGCCGTCTGCGCGAGCTGCGGCAGGTAGCGCCCGAAGTAGGCGTCGAGCGCGCCGAGCCCGCGCCCGGCGGTCACGGCGAGCTGGGCGGTGTTGCCGCCGGCGAGCCAGCCCGGGCCGAGGCGGTCGACCGCGGCGACGAGCTGCGCACGCAGCTGTCCCTGCACGCGTGCGGCGGCGCGGGCGGCGACGAGTTCGCGCAGCCAGATGAGCGCGGCCCGCAGGGCCACGACCCCGGCCAGCGGCAGCACGATCGGCATGAGGTCGCCGCCGGCGATCGCGGTCACGACCGCCTGGGTGACCAGCCACGCGAACGCGACGATGACACAGGTCTGCAGGAACCCGATCCCGGCGATCGCCACGAAGAACCCGCGCGAGGCCGCGGCGTAGCGCAGCAGTCTCGGATCGACCGGGCCGGAGAACCGGCGCGCAGGGGGCGGATCCGTCGAGGCCATGCTTCGATCTTGCCATCCGGGCGCTCGGGGGTCGGGTCCGCGGGCCGTGACTTTCAGCGTCACTGCAGGTGGGCGGCGGCTCCGGGAGCGGAGCGGCGGCGACCCGGAACGACGCATCCGGCCCCGCCCGACCGGGGCGCGGGTAGCCTCGGACCATGCCGGCGCAGAACATCACGCTCACGCGGCGCCCCGGCGCGTCCGCGGCGGGTGCCGCTGCGCCTTCGCCGCGGGTGCGGGGGGCGGATGCCGGTGCCCTCGTCGACCGGTTCGGCCGCGTGCACCGCGACCTGCGCATCTCGCTCACCGACCGGTGCTCGCTGCGCTGCACCTACTGCATGCCCGAGCAGGGCAACGAGTGGCTCGCGAAGAGCAGCATCCTCTCGACCGACGAGATCGTGCGGATCGCGCAGGTCGCGGCATCCGCGGGCATCACCACCTTCCGGCTCACCGGCGGCGAGCCGCTGCTGCGCGCCGACATCGTCGACGTCGTGCGCCGACTCGCAGCACTCGACGGACCGGGCGGTCCCGTCGAGGTCGCCCTCACCACCAACGGCATCCGCCTGGGGGAGTTCCTGCCCGCGCTGCAGGACGCCGGCCTGTCGCGCTTGAACATTTCGATCGACACGCTCGACCGCGAGCGGTTCCGGGCGCTCACCCGCCGCGACCGCCTCGACGACGTGCGTGCCGGGATCGCCGCGGCCGCCGCATCGGACCTGCGCCCGCTAAAGCTCAACGCCGTCGCCATGCGCGGGGTCAACGACGACGAGCTCGCCGACCTCGTCGCGTTCGCGCTCGACCACGGCGCGCAGATGCGCTTCATCGAGCAGATGCCCCTGGATGCCGGACACACGTGGGACCGGCAGTCGATGGTCACCCGCGAAGAGATCCTCGATGCGCTCGCGGCACGGTGGACGCTCAACCCGATCCCCGGCCGGGGTGGTGCGCCGGCCGAGCGGTTCGAGCTCGCCGGGGTGACCACGGCCGACGGGACGCCGGCATCCGTCGGCGTGATCGCCTCGGTCACCGCGCCCTTCTGCGGTGCCTGCGACCGGCTGCGCCTCACCGCCGACGGTCAGCTGCGCAACTGCCTGTTCTCGCTCGACGAGTACGACGTGCTGCCGCTGCTGCGCTCCGGCGCGGCGGATGCCGACCTCGACGCGGCCCTGCGCGACTGCGTCGCCGGCAAGCTGCCGGGCCACGCGATCGACGACCCGGGCTTCCTGCAGCCGCCCCGCGGCATGAACGCGATCGGCGGCTGACACGCGCAGCGCGTGCCGCCGCCGATCGGCGTGTACGGGTCAGTGGGCGACGGCCGAGGCCTTCTCGATGTACGAGCGGGTGACGCGCTTGCGGAAAACCCAGTACGTCCACGCCTGGTAGGCCAGCACGAGCGGCAGGAAGATCAGCGCCGCCCAGCTCATGATCGTCAGGGTGTAGTCGGTGCTCGACGCGTTCTCGATCGTGAGGCTGTTCGCCATGTCGTTGGAGGCCGGCATCACATACGGGAAGAGGGCCAGCCACAGCGTCAGCACCGCGAAGACGATCGTGATCGCACCGGCGGCGAACGCCTTGCCGTCCTTGTCGATCCAGTTGAACGCGACCGATGCCAGCAGCGCGACGGCCGCGATGACGCCGCAGGCGATGACGGCCCACAGCAGCGGTGCCTCGCGGCCCGCGGCGATGACGATCGTCCACACGACGCAGCCCGCCGCGAAGATCACCGTCGGGATGGCCAGCTGCTTGCCGAGCTTCTGCGCCCCGTCGTGCACCTCGCCGTCGGTCTTCAGACCGATGAAGTACACGCCGTGCAGGAAGAACAGCAGCAGCGTCGTCACGCCGACCCAGAGGCCGTACGGGTTCAGCAGGGTCAGGAGCGACCCGGTGAACTCGTGGTCGGCATCCAGCGGCACACCCTGCACGATGTTGCCGACGGCGACGCCCCACAGCAGCGCCGGCACGGCCGATCCGATGACGATCATCCAGTCGAAGCGGCCGCGGGCGGCGTCGTCCTCGGCGCGATGACGGTACTCGAACGAGACGCCGCGGAGGATGAGCGCGAGCAGGATCAGCAGCAGCGGCAGGTAGAACCCGCTGAAGAGGGTCGCGTACCACTCCGGGAACGCGGCGAACAGGCACGCGCCGGCGACGATGACCCACGTCTCGTTGAGATCCCACACAGGGCCGATCGTGTTGATGATCTGCCGGCGGGCGAGGTCGGTCTTGCCGAGGAAGGGCAGCGACATGCCCACGCCGAAGTCGAAGCCGTCGAGGACGAAGTAGCCGACGAACAGCACGCCGACGATGAAGAACCAGAGGTACGCGAGATCCATCGTGTGCTCCTAGTAGACCGTGGCCAGGGCGTCGTGGTCGTCATCCGATCTCTCGCCCGGCGGGGCGATCTCCTCGGGCCCCTTCTGGGCGGCCTTGACGATGAGTTTGAACTCGACCACGGCGAGCACCGCGTAGATCGCGGTGAAGGCGATGAGGGAGATGAGGACGTTCCAGCCGGGCACACTCGGCGAGACGCCGTCTTCGGTGAGCATGAGGCCGAACACGATCCAGGGCTGTCGGCCCATCTCGGTGAACACCCATCCGACGAGGCTGCCGAGCATCGGCAGCGGCGCCGACCAGATCGCGACGCGCCACGCCCACTGCGGGACCTCACGCTTGGCGTTCTTGCGGGTCAGCCACAGGCCGACGATCGCGATGAGCACCGCGACGCCGCCGAAGGCCATCATCCAGCGGAACGACCAGTAGGTGATCCAGATGGTGGGGGCGAAGCTGAGGCCCTCGCCGCCGAGCTGCTGCGCCCACTCCGGCCATTGCGCCGCGTACTGGGCGTTGAGGTCGTTGATGCCCTCGACGCAGCCGTCGAGCGTGTGCGTCGACAGGAACGAGAGCAGGTAGGGGACGCGCAACGACCAGATCTCGCTCGAGCCGTCGGGCGTGCCGATCGAGAACAGCGAGAACGAGGCGTCGGCGCCGCACGCCGTGTTGTAGAGCGCCTCGGCGGCGGCCATCTTCATGGGCTGGGTTGCGACCATCTGCAGGCCCAGCAGGTCACCCGAGATGGCGACGCCCGCGAAGGAGACCACCATGAACCAGAGGCCGAACTTCAGCGCCTTGCGCATGCTCTCGACGTGCTGTGCGCGGCGCAGATGCCAGGCGGCGGTGGCGATGACGACGGCCGCGGCGAACATGAACGCGGCGAACATCGTGTGCGGGAAGGTCGCGAGTACGACGCGGTTGGTCAGCACGGCGAAGAAGTCGGTGAGCTCCGCGCGTCCGCCGTCGTCCGCCATCCGATAGCCCACCGGATTCTGCATGAACGAGTTGGCGGCGAGGATGAAGTACGCCGACAGGGTCGCACCGATCCAGGCGACCCAGATCGTCGCGAGGTGCAGTCCACGGGGGAGTCGGTTCCAGCCGAAGATCCACAGGCCCAGGAACGTCGCCTCGAGGAAGAAGGCGAGCAGCCCCTCGAAGGCGAGCGGGGCGCCGAACACGTCGCCGACGAAGCGCGAGTACGCCGACCAGTTCATTCCGAACTGGAATTCCTGCACGATGCCGGTGACGACGCCCATCGCGAAGTTGATGAGGAACATGCCGCCGAACAGGCGCGTGAGCTGGAACCACTTCACGTCCCCGGTGCGGTGCCACACCGTCTGGAAGATCGCGACGACCAGGCCCATTCCGAGCGTCAGCGGCACGAAGATGTAGTGGTAGAGCGTCGTCAGGCCGAACTGCCAGCGGGCGAGGATCAGCGGATCCAGGAACTCCATGCTTTCTTACCCCTCAGTCGCGCGGGTCTTCCTTGTGACTGAAGGTACACAGGACGCTTCCAGTCTTCGAGGCCCCGCGGGCCGTGTTTAATCGGTCGTTCAGCCGCGCTGAGAGGCGAACATCAGCTGAATGACGCAGTCCCGCGGATCGCAGCTCGTGCGCATCCCGTCGAGTGCGAGCGGGCCGCCCGCCTGGGCGAGAACCGCCTGCATGAGCCCGAGGTGCACGGCGCAGAGCACGTCGCGGTGCTCGGCCTGCGCCTCGGCCTGCGCGCACGGGGTCAGGTCGACGGTCAGGTTCGTCTCGTCGACGATCGGATCGAAGCCCGCGTCGATGAGGTCCTCGACGAGCGCGTCCACCTGGTGCAGGGCGTCGGGTTCGAGCTCGGGGGGAGCGCCGGGCAGAACACGCCGCATGAGGTCGCCGCGCTGCGCGGCATCCTTCACCTTGCGCTGCTGCACCGCGCTGAAGGTCGACTGGCCGTCGGCCGCGCTGTAGAGCACGCGGGGGCGACCGCGGGTGGTGCGGTGCTCGGTCTCGGCGACGACGTACCCGTCGTCGATCAGGCGCTGCAGATGCTCGCGCACCGTGTTGGGGTGCAAGGCCGTCGCGGTGACGATGTCGGCGACCGTGCGCTGGGGCTTTCGCTGGATGCGATTGAGGATCTCGACGCGTGAGTAGCTGGAAATGGCGCTGTATGTCAGCGGTCGCCCTGAGGTCATACCACTCATTATTCACGTTTTTCACGGTGCGTCCAGTGGTCTGAACACAGGGGATCTTCCGCACCCCCGGCACAGTGCTCCCAGAGCGGCCGGATGCCGGATTCCCAGGCGTGCGAGCCGTAAGGTTCTCAGCGGAGGGGGGCCTGATGAACATCTGGCGGCTGCAGGTCATCGACGGACCGGTGCCGTGGATCGTGTACGGCGTGGCGCTCGCGCTGCTGCTCGTCATCGTCATCCGCCACTGGACCCGCCGGCCGCTGGTGTGGGCGATCGTCGGCGCACTCGTGGGCTTCGCGATCGCGGCGTCAGTGTGGGTCTACGTCAACGTGTCGCTCGTGTTCGGCGATCCGCTGCCGCTCGCGGTGCTGGTGTGGGCCGGGTCGGCGCTGGCGGCATCCGGATTCGCGCTCGGCGGGCTGTTCGGGGCGCGCGTCTGGCGCAAGATCGTCTCGATCCTCGCCGTTCCCGTCTTCCTGCTCGGCGCAGGGGTCGGCATCAACGACTGGTACGACCTCACTCCGACGCTCGGCAGCATCTTCGGCATTTCCGGACTGAACGAACTGGACCTCCCCGACGGCGGTGCGATGACGGCGGCGCCGACCCCCGACGTGCCGCTCTACCAGTCGTGGCAGGCTCCGGCCGGAATGCCCGCGAAGGGTACGGTCGGCACGCAGAAGATCCCGGGCACCGTCTCGGGCTTCGACGCACGCGACGCCGGCATTTACCTGCCGCCGGCCGCGCAGGTCGCGGACGCCCCCGCCCTGCCGCTCGTGATCATGATGATGGGGCAGCCCGGCAGCCCCGACCCCAGCTACATCGCCGGCGTACTCGACGAGTTCGCGGCGAAGAACAACGGGCTCGCCCCGATCGCGATCGTCGCCGACCAGCTCGGGCAGGACGGCGCCGACCCCGGCGCGAACGACCCCGCATGCGCGGACTCTGTCGGGTTCGGCAACGCCCGCACATACATCACCACCGACGTCGTGGCCTGGGCCAAGAAGAACCTGCACATCATCGACGACCCGCGCTACTGGGTCATCGCGGGCTACTCCAACGGCGGCGGGTGCGCCATCACCTACGGCGCCACCTTCCCCGAGAAGTGGAAGAACATCATCGACGTCTCCGGCGAGGAGTACCCCGGCTCGGAGCGCGTCGATCAGACCGTCGCGACCGTGTACGGCGGGAGCCAGTCGGCGTTCGAGGCGTCCAAGCCCGTCAACATCATGGCGAAGGCGCCGAAGGGCACGTATGACGGGATGACCGGCGTGTTCACCGCCGGCTCGGAGGACCCGGGCTTCTCGGCGGCCTCCGTCACGGTCTCGAACGCGGCGAAGTCCGCCGGGATGACGGTCACCCAGTACGAGGTCCCCGGCGCCGGTCACACCGGAGACGCCCTCCCCAAGGGCCTCGAGGAGGGCTTCACCGTGCTCTACCCCGTCCTGGGGCTGTCGGCGCGCTGAGCGGATGCCGGTGGCGCCGGCATCTGGCTCAGCGCGTGGGCTTCCAGCCCAGCGCGGGCGCCACGTGCTCGGCGAAGGACTGCACGACCCGCAGATTGAAGGCGACGCCCAGCTGCGACGGGATCGTGAGCATGAGCGTGTCGGCTGCGGCGATCGCGGCATCCTGCTTCAGCTGGTCCACGAGCACGTCGGGTGCCGCCGCATAGGTCTTGCCGAATGTGGAGCGGAACCCGTCGATGTAGCCGATGCCGTCGCCCTCCTGGCTGTGACCGAAGTACATCTCGTCTTCGGCGGTCGTGATCGGGAAGATCGAGCGGCTCACCGAGACACGCGGGGTGCCGGGGTGTCCCGCCTCGGCCCACGCGGCGCGGAACGCCGCGATCTGCTCGGCCTGCAGCACGTCGAACGGACGGCCGTCGGCTTCGGTGACGAGTGTGGACGACATCAGGTTCAGTCCCTCGCGGCCCGCCCACTCCGCCGTGCCGCGGGTGCCGGAGCCCCACCACACGCGCGAGGGGAGTCCCGGCGACTGCGGCTCGATCTGCTGCAGGCCGCTGCCGGCGCCGAACGGGCTGTCGGCGTCGCGCTCGGCGAGCCCTTCGCCGTGGATGGCGCGCCAGAACAGGTCGAAGTGGTCACGGGCGAGGTCGGCGCCGCGCGGGTCTTCGGCGGTGTAGCCGAACGCCTCGTAGCCGCGCACGACCGTCTCGGGTGAGCCGCGGCTCACACCGAGGGCGAGTCGGCCGCCCGAGATGAGGTCGACCGCGGCTGCCTCCTCGGCGAGGTACAGCGGGTTCTCGTAGCGCATGTCGATGACGCCGGTGCCCATCTCGATCCGCTCGGTCTTCGCCGCGATCGCCGCCAGCAGCGGCATGGGCGAGGCCTGCTGCCGGGCGAAGTGGTGCACCCGGAACGCGATGCCGTTCACGCCGAGGTCGTCCATGCCCTGCGCGAGGTCGATGGCCTGCAGCATCGAATCGGCGGCGGTGAGCTGACGCCCGCCGCCGAGTGGGCCGTAGTGGCCGAAGGAGAGGGTTCCGAAGCGTTCCATGTCGGGGGCAACGGTACGCGCGTTCGTTTCATTCCGCTGAATGGATGCCGAGGCGGCGAGTTCGTCGCCCGGAGCGCGAGCTCGCCGGTTCCGCCGCGAGTTCGCCGGCGAACTCGGCGCGGACCCGGCGAACTCGCGGGGCGGCTGCTCGGGCCCCGAACGGATGCCGGGGCGGGAATACGAGAGCGGGCGCGAGGCTTGAGACCAGCATGACCCGCATCGGCAACAGCGACCTCGACGTCTTCCCCCTGTCCCTCGGCGGCAACGTGTTCGGCTGGACGGCCGACCGCGACGCCTCGTTCGCCATCCTCGACGCGTTCGTGGCCGGCGGCGGGAACTTCATCGACACCGCCGACTCGTACAGCGCCTGGGTGCCGGGCAACACCGGCGGTGACAGCGAGCGGATCATCGGCGCGTGGCTCGCCGACCGCAAGCCGCAGGGCGTCACCGTGGCGACGAAGGTCAGTCAGCATCCCGACTTCAAGGGGCTGTCGGCCGCCAACGTGCGTGCCGCCGCGGAAGCGTCGATCGAGCGCCTCGGGGTCGACGCGATCGACCTCTACTACGCGCACTTCGACGACGCCGAGACCCCACTCGAGGAGACCGTCGCCGCATTCGGCGCGCTCGTCGCCGACGGTCTCGTGCGCCACACGGCGGTCTCCAACTACTCGGCCGAGCGCATCCGCGAGTGGATCCGCATCGCCCGCGAGCTCGGGGTCGCAGAGCCGGTCGCCGTGCAGCCGCACTACAACCTCGTGCACCGCGAGACCGAAGATGACATCATCCCCGTCGCCGAGGAGTTCGGCCTCGGCGTGGTGCCGTACTTCTCGCTCGCGAAGGGGTTCCTCACCGGCAAGTACCGCTCCACCGACACCGAGGGCCAGTCCTCGCCGCGCGCCGCCGGGGCCGCCCAGTACGCGACGCCGCAGGGGCTGCAGATCATCGACACCCTCGAGCGGATCGGCAGCGCGCACGGCGTCTCGATCGCCGCGACCGCGATCGCGTGGCTGCACGCCAAGCCGGCCGTCGTCGCGCCCCTTGCCTCGGCGTCGAAGCTCGAGCAGCTGCCCGACCTGCTCGCCGGAGCGACGACGCAGCTCACCGCCGACGAGGTCGCCGAGCTCGACACCGTCTCGGAGTGGACGCCCGTCGACATGTGACGACGGGTGGTCGCCGTCCGCGCCAGGATGAAGGCATGGCCGACGACTACACCCACGGACATCACGAGAGCGTGCTGCGCTCGCACCGCTGGCGCACCGCCGAGAACTCCGCCGCGCATCTGCTGCCGCATCTGCGCCCCGGTCTCGATCTGCTCGACGTCGGCTCCGGACCCGGCACGATCACGCTCGACCTCGCGGCGCGCGTCGCGCCGGGGCGGGTGCGCGGCGTCGACGCGTCGGCCGAGGTGGTCGCCGAGGCGGAAGCCGCGCGCGCGGCCGCCGGCGTCGTGGGTGTGGAGTTCGCCGTCGACGACGCCTACGCGCTGTCCGATCCGGATGCCGCCTGGGACGTCGTGCACGCCCACCAGGTGCTGCAGCACCTCACCCGTCCCGTCGACGCGCTCCGCGAGTTCCGTCGCGTCGTGCGTCCCGGCGGCATCGTCGCGGTCCGCGACGTCGACTACGAGGGCACGATCTGGTGGCCGCGTCCGCCCGGGCTCGACGAGTGGCGCGAGGTCTACCTCGCCGTGCACCGCGGCACGAGCGGCGAGCCGGCGGCGGGGCGGCGTCTGAAGGCGTGGGCGCGCGAGGCCGGTTTCGCCGACGTCTCGGCCACCGCGTCGCTGTGGCTGTTCGAATCGCCGGCCGACCGGGAATGGTGGGGCGGCGCGTGGGCCGACCGGGCGCTGCACTCGTCGTTCGCCGACAACGCGCGCCGGCTCGGGCTCGCCGACGATGCCGCGCTGCAGCGCATCAGCGACGCCTGGCGGGAGTGGGCGGCATCCGAGGACGGCTGGCTGCTCATGCCCCACGGCGAGATCATCGCCCGGGGCTGACGGCCGGGTCGGCGCGCGCCGCAGTCAGGTCAGCAGCCGCTCGATCCCCGCGACGTAGGCGTCGAGGTCGAACGCGAGCTGGTCTTCGCCGAAGTTGTCGACGCGCGCGTCGACGAGGCGTCTCAGCGCAGGGTAGCCGCCCTCGGTCTGTGCGAAGGTGCTCCGCAGCGCCTCGATCTGCGGATGCCCGCCTTCGCGGGAGCCGATGACGGCGTCGCGCGCGAACCCGGTGCACGTCGTCACGAGCAGGTGCATGGCGCGGCTGGTGGCCACCTCGTCGAGGCCGGCGGCGAGCAGGCGCTCGGCGACGATCTCCGAGCCGTCGGCGACGGCGAGGTCGCGCGGGCTCGTGAAGCGGAAGTACGCGACCCATTCGCCCGTCGCGATCGTCGTGCGCCAGATGGCGCGGCCGTGGGCGCGGCAGGCGTCCTGCCAGGTCGTCCCGAGGTCGAGTGGCTCCTCGGCGAGCCGTGACCGGTAGGCGTCGATCGCGAGCAGCTCGAGCAGACTCTCGCGGTCGGTCACGTGGTGGTTGAGCGCTTTGCGATCGACGCCGAGGGCGTCGGCCACGCGCTGCATCGTGACCTCGGCGGGTGGGATGCCGCGGGCCGCCGCGACGATCGTGTCAAGGTCGATGCCGGCGCGGATGCCGCGCCCGCGGCGCTCGGACGGCTGATGTGCCATGCAGAACGGCCTTCCTCTTGGCATCGGGACACTCGAAGCCTATTCTTTCCCGCGCGGGAATTAGTTTTTCCCGGTCGGGATTTGTACCCAGTGCGGGCCGCCCGAGGCCCACAGGAAGCGAAGAACCATGTCAGCGAAGAAGCTCACCGCGACCAGCACCATCGGCGAATGGCTCGACAGCGAGGTCGGCGGCCCCCTCATCGGCGGCCTGCTCGCCGCCTCGGGGGCGACGGCCGAGACGCTCGCGCCGCTGCGCAGCCTGCCCCTCCAGCAGCTCGTGGCAATGAGTCAGGGCCAGATGCCGCAGTCCGTCGTCGACGACCTCGTGCGTGCCGCCAACGGTGGCGAGATCCCCGAGGACGACGACGCGCCCAGCGGCTGGGTCGAGGCCATCACTGCAGGCCGGTTCGCCGGCAAGACGGTCGTCGTCACCGGCGCCGCCAGCGGCATCGGCCGCGCCACCGCCTCACGCGTCGCCCGCGAGGGAGGCCGCGTCATCGCGGTCGACGTCTCGGCCGACAAGCTCGCCGAGTTCGCGGCGTCGCTCCCGGCATCCGACATCGTCACGGTCGCCGGCGACATCACGAAGCAGGAGTCGATCGACGAGATCGTCGCGGCCGCGGGGGAGCGCATCGACGCGCTCGCCAACGTCGCCGGCATCAACGACGACTTCTCGCCGCTGCACGAGACCACCGACGCCATGTGGGACCGCGTCATGGGCGTCAACGTGACCGGCGCGTTCAAGCTCACCCGCGGCGTGCTGCCCGCCATGATCGCGGCCGGCCGTGGCTCGGTCGTGAACATCGCCTCCGAGGCGGGACTGCGCGGCAGCGCGTCGGGCAACGCCTACACGACGAGCAAGCACGCCGTCATCGGCCTCACCCGCTCCGCCGCGTTCATGTACGGCCCGACCGGTATCCGCGTCAACGCCGTCGCGCCCGGCGGCGTCGCCACCGGCATCCCGTTCCCCCCGCACGTGTCCGAGGCCGGCCAGGCCCGGCTACAGCCGTTCCAGTCTGCGATCCCGACGCTCGCGACCGCCGAGCAGCTGGCCGCCTCGATCACGTTCCTGCTGTCGGACGACGCCGTGAACCTCAACGGCGTGATCCTGCCCAGCGACGGCGGGTGGTCGGTGCAGTAAGCACGGCACCGAGATCACACGGAACGTCGCCCGCCACCCCGGTGGGCGACGTTCCGTGTGATCTCGCCGCCGATACGCTCGGACGATGACCCCCCGAACGCTGCCCTTCGGCGCCGTGCTGCGCGAGGCGCGCCCCGGCGACGAGCCCGGCATCCTCGCGATGATCCAGGCCCTCGCCGACTACGAGCGCGAGCCGGATGCCGTGCACAACACCGTCGGGATGCTCACCGACACGCTCTTCGGCGACATGCCTCAGGCGTTCGCGCACGTCGTCGAGCGGGACGACCGCATCGTGGGCATCGCGATCTGGTTCCTCACCTATTCGACGTGGACGGGGCGACACGGCATCTGGCTCGAAGACCTCATCGTCGACGAGGGCGAACGCGGTCACGGCTACGGCAAAGCGCTGATCGCGAGCCTCGCAGCGGTCTGCGTCGCCCGCGGATATTCGCGCCTGGAGTGGACGGTGCTCGACTGGAACGCGCCGTCGATCGCGTTCTACCGCGCGCTGGGCGCCGCGCCCCAGGACGAGTGGACGACGCAGCGCCTCACCGGCGAAGAGCTGCAGGCCCTCGCGCGCGCCTGAGCGGCCGCGCCGCATCCGTCGGCCTCGCCGCCCGTCGCCGCGTCGCACGTGCCGCATCCGTGTCGGCGGTGCCCGCTACGCTCGCCCCATGCACCGCCTCACCCGTGACGAGGCGCGCCGCATCGCCGTGCGCGCGCAGCTGCTCGACGCCGACCGTCCCGGTGACATCGTGGAGGTGGCCGAGCAGCTCGGTGCGATCAAGATCGACCCGACCGCGACGATCGCCCCGGCCGAGCAGACGATCCCGTGGAGCCGCATCGGCTGGGCGTATGAACCGGGTCAGCTGACGAAGGCCGTCGAGACCGACCGGCTGCTGTTCGAGCATCAGGGGCAGTTCCGTCCGACGAGCCTGCTGCCGATGATGGCCGCGCGGATGCGGGGCCGCACGCTTCCGGCGGCGACGCGCGAGTACCTCGATGCCAACGCCCCGTTCCGCCGCGACGTGCTGCGCCGGCTGCGTGAAGAGGGGCCACTGCTGGCCTCCGACATCCCCGACACGAGCATCGTGCAGGGAAAGCGCGAGGGCGGTTGGTACGGCGCGAACGAGGTGCCGCGCATGCTCGAGCTGCTCGAGGCCACCGGCGAGGTCGCGATCGTGGGCCGCGAGGGGCGGATGCGGCGGTGGGACGTCACCGAGCGAGCCTGGCCGACCGGGATGCCCGTCCACGACTACGACGAGGCGGAGCGGATGCTCGAGATGCGGCGCTTGCAGGCCCTCGGCATCGCGCGCCGCAAGACCTCCTGGTCCGGGGTCGGCGATGCTGGGGAACCGGCCGAGGTCGAGGGGAGCGAGTGGAAGTGGCGCGTCGATCCCGAAGCCCTCGCCGCACTCGACGACGACCCCGGCGGGCGCGTCGCGATCCTCAACCCGTACGACCGGATGCTGTTCGACCGGCCGCGGTTGATCGAGCTGTTCGAGTTCGAGTTCGTGCTCGAGCAGTTCAAGCCGAAGGCGCAGCGGAGGTTCGGGTACTTCGCCCACCCGATCCTCATCGGCGACCGGTTCGTGGGCCAGCTCGACGCCGAGCTCGACAAGAAGAAGGAGAACCTCGTCGTCACCGCCGTGCACGAGACGCTGCCGCTCGAGCCCGAGGAGCGGGAGATGGTCGACGGCGAGATCCGCGACCTCGCCGAGTGGCTCGGCGTTCCCGTCGTCTTCGGCGCGGGCGGGCGCTGACCGGGCGCGCACTGCCAGACTGAGGGCATGCCGCAGCCGACGCCGTTCGCCCCCACCGACCTGCTCGCCGTGCTCATCGACGCCGACAACGTCTCGCCGTCGCGCATCGGCGCGGTCCTCGCCGAGATCGCGCAGTTCGGCACGGCCTCGGTCAAGCGGGTCTACGGCGACTGGACGTCGAACCAGCTGGCCAAGTGGAAGACGGCGGCCGCCGAGCACGTCATCCAGCCCATCCAGCAGTTCGCCAACACGACCGGCAAGAACGCCACCGACTCGGCGCTCATCATCGACGCGATGGACCTGCTCTACACCGAGCGGTTCCGCGGGTTCTGCATCGTCTCCAGCGACAGCGACTTCACACGCCTCGCCTCCCGCATCCGCGAGGACGGCGTGACGGTCTACGGATTCGGGGAGCGCAAGACGCCGCAGTCGTTCCGCAATGCGTGCGACCAGTTCACCTACCTCGAAGTGCTCGACGCGCCCGCCGAACCCGACACCGTCGTCGAGGGCGCCGCCCCTGCCGCGCGACAGGAGCGCATCCCCGCGGCGAAGCTCAAGCAGGACGCCGGACTCGTCAAGCTCCTGCGCGAAAGCGTCGAGTCGGCCGCGAACGACGAGGGCTGGGCGGGGCTCGGCGCGGTCGGGCAGCTCGCCCGCAAGAAGCAGCCCGACTTCGACTCCCGCAACTGGGGGTACGCGAAGCTGTCGGACCTCGTGAAGACCATCGGGCTGTTCACCGTCGAGGTGCAGCCGGTCGGCATCCGCCTGCGCAACAAGCGCACGCGCGGCGCCGCGGGGTCCTGAGCGCGGCCTCTCCCGGCGCGCCGACCCCGTTCCGGCGGCCCGCGGATGCCGCCCGCCCGTAACAGGGCGACACCGATCCGGGGATCCCGCATCCGCCGGTGCACGATGGACCGACGAGATCTGGGAGGTCCGGCATGGGGCGGGGATTCACGACGCGACAAGTGCACGACCGTGCTCGGCTGCACGGGGCGACCCCGCGCGCGACGCCGATCCACCTGACCGCCGGGTTCGAGTTCGACGAATACGGCGCGGCGGCCGCGCACTTCGGCGCGGGCGAGGGCTACGCCTACACCCGCATCGGGAACCCCACCGTCGAGACCGTCGAGTCGTCGCTGGCCGCCCTCGAAGGCGGGTCGCAGGCGCTGCTGCTGGCCAGCGGCCAGGCGGCGACCACGGTCGCTCTGCTCAGTCTCGCGGCCGCCGGCGAGCACATCGTCGTCTCCACGCACATCTACGAGGGCACCCGCGGGCTCATCCGCGACAACCTCAGCCGCTTCGGCATCACGGCGACCTTCGTCGACGAGATCGGCGACCCGGCCGCGTGGGAGGCAGCCATCCGTCCCGAGACGCGCGCGCTGTTCGCCGAGTCGATTTCCAACGCGTCCAACCGCATCCTCGACATCCCCGCCGTCGCCGCCGTCGCGCACCGCCACGGCCTGCCGCTGGTGATCGACAACACGTTCGCGACGCCGTACCTGCTGCGTCCGATCGAGCACGGCGCCGACGTCGTCGTGCACTCCGCCAGCAAGTTCCTCGCCGGACACGGCAATGTGCTCGGCGGCGCGATCGTCGACAGCGGCACGTTCGACGCGGCACGCTCCGGCGCCCTCTTCCCGCACCTCGTCGAGCCCGGCCGCGGCGGCGCGCCCTCGATCGCCGAGCGCGTCGGCGGTGACGCGCGCATCGCCTACGCGCGCGAATCGGTCGCGCCGCGCCTGGGTCCCACGCCGTCGCCGCTCAACGCGTTCTTCATCGGGCAGGGGATCGAGACGCTGAGCCTGCGTGTCGACCGGCAGTCGCGCGGTGCGCTCGCCGTCGCCCAGTGGTTGCAGACCCGTCCCGAGGTGGCGTCCGTCGATTACGCCGGGCTCGCCTCGCACCCCGATCACACCCTGGCGGCCGACCTGCTGCCGGACGGCTTCGGCTCGGTATTCACCTTCACGCTGCGCGGCGACGCCGAGACCGCTCGGCGGGTCGTCGAGGCGCTCGAGACGTTCACGCACATGACGCACCTCGGCGACGTGCGCTCGCTCGTGCTGCACCCCGCCACGACGAGCCACGTCGCGCTGAACGCGGAGGAGCGTGCGGCGCTCGGCGTCTTCGACGGCACCCTGCGCGTCTCGATCGGCATCGAAGACGTCGTCGACCTCATCGACGACCTCGAGCAGGCGTTCGTCGCCGCCGGCATCCGCCGAGCGGCCGACGTCGCCCTGGTGCCGCTCGTGACGGATGCGGCGGTCCTCGGCGCATGAGCCGGCTGCAGCACTTCGGCTGGTTCCTGGCGCGCGGATTCGGCCCGCACGGCTGGGGACATCCCTATCTGGACTGGGACTACGACTGGACGCGGCCCGACCTGTACCAGCAGTCGGCGCGCGAGCTCGAGCAGGCCGGGTTCGATTTCGTGCTCATCGAAGACGCGCCCTCGCTCGGGTCGGAGCGCACGATCGACCTGCGGGTGCGCCACGCGTTCGGCGGACCCAAGCACGACCCGCTGCTGCTCGCGCCCTACCTGTTCCAGGCGACGCGGACGCTCGGCGTCATCCCGACCGTGAACCCTGCCGCGTACCTGCCGTACACGGCGGCACGGCAGTTCGCCACGCTGCAGCATCTGAGCGGTCACCGCCTCGGGCTCAACGTCGTCACGGACACCGGCAGCGCCCGCCACTTCTCCGACGCCCCACCTCTCGGCCATGACGCCGCGTACGACCGTGCCGAGGAGTGGCTCTCCGGCATCCGTGCGCTCTGGCAGTCGTGGGACGACGGCGCGCTCGCGGCCGACCCGGCGAGCGGCGTCTACGCCGACGGTTCGCGGATGCGGGCGGTGCGCCATCGCGGGGGGCACTTCGCGTTCGACGGACCGCTGAACGCCCTGCCGTTCCCGAGCGGCGAGCCCGTGATCGCGTCGCCGGGAGGATCGGGCCGCGGACTCGGGTTCGCGGGCGCCAACTCCGACATCCAGCTCGCCCTCGCACCGCTGCACGAGAAGAGCGTGCGCGAGTATCGCGCCCGCATCCACGACGCGGCCGTCGCCGCGGGGCGTGCGCCGTCGGACATCCGGATCATGTTCGCCATCCAGCCCGTGCTCGTCTCAAGCGCCGAGGAGGCCGACCGTCTCGTGGCGGCATCCGCGGCGCCCGACGACGCGACCCTCGTGCAGGTGGCGCGCAAGCAGTCCAGCGACCTCGAGACCGACCTCACCGCGCTCGACCTCGACGCGCCGCTCGACCTCGCCGTGTTCGGCGATCACGTCTCGCACGGGTCGATCCGTCGCCTCACCGGCGACCGTGACGTCGCCACCACCCCGCTGCGGGTGCACCTCACGGCGCTCGCGAAGCTCGGTCGGATCTCGGACCGCACCGGCTTCGTCGGCACCGCGGAGGAGTTCGCCGACCTCGTCGAAGAGCTCGGCGAGTGGGGTAACGACGGCATACTGCTGTGGGGCGACCTGCATCCGGTCACCCTGCATCGCACTCGACGAGCTCGTGCCGGTGCTGCGTCGCCGCGGCATCCTGCGGCGCGACCAGATCGACGGCGGACTGCACGCCACCCTCCGCGCGTTCTGACCCCGCCGTGGTGGAGGCGCGTGCGGGTGCGTGCGCACGTGCGCGCGCATGTCACGCAACGTGCCGCCTCCGGATGCGGGCGCCAGCCCTTCGTGTGACATGAGCCGCGTGCGTGTCACGCGATGTGCCGCCTCAGCATCGCGGCACCGGCCGTTCGTGTGACATGCCGCGGGCAGTGGCGGCTCTGCGCCAGTGCGCCCGCGATCCGCCGCCCCGGGGCGTGCATGTCACGCAAATGGCCGCCTTCGGATGCCGCCACCGGCTGTTCGTGTGACATGCCCGGCGCGCGTGTCACGCGATGTGTCGTCTCAGCATCCCGGCACCGGCCGTTCGTGTGACATGCCCCCCCCAAGCCCCCACACACTCGGCAGCCCCGTCCCGGACGGACCGGGACGGGGCTGGCGGCGGAGCGGGGTGTCTCAGCCGAGCAGGCCCTGCTCGGTGAGCCACTCGGTGGCGATCGTGTCGGAGGACTCCTGGTCCTGCGTGGACTTCACGTTGAGGGCGACGAGGCCCTCGGGGGTGAGCGCAGCGGAGACCTTGTTGATCACGTCGGCGATCTCGTCGGAGACGTCGGCGCTCACGAGCGGCACGACGTTCGAGGCGAGGAAGAGGCCCTCGGGGTCTTCGAGGGTCACGAGGTTCTGCGTCTCGATGAGCGGGTCGGCCGAGTACACGTTGGCGATCTGGATGCTGCCCGCGACGAGCTCGTCGACCGTGGTGTCGGCGGTCGCCTCGAACGTCACGTCGACGCCGTACTTCTCCTTCAGGCCGCTCGGGCCGTAGGGGCGCTGCTCGAGTTCGGGCGCGCCGCCCAGCACCAGCGGGCTGATGCCGGCGAGGTCGCCGATGCTCGTCAGGTTGTGCTCGGCGGCGAAGGCGGCGGTCACGTTGTACGAGTCCTGGTCGGTCGCCGGCGACTGGTCGAGCACCGTCAGGCCGTCGGGCAGCGCCTCCTGCAGCGCCGCGTATACGTCGTCGGAGGTCGTCGCCGTCGTCTCGGGGTCGAAGAACTGCAGCAGGTTGCCGGTGTACTCCGGCGTGAGCTGGATGGTGCCGTCTTCGAGCGACGGGATGATCGCATCGCGCTGACCGATGTTGAACTGGCGATCGACCGTGAAGCCGGCGTTCTCGAGGGCCTGGGCGTAGATCTCGGCGATGATCTCGTTCGAGTAGTACGCCTGCGAGCCGATGACGATCGTGTCGGAAGAACCCGACGGGGCCGCCGAGGCGTCGGGCTCTTCGAGCGATCCGGACGACCCGCAGCCGGCGAGGGCGAGCGTGGTCACCGCGGCGGCGCCGAGGACGAGGGACAGGCGGGTGCGGATGCGGGACATGGCGGGTGCCTTCTTTCGTGAGGTGCTGCGGACTGTTCGGTGCGGGGAACGGGACGGATGGGTCAGGATGCGGCCACGGCGGGGCGGGCGGCGGGCGCGGCGGCCGCGCGCCGTGCCGTCACGCCGCGGGGGACGACGAAGCGCTGCAAGAGGGCGAAGACGCCGTCGAGCACGAGGGCGAGCACGACGATGAGGATCGACGCGCCGAGGATCTGGTCGGTCTGCCGCAGGGCGATGCCCTGGATGATGTAGAAGCCCAGGCCGCCGAGGCCGATGAACGTCGCGATCGTCACGGTCGCGACCACCTGCAGCGTGGCCGAGCGGAGGCCGCCGATGAGCAGCGGGAGTCCGAGCGGCACCTCCACCTTCCACAGGATCTGCCACTCCGTCATCCCGACGGCACGTGCCGCGGCGACCACGGAGCGGTCGATCGCCTCGAAGCCGGCGTAGGCGCCCGCGAGGATCGAGGGGATCGCGAGGATGACGAACGCGACGACGGCCGCTTCGGTCTTGTAGACGACGCCGAAGACGAGGTACAGCAGCACGACGAGACCGAGGGTCGGGATCGCACGTGCCGCTCCCGACAGCGCGACGGCGAACTCGCGGCCACGGCCGGTGTGTCCGATGGCCCATCCGGCCGGAATCGCGATGATCGCCGCGATGAGCACCGACACGAAGGTGTAGGCCAGGTGCTGCGCGAGGGCCTCGGGGAGCGGCAGCGAGCCGGTCAGCCGGTCTGGGCTGAAGATCCAGGCGAACGCGTCGACGAAGAGGTTCATGCGACCCCCTCGGCGGCCAGCCGCTGCATTGCCCGGCGTTCGCGACGGCTGTTCTCCCGGCGCGGGACCCACGGCAGCGCGACGCGCCCCGCCCACACCAGCAGCAGATCGACGACCAGGGCGATCACGACGACCAGCAGCACCCCGACGAGCACCTCGGGGATGATGCGCCGCTGCGCACCGTTGGTGAACAGGTACCCGAGGTTCTGCACGCCGATGAGGATGCCGACCGTTGCGAGCGAGATCGTCGAGGTGGCGGTCACCCGAAGCCCCGCCAGCAGCACCGGCCCCGACAGGGGCAGGTCGACGGCCCAGAACCGGCGCCAGCCGCCGTAGCCGACGCCGATCGCCGCGTCGCGGGTGGCGGGCTCGACGGAGTCGAGGCCGTCGGTGACCGAGCGCGTCATGATCGCGACGCCGTAGATCGTCAGCGCGATGATGAGGTTCGTCTCCGACAGGTACGGGATGCCGAACACCGCCCACAGCAGGGCGAACAGCCCCAGGGAGGGGATCGTGTAGAGCAGGCCGATGGTGGTGAGCACCGAGCCGCGCAGCCGCGTGTACCGCCAGGCGAGCCAGCCCAGCGGCACCGAGATGACGAAGGCGGCCACGATCGCGATGGCGCTCTGCCGCAGGTGCGCGACGGTGAGTTCGCCGATGAGATCGAGGTTGTTCCAGACCCAGTTCACGGGCCGGTCCGCTCCTGTGCGACATCGGCCGCGCGGGCGCCCGCGTCACCCGAAGCACCGTCGACGAGCACGCCCTGCGTGCGTCCCTCGGCGTCGACGAGCACCGTGCCGTTCGCGGTCTGTTTGGCGTGCAGCGCCCGCGCACCGCGCTCGGCGCCGATGAAGTCGGCCACGAAGGCGGATGCCGGATTCTCGAGGATTTCGCTCGGGCTGCCGACCTGCGCGATCTTCGCGCCCTTCTCGAGGATGACGACCTGGTCGCCGAGCAGGAACGCCTCGTCGATGTCGTGCGTGACGAAGACGACCGTCTTGTCGAGGTCGCGCTGCAGGCGGATGGTCTCGGCCTGCAGCTCCTTGCGCACGATGGGGTCGACGGCTCCGAACGGTTCGTCCATGAGCAGGATGTCGGGGTCGGCGGCGAGCCCACGTGCCACGCCGACGCGCTGCTGCTGACCGCCGGAGAGCTGCCGCGGGTAGCGGGAGGCGAGGGCGCGGTCGAGTCCGACGACGTCGAGCAGTTCGAGCGCGCGTTCGCGCGCCTGCCGGCGCGGGACGCCGTCGAGCACCGGCACGGTGGCGACGTTGTCGATGACGGAGAAGTGGGGGAGCAGTCCCGAGTTCTGCATGACGTACCCGATGCCCCGCCGCAGCTTCACGGGGTCGCGGTCGGTGATCGGCTGGTCGTCGATCGTGATGACGCCCGAGGTGGGGTCGACGAGACGGTTGATCATGCGCAGCAGCGTCGTCTTGCCGCACCCCGACGAACCGACGAACACCGTCGTGCGGTGCGCCGGGATCACGAGGCTGAAGTCGTCGACGGCGAGAGTGCCGTCGGGGAACCGCTTCGTGACGGAACGGAATTCGATCGCCAAAGGCACCTCCGGTTCGGGAACTCCACCCAACCACAGGGCTCCGACACTGTCGCAAGGGGGTGGCATACGGCGTCACAGTCGGATAAGGGTGGGGGGCATGGACACCGCGGAGTACGACCTCATCGTGATCGGCGCCGGCCCCGTCGGCGAGAACGTCGCCGATCGGGCGGTGAAGGGCGGGCTCACCGCCGTGATCGTCGAAAGCGAGCTCGTCGGCGGGGAATGCTCCTACTGGGCCTGCATGCCGTCCAAGGTGCTGCTGCGCGCGGGGGCGGCGCGCACCGCCGCGGCGGACGCCCCCGGCACGGGCGTCACGACCTCGGGGGGCGTCGACGTCGCCGCCGTGCTGCGCCGCCGCGACGAGATCGTCCACGAGTGGGACGACTCGGGTCAGGTCGGCTGGTTGCAGTCGGCCGGCATCGACCTCGTCCGCGGCCACGGCAGGATCACGGGGGAGCGGGAGGTCACCGTCGCCGACGCCGACGGATCGGAATCCGTCCTTCGTGCGCGGCACGCCGTCGCGGTGTGCACGGGCTCGGCCGCGTTGCACCCCGACATCGAGGGCCTCCGCGATGCCGCGCCGTGGACCAGTCGCGAGGCCACCGCCGTGCAGGAGGTGCCGGCATCGCTCGTGGTGCTCGGCGGCGGCGTCGTCGCGTGCGAGATGGCGACCGCGTACGCGTCGTTCGGATGCCGGGTGAGCATCATCGCCCGATCCCGCCTGCTGGGGGGCATGGAGGACTTCGCCGGCGACGCCGTCGCGACGGCGCTGCGGGAGGCCGGCGTCGACGTGCGACTCGGGACCGACGCCGTGCGCGTGCACCGCCTCGGGTCAGGCGGCGACGGGGGCGTGGCCGTCACCCTCGGCGACGGTGACGTGATCGAGGCCGCCGAGATCCTGGTGGCCACCGGACGGGTGCCGCGGACGGGCCACATCGGTCTGGAGAGCGTCGACCTCGAGCCGGGAACGTGGCTCGACGTCGACGACACCCTGCGGGTGCGCGGGACCGAGTGGCTGTACGCCGTCGGCGACGTCAACCACCGGGCGCTGCTGACACATCAGGGCAAGTACCAGGCGCGCGCGGCGGGCGACGTCATCGCCGCCCGCGCGACGGGCGCGGCCGTCGACGACGCCCCGTGGGGCACTCACGTGGCCACCGCCGACCACGACGCGGTGCCGCAGGTCACCTTCACCGACCCGCAGGTCGCCTCCGTCGGACTCACCGAGGCCGCGGCGGCGCGCCGGGGGCTCGAGGTGCGCGTTCTCGACATCGACCTCGCCGGCATCGCCGGTGCGTCCACGCAGTCCGCCGACTACCGCGGACGGGCGCGGGCGGTCGTCGACCCGGCGCGCGACGTGCTCGTCGGCGCGACGTTCGTCGGGCCGGAGATCGCCGAGCTGCTGCACAGCGCGACCGTCGCGATCGTGGGCGAGGTGCCGCTCGCACGCCTGTGGCACGCGGTGCCGTCCTACCCCACCCTCAGCGAGGTGTGGCTGCGCTGGCTCGAGGCCTACGGCCGCCCCAGCTGACCACCGTCGGGCACGTATCGCAGCAGGTCGCCGGGCTGGACCAGCCGCAGGCAGACGCCGACAACGGCGCGGAGCAGGAGGATCACAGTCGCAGGCATGGCGGCGCCGGGTCTTCGAGCGAAACCTATCGATGAACGACGAACGCGCGGATAGCGGGGAACGAGCACGTGAACACCGTCTGAAGGCTCCCGTGGCGGGTGGGTCCTCCGGCGTGGAGGATGCCAGAGTCGCAGGACCGGTGTCGCCAGTCATCCTCGGAGGTCCTCGTCGTGTTCCGTTCTCCATCCTCGCGCCTTGTCTGCGCCGTCGCGCGGGACGCCTGATGACCGCGACGACCGCCCTGCGGCCCGGCGCCTACCGCTACCGGTTCGCCCCCGACGCGGCGACGGCCATGGTGTGGATGGGACCGGGCCGCCCGTTCGAGGCGGTCGCCGTGCTCGACATCGACTTCGGCCCCCGCGACGTGCTCGTCGAGGTGGAGCTCGCGACCGTGTGCGGCTCCGACGTGCACACCATCGACGCGCGCCGGCCCTCCCCCCACCCATCGGTGCTCGGCCACGAGTACGTGGGACGCGTCGTCGGCGCCGGTGTCGACGCGCGGTACGCCGACGGCACCCGGGTGCAGCTGCGCGACCGCGTCGTGTGGTCGGTGACCGTCTCGTGCGGCCTCTGCCCGACCTGCCGGCGCGGCATCCCGCAGAAGTGCGCCGAGCTGCGCAAGTACGGGCACGAGCGCTTCGACGGCGAGTGGCCGCTGTCGGGCGGGTTCGCCAGCCACGTGCATCTGCGCGAGGGCACCGCCATCGTCAAGGTGCCCGAGCACGTCGCCGCCGAGGCGCTCGCGCCCGTCGCGTGCGGCGTCGCCACGGCGGCCGCCGCCGTTGCCGCAGCCGAGCAGCTGCACGACCTCGACGACGCCACCGTGCTCGTCTCGGGTGCGGGACTGATCGGACTGGCGGCCGCGGCGATCGCCTCCGGCGCCGGAGCCCGCGTCGTCGTCGTCGACCCGGTCGCGGAGCGCCGGGAGCTCGCGCTGCGCTTCGGGGCGGCCGAGACCGTCGACCCCGGTCGCGGCGCGGCGGCGCGCACCGTCGCCGCCGCCTGCGACGGTGGCGCCCCGGATGTCGTGATCGAGGCCTCCGGCTCGCGTCGCGGCGTCGAGCTGGCCCTCGCCGCGCCCGCCGTCGGCGGCACCGCCGTGCTCGTCGGCAGCGTCTTCCCCGACGACCCGGTGGGTCTCGACCCGGAGCGGGTCGTGCGCGGACTGCTCATGATCCGCGGCGTCCACAACTACACCGCCGCCGACCTCGCACGGGCGGTGCGCTTCGTGACGGCATCCGAGCGGCGGATGCCGTGGGCAGAGCTCGTGGGCGCCACGGTGCCGCTGGCCGACCTGCCGCGCGCGGTGGCTCTCGCTCAGACCGGACGTCACGTGCGAGTGGGCGTCCGGCCCTGAGCCGCGGGCGCCGAGCGGGCGCCGCGTTGCGCACTTCTCAGGACGGATCGCGCCCGCCGTCGCCCACGGCACCGGGAACGCGCGGGCGGACGCGGCGCGGCGTCCCATCCATCCTGAGAAACGCACACGCCGACGCGCCTACGATCGAACGGTGACCGACGCCCTCTCGCACGCCGCCGACCTCGCCGACTTCGTCGCCGCCTCGCCCTCGAGCTTCCACGCCGCCGCCGAGGTGGCCGCCCGCCTCGCGGATGCCGGCTTCACCGCCCTCGACGAGCGCGACGCGTGGCCCTCCGCGCCGGGGTCGAAGCACCTCGTCGTTCGCGACGGGGCCGTCATCGCCTGGATCGTCCCCGCCGCCGCAGGCCCCGACACCCCGGTCCGGGTGTTCGGCGCGCACAGCGACTCGCCGGCCTTCAAGCTCAAGCCCAAGCCCACGACGGGGCGGCTGGGCTGGCTGCAGGCGGGCGTGGAGGTCTACGGCGGGCCCCTGCTGAACTCGTGGCTCGACCGCGAACTGCGCCTCGCCGGCCGCCTCGCCCTCGACGACGGGTCGACCGTGCTCGCGTCGACAGGGCCCCTGCTGCGCCTGCCGCAGCTCGCGATCCACCTCGACCGCGACGCCAACAACGGGCTCGCCCTCGACAAGCAGCGTCAGACGCAGCCGGTATGGGGGCTGGGGGAGGAGGACTCCGCCGACCTGCTCGCCGAGCTCGCCGGTGCCGCCGGCGTCGACGCGACCCGCATCCGGGGCTACGACATCGTCACCGCCGACGCCGCGCGCGGCACCGTGTTCGGCCGCGACGACGTGTTCTTCGCCTCGGGCCGTCTCGACGACCTCGCCTCGGTGCACGCCGGCGTCGTCGCGCTCGCGGCCGCGGCCGACGGCTTCGACGCCGACCACATCGCGATGCTCGCCGTGTTCGACCACGAGGAGGTCGGCTCCGGCACTCGGTCGGGCGCCGCGGGGCCGTTCCTGTCCGACGTGCTCGAGCGCGTGTGGAGCGGCCTCGGCGCCGACCGGGCCCAGCAGTTGCGGGCGTTGGCGGACTCGTGGTGCGTCTCGAGCGACGTCGGCCACGCCGTGCACCCCAACTACGCCGAGAAGCACGACCCCGTCGTGAAGCCGCGCCTGGGCTCCGGACCGATCCTGAAGATCAACGCGAACCAGCGGTACGCGACGGATGCCGTCGGCGCCGCGGCCTGGAACGCGTGGTGCGCGCAGGCCGGCGTCTTCTCGCAGGAGTTCGTGTCGAACAACGCGGTGCCCTGCGGGTCGACGATCGGGCCGATCACGGCGACGAGGCTCGGCATCCGCACGGTCGACGTCGGCATCCCGATCCTGTCGATGCACTCTGCGCGCGAGCTCGCCGGGGTGAGCGACCTGCACGACCTGTCCCGCGTCGCCGGCGCCTTCTTCACGGCGCCTTCCCACTGACGCCGTCCCACTGACACCGCGCCCGGCACCGCGCCGTTCCACTGACGCCGCGCCCAGGCGTCGCGCAGGTGACGCGCGTACACTGAAGGGCTGTGCCCGCGCGAGCGGGCGCGCGAAGTGCAACTACCTGCTCATCCGGAGCAAGGCGGCACGTGCGAACGAGCCGACTGTTCCGGAGGAGCCCATGACATCCGATTCGCTGATCCGCACGACCGGCTGGGCGTACTGGCCCATCGCCTTCCTGGCGCGGCTGCCGTTCGCGATGATGACGGTCGGCGTGCTGACGCTCGTCGCGAGCGTCACGGGCTCGATCTCCCTCGGCGGACTCACCTCCGCCGCGGTCGGCATCGGCGTCGTGGCCTCGGGTCCCGTCGTCGGCGACCTCGTCGACCGGTTCGGTCAGCGCCGTGTGCTCGTGCCGGTGGGGCTCGCCAACGGCGCGTTGCTGGCACTGTTCCCCTTCGTCGTGATGGCGGGCTTCGGCGCCGACCTCATCCTCCCGACGGCGCTGCTGATCGGCCTGACCGCGCCGCAGGCCGCGGCCATGAGCCGCAGCCGGCTGATGTCCCTCATCCAGGCGCGGATCGCCCCCGACGGCCGCGCGCGCACCTTCTCGCGGGTCATGTCATACGAGTCCGCGGCCGACGAGACCGCGTTCGTGATCGGCCCGTTCCTGGTCGGCATCTTCGCCGCCCTCCTCTCACCGTGGGCGCCCATCGCGATCGCCGCGGCGCTGAGCTTCGCTTTCGTCACCTGGTTCGCGGTGCACCCGACTGCGTCGGCCGCGGCGACGACCGCGGATGCCGGCTCCCGGGCACCGTTCCGCGCCGTGCTGTCGGGGCCGGTGATGGTGCTCGTGGCGGCCACGTTCGGCGTCGGGCTGTTCTTCGGCGCGACCCTCACCTCGCTCACCGCGTTCGCGCAGGCCGCCGGCGACGGACTCGAGGCGGGTCTGCTCTACGGGCTCATGGGCATCGGATCTGCCGCCCTCGCCCTCGCCGTCGCCGCGCTTCCCGAGCGGTTCTCACTGCGCGCGCGCTGGCTCGTGTTCGCCGCCGTGCTGCTGCTGGGCGCCGCGGGCTACGCCGCCGCGACGTCGGTCGGCTGGGTGACGGTGTGGCTGCTGCTCATGGGGCTCGGCGTCGGGCCCACCCTCGTGACGCTGTTCAGCCTCGCCGGCCGACGCGCACCGGCGGGACGGGCGGCGACGACCATGACGCTGCTCGGGTCGGCCCTCACCCTCGCGCAGGCGCTGTCGTCGGCGATCACCGGCTGGATCGCCGAAGACGTCTCGCTGTCGTTCGCGATGGGGCTCCCCGCCCTCGCGGCGCTGCTGGTCGTCGTGCTCGGCGGGGCCAACGCGCTCGGCGAACGCCGCACCGCGGGCGCCCTCGCGACCGCCTGATCCCGGACCGCCCGGCGGACGGGCATGGTCGCCGGCGCACGCCGGAGCGGCGGGCGCCGCATCCGCGTGCCGCGTCGACCGATCAGAAGACGAACAGCTGACCGAGGATCATGACGGCGAGGAAGAACACGCCGACGATCACGGCGATCACGGCGAGCGTGTTGCGCGACATCTTCGCCACGCCCCAGCCGATGAGCAGCGGCGTCGCGAGCAGTCCGAGCGCGACGATCCACCAGAACGTCACGTAGCCGCCGGTCGTGGCCTCCTCGAGGCGGCCGCCGAACAGCTGCTGCGAGAGCGGGTGCGTCGCGAAGCGCACGGCCGCCGAGATCGGCACGGCCACGAACGCGAACACGATGCGCCCCCGCCGCCGTCCGCGCGGTGGCACACTGGAACATCCGGAGGGGGTGATCGCGTGGTGCAGGTACAGGTCGGCGGGATCGCGCTCGACGCCGCCGGAGAGCACGTCATCCTGCTGCGCCCCGTCGATGTATTCCCCGGTCAGGGTCGGGTGCTGCCGATCTGGATCGGTGCACAGGAGGCCACCTCGATCCTCATCGCCGTCGAGGGCGCGGCAGCCCCCCGTCCCCTCGCGCACGACCTCATGCGCACCATGCTCACGACGCTCGGGGCCACCGTCGAGCGCGTCGAGGTGACCCGCATCGAGGACGGCACGTTCTACGCCGAGGTCTCACTGCGCGGCACGGACGGCGCGGTGCAGCGCATCGACGCGCGTCCCTCGGATGCCGTCGCGCTCGCGTCCCGCACGGCGGCGCCGATCTTCGTCGCCGACGAGGTGCTGGCCACCGCCGGCATCGTCGACGTCATCGGCGACGACGTCGAGCCGCCGGAGTCGCTCGAGCGCGGCGTGGAGGAGTTCAAGCGGTTCCTCGACGAGATCGACCCCGAGGACTTCAAAGGCTGACGGCCGCGCGCCCCGGGCCGGGCGTAGCCTGAACGGATGAGCCGAACCGCGACCGAGAGCGCCCGTGCGCAACTGGCCGCCCTGGCGACGGCGCCCGACGGTGCCCCCGGCGCCGCACCGGAGGACGGTGCGCGTCCGGCCGCCGTGCTGATCCTCTTCGGCGTGCTCGACGGCCTCCCGAGCGGCCACGACGCCCAGGCGCAGGCCGTCTCGCGCGACCTCGACGTGCTGCTGCTGGCCCGCGCGACGACCCTCCGCTCGCACCCCGGGCAGGTCGCCTTCCCCGGCGGCCGGGTCGACCCGGGGGATGCGGACATCGTCGCCGCGGCCCTCCGCGAGGCACACGAGGAGACCGGGCTCGACCCCGCCGGCGTCGAGGTGCTGGGGATCCTCGACCCGATCCTGCTCGACTACTCGCAGCACCTCGTCACTCCCGTGCTCGGGTGGTGGCGGCATCCGACCCCCGTCGCGGTCGTCGACGAGGCCGAGTCGGCCGACGTGTTCCGCGCTCCCGTCGCCGACCTCCTCGCCCCCGACAACCGCGGCGTCACCGTCATCCGCCGCGACGGGCAGGAGTGGCGTGGGCCGGCATTCCTCGTGCGGCATGCGACGGGCGAGCACCTCGTGTGGGGCTTCACCGGGATGATCCTCGACGGCCTGTTCGACCGGCTCGGCTGGACCGAGCCCTGGGACCGCACCCGCGAGATCCCCCTCCCGCCCCTCTGACCCACCGGGCCGCGGCGCCGCAGCCCTCTCACGTGAGAGAACAGCGGGGCGCCGAGAGCACGGTCGGCACACGTTCCCTCGGCGCCGGACTGTACCCTCACGGGGAGGGGGCGGCTATGCGGATGCGGCTACGCGGATGCGGCAGCGCGGCGGCGCCGGGCCAGCAGGGCGCGGATGCCGAGGCCCACGGCGGCCGTCACGAGGGTCGCGATGATCGGACGCAGCGCCAGCTCGGGGGTGAGGAGGGCCAGCAGGAACACGTTCCACCCGTAGTCCAGCATCTCGGCGGGCATCGTCGCGTAGACCCGGGTGCCGAGAGCGCTGCCGATTCCGGTCATCGCAGCGGGGGCGACCCAGACGATGAGGAGCGCGCCGACGGCCGCGACGATCCGCCCGGGGGTGTGCAGCCCCGCCCACGCGATCGCGGCGCCGGTGAGCACCGGGGCGACCCACTGCACGAGCGTCAGCAGGAACGGGTAGCCGTCGGGCACCGAGCCGAAGGGGACGATGAGCGCCGCGACCCACGACCCCAGGGCGACGGCACCCGCGGTGAAGCCGATGACGGCGCCGGCGCGGGGTGCGCGCGCGATGAGGACGGTCGCGAGCGCACCGAGCAGTACCGTGACGAGTGCGCCGCCGGTGAGTCCCGCCAGGTAGACGATGGCCGCCGTCTCGTCGGGGAGGAGCGTGGAGAGCACGAGGGCCGTCTGCACCACCGCGAGCAGCTGCACGAGCACGACACCGGCCGCGAGCGTGGTCGTCCCGAACCGCGCCGTCCGCGCCCCGAGCAGCCGTCCCGCGAGACCCGCGGCCGCCGACCCGACCATCAGCAGCGCGAAGATGAGCGAGACCGCGTACTGACTGAACGGCAGCAGCACGACCGGCACGGCCGACGGGATCTCCGACCAGAAGTTCTGCAGCGGCAGCCGGGCGCCCGTGATCAGCCACGGCAGCAGCGCCGCGACGGCCGCGAGGGCGCCGACGCCGAACAGCAGCCAGCGCGACTGCGGTGCGGCGCTCATCGCGTCACCTCGGCCGCCGCGCGCAGCACGGCATCCGCCACCGCGTCGACCGCGTGGGGCGCGACGTGCAGGTTGAGGGCGGGCTCGATGAGCTCGACTTCGACGACGACGAGTCCATGCGCGGCCGAGTCGACGGTGTCGACGCGCGCGTACAGGGGGATCCGCTCACCGGTGACGTCGGCGACCGCGCGCAGCACGTCGTCGACGAACGACCGTTCGCGCGCCGTGACCTCGACCGGCACCGGATTCTCCTGGTAGACGCCGCCGAGGAATCCGCCGCCGGAGCGCAGCAGCGCGCCCTTCGCGATCGCGTGGCTGACGTGGCCGTCGATCGCGTAGAGCGCCTTCTCGGCGCCCGCCGACAGCTCCGCGATCTCGGGCTGCACCATCGCGATGCCCCCGCGTGCGACGATGCGGTCGGCGAGGGCGGATGCCGCCGGGTCGGCGGCGTCGAACAGCCCGGTGTCGCGGGCTCCGGCCGACATCGCCGGTTTGACGACCACGCGGGTCGCCCCCTGCGCCGTCAGCGCCGCGATCGCCGCCCGGGCCTCGGTGCCGCCCGCGCAGTACGCGGTCGGGATCACCGGCACACCGGCCTGTGCGAGCTGCTGCAGGTAGCGCTTGTCGAGGTTCCAGCGCACGAGCGCCGGTGCGTTGCGCACCCGCGTCTCGGCCTCGGCGCGGTCGAGCCACGCCCGGAACTCGTCGAGGCGGTCGGGGTAGTCCCACGGCGCGCGGATGACCAGCAGGTCGAAGGTCGCAAGGTCGACGGATGCGTCGTGCCAGATCACCGCCACGGCATCCGCGCCGCGGGCCCGCAGCGCCGCGACGAGCGGCGCGGTGTCGTGGTCCGGATCCTCCGGGGGGTAGAAATCCGGGTCGGTGACGACGATTCCGATGCGCGCAGACACGGTCACCGAGCCTACTCGTCGCGTCTCGGCGTGCCGCCCGCCTCGCCCGCGCCGCCGCTCTCGTCCTCGTCGAGAAGGCGTCGCAGCTCGGCGGCCGACGCCTCCGAGCGCGCGAGGAGTTCGCGCAGTTGGGCGGCGCGTCCCGCATCCGCGCCGACCTGTTCCGCAGACACCGGCACGGCCGCATCCGGCCCGCGCTCGGTGCGCGGCGAGAGGAAGAAGTTCGCGAGGTAGCCGGTGAAGGTGCCGAAGATGCCCACGCCGCGTCGCTGGTCACCCACGTGCGCTACCGCGTCGTGCCCTGACCCCCGCCCGCATCCGCCCGCATCCGCCCGTGCGCCCGGGAGGAGATGTGCAGTCGGGAGGACGCGTATGCGCGCAGCGCCCTCCCGAACGCAGATCTCCTCCCGAACGCACGCCCCACCGGGCGCGGCGTGCGGCCGCGACGTCAGGCCAGGGCGGCGCGGAGACCCTCGGCGAACGGCGTCGTCGGACGGCCGATGAGGCGGGCGAGCGTGCCGTCGGTGTCGGCGAGCACACCCTCGCGGATGCCGGTGTCGATGCCCGCGACGAAGCCGGCGACGTCGGCCGGCAGCCCGGCCGACTCCAGCGCCGCGATGTGCTCCTCGGTCGACAGACGCGCGTAGGTCACGTCGCGACCCAGGATTTCGGATGCGGCGGCCGCAATGTCGTCGTACGAGACGGCGACGTCGCCCGCCAGTTCGTAGACGGCGCCGAGGTGGCCGTCTTCGAGCAGCGCGACCGCGGCGGCGTCGGCGAAGTCGGCGCGGGTCGCGGCGGCGACCACCGCGTCGCCGACCGACGCGGCGATGACCCCGGAGTCCGCAGCCCGCTGCACGTCGGCGACGTAGTTCTCGATGTACCAGTTGTTCCGCAGCACGACCGCGGGCAGTCCGCTCGCGGCGAGGGCCTCCTCGGTGGCCCGGTGCTCGGCGCCCAGCGCCCAGTCGAAGTCCGTCGCCTTCGGCGCGCTCGTGTAGACGAACTTCGCGACCCCGGCGGCGACGGCCGCGTCGATGACGTTCTTGTGCCCGGCGAAGCGCCGCCCCGGCTCCGACGCCGAGATCAGCAGCACGGTGTCCACGCCCTCGAGCGCGGCGGCGAGTGTGGCGGGGTCGTCGTAGTCGACGCGGGCGGTGCGCACTCCGCGCGAGGCGAGGTCGGCGACCTTCGCGGTGTCGCGCGCGCCGGCGACGATGTCGGATGCGGCGGCGCCGCGCGCCAGCAGGGAATCGACGACGAGGCGGCCGAGCTGTCCGCTCGCGCCGGTGACGAGGATGGTCATGGTGTTCCTTTCGATCGGGGATCGACGAGGAGAACCGTCCGTGAACCGTCTGGCATTCCGATCAGCGGGTACCCACTTTTCGGTAAGGTACCCACATGGCGGTGAGTTTCGCGCAGATCCGGGCGACCCGGGACGACGTGTTCACGGAGAACTGTCCGACGCGGGTGGTGCTCGATCACGTGATGAGCAAGTGGGGCGTGCTGGTGCTGCTCGCCCTCACCGACGGCACGCTGCGATGGGGGGAACTGCGCCGCACGGTCGACGGCATCAGCGAGAAGATGCTCGCCTCGACGCTGCGCACACTCGAGTCAGACGGCATCGTCGCGCGCACCGCCTACCCCGAGGTGCCGCCGCGTGTCGAGTACGCGCTCACCCCGCGGGGTGAACAGCTCATGGTGCGGATGCTGCCGCTCATGGAGTGGATCGCCGACGAGGCCGACGACATCGTCGGCCGCTGACGCGGTCGGTCGCCGGCGCCGACCGCGCCGCCGGATCCCGGATCAGACGAAGCGCACCCAGTTCGCGCCGTTGCCCGTCTCGGCACGCTGCCGCAGCTCGAGACGGTCGCCGTCGACGGCGTACAGCGATACGGTGGTCGACTTCTCGCCGGCGGCCACGAGCCACGCGCCGTCGGGACTCGTCGCGAATCCGCGGGGTTGCGGCTCGGTGACCGTGAAGGTCGCGGCATCCGTCAGCGACCCGTCGGCGGCGACGGCGACCGGGGCCAGCGTGCTGATCGTGCGCTCCGAGGCCCAGAGATGGTCGCCGGCCAGGTGCAGGTCGGCGCCCCAGATGTAGTTGTGCTCGAGCGGGTTCGCGCCGAAGACACTGCGGCCGAGCTGCTTCTCGGGGTCGAACGCGTCGGCGGAGCCCACGAGCGTCAGCGCACCGGATGCGGTGTCGCGCGCGTAGTGCAGAATCTCGCCCGAGAACTCGGTGAGCACATATACGGCATCCTGGGCGTCGTTCAGCACGAGGTGGCGGGGGCCGCTGCCGGCGGGCGCGGCGACCGTCGCGGGCTGCAACGGCTGCAGGGCGAGCGCGTCGCCGATGGCGTACTGGGCGACGAGGTCGGCGCCCAGCGAGACGAAGTAGGCGAAGCGGCCGTCGGCGCTGGGCAGCACCGAGTGCAGGTTCGGGTACTCGATCGTCGAGACCGGCTCGCCGACGACGCCGTCCTCGACGGGGGCCAGGATGCCGTACCCACCGCCGTAGGAGGCGCCGAGCAGGGCGCTGCCGTCACGGGTGAGGGCGAGGTAGTTCATGCCGCCGCGGGGGAGGTCCAGACGCGACTGCGGAGTGAGGACGCCGCTCTCGCGGTCGAGGCGCAGGGTCACGATCCCGGGGACCTCGCCCTTGACGGCGGCGTGCACGAGGTCGCGCTCCGCGTCGACGACGAACGTCGAGGTGCCGGTCAGGCCGTCGGTCGTGGCGAGCAGCGTCAGGGCGCCATGGTCGAAGCGGAACACCGAGAGGGAGCCGTCTGCGGCGTTGGCGACGAGGACGAGGGATGCGGGAGAAGTCACCTTTCGATCGTAGGCGCCGCCGGCAGTGCGGTCGTTGGCGGGGTGCCCCCGCGGCGCGGCCCGTGCCGGCGCGGCCCGTGGCGGGGTCACCAGCCGCCGCGCGTGGGGGTGTGGCCCTCGCGCGCGTCGTCGGGCATCGCCATCTCGGCGCGCACTCCGAGCAGCCGCACCGGGCGGTTCTCGAGCTTCGCGATCAGCGCGAGGATCTCGTCGGCGACGAGGCGCGCGTCGGAGGTGGTCGCGATCTTGTGCACGAGGTTCTTGGTCGTGAACGGGGCGTAGCGCACCTTGACGCCGACGCCCACGACCGGGCGTCCCTCCGCGGCCACGTCGCCGAGCACCTGCGCGATGAGGGTGCGTGCGGCGGCGACGATGTCCTCCCGCGCCACCAGGTCGGTCTGGAACGTCGTCTCACGGCTGTGACCGCGGGCGACCCACGGTGTGTCGTCGACGACGGCGGACCCGTCGCCCCGGCCGAGCTGCTGATACCAAGGCCCCATCTTCGGCCCGAACTCCGCCGCGAGCGCGGCCGTGTCGGCATCGGCGAGCTCGTCGACCGTACGGATGCCGAGGCCGGCGAGCCGCTTCGAGATCTTCGCGCCGACGCCCCACAGGGCCGCGGTCGGCTTGTCGCCCATCACCTCGCGCCAGTTGCCGGCGGTGAGACGGAACGTGCCCTGCGGTTTGCCGAAGTCGGTGGCGTTCTTGGCGCGGATGAGCGTGTCGCCGATCCCGACGCTGCAGTGCAGCCGCGTGCGCTCGAGCACGGCGGCCTGGATGCCGCGCGCGACGGCGAGCGGGTCGGCGGTCGTGACTCCGACGAAGGCCTCGTCCCACCCGAGCACCTGCACGACGGCGCCCGGCTGGGCGCGCAGCGTCGCCATCACCTCGTCGGAGGCGGCGGTGTAGGCGGGGGCGTCGACGGGGAGGAAGACGGCATCCGGGATCTTGCGGGCGGCGATCTTCAGGGGCATGCCCGATCCGACGCCGAACGCGCGGGCCTCGTACGACGCGGTCGACACGACGGCACGCTCGGTCGGGTCGCCCCGCCCGCCCACGACGACCGGCAGGCCGACGAGCTCGGGACGGCGCAGCAGTTCGACGGCGGCAATGAACTGGTCGAGATCGACGTGCAGCACCCACGGGATCGGGGCGTCGCCGTCGCTCATGCGACCAGTGTGCCCCGCACTCCCGACATCGGCCACGGGGGAGACGGCGCGCCCCCCGCGCCGCAGCCCCGTCAGGCCGCGCGTTCGGCCACGGCGGTCAGCGACGAGACGGCGGCGCGGTAGTCCTCGACCATCCGGGCGCGGTCCAGCCGAGGCCGTGCGGCGAGGGCCGCGGCACGCAGCGTCGGCCGCTCGGCCAGCACGCGGGTCCAGGCGGCGGCGATCGCGTCGGCGTCACGCGGGGTCACGACGCCGATGCCCGCCACGATCGTCGGAGCGTCTCCGACGGCGGTGGTCACCGGCGTCGCCCCGCAGGCGGCGCCCTCGATGAGGCAGAGCGGCGACGCCTCGCCGAACGCGCTCGTGAGGGCGACGATGTCGGCGACGGCGTAGACCGACGGCATGTCGTCGCGGATGCCGAGCGGATGCAGGCGCGCGTCGTCGGGCGACAGCCCGGCATCCGTCATCAGCTCACGCAGCGCCGCGTTGTCGGCTGTCATCCCGGCGCCGCACAGCACGTAGTGGGTCTCGGGGGCCGCCTCGAGGTGCGCGGCCACCGAGCGGAGGAACAGTCCCGGGTCCTTCATGGCGTCGAAGCGCGCCGCGTAGACGACGACCGGGGCGCCCGCGGGGATGTCGAGGGCGCGCCGCATCCGCGCGCGCTCCTCGTTCGTACCCGGCCGGAACCGGCGGGTGTCGATGCCGTTCGGCACGACGAACCGCTCCGTCGGTGTCGCACCCAGCCGCGAATACGCCTCGTCGGTGGCGTCGGCGCACGAGACGGTCGCGTCGAGCAGGCCCGTCGCCGAGGCCTCCGCGAGCCACGACAGCGCCGCTCCCGAATGCACCGGGTCGGAGCGGTGCAGGCAGGCCGCCACGGGCACGTCCGGCATCCATCCGCGCCGCGCGAGGGCGACGAGCAGTCCGAGTGGCTGCTCCTTCAACGAGAGCACGACGTCGGCACCGATGAGGGCGGCGCGCGCCGTCAGCAGCTCCCGGATGCTGTAGCCCTCGGGATCCAGCGGCTGGTCTCCGGCGGTGCGCCCGAGCGTGTGGACCTGCACGCCGGCGGCGGTGAGGCGCCGATAGCGCGGGTCGTCCGTCATCTCCTGCACCGACGCGTCGCGTACGGCACGTGACGCGATCGACAGCACGCTGTGCTGCTGACGCAGGCCGTCGTGCAGGCCGGCGACGACATCGCTGTGCAGGATGCGGGCGCCTCCCGCGAAGAAGCCTTCGTAGAGGGACAGGACGCGCAGCGGTCGGGTCATCGTCATCCTTCGGTCGGGGGTTCCGGGGGTTGGCGGTGGGCTCCAGCCAGTGTCGGATGCCATGCCCTGCCGTGGGTGAACACGGTGTTACAGGGGTGTGACCTTTGGCGCGGGGCGCGTCGCGCCGGGCGGGCATGGACGTGGGTGTGAGCGGGCCGGCATGGCTGTGAAGCGGCGGATGCATGCATTCTGCAGGCGATCGTGCGACAATGCAGGCATGGTGGTCTCGATCACGGTGAGGAATGTCCCCGACGAGGTCCGCGACGAACTCGCCTCGCGTGCTGCTCGGTCGGGTCGGTCGCTGCAGGAGTATCTGAGCGGCGAGCTGCGCCGCCTCGCACAGACCCCCAGTGCCGCCGAGGCGATCGCGCGAGCGCGGATGAACACGCAGACGTATCCGACGCTCGGCGTTCGCGACATTCTGGACGCGGTGGATGACGGCCGTCGCTGACGCCTCCGATCTCCTCGTCGTCGACGCCTCGGTCGTCGTCGCACTCGTCGCATCCCAGGCGAGCGCCACCGAAGCGATCGCGGCGCGCATCGGCGACGGTGCACTCCATGCGCCGACCCACCTCCCGGTCGAGGTGCAGAGCGCGCTGCGCGGGCTCGAGCGCGGCGGGGTCCTCACGACGCCGCAGGCCTCGTTCGCTCTCCGGCACGCGGCAGGCCTTCCGGTGGAGCTGTGGCCGTGGGAGGTCCTGGCCGACCGGGCGTGGGAGCTCCGATCGAATCTCACGACCTACGATGCCGGGTACGTCGCGCTCGCCGAGCGGCTCGGGTGCCCGCTGCTCACCGCGGACCGACGTGTGGCTGCGGCATCCGTGGCCCGGTGTCCCGTCGAGGTCATCGCCTTGTGAGCCGGCTCGCGGCGCACGCCGACGGGCGCCGCGATTAGGCTCGATCGCCGCCCCGATTCGGGTGCCGATCCCTTCTCCCACCCTCGGGCGCCCGGTGCGGCGCCGTTCGGAGTGCCATGACCGTCCCCGCGACCCGTCCCCGCATCGAGCCCACGGCCGCCCTTCATCGTCGTCTGTCCGGCGGTCTCGGCGGCGGCGAGGCGTGATCGCGGCGTGATCGCGGCGTAGCCTTCGGGTCGAGACGGAAGGGGCGGTCATGTCGAGAGCGCGCAGCGTCGTCGCCGGTGTGCTGCTGGCCAACGCGGTGCCGCACGGTGTCCACGGGGTCACGGGGCAGGCGTTCCCGACACCGTTCGCCGATCCGCCCGGGATCGGGCTGTCGTCACCGGCGCTGAACGTGCTGTGGAGCGCGCTCAACCTCGTCGGCGCCGGGGTGGCGCTGCGCGGCGCCCGGGTGCGGCCGCTCGCGCTGATCGTCGGCGCGGCCGCGATGGCGTCGTTCCTGGCGGCCTACTTCGGTCCGACGTCGCCGCGTCGGCGCGGCTGAACCGTTCGGTTCTCAGGATCGACGGGTCGCCGCGTCCCGCCGTCCCGCGCCGCGACGCGGAGACGTCGTGCCGACGTCGCCGACCGTCCTGAGAAACGAACCGCGAGCCGCGGTGCGGCGGGGGCGGCGCGGGGTCGGGCCGCCAGGGCCGGCGGTCAGCGGGGGACGGACGGCGGATGCGGCGACCGCCGCACGGGCCAGCTCGACCGTGTCGTGCACGCCGAGGTCTTCGCCGCGCGCGGTCTGCGCTTCGACACCGCGAGCGGTCACGCCGACGAACCCGGCGTACTCGCCGGCGATCGTGGCGACGAACACGTCGTCGTCGGCCTGGCGCCATTCGGGCGCGGCGGAAGGAGGAAGATGAGAAGAGGTCATGCTGCTTTCGGTGCCGGCGCGCGTGGACGCACGGCGGCGCGGGGGAGTCGGGGGCGATGGCCGCGGTGGCAGCCGTCGGCTCGGCGCGCAGGTGTGCGCTGTGCGGCATCCGGGTCTGCGGTGAGCAGTCGCCTTCGTCGGTGAAGGTGAAGAGGATGCCGCCGGATCTCCGAGCGGGTCGTGCCCCAGTCTACCAGGCGGTGCCGACGCCGGCCCGGGCGAGCCGACATCGGGGGCGGAGAGAAGGTCTCTCCGCCCCCGATACGGATGCGGCCCGGCGCCGCGCGCGACGCTCAGCGGGTCGCGCGGGCGAGGTTCTCGCGCAGCTCGTCGGCGTCCTGCCGCACGACATACGCGGGCTGGTCGCGCTCGACGCGCCAGCTCTCCTCGACCGAGCCGATGTCGACGGTGTCGAAACCGAACTCGTCGTACACCGCGGTCGCGAGCGCCGCCGCATCCGCGTGATCGCTCGCGATCGCCAGGGCGCGACGCCCGGGAGTCCCGGCCGGGGCGCCGTCGGTGTTGATGGAGCGCGCCATGATGTGGTTGAACGCTTTGACGACCTTCGCGCCTTCGAGGTGGTCCTGCACGAGACGGGTGGTGGTGGTCGTCTTCTCGTCGAGGGCGGCGATGTGGCCGTCGCGCTCGAAGTAGTAGTTGTTGGTGTCGAGAACGATCTTGCCCGCGAGGGCGGCGGCCGGGATCTCGCCGATCGCTTTGAGAGGCACGGTCACGACCGCCCAGTCCGCCGCCTCGGCCGCCTCCGCGGCGGTCGCGGCGCGCACGCCGGCGCCGAGGCGTCCGACGAGGTCGGACAGCGTCTCCGGTCCGCGCGAGTTCGCGATCACGACGTCGTAGCCGCGCGCGGCGAGACCCTCCGCGAGCGCGCTGCCGATGTGTCCTGCTCCGATGATTCCCACTGTGGTCATGGTCACGGCAACCGCGGCGTCGTGCCCGGGATTCCCGGATGACGCCCCGTGTCGGCCCGCGGAGTCGGTGACGCGCGGCAGGATGGGAACCCACCCCCCGAGGAGGCCGCATGACCCGCACGATCGTCATCACCGGAGCCAGCGACGGGATCGGCGCCGCCGCCGCGCGACAGTTGCACGAGGCGGGGGAGACGGTCGTCGTCGTCGGACGCGACCCCCGCAAGACCGATGCCGTCGCCGACGCCCTGGGTCTCGACCGGTTCACCGCCGATTTCGCCGAACTCGACCAGGTGCGCGCGCTCGCCGACACGCTGCGCACCCGCTACCCGCGCATCGACGTGCTCGCCAACAACGCCGGCGGCATCTTCGGCGATCGCACCGAGACGGCTGACGGCAACGAGCTCACCTTCCAGGTGAACCACCTGGCGCCCTTCCTGCTCACCGGCCTCCTGCTCGACCGGCTCGTGGACGGTGCGGCATCGGTCATCCAGACCTCGAGCGTCGCGGCGCAGCGCTTCTCGAGGTTCGACATCGACGACCTGCAGGCGCGGGGCCGCTACACGGCATCCGCCGCGTACGGCAACGGGAAGCTCGCGAACATCCTGTTCACGAAGGAACTGCACCGCCGATACGGCGACGCGGGATTGTCGGCGGTCGCCTTCCATCCCGGTGCGATCGCGTCGAGCTTCGCCTCGGCATCCCGCGGGGCGTGGCGGTGGATGTACACCAACCCGATCGCGTCGCGTCTGCTGACGCCGACGGATGTCGGGGGCGCCCGCCTCACCTGGCTCGCGCTCGGCAAGCCCGGTGTCGACTGGACGCCCGGCGGGTACTACGCCGACAACCAGCCCGCCCGCACCAGTCGCCTGGCCGACGATCCCGCGCTCGCGAAGCGGCTGTGGGATCGCAGCGCGGAACTGGTCGGCCTCGAGGGCTGAGCCCATGGACCGGATCGCCACCTCGACCCAGCGCACGTATCGGTATCTGCGCCTCGCGATCGCCGGTTCAGTGGTCGCCGTGTTCACGTCGGTGCTCGTCGCGATGCCGGTCGTGGGGCTGCTGCCCTCGATCAGCCACTACTACTACACACCGGCGCGGACGATCTTCGTCGGCGCGGTGATCCTGGTGGCGGTCGGCTTCTTCGCCCTGTCGGGCCGCGGGCCGGAGCGCGTGCTGCTCGACGTCGCCGCCGTCATCGCACCACTCGTGGCGATCATCCCGACGGTGATCTCGCCGAACTCGGTGCCGGGGCTGGATTCGACCTGCGACGACGGGCGCGCCACCTGCATCCCGGTGGCCTTCGACGCCGACGTCGACAACGGGGTCGCGACGTTCCTGATCGTCGGCGTCGTGGTGCTGGTGGTCGCCGTCGCGCTCGCGATGGCGGGGGAGGCGTCGCGCCCGGGAACCGCACTGTCGGCATCGATCGCCGCCGTCCTGCTGGCGGCGGTGTGGCTGAGCTGGTGGCTCGCGCACGACTGGTTCCTGCAGTGGGCGCACGTCGCCGCGGCGGTCGGCTTCTTCGTCGTGATCGCCGCCGTCGCGGTCGTCAATGCGGTGCGCCCCTCCGACGGACCGAAGCCGCCGCGGTGGCTGCAAGTCGCGTACGTCGTGATCGCGGTCGCCCTCGGCGTGACGGTCGTCGGGATGCCGCTCTACGGCTCTCTGCACGTCGGCGACGTCTTCGGGGTCTTCGTCGGCGAGGTCGCGGCCCTTCTGCTGTTCTTCGCGTTCTGGGTGCTGCAGTCGGTGCAGTACTGGCGCGAGCCCGACCCCGCCCTCCGCTGACCCACCGTCGCTCCCGGGTCCGGCGCGTTTCGACTCGTCGCTGTGCTCCTCGCTCAACGACCGGCGGCACCGACCCCTCCCGGTCGTTGAGCGAGCGCAGCGAGTCGAAACGCCCCGAACCGTCACAGGCGTTTCGACTCGTCGCTGCGCTCCTCGCTCAACGACCGGCGGCGTTGCGCGCCGCGTGGACGGCGTCGGCGGCGCGCACGAGGGCGAGGTGCGACAGCGCCTGAGGGGTGTTCCCGGCGTGACGGCGCTGCACCGGGTCATACTCCTCCGCCAGCATCCCGACGTCGTTCGCGAGCGCGCAGACTCGGTCGAGCAGCTCGGCCGCGTCGTCCACGCGACCCGACGCGGCGTACTGCGCGACGAGCCACAGGGTGCACGCCAGGAACGGGTTCTCGGTCCCGTCGAGGCCGTCCACCCCGGATGCCGTGCGGTAGCGGTGCACGAGCCCGTCGCGTATCAGCGTCCGCTCCACTTCGGCCACGGTCGCCCGCATCCGCGGGTCGTCGGCCGCGCAGAAGCCCACGGTGGGCAGCAGCAGGAGTGCGGCATCGACCTCGGCCGAGCCGTACGCCTGCGTGAACCAGCCGCCCGCGGCCACCCCCTGCCCGTCGATCTCCGCGCGCAGGCGCTCCCGCGTCGCCTCCCACTCGTCCACGGGACCGGTGAGCCGGTACTCGCGTACGGCGCGCACGCCCCGGTCGAACGCCGCCCACAGCATGACCCGCGAGTGGGTGAAGCGCTTCGGCTCACCGCGGATCTCCCAGATCCCCTGATCGGGTTCGTCGAGCCGTTCCTGCGCAGCGGCGAGCAGGGCCCGCTCGAGTGGCCACGAGAACTCCGACTCCGCGAGACCCGCGTCGCGCGCCGCGTGCAGGGCGACGAGCACCTCGCCGACGACGTCCGCCTGGTACTGCCCCGCCGCGCCGTTGCCGACGCGCACGGGAGCCGCACCCCGGTAGCCGGGAAGGCTCGGCAGCTCCCGCTCGACGAGGTCGCGCTCGCCGCCGATCCCGTACACGATCTGCATCTGGCCCGGGTCTCCCGCGATCGCGCGCAGCAGCCAGTCCCGCCAGTGCTCCGCGACGCCGAGGAAGCCGTGGTCGATGAGCGCGCCGAGTGTCAGCGCCGCGTCGCGCAGCCACACGTAGCGGTAGTCCCAGTTGCGTGCGCCGCCGAACTGCTCCGGCAGCGACGTCGTCACCGCCGCGACGATGCCGCCGGTGTCGCGGTGCGTCAGTGCGCGCAGCACCAGCAGCGATCGCACCACCTCGTCGCAGTGCACGTCGCGCGTGCGGATGCGGTCGGCCCACTCCTGCCACCACGCATCGGTGGTCTGCAGCGCCGCGTCGACGTCGAGCGGGGCGGGCGGATGCCGGTGGGAGGGGAACCAGGTCAGCACCGCATCGTGGGTCCTTCCCGCCTCGACCGTCACCGACCCCCGATGCACGTGATCGTCCGGCTCCAACGCCGGTCCGCGCACGATCACGGCATCCGGCCCGGCCGTCGCGACGAGAGCAGGCACCGCCTCGCCGCGGTGCTGGCGCACCCACGGCAGGGCGCGCGCATAGTCGAACCGCATCCGCAGTTCGTGGGCGAACTCCACGGTGCCCGATACGCCGACCACCCGGCGCACGAGGTCGATCCGGTGCGCGTCGCCCTGCCGGTGCGGATCCACGGGCAGCGCGTCGTACACGTCCGCGATGCCCGTGTCGGTCGTCCACCGCGTCACGAGCGTGAACGTGTCGCCGTCGTAACGGCGCTCGGCGACGGCCTCCGGCGCCGCCGGCCGCAGCCGCCACCGCCCGTGCTCGTCGTCGCCGAGCAGGGCCCCGAACACCGAGGGCGCGTCGAAGCGCGGCAGGCAGAGCCAGTCGACGTCGCCGCCGCGCGAGACGAGCGCCGCGGTGCGGCAGTCGCTCAGCAGCGCGTAGTCCTGGATGTCGGCGGGACCGGAGGGCACGCGCCGATCCTCTCAGCCGAACGCGTCCGCGCCGAGACCGACGCGGTCGACACGGCCGAACCGCGTCGCCGCCCTCAGACGCGCAGCGCGCTCAGCCGGTGCGCCCGCACGAGGTCGGCGAACACCGCGAACGGCGCCGCCGCGAGGTGTGCGGGGGTGCCTTCGGCCTCCGGATGCCACTGCACCGCGACGACGGGCAGCGACGCGTGCTCGACCGCTTCGACGACCCCGTCGGCGGCGGTCGCGGTCGCGACCAGTCCGGCGCCGAGCACGCCGATCGCCTGATGGTGGCCCGAGGCCACCTCGACGGTGCGGCCCGTCTCGGCGGCCAGTCGCGAGCCGTCGGCGACCTCGACGGTGTGCCACGTCCACTCGAGGCCCCCGCATCCGTCCGAGCCGGGCGTGTGGAGCACCGCGGATGCCGGCAGGTCCTCGACGAGGGTGCCGCCGCACGCGACGTTGAGCACCTGCAGTCCGCGGCACACGCCGAGCACGGGCAGGCCCGCCGCGAGTGCGGCGGCGGCGATGCCGAGGTCGAGGTCGTCCTGCGCGGGATTCACGTCGTAGACCGGCGCCGATGCGTCGCCGCCGTACCGCGCCGGGTCGACGTCGCCGCCGCCGGGAAGCACGACGCCGTCGAAGCCGGTGAGGTCGGCATCGCGCACCACGACCACGTCGAGGTCTTCGATGCGCACGAGCGCGGCGACGTCGTCGAAGATCGCGTTGGCCAGTCCCACCCGCGCGTCGGCGCCGTCGGCGTCGGAGAGGCGGGCGGGCATGGCGATGCGGGGGAGTGCGGGCATGGCTCCTATTGTGCGGCCCGCCGCCGGTTCCACCGTCCGATCGCCACGTCGATCCCCACTCCCAGCAGGAGGGCGACGGCGACCGAGACGACGACCGCGAGCAGCGGGGCGTCGGGCAGCAGCGCGCCGACGGCGGCGCCGACGACGGCTTGGTACGACGCCCAGGCGGTCGCGGCGACCGCGCACACCGCGAGGTATCGCGGCGCCGGGATCCGCGTCGCGCCGGCCGTGAGGTTCACGGCGAGCCGGGCGAACGGGATGAAGCGGGCCGTGAACACGACCGTCGCGGTGCCACGGTCCAGCCGCGTCGCCGCCCAGCGCAGCGCCGCCTGCACGCGGCGCGCCCGCATCCACCGCCATCTCTCCAGGCCGATCCGCCGTCCGATGAGGTAGCAGAGGGCGTCGCCGGTGAACGCCGCGAGCGCGCCGACGGCGATCACGGCGAGCAGCGGCGGTGAGCCGACCGAGACGGCGAGGGCGCCCAGCGCGCTCACCGCGATCTCGCCCGGGACCACGACGATGAGGGCGTCGGCGAGCACGAGCAGGAACATCACGACGAGCGTCCACGGGCCGCTCGCGACGGATTCCAGCAGTGCGGTGACCACCCCCGAATCGTTACCAGCGCGCGGTGAACGGCTCCGGAACGGCGACCGACAGGCGACCGTCAGGTGATGCGCGGGCGAGGATCGCGTGAACACTCGGCGACGGAGCCGCCGACACGGCCGTCGGCGCCCTGCGCACCGTCACCCTGGACGTGTGAGAGTCGCGGTCGTCACGGAATCCTTCCTGCCGCACATGAACGGTGTGGCCGGCTCGGTGCTGCATGTCCTCGATCAGCTCGACCGACGCGGGCACGAGCGGTTCGTCATCGCTCCCGCCTCGGGTCGCGGCGGCAGCCTCGAGATGCCGGGGCGCGCGATGCCGTCGCTGCCGTTGCCGGGCTATCCCGCCGTGCGCGTCGCGGCGCCGCCCGCGGCGTCGATCATGCGCGCGCTGCGCGAGTTCTCCCCGGATGTCGTCCATCTCGCGTCGCCGTTCGTGCTCGGCTGGCAGGGTCTGCTGGCGGCCGAGCGTCTCGGTGTGCCGACGGTCGCGGTCTACCAGACCGACGTCGTCGCCTACACGGAGCGCTACGGCGTGCCGCAGGCCAGCGCCCTCGCGGCCCGGCACGTCGCCCGGCTGCACCGCCGGGCGACCCTCACCCTCGCCCCGTCTGCCGCCTCCCGCGCCCAGCTCGACACTCTCGGCGTCGACCGGGTGGCCCTGTGGGGCCGCGGGGTCGACGGCATCCGCTTCCACCCGTCGCGCCGCAGCGACGGGTGGCGCGCGAGCATCGCGCCCGGCGAGACCGTCGTCGGATACGTCGGCCGCCTCGCCCCCGAGAAGCAGGTCGCCGACCTCGCCGCGATCGCCGGTCTCCCCGGCGTGCGGCTGGTTGTCGTCGGCGACGGGCCCGACCGGGCCGAGCTCGAACGGATGCTGCCGCGCGCCGTCTTCCTCGGCCACCTGTCCGGCGACGAGCTCGCGACGGCGGTCGCCTCGTTCGACGTGTTCGTGCACCCGGGCGAGAGCGAGACGTTCGGGCAGACGATCCAGGAGGCGCAGGCCGCCGGCGTGCCCGTCGTCGCGACCGGACGCGGCGGCCCGGTCGATCTCGTGCGCAGCAGCGTCGACGGGTGGCTGTACCGCCCCGGCGACCTCGACGAGCTGCGCGAGCGGGTGCGCGACCTCGTCGGCGACGAGTCCAAGCGCCGTGCCTTCGGGGAAGCGGCGCGCGACGCGGTCGCGCCGCGCACGTGGGGAAGCCTCGTCGACCAGCTCCTCGGCCACTACGACCGTGCCGCGACGCTGCACGGCACCGACGGCCCGCGGCGCGCGCTGGCCCACCCCCGCCCCGATCCGGTCGCGCCGACCGCCCCGGCGCGGCGGTGGGAGCGTTACGTCGCGCTCGGCGACTCGATCAGCGAAGGGTTGTGCGACACCTCGCGGATGCCCGCGGGCACCTTCCGCGGCTGGGCGGATCGGCTCGCGCAGCTGCTGGCTCCCGCCGCGGTGTCCCCGCGCGGTTTCCGCTACGCCAACCTCGCCGTGCGCAGCCGCCGCGTGCGCCACGTGCTGCACGAGCAGCTGCCGCACTGCCTCGCACTACGGCCCGATCTGGTGTCGGTGCTCATCGGCGCCAACGACCTCGTCGGCGGTCGCGTCGCGATCGACGCGCTGACCGCCGACGTCGAGCAGATCGTGCGGCGCCTGCGCGACGCGGGCTGCGACGTTCTGCTGGCGACGACGTTCCTGCCGGAGCGCCGCCTGGCACGGGTGCTGGCCCGCCGCTTCGCCCGGTTCAACGCGCGGCTGCGCGCCGTCGCCGCCCAGACCGGGGCGATCGTGCTCGACCTCGAAGCCGAGCCGGAGCTGCGCCGACCCGAGCTGTGGGCCGCCGACAAGGTGCACCTGCGCTCGGCCGGCCACCGCTTCGTCGCGTATCGGGCGGCGGCCGCCCTCGGCGTCCCCGACGCGGGCGCACTCGCCGGCCTCGATGAGGCGTTCCACCTCGACGAGGACCCGCCCGAGACCGGCACGTGGCTGCGCGTGCACGCCCTGCCGTGGATGTGGCGGCGTCTGCGCGGTCGCACCGCGGGCGACGGGGTCACCGCGAAGTACCCGGACTACATCACGATCGACGGACCCGCCGGTCGCACGCAGACCACGAGCGCCTGAACGCCTCCGCTCAGCCGCTCTTGCGTCGGAACTCGCGCTTGGTCATCGCGCCGTGCGTGCCGTGCACGGCGGAGTCGCCGTCCAGGTGCGATTCGCCGGTGCGCTGATGCGCGTTCTTCTTGTCGAGCGCCTCGCGGAACTTGCGCTTCATCTCGTCGGATGCCGTGGTGTTCTCGTCTGCACTCATGCCCTCACCCTACGCGGCCCGCCCCGTGGCGCACAGGGGCTCGGCTGATAGGGTGGGGAAGGTTGCCCGTGTGGCATCCGCTCAATTCCATACTGAGCTCACGGAGCGTGGCCGGCAGGAAGCTGGTCCCCTGTGGTGGGTTCCCATCCGATCGGATGGTGATCTTCGACTGGTGGCCAGCGCAAGCGGTTCCCGCGCCGACGTCCTCGGATGCCGGCGCGCGCTCATATCTGCCTGACCTCGCTCCTTCGCACGATCTCGTGCGCGAAACGCGCGCGCGAGTCTAAACAAAGAAGGAGAGACCTCTTGGAAGGTCCTGAAATCACCGCCGCCGAAGCCGTCCTCGACAACGGACGCTTCGGCACCCGCACCGTCCGGTTCGAGACCGGACGCCTCGCTCAGCAGGCGCAGGGCGCCGTCGCCGCGTACCTCGACGACGAGACGATGCTCCTGTCGGCCACCAGCGCCGGCAAGCACCCGCGTGAGGGCTTCGACTTCTTCCCGCTGACCGTCGACGTCGAGGAGCGCTCCTACGCCGCCGGCAAGATCCCCGGGTCGTTCTTCCGCCGTGAGGGCCGCCCCTCCACCGAGGCGATCCTCGTCTGCCGTCTCATCGACCGCCCGCTGCGCCCGTCGTTCGTCGACGGCCTGCGCAACGAGGTGCAGATCGTCGTGACCGTGCTCTCCATCGCGCCCGGCGAGTACTACGACGCCCTCGCGATCAACGCCGCCTCGGCGTCCACCCAGATCTCCGGTCTGCCGTTCTCCGGCCCCATCGCCGGCGTGCGTCTCGCGCTGGTCCCCGGCCACGGCGAGCACGCCGACCAGTGGGTCGCGTTCCCGAACCAGAAGATCGTCGAGGAGGCCGTGTTCGACCTCATGGTCGCCGGTCGTGTCCTGCCCGACGGCGACGTCGCGATCATGATGGTCGAGGCCGAGGCCACCGAAGGCAGCTGGAACCTCATCAAGGGCGGCGCCGTCAAGCCGTCCGAGGAGATCGTCGCCGGCGGTCTCGAGGCCGCGAAGCCCTTCCTCAAGCAGCTCGTCGAGGCGCAGGCGCAGATGGCCGCCACCTCGTCGAAGGAGCCGGGCGTCTACCCCGTCTTCGCGCCGTACAGCCAGGAGACCTACGACTTCGTCGCCGGTCGTTCCTACGACGAGCTCGTCGGCATCTACCAGATCGCCGACAAGGTCGAGCGTCAGAACGCCGACGACGCCGTCAAGGACCGCGTCAAGGCCGAGCTGATCGCCGCCGTCGAGGCGAACGAGCTGCCGGCCGCCGCGCCGCTCGAGTTCGCCGCCGCCTACAAGTCAGTCACGAAGAAGATCGTCCGCGGCCGCATCCTCACCGAGGGTGTGCGCATCGACGGTCGCGGGCTCGCCGACATCCGCCCGCTCGACGCGGAGGTGCAGGTCATCCCGCGCGTGCACGGCTCGGCGATCTTCCAGCGCGGCGAGACCCAGATCCTGGGCGTCACCACGCTGAACATGCTGAAGATGGAGCAGCAGATCGACTCGCTGTCGCCCACGACGAGCAAGCGCTACCTGCACCACTACAACTTCCCGCCCTACTCGACCGGTGAGACCGGCCGCGTCGGGTCGCCGAAGCGTCGCGAGATCGGGCACGGCTTCCTCGCCGAGCGCGCCCTCGTGCCGGTGCTGCCCGCCCGTGACGAGTTCCCCTACGCGATCCGTCAGGTCTCCGAGGCGCTCGGCTCCAACGGCTCCACGTCGATGGGTTCCGTCTGCGCGTCGACCCTGTCGCTGCTGAACGCGGGTGTGCCGCTGCGCGCGCCCGTCGCCGGCATCGCGATGGGCCTGGTCTCCGACGAGGTCGACGGCCAGACCCGCTACGCGGCGCTGACCGACATCCTGGGTGCCGAGGACGCGCTCGGCGACATGGACTTCAAGGTCGCCGGCACGAGCGAGTTCATCACCGCGATCCAGCTCGACACCAAGCTCGACGGCATCCCGTCGTCGGTGCTGTCGGCCGCGCTCACGCAGGCGAAGGAGGCGCGCACGACGATCCTGAACGTGCTCAACGCCGCCATCGACGGTCCCGACGAGATGGCCCCGACCGCGCCCCGCGTGATCAGCGTGCAGATCCCCGTCGACAAGATCGGCGAGCTGATCGGCCCGAAGGGCAAGACGATCAACGCGATCCAGGACGAGACCGGCGCCGACATCTCCATCGAGGAGGACGGCACCGTCTACATCGGCGCCGTCGACGGTCCGTCGGCCGAGGCCGCCCGCGCCCAGGTCAACGCGATCGCCAACCCCACCAACCCGGAGGTCGGCGAGCAGTTCCTCGGCACCGTCGTGAAGATCGCGACGTTCGGCGCGTTCATCTCGCTGCTGCCCGGCAAGGACGGCCTGCTGCACGTCAGCGAGGTGCGCAAGCTCGCCGGCGGCAAGCGGGTCGAGAACGTCGACGACGTGCTCTCGGTCGGCCAGAAGCTGCTCGTGCGCATCACGAAGATCGACGACCGCGGCAAGCTGTCGCTCGAGCCCGTGCTCGAGGAGGCCGCCGACCAGGAGGGTCGCGCCGCCGCCAGCGAGGGCCCCGAGGCTCCCGCCGAAGGCTGATCCGCCCGGTTCGCACGCGCCCGTCCCTCCCTCCGGAGGGGCGGGCGCGTCCGTTCGCCACCCGTGTCCCCCGGATGGGGGACATCAGCGTAGGGGGAGAACTCCCCTGGTCCAAAGCGTTATCCAATGTTTACCGCGTGTTCCGGTCAATGCGCGGCCGTGGGGGAGGTCTGCCCTACCCTCGGAAGTACGCACCGGGGGGTGCGTGAGAACACGGACCTCCTCGAGAGTTCGTGAGGGGGGTGCGGGAATGGGTTTCTTCGGCGTCGGTACATCGGCCTCCGATGACGCGCCCCGTGCCGCGCTCGCGACGGCCACCGCGACCACCCCGTCGGAGTCTCCGGCGGCGCACCCGTCCGCGCCGATCCCGGTGCAGGGACCCGCGATCGGCGCCGCGGTGCGGGAGCCCCTCGGCGAGACCGGCTTCCGGGTGTTCCCGCTCATCCTCGGCGGCGCGGAGTTCGGCTGGCACGTCGACCTCGCGGCCGCCCATGCCATCCTCGACGCCTACGCCGAGCGCGGCGGCAACGCCGTGCACACCTCGGACGCCTACTCGTCGGGACGCAGCGAGCACATCATCGGCCAGTGGATGCACTCGCGCGGCCACCGCGACGATGTCGTGCTGGGCGTGCGTGTCGGCGGCGGCGCCGAGCACCCCGGCCTCGGATCGGTCAACCTCGTGCGGGCCGTCGAGGCGTCGCTGACCCGGCTGCAGACCGATCGCATCGACGTGCTCTACCTCGACGCGACCGCCGACAGCCAGACGGCCCTCGAAGACACCCTCGCCACCGCCGACTGGCTCGTCGGAGCCGGCAAGGTGCGCGCACTCGGCGCCTTCGGGCACACCGCCGCGCAGCTGGTCGAATCCCGCATCCTCGCCTCGGCCGGCTACCCGCGCCTGACGGTGCTCGACGTGCCGTACAACGTGCTGCGCCGCAAAGACTTCGACGGCGATCTGCGGCTCGTCGCAGGCGCCCAGGGCATCGCCGTCACGCCCTCGCAGGCACTCGAGCACGGCTTCCTCTCCGGCGCCCACCGCTCCCGCTCCCAGATGGGACAGTCGGTGCGCGGCGCGCAGCTGGCGGCCGCGATGAACCGTCGCGGCACCCGCACGCTGCGCGTGCTCGACGCGATCGGCGCCGAGCTGTCGGTGCCGCCCGCTGCCGTCGCGATCGGCTGGCTGCGCGCGCAGCGGGGCGTCGTCGCCCCGATCGTGAACGCCTTCGCGGTGTCGCACGTCGACGAGCTCGTGCAGGGCGTGGGGGTGCGGCTCGGCCGATCCCACCTCGCCGACATCGCCCGCGCCGCCGACTGACGGCATCCGGGCCCGTCGCCGGGGTGTCGTCGGAACGCTGACGTAGGGTGGAGGAGTCCCTCCACATCGAGCGTGAAGCGAGTCCGTCGTGACCCACTATCTGTACCTGGTCCGACACGGCGAGCACGTCGACGCCGAGCACGGCCTCGCCGACGGCCCCCTTTCGGCGCGCGGTCGACGGCAGGCCGCGGCGATCGCCGACCGGCTGTCGGGTGTGCCTCTCGACGCCGTCCGGCACTCCCCGCTCGAGCGCGCCGCCGAGACGGCCCGCGCCGTGGGGGAGCGGATGCCGGCGATCACGCCGCAGCCGAGCGCGCTGCTGTTCGACTGTGTGCCCAGCGGCCCGACCGCCGACACGCCGCCCGGATACGAGGCGTTCTTCGGCAGCTACACCGACGCCGAGCTCGACGCGGGATCAGCCCAGATGGCCGACGCCGTCGACGAGTTCCTGGCCCGCAAGGCCGGGGGCCACGAGCTGCTCATCACCCACAACTTCGTCATCGCGTGGTTCGTGCGCGAAGTGCTCGACGCCCCCACCTGGCGCTGGATGACGGTCAACCAGGCCAACTGCGCGCTGACGCTGCTCGCGCAGCGCCCGGGGCGCCCGTGGGCGCTCGTCACCCACAACGACATGGCGCACCTGCCGATGGAGCTGCGCACGGGCCTTCCCGAGCTACCGCCGGTCTGAGCGGATGCCGCAGCCGCCCGCCGAGCTCGATCTCACCGTCGCCGACGTCCACCGGCTGGTCGCGTCGCAGCATCCGTCGCTCCTCGGCCCGGTCCGACGCGTCGCGCACGGCTGGGACAACGATCTGTTCCGCCTGGGCGACGACCTGGCGGTGCGCCTGCCGCGCCGGGCGAGCGCGGCACCGCTCGTCGTCCACGAGCAGCGATGGCTGCCGTTGCTGGCCCCGCTGGTCCCCGTCGCCGTCCCGGTGCCGGTGGCGGTGGGCGTGCCGGAGGGGGCGTATCCGTGGCACTGGAGCATCGTGCCCTGGTTCGAGGGCGTCAACGCGCTCGACCTCGCTCCGCCGGTGCGCGACGGCTTCGCGGCGCAGCTGGGCGGGATCCTGCGGCGCCTGCACGTGGCCGCGCCCGCCGACGCGCCGTTCAACCCGGTCCGCGCCGTGCCGCTCGCCGACCGCGACACCGCGGTGCGGCCGCGGCTTGCCGCCGTCCCGGCGCTCGTCCCGGTGTGGGAGGAGGCCCTCGCGGCGCCCGCACACGAGGGCCCGCCGGTGTGGGTGCACGGCGACCCGCATCCGGGCAACATGCTCGTCGGCGGCGACGGCCTGATCAGCGCGCTGCTCGACTTCGGCGACGTCAGCGCCGGAGACCCGGCATCCGACCTCGCGATCGCGTGGCTCGGGTTCACCGCGACGGGGAGGGACGCGTTCCGATCGGCGGTCAACACGGATGCCGCCACCTGGGCGCGGGCCCGGGGCTGGGCCGCCGCGATCGCGGCCCTGCTGCACGATGCCGAAGACCCGGGTCTGCGCGCGATGAGCGCTCACGGCGTCGGCGAGCTCACCCGCTGACGGGCTGCGCCGGATCCGGCGACCGAGACTCCGCCTACGCGGGGTCGGCGGCGTCGCCGACCGCGGGCTCGCGGGGGATCGGGTCCTTCGGGAGCTTCCGCACCTTCGCGCGGCGCTTGCGGCGCTGCGGGATCATCGAGCGCATCTCCTCGAGCTTGCCGAAGCACAGCAGGCGGTCCTCCGCCTCGAGTACCACGCCCTTACGCGGGTTCGGGATCACCTGGGCGCCGCGGTGCAAGGTGAGCACCGTGATGTCGCGCTCCCACAGCCCCGACTCGCCGAGCGTCTGCCCGACGAGGTTCGCGGCGGCGTGCACGACGAGCTCGGCCACCCCGTACCCGGTCGAGACGGTGAGGCGCTGACGCACGTCGATCTCGGGGAAGGCGACCTGGTTCGCGATGAAGTCGACGATGGCGCCGGCCACGTCGAGGTTCGTCGCCTCTTCGATGCCCTGCAGGCCGGGCGAGGAGTTGACCTCCATGACGAGGGGGCCGTCGGTGCCCATCAGCATGTCGACGCCGGCGATCTTCAGGCCCATGATCTGCGCCGAGCGCACGGCGACCTGCTCGTACTCGGGCGACAGCTCCACGGCTTCGACGGTGCCGCCGCGGTGCACGTTCGAGCGGAACTCGTCGCCCGTCGCGGTGCGCCGCATCGCCGCGACGACGCGGTCGCCGACCACGAGCGCGCGGATGTCGCGTCCGCGGCTCTCCGCGACGAACCGCTGGATGAGCACGTTCTGCTTCGTGGAGTGCAGCGTCTCGATGATCGCCTCGGCGACCTTCACCTCGGGGGCCAGGATGACGCCGATGCCCTGCGTGCCCTCCAGCAGTTTGATGACCACGGGCGCACCGCCCACCCGCTCGATCGCGGGTCGCACGTCCACACGGTTGCGCACGAACGCCGTCGCCGGCATCTGGATGTTGTGCCGCGACAGGATCTGGGTGGCGCGCAGTTTGTCGCGCGCGTTGGAGATGCCGTTGGCGGTGTTGGGCGTGTACACGTCCATCTGCTCGAACTGGCGAACCACGGCGGTGCCGAAGTAGGTGATGGAGTTGCCGATGCGGGGGAGCACCGCGTCGTAGTCCGACAGCGGGCGGCCCCGGAAATGGAGGTCGGGCTCGGCTCCCGACAGGTCGATCGCGAAGCGCAGCGTGTCCAGCACGCGCACGTCGTGACCGCGCTGCTGCGCTGCAGCCTTCAGACGCTGGGTGGAGTAGGCGCGCGGGGCGCGCGAGAGGATGGCGATTCTCATGCGTTGCTCTGGGAGGATCGAGGGGTGACGGAACCCTTCCATTCAAACACCGTCGTCGGCTGGCGCGAATGGGTCGCCCTGCCGCCGAGCGAACTCGGCTGGATCAAGGCCAAGATCGACACGGGTGCCCGCACGTCGGCGCTGCACGTCGTCGGCATCGAGGAGTTCGAGCGCGACGGGCGTGCGTGGGTGCGCGGCACGGTGCGCCCGTGGCAGCGCTCGATCGCCGACGCCGCCACCCTGGAATGGCCGGTGCACGACATCCGCCGCATCCGCAGCTCGTCGGGACACGCCCAGCGGCGCTTCGTCGTGCTACAGCGGATCGTGCTGGCCGGGCGTGAGATCACCGCCGAGGTGACTCTCACCAACCGCGACAAGATGGGCTTCCGGATGCTGATCGGGCGCGAAGCGCTGCGCCACGGGTTCGTGGTCGACGCGCGCGCCGGATTCCTCGGCGGCCGCGCGCCGAAGTCGGTGCGCCGCCGCAACCGCGGGCTTCCCGACTAGAGCGTCTTGCCGTACCAGCGCGTCGCGTTCGGGTTGTCGTTGTACGGGTCGATCGCCGTGAAGCCGCTCGCGGCGTAGAGTCCGCCGGCCGCCTCGAGCGTGTGATGGGTGTCGAGCACGAGCTCGGCGGCATCCCACGAGCGTGCCCGCTCCTCGAGTCCCGTCAGGAGCACGCGCCCCCAGCCTCGGCCGCGGGTCTCCGGCCGCAGATACAGGTGCTTCACCTCGTAGCGGATGCCGGCGGGCCCGTCGGCGATCCGCCGGATGCCGCCGCAGCCGACATCGCGTCCGTCGGCGACGGCGACGAGGAACACCCCGGCCGGCGGGGTGAACACGGCGGCGTCGGGGAACACCGGGCGATAGGTCTGCCCCTTCGGGAACGCCGTCCCGCGCATCTGGAAGTACTCCTCGAGCAGGGCGTGCGAGCGGGGGTCGTCGGCGGGACGCTCCTGCAGGGCGACGGTCGGCGCGGCGGGGGTTTCGGCCATGCGCTCGAGCGTAGCCCCGTAGGCTGGAGGCCATGACGACGACGCGAGTGGCCCTCGTCGGGGGCACCGGGAAGCTGGGCGGCATCATCCGTGCCGTCATCGACGAGACCGAGGGCTTCGAGGTCGTCGCCGTGCTCGGCTCGGCCAGCAGCCTCGACGAGCTGGACGGCGCCGACCTCGTCGTCGACGCCTCTACGCCCGCCGTGTCGATCGACGTCGTGCGCGCGGCGATCGAGCGCGGCATCAACGTGCTCGTCGGTACGTCGGGCTGGTCATCGCAGCGCATCGCGCTCGTCCGCCCGCTCGTCGATGCGGCCGGCACCGGTGCCGTCTTCATCCCCAACTTCTCGCTCGGCTCCGTGATCGGTTCGGCGCTGGCGGCGGCATCCGCATCGTTCTTCCCGTCGATCGAGATCGTCGAGACGCACCGCGAGACGAAGGTCGACTCGCCCAGTGGCACCGCGGTGCGCACCGCCGAGCTCATCGCGGGTGCGCGTGCCGAGGTCGGACCCGTCGAATCGCCGCACGCCGACCAGCGTGCCCGCGGTCAACAGGTCTCCAGCATCCCGATCCACTCGCTGCGCCGCCCGGGCGTCGTCGCGAAGCAGGAGACGATCCTGTCCGGCCCCGGCGAGTCGCTCACGATCGTGCACGACACGATCGACCCCGCCCTCGCCTACGCCCCCGGCATCCGCGTCGCCCTCGCGGCCGCGCGCGACGCGCGGGGCGTGACGGTGGGCCTGGACAGCCTCATCGACATCGGCGTGCGCGTCCCCGCCACCCGCGACCCGCGACCGGCCCCCGAGGGCGGCGTGCCCGGTCAGGTCGCCCGCGCCACCGGAGCATGAGCACGCGCATCGGTGTCGCCGTCATGGCGGTCGCCCTCCTGCTGTACATCGTGCTCGTCGGTCAGCGCGCCTGGCTGCTGGTCGCCTCCGGCGACGGCGTCGGCATCGCGATGGGGGTCGCCCTCATCGTGCTGCCGCTCGTGGCGGTGTGGGGGCTCGGGCGCGAGATCTTCTTCGGCGTGCGCGCGGAGGCGCTCGGGCGTCGCCTCGACGCCGAGGGTGCCCTACCCGCCGAGCAGCTCGACGTCAAGGCGAGCGGCGCGCCCGTGCGTGACGAGGCGGCCGCCCTGTTCCCGGCGTACCGGGACGCCGTGGAGCAGCATCCGGACGATTGGCGGGCGTGGTACCGCCTGGGCCTCGTCTACGACGGCGCCGGCGACCGCCGGCGGGCGCGCCACGCCGTGCGCACCGCCATCTCACTGGAACGCTCAGCCCGCGGCTGAGGCTTGGGCGTCGGTCAGGCCGGCGGAACCGCGTCGGCGACCGCGGCCTTGACCGTCGGCTGCGAGAAGGCGAATCCGGATGCGGTGAGCACGTCGGGCACGACGTGCATGTCGCAGGCGAGCAGCGCGTCGACCGTTTCCGAGCCGAGCACGAGCTTCATGCCCCACACCGGCGCGCGCAGCAGGTAGGGGCGGTTCATGCGCATCGCGAGTGCGAAGCCCAGGTCGTTCGCGGTCGCCCGGGTGGGACCGCTGAGGTTCACCGGTCCCGTGAGTCCGCGGTCGATGACATGACGGATGGCCGCGACCTCGTCGGGCAGCGAGATCCACGGCCACGCCTGCGTACCGCGACCGATGGGGCCAGACAGCCCCGCCCGGGTCAGCAGCATGAGGGGCTTGAGCACCCCCTCGGGGTGCACGATCGGCGCCGTGCGCAGCAGCGCGACCCGGTCGCCGGCGGTGCGGGCGGTGCGCTCCCACTCGGCGGTGAGCTGCGAGAGGAATCCGTGCCCGGCGGGGGAGGCCTCGGTCAGCGGACCGCGCGGCTGCGTCGGGTAGTAGCCGACGGCGGATGCCGACACGAACAGGGGTGCGCCGTCGCCGAGTGCACGCACCGCCGAGGCGAGGGCCTGGGTGGGAGCGAGCCGCGACCACCGCAGGGTGTGCTTGTACGACCGCGACCACGGGAAGCGTCCGATGCTCGCGCCGTTGAGGCCGACGACGGCGGCTGCGCCGTCGAGGACTGCCGGGTCGACGGGTCGCCGCGTCGGGTCCCATTCGATCTCGTCGGCGGCTTCGGCCGGCCGGCGCACGAGACGCGTCACGGGCACGCCGTCGGCGCGCAGCGACGCGACCAGCGCGCCGCCGATCAGGCCGCTCGCGCCGGCGACGACGACGCGTCCCGGCGTGAGCTGCTGAACGTCAGCCAAGCGTCGCCTCGAGGGTGATCTCGATCCCGGCGAGCGCCGCCGAGACGGGGCAGCCGGTCTTGGCCTCTTCCGCGATGCGCTGGAAGTCCTCGGCCGACAGGCCGGGCACGACGGCGTTGACGTTCAGGTGCGACCCGGTGATGCCGGTGCCCGGGATGAAGGTGACCGACGCGGTCGTCTCCACCGACTCCGGCGGGGTGCCGTTGCCCGCGAGCGCGTGCGAGAGCGCCATTGAGAAGCACGACGAGTGGGCGGCGGCGATGAGCTCCTCCGGCGTGGTCACCGAGGTGGACCCCTCGCTGCGGGCCTTCCAGTTCACGGGGAGCGGACCCTGGTTCGAGCTCTCCAGCGCGACCTCTCCGGAGCCCTCCGTCAGGCTTCCCTTCCAGGTGGTGCTGGCTTCGCTGGTCACGCTCATGGTGGCTCCTTCGTCGACGTCCGGGCGCGATGCGCGCCCGGTCGCCAGCCTAGACGGGGGAGCCGACAGGGGGAACCGTCAGCGGTGCGCGGCTCAGCGGTGCGCGGGCTCCGCGGTGACGCGGTCGAGCTCGAGCTCGACGACACCGCGGCCCGGCGTGCCGCCGAAGCGCGTCTGCACGACACCGTGGCGGTCGAGGATCAGGGTCGTCGGGGTCGAGAGCACGTTGAAGTGCCGCGCGATGTCGGGCCGGTGGGTGAGGTCGATGTCGAGGTGGAGCACCCCGTCCTTGCCCTGCGCGACCTCGCTCAGGGTGCGGTGCACGCCGGGGCAGCGCGCACACAGCTCGGTCGAGAACTGCAGCAACGTCGCGCGCTCGCCGAGAGCCTCCGCGCCCAGTCGCTCCGGCTCGACGACCTCGTGCGGGTCGGCCTGCGGCGGGTGGTTCTGCCGCCACCGCGCATACGCGCCGACGCCGACCGTCGCCACGAGCAGCGCGGCGAGGATGAGCACGGCATCGACGAGATTCACAACCCCACATCCTAACGACCGAGCGTGGGAGCGTTCTCGACGGGCGCGCCGGAGGAAAACGCGGACGCGCCGGAGGGGACCGGATGCGGCGCGTCCGCACCGTCGCCCGCGCGCACCGCCCCGTCCCACGGCGGCGCGGGTAGGGTGGCTCCCGTGACCGAGCCCGCCGCATCCATCGCCACCCCTTACGAGGACCTGCTGCGCGAGGTGCTCGAGCACGGCGTGCACAAGGACGACCGCACCGGCACCGGCACGACGAGCGTCTTCGGCCGCCAGATCCGGTTCGATCTCGCCGAAGGCTTCCCGCTCGTGACGACCAAACGGGTGCACATGAAGTCGATCGTCTACGAACTGCTGTGGTTCCTGCGCGGCGAGTCCAACGTCGGCTGGCTGCGGGAGCACGGCGTCACCATCTGGGACGAGTGGGCCGACGGTGACGGCGAGCTCGGCCCCGTGTACGGCGTGCAGTGGCGGTCGTGGCCGACCCCCGACGGCGGGCAGATCGACCAGATCGCACAGGTGATCGAGCAGATCCGTGACAACCCCGACTCGAGGCGCCTCATCGTGTCGGCGTGGAACCCCGCCGACATCCCCGACATGGCCCTGGCGCCCTGCCACGCGCTGTTCCAGTTCTACGTCGCCGACGGCAAGCTGTCCTGCCAGCTCTATCAGCGCAGCGCCGACATGTTCCTCGGGGTGCCGTTCAACATCGCCAGCTACGCGCTGCTGACGCTCATGATCGCGCAGCAGACGGGCCTCGAACCCGGTGAGTTCGTGTGGACAGGCGGCGACTGCCACATCTACGACAACCACCTCGAGCAGGTGCGCGAGCAGCTCTCCCGCGACGCCTACGCCGCCCCGCGACTCACGTTCGCGCGCACGCCCGCCTCGATCTTCGACTACACGTACGACGACGTCGTCGTCGAGGACTACCGGCACCACCCCGCCATCCGCGGCGCGGTCGCGGTATGACCCGACTCGGTCTCATCTGGGCCGAGGCGCGGGACCGCGTCATCGGCGCCGACGGCACGATGCCGTGGCACGTCCCCGAAGACCTCGCCCACTTCCGCGCTGTCACGATGGGCGCCCCCGTCGTGATGGGACGGCGCACCTGGGAGTCGTTCCCCGACCGGTTCCGGCCGTTGCCGGGGCGGCGCAACATCGTCGTGAGCCGCACGCCCGACTGGGCCGCGGACGGCGCCGAGCACGCCGCCTCGCTGGATGCCGCACTCGCCGTCGCCGGCGACGCGACCGAGGTGTGGGTGATCGGCGGCGGCACCCTGTACGCCGAGGCGATCGGTCGTGCCGACGTGCTCGAGGTGACCGAGCTGGATCTCGAAGTGGACGGCGACACCCGCGCGCCCGAGCGGCCCGGCTGGTCGGTCGTCGCGGCATCCGACTGGGCGGTGTCGCGCACCGGCATCCGCCACCGTTTCACCACCCTGCGCCGCGACTGAGCGCGCCCGACTGGAGGTCCGCATGCCCATCGCCCTCGTCACCGGAGCGAGCTCGGGCCTCGGCGCCGAATTCGCCCGGCAGCTCGCCGCCCGCGGCGCCGATCTGGTGCTCGTCGCGCGGGACCGCGGTGCGCTCGAGGCGCTCGCCGAGCCCCTGCGCGCGCGGCACGGGGTCGACGTCGAGGTGCTCGTCGCCGACCTCGTCGATTCCGCGGGCCTGGATGCCGTCGCCGCGCGTGTCGCCGACCCGGCGCGACCGGTCGGGATCCTGGTGAACAACGCCGGCTTCGGGCTGCCGCTGGCCTTCGAGCAGAACACGGTCGCCGACGAGGAACGGCACCTCGACCTGCACGTGCGGGCGACGATGCGCCTGTCGCACGCCGCGCTCGGCGCCATGCTGCCGCGCGGGCGCGGCCGCATCCTCAACGTCGCCTCGGTGGCCGCGTTCCTGCCGCGCGGGACGTACTGCGCCGTGAAGGCCTGGGTCGTCTCGTTCAGCCGCTGGGCGAACGCGACCTACGCCCCGCGCGGGGTCACCGTCACGGCGGTGTGCCCCGGCTTCACGCACACCGACTTCCACGCGCGCATGGGCCTCGCGCCCGGGCGGGAGGGCATCCCCGGCCCGATGTGGCTCGACGCGGCGGACGTCGTGCGCGAGGCGCTCCGCGACGCCGCACGCGGGCGTGCCGTCTCGATCCCGTCGCTGCGCTACAAGGCGCTCATCGCCGCCGCCCGCATCCTGCCGACCCCGCTCGTCGCGCGCCTGGCCGCCACCGGACGTTGAGCGCGCCGACCCGGCGTGCGCTCGAACGCACGGGGCCGAGACGATCGCGCGCCGCTCGGTGAGGCGTGACCCGATAGCCTGAGAGCATGACGCACACGAGCAACCCCTTCGGACAGGTTCTCGTCGCGCTCGTCACTCCGATGACGGCCGACGGCGAGGTCGACTGGCCCGCCGTCGAGAAGCACATCGACGACGTCATCACCGCCGGCGCCGACGGCATCGTCGTCACCGGCACCACCGGCGAGACCAGCACCCTCACCGACCCCGAGAAGCTCAAGCTCGTCGAGGTCGGCAAGTCGGTGTCGGCCGGCCGCGCGAAGATCATCACCGGCGGCGGCTCCAACGAGACCGCCCACGCCATCGAGCTCTACAAGGCGAGCGAGAAGGCCGGTGCCGACGGCATCATGATCGTGACGCCGTACTACAACAAGCCCACGCAGGCGGGCATCCTCACGCACTTCCGCCTCGTCGCCGACGCCACCGACCTGCCGGTCATCCTCTACGACATCCCCGGCCGCACCGGCGTGCCGATCAAGTACGAGACGATCCTGCGCCTGGCCAAGCACCCGAACATCCTCGCGGTGAAAGACGCCAAGGGCGACTTCAGCGAGGTCAGCCGCGTACTGAACCAGACCGACCTGATGTACTTCTCCGGCGACGACGCCAACGCGCTGCCGCACATGGCCATCGGGGCGACGGGACTCATCGGCGTCACGGCGAACATCGCGCCCGCGCCGTACCGCACGATCGTCGACGCCGTGAACGCCGGCGACCTCGCCACCGCGACCGCCGCGCACCAGCAGCTCGAGCCGCTCGTGCGCGCCGTCATGACGCACGTCCCCGGCACGGTCGCGGCGAAGTACATCCTCCACGGCCTCGGCCGTATCGGCAGCCCGCGCGTGCGGCTGCCCCTCGTCGGCCCGGAGGAGTGGGAGGCCGCCCTCATCGAAGACGAGCTCGCGCTCGTCAGCGGTGTGCCCGGCGCCGACTTCTCCAACTTCCGACCCGACCGCAACGCCGCCGCGGGCGGTGCCCTGCCCAAGGTGCACGGCACGACCCGCTGACACCTCGCGGATGCCGGCATCCGCATGACAGCTGAACAAAGAACGGATGCCGCGGGCATCCGCCAGGAGGCAGACATGCCCACGACCGTCTACGAACCCGCCGAACTCGCCCCCGGCACCCTGCGGGTGACCCCGCTCGGCGGCCTCGGCGAGGTCGGCCGCAACATGACCGTGTTCGAGTACGAGGGCAAGCTCCTCGTGGTCGACTGCGGTGTGCTGTTCCCCGAGGAGCACCAGCCCGGCGTCGACCTGATCCTGCCCGACTTCGAGCCGATCAAGTCGCGCCTGGACGACGTCGTCGGCGTCGTGCTCACCCACGGTCACGAGGACCACATCGGCGCGGTGCCGTACCTGCTCAAGCTCAAGGGCGACATCCCTCTGATCGGATCGCAGCTGACCCTCGCGCTGGTCGAGGCGAAGCTGAAGGAGCACCGCATCCGCCCCTTCAGCCTCACCGTCGCGGAGGGCCAGCAGGAGAAGGTCGGCCCGTTCGACCTCGAGTTCATCGCGGTGAACCACTCCATCCCCGACGCCCTCGCCGTCGCGATCACCACGCCGGCCGGACGGGCGCTGGCCACCGGTGACTTCAAGATGGACCAGCTGCCGCTCGACGGCCGCATCACCGATCTCCGCGCCTTCGCGAGGCTGGGGGAGGAGGGCGTCGACCTCTTCCTCGTCGACTCGACCAACGCCGACGTCCCCGGCTTCACGCCGCTCGAGCGCGCCATCGGTCCGGTGCTCGACCAGGTGATCGGCAAGGCGCCGCGACGCGTCATCGTCGCGAGCTTCTCCAGTCACGTCCACCGCGTGCAGCAGGTGATCGACGCCGCGCACGCGCACGGCCGGCGTCTCGCGTTCCTCGGACGCTCGATGGTGCGCAACATGACGATCGCCGAGCAGTTGGGCTACCTCAACGTGCCCGAGGGCGTGCTCATCGACTACAAGAAGGCCAAGGACCTCCCCGACGACAAGATCGTCTACATGTCCACGGGCTCCCAGGGCGAGCCGATGGCGGTGCTCTCGCGCATGGCCAACCTCGACCACGCCATCGAGCCCGGACCCGGCGACACCGTCATCCTCGCCTCCAGCCTCATCCCCGGCAACGAGAACGCCGTCTACCGCGTGATCGACGGGCTGACCAAGCTCGGCGCGAACGTGGTGCACAAGGGCAACGCGAAGGTGCACGTGTCGGGCCACGCCGCCGCCGGCGAACTGCTCTACTGCTACAACATCCTGAAGCCCCGCAACGTGCTGCCCGTGCACGGCGAGTACCGGCATCTCATCGCCAACGCGAAGCTCGCGCAGGACACCGGCATCCTCGAGGAGAACACGATCATCGCCGAGAACGGCACCGTGATCGACCTCAAGGACGGCACCGCGACCGTCGTCGGCCAGCTCGACCTCGGGTTCGTCTACGTCGACGGCTCCACCGTCGGCGAGATCACGGATGCCGACCTCAAGGACCGCCGCATCCTCGGCGAGGAGGGCTTCATCTCGGTGATCGTGGTCGTCGACTCCTCGACCGGTCGCATCATCACCGGCCCGGAGATCCACGCGCGCGGCTTCGCGGAGTCGGACGACGTGTTCGACGCGGTCAAGCCGAAGATCGCCGCGGCGCTGGCCGAGGCAGCCGGCAACGGGGTGCGCGACAACCATGCGCTCTCGCAGGTCGTGCGCCGCACGATCGGCCGCTGGGTCAACCAGTCGCTGCGCCGTCGCCCCATGATCGTGCCGCTGGTGATCGAGGCCTGACCTCCGCCGCTACGATCGGGCCATGCCCGCGAACTTCTCGCTCCGCCCGGCCGTGCAGGCCGACGGTGCGTTCCTGGGCGACATGGTCGTCGAGGCGGCGAACTGGCGGCAGGGCGGTGCGCGTCCGAAGCACCAGGTGATGACGAATCCCGACCACGCGCGGTACGTCTCGGGTTGGATGCGCCCGGGTGACGCCGGGTTCGTCGCGGTCGACTCGCAGGGCGAGCCGGTCGGCGCCGCGTGGTATCGGATGCTGCCGCGCACCGACCCGGGCTTCGGCTACGTCGGAACCGGGGTGCCGGAGCTCATCATCGGCGTCCGTCCGATCTGGCGGGCGCACGGTGTGGGCCGGGCCCTCCTGCAGCAGCTGTGCGGCCACGCCCGGGCGCAGGGGTTCGCGCGCATCAGCCTGTCGGTGGAGCGCGGGAACTTCGCGCAGACCCTGTACCGCAGCGAGGGCTTCGCGGTGACGCAGGCCGGGCACGGCCGCGACACGATGGTCAAGCGCCTGCGCTGACGCGGCCCGGTCGGCGTGCGGATCCGGCCGCGCAGCCGCGTCGATCCGCGGAAATGTCGCCCCTTCCGCCTACCGTGGAGGAATGGCCAGGAGCACGACCTCAGGATCTCGCACGCCCGCGAAGCCGTCGTCGTCGCGCGCGAAGAAGCCGGAGCCGGCACCGAAGCGCTACGTCGACGACGTCGACAAGCCTCCCGTGGTCGTGCGGATGTGGCTCGGCCTGGCGCACGTCACCGGCGGCATGTTCCGCGCGTTCGGCCCCGAGACGCTCGAGAAGGAGCAGCGTCGCGACGGCTTCCCGTTCCTGCTCGTGCTGCTCGCGGTCGCGGGCGCCGTCATCGAGTGGTTCCTCATCGGCACCGAGGTCGGCACGACCGTCAGCGCCTACACGGTGGGCATGCTCCTCGGGCGCGAGGCGTTCATCCTGCCGGTGCTGCTGCTGATCCTCGCCGGCTGGCTGTTCCGGCATCCGTCCTCCGTCCACGACAACGGTCGTATCGGCATCGGGTTCGGGCTGCTGATCCTCACGATCGCGGGCTTCTGCCACATCGGCGGCGGCCGCCCGCAGCCCAAGGACGGCCTGCCCGCGCTCAGCGAGGCCGGCGGGCTGTTCGGTTGGATGGTCGGCGAACCGCTCACGATCCTCACCGACATCGGCGCGGGGATCGTGCTGGCCCTGCTCGCGATCCTCAGCGTGCTCATCATCACCAAGACGCCGCCGAACCGCATCGGCCGCCGCCTCGGCGACCTCTACGCCTGGATGTTCGGAGCCGAGCGACCCGAGAGGGACGCCGACGGGGTCGCCTTCACGCGCGGCGGGAAGGATGCGGGCGCCGCCGACGACGAGAAGGACGGCGACAAGCTGCCCTGGTGGCGGCGCAACGCATCGGGCCGGGAGGACGACGCCGACGGGCACCTCGGCAGCGACGACCTCACCGCGCTGCTGGACGCCTCCGGCCAGGGCGGCTTCGACCAGGTCGTCGAGGCCCCGCCGGTGCCGCCGCTCCCCGACGCACCCACCGAGATCATCGACCCCGCAATCGTCGAGAGTGTCCGCAAGGGCGGACGCCGCGCGGCGACCGACCTGCGCGACGACGACGCGACCGAGACGATCGAGGACGACGGCCTGCTCCCGGGGCTGACCGGACTCGGCGCCGCCCACGAGGGTCACGCGCCGTCGGCGCCGTACCGGCTGCCGTCCGTCGGCGCGCTGGCGGCGGGAACCCCGCCGAAGGCGCGGTCCGAGGCCAACGACGCGATCGTGCGCGCCATCATGGGCGTCTTCGAGCAGTTCAACGTCGACGCGCGCGTCACCGGCTTCAGCCGGGGCCCGACGGTCACGCAGTACGAGATCGAGGTCGGCCCGGGCACCAAGGTCGAGAAGATCACGGCGCTCACGAACAACATCGCGTACGCCGTCGCCTCCAACGAGGTGCGCATCCTCGCGCCCATCCCCGGCAAGAGCGCGATCGGCGTCGAGATCCCCAACACCGACCGCGAGATCGTCACCCTCGGCGACGTGCTCCGCTCGCAGGCGGCCACGAGCCAGACCCACCCGATGACGATCGGCGTGGGCAAGGACGTCGGCGGCGGCTTCGTCGTGGCGAACCTCGCGAAGATGCCCCACCTGCTCGTGGCCGGTTCCACCGGTTCGGGCAAGTCGAGCTTCGTGAACTCGATGATCACGAGTCTGCTCATGCGCGCGAAGCCCAGTGAGGTGCGCATGGTGCTCATCGACCCCAAGCGGGTCGAACTCACCAGCTACGCCGGCGTCCCGCACCTGATCACGCCCATCATCACGAACCCCAAGAAAGCCGCCGAAGCGCTGCAGTGGGTCGTGAAGGAGATGGACATGCGCTACGACGACCTCGCGTCGTTCGGGTTCCGTCACATCGACGACTTCAACCGCGCGGTCGTGGCGGGCGACATCCAGCTGCCGGCGGGCAGCGAGCGCGTGCTCAAGCCCTACCCGTACCTCCTCGTCGTCGTCGACGAGCTCGCCGACCTCATGATGGTCGCCCCGCGCGACGTCGAGGACTCGATCGTGCGCATCACCCAGCTCGCCCGAGCCTCCGGCATCCACCTGGTGCTCGCGACCCAGCGTCCCTCGGTCGACGTCGTCACCGGTCTCATCAAGGCCAACGTGCCGTCGCGCCTCGCGTTCGCGGTCACGAGCGTCACCGACTCGCGCGTCATCCTCGACCAGCCCGGGGCCGACCGGCTCATCGGGCAGGGCGACGGGCTGTTCCTTCCGATGGGCGCCTCGAAGGCGCTGCGCGTGCAGGGTGCGTGGGTCGCCGAGAGCGAGATCGAGAAGGTCGTCGCGCACGTCAAGGACCAGGCCCGCCCCGAGTACCGCAAGGACGTCGAGGCCGTCGCCGAGAAGAAGGAGATCGACGCCGACATCGGCGACGACCTCGAACTGCTGCTCGCGGCCGCCGAGCAGATCATCTCGACGCAGTTCGGCTCCACCTCCATGCTGCAGCGCAAGCTCCGCGTCGGCTTCGCGAAGGCCGGGCGCCTCATGGACCTGCTCGAGTCGCGCGAGATCGTCGGCCCGTCCGAGGGATCGAAGGCCCGCGACGTGCTCGTGACCCCCGACGACCTGCCCGTGGTGCTCGCGAGGCTGCGCGGGGAGGACCCGCCCGCGTCGGGCGGCGGGGCTGCGCAGCCCTCCGACGACCCGTACGGCCCGGATGCGGTCGCATCGCAGTACGAGGGCTACGAGGTCGTCGACGGCGACGAGTCCGAAGACGCGTGGGGCCTCACCGGGCGCGACTAGAGTCTCAGCGTGACCATCCCGCGGCAGCTGCCCAACGCGATCACGATCGTGCGCATCCTGTGCGCACCGGTCTTCCTGTGGATGCTGCTGGCCGATGCCGGCCACGACGGCTCCCTGCGGTGGTGGGCGGCCGTGCTGTTCATCGTCGCGATCGCGACCGACGGCATCGACGGGTACCTCGCGCGGAAGTACGAGATCGTCACCGACCTCGGCAAGCTGCTCGACCCGATCGCCGACAAGGCCCTGACCGGTTGCGCCTTCGTCGGCCTGTCGATCCTCGCCGAGTTGCCCTGGTGGGTCACGATCATCGTGCTGGTGCGCGAGATCGGGATCACCGTCTACCGCTTCGCCGTCGTGAGCGACCACGTGCTCGCCGCGGCGTGGATGGGCAAGCTCAAGACGGTCGCGCAGGCCGTCGCGCTGTCGCTCGCGCTGCTGCCGCTGTGGACGCTCGTGGGGGAGTGGATCCACGTCGTGAACACCGTGACGATGTGGATCGCCGTGATCCTCACGGTCGCCAGCGGGGTGGACTACGTCGTCTCCGAGGTGCGCGCCGGGCGGAAGAAGCGCGCGGCGTGACCCGGCGTCCCGACCTGCCCGACGACCTCGAGAACACGCTCGTCGCCTCGGGGCCGCGCTCCGACGCCGAGCGTCTCGTCGCCCGGCTCAAAGAGCTCGGCTGGACGATCGGCGTCGCGGAGTCGCTCACCGGCGGCCTCGTCGCGGCCGGGCTCGTCGCGGTGTCGGGAGCATCCGCCGTCGTCCGCGGCGGGATCGTCGCCTACGCGACCGATGTGAAGCAGTCGCTCCTGGGTGTCGACGCGACGCTGCTGGCCGCGCACGGTCCCGTGCATCCCCGTGTCGCGCGCCAGATGGCGGAGGGTGTTCGTCGCAGCCTCGGGCGCGGCGACGACCTCGTCGACGTCGGCCTCGCGACGACGGGCATCGCGGGTCCGCTCTCGCCCGACGGTCAGCCGGTCGGCACGGTGCACCTCGCCGTCTCCACGCCGCTCGGCTCGCGGGTCGACTCGCTCGAGCTCCACGGCGGCCGCGACCGGATCCGGGCGGAGGCGACCGCGCTGGCGCTGCGGCTGGCGCTGGACGCGCTGTGACACCCCCGCGGGTCACGGTGTGACATGCCCGCAGGGCGGGGTGTGACTTACCCGCGTGGCACGGTGGGAATGCGCGGTGTTACCGCACGGTTACACCTCAGCGATTCCCATGCCGCATACAGCGGGCGGGGTCTATCGTGACTGGCAAGTGAGGTACTGTGGTCCACCCGGGGACCGCAGGGGCATCAAGAGGAGGGGGCGCACCATGATCCTGGTTCGTGAAGAGATCGGCGACGTGCTGCGAGACCTCCGTCTGCAGAAGGGCAAGACCCTCCGCCAGGTCGCGGGTCGCGCGAGCGTCGCACTCGGTTACCTCAGCGAGGTCGAGCGCGGTCAGAAGGAAGCCTCCAGCGAGATCCTCGCCGCCGTGGCCGACGCCCTCGACGTTCCCATCTCGACGATCATGCGCGAGGTCGGCGACCGCATCTCGGTCATGGAGGGTCTGCAGACCTTCCCGGATGTCGTCCCCGACGACCTCGCCTCGCTCGAGGGCGTGCGGCCCGAACTGTCGCTGCGCTGATCCCACCGGTATGAGGCTCAGCGAGCTCCGGCGCGCCGTCGACGCCGAATTCGGCGCCCGCGGCGCGTCTCTCGTCGAGGACCTCGTGCTCGCGCCACTGGGAAACCGCACCCCCGCGCAGGCGCTCGCGGCGGGTGTCGACCCGCGCGAGGTGTGGCTCGCACTCTGCGACGAGACCGACGTCCCCGAACCGCGTCGTCACGGCGTCGGGCGGCTCGAACCGCGCCGCTGATGCGCGATCGCGGCGTGTCGCCGCATCGAAACTTCGTTCGATACGCGTAGTCTCCTTCACAAGCGGTGTCGCGAACGCGTCATCCACAGAACGACCGGGTCCGGTCCGTCGACGACGTCGATGTCGGAACCCCTTCGTACCGTGGGTGGCGTCGCAAGACACCCACTGCCTTGTCGCAGCATCCGAACCGTCGGGGAGGAGCGCGACAGCCTACAGGCGACCGAGATGCGACCACGAAGGAGCACGTCATGCCATCACCCGCAGACCGCGAGAAGGCCCTCGAATCGGCCCTCGCCCAGATCGACCGTCAGTTCGGGAAGGGCTCGGTGATGCGCCTCGGCAGCGACGAGCGCGCGCCCGTCGAGGTCGTGCCCACCGGCTCCATCGCCCTCGACGTCGCGCTCGGCATCGGCGGTCTTCCCCGCGGCCGCATCATCGAGATCTACGGCCCGGAGTCGTCGGGTAAGACGACGCTGACCCTGCACGCGATCGCCAACGTGCAGCGTGCCGGCGGCATCGCGGCGTTCATCGACGCCGAGCACGCCCTCGACCCCGACTACGCGCAGAAGCTCGGCGTCGACATCGACCAGCTGCTCGTCTCGCAGCCCGACACCGGTGAGCAGGCGCTCGAGATCGCCGACATGCTCGTGCGCTCGGGCGCGATCGACCTCGTCGTCATCGACTCCGTCGCCGCCCTCGTGCCCAAGGCCGAGATCGAGGGCGAGATGGGCGACTCGCACGTCGGTCTGCAGGCGCGCCTCATGTCGCAGGCGCTGCGCAAGCTCACCGGTGGGCTCAACCAGACCAACACGACGATGATCTTCATCAACCAGCTGCGCGAGAAGATCGGCGTGTTCTTCGGGTCGCCCGAGACCACCGCCGGTGGCAAGGCGCTGAAGTTCTACGCGTCGGTGCGTCTCGACATCCGCCGCATCGAGACCCTCAAGGACGGCTCCGACGCGGTCGGCAACCGCACGCGCGTCAAGGTCGTGAAGAACAAGATGGCGCCGCCGTTCAAGCAGGCCGAGTTCGACATCCTCTACGGTGTCGGCATCTCCCGCGAAGGGTCGCTCATCGACTTCGGCGTCGAGCACGCCATCGTCAAGAAGTCGGGCGCGTGGTATACCTACGACGGCGAGCAGCTCGGCCAGGGCAAGGAGAACGCCCGCAACTTCCTCCTCAAGAACGCGGACATCGCGGCCGAGATCGAGACGAAGATCAAGCAGAAGCTCGGCATCGGCCAGCCGCGCGGCGCTGAGGCGCCCGCCGCCGACGAGCTGGCGGCCCGCCGCCCGGCGTGATGTCTCCGACGGAGCGAGACGGGGGCGAGGAGAGCCTCGCCCCCGTCATCCCGATCTTCGGCGCGCGGGCACCGCACGATCGTCCGGCGTCGGAGGCGGCTCGCGCGCCGCGCGACGGGGAGTCGACGCAGACGTGGCACGCGAGCTGGGTCGACGAGGCGCCCGCCGCGGGGGACGCCGCGACGGCCCGGGCGCGCGACGAAGCGGAGCGCGTGCTCGTACGCAAGCTGCGGGGGCGCTCACTTTCCGAACGGGAAGCCCGCCGGCTCGCCGCCGACCAGGGACTCGAGGCGGAGGACGTCGAGGTGCTCATCGATCGTTTCCTCCGGCTCGGCTACCTCGACGACGCACGCCTCGCCGAGCAGCTCGTGCACACGGGCGTCGAGCGCAAATCGCAGGGGCGCGGCGCGCTCGCGCAGACGCTCACCCAGCGCGGCATCCCGCGCGAGATCGTGCAGGCGGCACTCGACGACCTCCCCGACGACGAGGGCGAGCGGGCGCTCGAGGTCGCGCGCGCGAAAGTGCGCTCGGTGCGCGGGCTCGAGCGCGACGTCGCCATCCGCCGGCTCGCCGGCCAGCTCGCACGGCGGGGTTACGGGGCGCAGGCGCTCGAGGCCGCGCGCCGTGCCGTCGACGAGGCGGGGCCGTCCGGAGCCTCCGGCGGACGCTCGGGGGTGCGCTTCACCTGACGGTGGTCGCGCCTTCCGTCGACGCGGCGCGGTCTGTCAGACTCGGCGGACGACGTCCCCGGTGGTCGGAGGAGTGCGATGGCGATCGAGGTCCACGGACTGGTCAAGTCCTACAAGGCGGTGCGCGCCGTCGACGGCATCGACGTCCACGTCGCCGACGGCGAGATCTTCGCCTTCCTCGGCTCCAACGGCGCCGGCAAGTCCACGACGATCGGCTGTCTCACGACCCTGCTGCGGCCCGATGCGGGCTCCCTGCAGGTGGCGGGCGCCGACGTGCTGCGCGACCCGGATCACGTGCGCCGCGCGATCGGCGTGGTCTTCCAGCAGTCGCTGATGGACGACATGCTCACCGTGCGGGAGAACCTCCGGCTGCGCGCAGGGCTGTCCGGAGTCGCCCGCGCGGCGTTCGCAGCGCGTCTGACCGAGCTGTCCGACCTGATCGAGCTCGACGAGTTCCTCGACCGCCCCTACGGGCGACTGTCGGGCGGGCAGCGCCGCCGCGCCGACATCGCCCGCGCGCTGCTGCACCGGCCCCGGATCCTCTTCCTCGACGAGCCCACCGCGGGGCTCGACCCCGCCAGCCGTGCCGCCGTGTGGTCGGCCGTCGACCGATTGCGCGTCGAGCACGGTCTCACCGTGTTCGTGACGACCCACTACATGGAAGAGACCGAAGAAGCCGACCACGTCTGCATCATCGACTCCGGCCGCATCGTCGCCGAGGGCACGCCGGCGGCGCTGCGCGCCCGGTACAGCTCCAGCGTGCTCACCGTCGACTCCGCCGACGCGCCGCAGCTGCTCGCCCTCGCCCCGGCCGCGCGCCGCGAGGGGGAGCGGGTGGTCATCCCCGTCGCCGACGCCGCCGAGGCGCTCCGGCTGCTCGAGACCCACCGCGGCAGCATCCGCGACTTCGAGTTCCGCCATGGCCGCATGGACGACGTGTTCCTCGCACTCACCGGCCGCAGCGACCCGGCAGCCGACCCCGCCGTCACGCCGACCGGATCGGGGGAGGCCGCGTGAGGGTCGTCGCGGGCCTCGTCGGTCGCAATCTGCGGCTGTTCTTCCGCGACCGCCTCAACGTCTTCTTCTCGATGCTGAGCGGTCTCATCCTGTTCTTCCTCTACACGCTGTTCCTCGCGCGGCTGCAGGTCGACGGACTCGCCGAGACGCTGCCGCAGGCGTCGCCGTCCGACATCGAGGCGTTCGTGGCGAGCTGGATGCTGTCGGGCATCGTGCTGCTGACGACCGTCACGGCGGGAATCGGTGCGCTCTCCTCGCTCGTCGACGACCGTGCCACCGGCCGCTTCGCCGACTTCCTGGTCGCGCCGATCCGGCGCACCCACCTCGTGCTCGGCTATCTCCTGTCGGCGATCGCCGTCGCCGTGATCATGTCGACGATCATCCTCGTCCTCACCGTGCTCTACCTCGGGTTCGTGCACGGCACCTGGATCGCGCCCGTCGACATCCTCGCCGCCCTCGCCGCGATGCTGCTGTGCTGCGCCGCCTTCACCGCCCTCGCGGCGTTCGGCGCCTCCTTCCTTCGGACGGCGGGGGCTTACTCCGCCTTCGCGACCGTCGTCGGCACGATCCTCGGCTTCGTCGCCGGTGCCTACATCCCGGTCGGGTCCCTCCCGCCGGGCGTGGCCTCGACGATCAACGCGCTGCCGTTCGCCCAAGGGGCGATGCTGATGCGCCGACCCTTCACGCACGAGACGCTCGCCGCGGTCTCCGGAGGGGTGCCGCAGGCAGAGTCGTCGCTGGCCACGTTCTACGGTGTCGATATCTTCGTCGGCGACGCACAGGTGAGCGGCTGGGTCGCCGTGCTCGTGCTCGCCGTGATGGCCGTCGGATTCACCGCGCTCGCCGCCGGACGCGTCCGCTCACTCCTGCGCTGACGCCGCCGCCCGGCTCGGCCCCAGCGGTCGAATCGTAGAATGAGGGCACTATGACCACGCCTTCGTCGCTTCCCACGCTGATCGCGCCGTCGCCCGCGGCCGTGGCCGACGGCGGCCGCGCGCGCACCTACGAGGTGCGCACGTTCGGCTGCCAGATGAACGTGCACGACTCCGAGCGCCTGTCCGGTTCGCTCGAGTCGGCCGGGTACGTCCCCGTCGACGAGGGCGGCGAGGCGGATGTCGTCGTCATCAACACCTGCGCCGTCCGCGACAATGCCGCGGGCAAGCTCTACGGCACGCTCGGCCACCTGAAGTCCCGCAAGGACAAGCGCGAGGGCATGCAGATCGCCGTCGGCGGCTGTCTCGCGCAGATGGACAAGGACGCCGTGCAGCAGAAGGCCCCGTGGGTCGACGTGGTCTTCGGCACCCACAACATGGGGTCGCTGCCGAGCCTGCTCGAGCGCGCGCGGCACAACGGCGAGGCCGAACTGGAGATCCTCGAGTCGCTCGAGACGTTCCCCTCCACGCTGCCCACCAAGCGCGACTCGGTGCACAGCGGCTGGGTGTCGATCTCGGTCGGCTGCAACAACACCTGCACCTTCTGCATCGTGCCGCACCTGCGCGGCAAGGAGAAGGACCGCCGCCCCGGCGACATCCTCAGCGAGATCAAGCTGCTCGTCGACGACGGCGCGATCGAGGTCACGCTGCTCGGACAGAACGTCAACAGCTACGGCGTCGAGTTCGGCGACCGCCAGGCGTTCGGCAAGCTGCTGCGCGCCGCGGGGGAGATCGACGGCCTCGAGCGCATCCGCTTCACGAGCCCGCACCCCGCCGCCTTCACCGACGACGTCGTCGATGCGATGGCCGAGACCCCGTCGGTCATGCCGCAGCTGCACATGCCGCTGCAGTCCGGGTCGGACCGCATCCTCAAGGCGATGCGCCGTTCGTACCGAAGCGAGCGCTTCCTCGGCATCCTCGACCGTGTGCGCGAGCGCATCCCGCACGCCGCGATCTCCACCGACATCATCGTCGGCTTCCCCGGCGAGACCGAGGAGGACTTCGAAGACACGATGCGCGTCGTCGAGCAGGCCCGGTTCGCGAGCGCGTTCACCTTCCAGTACTCGATCCGCGAGGGCACTCCCGCGGCCACGATGCCGGATCAGGTGCCGAAGGAGATCGTGCAGGCCCGCTACGAGCGTCTGATCGCGCTGCAGGAGCGCATCAGCCTCGAGGAGAACCAGAAGCAGGTGGGCCGCGCGGTGGAGGTGCTCGTCTCCACAGGCGAGGGGAAGAAGGACGCCGCGACGCACCGTCTCACCGGGCGTGCCCAGGACAACCGTCTCGTCCACTTCGAGGTGCCCTCGGGCTCCGACCTGCCGCGTCCCGGCGATGTCGTCTCGGTCGTCGTCACCCACGCGGCGCCGTTCCACCTTCTCGCCGACAGTGCCGACGGCGCCCCGCTGCGCATCCGACGCACCCGCGCCGGCGACGCGTGGGACCGCTCGCAGGCGGAGTCGTGCGGCGTGCCGTCGCCGGCGGGATCCATGCCGGGCGCCGTCTCGCTCGGCCTGCCCACGCTTCGCCTGACCAGCCGTTGACCGCCGAGGCGGGACGATGACGCGCCGGCCACGCCTGTGGGCCGTGATCGGCGCCACCGGCACCGGGAAGACGGCGCTGTCGCTCGACCTCGCCGAGGCGCTCGCCGCCCGCGGCGCCGGCGCTGAGATCGTCAACGCGGATGCGATGCAGCTGTACCGCGGCATGGACATCGGCACTGCGAAGCTGCCCCCCGCGGAGCGCCGCGGCATCCCGCACCACCTCTTCGATGCGCTCGACGTCGCCGAGGAAGCCGCCGTGGCCTGGTACCAGCCGGCGGCGCGCGCCGCGATCGAAGGCATCTTCTCGCGGGGCCTGGATGCGGTGCTCGTCGGCGGTTCCGGCCTGTACGTCTCGAGCGTGCTCTACGACTTCCGCTTCCCGCCGCGCGACCCCCGACTGCGGATGCGGCTGGAAGCGGAGTTGGAAGCCGACGGCCCGGACGCCCTGCGGGAGCGACTGCGGGCGCTCGATCCCGCCACGGCGGAGCGCATCGACCCGCGCAACGGCCGCCGCATCGTCCGCGCCCTCGAGGTCGTGCTGCAGGGGGCGCAGACCCACGGCGCCGCCCTGCCCGAGACGCCGCGCCTCTGGCACGAGCCGACGACGATCATCGGCGTGCAGCTCGAGCGCGCCGACCTCGTCGCACGCCTCGACCGGCGCGTCGAGGACATGTGGGCGGCAGGGCTCCTCGACGAAGTCGCGGGGTTGCGGGACGGCGGACTCGACGACGGCGTCACCTCCCGGCGCGCGATCGGGTACGCGCAGGCCCTCGCCCAGCTCGACGGCACCCTCGACGAGGGTGAGGCGATCGCGCAGACGCAGGCCCTCACGCGCCGCTACGCGCGCCGGCAGGTGTCGTGGTTCCGGCGCTACGACGACGTGAGGTGGACGACGCCGCCGGTCGACGCGGCGACGCTGGCAGACTCGATCACCGACTGACCTCGTCCTCACCGGTCAGCACCGGCGACCTTGACGCGAGAAAGGCCGCCAGTCCTGACCGGTGAGCGGGACGGCTGGATACAGCGACGCCTGGCAAGCGGCCCCGCACCGGCGGCCGCGGCATCCGCGCCGCTTCTAGGATGGGAGCATGGCCCACACCCTCGCGTTCACCAAGGGGCACGGCACCGGCAACGACTTCGTGATCATCGCCGACCCTGACGGTGACATCGACCTCGGCGACGACCAGGTCGCCGCCCTGTGCGACCGGCGGTTCGGCATCGGCGCCGACGGGACGCTGCGCGTCGTCCGCTCCGCCGCGATCGCCGAGGGCGCCGCCACGGCGGAGGCTGAGTGGTTCATGGACTACCGCAACGCCGACGGCTCGGCGGCGGAGATGTGCGGCAACGGCATCCGCGTGTTCGCGCGCTACCTCACAGACGCCGGCCTCGCCGACATCGACGCCGCTCCGCTGCGCATCGGCACCCGCGCGGGCGTGAAGACCGTCACCCGAAGCGACCTCGGCTTCGAGGTCGACGTCGGCGCGTTCCGCGTCGACGACGAGGACGTGCTGGTGCGCGCCCGCGGGCTCGACGTCTCCCGTCCCGGCGCCGGCGTCGACGTCGGCAACCCCCACGTCGTCGTCGCGCTCGGCTCGATCAGCGAGCTGGAGGGCATCGACCTCACGGTGCAGCCCGTCCTGAACCCGCAGCCGCGCCACGGTGCCAACATCGAGTTCGTCGTCCCCGCCGATCCGCTCGTGCGCGGCGGCGTCGGATCGATCCGGATGCGGGTGTTCGAGCGCGGCGTCGGCGAGACCCTCAGCTGCGGCACGGGGGTCGCCGCATCCGCCCTCGCCGTCCGGCACTGGGCCGGCGCTGCGGCGCCCGACCGCTGGAGTGTCGAGGTCCCGGGCGGCACGCTCGGCGTGCGGGTCGACGACGGGCACGTGTTCCTGTCGGGCCCCGCGACGCTCGTCTACTCGGGCGAGATCACGCTCGCCTGAGGGCGCCGGGCGCCGTCCTCGCTCACGGCAGGGCGATCGTCCCGGTCGCGTGCGTGCCGTGGTGGCGCACCTTGAGCACACGGAAACCGCGTCCGGTCGTCGTGCGGGTCACCGAGAATCCCCGGTCGAAGGATGCCGCGATCCACCGCTGCAGGGAGTCGGCGCCGAGATTGCGGGCCACGACGAACCACGCGTCGCTGCGTTCGCCGAGCCGCGGGATCCACTGCTCGAGCATGCCGTGCAGCTCGTTCTTGCCGACGCGGATCGGCGGATTGGAGCGGATGGTGCGAAACGCGATGTGGTCGGGAACATCCCCGGGCTGCACGGCGTTGACGTTGTCGAGGCCGAGATCGCGGGCATTGCGACGCACGAGGTCGAGCGCGCGCTCGTTGACGTCGACCGCCCACACGGTCGCGTGGGGCGACTGCAGCGCGAGCGAGAGCGCGATCGGCCCCCACCCGCATCCGAGGTCGAGCAGGTGTCCGCCCGGCGGTGCGGGCGGCGTGCTGGCCAGCAGCACGCCCGTCCCGGAGTCGACGTGGTCGGGGCTGAACACGCCGCCGGCCGTCGTCACATCCAGGTCGCGACCGGCCAAGGTCACGCGGATGCGGCGGAGGTTCTCGGGACTGGACGGCGACGCGCTGAAGTAGTGGTCACCGGACATGAGTGCGAGATTACCCGAGCCCGCGCCCAGGCGCGGAGACTAGAGTTCACGGATGGCCGTCGGCAGCGATGCCGCGGCCGCAGGAAGGAAGACATGACCGACACCACCTCCCACCCGAGCACCGACGAGTCACCGGTCGACCCGGTCGACCGGGTGCTCGCGCGCGCCGAGGCGCGGTCCGGGGCGCACGTGTTCGGCGCCGCGCAGGCGTTGCAGGACGAGGCGACCGTCTCGTACGGCGACACCGACGGCGACCAGTGGGACCGTGAGGAGCGCGCCGCACTGCGCCGCGTACCGGGCCTGTCCACCGAGCTCGAAGACGTCACCGAGGTCGAGTACCGGCAGCTGCGCCTGGAGAACGTCGTGCTCGTGGGTGTCTACCCGCAGGGGTCGCAGGAGGATGCCGAGAACTCGCTGCGCGAGCTCGCCGCCCTGTCCGAGACGGCCGGCGCCGTCGTGCTCGACGGTGTGCTGCAGCGTCGTCCGCACCCCGACCCGGCGACCTACATCGGTCGCGGCAAAGCCGACGAACTGCGCGACCTGGTCGCCGCCGTCGGCGCCGACACGGTGATCGCCGACACCGAGCTCGCCTCCAGCCAGCGCCGCGCGCTCGAAGACGTCGTCAAGGTGAAGGTCATCGACCGCACCACCGTCATCCTCGACATCTTCTCCCAGCACGCCAAGAGCCGCGAGGGCAAGGCGCAGGTCGAACTCGCCCAGCTCGAATACCTGCTGCCGCGCCTGCGCGGCTGGGGTGAGTCGATGAGCCGTCAGGCCGGTGGCCAGGTCGGCGCGGGCGGTGCGGGCATGGGCTCGCGCGGACCCGGTGAGACGAAGATCGAGCTCGACCGTCGCCGCATCCGCACCCGCATGGCGATGCTGCGCCGGCAGATCCGCGACTTCGCCCCGGCGCGCGAGGCGAAGCGCGCCGAGCGCAAGCGCAACACGATCCCGGCCGTCGCGATCGCCGGTTACACCAACGCTGGCAAGTCGAGCCTGCTCAACCGGCTCACCCGCGCCGGCGTGCTCGTGGAGAACGCCCTGTTCGCCACGCTCGACACCTCGGTGCGCCGCACCGAGACGACCGACGGGCGCGTCTACACGCTCACCGACACCGTCGGCTTCGTCCGCAATCTGCCGCATCAGCTCGTCGAGGCGTTCCGCTCTACGCTCGAGGAGGTGGCCGACGCCGACGTCATCGTGCACGTCGTCGACGGCTCCCACCCCGACCCGGCGGCGCAGTTGGCGACCGTCCGCGACGTGATCGGCGATGTGGGCGCGCGCGAGATCCCCGAGATCGTGGTGTTCAACAAGGCCGACCTGCTCGACGACGACACGCGGCTCGTGCTGCGAGGACTCGCGCCGCAGGCGCAGTTCGTGTCGTCGCGCACCGGCGAGGGCATCGACGAGCTGCGCGAGGTCATCGAGCAGACGCTGCCGCTCCCGGCCGTCGAGATCCGTGCCGTCGTGCCCTACGACCGCGGCGACCTGGTCTCGGCGGTGCACGAGCACGGCATCATCCTGAGTCAGGAGCACGGCGCCGACGGCACGGTGCTGCACGCGCACGTCCCGGCCGTGCTCGCCGGTCGCCTGGGCCCCTTCGCCCTCGCCTGACCGCGCCCCGTGCAGGCGGCCGGCGACGGTGCCGCGGGCGAGTCGCTCAGTCCAGGGGCACCGGAGCCACGCCCGGCGTCGGGAAGCCGAAGACCTGACCGAGGAAGGCGAGCTCGCTCTCCAGGGCGTGGACGATCGTCTCGGTGCGGCGGAACCCGTGCCCCTCGCCTTCGTACAGCACGTACGCGTGCGGCACGCCACGGGCGGCGAGGGCGTCGCGCAGCGCTTCGGACTGCGAGGGCGGCACGACCGCGTCGTCGGCACCCTGCTGGATCAGCAGCGGCGTACGCAGCCGTTCCGGCCTCGTCAGCGGTGACCGCTCGAGGTACACGACTTCGGCCTCCGGCAGCGGTCCGACGAGTCCGTCGAGGTACCGCGCCTCGAAGTCGTGTGTGTCGGCCGCGAGGGCCCGCAGGTCGGCGACGCCGTAACGCGAGATCCCCGCGCCGAACACGTCGGTGTCCACGAGCGCGCACAGCACCGTCCAGCCGCCCGCCGACCCGCCCTCGATCGCGATGCGCTCCGGGTCGGCTAGCCCGGCGGCGGCGAGACCGGATGCGGCCGCGGCGACGTCGAGCACGTCCACGACACCCCACTGTCCCTTCAGCCGCTCCCGGTAGGCGCGTCCGTAGCCGGTGGAGCCGCCGTAGTTCACATCGAGCACGCCGATGCCGCGACTGGTGAAGTAGGCGATCTTGCTGTCGGCGACGCCGCCGACGTGCGCGGTCGGGCCGCCGTGGACGAACACCAGGTACGGCGGCAGTTCGTCGTCGGGACCGGAATGGTCGGGGCTCGTGGGCGGGAAGTCGAACGCATGGACCGGGCCGAACGCCCCGTCGACCGTGAGGGCGCGCGCCTCCGGATACCACTGCGCATCCGCCGTGTCGGCCCCGCCCGCGACGGGGACGGTGTCTTCGCCGGGCGTGACGAGCCAGATTCCGCTTCCCCCGGGTGCCGCGCCCGACACGAGCAGGCGCTCGCCGTCGGTGGCCTCGACGAGCAGCCGCGCGGTGGGCGGCACCGGCAGGGCCGACGACGATCCGTCGGGCTCGATGAGCTCGAGACGGTCGGCGCCGTCCGTGCGCACGGCTGCGATGCGTCCGTTCGCGAGCGGCGCGTACCAGCGCGGACCGAGCACCCAGAGCGCCCCGCCGGTGTCGGCGTCGGCGGGGGAGACGGCGTCATGGTGCAGGTCGTCGCCCACCTGCAGGCGGAAGAGGTTCCAGCGTCCGTCGGGGTCGTCGGCGTAGAGCAGCGCCTCGGCGTCCAGCCACTCCGGCTGCAGTGCGGCGGTGCGCCCGCTCGTGGCCGCCGTCCACCGGGCGACGGTGCCGCCCTCGATCCGACCGACGCGCAATTCGGTGCGGTCCCACGGCATGTCGGGGTGGTTCCACGCCACCCACGCCAGGTGCGAACCGTCGGGCGAGAGCGCCGGCTGCGCCAGGAAGGTGCTGCCGGCGACGAGCTCGCGCGCCCCGTCGTCGTCGATGGAGACGATCGCGCGCCGCGGCACGCGCCCGTCGCCGTGGTGCTCAGAGATCGCGAGCAGCACGCCGTGCTGCCAGCGCAGCCCGCCGTAGCGCGTCGCGCCGTCGGCCGGGGTCAGCGCTCGCGGCTGCCCACCCGGGGTCAGCATCCACACGCGCTGGTCGGTCTTCTCGACGAAGAACAGGCGGCCGTCCTCGGTGGCCGCCCAACTGCCGCCGCCGTACTCGTGCACCTGAGAGCGGGCGTTCCACGGCGACGGCAGCACCGCGTCGGAAGAGCCGTCCGGGCGGCGACGCAGCACCGCGGTGCGCCCGCCTTCGTCCGGGATCGACTGCCCCCACCAGATCTCGTCTCCGACGAAGGCGGCGCCCTCGAATCGGGGAGAAGCGGAGGCCGCCCAGGCGGCGGACAGCGGCGACGGCCAGGAGCCGTAGGGGAGCGGGGCCATGCCCCCACGCTATCGGCCGCACCGTCCGCGGCGCCGACCGTGCGGAGTGTCGTCAGCCGAGCACTTCGACGCCGAAGCCGGCGACGACGGCACGCACCTCGGCGAGGTAGCGCTGCGCCTGGTCGGTCAGCGGGATCGCCGCATGGCCGATCCAGCCGATCTCGATGCGATCGTCGACGTCGAGCGGGATGGCGACGATCTCGGGGTCGAGCTGGTCGCTGATGATCCCCGTCGAGATCGTGTAGCCGTCGAGCCCGATCATCAGGTTGAAGATCGTCGCACGGTCGGAGACGCGGATCTCCCGCGCGCTCGACAGCGTCGAGAGGATCTCCTCCGAGAAGTAGAACGAGTTGTTCGTCCCCTGGTCGAAGGTGAGCCGGGGCAGGCCCACCAGATCGGCGAGCGTGGCCCTGCCCCGCGCGGCGAGCGGGTTGCGGCGAGAGATGAAGATGTGGGGTGCGGCGGCGAAGAGCGGGTGGAACACCAGCCCGCAGTCGCGCAGCAGGCGATCGATGACGTTGCGGTTGAAGTCGTTGCGGTACAGGATGCCGAGCTCGCTGCGGAGGGTGCGGACATCCTCGATGATGTCCCACGTGCGTGACTCGCGCAGCGCGAATTCGTACTCGTCGGCACCGCTGGCCTTGACCATCCGCACGAAGGCGTCGACGGCGAACGAGTAGTGCTGCGTCGACACGCCGAGCAGGCGACGCGACGGCGGGCGTCCCAGATAGCGCTGCTCGAGCAGCTCGACCTGCTCGACCACCTGTCGCGCGTAGCCGAGGAACTCCGCTCCCTCGTCGGTGAGGCCGACGCCCCGAGCGGACCGGGTCAGCAGCACGCGACCCACGCGGGCCTCGAGGTCCTTCATCGCGGCCGACATGGTCGGCTGCGCGACGTACAGCACATCTGCCGCGGCGGAGATCGAGCCCTCCGCGGCGACCTCGATGAAGTACCGCAGGTGCTGCAGTGTCACGCCGCTCGACCGTCGGGATGCCTGGGTCATAGGAGACGACTATATGACCGAATAGTCACGGTTGGTTACCCGATATCTGCGTGAGGTTGCACGATAGAGAGATCCCTCCCCGCGCGGCCGGACGGCCGCTCCTCCCGACGATTGGCCAGCCATGGCGGACGACTTCACGTTCAGCATCACCACGACCCGCTTCGACGAGGACTACGCGCCGTCGGAGGACTCGCGGATCACGACGAACTTCGCCAACCTGGCCCGCGGCGAGCACCGCCGCGAGAACCTGCGCAACACCCTGACGATGATCGACCGCCGATTCAACGACCTCGTGCGCGAGGAAAACGCCGACGGCGACCGCTACACGGTCGAACTCGAGATCGTCTCGGTACAGCTGGAGTTCGCCGCGGCGGGCGTGGACCGGCGGTTCCCCCTCATCGAGGTGCTCGACGTCCACCTGCTCGACCGGCTCACGGGCCGGCGCACGCACGGGATCGTCGGGAACAACTTCTCCTCGTACGTCCGCGACTACGACTTCAGCGTGCTGCTGCCCGCCGCGAACCCGGGCGGCGGAGCCCCGGTGATCCCGAGCGACTTCGGCGAGCTGCACGGCAAGCTGTTCCAGCGCTTCCTCGAGTCGACGACCTACCGGGAGCGCTTCCCCCAGTCGCCGGTCATCTGCATCAGCGTCTCGACGAGCAAGGTCTACCGGCGATCCGACTACCGGCATCCGGTCCTCGGCGTCGAATACGAGCAGGACGCGTACTCGCTCACCGACGAGTACTTCGCGCGGATGGGACTGCAGGTGCGCTACTTCATGCCGCCGGGGAGTGTCGCGCCGCTCGCGTTCTACTTCCGCGGCGATCTGACGGCCGACTACACCGACCTGCAGCTGGCCGGCACGATCAGCACGATGGAGGCGTTCCAGAAGATCTACCGCCCCGAGATCTACAACGCCAACTCCGCCGCGCCGGCCGTCTACCGGCCGAGCCTCGGCGCGCAGGACTTTTCCCGCACCCGGATCGACTACGACCGCGACGAGCGCAGCCGCCTCGCCCTCACGCAGGGCCGGTACACGCAGGAGCACTTCATCGAGCCCCACCGCGACGTCCTGGAACGCTGGGCGGCCGACTACCGGGTACCCGTCGCATGACCAGCGGAGGATCATCGATCATGCACACGCTTCTTCCGACCACGATCGTCGGCAGCCTGCCCAAACCCTCCTGGCTCGCACAGCCTGAGGTCCTGTGGTCGCCGTGGGCGCTGGAGGGCGACGCCCTGCGCGAAGGCAAGCAGGATGCGCTGCGCCTCGCCGTCCAGGATCAGACCCGCCGCGGCATCGACATCGTGAGCGACGGCGAGCAGACCCGTCAGCATTTCGTCACGACGTTCATCGAGCACCTCAGCGGCGTCGACTTCGAAAAGCGCGAAACCGTCCGCATCCGCGACCGCTACGACGCGAGCGTCCCGACCGTCGTCGGCGAGGTGCGCCGGGAGCGCCCCGTGTTCGTCGACGACGCGATCGCCCTGCGCGAGAGCACCGACCGCCCGATCAAGTGGGCGCTGCCCGGGCCCATGACGATGGTCGACACCCTCTACGACGCCCACTACAAGAGCCGCGAGAAGCTGGCGTGGGAGTTCGCGAAGATCCTGAACGAAGAGGCGCGCGAGCTCGAGGCGGCGGGCGTGGACGTCATCCAGTTCGACGAGCCGTCGTTCAACGTGTTCTTCGACGAGGTCAAGGACTGGGGGGTCGCCGCCCTGGAGCGCGCGACGGAGGGCCTGCACGCTCAGACCGCGGTGCACATCTGCTACGGCTACGGCATCAAGGCGAACACGGACTGGAAGGCGACGCTGGGATCCCAGTGGCGGCAGTACGAGGAGTCCTTCCCCCTGCTGCAGCGCTCCAGCCTCGACATCATCTCGCTCGAATGCCAGAACTCGCATGTGCCGATGGAGCTCATCGAGCTCGTCCGCGGCAAGAAGGTGATGCTCGGCGCGATCGACGTCGCGAACGAGCAGGTCGAGACCCCCGATGAGGTGGCCGACACGCTGCGCCGCGCGCTGTCCTACGTCGACGCCGAGAACCTCATCCCGAGCACGAACTGCGGCCTGGCGCCCTTCCCGCGCGCGATCGCGCAGCGGAAGCTGAGCGCACTCAGCGCGGGGGCGGCCATCGTCCGGGGCGAGATCGCGCAGACCGCGCAGGTCGCCTCGTGAGCACGGCCGCCGCGCCGTCGCCGGACAACGCGCTGCGGATGCCCGAGCGCGGGTTCACGGCATCCCTCTCGCCGGCGGAGTTCAAGGCGCTGTTCCGGGGACACCCGGGTGGTGTCGCGGTCATCACGGCGGATGCCGGCGACGGTCCGGTCGCGCTGACGGCGACATCCGTGTCGTCGGTCAGCGCCGAACCCCCGCTCTTGATCTTCTCGATCTCCACCCTGTCGTCCTCGGCCGGCGTGCTCTCGCGCGCCGAGACCGTCGTCGTGCACCTGCTCGACGCGCACGACCTCGAACTGGCCAAGCTCGGCGCCACCAGCGGGATCGACCGGTTCGCGCAGGGGCGCGGGTGGTCGCGGCTGACGACCGGCGAGCCCGTGTACGACGACGTCCGCGCGTGGGTGCGCTGCGCCGTCATCGACCGTATGGATGCGGGGACCTCGACGGTCATCGCCGCGCACGCCCTGGAGTCGGGCTTCGGGCGCGACGTCGCGCCGGGCGAGGCGGGCGACGCGCTCGTCTACCACAACCGCGGCTGGCATCGCCTGAGCGATCAGTCCCGGATCGCCGACTGACCCGCCGTCTCCTCGACGACGACTTCCACCACGGCGATCGGCGTGGTCTCGTCCTCACGCACCTGCACGAGCTCGGAGAGCCACCATGCGACCAGGGCGACGATCAGCACGAGGAACACCTCACCCGCGGTGAGTGGCCGCAGCGCGAGCCGCCAGATGATCGCGAGCGCCGCGATGGCCGCACGGACGACGCCGCGCTGCGCGGACATCCAGCGGCCGAAGCGGCCGGTATCGACGCCGCAGCCGGCGAGCGAGCGGCGCAGGCCGCTGTTGACCGACTCGACGCCGGCGCGTACGGCCACGGCGGGGCGTGAGGCGCCGTTCGTCCAGGCCAGCACGGCGATCACCGCGCCCAGGAGGGCGATGATCGCCGCGGTGTGCGCCATGCCCGCCGAGACCTGCTGATAGATCACCCCGAGCGCCGACGGTGAGAGGTCCGCCTGCGATGCGACCGTCCCCATGAGGCCGGCACCGATCGCGATGCCGATCGCGAGCGACCCGCCGCCGATCAGCAGCGGGACACCCGAGCCGAGCAGTGCCGTCGAGCGTCGCCGGGCGATGAGCACACCGAGCAGGAACAGGCCGAGCGAGACCAGCGGGAGCCAGTACCCGACGGCCGTCGCCACGGCGTACCCGGTGCGCACCAGGGCGAGGTTCTCGCCGGTGCCGAGGATGACCACACGGTCGATCTGCGGGATGAGTCCTGCGACGCCGTCGATGACGTCGGAGGTCAGCGCAGCGAAGTCGACGCGCGCCGCGATGGCGGCCATCGTCTCGTCGACGATCATGTCCTGCACGGCGGCGTCGGAGGCCAGCGGCGCGAGGGTGTCGACGAAGCTGGCCTCGTCGACGAGCTGCACACGCGCCCAGGCGGTGACGATCGAGATCGGCACGAGGATCGCCCAACTGCGGGTGCACGCGACACCCTGCCGTCCGGGTGTCACCCGCGCGGGGCGGCTCAGACGGCGCGCATCAGGGCGACGACTTTGCCCAGCACGACCGCTTCGTCGCCGAGGATCGGCTCGAAGGCGCTGTTGCGCGGCAGGAGCCACGTGTGGCCGTCGCGTCGGCGGAAGGTCTTGACGGTCGCCTCGCCGTCGAGCATCGCCGCGACGATGTCGCCGTTGTCGGCCGTCGACTGCGAGCGGACGACGACCCAGTCGCCGTCGCAGATGGCGGCGTCGATCATCGACTCGCCCACGACCTTGAGCATGAACAGTTCTCCCTTGCCCACGAGCTGGCGGGGGAGGGGGAAGATCTCCTCGACCTGCTGGTCTGCGGTGATGGGCACTCCCGCGGCGATGCGGCCGACGAGCGGGACGAGGGCGGCGTCGCCGATCGACGGAGCCGCGTCGGCGGGGTTCTCCGCCGCGGTGCCGGGGAGATCGATCAGCACCTCCATGGCCCGGGTCTTGCCCGCGTCGCGGCGGAGATAGCCGCTGAGCTCGAGCTGGTTGAGCTGATGGGTCACGCTAGAGAGCGACTTCAGGCCCACCGCATCCCCGATCTCGCGCATGCTCGGCGGGTAGCCGTGACGCGCGATGGATCGCTGGATGACCTCGAGGATCGCCATCTGCTTGTCACTCAGGCTCTTGCGGCGGCGCGTCTGGGGTCTGTCGCTCTGGGGCTTCTCGCTCATTCGGAACTCCTCGGTCGCGACCGTCTCCGCCGTCGCCGGCTTCGAATGTCGGAGGTGGGTGATGTGCTCTGGTCATCGAAACCGTATCCGCCATCCCGGACTCCACGCCGCACCTTCGCGCGTGTCGTCTTCGATCGGGTTCCGATTCCGAGACCACTTGACAGTTCGACTATATCGAAGATAGCTTCGGAAGAGAAGTTCGCATCCGGCCCCCCCGGCCGAGGGGCGGATGCGAACCTCTCCCCATCCGAGGCCACCGAGGAGGACACCATGACCACGATCGACATCGCCGCCCCCGCGCTGCACGTCCGTCCCGCCGTCCCCACCACGCGGCTGCGCCTCACCGTCCGCGGGCGCCGCGTGATCGCGGTCCTCGCCTCGCTCCCCGCCGTCATCGCGCTCGCCCTCGCGATCCTCTCCGGCGGCAGCGCCATCGCCTCGCACGACGCCGGCGCCCCCGCGGGCACGTTCGCCACGGTCACGGTCGTCCCTGGCGACACGCTGTGGTCCATCGCGGGCGACATCGCGCCCGACGCCGACCCCCGCGACGTCGTCGACCAGATCGTCACGCTCAACGCGCTGCCGACCGGCGACGTCATCCCCGGGCAGTCGCTGTCGATCCCGGTGGAGTACAGCGCCGGACGGTGATCGAGCCGCGGCCCGTCTCTCCGCGGGGATGTACCCGTTCCCGCCCCGTAGCATGGGTGGGATGAGCGCGAGTCTCGACGACCTCCCCCTCCGCGACGACCTCCGGGGGCTCACCCCCTACGGCGCGCCCCAGGCGCCGTTGCCGGTCGCGCTGAACGTCAACGAGAACACCCACCCGGTCCCCGAGGACGTTGCCGACGACATCCTCGACGGCATCGCCCGTGCGCTGCGGGACGTCAACCGCTACCCCGACCGCGAGTTCACCTCGCTGCGCGAAGGGTTCGCCGACTACCTCGGGCACGGACTGACCCCGGAGCAGATCTGGGCGGCGAACGGCTCGAACGAGGTGCTCCAGCACCTGCTGCAGGCCTTCGCCGGTCCCGGCCGCACCGCCTTCGGGTTCGGCCCCACCTACTCGATGTACCCGCTCCTCACCCGCGCGACGGGCGCCGAGTACGTGACGGGAACGCGCGGCGTGGACTACACGCTGACGCCCGAGGACGCCGCCGCGCAGGTGGCGGATGCCGCGCCCGACGTCGTGTTCCTCTGCGCGCCGAACAACCCCACCGGCACACCGCTGTCGCTGGAGACCATCGCCGCCGTCTACGACGCGGCCCCCGGCATCGTCATCGTCGACGAGGCGTACCAGGAATTCGCCCCGCGCGAGTCCCGCTCCGCCCTGACGCTGTTGCCCGACCGTGAGCGTCTCGTCGTCTCGCGCACGATGAGCAAGGCGTTCGCCTTCGCCGGCGCCCGCGTGGGGTACCTCGCCGCCGATCCGGCGCTGATCGACGCGCTGCGCCTCGTGCGCCTGCCCTACCACCTGAGCGCGCTCACGCAGGCGGCGGCGACCGCGGCGCTGCGGCACGCCCCCACGATGCTCGGCATGGTCGACGAGATCGTGTCCCAGCGCGACCGCATGTCTGCGACGCTCGAGGCCCTCGGTTACCAGCCGTACGAGTCGTGGACGAACTTCGTCCTGTTCTCTGGCGTCGACGACCCGGCGCACACCTGGCAGGGCCTGTACGACCGCGGCATCCTGATCCGCGACGTCGGCATCCCGCACGCGCTGCGCGTGACGGCCGGCACCGAGCAGGAGACGTCGGCCTTCCTCGACGCGCTCGCCTCGCTCTGAGGCGCGTGCCGACGCGCCGACGCGGTGCGTCGCGCGCCGTCATGCGGCCCGCTCCGCCGCCGGCGCCTCGGTAGACTCGCCGACATGAGCAGCCCCGCATCCCGCACGGCGCAGATCCGCCGCGCGACGAGCGAATCCACCGTCGAACTCGAACTCGACCTGGACGGCACCGGCCAGAGCCACATCGACACCACCGTCCCGTTCTTCGACCACCTGCTCACGGCGTTCGCGAAGCACTCGCTGACCGATCTGAGCGTCCGGGCGTCCGGTGACACCGACATCGACGCCCACCACACGGTCGAAGACGTCTCGATCGTGCTCGGCCAGGCGATCCGTCAGGCGCTCGGCGACAAGAGAGGCATCTCGCGCTACGGCGACGCCCTCGTCCCGCTCGACGAGGCGCTCGCGCAGGCCGTCGTCGACATCTCAGGACGGCCCTATCTCGTGCACACCGGTGAGCCCGCCGGGTTCGAGCACCACCTCATCGGCGGCCACTTCACGGGCTCGCTCGTGCGCCACACCTTCGAGGCCCTCGCCTTCAACGGTGCGCTCACGGTGCACGTGAGGGTGCTGGGCGGCCGCGACCCGCACCACATCGCCGAGGCCGAGTACAAGGCGTTCGCGCGCGCGTTCCGCCAGGCGAAGTCGCTCGACCCGCTCGTCGTGGGGGTGCCGAGCACCAAGGGTGCGCTGTGACCGCGTCGTCGCGGCCGCTCGTCGCCGTGCTCGACTACGGCTCGGGCAACGTCCATTCGGCCGTGAAGGCGCTCGTCGCCGCCGGAGCGGACGCGCGGTTGACCGCCGACCGCGGCCTCGTCCAGGATGCCGCCGGGCTCGTCGTGCCCGGTGTCGGCGCCTTCGCCGCCGTCGCCGAGGCACTGCGCGCCCAGCGCGGCGACGAACTCATCGAGCGACGCCTCGCCGGTGGTCTGCCGGTGCTGGGCATCTGCGTGGGCATGCAGGTGCTCTTCGCGCACGGCGTCGAGCGCGGGGTCGACACGGAGGGCCTCGGCGAATGGCCGGGCGCCGTCACCGAGCTCGATGCCGCCGTCCTCCCGCACATGGGCTGGAACACCGTGCGTGCGGGCGAGGGCTCGACGCTCTTCGACGGCATCGAGGACGAGCGGTTCTACTTCGTGCACTCCTACGGCGCCCAGCATTGGAGCCTCGACGTCGTGCGCCCGTTCCGCGAGCCCGTGCTCACCTGGTGCGACTACGGTGCCCCGTTCCTCGCCGCGGTCGAGAACGGCCCCCTGTCGGCGACGCAGTTCCACCCCGAGAAGTCGGGGGAGGCGGGCATCCGCCTGCTCTCGAACTGGATCGGATCGCTCCCGCAACCCCGGTAGGCTCTTGCCTCGTGCGTGCGCGCCACGGGCGTGCGGGCCTTCCCACAGCACCCCAGACACACCAGGAACCATGAACGATTTCGCGTCCACCCCTGAACTGATCCTGCTGCCGGCCGTCGACGTCGCCGACGGCAAGGCCGTGCGCCTGACGCAGGGCGCCGCCGGCACCGAGACCGACTACGGCGACCCCGTCGACGCGGCGCAGCAGTGGGCCGACCAGGGGGCGACCTGGATCCACCTGGTCGACCTCGACGCCGCGTTCGGGCGCGGCAGCAACACCGGCGTCATCCGCAAGGCCATCCGCGCCGTACGCGGTGTGCAGATCGAGCTGTCCGGCGGCATCCGCGACGACGCGTCGCTCGAGGCCGCGCTCGAATCCGGCGCGACGCGCATCAACCTCGGCACTGCCGCGCTGGAGAACCCGGAGTGGGCTGCCGACGTCATCAGCCGCTACGGCGAGGCGATCGCGGTCGGTCTGGACGTGCGCGGCACGACGCTGGCCGCCCGCGGCTGGACCCGGGAGGGCGGCGATCTCTGGCAGGTGCTCGACCGCCTCGAGGATGCCGGCTGCAGCCGTTACGTCGTGACCGACGTCACGAAGGACGGCACCCTCAAGGGCCCGAACATCGAGCTGCTGCGCGAGCTCACCTCCCGCACGCCGAAGCCGGTCATCGCCTCCGGCGGCGTCTCGAGCCTCGACGACATCGCCGCCCTCCGCGAACTCGTGCCGCTCGGCGTCGAGGGCGCGATCGTGGGCAAGGCGCTGTACGCCGGCGCGTTCACGCTCGCCGAGGCGCTGGATGTCGCGGCCGGCTGACCCGGCGCACGGCCACGGCGAGGGTCACGGCGGCGCGGGCGGGCACGCCTGCGCGGTCCCCGGCGACTCCGCCGGAGTGCCCTGGGAGGGGCGTGCGTTCGAGGCGAACCCGCATGCCGGCGACGACGGCTCCGCGGATGCGGCGCTGCTGGCCGCCCTCACCGACTTCCGAGCCGGCGACGGGGATGCCGCCGCGGTCGCCGAGGCCTACCGAGGCGCGCGCCTGCTGATCCCGCTCCTCGCCGAGAAGGGCGATGAGGGCGTCGGCCCGACCGGTCTCGTCGTCGACAAGACGCAGGAACTCTCGATCGTGACGGTCGCCGCCCCCGACGGCCGCAAGGTGCTTCCGGTGTTCACGAGCGTCGACACGATGCGCGCCTGGGATGCGCTCGCCCGTCCGGTGCCGGCGGACGGCATCCGCACCGCGCTCGCGGCGGCATCCGACGACACCGACCTCATCGTGATCGACCCGTCCTCGCCGACCGAGTTCGTGCTGCGTCGTCCCGCGGTCTGGGCGATCGGGCAGGGTCAGGCCTGGGAGCCGGCGCACACCTCGCCCGAGGTGTTCGCGGGGCTGCAGGAATCGATCGGGGGCGAGCTCGGCGTGCTCGACCTGTCGGTGGCCTCCGGCGATCCGGACGCCCGGCTGCGGGGCCCCGAGCTGGTTGTGCGCCTGCACCTCGTCGACGGGCTCGAACAGGCCGAACTCGACGCGATCCTGCAGCGTCTGGCGAGCCGCTGGGCCGCCGATGACCGCATCGCGGTGCTCGTCGACTCGCTGACGGTCAAGCTCGTCCGCGGCTGACCCGCCGATCGGGAGGCTCGTGCCGCACCGACCTCGTCACCTCTTCGCCGAGATCGCCGCTACGGCGTCGAGCTCGCCGGCGAACTTGCGCGCCGACCGGCGAACTCGGGGACGGACCGGCGAACTCGCGGGCTCTGGCGGGCGCGGTCAGGTGACGGGGCCGGTCCACTTCTCGCCGGGGCCCTTGCCGATCGGGTCGGGGATGACCGACGCCTCGCGGAACGCGAGCTGCACCGATCGCAGCCCGTCGCGCAGCGAGCGCGCGTGCATGTCGCTGATCTCGGGAGCGCCGGCGGTGATCAGGCCCGCCAGCGCATTGATGAGCTTGCGCGCCTCGTCGAGGTCGGTCTGCGAGGCGGGGTCGTCGGCGAGGCCCACCTTCACGGCCGCGGCGCTGAGCAGGTGAACGGCGGTCGTGGTGATGACCTCGACGGCGGGCACGTCGGCGATGTCGCGTCCGGCGGCGTTCGCGGCGGCGCGCTCCTGCTCCTCCCACTGCGCCGGACGGTCGTCGCCGGCGGGGTCGAAGGACGGCTCGGGGGAGGGGATCGTGTCCACGTGCTGCTCTCTGCTAGACTGAGCGGGCACCGGAGTGTTCTACTCCGGCTCGAAAGAGGATCACATCCCACCCGCGCTTGCCGCTCCAGGCTACCGGGTCACGCACTCCGCCTCGTCCGCGAGGTCGTCCGGAACACCGGTACGGGTGCAGTACACAATGCCGATGCCCAGCATCGTGCGGGTGGATGCCGAGCCTCTTCCGCCCGAGACGCACCACTGCGTCCCGGTGGCCATCCCCGCACGAAGAGGAGTTCCGCATCAGCGATCCCCGCACCAATGAGCGCATCCGCGTCCCCGAGGTCCGCCTCGTGGGTCCCGCCGGTGAGCAGGTCGGCGTCGTCCGCATCGAAGTCGCGATGCGCCTGGCGCAGGAGGCCGACCTCGACCTGGTCGAGGTGGCGCCCAACTCGAAGCCGCCCGTGGTCAAGATCATGGACTACGGCAAGTTCAAGTACGAAGCTGCCCAGAAGGCCAAGGAAGCACGTCGCAACCAGGCGAACACGGTCCTCAAGGAGGTGCGCTTCCGTCTGAAGATCGAGGCGCACGACTACCAGACCAAGCTCAAGCGTGCGGAGGGCTTCCTCCAGACGGGTGACAAGGTCAAGGCCATGATCCTGTTCCGTGGTCGCGAGCAGTCGCGTCCCGAGCAGGGTGTGCGCCTGCTCCGCAAGTTCGCGGAGGACGTGGCCGAGTTCGGCACCGTGGAGTCCAACCCCACGATCGACGGACGCAACATGGTCATGGTGATCGCCCCGCACAAGAACAAGTCCGAGGTCAAGACCGAGCAGAACGCCGTCCGTGCGGCGAACAAGCAGGCCGCCCGAGACGCCCGCCACGCGGGCGAGGGCGCCGAAGACGAAGCGCCCGCCGCCACCGCGGAGTAAGCGCCCCACAGACTCCCGCCCGGCGGGAATCCCAACGAAGGAAGAGATATGCCCAAGCAGAAGACCCACTCGGGCGCCAAGAAGCGCTTCAAGGTCACCGGTACCGGCAAGCTCAAGAAGCAGCAGGCGAACCTCCGCCACAACTTCGAGGGCAAGCCCACCAAGCGCACCCGCCGCCTCTCGGCCGACAAGATCCTCGCCCCGGGCGACGCCAAGGTCGCCAAGAAGCTCCTCGGCATCTGATCGCCGACGCACGTTAGGAATATGAGAAATGGCTAGAGTCAAGCGGGCCGTCAACGCCCACAAGAAGCGTCGCGTCATCCTCGAGCGCGCCTCCGGTTACCGGGGCCAGCGTTCGCGCCTGTACCGCAAGGCGAAGGAGCAGGTCACCCACTCGCTCGTCTACGCGTACCGCGACCGTCGCAAGCGCAAGGGCGACTTCCGCCGCCTGTGGATCCAGCGCATCAACGCCGCCGCCCGTCAGAACGGCATCACGTACAACCGCTTCATCCAGGGTCTGAACCTGGCCGGCGTCCAGGTCGACCGCCGCATGCTCGCCGAGCTCGCGGTCAACGAGCCCGCCGTCTTCGCCTCGCTCGTCGAGACCGCGAAGAAGGGCCTGCCGGCCGACGTCAACGCCCCCAAGGCGTAAGCGCACCCCGTTCGAAGGGCGCCCTCCTCGCGAGGGCGCCCTTCGTCGTTCCCGGGCGGGACCCGTCCCACCCCATAAAATGTGGACGTGCTCGAGAACCCCCGGTCGCCGCGTGTGCGCGCCGTCGCGAAACTGACCAAGCGCAGTGCGCGTCAGGAGACGGGACTGTTCCTGCTCGAGGGGCCGCAGTCCGCGCGGGAGGCCCTCGCCTACGCGCCCGACACGCTCGTCGAGCTGTTCGCGACGCCGTCGGCGATGGAACGCCACCAGGACATCCGCGACGCGGCATCCGCGGCCGGCGTCGAGGTCGTGCTCACGACCGAGGCGGTGCTCGACGCGATGGCCGACACGGTCACCCCGCAGGGGATCGTCGCCGTCGCCCGGCAGACGCCCGCGAGCGTGCGCGACATCTTCGCGGCGGGACCCCGTCTCGTCGCGATCTGCGAGGAGGTGCGCGACCCCGGCAACCTCGGCACGATCATCCGGGCCGCCGATGCCGCCGGCGCCGACGCCGTCGTGCTCACCGGTCGCACCGTCGACCCCTACAACCCGAAGGTCGTGCGGGCCACGACCGGGTCCTTGTTCCACGTGCCGGTCGCCGTCGCCGGCGAGCTCACCGGGACGGTGGAACGCGCGCACCAGGCCGGGATGCAGGTGGTCGCCGCCGATGTCGGCGGAGAGGACTTCCTGGCCCAGCGCAGCACGCTGGCCGGACCCACGGCGTGGCTGTTCGGCAACGAGGCGCGGGGCCTCGAGCCCGAGGCTCTCGCCCTCGTCGACGTCTCGCTGCGCCTGCCGATCTACGGCCGCGCCGAGTCGCTCAACCTCGCCACGGCGGCCTCTGTCTGCCTCTACGAGACGGCGTTCGCGCAGCGCGCCTGAGCGCGTACAGGCCCGTATCAGACCTGTTACAACTCGGTAAAGGGTCTGCCGGAGGGCGCCCGCCCGTGCCAGGGTGGCAGGATGACGGCCTCTGCTCACGACCCGGCTCCGAAGACGTCGAACATCACGGTGCGGCGCGGTGACCCGCTCGTCGTCATGGAGAACGTGCAGAAGCACTACGGCGACTTCCAGGCCCTCACCGACATCGACCTGACGGTGAACCGCGGCGAGGTCGTCGTCGTCATCGGACCCTCCGGTTCGGGCAAGTCGACGCTGTGCCGCACCATCAACCGGCTCGAGACCATCACGAGCGGGTCGATCTCGATCGACGGCGTCGAGATCCCCGCCGAGGGCAAGGCGCTCGCGGCCCTGCGGGCCGATGTCGGCATGGTGTTCCAGGCGTTCAACCTCTTCTCGCACCTCACGATCCTCGAGAACGTCACGCTCGGCCCCCTCAAGGTCAAGAAGATGCGCAAGGCGGATGCCGAGGCCGAGGCGAAGGTGCTGCTGGACCGTGTCGGCGTCGGACACCAGGCCGCGAAGCTCCCCGCGCAGCTCTCGGGCGGACAGCAGCAGCGCGTCGCGATCGCCCGCGCTCTCGCGATGAAGCCGAAGGTCATGCTCTTCGACGAGCCGACGAGCGCGCTGGACCCCGAGATGATCAACGAGGTGCTCGACGTGATGGTGTCCCTCGCGCAGGACGGCATGACCATGATCGTCGTCACCCACGAGATGGGCTTCGCCCGCAAGGCCGCCGACCGCGTCGTGTTCATGGCCGACGGTCAGATCGTCGAGGAGGCGACCCCCGACGAGTTCTTCACGAATCCGAAGAGCGACCGCGCGAAGGACTTCCTCTCCAAGCTCATCACCCACTGACGTCCCCGTCCCCCACCGAGATACGCAACCGAAGGAGAGAGATCACATGCGACGTACCAAGATCGCTGCCGGCCTCGGCCTGCTGGCCGCTGCCGGACTGGCCCTCACTGCGTGCAACAGCGGCACGCCCACCTCCACCCCGGACGAGAGCGGAGCGGCCTCCGAGGAGGCGACCGTCTGGTTCGAGGTCGCCGACCCGGCCCCCACCGTGGACGGCAGCCCCACGGTCGAGAAGATCACCGAGCGCGGATCCGTCAAGATCGGCGTCAAGGAGGACCAGCCCAACCTCGGCTACCTCGACCCGACCACCAACGAGCGCACCGGCTTCGACGTCGACATCGCCCGCTGGATCGCCGCCTCGCTCGGCTACGACGAGGATCAGATCGAGTTCCAGGCGATCCCGTCGGCCAACCGCGAGCAGGCGCTCATCAACGGCGACATCGACTACTACGTCGGGACCTACTCGATCACCGACAAGCGCAAGGAATCGATCTCGTTCGCGGGGCCGTACTTCATCACCGGCCAGGGCCTGCTCGTCGCCGCCGACAACGACGCGATCACCGGCGTCGACTCGCTCACCGCCGAGGAGACCGTCTGCTCGGTCACGGGATCGACCTCGATCCAGCGGATCAAGGACGAGACGCCCGCCAAGACCACCGAGTTCGACACGTACTCGCAGTGCGTCGAGGCCCTCAAGAACGGCCAGGCGGATGCCGTCACCACCGACGAGGCGATCCTCATCGGCTACGCGGCGCAGGACCCCGACAACCTCAAGATCGCCGGGGAGCCCTTCAGCGAAGAGCGCTACGGCGTCGGCATCGCCAAGGGCGACACGGCGTTCGCGGAGTTCATCAACACGACGATGACCGACAACCCGGAGATCTGGGACGCGATCTTCGAGAAGAACCTCGGCCCGGCCGGTGTCACCGGCACCCAGCCGGAGCCCGACCCGGTCAGCTGACCCGGCGCCACGGGGCGGCGGCCCGACTCGGCGCCGCCCCGTGGCATCCCCGCGCAGCATCCGCCCGCCCTCCCTCTACGACCCCCGGAAGGAGCCCCGTGAACCAGATCTTCGACTACCCGGATCTGTGGCGCGACGCGCTCGTCGGGACGCTGATCCTGTTCTTCGGCGGCGCCGCGATCGCGCTCGTCCTCGGCTTCCTCATCGGTGCCATGCGGGTCTCCCCGATCCCCGTCGCCCGCGCGGTGGGGGCCGTCTACGTCAACTGGATCCGCAACACCCCGCTGACCCTCGTCCTCTTCTTCTTCGCCTTCGCCGTGCCGCTGCTGGTGCCGGTGCCGCGCGGAAGCTACCTCGTCCTCGCCGTCTGCGGCCTGGGTATCTACACGGCCACGTACGTCGCCGAGACCCTCCGATCGGGGATCAACACGGTGCCCGTCGGACAGGCGGAGGCGGCGCGCGCGCTCGGCATGCCGTTCACGCAGGTGATGGGCCTGGTCGTGCTGCCGCAGGCGGCGCGCTCGGTGATCCCGCCGATGATGAGCGTGTTCATCGCGCTGCTGAAGAACACGACGGTCGCGGCCGGATTCTCCGTCGTCAACCTCGGCAACATCCGGGCCAACATGAGCGAGCAGGGGGAGAACCAGATGGTCACGATCCTCATCGTCATGGCCGTGTTCGTCGTGCTCGTGCTTCTGCTGGCCTGGCTGCAACGCGTGCTCGAGCGCAGATGGCAGGTGGCCCGATGAGTTCCGTCCTCTACGACGTCCCCGGTCCCCGCGCCCGTGCCCGCAACCGGCTCCTCGGGGTCGTCACCGTGCTGCTGGTGCTCGCCGTCCTCGGCTTCGTCGTCTGGCGCTTCGCCGAGACCGGCCAGTTCGAGGCCGACAAGTGGTACGTCTTCACGTTCTCGGCCGTGTGGGTGCGCTTCGCCGAGGCGACCCTCGCGACCCTGGCCGCGTTCGGCGCCGCCGCCGTGGGCGCCCTCGTGCTCGGCTTCGTGCTCGCGATCGGCCGCCTGTCCGACCACGCGTGGGTGCGCGTGCCCGTCACGTGGATCATCGAGGTGCTCCGCGCGATCCCGGTGCTGGTGTTCATGCTGCTGCTGTACTACGGCCTGCCCGTGATCGGCATCAAGATGGAATCGTACTGGGCCGTCGTCATCGCCCTCGTCGCATACAACGGCTCGGTGCTGGCAGAGGTCATCCGCGCCGGTGTCGAGGCGCTGCCGCGCGGACAGCGCGAGGCCGGCTCCGCGATCGGCCTCCGCAAGTCGGGGGTCATGCGCCTCGTGCTGCTGCCGCAGGCGATCCGGGCCATGATGCCGGTGATCATCGCGCAGCTCGTCGTCACCCTCAAGGACACCGCGCTCGGGTTCATCATCACCTACCCGGAGCTGCTCTACTTCGCGAAGCTGCTCGGCTCGAACGCCCAGTACGGCTCGCCGCTGATCCAGGCGGCGCTCATCGCCGGCGCGATCTACGTGGCGCTGTGCCTCGCGATCAGCTACATCTCGTACCGCGTGGAGCGGCGCCTGCGCCGGTCGGAGCGCGCCCAGCAGGCGGTAGACCCGCTGCACCACCCGGTCCCCGCGACGACCGACACCGAACTGATCGCGGCGCAGAAGGGCGCCGGGAAGTTCAACCAAGGCGGCGGCTTCCACATCTAGTCGGTCACCGGCGGGGCGACACGCGCCCCGCCGGTAGACTCGACCCTCGTGTCCGACGCCACAGAGCACACCCCGCAGACCTCGCCCGACGCCATCACGCCCGAGAACGTCGAGGCAGCCGTCACAGGCGCCCTCGCCGCGATCGCCGCCGCCGCCGACACCGGCGCGCTGCGGGCCGCCCGCTCGGCGCACACCGCCGAGGGAGCGCCGCTGGCCCTCCTGAACGCGCAGCTGCGCAATGTGCCCAACGACCAGAAGGCCGCACTCGGCAAGCTCGTCGGACAGGCGCGGGGCCGTGTCAACCAGGCGCTCGCCGCCCGCGAGCAGGAGCTCGCCGCCGCCGAGACGGCCGCCGCGCTCGCCGCCGAGGCCGTCGACATCACCGCGCTCCCGCAGCGCGCGCGCGTCGGCGCCCGGCATCCGCTCACCCTGCTGCAGGACCAGGTCGGCGACCTGTTCGTCGGCATGGGCTGGGAGGTCGCGGAGGGGCCCGAGCTCGAGCACGAGTGGTACAACTTCGACGCGCTCAACCTCGACGCCGACCACCCGGCGCGGCAGATGCAGGACACGTTCTACGTCGACCCGGTCGCCTCGCACCTGCTCATGCGCACGCAGACGAGCCCCGTGCAGATGCGCTCGATGCTCACCCGCGAGCTGCCGATCTACATCGTCTCGCCGGGGCGCGTGTACCGCACCGACGAGTTCGACGCGACGCACCTGCCGGTGTTCAGCCAGTTCGAGGGTCTCGTCGTGGACAAGGGCATCACGATGGCCCACCTGCGCGGCACCCTCGACCACGTCGCCCGGCAGCTGTTCGGCGCCGACGCGAAGACGCGCATCCGCGCCAACTACTTCCCCTTCACCGAGCCGTCGGCCGAGTTCGACCTGTGGCACCCCACCTTCAAGGGCGGGGCGCGCTGGATCGAATGGGGCGGATGCGGGATGGTCAACCCGAACGTGCTGCGCGCGGCCGGGATCGACCCGGACGTGTACTCCGGCTTCGCGTTCGGGATGGGGATCGAGCGGACCCTCATGTTCCGCTCCGATGTGAAGGACATGCGCGACATGGCCGAAGGCGATGTCCGCTTCAGCGAGCAGTTCGGAATGGTGGTCTGATGCGCGTCCCGCTCTCGTGGCTCCGCGAGTACGTCGATGTGGCACCGGATGCCACCCCCGAAGACGTGCTGGCTTCGCTCGTGTCGGTCGGATTCGAAGAGGAGGACGTCCACGGCTTCGGGCTCACCGGCCCCATCGTCGTCGGCCGCGTCGTCTCGTTCGAGGTCGAGCCGCAGTCCAACGGCAAGACCATCCGCTGGTGCCAGGTCGACGTCGGCGAAGCGAACGGCGGCGTGCGCGGCATCGTGTGCGGCGCGGGCAACTTCTTCGAGGGGGACAAGGTCGTCGTGACCCTGCCCGGCGCCGTGCTGCCGGGGCCGTTCCCGATCGCGGCGCGCAAGACCTACGGCCACGTCTCGGACGGCATGATCGCCTCGGCCCGCGAGCTCGGACTCGGCGAGGAGCACTCCGGCATCCTGCGCCTGGTCGAACTCGGCCTCGACCCCGAGGTCGGCGCCGACGCCATCGCCCTGCTCGGACTCGACGACGTCGCGGTCGAGATCAACGTCACCCCCGACCGTGGCTACGCCCTGAGCCTGCGCGGTGTCGCCCGCGAGTACGCGCACGCCACCGGCGCGCCCTATCGCGACCCGGCCGAGCGGGCGTTCGAGGAGCTCGCCCAGCCCACCGACGGCTTCGAGGTGAGCGTCGTCGACGACGCCCCGATCCGCGGCCGCGTCGGCGCGAGCGAGTTCGTCGTGCGCACGGTGACCGGCGTCGACCCGTCCCGCCCCACTCCGGCGTGGATGGTCGCCCGGCTGCAGCTGGCCGGCATCCGCTCGCTAGGCATCCTCATCGACATCACGAACTACGTCATGCTCGAGCTCGGCAACCCCATCCACGGGTACGACCTCGACCGGCTGACCGGCGGCATCACGGTGCGACGCGCCCACCCGGGCGAGACGCTCACGACCCTCGACGGCAAGCAGCGCACCCTCGACGTCGAAGACCTGCTCATCACCGACGAGTCCGGGCCCATCGGTCTGGCGGGCGTCATGGGCGGGGCGACGACCGAGATGACGGATGCCACGCGCAACGTCCTGATAGAGGCCGCGATCTTCGACACGGTGACGATCGCCCGCACCGCGCGGCGCCACAAGCTGCCCTCCGAGGCCTCGCGCCGGTTCGAGCGCGGCGTCGACCCGCTCGTCCCGTTCGTCGCGGCCCGCCGCGTCGCCGACCTCATGGTCGAGCACGCCGGCGGCACGCTCGGCGATCGCGGCGGCGCCCTGTTCGCCGAGGTGTTCCTCGAGGCGATCACACTGCCGCACGGATTCGTCCCCGGGCTCATCGGCGTGGACTACACCGACGCGGAGGTCGTCGGTGCACTCGAGACCATCGGCTGCGAGGTCGCCGACTCCGACGCCGGCGCGTGGGAGGTCATCCCGCCGTCGTGGCGTCCCGACCTCACCGACAAGTGGACGCTCGCCGAGGAGGTCGCCCGCATCGACGGGTACGACCGCATCCCCTCGCAGCTGCCGGTGCCGCCGTCCGGAACGGGTTTCACCCCGTCCCAGCACGGCCGCCGTCGCGTCGCGAACGCGCTGGCCGCCGCCGGCTTCGTCGAGACGCCGTCGTTCGGCTTCACCACCGAGCAGCAGAACGATCTGCACGGCTCGGCTTCGGGGGAGCACCTGCCGTCGGTGAAGCTCGCCAACCCGCTCGACGGGCAGGCGCCGTTCCTGCGTCGCACGCTCGTGCCCGGACTGCTGCAGATCGCGCATCGCAACCTCTCCCGCGGGTTCACCGATCTTGCGCTGTTCGAGTCGGGCACGGTGTTCCTGCCCGAGCCCGGCGTCTCCTACGGCACGGCGACGGTGCCCGCCGCCGCCGTGCGCCCCGACGCCGCGACCCTCGCCGCGCTCGACGCGTCCATCCCGCCGCAGCCACGCCACGTCGCCGTGCTGCTGACCGGCAACCGCGTCGCCAAGCAGCCCGCGCAGCGTGCCGAGCCCTTCGACCTCGCCGACGGTCTCGACGCGGTCCGGCTCATCGCCGCCGCGGCCGGCGTCGAGGTGCAGGTCTCGCAGACGCAGCGCGCGGCCCTGCATCCGGGACGCGCGGGGGTCGTCACCGTCGACGGTGCCGTGGTCGGCTACGTCGGCGAGGTGCACCCGGAAGTCTCGGCCGCGGCCGACCTGCCCGGGCGCGTCATCGTCGCCGAGGTGGACCTCGACGCCCTGTTGGCCGCCGCGGGCGACCGCGTCGTCGTCGGCGCCCTTTCCGGATACCCTGCCGCCACGCAGGACGTGTCGCTCGTGGTACCGGCATCGGTCCCCGCCGGCGAGGTCGCCACCGCACTCACCGAAGGTGCCGGCGCCCTCCTGGAGTCGCTGCGCCTCGTCGACGACTACCGCGGCTCGGGTGTGCCCGACGACGCGAAGAGCCTGACCTTCGCCCTGCGTTTCCGCGCCGACGACCGCACGCTCACCGCCGCCGAGGCGACCGAGGCGAAACTCGCCGGCGTCGCCGTGGCCGCGGAGCGCTTCGGCGCCGCGCTGCGCGAGTGACGCGCCGCCTCCGCGGCCCGCGCTGGCGGGCCCGCGGAGACGCTCGCTAGGCTCGGGACGATGAGCGAGTCGACCGAATCCACCGCCCTCCGGTTGCAGGGTCTCGTCAAGCGGTTCGGGGAGAAGGTCGCCGTCGCGGGCCTCGACCTCGTCGTGCCGCGGGGCTCGTTCTACGGCCTCGTCGGCCCCAACGGGGCCGGAAAGACGACGACCCTGTCGATGGCCACCGGCCTGCTGCGCCCGGATGCCGGCACCGCGCAGGTGCACGGCGTCGACGTGTGGGCCGACCCGGCCGTCGCCAAGCGCATGATCGGCAACCTCGCCGACGGCGTGCGCCTGTTCGACCGGCTCACCGGCGAGCAGCTGCTGACCTACACGGCCATGATGTTCGGCCTGCCGCGCGAGCAGATCGCGCCTCGCGTGGGCGACCTGCTCGACGTCATGGACCTGCGGGAAGCCGCCGGCACGATCGTCGCCGACTACTCCGCGGGCATGACCAAGAAGGTCGCGCTGGCGTGCGCGCTCGTGCACGCGCCGCGACTGCTCGTGCTCGACGAGCCGTTCGAGTCCGTCGACCCGGTCTCGGCCGCGAACATCGAGGACGTGCTGCGCAGCTACACCTCCTCGGGCGGGTCGGTGATCGTGTCGAGCCATTCGATGGACCTCGTCCAGCGCATGTGCGACCACGTCGCCGTCATCGCCGCGGGGCATGTGCTGGCCGCGGGCACCGTCGACGAGGTGCGCGCGGGGGAGAGCCTGCAGGACCGGTTCGTGGCGCTCGTCGGCGGCCGCCACACCTCCGAGGGGCCGCAGTGGTTGCGACAGTCCTGAAGCTGCGGTACCGCATCCTCGCGAATTCGCTGCTGCGCCGCCCCTCCCAGCTCGTCGGCTTCATCTTCGGGATGCTGGGCGCGCTCTGGCTGCTCGGCTCCGTCGTCGCGGGCTTCGTCGCGGTCGCGATCTTCCAGGGCGAAGGCGTCGCCGCCATCGTCGCGGTGATCGGCGGATCCGCCCTCGTGCTCGGCTGGATCGTCGGTCCCGTGCTCATCGCCGGCACAGACACGAGCGTCGACGCCGTCAAACTCGCCCCGTTCCCGTTCACGAGCCGTCAGACGATGGCGGCGCTCGCCGGCGTCGGGCTCACCGGCATCCCGGGCATCACGACGGCGATCGCGGCCCTCGCGACCGTCATCCTGTGGGTGCGGTGGCCGGGCGCCGCCGTGGCCGCCGTGCCGGCCGCGCTTCTCGGCGTGCTCACCTGCGTGCTCGCGAGCCGGCTCATGGAGACACTCTCGCGGGGACTGGGCGGCAATCGTCGCGGGCGGGAGATCGTCGGCACCGTGGTGCTGGCGCTGCTGATCATGACCGGCCCGATCATCACCGGCGTCCTCGCACTGCTCGACTCGAGCGGTGACATCGGCGGACGACTCGCGGATGCCGCCGGCGTGCTGTCGTGGACGCCGATCGGCGCGGCCTGGGCGGTGCCGGCCGACCTCGCGGCGGGCGGATGGGCGACGGCCCTCGCCAAGCTCGCGATCGCGCTGGCCACCGTCGTCCTGCTGTGGGTCGTGTGGGAACGGGCGCTGTCGGCGTCGGTCTCCAGCGCGCCCCGACGTGCGACCCGGTCGGTGCGCTCCGGAACGCTGGGCCTCTACGGGGTCATGCCGTCGGGAGGCGTCGGGGCGACGTGGGCGCGCGCGCTCACCGGCTGGCTGCGCGACCCCCGCTACGTGCGGCAGCTCATCTTCGTGCCGCTGTTCCCGGCGCTGTTCCTGTTCACCTCCGGCGTCGACGGCTGGCCGTTCGGCGTCTCGGCGGTGCTCGTCGCGTTCATGCTCGCCGTCGCCGGATACGCCGACATCTCCTACGACGGCACCGCGTTCGCCTCGATGCTCGCCAGCGGCATCCGGGGCCGCGCCGACCGCTGGGGGCGGGTGCTGGGCGCCGCGTGCGTGGGCGTTCCCGCCGTCGCCCTGGTCGCCGTGGCGACCTGCGCCGTCACGGGGGAATGGATGCGGCTGCCCGCCGTCCTCGGCGCGGCGTTCGGGCTGCTGCTCGTCGGTTACGGCGTCTGCGCCGTCTCGTCGGCGCTCATCGTCGTGCCCGTCGCCGCCCCCGGCGACAGCCCTTTCAAGTCCGTGCCGGGGCAGACGTTCGTCAACGGCCTGCTCGTCTTCGTCGTATGGGGCGTGTGCGCGGTGCTCGCCGCCCCCGCCCTGGTGCTCGCGATCGTCGCCCTCACGACCTCGTCGCAGGTGCTCGGCGCGGTCGCTCTCGTCGTCGGGGTGGTCGTCGGCGCCGGCGTCGTCGTCGCGGGCGTGCTCGTCGGCGGGCGCACGCTCGAGCGCACCGGCCCCGACCTGCTGCAGCGCATCAAGGCGTTCCCCACGACCTGACCCCGCCCCGCATCCTCCGATCCGAACGGCACGACATGACCGACGTCCTCCTCCTCGGCGGCACCGGCTGGCTCGGCGCCCGCATCGCCGAGCGCTGGCTCGACGCCGGCGCGCACGTCACCTGCCTCGCCCGAGGTGGACGGGAAGCCCCCTACGGAGCACGGCTGGTCACCGGCGACCGCGACGACCCGGCCGTCTACTCGGTGCTCGCCGACCGGCAGTGGGACGAGGTCGTCGACATCTCCTCGCGTGCCTCTCATGTCGCTGCCGCCGTCGCCGCCCTCGGCGGGAGTGCCCGCCACTGGACCTACGTCTCGAGCGTGTCGGCGTACGCCTCGAACACCGATCCGGGCGCCGACGAGTCCGCCGCGCTCGCCGACCCTGCGACCTCCGACGCCGACGACTACGCGCGGCAGAAGTCCGGCGGCGAGGCCGCCGTGCGCGCCGCACTCGCACACCGCGCGGCCGTCATCCGGCCGGGCCTCATCGTCGGCCCGGGCGACCCCACCGACCGCTTCGGCTACTGGGTCTCCCGACTCGCACTCGCCGGCGCGGGGCCGGTGTTGATCCCCGACACCCCGCGCGCCGGTGTGCAGGTGATCGACGTCGACGACGTCGCCGATGTCGCGCATGCCGTCGGACGGGAGATGTTCGTCGGCGCGGTCAACGCCGTGGGCGACCCGCTGCACCTCGCCGCGTTCCTGGACGAGGCGCGCGACGTCGCCGGTCACACCGGTGCGCTCGTCGCGGCGCCGCCGGACTGGCTCGTCCAGCACGACGTGGCGTACTGGGCCGGTCCCCGGTCGCTGCCGCTGTGGCTGCCCGCCGACATGCCCGGGTTCACGAGCCGCTCCAACGCGACCTACCGCCTCCTCGGCGGCCGGCTGCGCCCGCTGCGCACCACGCTGGAGCGCGCCCTGGCCGACGAGCGGTCGCGCGGACTCGACCGGCCCCGTGCCGCCGGCCTCCGCCGGGACGACGAGCTCGCCCTGCTCGCCGAACTCCCGTAGCCCGGGCCCACCGCATCCGCCGATTTGCGGCGTCCCCCGCATCCGGACTAGCCTCGCCCCATGTCCTCGACCGCGAACACCGCCGCAGCGATGTTCCGTGCGCGTCGACGTCAGGGCGACCGCCGACTCTAGGCGACCCCGCGTGCTCCCCGTCCGGGTCGAGCCGCCGGTGTCGCCGTCTCCGGTCCCGGCCGCATTCGCGGCTCCACCCCAGACAATAAGGTTGGACAATGACCTATTCGGTCGCCGTCTCCGGCGCTTCCGGCTACGCCGGCGGTGAGATCCTGCGGCTGCTCGCCGCCCACCCCGACATGCAGATCACGACGGTCACCGCGCACTCCAGCGCCGGCGATCCGCTCATCGACCACCAGCCGCACCTGCGGTCGCTCTCGCACCTGACGATCGGGCCGACGACCCCCGAGGCCCTGGCCGGGCACGACGTCGTCTTCCTCGCGCTGCCGCACGGACAGTCGGGCCAGTACACCGACATGCTCGCCGGCACGCCCCTCGTCATCGACGCGGGCGCCGACCACCGGCTCACCTCGCAGGAGTCGTGGGACGCGTTCTACGGCGGTGCCTTCCACGAGCCCTGGACCTACGGGGTGCCGGAACTGATCGTCGACGGCGGGAAGCAGCGGGAGCGCCTCGTCGGGGCCGGCCGCATCGCCGCCCCTGGGTGCAACGCCTCCACCGTGTCGCTGAGTCTCGCGCCCGGTGTCGCGGCGGGGGTCATCGATCCCTCCGACATCGTGAGCGTGCTCGCCGTCGGCCCGTCCGGGGCCGGCAAGAGCCTCAAGACGAACCTCCTCGCCGCCGAGATCCTCGGCAGCGCGAACCCGTACGCCGTCGGCGGCACGCACCGGCACATCCCCGAGATCCGGCAGGCGCTGACGGATGCCGGCGCCGCCGGCGAGGTCGGCATCTCGTTCACGCCCGTGCTCGTGCCGATGGCCCGCGGCATCCTCGCCACCTCCACGGCACCCATCGCACCCGGCGCGACCGACGCGCAGATCCGGGGCGCGTGGGAGGAGGCGTACGGCAGCGAGCCGTTCGTGCACCTGCTGCCCGAAGGCCGCTTCCCGCGCACCGCCGACGTCGTCGGGGCCAACACGGCCCTCATGGGCCTCGCGATCGATCGGGCCGCCAACCGGGTCGTGGTCGTCACGGCCGTCGACAACCTCGTCAAGGGCACCGCCGGCGCTGCCGTCCAATCGATGAACATCGCCCTCGGTCTCCCCGAGGCCACGGGCCTGAGCGTGAACGGAGTGGCACCGTGAGCGTCACCGTCCCCCAGGGTTTCGAAGCGGCCGGCGTCGCAGCGGGACTGAAGTCGACCGGCAAGCCCGACGTCGCCGTCGTCGTCAACCGCGGCCCCCTGAAGGTCGGGGCCGCCGTGTTCACGTCCAACCGAGCCAAGGCGAACCCGATCATCTGGTCGCAGCAGGCGATCCAGGACGGCGTGGTCGAGGCGATCGTGCTCAACTCCGGCGGCGCCAACTGCTTCACCGGCTCGTTCGGCTTCCAGACCACGCATCAGACCGCCGAGACCGCGGCGGAGCTGTTGGGCATCAGCCCCGGCGACGTGCTCGTCTGCTCGACCGGACTCATCGGCACGGGCGACGAGGTGTTCCGGGGCAAGGTGCTCGACGGCACGCGTGCCGCGATCGCCGGGCTCTCCTCCGAGGGCGGGCAGGATGCCGCGCACGCCATCATGACGACCGACTCGGTCAGCAAGACGAGCGTCGTCGCGGGCGACGGCTGGACGATCGGGGCGATGGCCAAAGGGGCCGGCATGCTCGCGCCGGGCCTGGCGACGATGCTTGTCGTCATCACCACGGACGCCGTGCTCAGCCCCGCCGAGGCCGACGCGCACCTGCGCGCCGCGACCCGGGTGAGCTTCGACCGGCTCGACTCCGACGGCTGCATGTCGACCAACGACCAGGTGACGCTGATGGTCTCGGGCGCCTCCGGCGTCGCCCCCGACGCCGACGCCTTCCGGGCCGCGCTCACCGACGTCTGCGCCGATCTCGCCCGGCAGCTGCAGGGCGACGCCGAGGGCGCGAGCCACGACATCGCCATCCACGTGACGGGAGCGGCATCCGAGGCCGACGCCGTCGAGGTCGGGCGCTCGGTCGCCCGCAACAACCTGTTCAAGGCCGCGATCTTCGGCAACGACCCGAACTGGGGGCGCGTGCTCGCCGCGATCGGCACGACCGCGGCCGCCTTCGACCCGTACGCGGTCGACGTGAGCTTCAACGGTGTGAGGCTGTGCAGCGCGGGGGCTCCCGACCGCCCGCGCGAGGAGGTCGACCTCACGCCGCGCGCGACGAGCGTGCTGATCGACCTGAAGGCGGGGGAGGCGAGCGCGACCATCCTCACGAACGACCTCACGCACGACTACGTCCACGAGAACAGCGCGTACTCCTCATGAGCGACAACATCCAGCACACGACGCCCGAAGAGGCGGCCGCGAAGGCCGGCGTCCTCATCGAGTCGCTGCCGTGGCTGAAGAACTTCCAGGGCCGCATCATCGTCATCAAGTACGGCGGCAACGCGATGGTCTCCGAAGAGCTCCAGGACGCCTTCGCGCAGGACATCGCCTACCTCCGCTTCGTCGGCGTGCAACCGGTCGTCGTCCACGGCGGCGGCCCGCAGATCTCGCAGATGCTCGACCGCCTCTCGATCCCCAGCGAGTTCAAGGGCGGCTACCGCGTGACCTCGACGGAGGCGATCAGTGTGGTCCGGATGGTGCTCACCGGACAGATCAACCCGCAGCTGGTCGCCCGCATCAACCAGCATGCGCCGTTCGCGGTCGGACTCTCCGGCGAGGATGCGGGCCTGTTCGGCGGCCGCCGTCGCGGTGTGCTCGTCGACGGCATGGAGCACGACCTCGGCCACGTCGGCGACGTCGTCCAGGTCGACCCGCAGCCGGTGCTGGACCAGCTCGCCGCCGGCCGCGTGCCCGTCGTCTCCTCGATCGCCCCCGACCTCGACCGGCCGGGCAGCTCGCTCAACGTCAACGCGGATGCCGCCGCGGCCGCGCTCGCGGTCGCGCTGAACGCGACGAAGCTCGTCGTGCTCACCGACGTGCCGGGGCTCTACGCCGACTGGCCGAACCGCGACTCGCTCGTGTCGCATCTGACGGCATCCGAGCTGCGCGAACTGCTGCCGTCGCTGGAGTCCGGGATGATCCCGAAGATGCAGGCGTGCCTCGACGCGGTCGACGGCGGCGTCGACACCGCGGCCATCATCGACGGCCGCCAGCCGCACTCGGTGCTCGTCGAGATCTTCACGGAACAGGGAATCGGAACCGAGGTGGTGGCGTCATGAGCGACGCGATGGATTGGCAGGCCGACGTCGGACGCGACCTGATGCAGAGCACCGGCGCACGTCTCGCGCTGCTCGTGCGCGGCGAGGGCGCGTCGGTGTGGGACGCCGACGGCAAGCGCTACCTCGACTTCCTGGCCGGCATCGCCGTCAACTCCCTCGGCCACGCGCACCCGGTGTTCGTCGACGCGGTCGCGACGCAGGCGGCGACGCTCTCGCACGTGTCGAACTACTTCGCCACGCCGCCGCAGCTCGCCCTCGCCGCGCGGCTCAAGCGCCTCGCCGGCACCGGTCCCGAGGGCCGCGTCTACTTCGGCAACTCCGGCGCCGAGGCCAACGAGGCGGCGTTCAAGCTCGCGCGGCTGCACGGCGGCGCCGAGCGCCCCCGCATCCTGGCGCTCCGCGACGCCTTCCACGGCCGCACGATGGGCACCCTCGCCCTCACCGGCAAGCCCTACATGCAGGAGCCGTTCCAGCCGATGCCCGCCGGCGTCGAGCACATCGACTCCACCGTCGAGGCGCTCGAGGCGGCGCTCGACGACCGGGTCGCGGCGCTGTTCGTCGAGCCGATCAAGGGAGAGGCCGGCGTCGTCGACCTGCCCGACGGCTTCCTGCAGGCCGCGCGCGAGCTGACCGCGCGCCACGGCGCGCTGCTCATCGTCGACGAGATCCAGACCGGTGCCGGCCGCACCGGCGAGTGGTTCGCGTTCCAGCGCGCCGGGATCACCCCCGACGCGATCACCGTCGCCAAGGGCATCGGCGGCGGCTTCCCGATCGGCGCGCTCATCACCTTCGGCGCGGCGAGCGGGCTGTTCTACCCCGGCACGCACGGCTCGACCTTCGGCGGCAACCCGCTCGGCACCGCGGTCGCCGACGCGGTGCTCACCGAGATCGAGGATGCCGGCCTCGTCGAGAACGCCGCCGTGCGGGGCGAGCAGATCCGCGCGGCCGTCGCCGCGCTGGGCTCCGACCTCGTCGCGGAGTGCCGCGGTGCGGGGCTGCTCATCGGCGTGGGTCTGCGGCATCCGGTCGCCCCGGCGGTCGTCGCCGCCGCGCAGGAGCACGGCCTCATCGTCAACGCGGCCAACGACACGACGATCCGCATCGCCCCGCCCCTGACCATCGGCGACGTCGAGGTCGACGAGTTCGCCGAAGCCTTCGGCAAGGCCCTCGCGACCGTCACCGACGCCCTTCTGCTCGAGAACACCCCCCAGACCTCGGAGGCATCCGCATGACCCGTCACCTGCTGCGCGACGACGACCTGACCCCGGCCGAGCAGGCCGAGATCCTCGATCTCGCCGTCGAGCTCAAGAAGGACCGCTGGGCCCAGAAGCCCCTCGCCGGTCCGCAGACGGTCGCGGTGATCTTCGACAAGTCATCGACCCGCACGCGCGTGTCGTTCGCGGTCGGCATCGCCGACCTCGGCGGCTCGCCGCTGGTGATCTCGACGGCCAACAGCCAGCTCGGCGGCAAGGAGACGCCCTCCGACACCGCGCGCGTGCTCGAGCGGCAGGTCGCGGCGATCGTGTGGCGCACCTACGCGCAGGCGGGGCTCGAGGAGATGGCCCGCGGCACGCGCGTGCCCGTCGTCAACGCACTCAGCGACGACTTCCACCCGTGCCAGCTGCTGGCGGACCTACTCACGATCCGCGAGCACAAGGGCGAGCTGAAGGGGCTCACGCTCGCGTTCTTCGGCGACGGTATGTCGAACATGGGCCACTCGTACGTGCTCGCCGGCGTCACCGCCGGTATGCACGTGCGCGTCGCGTCGCCCGCCGACTACGCGCCGCGCGAAGACGTCGTCGCCGACGCCGACCGCATCGCCGAGACCACCGGCGGCTCCGTCACCCTCTACACCGACCCCCTCGAAGCCGCCGCCGGCGCCGACGTCATCGTCACCGACACCTGGGTGTCGATGGGCAAGGAAGAGGAGAAGATCGCACGCCTGCGCGATCTCGGGCAGTACAAGGTCACCCAGGAGACGATGACCCTCGCCGACCCCGCGGCGGTCTTCATCCACTGCCTGCCCGCCGACCGCGGCTACGAGGTCGACGCCGAGGTCATCGACGGCCCGCAGTCGGTCGTGTGGGACGAGGCCGAGAACCGCCTCCACGCGCAGAAGGCGCTGCTCGTCTGGCTGCTGCGCCAGCCCTGACGCCGTGCCGGTGACCGCGCTCGACGCCCCGTCGCGACTGGCGGGCGTCGATCTCGCGCGCGGACTGGCCGTGCTCGGCATGCTCGCCGCGCACCTGATCGCGCTGCCCGACCTCGTCTGGGGCGACCCGACGACGTGGCTCGCGCTCGCCGACGGGCGCTCGTCGATCCTGTTCGCCACGCTCGCGGGCGTTTCGCTCGGCATCGTCACCGGGGGAGCGAAGCCGGTCCCGGCGGCGGAGCTCGTCACGGCGGGCAAGCGGATCGCCGTGCGCGCCGTCATCCTGCTGGTGATCGGCATCCTGCTGATCGCGACGGGGGTGCCGGTGTACGTCATCCTGCCCGCCTACGCGCTGCTGTTCCTGCTGTCGCTGCCACTGCTGCCGTTGCGCGCGCGGACGCTCTGGATCGTCGCGGGCGCCACGGCGCTCGTCATGCCGTGGGTGCAGCCGCTGCTGCAGGCGCCCGAGGTGTGGGAGACGGCCGCCGGCAACGACCTGGCGCTGCTGATCGGCTGGCACTACCCGTTCACGGTGTGGTTCGCGTTCCTGGCGGCCGGGCTCGCGGCGGCGCGCAGCGACCTGCGCCGCACCCGTACGCAGGTGCGGCTCGTCGTCGCGGGCGGCGCGGCGGCGCTGCTCGCCTACGCGGCGGATGCAGTGAGGCTCCCGGACGGCGGTGATGAGTACCTGCAGGCGGTGTGGACGGCCGCGCCGCATTCGTCGGGACTGCTCGAGGCCGTCGGCTCCGGCGGCTGGGCGCTGCTGACCCTCGGGGTGTGCCTGCTGCTGTGCCGCACGGCGGTGCGCTGGGTCGTCTACCCGCTCCGCGCCGTCGGGTCGATGCCGCTCACCGTCTACGTCGGGCAGCTCGTCGCCTGGGCGATCATCGCGGCGGTGGTGCTGGGCGACACCGGCGACCTCGACGGTTTCCGCGCCCTGGAGCTGTTCTGGCCGTTCGTGCTGACGAGCCTCGTCGCGTGCACGGCCTGGGCGCTGCTCGTCGGCCGCGGCCCATTGGAAGCCGGCATCGCCGCCGTCACCTCCCGCATCCGCTGACCGCCGGCATCCGTCGGGGTCCCCGCGTCCGCCGGGGGGTCCTGCCTCGGCCGTGCATTCGGGAGGGGGTCTGCGTTCAGGAGGGCCGATTCCGGCAGATCCTCCTCCCGAACGCATATCTCCTCCCGAACGCGCGCGACCTCACCCGAGGGCGGCGGATGCTGCGACGGCAGAGCCGACCCCCGCGCGACGCAGTCGCCCGGCGATGAGTCGGCCCAGGGCGGTCGCGGCGAAGATCGCGGCGACGCCACAGCGTCACGAGGAACGGCAGCTCCTGGAACACCGCGATGAACAGGAACAGGCTGAGCCCTCCGATGCCGCCGGTGAACGGCACCGACACGATGCCCGCCACGAGCGCGGCGATGAGCGCGCTCCCGCCGCGCGGCACGATGGCCTGGGCGATGACGCCCGGCAGCACCCACGGGATCGCTCCGTGGCGCGACTTGATCGGTCGGTAGGCTGGGGTGGTGACTCAGCACAGCGCGCACGGCACCAACGAGGGATCGCTCTGGGGCGCCCGCTTCGCGACGGGCCCGTCGCCCGAACTGCAGGCGCTGAGCCGCTCGACCCACTTCGACTGGGTGCTCGCGCCCTATGACCTTGCCGGCAGCCGCGCGCACGCGACGGCGCTGCGCGCCGCCGGATACCTCACCGACGACGAGCTCACCCGCATGCACGCCGGTCTCGACACGCTCGCCCACGCCGTCGCCGACGGCATCCTCGTCGCCCGTCCCGAAGACGAAGACGTGCACGGAGCGCTCGAGGCGGCGCTGATCGCGGAGGTGGGCGCCGAGCTGGGCGGAAAGCTCCGCGCCGGGCGCAGCCGCAACGACCAGATCGCGACACTCGTGCGCCTGTTCCTGCGCGACCATGCGGCCCTGATCGCCCGCGACGTGCTGCGGCTGGTCGACGCGATCGTCGCGCAGGCCGACGCCCACCCCGAGGCGATCATGCCGGGGCGCACGCACCTTCAGCACGCGCAGCCGATCCTGCTCGCGCATCACCTGCAGGCACACGCGTGGCCGCTCGTGCGCGACCTCGAACGACTCCGCGACTGGTCGGTGCGCGCGTCGGTGTCGCCGTACGGCGGCGGAGCGCTCGCCGGGGCCACGCTGGGCCTGGACCCCCAGCTCGTCGCCGACGAACTCGGCCTCGCCCGCCCCGCCGAGAACTCCATCGACGGCACCGCCGCACGCGACGTCGTCGCCGAGTTCGCCTTCGTCGCCGCGATGATCGCCGTGGACCTGTCCCGCTTCGCGGAGGACGTCATCCTCTGGAACACGCGCGAGTTCGGCTTTGTCACGCTCGACGACGGATACTCCACCGGGTCGAGCATCATGCCGCAGAAGAAGAACCCCGACATCGCCGAGCTCGCCCGCGGCAAGGCGGGGCGCCTCATCGGCAACCTCAGCGGCCTGCTCGCGACGTTGAAGGCCCTTCCGCTGGCGTACAACCGCGACCTGCAGGAGGACAAGGAGCCCGTCTTCGACTCCGTGGCCACGCTCGAACTCGTCCTTCCGGCGTTCGCGGGGATGGTCGCGACGATGCGGTTCGACACCGAGCGGATGGCGGCGCTCGCGCCCCAGGGGTTCTCCCTCGCCACCGACGTCGCCGAGTGGCTCGTCAAGCAGGGTGTGCCGTTCCGCGACGCGCACGAGATCTCCGGTTCGCTCGTGCGCGCGTGCGAGCAGCGCGGCATCGGCCTCGAGGATGCCGACGATGCGCTTCTCGGTGACGTCTCGCCGCATCTGACCGCCGCCGTCCGTGAAGTGCTGTCGATCGAGGGTTCGGTCGCCTCCCGCACGGGAGCGGGCGGCACCGCGCCGGTGCGGGTGGCCGAGCAGCGCGCCGAGCTCGTGGCGCGTGCCCAGGCGGCGGCTCAGAGTCTCATCGACCCGCACTGATATGCGAGAGTAATAGCTCGAAGCCTTATTGTTTCGCGGGCACAGGCGATACACTTATCTCATGGGTATCGCCGTCATCGCGGACATCGTCGGATCTCGGGAGCTGGACGACCGCGCCGCAGCGCAGCGGGCGATCGATGAGGCGCTCGCCGTCGTCGCGCAGGACGGGCCGGCGGCGGAGACGCCCCTGCATCCGATCGTGGGAGACGAACTGCAGGGCGTGTACCCCGGCCTCGACGATGCTCTGGCCGCGCTCCTGCTGCTGCGCCTCGCGCTGCGCGACGGTGTCGACCTGCGATTCGGGATCGGGATCGGCGACGTCGGGGTCATCCCGTCGGCGGCCGGGGACATCTCCGAGGGATCGGCGTGGTGGGCCGCCCGCGCCGCGATCGAGCACGTCGAGCGGATGCAGCGGCGCACGGCCCCGACGCTGCGCACCCGCGTCGAGGCGGCGGCCGGCGTCGAGGCGCCCGCGCTCCCCGTCGTCAACGCCTACCTGCTCGCCCGCGACGAACTCGTCGGTGCGCTCAGCGACCGCACGCGCCGACTCGTGCTCGGACGGTGTCGAGGGCTGACCCAGCGCGAGCTCGCCGCATCCGAGGGCATCACCCAGCCGGCGGTGTCGCAATCGCTCACGACGGCCGGCGCGTCGGCGATCGTCGAGGGCTATCGGATGCTGCGCGGCTGATCCCGCGCAGCCACGCCGAACCCGCTCACCAGACCGCCAGGCGCACGAGCGCTCCGGCGACCGCGGCCCACAGCAGGCTCGCGAGCGTGCCGATGATGAAGCGTTCGCGCGCTTCGGCGGCGGCGAGCTCGGAGAACCGACCCACGCCCTTGATGGCGACGACCACGGCGATCGCCTCCGGGTAGCCGACGATGATCGACAGCACGACCGCGAGGCGTTCGAGGTAGCCGATGGTCGTGCCGCCGCGCAGCAGTGCCCGCTCCTCGTCGTCGGCGGTCGCGCTCGCCCCGCCGCGCGCCACGAGGAAGATGCCGCCGTCCGAGGTCTCGCGCACGCGTCCGCCGGTGGCGATGCGCAGCACGAGGCGCGTGACGGGATTGCCGCCGAGCACCCCGACGGTGCCGGCCAGCAGCGCGACGATCACGCCGACCAGCAGTGGGACGTCGACGGGGGAGAACGCCGTGAGGACGGTCGCCCCGAGCAGCAGCCCCGTCGCGACGGAGAGCGCGATCACGGTCGGCCGTCGCAGCGAGACGACGACCAGCACGAGCGCCGCGGCGAGCAGCAGGATGACGAGCACCGCGAGAAGGATCGACCAGACGAGCGCGAGCGCGGGGTCGTCGGGGGGCATCGGCACCATGGCGCGAGTCTGACACGGGCCGACGACATCGACGCGGCCACGCGCCGCCTCCGCGCAACCCGGCCGACCCCGCTGATAGCCTGAAGTGCGTGTCTGAAACCGTCGTGAAAGCGCTGGCGCCCGCCAACGACCCCACCTTCGAGAATGTGTGGGACGAGATCGTGTGGCGCGGCCTGGTGCACGTGTCCACCGACCAGGAGGCCCTGCGCGCCCTGCTCGCCGGCGACCCGATCACGTACTACTGCGGCTTCGACCCGACCGCGCCGAGCCTGCACCTGGGCAACCTCGTCCAGCTGCTGCTGCTGCGCCGTCTGCAGCTGGCCGGACACAGGCCGCTCGCCCTCGTCGGCGGCTCCACGGGGCTCATCGGAGACCCCCGGCCGACCGCCGAGCGCACCCTGAACACGAGGGACACCGTCGCCGAGTGGGTCGGCTACCTGCGCACCCAGGTCGAGCGGTTCCTGAGCTTCGAGGGGGACAACGCGGCCCGCCTCGTCAACAACCTCGACTGGACCTCGCCGCTGAGCGCCATCGACTTCCTCCGCGAGATCGGCAAGCACTACCGCGTCGGCACGATGCTCAAGAAGGACGCCGTCGCCGCGCGCCTGAACTCCGAAGCCGGCATCAGCTACACGGAGTTCAGCTACCAGATCCTGCAGGGCCTGGACTTCCTCGAGCTCTACCGCCAGTACGACTGCGTGCTCCAGAGCGGCGGCAGCGACCAGTGGGGCAACCTCACCAGCGGCACCGACCTCATCCACCGCGTCGAGGGGGTCTCGGTCCACGCGATCGGCACCCCGCTGATCACCAACAGCGACGGCACGAAGTTCGGCAAGAGCGAGGGCAACGCCATCTGGCTGGATGCCGCCATGTGCAGCCCGTACCGGATGTACCAGTTCTGGCTGTCGACGGCCGACGCCGACGTCGTGCCGCGCCTGAAGATCTTCACGTTCCTCACCCGCGCCGAGATCGACGAGTACGCCGCACTCGTGGCGGACGAGCCGTTCCGCCGCGCGGCGCAGAAGCGCCTCGCGCTCGAGGTGACGACGTACGTGCACGGCGCGGATGCCGCATCCGCCGTCATCGCCGCATCCGAGGCGCTGTTCGGTCAGGGAGACCTCGCCGCGCTCGACGCCGCGACGCTGCGCAGCGCGCTGGAGGAGCTGCCGAACGCCGAGGTCGCCGCGGGAACGCCGGTCGTGCAGGCGCTGGTCGACACGGGCCTCGTCGCGAGCCTCGGGGAGGCGCGCCGCGCGATCGCGCAGGGAGGCGTGAGCCTGGACGGCGCGAAGGTGGACGACGAGTCGGCGGTCGTGACCGGCGCGCTGCCCGGCGGAGTGTCGGTGCTGCGTCGCGGCAAGAAGACGCTCGCGGGGCTGTTCGTCACGGCGAGCTGACCCGGCGGATGCCGTTCACCCCGTCGCACGCGGTCGTCGCGCTGCCGTTCGCGCGCACGCCGCTGCTGCCGGCCGCGATCGCGATCGGCGCGATGACCCCCGACCTGCCGCTGTTCCTGCGGGGGACGCCGGTGACCTACCAGGCGACGCACACGAACGTCGTGTTGGCCACCGCGATCGCCGCGGTCCTGCTCGTGCTGTGGTACGGCCTGCTGCGCCCGGCGGTGCGCGAGCTGTCACCCGCGTGGCTCGCGGCGCGACTGCCGGGGGAGTGGGACGCGATCGGCGGCGGCGCATGGCGATCGGTGCGCGCCGCGCGGCCCGGCGCTCGCGGGGCGATCTGGCGGCAGCCGCTCGTGTTCACGCTCCTGGTCGTGTGCTCCCTGGTCATCGGGGTGGTCTCGCACATCGTGTGGGATGCGTTCACGCACGAGGGACGTTGGGGCGTCGCGCTGTTCCCGGCGCTCGACGAGCCGTGGGGCCCGCTGCCCGGTTTCAAGTGGTTGCAGTACGCGTCGGGCGCGTTCGGCCTGCTCGCCCTCGCGGTGGCCGGGGTGCTGTGGCTGCGGCATCGGACGCCGGCGGCGACGCTGCACCGCGTGCTGCCCGCGGGAATGCGGGTGGCGTGGTGGGTGTCGCTCCCCGTCGCGCTGGCGGCCGGGTGGCTCATCGGCCTCGCGGTGTACGGGCCGATCACGGCCGACTGGACGGTGCCGCACCTCGCCTACCGGGTGCTGCCGCCGGCGTGTGCGGTGTGGGGAGTGCTGACGCTCGCCCTGTGCGTGACGGTGCTCGTCCGCCGTCGCCGCGGCTGAGCACGGGGATCCGGCTCACCACCACTCGGGCGGATCGCCGCCCCACGGGCGCGGTGCCGAGAAGGTCCGCCCGCCGAGAGTGAAGGCGGGTCCTGCCGTCTGCACCTCGCGGCCGGCGACGTCGAAGCGCATGCGCTCCGGCGGTGAGCCGACGGGCACGATCGGCACGGGTGACGCTTCGGCGGTGCGGGGGCGACCGAGCAGTTCGGCGGCGACCCGACGCAGCGACGTCTCGGCCAGCCACGAGCCGCCGATCCGGGCGCGGCGTTGCAGCATCCGCACCGCCGCTGCGGCCATGAGGTAGCCGGTGCTGTAGTCCAGCGCCTGCGCCGGCAGCACGCCGGGCGCCTCCGGCGCACCCTCGATCCGCGCGATGCCGGATGCCGCCTGCACGAGCGAGTCGAACCCGCGCCGGCGAGGATCCCGCCACGCGCGGTGCTGCAGCACGATGAGCCCCGGGCGGCGCTCCGCGAGTGCGCCGGGCGAGAGCCCGAGACGGTCGAGCGACTCGGGGCGATAGCCCAGCGCGACGACGTCGGCGTCGGCGAGAAGCCGTTCGAACGCGGCGCGGCCCGAGTCGGAGCGCAGGTCGAGCAGGGCGGAGCGCTTGCCGTGCCCCGTCATGAGGTGCTGCCACTCGGGTTCGGCGAGGGCGGGCGGGTCGATCCGCACCACCTGCGCACCGAGCAGTGCGAGAGTCTGCGTCCCCGTCGGCCCGGCGATCACGCGGGTGAGGTCGAGCACGCGGACACCGCGCAGCGGCGCGTCGGGTGCGGCATCGAGCGGATGCGGCGCGGCGTCGCCGAGCTTCGTCTCGACGACGAGGGGGCGCTCCCGCAGGCGTGCATCGACATCCGGTTGCTCGGCGGCGACCACGACGCACAAACCGCCGGCACCCTCGACGCGCATTGCGGCGGCGGCCGCCGACATCGTCGCCAGCGCGGCGGACAGGTCGTCGCGATCGGCGTGCGCGGGGAGCGAGAGCGCATCGCGCAGGCGCAGCGCGTGATGCGGGTAGTTGGCGTGGGTGCGCACCCAGCCGTCGCGGCACCGGAAGAATCCCGACAACGCGGCGAACGCCTCGGGCCGGACGCCGTCCACGGTGATCTGCCGGTCCGCGGTGTAGGCAGTCGAGATGCCCACCGGGTCGAGCGCAGGTGCGGCGACGCCCGCGAGGGCGGCCGCCGCATCGGCGACGGAGCGCACGCAGTCGACGGCGAGGCCGGCGACGTCGGTGCGAGCGGGGAGGGGCACGGCCGCGCGCATGCGCCCACGCTACGCCGACCCGCGGAATCACGCGCGACACGCCCGAGATCCCACGCTGATTTGGCACGTCGTCCGAATCCACGTAATGTTCTTGTTGTTCGCCCCACAGGGAAGAGCGAGAGGCCGGAAGGCCCCGCCCCCTCAAGCGGAGAACCAAACCCCACTGAAAATCCTCGCAAGAGGAGCGGCACTGATGTGCTAGAGTAGGGAGTCGGTTTCCACCGAAGAGCCAGGGACCACTGAACGATTTCGATCGTTCGAAGCGCCGGTTCGACCGAGGAAGTCGACGAACAGGAAGTTGCCCCGTTGGGTGAGGCCGAGAGGCTGAGCGGCGGGAGCATCCGATCCTTGAGAACTCAACAGCGTGCACTTGTCAAATGCCAAATAACCTCGACCCTGCTTCG
>NZ_RCDB01000002.1 GCF_003651225.1 Microbacterium telephonicum
CCGGTCCCATTCCGAACCCGGAAGCTAAGCCTCTCAGCGCCGATGGTACTGCAGGGGCGACCCTGTGGGAGAGTAGGACACCGCCGGACTTCTTTTAAGCGAGAGGGCCACCCATTGTCGGGTGGCCCTCTCTGCGTTAACGCGCCGATCGCCACCTTTAGGCTGTCGGGATGAGCACCGCGCTGCCTTCCCGTTCCCGGCTCGTCCACGACGCGCTCCGCGCGGCCGGAATTCCGGGCGACATCGTCGTCCTGCCCGACTCCGCCGCGACCGCGGTGCTCGCCGCGGAAGCCGTGGGGGTGCCTGTGGGCGCGATCGCCAACAGCCTCGTGTTCTGGTCGGACGACGAGGCGCTGCTCGTGATGACCAGCGGCGCCCATCGCGTCGACACCGCGGCCCTCGCACAGCGCCTGGGGCGCGGTCCCATTCGGCGCGCGACACCCGAGCAGGTGCGGGAGGCGACGGGGCAGGTGATCGGCGGCGTCGCACCGACCGGACACCCCGCGCCGCTGACGACGATCGTCGACGAAGACCTGGCGCAGTTTCCCGAGATCTGGGCTGCCGGCGGCACACCCCACACGGTGTTCCCGCTGACCTTCGGGGAGCTCCTCGCACTCACGAACGGAACCGTCGCGAAGGTCGACTGAGCGCTCAGCGGATGCGACGTCCAAGCTCGGTGGCCGAGTCTCGTATGGCGTCGGCGATCTGCGCGGCATCCGGTCCGCGAGCCGTCTCCCACGTCACCGCGAGTGCCGCGGCGGGCCAGCCGGCGTGATCGGTGACGGCGACACCCACCGAGGCGAAGCCGGCCGTGACCTCGCCGTCCTCCCGCGCGTACCCGTCGGCGCGGGTGCGGCGCAGCAGCTCGCGCAATTCGCCCGGGCGGCTGGGACCGGAGCCGGTGCGCTGCGTGAACGTCGAACGGTCGGGGTAGAGGGCGCGGACCTGTTCGCGGGGGAGCGCCGCGAGCATCGCACGCCCCGTGGCCGTCAGGTGCGCGGGCAGGCGCACGCCGACGTCGGTGATGAGCGCGGGGCGTCGCGGCGCCCGCTCCTCGACGAGGTACAGCACATCCCGACCCGACATGACCGCCAAATGGGCGCTCTCGCCGGTGCGGTCGGCCAGCGCCGCCACGAGAGGGCGGCCCAACCGGGCGAGGGGCTGCTGGCGTGCGAAGCCGCCGGCCAGTTCGAAGGCGGCGTTGCCCAGGCCCCAGCGCCGGTCTCCGGTCAGGTGTACGACGAAACCATGCGCGGCCATCACGCCCAACAGGTGGTAGACGCTCGACCGGGGGATCGCGAGCTGATCCGCGATGGTGCGGGCCGGGACCGGACCGCGCTGGCGTGCCAGGAAGGTGAGGATCCGCAGCGTGTGGTCGGCCGCCGGCACCTGCGGGGCCGCATCCGGAACGTTGTCTGAGATCACAGACATAGGATGCCACGGAGCCCTCGCGCGCGCCTCTCCTGCACGGTGGAATCGAGGTATGCAGCAGATCACCGTGGGGGAGCGGCCCCTCTCCGTGGCCGAGGTCGTCGCCGTCGCCCGTGCCGGCGCGTCCATCGTCGTATCGGAAGGGGCACTCGAGCGCGTCGCGCGCGGTCGCGCACGCATCGAGCACCTGGCCGACGACCCCGAACCCCACTACGGGATCTCCACCGGATTCGGCGCCCTCGCGACGACGTTCATCGCGACGGACCGACGGCGGCAGCTGCAGGCGAGCCTCATCCGCTCCCACGCCGCGGGCACCGGTCCCGAGGTCGAACCGGAGGTCGTCCGTGCTCTCATGCTGCTGCGGTTGCAGACCCTCGCCTCCGGGCACACCGGGGTGCGACCCGTCGTCGTCGAGACGTATGCGGCGGTGCTGAACGCGGGGATCGTCCCGGTCGTGCGCGAGTACGGCTCACTCGGCTGCTCGGGCGATCTCGCCCCGCTGTCCCACGTCGCCCTCGCGACCCTCGGGGAAGGCGAGGTGCGGGACGCGACGGGGGAACTCGTCGACGCGGCGGCGGCGCTGGCCGCTGTCGGCATCGCGCCGCTCGTCTTGGAGGAGAAGGAGGGCCTCGCGCTCATCAACGGCACCGACGGGATGCTGGGGATGCTCTGCCTCGCGCTGCACGACCTCGAGGCGCTGCTGAGCACCGCCGACCTCGCCGCGGCGATGTCGGTCGAGTCGCAACTCGGCACCGACGCCGTCTTCGCGGCCGACCTCATGGCGCTGCGCCCGCAGGTGGGGCAGGCGGAGTCGGCCGCGAACCTGCGCGCCCTGCTCGAGGGCTCCGACATCATGGCGAGTCACCGCGACGCCGCGGTGTGCACCCGCGTGCAGGACGCCTACTCGCTGCGCTGTTCGCCGCAAGTGCACGGCGCCGCGCGCGACACCCTCGCCCACGCCGCGACGATCGCCTCGTGCGAGCTGGCGGCGGTCGTCGACAACCCGGTGCTCACGGGCGACGGGCGCGTCGAATCCAACGGCAACTTCCACGGCGCCCCCGTCGCCTACGTGCTCGACTTCCTCGCGATCGCGGTCGCCGACGTCGCCTCCATCTCTGAGCGGCGCACCGACCGCGCGCTCGACCGTGCCCGCAGTCACGGACTGCCGCCCTTCCTGGCCGACGAGGTCGGCGTGGATTCCGGTCTCATGATCGCCCAGTACGCGGCGGCCGGGATCGTCTCCGAACTCAAGCGCCTCGCCGTGCCGGCATCCGTCGACTCGATCCCGTCCTCCGCGATGCAGGAGGACCACGTGTCGATGGGCTGGGCCGCGGCGCGCAAGCTCCGCCGCGCCGTCGACGGCCTCGCGCGGGTGCTCGCCGTCGAGCTGGTCACCTCCGCCCGTGCCCTCGACCTGCGCGCGCCGCTCGCGCCCGCGCCGGGGACCGGAGCCGGTCATGCGCTCGTGCGGTCGGTCGTCGCCGGGCCCGGACCGGACCGGTTCTTGAGCCCCGACATCGAGGCGGTCACCGCGCTCGTGCTCGCCGGCGCGTTCGCCGCCCTCGTTTCCGCGGACATCCGCACGATTTCGGAGGAGAACCGATGACCACGTCCGAAGAACCGCGGATCTCCGAAGAACCGCGCACCGTCCGAGCACAGCGCGGCGGCGAGAGGACCGCGAGGAGCTGGGGCGCCGAGGCCGCCAAGCGCATGCTCATGAACAACCTCGACCCGGACGTCGCCGAGCATCCCGAGGATCTCGTCGTCTACGGGGGCACGGGACGCGCCGCCCGATCGTGGGAGGCGTTCGACGCGATCGTGCGCACCCTCGACGAGCTCGAGCCCGACGAGACGCTGCTCGTGCAGTCCGGAAAGCCCGTCGGCGTCTTCCGCACCCACGAGTGGGCGCCGCGCGTGCTCATCGCCAACTCGAACCTCGTCGGCGACTGGGCGACGTGGCCCGAATTCCGCCGGCTCGAGCAGCTCGGCCTCACGATGTACGGCCAGATGACCGCCGGCTCGTGGATCTACATCGGCACGCAGGGAATCCTGCAGGGCACGTATGAGACCTTCGCCGCCGTCGCCCGCACCCTGCGCACACCGGGAGGCGAGTCCCGGGAGTCGCTCGCGGGAACGCTCACGCTCACGGCCGGCTGCGGCGGCATGGGCGGCGCGCAGCCACTCGCGGTCACCATGAACGAGGGCGTCGTGCTCATCGTCGACGTCGACGCCTCGCGCCTCGAGCGCCGCGTCGCCCACGGCTACCTCGACGAGTTCACCGACGACCTCGACGCCGCCCTCGCGCGCGTCCTGTCGGCGAAGGAGCAGGGGATCGCGCTGTCGGTCGGACTCGTCGGCAACGCCGCCGAGCTCTTTCCGGAGCTGCTCGCCCGGGGCGTCCCCGTCGACGTCGTCACCGACCAGACGAGCGCCCACGACCCGCTCGCCTACCTTCCGGTCGGCGTGAGCCCCGACGAGTGGCGCACGCTCGCCGAGGCCGACCCCGACGCCTTCACCGAACGCGCCCGGGCATCGATGGCGCAGCACGTCGCGGCGATGGTCGGGTTCCAGGATGCCGGGGCGGCCGTCTTCGACTACGGCAATTCCCTGCGTCGCGAGGCCGAACTCGGCGGGTGCGCGCGCGCGTTCGCCTTCCCCGGCTTCGTGCCCGCCTACATCCGGCCGCTGTTCGCAGAGGGCAAGGGCCCGTTCCGTTGGGTCGCCCTCTCCGGCGACCCGGCCGACATCGCGGCGACCGACCGGGCCGTGAAGGAGCTGTTCCCGCACGACGCCGCCCTGCACCGCTGGCTCGACAAGGCCGGCGCGAAGGTGCACTTCGAGGGTCTGCCGGCGCGCATCTGCTGGCTCGGCTACCAGGAGCGTCACCTGGCGGGACTCCGGTTCAACGAGATGGTCGCCTCCGGCGAGCTCGCCGGTCCGATCGTCATCGGCCGCGACCATCTCGACGCCGGCTCCGTCGCCTCGCCGTACCGCGAGACCGAGGCGATGGCCGACGGCTCCGACGCGATCGCCGACTGGCCGCTGCTGAACGCGCTGCTGAACACCGCCTCGGGGGCGTCGTGGGTGTCGCTGCACCACGGCGGGGGCGTCGGCATCGGCCGGTCGATCCACGCCGGCCAGGTCACCGTCGCCGACGGCTCCGCGCTCGCGGCCGAGAAGCTCGCGCGCGTGCTCGTCAACGACCCGGGCACCGGGGTGATGCGCCACGTGGATGCCGGCTACGACCGCGCCCGCGAGGTCGCCCGCGAGCGGGGACTGAAAGTGCCGATGCCGTGACCACGACCCTCTACACCGGCATCGGCGAGCTGACGACGAACGTCGCGCGCACCGGCGACCCGTGCGGCACGATCACCGGCGTCGCCGTGCTCGTCGACGACGGACGCGTGTCGTGGGTGGGCGCGGCATCCGATGCCCCGGATGGGGCCGACGCCGTCGTCGACCTCGACGGGCGGTCCGTCGTCCCCGGATTCGTCGACAGCCACACGCACCTCGTGTTCGCCGGCGACCGGGCCGACGAGTTCGCCGCCCGGATGGCGGGCACGCCGTATGCGGCCGGCGGCATCCGCACGACCGTCGCCGCGACGCGGGAGGCCTCGGACGACGCGCTGCGTGCACGGGTGCAGGGGCTCGTCGCCGAGCTGCACGCGCAGGGGACGACGACCTTCGAGATCAAGACGGGCTACGCCCTCACCGTCGACGGCGAGGAACGCCTCGCCCGGCTGGCGGCCGAGGTGACGCCGGAGGTGACCTTCCTCGGCGCCCACGTCGTGCCGGCGGAGTATCAGGACGACCGCGACGGCTACGTCGACCTCGTGTGCGGGCCGATGCTGTCCGCCGTCGCCCCGTACGCGCGATGGGTCGACGTGTTCTGCGAACGCGGTGCGTTCACCGCCGCCGAAGGGGAGCGCATCCTTCGTGCGGGCGCCGCTGCCGGCCTCGGCATGCGGGTGCACGGGAACCAGCTCGGAATCGGCGACGGCGTGCGCCTGGCCGTCGCGCTCGGGGCGGCATCCGTCGACCACTGCACGTATCTCGACGACGAGGACATCGCGGCGCTCGCGCAGTCCGACACCGTCGCGACCCTGCTGCCGGGCGTGGAGTTCTCCACACGCCAGCGGTATCCATCGGCGCGACGTCTGCTGGATGCCGGTGTCACCGTCGCGCTCGCGAGCGACTGCAATCCGGGGTCGAGCTTCACGAGCTCGATGCCGCTGATGATCGCCCTCGCGGTGCGGGAGATGGGGATGACCGTGTCCGAGGCGGTGTGGGCGGCGACGGCCGGCGGGGCGCGGGCGCTGCGGCGGAGTGACGTCGGTCATCTCGGTGTCGGCGCGCGTGCGGATCTCGTCGTGCTCGACGCGCCCTCGCGCACGCACCTGGCCTACCGGCCCGGCGTGCCGCTCGTGCACGAGGTCGTGCGCGCGGGCTGAGCCGTGAGCCCCGAGGTCACCGCGGCGCGTCGAAGTCCCACGAAGCGGGGTCGGTCGCCGTCGCGACGTCCCAGTCGGCGGCGTCCCAGCGGAAGACGGCGACGGCGCCGGTCGGCATGTGGCCGATGCCGCCGCCCGAGAGCTGCTCGGCGAGCACCGTCATCCCGGGGTCGTGCGCGACGACGACGACCGTCTCGGCGCCCGTCTCGGCGGCGGCGTCCAGCAGCGCGCGCGCGGGTGCGCCGTAGAGGTCTTCGCGCAGCTGCGGCGACAGTCCCAGGGCGTCGCCGAACGCCGCCGCCGTCGTGCGGGCCCGCACTGCCGTCGAGCTCAGCAGCACGTCGGGGCGGATGCCGGACTCGGCGAGCCGCCGCGCCATCGCCGGCGCATCACGCGTGCCGCGCTCGTTGAGGGGACGGTCGTGGTCGGCGAGCCCGGGGTCACCCCAGTCGCTCTTGGCATGACGGATCAGGACGAGGGTTCTCATGCGTTCTCCCGGGGCGAGGGGGTGCGGGACGACAGACCCGCGAGCAGTTCCAGCACGCACAGCGCGGCCAGGCGCACGGTGCGCCCGTCGGGGGCGTCGGCGGTCGCGTCGACTTCGACGATGTCGGCGCTGACCACGCGCGGGTCGGTCGCCGCCGCGCGCACGAGGGCGCGCAGCTCCCACGCCGCGAGTCCGCCGGGCACCGAGGCGGGGCAGCCGGGGGCGACCGACCGGTCGCAGACGTCGACGTCGACGTCGAGGTGGATGCGGCCGCCGTCCGCGCCGGCGATCTCGAGGGCTCGCGTCATGGCGCGTGCGATACCGTCGCGGCGCAGCGCGTCGAGGCCGATGACCGTGATGCCGAGGCCGGCGGCCCGCTGCGCGTAGGCGGCGGAGTTGGCGAAGTCGGCGATCCCCAGTTGCACGATGCGGCGCGGATCCAGCCCGTCCTCGACGAGGCGGCGCACGGGGGAGCCGTTGGAGATCCCGTCGCGCAGGTCGAAGTGCGCGTCGAGGGTGATGAGCCCGTCGGCGCGGGCCCCCTGCGCCACCGCGTAGGTGACCGAGTTGTCGCCGCCGAGGGCGATGATCAGGCGTGCGGCGGCGGTCAGCTGCGCAACGCGGCGGCGGGTGCGCTCCTCGCCGTCGGCCCCGTCGGGCTCGTCGAGGTCGCCGGCATCGGCGAGGCGCAGCACCTCGGCCAGGTCCACCGGGGGTGGCCCCGGCAGGGTCGGGCTGAAGCGGCGCAGCGCGTCACGGACCGCGCCGGGCGTCGCGTGCGCACCGGTCGGCGACAGGGACGTGCGCCATGCCGGAAGCCCCAGCAGGACGGCATCCGCAGGGCCGTCGAACGGCGGCCAGTCGCCGGCCCGAGGCCACAGCGGATCGTGCGAGAGCGCCATCAGCCGACGTACACCCACGCCGTGCGGTCGCTGGCGAGGGTCACGGCGATGCGGCGGTAGAGGGCGACCTCGTATTCGTCGGCGGCATCGAGCTCGTCGGCGGTGATGTGCAGCACCTTGCCGACGACGCGGTCGACCGCGTTGCCGGTGGAGCGGAGCATCGGATGCACAGACAGGCCGGACAGGTCGGCGACGCGTTGGTCCTCGATCTCGACGTAGTCGATCGTGAAACCGGGGAGGCTGTCGGACTCGCCGGCCACGACGCGTCCGAACGTGTCGAGCTGCACCTCGGCGAACTGCAGGGTGCCGTAGGTGAACAGCAGCTCTCCCGCGTCCTCCGTCACCCGTTCAGGGTAGCCGACGGCGGGCGTCTCACCCGAGGATCGCGTGGGCGATCGTGAAGATCACCACTCCCGCCAACGCGCCGACGATCGTGCCGTTCAGGCGGATGTACTGCAGGTCGCGGCCGACCATCAGCTCGATCTTCTCCGTCGTCTCGTCGGGGTCCCACTTGGCGACGGTGTCGGAGATGAGCGACGCGGCCTCGTGCCGGTAGCGCGTGACGAAGAAGACGACGGCGTCGGTGACGCGGTCATCGACCCGCCGCTGCAGTGCGGCATCCGTCGTCAGGCGCTCGCCCACCTCGACCAGCGCCGACAGCAGGCGCCGGCGCAGCGGGGACTGCGGGTCTTCGAGCGCGCCCAGAAGACCCGCCTTCGCGGTGTGCCACGCTTGCGCGGCGAGCTCCCGCACGCGCGGGCTGTCGAACACCGAGCTCTTGGCGTCTTCGAGACGGGCGATCGTCGCCTCGTCGTGCTGCAGGTTGCCGGCGAGGCGGGCGAGGTAGGCGTCGACCGCGGCACGCGCGGGGTGGGCGGGATCGGACTGCACCGCCGCGATGAACTTCACCGCCTCGTGGTAAACCGTGTCATCGACGAGCCGCATCGCGACCGACGGCACCCACGACGGCAGCCGGCGCGAGACGAGCCCGGCGAAGGACTCCCGGTTGCCGTGCAGCCAGGTCGCGAGCGAGTCCACGGCGAGGTCGACCGCGCCGCGGTGGGCGTCGGCGGCGACGATGCGCTCGAGCCAGCCCCCGATCGCCTGCGCCCACGGCGGGTCGAGCAGGTGCTCGCGCGCGAGGTCGCCGATGAGGTCCTGCACCTCGTCGTCGCTCAGCGCCCGCAGCACACCCGCGCCGATCGTCGCGGCCTCCCGCGCGACGGTCTCGGCGTGCGCGGGGTCGCGCAGCCACGCCCCCGCGGTCTTCGCGATCGCGGCGGAGTCGAGCTTGCCGCGCACGACGTCGGCGTCGAGGAAGTTGGTCTCCACGAACTCCCCGAGGGTGCGGCCGATCTCGTCCTTGCGGCGGGGGATGATCGCGGTGTGGGGGATGGGGATGCCCAGCGGATGCCGGAACAGCGCCGTCACGGCGAACCAGTCCGCCAGGGCGCCGACCATGCCGCCCTCCGCCGCCGCCCGCACATACGCCCAGCCGGGGTGCTGCCCCTGCAAGGTGAAGGCGACGGCGAACAGCGCCGCCATGATCAGGAGGGCTGCGAGGGCGACGCCTTTCATCACCCGCAGCGCCCGGCGACGCTCGCGGTCGGCGGGGCTCAGCAGCTCGGTGGGAGTGCGCGCCATGCGGGCCATCCTTCCACGCGGCGTAGTCTTGCGGCGTGATCGACGACATCCGCAAGCGCGCCCTGCACCGCACCGCCATCCTCGAAGGGCAGGTGCGGGGCCTGGCACGGATGATCGAGAACGAGGACTACTGCATGGACATCATCGCCCAGTCCCGGGCGATCCAGAAGGCGCTCGCGTCGCTGGACAAGCTGCTCATCGAGAACCATCTGCGCACGCACGTCGCGCACATGTTCGCCGAGGGCGGCGACCAGCGCGAGCAGGCCGTCGCCGAGCTGCTGAAGGCGTACGACCTCGAAGGGCGCTGACCCCGCGTCGCTCCTCGGTCCCGTCAGCCCAGCGGTCCCAGCCACGCCGCGGCCACCGTGCTGTGCGCCGACTCCGGGTCGGAGGGGTGGAACTGCCCCGCCAGCACATCACGGTACAGGCGGCTCAACTCGCTGCGGGTGAAGTACGACGACCCGCCCGCCACGAGCATCGCATCGTCGACGACCCGCTTGGCCATCTCCACGGCACGGTGCTTGACGCCGCTGAGCTTCGCGAACCACAGCGCGCCGTGGTCGGCGCGGGCGTCGACGTCGCGGCTGAGCGCGTCGATCTGCGGCGGCAGGGCGTCGTAGGCGAGGGCCATGTCGGCGATGCGCCAGCGGATGTCGGGGTCCTGGCTGTAGGTCGTGCCCGACTTCTTCGACGTGCGGCTGCGCGCGGTCTCGACGGCGACGTCGAGCGCGCGGCGGGCGATGCCGGTGTACACCGAAGCCAGCAGCAGCTCGAACACGCTGAAGATGCCGAAGACGATGGGGTCGGGGTTCGGTCCGGGGGCGACGCGGCGCACGACGCGGTCAGCGGGAGCGACGGCACCGTGCAGCTCGGTCGTGCGGCTCTGCGTGCCGCGCATGCCGAGCGTGTCCCAGTCGTCACGGGTGAGCACGGCATCCGTCCGATCGACGAAGGCGTAGACGAGGTGGGGACCGTCGGGGCTCGTCGCGTCGAGGCCGTGGAGGCCGAGCCGCGTCCAGACCGGGCCGAGCGAGGTGAAGATCTTCGTGCCCGTGAACGCGTACGAGCCGTCCGGATGCGGCGCCGCGACCGTGTCGCTGCCGAACAGCACGAGGTCGTTGCCGGCCTCGCTGATGCCGAACGCGAAGACCTCACCGGCGGCGGCATCCTCCTGCACGAACCGCAGCGTGTCGATGCCACGGTCCTGCAGGACCTTCGCGACCCCCGTCCAGACGAGGTGCATGTTGATCGCCAGCGCGGTCGCGGGCGCCGCCGTCGCCAGGCGCTGCTGGAGGCGGGCGGCGTCGGCCAGGGACAGGCCGAGTCCGCCGCGGTCTTCGGGGACGAGCAGCCGCAGATACCCGACCTCGCGCAGATCGGCGAGGTCCTCGTCGGGGAAGCGGTTCTCGGCATCGACGATCGCGGCACGGGACCGGAAGGTCTCCAGCAGCTCGTCGGGAAGGATGTCGGCGGGATCGAAGACGCTCACCCGTCCATTCTCGCGCCCGACGGCGGTGGGGGCGCCAAGATGGAGGGATGATCTCCACCGACCTGGCGCGAGAGCTGCGGGCGGCCGGTCTCGTCTGGCACCCCGCCTCGGGCGACCGCTTCCAGCTCGACGAGCCCGAATTCGACGCCGACGTGTTCACGGTGAGCGAGATGACGATCGAGGCGCGCTCCTACCCGACCGGCACGATCCTCGCCTTCAACGGCACGACGGAATGGGCGCTCGATTCGGTCGCGCTCGAGGACGCGCTGTGGCTGCCGCGGGAGGATCAGCTGCGCGAGCTGCTGCGCGGCGCGTTCCGCTCGCTCACGCGACTGTCCGACACCCACCGCGTCGAGATCTCCTTCGCGGGGGAGCAGGTCACCGTCGAGCATCCTCAGCCGGAAGATGCCTACGCCCTCGCACTGCTGACGGTGCTGCGCCGGATCGCGTGAGCGCGGTCAGCCGACCGCCTGCAGGAGCTGGCGCACCGTCTCGTCGGGCCGGTCGCGGTGCGGGGAGTGGCCGGCGCCGGCGACGACCGACATCGTGACCAGCGGATGCCGCACCACCTCGGCGGCGAGGTCTCCGGTGAAGATCGAGTAGACGGCGGGGTCGCTGCCGATGATGTGGGTGGGCACACCGAGCCGGGAGGCGGCATCCCGAACGTCCCACGGCGTGTTCTGCTCGCTCGTCTGGGCGACCGCCCACGGGCTCGCCTGCTGAGCGGCGAGGGCCTTCAGCTCGATGTCGTGCTCGTGCCAGCTCGGGTGCTCCGCGCGCACGGCGGCCGCCGAGGTGTCGGCGAACGCGCGCTTCTGGCTGTTCGCGACGATCGTGCGGTCCCGGTTCGACAGGTGGATGGCGGGATCGACGAGCACGAGCCGGCGGCTCCAGGCGGGGGTTCCGGCGGCGGCGACCGTCGCCGCGGCACCGCCCAGCGAGTGCCCGACGACGAGGTCCCACGGGGCGTCGTCGTCGGTACCGGTGTGGACGAGGTCGGCGGCGTACGCCGCGATCGAGTAGTCCAGGGCGCGCGGGGCGCGCCCGTGGCCGCGCAGGTCGACGGCGACGGCGAGCCAGCCGGCATCCGCGAGGGCGGTGCCGAAGCGCCACATCAGGGCGCCGCTGGAGCCGAGTCCGTGCACGAGGAGGGCACGGCGGGGCGCATGCGGGGAGCCCCAGGACAGACGCGGCAGGGTGACGGGTGCGTTCACCGCTCCAGCGTACGGGCTCAGGTGATGACGGGGACCGGCTCGGTGTCGGGCAGCGGGCTCGGGTCGCGATGGCGCAGGTCGGGGAAGCCGCGGACGAACACGGCGGCGACGAGCGTGCCGACGATCGCGAACCCCGCGCCCGCGTAGAACGCCCCGACCGGCCCGATGCCGTCGATGAGGAACCCGGCCACGGCAGAGCCGGCGGCCGCGCCGATGAGCTGACCGGTGCCGATCCAGCCGTACGCCTCGGCGGTCTCGCTGAACTTCACCGACGCCGAGGTCATGGCGAACATCACGGCCAGGGCCGGCGCGATGCCGATGCCGGCCACCAGCAGAGACCCGCCGAGCCACCAGAAGTTCAGCGAGACGACCGTCAGCGACAGGCCGACGGCGACCACGGCGAAGCGGCGCGCCATCGCCCAGGGGCCCATCGGGATGTGACCGAACGTGAGGCCGCCGGCGAGCGAGCCGACCGAGAAGATCGCGAGCACGAGGCCCGCCTCGAGGCCGCCGTGGCCGAAGGTCGCGACGACGGCCGCCTCGACGGCCGAGCAGGCGCCGATGAGGAGGAACCCGATGACGGTCGCGAGCAGGACCGGAGGTTTGGCGAGGACCCTGCCCAGCGCCCGGCGGCTGCGCGGGATGCGCACCCGACCGACCTCGGGGGACAGGATGAACCACGCCCCGCCGCCGACGAGGATCGCGACGATGAGGAGCAGCCCCGCGACGGTGCCGGCCTGCGTCGCGACGATCGTGATGACGACGGGCGCGAGGATCCAGATGATCTCCTGCAGACTCGCATCGAGCGAGAACAGCGGTGTCAGCTGCCGGGAGTTCACGAGCTTGGGGTAGATCGTGCGCACCGCCGACTGCACGGGCGGCGTCGACATGCCGGCGATGAATCCGAGGGCCATGTACCCGACGAGCGCCATCGGGACGAGCGCCATGACGAGGATGGCGCTCGCGCACACCGCCGTGGTCACCGTCAGCACCCGTCGGATGCCCCAGACGCCCATCCAGCGGCTCGTCACCGGACCGGCGATCGCCTGGCCGATCGAGGTCGCCGCCAGCACGACGCCCGCCGCGCCGTAGGAGCCCGTGGTCTGCTCCACGTGCAGCAGTAGCGCGAGGCTCGTCATGCCGTTGGGGAACCGGGCCGTCAGCTGTGCCGCGATGATGCGCGCGACCCCTGGAGCGCGCAGGAGCTCACGATATCCCGCCACCCTCCTACGTTACCGGTCCAGGTCACCTCGACCGGCGGCCGGCCGGGCGTGCGTCGGCGAGGCGGGGGAGGGCGTCCTCGACACGCCGGGGCGGGCGGCGCGACACGCCGACGGCGCCGTCCACAGTCATCCCCAGTGTCGGAGGCCCCTCGTAACGTCCCGCCTGTGGAGGACACGCCCGCGACCCGGTCGATCGGCGCGGAATCCCGGCATTCTCCGGGCTCCGGAACAGTTCGCCGGATGTGGATGAAACGGTGGACAACCTGTGTTGTATATGGGGAGAGCAGTGGAAAACTACACGGATGTAACTACTACCCCTTGTGGTTGCCCCCAATGTCGGCACCTATATGTAGTATTGGACTCCCGGCGGGGCTCCTGCCGGATCACGAGGGAACATCGAGGGGAGAAACAGGTCGAAATGGCGATCACGGTCTACACCAAGCCGTCGTGCGTGCAGTGCAACGCGACGTACCGCGCACTGGATTCGAAGGGCATCGAGTACGAGGTGCTCGACCTCTCCGAGGACCCGGCGGCGCTCGAGCACGTCAAGGCGCTCGGCTACCTGCAGGCGCCCGTCGTCGTCACCGACGAGGACCACTGGTCGGGCTTCCGTCCCGACAAGATCGACGAGCTCGCTTCGCGCCTCGTCTGACCTTCGACGGCGCGGTTCGACTCTGCGTTTCGACTCGCTTCGCTCGCTCAACGACCGGTAGGGGTGCGGCATGATCACTGCGACATCCGCTCCGCTGCTCGTCTACTTCTCCAGCGTGTCGGGCAACACGGCGCGTTTCATCGAGAAACTGGGGCTGCCGGCCGTCCGCATCCCGCTGCATCCTTCTGAACCTCCCCTCGTCGTCGACGAGCCGTACGTGCTCGTGACGCCGACCTACGGCGGGGGTCAGGGGCGCGGCGAGGAGAAGGGCGCCGTCCCCAAGCAGGTCATCCGGTTCCTCAACGACGAGGCCAACCGGAACCTGATCCGCGGAGTCGTCTCCGCCGGCAACACCAACTTCGGCGCGTCCTACTGCGCTGCCGGAGACATCATCAGCCGCAAGTGCCTCGTGCCGCACCTGTACAAGCTGGAACTGTTCGGCACGCAGGACGACGTCGATCGGGTGACCGACGGATTGGAACGATGGTGGAAACTGCAGTGACCGACACGGCCTTCAAGACCGACGAGCGTTTCGAGGGGCTGGACTACCACGCCCTCAACGCGATGCTCAACCTCTACGGTGCGGACGGCAAGATCCAGTTCGACGCCGACCGGCGCGCGGCGCGGGAGTACTTCCTGCAGCACGTCAACCAGAACACCGTCTTCTTCCACTCGCTCAAGGAGCGTCTCGACTACCTCGTCGAGAAGGAGTACTACGAGGGCGCCGTGCTCGAGAAGTACCCGTTCGAGTTCATCCAGGCCCTCAACGACCGCGCCTACGGCGCCAAGTTCCGCTTCGAGACGTTCCTCGGCGCGTTCAAGTACTACACGAGCTACACGCTGAAGACCTTCGACGGCAAGCGCTACCTCGAGCGCTTCGAGGACCGCGTCGTCATGACCGCCCTCGGCCTCGCCGACGGCGACCAGAAGCTCGCCGAGCAGCTCGTCGACGAGATCATCTCGGGCCGGTTCCAGCCGGCCACCCCCACGTTCCTCAACACCGGCAAGGCCCAGCGCGGCGAGCTCGTCTCGTGCTTCCTGCTGCGCATCGAGGACAACATGGAGTCGATCGCGCGCGGCATCAACTCCGCCCTACAGCTGTCCAAGCGCGGCGGCGGCGTCGCGCTGCTCCTGTCGAACATCCGCGAGGCGGGCGCCCCGATCAAGCAGATCGAGAACCAGTCCAGCGGCATCATCCCCGTCATGAAGCTGCTCGAAGACAGCTTCAGCTACGCCAACCAGCTGGGCGCGCGTCAGGGCGCCGGGGCCGTGTACCTCTCGGCGCACCACCCCGACATCATGAAGTTCCTCGACACCAAGCGCGAGAACGCCGACGAGAAGATCCGCATCAAGACGCTCTCGCTCGGTGTCGTGATCCCCGACATCACCTTCGAACTCGCCCGCAACGGCGAGGACATGTACCTCTTCTCGCCCTACGACGTCGAGAAGGTCTACGGCGTGCCGTTCGGCGACATCTCGGTCACCGAGAAGTACCGCGAGATGGTCGACGACGCGCGCATCAAGAAGACGAAGGTCAACGCGCGCGAGTTCTTCCAGACCCTCGCCGAGATCCAGTTCGAGTCGGGCTACCCGTACATCATGTTCGAGGACACGGTGAACAAGGCCAACCCGATCAAGGGCCGGATCAACATGTCGAACCTGTGCTCCGAGATCCTGCAGGTGAACACGCCGACGACGTACAACGAGGACCTCTCGTACGCCCAGATCGGCAAGGACATCTCCTGCAACCTCGGGTCGATGAACATCGCGCTCGCGATGGACGGCAAGAACCTCTCCGGCACCGTCGAGGCCGCCATCCGCGGTCTCACCGCGGTCAGCGACCAGAGCCACATCGCGTCGGTGCGTTCGATCGAAGACGGCAACGACCGCTCGCACGCCATCGGCCTCGGCCAGATGAACCTGCACGGCTACCTCGCCCGCGAGCACGTGCACTACGGCTCCGAAGAGGGCCTGGACTTCACGAACATCTATTTCTACACGGTGCTCTTCCACGCGCTGCGGGCCTCCAACACGATCGCCATCGAGCGCGGCAGCGCGTTCGAGGGCTTCGCGGACTCGACGTACGCGTCGGGGGAGTTCTTCGACAAGTACATCGACCAGCCCTGGCAGCCGCAGACCGCCAAGGTCGAGGAGCTGTTCGCCGGCATCCACATCCCGACGCAGGACGACTGGCGCGAGCTCAAGGCCTCCATCCAGGCGCACGGCATCTACAACCAGAACCTGCAGGCGGTGCCGCCGACCGGCTCGATCTCGTACATCAACAACTCCACGAGCTCGATCCACCCGATCGCCTCGAAGATCGAGATCCGCAAGGAAGGCAAGCTCGGCCGCGTCTACTACCCGGCGCCGTTCATGACGAACGACAACCTCGAGTACTACGAGGACGCGTACGAGATCGGCTACGAGAAGGTCATCGACACGTACGCCGCCGCGACGCAGCACGTCGACCAGGGCCTGTCGCTGACGCTGTTCTTCAAGGACACCGCCACCACCCGCGACATCAACAAGGCGCAGATCTACGCGTGGAAGAAGGGGATCAAGACGATCTACTACATCCGCCTGCGTCAGATGGCCCTCGAAGGCACCGACATGGCCGAGTGTGTCAGCTGCATGCTCTGACGCGGACCGGAATGTGACGAAGGAAACAGGAAGATGACCCCCCACGAACCGCTGAAGCTCGTCGACCACGTGCAGGCGATCAACTGGAACCGCATCCAGGACGACAAGGACCTCGAGGTCTGGAACCGTCTCGTGAACAACTTCTGGCTGCCCGAGAAGGTGCCGCTGTCCAACGACATCCAGTCGTGGAACACGCTGACGCCCGAAGAGCAGACGCTCACGATGCGCGTGTTCACCGGCCTCACCCTGCTGGACACCATCCAGGGCACGGTCGGCGCCGTCTCGCTCATCCCCGACGCGATCACCCCGCACGAGGAGGCCGTCTACACGAACATCGCGTTCATGGAGTCGGTGCACGCGAAGAGCTACTCGTCGATCTTCTCGACGCTGTGCTCGACGCCCGAGATCGACGACGCGTTCCGCTGGTCGGTGGAGAACCCGAATCTGCAGAAGAAGGCGCAGATCGTCATGGACTACTACCGCGGTGACGAGCCCCTCAAGCGGAAGGTCGCCTCGACGCTGCTCGAGTCCTTCCTCTTCTACTCCGGGTTCTACCTCCCGTTGCACTGGTCGGCGAAGGCCAAGCTCACCAACACGGCCGACATCATCCGCCTCATCATCCGCGACGAGGCCGTGCACGGGTACTACATCGGGTACAAGTTCCAGAAGGGCCTCGAGCGCGTCTCGCAGGCCGAGCGCGACGAGATCAAGGACTACACGTTCTCGCTGCTGTACGAGCTCTACGACAACGAGGTGCAGTACACCCAGGACCTCTACGACGCCGTCGGTCTCACCGAGGACGTCAAGAAGTTCCTGCACTACAACGCGAACAAGGCGCTCATGAACCTCGGCTACGAGGCCATGTTCCCGTCGACGGTGACCAACGTGAACCCGGCGATCCTGTCTGCGCTCTCGCCGAACGCCGACGAGAACCACGACTTCTTCAGCGGGTCGGGCTCGAGCTACGTCATCGGCAAGGCGGAGGCCACCGAGGACGACGACTGGGACTTCTGATCTCGTCGTCCCGGGAATGAGGAGAACGATGCGCACCGTCCACGCCTACGCCGCCCCCTCGGCGACCGAGCCGCTCGTGGCCACCACGATCGAGCGTCGCGACGTGGGGGAGCGGGACGTGCTCATCGCCATCCGCTACGCCGGGATCTGCCACTCCGACATCCACACCGTCCGCGGCGACTGGGGCGACATCGCCTACCCGCAGGTGGTCGGACACGAGATCGTCGGCGAAGTGCTCGAGGTCGGCTCGGCCGTCACGAAGCACTCCGTCGGCGATCGCGTGGGCGTCGGCTGCATGGTGAACTCGTGCCGGGAGTGCGAGAACTGCCGTGCCGGGATGGAGAACTACTGCCTGAAGGGCAACACCGGCACCTACGCCGCCGTCGACCGGGACGGCACCATCACGCAGGGCGGCTACTCGACGCACATCGTCGTCGATGAGGACTTCGTGCTGCGGGTGCCCGAGTCCATCCCGTACGACGCCGCAGCACCGCTGCTGTGCGCCGGCATCACGACATACTCGCCGCTCGCGCACTGGCAGGCGGGCCCCGGCAAGAAGGTCGCCGTCGTCGGGATGGGCGGGCTCGGCCACATGGCCGTGAAGATCGCCGCCGCGCTCGGCGCGGAGGTCACCGTGCTCTCGCAGACCACCGCGAAGGAGGCCGACAGTCTCGCGTTCGGCGCCGCTCGGCACCTCGCGACGAAGGACCCGTCGGTGCTGCGTGGGTTGCGCAACTCGTTCGACCTCATCATCAACACCGTGAGCGCGCCGCTCGACCTCGACGCGTACCTGCGTCTGCTGCGTCTGGACGGCACGATGGTCAACGTCGGCGCTCCGCCCGAGGCGCTGCCGCTGCACGTGTTCACGTTGTTCGGCAACCGCCGCACGTTCGCGGGGTCGAGCATCGGCTCGATCACCGAGACGCAGGAGATGCTCGACTTCTGCGCAGCGCACGACATCGCGCCCGCCGTCGAGGTCATCTCCGCAGACCGCATCAACGAGGCATACGAGCGCGTGCTGTCGTCGGACGTGCGCTACCGGTTCGTGATCGACACCGCCACGCTCGTCCCGGCGGGCTGACACGCGACGCTGAGTCGTGCGCGGCTCAGTCGCGCGCCGGAAGCTGCTGCAGCGTCCACCGGTTGCCGTCGGGGTCGGCGAACGACACGAATCGGCCCCAGTCCTGCTCGTCGACGCCGTCGGCCTCGACGTCGACCTCGCGCAGCGCGGCGAGCGCGGCATCCGCGTCGGCCACGATCGAGCAGGCCGAGCCGGGTGGGGTGAGCTGCACGAAACGCAGCCCGAGGTGGGGCTCGCTGTCGTGATTTCACGGTACGCCGGACCGCCGACATCCGGGGGTCTCGCTAGCATGATCGCATGAGCCAGGAGAGCCCGCGTTTCAGTCCCGTCATCGCGCTGCTCGCGGTGTCGGCGATGTGGGAGACCCAGCTGGCCGCCGTGCTCAGGGACCTCGGCATCACGACCCGCAAGTTCGGACTGCTCGGACACATCTACGCCGAGCCCGGCATCTCGTTCTCGGAGCTCGCCCGCCGCTCCCACATCACCGTGCAGTCCGCACACACCGCGGTGAAGACCCTGGTCGACGAAGGTCTCGTGCAGGACGCCACCGCGCACGCGGGAGCGGCCTCCGACCTCCACGTGACGGTCAAGGGGGCGCGCGTGCTCACCGAGGCGCGCGACCGGCTCGCGCAGCTGGACGGCGCCCTCACCCAGCGACTGCCGAAGGTCGCGGCGTCGTTGGACGGGATCCGCGCCGGCATCGTCTGAACTCCTCCGGTCCGCGGGCGTCCGGGCCATCGACAGGCTTCAGTTAGGCTGAAGGAATGTTCCGGACTCCTCAGACGCTCTTCCGCACCCTCGCCTTCGCGGAGGTGGTCTCGTGGACGCTGCTGATCGCCGGGCTCATCCTGCGGGCCACCCTCGGCTGGAACATCGCCGTGACCATCGGCGGCGGCATCCACGGGTTCGTGTTCCTCTCCTACGGCGCGACCGTGATCCTCGTCGCACTCAACAGCCGCTGGCGTCTCGGGCCGACGCTCGCCGCGCTCGTGTCGGCCGTCGTCCCCTACGCGACGATCCCCGCCGAGATCGTGCTGCACCGCCGCGGTCTGCTCGCCGGAACCTGGCGCACCGCCCCGTCGGCGGAGGCACCCGACGCACGCTGGTACGACGGGATCCTCGCGTGGTTCCTGCGCCGGCCGTGGGTGCTCTTCGTCGGCCTCGCGGTGCTCATCGCCGCCGTCTTCGCGGTGCTGCTGCTGGTCGGCCCTCCCGGCGGTTCGCACTGACCCCACATGACACAGCCACGCCGCCACGGCTTAGGGTCAGGGGATGCTCCGCACCGTCGCACGTTGGCTGCTCGCCGTCCTCCTCGTGACCGCGGGGGTGCTGCACCTGACGACCCTGCGCCGCGGGTTCCGCATCGCGGTGCCGGACTGGGCGACGCGGATGCTGCGCACCGACGAGGACACGATCGTCGTGGTCTCCGGCGTCGTCGAGGTGGGCCTGGGGGCGGCGCTCGTGGCGCTGCCGCGCGAACGCACCCGGGTGGGCGCGGCGATCGCCGCGTTCTTCGTCGCCGTGTTCCCCGGCAACGTGCACCAGTGGCGCACCGGCGTCTCCGCGCCGGGTCTGGACACCGACGCCCGCCGCTTCGCGCGGCTGTTCCTGCAGCCGGTGCTGGTGGCCTGGGCCCTGTGGGCCGGCCGCGGCGCCAGTGGTGCCGGGGGAGTCAGTGGTGCCGGGCGTCTCAGCGGCGCAGCGACACCGTCACGGTGAACTTCGGGTTGCGGCTCACCTGGCGGGTCGGACCCACGAGACGCTCCAGCATCGGCCGATAGCCGAGCGGCGTGTTCCACACACACCACAGCTCGCCCCACGGGCGCAGCACTCGGCCCGCGTCGGCGAACAGCCGCGGCGCGAGACGGTCGGTCACGGCCGCGCCGCTGTGGAACGGCGGGTTCAGGGCGATGAACGACGCGCTGCCATCCGCCCGGGCGCTCAGCAGGTCGTCCTGCGCGACGCGCACCTGCGCGGCGACTCCGTTCGCGGCCACCGACGCACGTGCGGACGCCACCGCGACGGCCGACGTGTCCGACGCGTAGACGGCCGCACCCGGATGCCGCAGCGCCAGGGTCGTGGCGACGACGCCGGTGCCGCACGCGAAGTCGATGAGGGGGTCCTCTGCCGTGCCGCCCGGGGGCGTGTCGGGGAGGGAGCGCAGCAACAGCCGCGTGCCGATGTCGATGCGGGGGCCGGCGAACGCCCCGCCGAACGCGTGCACCTCGATCCCGTCGACACGCTCGACGCGCGGCACCGGGTCGTGACCGTCGTGGGGGGAGCGGGCGATCAGCACCCGCGATTTCTGACGCGCATGGCTGACGTCGACTCGGCCGAAGACCGTGCGCAGCACGTTGTTCATCGTCGGCGTCATGTGCTTGAGGCGTCCGCCGGCGACCACGACGACGTCCTCGCGCGCATGGGCGGCGATGAGCCCCGCGATGTCGGCGAGGGCGTCGAGCGCGCGCGGCAGACGCAGCAGCACCACCCGTGCGCCGCGGAGGAGCCGCGCATCCAGCGGGAGCGAGGTGTATCCGGCGAGGCCGAGCGCCGCGGCGTTGGCGGCGAGGGCGCGCTCGCCGGTCACGGTATCTTGATGCACGCGCACGTCGGGGGCGCCGTCGGCGAGCGAGGCGAGGGTCAGTGCGCCATAACCGTCACCGATGACGACCAGCTCGCCGGGGCCCAGACCCTCCCGCTGCGGGGCGGATTCGTCGAGGATGAGCCGGTCGGCGGCGTCGGCGGCGACCAGGTCGTCGGCCTCGATGTCGGGGAAGCGGCGCAGGCGCTCGAACGGGAAGCTCACGCGACCCCGTCCGCGTAGTGCAGCCGCGCGTCGTCCGGTGTGCACTCGTCGCCGACGCGGACGCCGGGCGCGAGGCGACCCGCATCGCGCAGTCGTTCGAGTTCGGCGACGGCGCGACGGCGCAGCTCCCACGGGTCGATCGTGTTCACGTACACCTTGGTGCCGCCCTCGAACCCGGCCGGCGTCGAGACGCGCCATTTGAGCACGACCCGCCACGGCATCGGCCACGAGGCCTGCGGGGGGCGGTAGTGCCACTCCTCGTTGGTGGGCACGTGCACGCCGGTGGCGGCGTGCAGGGCGTGGACGAGGTCGGAGACGGCGCGGATCCCGTCCGGCGAATGTTCGTGCGGCAGATTCTGCGCCGCGGTCGAGTAGATCTCGAACGACGGATAGCGGTGCCCCACGCCCGCGAAGGCCACGGCGCCGTCGACGGCGGCGACGATCAGGCCCTGCGCGGCCGCGACGTCGGCGATGCGGTGCTGGTACAGCAGGTGATCGGATGCCAGCATCCGCAGCTCGCGGTCGACCTGCGGCCCGTGCTCGTCGATCGCGACGAGCTGCTTGTGCAGATGCTCGAAGGAGGCGCCCGCCGGGCGCAGCCAGTTCTGGAACACCGCGACGTACGCGGCGTGGGGCTGGGCCGCCTCGATCTCGGCGAGCGCGCGGACCGTGAAGTCCATGTAGGCGGCGTGCTCGTCGGGGGTGAGCTCACCGGAGGAGACGAGCTCGTCGTCGGTCGTGGCGCCGTCGACGACGTGACGACGCGCGACGACGACGTCATGGGAGCCGCCGAGCAGGTCGAGGGCGGCCTCCTCGATCGACACCTCCGAACCCGACGAGGCGGCCCGGATACCCGCCAGTGCCGCGATGTGCTCGCGGCCGACCGGATCGGCGAGGTACTGCTGCGCCCACTCGAACACGGCGGCCGGCTGACGGAATCCGTGGTTCTCGCGCCAGTACTCGGCCGAGACGATCTCGAACAGGTTCGCGAACCGGCGGAACTCGGCCACCTCGTCGCCGAGGGCGGACGCGGGGACCCGGCGCTTCTCCTCGAATGCCGGGCCGACCAGCCGCGCCTTCTCGGGGGTCGTCTCGAGGTAGCGGTCGCTGCAGAACGCGCACAGCCGCGTCGCCTCGCCCGGCTCGAGTGCTCGCGGCTCGCTGCGGGGCGCCGCGAGGGGACGGTTCGCGCGCCCCGGCACGGTCCAGACGGCGGTTCCGGTGAGCGGTCCGACCTGCTTCACCGTGCCGTCCGGCATCCGGTGGATCCACGGGGAGTCGGGTGTGCGGGATGCCGCGCTGCTCACCCTTCCAGCCTAACGATCGGCGCGGTCGCGCCCCGCTGCGCCGGGCGGGGTGGCCGTCGCCGCGTACCGGTGCTCGGGGCGTCCGGTCGTGCCGTACTGCAGCCGCACGCGGATGCCGCCCCGCTGGGCGAGCGCGGACAGATGCCGCTGGGCGGTGGCGCGGGAGATGCCGGTGCGCTCGGCGATCTCGGTGGCCGACGCCTCGTCGGCGCCGAGCGCGTCGAGGATCAGCTGCTCGGTCGCGCCGCGGGAGAGCGACCCGCCGTCGACGCCGCCGTGGAGCGCGGCCAGCGCGCGGTCGATGTCGCCCTGCGACAGGCTCGCGGGCGCGACCAGGTTGCGGTGACGCAGGTAGCGGTCGAGCCTGTCGACGAGGGCGCGCCGATCGAACGGTTTCACGAGGTAGCCGAGGGCGCCGGCGCGCAGTGCACGGCGGACGGCGGCCGAGGAGGTCTCGGCGGACAGGACGAACCCGTCCACGTCGTGATCGGCGAGGAAGGCGATCCCGTCGCCGTCGGGAAGGTGCACGTCGATGAGGAGCAGCTGCGGCTTCTCGGCACGGATCGTCGCGGCAGCGTCGTGGAGGGTCCGCGCCGGAGTGAGCGCGACGAATCCGGGATGCGCGTCGACGACGTCCCGGTGCAGGCCGGCGACGCGGAAGTCGTCGTCGACGACGAGGACGCGGATCGGCTCGGTCATGACGAGGGCCTCTCGGGTGGCGGTGGTGGAGTGGTCGGCGGCGGCGGTCGCGTGTCCGCTCCGTCGAGCACGCCGGGCAGGGTGGCGGCGACGACGGCTCCGCTGCCTCCGCCGCCGGGGTCGACGATCCAGACCTCGCCGCCGCGACGGCGTGCGAGGTCGCGGGAGAGGGGAAGACCCACGCCGAGCCCGTGCAAGCGGTCGCGGTCGTCGGCGCCGCGGCGCGCGAAGGGCGTGGCGTCGGGGGCGAGGCCCGCGCCGGAGTCGGCGACCGTGATCACGAGGTCGGTCTCGTCGCCCAGCAGCGTCAGCTCCACCCAGCGCGGTTCGGGCGCCGCGACGGCGGCCGTCACGGCGTTGTCGACGAGGTTCCCGAGGACCGCGGCGACGTCTTCCACGTCGACGACGGTGCGCACGAGCAGCGTGTCGTCGCCCACGCGCAGCAGCACGCCGCGCTCGGCGGCCTCGAGCGCCTTCGCGCCGACGAGCGACTGCAGCACCGGGTCGCCGACGAGGTCGATCCCCGGCACGGCGAAGTCGACGGGGCCGCGCTCCTGCTGAGCGGCGAGGAAGGCGCGCGCGTCGGCGATGCGCCCCGCGTCGATCAGTCCCGTCGCCGCGTGCAACCGGTTCGCGAACTCGTGGCGCTGCACACGCAAGGCGCCGGTGAGGGCTCGCACCGACTCGAGCCGCTCGCTGAGTGCGAGCATGTCGGTGCGGTCGCGGACGATGAGCACCGATCCCAGGTGCCGCCCGGCGCGGTGCACGGGCTGGGCGTCGACGAAAAGGACCCGGTCGCCGACGACGACCCCGTCTCCGGCGGTGCCGTCGGCGACGGCGGCCGTGACGGCGACGGGCAGCCCGAGGTCGTCGAAGCGGCGGCCGACGGCATCCGGGATGCCGAGCAGGCGCGCCGCGTCGTCGTTGCACACCTGCACGATGCCGTCCGGATCGAGCGCGACGACACCGTCGCCGACCCCGTCGAGGACGGCGGCCTGGTTCTGGACGAGGGCGACGAGCTCCTCAGGCTGCAGCCCGAGCGTGAGGCGCTCGAAGCGGCGCCGCAGCAGCACCGCGGCCAGAGCGCCGAGGGCCAGCGCCCCGGTTGCGGCCGCCGCGACACCGATCAGCAGCGCGGGCAGGTCGTCGAACACGCTCGCCGGCTCGAACCCCACGCTGACCTCGCCGACGGGGTCGCCGCCCTCGGGCGGCAGCACCGGCACCTTCGCACGGGCAGAGACCCCCAGCGTGCCCCGCTCCCAGCTGACGACCTCGTTGCCGGCGAGCACCTCGAGGTAATCGGTGCTCACCCGCTGCCCGAGCAGGCTCGCATCGGGGTGGGCGAGGCGGATGCCGTGGTCGTCGGCGATGACGACGAACAGGGTCCCGGTGCGCGCGGTCACCGCACCCGCATACGCCTGCAGGGGGCCGCCCCGCAGCGCCTCGGCGGCCGGGGTGCCGGGATCGGCGCTCGCGGCGGCGACATCGGCGCGCACCTGCGGATCGGCGGCGATCGTGCGGGCGATGTTGAGCGCGGACGCCTCGGCCTCGGCACGCAGCTGCTGCAGCCCGAGCAGCACGAACACGACGGTGCACAGCGCCACGACCGCGGCGACCGTGGCCAGCTGGAGCAGGAGCACGCGCGTGGTGAACCGCATGGTCGTCTCCTTCCGGCATCCGTCGGGCGATCGTCCGTGAGCAGAATGCGCGCAACCCACGGTACGCGCAGAACGTGCGGGAATGCGACCAAGCGCGCGGCCGTCGGCCTCGACGCCTACCGTCGGGGGATCCCTTCCACGGCGCACGTGGACACAGACGAAGGAGTCGAGATGTCACCGATCCCCGCCGCGCTCGCCGCGGCCGCCGCCGACGAGGGGTACGCCCTCGCCTACACGCCCGCCGACGGGGTGCTCGTGGCCCTCGGCTTCACGATGGTGCTCACCTTCATGGCGCTCATCATGACCCGGCGCCTGACCCCGATGGTCGCCCTCATCGTCGTGCCGACCGTCTTCGGCCTGTTCGCCGGGGCGGGGTTCGGGCTCGGCGACATGATCCTCGACGCGATCGGCAACATGGCGCCGACGGCCGCGCTGCTGATGTTCGCGATCATGTACTTCGGCATCATGATCGACGTCGGCCTGTTCGACCCGCTCATCCGGGCCATCACGCGGCTGCTCGGCGACGACCCCGCGAAGGTCGTGCTCGGCACCGCGATCCTCGCCGGAGCCGTCTCGCTCGACGGCGACGGGTCGACGACGTTCATCATCACGACCTCCGCGATGCTGCCCATCTATCTGCGCCTCGGGATGAGCCCCGTCGTGCTCACGTGCGTCGCGGGTCTCATGAACGGCACGCTCAACATCGTCCCCTGGGGCGGTCCGACCGTGCGCGCGGCGACGGCCCTGGGGCTGCAGCCGACCGAGGTGTTCGTGCCGATGCTGCCGTCGCTGGCGACGGGCATCGTCATCGCCCTGGCCTTCGCGTGGTTCCTGGGGCTCTCCGAGCGGCGTCGCCTGGCCGGTGTCGTCGACCTGTCGCGCATCGAGCGGGCCGCGGATGCCGGTGGAACGGGCCGTGCCGGGGGAGCGGCATCCGGACGGCTCGACGCGCCGAGCCTGTTCCGCGGCGCGGAGACGAAGCCGGGAGCGGCGGCGAGCCTGCGCACCGGCAACCTCGTCACCGTGCGCGGCGGACGCACCCGTCTGGCGCCCGCCGCCGCGATCGACCCGGCCGACACCGCGATGGCCGACACGATGCTCGACCCGAACCGTGCGACCCTGCGCCCCAAGCTCATCTGGTTCAACCTCGCGCTCACGGCCGCGGTCATGGTGCTTCTCGTGCTCGACCTGTTCCCGCTGGCGTACGTGTTCATGGTGGGCGCGGCGATCGCGCTGCTCGTGAACTTCCCGAAGCTCAAGCAGCAGAGCGACGAGATCGTCGCCCACGCCCCGTCGATCGTCGGTGTCGTGTCGATGGTGCTCGCCGCCGGTGTGCTCGTCGGCGTGCTCGGCGGCACGGGCATGGTCGACGCGATGGCCGCATGGATCACGTCGGTGATCCCCGCCTCGCTCGGGCCGTTCCTGGCCGTGATCACCGGCATCCTGTCGATCCCGTTCACGTTCTTCATGTCGAACGACGCGTTCTACTTCGGCATCCTGCCGGTGCTCGCCGAGAGCGCGTCGCACTTCGGCATCGCCCCCGTCGAGATGGCGCGCGCCTCGATCACCGGGCAGCCGGTGCACCTGCAGAGCCCCCTCGTACCCGCCATCCTGCTGCTGGTCTCGCTCGCGAACGTCAACCTCGGCGACCACCACAAGAAGGTGCTGTGGCGTGCGACGGTCGTCTCGCTCGCGATGCTCGCCGTCGGCGTGCTCGTCGGGTCGATCCCCTTCGCGGCCTGACGTCAAGGGGTCCCGCACCGGCGGCGAGGCGCTCCATACTCGGACGATGAAGACGTTCGCGCGATGGCTCCTCGCCGCCGGCATGGTGTTCGCCGGCCTCAGCCACCTGTTCTGGGCCCGCAAGGAGTTCCAGGCGCAGGTGCCCGACCTCGTCACCGAGGTCGTCCCGATCGACAAGGACGGCGTCGTCGTCGCGTCGGGGGCGGTGGAGATCATGCTCGGCGCTGCCCTGGTGGTGCTGCCGAAGGAGCGGCGGCGCGTCGGGGCGATCCTGGCGGCGTTCTTCGTCGCGATCTTCCCCGGCAACATCGCCCAAGCGACCGGCAAGCGCATGGGCTTCGGACTGGATGACGATCGCGCGCGCTACGTGCGGCTGCTGTTCCAGCCGGTGCTCGTCGCCTGGGCGCTGTGGTCGACGCGGGATCGCGCCTGAGCCCTGCCGACTGCGCCCCGGGTCACTCGCCGGGGTAGACCACGCCGAGCTGCGCGCGGATCTCGTCGAGCGAGCGCATGATCGCCACGCTCTCCGCCAGCGGCAGGAGCGCGGAATCGGTGCGGCCCTCCGCGACCAGCTGCTCGGCGTAGAGCGCCTGATACTGCATGCCGCGCCCGTCGACCTCCGACGTGTACTGCTCGATGACCGTACCGCCGTGCGCGATCACCTGGAACGTCGTCGGGCAGTACCAGGTGCGGTCGATCTCGATACGGCCGTCCGTGCCGAGCACGGTGGCGACGTTCGGGCCCGCCGCGCGGGAGGACGAGATCGACGTCGAGAGGGCGCCGCCCGCGTGCGTCGCGATGGTCGCCACCTCCGCATCCGCCCCGGTGTCGGCCAAGCGACCGCGTGCGCTCACGGCGACCGGCGCGCCGAGGATGTCCCAGGCGAACGAGATCGGATAGATGCCGAGGTCGAGCAGGGCGCCGCCGCCGAGCTCGAGCGCGTTGAGGCGGTGCGTCGGGTCGGTGGAGATCTTCTGGGTGTGGTCGGCGAACACGGCGCGCACCTCGCCGATGGTGCCCGCCGCGAGGATCTCCCGGATGCGCACCATGTGGGGCAGGTAGCGCGTCCACATCGCCTCCATGGCGAGCAGGCCGTTCGCGCGTGCGACATCGGCGACGCGCTGCGCCTCGTCGCCGGTGAGGGTGAACGGCTTCTCGACGAGCACGTGCTTGCCCGCCTCGAGCGCCAGGATCGCGTTCTCGGCGTGCGACGGATGCGGCGTCGCGATGTAGACGATGTCGACATCCGGATCGGCGACGAGATCCTCGTACGATCCGTGCGCGTGCGGGATGTCGTACTCGCGGGCGAAGTCGGCGGCCGCCTCGGCGCGGCGCGAGCCGACGGCCGCGACGGTCAGGCCCGCCGTGCGCAGGTCGGAGGTGAAGGCGTGGGCGATGCCGCCCGTGGCGAGGATGCCCCAGCGAAGTCCGGTCATGACTCGAGCCTAGGGTGCGGCGCCGGCCCCGGGGTGTCCCCACGGGGTTCGTGCCGGCATCCATGTCGGAGGATCACGCCGATGTCGGATGTCGGCGGCGGCAGGCTCCGACGACGGTGCAGACGTCCGACATTGGCCGACCTGCCGCGCGGTGGCCCTCGCTCAGACCGGACGTCACGTGCGAGTGGGCGTCCGGCCCTGACCCGCGGGCGCCGAGCGGGCCGCGTGCTGCGCACTTCTCAGGACGGATCGGCCCCGCCGTCGCCCACGGCACCGGCAATGCGCGGGCGGACGCGGCGCGGTGTCGCATCCATCCTGAGAAACGCACGCGCCGACGCGCCGACGATCGAACGGTGACCGACGCCCTCGTGCACGCCGCCGAGTGGCGGGGGCCTCGGGCGGGGCGTCTCCTCAGGTGTCGGGGCCGGCATCCATGTCGGAGGATCGCGCGGATGTCGGATGTCGGCGGCGGCAGGCTCCGACGACGGTGCGGATCTCCGACATGGACGAGGTGGGCGGGCGGCGGCGGGCATAGGCTCGAGCGATGAGCGAAGAGCGGGCGGCCGCGGTGGCGCGGTTCCAGGAGCTGTTGCGGATTCCGACGGTGTCGCACACCGACGAGGACCTGATCGACTGGGCGCCGTTCGGCGCGTTCCGGGACGCGCTCACGCGGTTGTATCCCCGCACCCACGCGGCGCTCACCCGCGAGGTCGTCGACGGGCATTCGCTGCTGTACCGCTGGGCGGGGAAGTCGGCATCCGCACCGCTCGTGCTCATGGCGCACCTCGACGTGGTCCCCGTCAAAGAAGAGGAGTGGGAGCATCCGCCGTTCGCCGCCGAGCTCGTCGGCGAGGGCGCGGATGCCACGATCCACGCGCGGGGAGCGATCGACGACAAGGGGGCGCTCGTCGCGATCCTCGAGGCCGTCGAACAGCTCGTGGCCGCCGGTTGGACGCCGGCGCGCGACGTCTACCTGTCGTTCGGCCACAACGAGGAGACCGCCGGCGGCGGCGCCCGCGCGATCGTCGCGCTGCTGACCGAACGCGGGATCCGGCCGGGGCTCGTGCTCGACGAGGGCGGCGCCGTGGTCGAGGGGGCCGTCCCCGGGGTGCCGGTGCCGACGGCCATGGTCGGCGTCGCCGAGCGCGGCGTGATGACGGCGCTCCTGACGGTGCGCGAGGCCGGCGGACACGCGTCCACGCCCCCCGCGTTCCCCGCGACCGCGCGGCTGGCGCGGGCGATCTCGCGCATCCACCGGCATCCGTTCCCCGTCCGCATCGCCGCCCCGGTGCGGGCGCTGTTCGCGACGGTGGCGCCGCACGCGGCCGAGCCGTACCGCTCGGTGTTCGGCAACCTCGCCCTCACCGGTCCGCTGCTGGCGCGGGTGTTCCCGCACCTGGGCGCCGAGATGAACGCCCTCGTGCGCACCACGGCCGTCGTCACCGAACTCGCCGGAGCGCCGGGGGAGAACGTGCTCGCCACGACCGCGAAGGCGTCGGTCAACATCCGGCTGCTCACCGGCGACACCGTCGAGTCGGCCACCGCCCGCATCCGCCGGGTCGTCGCCGACCCCGCCGTCGAGGTCGAGGTGCGCCACGGGTCCGACCCGTCTCCGGTCTCGCCGTGGCGCGGCGAACCGTGGCGCCGCATCGCCGCGGCGGTGACGACCGCGCTGGGCGACGAGATCGTGACCGCGCCGTACATCCAGCTGGGGGCCAGCGACAGCCGCTGGTTCACGGCGATCAGCGACCACGTGTACCGCTTCACGCCCTTCCACCTGACCCGCGCCGAACGCGACGCGCTCCACTCACACAACGAGCGCATCCGCGTCGACGTGTGGCTGCGCGGGATCGGCTTCTACCGCGACCTGCTCAGCGCGAGCTGACCGGGCGAAGAAACGAAGACGGGCCCCTCCGAGGAGGGGCCCGTCGTGTCGGTCGCGCGGTGTCAGCCGGCGGCGTTGACGATGTCGAGGAGGTTCGGGTTGTTCTTGTACGCCTCGGCAGCGTTCTCCTTGGTGACGATCACGGGAGGCAGCAGGTAGGCGGGGACGACCTTCACGCCGTTGTCGTACTGCTCGGTGTCGTTGACCTCAGGCTCTTCGCCGGCCTGCAGCGACTTGATCATCGTGATGGTCTGCGCCACGAGCAGCGAGGTGTCCTTGTTGATCGTCGAGTACTGCTCGCCGGCCATGATCGACTTGACCGACTCGGCCTCCGAGTCCTGACCGGTGACGGTGAACTTGGAGATGTCCTTACCGGCCTGCTTCACCGAGGTGATGATGGCGCGGGCGAGGGTATCGTTCGGCGAAAGCGCGCCGTCGATCGTCTCGGACGTGTAGTTCGCCGCGAGCAGCGAGTCCATACGGCTCTGCGCGTTCTCGGCCTCCCAGCCCTGCGTCGCGGTCTGCTGGATGTCGGTCTGACCGGAGACGACCTTGAGGGTGCCGTCGTCGATCTTCGGCTGCAGCACGTTCATCGCACCGTCGAAGAAGACCGCCGAGTTGGCGTCGTCGGGCGAGCCCGAGAACAGCTCGATGTTCCACGGTGCGCCGTGCCCGGAGCGGGCCTCGAGACCGTCGAGGAGGGCCTGGCCCTGCAGCTCACCGACCTTGAAGTTGTCGAAGGCGACGTAGTAGTCCACGTTCGGCGTGTTCTCGATCAGACGGTCGTACGCGATGATCTTGACGCCGGCGTCGGCGGCCTGCTGCAGCTGCGTGCCGAGCTGCTTGCCGTCCTTCGCGCCGATGACGATGACCTTCGCGCCGTTGGTGATCATGCTCGAAATCTGGTTCTGCTGCTCGGCGACGGTGTTGGTCGCCGGCGCGTACTGCACATCCGCCGAGAAGCCGGCTTCCTTCAGACCGTCTTCGAACAGGCCACCCGCGAGCACCCAGTTCTCGGACGTCTTGTCGGGGAGCGCGACGCCGATCTTGGCGTCTGCGGCGAAGCCCGCCGCGGCCGCGTCGCCGGATGCGGCGGTTCCCGCGCGGTCGCCGCCGGAGCAGCCGGTCAGCGTGAGGACGGCGATCGCAGCCATTGCGGTTGCCGCCAGAGCGAATCTCTTCATGGATTCTTCACTTTCTCTTGGGATTGGGAGTGAGACGTCTTGCCGACTCCGTCAGCTGCGCGGAAGATCCGCCGGCTGGCTCGTCTCGTTTGCTCCGGCGGTCGGGACGACCGTCGGGACATCTGTGGTGATCTGGTCGGGACGGCCGCGGCGACGCGACCAGATCCCGAGGATGGACGGGCCCCCGCCGCGCTTGCTGATCACATCGACACCGACGGCGAGCAGGAGGACGAGGCCCTTGATGATCGACACCAGGTCGGCTCCCGTGCCGAGCAGCTGCAGGCCGTTGTTGAGGAACGCCATGACCAGACCACCGATGATCGAGCCGAGGACCGTTCCGATGCCGCCCGAGACGGCGGCGCCGCCGATGAACACGGCCGCGATGGCGTCCAGCTCCCAGCCGTTGCCGTCCTGGGGACCGGATGCGGTCGAACGGGCGACGAAGATCATTCCGGCGAGGGCGGCCAGCACCGACATGTTCATCATCACGAGGAAGTCGATACGGCGATCCTTCACGCCCGACAGCGCGGCGGCGAGTCGGTTGCCGCCGACCGCGTAGATGTGGCGGCCGAACACCGTGCGGGTGGTGACGAACGAGTAGATCAGCACGAGCACGACCAGGATGATGCCCGAGATCGGGAAGCTGGTGCCCGGTCGACCGGTGGCGAACAGCCAGGCCGCCCAGATGATCACGGCGGCGAGGACGACGATCTTCACGATGGACACCCACAGCGGGGCCGACTCGGCGCCCGTGCGCTTCTGCCGGCGACGCAGCGAGAGCTCGTTCCAGATGATCCAGAGCACGCCGATCAGGCCCAGCACCATCGTGAGGACGTTGAAGGGGAGGGGCAGGGAGACCTCGGGCAGGTACCCGGCGCCGATGATGCTGAAGTCCGCGGGTACGGGCGTGGTCGTGGACTGCCCCACCCACTGGTTGGCACCACGGAAGATCAGCATCCCGGCGAGTGTGACGATGAAGGCCGGGACACCGACGTACGCGACCCAGAAGCCCTGCCAGGCGCCGATGACGGCGCCGACGATGAGGCCGTAGACGATCGCGAGCCACCAGGGGAGGTCCCAATCGGCCATCGCCTTGGCGACCATGATTCCGACGAACGCGGCCACCGATCCGACCGACAGGTCGATGTGCCCCATGATGATGACCATCACCATGCCGATGGCCAGGATGAGGATGTACGAGTACTGGTTGACGACGTTGATGAGGTTCGTCGACGACAGCGTCAATCCGCCGGTCAGTACTTGGAACAGCGCGATGATGACGATCAGCGATCCGAGGATGCCGAACTGACGGGCGCTGGACTGGCCGGCGCCGAACACCTTGCGGATATCGGACAGGCCGCCCTTGCGCTTGGTGCGGGTTGTGTCGGTCATGCTCTGGCTTTCGGTCGAGCCGAGGTCATGCTGCGCATGAGGTTCTCGGGCGTGGCTTCGGATACGGGGAAGTCGTCGGTGATCTGGCCCTCGAACACCGTGTAGATGCGGTCGGCGATGCCGAGGAGCTCGGGCAGCTCGCTGGAGATCAGGATGACGCCCTTGCCCTGTGCGGCGAGGGCCTGGATGATGCCGTAGATCTCGTATTTCGCCCCCACGTCGATGCCTCGGGTGGGTTCGTCGAGGATCAGCAGATCGGGGTCGGTGAACATCCACTTCGCGAGGACGACCTTCTGCTGGTTGCCGCCGGAGAGCTTCGACACACCGACTTCGACGTCGGGGGTCTTGATCCGCAGTCGCTGACGGTAGGACTCCGCGACGGTGCGCTCCTCGTCGCGATCGATCACGCCGCGCCGCACGATCTTGCGGAGCTTCGCGGAGACGATCGAACGCTTGATGGAGTCGAGCAGGTTGAGCCCGAGCACCTTGCGGTCCTCGCTCACATAGGCGAGGCCGTGTGCGATGGCGGTCTGCACGTCCTTGAGGACTACCTCTTCGCCGTCCTTGATGATCGTTCCGGACACGTACTTGCCGTAGGAGCGGCCGAAGATGCTCATCGCCAGCTCGGTGCGTCCGGCGCCCATGAGTCCGGCGAGGCCGACGATCTCGCCGCGCCGCACGACGAGGTTCGAACGCTTCGCGACGAGACGCTCCGCGATCTGAGGGTGCTGGATGGTCCAATCGCGCACCTCGAAGAAGACCTCGCCGATGGTCGGCGTGTGATCGGGGTACCGGCTCTCGAGCGATCGGCCCACCATGCCGCGGATGATGCGGTCTTCGTTCACATCGCCGGCACGGACATCGAGCGTCTCGATCGTGCGGCCGTCGCGGATGATCGTGATGGAGTCGGCGATCTGCTCGATCTCGTTGAGCTTGTGGCTGATGATGATCGAGGTGATCCCCTTGCCCTTGAGGCCGAGGATCAGATCGAGCAGGTGCTGGGAGTCGTCCTCGTTCAGGGCCGCGGTCGGCTCGTCCAGGATGAGGAGCTTCACGTCCTTCGCCAGGGCCTTGGCGATCTCGACGAGCTGCTGCTTGCCGACGCCGAGGTGCTTGATCTGGGTCTGGGGGTCGTCGGTGAGGCCGACCCGCGCGAGCAGATCCACGGCACGGCGGCTCGCCTCGGTCCAGTCGATGACCCCGGCGCGGGCGGGCTCGTTGCCGAGGAAGATGTTCTCGGTGATCGACAGTTCCGGGATCAGCGCCAGCTCCTGGTGGATGATCGCGATTCCGGCGCGCTCGCTCTCGCGGATGTCCTTGAACTGCATCACCTCGCCCTGGTACACGATGTCGCCGGTGTAGGTGCCGAAGGGGTACACGCCGGAGAGCACCTTCATGAGGGTCGACTTGCCGGCGCCGTTCTCGCCGCAGATCGCGTGGACCTCGCCCACATGCACGGTGAGGGTGACCTCCGAGAGCGCGCGCACGCCGGGGAACTCCTTGGTGATCGACCGCATCTCGAGGATGGTCGGCGCATCTGAGGGATCACTCACGTGGGACTCCGTTGTCGTCGGGTTCGGATCGCTGCTTCGCGGCCGTGTGACCGTTCACATCGTGGAACATCGTGCACCTGTTGCGGGCCGAAGTCAAATAACGATCCGGCCGCGTGTCGGGTCAGCGGAATCGCGGATCGACGGGGCCACTCGAGGACCGCGCGACGAGGTGGGTGTCGACGGTGAGCGCGGAGGGCTCAGCAGCACCGCCGTCGAGCAGGAGGGAGACGGCGCGTCGTCCGATCGCCTCGAAGTCCTGGTGGATCGTCGTCAGCGGCGGCCACACATGTGCCGCGAGCGGAATGTCGTCGAAACCGACGACGCTGATGTCGCGCGGAACGTCGACGCCGGCGTCGCGGCAGGCGTGGATCAGGCCGATGGCCATGTGGTCGTTGGCGGCGAACACCGCCGTGAAGTCGCGCATCCGCAGCAGTTCACGCCCCGCTCGGAAGCCGAAGTCGGCGGTCCAGTCGCCGAGGATCGGCGGATGCGTGCGCAGGTCGGCATCCACGATCGCACTGAGGTATCCGCGCATGCGCGCGTCCGCTTCGATCCAGTCGTGGGGTCCCGCGAGATGCAGGATCTCGGTGTGTCCGAGGTCGATGAGGTGCTGGGTCGCCGCGCGACCGCCCTCGAACTGGGCGGGATCCACGGCCCTCGGGTCACTCTCCGCCGACTGCAGGCCCACGTACGGCACCCCGATGCCCATTCCCGCCAGAACGTCGAAGACCCGCACCTGCGAGGCGGTGACGATGATCCCCTCCACGTGCTGATCGAGCAGATGCCGGATACCGCCGACGATCGCGTCCGGGTCGGACGAGGCGATGTTGGTGGTCGTCACCAGGAAGCCCCGGTCCCGTGCCTCGTTCTGCGCTGCGGTGATGGAGGAGGTGGGGCCGTACTCACCGACGGTGCGGGCGAGGACCCCGATCGTGCGCGAGCGGCTCGTGACGAGGGCGCGCGCGGCACGGTTGGGGACGTAGTTGAGCGTGTCCATCGCCCGGAGGACCCGGTCGCGCGTCTCGTCGCGGATGCTGGGGTGCTCGTTCAGCACGCGCGACACCGTCTGATGGCTCACTCCGGCCAGGCGCGCCACATCGCGGATGCTGGGCGCGCGACTGCGGGGTACCTCGGGCGACACTGCCACACCTCTCCGAATGTTCACGGTCACATCGTCGGACGCTGTCATTATGTCGTGGAATCACCGGAAGGTGACAATCGGGCCACCGGCGAGGGGCGGGTCGGAGGCGCGGGGTCAGGGGATCAGGACGATCTTGCCGTGCGTGCCGGACTCGAGCAGGCGGTGGGCCTCGGCGGCGTCGGCCAGGGGCAGCTCGGGGCCGAGCTCGACGGAGAACGCGCCGGCGGCCATGAGCGCCAGCGCCACCGGGATGGACTCGAGACGCCACGCCTCCTCGCGCTCGGTGAGCGGTGCGGGGCTGCCGCCGCGGAAGGCCTGGATGCCGAGGGCCGCCGCATCGGCACCCCGCACGAGCGTCGCGATGCGCGACCGGTCGGCGACCAGGTCGAGCGAGCTCTGCAGCGCCTCGTCGGTGCCGGCGAGGTCGATGGCCACGGTGACCCCCTGCGGCGCGGCCTCGCGCACCCGGTCGGCGATGCCGGGCGCGTAGTCGATCGGGGCCCCGCCGAGCTGGCGCACGCGGTCCGCGCGCGCCCGGCTCGTCGTGGCGATGACCGTCGCCCCGGCGAGGACGGCGAACTGCACCACCGCCTGGCCCACGGCGCCCGAGCCGGCGTGCACGAGCACGGTGTCGTCGGGGCCGACGGCGAGCGAGCGCAGCGTCTGATACGCGGTGCCGATGGGGATGCCGAGGGCGGCGCCCTGGGCTGCGGAGACCTGCGGCGGGCGCGGGAACAGCGCGGACTGCGCCACGACGACCGCGGACGCGTACGTCCCCTGCGCACCGGTGATGACGACGGCGTCGCCCGGACGGAAGCCGGTGACACCGGTGCCGACGGCCGTGACCACGCCCGCGCCGTCGTTGCCGACGTGTCGCGGCGCCGTGATCGGCGGGGAGACGCGGGCGCCCGAGCGCAGCTTGCCGTCGACCGGGTTCACGCCGGCCGCCTCGATGCGCACCGCGACGTCGAGAGGGCCGAGCGGCGGCAGGTCGACCTCGGTCAGGGTGAGGACGTCGGGGTCCCCGAGGGCGGTGTGGGTGATCGCGACGGTCATGGGGGTTCCCTCCGTGGGTGGTCAGGATGCGGCGGACAGCGCCTTGACGATGCGCTGCAGCGACACCGGTTCGGCTGTGCCGAGGCGCTGGGCGAACAGGCTCACGCGGTACTCCTCCAGCAGCCACCGCGCGTGGACGAGCGCCGGGACGGCATCCTGGCCCAGCGGGATCGTGCCGCCGGCCTCGGTGAACAGCGTCGCGGCGCGTTCGTACTCGGTCTGGCGCTGCCGGTCGCGCCCGGGGTTGTCGGCGAGCCCCTGCACGCGCTCGAGGGCGCCCTGCAGGTAGCGGGGCAGGTGGGCGAGGCGGGCGAGGCCGGTGCGCGAGACGAATCCGGGGGTGACGAGCCCGGCCAGCTGAGCCTTGACGTCGCCCAGGGCCGACAGCAGTGTCATCGAGTTCTGCGCGCGCACCGCCTTCTCGACGTCGCGGTGCAGCGTGAGGATGCGGGAGGTCAGCGACACCGCCTGGAACAGGTCGTCGACCACGGCCGCGGCGAAGGCGGCCTGCACCCGGGCGAACTGCTCGGCGGTGCGCACGGCGGGCTCGGTGCGGGCGATCACGGCATCGGCCACGGCGACGCGGGCGTCTTCGATGAGCGCCTTCGCCGACGGATACGGCGATGCGGCGAGGGCGAGCTTCTCGGGGGCGGTGAGATGGTCGAGCACGTACGCGGCGGGCGTCGGGCTCGACAGCAGCACGAGTCTGCGCACCCCGGCGTGGGTGAGTCGCGCCGCACCTTCGGGGGTGGACTCGATGCGCAGCGCGACGCTCGTTCCGTCGTCGACGAGTGCGGGGTAGCCGCGCACGACGCCGCCGGCGACCTTCGTGTCGACGACCTCCGGCAGCGTGCCGAGGTCCCACGTGGTGAGCCCCGTGCGCTCGACGACCGCGGCGGATGCCGGCTGTGTCGATGCTGCGGCGGCCGGCTCCGCCGCGCCGGCCCGGTGGACGCGGGCGGCCGGCGAGGGCGCCTGCAGCGAACGGGCGACGCTGTCGCGGGCACGACCGGCGAGGCGGGACTGCAGGTCGGCGAGGTCACGGGACGCGCCGAGCACCCTCCCGCGCTGGTCTACGGCGCGGAACGACACGGTGAGGTGGCCGGGCACGCGTTCGAGGTCGAAGTCGGCCTCCCGCACCGGCTGGTTCGCGACGCGTTGGATGCGGGCGGCCAGCGCCGCGCGCAGCGACTGGGCGGGCAGCCCGTCGGTGGACTCGGGGCCGTGACCGGCCAACTCCGCACCGAGCTTCGCGGCCCAGTCGGCCGCCGGCACGACGTGGCGGCGGATCGCCTTGGGCAGGGCGCGCAGCAGCGCGGCGATGAGCTCGTCGCGCATCCCCGGCACCTGCCAGTCGAAGCCGTCGGGTCGCAGCTGGGCGAGCAGCACGAGCGGGACGACGACGCTCACGCCGTCGTCGTCGGCGCCCGGCTCGAACCGGTAGGCGAGGGAGAGCACTTGATCGCCCTGCTGCCAGCGCGCCGGGAAGTCCCGTTCGTCGGAGCGCGACGACGCGTCGACGAGGTCGGCCTCGGTCATGTCCAGCAGCTTCGGGGTGCGTTGCGACGCGCCGCGCCACCACGCCTCGAACGAGCGCACGTCGAACACGTCGCGGGGCAGGCGGGCGTCGTAGAAGTCGAACACGGCCTGATCGCCGACGAGGATGTCGCGGCGGCGCTCACGCTCTTCGACCCGCTCCAGCCGGCGTCGCAGGTCGAGGTTGCGTCGCTCGAACGCCGTGAGTCGCTTGTCGAGATGGTGCACGTTCCACTCGCCGTCCACGAGCGCGTGGCGCACGAACAGCTCCCGCGCGAGCGGCTGGTCGATCCGCGCGAGCTGCACGCGCCGGCGCGGCACGATCTCGACGCCGAACAGCGTCACCTTCTCGGCCGCCACGGCGGCGCCGGCATCCTTCGACCAGTGCGGGTCGGACAGCGACCGGTGGGCGAGGTCGCCCGCGAGATCTTCGGCCCAGGCGGGATCGATGACGGCGACGGTGCGGGCGAACAGCCGCGACGTCTCGACCAGCTCGGCGGCCATGACGGCGTCGGGGGTGGCCTTGCGCAGCGCTGAGCCGGGGAACACCGCGAACGAGGCGCCGCGGGCCCCGCGGTAGACGGGCGGGGGCTTGCGCTTCTGCTCCGCCTTGCCGGAGGACCCCTTGGCGGAGAGGCTGCGCGTGTCGAGCACGCCGATGTGGGAGAGCAGGCCCGACAGGATCGCGCGGTGCACCGCGTCGGGGTCGGCGGCGCCGTCCGGGGCGGGGACCCGATCGTCGGCGCCACGCGTGAGCTGTCGCAGCTGCCGGTGCACGTCGAACCATTCCCGCACGCGCACATAGTTGAGGTGCTCGGTGCGGCACAGGCGCCGGAAGGCGCTCGAGCCGAGCTCGCGCTGCTTCTCCTGCAGGTGGTTCCACAGGTTCAGCAGGCTCAGGAAATCGCTCGTCGGGTCGGTGAAGCGCGCGTGCAGCCGGTCGGCCTCCTCGCGGCGCTCCTCGGGACGCTCCCGCACGTCCTGGATCGACAGCCCCGCGACGATCGCGAGAACGTCGCGCGACACGCCGCGCTCGCGCGCCGCGAGCAGCATCCGGGCGAACCGCGGGTCGATGGGCAGGCGCGCGATCTCGCGTCCGAGCTTCGTGAGGCGCGGCGACCCGGTGGGGCGATCGACGGCACGCAGCTCGACGAGGAGGTCGAACGCGGCCTTGACCCCGCGCGAGTCCGGCCCGGTGAGGAAGGGGAACTCGGTGATGTCGCCGAAGCCGAGGGCGAGCATCTGCAGGATCACCGACGCGAGGGAGGTGCGCAGGATCTCCGGCTCGGTGTACTCCGGCCGGCCCGCGAAGTCCTCTTCGGCATAGAGACGGATCGCGATGCCGGGGGAGGTGCGCCCGGCTCGGCCCGAGCGCTGCTGCGCCGACGCCTGCGAGATCGGCTCGATCGGCAGCCGCTGGATCTTCGAGCGCGCGCTGTAGCGCGAGATGCGGGCGGTGCCGGCGTCGACGACGTAGCGGATGCCGGGGACGGTGAGACTCGTCTCGGCCACGTTCGTGGCGAGGATGACGCGGCGACGCACGCCGGCGACCTGCGAGGGCTCGAAGACGCGGTGCTGCTCGGCGGCGGAGAGCCGGCCGTAGAGGGGCAGCACCTCGGTCGGACGCGCCGCGGAGCGGTACATGCCGCGGACGGCATCCATCGCGTCCCGGATCTCGGCCTCGCCCGGCAGGAACACGAGAACGTCGCCGTCGGCCTCGCGGTCGAGTTCGCGCAGGGCCGCGAGGAGCGCGTCGATGTCGTCGGCGCTCTCGGCGTCGGCGGCCGCGGCGCCCGGCCGGTAGCGCACCTCGACCGGGTACGTGCGTCCGGAGACCTCGATGATCGGCGCCGGCACGCCGTCACGGTCGGCGAAGTGCTTCGCGAAGCTCTCGGGGTCGATCGTGGCCGAGGTGATGATCACCTTCAGGTCGGGGCGCTGCGGGAGGATGCGGGTGAGGTAGCCGAGCAGGAAGTCGATGTTGAGCGACCGCTCGTGCGCCTCGTCGACGATGATCGTGTCGTACCGGCGCAGGAGCCGGTCGCGGTGGATCTCGTTGAGCAGGATGCCGTCGGTCAGCAGCGTGACCCGGGTGTCCTGCGACACCTGGTCGGTGAAGCGCACCTTGTAGCCGACGGCCCCGCCGAGGGGCACCCGCATCTCCTGCGCGATGCGCTCGGATATGGTGCGCGCGGCGATCCGGCGCGGCTGGGTGTGGGCGATCGAGGTGCGGCCGAGTTCGAGGCAGATCTTCGGCAGCTGCGTCGTCTTGCCCGACCCGGTGGCACCGGCCACGATCACGACCTGGTGGGAGGCGACCGCGCGGGCGATCTCGTCGCGCGCCGCGCTGACCGGCAGTTCCGGCGGATAGGCGATGACCGGGGTGATGCCGATCTCGCGCCCGTCCATAGGGTCTCTATCCTGTCACGAGCACGACGATCAGGGCCGCCGCCGCGATCATCACGGCGGCCGTCGCGACGATGGCGATCACGGCGCCGGTGCGGTGCCGACGACGGCGTCGGGGCGCGGGCGCCGGCGACGCGGTGTCGGTGACGGGGCGGCGCGGGATCTCGGGACCGTCGACGGTGGTGCGCGGTCGGTAGACGACGCTGTCGATGCCGTCGGCTCCCGGCCGGTAGGCGCCGCGCGTCCACGACTCGGCGAGCGGGGGCGGGGTCGCCGCCGTCGGCAGCGGCGGCCGCGCCGCGACGACCTGCATCGGCTGGGTGCGCGGCGGCGCGGCAGGCGGCTCCGGCGCCGGCGCGGGGGACGCGGACGACGCGGACGGCGCGGGGGACGCGGGCTCGACCGTCCCCGCGCGCGGGCGCAGCACGGTGTCGGCGGTCGTCGGATCCGGTTCGGAGTACTCCGCAGCCGCGCCGCCGGGCGGCTTCGGACGGATGACCGTATCGTGCTCGACAGGCGATTGCCGGCGCCGGAGGACGGTCTCGTCGACCTCGGCCGCCCCCTCATCGGGCCCGCCGCCGCGCCGGCGCCCGAGGACGGTCTCCTCGTCGGCCGAATCGGCTCCGGACCCGGGCTCGTCCGCACCCCGTCGCTGCGACATCATCGACCTCCTCGCCGCGCCGAACGCACCGTCGCGACCTCCATCGTCGTCGACTCCGCCGCCGACAGGCCACCCGGCACCTCGTCGAGGCCCGCGTGCACGCCGCCGGCGACGACGTCGACGACCACGGCGGTGACGTTGTCGCGACCTCCCGCGGCCACGGCCTGCTCGACGAGGGTGCGGGCCGTCTGCGCGGCGGTGCCGCCGAGGGTGAGTCCGGCGCGCAGCGCCTCGTCGCCGAGTTCGGAGCTCAACCCGTCGGAGCACACCAGCAGCCGCTCGCCCGTGATCACCGGCAGCAGCCAGTAGTCGGCGGGACTGCGCTCCTCGCCGACCGCGCGCGTGATCACATTGCGTCCCGGATACGTCGACATGTCCTCGCGGGCGAGGGTGCCGGCATCCACCATCTCCTGCACGACGGAGTGGTCGACCGTCAGTTGCTCGAGGCGGGCATGCAGCAGCCGGTACACCCGGGAGTCGCCGATGTTGACGACGAGCCAGCGCAGCTGCCCGTCGTGCTCGACGGCGACGACGCCGCTCAGTGTGGAGCCCGCCCCGCGCGCGGTGGTCGCGGCGATGTCGGTGACCGCGGTGTGCGCGGACTGCACGGTCTGCGCGACCTCGTGCGCGGTGACCTCCCGTCCCACGAGCGGTGCGAAGGCGGTGACGACCGCGGCGCTGGCGCGGTCTCCGGCGTCATGGCCGCCCATGCCGTCGGCGACCAGGAACACCGGGTGCCGGGCGAGCACGGCGTCTTCGTTGACCGCGCGGCGCCGGCCCACATCGGTGTGCACGCCGACCGCGACCTGCACGTTCGCCCTCACGCCGCACCCCCGTCGGGACGGCGCGTCGACCCGCGGCGGGGGCCGCGCGGACGCAGCGAACGCACGGACAGGCGCGCCCGCAGCCGGCCCCACCGGCCGCGCTCGGCGGCGAACCGGGCGCGCTCGGCGTCGACGATCTGCCAGAACCGGTCGCCGTCGGCATCCGCGGGCGGGGCGACGTCGAACACGGAGCGGTCGGCCAGGGTCGCGAGGGTCGTCGCGTTCGCGCCGTCGCCGTAGAGAGCCGCGAGCTCCTGCCGGGTCTGGGACGTCGGCGGGGTGCGGCCGTGGTCGACTGCGGCGTCGACGAACTCGTCCCACCCGCCGGTCATCCGCAGCGTGACGTCGTCGGCGCCGCGACGGCCGCGGCGGCGCAGGGCCTTCAGCAGCACGATGAGCAGGAGCGGGCCGATGAGGATCAGCAGGGCCAGCGCCGTGATGCCGCCGACACGCAGCACCGTCCACAGCGCCGTCAGATCGAGCCCGTCCGCCGACTCGGAGGGTCCGCGCTCGCCCGCGTCGGCGGGATTGGCCTGTCCGGGGAGCACGGTGTCGACGCGGTCGGGGTCGACGACGGTGGGCACTTCGGGGTCGCGATGCCGGGTGTCCTCGGGGGCGATCGTGTTCTCGTGCTGCGGGGTGACGTCGACCGGGACCCACAGTCCGGTCGCGTCCTGCACCTCGATCCACGCCGTCATGTTTCCCCCGCGGCATTCGCCGGCGCGGCAGGCCGGCACCGCGGCGTCGTCGCCCTCGACGAGGCGGGCGCCCATCACGATGCGGGCGTCGAAGCCCAGCCGGTCGGCGATCATCGCCGCGGCGGCGGCGAACTGCTCGTCGTCGCCGACGGCCGCCACCAGCTGCGCGTCGTCGTCGCCGCCCACGTCGTTCTGGCGCTGCAGCAGCGCCGTGAACAGGTCGTCGATGCGCCCGGTCGAGTGGCCGGCGCGGCTCGGTTCGAACACGGCGGCGCCGACGTCGGCGCGCCACGACGCCGCACCCGTCTCGCTCAGGGAGTGACTCAGGTACCCGCGGGCGCGCAGCCGCTCGATGAGCTCGGCCAGGCCCGCCCCGCCCGTGGGCACGTCCTGCGCGTCCATCCACTCCACGAGGCTCGCCGGAACCAGCGCGTCGGGCAGTTGCGGACGCTCGCGCCCCGGGGTGAGTGCGCCGACGGCGGGGAGGCTCGATTCGACCGCCCCTTCCTGCACGTACGCGTCGCCGCCGGTCAACCCGGCGCCGGAGAGCTCCACCCCCGAACGTGCGGCGGCGTTGTAGAAGAAGCCGTCGGCGAGGGTCGGCGCCGCGCCGCCGGCGAAGTCGATGCGCGTGAGCGACCCGACGGTGGGCACCCAGACGCCGCGGTACCCCTCGATTTCGATGCGGGCCTCGACCGCCGTCGTGTCGCGGGGTGCCGCCAGGCGCGACGGAACGCGCACGAAGGCGGTCGTCTGGTCGGCGGCATCCGCGGCGGGGTCGGTCACCCGCGCCACCTGACCGTCGTAGAACGACATCGTCGCCACGCGCACGCGCTCGACCGCCGCGTCGGCGGTCACCCGGAACAGGACGCTGTCGTACCGGTCGTCGTCGAAGTACGAGCGGTACTGCGACAGCGGGCTGAGCTCCTGCTGCAGCTGCAGGCGGGGGTCGACGGCGGTGCGCAGCACCTCGCGGGGCTGATCGGCGAGCGCCCACGGTGCCGCGACACCGGCCACCGCGACGGCGGCGACGATCATGCCGGTGGCGATCGCGGCGCGGGCGGCGAGGGCGGATGCGCTGCGACCGGTCGTGCGGATGCCGGTGGCCGCCTCCGCGGCGCGGATGGCGCGGCGGCGGTCGTCGAGGCTGTGCCAGACGACGTAGCCGAGGGCGAGCAGGATGGAGCCGGCGCCGATGAGGAGCTCCGCGAGTCCCGGCAGCGCGGCCTCGCCGCCGTCGCCTAGCGGGATCCGCAGCGCGGTGCGCAGCGCGCCGGCGCCGAACAGCACGCCGTAGGCGGGAAGAAGCAGGGCCAGCAGCGGCGCGAGCACCCACAGGCGCCGGGCGCGCCAGGCGAGCGACAGCGCGGCGACGGGGACGGCGAGCAGCAGGAGGAAGCTCGGCGCGAGCGTGGTCTGGTACACCCCGAGCGGCAGATCGAGGGTGAGCAGGTCCTTCCACCCCGTCACGGGCGCCGTGACGACGCCGCGCAGGGCGGTCAGCAGCTGCGGGACGCTGCCCAGCATCGTGGGCGCCGCGAGCGGCACGCCGGCGACGACGTACACGCCGAACGTCGCGAGCGTCAGCCACCACCCGTTCCACCGCCAGCGCAGGCCCGCCACGGCGAGCGCGTGGGCGAGCACGAACGCGACCCCGGCGACGATCCACAACGCGGGGTCGCGGTAGAGCGGCCAGATCGCGAGGGCGCCGAGCACGAAGAGTCCGTCGAGGAACAGCGCGCTCACCAGCAGGAACCGCACCGAGGGCCCGGCATCCCGTCGCCCGCGGCGACGCACCGGCAGCGACCCGGTCATGCCTGCGCCCCGCGGGAGAGGAGCTGACGCACGTCGTCGAGCAGCCCGACCGACAGCACGGCCACCGAGCCGAGTCGGCGCATGCCCGGCTCGGACTCGGGGTTGCACACGATCGCGCACACGGCGACATCCGACGGGAAGGCGAGGGCGGCGGCCTGGATCGCCCGGGCGGTCTGTGTCGAACCGCACACGAGGAAGGCGATCGAGGCGTCGGGGTGCGTCTCGGCCGCAAGCGAGGTGACGTCGCCGAGCGGACTCACGCGCGGTCCGACCTCCACGCCGGACAGGTCGTCGAGCAGGGTGCGCGCGCTGATGGTGGTCAGCTCCCGGGAGGTGCGCACGGCCGCGCGCGCGAACTCGGGGATCGGGGCGCCGATCACGACGTCGACGTCGCGCCCGTCGCGGATGCCGCGCACACCGATCGAGGCGGCGGTGCTGACCGCGAGCTCGAACTCCTCCTCGCTCGCGTACTCGTGCTCGGCCGTGGCCAGCGCGACGACCATGCGGGAGCGGCGCGTCTCCTCGTACTGGCGCACCATGAGGGTGCCGGTCTTCGCGGTGGACTTCCAATGCACCTGCCGCTGGGCGTCGCCGGGCACGTACTCGCGGATCGCGTGGAACGAGATGTCGGCGTCGACGACGGTGCGCGACGCGCTGCCCTCGAGGTCGCGGATGAAGCCGGCGCTCGTCGAACGCAGGGCGGTCGTGACGGGGTGCACGTACAGGGTGTGCACGTCCTCCCACGTCGCCTCGCGGCGCAGGATCCCGAGCGGATCGCCGCGGACGGTGCGCGCGGGGCCGACCTGGATGACGCCGCGCCGGTGCGTGGGGACGACGACCTGCTCCTCGTGGCGGTGGCCGTGGCGCAGGATCGGCACGTAGACGTCGACGAGTCCCTCGCCGACCGGGATGTCGATGCGTCCGGGCAGCGCGATGCCGCGGCCGCGGTTGACGACGCTCAGGATGCCGGCCACCTGGGTGCCGGCCACGACCCGGTCGTGCCCGAGGGTGAGGTCGACGTCGTACGAGCGCGCGCTGAACAGGAACGGCACCGACAGCACCAGCAGGACGGCGGCGATGATCCCGGCCGCGACGAACTCGAGCCAGCCGTAGACGAGACCGCACCCGAGACCGACGGTGACGGCGGCGACCAGCAGCCATCCGGCGACCGTCAGGGTGTGGCGCACCGCCGACCATGCCGCGACCAGTGCCGCGCGCGTCGCCCGCCACCAGCGCACGCCGCGCATCGTCAGCGCCGTCGAGGTGCTCGAGGTGGCGTAGCGCGTGCGCGTGCGTGTGACGCCCGCGACGCCGGTGTGGCCGGCGGTGCGGGTCAGTCTCAGGTCGGTCGCTGTGTGCAGCGTGCGGTCGGGCGTCATCCGGTGGTCAGTCGCCCTCTCGCTGGCTGGGCGGCACGGTGTCGAGCATGACCTGGCCGATGACGGCGCCGGCGGTGACCCCGTCGAACTCCGCCTCGGGGTCGAGGATGAGGCGGTGCGCGAGCACGGGCTCGGCGAGTGCCTTCACGTCATCGGGGGTGACGTAGCCGCGGCCGTGCGCGACCGCCCAGGTCTTGGCGGCCTTCGTGAGGGCGAGTGCGCCGCGGACGCTCACACCGAGCCGCACCTGCGTCGCCAGCCGGGTGGCTTCGACGATGCGCGCGATGTAGTCGAGCACCAGGGGATTCAGGTAGACGTCGCGGGCGATGTCGGCCATGCCGACGACCCCCTGCGGGGTGATGACCGGCGAGACGTCGCGGCGGGCGGTCGCGGTGCCTTCGAGGATGCGGACGGTGGCGGCGTGGTCGGGGTAGCCGAGGGTCGTCTTCATGAGGAACCGGTCGAGCTGCGCTTCCGGCAGCCGGTAGGTGCCGGCCTGCTCGACCGGGTTCTGGGTCGCGACGACCAGGAACGGCACACCGACGCGGCGCGTGACGCCGTCGACGGTGACCTGCCCCTCCTCCATGACCTCCAGCAGCGAGGACTGGGTCTTGGGTGAGGCGCGGTTGATCTCGTCGGCCAGCACGATGTTCGCGAAGATCGGTCCCTGGTGGAACTCGAACGTGCCGCCCCGCTGGTCGTAGACGGTGATCCCCGTCACATCGCCGGGCAGCAGGTCGGGGGTGAACTGGATGCGGGTGCTCGTGCCCTGCACGGACTGGCCCATCGCGCGGGCGAGGGAGGTCTTGCCGGTTCCCGGCACGTCCTCCAGCAGCAGGTGGCCCTCGGAGAGCATCGCGGTGAACGCCAGCTCGATGACGTGCCGTTTGCCGAGCACGACCTGTTCGACGTTGTCGACGAGCTTGGCGAAGGTCTCCTGGAACCAGGCGGTCTGCTCGGAGGTGACGGTCATCGGGGTCCTCTCGGGGAAGGCGGCGAAGAAAGGGGAGCGGTGACGGCCGCGAGGCGGCCGGTCACGGCGCGGGCGGTTCAGGAACCGGCGGCGCCGGGGGAGCGGGTGGATCGGGCGGGTCGGGCGGCGCGGGCGGCGCGGCGCACTCGAGCACGTAGGCGTCGCGGCCGACGAGACCGTCGAGTCCGGTGAGCGCGCCCTGCCAGCGCAGCTCGTAGGTCCACGTGACGACGCCGTCGGCGTCGGTCGTCGAGGAGGTCGTCAGGCTCCGGTCCGCGCTGTTGGCCGCGAACACCGGCTGCGGCGGCTCGGCGTCCTCGCTACGGCATTCGGCCGGGAAGCTCACCCGCGCCGTGTAGGCGGCTCCGGTGGGTGCGACGACGACCGGCTCGCTGCATCCGAACGTCGCCTCGCAGGCAACGGCCGTGATCGTCCCCGGGTTCGCACCGAGGGAGAACAGCGAGGCGAAGTCGGTCGTGTCCGCGCTCCCGGCCCGGTAGCGCACGGTGAACGGCGCGTCGGCACGCAGCGACGGCCCGCTGATGCGCTCCCACGTGTACATGGGGCGGTCGGGGCTGCGGGTGGGACGCTCGTCGATCGTGTAGGTCGCGTCGCCGCGCGGCGGTGCGATCGTGCCGGTCGGCGTGGCGCTGCCGCTCTGCTGGGTGGTGCCGAACGCCGTGCTGCCGCGGTACTCGGTCACGGCGCACGCCGAGACCGACTTCTGCTGCCACAGCGGCGCGGAGAACGTGCGCGTCGCGGTGCCGCCCGCGGCGGCGACGTTCTCGGTCGGGCGGCAGACGGCGCCGTCGGTGAAGCCGACGAGGATGCGGTCGCCGACGCCGTTCGCCGTCACCGTCGCCGTCGCGGTCACCGAGCCGCTGCCGCCCGACCCCGACGCCGTGACGTCGAGAGTGAGCGCGGGCGCCCCGATGCCGTTGGCGCGGAACGACAGGGCGGATCCGGACTGCGAGCCGCCCGGGACGGTCGGCAGGTCGAAGCGGGTGAGCGGGGTCGCGGTGAGGGTCGTCGGGGTGTTCGCGCCGACGTTGTAATCGCGGAAGACCACGGTGTCACCGCGTACCGGCTGGGTGACCTCGCCGCCGGCGCCACCGGCGAGGCGGACGAACCCGGTCGAGGCGTCCAGTCCGCCGACGGTGATCGTGGCCAGACCCCCGGCGGGCGCGTTGGGGGTCGGCTCGAAGCCCGCGCTGGTCGGCGCCGCCGGCGACGCGTACGACCACGCGGTCACCTGCACCACCCCGCGCGACTCGCCCACGGCGTTGAACGCGCGCGCCTGGTAGGTCAGCTGCTGGCCGGCGGGCGCGCTGATCGGCGGGCAGACCCCGCCGGCGTCGCAGGTGGCGACCACGGCGCCGTCGAGGGTGATCCGGTACCCGTCGACCGACGGGTACGACGGCGAGCCGCCGATGACGCGCAGGGTGACGCCGGTGCCGGTGTAGCCGGTCCAGTCCACGCGTGTCGGCGCGGAAGGCAGGCCCTGCAGGTCGAGGGTCACGCGGCCGTCGCGGTCGCCGCTGGACTGGCGGCCCTGCGCGTCGGCGACGGTGAACGACGCGGTGCAGTCGGCGGCGCCGGGGGTGTCGGCTCCCCACGACGCGCGGATCACGCCGGTGCCGGCGGTGCGGAAAGTCACTCCGGGGCAGGCGACCGGGTCGGTCACCGAGACGAGGGCCAACGGCGTGCCCGGGAGCGGATTGACCTCGCCGCCCGCACCGATCACCGTGATCGTGCACGACGTGTTGCCCGACGCCTGCGAACACGTCTGCGCGGTCGAGCCGCCCTTCGGCAGCAGCGAGGGGGCCGGTCCCACGACGAGGTTCAGGGCGGCCGGGCGGGCGTTGGGATGACTGGGCAGCGTGACCGCCGCCGCCTCCTCCCGACCGGGGCGTGCGGTGTCGGCCGCCGTGATCGTGACCTGTCGGCCGTCGCGCACGACGGTGAACTGGTCGCCGCGGTACGACAGGTCGTACTGCAGGCTCGGGTAGTCCTCCTTGCCCGCCCAGCCGACCATGTCCTGCAGGTCGTAGGTGCCGGTCGAACCGGGACTCACCGTGATCGACGCGCTGCGGAGGATCGGCTCGGGCTGTTCGGCCTCGATGTCGACCCGCACGGTCAGGAACGTCCAGTCGTCCTGGATGTCCAGCCGCACCGGCACGACGCACGTGTCGGTCCACGGGGAGCCGGAACCGGCCGTGTACCGGATCGTGGTGCCCGACGCGACCGCGCACTGCGCGGCAGGGCGAGCACCTCCGGCGCGCACGCCGTCGCCGTCGACGACGAGGCTCGCGCCGTCGGGGACGGCGACGGCGGCGGCCATGTCGAGGTCGGCGGACTGGTTCTCGAGCACGTCGATGCGCCCGGCATCCGCGCGCAGGCCCAGGCGGATGTCGCGATCGCCCGGTACGCGCAGGAACCCGTACGAGGTGACGGGGCGACCGTCGAAGGAGGTACCGGTCACCTCGAACGGGATCAGCAGCGACTCCTCGGGCACCTCGCCGGAGATCTCCCAGCCCGACACGCGGATGCCCGGGTGCGTGCCCCACAGCGACAGGCTGAGACCGGAGACGTCGCCGGTGTTCCACGAGACCTTGCCCTGGAGCACGTCGATCCCGTCGGCGAACGCGTCGCGGGTCTCGATCGTGAGGGTCGTGTCGGCGACCGTGGGGTAATCGGCGACCGGGTCGCGCACCACCTTGACGACGATCATGCCGATCGACGTGTCGCGCGCCTCGTTGACGACCGTGTACGAGAACGAGAATGTGCCGGTCACCTCACCGGCCCGCAGCGTCACGGCGTCGCCGTCGATGTCGCCGATCATCCCGGCCAGCTGCGCGTACTCGTCGGTGCCGGGTACCGCATTGGGGGCGACCTCGACGAGCGAGAGCGCACCGCCGGCGGGGTCGATGTCGTTGTCGGCGGGGCGCAGCACGGCCTGGCTCGCGCTGCCGGCCTGCAGCTGCAGGTAGTCGCTGAAGGTCACGGGGCTCGGGTCGGATTCCGCCGCGAGCACCCCGACGCGCACCTGCGCGGTCCCCGTCGCCCCCTCGGCATCGCGCACCTGGTAGCTGAACGCGTCCTGCCCGCTGAAGCCCTCCCGGCTCGTGTAGACGATCGCGTCGCCCTCCGCCGAGATCGCGGCGGTGCCCGCCGCCGGCTGCGTCGCGATGCGGTCGAGGGTGACGGCGTCGCCGTCGGGGTCGGCGGCGAACGCGTCGAAGGGGATGCGCACCGACTCGCCGCTGAGGACACGTCCCTCGAGGATGCCGGGCAGCGGCGGACGGTTCGACTCGTCGCCGACGACCGTCACGATGATGCGGGCGTCGTCGACGGCCTCGGGGAAGCCGAGCCGGAAGATGCGATAACCGATGGCATAGGTGCCGGGGGTGTCGGGGGCGAGATAGCGCACCGTGCGCCCGGAGGCGAAGGCGAGGCCGGCACCCGACTCGTTGACGATCTGCGACGGGTCGAGGGAGATGAGCGCACCGGCCGGTGCGGAGTCGTTGCGGAGGGCGGGGATGTCGATCTGCGCCCCGGCACGCACCGTGACGGCGTCGTCGACGGCGATCGGGCGCGACGCGGTCGGCGGCGGCAGCAGGATGACGGTGAGCTCGCCCTCGGCGGTGGCCGCGGCGCTGCCGGAGCCGTCGGAGAGCGTGTAGCGCACGACGCCGAGGCGTCCCGGCTGACCCGAATCGGTCGAGCCGCTGACCCGGATGATGCTCTGGCCGACGAGGTCGACCGACAGCGAGGCGAGCGGATCGCCTTCGGGACGCAGGTCGCTGACGAGCAGCACGAGGCCGGACGGATTGACGACCGGGCCGAACACGTCGACCGCGGTGTCCTCACTGGGGCGGACGAAAGCCGTGAGCGGCGGCGTCGAGATGACGGCGGCGGCGGGGTCGCGCAGCGTCACACGCACGATCCCGGCGACCTCGCCCCGCGAATCGCGCACGGTGTACTGCACGAGGTAGGAGCCCGCCGCAGGAGCGCTGAACTCCATCGTCAGACCCGTCGCGTTGGCGGTCACCGCGGCGCCGGCCTCGTCGAGCACCGCCGTCTTCGTCAGCTGCGGCGGGCCGGCGGCGCCGGTGACGTGCGAGGTCACGTCGATCTCGACGGGGGAGCCGGCGACACCCACGACGGCGAAGCTACCGGCGGTGAGCTGCGGTGAGCCGGTGACCGTGACGGTGAACGTCGACTGGGCGGTCGCGCCGCGGGCATCCGCGACGGTCACGGTGATGGGCGCCTCGAACTCGGCCTCGGCGTTCGGGTCGTCGTGCTGATAGGAGACGGTGCCGTCGGGCTGCGCGGCGACGGTGCCCTGACCCGCACCGACCGCATCGACGAGGTAGAGCGGGTCGCCGTCGGGGTCGACCCAGCCGCGGAGGGCGTCGACGGTGACGGTCCCGCCCGGCACGACGCTCGGCTGTGGGGCGGTCGCGAGGCACCCGTCGACGCCGCACCACACCGGCGGGCTGTTCTCGCCCTCGTCGCGCACCGTCAGGGTGACAGTCGCGGTACCGGAGTACAGGCCGTCGGCGCTCGTGCCGTCGGTCACGCGGTAGCTGAAGCTCGCCGAGCCGCTCGCTCCATCGGCGACAGCCACCGCGAGCTGCTGCTCGGCGCCTGCGAACCCGACCGTGCCGAAGGCGGGATCCAGCCCCGTGACGGAGGAGGGGTCGATGCTGAGGACGTCCTCGTTCGGGTCGTGGTCGTTCAGCAGCACCGGCAGGATCGCCGACGAACCGGCACGGACGCCGAACGCGTCGTCGACGGCGACGGGGGGCTTGGGGTCGATGACCCGCTCCGAGACGGTGTCCTGCTCCGGGGAATTCGTCGCCTCGGCCTGCAGATCCCACTGCTGCGAAGAGGGGATCAGCTCGCCGTCGGGCACGCGCCACACCCACCCCGACGACTGCTCGTTCAGGGCGATGCGCGTGGCGTTCGCGATGAACTCGGGCACGATCTGCTCGCCGAGCGCACCGGATCCGTAGTCGAGGTCGCGGAGCACCTCGTCGCCGCTGGACCAGAGCAGGCCGTCGCCGGAGCCGTCGCGCAGCCAGGCGGCGTAGACGACACCGTCGAAGGTGACGGGAGCCGCGGGCGTGCCGGTGCTCTCGTCGACCACACGCCGCGTCGTCCCGGCATCCGTGTCGACGAGGATGAGCCCCGCGGCATCCGCAATGTACGCGGTGCCGGCGGCGTCGCCGGCGCGCTGCAGCCGTGCGCCGACCTGGGCGTCGGTGCCGATGGGCTCGTCGCGCCCCTGCACCCGGATGTCGCCGGTGGTCTCGTCCAACAGCAGCCAGCGGTCGCCGGCTGCGCTCAACTGCACGGAGGCGGGCGCTCCCGGCACCGGATCGTCGCCGAGGACGCGGCCGGTGCGGATGTCGGCGCGGATGATGCGTCCCTCGGCGGCGGAGTAGGCGTACACGATACCCGACGGGGTCGCGGCGATAGCGTCGGCGGAGAAGCGGGGACGCTCGGCGCCGGGCTCGACCTCGACGTCGGAGTACGGGTCGACGGCGAGGGCCTCTCCGCCGCCGGAGAGGGTGGCGACGGAGACGGCGCCGAGGTCGGTGCGGAAGGCGAGGAAGTCGCCCGCCGCGCTGACGGTGTCGGTGCCGGCGGGGGTGCGGGTGTACGCGTCCTCCGTCGTCGCCGTGAGGTCGATCGGGGCGGCCAGGTCGACATCGGCGAACTGCGTGTCGCCGTCGCTGAAGACGAACACGCGGTCGGAGGTCTGCGCCAGCGCGCTCGCGTTCTCGGCGGTCCTGACGGTGTCGAGTTCGCCGAGCTCGAGGTTGACGCGCGCATACCCGTCGGCCGCGCCCGTCTGCACGGCCCAGACCGTCCCGTCGTCCAACGGCGTCTGTCGAGCCTCGAAACCGGGCCAGACGACCGCGAGCGTCACGACGAGGGCCGCGACGATGGCGACCGCGCCAGCCCCGACGAGCGTGCCGATCCGCGGCCGCGGGCGCGGCTGCGCGCTCCCGGCCATCAGCCGCCTCCCCACAGCATCGCGACGAGCGCCGCGGCGCCGCCGAGGAGCAGGATCGCGGCGCCCGACAGGGAGAGCACGAGCGGCAGGCGGGAGCGGCGCGCGGGCTCGGAGCCGGCCAGCACCGTCCCGTCGTCGGGGGCGCGGCGGGTCGGGGCCGCGGGGGCGCGGCGCGGGCGCGGGGAGACGTACTCGACGGTCGGGCGGGACGGACCCCGGGGACGGTCGTCGGCGAAGTCGATGGCGCCGCCGGCGGCGGCCCACTCGTCGTGGGCGACCTCGAGGGGGGTCGCGGGCAGACCGAGGGCGAGTTGGGCGGATTGCAGGTCCTGGGCGAACTCGACAGCGGTCGCGTGGCGGGCGCCGGGGTCCTTGTGCATCGCCCGCGCGAGCACGGCCTCGAGGTCGGCCGGCACGTCGCCGCGCCCGGTGGGGGTGTAGGTGGCGCGGCGGATGCGGGTCTTCAACGCCTCCCGGGTGTTCTGGCCGCTGCCGGGACGCTCGAACGGGCTGTGGCCGGCCAGGAGCGAATACACCGTCGCACCGAGCCCCCACACCTCGGCGGCGATCGAGCCCGAGATCTTCTCGTCGATGATCTCGGGCGCCGACCACGGCACCGACATCGCGAACACCTCGTCGGCTCCCTCGCGTCCGCCCACCGCGGCCGCGATGCCGAAGTCGCTCAGCACGGGCGCGCCGAAGGTCGTCACGAGGATGTTGGACGGCTTGATGTCTCGGTGCAGCAGACCCGAACGGTGGGCGGTCTCCAGGGCCGAGGAGACCTTGATCCCGATCTGCAACACCTCGGCGACCGGGATCACCTCTCGCCGGTAGCGGGTGGTGAGCGAGGTGGGGCAGAACTCCATCACGAGGTAGGGCCGGCCGTCGGCCGAGATGCCCGCCTCGTAGATCGTGAGGATGCTGGGGTGCGAGCTCAGCCGGGCCATGATGTCGGCCTCGGCGTTGAACATGCGCAGCAGGCCCTCATCGACGATGTCGCGCAGCAGCACCTTGACGGCGACGGGGCGGCGGGGGAGGTTCTGCTCGAACAGGAACACGTCGGCGAAGCCGCCGGTGCCCAGCGGACGGACATACGTGAACCCGGCCAGGACCGGTGGCGCGGAAGGCAGACGACCGGCCACGGTCAGCCGTCCGTCTCGGGATATCCACGGCCGCTGAACACCCCCTCAGCCTAGAGCGCGCGGGGGCCCGGAACCGGCAGGTCTGCGCCTCGATCAGGAGGCTGCGCCGTCGACGGCGAAGCGGGACACCTCGACGATCGCGTCGAAGTACGACAGCAGGGCGTTCGGGATGTCGCCCAACGGCGTCGACAGCACCGCCAGCACGAGGCGCTTCGAATCGGGCCGCGGGTACCAGTACTGCACGACGAGCCGTCGACGGGTGAACTCCTGACCGGCCTCGCTCTCGACCTGCACCTCGACGCGGTGCACGCGCACGACCTCCCCGCCGCCGAACGGGCGGCGGACGGCGGTCGGCGCGAGCTCGGGGGCGATCGTCGGCAGGCTCGCCTCGAGCACCGCGAGCACGCGATCCGGCGCCGTGCCGATCGCGGGGCTCATCCGGACCCGATCGTCGTCGTAGAGGGTGAGCGTCGCCGACATGGGATCGCCGGGGCCGAGCTCGGTCTGCAACAGCAGCAGGCGGCCCTGCGCCGCGCGCGCGGCGCGGGCGGCCTCGACCAGATCGTCGCGCATGCGTCGCCGCGCCGTCGCGTGCTGGTCGGCGGCCCCGAGAGTGCCCCGCGCGACTGCGGTCGCCGACGCGCGTGCGGCGTCATCCGATTCCAGATCGACTCGCCACCACGTGCCGATGAGGCGGAAGACGAGCTCGGCGTCGGCGGGCGGCTGCGTGCGCGGATCGGTCACAGCGCGTCGAGGTCGCCGCGCATGAGGGTGAGGGCGCCATCGTACAGCGGCGTGAGAGCGTCCGGCAGCCCGTCCACGGCCACCGAGATGTCGAGGATGTGGCTCGCCTCGGTGTCGTCGCGGGCGAGGAAGGTCACCTGGTCCACATCGTCGGGGAGCGTGTCGCGCACGGCCGTCAGCATCGCCGTGAGCGACTCGGTGGTGACCGGGTCGTCGCCCGAGACGACGACGGCGACCGTGAGAACGCGCGCCGCACCGGACTGGTTCTCGACGATGCCGGTGTCCTGCACGCGCGGTTCGGCGGCCATGACCGCGGCCCGCATCTCGGGGAACGTCACGGTCTGCTGCCCTTCTGTGGTGACGGGTGTCGGCTCGACGGGGCCGGCGGGTGCGCACGCCACGAGGGGTGCGCACACGAGGATGAGGCCGAGGAGCACGGCGCGCGGGGCGCGTCGAGGCGGGTGCGGCATCAGTCCTCCTTCCACGAATAGTAAGTCGAGTCATAACCGTAGGCCGACTCGTCGCCGATGAAGTATCCGGAGAGGGCGTCCTGGGTAGAGGTCGGTACCTGGGAGATGCCGTCCTGGAGCGTCTGGTTGTAGGCGGCCGCATTATGGATCCCCGACACCCCGGCCGCCGCGAGCGGCGACGCCTGCTGGATCGTCGTCCAGTTCGGCGTCTGCTGCGCATACCCGCCGGTGCCCACGGCGATGGTGCTGTCCAGTCGCGGAACCGGATCCCAGTCGTGCTGCACGGAGACCACTTTCGTGGTGGACGGGATCGGCATGCTGTCGATCGGCGCGCCGGCGACCACGACGGCATCCCAGGTGTAGTCCGAGTTGTAGGCCGCGAGGTGACCGGCCATGATCCCGCCTTGGCTGAACCCGACGAGCATCACGGGGTCATCGGCGCCCACGCCTGCCTGCTGCATGGCGGCGAGCACGGCGCGTTCGTACTGCGACCGCAGCGAGGGCGTGAGCATCAGCGCGAGATTGCTGTCGAGGTCGTTCACGGCGCCCTGGTCACCGTTGAAGCGGGACAGCCACTCCTGCGTGCTCGGGAGCGCCACGCGCCAACGCACGACGCCGTCGGCGTCGACGACTTTCGTGACCTTGATGACGGTTTCGTCGGCGCTGTCGTTCGTGAGGTGGCCGAGCGAGTCGACGTAGCCCGCATCCTTGAGGACGTGCGCGAGATCGCTCGGCTCGCCGCGGTCGGTGAGCTCCTCGTCGCTCGTGCGGTCGTACTCGTCCACCGCCGGGTCCTTCTTCGTGACGTCCGACAGGATGCTGCCGAGCAGGAACCCCGCGAGGATCCCGACGACGAGTGCCGCGATCATCGGCCCGATGACCGGGATCAGCGACAGCAGCGCGTACACGAGCACCAGGATCAGGACCGTGCCGAGGATGGCCAGCACCGTCGCCACGAGACGTTGCAGCTCGTCCCACAGGTCTTCGAGGAAATCGCCGATCCAGCGGCCCAGATCGTCGAGGAAGCCGCCGATCTCGGCGAAGAAGTGTCCGACGCGATCGAGCCAGCCCTCGTTGGTGGCGTCGAGCGCGCTGTCGATCAGGCTCATGGCCCGCTGCGCCGCGGCCTCCATGTCGCGGCGGGCGGACTCGTGCTCCTCCCGTGCGGTCGTCCTGGCGGAGTCGTACCGATCGGCGGAGCGGCGCGCGTCGTCCAGACGGCGCTCGGCGGCCTCGATCGTGCCGGCGGGAGCGTCCGCATCCTCGAGGCTGCGCAGATGCCGGGTGAGCGTCGTGACCTGCGTTTCCGCCTGTGCGCCGTAGCGCTCCGCCGTGGCTTCCGCGGCGTCGGCGGCGTCGGCGCGGCGGTGTGCCGCACGCAGGGCCGCGGCGTACTCGACGAGCGCGTCGGCGGTGCCTCGGTAGCGACCGTGCGCATCGTCCAGGTCGCGCGCGACCTGCCCGCTGCGCTCGCGGATGGCATCCAGGCTCTTCGCGGTGCTCGCGTAGGCGAGGGCGCGCAGATCGTCCGCGGCGCGGTCGATGCGGCTCGCGGATGAGACGTAGGTCGCGGCGCGGTCGGCGAGCGCGTCGGGGTTTCCGGGCAGAGCCATCAGCCGTCACCCGCCGGTGGGGTCGGAGCCGGGCCGGGGGACGGGGACGGGGTCGGACTCGGGGAGGGGGCGGCTGCCGGCGTCGTCTGCGCCTCGGCGATGGCGTCGTCGATCTCGCGCGTCAACGTGCCGTCTCCGACGGCGGAATCCTGCAGCGATGCGGCGAGGTCCGTGTCGAGGTCGTCGAAGGTGTCGATCACCGCGCGCAGGTACTCGGCGATGAAGGTGAGGTTCTCCTCGAGTTCGCCGCGGGCGATGTCCCACTTCTCCCCGAAGTCGCGCACCTTTCCGGCGAGCCCGTCGTGACCCGTGTAGGTCGCGGTCTCGTCCGCGATCCGCTCCGCGCCGGCGAGGTCGCCCGCGATGCGCTCCGCGCGCGACGCGCTGGAGAGCACCTCGGTCACGTCGATCTTCAGATCCGCCATGCCGCCTCCTCTTCTGCCACCACGCTAGAGGACGCACACCGCGATCGGCGATGGGGCGCACTGCCCATCCGCCTCAGACCCAGCCCTGCATCCAGTTATGGAGGCGGTAGAAGTCGTAGGGCACCTGCATGCCCGACCACAGCGGATACCAGAACGCAGACAGCAGCAGGGTCACGGCGAGGAACACGAGCACGACGCGCTGACCGGCCAGGCGCCGGACGGGATCGGGTGCACCGGTGCCGCCGCGGGCGAGATCACGCAGCGCGAAGGTGAGCGCCAGCAGCAGGAACGGCCAGATGACGATCGTGTAGAACTGGAAGATCGTCCGCTCCGGGTACAGCAGCCACGGCAGCCAGGTGGCCGCGATACCGACGAGCACGAGCGCGGGACGCCAGTCGCGGGCGACGATGAAGCGGTAGATCAGGTAGACCGCCGCGATGACGGAGGCGTACCACAGCAGCGGGTTCGGCATGCTGTACAGCACCTCGAGGCAGCCGTTCGCGCCGCCGGTGCAGCCCGCCTGACCGTCGGTCGTGACGTTCGCGTACATCGAGGTGGGGCGCACGAGGAACGGCCACTGCCAGGCGGGGCTGGCGTAGCTGTGCGGCGTCTTCATGCCCGCCATCGAGCCGTAGATCGTCTCGTGATACTTCACGAGGTTCTGCAACGCGAGCGGCAGCCACGAGAACGAGCCCGAGCCGGCCCGACCGTCGAGCGCGTGACGGCCGTAGCCGCCGTCGGTGGTGAGCCAGCCGATCCAGGAGCCGAGGTAGACGACCGCGGCGATCGGCACGAGCAGCACGAACGCCACGAGACCCTGGCGGACGGCATCCATCGGCCAGTACCAGACACCGGCACGCCGACGGGCCAGGGCGTCGGTGACGACGACGTAGAGCCCGAGCGCCGCGAGCACCCACACCCCCGACCACTTCACGGCCGTCGCGGCGCCGGCCGCGGCGCCGGCCGCGAGAAGCCAGGGGCGGTTCCAGAGCACCGGCCCCCACGGCACACGCGTGTCGGGATCGGCATCCGCCCCCCGCCGCAGCGCGACCAGCGCGGCGAGTCGGTCGAGGTGACGGCGCCGGTCGAGCACGACGAACCAGCACGCGAGCAGGGTGAAGAAGGTGAGGAAGATGTCGAGCAGCGAGACGCGGCTCATCACGATCGCGAGGCCGTCGACGGCCATGAGGCCCGACGCGACCGAGGCGAACACGATCGAGCCGGTGAGGCTGCGCGCCACGAAGTACAGCAGCAGCACGGTGGCCGTACCGAACAAGGCCGCCGCGATGCGCCAGCCGAACGACGAGTCGGCGCCGAAGAGGGCCATGCCGAGGCCGATGAGGTACTTGCCCAGCGGAGGGTGCACGACGAAGCTGCCGTCGGTGGTGAAGATGTCGGTGTCACCGGCGGCGAACTGCGCGTCGGCGCTCTCGGGCCAGGTCGCGGCGTAGCCGAGCAGCCACTGGCTCCACGCGTCCTTGACGTAGTACGTCTCGTCGAACACGAGGCTGTGCGGGTGCCCGAGGTTCCACAGCCGCAGCGCGGCGGCGAGGAGAGTGATGAGCGTCGGCGCCAGCCAGCTCCACAGGCGCAGTCGCGCCGGGTCGGCGGTGACACGTGTCCACCAGCGGTCGAACCGCGACGGCCGTACGGTTGGCAGCAGCGGCTCGGCGGTCGTCGTCACGCCGACAAGCTTAGGGTCCGCGGCGGCGCGGGCCGCCCCGCGCCTAAGCTGGGCCGGTGATCATCCTCGCGGCGACACCGATCGGAAACCTCGGCGACGCGTCGGCGCGACTCGTGCGGGCGCTCGAGGAGGCGACCGTGATCGCCGCCGAAGACACGCGCACCACGCAGCGGCTGCTGCAGGCCCTCGGGGTCGCGAATCGGCCGCGCTTGATCGCGCTGCACGACCACAATGAGAAGCAGCGCGCCGCCGAGCTCGTCGAGCTCGCCCGCGACGACGACCTGCTCGTGCTCAGCGACGCCGGGATGCCGACCGTCAGCGACCCCGGCTACGGCCTGGTCGCGGCCGCCGTCGCCGCCGGTGTGGTCGTCACCGCCCTTCCCGGCCCGAGCGCCGTGGTCACCGCGCTCGCCGTCGCGGGCCTGCCCACAGACCGCTTCACATTCGAGGGGTTCCTGCCGCGCAAGCCGGGGGAGCGCGCATCGATGCTGCGGGCGCTGTCGGCCGAGCCGCGCACGATGGTGTTCTTCGAGGCCCCGTCTCGGCTGGAGAGCGGCCTGGCCGCGATGGCGCAGGCGTTCGGCGGCGACCGGCACGCGGCCGTGTGCCGCGAGCTCACGAAGCTGCACGAGGAGGTGCGGCGCGGCCCGCTCGACGAGCTCGTCGCGTGGGCGGCGGGCGGCGTGCGCGGCGAGATCGTCGTCGTCGTCGCCGGGGCTCCGGCGCGGGCGGTCTCTGCCGACGACGCGCTCGCCCAGGTGCAGGCGCTCGTGGCCTCCGGCATCCGTCTGAAGGAGGCCGCCGCCGAGGTCGCGCAGCAGACCGGCCTCTCCGCCCGCGACCTGTATCAGGCGGTGCTCGCGACGCGTCGCTGACCGGCGCGGGGCGTTTCGACTCGGCCTGCGGCCTCGCTCAACGACCGGGGGCGTGTCATCGGGGCGTTTCGACTCGGCCTGCGGCCTCGCTCAACGACCGGGGGCGGTGCCCCCGCGCAGCGTCGGGGGGTGCGCCTCCCGGTCGTTGAGCGACGAGCGCAGCGAGGAGTCGAAACGCGTCAGCCCTTCACGGAGCCGGCCGTCAGCCCGCCGATGATGTACCGCTGCAATGTGAGGAACAGCACGAGCACCGGGATCGAGGCGAGGATCGCGCCGGCGGCGAACAGGCCCCAGTTGCTGGAGAGCTGGTTGGACACCCACTGGTACATGCCGACGGCGAGGGTCCAGTTGTCCTCGGAGACGAGCACGATCTTCGAGATGATGTAGTCGCCGAACGACGCGATGAAGGCGAGCAGTCCCACGACCGCGAGGATCGGGGTCACCAGCGGCATGATGATGCGCCAGAAGATCTGCGCATGCGTGGCGCCGTCGATCTTCGCCGACTCGTCGAGCTCCTGCGGGATCGTGTTGAAGAACCCGTACATGAGGAACGTGTTCACACCCAGCGCGCCGCCGAGGTAGATGCAGATCAGGGCGACCTTGGAGTTGAGCCCCAGCATCGGGAACACCTCGCCGAGGGCGAGCAGCATCAGGAAGATGGCGACGAAGGCGAGCGCCTGCGGGAACATCTGGATGATGAGCAGGCTCGTCAGGCCCATGCGGCGTCCGCGGAAGCGGAACCGCGAGAAGGCGTACGCGGCTGCGGCGCCCATGAGCACCGCGCCGACCGCGGCCGAGATGCCGACGATGAGGGTGTTGGCGTACCAGGTCCAGTACCGCGTCGTGCCGAGCTGGGCGTAGTTCGACAGGTCGAACGCCGAGAACAGGGCGTTGGATGCGGCGAGCGATCCGTTCGGGTTGAACGAGGCCGACACGATGTAGACGAGCGGGAACACCGCGTAGAAGAGGATGACGAGGGCCAGCAGGTACTTCCAGCCCACCTCCAGCGCCCAGCGCTTGCGGACGGCGCCGCGGCGCGAGGCGTCGAGCGTGATCTTCGGGGCGCCGCCCTTCGCGGGCGCCGTCTGTGCGGGAGCGGACATCACTGGTACTCCTCGAGCTTCTTGGTCTGGCGGAACGCCAGGGCGGAGATGACGCCGACCACGATGAACACGAGGATCGACAGGGCGCTGGCCAGGCCGTAGTCGGCCGCGCCGCCGGCGACACCGGAGATGTCCCAGATCGCGGAGATCAGGATGTCGGTGGAGCCGAGCGCGTACGGGGCGCCGGGGATGGCCGGGCCGCCGTTGTTGAACAGGTAGATGACGGTGAAGTTGTTGAAGCTGAACGCGAACGACGAGATCAGCAGCGGGGCCGTCGCCACCAGCACGAGCGGCAGGACGATCGAGCGCAGCTGGCGGGTCTTGCCGGCGCCGTCGATGGATGCCGCCTCCAGCGTGTCGGCCGGCAGCGCCTGCAGGGCGCCGGTGCACACGAGGAAGTAGTACGGGTAGGTCAGCCACACGTTCACGAACAGCACCGCGATGCGGGCCAGCCACGGGTCTCCGAGCCAGTCGATGTTCGCCCCGCCGAAGAACAGGTCGTTGATGACGCCGAACTCCGCATTGAACATGCCGCGGAACAGCAGCGCCGACATGAACGCCGGGAATGCGTACGGGAGGATGAACAACGTCCGCAGGATCTTGCGCCCCTTGATGCGGTCGTCGTTGAAGATGAGGGCGAACAGCAGGCCCATCGCGAACGGGATGAGCACCGACAGGATCGCCCACACGAACGTCCACAGCGTCACCGAGGCGAGTACCTGGAACATCGCGGGGTCGGTGAACAGCCGCAGGAAGTTGTCGAACCCGACGTTGACGACCCACCCGGTCGGCAGCGCCGTGCCGTCGTCGGCGACGAAGTTGCCGCTCTCGGTGGCGTGGTAGACGGTGCCGGTCGCGGTGTCGGTGACGGTCTGGGCGCCCTCGTCCCATTCGAGGGTCGAGAGGTACACCGAGCCGGTCGAGCCGTCGCGGGTGCGGATGGAGCCGTCGTTCGGGTCGTCGGAGACGGGGACGCGCAGCTCGACCACCTCGGCCTGCAGGGCCTGGTCGCTCAGCAGCTGGTTGCGGGAGACGATCGTCCAGCCGGGGACGTCCGCCGGGGCGCCGGATGCCGCGCCGTCGGCGACCGTCTCCAGCGGTTGGTCGGGGGAGCCGGCCTTCACGTCGCCGTCGTCGTTGATGGCGAATCCGAGCTCGCCGCCGCGTTCGACGATCGCGAGCGGGTAGGTGGCGGCGCCCTCGACCCGGCGCTCGCCCTGTGAGAGCGCAGCCTGAACGGCCTGCTCCTGCGAGCCGACGTGGCCGGCGCCGTAGTTGGTGAAGGCGATGTAGGCGGTGTAGCCGAAGACGAACACCTGGAAGATCAGGAGGAACGCGAGGCCGGGAAGCAGGTACTTCAGCGGCAGCGCGCGCTTGGTGAAGTAGACGATGTCGGCGGCGACGAGGAGGATGATCGCGACCGACGCGATGATCCAGGATTCGGCCTGCACCGCGGCGACGATGCCCATGAGGCCGAAGGCGTTGATGACCGCCATGATGGCGAGCTTCACGAGGAAGCCCCAGCCCAGGCCGCTCCAGCGGCGGCCGTGCGGCTCACTGCCGCGACGGGACGGCGCCGGCGGTGGCGCGACGTCCGAGACGGTGCCCTGCGGGACCGACATAGGGATCTCCTTCGTCAGAGTTCTTCAGAGGGGTTCCCGAGGGCGGGGGAGCGCGTCCCCCGCCCTCGGGACGGGATCAACCGACTGTGGCCTGCAGGTCGCTGACCATCTTCTCCCAGGTGCCGACGGGGTCGGCGCCCTTGATGATCTGCACCTGAGCGGCGTTCCACAGGTCCCAGACCGAGCCCATCTCGGGGATGTTCGGCATCGGGACGCCGTTCTCCGAGGAGGCGACGAAACCGGCGATGACCGGGTCGGAGGAGACCTCGTCGGCGAGCTCGGTCCACGCCGGGATGCGCGGGTCGGCCTCGTACAGAGCCTTCTGCGCGTCGTAGGTGGCGAGGTACTTCGTGAGGAACTCCTGCGCGACGAGCGCGTTCTTGCTCTGCGAGCTGACGTAGAAGCCCTGCACGCCGACGAACGGCGACGCCGTCTCGCCGCCAGCGGACGGGATCGGGTTGACCTTGATGTTGACGCCCTGCGCGGTCAGCGCCTCGACCGCCCACGGACCCTGCACGGTGTAGGCGGCCTTGCCGGACGCGAACAGCTCGTTGTTGGTGTCGTAGTCGATCGTGGTGGAGATGTTGCCGGTGCCGGTCTCGCCGTTGGCGCCGAGCCACTGCGCGAACGCGTTGCCCGCGTCGCCGCCCATGCCGACCTCGGAGGTGTAGCCGCCCGAGCTGTCCTGCACGAACACCGGGGCGCCGAACGAGGTCTGGAAGCCGTACATCGTGTATGCGTCACCGGTCTGGCCGGCCGTGTTGATGACGATCGGGCGCTCGACACCGGCGGCCTGACCCTTGGCGATCATGTCGTCCCACGTGGCGGGGGCGTCCTCGCCGACGAGGTCGCTGTTCTGGATGAGCGCGATCGTCTCCTGCGAGTACGGCAGCGCGTAGAGCTGGCCGTCGTAGGTGAACGCGTCGCGCGAGACCTGCGAGAAGCTGTCGGCGACGTCGGTGAGGTCGATCGTCGAGACGACACCGGCCTGCACGAGGCTGCCGAGCCAGTCGTGCGCGCCGATCGTGATGTCGGGGCCCTCACCGGTCGGCACCTGGTTGGTGAAGTCGTTGCGGATGTCCTCGAAGTTCTTCTGGACGAGTTCGATCTTGCCGCCGGTCTCGTCCTCGAACGCCTTCGCGGCGGCCTCGATGGCCGGCTTGCGGTTCTCGTCGGTCCAGACCGTGAGGGTGACGCCGCTCGCGTCGGGAGCGTCGCCGCTCTCGGCCGGGGCGGAGCTGCCGGAGCAGCCCGCGAGCAGAAGTGTGGTCGCCGCCAGTGCGGCGACGCCGATGCCCATCTTGCGCATGGATTTTCCTTCCTTGGTGGATCTCAGTGCGGTGTGGTCAGGACCATTCCTGGCCACGTGGTGCGGAACCGATCAGGGCTGATCGGCTCCCTGGGCTGCGTGCGGCGAGCGGACGACGACCACGTCGCCTGCCGCCACCTCCAGCGTGCCCTCGGCGACGGCCTGTGTCAGCAGGTTCGTCCCCGAAATTTGCAACGAAACGGTCTCGTCCGTGTGGTTGATCGCGACCGTGTAGTCCGCCGCGTCGCCGCGACGGGTGATGACCTCGAGCCCGGTGGGGTGACCGGCGGGTCGGATGCCGGCATCCGCATACGCCTGGTCGAGGATCGCGGCCAAGCCCGCGGCGTCCGGGCGGGTGCTGATGTACCAGCCCGCGCCGGCGCCGTGCGCGTGGCGGGTGACGGCCGCGCGTCCCTCTGCGGGACCGCCGAGGTATGTGCCGCGCACGTCCGCCCCGGCGAGCACGAGGTCCTCCTGCCAGACGTCGGTGCTCAGGCGCACGCCGTCGAAGGAGATGTCGTGGCGGTCGCCCGCGCGCAGCGGCAGGTGCTCCTCGACGCGCAGGCCCAGGGCCGGCTGCAGCGGAGCGGCGAAGCCGGCCGGGTGCACGGCGTCGTTCTCGTCGACCACGCCGGAGAAGAACGAGACGACAAGGGTGCCGCCGTTCTCGACATAGCGGACGAGGTTCGCGGCGTCGGCGGCGCTCAGCGCGTACTGCGCGGGGGCGAGCACGAGCTTGTAGCCGGACAGGTCGTGGCCGGGGAGGGCGAAGTCCACCGTGATGCCGTCGCGCCACAGCTTCTCGTAGAACGCGCGGATGCGCTCGTCGTGGCTGACGTCCTCGGAGGGGCGCCATTCGAGGTCCTGCGCCCAGAACGATTCGAAGTCCCACAGGATGGCGACGTCGGCGTGCACGCGGGAGCCGCGCACCTCCTCGAGGGCGCCGAGCTTCGCACCGAGGTCGACGACTTCGCGGAACACGCGGGACTCGGTGCCGGCGTGGGGGAGCATCGCGGAGTGGAACTTCTCCGCGCCCGAGCGCGACGCGCGCCACTGGAAGAAGAGGATGCCGTCGGCGCCGCGCCCGAGGTGCGACAGCGAGTTGCGGGCCATCTCGCCGGCGCGCTTGGCGACGTTGCGCGGCTGCCAGTTGACGGCGGACGTGGAGTGCTCCATGAGGATCCAGGGAGCGCCGCGGCCGACGGAGCGGCTGAGGTCGGCGGCGATCGCCAGGCCGATCTCGCCCTCCTCGTCGGCGGCCCAGAGGTAGTGGTCGTCGGAGACGACGTCGACGACATCCGCCCACGCCCACAGGTCGCATCCGCCGTGCTGGTTGGCCATGAAGTTGGTCGTGATCGGCCGGTCGCTGTGGGCGCGGATCGCGTCGCGCTCGGCGATGAAGCACGCGCGCAGCTGGTGGTCGGTGAACCGCGCGAAGTCGAGGCGCTGCGACGGGTTGATCACACTGGGCGCGGTCGCGGGGGCGCCGATGTGGTCCCATTCGCCGTAGTGCTGGCCCCAGAACGCCGTGCCCCAGGCCGCGTTGAGCGCGTCGAGCGTGCCGTACTTCTCCTGCAGCCAGCCGCGCCAGGCGCGCACGGAGTGGGGGGAGTAGTCCTCGCCGACGGGCACGCCGTACTCGTTGTGCACGTGCCACAGCACGACGGCGGGGTGGTCGCCGTAGCGCCGGGCGAGCTCGGTGGCGATGCGCACCGCCGCCTCGCGGTAGGCGGGGGCGGAGTGGGAGGCCATGCCGCGGGCGCCGAAGCCGAGCGGCACGCCGTCGCGGGTGACGGCGCGGGCGTCGGGGTGGTTCGCGAAGAACCATGCGGGCGGGGAGGCGGTGGGGGTGCCCATGTCGACGGCGATGCCGTTCGCGTGCAGCAACTCGACGACCTCGTCGAGCCACGAGAAGTCGAACTCGCCCTCGCGCACCTCGACCAGGCCCCACGCGAAGATGCCGATGCTCACCAGGTTCACGCCGGCCTCGCGCATGAGGGCGACATCCTCACGCCACGTCTCGCGCGTCCACTGCTCCGGGGTGTAGTCACCGCCGTAGGCGATTCCGGGGAGGGAGGGCCAGTGGTGCGTGGTCATCGTGCTCGTCTTCGTCGTCGGTGGGGACCGGTCGGCTGTAACCGGTCACAGTGGCCCATCCAGCGTAACCCGCGCCTCGGCGGCCTGTCACGCGGATGCGGAGTGGTGTTACGCAACTGTGACCGTTCACAGGGTCTGTGGCCTGACCTCGCGGCGGCCTCGTCTGCGGCGGTAGGCTCGGCGCGTGGGTTCCATCGACAGCACACGCAAACCGACGATCCGCGACGTCGCGGCCGTCGCCGGCGTGTCGTACGGCACGGTCTCGAGGGTCATCAACGGCGGGCACTGGGTCTCGCCTGAGGCCCGCACCGCGGTGGAGGACGCCATCCGCTCGACGGGATACACCGCCAACCACGCGGCCCGCAGCCTTGCGACGGGTCGGTCGAACTCGCTCGCATTCCTGCTCACCGAGCCCCAGCACCTCCTCTTCTCCGACCCGACCTTCGCGCTCCTGCTGCGCGGCGCCACCGAGGCCCTCGCGTCGCGCTCGATGACGCTCGTGCTGCTCATCGCCGACGGCGCGAAGGAACAGCATGAGATCGAGCGCTACGTGCGCGCCGGCCACGTCGACGGCGTGCTGCTGGTGTCCTCGCACGAGTCCGACTCGCTGCTGGCCTCCCTCGTCGCCGCCGGCGTGCCGACCGTGTGCACCGGCATCCCGCTCGGCCGCGGATCGAGCGTGCCCAACGTCTCGGTCGACGAGGCCGAGTCGGCGCGCATGATGACGCGGTACCTGCTCGATCAGGGCCACCGGCGCATCGGCGTGATCACGGGCCCCGACGACACTCCGGGCGGCCGCTTCCGCCTCGTCGGCTTCCGCGACGAGATGGGCGACCTGTTCGACCCCGACCTCGTCGAGCAGGTGCGGTACGAGGCCGTCGAGGGTGAGGCCGCCATGACGCGCCTGCTCGAGCGGGCGGCCGACATCGACGCGGTCTTCGCGGCATCCGATGTCATCGCGGTCGGCGCGATCGCGGCCCTGCGCAAGGCCGGCAAGTCGGTGCCCGGCGACGTGGCGGTCGCCGGATTCGACGATTCGGGACTGGCAGCCACCCACGATCCGCCGCTCACGACGGTGCGCCAGCCGTGGTCGCAGATCAGCCACGAGATGGTCGACATGCTGCTCGACGTCATCAACGGCCGCTCCCCTGAGCCCGTCGTGCTGCCCACGAGCCTCGTCGTGCGCGAGACGGCCTGATCCCGTCACACGCCGGGCTGGTACCGCGCCCGCACCTAGAATCGTCGGGTGAGCAACGGCCGTTCCTTCTACATCACGACACCGATCTACTACCCGAGCGATCTGCCCCACATCGGGCACGGGTACACGTCGGTCGCCGTGGACACGCTCGCGCGGTGGCACCGCCAGTCCGGCGACGACACCTGGATGCTCACCGGCACCGACGAGCACGGTCAGAAGATGCTGCGGGCCGCCGCCGCGAACGGGGTGACTCCGCAGGAGTGGGTCGACCGTCTCGTCACGCAGTCGTGGTTCCCGCTGCTGGAGACGCTCGGCGTGGCCAACGACGACTTCATCCGCACGACGCAGGCCCGTCACGAGGAGCGCGTGCAGCAGTTCGTGCAGGCCCTCTACGACCGCGGCTACATCTACGCCGGTGAGTACGAGGCGCTGTACTGCGTCGGCTGCGAGGAGTTCAAGCCCGAGGCCGAGATCGTCGACGGCACCGGCCCGTTCGAAGGTCTCAAGGTCTGTGCGATCCACTCCAAGCCGCTCGAGCTGCTGCAGGAGAAGAACTACTTCTTCAAGCTGAGCGAGTTCCAGGACCGCCTGCTCGAGCTCTACAAGACCGAGCCCGACTTCGTGCGCCCCGATTCGGCGCGCAACGAGGTGGTCTCGTTCGTGAAGTCGGGCCTGAAGGACCTCTCGATCTCGCGGTCGGCCTTCGACTGGGGCATCCGCGTGCCGTGGGACGACGCGCACGTCATCTACGTGTGGGTCGACGCGCTGCTCAACTACGCCACTGCCGTCGGCTACGGCACCGACCCCGACCAGTTCGCGCGCCGCTGGCCCGCCTACCACGTCGTCGGCAAGGACATCCTGCGCTTCCACGCCGTCATCTGGCCCGCCATGCTGATGGCGGCCGGTCTCGATGTGCCCCGCGGCGTCTTCGCGCACGGCTGGCTGCTCGTCGGCGGCGAGAAGATGTCGAAGTCGAAGCTCACCGGCATCGCGCCCACCGAGATCACCGACGTGTTCGGCTCCGATGCGTACCGGTTCTACTTCCTGTCGGCGATCGCGTTCGGCCAGGACGGCTCGTTCTCGTGGGAGGACCTGTCGGCCCGCTACCAGGCCGAGCTCGCCAACGGCTTCGGCAACCTCGCTTCGCGCACGATCGCGATGATCGAGCGCTACTTCGAGGGGATCGTCCCGCCGGCCGGTCACGAGCTGACGGATGCCGACCGCGCCGTGAAGGAGGTCGTGCGCTCGGCGGCGGCCGACGCCGACGCCGAGATCGAGCGGTTCCGCATCGACGGCGCGATCGCCGCGATCTGGCGCATCGTCGACGAGCTCAACGGCTACATCACGCTCAACGAGCCGTGGGCGCTCGCCAAGGACGACGCCCGGCGCGAGCGCCTCGGCACCGTGCTCTACACCGCCGCGGAGGGCCTGCGCGCCCTGGCCGTGCTGCTGTCGCCCGTGATGCCGGTCGCCACCGAGAAGCTGTGGATCGCGCTGGGCGCGGCCGAGACGCTCGGCCGGCTGCAGGACCAGCCGCTGCGGGAGGCGGGCGAGTGGGGCGTGCTCAAGCCGGGCACGCCGGTCAACGGCCTGTCCCCGCTGTTCCCGCGCGTCGAGCAGTGATGGCGTTTCGACTCGCTGCGCTCGCTCAACGACCGGGTGCAGAGGCGTCGCAACCCCCGGTCGTCGAGCGACGAACGCAGCGAGGAGTCCAAACGCCATGACGACCGACCCGTCCCAGTACGTCCGCACCCGCGAGAAGGGCACGCGGGATGTGACCTATCCGGCCGCGCCCGAGCCGCTCGCGGTGCCCGTCTACGACAACCACGCGCACCTCGAGATCGAGGACGGCGTCGGCCTGTCGCTGGACGAGCAGCTGGAGCGGGCGGCATCCGTCGGCGTCGTCGGGGTCGTGCAGGCCGGCGGTGACATCGAGTCCAGCCGCTGGTCGGCGTGGGCGGCCACGGCGCACCCGCGAGTGCTCGCGGCCGTCGCGATCCACCCCAACGAAGCCCCCGCCTACGCCGCGGCCGGTCGGCTCGACGAGGCGATCGCCGTCATCGACGAGCTCGCCGCCCAGCCGCGCGTGCGGGCGATCGGGGAGACCGGGCTCGACTTCTTCCGCACCGAGGAGGACGGCCTCCCGGCCCAGTTCGAGAGCTTCGAGGCCCACATCGCCCTCGCGAAGAAGCACGGCGTCGCGATGCAGATCCACGACCGCGACGCCCACGACGCCGTACTGGAGACGCTGCTGCGGGTGGGCGCGCCGGAGCGCACCGTGTTCCACTGCTTCTCGGGCGACGAGGCCATGGCGCACGTCGCGGCCGAGCGCGGCTACTGGCTGAGCTTCGCGGGGAACGTGACGTTCAAGAACGCGCAGAACCTGCGCGACGCGCTCGCGGTGACCCCGCGCGAGCGGATCCTCGTCGAGACCGATGCGCCCTTCCTCACGCCGACGCCGCACCGCGGCCGGCCCAACGCGCCGTACCTCATCCCGGTGACCCTGCGCTTCATGGCCGCCGAGCTCGGTGTCGACGTCGACGAGCTCGCCGCGCAGGTCGCCGCGAACACCCTCGAGGTCTACGGCGCCTTCGAGGACTGAGTGCGAGTACCTCTCGCAGTTGTGGTCACATCGACGTAGGTTTGTGACCACGGGGGTGGAACGTGGAGCGAGTCGGGATCCGTGAGCTCAAGGCGCATCTGAGCGCCTATGTCGACGCTGCCCGTAACGGCGAACGCGTCGTGGTCACCGACCGCGGCGTCGTGGTCGCGCAGCTGGTGTCGGCCGACGGCGAGTCCGCGTTGAGTCGGCTTCTCGACGAGGGGCTGGCGATGCCCCCGTCGCACGCCCGTCGCGACGTGCCGCGGCCGCGCCGGACGCGAGGAACGGTGAGCGATCTGGTCGGTCAGCAGCGCGAGTGATCGCATACTTCGACACGATCACGCGCAGCTGCAGCAGGACGGCGCGCGCCTGGCTCGGCAGATGACGTTGCTGGACGTGTCGGCGCGCGTCGTGGACAGCGCCGCGACCGTCGCCGTCGATCGAGGACTGCGGGGATACGACGCCGTCCACCTCGCCAGTGCCGCACTGCTGCGCGGCTCGGACGTGGCCTTCGTGTCGGGAGACCGCGCCCTGCTTCGAGCGGTCGGCGAGGAGGGGTTCATCACCGTCGACTCCTCCGGCGGTGGCCGCTGAGCGGCACCGACTCCGGCGCCGGCCCCCGTGACGCCCGCGCCCGGCGTCAGCGGGTGGTGGAGCCGGCGACGAGCTCCCACGGCAGGTCGATGACCCGGGGACCGTCGCCGGAGACGATCTCGCCGAGCGCCTCGAACATCGTCGTGGCGGCCCGCTCCGGGTGGACGCACACGTGCGTGATCCCCAGGCGCGCGTTGAGGGCGCAGTCGTTGGTGCACAGGGCGACGAACTGCAGGTCGCGGGGGATGACGTGTGCGGTGACCTCGAGCTGCAGGTAGATCTCGGGGCCTTCTTCGCAGAACGCGAAAATCGCGTCGGCGCCGCGGTCGAGCAGGTCGCGCACCTCGCGGGCCAGGCGTCGCCGGCCGGCGTCGACCCGCGCGACGAGCGGGGTGCGCCCCCGCACCGTCGTCCACGCGAGGTACGCCGACTCGCCGATCTGGTCGCGGGGGACGGCGCTCTCGTCGACGAGGAAGCCGATGCGCTGCGCGCCCGTCGCCTCGAGGTGGGCGAGACCGGCGCGCACCGCGGCGTCGTACCCGGTGCGCACGCTCAGCCCGGCCGCGCCGGCGATGTAGAGGTCGTTGGCGACGACCGGGATGCCGCGGGCGGCGGCCTCGCGCAGCACGGCGCGGTCGTCGGCGGGGTCGGGGAAGAACAGCACGTCCAGCTGTGCGGCGGCGAGCAGGTCGGGCCGGGTGTCGGGCATCACCGTGACGGTGAACCCGTGCTCGGCCGAGGCCTGCACGAGGGTGGTCAGCTGCCGCGTGCGCTGCAGCGCGCGGCGGGCGTCGCCCATCGACGCGTCGGACATCACGAAGCCGACCGACATCGTGCGCCCGCTGCGCAGCGCGGTGGCGTGCTTGTTCGGGGTGTAACCGAGCTCGGCCGCGACGGCCTTGATCCGCTCGCGCGTCTCGGGGCGGAGGTTGCCGCGGTCGTTGAGCGCCTGGCTCGTGGCGGCGGTGGACACTCCGGCGCGCTCGGCGACCTCCCGGAGCGTCACGCGGGTCATCGCGCGTCCTCGTCCGAGGCAGGTGTGACGGATGCGGGCAGCACCGTGCGCACGGCGTCGAGCCATTCCGCCCCGTCGCCGGCGGCCGCGAGCGTGTGGCCCTTCGCGATGAAGCCGTGCAGGAGGCGCCCGGCGAAGTGGCGCAGGGCGGCTTCGGCCTCGGGGGAGTCGTGGTGGGCGACCTCCTCGGCGAGCAGGGCGACGACGTGGGCGCGGAGGTCGACGACCGCGGGGGCGACCTCGTGCACGCGGCGGGCGACGGCGTGACGCTGCGCGGCGGCGCCGACGATCTCGTGGGCGTGGCCGAGGGTCGCGAACTCGTCGATGGGGGCGTGGATGCGGATGGTCTCGAGGTCGAGAAGTTCGATGCCGGGGAGGCCCCGCACGCCGGGGTCGACGTTGCGCGGCATGCCGAGGTCGATGACGACCTGGGGGGTGTTCAGCCCCGCCCGCGCCTCGCCGTGCGCGTCGGCGGTCAGCGCGTACTCGGTCGTCGTCGAGGTGCACGTCACGACGACGTCGGCGTACGCGGCCTCGACGGCGTAGTCCTCCGCCGAGACGGCGATGAGGTGCTCGCGGTCGGCGAAGCGGCGCCGCCCCGAGCGGGAGTGCACGCGGATGTCGACCGCCCCGACCGCGCGGAGGGCGGCGAGGGAGGCCGCGGCGTAGCGGCCCGAGCCGACCATGAGCACCCGCGCGGTCGCCCAGTCCTCGACGCGCGAACCGGCGAGCTCGACGGCGAGGCGCACGAGCGAGCGGCCGGACTCGCCGAGCTGTGTCGCGTTCTTCACGGCGCGCGAGGTCTCGGTCGCGCGCTGGAACAGGTGCTCGAGGGGGGCGGTGGTGAGCCCGTCCTTTCGGGCCGTCTCGAGGGCGCGGCGCACCTGGCCGGCGATCTCGTCCTCGCCGACGGCGACGGAGTCGAGCCCGGAGGCCACGGCGAACAGGTGTCGGGCCACGCGGTTGCCCTGCGCGAAGTCGACGGTGTCGCGCACCGTGCGGAACGGGAGCCCGGTGAGGTCGGCGACCTGCTGCATGGCCGCGTCCATGGCGGGGACGGGGGAGCCGTCGACGAGGTCGAAGTACGCCTCGAACCGGTTGCACGTCGAGACGACGACGGCCCCGCGGATCGCGTCGTGCGCGGCTTTCAGCTGCGGGGCGACGTCGTCGCCGAGCATCGAGAGCCGCTCGAGCGATTCGAGCGGAGTCGTGCGCTGGTGCGCGGTGAGGCAGACGAGCACGGGACGGCTTTCGGTGGGGGCGGGGCGGCGCGCGGCGGTGAACCGGGCCGTGACTAACGGCTAGTATAACGATTAACTCCCCGGCCGATCCGGTTCCGTGCCACGGCCCGTCCCCTTCTGGAGCGCATCATCTCGGCATCCGCGGCATCCGCCCACCCTCTCGTCCGCCACGACACCGCCTCGTCGCGCCTCGTGCGCGCGCTGCGCGGCGACCGTCCCGAGATCACCCCGGTGTGGTTCATGCGCCAGGCCGGCAGGTCGCTGCCGGAGTATCGTGCGCTGCGACAGTCCGGTTCGATGGTCGACGCGTGCCTGGACCCCGCCATGGCGTCGGAGATCACGATGCAGCCGGTGCGGCGGCACGGCGTGGACGCCGCCGTGTTCTTCAGCGACATCATCATCCCGCTGCACCTCATGGGCATCGAGGTCGAGATCGCGCCCGGCCGCGGTCCCGTCTTCGCCAACCCGCTGCGCACGGCTGCCGACATCGCCGCCGCCGTGCGCCTCGACCCGGCACTCGTGCGCGAGCGCGGTGCGGCCGTCGCGGATGCCGTCGCCCGCACGACCGTCATGCTCGCCGAGGAGGGGGAGCGCCGCGGTGAGCCGCTGCCGCTGATCGGCTTCGCGGGCGCGCCGTTCACGCTCGCCGCCTACCTCGTGGAGGGCGGCCCCTCCAAGGATCACCTGGCGGCGCGTCGCCTCATGCTGCAGGACCCCGCCGCATGGGCCGACCTCACGGCGTGGCTCGCCGAGGTGACGGGCACGTTCCTCGCGCTGCAGCTCGAGGCGGGCGCGAGCGTCGGCCAGCTCTTCGACTCGTGGGTGGGCGCCCTGGCCCCCGACGTCTACCGCGCGCAGGTGCTGCCTGCGTCGCGCGCCGCGCTCGCCACCGCCCGCCGCGCGGCCGTCCCCGACGGCGTCGACCGCTTCGGCTTCATCCACTTCGGCGTCGGCACCGGTGAGCTGCTCGCCGACATGGCCGACACCGACGTCGACGGCGTCGGCGTCGACCACCGCGTGCGCCTCGACGACGCGGTGCGGCGCATCGGCCGTGACGTGACGCTGCAGGGCAACCTCGACCCCGCGTACCTGTTCGCGCCCGAGGCGACGCGCACCGCCGCGGTGGAGGCCCTGCTGCAGGCCGGCACCGCCGCGCGCGCCCACATCTTCAACCTCGGCCACGGGGTGCCGATGGATGCCGACCCCGACGCGATCGGCGCCGTCGTGCGCACGGTGCACGACTGGCGGCCCGCGTGATCACGACGGTCGACGTCGTGATCGTCGGGGCCGGGGTCGCCGGCCTCGTCGTCGCGCACGACCTCGCCCGCACCGGGCTGCGTGTCACGGTGCTGGAGGGCTCCGACGACGTCGGGGGACTGCTGCGGCGGGGCGTTCTCGACGCCGGCGACGGGGAAGCGACCGTCGATCTCGGCGCGGAGTCGTTCGCGACCCGCACCACCGGTGTCGCCGACCTCATCGCCGACGCCGGCCTCGACCTGCAGGTCGTGGCGCCCGCGCCCGCCGGCGCGCACCTCGTCGCGATGACACCGGACGGGATCGTCCGTGCCCCGCTGCCGCGCCGGACGGTGCTCGGGATCCCCGCAGACCCGCACGCCCCCGACATCGAGCGACTGCTGGGTGCCGACGCGTGCGCGCGTGTCGCCGCCGAGCGCACACTCCCGCCCCACCGGCCCGACGGCGACGAACCGTCGCTCGCCGCCCTCGTCGCCGAGCGCTGCGGGCCCGACCTCGTCGCGCGCCTCGTCGATCCGCTGTGCCGCAGCGTCTACTCGCAGCCCGCCGACCGGGTGCGCCTCTCGCGGCTGCATCCGACGTTCTGGGCCGAGTTCCTCGCGCGCGGGTCGCTGCTCGAGGCTGCGGATGCGCTCGCCTCGACGAGTCGCACCGGCTCGGCCGTCGCGGGCATCGAGGGCGGGATGTGGCGGCTGCCGGTCGCCCTGCGCGCCGCAGTAGAACGCCACGGCGCCGAGGTGCGCACCGAGGTCGCCGCGCGACGACTCGAGCCGGATGCCGCCACCGGGGCGGTGCGGGTCGTCCTCGACGCCGAGACGGTCACCGCCCGCGCCGTCGTCGTCGCGACCGGGTCACGCGCCGCCGCGACCCTGCTGGCCGACATCGGGGGGACCTCCGACGCGGTGCCGCCCGCATCCGCACCCGTCCGTGTCGTGGCCGCGCTGGTGCGCTCCGAGACGCTCGACACGCACCCCGTCGGCTCGGGCGTCATCGTCGCCCCCGACGTGCCCTCTGCGGCGAAGGCCCTCACCCACGTCAGCGCCAAATGGGCGTGGGCGCAGCGGCCCGGCGGCCACCTCGTGCGGCTGTCGGCCCGCGACGCCGGCGCCCCCGGCCTGGACACCCCGGCCGAACTCGCCCGGGAGATCGCACTGCTCACCGGCGCCGCCGTCACCGCCGCCGATGTCGTCGCCGTCGCCACGGCCCGCTGGGACGACGCCGTCGCCGCACCCCCCGTCGACGCGACGCGGGCGCAGCAGCTCGCCGCCGCCGGCATCCACCTCACCGGCGCGAGCGTCGCCGGGACGGGACTGGCCTCCGTCGTCCCGCACGCCCGCGGTCTCGCCGCACACCTGTCGTCCACCGTCGCCACCACCGGGAGTCCCGTATGACCACCGCCGAATCCGCCACCCCCGAAACCGCCGAGAACCCCGTCGGGTACACGCTGTTCGCGATCCTCACCGGTCCTCGGCCGCGCACCGCGCCGTCCGCGTCCGCGCTGGGCGAACTGCAGAGCGCGGTCGACGCCCTGCCGGGCCAGGGCGTCACCCTCCGCGGCCTGTACGACGTGACGGGGATGCGCGGCGACGCCGACCTCATGGTGTGGCTGCACTGCGCCCCGGGGACCACGTCGGCGCCCGACGCCGCGCAGGGGCCGGAGAGCCTGCAGAAGGCGCTGCGCTCCCTGCGCCGCACCGCCGCCCTGGCCGCGTTCGCGTGCGAGTGGAGCGCGATGGGCGTGCACCGCGAGGCCGAATTCAACAAGCGCCACGTGCCCGGCTACCTCCGAGGCGAGCACGCGCGCGGCTGGCTGTGCCTGTATCCGTTCGTGCGCAGCTACGAGTGGTACCTGCTCCCCGCCGACGAACGCTCCGCGATGCTCGCCGAGCACGGCCGCAAGGGGGCGCGGTTCACCGACGTCGTCGCCAACACCGTGTCGACGTTCGGCCTGAGCGACTACGAATGGCTGCTGCCGCTCGAGAGCGACGACCCCATCCACCTCGTCGACATGATGCGGGACCTGCGCGCCACCGATGCGCGCCGCCACGTGCGCGAGGAGGTGCCGTTCTACACGGGCCGCCGCGTCGACGTCGCCGAGCTCGAGGAGGTGCTCGCCTGATGGCCGAGAACATCACCCCGTCGGCCCCGACCGGGTTCCGTCCCAAGCCGCCGCGCGCCACGGCCGCCCCGCTGTGCGGAGACGGCTGCCGGGTGCCGGCGGCGACCGCCGCCACGTGCGACGGTGACGCGCACGCGACCGTGCCCGTCGCCTACGACGGCATCCTGCTGCTCGGCTTCGGCGGTCCGGAGGGGCAGGACGACGTCATCCCGTTCCTGCGCAACGTCACCGCGGGCCGCGGCATCCCCGACGAGCGACTCGAGGAAGTCGCCCACCATTACCGTCACTTCGGCGGCGTGTCGCCCATCAACGACCACAACCGCGAGCTGAAGGCCGCCCTCGACGCCGAGCTCGCCGCGCGCGGGCTCGACCTGCCGGTCTACTGGGGCAACCGCAACTGGATGCCCTACGTCGCCGACGCCCTGCAGAGCGCCCACGACGACGGCCGCGACCGGCTGCTGGCGATCGCGACGAGCGCGTACAGCTCGTACTCGTCGTGCCGGCAGTACCGCGAAGACCTCGCCGACGCCGTCGAGGCTACGCAGCTGGGAGGCCTCGTCGAGATCGACAAGGTGCGCCAGTTCTTCGACCACCCCGGATTCGTCACCCCGTTCGTCGACGGCCTCCGGGACGGCATCGCGCAGCTGGCGGCGCAGGGGATCACCGACCTCGAGAACGAGGTCGAGGTGCTCTTCTCCACCCACTCCATCCCCAACTCGGATGCCGACCGCTCCGGTCCCGCCGAGCGCGGGTTCGGTCCTGGCGGCGCCTACGTCGCCCAGCACACGGCCGTGGCGGCGCAGATCGTCGCGCAGCTCGGCCGCGACCTGCCGTGGCAGCTCGTGTTCCAGAGCCGGTCCGGCCCGCCGCAGGTGCCGTGGCTCGAACCCGACATCAACGACGCCATGCAGGAGCTGCCGGGCCGGGGTCGCAAGGCCGTGCTGATCGTGCCGCTCGGGTTCGTCAGCGACCACATGGAGGTGCTCTGGGACCTCGACACCGAGGCGCTCGAGACCGCCGCCGACCTCGGCCTCGCCGCCGTGCGCACGGCGACCCCCGGCATCCACCCCGCTTACGTCGCGGGGCTCGTCGACCTCGTCGAGGAGCGCCTGCGCGGCACCGCCCCGAATGACCGGCCGCACCTGACCGACCTCGGCCCCTGGTACGACGTGTGCCGTCCCGGATGCTGCGAGAACAAGCGGCTGGGCTTCCAGCCCGCCCTCGCGGGGATCGCCCCGTGACCGCACCCGCCACCGCGCCGCTGCGCCTGGGCACGCGGGCGAGCCTGCTCGCCACGACGCAGTCCGGACACGTCGCCGAGGCGCTCCGCGCCGCGACCGGACGCGACGTGGAGCTCGTGCCGATCACGACCGACGGCGACGTGCTCACCGGTCCGCTCGCGCAGCTCGGCGGCACCGGGGTGTTCGTCGCGGCCCTGCGCGATGCGCTGCTGCGCGGGGAGTGCGACCTCGTCGTGCACTCCATGAAGGACCTCCCGACGGCTCCCGTCGACGGCCTCGTCATCGCCGCCGTACCGCCGCGCGCGCCGCAGCGCGACGTGCTGTGCGCACGCGACGGCCTCGGCCTCGATGCCCTGCCGCACGGCGCCGTCGTCGGCTCCGGGTCGCCCCGCCGCGTCGCGCAGCTGCTCTCGCGCCGGCCCGACCTCGACGTGCGGGGCATCCGCGGCAACGTCGACACGCGCCTGCGCAAGGTGCAGGACGGCGAGTACGACGCGATCGTGCTCGCCGAGGCCGGGCTCGTGCGCATCGACCGCGTCACGGCGATCACCGACGTCTTCGACGGCGCGCAGTGGCCCACATCCGCCGGGCAGGGGGCGCTCGCCGTCGAAACCCGCACCGATGACGCACCCACCCGCGCACTCGTCGCGCGGATCACCGACGCGGATGCCGAGACCACGAGCCTGCTCGAACGCGAGATCTTGCGGCTGCTCGAAGCGGGCTGCGCCGCCCCCGTGGGAATCGCCGCCGACCTCGTCGGCGACGACGTGCGCGTCATCGCCGAGGTGTACGCCCTCGACGGGGCCTCCGCGGTACGCGTCGAGCGCCGCGTTCAGCGGGACGGTGCGGATGCCGGTCGCGGTGCGCTCGCGGCCGCCGTGGTCGCCGAGCTGCTGGAGCGCGGGGCGGGCGAGCTGGCCGACCTCGCCGGGACGCAGGTATGAGCTCCGTCGCCGCGAACGCGCTGCGCGGGTCGCGGGTGCTGATCCCGCGCGGCGGCCCGTGGGGGCAGCGGGTGGCCGCCGATCTCGACCGTCGCGGGGCCGAGGGCGTCATCGCGCCCCTCATCGCCTCGGTGCCGCCGCGCGACGTCGCCGCGCGCGACCGGGCGTTCGCGGCCCTCGCGGCGGGGGAGTACGCGTGGCTGTTCGTCACGAGCGCCGCCGCCGTCGAGCAGCTCGTCGCCGCCGGGGTCCGCATCCCCGCCGGGACGCATGTCGCCGCCGTCGGCCGCGCGACCGCCCGGGCCGTCGCCGACGCGGGCGCCGAGGTCTCGTTCGTGCCGGTGGGCACCTCGTCGGCCGCCGCCCTCGTCGCACAGTGGCGCACCGGCCGCAGTCCCGCCACGACCGGCCGGTGCCTCGTGCTGCGCAGCGACCTGGCGACCGCGCTCATCAGCGACGAACTCGAGATGCGCGGCTTCGCCGTCGACGTCTGCATCGGATACCGCACCGTCGGCGTCGACCTCGCCCCCGCCGTGCGCGGCGACCTCGCCGCGGGACGCATCGACGTCGTGCTGCTGACCTCGCTCAGCGTCGGCCGGGAACTGCGCCGCCAGGTGCCCGAGCTGCCCGCTGCGACGCTCGTCGCCTCCATCGGCCCCGGCACCACCGCCGACGCCGTCGCCCTCGGCTACCGTGTCGGATACACCGCGCAGACGCAGGCCATCGACGCCCTCGTCGCCGAACTCGACGCCCGCGCGCGCACCGCTCCCGCATCCGCCCCCGCCGCCGCATCCGCCCCCGATCAGGAGGACCCCCGATGAGCCTGTTCCCGACGCGTCGCCTGCGCCGCCTGCGGGCGACGCCCGCGCTACGGCGCCTCGCCGCCGAGCACCACCTGCACGCGAGCGAGCTCGTACTGCCGGTGTTCGTGAAGGAGGGGATCGACGCCGCGCAGCCCATCGCGAGCATGCCCGGCGTGTCCCAGCATCCGATCGAGGGCCTCGCCGCCGTCGTCGACCAGGCCGCCGCGGCGGGACTCGGCGGTGTGATGTTGTTCGGCGTGCCCGCGGTGCGGGATGCCGTCGGATCCGGTGCGGTCGACCCCGAGGGCATCCTCAACCGCGCGATCGCCGTCGCCGTGCAGGCGGCCGCCGGGCGCCTCACCGTGCAGGCGGACCTCTGCCTCGACGAGTTCACCGACCACGGCCACTGCGGCGTCCTCGCCGCCGACGGATCGGTCGACAACGACGCCACGGTCGAGGTGTACGCGCGGATGGCGCTCGCGCAGGCCGATGCCGGCGCCGACGTGCTGGGGCTGTCGGGCATGATGGACGGCCAGGTCGCCGCCTGCCGGGCCGCCCTCGACGAGGCCGGCCACACGGGCGTCGTGCTGCTGGCATACTCCGCGAAGTACGCGTCGGCGTTCTACGGTCCGTTCCGGGATGCCGTCGAGTCCACGCTGCAGGGCGACCGCCGCACCTACCAGCTCGACCCCGCCAACGGCCGTGAGGGGGTCGAAGAGGCCCTCGCCGACATCGATGAGGGCGCCGACGTCGTCATGGTCAAGCCGGCCGGTCCCTACCTCGACGTGCTCGCCCGCGTCGCCGACGTCGCGTCGGTGCCGGTGTGGGCCTACCAGGTGTCGGGGGAGTACGCGCTCATCGAGCTCGCCGCCGCCGCCGGACTCATCGACCGGGAGCGTGCCATCGGCGAGAGCCTGCTCGGCATCCGCCGTGCCGGCGCCGAGACGATCCTCACCTACTGGGCGATCGAGGTCGCCGGGTGGATCCGCGACGGACGGAGCCTGGCATGAGCGCCAACGACGACCTGTTCGCCCGCGCCCAGCGGGTCATCCCCGGCGGCGTGGATTCGCCGGTGCGCGCCTACGGCTCCGTCGGCGGCACGCCCCGCTTCCTCGTGTCGGCCGAGGGCGCGTACGTGACCGATGCCGACGGTCGCCGGTATGTCGACCTCGTCGCCAGCTGGGGGCCCGCGCTCCTCGGCCACGCGCACCCCGAAGTCGTGGAGGCCGTCGTGGCCGCCGCCCGCCGCGGGCTCTCCTTCGGCGCCCCGACCCCGGCCGAGGCGGAGTTGGCGGAGGAGATCGCCGCGCGCGTGCCCGGCGTCGAGAAGCTGCGCCTCGTCTCCACCGGCACCGAGGCGACCATGACCGCCATCCGCCTCGCGCGCGGGGCGACCGGCCGCGACCTGCTCGTCAAGTTCGCCGGCCACTACCACGGCCACTCCGACGGGCTGCTCGCCGCCGCCGGGTCGGGGCTCGCGACCTTCGCGCTGCCCGGATCGGCCGGCGTGCCCGACGCGGTCGCCGCGCAGACCCTCGTCGTCCCCTACAACGACCGTGAGGCGCTGGAGGCGGCGTTCGCCGCGCACCCCGGCCGCATCGCCGCCGTCATCACCGAGGCCGCCGCCGCGAACATGGGTGTCGTGCCGCCGGCATCCGGGTTCACGACGTTCCTGGCCGACCTCTGCCGCCGCGACGGGGCGCTGCTGATCAGCGACGAGGTGCTCACCGGGTTCCGCGCCGCCGCGGGCGGCTATGCCCAGGTGCTGCGCGAGGCGGGGGAGCAGGTCGTCCCCGATCTCGTCACGTTCGGCAAGGTCATCGGCGGCGGGATGCCGGTGGCCGCGGTCGGTGGCCGCGCCGACGTCATGGACCTGCTCGCGCCGACCGGCCCGGTCTACCAGGCCGGCACCCTCAGCGGGAACCCCGTCGCCGTCGCGGCGGGACTGGCGACCCTGCGGCTCGCCGACGACGCCGTCTACACGCGGCTCGCCGCGGCATCGGCCGCTCTGTCGGAGGCCGTCGGGTCCGCGCTCACCGATGCCGGGGTGCCGCACGTGATCCAGCGGGCGGGCACGCTGTTCAGCGTGTTCTTCGGGGCGGATGTCGCCGGCGGCGTGCCCGACTACGCCACGGCGCAGCGCCAGGATGCGGCCGCCTACCGCCGCTTCTTCCACGCGATGCTGGGCGCCGGGGTCTCGCTGCCGCCGTCGGCGTACGAGGCGTGGTTCGTCACCGCGGCGCACGACGAGGCCGTGCTCGCCGAGATCACCGCGGCCCTCCCCGCCGCCGCCCGCGCCGCCGCCACCCCCGGTGGTTGAGTAGCCGGCGGAGCCGGCGTAACGAAACCCGTGCACCCTCCGACAACGCAGGGTCCGGGGCGTTTCGACTCGTCGCGGTGCTCCTCGCTCGACGACCGGAAGGCGGCGCGCGCGGGTCACCCGCTGCGCAGTTCCACCGCGGCGATCCACGCCTCGGCGAGCGCCTTCGACCAGCCGTCGTCGAACTCGCTCCGCTGCGCGATGCGCGTTCGTGCGGCGGCGAGCGCGTCGGCACCGGCCAGCGAGGCGTAGCCGGTGACGTAGTCGCCGAGCGGGCCGTCATATGCGGCGTCGCCGGCGTCCTCGAGGTTCACCGCGACGCGCGCGGGGTCCTCGCCGAGATACTCCAGCGCGACCGGTCCGAGCGGCAGCAGTTGGATGCCGAGGATCGCCGACGGCTCCGGCGAGAACCAGGTGGCGTAGTCGCGCTTGGCGCTCCACGTGAGCGACACGATCGGATGCTCGTACGCGGGGGCGAGCGCGGCGGGCTCCAGCCAGAGCCGGCGCGCGGCATCCGCCTCCGTCGACAGCAGCCACACCGCGCGGGCGCGCAGCGCCTCGTCCCCGGATGCCGCCCCCCACAGGGCCACGCCGTTCCATGCCGCGACGGCCTCGGAGCTGGATTCCTGGTTGTTCCCGTCGGCGAAGGGTGAGAAACCGGACGCCCACGAGTGGCCGCGGTAGGGGTCGAAGGTGCGCAGCGCCGGCAACGCGCCGTCCGCCGCCCCCGTGACGATGTCGGCGGCGAGCGCGGTCATCACGGGTGTCATCTCGGCGACCAGGTCGGGGCGGGCGGCGCCGAGCACTCCGGCGGCGAAGAGGAAGTACCCGTAGTGGAAGTGGTGGTCGTTGCCCTCCTCCGAGCCGAACGACACGCTCTTGCCGACCACGAGTCGCAGCCGGTCGTCGTAGACGAAGCACCGCGCGTCGCGGTCGCGGCATCCGTCGGGATCGAGCCACGGGTCGAGCTCCGTCGCGAGCCGGTCGGCGACCCGGTCCGCGAGGCCGTCGTCGCCCAGGGCCTCGGCCACCTCGTGCAACGCCGCGAGTCGCGCGAGCGCTTTGCCTCCGAAGTACGTGTCGGCCGGCGCCGGCGCGGTGCCGTCGAGGTCGGCGGCGATCTGGGCCGTCAGCGCGTCGCGATCGGTGGCAGAGAGACCCTCGAGGTCGTAGCGGGACGCGGGGGAGATCGTCGGCACGGTGCGGACGAGGGTCGTCGCGGCGCACGCCGGCACATCCCCGTAGGGCGTGTCGTAGGTGCCGAGGTCGCACGCGCCATCGGCCTCCGCACCGTCGAACGGGACGACCACGGTGCGGTCGGTGCCGTCGTAGCGCAGCGTCGTCGTCGCCGATCCGTCGCCGCCGGACGCCGACACCGTCACCCCGCCGACGGGCGCGCCGAGCGCCGCGGCCCACGCCGAGGGATCGGCATCCGCCGGCAGCCCCGCGACCTGCAGCGCGTCGCCCTCGTCGAGGGTGACCGTCTCGTCGTCGACCGCGGCGCCCGCGATCAGGAACGCGCCGTCGGCCGTGCGCCCGACGGCGCCGCCGTCCTCCTGCGTCACGGGCTGCGAAAGCGTGATCGTGATCTTCCGGGAGGCGACGACGCCCACGACGGGCGAGCCCTCGGCGAGCGTCACGCGTGCGAGCGGCCCCGCCGTGTCGGCATACTCGAGGGTCACCGACACCTCGTCGGCGCGCACGATGATGCGCTCCAGTGCCGCGTCCCCACCGTCCGCACCCGCGAGGGCGACACCCAGGCCGCCCGCGAACGCGGCGCCGATCGTGCTGGCCCCCGCCCGCACCGGCGGCACCCCGACGGTGAACCCCTCGGGCGTCGGCGCCACCGCCAGGGGGAAGGGGTAGACCGGCACGTCCTCGGCGGCGAAGGCCAGGCTCGAGTACCAGCGGTTCGTCGGCGGGATCACGTCCGCCGCGACGCGGAGCGAGGGCGGTGTGGCGAGACGCTCGACGGGCAGATCGACGGATGCCGCCGGGCTCACGGTCGGCGCGGACGTCGGGCCGGCGTCACCGGCCGCCGTCGCCGTGCACCCGGTGAGCGCGAGCGCCACCGCGACCGTCACCGCGAGCGCCGGCGCGACCGTCGCCTCGACCGCCGGTCCGACCGTCCGCCGGGTCATAGGCCGATCTTCCCGACCAGATCGGCCAGCGCGTCGTGCACCCCCGCGAACGGGCCGTCGTCGTGCAGGCGCAGCGTCACCGCGACCGGCGTCCCCGGCTGGAACAGCCCGTCGGCGGTCTCCCCGTCCAGGTCGTCGCTGTGCAGCGTCACGGTCGCCGCGGCCTGTCCGTCGACCGTCGCGACGTCGATCGTGGTCACCTCGGCGGTGAAGGAGGCGCGGTTGGGGAGCACGATCTCGGCCGTCGTGCCCGCCGTGATCCGCGCGTAGTCGCGCGGCGAGAGCACGAACTCGCCCTCGATGCCGAGGGAGGCGGTGCGGGCGATCGTGGCAAGTTCGCTGCCGGCCTGCGCGAACCCGCCCTGCGGAACGCGGATGTCGGCGAGGATCCCGTCGACGCTCGCCGTGACCGTCGTCGTCCCCGCCGCCGCCTCCGCGTCGCCCGAGACGACCCCGAGGGCGACGTCGCGTTGCAGCTGCGGGCTGTGCACCTCGAACAGCGCCTGTCCCGCCGTCACCTCGTCGCCCTCGTGCGCGAACTGCGCGGTCACGATGCCGCCGTAGTCGGTGCCGACCGGATACTCCTGGGCGACGAGGGTCGCGCTGTCGCTGCCGACCGAGTTCTGCCGCTGTGTGAACAGCAGCGTGCACGCCCCCACGACGACGAGGGTCGCGAGAAGTCCGCCCAGCAGCTTGAGCCGTGACCGCCACGTCATGACCGCGCCCCCGCCTCGGCGAGCTGCGCGCGTCGCCGGCGCGTCAGGGGAGGGGCGGCGACCGACGCCGCGACCGGGACCTCCGTGTCGGTGGGCGCCGGCATCCGCTCGGGACGGGCCACGATCGTGATCGGCGTGGTCGGGGTGACCGGTTCGGGTGCCGCCTCGACGGTCCGAGGGTGTGCGATCGCGTGCGCCTCGCGGGCGGCGGTGACCACGAATGCGCCCAGGATGACGGTGTTGGTCGCGTTCCACAGCGTCGCCAGCGTCAGCTCGCCGATGCCGACGTCCCGCCACACCGCGACGGCGGTGGTCAGCGCGAGGAAGACGAAGAACAGCACCTGCGGGATGATGAACTCGAAGGGCGAGCGTCGCGACGCCGACCCGGTGACATGCCAGCCCACGTCCTTGCCGGTGAGCACGTTCCACAGCGCCTTGGAGTAGATCGGGAACGAGACGGTCGCGAGCGTCAGCGTCTCCCACCGGAACGACCCCACCGCGAACCACGCCAGCACGATCTGCATGACATAGAAGCCGGCGTAGTACAGCAGCCACGTGAACACGGTGACGTCGAGCGTCATCGGCCGCAGGTCGAAGTAGATCTCCAGCGGGGGCACGAGCAGCAGCAGGAGCGGGCAGATGCCGGTGAGGTAGAAGGTCGCCGTCACGAGGTACTGGATGCGCTGGTCGGTCGTGAGCCGCCGCCGCGGGGAGAGCGGGTTGTGCTGCAGCAGGATCTCGAACCCGCCCGTCGCCCACCGCAGCTGCTGCTTGCTGTACGCCTCGATCGTTTCCGGCGCCTCGCCGACGGCGAGCACGTCGGGCAGGAACACCGAACGCCAGCCGCGTTCGTGCAGGTGCAGCGACGTCCACACGTCCTCCGACTTCGAGTCGGTGCACATCCCGCCGATGTCGTCGATCGCCGTGCGTCGGAACATGACGTTCGTGCCGACGCAGAACGCCGCGTTGAACCGGTTGCGACCGGGCTGGATGAAGCGGTAGAACACCGTCTGCATGTACGCGGCGCCGCGGGCGACGACCGTGGACAGGTTGCCGTACGCCTGCGGCGACTGCACGAAGGCGAGGTCGTCGCGCACGAAGAACGGCAGCATCTCGACGAGCAGTTCGGGGCGCGGGACGAAGTCGGCGTCGAGGATCACGAAGTACTCGCCCTTCGCGATCGACAGGGCGTGGTTGATGTTGCCGGCCTTCGCGCCGTTGGAGCTGAGGCGCCGCAGGTACCACGCGCCCTCGTCGGAGGCCATCTCGCGCACCGCATCCGACCTCCCGTCGTCGAGGATCCAGGTGCGGTGCGCGCCGCGCATCGCGACGGCCGCCCGCACCGTGCGGCGCACCGTCTCGATGTCCTCGCCGTAGACGGTGATGAACACGTCCACGAGCACCGGTGCGCCGTGCAGATGCATCGTGTCGTCCCCGTCGCGGGCGTGCGGCATCAGGCGGCCCGCCGCGTCGTTGTACGCGAAGTCGCGGGGATCGGCGCTCGCCGACAGGATCGTCCACATCGCCAGCAGCGCCTGCGCGACGAGGATCGACTCGGCGACGATCACCATCGAGTAGGGCAGCCAGTCGCCGCGGTGACCGGGGTCGAGCAGGAATCCCGCGTACGCCAGGATGCCGATCGTCGCGATCAGCACCAGCAGGATCATCACGGGGCTCGGGCCCCGGTCCGCTCCTCGCGTCGGTCGTGTCCGCCCCATGTCGGACTCGTTCGATCTGGCCATGTGTCCCCCCGGAATGGCTGTCGATTCGTTCCGCGGCGACGTCGGCGCTGGTTCCAGGGTGCCCGCCTCACCTTGTCTGCAGCGTTCCGCGGAGGTGAACAGCGTGTGACGATCAGCTGGGTGCAGGGTGCGGACGCCGACGTCGTGGCGCGCGACAGGGCCGCCCTGACGGAGAGTCGGGGCGGCCCTGCATTCCTTGGGTGCCGATGCGCGGTGCGCACCTCACGGCATCACTGCTCGATGGGCTGCGGCTCCTGCGCGGCGCGCTCGTCGCGCCCGATCTGTACCGTCGACGCGTCGCTGACGACGTCGATCTTGCGCGGCTTGGCCTTCTCGCTGACCGGGATGGTGACGCTGAGCACGCCGTTGTCGTAACGGGCGGAGATGCGCTCGGTGTCGACGCCCTGGCCCAGGTTGAGCTGGCGGAGGAAGCTCGCCGCCTCTCGCTCGCGGGTGATCCACTTCACACCATCGCCGCTGGGCAGAGTGCGCTCGGCGCGGATCGTCAGCAGCTGGCCGTCCACGTCGATGTCGACCGAGCCCGGGTCGACGCCCGGCAGATCGGCCGTGAGGACGTAGTGGTCGCCGTCGCGGTAGAGGTCCATCGGCATTCGCCGCGGTCCGCGCCGAGTGTCCATCAGGGAGGACGCGAGGCGGTCGAACTCGCGGAACGGGTCATAGCTGGTCATCGGGTTCTCCTCTCGAATCAAGACTTGAGTCGCATCGACTCAACGTGCGATCAGATTAGCACTCTCTGGGTGAGAGTGCCAGATCTTGAGGCTCGATAGTCTGGAATCCATGACCGTGACCCTGCTCGGCGCCGCCGAGATCCGCGCGCTCGCCGCCGACCTCGATGTGACGCCGACCAAGAAGCTCGGTCAGAACTTCGTCGTCGACGCGAACACGGTGCGCAAGATCGTGCACGTCGCGCGGGTGACGGATGCCGACCGCGTCGTCGAGATCGGGCCCGGGCTCGGGTCGCTCACGCTCGCGATCCTCGAGACCGGCGCGCCCGTCACGGCCGTCGAGATCGACCACCGCCTCGCCGAGCGGCTGCCTGCGACCGCCGGCGCCCACGGCGTTCCCGCCGGCGCCCTCACGGTCGTCGACGCCGACGCGCTGCGGGTGACCGCGCTTCCCGGCGATCCGAACGTGCTGGTCGCCAACCTGCCGTACAACGTCAGCGTCCCGGTGCTGCTGCACTTCCTCGAGACGTTCCCGGGTCTGCAGCGCGGCGTCGTGATGGTGCAGGCCGAGGTCGGCGAACGCCTCGCCGCGGCGCCCGGGTCGAAGATCTACGGCGCCCCCAGCGTCAAAGCCGCGTGGTACGGGCCGTGGCGGCTCGCCGGCACCGTGTCGCGTCAGGTGTTCTGGCCGGTGCCGAACGTCGACAGCGTGCTCGTCGGGTTCGAACGCGACGAGACGCCGCGCGGCACCGACGCCGAACGGCGACGCGTCTTCTCGATCGTGGACGCCGCCTTCGGCCAGCGCCGGAAGATGCTGCGGCAGTCCCTGGCGGGGGCCGTCGCCGAGTCGGCGGCCGCGGCATCCGAGGTGCTCACGGCCGCGGGCGTGGATCCCACCGCCCGCGCCGAGCAGCTCACGGTCGACGACTTCGTGCGCATCGCCGCGCAGGTCCCCGTCGCCCCCTGACCTGGTCGGGCGACCGCCCCCGCGCGTCCGCGCCGCCCGCTAGCGTGGGAGGGTGACCGACGAACGCTTCGCCCCCTCCCGTGGCGGCGATCTCCACCGCCCCTACACCGCCGACGCCGACCGCTACCTCGGACGCGACTACCGGCAGGTCGGCTCCAGCGGCCTGTTCCTGCCCGCCATCTCGCTCGGCCTGTGGTGGAACTTCGGCGACAACATCCCCTTCGACGACCAGCGCGCGCTGCTGCGCCACGCCTTCGACCGCGGGATCACGCACTTCGACCTCGCCAACAACTACGGCCCGCCCTACGGCGCCGCCGAAACGAACTTCGGGCGCATGATGCGGGAGGACTTCGCCCCGTACCGCGACGAGCTCATCCTGTCGTCGAAGGCGGGATACGACATGTGGGACGGCCCCTACGGTCAGTGGGGGTCGCGCAAGTACCTGCTCGCGAGCGCCGAGCAGTCGTTGACGCGCATGAGCCTCGACTACGTCGACATCTTCTACTCGCACCGCTACGACCCGGTCACGCCGCTGGAGGAGACCATCGGGGCGCTGGACACCCTCGTGCGGCAGGGCAAGGCGCTCTATGTCGGCATCTCGTCGTACAGCGCCGAGCACACCGTCGAGGCGGCCGCGATCGCCCGCTCGCTCGGCACGCCGCTGGTCATCCACCAGCCGTCGTACTCGATCGTCGACCGCTGGATCGAGGACGGCCTCACCGGGGCGCTCCGCCAGGAGGGCATGGGTGCGATCGCGTTCGTGCCGCTGGCCCAGGGCCTGCTCACCGACAAGTACCTCAGCGGCGGCGACGCGCAGCGCGCGCAGCAGCGCTGGTCGGTGCCGGCGCGTCGGGTGAGCGAGAAGGGCCTCGCGATGCTGCGCGGGCTCGACGTCGTCGCCAAGGAGCGCGGTCAGACCCTCGCCCAGCTCGCCCTGCAGTGGGTGCTCCGTGACGGGGTGGTCGCATCGGCCCTGATCGGGGCCTCCCGTCCCGCCCAGCTGGACGAGAACCTGAAGGCCCTCGAAGGCCCCGCCCTCACGACCGAGGAGATCGAGCAGATCGACGCGCTCGTCGACGCCGCAGGCGGCGACCACTGGGCCGGGCCGGAGACCGCGTGACGCTGGCCGAACAGCCCCCACGGCGCGTGCACGTGCGCGCGCCGGGGAAGGTCAACGTCTTCTTCGAAGTCGGCCCTGTCGAACCCGACGGCTACCACCGGGTCGCCTCGGTCTACCAGGCGGTCTCGCTGTACGAAGAGGTCTCGGCCGTGCACGCTGACGGGTTCACCGTCGCCGTCACCGGCGACGTCGACGTGTCGGGGGTGCCCACCGACGACACGAACCTCGCCGTCCGCGCGGCGCGCCTCGTCGCCGAGCACGCGGAATGGCCGGGAGGCATCCACCTCGACGTGCACAAGGGCGTGCCCGTCGCCGGGGGTATGGGCGGCGGGTCGGCCGACGCGGCCGCCGCGCTCGTGGCCGTCAACGAGCTCCTCGGTGCGGGACTGACCGGCACCGCGCTGCACGCCCTCGCGGCGACCCTCGGCGCCGACGTTCCCTTCGCGCTCCTCGGCGGCACGGCCGTCGGCACGGGTCGCGGCGACGAGCTCGCCCCGGCGCTGGCCCGGGGCCGCCTCGACTGGGTGCTCGTGCCCGACGCCGAGGGGCTGTCGACCCCGCAGGTGTACGGCACCCTCGACGACCTGCGCGCCGCGGCCGACATCGGCCCGGTGCGCCGCATCCCGTCGGTCGACCCGCGCGTGCTGCAGGCGTTGCGGCGATCGGATGCCGCAGCTCTCGCCGAGGTCGTCTCCAACGATCTGCAGGTCGCCGCGATCCACCGCAGGCCCGACCTGGGGGCCGTCATCGCCCAGGGCGTCGCACACGGCGCCCTGGCAGGGATCGTCTCCGGCTCCGGCCCGACTGTCGCGCTCCTGTGCGCGGATGCGGCGGCCGCCGCATCCGTCGCCCGCGCGTTCGTCGACCGCGGCCGTGCGGCCCTCGCCGTCCACGGCGCCGTCCCGGGCGCACGGGTCGTCGCCGTCGACTGAACTTCCGAGCGCGCTGCTCCCACCGCATCCGACCATCCGATCCACTCGTCATCCGGAAGGCACCATGTCCGAGAACGACCGCCGCGACGCGCTCGCCGGCTTCCACACCGCAGACCTCGACCCGCAGCTGATCGCCGACGTCGCCCGGCAGGGGCTCGAGGTGCGGCGGGTCGACGACGCGTCCCGCGACGAGACCGACCCGTGGCTGAACGCCGTCGCCCGCGGCTTCCTCGACGGCGAGCGCTCCGACGTGCAGCGCGAGGCGTTCTTCGAGCGCACCGCGTACCGCCGCAAGCTCGGGGTGTTCGACGGCGAGGCGCCGTCGGCATCCGTCCCGGTCGCGACCTTCGCGTCGTGGCAGGCCGAGCTGACCGTGCCCGGCGGCGCGATGCCGGCGTGCGCGATCAGCTCGGTGACCGTCGCGCCGACCCACCGCCGTCGCGGCCTGCTGCGCTCGCTCATGGCGGGGGAGCTGCGCACCGCCCTCGGTCACGGCTTCCCGATCGCGGTGCTGACCGTGAGCGAATCGAGCATCTACGGGCGGTTCGGCTTCGCGCCGGCCGCCGCGGCCGCGCACTGGGAGATCAAAGTCCGCCGCGCCCGCTGGATCGGGCCCGTCGCACCCGGCCGCATCGACTTCCTGTCGCGTGAGGACGGTCGGGCTCTCGCGCCCGACCTGCACGCGCGTACCCGGCTACGCTCGCCCGGCGAGATCGAGATGCCCGGCGGCCACTGGGACCGCATCTTCGGTACCCGCCCGGATGCGGACAAGCCCGAGAACCTGCGCGTGCTGCAGTACCGCGGGCAGGACGGCGCCGTCGACGGCCTCGTCGTGTATTCGGTCACCGAGAACCACGACGACTACTCGGAGTCGACCGTCGACGTCGCGCTGCTGCTGGCGGCGACCGACGAGGCGTATGCCGGCCTGTGGCGGTTCCTGCTGTCGATGGACCTCATCGGCACGATCCGCGCTTCGGAGCTGGCTGTCGACGAGCCGCTGTGGTGGATGATCGCCGACCAGCGCGCCGCGACGATCACGGTGCGCGACCACCAGTACCTGCGCGTGCTCGACGTGCCCGCCGCCCTCGCGGCGCGCCGCTACGACGCCGCGGAGGAGCTGGTGCTGCAGGTCGACGACCCGCTGGAGATCGCATCGGGCGTCTATGTGGTGCGCGTGGACGACGAGGGCGCCGCGGTCGTCGACGTCGTCGACGACGCGCCGCCGGGGCTGGCGCTCAGCCGGCTGGGCGTGGCGGAGCTGTCGGCGATCCTGCTCGGCGGGGTGTCGCCGGTGACGCTCGCGCGTGCCGGGCGCATCGTCTCCGACGACCCGGCGCGCCTCGCCCGCCTGTTCGCGACCCCCACCGCCCCGCGCCTGAGCTTCTGGTACTGACCCTCCCCGTTCCGGTGGTTGAGTAGCCGGCGCAGCCGGCGTATCGAACCCGTGCACCCGCCGCCGACGAGGGGTTCGGCGCGTTTCGACTCGTCGCTGCGCTCCTCCCTCGACGACCGGGAGGGGCCGCACCCCCCGGTGGTTGAGTAGCGCGCACAGCGCGCGTATCGAAACCCGTGCACCCGCCGCCGACGAGGGGTTCGGGGCCTCGCGGTCGCCTAGCCTGGAGGGCGATGGCTCATCTGCTCGGCGCTGAAGCGCTGCACCTGGAATACCCGACCAAGGTCGTCTTCGACCGCGTCTCCCTCGGCGTCGACGAGGGCGACCGCATCGGCATCGTCGGACGCAACGGTGACGGCAAGTCGAGCCTGCTCGCCATGCTCGCGGGGCGTCGTGAACCGGATGCCGGCCGCGTCACGTTCCGCGGCGGCGTGACCGTCGGCGTGCTCGACCAGGCCGACACCCTCGACGACGCGCTCACGGTCGGTCAGGCCGTCGTCGGCACCCGGGACGAGCACGAGTGGGCCGGTGATGCACGGGCGCGCGAAGTGATCGCCGGTCTCGTCGCCGATCTCGACTGGAACGGCCCGGTCGCAGGTCTGTCGGGCGGCCAGCGGCGCCGCGTCGCGCTGGCGACGCTGCTCATCGGCGACTGGGACGTGCTCGCCCTCGACGAGCCCACCAACCACCTCGACGTCGAGGCGATCGCGTGGCTCGCCGGCCACCTGAAGAAGCGCTGGGCCGCGACGGCGGGGGCCCTGCTGGTGGTGACCCACGACCGGTGGTTCCTCGACGAGGTCTGTACGGCCACGTGGGAGGTGCACGACCGCATCGTCGAGCCGTTCGAGGGCGGGTACGCCGCCTACATCCTGCAGCGCGTCGAACGCGACCGGCAGGCGGCGGTCATCGAGCAGCGGCGTCAGAACCTCGCCCGCAAGGAGCTCGCGTGGCTGCGCCGCGGCGCGCCCGCTCGTACGTCGAAGCCGAAGTTCCGCATCGATGCCGCGAACGAGCTCATCGCCGACGTCCCCGAGATCCGCGACCGTGTGCAGCTGCAGTCGCTGGCCGTGTCGCGACTGGGCAAGGACGTCGTCGACCTGCTCGACGCCGGGGTCGCCTACGGCGAGAAGCAGGTGCTCCGCGGGGTCGAGTGGCGTATCGCGCCGGGGGAGCGCACCGGCATCCTGGGCGTGAACGGTGCCGGCAAGTCGACGCTCCTCGGCCTCGTCGCCGGCAGCGTCGCGCCCACGAGCGGACGCGTCAAGCACGGCAAGACCGTCAAGGTCGCCACGCTCACCCAGCGCATGGACGAGCTCGACCCGCACCTCGACGAGCCGGTGCGCGTCGTGGTCGGTCGCCTGCGCACGACGTACACGTTCGGCGCGGGGTCGAAGGCGACCGAGCTGACCCCGGGGCAGCTGCTCGAGCGGATGGGCTTCTCGTCGGCGCAGCTGTCGACCCCCGTGAAGGACCTGTCGGGCGGTCAGCAGCGGCGCCTGCAGCTGCTGCTCATCCTGCTCGACCAGCCGAACGTGCTGATCCTCGACGAGCCGACCAACGACCTCGACACCGACATGCTCGCCGCCATCGAGGACCTCCTCGACTCGTGGCCCGGCACGCTGCTGGTCGTCAGCCACGACCGGTACTTCATGGAGCGGGTCACCGACCAGCAGTACGCGGTGCTCGACGGACATCTGCGTCACCTGCCGGGCGGCATCGACGAGTACCTGCGCCTGCGCGCTGCCGCACCGGCGCGCACCGTGGATGCTGCGCCCGCCGCATCCGCCGCCGCGACGACGCCGGTGCTCGCGGGGGCCGAGCGTCGTGCCGCCGAGAAGGAGCTGACCGCCCTCGACCGCCGGCTCGAGAAGCTCACGGCCCGTATCGACGCCGACCGGGTCGCCCTCGCCGACCACGACCAGTCCGACTACGTGGGGCTGGGGGAGCGGATGCGCGAGATCGGCGAGCTGGAGGCCGAGCGCGACACCCTCGAGCTGCGCTGGCTCGAACTCGGCGAGCAGCTCGAGGCGTAGCGGGCGCCATCCGGCCCGCGCCGGTCAGACGTCGAAGCCGAGGCTGAGCTTGCGCAGCAGGCCCGCGAGACGGTCGCGGTCGGCGCGCGACAGGCGCGACAGCAGCAGCGCCTCCGCGTCGACGAGGCGCGTGATGGCGGCGTCGACGCGGATGCGGCCGTCGGCCGACAGGGTGACCAGCACACTGCGTCCGTCCGCCGGGTCGGCTTCGCGGCGCACGAGGCGGCGGCCGACGAGCCGGTCGATGCGGTTGGTCATCGTGCCGCTGGAGACGAGCGTCTGCTGGAGGAGCTGCTTGGGGCTGAGCTGATAGGGCTCGCCCGCACGGCGCAGCGCCGACAGCACATCCCACTCCCACGGTTCGAGGTCGCTGCGGCGGAACGCTTCACGCCGGGCGCGGTCGAGGTGTCGCGAGAGCCGGTCGACGCGGGAGAGCACCTCGAGGGGGGAGAAGTCGAGGTCGGGACGCTGGGTGATCCAGGCTTCGACGATGCGGTCGACTTCGTCGTGTGCGGCGCTCATCCGACCATTGTGGCCTGCCCGCGCCCTGCCCGCCGCGCCTCGGTAACGGTTGGGTAACGGGTCTCGCCGCCCCGGTGACAGGTCGGCCTGTCACCGGTCACAATCGACGCATCGGCTCTGTGACCGGTCACAGTTTCGGCCTCCACAGAATCCTCGCGCGATCGGGCCCGCGCTCCACTGATCGAAGGAGATCACGCGTCATGTCATCCGTCCCCCGATCACTCGCCGCCCGCGCGGCCGCCGCGCTGACCGGCGCCGCACTGGCCGTCACCGGTCTCGCGGTCCCCGCCGCCGCGGCGACCACCCCCGACGGACCCGTCGAGGCGGGCATCGTCGTCAAGAAGGTCGAGAACCTCCCCGCCGACTTCATCAACGGAGTCGACGTGTCGTCGGTGCTGTCGCTGGAGGAGTCCGGCGTCGTCTTCCGCGACAGCGCGGGCGCCCCCGCCGACCTGTTCGCGGTGCTCGCCGACCACGGCATCACCGACGTGCGCGTGCGGGTGTGGAACGACCCGTACGACGCGGCCGGCAACGGCTACGGCGGCGGCGACGTCGACGTCGCGCGCGCCGTCGAGATCGGCGAGCGTGCGACCGACGCGGGGCTGGGCGTGCTCGTCGACTTCCACTACTCCGACTTCTGGGCCGACCCCGCCAAGCAGAAGGCGCCGAAGGCGTGGGCGGCGCTGGACGTGCCAGCCAAGGCGGCCGCCGTCGAGGCGTACACCGCCGACGCGCTCGCACAGTTCGCCGCGGCCGGCGTCGACGTCGAGATGGTGCAGGTCGGCAACGAGACCAACAACGCCGTCGCCGGCGTCACGGGGTGGGCGGGGATGTCGCAGATCTTCAGCGCCGGTTCGGCCGCCGTGCGCACCGTGTTCCCCGACGCGCGTGTGGCGGTGCACTTCACCAACCCCGAGAGCGCCGGACGCTACGCGGGATACGCCGCGAACCTGCAGACCTACGGCGTCGACTACGACGTGTTCGCCTCGTCGTACTACCCGTACTGGCATGGGACGACCGCGAACCTCACCAGCGTCCTGAAGAACGTGCGCGACACATACGGCAAGGACGTCATGGTCGCCGAGACGAGCTGGGCGTACACCCTCGACGACGGCGACGGTCACGGCAACACGATCGACCTGCCGAGCGAGGCGACACAGTACCCGGTGAGCGTGCAGGGCCAGGCCACGGCCGTCCGCGACGTCATCCAGGCGACGGCGGATGCCGGCGGCATCGGCGTCTTCTATTGGGAGCCGGCGTGGCTGCCCGTCGGTGCGCCGTCGCAGCTCGAGCAGAACAAGGCGCTGTGGGAGCGCGACGGGTCCGGCTGGGCCTCGAGCTTCGCCGCCGAGTACGACCCCGAGGACGCCGGCCACTGGTACGGCGGCTCCGCGTGGGACAACCAGGCGCTGTTCGCGTTCGACGGCACCCCGCTGGAGTCGCTGAACGTCTTCTCCTACGCCCGCACCGGCGCGGTGGCGCCGCGCGAGGTCGTCTCGGTCGACCAGCCGACGGTGACGGTGACCGCCGGGGACCCCGTCGTCCTGCCCCAGGCGGTGACGGTGACCTACAACGACGACTCCACCGCGGAGGAGTCGGTCACCTGGTCTGAGGCGGGGGAGTTCATCTCCGGGCCCGGCACATACCGCATCGCCGGCGCGACGGCATCCGGGCACGCGACCGTCGTCACGGTCACCGTGACGGCTGTCAACCTGCTGCGCAATCCCGGTTTCGAGGACGCCGACCTCTCGATGTGGACGAAGACCGGCACGGGCCTCACGCTGCGGGCGACCGACGATCCCCGCACCGGCACGCGCTCCGCGCACTTCTACTCCGGGGCCGCGTTCACGTACTCGCTCACCCAGACGGTGACGGGGCTCACGCCCGGCGCGTACGTCGCCTCCGGAGCCCTGCAGGGCGACGGGGAAGGCGAGAACGGCACCGTGACCCTCGCGCTGTCCTCGGGTGCGCAGAGCGCATCGCAGCCGTTCGCTCTGACCGGTTGGCGCAACTGGTCGACCCCGACGACGGATGCCGTCACGGTCGGCCCGTCGGGCACGGCGACGCTCACCGTCACCGCGAACCTTCCCGCCGGCGCGTGGGGCACCCTCGACGATCTCGTGCTCACCCGGGCCGTCGCCGGCGCCGACACGGGCGATCTGCGCGATGCCGTCGCCCGGGCCCGGGGACTGGACCGCACCGTCATCACCGCGGAGTCGCTCGTCGCCCTCGACGCCGCGCTCGAGATCGCCGACGTCGTGCTGGCCTCGTCGGCGCCGGCGGCCGACGTCGTCGCCCGCGCGACCACCCGGATCACCGACGCCCTCGCCGCGCTCGAGCTCGTCGGCCAGGAGCCGGCGCCGGTCGTGCTGCCGGTCGCGCTCACGATCGCCGAGGGCGACCCCGTCGCGCTGCCCGGCGAGGTCGATGTGCGCCGCTGGAACGGTGTCGTCGAGGCGCAGGGGGTCTCGTGGTCGACCGCGACGTCCGAGATCACCGGCCCCGGCACCTACACCGTGCCGGGCACGACGGATGCCGGCCTCGCCGCCTCTGCTCAGGTCATCGTCACCGCGCGGCAGTGGATCGCGAACCCCGGCTTCGAGGACGCCGACGTGTCGATGTGGCAGGTCACCGGCACCGGTGCGTCGATCGGCGCCACCGCGGATGCCGCGGCCGGCGCCCGGGCGGTGAGCTTCTGGTCCGACGCGGCCTACTCCTTCCAGGTGACGCAGCGCCTGACCGGCGTCGCGCCGGGGACGTACACGCTGTCGGCGACCGCGCAGGGCGACGGCGAGGTCGCCGGCGACACGCTCGCCGTCGTCGCGACGACCTCGACGGGCGCCGTCAGCGCGCCGATCGCCCTCGACGGCTGGCAGGCGTGGCGCACGGGCACCACGCCGGTGTTCACCGTCGGCGCCGACGGCGCCCTCACGGTGGCCGTCGCGGCGCACCTCGCGGCGGGCGCCTGGGGCACCGTCGACGCGTTCCAGCTCGTGCGCGCCGGCAACCGGGTGTCGACCGACGCCCTGGCCGCCGCCGCGGATGCGGCCGCGGCCCTCGACGAGGCGGCGTACACGCCGTGGTCGTACGCGCGCCTCGACGCGGCCCTGCAGCGGGCACGCATCGTCATCGCGGCGCAGTGGCCGACCGCGGCTCAGGTGGAGGTGGTCACCACGGCGCTCGCCGACGCGACCGCAGGGCTGGTGCGCACCGACGCCGACCGCGCGACGGCGGCGCCGGCCTCGGGCGCGCTGTCCCACGACAACGGCTGGGACACCGGCCTGCAGGATGGCGACTACAACATCCGCATGAACCTGTGGTGGGGTCAGAATGCGTCGTCGTTCCGGCTGTACGAGGACGGCCGCCTCGTCGCGACCCAGGCGCTCGCCTACGACGGCGTCAAGGCGCAGGTCGTCACGGTCCCGATCCGCGGCAAGGGCAACGGCACCTATCGCTACACCGCGGTGCTCGCGAACACGCGGGGGGAGACCACGCTCGCTCCGCTCACCGTCACGGTGACGGCGGCGAACCCCGGCGCCCCGGTGCTCAGCCACGACAATTGGGACGGCGACGGCGTGTTCACCGTCACGGCGGACATGTGGTGGGGCACCAACGCCACCGCGTACCGCTTCTTCCAGGACGGCGCGCTCGTGGCCGAGGGCACGCTGTCGCCCCGCACGCCGCAGGCGCAGCGTGCCGTCCTTCCGGTGACGGCGGCGACGCCCGGTCGCCACGTCTACCGCGTCGAGTTCGTGAACGCCGCGGGGAGCACCACGAGTGCGCCCCTGATCGTGACCGTCACGAAGTGAGACCGGCGGGGCGTCGGAGCAGGCCCGAGCCTCCGGCGCCCCGCCCACCATCCCGCACGGCCCGAGTCGCGGGCGTCGCCATGGCAGACTGGACGGGCGCGTGCGGACGCCTGCTCCGCGCGCATTCCGCCGTGGTGTAATGGCAGCACGACAGCCTTTGGAGCTGTGAGGTCTAGGTTCGAGTCCTGGCGGCGGAGCATGACCGAGAACGCGCTCGACACATCCCTGGCCGTCGTCATCCTCGCCGCCGGGCAGGGCACGCGGATGAAGTCCGCGCTGCCCAAGGTGCTGCACCGCATCGGCGGGCGGCCGCTGGTCGGGCACGTGCTCGACACCGCGCGCGACCTCGCCCCCGCCCACGTGCTCGTCGTGGTGCGCCACGAGCGCGACCAGGTGGCGGATGCCGTCCTCGGCATCTCGCCCGAGGTCGTCGTCGTCGACCAGGACGAGATCCCCGGCACCGGCCGCGCCGTCGAGGTCGCGATGGAGCGCCTCGGCGACTTCACGGGCGACGTGCTCGTGCTCAGCGGCGACGTCCCCCTGCTCGACTACGACACCCTGGACGGGCTCATCGCCTCGCACCGCGCCGCCGGCGCCGCCGCGAGCCTGCTGTCGGCCGTCGTCGACGACCCGAACGGCTACGGCCGTGTCGTGCGCGAGGCCGACGGCACCGTGGCCCGCATCGTCGAGCAGAAGGACGCCACCGCCGAAGAGGCGGCCGTCACCGAGATCAACGCTGGCGTGTACGTGTTCCAGGCTGCTCCGCTGCGCGAGCGGCTCGTGCGCATCGGCACCGCCAACGCCCAGGGCGAGAAGTACCTCACCGACGTCGTCGCGCTGCTGCGCGGCGACGCGCTCACCGTGGCGGCATCCGTCGTCGCCGACGTGACCGTCACCCTCGGCGTCAACGACCGCGCCCAGCTCGCCGAGGCGGGACGCCTGCTGAACCTGCGCACCGTGCGGCGCTGGCAGCTGGCCGGCGCCAGCATCCAGGACCCCGCGACGACGTGGATCGACGTCACCGCCGAACTCGCCCCCGACGTCACCGTGCTTCCCAACACCCACATCCTGCGTGCCACCGTGGTCGCCGCGGGGTCGACGATCGGCCCCGACACGTCGCTCGTGGACTGCGAGGTGGGGGAGGGTGCGACCGTCCGTCGCACCGACGCGACCCTCGCCGTCGTCGGCGCCGGGGCCACCGTCGGACCGTTCGCCTACCTCCGCCCCGGCACGCAGCTCGCCGCCGGCGGCAAGATCGGCACGTTCGTCGAGACCAAGAACTCCGTCATCGGCGAGGGCAGCAAGGTGCCGCACCTGTCGTACATCGGCGACACGACGATCGGCCGCGGCGTCAACCTCGGCGCGGGCGCGATCACGGCGAATTACGACGACGTCGCCAAGCATCGCACCGAGATCGGCGACGAGGTGCACTCCGGCTCGCACAACGTCTTCGTCGCGCCCGTTAGGATCGGAGATGGCGCCAAGACCGGCGCCGGCGCCGTCATCCGCAAGGACGTCCCCGCCGGTGCGCTGGCCCTCAGCGTCGCCCCTCAGCGCAACGTCGAGGGATGGGTCGAGAACAACCGACAGGGCACCGCCGCGGCAGAGGCCGCCGCACGGGCCCGCACCGGAGAGAAAGCGGACGATGGGTCGCAAGAATAAGGCTGACCACGACGGCATCGCCCCCGGGCTGGTCGTCAAGACCAAGAAGCGGCTCATCGTCGCGTCGGGCAGCTCGCACCCCGAGCTCGCCGCGGCCGTCGCCCGTGAGCTCGGCACCGAGCTCGCCCCGACCGAGCACCGCACGTTCGCGTCCGGCGAGATCCTGACGCGTTTCGAGATCTCGGTGCGCGGCGGCGACATCTTCCTCATCCAGTCCTTCGGCCCGCCGGTCAACGAGTGGATGATGGAGCTGCTGATCATGCTGGATGCCGCCAAGCGCGCGTCCGCCAAGCGCATCACCGTCGTCGCCCCGTACTACCCCTACTCGCGGCAGGACAAGAAGGGGCGCGGGCGCGAGCCGATCAGTGCACGTCTGGTCGCAGACCTGTTCAAGACCGCCGGTGCCGACCGCGTGATGAGCGTCGACCTGCACGCCGCGCAGATCCAGGGTTTCTTCGACGGCCCCGTCGACCACCTCTTCGCCAAGCCGGTGCTGCTGCAGCACTTCCAGGACACGCTGTCGGCCGAGGACCGCGAGAAGCTGACGGTCGTCTCGCCCGACACCGGTCGCGTGCGCGTGGCCGACCAGTGGTCCGACTCGCTCGGCGCGCCGCTGGCGATCATCCACAAGCGCCGCGACCCGAACGTCGCCAACCAGGTCACGGTCAACGAGATCGTCGGAAAGGTCGAGGGGCGCGTCTGCCTCCTCGTCGACGACATGATCGACACCGGCGGCACGATCGTGAAGGCCGCGCAGGCGCTCAAGGCCGACGGTGCCGAACGCGTCATCGTCGCGGCCACCCACGCCGTCTTCAGCGACCCGGCCGTCGAGCGGCTGCAGGATGCCGCGATCGACGAGGTCGTGGTCACCGACACGCTGCCGCTGCCGGCCGAGAAGCAGTTCCCGGGGCTGACGATCCTGCCGATCGCGCCGCTGCTGGCCCGCGCCATCCACGAGGTGTTCGAGGACGGCTCGGTCACGAGCATGTTCGACGGCGCCGCCTGACGGGCGCCGCCCGGACGGTGCCGCACTCCCGCCGGAGTTCTAGGCTGGAGGGATGGCTGAGAACCCCACCATCCCCACCGTCACCCTGAACGACGGCACCCCGATCCCGCAGTTGGGCTACGGCGTCTTCAAGGTGCCGCCGGCCGACACGCAGCGCGCCGTCGAAGAGGCGCTCGAGGTCGGCTACCGCCACATCGACACCGCCGCGATCTACGGCAACGAGGAAGGCGTCGGCGCCGCGATCGCCGCGAGCGGCATCTCGCGCGGCGACCTGTTCGTCACGACGAAGCTCTGGAACGACCGCCACGACGGCGACGAGCCCGACGCGGCCATCGCCGAGAGCCTCGGCAAGCTGGGCCTGGACCAGGTCGATCTGTACCTCGTGCACTGGCCCACCCCGAAGGCCGACAATTTCCTGCACGCCTGGGAGAAGCTCATCGGCATCCGCGAGCGCGGCCTCACCCGCTCGATCGGTGTGTCGAACTTCCTCGTGCCGCACCTCGAGCGCGTCATCTCCGCCACCGGCGTGGTCCCCGCCGTGGACCAGATCGAGCTGCACCCCGCCTACCAGCAGCGCGAGGTCACCGACTTCGCCGCCGCACACGGGATCCGCATCGAGGCCTGGGGGCCGCTCGGGCAGGGCAAGTACGACCTGTTCGGTGCCGAGCCCGTCGCCGCGGCCGCCGACGCGCACGACAAGACGCCCGCGCAGATCGTGCTCGCGTGGCACCTGCAGCACGGCAACATCGTCTTCCCGAAGTCGGTGCGCCGCGAGCGTCTCGAGGAGAACCTCGACGTGTTCGACGTCACCCTCACGGACGCCGAGATGTCGGCGATCGACGCGCTCGACCCGGGCGACGGGTCGGGCCGCGTCAGCGCCCACCCCGACGAGGTCGACTGACCGGATAAACCCGCTCCGTCATCTCTCAGCGCACATGCCCCGGTCGATACGATCGGGGCATGTCCGCGTCCACGGCACCGACAGACCTGTCCCTCGACGCCCCCTACGCCCTCGATCCGGATGACGTGCGCGCGCGTCTGGGGTCGGGCGAGGCGGGCCTGGATCCCGAGGACGCGGCGTCCCGACTGGCCGCGGTCGGCCCGAACGAGCTGCCCGAGCCGAAGCGCACGCCCGCCTGGCTGCGGTTCCTGTCGCACTTCAACGACACGCTGATCTTCATCCTGCTCGCGTCCGCCGTGATCAAGGCGGTCATGGCCGACTGGCTCGACTTCTGGGTGATCGTCTCGGTGACGATCATCAACGCCGTCATCGGCTATGTGCAGGAGGGACGGGCCGAGAAGGCCCTCGCCGGCATCCGCGGGATGCTGTCGGCCGACGCGTACGTGCGGCGCGCGGGCGCGTGGGCGACGATCCCCGCGCGTGAGCTCGTGCCGGGCGACCTCGTGCGCATCATGCCGGGCGACAAGGTGCCGGCCGACCTGCGGCTGGTACAGGCGCACCAGCTGCGCATCGACGAGGCGGCGCTGACGGGGGAGTCGGTTCCGGCGTCGAAGCAGACCACCGCCGTCGATGCGGCCGCCGGCGTCGGCGATCGCGCGTCGATGGCGTTCTCCGGCACCATCGTGTCGGCGGGCCAGGGACAGGGCGTCGTCACCGGCACCGGCGCGCACACCGAGATCGGCCGCATCCAGACCCTCGTCGGCGACGCGGGGTCGCTGCAGACACCGCTGACGCGTCAGCTCGACGCGTTCGGCAAGGTGCTCACCCTCGTCATCCTCGGGATGGCGCTCGTGATGCTGCTGATCGGACGGTACGGGCACGGGATGCCGTTCGCCGAGCTCATCTCGGCGACCATCGGCTTCGCCGTCGCCGCGATCCCGGAGGGTCTTCCGGCGCTCGTGACGATCACCCTCGCCATCGGCGTGCAGCAGATGGCCAAGCGCCGTGCCATCACCCGCAAGCTCACGGCCGTCGAGACGCTCGGCTCGGTGACGTCGGTCTGCTCCGACAAGACCGGCACCCTCACCAAGAACGAGATGACGGTGCGGCGCATCGTCACCCCCGTCGCCCGCTATGACGTCGACGGCCTCGGCTACGACCCCGAGGGGGCGATCACCCCGACGGGCGGCCGCGATCTCGCGGCGCTGCTCGCCGTCGCCGACCTCTGCAACGATGCCGACATCGTCCCGGATGCGGCCACCGGCCGCTGGAGCCTCGTCGGCGAGCCGACCGAAGGGGCCCTGAAGGTCGTCGCGATGAAGGGCGGGGCGGCCGGGCAGCCCGCCGCACGCATCGGCGTCGTGCCGTTCGACTCGGCGAACAAGTTCATGGCGACCCTCGACGAGGCCCCGGGCGGCAGCAGGGTGATCCTCGTGAAGGGCGCTCCCGACCGTCTGCTCGACCGGGCGCTCACCCAGCGCGGCGGCGCCGGCGCCGAGCCGGTCGACCGTGCGTTCTGGGAGGCCGCGATCGACGAGCTCAGCGCCCAGGGGCTGCGGGTCCTCGCCGCCGCACGCAAGCCCACGCGTGCCGACGAGGTCGAGATCGACGACCTCGTCGACCTGGAGTTCCTGGGGCTGTGGGGCATCGTCGACCCGCCGCGGCCCGAGGCGATCGAGGCGATCGCCGACTGCCACACCGCCGGCATCCGCGTGAAAATGATCACGGGAGACCACGCCGGTACCGCGACGGCGATCGCGCGGGAGATGGGCATCGTCGGCGACGGCGCCGCCGTGCTCACCGGTGCCGAGCTCGAGGCGATGAGCCAGGAGCAACTGAAGGCGGTCGTGCAGGACGTCGATGTGTACGCCCGCACGAGTCCCGAGCACAAGATCCGCATCGTGCGCGCCCTGCAGGCGCACGACGAGGTGGTCGCGATGACCGGCGACGGTGTCAACGACGCGCCCGCCCTCACGCGCGCCGACGTCGGCGTCGCGATGGGCATCAAGGGCACCGAGGCGACGAAGGAGGCCGCCGAGATCGTGCTGGCCGACGACAACTTCGCGACCATCCGCAGCGCCATCCGCGAGGGGCGGCGCATCTACGACAACCTGCGCAAGTCGGTCGTCTTCCTGCTGCCGACCAACGGCGCGCAGTCGCTCGTCATCCTCGTCGCGATCGTGTTCGGCCTGACCCTGCCCCTGACGCCGGTGCAGGTGCTGTGGGTGAACATGGTCACCGCCGTGACCCTCTCCCTCGCCCTGGCGTACGAGCCCGCCGAGCCCGGCATCATGACGCGTCCGCCGCGGCGGACGGGCGGGTCGATCATCTCCCTGCGGGAACTGGGGTACGTGCTGCTGGTGTCCGTGCTCATCGGTGGGGCGACGCTCGGCATCTTCGGCGGGGTGATCGCCGCCGGGCACGACGTCGATTACGCCCGCACCGAGGCGGTAACGATGCTCGCGCTCGGCCAGACGGCGTTCCTGCTGAACTGCCGGTTCTCGAGCCGGTCGAGCCTCACCCTCGACGTGCTGCGCGGCAACCGCGTCGTGTGGTGGTCGATCGCGGCGCTGGTCGTGCTGCAGCTGATCTACACCTACGTCCCCTTCATGAACACGCTCTTCGACTCGCGTCCGCTCGCGGCGCAGGACTGGCTGCTGCCGATCGGCCTGTCGATCGCGATCTTCCTCGTCGTCGAAGTGCTCAAGGCGGTGCGCCGGCGCGACGGCCGTGCGGATTCAATGTGAACGCATAGGTCGCCGCCGGGTGGCGCCGAGGGCGGCCGGGTTAGCGTGGAGGAAGCCCCCGCCCGGGTGGGCGCGACAACAGGAGGACCGTCATGATCCGCACCATCGCCGTACCCCGTCCCGTCCGCGCCGGCGCCGCCGTGGCATCCGTGCTCGGCATCGCCGCCCTCGCCGGCTGCGCCGCCGGAGGCACCGCGGCGGAGACCCCCGTCGCCGAGGAGACCACCGCCTCGACCCCTTCCGCCGAGGAGACGGGGTCGACCGGCTCGGCGGGTGCGGATGCCGCCGGCGCCTACGCCGACGGCACCTACACGGCCGAGGGCTCCTACCAGACGCCCGAGTCGGTCGAGACGATCAGCGTCACGATCACCCTCGAGGGCGACGTCGTCACGGCCGTCGAGGTGACCGGCGACCCGCAGAAGCGGGAGTCGGAGCAGTACCAGTCGCAGTTCATCGGCGGCATCTCCGACGAGGTCGTGGGCCAGAACATCGACGACCTGTCCGTGTCGCGTGTCGCGGGCTCCTCGCTCACGAGCGGCGGCTTCAACGCGGCGCTCGAGGAGATCAAGGCCGAAGCGGCCGCCTGATGCCCGCCGGCGATCGCGTCGCGTCGGCCAGAGCCTCCGACGGACGCTCGGTCTGGGGCTTCGACGCGATCGGCACGGTGTGGCGCATCGACACCGCCGCGCCGCTGCCCGCCGACGTGCGGGCGGCGGTGGCCGCCGAGATCGACGCGTTCGACCGGGCGTGGTCGCGGTTCCGGCCCGACTCGACGGTGACCGCACTGGCCGCGGGTGGTGAGGTCGCGGCCCCCGTCGACGCGGCGCTGATGCTCGACCGGTACGCCGAACTGTCTCACGCCACCGGGGGAGCGGTGAACCCGCTCGTCGGCGGCGCGCTCGCCCGACGCGGCTACGACGCGGCCTACTCGCTCGTCGACCGCGGCGCCGAGCCCGCGCCCGCCGACTGGCGCGCCGTGCTCACCTGGCAGGGCGCCACGCTGCGCCTCGCCGCGCCCGCCGTCGTCGACGTCGGCGCCCTCGGCAAGGGGCGCCTCGTCGACCGCGTCCTCGCCGTGATCGGCGCTGCCGTGCCCGGTGACGTCGTCGTGGATGCCGGCGGCGACCTCGCCGTGCGCCTCGACGCCGCAGCCCCGCCCGAGCGCGTCGCGCTGCAGCATCCGTTCGACCACTCGCGGGCGATCGGGGTGTGGGAGGTCTCCTCCGGAGCCCTGTGCGCCTCGGCCGTCGACCGTCGGGCGTGGGGCGACGGACTGCACCACGTGCTCGACGCGCGCACCGGTCAGCCGGTGCGCACGATCGCGGCGACCTGGGTGCGCGCCGACGACGCGTTCACCGCCGACGGTCTCGCCACCGCCCTCTTCTTCGACGGCGGAGCCGAGGCCGCGCACCGCCGAGGAGCCTCGTGGGTGCGGTTGAGCACCGACGGACGCCTCGAATGGTCGCCGGGCTGCGACGCCGACCTGTTCATCCGCACCTAACGTTGGAGACGTGATGTCATCTCTCACGGCCGTCTGGAACCGTGTCTACGCCGTGCTGGGCCGGTTCTCGATGTACCGGCTCGTCGTGTTCGCCCTCGCCGCCTTGGGCGTCGTCGCGCTGCTGCTCTCGCTCGGGGGCCTCGTCGCGCCGACACCGCTCGAGCTGCTGGCCACCGCGGCCGTGCTCAGCGCCGCGTGCGCCGCGACGGATGTCGTCGCGCACCGGCTGCTGGGGCGGCAGTGGCGCTGGGAGTCCTCGCTGATCACGGCGCTGATCCTGCTGTTCGTGCTGCGTCCGACACTGGAGCCGTGGGGCCTCGTCGGCGCCGCGATCGGCGGGATCGTCGCCTCCGCATCGAAGTACCTGCTCGCCTGGCAGGGAAGGCATGTCTTCAACCCGGCCGCCGTCGGCGCCGCCGCCGTCACGATCCTCGGCATCTGGCTGCCCGACCTCGGCTACTCGGCCTGGTGGGTCGGCGCGCCGGCGCTCGCGGCGCCCGTGATCATCACGGGCCTGATCGTGCTGATGCGCACCGAGAAGGTGCGCGTGATCGCGGTGTTCCTCGTGATCGCGGTGGCCGTGTCGTTCCTGCGCGTCTCGGTGCAGACGCAGGCGGCGGGCCTCGAACTCGACTCCGGTCAGGTGTTCTGGCAGCTGCTGTGGTCGTCGCCGTTCCTGTTCCTGGGGGCGTTCATGCTCTCCGAGCCGCTCACGCTGCCGCCCCGCCGCTGGCAGCAGTTCACCGTCGCCGCCGTCGTCGGCGTGCTGGCCGGCTGGCCGATCGACCTCGGCGCGATCAGCCTCGGTCAGGAGCGGGCGCTGCTGATCGGCAACCTCGTGGCCTTCGCCTTCACGATCCGCACCGCGGTGAGGCTGCGCTTCGAGGACCGCCTCGTGCTCACCCCGACGGTGCGAGAACTCGTGTTCCGCGCCGAGCGTGGGTTCCGGTTCACCGCCGGGCAGTACCTCGAGCTCGAAGTGCCGCATCCGCATCCCGACGCGCGCGGCACGCGCCGCGAGTTCTCGATCGTCTCGGCGCCCGAAGAGCTGCCGACGGTGAAGATCGCGCTCCGGGAGGGGTCGCAGTCCAGCTACAAGAAGGCGCTCGCACTCGTGGAGCCGGGGGAGCGGCTGTCGGTGACCGGTGTGTGGGGCGACTTCGTGCTGCCCGCCTCGAAGACCGCCCCCGTGCTCATGGTCGCGGCCGGTATCGGCGTGACGCCGTTCGTCTCGCAGCTGCGCCATCTGCGCCTGGCGGGCCAGGATCGCGACGTCGTCTTCGTCTACGTCGCCGGCGACGCCGAGGAGCTCGCCTTCCGCGACGATCTCGAGGCGGCCGGTATCCCCGTCATCGTGTTCACCCGCAACGCCCCGTCGGCGCTGCCGCGCGGCTGGCACTGGGCGAAGGGGGTGCGCCTCGACGCCGACGGCCTGCTCGAGGTCGTCCCCGACATCGGCTCGCGCCACGCCTACATCTCCGGCCCGCCTGGACTGATCGCCGACCTCGCCCCAGCCCTCGAGAAGGCCCGCTCCCTCACGACCGACGCGTTCTCGGGGTACTGAGCCGGCCGCGTCTTGGGTCGACTGTTCGTGTGACACGGCCGCCGTGCATGTCACACGAACGGCCGGCTCCCGGCATCCGCACCCGCCGTTCGCGTGACACGCGTGCTGAGCGCGCAGTCGGAGCGCGGACTCCCGCGGGCATGTCACACAAACCGCTGCCCGCCGGCATCCTTACCGGCCGTCGTGTGACACGGATGCGGCGGATGTCACACGAGCGGCCGTCCCTGCGTCTCTGCACGGGCCGTTCGCGTGACACGGATGCTGAGCGCGCAGCCGGAGCGCGGACTCCGCATGGCGGCCACCCGCATGTCACACGAACGGTCGGCCACCGGCATCCGCACCGACCACTCGCGTGACACGGATGCCGACCGTGTCACGCGAACAGCGCCGCCGAAGCCCCCGCACCCACCACTCGTGTGACACGCCGCAGCGCCTCACGCCTCCGGGGCGTGGGGGCGGGCGGGGAGCCGCACCGTGAAGGTGGTCGAGCCGGGCTCGCTGTCGACGGTGATCGTGCCGTGGTGGGCGTCGACGATCGCCTTCACGATCGACAGCCCGAGGCCCGTGCCGCCGGTCTTGCGGGCGCGCGACGAGTCCGCACGGGCGAAGCGCTCGAACAGCACGTCCGCGACGTCGGGATCGATGCCGGGGCCGTCGTCGTGCACGCGCAGCACGGCGGCGCCGTCCTCCACGCCGACGCTCGCGGTCACGTGGGTTCCGGCGGGCGTGTGCACGCGCGCGTTGGCGAGCAGGTTCACAGCCACCTGCTGCAGGCGTCCGGTATCGCCGGCGACGACGACGGGATCGTCGCCCACGGCGAGCTCCCACTCGTGGTCGGGACCGGCGACCTGCGCGTCGGCGACCGCGTCGATCGAGAGCCGGGTGAGGTCGACGGCGCCGTACACGAGCTCGGTGCCCTCGTCGAGCCGCGCCAGCAGCAGCAGATCCTCGACGAGGGTCGTCATCCGCAGCGACTGGGCCTGGATGCGCTCCAGCGACGACTGGGTGACCTCGGCGACCGGGTCGACCACACGCGCTGCGCCACCCGCGCCGTCCGCACCGCCCGCGCGCTCGCGCTGCTGCCGGATGCCGCGCAGCGACAGCTCGGAGTACCCGCGGATCGAGGCGAGCGGCGTGCGCAGCTCGTGGCTCGCATCGGCGACGAACGCCCGCATCCGGTCCTCGTTGCGCTGACGGGCGGCCAGTGACGTGTCCACGTGGTCGAGGAGGGTGTTCAGCGCCAGACCGACGCGCCCGATCTCGGTGTGGTCGTCGGTGTCGGCATCCGGCACGCGCTCGGTGATCGAGACGGCGCCCTCGGCGAGCGGGATCGCGGCGACCCGCGTCGCGGTGTCGGCGACGGCGCGCAGCGGTCGCAGCGACCGGCGGATGATGAGCGCGATCGCCCCGGCGAGGGCCATGAGCCCGGCGAGGGTCACGAGCAGCGTCGTCGAGATGATCTGCGTGATCGTGGCGCTGACCTTCGTCAGCGGCAGTCCGCCGACGACGAACGTGCCGCCCGCGTTGTAGAAGCCGAGCCGGTAAGCGCCGAGCCCGTCGATGTCGACGGTGGTGAACGCGTCGCGCGTGGTCAGGGAGCTCAGCTCGGACAGCTGTGCCGGTGTGAGCGCGTGCACCTCGTTCTGCTGGTCGACGTAGGCGCCGTCGAGCCCCTCCTGCCCGCGATAGAGGAAGAGGAATCCGGGCTCGGTGCGCGTCGCGTCGAGCACCTCGACGGCCGTCGGCGTGGTCGCCGTCGGCGGGAAGGGATGGGCCAGCTGCTGGGCCGCCGTGGTGGTGGGCTCGCGCAGCGAGTTGTCGAGATCCTGCTGCAGGATGCCGCCGAGGATCGCGCTGGTGGCGAACGCCGCCGCCGCCAGGATGAGCGCCACCATGCCGATGATCGCTGTCATCAGCCGGGTCTGCAGGCTCCAGCGCACCCGGGGACGACGCGGCTGCGGCGTCGCCGATGCCGGCTCGGTCGCCGCCGTCATCACTGCGGCGCTTTGATCATGTAGCCGACGCCGCGCACGGTGTGGATGAGGGGCTCGTCGCGGCCGGCGTCGATCTTCTTGCGCAGGTACGAGATGTACAGCTCGACGACGCTGGAGCGGCCGCCGAAGTCGTAGTTCCACACGCGGTCGAGGATCTGCGCCTTCGAGACGACGCGACGCTGGTTGCGCATGAGGAAGCGCAGCAGCTCGAACTCGGTCGCCGTCAGCTCGATCTCGTCGCCGGCGCGCTCGACCTCGTGGGAGTCCTCGTTGAGGCTCAGGTCGCCCACGCGCAGGATCGGGTCGGCGCCGCCGGCGGTCGCGGTGCCGGCACGGCGCATGAGACCGCGCAGGCGCGCCACGACCTCTTCGAGGCTGAACGGCTTGGTCACGTAGTCGTCGCCGCCGGCGGTGAGCCCGGCGACACGGTCGGCGACGGCATCCTTCGCGGTGAGGAAGAGCACGGGCACGTCGTTGCCCGACTGGCGCAGGCGCTGCAGCACGGCCATGCCGTCGAGGTCGGGCATCATGATGTCGAGCACGAGCGCATCGGGGTCGAACTCCCGCGTCTCGCTGAGCGCCTCGAAACCGGAACCGGCGGTGCGCACCTCCCAGCCCTCCATCCGCAGCGCCATCGACAGCAGGTCGGTGAGCATCTGCTCGTCGTCGACGACCAGAACGCGCAGGGCGGAGCCGTCGGGGCGGTGGAGGGGTGCGGGTGCGCTCATGTCTTCCATTGTGCTCACTTACCTATGCGTCGCCTATGGCCTGCGCGCCCGAATCCTATGAACCGCGGATGCCGTCTCATACGCCGTTCACAACCTCCGCATCGAGGGCGCATGAGGGCCGTACGTACCGTCGGCACTGTTGCGGCGCGCTGCGCCCGAGAAGGAGACCCACAGACCCATGTACTGGACATATCTGCGCCGCGAACTGTCGGGGCGCACCAAGCAGACGGTGATCGTCGCCGTCGGACTGGCGATCGCGATCGCGCTCGTCATCGTCGTCAACGCGTTGTCGGCGGGAGTGCGCGACGCGCAGTCCGAGGCCCTCTCCTCGGTCTACGGCGTCGGCACCGACCTCACCGTGACGGGTGCGCAGGCCGAGCCCGGCGAGGCCGGGGGCCAGGGCGGCGGCCCGCAGTTCGAGTTCGGCCAGGACGGCGGACAGACCTCCGACGACGGCACCACCTCGCTCAGCCAGTCGCGGCTGATGACCGACTTCCGGCGTGGCACGCTGGACGCCTCGACCCTCGACACCGTGACGGCCGTCGACGGGGTCGCCGCGGCATCCGGGGCCCTGAGCCTGACGAACACGACGTTCTCGGGGGAGCTGCCGCAGCGCCCCGACGACGGCGCCACGACCGACGGCACCGACGGCACCGACGGTACCGACTCCGACGCGGGCGCCATGCCGCCGTCCGACGGACAGGCGCAGGGCGGGGGCGGCGGCTTCGGCGGCGGCTCGTTCGACGTCGACTCGTTCACCGTGCTCGGCATCGATCCCGCGCAGAGCGCCGTCGGACCGATGTCGTCGGTCGAGGTGACCGACGGCCGCGCGCTCGACGAGGCCGATGCCGGTGCGTACGTCGCCGTGCTCGACGCGTCGTACGCCGCGAGCGCCGAACTGGCCGTCGGCGACACGATCGACGTCGGCGGACAGAGCGTCGAGGTCGTGGGCATCGTGTCGTCGACCTCGTCGGATGCCGACACCGCCGCGAACGTGTACATCCCGCTCGACGTCGCCCAGGAGATCTCGGGCGCCGGTGACGTGGTCTCCACCGTCTACGTGCAGGCGAGCTCGTCGGATGCGATCACCGCGGTGCAGGCCTCGCTCGAGACGGAGCTGCCGGACGCCACCGTCAGCTCGCAGTCCGACCTGGCCTCGACGGTGTCGGGGTCGCTCTCCAGCGCGAGCTCCCTCATCACGAGCCTCGGCACCTGGCTGTCGATCATCGTGCTCGCCGTCGCGGTCGCCCTCGCCGTGCTGTTCACGATCTCCGGTATCTCGCGCCGCACGCGGGAGTTGGGCACCCTGAAGGCGATCGGTTGGTCCAACCGGCGCGTCGTGGGTCAGGTCGCCGGCGAGTCGGTCGTGCAGGCGCTCATCGGCGGCGCCCTGGGCGTCGTGCTCGGTGTCGTCGGTGTCTGGGTCGTGAACCTCATCGCGCCGACGATCTCGTCCGCCCCGGCCACGACGATGGGCGAGGGCATGCGCGGCGGTGGCGAAGGCGGCCCCGGCGGGATGGGCGGAGGCGGCTTCGGCGACCTCGCGCAGACCGGCACCGACATCGTGCTGCACGCCCCGCTGTCGCTGTGGATCGTGCTGATCGCGCTCGTGCTCGCCGTCGCCGCGGGCCTCGTCGCCGGAGCCTTCGGCGGCTGGCGTGCCGCGCGACTGAGTCCCGCCGAAGCCCTGCGGGCCGTCGCATGAGCGCGGTCCCGCACCCCGCCGCACCGGCATCCGCCGTGCGGTACGACACGACCACCGAGGAGAACGCGATGACACTGACAGACCCGAGCCCCGCGGATGCCGCCGCGCTGACGACGCCGGACCGTCCGGCCTACCGGCTCGCCGGCGTCGTGAAGACCTACCAGCAGAAGGCTCGCGTCGTGAAGGCGCTCACCGGCGTCGACGTCGAGATCGCCCAGGGCGACTTCGTCACGATCCAGGGCCCGACCGGCGGCGGCAAGTCGACGCTGCTGCAGCTGCTCGGCGCACTCGACACCCCGACCGCCGGCCACGTCATGATCGGCGAGACCGACCTGGCGACGGCATCCGGCGCGCAGCTCGAGCAGGTACGGGCGCGGGAGATCGGGTTCGTCTTCCAGGGCTTCAACCTGATCCCGACGCTGACGGCGGCCGAGAACGTCGACATGGGACTGGAGCCGCTCGGCCTCGACCGGGCCGAGCGGGAGCAGCGGGTGGGCGAGGCGCTGGAGCGCGTGGGACTCGCCGACCGCGCCGACCACCGGCCGGGGGAGCTGTCGGGCGGTCAGCAGCAGCGCGTCGCGATCGCCCGCGCGATCGCGAAGCGGCCCCGCGTGCTGCTGGCCGATGAGCCCACCGGCAACCTCGACGAGCACATGCGCGACGAGATCCTCGTGGTGCTCGAGCAGCTGAACGCGGAGGGGCTGACGCTCGTCGTGGTCACCCACGACTCCGCCGTCGCCCGCCGCGCGCGCCGCCGCCTGCGCCTGGACAAGGGCACGCTCCGCGACATCACCCGCTGAGCCCCGCGCGGGGCGCCATGCTGGGACGCCGCGCCGCGCCGCGCCGCGCTGTCGCCGAGACCTCATCTGCTCGCCGAGACCTGGGGGTCACCCCGCGGTCTCGGCGAGCCGATGCGGTCTCGCGGTCAGTGCCGCTCGCCGTCGGCGCCCTCGAGGCCGGGCCGCCCTTACCCCGCGCGTCGGCGCGCACGGCGCAGCAGCACGGCGAGCACGGCGGCGCCCAGCAGCGCGCCGAGCGTGTTCGAGACGAGGTCGCGCACGTCGGCGAAGCGGTCCGGCAGCAGCAGACCCTGCGTCGTCTCGATCGCGGTGCTCACGGCGAGGCCGATCGCCGCCGCCCAGGCCCAGCCCCGCCCGCCGCGCCAGAGCACCCACAGGATGCCGACCGGCAGGAACAGTACGACGTTCGCCGTGAACTCCAGCACCGGATACGTCAGCCACGCGGATGCCGGCCACTGCGCGAACCAGTCGGTCAGCGCACTCAGCACCCCGCCGGCCGTCTCGGGCTGCGGTCCGAGGGTCTGCGAGGCCAGGACCAGGGCGTAGACGACCGTGGCCGCGACGAGCGCGATGCGCCCGACGCGGCCACGGGCCGGTGCGGAAGGCGAGGTCAGTGCGTGTCCTCGGCCTCGATCTCGGTGCGGTCGCCCGACCACAGCGTGTGGAAGGTGCCGGGCTTGTCGATGCGCTTGTAGGTGTGGGCGCCGAAGAAATCGCGCTGCCCCTGGATGAGGGCGGCGGGCAGTCGCTCGGCGCGCAGGCCGTCGTAGTACGCCAGCGACGAGCTGAACGCGGGTGCGGGGATGCCGGCGCCGGCGGAGACCTGCACGATGTGGCGCCAGGCATCCTGCGCGCGACCGAGGGCCTCGACGAAGTACGGCGCGGTCAGCAGCACCGGCAGGGTGGCGTCGGCGTCGTAGGCGTCGGCGATGCGGTTGAGGAACTGGGCGCGGATGATGCAGCCGCCGCGCCAGATCTTCGAGACGGCGCCGAGGTCGATCGTCCAGCCGTACTGGGCGGCGCCGGCACGGATCTCGTCGAAGCCCTGCGAGTACGCGACGATCTTCGACGCGTACAGCGCGAGGCGCACCTGCTCGACGAACGCGTCGGCGTCCTCGACGGTGAACGCGTCCTCGGTGGGGCCGGGGAGACCCCCCGAGACCGCGCGCTGCTCGGGGTGGCTCGAAAGCGAGCGGGCGAAAGTGGCCTCGGCGATGCCGGAGACCGGCACACCCAGGTCGAGGGCCGTCTGCACCGTCCATGCGCCGGTGCCCTTGGCGCCGGCCTGGTCGAGGATGACGTCCACGAGCGGCTTGCCGGTGGCGGCGTCGGTCTGACGCAGCACCTCGGCGGTGATCTCGATGAGGTAGCTCTCCAGCTCGCCGCGGTTCCACTCGGCGAAGATGTCGGCGATCTCGGCGGGGCTCTTGCCGGTGCCGCGGCGGATCAGGTCGTAGGCCTCGGCGATGAGCTGCATGTCGGCGTACTCGATGCCGTTGTGCACCATCTTCACGAAGTGCCCGGCGCCGTCGTGGCCGATGTGCGTGACGCACGGCTCGCCCTCCGCGACCGCGGCGATGCTCTTGAGGATCGGGCCCAGCGTGACCCACGCCTCGTCGGGACCGCCCGGCATGAGCGACGGGCCGTTGAGCGCGCCCTCCTCGCCGCCGGAGACGCCCATGCCGACGAAGTTGAACCCGGCCTCGCGCACCGCCTTCTCGCGGCGGATGGTGTCGGTGAACAGGCTGTTGCCGCCGTCGATGATGATGTCGCCGGGCTCGAAGACCTCCATGAGCGACTCGATGACCGCATCCGTGGGGCGGCCCGCCTTGACCATGATGATCGCGGTGCGCGGCTTCTGCAGGTTCGCGGCGAACTCCTCGTACGAGAAGCCCGGAACGAACTCGGCCTCGGGGTGCTCGGCGAGCAGCTCGTCGGTCTTGGAGCGCGACCGGTTGTACACGGCGACCGTGTTGCCCTCGCGGCTGGCGAGGTTGCGGGCGAGGTTCGATCCCATCACCGCCAACCCGACGACTCCGATGTTGGCGGTGGGCTGGGCCGGTGCGGTTTCGGGCACAGAGAGCTCCTTGACGATCAGCAGAGGGGTCGACTCCAGCCTAGTCTCGCCGCGGCGTGCGTGACCGGGTGTGACGCACCGGCCATGACAGGATGCCGTCATGCGCATCGTCGTCATGGGGCCCAGCGGATCCGGCAAGTCGCTCGTGGGCGCCGCGCTGGCCGCCCGGATGCGGTCGCGCTTCGTCGACGGCGACGACCTGCATCCGCGGGCCAACGTCGCCAAGATGGCGGCCGGACACCCTCTGACGGATGCCGATCGCGAGCCGTGGCTGGCCGCGGTGGCCGCCGTGCTCGCGCAGGAGACGTCGATGGTCGTGGCCTGCTCGGCGCTGCGCCGCGTCTACCGCGACGGCATCCGCGCGGGTGTCGGGGGGGTCGCGTTCGTCGAACTCGTCGTGCCGGAGGCGCAGCTGCGCACGCGGATGGGCCGGCGGGACCACTTCATGCCGGCGAGCCTGCTCGACTCGCAGCTGGCGACGCTCGAGCCGCTCGCGACCGACGAGGTCGGCATCCGTGTCGCCAACGACGCCGACCTGGAGTCGGTCGTGTCGCGGATCTCGGGACTGTTGACTCAGTCCTTGCGGTAGTTTTCGCGGCCCAGCGCGAACAGCGCGCCGAACGCGGCGAGGGCCGAACCCACCGACATGAGGCCGATCAGCCAGAGCAGCGCGTGCGACATCCAGCCGTAGTCCATGGGGTCTCCTCCGGTGCGGGTCGATGGGGAGTCTTCATGCTACCGGCGGCGCTGGTAGAGTGGTGACGACTTCGGCGAGGGACGCGCTCCGGCGCGATCCGTGATCGACGCGGTGATAGCCCGGTGGCTTGTCCACGTGGCCTCCTCACGCGCGTGCGTTCGAGTCGAATCCACAGACCCCACATCAAGGGCGCACCGCCCGAAGGAGAACATCATGTCGACCGAGACCGACACCAAGGTCATCGCCGAAACCCGCGAGAACTTCGGCAAGGGCTTCGCGCGTCGCCTGCGCGCCGCCGGCCAGATCCCCGCCGTCATCTACGGCCACGGCACCGACCCGGTGCACGTCGCGCTGCCGGGCCACCAGGTCTCGCTGCTCATCCGCCGCGCCAACGCGGTGCTCGAGCTCGAGGTCGACGGCAAGCAGCAGCTCACGCTCGTCAAGGACGTGCAGAAGGACCCGGTGCACCAGATCATCGAGCACATCGACCTGCTCGTCGTGAAGAAGGGCGAGAAGGTCCAGGTCGACGTCCCCGTCGTCGTCATCGGTGAGCCGGCCGCCGGCACCATCGCCAACCTCGACAACGCGACCGTGTCGCTCGAGGTCGAGGCCACCCACATCCCGCAGCACGTCGAGGTCGACGTCGAGGGCCTGGAGGACGGCACGCACGTGACCGCCGCCGACCTGAAGCTGCCCAAGGGCGCCGCGCTCGTGACCGAGGGCGAGACCCTCATCGTCGCGATCGCCGTCCCGGCCGCGACCATCGCGGAGGCCGACGAGATCGAGGCCGCCGACGAGGCCGTCGCCGAGGAGCAGTCCGAAGAGGCCGCCGCCGAGTAAGGCGCATCCCTTCCGGAGCCCGTCACCGCCGCACGTCGGCGTGGCGGGCTCCGTCCGTCCGGCCCGTCGAGAGAGGACAGCATGGCAGGCACCTGGCTCATCGTGGGGCTCGGCAATCCCGGCCCGCGCTACGAGGCGACCCGTCACAACATCGGGCAGATGGTGATCGACGAGCTCGCGGCGCGACGCGGCGAGACCCTGCGCGCGCACAAGGCGAACGCGCGGGTCGCCGAGACGTGGCTGCGCCCCGGCGCCGCGAAGCTCGTGCTCGCCAAGCCGAACTCGTTCATGAACGTGTCGGGCGGGCCGGTCTCGAGCCTCGCGAAGTTCTACGACGTGCCCGCCGAGCGGGTCGTCGTCGTGCACGACGAGCTCGACATCCCGTTCGACACCATCAAGCTCAAGACCGGTGGCGGCCACGGCGGCCACAACGGCGTGCGCGACGTCGCGAAGGCTCTCGGCACGCCGGAGTTCCCGCGCGTGCGGGTCGGCGTCGGCCGTCCGCCGGGCCGTCAGGACCCCGCCGACTGGGTGCTCGACCCGTTCGGATCCGCCGAACGCACCCAGCTGCCGCTGCTGATCGGCGACGCCGCCGACGCCGTGGAGCTGCTCGTCGAGGACGGCCTGCTCGCCGCCCAGCAGAAGCACCACGCCCCCCGCGCCTGACGCCGGGGTCGCCCGCGCGGGCGGGAGTGCGTGTGCAGCAGCTCGCGACATCCGCCCGATTGGCGTGTCACGCGAATGGTGCGGTGCGGGTGCTGTGGGCGACCGTTCATGTGACAGCGGCCGGCTGCGTGTCACGCGAATGGTGCGGTGCGGGTGCTGCCGGCGACCGTTTGTGTGACATCCCCCGTGCGGGCAAGCGCTGCGGACGCACCACCGCCGCCCCACCAACGGCCCACCGGCCCCCGCCCCGGCGGGCTATGCCGCGGCGGAGAGAGCGACCGTGAGCAGCGCGAAGAACAGCACGGGGCCGAGCGCCGAGGCGACGACGGCGCCGATTCCCCAGCCCATGCCGCGGCGGGTCGCGATCGCGACGACGCCGAGGATCAGGCCGAGCACGCCGAGCACCGTCCCGATCCAGAAGGCGAGTTCGCCGGTAAGCACCCAGGCGCGCACGGGGCTCAGCGCGGCGAGGTCGCCGGTGCCGGTCAGCAGAGGATCGAGGTCGGCTCCGGCGCGGATGCGGAAGCCGGCGATCGCGCCGATCACCGTGGCCCCGACGGTCGCCAGTGCCGCCATCGCGAACGCCACGACACCCAGCGTCGCGCGTCGCGCCGCGGGCGCCGGCTGCCCGAACCCCGCCGCCGGGAGCACGCCCGACGGAGGGAGGTAGCCGGTGGGCGCGGTGAAGGCGGGAGACGCCGGCGCGGGGGCGACCGCGCCCGGTCCCGAAGGAGCCACCTGCTGCGGCGGCACGGCGGCGGGGACCGGCGGGACGGGTGGGGGAGTCTGGTCGCTCACGTCGTCATCCTAGGCGGCGGTCCGTCCGCGACCGGTGTCCCCGGCCGGTCCTAGACTTGTCCGGTGACAGTTCCCGGGATCGTGCGCGCCCTCGAACAGGCTGACGAGGTGGCGGGCGTCCTGGATGCCGCCGTCGTCGACGCCGACTTCTCCGCCGTCACGGGGCTCGACGCCCCGCTGCTGGCGGCACTGCTCGAACGGCGCCGCACCGCAGGCAAACCCTCGTCCTTGCTGGCCATCGCCCCCACCGGGCGCCGCGCCGAAGCGCTCGGTGCCGCGCTGGAGAGCCTGATGCCCGGCGTGCGCGTGCTCCACTTCCCGGCGTGGGAGACCCTCCCTCACGAACGACTCAGCCCGTCGGCCGAGACGGTGGGCCGCCGCCTCGACGTGCTCCGCACGATCGCCGCGTGGGACGGCACGGCGCCGCTCGTGGTCACCGCGTCGGTGCGCAGCGCGCTGCAGCCCGTCGCCGACGGTCTCACCGATGCCGGCGCCGTCGAGCTGGCGGCGGGCGCCCGCGGTCTCGACCTCGACGACGTCGTGCGGCGACTGATCGACCTCGCCTACCACCGGGTCGACATGGTGTCGCGTCGCGGCGAGTTCGCGGTGCGCGGCGGCATCCTCGACGTCTTCCCACCCACCGCCGACCACCCGGTGCGCGTCGAGTTCTTCGGCGACGAGGTCGACCAGCTGCGCGCCTTCTCGGTCGCCGACCAGCGGTCGCTGCCCGGTGAGGTCGCGGGAGTCACCCTCATCCCGGCGCGCGAGCTGCTGCTCACCCCCGAGGTGCGGGAGCGCGCCGCCGGCCTGCACGACCGCTTCCCGGGCCTCGCGGGGATGCTCGAGAAGATGAGCGAAGGCATCCCCGTCGAGGGGATGGAGTCGCTGCTGCCCGCGCTCACGACGGTCGTCCCGCTCGTGGACTACCTGCCCGCCGGTACCGCGACCGCCGTCGTCGACCCGGAGCGTTCGGTCACTCGCGCGATCACGCTCGGCGAGACCAACCGCGAATTCCTGCAGGCGGCGTGGAGTGCGGCGACCGCCGGTGCCGACACGCCCGTCGACCTCGGATCCGGCGACTTCCTCAGCCTCCCGCAGCTGCGCGAGGCCGTCCAGGACCGTGGCGGGGTGTGGTGGACGCTCAGCGGCTTCGACTCGGGCGCGGCGGATGCCGAAGCCGAGGGTCTGGTCGAGGCGGCCTACGGCGCCCGGCGCATGCCGGGCAGCGCCGTGCCGTCGTTCCAGGGGAACGTCGACGGTGCGACCGCCCACATCGGCGCGCTGCTGGCCGACGGCTGGCGCGTCGTGGTCGCGGCATCGGGGTCGGGACTGGTCGACCGTGCCCGCGACGTGCTCGCCGAACGCGGGCTCGCAGCCCGCACCGACGAGGGCCTCATGACCCCGCCCGAGCCGGGCGTCGCCGTCGCCGTCGTCGCGCGGCTGGAGGCCGGCTTCCAGTCCGCCGAGGCCAAGCTCGCCGTCTTCACCGAGAGCGAGTTCTACGGGCGCACGATCGGCGGCGACTCGCGTGTCGTGAAGAAGCTCGCCTCGCGCCGCCGCAACGTCGTCGACCCGCTGCAGCTCAAGGCCGGCGACCATGTCGTCCACTCGACGCACGGCATCGGCCGGTTCGTCGAGCTCGTGCAGCGGGAGGTGTCCTCGGGCGGTCGCAACGCCGTCAAGAGCACCCGCGAGTACCTCGTGCTCGAGTACGCGCCGTCCAAGCGCGGTCACCCCGGCGACAAGCTGTTCGTACCCACCGACCAGCTCGATCTGCTGTCGAAGTACGTCGGCGGCGAGGCGCCCGCCCTGTCGAAGATGGGCGGCAGCGATTGGGCCGCCGCGAAGGGCAAGGCGCGCAAGGCGGTGCGCGACATCGCCGTCGAGCTCGTGAAGCTCTACTCCGCCCGCATGGCCGCGAAGGGCCACGCGTTCGGTCCCGACACGCCCTGGCAGCGCGAGCTGGAGGAGGCGTTCCCGTTCGCCGAGACCGCCGATCAGCTGCAGACGATCGACGAGATCAAGGCCGACATGGAACGGCCGATCCCCATGGACCGCCTGCTGTCGGGCGACGTCGGCTTCGGCAAGACCGAGGTGGCGGTGCGCGCCGCGTTCAAGGCGATCCAGGACGGCAAGCAGGTCGCGATGCTCGTGCCGACGACGCTGCTCGTGAAGCAGCACCTCGAGACGTTCCAGGAGCGCTTCGCCGGGTTCCCGGTGAAGGTGCGTCCGCTGTCGCGGTTCCAGTCCGACAAGGAGGCGCGCGACACGCTCGCCGGGATCACCGACGGCACCGTCGACATGGTCATCGGCACGCACCGCATCCTCACCGAGAAGGTGCTCTTCAAAGACCTCGGGCTGATGATCATCGACGAGGAGCAGCGGTTCGGCGTCGAGCACAAAGACGCGCTGAAGAAGCTGAAGACGAACGTCGACATCCTCGCCATGAGCGCCACGCCCATCCCGCGCACACTCGAGATGGCCGTCACCGGCATCCGGGAGATGTCGACGCTGGCCACCCCGCCCGAGGACCGGCATCCGATCCTGTCCTACGTCGGCCCGCGCAGCGACAAGCAGATCGCCGCGGCGATCCGCCGCGAGATGCTGCGCGAGGGCCAGGTGTTCTACGTGCACAACCGGGTGCAGTCGATCCAGCGCGTCGCCGCGCAGCTGGCCGAACTCGTCCCCGAGGCGCGCATCGTCGTCGCCCATGGACAGATGGGCGAGCACGCCCTGGAGCAGGTCGTCGACGACTTCTGGGAGCGCAAGGCCGACGTACTCGTCTCGACGACGATCATCGAGACGGGCCTGGACATCTCCAACGCGAACACGATCATCATCGACCGCGCCGACAAGTACGGTCTGAGCCAGCTGCACCAGCTGCGCGGTCGCGTGGGCCGCGGCCGCGAGCGCGCGTACGCGTACTTCCTCTACGACGAGCTCAAGCCGCTCAGCGAGACCGCCGCCGACCGCCTCGAGACGATCGCGGTGAACAACGATCTCGGCTCGGGGATGCAGGTGGCGCTGAAGGACCTCGAGATCCGCGGCGCCGGCAACCTGCTGGGCGCTGAGCAGGCCGGCCACATCGCGGGCGTCGGCTTCGACCTGTACCTGCGGATGATCGGGGAGGCCGTCGCGACGTTCCGCGGCGAGGACACCGAAGGGCCGACCGAGCTGCGCCTGGAGCTGCCCGTCGATGCGCGCATCCCGGAGTCGTACATCGACGCCGAACGTCTGCGTCTGGAGGCGTACCAGAAGCTGTCGGCGGCGGCATCCGTCACGGCGAAGGACGACGCGATCGATCTCGTCATCGATGAGCTGCGCGACCGCTACGGCGAGCCGCCCCGCGAAGTGGAGGGCCTGTTCGCGATCGCACGACTGCGCCGTCGGGCGGCCCGCTCGCAACTGTCGGACGTGGTCGCGATGGGCCCGAACCTGCGGATCGCCCCGGCGCACCTGCCCGACTCGCTGCGAGTGCGCCTGCAGCGCCTGCACCCGAAGGCGAAGGTGCTCGCCGGGGGCGACGCGATGATCGTGCCGCTGCCGAGCGCCGGTGGCGAACCGCTCGCGGATGCCGACCTCATGGCGTGGACGGCGCAGCTGCTCGACCAGATCTTCCCGCTGCCCGCGCCCGAGCCCGCCACCGCCGCTCCGGCGACCTGATCCGGCAGCGTGCGCGCCGGCCGCCGCGGTCTCAGACGCTGATCGTGCCGTTCGCGATCAGCACGATCGTGACGACCGCGCCGGCCAGCGCGGCGACGAAGAGCACCCACTCCCACGGCGCGAAGACCCGCTCGCCCCGCGCGCGGCGTGCGAAGGCGAACAGCGCGGTGCCGGGGACGAGGATCAGCAGCGCCAGCAGCACGTACTCGCCGCCGGCGGCGTACAGCAGGAAGCCGGTGTACACGGTCGCGATCACCGCGACGATCCACAGGGTCACGGCGCCGGGGGTGCGCCGGTCGGCGAACGCGACGCGCAGGCCGAACGCCGCCGTGAGGAAGTAGGGGATCAGCGCGAGCGCGCTCGTGAGGTTGAGGGCGACGTCGAACGCGTTCGACGAGAACAGCACGACCACCAGCAGCACCTGCACGAGCATGGTCGACATGAGGAGCGCCCCGACCGGGACGTCCTTGTCGTTGGTGCGGGCGAACACGCGCGGCAGGTCGCCGTCGCGTGCGGCGACCAGCAGCACCTCGGCGGCCATGAGCGTCCACGAAAGGTACGCGCCGAGTACGGCGACGATCAGCGCGACGCCGATGAATGCGGCGCCCCAGGGACCGACGACCGCCTCGAGCACGCCCGCCATCGAGGGCTGCTGCAGCTGGGCGATCTGCTCGCGGGGCAGGATGCCGAACGAGACGATCGTGACCGAGAGGAAGATCGCGAGCACACTGAGGAAGCCGAGCACGGTCGCCCGTCCGACGTCCTTGCGGCGGCGCGCGTGACGGGAGTAAGCGCTGGCACCCTCCACACCGATGAAGGCGAACACCGTCAGCAGCAGGGTGCCGCGTACCTGCTCGAACAGCGGCAGGTCCGTGCCGCCCGACAGGTTCGCGGCGAAGACGGCCGGGTCGAAGGCGAACAGGCACAGCGCGACGAACACGACGATCGGCAGCACCTTCGCGACGCTCACGATGCGGTTCACGGCGGCGGCCTCGCGCGTGCCGCGACGGATCAGCAGGAAGAACACCCACAGACCCACCGACGAGATCGCCACGGCCAGCGGTGTGTTCCCCTCGCCGAGCACCGGCACGACGGCGCCGATGGTCGACATGATGAACACCCAGTAGAAGACGTTGCCCGCGCACGCGCTCGCCCAGTAGCCGAACGCCGAGAGGAATCCGAGGTAGCGTCCGAATCCGGCGCGCGCGTACGAGTACACGCCGGCGTCGAGCGTCGGCCGCCGCCGCGCGAGCTGATGGAACACGAGCGCGAGCATCAGCATCCCGGTACCGGCGACGAGCCACGCGATGGCGGATCCGAACACACCGGTCTGTTCGGCGAATGTGCCCGGCAGCGAGAACACGCCGGCGCCCACCATCGACCCGACGACGAACGTCGACAGGGTGAGGGGCGACACCTTTGTGGCTGCGTGGTCTGCGGGCGCGGCAGGTGCGGGGGCGTCGGTCACGGGGGACCATGCTAACCCGGGCCCCGCGACCTCGACGGCGCCGCACCCACGGAACTATCGTGGCGGCAGGAGGTCCGCATGCAGTTCGAGCACCTCGGGGTATCGCCCCGCATCCATCCCGAGGCGGTCATCGCCCCGACGGCCGTCATCTCGGGCGACGTCGTCATCGGCCCCGGCTGTCAGGTGCTGCACGGCGCCGTGATCACCGCGGAGGGCGGCCCGATCGTCCTCGGCGAGAACGTCGTCGTCATGGAGAACGCGCTGATCCGGGGGAGCGCGGTGCATCCCGTGCACGTCGGATCGCACGTGCTCGTCGGGCCGATGGCCTCGGTGTCGGGCGCGACGATCGCCGACGAGGTGTTCCTCGCGACCGGCACCCGCATCTTCAACGGCGCCCGCATCGGCGCGCACAGCGAGGTGCGCATCAACGCCGTCGTGCACCTGCGGACCGTGCTGCCGGAGCGTTCCGTCGTGCCGATCGGCTGGGTCGCGGTGGGCGACCCCGCCGAGATCCTCTCGCCCGACCGGCACGAGCGCATCTGGGAGCTGCAGCAGGAGCTCGACTTCCCCGGGTACGTGTTCGGTCTCGACCGCGACACCCCCGACCTCATGGTGCAGCTGACCGAGCGCTACACCGCCTCGCTCGCCCGCCACATGCACGACCGCCGCCTCGACTGAAGGTCGGGCGGCGGCCGGGAACGGGGCGGATGCGGGTCAGCCGGTGTTCTGCAGGCCGGCCGCGACGCCCGAGACGCTCAGCAGCAGCAGGCGCTGCCAGCCCGACACGTCCTGGCCGTCCTCGGCGGTGCGCAGCGCGCGCAGCGCCCGAAGCTGCAGGAGTGAGAGGGCGTCGACGTAGGGGTCGCGCATCTTCACGGCGCGCTGGAGGACGGGCTTGTTCGCCAGCAGCTCCTCGCCGCCGGCGATCTTCACGACCCACTCGCGCGTGAGCATGAGCTCGTCCATCACGAGCGTCGCGAGATCGTCGCGGTCGCCGAGGGACAGGTAGCGCGTCGCGATGCGGGGGTCGGCCTTGGCCAGGCTCATGCCGACGTTGTCGATCACGGTGCGCAGCAGCGGCCACTGCTCGTAGGCGCTGCGCAGCAGCTCCAGGTCGCCGACGGCCTGCAGCGCGCTCCCCAGGCCGAACCAACCGGCCAGGTTGATGCGCGCCTGCGACCACGCGAACACCCACGGGATGGCGCGCAGGTCTTCGAGCGACTCGACCGACAGTCCGCGGCGCGCCGGCCGCGAGCCGAGGGCGAGCAGACCGATCTCCTCCATCGGGGTGACCGTGGCGAACCAGGCGGCGAAGCCGGGCGCCTTCACGAGCGAGAAGAACCGCTCGCGGCTCGCGGCGTCCATGGTGGCGGCGACCGGGGCGAACCGGTCGGCGGCCTCGCTGTTGCGGCGCTCGATCGACGGGGCCGATGCCAGCAGCACGGCGGCGGCGACCTGGTCGATGTGCCGCATCGCGATGGCGGGATCGCCGTAGCGCGCGAAGATGACCTCGCCTTGCTCGGTGAGCTTGAAGCGGCCGTCGACGGAGTGCGGCGGCTGCGCGAGGATCGCCGAGTTGGCGGGACCGCCGCCGCGCCCGAGGGCGCCGCCGCGGCCGTGGAACAGGGTCAGCTCGATGCCGGATTCCTTCGCCCACGCCGCGATGAGGGCCTGCGCCTCGTAGAGGGCGAGGTTGGCGGCGACGGGGCCGACGTCCTTCGACGAATCGGAGTAGCCGAGCATGACCTCCAGGCGACGGTCGGTCTCGGCCAGACGCGCGGCGAAGGCCGGGTGCTCGACGATCTCGGCCATGATGCCGGGGGCGGCCTGCAGGTCGGCGAACGTCTCGAACAGCGGGATGACGTCGAGCACGGGGAGGGCGCCGGTCGCGCCGACGGCGTGGCGGGCGAGGGTGTGCACGTTGGCGAGGTCGGTCGCGGACTGCGTGAACGAGACGATGTAGCGTCCCGCGGCGCGGGGGCCGTAGCGCTTCTGGATCTGCGCGATCGTGCGGAAGACCTCCAGCACCTCCTCGGCCTGCGCGCTGAGCGCCTCACCCGATTCGATCTCGGCGAGCACCTTCGCGTGCACCGCGGAGTGCTGGCGCACCTCGAGTTCGGCCAGGTGGAAGCCGAAGGTCTCCACCTGCCAGACCAGCTGCTGCAGGTGACCGTACGCCTGACGGCCCGCTCCGGCGGCGGCGAGCGAGGTCTGCACCGTCCGCAGGTCGGCGAGCAGGTGCTCGGGGTCGAGGTAGGCGAGGTCGGCGTCGCGCTTGCGCGTCGCGGTCACGCGTCGGGCGATCAGCAGCAGCGCGTGCTTGTGGGGTTCGCCCGAGGCGCGCTTGGCGGCATCCGCGGCGCCGTCCTCGTCGGCGGCGGCCAGGCGCACGATGAGCGCGCGCACCGCGTCGTCGGGCGGGGTGGTTTCGGCCGAGAGGGTGAGACCGCGGGCGATGCGCTCGGTGGAGTGCTCGAGGCCGAGCAGGATGTGCTCGGCGCCGATCGCGGCGGCCTTCTTCGTGATCGACGCGGTGACGAACGGGTTGCCGTCACGGTCGCCGCCGACCCAGGTGCCCAGCCGCACGAACGGCTTCACGACGGGGGCGCGACCGCCGGCGGCGGGGCCCTGCAGGGCGTCGTCGACGCGACGGTAGACGTGCGGCACGGCGGTGTAGAGCGTTTCGTCGAACACGGCCATGATGGCGCGCACCTCGTCGACGGGGGTCGGCTTCTCGGCGCGCAGCGGAGCCGTGCGCCACAGCGTGTCGATCTCCTCGATCATGCGACGCTCGGCGCGGCGCTCGTCGGCGCCGCCGCGCAGGGCCAGGTCGTGCTCGCCGAGCAGGGTCGCCAGGCGCCGGATGCTGGAGGACACCGCGCGGCGCCGGGCCTCGGTCGGGTGCGCGGTGAAGACCGGGTGGAACCGCATCGCCTGCAGGCGTCGCAGCGCCGTGTCGTCGCCGACCTCCTCGGACAGGCGCACGAAGGCGGCGGCCACCGAGTCGGTGACGTCCTCCTTCTCGGGGCGGCCGTCGCGCTCGCGCAGCACGCGCACGCGCTGGTACTCCTCCGCGAGGTTCACGAGGTGGAAGTAGACGGTGAAGGCGCGGGCGACCTCGTCGGCGCGCTGCACGGAGAACGACTCCGCGATCTGCTCGGCGCGTTCGAACGCCTCCTCGGACTCGAACGTGTACGCCGCGATCGTCGCCTGACGCAGCCGTTCGACGTCGTCGTACAGGCCGGGGGAGCCGCTCTCGCGCAGGACGCGGCCGAGCAGCGAGCCGAGCAGGCGCACGTCGGCCCGCATCCGCTCGGGAAGCTCCTGCTCCGCCTCGCCGCGACCGACGAGGTCGATCGCCTCGGTGGGGGTCATTTCACGCATCCCTCCACGCTAGCGCCACGGTGTTACGTCTTCGTCACGCGGTAGGGTGGGCTACCGGTGCGCCGGGAAGTCTGGTCGGCAAGTCCCCGTTCGCGTACCCGAAAGGCACGCATGAAGCTGCTGCGCTCCGACCGCTTCCCCGCTTTCGTCCTCCTGGCCGCCGCCGCGCTGGGTCTCATCGTGGCCAATTCGCCGCTGGGTGCCGCCGCGTTCGATCTGCAGAACACCTACGTCGGCATCCCAGGGCTGATCGAGCTGTCGGTGGGGCACTGGGTCAAAGACGGCCTGCTGGCGATCTTCTTCTTCGTCGTCGCCGTCGAGCTGCAGTTCGAGCTGACCAACGGAGAGCTCAACTCGCCACGGAAGGCCCTGCAGCCGGCGATCGCCGCCGCGGGCGGCGTGCTCGTGCCGATCGGCGTGTTCTTGCTGTTCGCGGGTGGCAGCGATGCGTCCGCCGGCTGGCCGATCCCCACCGCGACCGACATCGCGTTCGCGCTGGGCGTGCTGGCCGTGTTCGGCAAGGGCCTGCCGTCGGGTCTGCGTATCTTCCTACTGGCCCTGGCGATCCTCGACGACATCGTCGGCATCGTGCTGATCGCGGTGCTGTTCACCTCGGGCGTGCAGATCGGGATGCTGGCGATCGCGGTCGTGTGCCTCGTCGTTTTCCGGGTGCTCGCGGGCTTCCTCGACACGCGAGGGCGTTCCGTCGTCATGGTGCTGCTGATCGCGCTGGCCCTGGCGACGTGGTTCTTCGTGCACGAGTCGGGGGTGCACGCCACGATCGCGGGAGTCGCGCTCGGCCTCGTGATGCCGCAGAGCGCGGCGCTGCGCACCCGCCACGCACTGGAGCCGTGGGTCAACGGCCTCGTGCTGCCGCTGTTCGCCTTCTCCGCCGCCCTCGTCGCGATCCCGCAGGTGAGTGCCGGGGAGCTGTCGCCCGCGTTCTGGGGTGTGCTCGTGGCGTTGCCGGTCGGGAAGATCGTCGGCATCACGATCGCCGGCTGGATCTCGCAGCGCGTGGGACCGAAGGGGGCCGCGCCGACTCTCGCGCTCGGCGACCTGCTGGCGGCCGGTGCGCTGGGCGGGATCGGGTTCACTGTCTCGCTGCTGCTGAGCGAACTCGCCTTCGACGGTGCTCCCGAGACCCGCGACGAGGCGACCCTCGGCGTGCTCGCCGGGTCGGTCATCGCCCTCGTCCTGTCGGGGATCCTCGTATCGTGGCGGGCATGGCATCACCGGCGGCTCGCGGCGAGCACCGCGACGACTCCCTGACCGATCCGCTGCGGCAGGCGGCCGAGACGATGCGCGCCGTGCGTGCGCGCTGCGTGTGGTCGCAGCAGATCGACCACGAGGCGCTCGTGCCGTACCTCGTCGAGGAGTCGGCGGAGCTCATCGACGCAGTCGAGGTCGGCTCCCGCGCCGACCTGCGCGAAGAGCTCGGCGACCTGCTCTGGCAAGTGCTGTTCCACGCCGAGATCGCCGCCGGTGACCCCGACGACCCGTTCGACATCGACGACGTCGCCGCGGGGCTCGTCGAGAAGATGGTGCGCCGGCATCCGCACGTCTTCGCGGATGCGGTCGCCACGACACCCGAGGAGGTGCTCGTGCACTGGAACGCGGCGAAGGCAGCCGAGAAGCGCCACCGACGCTCGGTGCTCGACGGCGTCTCGCCCCACATGCCCTCCCTCGCCCTCGCCCAGAAGCTGCTCGGCAAGGCCGCATCCGTCGGCGCCGCCGCGCCCGCGCTGACGCCTGAGCCCGCGAGACCTCATCGGGTGGCCGAGACCGCGGCGGAACCCCACGGTCTCGTCGTGCAGATGAGGTCTCGCGGGCAGTGGGCGTACGTGCCGGGGTCGGAGGCTGAGCTGGGGGAGCGGATGCTGGAGCTCGTCGCGCTCGCGCGGGCGCAGGGGTGGGATGCGGAGCGGGCGATGCGCGGGGCGATCCGAGGGCTCGAGCACCGCATCCGTGACACCGAGGCCGATGCCGCCGCCGATGCCGAAGCCGAGGCCGAAGCCGGAGGGGCCCTCGACGCGGCCCGCACCGACGAGGCGGAGACCGGCGCGACGGATCTGGAAAACTAGTCCGGTGCCCACCGTGAACCCGCCGCGCGGCATGCGCGACTTCCTCCCCGCCGACAAGGCCCGCCGCGAGCGCGTGCTCGCCGTCATCCGCGAACGCTACCGCGCGCACGGCTTCGACGAGATCGAGACCCCCGTCGTCGAGGACTACGACCGGCTGCACGCCGGGATCGGCGGCGACAACGAGAAGCTCGCCTTCGCGGTGCTCAAGCGCGGGCTCGACGCCGACGCGATCCGCGCGGCGGCCGAGGCGCCCGCGGGCCTCAGCGACCTGGGGCTGCGCTACGACCTCACCGTGCCGCTCGCCCGGTTCTACGCGAGCCACCGCGCCGACCTGCCCTCGGTGTTCCGCTCGATCCAGATCGCCCCGGTGTGGCGCGCCGAGCGGCCGCAGAAGGGCCGCTACCGCCAGTTCGTGCAGTGCGACATCGACATCATCGGCGACGCGTCGGCGCGCGCCGAGGCGGAGCTCGTCGTCGCGAGCCTCGACACCCTCGACGCGCTGGGCCTGGAGGGCGGCTCGATCCGCATCAACGACCGGCGCGTGCTCGACGCGCTGCTCGACGGCTTCGGCTTCAGCGCCGACGAACGCCCGGGCGTGCTCATCACGATCGACAAGCTCGACAAGATCGGCCCCGACGGTGTCGTCGCCGAACTCGAGGGGCGCGGCGTCACGCCGACGGCGGTCGCCGCGTTCGGCGCGTTCCTGCGCCGGCCGCAGACGCTCGAGTACCTGCCGTTCGGCGCCGCGCAGATCCGCAAGGCGCTGCCCGACGGCATCGCCGACGAGCTCGTCGGCCACCTCGTCGGCATCGGCGACGCGGTCGCAGCGGCGCGCGGCGGCGGCGACATCCCGCTCGTCTTCGACCCGTTCCTCGTGCGCGGCATGGGGTACTACACCGGCACGATCTTCGAGCTCGCCCACCCGAGCGTCGACTACTCGCTGGGCGGCGGCGGCCGCTACGACGGCATGATCGGCCGCTTCCTCGGCCAGCAGGTGCCGGCCGTCGGCTTCTCGATCGGCTTCGAGCGCATCGTCGACCTCGTCGCGGCGGCCGAGGATGCCGGGACCCGCGCGCTCGTGCTCGTGCACGACCGGGACGTCCCCGTCGCCGAGCTCGTGGCGCTGAAGACGGCTCTCATCGCCGACGGCGCCCGTGTGCGCCTCGAGCAGCGCACCAAGAACCTGAAGCCGATGCTCGAGCGCGCGAGCGCCGACGGCTACACGGCGTTCGCGACCGTCGCCGCCGGGGCGACCGTCGACGGTCTGGAGTTCAAACCGCTCGCCTGAGTCGCCCTGCGCGACGCGGGCGCCGCACCATCTCGCCCCGCGGCGGTTCACCGACCGTTCACGCCGACCGTGTGCGATCGGGGCGTGGGCCGCACGAAGCGCCGCCGCGGCAGCACCCGCAGCGGCATCCTCACCGCCGCCGTGCTCGCGGGCGCGGCGGGCGCCGCCGTCGTGGCCTCGAGCGTCGCGCTGCGCCATCAGGCGCGCATCGCGCGTCGGCGCATCGGCAAGCCGCTGGGGGAGGACGCCCTCGTCGCCGACCGGGTCTGGCGCGGGAAGCTCCCCGGTCAACCGCTGGATCTGCTGCTGCTCGGCGATTCGATCGCCGCCGGGCTCGGCGCCGGTCACCGCAAGGAGACGCTCGGCGCCCGTGTCGCCAAGGGGCTCGCGCGCAAGCTCGGCAGGCCCGTACGCCTGCGCACCGCCGCCGTCGTCGGCTCGGAGACCTCGGCTCTCGCGGGGCAGCTCGATGCCCTTCCCGACGCCTACACGCCGGATGTCGCGATCGTGATCGTCGGCGGCAACGACGTGACGCACCGCATCCCGTCGACGCGGTCGGCCGCGCAGCTGTCCGAGGCGATCGACCGCCTGCGCGAGAGGAACGTCGCGGTCGTCGTCGGCACCTGTCCCGACCTCGGCGCCCTGCGCGCGGTGCCTCAGCCGCTGCGCACGGTCGTCGGGCGGCTGTCACGCCGCCTCGCGGCCGTGCAGACCGAGGCGGCGCTCGCGCACGGCGCGCACCCGGTGTCGCTGCGGCGCGCCGTGGGCCCGTTCTTCCTCGCCCAGCCCGACGAGATGTTCGCGATCGACCGGTTCCACCCGAGCGCCGCCGGGTACCGCCGCACCGCCGACGCGCTCGTCCCCGTGGCGCTGAGCGCTCTCGCCGCGCGCTGAGTCAGGCGGTGGCCTCGGTGACGCGGCGCTTCTCGCGCACGTAGACCTCGCGCCGCACGCGGGCGACGACGTCGCCGCCGGCATCCGTGATGTCGGTCTCGAACCATTCGAGTACCTTCGCGCCGCCGCGGGCGCGCTCGCGCAGCTCCGCCGCCTTGGCCGCCGGCACCGCGAAATGCGCGGTCAGCACGCCGCGCCCGGGCTTGACGAATTCGATCTCGCCGCGCGTGTCCCACACCACGTAGTCGCGTCCGAGCTGGTGCATCACGAGCATGAAGAAGTACGGATCGGTCATCGCCGACATCGACCCGCCGAAGGCCGTCTTGACGTAGTTGCGGGTCAGCAGGTTGACGTGCAGCTCGACGGTCGCCTCCGTCCAGTCCTCCGAGAAGCGCCGCACACGGATGCCGGCGCACAGGTTCGGGATCCACAGGCTCATGCCGATCGCGAGTCGTCGGGGGGTCATGCGCATCGCGCCAGTGTGGCCGGGGCAGTCCGCATCCGCACGTCGTTTGTGGACCGGCGCCAACTGTTCTAGTTGTTATAGAATAGACGCGTGCTCTTCCGTCTCGATCCGCAGTCTCCGATCCCGCTGTTCACCCAGCTGGCGGACGCGGTGCGCGCCGACCTCGTCGCGGGGCGGATCGTCCCGGGCGAGCGGCTCCCCTCGGCGCGCGAGGTCGCGGCGGCGCTGGAGGTGAACCTCCACACCGTGCTCCACGCGTACCAGCAGCTGCGTGACGAAGGGCTCGTGCACATGCACCGCGGCCGGGGCGCCGTGGTCGCCCCGGCGGCCGCGCGTCTGGCAGAGCTGCACGACGACGTCGCGGCCCTCGCCTCCCGCGCCCGCGAGGCGGGACTCTCGCCTGACGCGTTCGCGGCGCTCGTGCGCCACATCGCGCAGACCTCGGCCGCACTCAGCGCCCCCGCAACACCCACCGCCCCGCATCCCGAGGAGGATCCGACATGACCGCCCGCTCCCCGCTCGCCGTCCGCCGCTTCACGCTGGTCGCCGTCGTGCTGCCGATCATCGTCGTGGCGCTCTCGCTCGTCGTGCAGCTCGCGGTGTTGCCGTCGCTGCCGGATCCCGTCGCCGTGCATTGGGGCCTCGACGGTTCGCCCGACCGGTTTGCGCCGGCGTGGTCGAGCCTGCTGCTCACGCTGCTCGCGGGCCTCGGACTGCCGCTGCTGATCGCCGCGTCGGTGCTCGGCGGGCTGCGTCGCGGTGACCGCGGCTTCGCGTACCGGATGCTGGGGGCGACCGCGCTCGGCCTCGCGACGCTGATGTCGGTGCTCGGCGCCGCGACGCTCGCGATGCAGGCCGGGCTAGCCGACGCCGCCGACGGCCCGGGTGTGGGCTGGGCGCTCGCGGGCGCCCTCGTCGCGGGGGTCGCTGCGGCCACCGCCGGGTGGATGCTGCAGCCGCACGAGCCGTTCGTGCCGAGCCCGCCGCTACCCGAGGCACACCTTGCACTCGCCCCGACCGAGCAGGTGGTGTGGCTGCAGCGGGTGCAGATCGCCCGGTCGGGAGCGATCATCCTGGGCGCCGCGGTCGCGCTCATGGTCGTGATGACGATCGTGACGCTCGTCGCGGTGCCCGATCCGGCGGCCTCCGTCGTGCTGGTCGCCGTGACGCTCGTGCTCGCGGCGCTCGTCGCGACGACGCTCGCCTTCCACGTGCGCGTCGACGCGACGGGGCTGAGCGTCACCTCGGTCGTCGGATTCCCGCGGGTGCACATCCCGCTGTCCGAGATCGAGAAGGTGGCGGCCGTCGACGTGAACCCCTTCGCGGAGTTCGGTGGCTGGGGACTGCGCTGGGTGCCCGGCGGCGGGTTCGGCGTCGTGCTGCGCACCGGGCCCGGCATCCGCGTGGAACGCCGTGGAGAGCGCACGTTCACGGTGACCGTCGCCGACGCCGCCACGGGCGCCGCGGTGCTCGAGGCCCTGCGCGCCCGTGTCGTCGAGGGGGATGCGCGGCCGGCGCCGCCCGCGGCATGATCGGGGCATGAGCCTCCATCTCTCGCGCGCCCTCGTGCCCTTCGGCCCCGCGGCCGCCCTCGAGCTCACGGATGCCGAGGTCGACGCCCTCGGCGGTGGCAAGCGCGCGGCGGTGCTCGTCACGATCGGCGGGCGCAGCGCCCGACTGCGTCTGGGCGTCATGGACGGTCGCAACGTCATCGGGCTCTCGAAAGCGGCCCGGGCGCAGCTCGGCGTCGAGATGGACTCCGAGGTCGAAGCCGACGTCGCCCTCGACGTCGCCGAACGGGTCGTCGAGGTTCCCGACGACCTCGCCGCCGCTCTCGCCGCCGAGCCGGGCCTGCGCGAGGCGTTCGACGCCCTCGCCTATTCGCATCGCAAGGAGCACGCCCGTTCGGTGACCGAGGCCAAGCGGCCCGAGACGCGGGAGCGACGGGTCGCGGCCGTCGTCGAGGCGGTGCGGGCGTGACCGATCCGACCCCCGCCGACTGGCAGCGCCTCGACCGGTGGTTCGCCGACACCCTGGTCGGTCACGACGACGCGCTCGAGCAGGCCGTGCACGACCAGGCCGCCGCCGGAATGCCGGCGATCGAGGTGGCGCCGGTGAACGGCAAGTTCCTGCATCTGCTGGCCCGCATCGCCGGTGCCCGGCGGGTGCTCGAGATCGGCACTCTCGGCGGCTACTCGACGATCTGGCTCGCCCGCGCGGTGCCGGAGGGCGGTCGCGTCGTGACGATCGAGGCGGAGCCGGCCAACGCCGCCGTCGCCCGCGCCAGCATCGACCGGGCCGGTGTGGGGGAGAAGGTCGACATCCGTGTCGGACGCGCCGAGCACGTGCTCCCGACGCTGGAGGGCGAGGCGCCCTTCGACCTCGTCTTCATCGACGCCGACAAGGAGTCGAACACCCTCTACCTCGATTGGGCGGCGCGGCTGGGCAGGCCCGGGACGGTGGTCGTCGTCGACAACGTCGGACGCGCCGGATGCGTCGCCGACGAGTCCGACGAGAGCCCTCAGATCGACGGCACCCGCCGCGGACTGCGGATGCTGGCATCCGACCCCCGCTTCGACGCGACGGCGCTGCAGACACTCGACGCCAAAGGGTGGGACGGCGTGGCCCTCGCGATGGTCGTTTGATCCGGTCACGACCCTGTGGACGGGGCGGTCGGGTCACTATGCTCGAACACGGACCGACGATGTTCCCTGATCCAACCTCCACCAAGCAAGGAGTTCCCCAGTGGCACTTATCGAGGCAGTAGGCGCACGCGAGATCCTCGACTCTCGCGGCAACCCGACCGTCGAGGTGGAGGTGCTGCTCGACGACGGCATCGTCCAGCGCGCGGCCGTCCCCTCGGGCGCATCGACCGGCGCGTTCGAGGCGTACGAGCTGCGCGACGGCGACAAGTCCCGCTACGGCGGCAAGGGCGTGCTGAAGGCCGTGAACGCGGTCATCGACGAGCTCGGCCCCGCCATCGAGGGCATCGACCCCGCCGAGCAGCGCGTCGTCGACGAGATCCTCATCGCGACCGACGGCACCGAGAACAAGTCCCGCTGCGGCGCGAACGCCATCCTCGGCGTCTCGCTCGCCGTCGCCAAGGCCGCCGCCGACAGCGCCGACCTGCCGCTGTTCCGCTACCTCGGCGGCCCGAACGCGCACGTGCTGCCCGTTCCGCTGTTCAACGTCATCAACGGCGGCGAGCACGCCGACAACGGCATCGACTTCCAGGAGTTCTTCCTCGCGCCCTACGGTGCCGACTCGTTCTCCGAGGCACTGCGCTGGGGCACCGAGGTCTACCACGTCCTCAAGGGCGAGCTGAAGTCGGCGGGCTACGCGACCGGTCTCGGCGACGAGGGCGGCTTCGCCCCCGACCTGCCCAGCAACCGCGAGGGCCTCGAGTTCCTCATGAAGGCGATCGAGAAGGCCGGCTTCACGCCCGGCAAGGATGTCGGTGTCGGCCTCGACGTCGCCGCGACCGAGTTCTTCAAGGACGGCGTCTACACCGTCGAGGGCAAGCCGTGGTCGGCCGAGGAGCTCACCGACTACTTCGCCAAGCTGGTCGAGGACTTCCCGATCGTCACGATCGAAGACGCCCTCGCCGAGGACGACTGGGACGCCTGGAAGGCGCTGACCGACGCCATCGGCTCGAAGGTGCAGCTCGTCGGGGACGACCTGTTCGTCACGAACCCGAGCCGCCTGGCCAAGGGCATCGAGCTCGGCGTCGCCAACTCGCTGCTCGTGAAGGTGAACCAGATCGGTTCGCTCACCGAGACCCTCGACGCCGTCGAGCTCGCGCACCGCTCGGGCTTCACGACGATGTTCTCGCACCGCTCGGGCGAGACCGAGGACACGACCATCGCCGACCTCGTCGTCGCGGTCAACTCGGGCCAGATCAAGAGCGGCGCGCCCGCTCGCAGCGAGCGGGTCGCGAAGTACAATCAGCTTCTGCGCATCGAAGAAGAGCTCGGTGACGCGGCGGAGTTCATCGGCCGCAAGGCGTTCCCCCGCTTCAAGGGCTGAGCGCACGCACACGCTGTAAGGAAGGGGGACCCGCGATGGAATCGACGGGTCCCTCTTCCCGCTCCCGGGCAGGCGCCGCAGGCCGCACCCGCGCGCCGCGCACCGGCCGTGTCGACGTGCGCGACTGGGTCGGCGGACTGCGCTTCACCGCGTTCACCGGCATCATGCTCGGACTCGTCGTGCTGGCCGCGTTCGTGCTCGTGCCCACCTTCGGCACCTATCTGGGTCAGCGGCAGCAGATCGCCGCGCTCGAGAACTCCGTGCAGGTGACCACCGACGAGGTCGCCCAACTCGAGCAGCAGCGCGACCGCTGGGCCGATCCCGCCTACGTCACCTCGCAGGCGCGGGAGCGCCTGTACTACGTGCGCCCCGGTGAGGTGGTCTACCTCGTCGACGACGACCTGCCGGTCACCGCCGTTCCCGCCGAGCAGGCACCCGTCAGCGACGAGGTCGAGGAGACCCGCAACGACTGGATGTCGCAGTTCGTGCGCTCGCTCACCGTCGCCGGCCTCACCCGCACGGCGACGGATGCCGGCTGACCCGACCTCCCCGCCGTCACCGCGGCGACGGTCCACCTCCGTCGAGCGACCCGCACGGCGACCCATCAGGGCGGCCCGGTAGCCTGGAGCGGTGTCCACGGTCACCCTCACCCCAGCCACCGACGACGACCTCGCGGTGATGCGCGAACAGCTCGGACGCCCCATGCGCGGCGTCGTGGGCGTCGCCGCGCGGTGCGCGTGCGGCAACCCGACCGTCGTGGCCACCGAACCGCGTCTGCCCGACGGCACGCCCTTCCCGACGTTCTACTACCTGACCCATCCCGGCGCGACGGCGGCGATGTCGGCGCTCGAGGCCGGGCATGTCATGCCCGAGCTCGCGGCGCTGCTCGACGACGACGACGTGGCGGCCGCCTACCGCGCCGCGCACGAGAGCTACCTCGCCGACCGCGCCGTCTACGGCGAGGTGCCCGAGATCGACGGCATCTCCGCCGGTGGGATGCCCACCCGCGTGAAGTGCCTGCATGCCCTCGCTGGACACGCCCTCGCCGCCGGTGCGGGAGTCAACCCGATCGGCGACCTCGCCCTCGAGCGCTCGACCTGGTCGCCCGAGCGGTGCACGTGCGCGAACCCGCGCGGCGCCGCGCCCGCGCCGGAAAGCGACGCGTGAGGCTCGCGCTCACGCGCACCGCGGTCGTCGCCGCGGTCGGCGTCTCGGTGATCCTCGGCGGGTCCGCCGCCGTCGCCGCGCCGCTGCCCGAGACCGCCCCGGCCGTCCCCGTCGCGCCGGCCGCCTCGCCCGCACCGGTGACCGTCGACGCCCCCGCCGACCCCGCGCGCGCCGCGGAGTACTGGCTCGACGACTACGGCATCCGCACCGCCTGGCAGACCACCCGCGGTGCGGGCACGACGATCGCCGTGATCGACACCGGCATCGCACGCGGACCCGTCGAGTTCGGCGGCGTCGTGGGCGGCAAGGACTTCTCGGGCACCGGCTCGTCCGACGGTCGCAAGCCGGTCGGCGCGGTCGACGCCAACCACGGATCGTGGGTGGCCTCGCTCGCCGCCTCACGCGGCACCGGAGTCGACACCGGCATGATCGGCGTCGCGCCGGAGGCGAACTTGCTGTCGGCGTCGATCGGCTTCGGCGCGGCGGCATCCGTCCCGTTCGTGGAGCAGGTGGCCGACGCGATGCGGTGGGCCGTCGACAACGGCGCCGACGTGATCAACCTGTCGTTCACGACCAACACCCTCACGTGGGACCAGAGCTGGGACGAGGCGTTCCTCTACGCGTTCCAGCACGACGTCGTCGTCATCGTCGCCGCGGGCAACAAGGGCAGCGGCACCGACGAGGTCGGCGCGCCGTCGACCATTCCCGGCGTGCTCACCGTCGCGGGCGTCGACCGCGCGGGCGCCGCGAGCGTCGAGGCCTCGACCCAGGGAATCACGATCGGCGTGAGCGCGCCGAGCGAGGAACTGCTCGGTGTCTCGGCCGACGGTCAGCTCGTCGTCTGGGAGGGCACCAGCGGCGCGGCGCCGATCGTCGCCGGCATCGCCGCGCTCGTGCGCTCCGCTCATCCCGACCTCGACGCCGCGAACGTCATCAACCGCATCATCCGCACCGCCAAGCCCGCCGCCGGTCAGACCTCCGTGCCGGGTCCGCTGTACGGCTACGGACTCGTCGACGCCGCAGCCGCGGTGGGCGCCTCGGTGTCGGCCGTGACGGCGAACCCGATGGGCAGCCTCGAGGAGTGGATCCGTCTCAACCGTCGCGCGCAGGCGCCGTCGGTGCCGCAGCCGACGGTGACGCCGTACATCCCGCCGCCGCTGCCGGATGCTGCCCCCGCCCCCAAGCCGCAGTCACCGCTGCTTCCGACCCGGGAGACCCTGGTGTACGGCACGGTGCCGCTCCTCGGGGGCACGGTCGCGGCTATAATGGTTGCGCTCGGCGTCACTGCAGCTGCCCGGCGTATCAGATCGACGCGCGCCTCTAGCACGTCGAGTCGTTGAATCAAGGAGCTCTTCCGCCTGTGACTGACACCGTGACCGGCACCACCGTGCCCAAGATCCTCATCGTCGGCGGTGGCTACGCCGGTTTCTACACGGCCTGGAAGCTCGAGAAGCACCTGCGCAAGGGCGAGGCCGAGGTCACCATCGTCGACCCGCTGCCGTACATGACGTACCAGCCGTTCCTTCCCGAGGTCGCCGCGGGTGAGATCGAGGCCCGCCACGTCATCGTGGGCCTGCGTCGCCACCTGAAGAAGACCCGCGTCGTCACGGCGAAGGTCACGGGCATCAACCACGCGACGAAGACCGCCACCATCACGCCCGCCGACGGCGAGCCGTGGCAGGAGTCCTACGACCAGATCGTCGTCACCGCCGGCGCCGTCTCGCGCACCTTCCCGATCCCGGGCATCGCCGACAACGCGATCGGCCTGAAGACGATCGAAGAGGCCGTCGCGATCCGCGACCGCATCCTCACGAACTTCGACCGCGCCGCCAATCTGCCGGCCGGCCCCGAGCGCGACCGTCTGCTGACCGTCGTCGTCGTCGGCGGCGGCTTCGCCGGCATCGAGGTGTTCGCCGAGATGCGTGCACTCGCCTCGTCGCTGCTGAAGGACTACCCGCAGCTCACGTTCGACGACACGCACTTCCACCTCATCGAGGCGATGAGCCGCATCATGCCCGAGGTGTCGCTGAAGACGAGCGAGTGGGTGCTCAAGTCGCTCGCCAAGCGCGGCGCGTACGTGCACCTCGACACGCAGGTCACCGGCGCGATCGACGGCAACGTCGAGCTGTCGACCGGCGAGACCATCCCGAGCGACCTCATCGTCTGGACCGCGGGCGTCATGGCCAACCCCACCGTCGTGCGCGGCGGCGACCTTCCCGTCGAGGAGCGCGGCCGCATCCGCACCCGCCCCGACCTGCGCGTCGGCACGGCCGAAGAGGTCGTCGAGGGCGCCTGGGCCGCCGGTGACGTCTCGGCCGTCCCCGACCTCACCGGTGCCGGCGTCGGCGGATACTGCGTGCCCAACGCGCAGCACGCCGTGCGTCAGGCGAAGCTGCTGGCGAAGAACCTCGTCGCGGTGCTCCGCGACGAGCTGCCGCGCGAGTACGTGCACCACAACCTGGGCGCCGTGGCCGGCCTCGGCCTGTACAACGGTGTCTTCCAGTCGGGCAAGCTCTCGATCAAGGGCTTCTTCGCCTGGGTCGCGCACCGCGGCTACCACGGCCTGGCCATGCCGTCGTGGGAGCGCAAGTGGCGCGTGATCGGCGACTGGTGGCACAACTTCTGGCTGAACCGCGACAACGTGTCGCTGCAGACCGTGCAGAACCCGCGCTACGTGTTCGAGGAGTTCGCCGCGCGTCCGCGCCCGGCCGCTCCCGCCCCCGAGGCCGCTCCCGCCATCGACCCGAAGAGCGTCGTGGGCGAGAACGCCCCGGTCGCCGGCGCGAAGGCCGACAAGGCCGACAAGGTCGCCGCGAACTGACGCACGCTACGCTGGGCCCGGATCCGATCCGTCGGATGCCGGGCCTTCGCGTATCCGCCCCCGTAGCCCAATGGCAGAGGCAGGCGACTTAAAATCGCTTCAGTGTCGGTTCGAGTCCGACCGGGGGTACCAGCCGCTTCGCCGGAGCCGTTGACGCACCGCTGCGACCGGGAGTACCGTCCGAGGCGACACCGGCCGCGACGGGCAGCATCCGTGCCGCGCCGGGCTGCGGGTGACATCGGACGCTGGGGGGCGCGGATGACGTACGACGGCGACGGACGGCTGCCGATCATCTATGTGCGGGGTTTCGCGGGGAGCGCCTCCCAGATCGACTCCGCCGTCGACGATCCGTTCTACGGCTTCAGTCAGGGGTCGGTGCACGTGCGGTCCGACCGTACCGGCGAGCCGCGATTCCACCAGTTCGAGTCGCCCATGCTGCGACTCATCTCCGACCACGGCTACACCGTGCCGGTGCACGGCAGTCAGCAGCTGTTCCTCGAGCGGGCCGCGAGCGGGTCGATCCCCGCCGCGACCGTGTGGATCCACCGGTTCTACGACATCTCGGCATCCACGTTCTCGGATCACCGCGAGGCGTTCTCACTCGAGTGCGCCGCCGCCGACCTGTTCGCGCTCATCCGTCTCGTGCTCGACCGCACCGGCGCGCCGCAGGTGATGCTCGTCGCGCACTCCATGGGAGGGCTCGTCAGTCGGTGCGCCGTGCAGCGGGTCATCCCCGAGGCCGTGCGCGGCGAGGGCGAGCCCTTCGATCCCGCGGCGGCGACGCGCTACGTCGCGCGGGTCTTCACCTACGCGACCCCGCACGGCGGCATCGCGTTCGCGATGGGCTTCGGTCTGCTGGAGAAGATCCGCGACGCGACCGGCATCCAGGGAGCCGACATCTTCGGACCCGACCGGATGCACGAGTACCTCACGCCCGGAGTCGCCCCGGGGTCCTCGGCGCCCGACGGGTTCGATGCCACCGAGATGCCGGCGGACGGCTTTCCCGTCGAGCGCATCTTCTGCCTCGTCGGATCCAACCCGCAGGACTACGACGTCGCGATGGGGCTCTCGTCGAAGCTCGTCGGGGCCCGCAGCGACGGACTCGTGCAGATCGACCGCGCCGCCGTCAAAGACGCCAACCGCGCCGTCGTGCACCGAAGCCACAGCGGCCGTTACGGCATCGTCAACTCCGAAGAGGGATACCAGAATCTGCAGCGGTTCCTCTTCGGCGACCTCAAGGTGACCGTCGAACTCTGGGGCCTGGACGTCGGACGGGGAGCGGATGCCGACGTCGAATTCCAGCTCGACGTCGGCGTCGCGATCCGCGGGTTGCCCGTGCTCGTGCACGAGCAGAGCGCCGCGCACCTGTGCCCCGTGCTCGTCGAGCGACGCTCGATCGAGGACTCCATCGACACGCCGCAGCCGCTGCTGACGACCTTCCTGTCGTCCCGGGCGCCGCGTCCGACCGTCGGGGAGACCCTCGTGCCGACGTTGCGCCACGCCTTGCGGCTGCGGCTGCTGTCGATCCGGGAGGAGCCGGGCGGACTGTTCTCGTTCACCGACCATCTCGAGCAGACCGAGGACTGGCAGGACTCGCTGCTCGTCGACATCCAGCCCGGCGCGGAGGGTCGCGCGCCGCGGGCCTGGGCGACCTGGACGAGCGTGGTGCCCTCCGCTCTGCGCGACTGGGAGCCGCACGACCAGGACGAACTGCGCGACCTCGCCCCGGACGTCGCGGAAGAGTGGGTGGGGGAGAAGCCGGTGCCCGAGGTCTCGCGACAGCTGCTCGGCGCCGGTGCCCGCGTGCGGATCACGGTGACACCCCACCGCCTCGGCGCCGAGCGCTGACGGCTTCGGTGCCGCGCCCTCCGGTGGTTGAGTAGCCGGCGAAGCCGGCGTATCGAAACCCGTCGACCCCTGCTCAGGCGCGGTCGTGCAGGGTGATCCGGTACCCATCGGGGTCGACGAGTGTGAACGTGCGGCCGAACGGGCCGTCGATCGGGTCCATCGCGATCGTGTGGCCGTCGGCGACGAGCGTGTCGTGGATCTGCTGCACGTCGGTCGCGTGCATCCAGACGGCAGCGCCGACTCCGGGATGCTGAGCCGAGGCGAGTTCGGTACCCGCGACGATCTCGCGCAACGCGAAGGAGATCGGTGTCGTGGTGAACACGACGGCGTGGGGCGGTCCGGCGGGGGAGCAGACGAGTCCGAGATAGCGCTCGTAGAACGCCTGGGAGGCGTCGAGATCGCGCACCTGGAGAGAGATGAAGTCGGGGCCGGTGACGGGCATGGGGTCTCCTCGGATGAATGTCAGTTATCTGACAACAATCAGTATGTCAGAATACTGACATGGGTCAAGATGAGCAGATCGACCTGCCGACGTCATTGGGATATCTCCTCAAGGAGGCATCGAGCGCGCTGCGCCTGGCGATGGAGGAGGCGCTGCATCCGTTCGGGATGACGATCACGCACTACTCGTGCCTCGAATTGCTCGCGCAGCGGGCGGGACTGTCCAACTCCGAGCTTGCGCGCGGGGCGTTCGTGACGCGCCAGTCGATGAACGTGCTGCTGCACAGCCTTGAGCGCGACGGATTCGTCGCGCGTGACAAGGAGGCGGCGACTGGGCGGTCGCTGCCCACGCGATTGACGCCGCGTGGGCGTCGGAGCTTGGATGATGCGAGTCGCGCGGTCCGCGCCATCGAGGTGCGGATGCTGGCCGGCCTGTCGCCGGAGGATCAGGCATCGGTGCGCACGGCCCTCCGCGGGATGATCACCGCCCTCCGCGCCCCCGCCCGCTGAGCGGCGGTAGTCCCCTCCCGTTGGTTGAGTAGCGGATGCAACGGGCGGTGCCCATTCCGGTGGTTGAGTAGCGCGCGCAGCGCGCGTATCGAAACCCGCCGAACCCGGCATCGGATGCTGGCGCGCGACGCCGTCGAGTTCTCCACGACCCTCTCGAACATTCGAATCAATGTCCGAGGGTGGTGGGAGAATCAGAGCATGTCGAAGTTCACGAAGATCACCACCCTGGAGGACGATCTCACTGTCCTGGGCGCGATCATCGCGGGCTTCGAAACGAACGCGGTCGAGCTTCGTCAGGCACAGATCGCGGAGGTACGCCTACTGGCCCGTGCCGGTCAGCTCGCCGACGCCCAGACTGCCGGTTCCCCTCTGCGGGTGCGGGAACACGACATGGCGCTGCGGTCCATCGCCGCCGAGATCGGTGGCGTGCTGCACGTGACGGATCGCACCGTGCAGGCGAGGATCGGGGACGCCCGGACCCTGGTCGAGATGTACCCGGCGACGCTTACTGCGTGGGAGTCGGGTGCAATCACGAAGGGTCAGGTGCAGGTGATCACGGATGCCGGTGACGTCGTGCCCGCGTCTCGCCGCCCGGAGTTCGAGGCCGAAGCGATCACCCAGTGCGAGGGCCGTACGCCGAACCGTCTCCGCCCAATCCTGCAGCTCCTCGCGGAACGGTTCACCGACCGCACGTTCACCGAACGTCACCAAGACGCCGCCGCGGCCCGGTGCGTGCGGGTGTTCCCGGGACGTGACGGGATGTGCGACGTGGTCGCCACCGTCCCCACGGTGATCGGTGACGGGATCCTCGACCGGCTGACTCAGCAGGCGCAGGCCGTGGTCGATGCCCGCGACCCGGGTGATGGTGACGAGCGCGGGATCGACGCCGTCCGCGCCGACGTGCTCACCGACCTGCTCCTCGCCGGGACGCCGGCTTTGGATCCGACGGCGACCGGTGACCAGCCCGGGACGTTGGGTGCGATTCGCGCGCAGGTGCAGGTGGTCGTCCCGGCGCTCACGTTGGTGGGTGTGGATGAGGGTCCGGCTGATCTGGTGGGGCGTTCTCCGATCGATGCGGACACGGCTCGGTGTCTTGCCGCGCGGTCCCCGTCGTTGACGAGGTTGTTGACGGATCCGGTGCGTGGGTCGGTGGTCGCGATCGACGCGTACCGTCCCGCTTGGTCCCAGCGCCGGTTCCTTCGGGCGAGGGATCAGCATTGCCGGTTCCCGGGGTGCCGGAGGGCGGCGATCCGTTGCGAGATCGACCACACCATCGACCACGCCCTCGGCGGCCCCACCACCCTCGGCAACCTCGCTCACCTGTGCCAACGGCATCACTCGATGAAGCAGTTCACCCGGTGGCGGGTCCGACAACACCCGGGTGGCGTCCTGGAATGGACCTCACCCCTCGGCAGAACCTACCGCGAAGACGCCCCCATGCCTCCCGTGACCTTCACCCCTGCCACCCCACCCGCCAGCGCCGAATCCCTCGAGCCGGCACCCTTCTGACGCCCCGCACCCACCGGTGGTTGAGTAGCGCGCACAGCGCGCGTATCGAAACCCGCGCACCCACCAACACCGTCGAGGTCTGGGGCGTTTCGACTCGTCGCTGCGCTCCTCGCTCAACGACCGGGGGGTCTTCGCCTTCCGGTGGTTGAAGCGCGCGCAGCGCGCGTATCGAAACCCGCGCACCCACCAACACCGCCGAGGTCCGGGGCGTTTCGACTCGTCGCTGTGCTCCTCGCTCAACGACCGGAAGGGGACGCCCCGGCCTCCGGTGGTTGAGTAGCGCGCGCAGCGCGCGTATCGAAACCCGCGCACCCACCAACACCGTCGAGGTCTGGGGCGTTTCGACTCGTCGCTGCGCTCCTCACTCAACGACCGGAACTTCCGGTCGACTCGTCGCGAAGCTCGTCGCTCAACGACCGGGCGGGTGCTCGACGGTGCACGGTCGGGGGTCGCATAGGCTGGCGTCGGCGGTGCATCGTGCCCGTCCACTCACCGGCGGAGGATCGCGCGCATGCACCCACGCCGGCCGGCGACGCCCGAGTCCGGGCTCGCCACCGCGACGCTGGTCTGGAAACGCGCGCGCCTGCGCCTCGGGCTGCTCGCCGCCGCATCCGCGACCGTCGCGGTCGCCGTCGCCACTGTCATCCTCGTGCAGGCGGCACTCGGCGCGGCTGTCGCCGCAGCCTCCGCCGACCCGCCGGCCGGAGTGCCCGCCGACGAGTTCGCCGCAGGTCTCGCCCAGGGGGAGCGCGCCCTCGCCGCCTCAGCGCCGGCGCTCTGGCTGCTCGTCGCCCTGCTCGGCGGCACCGCCGTCGCACAGATCGCCCGGCTCCTGACGGCCGCCCGCGAGCACGAGACACTCACCCTCCGCGCACGCGGCGCCTCCCGCTCGCAAGCCTGGGGCCTGGACGGCGCCGAGTCCCTCGCCGTCGGCGTCGTCGGCGCCCTCCTCGGCATCCCGCTCGGTGCTCTCGTCGCGCCCCTCACCGGCGCGACTCCTCTCACGGCCCTCGCCTCCTGGCCGATCGGCATCGGCACGGCGACCGCGCTCGCGCTCATCCTGCTTCTCGCCCTACGCCGCGCCGCGCGCGCGTCCGCCACGGCGCGCGGGGCGCGCCTCACGACCGGCGCCCTCGTCATCGTGGTGCTCGCCGCCGCCGCGCTCGTGATCTGGCAACTCCCCGCCGCCCGCCCCGGCGGTGCCGACCCCGTCGTCGCGTTCGCCCCCGCCGTCGTCCTCGCCGCCGCGGCCGTCCTCGCCCTCGCCGTCGTCGGCGCCGCCGCACCCGTCGCCGCTCTGATCGCCGGGCGAGCCCGAGGTGTCGTGCCGGCGCTGCCCGCCCGTCAGATCGCACGTCGCATCGGCACCTCCGCCGTCGCGGTGCTGCTCGTCTCCCTCGTCGCCGCGCAGGTCGCCTTCGCCGCCTCCTACACCGCCACCTGGCGGGGCGCCGCGACGGCATCCGCCGCGCTCCGTTCCGGCTCCGACCTGCGCGTCGACCTCGCCCCGCAGCCCGCACGCCCGCGCGACCTCACCGCAGCGGCCGGCGTCCCCGGAATCGACGCCGCCGTCCCCGCGCTCGTCGCGCAGACCGAGATCGGCACGATCGCCGCCGAACTCGTCGCCCCGACCACGTCACCGGATGCGGGGCCCGCATCCGTGGATGAGGCCACGGCCTCGGCGACCCCGGTACCGCTCGGCGACGGCGCCACCGGCATCGGCGTCGCCGCGACGCTGTCGGATCCGTCCACCGCCGACGGCAGCGCTCCCATCTTCCCCTCGGTGACGCTCTCGGCACTCCTGCTCGACGGCGTCGGCACCCCGATCAGCGTCACCCTCGACGGCGCCGTCGCCATCGTCCCCGACGGCACGCTCACCGTCACCGCGACCGCGCCCCTTCCCGAGGGAGACGGCCCTTGGTCGCTGCTGGCGATCGCCGCAGCCGCGCCGACGAACTACCTCGGCCGCACCGTCGACATCGCGCTCACCGACGTCACCGCGGTCGGCGCGACTGCGCTGGCCGTCGACGGTTCCACCACGATCGGCGGTGCTCACCCCGACGCCGCGCTCGCGTGGTCCGCCGTAGACGACCCCGACGCCGGAGCGCTCCCCGTCGCGGCGACCGTCTCGACCGTGCTCGCCCAGCGCCTCGGACTCAGCGTGGGCGACGTCTTCGAATTCCGCTACGAAGGCACCGGCCGACGTGGTGCGGTCGTCATCGCCGCGCTCGTCGACGACGTCCCCGGCGCGGCGGGACCCCTCGCCTTCACCACGGGGCTCGACAGCCTGTTGGCATCGCAGCTCCAGCGCGACCCGACGATCACCCCCGCGAACTCCGTCTGGGCAACCGGCGATCCGGCCGCGGCCCCGCAGCTGAGCGCGGCGCTCGGCGACCGGCCCGTCTTGACGGCGACCCCGTCCACCGCGGCCGCCGTCGTCGGCGCTATGGTGCCCGCCTGGCAGATCGCGACCGCCGGCGCCGTGCTGCTCGCCCTCCTCGCCGCCCTCGCGATCGTGCGCACCCTCGCCGGTGCCCGCCGAGCCGAGCTGGGGGTGCTGCGCGCCCTCGGGCTCACCGCCGGCACGCAGGCGCGGATGCGGGCGGCCGAACTGTCGGCGCTGTTCGCCGCCGCCCTCGTGCTCGGCGCGGGCGTGGGCCTGCTCACCGCCGCGCTCGTCGTTCCGAACCTCGTCCGTGCCACCACGCCCGGTGTCCTCGCCTCCGCAACCACGTGGGCGATCGACGGCGTCGCGATGCTCACGACCCTCGGGGTGCTCGCCGCGGGTCTCGCGGCCGTCGTCGTGCTCTCCGCCTTCGCCGTCGGCCGCTCGAGCCGCGCGGCGCTCGTGGGGGAGGAGAGCCGATGACCTCCCGCGTCTCGACAGGCTCGCTCGTCGCCCACCACCTGCGCTCCCGCAGCGGGGCGGTCGGGATCGTCGCCGCGCTCGTGCTCGTCCTGTCGCTGCTGGCGACGGCCGCGCCGCTCGCGCTCGGCGTGCTCGCCGACGCGGCGATGCGCGACCGTCTCGCCTCGCTGGCCGTCACGGAGCGCGACGTGGTCGCCGATCCCGCCGGAGGACCGCAGACGGTCGGCGTGACGAGCACGCCGGAAACCGACGTCGTCTGGGCGCGCTGGAACGACCAGATCGACGGCATCCGCGACTCCGCCGAGGCGCCTCTTCCCGACCTTCTCGGTCCCGCGCAGACGGTCACCCGCACCGGGATGATGTATCTCGCGCCGACGCGGGAGATCGCCTTGGCGTTCTCGCCGGATGCCGAGCGCCACGTCGAGATCGTCGAGGGCAGCGTGCCCTCCACCCCGCCCGCGATGTCGGAAGTGTCGGCGGAGGTGCCACCCATTCAGATCATGCTCTCGGAGCAGTCCGCCGACGAACTCGGCTGGACGGTCGGCGAAACCCGCACCGTCGCCGCCTATGGCGCCGTCGTCTCCCTCACCCTCAGTGGCATCTTCCGCGCGACCGATCCAGCAGAGGGCTTCTGGCAGCATGCGCCGTCGATCATCGACCCGCAGATCGACGACGACGGCAACCGTGCGCGCGCTGTGAAGGCCACCGCCTTTGCACATCCCGGCGCTCTCGCCTTCGCCAACTACATCAACCAAGAGCTCGCCACGACCGTCTGGTTCCCGCTCGACGCCGACGCGATCGACGCCGCCGACGCGGCCGAGGTCGCCGCCAGCCTGCGCGGGCTCACCGCGGTCTCCCACACGATCGGCACGCAGGCCGACGGGTGGGGCATCCTCGGACTGCGCTTCGAAGCCGACATCGCCGGTCAGATCGAGACCGCCCTCGCCCAGCAGACTGCCACCAACGCTCTGCTCGCCATGCTCGTGGCAGGACCGGCGGGCGTCGCCGTCGCCGTGGTCGTGCTCGGCTGCCGACTCATCCTCGAAGGCCGCCGGCCGGCGCTACGCCTGCTGTCGGCCCGGGGTGCCTCGATCGCGCAGCTGCGCGGGCTGCTGGCCGCCGAGGGGGTGATCGTCGGTCCCGTCGCCGCGATCGTCGGCGCCGCCGTCGCGATCGTCCTCGGTGCCGCGTGGGCGAGCGCCGTCCCTACGGCCGGTACCCTCGCGGCCGCCCTCGTACCCACGGCGCTGCTCGCCTTCGCCCCGCTGGTCATCCTGTGGGTGCTCGCGCCGACCGCCGCCGAGCGGCTGCCGCGCGCCGACCTCGGCCGCCGCCGCTCCCGCCTGCGTACGATCCTCGAGGGTGCCGTCTGCGTGCTCGCGGCCGTCGCCGTCGCGCTGCTGTTGCTGCGCGGCTACAGCGACGGCGTCGACGTTCTGCTCGCGGCGACGCCGCTGCTGATCGCCCTCGCCGCCTGCCTGCTCACGCTGCGCCTCTACCCGCTGCCGCTGCGCGCGCTCTGGCGACGCGCCCGGGCCGGCGCGGGGCTGAACGCCTTCCTCGGCGCTGCGCGCGCCCTCCGCGAGCCGGCGATCGGGCTCACCCCCGTGCTCGCGCTCACCGTCGGCGTCTCGGTCGCCGTCTCGGCCGGCGTACTGCTGTCGGTCGTCGACCGGGGCACTGCGGATGCCGCCCGCGCGCAGGTCGGGGCGGACATGCGCGTGACGGGTGGCTCCTTCTCGCCCGACACGCTGGTGCAGGTCGGCGAACTCCCCGGCGTCGCGGCGGCGACCGGCATCTCCGGGCTCGTCTCGGCGACCGTCGACGTCGCCGGGGTGCGCAAAGCCACGTCCGTGTTCGTCGTCGACGCCGCCGCGCTGCGGGGCGTCCAGGGCGACGGACCCGGAATGCTGCCGCCCGGCACCGCTCTCGCCCCCGGTGACGACCCCGTCGAGATGATCGTCTCGGATGCCCTCGCCGACACGATCGACGGCGAGACCGACCTCCACCTCGACGGCGCCGACGCGCGCGTGAGCGGCATCACGCGCGGGCCGGTCCCGATCGGCTCCCGCGAGAACTGGGCCGCGATCGACGTGTCGGCCGCCGACACGGTGCTCGGCCGCGATCCCAGCGATCGCGTCCTGCTGCTGCGTCTCGACGAGACCGCGGATGCCGACACGGTGCGCGCCGGACTGCTCGACCTGCTCGGCCCCACCGTCCGCGTCGACACCGCCACCGACGTCGCCTCCCGCCTTTCCGGCGGTCCTGCGGCGCAGGGTGTGCGCGTCGCACTGCTGGCGGCGACGGCATCCGCGGCGCTGCTGGGCGCTCTCGCGCTGGCGATGACCCTGACCCTCGCCGCCGGCGCCCGAGCCCGCACGGTCGCCCTGCTGCGCACCCTCGGAGCGCCGCGCCGCGCCGGCACCGCCCTCACCCTGTGGGAGGTGTGCCCACCGGTCGTGGCGGCGCTGGTCACCGGCACCGTGTTCGGTGCACTCGTCCCCCTCGTCATGATGGCCGCCGTCGACCTGCGGCCGTTCACGGGGTCGTCCATCGCGCCGGCCTACGTCATCGACCCCGCCGTGCTCGCAGTCACCCTGGGTGGGTTCCTCGCCCTTTCGGCTCTGAGCACCACGCTCGCTCTGTTCGTGTCCCGCCGTGTGCGCGCCGCCGGTGCGTTGCGGACGGTCGAGGAAGGATAGATCCATGGCATCCGCCGCATCCGACGCCGACATCCTCTGCACCGACCTGGTGCGCATCTTCCGCGTAGCCACCGGCACCGGACCCGACGTGGAGGTGCAGGCACTGCAGGGCCTGAACCTCCGGGTCGAGCCGGGGGAGCTCGTGGCCGTCGTCGGTGCGTCGGGCTCGGGCAAGTCGACGCTGCTGTCGATCCTGTCGAGCCTCGACAAACCGACGGCCGGCGTCGCGCGCGTGGCGGGACACGACCTGCTCACGATGAAGGAGAAGGAGCGCGTGGCCTTCCGCCGCCGCAGCGTCGGATTCGTCTGGCAGCAGACCTCGCGCAACCTTCTGCCGTACTTCTCGGCCGCCGAGAACGTCGCGGCCACCCTCGCCGTCGCGGGGCGCACACGGGGCACCCCCGCTCGCCGCGCGCGCGTGGCAGAGCTCCTCGACCTGCTCGAGGTCGCACACTGCGCCGACCGCCGGCCGGGCGAGATGTCCGGCGGTGAGCAGCAGCGGGTGGCCATCGCCGTCGCCATCGCGAACGAGCCTCGCGTCCTGCTCGCCGACGAGCCCACGGGGGAACTCGACGAGACCACGAGCGCCCACGTGCTCGAGGCGCTGCGCGCCGTCAACCACGCACTCGGCGTGACGACGCTCATCGTCACGCACGATCCCGGCGTCTCCGAGCACGTCGCCCGCACCGTGCAGATCCGCGACGGGCGCACCTCCACCGAGGTGCTGCGCTCGACGCGCACCGACGAGCACGGCGCCGAGCACCACGTCGCCGAGGAGTACGCCGTGCTCGACCGCGTCGGGCGCCTGCAACTGCCCGACGAGTTCGTCGCCGCCCTCGACCTGCGCGACCGTGTGCGCCTCTCGCTCGAACCCGACCGCGTCGAGGTGCGGCCGGGGCGCATTCAGGAGGGCCGTCCCTCGGATGCCGGGCCCGACGCGGAGGGGGAGCGATGAGCGCGCTGCGCGGCCGCGGCCTCACCCGCGTCTATCCCTCGACCGCCGGCGATGTCACGGCGATCGCCGACATCGACATCGACATCGACGCCGGCGAGCTCGTCGTCGTGCGCGGTGCCTCCGGCGCGGGGAAGACCACGCTGCTCAACCTGCTCGGCGCCCTCGACCGCCCCACCGCCGGGACCGTCTGGTTCGACGACGTCGAGGCGACGGAGCTCGACGAAGACACCCTCGCCCGGGTGCGTCGGGAGCGGCTCGGCTTCGTCTTCCAGTCCTTCGGACTCATCCCGGTGCTCTCGGCCGCCGAGAACGTCGAGTTGCCGTTGCGGATCGCGCGCGTCCCCGCGGCCGAACGCGACGCGCGGGTCACCGATGCGTTGCGGCTCGTCGGCCTCGCCGGTCATGCCCAGCAGCGACCCGGCGAGCTCTCCGGCGGGCAGCAGCAACGCGTCGGCATCGCGCGCGCGATCGTGGGCCGCCCGCGCGTGCTCATCGCCGACGAGCCCACCGCCCAGCTCGATTCGCGCACCGCGGCATCCGTCATCGAGCTGATCGGCGAGCTCGTGCACGGGGAGGGGATCGCCGCGATCGTCGCGACGCACGACCCTCTCGTCGTGCAGCGCGCAGACCGCATCGTCGAGCTCCATGACGGCCGTGCCGCACCGACGACCGTGATCGAGTCCGCCACCACCTGACCTCCGGTCCCAACGCCGTGCGACGCGGCCTCTCATCGCGTCGCCGCGGCCCTAGGCTGGAGCCCCGCCCACCTCCCGAGTGGGCCCCGTGGAAGGCCGCGTCCATGAGCCTCGATCTGCTCACCGACACCCGCACGAGCGCGTCCGATCCGACGTCGCCGCAGCAGTGGGAGGCGCGTACCGCCGCCATCGCGCATCTGTCGGGGCCGGTCGCGACGATCGACGTCGACGCCCTCCGGCACAACGCCCTCGACATGATCGTGCGCTCGGCCGGGGTGCCGATCCGGGTGGCGAGCAAGTCGATCCGGGTGCGTGAGGTGCTCGACGCGGCGCTCGCGCTGCCGGGCTATCGTGGGATCCTCGCCTTCACCCTCCCCGAGGCGCTGTGGCTCGCCGAAGACCACGACGACATCGTGCTCGGCTACCCGACCGCCGACCGGGCGGCCCTCGCTGCCCTCGCCGCCGACGAGCGGGCGGCCGCGCGCATCACGCTCATGGTCGACGACCTCGCCCAGCTCGATCTGCTCGACGTCGTCGCGCCGCCGGCGGCGCGGCCCGTCATCCGTGTCGCGATCGACGCCGACGCGTCGTGGCGCGCGCCCGTGCTCGGACACCTCGGGGTGCGTCGCTCTCCCGTCCACGAGCCCGCGGAGGTCGCCGCCCTCGGGCGTGCGATCGCCGCACGGCCCGGATACGCGCTGGTCGGCCTCATGATGTACGAGGCGCAGATCGCGGGCCAGCCCGACGACACCGGATCGGGCGACGGCGTCGTCCGCTGGATGCAGCGGCGTTCGGGCGACGAGCTGCGGGAGCGTCGCGGCGCGATCGTCGCGGCGCTGCGCGAGGTCGCCGACCTCGAGTTCGTCAACGGCGGCGGCACCGGATCGCTGGAGTACACCTCGGCCGACACCGCCGTGACCGAGACCACCGCCGGCTCCGGCCTGCTCGCCGGGCATCTCTTCGACGGCTACCGCGCGTTCACGCTCGCCCCGGCCGCGGCGTTCGCGCTCGAGGTCGTGCGCCGTCCGGCCCCCGACATCGTCACGGTGCTCGGCGGCGGCTGGATCGCATCCGGCCCGGCGCTGGACTCCCGTCAGCCGCTGCCGGCGTGGCCGGAAGGGCTGCGCACCCTCGACCGCGAGGGCGCCGGCGAGGTGCAGACGCCGCTGCAGGGCGCGGCCGCCCGGGCGCTTTCGATCGGCGACCGCGTCTGGTTCCGCCACTCCAAGAGCGGGGAGCTCGCTGAGCGGGTCGACCGCTACCACCTCGTCTCCGGCGACCGGGTGGTGGGGGAGAGTCCCACCTATCGCGGCGAGGGGAAGTCGTTCCTGTGACGCGTCCCGGCGGTGTGTGGCAGAACTGGGCGCGCACCGAGAGGGTGCGCCCGCAGCGCGTGGAGTATCCGACCACCGTCGAGGCGGTGCGCCGGTCTGTGCGGGCGGCGGCCGCCCGCGGGATCCCGGTCAAGGCGGTCGGCGCGGGGCACTCCTTCACCGGCATCGCCGTCGCGCCGGGCGTGCTGCTCGAACTCGACGACCTGTCGGGGATCGTCGCCGTCGACCGGGAGCGCTCCCGCGTGCGGATGCTGGCCGGCACCCGTCTGCACCAAGTTCCGGCGCTCCTGGCGCCGTTCGGTCTCGCGATGGCGAACCTCGGCGACATCGACCGGCAGTCGATCGCGGGAGCGATCTCGACGGGCACCCACGGCACCGGCCTGCGCTTCGGCGGCATCGCGACGCAGGTCGTCGGTGCGGTGCTCGTCACCGCCGACGGCGAGCTGCTGCGGATCGCCGACGACGAGAATCCGGAACTGCTCCCCGCCGTCGCGGTGGGGCTCGGCGCGCTCGGCATCCTCGTCGAGGTGACGCTGCAGTGCGTCCCCGCCTTCGTGCTGTCGGCGCTCGAGCGCCCCGAGCCGCTCGACGACGTCGTCGCCGACCTCGATGCTCGCGGCGCGGACGCCGACCATTTCGAGTTCTACTGGTTCCCTCACACAGACGTCGCCCTCACGAAGACCAACACGCGGCTGGCGGCCGACGCCACGACGTCGCCGCTGTCGCTGCTCACGCGCGTCGTCGACGACCACCTCGTCGGTAACGGCGTGCACCAGGCGGTCTGCAGCCTCGGCCGTGCCGCGCCGCCGCTCGTCCCGACCGTCAACCGGCTGTCGGCGAAGGTCTGGGGCGACCGCGCGTTCTCCGACGCGTCGCACCGCGTGTTCGCCACGAGCCGCGGCGTGCGCTTCCGCGAGATGGAGTACGCCGTCCCGCGGGAGCACCTGGCGGATGCCTTCCGCGGCATGCAGCGCGTCGTCGACGAGAACGGGTGGCGCGTGGAGTTCCCCGTCGAGGTGCGCGTCGCCGCCGGTGACGACCTGTGGATGTCGACCGCCCACGGTCGGACGACGGGCTACATCGCGGTGCACCGCTACTGGCGCGCGCCGCACGAGGAGTATTTCGCGGCCGTGGAGGAGGTCATGCTCGATTTCGGCGGCCGACCGCACTGGGGCAAGCTCCACACCCTCGACGCCGCCGCCCTGCGTCCCCGCTATCCCCGCTTCGACGACTTCACCGCGCTGCGCGACCGGCTCGACCCCGACCGGCTGTTCCGCAACCCGTACCTCGATCGGGTGCTGGGGGAGTAGCGCGGACGGTCTACGTGGGGAACGGCTGAAAGTGTCGGCCGTGGCCGGAGGCACGGCATCCGGCGCCGATAGGATGGGCAGGATCTCGAGGAGAACTCATGGAATGGCAGTGGCTGATCCCGGTCCTCATCGTCGTGGCCCTGATCGTGGTCATCGGCATCTACCTGTGGGCCACCTACAACTCCCTCGTCGCACTGCACGTGCGTGTGGAGGAAGCGTGGAGCGACATCACGGTCCAGCTCAAACGCCGTACCGACCTGCTGCCGAACCTCATCGAGACCGTGAAGGGCTACGCCGCGCACGAGAAGGCCGTGTTCGAGAACGTCACGACCGCCCGCGCCGAGACGCTCGCGGCGTCGGGCCCCGCCGATGCGGGGGTCGCGGAGGGACACATGCAGCAGGCGCTGCGGTCGCTGTTCGCCGTCGCCGAGGCGTATCCGGCGCTGCAGGCGAGTCAGAACTTCCTGCAGCTGCAGCAGTCCGTCGTCGACACCGAGGACAAGATCCAGGCCTCGCGCCGGTTCTACAACGGCGGCGTGCGGGAGCTGAACACGAAGATCAAGGTGTTTCCCAACAACCTTTTCGCCCGGCGCTTGGGCTTCACGGAGCGCGAGTTCTTCGAGGTCACCGGCGGTGTCGCGATCTCGGAGCCGCCCCGCATCCAGTTCTAGACTGAACCGATGAGCGACACCGACCCCCGGCAGGACAAGCCGCGCGGATCGTTCTTCGACGCCCTGCGCGGCCGCACCGTCTCGACCGAGATCGGCGACTCGCTCCCGCACGGGCTGCGCGTCGCGACCGCGTACGCGTGGCGGTTCGTCGTCATCGCGGCGGCCGTCGCCATCGCGATCTGGCTCGTCATCCAGCTGAAGCTGCTCGTCGTCCCGTTCCTGGTGGCGCTGTTGGTCACGGCGCTCGTCTGGCCGGCGTTCACCTTCCTGCTACGTCATCGCGTTCCGCGCTGGCTCGCCATCGTCATCAGTGTGCTCGGCACGCTCGCCGTCGTCGGTGGCCTGCTGTACCTCGCGATCTGGCAGATCACGCGGGAGTGGTCGTCGGTGCGCACCCGCACCGTCGAGGCCGTGGAGCAGTTCCGCCAGTACCTCATCGACGGTCCGCTGCACCTCACCTCGGCGCAGATCGACGACATGCTCGCGCAGGCATGGGCCTTCGCGCAGCAGCAGGTGGAGCTCCTGTGGTCGGGTGCACTGGCGATCGGATCCACCGTCGGACACGTCGCGACCGGCACCCTGCTCGCCCTGTTCATCCTGCTGTGCACGCTCGCCGACGGCGGCGGCATCTGGCGCTGGGTCGTGCGGCTGTTCCCGTCCCGTTCCCGCGCCGCCGTCGACGGTGCCGGCCGCGCCGGGTGGGTGACGGTCATCAACTACGCGCGCACCCAGTTGCTCGTGGCGACCATCGACGCGATCGGCATCGCGGCGGCCGCCTTCTTCCTCGGCGTGCCGCTGGCCATCCCCATCGGCGTGCTGGTCTTCCTCGGTGCGTTCATCCCGTTCGTCGGCGCCGTCGTCACCGGTGCCCTCGCCGTCTTCCTCGCCCTCGTCTACAACGGCCCGTGGATCGCGTTGTGGATGCTGGTGGCGGTCCTCGCCGTGCAGCAGCTCGAGGGCCATGTGCTCCAGCCGCTCCTCATGGGATCGGCCGTCAAGGTGCACCCGTTGGCGGTCGTGCTCGTCGTGGCCGGCGGGGCGATGATCGCCGGCATCCCCGGAGCCCTGTTCGCGGTGCCGCTGGCGGCGTTCGTCAACGTCGTGACCGTCTACCTCTCCCGGCGACAGTGGCAGACCGGCCGTCGCCCCGAACCCGAAGACCTGATCTGGAGCACCGTGCCCCGCACCCGGAGGACCCCCGCGTGACCATCCCCACCCTGGCGGAGTTCGAAGACGCCGCCGCCTTCCTCGGCGACGTCATCACGACGACCCCCGTCGACGTCTCCGACCACCTCAGCGCCGTCCTCGGCGCGCCCGTGCACCTGAAGTTCGAGCACCTGCAGCGCACCGGCTCGTTCAAGATCCGCGGCGCCGCGTATCGGCTGTCACGGCTCAGTGCCGAGGAGCGCGCCCGCGGCGTCGTCGCGGCATCCGCGGGCAACCACGCCCAGGGCGTGGCCCTGGCCGCCCAGAAGCTCGGCATCCCGGCGACGATCTTCATGCCCCTCGGCGTGCCGGTGCCCAAGCTCCTCGCGACCCGCGGCTACGGCGCCGACGTCGTGCTGGAGGGGGCGACGTTCGAGACGCCGCTGAAGCTCGCGATCGAGTTCGCCGAGCGCACCGGCGCGGTGCTCATCCACCCGTACGACCACCGCGACGTCATCATCGGCCAGGGCACCCTCGGCCTCGAGGTCTGGGATGCCGTGCCCGACGTCGAGACGGTGCTCGTCGGCATCGGCGGCGGCGGACTCATCGCCGGCGTCGCCGCCGCGATCAAGGCGCGCGCCGCCGCCGAGGGGCGCTCCGTGCGCATCATCGGCGTGCAGGCCGAGAACTCCGCCGCCTACCCGGCCTCCCTGCAGGCCCACGAGCCGCTCACCGTGAAGACGACACCGACCATCGCCGACGGCATCGCCGTCGCGCGCCCGGGCGACGTGCCGTTCGAGATCATCAGTGAGCTCGTCGACGAGGTCGTCACCGTCACCGACGACGACATCGCCCGTGCCCTGCTCGTGCTGCTCGAGCGCGCCAAGCAGGTCGTCGAGCCCGCCGGCGCCGTCGGTGTGGCGGCCATCCTGGCCGGAAAGGTCACCGCGACGGGGCCGACCGTGTCGATCCTGTCGGGCGGCAACATCGACCCGCTGCTCATGCAGCGCGTCGTCGCGCACGGACTGGCCGCATCCGGCCGCTACATGACCCTGCAGATCCCGCTGCCGGACCGGCCGGGCCAGCTCGCGCGCGTGTCGGAGCTGCTGGCGATCGTCGGCGCCAACGTCATCGAGGTGCACCACACCCGTCACGGGCAGGGTCTGCAGATCAGCGAGGTGATCCTGCAGCTGAGCGTCGAGACGCGCGGTGAGGAGCACCGTCGTCAGGTCATCGACACGCTCGAGCGCGCCGGGTTCGCCCCGCGCCTGCTCGAGGACTGACCTCGGCGGCGCGGGGCCTGCGGGTCACTGGCCCGCGTAGGTCTCGACCTTCACGATCTCCACGGCGATCTCGCGCCCGTTGGGGGCGGTGTACGACGTCTTCGCTCCCTCGGTGAGGCCCAGGATGGCAGCGCCCAGCGGCGACGCCTCGCTGTACACGTCGAGCTCGGAGTTCGCGGCGATCTCGCGGTTGCCGAGCAGGAACTTCTCCTCGCCGCCGGCGACGAGCGCCGTCACGACGGTACCCGAGAGCACGGTGCCGTCGGATTCGGGGGCGGTGCCCACCTTGGCGTCCTTCAGCAGGGCCTGCAGCGTGCGGATGCGCGCCTCCTGCTTGCCCTGCTCGTCCTTGGCGGCGTGGTAGCCGCCGTTCTCCTTCAGGTCGCCCTCTTCGCGGGCGGCCTCGATGCGCTTGGCGATCTCCTCGCGACCCACCGTCGAGAGGTGCTCGAGCTCGGCGGCGAGGCGGTCGTACGCCTCCTGCGTGAGGAAGGTCTCGGTGGTGTCGGACACGTCGTCTCCTTGGTCGTCCGGCACGACACGTCCCTGCACGCGGGCAGGGCGACGGTGGATGCCGGGGGCTAAACCGAACGCCCCGGCGTCGTGCCGGGGCGCGGATGTGTGCAGGCCAGCCTACGGGATCCAGCAGGAGGTGACCAAACCGGTCGTCGCCTCCGCCGTGGTGGGGATCGTCTCGCTGAACGACCGTGTCGCCGACGGGTCGGCCGGGTACTGCACGATGCGCCAGCCGACCACGCCGTGCTCGACGTCCTGGGCCTCGAGTGCGCACGCGATGGGCACGTTCGCGCGGCCGGTCGTCTGGAAGTCGACCGTGACGGTGCGCTCGTCGACGACCGCGAATCCGGTGGCGTCGGTGTCGATCGCGTCGAGCGACGTCGACACGGTCGACCAGCCGTACCAGCCCACGATCCCGAGCACGACCGCGCCGAAGACGATCCACGGCCAGCGGCGGCGTCGGGTGCGACCGTAACGGTCGTCGAGGGCGGCGGGCGAGGTCATGGGCGCAGTGGGGGAGGACATAGGCTGGAACTCCAGGCTAGGCGCTCGCGCGCAGAACGGGGAATCATGCACCTGCCCACGTGGCTGCTCGCCGATGCGACACCGCTGCCGACACCGTCGATGACAGTGAACCCCGACCAGGTGTCTCCCGGTTTCATCGGCTTCGTGGGCATCGCGGTCGTCGCGATCGCGGTCGTGTTCCTTCTCGCCGACATGCTGCGCCGCATCCGCCGCGCCGGTTACCGCGCCGACATCCGCGACGAGCTCGACGCCGAGCAGGCCGCCGATGCCGGCGAGGTCACGCCGGAACGCCCAGCGAAGGACTGAGCGGGTCCAGCGCGATCAGCAGGCACGCCGTCCAGTGGCAGAGGAAGGCGAGCACGGTGCACACGTGGAAGATCTCGTGGAAGCCGAAATGGCCCGGCCACGGGTTGGGGCGCTTGAGCGCGTACACCACGGCGCCACCGGTGTAGAGCAGGCCGCCGACGATGACGAGGACCATCATCGCGAGGTTCGCCTGCAGCAGGTCGACGATGTACATCACCGCCGCCCAGCCCAGCAGCAGATACAACGCGACGTAGAGCCAGCGCGGCGCGTGGATCCAGAACACGCGGAACAGGATGCCCAGCAGCGCGCCGCTCCACACGAGGATCAGCAGCAGGGTGCCCTTCTCGGGCGGCAGCGCGAGCACCGCGATCGGCGTGTAGGTGCCGGCGATCAGCAGCAGGATGTTGGCGTGGTCGATGCGCTTGAGTACGGCCTTCGTCGTCGGACCCCAGTTGAACCGGTGGTACAGCGCGGAGTTGCCGAACAGCAGCAGCGACGTCGCCATGAACATCGCGCACGCCCACTTCGCCGGTGCGGAGTCGTAGGCGAGCGCGATGAGGACGATGCCGGCGGCGATCGCGACCGGGAAGGTGCCGGCGTGGATCCAGCCGCGCCACGACGGCTTCAGCTCGACGTGCGCGCTGACGGCGGCGGCATCCAGGAGGGGGAGCTGGGGCATCTCTGCGCCGTCGTCGGGCGTGGGTCGGGTCACGCTCCGAGCCTAGACCGGCGGGTATTCCGGCGGACACATACGCGGGCCGGGAAACCAGCGCGATAGCGTAGGGGAGTGGCGACGCACGGATCGGGTGAGGGCAGCGGGCTGCTCTACCGCCTCTACAGCTCGCGGCTCAAGCGCCGCCTCACTCCGCAGACCGTTCCGCACCACGTCGCGATGATGATCGACGGCAACCGTCGGTGGGCGCGCCAGGCGGGCTATCCGACGGTCGCCGAGGGCCACCGCGCCGGTGCGGCGAAGATGCACGAGTTCCTCCGCTGGTGCGATGAACTCGGCATCGCCGTCGTCTCGCTCTACCTGCTCTCCACCGACAACCTCACCAAGCGCGACAGCGCCGAACTCGCCGACCTCATCGAGATCATCGCCGAGCTCGCCGACGCGCTCTCCCACGAGCCCGGCTGGCGCGTCAAGCACGTCGGTCGCGCCGAGCTGCTGCCCCCCGAGCTCGCGCGGGTGCTGCGCACGGCAGAGGAGCGCACGGCCGGCAACACAGGGCTGCACGTCAACCTGGCCGTCGGCTACGGCGGCCGCAGTGAGATCGTCGACGCCGTGCGCAGCATCATCGCCGCCCACGACGAGCAGGGCGGGTCGCTCGAGGAACTCGCCGCGAGCCTCACCCCGGAGCAGATCGGCGAGCACCTGTACACCGGCGGGCAGGCCGACCCTGACCTCGTCATCCGCACGTCGGGCGAACAGCGCCTCAGCGACTTCCTCCTGTGGCAGTCGGCGCACAGCGAGTTCTACTTCGTCGAGGCGCTCGGGCCCGACCTCCGTGAGGTCGACTTCCTGCGCGCCATCCGCGACTACGCGACGCGCGACCGTCGCTACGGGAGCTGACGGCATTCGCCGACCACCCGATCCCGTGCAGGTGCACGTGAGAGGATGGAGGACGTGTCCGCTCTGGAGTCGTATCTCGATTCGTTCGACGCCGAACCCGGCTACCTGAACTGGGCGTCCTTCGGCCCGCTCTCGCCCGCCGTGCGCGACGAAGTGCACGCGGATGCCGAATTGCTGGGTTCGGGCCGCCACACCGGCATCGGGCTCGTCGCGAGCCACTCCGACGAGGCGAAAGACCTGCTCGCGGAGCTGCTGGACTGCCCGCGCGACGAGATCACGCTGCAGCCGTCGACGACGTACGGCCTCATGCACGCCTTCTACGGTCTCGCCGGTGAACTGCTGCTCTCGCCGCACGAGTTCCCGTCGCTCACCGTCGCCGCCCAGCGCGCGCAGGACGCGATCGGCGAGCTGCGGGTCCGCCCTCTCGACACGCCCGACGGGATCGTCACGGTCGACGCCGTCCGCGCGCAGCTGAGCGACGAGACCACCGCCGTCGCCGTCAGCCTCGTCGATTACCGCACCGGCGCCGTCTCCGACCTGGGCGCGCTGCGCGACGTCATCGGCGACCGCCTGCTCATCGTCGACGCGGTGCAGGGCTTCGGCGTGGTCGACGCCGACTACGACGCCGCCGACGTCGTGTGCGGCAACGGCTACAAGTGGCTGCGCGCCGGTCGGGGCACCGGCTTCGCGCGGTTCTCCGCGATCGCACGCGACCGCATCCGCCCCGTGCTGTCGGGGTTCGCGGGGTCGCTGTCCGAGTACGGCGTCCCCGGCGTCGGTGCGCCGCGGCCCGGGGCCGACGCGTTCGTCATCGCCCCCGAGGACACCCTCGCCGCCGCGCGACTGGCCTCGTCGCTGCAGGAGCTGCGCGACGTGGGAGTCGGCGCCGTCGCCGCCGAGGTCGCCGACCGGGCGCGGCACATCTTCGCCCTCGCTGACCGCTACGAGGTCCCCGTGCTGACGCCGCGCGACGCCCACGCCGGCATCGTCTCCCTCGTCCCCGAGGCGCAGGATGCCGGCGTCCTCGCCGCGGCGCTGGCCAACCACGGCGTGACCGCGACGGCGCGCGGCGGCGTCATCCGCCTGAGCGCCCACGCCGGCACCGGAGCCGACACGCTGCACCTGCTCGGCGACGCCCTCGCCGAGACGGCGGGCGCCCGGGCGTTGGCCGCCCCCGTCATCTTCGAGCCCGGCATCGTGCTCGAACCGGATGCGGGCATCGTCGACCCCGACCACGTCATCGAGAGTTAACGTCCGCGACACAGGACGCGGCGTGTCGTGATCGCGCGCCGACATCCGCGGGACGTAGCTTGGCCCCATCGGGCAAGGCGCCCGGTCGAGTCGGCCGTCCACTGACTCGTGGCCCACGGTCGACTCGAGACTGCCGGGTGGGTGTCCACCCGGGGCGGGAGTGGGTTGTGACCACACGAGCAGCACAGCACCAGCGTCACGTCGGAGCGACCGGGCAGGCGGCCGGCGATCCTCAGCACCTCGACCAGGACCTCCGCACATACGTGCTGGACACGTCGGTCCTGCTGAGCGATCCACGGGCGTTCTTCCGATTCGCCGAGCACTCGGTCGTCGTCCCGGTGGTGGTCGTCACCGAACTCGAGGGCAAGCGCCACGACCCCGAGATCGGCTACTTCGCCCGCCAGGCGTTGCGTCACCTCGACGAGCTCCGCGTCGAGCACGGTCGCCTCGACTTCCCGGTGCCGGTCGGCGACGGCGGCACCCTGCGCGTCGAGCTGACCAACACCGACCCGAGCGTGCTGCCGGCGGGCATGCGCCTGGGCGACAACGACACCCGCATCCTGGCGGTCGCGATGCACCTGGCCCAGGAGGGGCAGGAGGTCGTCGTCGTCTCGAAGGACCTGCCGATGCGCGTCAAGGCCGCCTCCCTCGGCATTCCGGCGGAGGAGTACCTCGCCGAGCAGGCCGTCGACAGCGGCTGGACCGGAATCGCCGACATCCACGTCTCCGGCGACGAGATGAGCGACCTGTACGAGAGCGAAGTCGCCACGAGCGACGCGGTGCGCGGCTTCCCGATCAACACCGGACTCGTCATCCACTCCGAGCGCGGATCCGCGCTCGGACGCGTCACCGGCGACGGTGGCTTCCGACTCGTGCGCGGCGACCGCGACGTCTTCGGCCTGCACGGCCGCTCGGCCGAGCAGCGCATCGCGATCGACCTGCTGCTCGACCCCGAGGTCGGCATCGTGTCCCTCGGCGGTCGCGCCGGCACCGGCAAGTCCGCGCTCGCGCTGTGCGCGGGCCTGGAGGCGGTGCTGGAGCGTCAGCAGCAGAAGAAGATCATCGTCTTCCGGCCGCTGTTCGCCGTCGGCGGGCAGGAGCTCGGCTACCTCCCCGGCGACCAGAACGAGAAGATGGGCCCGTGGGGACAGGCCGTGTTCGACACCCTCGGCTCGGTCGTCTCGGGCAACGTGCTCGAAGAGGTCGTCGCCCGCGGGATGCTCGAGGTGCTGCCGCTGACCCACATCCGGGGTCGCTCGCTGCACGACGCGTTCGTGATCGTCGACGAGGCGCAGTCACTCGAGCGCAACGTGCTGCTGACGGTGCTCAGCCGCATGGGTCAGAACTCGCGCGTCGTGCTCACCCACGACGTCGGGCAGCGCGACAACCTGCGCGTGGGCCGTCACGACGGCGTCGCCTCGGTCATCGAGACGCTCAAGGGTCACGGGCTCTTCGGCCACGTGACGCTGCAGCGCTCCGAGCGCTCCGCGATCGCGGCGCTCGTCACCGAGCTGCTGGAGGCCGGCGAGCTCAGCTGACCGGCATCCTCCCGCGCGGCGGCGATCCTCCGGGGTCGTCGCCGCGCGAGGTCAATCCCAGCGGTAGCCCTCGCCGCGCACCGTGGTGATGTTGTCGGGGCCGAGCTTGGCCCGCAGGTACCGCACGTACACGTCGACGACGTTCGATCCGGGATCGAAGTCGAGGCCCCACACGCGGCTCAGCAGCACATCGCGCGTGAGCACCTGGCCGGGGTGGCGCAGGAACTGCTCGGCCAGGGCGAACTCGCGCGCCGACAGGTCGACCTCGCGCCCGTCCACGGTCGCCCGCCGCCCCAGCACGTCCAGGCTCACCGCCCCGCGCGTCAGCAGCACCGGCGTGGCGCTGCGCTCGCGCAGCCGGGAGCGCACCCGCGCCAGCAGCTCCGCGACCGCGAACGGCTTGGGCATGTAGTCGCTGGCCCCGGCATCCAGACCTTCGATCGTGTCGGAGGTCCCGCTGCGTGCGGTGAGCATGATGACGGGCACCGCGCTGCCGCGCGCGCGCAGCATCCGCAGCACTTCGAACCCGTCCATCGTCGGCAGGCCGACGTCGAGCACGACGAGGTCGATGTCGTCCTCGAGGGCGCGCTCCAGCGCCTCGGCACCGTCCTCGGCGACCGCGGTCTCGTACCCTTCGGAATGGAGCCCGCGGGTGACGAGCGAGACGATGTGGGGTTCGTCGTCGACGACGAGGATGCGGGTCATCCGGTGGCCTCTCGCTGCAGCAGGACGTCGCCGGCACGCACGGGGGAGGGAAGCTCCGCCCGCGTGCCGATGGGGATCTCGATCGTGAAGGTGGCCCCGCCTCCCGGCGTGTCGCCGATGGCGCAGTGGCCGCGATGGGCTTTCGCGATCGTGTCGACGATCGCGAGTCCGAGCCCGGAGCCGCCGACGGTGCGTTTGCCGGCGCCGCGGTCGAACCGGCGGAAGATGCGGTGTCGCATCGCCGGTGGGATGCCCGGGCCGTGGTCGCGCACCCACAGCTGCGCGCCGGCGGCGTGCACGGCGCTGCCGAGCTGGATCGGGGAGCCGGCCGGCGTGTATTTGGCGGCGTTGTCGGCCAGCTGCAGCCACGCCTGCAGCAACCGGTCGCCGTCGCCGCGGACGACGGCATCCGCGGTGTGCTCGATGCTCCACTCGTGGCCGGGGATCACGGCGACGAGCTCGCCGACTCTGCGCGTGAGTTCTGCGAGGTCGACCTCGCCGAAGGACAACTTGTCGGTCTCCACGGCCGCCAGCAGGTCGATGTCGCCGATGAGGCGCGTCATGCGGTCGAGCTCTGCCATGCCGAGTTCGCGCGTCTGGGCGGCGTCTTCGGGATCGCGCGGGTCCATCATCTCGAGGTGACCGCGCACGATGGTGATCGGTGTCTTCAACTCGTGCCGCACATCGTCCAGCAGGCGTCGCTGCACGTCGAACGCGCTCTCGGCGGAATCGGCGGGCAGGTTCTCGAGAGGGTCGGGCGGGAAGACGGCCCATCCCACCAGCGCCACGACGCCGACCGTCACGATCGCCACGAGCAGATAGACGACGATCGCCGCCCACGGCAGCGGCTGGTCGGCCGCCAGGTGCACGACGAGCACCCCCAGCGCAGCGAGGGCGAAGCCCAGCGCGGCCACCCCGGCGATCAGCGCGAGAGCGCGGACCCGCCGGGTGCGCGAGGGCGACGTGCGGTTCACGCTCCGATTATCAACCCGCGTGGGTCATCGAGAGGAGATCGAGCTTCTCATCGAGCTGCTGCTCTGTCAGCTCGCCCCGCTCGACGTACCCGAGGTCGATGACCGCCTCGCGCACCGTGATGCCCTTGGCGACCGAGTGCTTGGCGATCTTGGCGGCCGCCTCGTAGCCGATGAGCTTGTTCAGCGGCGTCACGATCGAGGGCGACATGCCCGCGTAGGCGGCGGCGCGCTCGGTGTTGGCGACGAGTCCGTCGACGGTCTTGTCGGCGAGCACGCGCATCGCGTTGGAGAGTAGGCGGATCGACTCGAGCAGCGCGGTCCCCATGACCGGGATCGCCACGTTGAGCTCGAACGCGCCGGACGCCCCCGCCCAGGCGACGGTCGCGTCGTTGCCGATGACGCGCGCGCACACCATGAGCGTCGCCTCCGGGACGACGGGGTTCACCTTGCCCGGCATGATCGACGAACCGGGCTGCAGGTCGGGGATGTGAAGCTCGGCGAGACCGGTGTTCGGACCCGACCCCATCCAGCGGATGTCGTTGTTGATCTTCGTGAGCGACACCGCGATCGTGCGCAAAGCGCCCGAGGCTTCGACGAGACCGTCGCGGTTGGCCTGCGCCTCGAAGTGGTCCTTCGCCTCGGTGATCGGAAGCTCGGTCTCGGCCTGCAGCAGGGCGATGACCTTCTGCGGGAAGCCGAGCGGCGTGTTGATGCCGGTGCCGACGGCCGTGCCGCCCAGCGGTACCTCGCCGACGCGCGGGATCACGGCCTGCACGCGCTCGACGCCGAGCCGGATCTGGCGGGCGTAGCCGCCGAACTCCTGACCGAGCGTCACGGGGGTGGCGTCCATGAGGTGGGTGCGGCCCGACTTGACGGCGTCCTTCCACAGCTCCGCCTTCGCCTCGAGCGCGACGGCGAGGTGATCGAGGGCCGGGATGAGGTCGTCGATGAGCGCCTGTGTCACGGCGATGTGCACCGACGTCGGGAAGACGTCGTTCGAGGACTGCGACGCGTTCACGTGGTCGTTCGGGTGCACCGTGGCGCCGAGCTTGCGCGTCGCGAGGGTCGCGAGCACCTCGTTCATGTTCATGTTCGAGCTCGTGCCCGAGCCGGTCTGGTACGTGTCGACGGGGAAGTGCGCGTCGTAGGCGCCCGTGACGACGTCGTCGGCCGCAGCGGCGATGGCGTCGGCGATCGCGCCGTCGAGAGTGCCGAGCTCTTTGTTGGCGAGCGCCGCGGCCTTCTTGATGCGGGCGAGCGCGGCGATCTGCGTGGACTCGAGTCCCTTGCCCGAGATCGGGAAGTTCTCGACGGCGCGCTGCGTCTGGGCGGCGTACAGCGCTTCTTTGGGGACCCGCACCTCGCCCATGGTGTCGTGCTCGATGCGGTACTCGGTGGCGTCGGTCATGGTCACGTCCTTGTTTCCGTGTGGTGGTGGGTGTCCGGTGGTGCTCAGAGGGTGACGGCGCCGACGACGACGTCGGGCACGGCGGTGCCCTCGGCGAGCCGGTAGTTCGCGCCCACGATCGCCAGGCGCCCCTCGGCGATGGCCTGACTGATGACCTCGGAGGAGTGGACGAGTTCGGCGACGGTGTCACGCAGGTGCTCGCGGCCGACCTGCTCGGCGTCGACCGTCTCGGCCGTCGTTCCCGGGGTCGCGCGCAGCACGCGGCGCACGGCGGGAACGATCGGGGCGATCTGATGCCAGATGTGCGGCGGAAGCGCCGGGGCGTCGATCGAGGTCGACTCGATCGCCGCGCCGACGGCGCCGCACGCGTCGTGGCCGAGCACGACGATCAGCGGCACGCCGAGCACCGCGACGGCGTACTCGAGGCTGCCGATGACCGAGTCGGAGTTGACCTGTCCCGCGTTGCGGACGACGAACAGGTCGCCGAGACCCTGGTCGAAGATGATCTCCGCCGCCAGCCGCGAGTCGGCACAGCCGAACAGTGCCGCGTGCGGGGTCTGACCGGCCGCGAGCTCGTGGCGGCGGTCGACGTCCTGGTGCGGATGCTGCGGGCTGCCGGCGACGAAACGCTCGTTCCCCGAGCGCATCTCGTCCCAGATCTGCTGCGGCGTGGACGTCATCGGGTCTCCTCGAGGTCGCGGATGGGGTCGGTCAGCGCGGCGGCCGCCGTCTGGGCGGTCTCCGGGGAGAACTGGCCGTAGACGAGCACGGTGTCGCCGGCGGCGCGGGTCGCGAGGGCGTAGGTCACGTTGTCGTCGCGGTTCCCGCGCTGCAGGTCGTAGACGTCCCACGTGATGCCGTCGACCACGCTCTGCCCGGTCGGCGCGACGCCGTCCAGACGCGCGCTGACCCACGTGTCGTCGGTGTCGAAGCCCTGGGCGACGTTGATGAACTCCGTCGACGACTCCGGGGCGTAGACGATCGTCCACACGCCGCCGTCGAGTCCGGCGCGGTTCGCGCGCCAGTCCTCGGGGACATCCGGCACGACGACGGGTCGGCCTGCGGATGCGGCGACGTCCTCCGCTGCGGCGGCGACGTCGATCGGCGCGGGCTCCGGAGGTGTGCCGCGCGGCACGCCGAAGTAGACCACGGCGACGACGGCGACCGTGATCAGCAGTGCGGCGACGAGGTTGCGGACGGTTTTGCTGGACCGGTACGCCTGCGACGACGCGGCCTTGCGGGCGGCGGCCTCGTCCGCGGTCTCGGGGCGCCCGAGTTCGGCGACGACGCGGGGAGCGCGGGCCATCACGCCTCGCCGCCGGGACGGGCTTCGTCGAGGCGGCGCTTGGCGCCCAGCAGCCACTGCTCGCAGCGGGCAGCGAGGGCCTCACCGCGCGTCCACAGCTCGAGCGAGTGCTCGAGCGTCGGCGCGCCCTGCTCGAGTTCGGCGACGACGCGCATCAGCTCGTCCCGAGCCTGCTCGAACGAGAGGGTCTGGACGTCGGGCCCGGCGTCGCTGGTCATGGTCTCCATTCTAGGCCGCGAGGTCAGTCCGCCTCGGCGACCTCCCCCTCCGAAAGGGCGGCGAACGAACCGCGCGCCACCGTCACGGTGACCGTCGCGCCCGGGGCCGCCTGCGTGGCGTCGCGGATGATGACGCCCTCGCCGAGATGGGCGATCGCGTAGCCGCGCGCGAGCGTCGCTCCGGGGGAGAGGGCGCGCAGCGACGCGCTGAGCTCCGCGGACGAGCGCGCGGCCGCATCCAGCCGTCGCGTCATCACCTCCCGTCCCCGGGAGGCGAGCGTCCACACCTCCTGCGCGCGGCCGGTCAGCAGCGACTCCGGATCGCGCAGCACGGGGCGCGAGCGCACCTGCTCGAGGTGATGCAGCTCGGTCTGCACCCGCTGCGTCACGCGCGTGCGGGCGCGGCTGCGCAGCTGCTGCACGAGCGCACGCTGCTCAGCGACGTCGGGCACCACCTTCTTGGCGGCGTCGGTCGGTGTCGACGCACGGAGGTCGGCGACGTCGTCGAGCAGGGGATGGTCGTTCTCGTGTCCGATCGCCGAGACGACGGGCGTGCGGGCCGCCGCGACCGCGCGCACGAGCCGCTCGTCGGAGAATCCCAGCAGCGTCTGCGGGTCGCCGCCGCCGCGGGCGATGATGATGACGTCGACTTCGGGGTCGGCATCCAGCGTCTTCAGGGCCGCGAGGGTCTCGGGCACGCACCGGTCGCCCTGCACGGCTGCGTGCACGGTGCGGAAGCGCACCTCGGGCCAGCGCAGCTCGGCGTTGCGGTGCACGTCCTTCTCGGCGTCGCTGCGTTCGCCCGTGATGAGGCCCACGACGTGCGGCAGGAACGGGAGCGGCTGCTTGCGGGCGGGGTCGAACAGCCCCTCGCCGCGCAGTTGCGCCCGCAGGCGCTCCAGGCGCTCCAGCTGGTCGCCGAGTCCCGTCGGACGCATCGCCGACGCGGTGAAGGAGAACTCGCCCGACTTCACGAAGAAGTCGGCCTTGACGCAGGCGACGACCCGGTCGCCGACCTTGAGCTGCTCGGGCAGGCGCTGCAGCGTCGACGACCACAGCTTGAAGCTGAGTGAGGCGGCGCCGTCGGCATCCTTGAGCCGGCCGAACACGTGCCCGCCGCGCAGATTCCAGGCGGTGATCTCGCCGTCGACCCACACACTGTTCCAGCGCTGCACGAAGTCGCGGATCGTCTCGTTCAACCTCGACACCGACGTCGGTGTGTCGGCCGACGAGTCGCGCGGGTGCACGGCATCCGGCGGGGGCGTCTGCCCGGGCGCAGGCTCGAACGAGGTCATGGGTCCCTTCCGGCCCGCGTCCAGGCGGGACTCCTAGAATCGAGGAGTGAGCGCTACCGCCGTCCGTCTTCCCGTGCCCCACATCCCGGGGCCGCGCGGGCGGCTTCAGGATATCCCGGTCGCAGGGGCCAAGCGCGTCCTGCTGGCTTCGCCCCGCGGCTACTGCGCCGGTGTCGATCGCGCCGTCATCGCCGTCGAGAAGGCGCTCGAGCGTTACGGCGCCCCGGTCTACGTGCGCAAGCAGATCGTGCACAACATCCACGTCGTGACCGAACTGGAGAAGAAGGGCGCCGTCTTCGTCGAGGAGGTCGACGAGGTCCCCGAGGGGGCGCATGTCGTCTTCAGCGCGCACGGGGTGTCCCCGGCCGTCGTGGGCGCCGCATCCGACCGCGGCCTGCACGCGATCGACGCGACCTGCCCGCTCGTGACGAAGGTGCACCGCGAGGCCGTGCGCTTCGCGCGCGACGACTTCGAGATCCTGCTGATCGGTCACGACGGTCACGAAGAGGTCGAGGGCACGGCCGGCGAGGCGCCCGACCATGTCACGGTGGTCAACTCGCCCGAGGATGCCGACCGCGTCGTCGTGAAGGACCCGTCGAAGGTCGTGTGGCTGTCTCAGACGACGCTGTCGGTCGACGAGACGATGGAGACGGTGCGCCGACTGCGCGAGCGCTTCCCCGAACTGAACGATCCGCCCTCCGACGACATCTGCTACGCCACGCAGAACCGGCAGGTCGCGATCAAGAAGGTCGCGAAGGATGCCGACGTCGTCATCGTCGTCGGCTCCGCGAACTCGTCCAACTCGGTGCGCCTGGTCGAGGTCGCCCTCGAGTACGGCGCGGACCGGGCGTACCGGGTCGACTACGCGCACGAGATCCAGCAGGAGTGGATCGCGGATGCCGCCACGGTCGGCGTCACCAGCGGCGCCTCGGTGCCCGAAGTGCTCGTGCAGGAGGTGCTCGAGGAGCTCGCCGGCGCCGGGTACCGAGACGTCGAGCAGGTGCGCACCGCAGAGGAGGACCTCATCTTCTCGCTGCCGAAGGAGCTGCGACAGGACGCGAGCGGCAAGCGCGACGACCGCGCCCTCGGCGGTCGCCAGGCGGGCGGCCGGGCGTGAGCGCCACCGAGCCCGCCGAGCGCTCAGAGTCCCCGCGCCCCGCCCCGCTGTACGGCGAGTACGCGACGCCCGAGCAGCAGCGCGAGAGCATCATCCGCGGCCGCGGCACGCTCCCCGACGTCGACGCGACTCCGCTGGAGGCGTCGGCGACGTCCGCCCCGCCCGCAGCCGTGACGTCGGCTCCGGTGCCGCCCGACGCGCCCCCGCCGGTCGGGATGCCCGCCGTCTCCTCCGACGACGCACCGCCCGCCCGTCCCGCGCCGTCGCTGCGCGGCGACCGCATCGTCACGATCGCGCTCCTCGTCTACGGCCTCTACACGGTCGTGACGACCATCCCGCAGCTGCTCGACGTCGCCGGATTCGCCGAGACGTGGATGCAGATGGCCGGCGTCGACGCGGAGTTCACGAACTACGAGTCCGGCACCCTGTGGGGCCGCATCGCCGCGATCGTCTTCGCGGTGGGCTGGCTGCTGACGGCGCTGTGGGCGTGGCACTGGAGCACGAAGGGGCGCCGCGCGGTGTGGATCCCCTTCGTCGGCGCCGTCGTCTCCTTCATTCTGGTGAGCGCATGCCTCACGGTGCCGATCCTCGGCGATCCCGCCCTCGTCGCGGCCGTCGTGGGGGCGCAGTGACCGCGCGGCTGCTCGCCGTCTGCACCGTGAGCGCGCTGCGCCCGGATGCCGGCACGGTCGGCATCACGGCGATCGACAAGACGCCGGTGGCCGGCCCCGTCAAGGTCGGGCCCTACGGCGTCTACGCCGACGTGCAGGCCGACCGCAAGCATCACGGCGGACTCGACAAGGCGCTGTACGCCTACGCGCAGGAGGACGCGCGATTCTGGGAGCAGGAGCTCGGACGCGCGCTCCCGCCGGGGTTCTTCGGCGAGAACCTGCGCACCGAGGGCATCGACGTCAACGCGGCGCGGATCGGCGAGATCTGGCGCATCGGCGACAGCGTCGAGGTCGAGGTCACGATGCCGCGCACGCCGTGTCAGACGTTCGCCCGCTGGGTGGGCGGTGACGACGAACGCGGCTGGGTCAAGCGGTTCTCCGCCGAGCGGCGGCTCGGGCCGTACCTGAAGGTGCTCCGGCCGGGCCGGGTCGCCGCGGGTGACGAGATCACGATCGTGGATCGTCCCGACGGCGCGCCCAGCATCCTCGACGTCTTCCGCGCCCCGGCCTGACCGGCGACGCGGACTGGGAACGCACGAACGCCCCGGCGCGTGGCCGGGGCGTTCGCGGGCGGGAGCCGGATCAGATGCTGATCGAGTGGCCCGTCGAACCGAGCTGCTGCGTCGCCTCGACGACGCGGGCGGCCATGGCGGTCTCGGCGACCTTGCCCCAGGCGCGCGGGTCGTAGGCCTTCTTGTTGCCCACCTCGCCGTCGACCTTGAGCACGCCGTCGTAGTTCTGGAACATGAACCCGGCGACCGAGCGCGTGAACGCGTACTGCGTGTCGGTGTCGATGTTCATCTTCACGACGCCGTTGGCGACCGCGAGGGCGATCTCCTCGGGGGTCGAGCCGCTGCCGCCGTGGAAGACGAGGTCGAGCGGCTTCTCACCGGTGCCGAACTTCTCGGCGATGCCGGCCTGGATCTCGCCGAGCAGCTCGGGGCGCAGCTTCACGTTGCCGGGCTTGTAGACGCCGTGCACGTTGCCGAAGGTGAGCGCGGCGATGTAGCGGCCGTTCTCGCCGAGGCCGAGCGCGTCGACGAACTTCGAGACGTCGGCGGTCGTGGTGTAGAGCGCCTCGTTCGAGCCCTCGTGCTTGACGCCGTCCTCCTCGCCGCCGACGACGCCGATCTCGACCTCGAGGATCGCGTTGATCGCCTTGATGCGGGGGAGCAGCTCCTTCGCGATCTCGATGTTCTCGTCGAGAGGCACCGCCGAGCCGTCCCACATGTGGGAGTTGAACAGCGGATTGCGGCCTGCCTTGACCTCGTCTTCGGATGCGGCGATCAGCGGCAGCACGAAGTCGTCGAGGGCGGGCTTGGGGCAGTGGTCGGTGTGCAGGGCCACCGTGACCGGGTAGTTCTTGGCGACCTCGGTCGCGAACTTCGCGAAGGCGATGGCGCCGGTGGCGCGTCCCTTGACGGTGTGGCCGGCGAAGTAGTCGGCGCCGCCGGTGGTGACCTGGATGATGCCGTCCGAGCCGGCTTCGGTGAGGCCCTGCAGGATCGCGTTGATCGACTGCGAGCTGGCGGCGTTGATCGCGGGGAAGGCGTAGCCGCCTGCCTTCGCTTTGTCCAGCATCTCTGCGTACTGCTCTGGGGTGGCGACGGGCATGTCAGCTCCTAGCGTGTGCCGTTCAGTTGTTCACCGTCACTCTAGCGAAGCACCACCGCGCGGGCGACGGAACCGACCGGGCAAAAGCGGGCTTCGGCCCGCGGATGCCGTGGGTGAAAGAATCGGGATTCCTTCGCTCCTCCGGTGCCGAAAACTCCGATCTCGGCAGGGCTGCCGCCCTAGGCTGGCGCCATGGTGAGTCTGACAGCCGACATGAGCCCCCTCCACCCCGATCGCAACCTCGCCCTCGAACTGGTGCGCGCGACGGAGGCTGCGGCGATCCGCTCCGTGCCGTTCATCGGCCGCGGGCAGAAGGAACTCGCCGACGGCGCGGCGGTCGATGCGATGCGCGCCTTCTTGTCGACGGTGAACTTCGACGGCGTCATCGTCATCGGCGAGGGGGAGAAGGACAACGCCCCCATGCTCTTCAACGGCGAGCACGTCGGCACCGGCCGAGGGCCGCACTGCGACATCGCCGTCGACCCCATCGACGGGACGACCCTCACCGCGGAGGGACGCAACAACGCGCTGTCGGTGCTGGCCGTGTCCGACCGCGGCACGATGCTCGACGCGTCGAGCGTCTTCTACATGGACAAGATCGTCACCGGTCCCGCCGGCGTCGGCGTCGTCGACATCCGCCTCCCCGTCGGTGAGAACATCCGGCGCCTCGCCAAGGCGCTCGACAAGCCGGTCGACGAGCTGGTCGTCTCGGTGCTGAACCGGCCGCGGCACGCGCGGCTGATCGAGGAGATCCGCGAGGCCGGTGCGGGCACCCGTCTCATGAGCGACGGCGACGTCGCCGGCGGCATCAACGCCGCCCGGTACAACGCCCGCACCGACATGTGCATCGGGATCGGCGGCAGCCCCGAGGGCATCGTGACGGCGGCGGCGATCAAGGCGCTCGGCGGGCACATCCAGGGACGACTGTGGCCGCGCGACGACGACGAGAAGCAGAAGGGCATCGACGCCGGACTCAAGCTCGACGACCACGTGTACGAGGCCGACGAGATGGTCAAGGGCCGCAACACGATCTTCGTCGCGACCGGTGTGACCAACGGCGAGCTCGTCAGCGGTGTGCGCCGCTCGGGACCGGACTACATCATCACCGAGAGCGTCGTGCTGCGCGGCGTCTCGGGGACCCTCCGCCGCATCACCTCGGAGCACCTCGCCTCGAAGTGGCTGTGATGGGCTGATCCGTCCGCCACCGTTCGCCGCCCGTCGCGGTGGTGACGCCGGGATGCGGGGCCGTTCTGTCAACCCCGCGGGTCGGGGAGGTGCTTCCCAGGTGCCCTCTGGCACAATGGGTGCCGGTGTCACCGGCGACACGTTCGCCGTTCAACGACCCCGGGAGTGAAATGAGCACTGCATCATCCGGCCACAGCACCGGTCGCCCTGCCACGGGGACGATCGCCGTGCCGGTCGACCCGTCGCGTCGACCCGACGTGCTGTTGCGACGCCGCATGCCCGACGGCCACCAGATGAGCCCCTGGTGGATGATCGGCTCGTTCGTCGTCGTCTCGGGCGGCGTGCTCATGCTGCTGAACCTGTTCCCGTTCTGATCCCACCGGTCAGTCGAGTCGCCCGCGGAGTTCTCCCACATCGGCGCGCAGGTCGCCTTCGGACTCTGCGATCCCCGTGAACTCGGGAGCGGTGAGCTTGCGCGGCGCCTTCTCGATCGTGGCCGGCGCTGCTGTGGCGTCGAGGCGTGTCTCGTCGATGCCGGGGAACCGGCGCGCGCTCACCAGCACACGTGATTCCAGCGCACCCGCGAAGCGGTTGTAGCTGTCGACGGTGCGCTCGATCGCGCGCCGCAGGTCGTCGGCGTGCGTGGCGAGTGTGCCGAGGCGCTGGTACAGCTCGGTACCCAGATCGAACAGGCGGCGGGCCTCGTCGCTGACGTCCTGCTGCGTCCAGGTGTAGGCGACCGTCTTCAGCACCGCCCACAGGTTCACCGGCGACGCGAGCGCGACGCGGCGTCCGAACGCGTAGTCCAGGAGCGCCGGATCCTCCTCGAGGGCGGCCGCGAGCAGTGACTCGCTCGGGATGAAGCAGACGACGAACTCGGGGCTCGACGGCAGCCCCGCCCAGTACGCCTTCTTCGCGAGCGCGTCGATGTGCGCCCGGACGGCTTTCACGTGCTTCTCGAGCAGCTGACGGCGACGCGCCCCCTCGGCCCCTTGCGCCGTCACCGGGATCTCGCTCGCCTCGAGATAGGCATCCAACGGCACCTTCGCGTCGACAGCCAGCGCCTTGTCGCCCGGCAGCCGCACGATGAGGTCGGGGCGCCCTGCGCCGGCATCGGACCCGATCGAGGTCTGCAGTTCGAAGTCGACATACCGGGTGAGACCGGCCGATTCGACGATGCGGCGCAGCTGCGTCTCACCCCACACGCCGCGCGCGGATGTGGAGCGCAACGCGCCGGCGAGCGACTCGGTCGTCGCCCGTAGTGCCTCGCCGGACTCGTGCGCCCGCCGCAACTGTTCGGCGACCGAGCCGAACTGGGCGTGGCGGTCGCGCTCGAGGTCGTCGACCTTCTGCTGCATCGCCTGCAGCGACTCCTGCACGGGCGCGAGCGCACGCAGCACCTGCTGCTCGCGTCGCTCGCGCTCCTGCTGGGCGGCGAGGTCGGCGCGCGATTGGGCGCCGAGCTCGCGCGTCAGTGTGCGCTGCTGTTCGAGTTGGGCGGCGAGGGCGTCGGCTTCCGCTTCGGCCGCCGCCAGCCGCGCCGTCAGTCCCGTGCGCGCCTCGGCTGCACGCGTCGCCGCACGGGCGGCGCCGGCGAACCAGCCGGCGAGCAGACCCGCGAGCAGGAAGACGACGGCGAACACGATCGGCAGGAGATCATCCATGGGGCAAGGATGCCCGGGGCCTCCGACATCGGGCGCGCGGCGCGCGCGAGCGGCCTCAGCTTCCGGTGACCGCCGCCTCGACGCGCTCCGGAACGGGCAGCTGCGGGATGCGCACGCCCAGCAGCATCGCGAGCTCGACGACATCGTGGGCTCCCGCGCGTGCGGCGGCGTCGATCACGATCTGCGCGCACGCCAGGGCGTCGGCGGTCGCGTCGTGGTGCGCGAAGTCGAGGTGACCGGCGGCGGCAGCCGCCATCGGCAGGCGGTACGAGTCGAGGGTGTACGTCTTGCGCGCCACCTGCAGACTGCACAGGTAGCGGTGCGCCGCGTACGCGTCGCCTGTCGCCTCGCACGCCGAGCGCAGCACCCGCATGTCGAATCCGGCGTTGTGCGCGACGAGGACGTCGTCGCCGGCGAACGCTGTGAGGCGGGGGAGCTGCGCACTCCAGCCCGCGGCGTCGACGACGTCGTCCGGGCGGATGCCGTGGATGCCGATGTTGAGCTCGAAGAAGCGGTCGTGACCGGGCGGTGGCTGGATCAGCCATCCCTCCGAGGCGACGACCCGGCCGTCGCGCACGCGCGCGAGTCCGACCGCGCAGGCCGAAGCGGAGGAGGAGTTCGCCGTCTCGAAGTCGATCGCGGTGAAATCCAGGGGCACGTCTCCACTCTCGCCGCGACCTCCGACGTCGGCGGCCAGGCGCGCCGGGCGGCGCATGATGCGCCACGTAGACTGGACTCCCGTGGCTCTCACCATCGGAATCGTCGGACTCCCGAACGTCGGCAAGTCGACCCTCTTCAACGCCCTGACCAAGAACCAGGTGCTCGCGGCGAACTACCCGTTCGCGACGATCGAGCCGAACGTCGGCGTGGTGAACCTGCCCGACTCGCGCCTGGAGACCCTCGCCGGCATCTTCGGCTCCGAGCGGATCCTTCCCGCCGCCGTGTCGTTCGTCGACATCGCCGGCATCGTCCGTGGTGCGAGCGAAGGAGAGGGCCTGGGCAACAAGTTCCTCGCCAACATCCGCGAGGCCGACGCGATCGCGCAGGTCGTGCGCGGGTTCGCCGACGGCGACGTGGTGCACGTCGACGGAAAGGTCGACCCGGCATCCGATATGGAGACCATCAACGCGGAGCTGCAGCTGGCCGATCTCGAGACCCTCGAGAGGGCGATCACGCGATACGAGAAGGAGGTGCGCGGCAAGAAGCTCGACCCGTCAGTGCTCGATGCGGCCGTCGCGGCACGCGACGCCCTGCAGCGCGGCGAGCTGCTCTCGGGGACGAGCATCGACCTCGCGCCCATCCGCGAACTCGGCCTGCTCACCGCGAAGCCCTTCATCTTCGTCTTCAACGTCGACGAGGCCGTGCTGACGGATGCCGGCCGCAAGGCCGAGCTGGCGGGGCTCGTCGCGCCGGCGCAGGCGGTGTTCCTCGACGCGAAGATCGAGTCGGAGCTCATCGACCTCGACCCGGAAGACGCGGCGGAGCTGCTGGCCTCGACCGGTCAGGATGAGTCCGGCCTCGACCAGCTCGCGCGCATCGGCTTCGACACGCTGGGGCTGCAGACCTACCTCACGGCGGGTCCGAAGGAGTCGCGCGCCTGGACGATCGGCAAGGGCTGGAAGGCTCCGCAGGCGGCCGGCGTGATCCACACCGACTTCGAGAAGGGCTTCATCAAGGCCGAGGTCATCTCGTTCGACGATCTCGTCGCGACCGGCTCGGTCGCTGAGGCCCGCGCGAAGGGCAAGGCCCGTCTCGAAGGCAAGGACTACGTCATGCAGGACGGCGACGTCGTGGAGTTCCGCTTCAACGTGTGACCCGCCGCGGTGTCGGCGACCAGCCGTCACCGCCGGCCGTGCGCGACGTCCGGCCGGCGTTCCTGCAGGGCGCGACCTCTCCGCCCCACGAGTCGTTGTGCGCGTCAGATGGTGAGGAAGTCCGCGACACCGGTCAGAGCGTCCGGTGCCAGGCGGTAATAGGCCCACGTTCCTCGCTTCGAGCGAGAGAGGAACCCTGCTTCGGTGAGCACTTTCAGGTGATGGGACACCGTCGGCTGGGACAGGCCGACGGGTGCGATCAGGTCGCACACGCACGCCTCTTGGCCTTCGGAGGAGGCCACGATGGACAGCAGCCGGAGCCTGGCCGGGTCGGCGAGAGCTTTCAGAGTCACGGCGAGCTTATCGGCTTCCGCCTGGCCGATGGGCTCCCTCACGAGTGGCGCGCAGCACACCTCGCCCACGGACGCGGTGATGTCGGTGACCTCAAGCAGCGTGACCATGTATCGATGGTAGTCGATATTGACAGTCTTCGATAGGCAGGGTCATGCTTGGCATCGATGTTCATCGATATCCGTTGTCGGAGGCCCTCATGACTCTGCAAGACCTGACATCGCGTGCGGCGATCAGCGACGATCACACGTCGTTGCCGGTGCTGATCATCGGGGCCGGTCCGATCGGACTGGCGGCCGCGGCGAACCTTCTCGAGCGGGGAATCGACTTCACGGTGATCGAGGCCGGCGACCTCCCGGCCTCGGCCATCCGGTTGTGGGGTCACACGCGCCTCTTCTCGCCTTGGCGACACTTGATCGACCCCGTGTCGCGGCGGCTGCTGGAGTCCTCAGGGTGGAGGGCGCCTGCCGATGAGAGCCGTGCTCCCACGGGCACGGAAATGGTCGACGGGTACCTCGCGCCGCTCGCACGGATCGAAGGGATCCGCTCGCGGATCCGCTACGGCGCTCGTGTGGTCGCCGTCACCCGGCAGGGCATGGACCGCACTCGCTCCGCGGGCCGGGAGAAGGCGCCCTTCGTCGTCCGGCTCGAGACCGGCGACGGGGAGACCCTGGAGCTTGCCGGGCGAGCGGTCATCGACGCGTCCGGCACGTACGGCACGCCCAATCCACTCAGCTCCTCCGGGCTTGACCCGGCCGGTGTGACCGAGGTGTCCGACCTCGTGCTCCACGCGCTACCGGATGTGCGGGGCGCCGACCGGGCGCGGTTCGCCGGTCGCCACACCACCGTGGTCGGCGCGGGGCATTCCGCCGCGAACACGCTCATCGCCCTCGCGGCGTTGGCCGAAAGCGAGCCGGGCACCCGGGTGACGTGGCTGATCCGCAACGCCGCGGCGGTCCGGGTGTCCCCATCCGCCGACGATGAGCTCGCTGACCGCGCGCGTCTGGGCTTTCGCGTCGAGCAGCTCGTCGACGACGGCGCGGTCGAGAGGATCGACTCATTCGAGATCTCTGCCGTGCGCCGTCGCGGCGACGGCATCCGACTCATCGGATCACGGCGCGGCGAGGCCGTCAGTCACGACACCGACCTCGTGGTCGGTGCCACCGGGTTCCGCCCCGACCTGACGATGCTGCGGGAGGTCCGGCTGCAGCTGGACGACATCGTCGAAGCGCCGGTTCGGCTCGCCCCGCTGATCGACCCGAACCTGCACTCGTGCGGCACGGTCGCCCCTCACGGGGTCGACGAACTGCGCCACCCCGAGCCCGGGTTCTTCCTCGTCGGAATGAAGTCGTACGGTCGTGCCCCGACGTTCCTGCTGGCCACCGGCTACGAGCAGGTCCGTTCCGTGGTCGCCTGGCTCGACGGGGACGTGCGCGCGGCCACCGTCGTCCAGCTCACGCTGCCCGCCACGGGGGTGTGTTCCACGGACTTCGGCAGCGGGAGCGGCTGCTGCGCGTGACCGCCATCCGACCGATGGCCGCGGCAGACTGGCCGCAGGTCGAGGCGATATTCGCCGCCGGGATCGCCGGCGGCGAGGCCACCTTCGAGACGTCCGTGCCGAGCTGGGAGCACTTCGACAGCGGCAAGATCGACGAGGCCCGGTTGGTGGCCGTCGATGACGCCGGCATCGTGATCGGCTGGGCCGCCGCTGCCCCGGTCTCGACCCGCGCCGTCTACCGCGGCGTGATCGAGCACTCCGTCTACATCCACCCCGCCCACCGCGCGCAGGGCGTGGGACGGCTCCTGCTGACGGCATTCATCGATGCCGCCGAAGCGGCCGGGTACTGGATGGTTCAGGCGAGCATCTTCCCCGAGAACACCACCAGTCTTCGCTTGCATGAGCGCGCGGGGTTCCGCGTCGTCGGCAGACGCGAGCGGATCGCCCGCTCGCAGCTCGGCGCGCACGCCGGATGCTGGCGAGACACCATCATCGTCGAACGACGCTCCACCAGAAACGGAAACGAGACTCCCGCATGAGCAACCCCACCGTCCTGTTCGTCTGCGTCCACAACGCGGGCCGCTCCCAGATGGCCGCCGGCTATCTGCAGGCCCTTGCCGGCGATCGCATCGATGTCCTCTCCGCCGGGTCGCAGCCCAAAGACCAGGTCAACCCGGTCGCCGTCGACGCCATGCGCGAGGAAGGAATCGACATCGCGGACAACGCCCCCAAGCTGCTCACCGTCGACGCCGTCATGGAGTCGGACGTCGTGATCACGATGGGCTGCGGTGACGCCTGCCCCATCTTCCCCGGCAAGCGCTACGAGGATTGGCAGCTCGACGACCCCGCCGGCCAGGATGCCGCGACGGTTCGCCGTATCCGCGACGAGATCCGCCACCGGGTCGAGATCCTCATCGGCGAGCTGACCCCGCCCGCGTGAGCGTGGACACGTCCGCCCTCGCGCGACACCCGCTGTGGCGGCGGGCGCTGGCGGAGTTCCTCGGCACCGGCCTGCTCGTGACGGTGATCGTCGGGTCCGGAATCGCCGCGCAGACACTGTCCACCGACCCGGGCCTGCAGCTGCTCGAGAACGCTGTGGCCACTGCACTCGGCCTCGGCGTGCTCATCGTGCTGTTCGCGCCGATCTCCCGCGCCCACTTCAATCCGGTGGTCTCCCTTGTCGACAGGGCGCTCGAACGGCCCCTCACCGGGCGGGGTGTGCGGGATCTGGTCGCCTACCTCAGCGCGCAAGTGGTCGGCGCGATCGGCGGCGCGATCCTCGCCAACGCGATGTTCGCCACACCTACGCGCATCGCCGGTATCGACCGCGCCACTGCGGCGACGATCCTCGCCGAATGCGTCGCCACCGCCGGCCTCGTCCTTCTCGTGTTCGGCCTGTCGCGCACCGGACGAAGTATCCCGGTCGTCGCGACCGGGGTCGGCGCGTACATCGGCGCGGCGTACTGGTTCACCAGCTCCACCTCGTTCGCCAATCCCGCCGTCACGATCGGGCGCATCTTCACCGACACGTTCGCCGGCATCGCGCCCGCATCCGCGGTCGCCTTCCTCGGCGCGCAACTGCTCGGCGCCGCCATCGGCGCGGCACTCACCGTCGCGCTCTTCCCGAGGAGCGGAGTTCTCGGAGGCCCGCCATCCGCACCTCCGTCGACAGAAGACGACGACCGCATTCCCGTTCGGCGCGACCGGAGTTAATATCTGCGTATGCATGCAGACACTAACGAGCAGAGCTTCGGCGTCGACTCGGAGTACATCGGAGTCGCCGTCGAGGTGTTCCGCCTTCTCGCCGATCAGACCCGTGTGCGGATACTGCTGGCGCTGCGCGACGGCGAGCTGTCGGTCAATCACATCGCCGATGTCGTCCAACGGCCGGGGCCCGCGATCTCACAGCACCTTGCCAAGCTGCGCTGGGCGCGGATGGTGACCGTGCGAAACGACGGCAACCGGGCGTTCTACTCACTCACGGACGAACACGCGATCCGCGTGGTCCGCGAAGCGATCCTGCAGGCCGAGCACGCCGTCGACGCGCACCCGCCTCACCACGGCGCATCCTGAGGTGGACATCTTCTCGGTCCTGTGCGACGGCGCATACCGGAAGCTGTTCACCGCTCAGGTGATCGCGTTGCTCGGGACCGGCATGCTGACCGTCGCGCTGGGACTTCTCGCGTTCGACCTCGCCGGCGAGAACGCGGGTGCGGTGGTGGGCACAGCTCTGACCATCAAGATGGTCGCCTACGTCGGTCTCGCACCGATCCTCGCGGCCGCCGTCGACCGGCTGCCACGCAAGACGGTCATGGTCGGCGCGGATGTCGTCCGTGCGCTCACGGCTCTGGGTTTGCCGTTGGTCACCGACGTCTGGCAGATCTATGTGCTGATCTTCTTGCTGCAGGCCGCGTCGGCGACCTTCACGCCCACCTTCCAGTCCACCATCCCCAGCATCCTCACCGAGGAGCGGGACTACACGAGAGCGCTCTCGCTGTCCCGACTCGCCTACGACCTGGAGGCGATCGTGAGCCCCATCGCCGCCGCAGCGCTCCTGGCGATCGTCACCTACAACAGCCTCTTCGCGGCTACCGTCATCGGCTTCCTCGGGTCAGCGACGCTCGTGCTGGTGACCAAGGTCCCCGCACGCGCTGTCGATGGCGTCACCGTGAACTTCTGGCGACGCGCCACCGAAGGAATCCGCGTCTTCGCGCGCACGAGAAGCCTCCGCTTGCTGATGCTCATGAACGTCGTCGTCGCGGCCGGCACCGCGCTCGTCCTCGTCGACAGCGTGGTCTACGTCAAGAGCGTGTTCGCCCTCGACGACAGCGCTCTGGCCATCGCCTACGCCGCGTTCGGGGTCGGGTCGCTGCTCATCGCCCTCAACACCCCCCGACTCGTCGCGAAGCGCGGGGTTGCGCGCACCATGCGGGGCGGCGCGGCTGTCGTCCTCATCGGGCTCGTCGCCGCCCTGGCCTTCACGATCACGGTCGACCCGACCGGGAACTGGTGGCCGTTGCTGCTGATCTGGGCGACCTTGGGCGCAGGGACCTCACTGGTCAACACCCCGTCCGCGCGCCTCCTTCTTGCCGCATCCGACGAGGGCAACCGCACCCTGGTCTACACGGCGCAGTTCTCGCTCTCGCACGCCTGCTTCCTGGTCAGCTACCCGATCGCCGGATGGGTCGGCGCATGGAACCTCTCCGCAGCCGTGCTCGTGCTCCTCGCGGGCGGCGCACTCGCGGCCGGCGCGGGATGGCGGGTGTCGCGCCCGACGCGCCCCGCAGAGCCACGCGGCTGATCGCGGGCGTCCGATCGGTTCGGCTCCCGGCATGTCGTGTACGCGGCCCAGATCCTCCTCGACCCGGCCGACCCGGCTGCTGCGTCGGAGGCGCAGGATCGCGACGACGACGCCGTAGAGTCGCGCCATGCGGATCGTCGTTTCCGGGACCCATGCCAGCGGGAAGAGCACGCTCGTGTCCGACTTCGCTGTTCGCCATCCGGACTTCGTCGTGCTCCCGGACCTTCCGCTGCGCCAGGTGATGAACGACGTCCTGCTGGATTTCGTCGCAGATGACGAGATCGTCGGCGCAGGCCGGAACGTCGTCGAGATCGCAGGCAGCCGGACCGAAAGGCTCGCAGCCCTCGAAGCGCTCCTCATTCCTGCGCCCCGTCACCCCTGAGATCCCTGCGGCCCTTCCGCGGTGGGGCGTCCTGCTCAGGGGGCGCTGCCGCCAGGGCCGCCCCCTATGTCGCCGGCCGATCCGGTCTCTGCTTGGAGTGCGACGTAGACGTCGGGCGACCCGCAGGGTGATAGGTTCGCGGCAACGGACGGGAGACCCGATGGCTGAGAAGAAGACGTCGATCTGGACCCGCCTCGTGCGCCTCGTGCGACCCGAGGTGCAGACCTACGAGACCCGAAGCGCCGGCGGCATGGAGACCGAGCAGCTCGGCAGCCAGCTCTATCAGGCGACCGACGGCCGCCGCCACGGCGGCACGAGCCAAATCGGCGGCCACTGACCGCCAGGCCTCCGCCGCGCCGCGCGCCCGATCGCGGGCGCGCTTCAGGAGGCAGGGTCGAAGCCGAACGCGCGCAACTCCTGCGCGCAACGGCAGGCCGTCGCGATCTTCGCGGCCCACTCGATCGCCGCCTCGCGTGTCGGCAGGTTCAGCACCGTGTATCCGCCCTCGATGGTGCGCGTCTGCGGGTACGTGCCCTCGGTGACGATTCCCTGGCCCGAGACCATGACCGGAGCCACGGTCTCGTCGATGCCGCCGCCGAAGACGTACACGCCCGCCTGCTTGGCCTCCTCGATCACCGCGTGCGAGTCGGCGACCACCTGGTCGAACTCGCCCTCGGGGATGACCATGGCCGAACTCGGGAACGAGATCAGGTAATGGGTCATGCTGCGGAGCCTACGCCCGCCGTCGTGCCTGCGGGCTACCATGGAGCGCATGGCCACCTCGAACCTGCCCACCCCCACGCTCCAGCCCGTCACCGACGAGAAGAACCTCATCGTCGTCGCCGACGAGGGCGCCTCGTGCTGTGGCGGGGGCTGCTGCTCCACCAACTGAGCGCACCCCACGCGGACGCGGCGTCACGCCGTCGAGTCCGCCCAGGCTGCGAGATCCACACCGTGATTGTCGGGTGACGCGAGCGTCCACCACTTCGGCGCCGCCGAATCGTCGGCGATCCGCCCGCCCGCGGCGACCGCGGCGGCGACACGCGTCTCGGCCACGTCGGCGGGGACCGAGATGTCGACATGGGTGCGCCCCCGTCCGGGCCGTGGCGGCGTGAGCTCGTGGAACCACAGATGTGGACCGCGTCGCTGCGGGTCGACACCGGCTTCCTGCGCGACGGCGATGCCGATGACGGCGAGCTGCGACGGATCGCTCTCCAGCCCCAGCGCCTTCGCCTCGGCGCTCACCGCCGCCGCGAGGTCGGCATCCGCCCTGCTCGCTCGGTAGCGTGGACGCATGCACGCCATCCCGCTCACCCCGGTGCTGCTCGGCGCCTCGTCTCTCGGAACCCGCGACGGCGCCGACACCCTCGCCGACGCGCTGCTGCATTCGCGGCTCGGCGGGGTCGACACGTCGAACAACTACGCCCAGGGACGCAGTGAGGCGCTGCTCGGCGACGCCGTACGTCGCGCCGGCGGCCTGCCGGCGGGCACGCTCGTCTACAGCAAAGCGGATGCCGACCCCGACGGGGTGTTCGACGGCGACCGCGTGCGCCGCTCGCTCGAGGAGTCGCTGACCCGGCTCGGACTCGACCGGCTGCCGCTCTACCACCTGCACGACCCGTACTCCCTGAGCCTGTCGGAGGCCATGGCGCCCGGCGGTGCGGTCGAGGCGCTGCTGCAAGCACGGGACGAGGGCGTGATCGGCGCGATCGGCATCGCGTCGGGCACGATGGCGCAGGTGCACGGCTACGTCGAGACCGGCGCGTTCGACGCCGTGCTCTCGCACAACCGGTACACCCTCGTCGACCGGATGGCGGAGGAGACCTTCCGGCTGGCTCGCGAGCTGCGGATGACGGTCATCAACGCCGCACCGTTCGGCGGCGGAACGCTCGCGAACGGATCGTCGAGCTACGGGTACCGCGAGATGCCGGCCGCCTTCGCCGCGCACCTCGACCGAGTGCGCGCCCTCGCACGCGGGAACGGCGTCGACCTCGCCGCCGCGGCGCTGCAGTTCTCGCTGCGCAGCCCGCTGGTCGACGCGACCGTCGTCGGCATCACCAGCACCGCCCGACTCGACGCCCTGGGCACCCTGCTCGAGCGGACGGTGCCCGACGAGTTCTTCGACGCCGTCGACGCCCTCGGCGCAGCGCCCGCCAGCGGCAACGACTGACGGTTCACGGCACCCGGGCCGACGCCGTTCGTCGCGCCTCATGCTGCGGGTGAGCCATCGCGTCGCGATACAGCTGCGCGAGGGCGGGCACGCCGTGCCGGCGGGCGTCCCACTGGCGCCTCGCCCCCGTGCCGAAGCGCAGGATCCGTCCGAGGAATCCCTCGACGAGGTCGAGGTCGCCGTGTGCGGTAAGCGCCGGACCCGCCGCAGCGAGCAGCGAGCGCACCGCGTGCCGCGCCGGGCCCACCGTCGCGCTCACGGGGTCCAGGAGGGTGCCCGACAGGCCATGCCGCGCGGCATGCCAGAGAGCGGCGTCCCAGACGCCGGCGGCCGGTTCGACGGGACGCACATCGCGCGTGCGCCCGTCGACGAGTGCGCGGATGAGCGCAGCGAGGGGCACGGCGTCGTCGGCAGACAGCTGCGCGTCGCACACGCGCACTTCGACGGTGGAATGCGTCGCCGACACGCGCACGTTCCAGTTGACGGTGCCCGCGTCGCTCGTCGCGCCGAGTCCGCCGTGCGCCGAGACGGTGCGGTCGAGGTCGGCGGCATCCGCGAACAGCGGCGGGATGCCGTGGGTCGTCCAGCGCCGGCCGTGCAGGGCGCGCCAGCTGGCGAAACCGGTATCGCGGCCGCGCCAGAACGGTGAGTCCGCCGACAGGGCCAGCAGCAGCGGAAGCCACGGGCGGAGGGCGTTCGAGGCATCGACACCGTCGTCACGGTCGGTGCGCGCCACGTGCACATGCAACCCGTTGATCTGGTGCTCGTCGGCGAGTCCGGCGATGTCGTCGGCGATCCGCTCGTAACGGGCGTCGGCATGCACACGCGATCCCGCACCGATGTCGTACGGAGTGCCCGCGCCGCACGCGAGCACGCCGTGCGCGCGCGACCAGTCATACAGGTGCCGCCGGAAGACCGTCAGCTCCGCGAGAGCCTCGGCGGCACGGGTGAGTACGGGGGAGACGTATTCGACCTGTGACGCGCGGAACTCGTGCGTCACGCCCGCTCCCGCGGCCCGCAGCTCGGCGACCGCCTGTGCGCCGACGTCGACGGTCGCGAGCGACGACGGGTCCAGGAGCACGAACTCCTCTTCGATCCCGAACGTCAGCGTCGACATGCTCCGACGCTAGGGCGACCGTTGCGGTGCGGGAGCGGGGTTGCGCGCCGCACCCGGGTGTGCATCATCCGGGCTCAGAGGTCGGCCGTTCCGGCGTCGGCGTCCACCCCGGCTTCGGGCTCCTCGACCAGCTGCAACCCCGCGGGGGAGTTGGCCTCCTCGGAGAGGAGCTCGATCCAGGCGAGGGACAGCGCGCCGGACCGCCTGCGCCGGTACGAGAACTGCAGTGACGCGTCGGGATGCAGCCACATGACGCTGCGGCCGCTGCCCTCGTGCGGCGGCTGCGACCAGGAGAAGTAGAAGGACTCGCCGCGTCGCAGCTTCTCGGCGATGACGACCTGCAGATGCGCGAGGGTGCGATCGTCGATCTCCAGTCTCACCGACTGCTCGTACACCAGACGTCCCACGCGGCGGCCTCCCGGACGCCATCGTCACCCGGAGGGGACCACCGGGCCGACGGCGGGTCCGCCACGCGAAACGGATGTGCGATCCGCGAACGTCAGCGGTGCGCGCGACGGGTCTGCGCCGGGTTGACCCCGTAGGCCGCGCGGTACAGCGCGGCGAAACGGGCACCGTGGCCGAAGCCCCAGCGTGCGGCGATCTCGCCGACGCTCCCGGCATGCGGGTCGCACAGGTCGGCGTGTGCTCCCGAGAGGCGCACCTGGCGCAGTCGGTCGCGCGGGGACGTGCCGAGCGCGCGACGGAACGCGTACTGCAGCCCGCGCGGTGTGATGCCCGCGGCCCGGGCGATGTCGTCGACCGTGATCGGCTCGTGCGCGTGCGCGTCGATGAAAGCGAGTGCGCGTCGCACGGTCGCCGGCGCCGCGGATCGCTGCGTCGCCCCGTCGACGGCGGTGGCGAATGCGGGGGAGAAGGCGCTGAGTGTCACGTGCAGCGCATGCCGTGCCACCTCCGTGTGCAGCAGTGGTGCGGGATCGGATGCCGGATCACGGAGCGTCTGGGCCGCGTAGCGGAAGGCGCGTTGCCACGCTCCGCCGACCGCCGGGTCGGGACGCGCGTCGGCGATGCCCAGCACGAAGGCGTCGTCTCCCGTCATCCGCCGCGCTTGCCGCTGCGCCTCGGCACGATCGAAGACGAACGCCTGCACCCGTGCCCGCCCGTCCCAGCGGGCCTCGACCGGACGCTCCGTGGTGGCCCAGGGCAGCCGGGAGACGAGGGGGCCGTGCGTGTCCCAGGCGCCGCCGTCGTCGGCGACCAGACGGCAGACCATGAGCTGCTCGTCGGGGGCCACGCGCGAGTGCACGGCGGCGTTCAGCTCGTACTCGATGACCGCCAGACCGTCGACGGTGGCCGAGTCCCAGGCGAACGCGAACCGGTGGGGGACGACGCCGTGCAGGCGCGCCGAGGGGACGAATCGCTGCCAGACGTCCTCGACGGCCGCGGTGCCCGTCGTGCGCAGGCGTAGTCGGTCGATCATCGGGCTCTCCTCACCGCTTCGATCCTCACACGGCGCCGCGGGTGCGCTGCGCCGTGCGCGGGATGCGAGTCGGCCGTGCTGCGCCGGTCAGTGACCGGCGGGCATGCCCTCCGGCGCGTCGGCGGGCTTGCGGATGAAGAACGCGCTGATCAGCAGCGGGGTGCCGATGATCGCCGCGAGCAGGAACGCCGCCCGGGCTCCGGCGGCGCCGGCGGCCGCCTCGGCAGCCCCGGCCGCGGCCTGCGACGCGCTCACCGAGGACATGACCGTGATGAGCAGGGCGATGCCGGCCGCTCCGGCGACCTGCTGGATCGTCGAGACCGTCGCGGAGCCGTAGGAGTAGTACTTCGGCTCGAGCGAGCCCAGCGACGCGGTGAACAGCGGCGTGAACGACATCGCGAGCCCCACCGACAGCAGGGTCTGCGTGACCACGAGTGCCCACACCGGCGTGGACTCGGTGAGCGTCGTGAACCACCACAGGATGGCGAGCACGATCACGGTGCCCGGCAGCAGCAGCACGCGCGTGCCCCAGCGGTCGTAGATGCGGCCGATGACGGGTCCGAGCAGGCCCATCGCGAGGGCGCCCGGCAGCACGACGAGCCCGGCATCCGTGGCCGACATGCCCATCGGGCCCTGCATGAACAGCGGCAGGGCCGTGATCGTGCCGAAGAACGCGAGCGACATGACCGCGAAGTGGGCCACCGAGAGCGAGAAGTTGGCGGAGCGGAAGATGCGCAGATCGAGCAGCGCGTCGTCGACCTTCTGCAGCACGAGCTGACGCCACACGAACAGGCCGAGGGCGACGACGCCGATCGACAGCGACACGACGAGCGTGACGGTCGCCAGCCCCGAGGCGGCCTGGGCGGCCGCGTCGGTCGCCCCACCGTGACCGCCGCCGCCGATCTGGCTGAGGCCGAACACGAGACCGCCGAATCCGAGGGCCGACAGCAACACCGAGAGGATGTCGAGGGGGGCGTGGCTGGTCTCGCCGAGGTTCTGGATCCACTTGACCCCGACCGCGAGGGCGAGGACGGCGATCGGCAGGACGATCGCGAAGATCCAGCGCCAGCTGAGGTTGTCGAGCACGAGGCCCGACATCGTCGGCCCGATCGCGGGGGCGAGCGAGATGACGACGCTCACGCGGCCCATCATCCGACCGCGCAGGTGCGCGGGGACCACCGTCATGAGGGTCGTCATCAGCAGCGGCATCATGACCGCGGTGCCGGATGCCTGCACGACGCGGCCGACGAGCAGCACCTCGAAGCCCGGAGCGACGAGCGCGATGAGGGTGCCGGTGGAGAACAGTCCCATCGCGGTGGCGAACATCGCACGCGTCGAGAAGCGGCGCAGCAGGAACCCGGTGGTGGGGATGACGACGGCCATCGTCAGCATGAACGCGGTGGTGAGCCACTGCGCGGTGACCTCGGTGATGTCGAGGTCGTGCACGAGGTGGGGGATCGCGACGCCCATCGTCGTCTCGTTGAGGATCGCGACGAATGCGGCGGCGAGCAGCAGCCAGATGACCCGGTTCTCCTTCGCGCCCACGGTGGTGGGCGGCGTGGCCGGAACGGTGCGGACGGTGTCGGTGGTAGCCAAAGGGGGACTCCTCGTGGATGAGCGCGGGAAGTCGACCCGAGAGCCGGGACGAACTCTCACCCTAACGGCGCGGTCCGACACGGCATTCCCGATCCGGTGACACGATTTGGTCATGAGTATGGGTGGGCCAGGCGGCGGACATCCCGGCGGGCGACCCGGGTTCCGCGGCGTGGACGAGGCGGCGCAGCGTCGGCAGAACGCCGATGCCCCCCACATCGAGGGACTGGGACGCCGAGTGGTGGCGCTCTTCCGCCCCTACACGGGTCGCCTCGTCGTCACCGGCGCGCTGGTCGTGCTGGGCGCGGCGATCGCGGTCATCCCGCCGCTGATCGTGCAGCGCATCTTCGACGAGGCGCTCTTCCCGGTCGACGGTGGCGCCCCCGACCTGCCCTTGCTGGCACAGCTCGTCGCGGCCACCATCGGGCTGTACCTGCTGTCGGCGGCCATCGGGGTCGTGCAGACCTGGCTGACCTCGACGGTGGGCAACCGGGTGACCGGAGATCTGCGGGTGCGGCTGTTCGAACACCTGCAGTCGATGGAACTCGCCTTCTTCACCCGCACCAAGACGGGTGTCATCCAATCGCGCCTCCAGAACGACGTGGGCGCGGTGTCGGGTGTGCTCACGAACACGCTCACCAGCATCCTGGGCAACGCCGTGACGGTCGTCTCGGCGCTGGTGGCCATGATCATCATCGACTGGCGGCTGACGCTCATCTCGGTCGCCCTCATGCCCGTGCTGGTGCTCGTGCAGCGGCGCGTCGGTCAGGTGCGCGCGCGGATCGCCGGGCAGACGCAGGAGTCGCTGTCGGAGCTCACCTCGATCACGCAGGAGACCCTGAGCGTGTCCGGCGTGCTCCTGTCGAAGGCGTTCAACCGGCAGGGCGCAGAATCGGCGCGATACCAGGACGAGAACCGCAACCAGGTCGCCCTGCAGATCAAACGCGCCATGAGCGGTCAGGGATTCTTCGCCGTCGTGCAGGTGATCATGGCGTCGGTCCCGGCACTCATCTACCTCGTCGCGGGGTGGCTCATCGGCGCCGGCACCGACGCGATCACCGCGGGGACGATCGTCGCGTTCACGACCGTGCAGGCGCGGCTGCTGCAGCCGCTCATGGGGCTGCTGCGCGTCTCGCTCGACCTGCAGACCTCGGCGGCGATCTTCGCGCGCATCTTCGAGTACCTCGATCTGCGACCCGCGATCGCCGACCCCCCGCGCGCCGCCCGGGTGGACGACGCTCCCGGTCCCGTCGGACGCATCGAGTTCCGCGATGTCGTCTTCCGGTATCCGGATGCCGCGCCCTCGACGCGGCCGTCGCTGGACGGCGTGTCCTTCGTCGCCGAGCCGGGTCAGCACGTCGCGTTCGTCGGTCCCTCGGGGGCGGGGAAGACCACCGTGCTCTATCTCGCGCCGCGCCTGTACGAGGCGACCGGCGGCACGGTTCTGTTCGCCGGCGCCGACGTACGCGAGCTCGCGGCAGACTCGATCATCGAGCAGATCGGGATCGTGTCGCAGGAGACCTACCTGTTCCACGCCTCGATCGCCGAGAATCTGCGCTACGCAAAGCCCGATGCCACGGATGCCGAGCTCGTCTCCGCGTGCACGGCGGCGAACATCCACCACGTGATCACGTCGTTCGCGCGCGGCTACGACACCGTCGTCGGCGAACGCGGGTACCGGCTGTCGGGCGGCGAGAAGCAGCGCATCGCGATCGCGCGGGTGCTGCTCAAAGACCCGCCGGTGCTGCTGCTGGACGAGGCCACCAGCGCCCTCGACACCGTCTCGGAGCGGGTCGTGCAGGAGGCGCTGGACGCCGCCGCGCGAGGGCGCACGACGCTCACCGTCGCGCACCGGCTCTCGACGGTCGTCGGCGCCGACGTCATCCACGTCGTCGAGGCGGGGCGCATCGTCGAATCCGGCGCCCACCTCGAACTGCTCGCGGCGGGAGGCCTCTACGCCCAGCTGGCCGCCGAGCAGATCGCCGCGGCGCGGATCGAGCAGTTCGAGGAGGACGCCTGAGGAACTCCCCGCGGCTCAGCAGGCTCGGGGAGACTCAGCGAGGCTCAGGAGCGCTCGGCGTCCGGCCAGTCCTCGGAGCCGATCGCGTCGGTCGGCTCCGGCGTCGGCTCATCCTCCTCGACGGCCTTCGGCGTCGGCGAGACGAGGTCCTGCGTGGACTGCTCCTGCAGCTCGTCGATCTCCTCGCGCAGCTCGCCGAGGTCGGGCCCGTCGGGCGTGGCGGGCAGCGGCGTTGCGGATGCATCGGTCATGGGCGCCAGCATAGGCGTCGTCGCCGTCGCGGTCACCCGCGGGCCTCGACGGCGTGCCGCGTTCACCAGAGTCGAGCGGCAGAGAGCAACGGGGCCGAATCGGAGTCGAGCACGATCTCCTCGTCCTCCGCACGCGCGGCGAGGTCGCGCACGAAGGCGCCGAGCGCGCGACGGTACGCGTCGTCGCGATGGCCCTGCGCGATGCGCACGAGCGGTGGCACGTCCATGTCGAGGATCAGCCGCACCCGGGAACGCGCGGCGGCCGCGTGCCCCGCGGCGTCGAGCACGGCGATGCCGCCTCGCATCGCCTCGAGGTAGTCGGCGAGTACGGGCACGGCATCCTTGTGCTGGGTGATCGAAGAGCCGTCGGCGCGTTCGCGCCAGTGCACCACGACGTCGGGCACGACGTCGATGCCGCGCGCCAGCGTGTAGAGGCGCTGCGCGACGAGCTGGTCCTCGTACAGCTTCCCCTCGGGGAAGCGCACCTCCGCCCGACGCCACAGCTCGATGCGGCTCACCTTCGACCACGCGACGATGTTGCCCGAGACGTCGGGGTGAGCGGTCAGGTCGGTGCCGGCCCGGGGCGGGGCGGTCGCGGCGCTCACCCACGGCTGCACGATCCCCGGCGTGTATCCGCCGTCGGCATCGGGCCGAAGCCGGACGTACGCGCCGACGGCGATGTCGCTTCCCGACGCGTCGAGGGCACCGACGAGGCGCTCGAGCGCCGACGGCGTCATGACGTCGTCGGCGTCGAGGAATCCGACGAAGGGCGTCTGCACGAGGTCGAGACCCGCGTTTCGGGCGGCGCCCAGACCGCGGGGGATGTCGTGACGCACGAGCGAGAAGCGCGGGTCGGTGGCCGTGGCATCCGCGAAGATCGCCGTCGTCGCGTCGGTGGAACCGTCGTCGACGAGCACGGCGCACCAGGAGTCGAGGGTCTGCGCGCGCAGCGACGCGAGCGCCTCGGCGGCGAACTCGCCGACATCGCGCCCCGGGACGATGACGGTGACGACCGGCGTGCTCACCCGGTCGATCGTACTGCCGTGACGGATGCGGCGACCGCCGCGGCGAGCTGCGCCGGATCCGGCGACCCGCCGTGGCCGAACGTGAAGCGCACCGCGGTGAGGGCGACATCCGGGGCGACGCCGCACGCGAGCAGCACGTGCGACGGGTCGCTGTCGCCGGCTGCGCACGCCGAGCCGCTCGACGAGACGACGCCGCGGCGCTCGAGTTCGAGCAGCACGGCCTCGCCCGACGTTCCGGTGAACGTGAAGCTCGCCGTGCCCGGCAGCCGGTGCACCGGGTCGCCGGTCAGGCGCGCGTCCGGGACGGTGGCGAGCACGGCGTCGATGAACGCCGTCGTCACAGCGCCGACGCGCGCGGCGTCGGCGGAACGTTCCGCCTCGGCGAGTTCCAGGGCGGTGGCGAATCCGACGGCGCCGGCGACGTCCTCCGTGCCCGAGCGCCGTCCGCGTTCCTGACCGCCGCCGTGCAGCAGCGGCTCGAGCGGGATCCTGCCGCGCACGGCGAGCACTCCGGTGCCCTGCGGCGCCCCGATCTTGTGTCCCGCGATCGAGAGCGCGTCGGCGCCGGTGCCGGACAGTGCCAGCCAGCCGGCCGCCTGCACCGCGTCGAGGTGCAGCGGCACGCGTGCGGTGGCGGCGGCGATCGCGCCGACGTCCTGCACGGTGCCGATCTCGTTGTTGGCGTACCCGATGCTCACGAGCGCGGTGTCGGGCCGCAGCGCCGCGGCGACGGCATCCGGGTCGATGCGGCCGGTCGACGAGACCGCCAGGCGGGTGACCTGCACGCCGTGGACGCGTTCGAGGTACGCGCACGACGCCAGCACGGCCTCGTGCTCGATCATCGACGTGATGACATGGCCGGGGATGCCGGAGCGCAGTGCCGCGGCGATCGTGATGCCCTTGATCGCGAGGTTGTCGGCCTCGGTGCCGCCCGAGGTGAACACGATGTCGCCGGCCCGCATGCCCACGAACGCGGCGACGCGGGCGCGCGCGTCGGCCAGCGCTCCGGCTGCCCGCTCGCCGACGGTGTGGTGGCTCGACGGGTTGCCGAAGCGGTCGGACAGGTGCGGCAGCATCGCCTGCAGCACCTCGGGGCGCACCGGTGTCGTCGCGGCGTGATCGAGGTAGAGCATCACACCTCGATGCGCACGTCCAGCCCGAGATCCAGGGCCGGCGCGGAGTGGGTGAGGGCGCCGACCGAGATGACGTCGACGCCGGTCTCGGCGATCGCGCGGACGCTCGTCAGGTCGACGCCGCCGGATGCCTCGATCTGCGCGCGCCCGGCGATCTTCTCGACGCCCGCGCGCAGGTGCTCGAGCGTGAAGTTGTCGAGCATGATCGTGTCGACCCCGGCCGCCAGCACCGCCTCGATCTGGTCGAGATGATCGACCTCGACCTCGACGTGCGCGGTGTGGGGGAGTCGGGCAATCGCGCCCTGCAGGGCCTGCGTCACCGGCGCGCCGCCCGCGGTGAGCACCGCGAGGTGGTTGTCCTTGGCCATGACGGCGTCCGACAGGGAGAAGCGGTGGTTGTGGCCGCCGCCGCAGCGCACCGCGTGACGCTCGAACGCGCGCAGCCCCGGTGTGGTCTTGCGGGTGTCGGCGATCCGCGCGCCGGTGTGCGCGACCTGCTCCACGTAGCGCGCCGTCAGCGTCGCGATGCCCGACATCCGCTGCACGAAGTTCAGGGCGACCCGCTCACCCGTCAGCACCCCGCGGGCGGGTCCGGTCACCGTGGCCAGCACGTCACCGACGTCGAACGCCGCGCCGTCGGCGACGGTCTGCGTCACGTGCACCGCCGGGTCGGTGAGGGTGAACGCGGCGGCGAACACGGCGCCGCCGCTGAAGACCCCGGGCTCCCGGGCGATCAGATCCGCCGTCGCGACGGCATCCGCGGGGATGAGCGACGAGCTGGTGAGATCGCCCCAGGGCGCATCTTCCTCGAGCGCGGCCTGCACGACGCGGGAGATGTGGGCGGCGGTGAGCATCAGGCGACCTCCTGCTGTTCGGAACTCCGGAGATCCGCGCGATCGCGGCGACCGGAAGCGTTTTCGAGCGGCGACACGGCGTGGATCTCCGGAGTTGTGGACGAGGCGGCGGCGTCGCGCCGGAAGTGCGCGCCGACCGACTCGGTGCGGGCGAGGGCGGCGGCGACGACCGCGCGGGCAACGACGAGCAGGTTCGCGTCCTCCCGGGCGGCGGCATCCGTCGGTTCCGGCATCGCCCGGCCGTCGAGCACGCGCGCCGCGTGCGCGAGCCCCGCCGCATCGCGCTCGACACCCGCGCACTCCCACATGAGCTGCTGCAGCTCCGCGCGGCGCATCGGTGCGCGAGGGGTCGCGACACGCGATGCGTCCGCGGCGGGCGCCGCGTGTTGCGACCCCTCGCGGACGGGAAGGCCGGGCGCGGGTGCGGATGCCGGGGCCGACGCGGCGGCTCGGCCGGCACGGGCGCCGAAGACGGCGCCCTCCAGCAGCGAGTTCGAGGCCAGGCGGTTCGCGCCGTGCACGCCGGTGCGGGCGACCTCGCCGGCGGCGAACAGACCGGGGATCGACGTCCGGCCGTCGAGGTCGGTCACGACACCGCCCATGAGGTAGTGGGCCGCAGGGGTGACGGGGATGGGCTCGCGCGCCCAGTCCAGTCCGCGGGCGCGGACGGCGGCGTCGATCGTCGGGAAGCGCTCGGCGAGGAAGTCGGCCGTCGCGGCGGGAGTGGCGCGCAGTCCGGTGGCGTCGAGCAGCACGGGGCGTCCGTCCTGCGCGGCCATGGCCGTCACGATCGCGCGGGCCACGACGTCGCGGGGCGCGAGCTCGGCATCGGGGTGCACGTCGACCATGAAGCGGTGCCCCCGCGCGTCGCGCAGCACCGCGCCCTCGCCGCGCATCGCCTCGGAGACGAGGAACGCATCACCGGCGGCGAGCACCGTCGGATGGAACTGCACGAACTCGAGGTCGGCGACCTCGGCGCCGGCCCGCAGCGCCGCGGCGATGCCGTCACCGGTCGCGACGGCGGGATTGGTCGTGTGCGCGTAGAGCTGCCCGGCGCCCCCGGTCGCGAGCACGACGGCGTCCGCCCGCACCGTGCGCAGGGCGCCGGCGACGAGCAGTTCGACCCCGACGCAGCGTCCGCCGTCCGTCAGCAGTTCGGTGAGCAGTGCGCCCTCGACGATCTCGACGCCGTCGGTGCGGAGGCGGGCGATCAGGCCGGCCTCGATCACGGCGCCGGTCGCGTCGCCCCCCGCGTGCAGCACACGGGGGTAGGAGTGTGCGGCCTCGAGTCCGCGGACGAAGGCGCCGTCGGCGGTGCGGTCGAAGGCGACCCCCGCCGCGACGAGCTCGCGGATGCGCGCGGGACCCTCGGAGGCGAGCACGCGCACGGCGGCAGGGTCGCCGAGGCCGGCCCCGGCCATGAGCGTGTCGCGCACGTGGTCGGCGACGCGGTCGTCGTCGAACATGACCGCGGCGACCCCGCCCTGCGCGTAGCGCGTGTTCGACTCCGCGAGCGACGCCTTCGTCACAAGGGTCACCCGCGCGCCGGCCGCCGCGGCGTGGTGGGCCGCGGTGAGCCCCGCGATCCCGGAGCCGACGACGACCACGTGCGGCGTGGTCACGGCCGTGCCGCCAGCATCCGCTCGAGTGCGACCCGCGCGGGGTCGGCGACGTCCGCCGGCACCGTCACCCGGTTGAGCACTGTGCCGGCGACGAGTCCCTCCAACACCCAGGCGAGGTAGCCGGGGTGGATGCGGTACATCGTCGAGCACGGGCACACGACGGGGTCGAGGCAGAATATCTCGTGCTGCGGATGCTGCGCCGCGAGCCGCTGCACGAGGTTCACCTCGGTGCCCACCGCGAACACGGTCGGCTCGGTCGTCGCGGCGATCGCGGTGCGGATGTAGTCGGTCGATCCTGCCTCGTCGGCGGCGTCCACGACGTCCATCGGGCATTCCGGGTGCACGATGACGCGGACGCCGGGGTGGTCGGCGCGGGCCTTGTCGATCTGGGCCGTCGTGAACCGGCGGTGCACCGAGCAGAAGCCGTGCCAGAGGATGACGCGGGCATCGTCGAGCGTCGCCTCGTCGGATCCGCCGAGGGGCTTGCGCGGGTTCCACATCGGCATCTGCGCGAGCGGGACCCCCATCGCCTTGGCGGTGTTGCGCCCCAGGTGCTGGTCGGGGAAGAACAGCACCCGGCGGCCGCGGGCGAACGCCCATTCCAGCACGGTGCGCGCGTTCGACGACGTGCAGACGATGCCGCCGTGACGGCCCACGAAGCCCTTGATCGCCGCGGAGGAGTTCATGTACGTCACCGGGATCACCGGCACGAGGCCGTCGGCATCCGCCTCGTCCATGTCGCCGTAGATCTCGGCCAGCTGCTCCCAGCACTCCTCGACCTCGTCGATCGAGGCCATGTCGGCCATCGAGCATCCGGCGGCGAGATTCGGGAGGATGACGGCCTGGTCGGGACGCGACAACAGGTCGGCGGTCTCGGCCATGAAGTGCACGCCGCAGAACACGATGGCCTCGGCATCCGGATGCTGCTGCGCGAACCCGGCGAGCTGGAACGAGTCGCCGGTGTGGTCGGCGTGGACGATGATCTCCTCGCGCTGATAGTGGTGGCCCATCACCACTACGCGGTCGCCGAGGGTCTGCTTCGCCGCGCGGATGCGGCGGTCGAGCTCTTCCTCGCTCGCCTCCCGGTACTCGGCGGGCAGCTCGCCCTGCCGGGGTGCACCGGTGGGGATGACGTCGCCCATCGACGATCCCGGACCGTAGCCGGGGCGGGCGTCGAATTCCCACGGGCCGGCGGCGAGGTCGGTGTTGCAGGTCTCGCCCGGGGCGGCCCCGGCGACGATCGCCTGGATGCCGTGGTCGACGGACGGGTCGACCGGACGCGGCTGGAGCGTGAGGAGGGTGGCGGCCATGGTTCGCGCCTTTCGTCAATCGGGCAGCGGCCCGCGCTCGGCGAGCTCGACGTCGTGGTTGTAGCGGTAGAGGCGCGCGGGGCGGTGGCTGCCGCCGCGGCGCTCGTCGGTGGGGATGAGGGTCGCCGAGCCTTCGACCTGGCGGCGGAAGTTCGCGGGGTCGAGCCTGCGGCCGAGGATCGCCTCGTACACCTCGCGGAGGTCGGCGAGGGTGAACAGGTCGGGCAGCAGTCCGTGCGCGATGCGGCTGTAGCCGACCTTGTTGCGCAGGCGCCACAGCGCGTAGCGCACGATGTGGTCGTGGTCGAAGGCGAGCTCGGGGTGGGTGGTCGCGTCGAACCACGCGACGTTCTCCTGTGCGGTCGCACGGGATTCGTCTTCGCGCACGAGCGCCCAGTAGACGATCGACACGACGCGCGTGGGGGAGCGGTCGACGTCCCCGAACGCGTAGAGCTGCTCGAGGTAGCTCGGGGCGAGTCCGGTCGTCTCGGCGAGTGTGCGGGAGGCCGCGGCCTCCATACCTTCGACGTCGCCGAGCCATCCGCCGGGAAGTGCCCAGCGGCCCTCGAACGGGTCGCGGGTGCGGCGCACGAGCGGCATCACGACGCGTGCGCGGTCGTCGCCGGGGTCGCGGCGCAGCGAGAAGATCACGGTCGAGACGGCGACGCGAATCTGCTCGGGGTGCGGATGCTCGGTTAGGGTAGACATGACTGTAACTCCGTGATGCATCTTATTGTCACGCTGACACGAAGTGCAAGCCGGGGTGGCCGTGCCTGCGCGGCCGAACCGATCGCCTCGCGAGTTCGCCGCATGACACGCGAGATCGCCGGTCGGTGCGCGAGATCGCCGGCGAGCTCGGCGCGCAACCGGCGAGCTCGGCGCGCGACCGGCGAACTCGGCGGCGGCGCATGCGGGGATCTCAAAGCTCGTGCCCGTAGCCTCGGGAGTCGGAGGTGCCCGTGTTCGTGGTCGACGTCATCGTCGTGGCAGCGCTGATCGTCGCGTTCGCGATCGGCCTGAGCCGCGGTTTCGTCGCGACCATCGGCACCATCGCCGGGCTCGTCGTCGGCGCGTTCGTGTCCGCATGGCTCGTGCCGCTCGTCGGTCCGCTCGTGCCGGATGCCGCCTGGCGCGGCGCGGCCACCATCGGCGCCACGGTGGCCCTCGTGCTCCTCGGCGGCGCTGTCGGATCCGCCATCGGCCGGGTCGTGCGCCGCGGCGTCGACCGCGTGAAGCTCAGCTGGCTCGATCGCACGCTCGGCGCCGCCGTCGGAACGGTCGCCACCGCCCTCGTGCTGCTGATGGTCGGCCAGTCGGTCACCGCCACCGGCACACCGGTGGTCTCGTCGGCCGTCGCGTCCTCCAAGGTGCTCGGCTGGATCGACGACCTCACGCCGCCACCCATGGACACCGCTCTCGCCCAGCTGCGGGCGCTCGTCGTCGACGAGGGGATCCCGACGCTCGGCGCGCTGTTCGAGTTCGAGCAGGCTCCCACGGCGCCGCCCATCGCCCTGGACGATCCCGAGCTGCAGCAGGCCGCCGCATCCGTCGCCCGCATCGGCGGCACCGCGTATGCGTGCGGCGTGTCCCTCACCGGCTCCGGCTTCGTCGTCGCCGACGACCTCGTCGTCACCAACGCGCACGTCGTCGCCGGCGTCGACGCGCCCGTCGTGGAACTGCCCGGGCGCTCGGCGGCGGAGGGACGCGTGGTGTACTTCGACCCGGTCGACGACCTCGCCGTCATCGCCGTGGGATCCCTCGACGCGCGGGCGCTGCCCCTCACCGAGCAGCTCGCGCCCGGTGATCGTGCGGCCGTGCAGGGATATCCGCTGGGCGGCCCGTTCACGAGCATCGGTGCCGATGTGCTCTCGGAGGGCACCGTGCCCGTCCCCGACATCTACGACGATTCTTCGACGCCGCGCGCCGTCTACGCCCTCGCCGCGGACGTGCAGCCGGGTAACTCGGGCGGTCCGCTGCTGACGGCCGACGGCGAGGTCGCCGGAGTCGTCTTCGCCCGCGGCGCCGACGGCGAGGGCCGCGGTTATGCGATGACGGTCGCCGAGCTCGCGCCGGCGCTCGGGGCCGCATCCGCGCAAGGCCCGACGGTCTCGACCGGCCGCTGCACCGGGTGACCTTCCGAGCGGGCCGTATCGCGTCGGGCGCGGCATCCGCGGTGATGCCCGACGCCCGCTAGACTCGAGCCCACAACAGCACAGACCGTTTCACCCGTCACGGGAGAACACCGCCGCAGCGTGGTGTGCCGTAGGAGCAACCCCTCCCGGAATCTCTCAGGCCCACGTACCGTGGCGGTGAGGTCACTCTGGAAAGCGACGCCCAGGCGTCCGCCGACGGGGCAAGCGCGGTGCGCCGCGTGGAAACTCTCAGGCCCATGACAGAGCGGGAGGAACTCGCCGCGACCCCGCCCCGGGGTGGCCAGAACGGAGTTCCCCTTGACCGACGCTCTTGCACCCCCGCCGTACATCGGCGTGTTCGACCTGTTCACGATCGGGATCGGGCCGTCGTCGTCGCACACCGTCGGGCCGATGCGCGCCGCCGCCGACTTCGTCGCGCGGCTCGGGGACGAGCTGACCGCCGCGACGGGGCTCGCCGTCACCCTGTACGGATCGCTGGCCGCGACCGGTGAAGGTCACGGCACCTTCGCCGCCGTGCTGCTGGGGCTCGAAGGATGCCGTCCCGACGACATCCGCGCCGACGAGGTCGCGGCGCGCACCGCGCGCATCGAACGCGACGGCACGGTCGTGCTGGCGGGCGGCCCGGCCGTCCCGTTCCGGACCTCCGATATCGTGCGGGAGCCGTTCACCGTGCTCGAACGCCACACCAACGGCATCCGCTTCGCCGTGACAGACGCCGAAGGCGCGCAGATCGCGTCCGCGCTGTACTTCTCGGTCGGCGGCGGCTTCATCGTGCGCGACGGCGCCGCGCCGACGACGGCCGACGCGACCGCCGTGCCCTACCCGTTCGCCTCGGCCGACGAGCTTCTCACGCTGTGTCGCCGCGAGGGGCTCTCGATCGCCGAGGTCGTGCGCCGCAACGAATGCACGCGGCGCACCGACGACGCCGTCGACGCCGGCATCCTCGCGATCCGCGACGCGATGCACGAGTGCGTGGCCGCCGGAATAGCGTCGTCGGGCGTGCTCCCGGGCGGGCTGGACGTGCGCCGTCGCGCCCCCGGTTGGCACGACAGGCTCCGCGCCGAAGACCCCGACCGCGACCCGCGGTTCTGGCAGGAGTGGGTGAACCTCGTCGCCCTCGCCGTCAACGAGGAGAACGCTGCCGGCGGCCGGGTCGTCACCGCCCCCACCAACGGCGCCGCGGGCATCATCCCGGCGGTCCTCCACTACGCGGAGCAGTACTCGCCCGCCGCGGGGACCGGCTCGCGCGACGACATCGCGATCGAGTTCCTGCTGACGGCTGCCGCGATCGGCGCGCTCTACAAGACCCGCGCGTCCATCTCGGGCGCCGAGGTCGGCTGCCAGGGCGAGGTCGGCTCCGCGTCGTCGATGGCCGCCGGCGCGCTGGCCGCCGTTCTCGGCGGCACTCCCGAGCAGGTCGAGAACGCAGCCGAGATCGCGATGGAGCACAACCTCGGCCTCACCTGTGACCCCGTGGGCGGGCTCGTGCAGATCCCGTGCATCGAACGCAACGCGATCGCCGCGGGGAAGGCGATCAACGCCGCCAAGATGGCCCTGTGGGGCGACGGCACGCACCGGGTCTCGCTGGACACCGTGATCGAGACCATGCGGCAGACCGGCCGCGACATGAGCGACAAGTACAAGGAAACCGCGATGGGCGGCCTCGCCGTCAACGTGGTGGAATGCTGAGGAGGCCCGCATGAGCGAGACAGACCCCGTCCCGAGCGCCCCGCGCACGAGCCCGCTGCACGCGCGGCACGAGGCGCTCGGCGCGTCGTTCACCGACTTCGGCGGCTGGCTGATGCCGGTGCGCTACACCTCCGACCTCGCCGAACACCACGCCGTGCGCACGGCGGCGGGCCTGTTCGACATCTCGCACATGGCCGAGTTCACGGTGTCCGGACCGGAATCCGGCGCCTACCTCGACCACGCCCTGGCCGGACGACTGTCGGCGCTCCCGGTCGGGAAGGCGAAGTACTCCCTCGTGCTCGCCGAGACCGGGGGCATCGTCGACGACGTCATCGTCTACCGCCTGCGCGACGACGAGTACCTCGTCATCTCCAACGCCGGCAATCGCGCCGCCGTCGCCGAGGCGCTGGCCGTGCGCGCGACGGCCTTCGACGTCGATGTCGTCGACGTCACCGACGACTACGCGCTCATCGCCGTGCAGGGACCGGTCGCCGAGGCGATCCTCGCCGACCTGGATGCGATCTCCGCCGTGTCGGTGCCCTGGGGTGAGCAGCGCTACTACGCCTGGGCGGACGCGACGTTCGACGGGCACCCGCTGCTGCTGGCGCGCACCGGCTACACCGGCGAGGACGGCTTCGAACTGCTCGTGCCGGTGGCGGCGGCATCCGCGCTCTGGGATGCGCTGCTGACGGCGGGCAAGTCGCGGGGCCTCGTGCCTGCCGGCCTCGCCGCGCGCGACACCCTGCGCCTGGAGGCGGGGATGCCGCTCTACGGCCACGAGCTGTCCCTCGACACGGCGCCGGCGCAGGCGGGCCTCGGCCGCGTCGTCGTCGCCGACAAGCCGGACTTCGTCGGCAAGACCGCCCTCGCCGGCGGCTTCGGGACCGACGGTCGCGTGCTCGTCGGCCTCGTCGGCGAGGGGCGGCGCGCCGGCCGCGCCGGCTACCCCGTCTACGCGGATGCCGCCGGCGGCGAACCGATCGGCGAGATCACGAGCGGGGCCCTCAGCCCCACCCTCGGCCACCCTGTCGCGATGGCCTTCGTCGACGCGGGCCAAGCGGCATCCGAGACCACCCTGTACATCGACGTCCGCGGCACGCGCCTGCCCGCCGCGGTGACCACCCTGCCCTTTTACCGGAGGACGACATGACCGACCTGACCAGCCTCAAGTACACCGCCGAGCACGAGTGGGTCGCCCTCGACGGCGACATCGCCACCGTCGGCATCACCGACTACGCCGCCGACAAGCTCGGCGACATCGTCTACGTCGACCTGCCGGCCGTGGGCACCGCCACCACCGCGGGCGCCGTGTGCGGCGAGATCGAGTCGACGAAGTCCGTCGGCGAGCTCTACGCCCCGCTGGACGGCGAGGTCGTCGAGACCAACGCCGACGCGGACGCCGACCCCGGCATCGTGAACTCCGAGCCGTTCGGCGGCGGCTGGCTGCTGAAGCTCCGCGTCGACCCCGCCGCTGTCGACGCGCTCCTCGACCGCGCCGCGTACGAGGCGCTCACCGGAAGCGACGCATGACCGGCGCCTTCTCGACCCGTCACATCGGCACCGACGCGCCCGCACAGGCGCACATGCTGGGCGCGCTGGGGTACGACAGCGTCGATGCCCTCGTCGAACGCGCCGTCCCGGCATCCATCCACGTGCAGCCGCTCGCCCAATCGGTGCTGCCGCCCGCGGCGTCGGAGGCCGAGGCCCTCGCCGAGCTGCGTGGCCTCGCCGCCCTCAACCGGCCCGCGCGCGCGATGATCGGCCTCGGCTATTACGACACGCTCACGCCGTCGGTCATCCAGCGCAACGTGCTCGAGAACCCGTCCTGGTACACCGCCTACACGCCGTACCAGCCGGAGATCTCGCAGGGGCGCCTCGAGGCGCTCATCAATTTCCAGACGATGGTGACCGACCTCACCGGACTCGCGACGGCGAACGCGTCGATGCTCGACGAGGCCACCGCCGTCGTCGAGGGGATGCTGGTCGCCCGGCGCGCCTCGAAGTCCACGTCGAACGTGTTCCTCGTCGACGCCGACGCGTTCCCGCAGACCAAGGCGCTGCTGGCGCACCGGGCCGCGGCCCTCGGCATCGAGCTGCACGAGATCGACCTCTCCGAGCCGGTGTCGCCGCCGGCCGACGTCGACGTGTTCGGCGCGTTCGTGCAGTACCCGGGCGCGTCCGGACGCGTCTGGGATCCCTCCGAGGCGATCGCCGCCGTGCAGGCGCAAGGCGGCCGCGTCGTCGTCGCCGCCGACCTGCTCGCCCTCACCCACCTGCGCTCGCCCGGATCGCTCGGCGCCGACATCGCGGTGGGCACGACGCAGCGCTTCGGCGTGCCGCTGGGCTTCGGCGGACCCCACGCCGGGTACATGGCGGTGCGCGCAGGACTCGAACGTCAGCTGCCGGGGCGGCTCGTCGGAGTGTCGCAGGATGTGGCCGGCAGGCCTGCGTACCGCCTCTCGCTGCAGACGCGCGAGCAGCACATCCGACGCGAGAAGGCGACCTCGAACATCTGCACCGCGCAGGTGCTTCTGGCCGTGATGGCGTCGATGTACACGGTTTACCACGGACCCGAAGGTCTCACCGCGATCGCCGCCGACGTCGCCGGGAAGGCGGCGCTGCTGCGCGACTGGATCGTCGAGGCGGGCGGCGAGGTGCTCCACGACGCGTTCTTCGACACGATCGTCGTGGCCGCCCCGGGCCGGGCGGATGCGGTCGTCGCGACGGCTCGGGAGCGCGGCTTCCAGCTGTGGTTCCGTGACGCCGACTCGGTCGGGATCTCGGTGGACGAGACCACGACCGTCGCCGAGCTGCACGCCCTCGCGCAGGTGTTCGGCGGGCCCGAGCATCGGGCGTTCGGGTTCACCGCATCCTCGGCTGCGGGACTGTCGGCGCTGCCCGAGGACCTCCGCCGCGAAGACGAGTTCCTCACGCATCCGGTGTTCAACACGCACCGCTCCGAGACGGCGATGATGCGCTACCTCAAGCAGCTCGCCGATCGGGACTACGCGCTGGACCGCGGCATGATCCCGCTCGGCTCGTGCACGATGAAGCTCAACGCCGCGACCGAGATGGCGGCGGTCACGTGGCCCGAGTTCAGTCGCGTGCACCCCTTCGCGCCGGCCGACGACGTCGCCGGATACCTCGTGATGATCGAGCAGCTGGAGTCGTGGCTCGCCGAGGTCACCGGCTACGACGCCGTCTCGCTGCAGCCGAACGCGGGCTCGCAGGGCGAGCTCGCCGGCCTGCTGGCGATCCGCGGCTACCACCACTCCCGCGGTGACGTGCACCGCGACGTCTGCCTCATCCCGTCGTCCGCGCACGGCACGAATGCGGCATCCGCGGTGCTCGCCGGGATGCGGGTCGTCGTCGTCGCGTGCGACGAGTCGGGCAACGTCGACCTCGACGATCTGCGCGCCAAGATCGCGGCGCACTCCGACGCGCTGTCGGCGCTGATGATCACGTACCCGTCGACGCACGGCGTGTACGAGCACGACGTGATCGACATCACGGCGGCCGTGCACGAGGCCGGTGGGCAGGTGTACGTCGACGGCGCGAACCTCAACGCGCTGCTCGGCTTCGCGCGGTTCGGCGACCTCGGCGGCGACGTGTCGCACTTGAACCTGCACAAGACGTTCGCGATCCCGCACGGCGGCGGCGGACCCGGTGTGGGTCCCGTCGCCGCGAAGGCGCACCTCGCGGCGTTCCTGCCCTCGCACCCGCTCGCGCAGCGCGCCGAGCACGCCGGCGGATTCACGTTCGACGGCGGCCCGATCTCCGCCGCGCCGTACGGGTCGGCATCCATCCTGCCGATCTCGTGGGCGTACGTGCGGATGATGGGCGCCGACGGCCTGCGCGCCGCGACCGGTGCCGCGGTGCTCGCGGCGAACTACGTCGCCGAGCGACTGCGCGCGCACTTCCCGGTGCTGTACGCGGGCGAGGGAGGGCTCGTCGCGCACGAGTGCATCCTCGACCTGCGCCCGCTGAAGGACGAGACCGGCGTCACGGTCGACGACGTCGCCAAGCGCCTGATCGACTACGGGTTCCATGCGCCGACGATGTCGTTCCCGGTCGCCGGCACCCTCATGGTGGAGCCGACCGAGTCGGAGGACCTGGCCGAACTCGACCGGTTCGTCGACGCGATGGTCGCCATCCGCGCCGAGGCCGCGGCGGTCGCGGCGGGGGAGTGGCCGGCATCCGACAACCCCCTCGTGAACGCTCCGCACACGGCAGAGTCGGTCGTGGTCGGCGAGTGGACCCACGCGTACCCACGCGAGCGCGCCGTGTACCCGGTGGCCTCCCTCGTGCGCACGAAGTACTGGCCACCGGTGCGCCGTATCGACAACGCCTACGGCGACCGCAACCTCGTCTGCGCCTGCCCGCCCCCCGAGGCCTTCGCGTAGCCCCGCGGGGGTCGTCGGGGTGTCTCCTCCCGCTGCGGCCCGCGAGACCTCAACTGTCGGACGAGACCGTGGGTGGCACCCGCGGTCTCGTCCGCACGTTGAGGTCTCGCGGATGCAGCTGCGCGGGGCGCAGCAGCCGGGCGAAGGAATGCAGCTGCAGCGCGTTCTCGGGGAGGAACGGTCGGAGGCCGTGGCCCGACAGCAGGGCTCGCACCGATTCGACGTCGGCGGTCTCGGCCCAACCCCAGTGCGCGATCGACCGCACATGTGGGCCGATCAACCGCGCGTCACGTCGGCGCCTGGCGCGCAGAGCGGCGACAGGATCGCCGAAGGTGCCGTCGTACTTCAGCTCGCCGTCGACTTCGCCCAGCAGCCCGGCGGAGTCCCACCAGAAGTCGCCGCGGTCGGCGGTTCCATCCGGGTGTGAGAATCTCACCTGAAGATCCGGGTCGGGATACCCGAGCCACTCGATGAGGGCGAGATTGAGTGACTCGAGCATCGACTCCGGCCGCGCGTCCGCGACGGTCAGCGGCCACCGAGCGTGCCGTCGTCCGCGGCTGCTGGCGCGCGTCTCGTTGTCGTGGACCATCGACGCGAGATCCAGCGTCCGGTCGAGGCGCAGCGCGGCATCCGCCATCGCTCTGCCGAGCGCGTTGTGGCGGTGCCGTGCCAATGTGACGGCCGTTTCGCCGGGTGATGTCACAAGCAGACCACCGACATCGAGAGGGGTCGACGGATCCGACCGGGCGTGCGCGCGCACACCCGCGTACATCCGGGATGCCGACGCGGACTCGACCAGGATGTGAACGGCGCCCGGATCGCCGATCACCCCCAACCCGAGGAGCACGGCGGCCGACTCGTGGGAGAACACCGCATCCGGATAGGACCCCGCGACCGCATGGACTCGCGCGAGATACCGATCCCACGGCGCAAGATCACGCCACGCATCCACCGGGACGTAGATGCCGCGCCGGACTCGCTGCACGTCACCACGGGCCACCGCCCGCTCGGGGTGGGCGAGCTCGTCGGTGCGCAGCAGGGCGATCGGGCAGGGTCGGATGGTCTGTTCCGGATCAGTCATCGCCCCACTCTGCGGCGCTTCGCGGCCCCGCCGTCGTCGAATCTGTCGACTTCTGGATGCCGCGTGCCGATCGGCCTCCTGGGGAGGAAAGGTTCAGCATCCGCGAGACCTCAACGGCCGGACGAGACCGAGGGATCCCACCGCGGTCTCGTCCGGCAGATGAGGTCTCGCGGTCCCGGAGGCCGCCAGGGCCCAGAGCCGCGCCCCGCCGGGCGGGTCAGGCGAAGACGGTGGGCCACCAGGCGGCGGCGAGGGGGTAGCCGACGAAGGCGACCACGTCGATCAGCACATGGGCGATCACGAGCGGCATGACGCGGCCCCAGCGGTGGTAGACCCAGCCGAAGACGGCGCCCATGGCGATGTTGCCGACGATCGCGCCGAAGCCCTGGTACGCGTGGTACGCGCCGCGCAGCGCGGCGGTGGACAGGATGATGGTCCAGGTGCCCCAACCGAGCCGGCGCAGCCGGTCGAACAGGTAGCCGATGAACACGACCTCCTCGGTCAGGCCCGCCCGCAGCGCCGCGAACAGCAGCAGCGGGATCGTCCACCACGACGAGTCCAGCGGCGACGCGTCCACCTGCACGGTGATCCCGAGCGCGCGGCCCGCCGCATACAGCGCGAGGCCGGGCACGCCGATCACGAGCACGAGCAGGATGCCGGCTCCGACGTCGCGTCCGAACGCGCGGAAGTCCAGGCCGATCCGGCGGAACGCCGACACCCCCGGCTCCCACAGCAGCCAGATCGCCAGGGCGATCGGGGCCAGGGCGAACGCCTGCGAGAGGAACTGGTTCAGCACGTCCCAGAACTGCGCCGCGTTCGCGCCCGGGTTCAGCGACGTCGACTGGTCGCCGAGGGCGACGTCCCGGGTCAGCGCCTGCACGAGCGAGAGCACGGAGTACAGCGCGGACCGGCCCACCGAGAGTGCGAGCACGATCGCGACCTCCCACCACAACCTCGTGCGAGAGTGGGCCCAGCTGAGCGTTTTCGCGGTCTGAGTGTCGGTCACGTTGTCAGATTGTCACAGCCATGTTGCGATCAGTAAAGGATCTGTAACGGTTTGGCAACCTGGCGTGGGCCACGCCGGACCCGTGCTTAGTGTGTTCCCATCCGCGCCCGTTCGGCCCCCGCCGACGCGTGCGCACAACCTTGCACAGGAGGAACAGTGAGAATGAAGCGCATCTCGGCTGCGGTGGCCATCGCCGCAGTCGGCGCACTGGCCATCTCGGGCTGCGCCGCCGGTGGCGACTCCGACGGAGACTCCGGTCTCGTCGAGGGCTCGTCGATCACGGCGGCGTGGAACCAGGCGTTCTATTCGATGAACGGCAACACGTCGTTCGGTAACGCCACCGCCAACAACAACATCAACTACTTGGTGCTGGACGGCTTCAACTACTACGACAACACCCCGGCCCTGGTGAAGAACACCTCGTTCGGTTCGTACGAGGTCCTCTCCGAAGACCCGCTCGAGGTCAAGTACACGATCGCCGACGGCGTGAAGTGGTCTGACGGCACCGACATCGACGCCGCCGACCTCCTGCTGAACTGGGCCGCGCTGTCGCGTGCCCTGGACACGCCGGACTTCGACCCGGCCGACTTCACCGACCCTGAGACCGGTGAGTTCACCGACGCCTTCCCGACGGATGTCGTCTACTTCGACTCCGGCGCCACCCCGACGTCGGGTGTCGGCCTCGTCTCGCAGACCCCCGAGGTCGGCGACGACGGCAAGTCGATCACGCTCAAGTACGACGCCCCGTTCGTCGACTGGGAGCTCTCCTTCGCGTCGCCGCTGCCCGCGCACATCATCGCGGAGAAGGCGCTCGGCATCGACGACCCCGCCGAGGCGAAGCAGGCCGTCCTCGACGCGATCGACAACGAGGACGCCGCGGCGCTCGCGAAGCTGTCGTCGTTCTGGAACTCCGGCTTCAACTTCACCGAGATGCCGTCGGACACCGACCTCGTCACCGCGAGCGGTCCGTACATGATCACGGACTACGTCGCCGACCAGTTCGTGACGCTGAAGGCCAACCCCGAGTACAAGGGCGACAACGCGCCCAACATCGAGGAGATCACCATCCGCTTCATCCCCGACCCGCTCGCTGCGGTTCAGGCGCTGGAGAACGGTGAGGTCGACATCATCCAGCCGCAGGCCACCGCTGACATCGTCACGGCCCTCGACGGGATCGACAACATCACGGTCAACCAGGGTGTCGGCGGCACGTACGAGCACATCGACCTGCAGTTCGACCAGGGCAAGAACCCGGAGAACATCTTCTCGAACCCGCAGGTGCGCGAGGCGTTCCTCAAGACGGTCCCCCGTCAGGAGATCCTCGACAAGCTGATCAAGCCGATCGCGGGCGAGGACGCGCTGCTGCGCAGCTCGCAGATCTTCGTCCCGGGCGCCGAGGGCTACGACGACTCCGTCGCCGCCAACGGCTCCGAGGCCTTCGCCGAGGTCGACATCGAGGGCGCCAAGGCTCTGCTCGACGCGTCGGGTGTCACCAACCGTGACGTCTGCATCCTGTACGCATCGAACAACCCGCGTCGCGTCAACGAGTTCGCGCTCATCCAGCAGTCGGCCAACCTCGCCGGCTTCAACGTCACCGACTGCGGCTCGACCGAGTGGGGCGGCCTCCTCGGCACGCCCGGCGCGTACGACGCCTCGCTGTTCGGCTGGCAGTCCACGAGCCTCGGTGTGACCAACTCCCTGCCGACCTTCGAGACCGGTGGCATCAACAACCTCAACTTCTACAGCTCCGAGGCTGTGGATGCTGCGGTCAAGTCGCTGCAGACGGAGTTCGACGCGGAGAAGCAGATCACCCTCCAGCAGGACCTCGACAAGGCTCTGTGGGCTGACTTCTACGGTGTCACCATCTTCCAGTTCCCCGAGGTCACCGCGTTCAGCGACCGCGTGACCAACATCGACCCGTCGATCCTCGCTCCGACGATCTTCTGGAACGCCTGGGACTGGGAGGTCACTGACGGCGGTACCGCCGAGTAAGCGCGAGAACGGTCTGATGCCGGGTCACCCGGCATCGAACCAGGGGAGGGTGCAGGTCCCTTCGGGGGCCTGCACCCTCCTGCGTTAGACTTTCTCGTCGCGGCGCGATCCGGAGGCCGGCACTCACCCAGCCGGCCTCGTTTCCTGCGCCGACTCATCGATTGGCAGGGCGCCACACCATGGCTTCATTCATCATCCGGCGATTGATCGCGTCGATCTTCGTGCTCTTCGCCGCGACCTTCCTGATGTATCTGCTCGTGTCCGTCTCGGGAGACCCCCTGGAGGACCTGCGGCAGAGCAACGCACCGAACAAGGCCGAGCTCATGGAGGCTCGGACCAAACTCCTCAACCTCGACGTCGCACCTCCGCTGCGCTACTTCCTCTGGCTCGGCGGGATCTTCCGCGGCGACTTCGGCATCAGCATCCAGAACCAGTCCGTCAATGCACTGCTGGGGAACGCGATCACGTCGACGCTGACGCTGGTCACCACCGCCACCGTCGTGGCGATCGTCCTCGGCATCACGGTCGGCATCGTGTCGGCTCTGCGCCAGTACACCGGCTTCGACTACGGCGTGACGCTGATGTCGTTCCTGTTCTTCTCGCTGCCGATCTTCTGGGTCGCGGTGCTGCTCAAGCAGTACGGCGCGATCCAGATGAACAACTGGCTCTCCGACCCCGTCATCTCGGTACCGGTCATCATCGGCGTCGCGCTCGTGATGGGCCTGATCTGGATGTCGCTGCTCGGTGGCAAGGCCAAACGCCGACTCATCGTGTTCGGCGTGTCGGCCGTCGCGACCGGTGTCGTGCTGGCCGCCCTGTCGGTGACCAAGTGGTTCGCCGACCCGCAGATCGGGATCGTCGTCTACGCGTTCCTCGCGGTCGGCATCGCCTTCGGCGTCACCGCGATCTCGGTGGGCCTGCGCAACCGCAAGGCGCTGTACGCGTCGCTCATCGTCGCGGCCATCGGCATCGCGCTGTACTTCCCGATGATGAACTCGCTGCTCAACGGCATGACGATGCTCTCGTTCCTGCTGTACGCGGCCGCCACGCTCGTCGTCAGCGGCGTCATCGGCTGGTTCATGGGCAAGCCCGACCGCGGCCCGGTCGTGCGCACCACGATGATCACCGGCTTCCTCGTCGCCGCCTTCATCGCCCTCGACAAGTACATGTCCTACTGGGCGGCGTACTCCGCGTCTTCGCGCGTGCGCGGCCGTCCGATCGCGACGGTGGGCGCCTCGACGCCCGGACTCGGCGGCAACTTCTGGGTGCAGGGCATCGACCTGTTCACCCACCTGCTGCTGCCCACGATCGCGATCATCCTCATCTCCTTCGCCAGCTACACCCGCTACTCGCGGGCGAGCCTGCTGGAGGTCATGAACCAGGACTACATCCGCACGGCGCGCGCGAAGGGTCTCACCCAGCGCACCGTCGTCGTCCGCCACGCGTTCCGCAACGCCCTCATCCCCATCACGACGATCATCGCGTTCGACATCGGCGCGCTCATCGGCGGGGCGGTGATCACCGAGAAGGTGTTCGGCTGGACCGGTATGGGAAGCCTCTTCGTCAATGCGCTCGCGTTGCACGACCCGAACCCGGTCATGGCGTTCTTCGTCGTCACGGGAACGCTGGCCGTCATCTTCAACCTGATCGCGGACCTCGTCTACGCGGCCCTCGACCCGAGAATCAAGGTGGGCTGACATGAGCATCTCATCCAACGAGCCCACGACGACCGAGACCGAGGCGAAGGCCGAGATCTCGATCGAGCAGAAGGAGACCGAGGGTCTCAGCCAGGGGCAGATCGTCCGGCGCCGGTTCTTCCGGCACCGCGCCGCGCTGATCTCGATGTTCGTGCTCGCGTTCATCGTCATCCTCGCCTTCACTTCGGTGGGCGTGGACCTGTGGGGCATCCGCATCCCCGGCTGGTGGAAGTACGACTGGAACCAGATCCCGGCCAAGCTCAACAACGGCGAGCCGACGCTGAGCCTGTTCCCGCCGGCCTTCGGCGAGCACCCGTTCGGTCAGGACGAGGTCGGTCGCGACATCTTCGCCGTCGTCATGCGCGGTGCGCAGCAGTCGATCATGGTCATGGTCATCGCCGGTGTCGTGGCGACGATCATCGGCGTCGTGATCGGTGCGATCGCCGGCTTCTACGGCAAGGCGACGGATGCCGTGCTGATGCGTTTCACCGACATCATCATCACGATCCCGCTCATCGTCATCGGGTCGGTGCTGGGCACCGCGTTCGGCAGTCTCGGCGCCGCGGTGCTGGGTGTGGTCATCGGCCTGTTCGCCTGGACGACCCTCGCGCGTCTCGTGCGCGGTGAGTTCCTGTCGCTGCGCGAGCGGGAGTTCGTCGACGCGGCCCGGGTCTCCGGTGCGCGCGACCGGCGGATCATCTTCCGCCACATCCTGCCCAACGCGGTCGGCGTGATCGTCGTCAACGCGACGCTTCTGATGGCCGGCGCCATCCTGCTCGAGTCGGCGCTGAGCTTCCTCGGCTTCGGCGTGCAGAGCCCGGACACCTCGCTCGGCAAGATCATCTCCGAGAACCAGGCGGCCTTCGCGACGCGTCCGTGGCTGTTCTGGTGGCCGGGTGTGTTCATCATCGCGATCGCCCTGTGCGTCAACTTCATCGGCGACGGTCTGCGCGACGCGTTCGACCCGCGCCAGAAGAAGATGCCGAGCGAGCGCGCCATGGCGCGCGCCGCGCGTGCCGCCGGGCCGGCCGCCCCGGTCGTCGACACCACGCCGTCCACCGGCGCCCCGTCGGTGACGGTCGCGGGCGAGGCGATCTACACGGGCGACGTCGTGAACTATCACGATCCGCGCCCGGAGGAGCCGGGCGACACCCAGCACAAGCCGCTCGACCCGGAGCGGTGAGGACCGACTCCGTGACGCTGCTAGACCAGCAGGCCGATCGCCGTCGCCGCGCCCAGCGCAGCGGCGACGGCGATCGTGCCGCGGTGCCACACGACGGTCGACGCCTCCGGGTCGACGCCACTCGTGAAGGCACCGGTGTCGCGAAGACGCTCCCAGCGCCCGCGCACCAGCTGCGCGAGGTTGCCGATGGGCGTCGACGTGGCATCCGACAGGCGCAGTTCGCCGTGCACGCCGCGGGCGGATTCGCCGATGCCGTCGAAGTCCTTGGGCGACAGACCCAGGGTGCGGTGGCGACCGGATGCCGGCGCCGCCCACACGCGGATCGTGCGGTCACGGTCGCCACCGGCGACGGTGTGCAGGGTCAGGGCGAAGCGGGTGTCGATCGCGGTGATGTTCGGCCACGGCACGAAGTGGGTGCGGAGCGGATTCACGACGGTGATCCCGTGCTCGGCCACCACGAGGCCGGGACGCCAGTACATGGCCCACGCGAGCACACCCACCAGCAGCAGCGGCCAGGCGTAGCGCAGCGCCGCAGCGGGATCGGTCACGACGGTGGCCACCGCGCCGAAGGCGCACACGACCATGGTCACGACGGAGAGGATGCGGCCGAAGAGCGGCCGATAGTCGACCTCCTGAAAAGACATGATTTCAAGCTTTGCAGATAGGGAAACCAGTGATGACTGACACGACGGGCACCGACGCCACCATCCCGGCGTCGCACGACCCCCAGCAGCCGATCCTCGAGGTCACGAACCTCGGCGTGGAGTTCTGGGTCGACGGCGAGTTCTACCCGGCCGCGATCGACATGAACTACGAAGTGCGCCGCGGCGAGGTGCTCGCCATCGTCGGCGAGTCGGGTTCGGGCAAGTCCACGAGCTCGATGTCGCTGCTCGGCCTCCTGCCGGAGAACGCGCGCGTCACCGGCTCGATCAAGCTGCTCGGTCGCGAGCTGCGCGGCGCCGACGACGCGACCCTGCGGTCGCTGCGCGGCAACGACATCGCCGTGATCTTCCAGGAGCCGATGACGGCGCTGAACCCCGTGTACACGATCGGGTTCCAGATCATGGAGGCACTGCGCTCGCACGACCGGGGCCTCGCGCCGTCGGAGGCCAAGGAGCGCGCCGTCGAGCTGCTGCGCATGGTCGAGATGCCCAACCCGGAGCAGTCGTTCCACAAGTACCCGCACCAGCTGTCGGGCGGTCAGCGCCAGCGCGCCATGATCGCGCAGTCGATCTCGTGCGACCCGCTGCTGCTCATCGCCGACGAGCCGACGACGGCGCTCGACGTGACGGTGCAGGCCGAGGTGCTCGATCTCCTCCGCAACCTGCACAAGCGCCTCGACTCGGCCATCATCCTCATCACCCACGACATGGGCGTCGTCGCCGACCTCGCCGACCGCATCATGGTGATGAAGAACGGCGTCGTCGTGGAGTCGGGCTCGGTCGAGCAGATCTTCGCCGCGCCGAAGCACCCGTACACACAGCAGCTGCTCGCCGCGGTGCCGCACCTCGGCATCGGCGTGACCGAGGAGCCGACGGCCTTCGAAGAGCACGAGGCGTCTTCGCTCGCCGCCGTCCGCGAGCGCGCGAGCGTGGTCGAGGACGTCTCGGAGACCCGCACCCCGGTGCTGAGCTTCCAGGACGTCGCGATCGAGTACCCCAAGCGCGGGCGCATCCCCGCCTTCCGTGCCGCCGAGCACATCGATCTCGACATCTACCCGGGCGAGATCGTGGGCCTCGTGGGCGAGTCCGGTTCGGGCAAGACGACCCTCGGACGCGCCGCCATCGGCCTGCTCCCGATCGCCGAGGGAAAGCTCACCGCGGTCGGCACCGACATCTCGAACGCGAGCCGCAAGGACCTGTTCGCGATCCGCCGCAAGACCGGCATCGTCTTCCAGGACCCGGCGTCGTCGCTGAACCCCCGCATGCCGATCGGCCAGTCCATCGGCGAGCCGATCCTGCTGGCGGGCGTCGCCTCCGGCAAGGACCTCGACACGCGCGTCGAGGAGCTGTTGACCCAGGTGGAACTGCCGGCCTCGTACCGCAACCGCTTCCCGCACGAGCTGTCGGGCGGTCAGAAGCAGCGCGTCGGCATCGCCCGCGCGCTCGCCCTCGCGCCCGAGCTGCTCGTCGCGGACGAGCCGACCTCGGCGCTGGACGTGTCGGTGCAGGCACGCTTCCTCGACCTGCTGCAGGAGCTGCAGCAGCAGCTGCAGTTCGCCTGCCTGTTCATCAGCCACGACCTCGCCGTCGTCGACATCCTCGCCCACCGCATCGCCGTGATGCACCACGGCAAGCTCGTGGAGGTCGGCACGCGCGACCAGATCCTGCGCGGCGCGCAGGACCCGTACACGCAGCGCCTCATCGCCGCCGTGCCGGTGCCCGACCCGGCCGCGCAGCGCGCGCGTCGCGAGGCCCGCGCCGCCTTGCTCTCGCAGGGCGACCAGGCCGCGAGCTGAGTCGCGGCTGCCGTACAGCAGCGCCTTGTAGAATGGGGTGCCCCCGAATCCGGGTGGCGCCCCATTCTGCATTCTGAGGACCCTTCATGGCGCACGCCCTCCGTCCGGATCTCCGCAACGTCGCGATCGTCGCGCACGTCGACCACGGCAAGACCACGCTCGTGGACGCGATGCTCCGCCAGACCGGCTCCTTCGGCGAGCACGCGCACGTCGAAGAGCGCGCGATGGACTCGAACGACCTCGAGCGTGAGAAGGGCATCACGATCCTCGCCAAGAACACGGCGATCACCTACAACGGTGCGCACACCGACGTGCCGGTGACGATCAACGTCATCGACACTCCGGGTCACGCCGACTTCGGCGGCGAGGTCGAGCGCGGCCTGTCGATGGTGGACGGCGTCGTGCTGCTCGTCGACGCGTCGGAGGGCCCACTGCCCCAGACGCGGTTCGTGCTGCGCAAGGCCCTCGAGGCCAAGCTCCCCGTCATCCTGCTCGTCAACAAGACCGACCGTCCGGATGCCCGCATCGCCGAGGTCGAGGAGGAGGCCCACGACCTGCTGCTGGGCCTGGCCGGCGACCTCGTCGACGACGTGCCCGACCTCGACGTCGACGCACTGCTGGACGTGCCGGTCGTCTACGCGTCCGGTCGGGCCGGTGCCGCGTCGCGCACGCGCCCGGCCAACGGGGAACTGCCCGACAACGACGACCTCGAGCCGCTGTTCGAGGCGATCCTCGAGCACGTGCCCGCGCCGGTGTACGACGACGAGGCGCCGCTGCAGGCCTGGGTCACCAACCTCGACTCGAGCCCCTTCCTCGGTCGTCTCGCGCTGCTGCGCGTGTTCAACGGCACCCTGAAGAAGGGCCAGACGGTCGCCTGGGTGCGTCACGACGGCTCGCACACGAACGCCCGCATCACCGAACTGCTCAAGACGAAGGCGCTCGAGCGCTTCCCGGCCGAGTCGGCGGGCCCGGGCGACATCGTCGCCATCGCCGGCATCGAGGAGATCACGATCGGCGAGACGATCGCCGACCCCGAAGACGTGCGTCCGCTGCCCGCGATCACGGTCGACGACCCCGCCATCTCGATGACGATCGGCACGAACACCTCGCCGCTCATGGGCAAGGTGAAGGGACACAAGCTCACCGCGCGCATGGTCAAGGACCGCCTCGACCGCGAACTCATCGGCAACGTCTCGCTCAAGGTCGTCGACATCGGCCGTCCGGATGCCTGGGAGGTGCAGGGCCGCGGTGAGCTGGCCCTCGCCATCCTCGTCGAGAACATGCGCCGCGAAGGCTTCGAGCTGACCGTCGGCAAGCCGCAGGTCGTCACGCGCAAGGGCGAGGACGGCAAGGTCACCGAGCCCTACGAGCACCTCACGATCGACGCACCGGAGGAGCACCTCGGCGCGATCACGCAGCTCATGGCCGCGCGCAAGGGCCGCATGGACACGATGACCAACCACGGCACCGGCTGGGTGCGCATGGAGTTCGTCGTGCCGTCGCGGGGCCTCATCGGCTTCCGCAGCGAGTTCCTCACCATCACCCGCGGTACCGGCATCGCCAACGCGATCTCGCACGGCTACGACGAGTGGGCCGGCGCGATCTCGACCCGCCAGAACGGCTCGATCGTCGCCGACCGCCAGGGCGTCGTGACGCCGTTCGCGATGATCGCGCTGCAGGAACGCATGAGCTTCTTCGTGCAGCCCACCGAAGAGGTCTACGAGGGCATGGTCATCGGCGAGAACTCGCGCGCCGACGACATGGACGTCAACATCACGAAGGAGAAGAAGCTCACGAACATGCGTTCGTCGACCTCCGACTCCTTCGAGTCGATGACGCCGCCGCGCCTGCTGACCCTCGAAGAGTCGCTCGAGTTCGCCCGCGACGACGAATGCGTCGAGGTCACGCCCGAGAAGGTGCGCATCCGCAAAGTCGTGCTCGACGCGACCGAGCGCGGCCGCGCCGCGAGCCGCGCCAAGCGCCAGGACGCGAACGCCTGATCCCTCTGCAACGATGAAGGGCCCCGACCGCGCGGTCGGGGCCCTTCATCGTGTCAGCGGAGCACCTTCTCCATCGCTTTGCCCTTGTAGAGCTCGTCGACGAGCTTGTCGAGGTAGCGGATCTTCTGCATGAGCGGGTCCTCGATCTGCTCCACCCGCAGGCCGCAGATCACCCCGGTTATCCGGTCGGCGTGCGGATGCAGCTGCGCCTGCGCGAAGAACTCCTCGAAGGTCGTGTCGGCCGCGAGGTGGCGGGCGATCGCGGGCTCGTCGAATCCGGTGAGCCACGTGATGACCTCGTCGAGCTCCGCCTTCGTGCGTCCCTTGCGCGCGAGCTTGTCGATGTACAGCGGGTACACGCGCGCGACCGGCATGGCGAAGATGCGCTGGGTCATGCCGACAGGCTAATCGACGGTCACCTCTCGCGGAGACGTCGCCGTCTCGCCACCCGGACCTCGCAGCACCGCGGTGAACACGTGTGTGCCGGGCGTGAGCGCGCCGACGTGCGTCTGCGCGTGCTGCGCCCCCGGGGTCGCGGCCGTGAGCGCGTGACGGTCGATCTCGACGCCGTCTTTCCACAGCACGTACTCCGTGGCGTTCTGTCCCCACCACAGGTCCATCGTCACCGTGACGTCGTTCGCCCACACTCCGCTCGCGCGGAGCACCGCGACGCCGGGTGCGGCATCCGTCACCGTGACGACGTGGGTGCGCGAGGTCGTGACGCCGTAGGGGTTGAGAGCGACGATCTCGTAGCGGTAGGTGCCGTTCCCACGGGCGCGCACGTCGAACGCGACCTGCTGGGCTGCGGGTGTGGCCGCCGACAGCGCCGCCGCATCGATGAGCACACCGTTCTCGAAGAGCTTCGCGACCGTGGCGTTCTGCCCCCACCACAGGTCGCCGCGCACGGTGAAGTCGCCGTCGCGCAGCCCGGTGTCCCAACCGTTGTCGTCGGACACCGCGAAGGCGCCCGGCGCCGCCGTCGCGACGGGCGTCCCGGAATCGAGCACACCGGCCCCCGCTCCGGCCCGCACGACCCCGGCGACCTCGTCGACGGGGGTGAGCGCATAGGCGTAGGCGTCGGCGGGCCGCCACCGGGTGGTGGCGTTCAGCGGCGTCGCGGCGGTCTGGTTGTACGCGGCGAGCACGTCGACGGGCTCGCCGTCCACGAGCGTGTCGGATGCCGACAGCTCGGTGCCGCCCCATCCGGCGATGATCCGGTCCACCGTCGACGCGTCGGCGAGCTCGATCGCGTTGCCCTCGGCGACGATGCTCGATTCGCGTCCGGCTCCCCAGTAGTACTGGAAGAACGGCACGCCGGGCGTCGACTCCTGCAGCGACAGCGCCGTCTGCTCGTAGAGGTTGTTGTAGACGTGCACGTCACCGTAGCGCACGCGCGGTGCGCGCTGTCCGATGTCAGTCCACCGGTTGTGGTGCTGTGTCACCCGATGCTGGCCGCGGTCCTGCGTGCGCGAGTCAGAGGAGCCGATGAGGTCGGTCTTGTCGTGGTTCTGCAGCCAGTTCCACGACATCGTCACGAGGTCGGCGCCGTGGGTGATGTCGACGAAGCCGTCGTGCACCTCGAAGGGCCGCCCGTACACGCGCTCCAGCGACAGCGGCGGGTGGGCGCCGTCGTCGAACGTGTTGTGGTCGATCCACACGCTCGTCGACGTCCACACCGAGAGGTTGTCGTACGCCGAGTTCCAGTTGCCGCCGGCGTCGTTCGCGTCCCACTGCGGGAAGCAGTCATACGCGTCGGAGAGCGTGAGGTTGCGCACGATCACGTTGTGCGCGTCGCGGATGCGCAGCGAGGCGCCCACGATGCGGGCGTCGTCCCCGACGCCGACGAGCGTGACGTTCGAGCCGATGTGCTGCAGCGTCGCCCGCGCCTGGACGGCGGCGGCCTCGACCCGCGCCGCTTCGAGCGGGCCAGACGGGTCGATCCCCGGCCCGAAGGCGGCGATGTAATCGGCCATCGCGAAGGCGCCGCCGCCGGCCACGGTCACGGTGCCGGCGATGTCGTCGCACGTCATCCGGGTGCCGTCGGCGCGCTCCCACGGGTCGATCGTGCCCGTGACGTACACGATCCGGGGCGTCTGGTTGTAGCGGGCGTCGTTCTGGGAGCCGCCGGGACGGCCGGCGAGGGCGTCGCGCAGCTGCGGCCAGTCGGAGACGACATAGACCTCGGCGGGGGCCGCATCCGCGCCGCCGGTGACGGGCTCTGCGGTGCGCGGCACGCCCTCGGGCCGGGTCGTCCCCGACCAGGAGGCCCAGCCGTCGCCGGCGGGGAGCACCTCCCGGCCGAGGTCCACGGGCGCGGCGTGCGGGGATGCGGTGGGCGGGGCCGCGGCGGCGGGGGAGAGGCCCCCGAGGGTGAGGGCGAGGGTGGCGGCCGTTGCGGCGAGGGCGGCCGTGGGCATCGCGCGGCGACGGGAGGCGGTGCGCGGATGCGGGGTGGGCGTGGTCATGGGACTCCTTCGTCCGGACGGGACAGGGGAGCGGTGATGAGAACGCCGCGGCGCGGCGCAACAGAAGAGTGCTAGAAAGCGCTTTCTGCGCGTGGGTCCATTGTGCACCGTCCCGTTCGCGGAACGCAACGGTGCCGCGCCGATATCATCGACCGGTGGATGCCGCGCCGACCCCCGACCCCGACGTCGAGGTGCGTCGCGCGTGGCGGGACGCCCTCGGCGTGGTCCTGGCCACCAGTGCGTATGGAATCTCGTTCGGTGCGCTGTCGGTGGCGAGCGGGCTCGACGTCTGGCAGACCTGCGTGCTGAGCCTGCTGATGTTCACCGGCGGGTCGCAGTTCGCCTTCGTGGGCGTGATCGGCGCGGGCGGCCTGGCCGCCGCGCCCGCGGCCATCGCCTCCAGCGGCCTGCTGGGCGTGCGCAACGTCGCCTACGGCCTGCGGATGGCGCCGGTCGTCGCGACCAGCCGGATGCGGCGCGTGCTCGCCCCGCACTTCACGATCGACGAGTCCACCGCGGTGTCGTTGGCGCTCACCGGCGTGCGCGCCCGCACCGTCGGATTCTGGGCCACCGGCATCGGGATCTGGATCGGCTGGAACCTGACCACCCTCGCCGGAGCGCTGCTGGGCGACGTGCTCGGCGACCCGAAGCAGTACGGGCTCGACGCCGCGGCAGCCGCCGCGTTCCTGGCCCTGCTGTGGCCGCGGCTGCGCCGTCGCCAGCCGATCGCGGTCGGAGTCGCCGCCGCCGTCGTCGCGACCCTGCTGACCCCGGTGCTGATGCCGGGCGTGCCGGTGCTCGTCGCCGCCGTCGTGGCGGTCGTCGTCGGCTGGCTGAACCTCTTCGCCGAGCGCCCCGCGCCGGCGCGACTTCCGGAGAGGCAGCGGGAGTCATGACCCTCTGGAACGCCGTGCTGCTGGCATCCATCGTCTGCGTCGCGCTCAAGACGATCGGCTATCTCATCCCGCCGCGCTGGTTCGACGCGCCGACGCCCTCGCGCATCACCGATCTGCTCACCGTCGCACTGCTGTCGGCGCTCGTCGCCGTGCAGACGCTCGGAGTCGGCCAGGCGATCACCGTCGACGCGCGCGTGCCCGCCGTGGCCGTCGCCGCCGGCCTGCTGCTCCTGCGCGCCCCGTTCCTCGTCGTGGTCATCGCCGCCGCCGCCACGGCCGCGCTCCTGCGCCTCTGGGGCTGGGCGCTCTGACCCTCCGCACGTGCGCGAGAGGTCGCGACACGCCGTGACCGGCCCCGCCGCACCGCGTGTCGCGACGCCTCGCGCATCCGGGGGTGGGAGTGGGGCTCGGGGCTAGGATCGGGGGGTGGGATTCTCGTGGGCGCGGCTGGGCACCTGGGCCGTGGCGTTGCTGATCGGGGCCGTCTACGGCGTGGCCGGCACGATCGGCCAGGCGGCCGCCTGGGGTCCGGTTCCCATCGGCCTCGTGATCGCCCTCATCGGCGTCGCCGCACTGCTCGTCGCGGTGCGCCTGCTCGTCTCCGACCGCTGGGCGGCCGCGGCCACCGGGCTCGGCGCCACCGTCGCCGCACTCGTCTTCTCGGGGCGCGGACCGGGCGGATCGGTCGTCGTGCCGGCGCCCGCCGAGGGGGAGATCTCCACAGGACTGCTGTGGACGATCATCGTGCCGCTGATCGCGGCGATCGTCGTCGGCTGGCCGTCATCGACCGTCGCGAAGCAGGCCGCCCCGGAGGAGTCGAACTAGAATCGAGGGCGTGACGTATGTGATCGCCCTGCCGTGTGTCGATGTCAAGGACCGTGCATGCATCGACGAGTGTCCCGTCGACTGCATCTACGAAGGCGAGCGCTCCCTCTACATCCACCCCGACGAGTGCGTCGACTGCGGCGCCTGCGAGCCGGTCTGCCCCGTCGAGGCGATCTACTACGAAGACGACCTGCCCGGCGAATGGCAGGACTACTACACCGCCAACGTCGAGTTCTTCGAGGACATCGGCTCGCCCGGCGGCGCGGCGAAGGTCGGCGTCATCGCGAAGGACCACCCCGTCATCTCCGCCCTCCCGCCCCAGTCGCACTGATGGGCGTCCGCGATCTCGACGACTACCCGTGGGATGCCGTCGCCCCGTATGCGGCGCGCGCGAAGCAGCATCCGGGCGGCGTCGTCGACCTGTCGATCGGCTCGCCCGTCGACCCGACCCCGGATGTCGTCGCCGCGGCGTTGACGCGCGCCACCGACGCGCACGCCTACCCTCAGACGATCGGCACCCCCGCGCTGCGCGAGGAGATCGTCGCCTGGTACGCCAGGCGGCGGGGCGTGGCCGGTCTCACGGTGGACCAGGTGCTGCCCACGGTCGGCTCGAAAGAGCTCGTCGCACTGCTTCCCCTGTTGCTGGACCTCGGCCCCGGTGACGTCGTCGTGCACCCGCGCGCGGCGTACCCCACCTACGAGGTGGGCGCGAAGCTCGTCGGGGCGACGCCGCTCGCGGCCGACGACCCGGCGCAGTGGCCGGAGGGCACCAAGCTCATCTGGATCAACTCGCCCGGCAACCCCGACGGTCGCGTCCTCGGCGTCGGCGAATTGCGCGCCGCCGCCGCCCGGGCCCGGGAGCTCGGCGCGGTGCTCGCCTCCGACGAGTGCTACGCGGAGCTCGGATGGAACGTGGCGTCCGTCCCCAGCATCCTCGACCCGCATGTGACCGGAGGTGACGTGTCCGGCCTGCTCTCGGTGTACTCCCTGAGCAAGCAGTCCAACCTCGCCGGCTACCGCGCGGCTTTCCTCGCCGGCGACGCCGCGCTCGTCGCGCGGCTGCTGACGGCGCGCAAGCACCTCGGCCTCATGCTCCCCGCCCCGGTGCAGGCCGCGATGACGGCGGCCCTCGCCGACGACGCCCACGTGGCCGCGCAGCGCGCGCGGTACGCCGAGCGCCGTGCCGCGCTGCTGCCGGCCGTGCAGGCGGCGGGATTCCGGATCGACCACTCCGAGGGCGGCCTGTACCTGTGGGCCACCGAGGGGCGCGACGCGTGGGAGTCGATGGGGCGGCTCGCCGACCTCGGCATCCTCGCCGGACCCGGGCACTTCTACGGCGCGCACTTCCCGCAGCACGTGCGCTTCTCCCTGACGGCGACCGACGAGCGCATCGCGGCCGCGGCGGCGCGCCTGACCGCCTCGGCCTGACCCCTCCGTCCGACCCCCGCCGAAAGTCCGTAGACATCCTCCTGTCGATCCCGTGATCCTTTGGCGCCGATCGGCATAGGCCGGGGAGGCCATTAGGCTGTAACGACGCTTGTCCCAATCGCAAGGAGGCTTCGTGAGCGACTCTGGCATTCCCCAGACGGCGACCGTCACGGTCGGTGATCGCACCGCAGAACTCCCGGTCCTGCACGGCACCGACGGCGCATCCGCGATCGACATCGCCACGCTCACCAAGCAGACCGGCCACACGACGATCGACTACGGATTCGTCAACACCGCCGCCACCAAGTCGGCGATCACCTACATCGACGGCGACGAGGGGATCCTTCGCTACCGCGGCTACCCGATCGAGCAGCTCGCCAAGGCGAGCAGCTACCTCGAAGTCGCCTGGCTGCTGATCTACGGCGAGCTGCCGACGGCCGACGAGCTGGACGCGTGGGATCACCGCATCCGCCGTCACACGCTGCTGCACGAAGACCTCAAGCGCTTCTTCTCGGCGCTGCCGCCGACAGCCCACCCGATGTCGGTGCTGTCGTCGGCCACCGCCGCGCTCTCGACGTACTACGAGCACGAGTCCGACCCCGACAACCCCGACCACGTCGAGCTCACGACGGTGCGACTGCTCGCGAAGCTTCCCGTCATCGCGGCGTACGCGCACAAGAAGAGCATCGGGCAGGCCTTCCTCTACCCCGACAACAGCCTCAGCTTCGTCGACAACTTCCTGCGCCTGAACTTCGGCGTCATGAGCGAGCAGTACGAGATCAACCCGGTCGTCTCGCAGGCGCTCGAGCGCCTGCTCATCCTGCACGAGGACCATGAGCAGAACGCGTCGACCTCGACGGTGCGGCTGGTCGGCTCCACCGGAGCGAACCAGTTCTCGTCGGTGTCGGCCGGCATCAACGCCCTCTACGGCCCGCTGCACGGCGGCGCGAACGAGGCCGTGCTCGACATGCTCGCGCGCATCCGCGACAGCGGTGAGAGCGTGCAGCGCTTCGTCGAGCGGGTCAAGAACAAGGAAGACGGCGTGAAGCTCATGGGCTTCGGGCACCGGGTCTACAAGAACTACGACCCGCGCGCCAAGCTCGTCAAGGAGTCGGCGGATGCCGTGCTCGCCGAACTCGGCGTGCACGACCCGCTGCTCGACCTCGCCAAGGAGCTCGAGGAGATCGCGCTCAACGACGAGTACTTCCAGCAGCGTCGCCTCTATCCCAACGTCGACTTCTACACCGGCGTGATCTACAAGGCGATGGGCTTCCCCACGCGCATGTTCACGGTGCTCTTCGCGATCGGTCGCCTGCCCGGCTGGCTCGCGCACTGGCGCGAGATGCAGTACGACCCACAGAAGAAGATCGGCCGCCCGCAGCAGCTGTACGTCGGCTCACCCGAGCGCGACTACCCTCGGCGCTGACACGCGGGCCGGATGCCGAGCGCGGCATCCGGCCCCTCGTCATTCCGCGGCAGCGACGACCTCGGCCGCGTAGTCGGGGACGCGTCCGCTGAGATTCTGCGGCGGCCGCTCGTAGCCGCCGCCGGCGGGCCGCGGCGGGATCTCCACCTCGGGGCGGTCGACGAGCTCGTACGGCACCTGCGAGAGCAGGTGGTGGATCATGTTGAGCCGCCCGCGACGCTTGTCCTCGTTGTCGACCTCGTGCCAGGGGGCTTCGGGGATGTCGGTGTGCACGAACATCGTGTCTTTGGCGCGGGAGTAGTCCTCCCACTTCGTGATCGACAGCACGTCGTTGGGGGAGAGCTTCCAGCGGCGCATCGGGTCGTCGTTGCGCGAACGGAACCGGGCCTCCTGCTCGACGTCGGACACCTGGAACCAGTACTTGAGCAGGATGATGCCGTCTTCCACCAGCATCCGCTCGAAGATGGGCGCCTGGTGGAGGAACCGGTGGTATTCGGCGTTGGTGCAGTACCCCATGACATGCTCCACACCCGCACGGTTGTACCAGGAGCGGTCCATCAGCACGATCTCGCCCGCCGCCGGCAGATGCGAGATGTAGCGCTGGAAGTACCACTGCGTCTTCTCGCGCTCGGTCGGGGCGGGGAGGGCGACGATGCGGGCGACGCGGGGGTTGAGGTACTCCGTCACGCGTTTGATCGTCGAGCCTTTGCCGGCCGCGTCGCGACCCTCGAAGATCACGACGATGCGCGCACCCGAGGCCTGCACCCACGCCTGCATGTCGACCAGCTGCGCCTGCAGTCGGCGCAGCTCCGTCTCGTACACCTTCTTCGGCACCCGCTTGCTCATGGCATGAGCGTAGTGGTGCCGGTCGGAGGCCGGGGTCAGGCGTGCAGGGCCTCGTTGAGCGTCACGCCGACACCCTGACGCCGGACGGCCTCGATCGCGCCGGTCACGGAGTTGCGGCGGAACAGGATGCCGTTCTGTCCCGACAGCTCGGCGCCCTTCACGATCGGCTTCGAGCCGTCGTGCAGCGGCGGTTCGGCGGGCAGCAGGATCTTCGACCCGGCCGTGACGTACAGGCCCGCCTCGACGATGCAGTCGTCGCCGAGCGAGATGCCGATGCCGGCGTTCGCGCCCAACAGCGTCCGCGCGCCGATCGAGACGCGGTGCGATCCGCCTCCGGAGAGGGTGCCCATGATCGAGGCGCCGCCGCCGATGTCGCTGCCGTCGCCGACGACGACGCCCTGCGAGATGCGGCCCTCGACCATCGAGGTGCCGATGGTGCCGGCGTTGAAGTTGACGAACCCCTCGTGCATGACGGTCGTGCCCGGCGCCAGGTGCGCGCCCAGGCGCACGCGGGACGCGTCGGCGATGCGCACTCCGGCGGGGATGACGTAGTCGGTGAGGCGGGGGAACTTGTCGAGCCCCTGCACCTGGATGCCGGCGCGCTGCAGTCCGGCACGCAGGCGCGGCAGGTCGGCGGGGTGGACGGGCCCGGCGTTGGTCCACGCGACGTTCGGCAGGTGGCCGAAGATCCCGTCGAGGGCGAGCTCGTTGGGCCGCACCAGCAGGTGCGACAGTGCGTGCAGACGCAGGTAGGCGTCGCTGGTCGAGGCGGGCGCGGCATCCAGGTCGATCTCGACGACGACGACCTCGACGGTGACGTCGCGGCGGTCGTCGCGTCCTGCGTGAGCCGCGAGGTCACCCGTGTCGGCATCCTGGGGCGCGCGCCCGACCGCCGGCGACGGATACCAGGTGTCGAGCACCGTTCCGTCGGCGGCCACCGTGGCCAGTCCAGCACCCCACACCCAACGCGCATCGCTCATGCCTCCAGGCTAGTGGCCCGTGCGCCGCCGATAGACTCGGCGGCATGCCCGCGCTCGACCTGCAGCAGTCCTCCGTCGACATCACGCGCGCGATCTGCGACATCCCGAGCGTCTCCGGGGAGGAGACCCCGCTCGCCGACGCGATCTTCGCGGCGCTGGGGGAGTACCCCCATCTCGAGGTCATCCGCGACGGCGACACGATCGTCGCGCGCACGAACCTCGGACGCGCGCAGCGGGTGGCGATCGCCGGGCACATCGACACCGTGCCGATCAATGCGAATCTGCCCACGCGCTTCGTCGATGTCGACGGCGAGCCGCACCTGTGGGGGCGGGGGACGGTCGACATGAAGGCCGGCACCGCCGTGCAGCTCAAGCTCGCCGCCGAGCTCACCGACCCGCGCGTCGACATCACCTGGATGTGGTACGACCATGAGGAGGTCGCGGCCGACCTCAACGGTCTCGCGCGCCTCGCCCGTCACCGCCCCGACCTGTTCGCCGCCGACTTCGCCATCCTCGGCGAGCCGTCCGACGGTCAGGTCGAGGGTGGCTGCAACGGCACGCTGCGCGCGATCGTGCGCACCACCGGCATGCGCGCGCACAGCGCGCGCGCCTGGATGGGCGAGAACGCGATCCACCGGGCGGCCCCCATCCTCGCCCGCCTCGCGGACCACCGCCCCCGGGAGATCGTCGTCGACGGTCTCGCCTATCGCGAGGGCCTGAACGCGGTGCGCATCGAGGGCGGCGTCGCCGGAAACGTCATCCCCGACCGGTGCGAGGTCGAGGTCAACTACCGGTTCGCCCCCAGCCGCACGCCCGAGGAGGCCGTCGCCTACGTGCGCGACGTGCTCGACGGGTTCGAGATCGAGGTCGTCGACCTGTCGGCCGGTGCGCGCCCCGGACTCGACGCGCCGCTGGCGCAGGAGTTCGTCGCCGCCGTGGGCGCCGAGCCGCGACCCAAGTACGGCTGGACCGACGTCGCGCGCTTCTCGGCGCTCGGTGTGCCCGCCGTCAACTACGGTCCCGGCGACCCGAGCCTGGCCCACCACGACGAGGAGCGGGTGCCGCTCGCGCAGATCACCGCCGTCGAGCAGGGCCTGCGCTCGTGGCTGTCCGCCCCGTGACGGGAGACGTCCTCGGCGCGCGTCGCGACTCCGTGTTCACGCGGATGCCGATCGCCGCGCGCATCGCCCTGATCTACGTCGCGGCGCGCATCGTGACGACCGTGTTCCTGGTGATCGCCGCGGAGCTGTCCACACCGGCATCCCGGTTCGGCGGAGATGCGAACATCGGGAACTTCGTCCTCGGCTGGGATGCGCAGTGGTACCAGTTCATCGCGGAGTACGGCTATCCCGCCGAGCTGCCCCGTGACGACGCGGGGGTGGTCACGACCAACCAGTGGGCGTTCATGCCGCTGTTCCCCGTGCTCGCGAAGATCCTCGGCCTTCCGTTCGGAGGCTACGGTGTCGGCGCGCTGCTGCTCGCCCTCGCCGCCGGATACGGCGCCTGTCTCGCGCTGTACCACCTGCTGCGCACGCACCTCGACGAGGCCGCGGCGCTGTGGGCCGTGGTCTTCTTCGCGTCGATGCCGATCGCCGCCCTCTTCCAGGTCGGCTACGCGGAGGGACTCTTCCTCCTCCTGCTGTTCCTGGCGCTGCGGTGCGTCCAACGTCGCCGGTTCGGGTGGCTCTACGGCCTCGTCCCGCTCATGGGCTTCACCCGGCCGGGCGTACTGGCCTTCGCGCTCATGCTCGCGCTCTACGGCATCTGGCGCTGGTTCCGGCGCCGCACCGACCCGCTGCCGGTGCGCCAGATCGTGCACATCGTGCTCGTCGGACTGCTCGCGGCGGCGGTGGGACTGTCGTGGCAGTACATCGCCGGCGCGGCCACCGGCGACCCCTCCGCCTACCTGGAGACCGAGCTCGCGTGGCGGCGGTCGTGGACGGGCGAGAGTGAAGCCGGCTTCGTCCCGTTCCACGGGTTCGTGCAGGCGACGGCCGTCTGGTTCCGGCTCTGGGGGATGCCGGAGGTACTCGGCTATGTCGCGCTCGGCGTCGCCGTGCTCGCCATCGCGGCCGTGCTGCTGTTCGAGCCGCACGTGCGCCGGCTCGGCGTGGAGATCCGGCTCTGGTCGACGAGCTACGTCGTCTACCTGCTGCTCGTCTTCTTCCCGCAGTCCAGCATCTTCCGGCTGCTGGTGCCGCTCGCTCCGCTGTTCGGCGCGTTCGCGTTGCCACGGTCGATCGGGTGGCGGATCGGCGTGCTGGCGGCGTGCCTCGCGGGCCAGTGGTGGTGGATCTACAACATGTATGCCCTTGCGAGCACGTACTACCAGATCCCCTGAGAGCGCGCGATTCCGGGTGATTTGTCCCGCCGTGACGAGCGGTGTCGGTTTCGACCGATAAACTTGTCAGGTAGTCCTCAGACGAAAGGGAGCCCAATGGCAGCCATGAAGCCGCGTACCGGTGACGGACCGATGGAGGCCGTGAAGGAGGGGCGCCTCATCATCGTCCGTGTCCCGCTCGAGGGTGGCGGTCGCCTGGTCGTCTCTGTCAACGACGAAGAGGCCAAAGAACTGCACAGCGTTCTCGGTGGGGTCGTCGGCGCCGCCTGACCTCTTTCTGATCCACGGCGAACGGCCGGTCCTTCGGGACCGGCCGTTCGTGTGCGTGCAGGGCGGAGCGCGTCGCGCGTCGCGTCAGCGGGCGTCGGTGCTCGTCGTGGTGAGCTGCAGCAGCCCCTCGCCGACGATCGACAGCGCGCCGAGGACGGCCGGTGAGCCTTGCGTCTCCTGGATGAGCGAACGGTAGGCGGTCGTCTGCGCATCGCGCTTGACCGGGTCGGCGACCGCGCCGCCGGCGAGCACCCGCGGCACGAGAACGGTGCCGCCCGCCCGCACCAGCCGCAGACCGTGCTCGACGTACTCGATGACGCCTTCCGGATCGGCGTCGACGAGCACGATGTCGTACGACGCCTCGTTCATGCGGGGGAGGACATCCGATGCCCGTCCCGTGATGAAGCGGGCGCGCGCCGCCGGGATGCGGGCGTCGGAGAACGCGGACCGCGCGACGGCGAGGTGCTCGGGCTCCTTGTCGATCGTGGTCAGCGTCGCGCGCGGCGAGCCGTGCAGCAGCCACAGACCCGACACTCCGCCGCCCGTGCCGATCTCGACGATGTTGAGCGCGTTGGTGGCGGCGGACAGCACGGCGCACTGGGCGCCGACGGCGGCGCTGATGGGCGCGGCGCCGATCTCGAGCGCGGCGCTGCGCGCGCGTGCGATCGCCTCCGGCTCCACCGTCGTCTCGTCGGTGAACCTGCGGATCGCGTCGTAATCGCCCATGCCCCTACCTCCAGCCGCCAGCCTACGTGTGCGCCTGCGCGAGGGCGGGGAGGCGCACGGGTAACCTGGACGCTATGTTCTTCGGCCTCGACATGGAGAAGCTGCTCCTCATCGGGGTGTTCGCCGCTCTGCTGCTCGGCCCGGAGAAGCTGCCCAAGTACGCCGAGATGCTCGCGCGCTTCGTGCGCCGCGCCCGCGGGTGGCTCGAGGGCGCCAAGGAGCGCGTCAAAGAGGAGATGGGCGACGATTACGACGACATCGAGTGGCGCAAACTCGATCCGCGTCAGTACGACCCGCGCCGCATCATCCGCGACGCCCTCATCGACGACGCCCCCGTCGCGACGGTGAAGGCCGTGAGCGCCGCCGCCGCCGTGACCGCGGTCGCCGCCCCGACCCCGCGACCGTTCGACCCCGACGCCCCCGTGCCGTTCGACGCCGAAGCCACCTGACCCGCGCCTTCGGTGCCGGTGACGGTGCCGGTGCCGGTCGCGGTGCCGGTCGCGGTCGCCCGTCGCCGCGTGTCACACGAAGTGCCGGTGCGCATGACCTGTGGGCGCCGTTCGAGTGACATGCGGATGCTGCGTGTCACACGGAGTGCCGGTGTTCGGGGGCGGAAGGCTCCATCCGTGTGACATGCGGGCTGGGATGACCCCTGCCGGGCATCCGGGCCGCCGCGGCTCGTGCCTCGGTGCCGACGGTGCGGCATCAGCATCCATGTCACGCGAACGGCTGGTGCATCGCGGCTTCGACGGCCGTTCGTGTGACATGCGGATGCTGCGTGTCACGCGAAGAGCCGGTGCGCGCGGGCGGAAGGCGCCGTTCGTGTGACATGCGGATGCGGTGGCCGCAGGTCACGGGCGCGGCCGCACGACGCCGACCGGGGTCAGCGGACGGCGACGGGGAGGGAACGGCCGGAGAGACCGCGGGGACGGCGCGCGAGGGTGCGGGCGATCTGCACGATCGCGGCGGCGGCGGGGTCGGTGGGGTCGGCGACGACGACCGGTACACCCGTGTCGCCGCCCGCGCGCAGGCCGGGCGACAGCGGCACCGAGCCGAGCAGCGGCACCTCGTCGCCGCCCGCAGACAGTGCCGCGGCGACCGCTGCGCCGCCGCCGCTGCCGAACAGGTCGAGGGTCGTGCCGTCGGGGAGGGCGAGGCCTGCCATGTTCTCGATGACGCCGATCACGCGCTGTCCCGTCTGGCGGGCGACGGTGCCGCTACGCACCGCGACGTCGGCCGCGGCGGCCTGCGGAGTCGTGACGACGAGCACCTCGGCGTGGGGGAGCAGCTGCCCGACCGAGATCGCGACGTCTCCGGTGCCGGGCGGCATGTCGATGAGCAGCACGTCGAGGTCGCCGAAGAAGACGTCGGTCACGAACTGCTGGACGGTGCGGTGCAGCATCGGGCCGCGCCACGCGACCGCGCCGGAGACGCCTTCGCCGCGCGGCAGGAACATGCCGATCGAGATCGCCTTCACGCCGTGCGCCACCGGGGGAACGATCAGGTCGTCGATGCGCGTGGGTTGCGGCGGCAGGCCGTCATCGCCGACGAGGCCGAGCAGACCCGGGATCGAGAACCCGTGCACGTCCGCGTCGATCAACCCGACCGACAGTCCGTCCGCGGCGAGGGCGACCGCGAGCCCGGCCGTCAGTGTGGACTTGCCGACCCCGCCCTTCCCGCTCGTGACGGCGATGACCCGCGTGAGGCTGTCGGGGCCGAACGCGCTCGTGCGGGCGGCGCGGCCGCCCCGGAGCTTGTCGGTGAGCGCGGCGCGCTCCGCCGTGGACATGACGCCCACCTCGACCTCCACCCGCCCGATGCCCGGGACGGATGCCGCCGCGGCGCGCACGTCGCGTTCGATGCGGTCGGCCGCGGGGCAGCCGACGATCGTCAGGGCGATGCCGACCCGCGCGAGGTCGCCGTCGACGGCGACGCCGCGCACCATGTCGAGCTCGGCGAGGGGACGGCGCAGCTCGGGGTCGACGACCGCGCCGACGGCGGCATCCACCCGCCCCGCGAGCCCGCTCGCGGAGGAGTCGAGGGCGCTCGGATCCGTCACGGGGTGACCGGCGACCCGGCGTCGGATGCGGAGCCGCGTTCGTCGAGCTTCTCGAGCACCGCCTTCAGCTCCGCGCGCAGCACGTCACGGGTGACGACCTCTTCGGTGACTTCGTTGAGCGCCATCCGCAGGGCGACGATCTCGCGGGCGAGGTATTCGGTGTCGGCGAGGTTGCGCTCGGCGCGCTGCCGGTCCTGCTCGATCTGCACGCGGTCCCGGTCGTCCTGACGGTTCTGCGCGAGCAGGATGAGGGGCGCGGCATACGAGGCCTGCAGCGAGAGCATGAGGGTGAGCGCCGTGAAGCCGTTCGCGGCGGAGTCGAAGCGCAGCGACTCGGGCATGAGCGTGTTCCACGCGAGCCAGGCCACGCAGAACAGGCTCAACAGCAGCAGGAACATGGGCGTGCCCATCGCCCGCGCGATCCACTCGGTGAAGCGCCCGAACCGGTCGCGCGAGGGCTGCGGGGTGCGCGAGAGCATCCCGCCACGGCCGCGGGGCGCGTCGAGGGTCACCTTCGGGGCACGCGCCATCATCGCGTCACCGTCCCGGCCGCCGGCGTCACCGGGTCACCGTCGTGGGAACGCCAGTCCTCGGGCAGCAGGTGATCGAGCACGTCGTCGATGGAGACCGCGCCGACGAGGCGGTGGGCGGTGTCCACGACCGGCACGGAGACGAGGTTGTAGCTCGCGAGCATGCGGGCGACCTCGGCCGCCGACGCCGATGCGGCGACCGGATCGAGGGTGTCGTCGATGATCGCCCCGAGCCGTTCGGCGGGCGGGTAGCGCAGCATCCGCTGGAAGTGCACGGTCCCGAGGAACCGTCCCGTCGGCGTCTCGTACGGCGGGAGGGTGACGTACACGGCGGCCGCGAGGGCGGGGTGCAGTTCGTGGCGACGGATCACCGCGAGGGCCTCGGCGACGGTCGCGTCGGCCGACAGCACGATCGGCTCGCTCGTCATGAGCCCGCCCGCCGTCTCGGCGCCGTACTTCAGCAGGGCGCGCACGTCTTCGGCCTCTTCGGGCTCCATGAGCTCGAGCAGCTCCTCGCGCTGATCCTCGGGCAGTTGGCCGAGCACGTCGGCCGCGTCGTCGGGCTCCATCTGGTCGAGGATGTCGGCGGCACGCTCGTCGCCGAGGGCTTCGAGGATCGCGACCTGGTCTTCTTCGGGCATCTCCTCGAGGGCGTCGGCGAGACGGTCGTCGGGGAGTTCCTCGGCGACTTCGAGCAGGCGCTCCTCCGGAAGGTCCAGCAGCGTGTTGGCGAGGTCGGCGGGCTTGAGCTCCGAGTAGGTCGCGACGAGCTGCTCGGCCGACTGCGCCTCGCCGGGCTCGGCGCTCTCGCGCACGTCCGACCAGGCCACGAAGGTGGTCGGCCCCTTCGCGAACGGCGACGCGCTCGTCTTGGGCTTGCGCAGGAACAGCTGACCGATGTCCCACTCGCCGAGGCGGTTGCGTTCGATCGCGACGTCCTCGATGACGGCGTCGCCCGACCCGTCGCGGAAGAACACGCGCCGGCCGACGAGTTCGGCCATGACGCGCACCTCGCCGCCGCGCGACTGGAAGCGGCGCACGTTGATGAGGCCGGTGGTGATGACCTGGCCGGGGGCGATCGAGGTCACGCGCCCGATCGAGAGGAACACGTGACGGCGGCCGGGGATCTCCACGACCAACCCGACCACACGGGGCGGGTCGTCTTTTCGGAAGATGACGACGACGTCCCGGACCTTGCCGAGCCGGTCGCCCGCGGGGTCGAAGACCGCGCAGCCGGTCAGGCGTGCGACGAAAACCCTCTGCGTGCTCACCGGTCCAGCCTAGCCCGCGGGGCCGGACCGACCGCGGCTCCCGGCCCGCACGAAGGCGGGCGTGACAGGATGGAGGGATGAGCATGATCGGCGGCGCACCCCAGGAGCACGGCGAGAAGATCGCGGACTTTCCGTCGTACCCGGCCGCGCAGAAGGCGGTCACGCGGCTGATCGAAGCCGACATCCCCGCGAAGGACATCGCGATCGTCGGCCGCGGCATCCGTTCGGTCGAGACGATCACCGGCCGCCTCGGCTACGGCGCTGCGGCACGCTCCGGCGCCATCAACGGCATCCTCCTCGGTCTGCTCTTCTCGGCCCTGTTCGTGCTGGGCACGCCGGGCGCCGCCGTTCAGCTGTTCGCGGGGGTCATGCTCGTGGGCATCGCCCTCGGCATGCTCATGAGCCTCATCGTCTATGCCTTCCTGCGTCGCAAGCGCGACTACAGCTCGATCACCCAGCTCATCGCCGACCACTACGAGGTCACCGTGCTGCCGCGTTCGATCCACCGCGCGCGCGAGGTCGTGGGAGGACGGGTCGGCCCCGCCGCCGCGGCGCCCGTCGCCGCCCCGCAGCAGACCCCGGCCCCCGCGCCGGCGCCCGCCCCGCAGCCGGCGCCGCCGCTGGATGCCGAGCCGCCGCGCTACGGCGAACGCATCGACCCGACTCCCGGCGACACCCCGCCCGCGTCGTGACCGGCATCCCGGTCGCGCTGCCCGCCGGCGAGGTCGTCGTCAGCTCGACGACCGACGTGCCCGCCGACCCCTGGGCTGTGCTCGCGCTCGCCCACGGCGCCGGGGCCGGGATGGACCACCCGTTCCTCGTCGGTTTCGCCGAGGTGGCGGCTGCCGAGGGCGTCGCGGTCGTGCGCTTCCAGTTCCCGTACGTCGAGGCGGGAAGGCGGATGCCGGGCCCCGCCGCCCATGCGGTGGCGACGTGGGCGGCTGTCGCCGACGACGTCGCCGAGCGCTTCCCGGGACTGCCGTTCGTGGCGTCCGGCAAGTCCTACGGCGGCCGGATGGCGTCGGTCGCGGCCGCCGACGGCGCGATCGATCCGACCGCGCTCGTCTACCTCGGCTACCCGCTGCATCCGCCCGGGAAGCCCGAGGCGCTGCGGGTCGCTCACTTGCCCGGGGTGCGCGCGCCGCAGCTGTTCGTCAGCGGCACGCGGGACCCGTTCGTCGACCCCGTCGCCGACCTCGAAGCGGCCGTCGCCTCGTGCGTCGACGCCGAGCTGGAATGGGTCGAGGGAGGCGGGCACTCGTTCGAGGTCGTCGGCAACAAGCGGCCGCCCGCGACGATCGGCGCCGCACTCGTGCCGACCGTCGCCGCGTGGCTGCGCGCGCGGATTCAGCGCCCTGCGGCGTAACCCGACATCCCGCGCGGGTTCGCGGCCGCCCAGAGCGTGCGCGTGTCGCGGTCGATCCCGACGGCGCACAGGCGGCCGAGCGACCACCCGCCGGCCACGGTGACATCGTGCCCGCGGGCCCGGAGGCCGTCGACGACGTCGGTGCCGAGCCGGTCCTCGACGACGACGCCGGCGGGCTCCCAGGTGCGGGGCCAGAACGAGTCGACGAGGGCGGTCGTGTGCAGGGTCGGGGCGTCGATCGCCTGCTGGGCCGTGTAGCCGCCGACGAGCATTCGCAGCAGCATCGGCAGCTGCCACTGGTCCTGCTGGTCGCCGCCGGGTGTCCCGAGAGCCATCACCGGAGCACCGCCCCGCAGCACGAGCGTCGGGCTCAGCGTCGTGCGCGGCCGGTGACCGGGGACGAGCGCGGAGGGCGCCGCATCGTCGAGCCACATCGCCTGCACGCGCGTGCCGAGGCAGAAGCCGAGTCCGGGAACCGTCGGCGACGACTGCAGCCAACCGCCCGACGGGGTCACGGCGATGATGTTGCCCCAGCGGTCGACGACGTCGATGTGGCACGTGTCACCGCGGGTCGCGCCGGTGCGCTCGACGGTCGGCTCACCGGTTCCCGCGGCCGCCGCCGGGCGCACCGAGCGCAGCGGCGGACGGAAGGGCACGGCGCCGCCGGGGGAGCCGGGCCGCCAATCACGCGACGCCGATTCCCCGACGAGGCGTCGACGCTCGGCGATGTAGGAGTCCGCCAGCAGGGCGGCGGGGTCGGCGCCGTCGCCGAAGTGCCCGTCGCGGTCGGCGAGGGCGAGTTTGAGCGTCTCCACGATCGTGTGCGCGCCTGCAGGCTGCGACGGATCGAGCAGGGCGTCGTCGTAGGCCTCCAGCATCCGCAGCGCCTGCAGCAGGATCGGCCCTTGCGTCCACGCCCCGGCCTTCGCGATCGTGTGGCCGCGGAAGTCGACCGTGACCGCATCCTCGTACCCGGCCTCGAAGGCGGCGACGTCGGCATCGGAGAGGACGGCGGCGTGGTCGGTGCCCGAGGAGTGCCGGTGCGGGCGGGCGAGGAAGGCGGTGGCCGCCGACAGCTCGGTGCGCCACGCCGAACGCGCGGCGTCGATCCGCTGCTCCCGTGTCGCGTGCTCGGATGCGGCGAAGGATGCGGCGTCGACCAGCCGCTCGAGCACGGCGGCGTAGGCCGGGTTGGGCACGAGGTCGCCGGCGGCCCGCGCCGTGCCGTCCGGTCGGAGCCACCGCTGCGCCGACGTTGGCCAGTGGTCGCGGAAGAGGCCCGCCACCTTCGCGATCGCGGCGGCCGCGGCGGGCAGCAGCGGGATGCCCTCGCGGGCGTGGAACCGCGCGGCATCCAGTACGTCGGACAGTTCGAGCGTGCCGTGATCGCGCAGCAGCACGAGCCACGCGTCGACGGCGCCCGGCACAGCCGCGGCGAGCCCGCCGGCGCCCGGGACGAGATCCAGTCCCTCGGCGCGGAAGTGCGCGATCGTCGCGGCGCGCGGAGCGGGGCCCTGACCCATCAACACCCGGGGGCCGTCGGCGTCCGCGGCGTGGAAGACACCGACCAGGTCGCCGCCGGGTCCGTTGAGGTGGGGTTCGGCCAGGTGCAGCACGAATCCGCCCGCCACGGCGGCGTCGAACGCGTTGCCGCCGCGCTCGAGGATCGCCTGCGCGGCGGCCGTCGCGCTCCAATGGGTGCTGGCTGCGGCGCCGAACGTGCCGGTGATCTGCGGGCGGGTGGTGAAGACGGGCGGCGCGGTGAAGGTCATGCCGGACGGCGGGCGATCCAGGCCTCGACCTCGTCGGCCGTGCGCGGGATGCCGGCCGACAGGTTGACGGGCCCGTCGGCGGTCATGAGCACGTCGTCCTCGATGCGCACGCCGATGCCGCGGTACTCCTCCGGAACGGTGAGGTCGTCGATCTGGAAGTACAGCCCCGGCTCGATCGTGAACACCATGCCGGGCTCCAGGACGCCGTCGTAGTACATCTCGCGGCGCGCCTGCGCGCAGTCGTGCACGTCGATGCCGAGGTGGTGGCTCGTGCCGTGCACCATGTAGCGGCGGTGCTGTCCGCCGCGGTCGGCGTCGAGGGCCTCGTCGGCCGTCACCGGCAGCAGACCCCACTCGGCGACCCGACGGGCGATGACCGTCATCGCGGCTTCGTGGATGCTGCGGAACGTCACTCCGGGGCGGGCCACCGCGAAGGCGGCGTCGGCGGCTTCGCGCACCGTCTCGTAGATCGTGCGCTGGATGGGGGTGAAGGTGCCCGACACGGGGAGGGTGCGGGTGATGTCGGCGGTGTAGAGGCTGTCGACCTCGACGCCCGCGTCGATGAGGATCAGGTCGCCCGGCACGACGGCGCCGTCGTTGCGCGTCCAGTGCAGGTAGCACGCGTGCGGACCGGAGGCGGCGATCGTGTCGTAGCCCTCGCCGTTGCCCTCGGTGCGGGCGCGGTGGTGGAACACGCCCTCGACGGCGCGCTCACCGCGCGGCGTGGCGATGATCCGCGGCAGGTCGGCGACGATGTCGTCGAACCCGCGCCCGGTGACCTCGACCGCGAGGCGCATCTGCGCGATCTCGTACTCGTCCTTGATGAGGCGCAGCTCGGAGACGACGCGCGTGAGGTCTTCGTCCACGTCCAGCACGAGGTCGTCGTGCCCGGCGACGAACGTGTCGACGTGCGCGGTGGCGAGGCCGAGCTCCGCCGCGACGCCGGCCAGCGACGGGCGCGGCCCGATCCAGAACTCGCCGATCGTCGCGTCGGCGTAGAACTCGCGGGTCGTGCGGTCGGCCCGCTCACGCAGGTACAGCGTCGCATCGTGGCCGTCGGCGCCGCCGCGCGGGTCGAGCACCAGCACCGAGTCGGGCACCGCGTCGGCGCCCCATCCGGTCAGGTGCGCGAAGGCGGAGTGGGCGCGGAAGGGGTAGTCGGTGTCGTTGGAGCGCTGCTTGTACCCGCCGGCCGGGAGCACGAGCCGGCGTCCGGGGAAGGCGGCCGAGAGGGCGTCGCGCCGTGCCGCGGCGTAGGGCGCCTCCTGTCGCGCCGGAGGCGGCGTGTCGGGACGCTCAGCCCAGCCGGTGGAGATGGTGTCGAGGAAGCCCTGCGGGAAGGGCTGCTTGCGGTTCGACGTCGAAGCCTGCTGCTCGGACTGCGCGATCGTGTCGCTCTCGCTCGTGCTCATGCGACCAGTCTTCCACCGGTGGGCGGCATCCGCGCCCTCGGGAGCCGTGTCAGCCCGTCGCGGAGCGCTCGAGCTGCACGACGAGGGGGCGATGGTCGCTGCCGGCGTCGTCGAGTCCGGAGAGCACGACCGAGCCGGTCGCCGTCCACGCGTCGGTCGCGAGTACGTGGTCGATGGGCGCCCCCAGCAGCTTCGGAACATCGGTGGGCCACGTGCCGACACCGCCGTTGCCCGTCGTCGAGGCCGCGTCGCGGCACCGGCCGAGGGTGCCGCCGTCGACGCCGAGCCGGTCCATGTGGTCGATCGTCGCGTTGAAGTCGCCCGCCATGACGACGTCGTCGGTGCCGCACTGGTCGGCGAGCCACTGCAGATCGCTCTGCCAGTCGTCCATCGCCTGCGGCCGTGGGGCGACGGCATGGGCGACGACGACGACCGGGCCGTCGCCGTCGACCGGCATCGCGACGACGCTCGGCAGGATCGCGGTGCCCGTGGTGCCGTCGGACGTCGATTGCACGACGGCGTAGTCGCCCAGCTCGGGGGAGATCAGCAGTGTCGTGGAGTTGGCCGCCCACTCCTCCCAGCCTTCGCGGTCCTGATAGCTCTCGTGGTGGGCCCACATCGGACTGCCGAGCTCACGCATCTCGACGGCGACCTGCGTGCCGGCCTCGATCGTGGTCTCCGGGAGGGCGACGACGTCGGCCTGCATCGCGACGGCGGCCTTCGCGATCGTCTCGGGGTCGGTCGCGGCGCCGGCGGTGTTCCACGTGAGCACGCGGATGCTGTCCTCGGTCTTGTCGGGGAGGGTGTCTGTTCCGGTGCCGCGCACGAGCAGGATCGTCCCGTTGGCACCCGCGGTGAGCAGGGCGATGAGCGCGATGGTCCCGGCGAACGCGCGCAGCGGTCGGGCCAAACACAGCAGCAGGAAGACGACCGCGATCGCGAGGGCCGCGACGGCGACGCCCGCGCGCAGCGACACGATCTGCGCGATCGGGGCGACGCGCTCGAGACGGAAGAACTGCGGCCAGGTGAGGATCGCGGCGCCGATCAGGGCTGCCAGGCTCAGCAGGATCCCGAACACGCGCCACACGGGTCCCAGGCTAGGCGAGCAGGCTGGGAGAACCCCGCCCGCCGGGACGTGCGCGCGCGACCGGTCGCCCCGGCGGGCGGTTACCCTCGGAACATGCCGAGCACCGCACCCCCGCCGCGTCGCGCCGCGGGACCGTGCGACCTGCACCTGCACTCCGACCATTCCGACGGCACCGAGCCGCCGGCCCAGGTGGTCGCCGCCGCGCACCGCAACGGCGTTCGCACGCTCGCCCTCACCGACCACGACACGACAGCGGGCTGGGCCGAGGCCGCAGAGGCGAGCGCCTCGCTCGGGATGACCTTCCTCCCGGGGATGGAGCTGTCGGCGCGGCACGAGTGGCGCAGCGTCCACGTGCTCGCGTACCTCTTCGACCCCGACGACGCCGGCATCCGCGCCCTCACCGACCGCATCCGCTCGTCACGGCTGACGCGTGCCCGCGAGATCGCCGACCGCATCGCCCGCGACTACGCGCTCGCCTGGGACGACATCCTCGCGCAGACGACGGTCGGCGCCACCGTCGGGCGTCCGCACATCGCCGACGCCCTCGTGGCCGCCGGGATCGTCGCCGACCGGGGCGAGGCGTTCGCCGGCATCCTGCATCCGTCCGGCGGATATTACGTCGACCTGTACGCACCCGACCCGGTCACCGCCGTCGGGGCGATCGCCGACGCCGGGGGAGTGCCGATCATCGCCCACCCCGCCGGTCGCGCCGGCATCCTGCCGCGGCCGCTGCTGCGGCGGATGCTGGATGCGGGGCTGGCCGGGTTCGAGCTCGGGCATCGGGAGAACCGGCCCGACCAGGTCGCCGTGCTGGCAGAGCTCGTGCGTGAGCGGAACCTCATCGTCACCGGATCCAGCGACTACCACGGTGCGGGCAAACCCAACCTGCCGGGCGAGCACACGACCGATCCCGCGATGGTGGAGCGCATCATCGCCGCGGCACGCGGCAGCGCCCCCGTCTTCCCCTGAGGGGCCGGCGGGGGCGCTGCGTGCGGATCAGGTCAGGTGAGCGCCTTGGCCTTGATCGCCTCGTACTCGGCCTGCGTGATCGTGCCGGCGTCGAGGAGGCCCTTCGCCTTCGCGATCTCGTCGGACGGGCTCGTGCCGGCGACCTGCTTGATGTAGTCGTCCTGCGCGGACTTGTACTGCTGCGCCTGCGCGGCCGCGCGCTGCCCCATGCCGCCGCCGCGGGCGACGAGGTAGACGAGCGCGGTGATGATCGGGAAGAAGATCAGGAAGAAGATCCAGACCGCCTTCCAGCCGCCGCTGAGCTTGTGGTCGCGGAAGAGGTCGCCGATGATCGCGAACAGCGCGAACAGGTAGGAGACGAAGACGAATGCCCACAGGAACCACCAGATGAGGTCCCAGAACGATCCCCAGAAGCCCTGGTATTCGACGGTCGCGTCGATGAATCGCACGTGTGTGCCTTTCTCGGAAGAAAGCGCGGGAACACCCGCACCTTGCACAGTAGCGAGGTCGGGGGTCCTGCGGCCAGCGTGACGCGATATGTCGTCCCGGGCGGGTGAGACTGCGCTCAGGCTCCCGTAGGAGCGCCCGACCCGGTGCCGCGGCGACGGCGACGGCGACGGCGCGCCGGGGCGGGCTTGCCGTCGTGGTGCTCGGATCCGGCGCCGTCGTGCGTGCCGGCGCCGTCGTCGGCGCGGTCGGCGGAGTCGGTGCCCTTGCCCTCCGGGACCGCGGGCTCGGCGCCCTCGGCGAAGCTGGTGCCGACCTTCGCGGCGTTCGAGCGGCGACGCCGACGGCGGGTGCCGCCCTCACGGGCTCCGTCCTCGGCGGCATCCGCGGCGCGCTCGGTGCGCGGGACGCGCACCGTCTCGGTCTTGGGCGCCTTGGCGATGCGGCCCTTCGTCCCCGCCGGGATGTCGAGGTCGCTGTAGAGGTGCGGGCTCGACGAGTAGGTCTCGACCGGCTCCGGCTGGCCGAACTCGAGGGCGCGGTTGATGAGAGCCCACTTGTGCAGGTCCTCCCAGTCGACGAAGGTGACCGCGATACCGGTCTTGCCGGCACGGCCGGTGCGGCCGGCGCGGTGCAGGTAGGTCTTCTCGTCGTCGGGGATGGTGTGGTTGATGACGTGCGTGACGTCGTTGACGTCGATGCCGCGGGCGGCGACGTCGGTCGCGATCAGCACATCCTTCTTGCCCGCCTTGAACCCGGCCATCGAACGCTCGCGCGCCTCCTGGCTCATGTCGCCGTGGACGGCGCCGGCGTTGAAGCCGCGGTCGTTGAGCTCGTCGACGAGCTTCTGGGCGGCGCGCTTCGTGCGCGTGAAGATGACGGTCTTGCCCCGGCCCTCGGCCTGCAGGATGCGGGCGATGACCTCGTCCTTGTCGAGCGAGTGCGCGCGGTAGACGAGGTGCTTGATGTTGGCCTGTGTGAGCCCCTCGTCGGGGTCACTGGCGCGCATGTGGATGGGGTTGGTCATGAACCGTCGCGCGAGGGCGACGATGGGACCGGGCATGGTCGCCGAGAACAGCTGCGTGTGACGGACGGCCGGCACCTTCGAGAAGATCTTCTCGATGTCGGCGAGGAAGCCCAGATCGAGCATCTTGTCGGCCTCGTCGAGCACGACCTCGGTCGCGTTGGACAGGTCGAGCAGGCGCTGGTTGTTGAGGTCGATGAGGCGTCCCGGCGTGCCGACGACGATCTGCGCGCCCGCCTTCAGCTGGTCGATCTGCCCCTCGTAGGCCTTGCCGCCGTAGATGGCGACGACGCTCGTGGAGCGGTTCGAGGTCAGCATGTCCATGTCTTCGTACACCTGCACCGCGAGCTCGCGCGTGGGGACGACGATGAGGGCCTTCACGCCCGGTGCCGGGTCGAGGCCGAGGCGCTGCACGACCGGGATGCCGAAGCCGAAGGTCTTGCCGGTGCCGGTCTTGGCCTGGCCGATGATGTCCTGTCCGGGAAGGCCCAGCGGGATGGTCTGCTCCTGGATCGGGAACGCGTCCACGATGCCCTTGGCGGAGAGGGCGTCGACGATGTCCTGGTCGACGCCGAGTTCGACGAATGTCGTCACGGTTTCATGCCTGTCTGGCGGTGCGATGCCGCCGGTGAGTGAGTCCACGCCCTTCGCTCAGCCACAGGCGCGGTGGTCCCGATCCGACGCCGGGACCGGTCCAGCCTACCGGAGCCGTACGTCCCCGCCCTTAGGCTGTACGCGTGGTCACGTGGTTCTGGCAGCGCAGGCGCCCCGCCGAGCGGACGCTCAAGGTGCGTTCGCGCGGCGACTACGGAGATGTGCAGCGCGTCGACTTCGCGGAGCTCGCACCCGACATCGACACGTTCCTCGGGCAGGCCGCGTACCTGCAGCTGGGGTACTTCGAGACGCTGAGCGCACTCATCGCGCCGACACCGGGGCTCGGCGACAAGGAGTCGATCTCTCGCGCCGCCGCCGCGGCCCTCGACAAGCACCAGTCGCTGGTCGCGCTGATCCGCGATCGCGGTGACGACGCGCTGGAGGTCATGCTCCCGTTCCGAGAGCCGCTGGACGCCTTCCGCCGCGCGACCCACGGTGCCCGGCCGCTGGAGACGATGCTGTCGGTGCACCTCACGGCAGGGATGCTCGACGACTTCTACCTCGCGCTGTCGGCCAGCTACGCCTCGACGGGATCGCGGGTCGCCGCGATCCTGGGGCGCAGCGACAACCGGCAGGCGCTCGCGGCGATCCTGACGGACGCGATCGAGGCCGACGCGCAGTGGCGGTCGCTGCTGTCGCTGTGGGGCAGGCGACTGGTCGGAGACACGCTGCTGATCGCGCGCGGCGCGCTGCGCCCGCACGCGCTGGACGCCGCCGAGGAGAAGCGGGTGGAACCCGTGTTCACGCAGCTGCTGGCAGCCCACGCCCGACGGATGTCGGAACTGGGACTCGACGCGTGACGGTCGCGGGCGGTGCTGCCGCCCGGTGGGGTGCCGTCAGGCGATGCCGAGGCGGATGCGCTCGCGCGCGTCGTGTGCCGCGCGCGTGCGGGTGAGCACGGCGAGCACGGCCGGGACCACCGCGAACGGGGCGACGAAGGAGACGAGCCACAGCAGCGGGTCGAGCGTCGTCAGCCCCGCCCACGTGAGACCGAGCCACACGAGGCCGCCGACGGCCGCGCCGAGGATCGGCGCGAGCGCGGCGCCGCGGGAGGAGCGGCCCGGCATCAGGAAGTGGAACACGCCGCCCGCGGCGGCGCCCACGACCAGGGCGATGATGATGTCCACGAGGGCTCTCGGGCGCCCGGTCAGGCGACGAAGCCGACGCGGCGCGTGTGGTCGGTGCCGACCTCCACGAACGCGATGCCGGCGCTGGGGACGATGTAGGTGCTGCCCTTGCTGTCGACGAAGGACACGAACGCGGCCTTCGACTCCAGCGCGGCGGCCACATCCTTGCGGATCGACTCGGCGGTCTCGTCCGACTCGAAGCTCAGCTCGCGGGCGGTGTTGGTGATGCCGATGCGGATCTCCACGATGCGACTGCCTTTCCGGGCCGGTCCGACGGCCCACGACGAGCCTACGACACCCCGAGGGCCCGGGACGCGTCGGTGTCGGCGACGGCGGCTACCGTGAAAGGCGTGCCGCATCCCCCCGCCCCTCCGACGCCGGGCGCACCCGTCCTCGACGCCGACCAGAGTCGTGTCGTCGCCCTGCCCGTCGACGCGTCGGCGGTCGTCGTCGGCGCGCCGGGAAGCGGGAAGACCCGCACGATCATCGCCCGTGTCGACGCCCTCGCAGCGGCGGGGGTGCCCGTCGACGACGTCATAGTGCTCACCCCCACCCGACAGGCGGCGACGGCGCTGCGTGACCGGCTCGCGGTGGCCGTCGGAGTGGCGACGGCGGGGCCGCTGGCGAAGTCGGTCGCCGCCCTGGCCTTCCAGATCGTGCGTGCCGCCGTCGTGCACGCCGGCGGTGAGCCGCCGCAGCTGCTGACCGGACCGGACGAGGACCGCATCGTGCAGGACCTGCTCGACGGTGACGCGGCCGACGACCTCGCCGGTCGTGGCCGGTGGCCGCACTGGCTGCCCGCCGACGTGCGCGCCACGAAGGGGTTCCGCACCGAGGTGCGCGCGTTCCTCGCCGAGGCGACGGCGCTGGGACTGGACCCCGCGGCGCTCTCGGCGCGCGCCGCACGCCAGCGGGTGGAGGTCTGGACGGCACTGGCGTCGTTCGCCGGCGAGTACCACGACGTGCGCGGCGCGTTGCGCGGCGCCCACCGGGATGCGGCGGGACTCGTGCGCGAGGCGGTCGCACTGCTGCGGGCGCTCCCCGCCGACGCGCCGCAGCTCGGCGCGCTGGCGTCATTGCGCTGCGTGCTGGTCGACGACGCGCAGGAGCTCACGCTGGGCGGCGTCGAACTGCTCGAGGCGTTGCGCGCCCGGGGTGTCGCGGTGCTCGCGTGCGGCGACCCCGATGTGAGCTCGGGCGCGTTCCGCGGTGCCACCGCCGAGAACTTCGCGCGACTGGCCACCGGGCTCCCCGTCCACGTGCTGGGCGGCTCCCACCGCGGCACGCCCGCGCAGCGCGCCCTGCTGTCGCAGGTGACCTCCCGCATCGGCGCGGTCGGGGTCGTCGCCCATCGCGCCGCCCCGGCGGATGCCGAGCCCGACGGATCGGTCGTCGCACACGCGTTGCGCTCCCCGGCGGAGGAGTACGACACGATCGCGCGGCTGCTGCGCGAACGGCACATCCACGACGGGGTGCCGTGGTCGTCGTGCGCGGTGATCGCGCACGACGCGCGACAGGTCGCCGCCCTCGAGGCGGAGCTGGGCGCGCGGGAGGTTCCGACGGGCGCGACCGGTCCCACCCGCGCCCTCGCCGCCGTGCGCGCCGTACGCGATCTGCTGCGTGTCGTCGACCTCGCCGGACGGGGAGACTGGGACGCCGACGACGCCGTCGACCTGCTCTTGGGCGCCGGATTCGACCCGATCGAGCTGCGGCGCCTGCGTGCCGCGCTCCGCCAGCGCGCGCTGGCCGACGCCGAGGCTGCCGCTCCCGCGGCACCCGCCGACGGGGAAGCGGCACCGCCGGTCCCGTCGGCGCGGGAGCTGCTCGTCTCGGCGCTGCGTCATCCGCTGGAGTTCACCGTGCTCGACACGCGCGAGGGCAGGCGTGCGGCACGCGTCGCCGAGACGATCGGCACCGTGGCCGACCAGATCGTCGCGGGGGCGACGGCGCACGAACTGCTGTGGACGGTGTGGGAGCGCTCGGGCCGCGAGCGCGCGTGGGAGATCGCGGCGCGGGGGCACGGTCCCCTCGCCGCGCAGGCGTCCCGCGACCTCGACGCCGTCGTCGCGCTGTTCCAGGCGGCCAAGCGCCACGGCGAACGGGATGACGGCACCGCTCCGCTCGCCTTCCTGCGCGGTGTGCTCGACGCCGACGTCGCCGAAGACCGGCTGAGCGCGCCGGTGCCGTCGGCCGCGGTACAGCTCATGACCCCCGCCGGAGCGCTGGGCACCGAGTTCGACACCGTCGTGATCGCGGGCGTGCAGGACGGCGTGTGGCCGAACCTCCGGGCGCGCGGGTCGCTGCTGGAGACGTGGCGTCTCGCCGAGGCGGAGGATGCCGACCCCGCCGCCGTCGACCGCCGCCGCGGGGTGCTCCACGACGAGCTGCGGCTGTTCGCCCGCGCCGTGTCGCGCGCGTCAGGGCGGCTGATCGTCACGGCGGTCGACGACGACGACACCGGCCCGAGTGCGCTGTTCGACCTGCTGCCGCCCGCCCAGCCCGCTCCCGCCGCGGCCGAGCATCCGCTGACGCTGCGCGGACTGGTCGCCCTCCACCGCCGCACCCTCACCTCCGAGAGCCCGCGACAGAGGCGCGCGGTCGCCGCCGGTCAGCTCGCCGTGCTCGCGGCGGCCGGCGTGCCCGGCGCTGATCCGGCCGAGTGGTACGGGATGGCCGAGATCACGTCGCGGGCTCCGCTGCGCGACCTCGCCGTCGACGACGTGCGCGTGTCGCCGTCGCGTCTGCACGCGGTGGAGGAGTGCGCCCTCAACTGGGTCGTCACCGACCTGGGCGGAGCGCAGTCGAGCACGACCGCCGGGCTCGGCACCATCCTGCACGCCGCCATGGAGACCGCGCAGGATGCGGACGTCGAGCGGCTGTGGCACAGCGTCGAGCAGCGGTGGGGCGAACTCGACTTCGACGCCGCGTGGATCGAGCGCAGCGAGCGGGCCCGTGCGCGCGACCTCGTCGAGCGCATCGCCGCGTACCTGCGCGACACCGAGCGCGCGCACATCGAGGTCGTCTCGGCCGAACCGCACTTCGAGGTGCGCCTGCCGATCGCCGACGCGCCGCCGCCGGCCGGCGACGACGCCGCACCGCACGGGATCGTGCTGTCCGGCTACATCGACCGTGTCGAACGCCATCCCGACGGTCGCGTCGTGATCGTCGACCTGAAGACCGGGCGCTCCGAGAAGACCAGCGCCGCCGCGATCGCCGTGCATCCTCAGCTCGCGGCGTACCAGCTCGCCTTCGAGCGTGCGGGCATCGCCGTGGGCCTCCCCGGGGGCGCGATGCTGCTCGTCCTCAAGAGCGCGGGCGACAAGCCGTACCTCACCGCGCTGCAGCAGCCGTTCGACGACGCGACCCGCGACGCGTTCCTCGCACGCCTCGACACGGCGGCGACCGTCATGCGAGGCGACCGGTTCCTCGCGCCGTACGAGGCCCACTGCCGTGACGACCACACGTACGGCGTGTGCCGCATCCACACCGTCGGGGCGGTGAGCTCGGCGTGAGTGCACCGCAGACCCCCGCCGAGGTGCGGTCCGTGTCGCCGGAGGCGATCGCGGCGGCGCTCGGACAGTTCCCGCCCACGCCCGAGCAGTCCGCGGTGATCTCCGCGCCGCTGACGCCGGCGCTCGTCGTCGCGGGTGCCGGCAGCGGCAAGACCGAGACGATGGCCGGTCGGGTCGTGTGGCTCGTGGCCAACGGCCTCGTGGCCCGCGACGAGGTGCTCGGGCTCACCTTCACCCGCAAGGCGGCGGGGGAGCTCACCGAGCGGATCCACCGCCGGCTGCGGCGCCTGGCCGAGTTCGAGGCCCGCGGGCTGGTTCCGCATCTCGCTGCGCTGCACGCGGCCGGCGCGCTGGACGTGTTCGCCCGGCTCGAACGCGAGGGTGGTTCCGACGCGGCGCGCCGCGCGGCGCTCGACGAGCTGGCGGCGTCGCTCGGTGCTGCGCCCCGGGCCGCGGCCGACGACCTGCTCGATCGCCCCACCGTTTCGACGTACAACAGCTTCGCCGACACGATCGTGCGGGAGAACGCCGTGCGCATCGGCCGCGACCCGGAGGCGGCGGTGCTGACCGAGAGCGCCGCCTGGCTGCTGATGCGCCGCGTCGTGCTCGCCTCCGACGACCCCCGCCTCGAGCAGCGCGCGGAACGACCCTCGACCATCATCGACGCCGCGCTGCGCCTGGCACGCGACAGCGTCGACAACCTCGCCGACCTCGACGCCCTCGACCGGTTCGCGGAGCGCTTCGCCGGGGTCGCGGAGCGCCCGTCGACGAACGCCCGTCACCCGCAGCTGGCCGACATCACGGCGGTCGCCGAGAAGGTCGGCGGGCTCGCCGTGCTCACCGGCTTCGCCCGCGAGTACCGGCGCCAGAAGCAGCGGCTGGGTCTCATCGACTTCGCCGACCAGGTCGCCGGTGCGCTCGAGGTCGTCCGCAGCCACGAGAGCGTCGCGGCGGAGCTGCGTGCGCGCTACCGCGTCGTGCTCCTCGACGAGTATCAAGACACGTCCGTCGTGCAGACCGGTCTGCTCGCGGAGCTGTTCCGCGACACCGGCGTCATGGCCGTCGGCGACCCGCACCAGTCCATCTACGGATGGCGCGGGGCGAGCGCGGGCAACCTCGGCGACTTCGCACGCGCCTTCGCGCCCGCGGGGGAGTCCGCCCGGTTCACGCTCCTGACGAGCTGGCGCAACGCGACCCGCATCCTCGACGCCGCCAACGCGGTCCTCGCTCCGCTCGCGGCGAGTTCGCCGGTGCCGGTCGCCGAACTGCGCGCCCGTCCCGACGCCCCCGCCGGACGTGTCGAGGTGCGCTCGGGCCGTGACGTGGATGCCGAGGCGGATGCCGTCGCCGACTGGTTCGCGCAGGTGCGCACCGAACGTGCCCGCGCGCAGCGCACCACGACCGGTGCCCTGCTGTTCCGCAGCAAGAAACACATGGTCGCCTTCGCCGACGCCCTCGGGCGGCGCGGCATCCCGCATCGCATCCTGGGGCTCGGCGGTCTGCTGTCGACACCGGAGGTGGTCGACGTGGTCTCGGCCCTGCGGGTCGTGAGCGACCCGCAAGCCGGCTCCGCGCTGATCCGTCTGCTCGCCGGGCCGCGCTGGGGCGTGGGCCTGGCAGACCTGCGCGCCCTGGAACAGCTCTCCCGCAAGCTCGGCGAGGAGGAGGGTGCCTCCCTCGTCGACGCGCTCGACGTGCTGCCCCGGCTCGACGACGCGCACGGACTCCTCGCCGGATTCACCCCGGCCGCCCTGGAGCGGCTGCGCGAGGCGGCGGGCGTGTTCGCGGGGCTGCGTCGCGCGGCGGGTCTTCCCATCCCGGAGCTCGTGCGGCTCGTCGAGCACGAGCTGCGTCTGGACATCGAGCTCGCCGCGAACGAGACACGCGGACCCGCGCGCATCGCCCACGCGCAGTTGCGCGCCTTCGTCGACGAACTGCAGGGCTTCCTCGCGACCGATGAGAGCGGGTCGCTGCCGGCCCTGCTGGCGTGGCTCGACCGGGCCGAGCAGCTCGACGAGTTCGCCCCCCGCACGGAGCCTCCCGAGGAGGATGTGGTCCAGCTCCTCACGATCCACGGCTCGAAGGGGCTCGAGTGGGACGCCGTCGCCATCGTGCGCGCCGTCGACGGGGAGCTTCCGTCGGCGCTGCGCGACGGTCAGGGCTGGCTGGGGTTCGGCGCGCTGCCCTACCCGTTCCGCGGCGACGAGGCCTGGTTGCCCGTGCTGCACTGGGGGGCCGACGACGCACCGTCGCAACAGCAGTTGAAGACCCGCATCGGCGACTTCAAGGACGGCGTCCGCGCCCGCCACCTCGAGGAGGAACGGCGCCTCGCCTACGTCGCCGTCACCCGCGCGCGGGAGCATCTGCTGCTGAGCACGGCGCCGTGGTCGGGGACCGTCAAGCCGCGGACGGCGGGCGCCTTCCTCCGCGAGATCGACGAGGCCCTCGCCCTCGGCGTCGACCTCGACGCCGAGCCCGGTGAGAACCCGTATCTCGACACCCGCCGCTACCTCTCCTGGCCGCTCGACCCGCTCGGTGCGCGGCGTCCGGCCGTGGCGGCGGCGGCATCCGCGGTGCAGTCGGCCATGGCGGGCGATCCCGCCGAGCCCGCGCGCGACCTCGTGCTGCTGCTCGCGGAGCGCGACGAGCGTCGCGACGGCCCGTCGGACCTGGCCCCGGTACGCATCCCCGCCTCCCGCTACAAGGAGTTCGCCGCCGACTACGCGGCGGCCGCCGCGGCGACCAGCCGCCCGCTGCCGGAGCGACCGTACCGGCAGACGCGGCTCGGCACACTGTTCCACGCCTGGGTGGAACAGCGCTCCGGCCTCGTGGGAGCCGGTGCGGCGCTGGACGACGCCCTCTGGGAGAGCGACGAGGAGAGCGGGGCGGCATCGGCCGACGCCGCCGACCTCGCCCGGCTGCAGGCGAACTTCCTGGCCTCGGAGTGGGCGCACCGCCGACCGATCGCCGTGGAGACCGAGATCGACTTCGCCGCCCCCGACCTGTTCGGCGACGGCCGGGACCATGTCGTGATCTGCAAGCTCGACGCGGTGTACCGCCGGGAGGACCGCGGCGGGCGCATCGAGATCGTCGACTGGAAGACGGGGCGCTCCCCGCGCACCGCAGCCGAACGGGCCGAGCGGATGCTGCAGCTGGAGCTGTACCGCCGCGCGTACCACGTGAAGCACGCCGTCCCGCTCGACGAGATCGACGTCGTGCTGTACTACGTCGCGGACGGCACGGTGCTGCGCGGCTGAACCGCGGGCGTTCGGTCAGTCGGTGCCGGTCCAGCGCCGCATCGCGTTGCGTGCGGCGGAGTCGATGTCGGGTTCGGCGTCGAGATCGGCCGCCGAGGCGGGCTCGGCATCCTTTCCGGACCACAGCGAGAACTCCAGCGGCTCCGTCGCCTCGCCCGGCGCCGCGACACCGGTGCGGGTCTGGTTCAACGCCTCGATCTCCTCCGTCGAGAACAGGCCCAGACGCTCGGGGTCGTAGGTGTCGGTCTGCATCGAGGTGTCGACGGCGTCGGTGCCTGTGCTGACGCGGCCCAGCACGGCCATCGCATCGGAGACGCTCACCGTCTCGCGCCCCAGCGGCGGTTCGTCGCGCACACTGTCGGCGAGGGATTCGAGCAGCGCGACCGCGTCGTCGACGACCGAGGCGGTGCCGGCATCGTGGCCGTGCACGAGCCACGCGGCGAACTCCAGCTCGGCGTGCAGGCGTGCGCGCTCGGCGAGCATCGTGTCGGTGGCCCGGTGCGCGCGGGCGCTGTAGGCGGCGAGCACGTCGTCGCGGGCGGCGGGGGCCGAGGCGAGCCAGCGCAGGTCCTGCGCGGGATCTCCGACGCCCAGGCCCGACCACGACAGCAGCCCCGAGACGCGCGGGATGCCGTGCACGTCGTCGCTCAGCAGGAACGACGACGGGTCGGCCCCGCCGAGGGTGACGGTCGTCTCGAAACGCCACAGCGCCTCGGTTCCGATCGCGGTGCTCCAACGGCGCAGCAGCCCGAAGGGCAGACGTTCGGTGGCCTCGGCACGGTCGAGCAGTCGTTCTGCTTCGTCGCGCACCTGCGCGGCGGTGCGCACGGGCAGGCCGGCGTCGCGCACGACCGACGTCGGCAGCGCGTGCACCGCGGCGAGGGCGTCGGCCAGCGCCGTGGCCACGCCGGGCCCGGCGGGGACGTGTCCCGCGTCGACGCGGTAGCCGGGCAGGAAGCTCTGCACGAGCGCGGGCGAACGCTTCAGCGTCGCGCGGCCCAGCACATCGGGCGCCGCGAACGGCAGCACGCCGCGCACGCCGGCAGACAGCGCGGCGAGGGCGCGCGCGTCGCCGGCGAGGTCGTCGGCGGCTTCGGCATCCACGGCCACGCGCACGACGACCTGCCTCCCGTCGCCGAGTGTCGCGATCGCGCTGTCGTAGCGACCCGACATGCCCTCGGTGAGTTCGGCCACCCGCACGACCTCGGTGCGGGGAAGGGCCGACGTCACCGCGGCGGCTAGAGTGAGGGGAGAGCGTGCCATGCCCCCAGGGTAGGTCGCTCCCGCGCCGGCTCCGCCGCGCCACGCCCGGCAAGGAAGGTCCTGAATGTCACCGCAGGACGCGCCGCAGGCACCGGCCCTCGCCCGGGCGGCCATCGACCGTGCCGCCGACGAGCGCCGCGAGGCGGGACTGCTGCAGCGGCTGCGCGACGACCCCGCGAGCCGCGTGCTCGCCGTGCACGGCGACCGCACCCCGGTGCGGGATGGCCGACTCGTCTTCGCGACGCCGTCGGAGGTGACGGCGGCCGCGCACTGGGCGCTTCTCGGGCGCACCGGCGACGGGACCGCCGTGCTCCTGGCCGCCACCGGCGCCGGTGACGACCCGCCGACTCGCGCCGAAGAGTGGGCGTCGCTGCGCGCCGTCGGCGCACAGCTCGACGCCGAGGAGGCCGGGCTGCTCGTGGAGGCGGTCGCGCTCGCCCGCTGGCTCGTCGACGCCCCGTTCTGCCCGTTCTGCGGCACGCGGCTCGAGGACCGCGCCGCCGGGTGGTCGCGGTCGTGCCCCTCGTGCGGCCGTGAGCACTTCCCGCGCACCGACCCCGCCGTCATCGTCGTGATCGCGGATGCCGACGACGAGCGACTGCTGCTCGGACGCAACGCGCTCTGGGGCGATCGGGTGCTGTACTCCGCGTTCGCCGGATTCGTCGAGGCGGGGGAGTCGGCGGAATCCGCGCTCGTCCGCGAGGTCGCCGAGGAAGCCGGCGTGCGGGTGACCGACCTGCGCTACCGCGGGTCGCAGGCCTGGCCCTACCCGCGATCGCTCATGCTCGGCTTCACGGCGGTCGCCGCCGATGTCGCTGCGGCGCGTGCCGACGGCGAGGAGATCGTCGACGTGCGCTGGTTCACCCGCGCCGAACTGCGCAACGCGCTGGCGGGGGCCGGCGACATCGAGCTGCCCGGACCCGCCTCCATCGCCCACGCCCTCATCCGCGACTGGGTCGGGACGGAGCGCTCGTGAGCGGCGATGCCCTGGCGGGCCTGGACGAACGCCAGCGCGAGGCCGCGTCGATCCTGCGGGGGCCCGTCTGCGTGCTGGCCGGCGCCGGCACCGGCAAGACACGCGTGATCACGCACCGCATCGCCCACGGCGTCGACACCGGCGCCTACTCGCCCCACCGCGTCATGGCGGTCACGTTCACGACGAAGGCGGCGGGCGAGATGCGTGGCCGCCTGCGCGAGCTGGGCGTGCAGGGCGTCGCCGCCCGCACTTTCCACGCCACCGCGCTCGCCCAGCTGAACCACTTCTGGCCGCAGGTGGCGGGAGACTCCGCCCCGACGATTTCCGACAGCAAGGTGCGCGTGCTCGCCCACGCCGCCGAGGAGCTCAAGCTGCGACTCGACCGGGCATCGCTGCGCGACGTGGCCGGCCAGATCGAGTGGCGCAAGGTCACCATGCGCTCCATCGACGCCTACGCGCAGGCACGGCCGCAGGGCGTCGCCGGTCTCGCGTTGCCCGCACTGATCGACCTCATGCGCGCGTACGAGCGGATCAAGGACGAGCGCCGACAGCTCGACTTCGAAGACGTGCTGCTCGCGTGCGCGGGGATGCTGGAAGCCGAGCCGCGGGTCACCGCCCAAGTGCGCGAGCAGTACCGGCATTTCACCGTCGACGAGTTCCAGGACGTCTCGCCCGTGCAGCACCGTCTGCTGGAGCTGTGGCTCGGTGACCGGCACGACCTGTGCGTCGTCGGCGACGCGAGCCAGACGATCTTCTCCTTCACCGGTGCCGACCCGCGCTTCCTGCTCGAGTTCGAGACCCGGCACGCCGACGCGCGCGTCGTGCGGCTCGAGCACAACTACCGCTCCGCGCCGGGCGTGCTCGACGTCGCCAATGCGCTCATGCGGGGGCGGCCGGGTGCGCTGCGCCTGGTCACCGACGCGGCGGCCGGTCCGACCCCCGAGGTCACGGCGTACCCCGACGACGCCGCCGAGGCGGCGGGGGTGGCGGCGCGCATCTCGGCGCAGGTGGATGCGGGGATCGATCCCGCGTCGATCGCGGTGCTCTACCGTTCCAACGCCCAGTCCGCTCCGCTGATCGGTGCCCTCGCGGCGAAGGGGATCGCGGCGTCGGTGCTCGGCGGCAAGCGCTACTTCGACCTGCCCGAAGTGCGCCAGGCGCTGCTCGCACTCCGGGGCGCTTCGGTCGCGCCGCTGCAGGGCGACTTCACCGACGCCGTCCGCGACGTGCTGCGCTCGCTCGGTCTGACCGACGAGGCGCCGCCCGCCGGCGGCGCGTTGCGCGACGCGTGGGAGGCGCGCTCGGCGCTGCTCCGCCTCGCGGAGGAGGCCCCCGCCGACATGACGCTGCGCCGGTTCACCGACGAGCTGCTGGCCCGCGCGCGCAACCAGCACGAACCCGCCCTGCGCACCGTCACCCTCGCGACGCTGCACGCGGCGAAGGGCCTGGAGTGGGATCACGTGCACCTCGTCGGACTCTCCGAGGGGCAGCTGCCCATCTCGTACGCGACGACGCTCGAGCAGATCGACGAGGAGCGCCGTCTCGCGTACGTGGGGGTCACGCGGGCCGGGCGCACCCTCTCGGTGTCGTGGGCGCGCGCGAGCGGTCACCGCGAACGGCAGCCGTCGCGGTTCCTGCAGGAGATCGGTTCCGCGGCCCTCACGCCTGCGGGCGCCGGCAGAGGCAGGCCGCGTGCGGACGATGGGCGTGCCAGACCCGGCGCGCACTCGCCGTACTGACCGTCGCCGACACGCCGGTCCGCCCTTCCGCCAGCAGGCGCCCCGCGAGCACGGCGGCTTCCGCGAGCACCGCGGGGTCGCTGCGCACCGGCGGGCGACCGAGCAGCTGGGCGGCGATCTGAGGCCACAGGGCGTCCGCGTCGCGGCGATGCGCGTTCTCGCACGCGAGGCACGCGGTCTCGCCCGGGACGACGAGCGGTCCGACGGTGGCGGCGTCGCCGGCGAGCACGACCGGCAGGTGGGGCACGTCGTCGGCGGTGAGCCCGGCTGCCCGATGCGGCGGGGCGATGCGGTGCGCGACGAGCACGACGGGGGCGGGCGAGCGGGCCGGGACGATCGTGAGCCCCGCCGCCAGGATGCCGTCCCGCACGGCGTCCGCCTCGTGCGCGGGCAGATCCACCGGCAGGTCGAGTCGCGCGGCGGTGTGAGTCGGCGGGGTCCGGAGCGCAGGGCGGACGGCCTCCAGGAACGCTCGGGCTTCACCGCCGGTGGCGCCGTACTCGACCGCGAGGGGCACCAGCAGTGCGTCGGCGATACCGCCGGTCAGGGCCGCCAGCATCCGCTCCTGCCACGGCGCGATGTCGTCGATGCGCGCTGCGGCATCGGGGCCCAGCTGCACCGAGGTGGGCGTGCGCCACAGCGGCGGGTGCGAGTCGGCGAGGCGCAGCATGCTGCGATCATGACGCGCCGGCGCCGGCCGCGGCGGATGCTGTCCACAGCCGGCCGCCTCCCCGATCAGACCGGGCGGGGGCCCTCCGGGGTGTCGTCGCCGGTGGTGTCGTCGGGGGCGTCGGCGGCGTCACCGTTCCCGCCCTGCGCCTCCTGCGCGAGCAGCGCCTCGAGGGCGTCGTCGAACTCGTCACGCTCGGCGGCGTCGCCGCGGGCGGCCGCCTGCAGACGCGCGATGAGCGCCGTCGGGTCGTCGATGTCGTCGGCGCCGGGCATGAGGTCGGGGTAGTCCCACAGGCTGTCGCGCGCCGCTGTGCCGACCGCCTCGGTGACCGCCCGCCACATCGCCGCGGCCTCGCGCAGCCGTCGCGGGCGCAGCTCGAGCCCGACGAGGGCCCCCATCGCGCGTTCCGCCGGCCCGCCCACGGCGCGCCGGCGACGCACCGCCTCGGCGACGCGTTCGGCGGCGGGCAGGCGGCTCGTCGCCTCGGTCGTCACGACGTCGACCCAGCCCTCGATCGTGGCGAGCAGATTCTCCAGACGCGTGAGGGCCGCCGTCTGCGCCTCGGTGCGCGGGGGCAGCAGGGCGCCCGACTCGAGGGCCGCCCGCAGTTCTTCGGGCGAGGACGGGTCGAACCGGGACGCGAGGTCTTCGAGCGCGTCGGTGTCGACGTGCAGGCCGCGGGCGAACTCGGTCACCTGCGAGATGACGTGCAGCCGCAGCCACTTCGCGTGCCGGAACAGACGCACGTGCGCGAGCTCCCGCGTCGCGAGATACAGCGCGAGCTGATCGTCGTCGATCTCGAGGTCGCGACCGAAGTCGGCGAAGTTCTGCGGCAGGATCGCCGCCTCGCCGTCGGGCATGACCGGGATGCCGACATCACCGCCGGAGACGACCTCCAGCGACAGACGCCCCACGACGGAGCCGAGCTGCGCGGCGAACATCTGACCGCCCACGGTGCGCATGAGGCGCCCGGCACCGGCGGCGGCGCCCTTCATCTCCTCGGGCAACTGGGCGCCGATCGCCTCGGTCATCGCGTCGGCGATGGAGGCGGCGACGGGCTCGGCGAGCTCCTGCCACACCGGCAGTGTCGCCTCCACCCACTGCCCGCGCGTGATCGCGCGCGGCGGCGTGGCGACATCCGAGATGCCGGTCGCCTCTCCCAGCCACAGGCCGGCCAGGGCGAAGGCCTGGTCGAAGTCCTGCTTGTCGCCGGAGGAGATGCCCAACCCGTCCTTGTTGGCCAAGTGCAGCGCGTGCGTCTTCGCCGAGCTCAGGTCGATCTCGCCGGGTCCGTCGCCGGCCGCGGCGAACGCCCCCTGCAGTTGGCGCATCAGTTGCTGGGCCATCGCGGGGTCGATCCCCATGCTGCGCAGCTGCTCCAGCTGCGCGGGGTCGATCGCGCCGCCCTGGCCTCCCAGCAGATTGCGCAGCATTTCCTGGAACTCGTCTTCGGGGGAGCGGTCCTCGTCGGTCATGGCGTTCCTCCTCGCTCACGTCAGGCGCTTTAAGCGGACGCATGACGGCGCGTCCTACGCTAGTCGCACGTCCTCTCGCGGCGGCCGTGATCCGGTGCCGGGAAGGTTGTCCCGTGTACGCCGGTCGCGAACGCCCGGCCAGAGAGGTCTCCTGTGGCTCTGTTCGACGAGAACGTCGAGGTCCGTCCTGCGCCCCGCAAGCGTCTGTCGCGCGGCGCCGTCGTCGGTCTGTGGGCGCTGTCGATCGCCCTCGTGGCGATGCTGCTGCTCACGATCCTGCCCACCGGGTTCGTCATCCAGCAGCCCGGCCCCGTCTTCGACACGCTCGGCACCGCCGAGAACGCCGACGGCGACGACGTGCCGCTCATCTCGGTCGAGGGTGCCGAGACCTACCCCACCGACGGCGCGCTCGACCTGCTCACGGTGCAGGTCGTCGGCAGCCGCGAACGCACACCGTCGTGGATCGAGCTCGCCGGCGCATGGTTCGACCCGTCGCGCGCCGTGCTCCCGATCGACGACGTCTTCCCGCAGGGGCAGACCACCGAGCAGCGCCAGCAGCAGAGCGCCGCGCAGATGGTCGACTCGCAGAAGGAGGCGACGGCGGCCGCCCTCACCGAGCTGGGCTACGACGTCGAGCCGATGGTGCGCGTGTACGCCCTCACCGACGATTCCGCCGCCGAAGGCGTGCTGCAGCCCGACGACATCATCCGCACCGCCGACGGTCAGGACATCACCGACACCGAGCAGCTGCGGGCGATCGTGAACGCCGACGACGGCGCACCGGTCGAACTCGGCATCGAGCGCGACGGAGAGCAGCTCACCGAGACCGTCACCCCGAAGCAGACCGAGGTCGACGGCACGACGACGTGGCTGCTGGGCATCACGACGATGCACGACTTCACGTTCCCCATCGACGTCACGATCCAGCTCAACAACGTCGGTGGACCGAGCGCGGGGATGATGTTCGCCCTCGGCATCATCGACACCCTCACGCCCGAGGAGATCACCGGCGGGGAGCGGATCGCGGGAACCGGGACGATCGACGCGGCCGGCGAGGTCGGACCCATCGGCGGCATCCGACAGAAGCTGTACGGCGCGAAGGATGCCGGCGCCCGGTGGTTCCTGGCGCCGGAGAGCAACTGCGACGAGGTCGTCGGCCACATCCCCGACGGGCTTCGGGTGTTCTCGGTGGCGACGCTCGACGACGCCCTCGACGCACTGTCGGCGATCCGCGGCGACGGCGACCTCGACGCGCTGCCCACCTGCACCGGCTGAGCCGTCTGCCAAACCGGGAATATGCCCCGCCGGGGATCTGCCCGTAGGGCGCCCGCCTAGGATGGACGGGTGACCTCGACCTCTGCACCGACCCCGGCCACAACCCCCAGTCCGTTCCGACGCGCCGTCGGCATCACGCTGGCGATCATCGCCGCGCTCGTGGTGGGCTTCTTCATCTTCGCGACGCTGTTCGCGGACTGGCTCTGGTACGACCAGCTCGGCTTCGACAAGGTGCTCGTCACCCAGTGGGTCGCGCGCGTGGCGATGTTCGCGATCGGCTTCCTCGCGATGGCCGTCCCGGTGTTCCTCGCCATCCAGCTGGCGTACCGGCTGCGCCCCGTCTACGCGCGGCTGAGCTCGCAGCTGGACCACTATCAGGAGGTCGTCGAGCCGCTGCGCCGTCTGGCGATGTGGGGCATCCCGATCTTCTTCGGGTTCTTCTCCGGATTCGCCGCCTCGGCGCAGTGGGAGACCGCATGGCTGTGGGCGAACCGGGTCTCGACCGGCACCCTCGACCCCGAGTTCGGCCTCGACACCGGCTTCTACCTGTTCGAGCTGCCGTTCTACACGGCCGTGCTCGGCTTCGCCTCGGCGGTGCTGCTCGTGTGCCTCGGCGTCACCGTGCTGGTGGCGTACCTGTACGGCGCCGTGCGCATCGGGCAGCGCGAGCTGCGCATCTCGAAGTCGGCCCGCATCCAGCTGGCCGTCATCGCCGGCATGTACCTGCTGGTGCAGGCGGTGAGCCTGTGGCTCGACCGCTACCGCACGCTCGTCGAGAAGGGCGAGCGCATCACGGGCGCCGGCTACACCGACGTGCACGCCATCATCCCCGGCCTCACGATCCTCTCGATCGCCGCCGCGATCGTCGCGCTGCTGTTCTTCGTCACCGCGATCATCGGCCGCTGGCGCTTCCCGCTCATCGCGACCGGGCTCCTCATCATCTCGTCGCTGCTGCTGGGCGTGGCCTACCCGTGGTTCGTCAACCAGTTCCAGGTCGTACCGAACCAGGAGAGCTACGAGAGCGAGTACTACCAGCGCAACATCGACGCCACGAAGGCGGCTTACGGCATCGACGGCCTCGAGAAGGAGGACTTCGAGGCGGTCACCGACGTCGAGCCCGGCCAGCTGCGCGCCGATGCCGACACGACGGCGTCGATCCGCATCATGGACCCGGCGATCATCCCGCCGACGGTGCGCCAGCTCGAGCAGTACCGCTCGTACTACAAGTTCCCCGCGACCCTCGACGTCGACCGCTACGAGCTCGACGGCCAGTCGCAGGACACCGTCGTGGCCGTGCGCGAGCTCAACCTCGACCAGCTCGGGGCGGCCGCGTCCTGGTACAACACGACGCTCGTCTACACGCACGGCTACGGCATGGTCGCCGCCAAGGGCAACGACCGCACGAGCGACGGCAACCCCGTCTTCCTCGAGCGCGGCATCCCCACCGCCGGCGACCTGACGACGCAGGAGGAGTACGAGCCGCGCATCTACTTCGGCGAGTCGTCGCCGACGTACTCGATCGTGGGCGCCCCCGAGGGCGCCACCGACATCGAGCTGGACTACCCGCGCGGCGAGGACGGCGCGGCGCAGACGAAGACGACCTTCACGGGCGACGGCGGCCCGAACGTGGGCAACATCTTCAGCCGCCTCATCTACGCGCTGAAGTTCCAGTCCACCGACATCCTCTTCTCGGATGCCGTCAACGACCAGTCGCAGATCCTGTACGACCGCAACCCCGTCGACCGGGTGCAGAAGGTCGCGCCCTACCTCGAGCTCGACAACGACCCGTACCCGTCGGTCGTCGACGGGCGCATCGTCTGGATCGTCGACGGCTACACGCTGAGTGCGAACTACCCGTACTCGTCGATCGTGAGCCTGCGCGACGCCATCAGCGACACGACCAACGCGCAGCCGCGCGTGGCGCTGGACGACATCAACTACATCCGCAACTCGGTGAAGGCCACCGTCGACGCGTACGACGGCAAGGTGACCCTGTACGCGTGGGACGAGACCGACCCGCTGCTGCAGGCGTGGCAGAAGGTGTACCCGGCCACGGTCGAGCCGATCTCGGAGATGTCGGCCCAGCTCATGAGTCACGTGCGCTATCCGACCGACCTCTTCAAGGTGCAGCGCGCCATGCTCGGCACCTACCACGTCGACGATGCGGCCTCGTTCTACGCCCGGGACAACGCGTGGAAGACGCCGAACGACCCGATCGAGCGCGACCTGCTGCAGCCGCCGTACTACCTGACGCTGCAGATGCCGGGTCAGGAGGCTCCGACGTACTCGATGTTCACGTCGTTCATCCCGGCCGCCGAGGGCGACGACTCCCGCAACGTGCTCATGGGCTACCTCGCGGTGGACTCGAACGCGGGCTCCGAGGCCGGAGTGAAGGGGGAGGGGTACGGCAAGCTGCGGATGCTGGAGATCAGCGCCGACGTGAGCGTGCCCGGCCCCGGTCAGGTGCAGAACACGTTCAACTCGAACGAGTCGATCTCGGCCCAGATCAACCTGCTCAAGCAGGGCCAGTCCGAGGTGCTCAACGGCAACCTGCTGACCCTTCCGGTCGGCGGCGGTCTGCTCTACGTGCAGCCCGTGTTCGTGCAGGCCTCCAGCGGCACCCAGCTGCCGACGCTGCGCAAGATCCTCGTCGCGTTCGGTGACGAGGTGGCCTTCGAGGACACGCTGCAGGAGGCCCTCGACGCGCTGTTCGGCGGCGAGTCCGGAGCCAACACCGGTGACCACAACGTGCAGCCGACGCCCGGCGCGACTGAGACCCCGACGCCCGGGGAGACGACCGACCCCGGGACGGGCGGCACCGGCGGCACCGACACGAGCGTCGCCTTCCAGGCAGCGCTCCAGGAGGCCCAGCAGGCGATGGCGGCCCGCGACGCCGCGTTGAAGTCCGGCGACCTGACCGCGTTCGCCACCGCAGACGAGGCTCTCACCGCCGCGGTGGAGAAGCTGCTCGCCCTGCAGGGGGAGTGAGCGCCACCCGCTGACCCGGACGGTGTCCGCGTCACCACGACGCCGCCGAGACCGCGTGCCCCGCACGTGATCTCGGCGGCGCGGTGCTGTAGGGGAGCACCGCGCGGTCAGGCGGTCAGCATCCACCACCAGATGAGCAGCAGGGTCACGAGGAAGCCGCCCAGCTGGTTGAGCCACAGGAAGCGGCGCCACCCCGTCGTGGCGGCGGTGCAGTCGGCATCGGCGAGGTTCCGGTAGGGCCACACTGCCAGCAGGTAGGGCACGACCACGATTGCGGCCAACGGTCCCGGCCACGGCGTCACGAGCATCGCGAGTCCCGCGAGCGCGTAGCAGACGAGGGCGAAGCGCACCGTCCAGCGCGCACCGCGCACGGTCGCGATCGAGGCGATGCCCGCCTCCCGGTCGGCGGTGACGTCCTGTACGGCGCCGAAGGCGTGCGAGGCGACGCCCCACAACGCGAAAGCGCCGGTGAGGGCCACCAGCGGCCACGTCCACGTCGTGCCGGCCAGAACGAACCCGTACACGGCGGGCGAGAAGAAGTGGATGCTGCTGGTCACCGAGTCGGCGAAGGGCACCTCCTTCAGCCGCAATGGCGGCGCGGAGTAGAACACGACGAAGAACAGGCTCGCCGCCAGCACGAGCCATGACAGCGGCGAGCCGACGACGACGAGGTAGACGACGAAGGGAAGGCAGGACAGTGCCGCCGCCCACAGCGTGATGCGATGGAAGCTGCGGTCGAGCACGGCGCCGTGGGCGCCGCCCTTGCGTGGGTTGCGCAGGTCGGACTCGTAGTCGAAGACGTCGTTGACGCCGTACATCGCGAGGTTGTACGGCACGAGGAAGAACAGCGTGCCGACGATGAGCGTCGCGTCGATCTGCCGCGTCGTCAGCAGGTACGCGGCCGCGAACGGGTAGGCGGTGTTGATCCAGCTGACCGGACGTGAGGCGACCAGGAGCTGTCGGAGGGTGTTCACGGGGCGTCCTCCTCGGGCCCGGCGTGGCCGGCCGGTCGTGGGGTCAGCAGCGCGTGCACGGCGGGCACGAGGAAGGCGGCGCACACGGGGTACGAGAAGTCCTCGAGCGGCGCGAGCCCGATCCGCAGGCCGCTGAGGTGCTCGGGCGGGTAGGTGAACAGGTCGAGGGCGATCATGACGTTGTCGAACACCGCCGTGAGCAGCACGAGACCGATGGCGGCGAGCGCCGAGGCTGTCAGTCTGCGCCGGATGCCCGGACGGCGGGCCGACAGGGCCGTCACGATCACGGTGAGCAGCACGAACGGCACGATGAGCGCGGCGTAGGTCATGCGGCGTCCCCGCTTCGTCCGCGCCGCTGCGCGCGGGCGGCGAGTCGCCGCAGCGCAGCGCTGTGCAGCACGAGGGCGAGATAGCACAGGAACGCGAGGAAGACGGGCTCCTCCACCGGCAGGTGGGGCGCGAGGTCGACACCGAGCAGCAGGGGACTTTCGCCCTTGACGAACACGCCCGCGGCGATGCCGACGGCATCCCACGCGAGGAAGAAGACGGTGCCGATCGCGGTCGCCGCGACGGTGCGCCCCGGCGAGGTCGCCCCAGCCAGCCGGAAGCGCGCGTCCAGGAGCGCGACGCCGGCGAACGAGACGAGGATCGCCGCGAGGTACAGGCCCGGCACGTTATGACTCCCGGATGCGGTCGCGCACGAGTTCGGCCGAGATGAGGCACATCGGCAGGCCGATACCCGGCAGTACCGTCGCCCCGGCGTACGACAGGTTCGAGACCTTGCGGGAGAACGGGCGGGGACGGAAGGGACCCGACTGGGCGAGCGTGTGGGCGAGCCCCAGCGAGTTGCCGCGCCAGGCGTGGAAGTCGGCCGCGAAGTCCGCCGGGGCGATCGTCCGGCGCACCCGAATGCGGCCGGCGAGGTCGGGGGTGCCGGTCCACGCGGCGATCTGGGCGATCGCGCGGTCTGCCGCCGCCTCCACCGCCGGCGCGCCGGCACCGTCCACGCCGCCGCGCCCCAGCGAGGGGTCGGCGGGGATCGGCACGAGCACGAACAGGTTCTCGGAACCCGCGGGCGCGACGGTGTCGTCGGTCGCGCTGGGACGGCACACGTACAGGGAGGCCGGATCGGGCACGCTCGGCGACCGCCCGAAGATCGCATCGAAGTTCGCCCGCCAGTCCCGCGTGAACAGCAGGGTGTGGTGCGCGAGCGCGGGCAACTCGCCGTCGACGCCCAGGAGGACCAGCAGCGCGCCCGGACTCGGGGTGCGCCTGCGCCAGACGCGCTCGGGATGCGACTGCGCCTCCGGCGTCAGCAGGGCGGTCTCGGTGTGGTGCAGGTCGGCGGTCGAGACGACGCGGTCGGCGCGGACGATCTCACCGTCCTGCAGGCGCACGCCGGTCGCCCGGCCGCCCTCGGTGAGGATCTCCGCGACCTCGGCGCCGGTGCGCACCGTCACGCCGCGCGCGACGGCGAGGCGTTCGATCGCCGCGATGACCTCGGTGAAGCCTCCGCGTGGGTACAGCACGCCTTCGTCGAGGTCGAGGTGGCTCATGAGGTGGTAGAGCGCCGGTGCGCGGAACGGGGAGGCGCCCAGGAAGACCGCCGGGTATCCGAGGATCTGCCGCAGCAGCGGATCGCGCACGGTGCGGGAGACGCGCCGCGACAGCGGCTCTGCGAGCATCCCCAGCAGTCGAGGCAGACGCCGCAGCAGGGCGGGATCGCGCGCCGCGGCGAGCGTGGCGTAATCGTCGTACAGGAACTTCGACACCGCGAGGTCGTACGCGTCGGCGGCGGAGTCGAGGTAGGCGTCGAGCCGGGCGCCGGCACCCTTCTCGCGCGACTCGAACAGCGCGGTCGCCGCCGACCGCCCCGACACGACGTCGATCCGCTCGCCCGGCCCGTCGGCATCCGGCTCGCCGTAGACGCGGTAGGCGGGCGTGAGCGGCACGAGGTCGAGTTCGGCGGCGGCGCTCGTGCCGAGCAGGCCGAAGAAGCGGTCGAAGACCTCGGGCATGAGATACCAGCTGGGCCCGGTGTCGAAGCGGAACCCCTCGTGCTCCCAGGAGCCGGCGCGGCCGCCCGTGGCGGGCAGGGCCTCGAAGACCTCGACCCGGTGTCCGTCCTCGGCCAGCAGCGCCGCGGTGGCGAGCCCGGCGATGCCGCCGCCGATCACGGCGACGGTGCCCGGCGCGCTCACCGGTGCGCCGCCATCAGCCGCGGCGGACGCCCCGCGGCGGCGCGGGCCGCGATCGCGGCCTTCACCGCCGACGGCACCCGCACCCGGCCGCCGGGCTCGGAGCCGGTCACGGTGGCGCGCCGCAGTCGCGCCGACAGCTCCGCGAACAGGTCGTGCGCGGCGGTCACCGCGGCACGGCAATCGGCGGGCAGGGCGCGGATGGCGGCGGCCGACGCGTCGAGGTCGGCGTCGATGCGGTCGAGCACCGTCACGGCGTCGCCGTCGAGGTACTCGCGGCCGAGCAGGTCGCGGTCTTCGCCGCGGTCGCGGAGGAAGTTGACGTCCTGGAAGGCCGCCCCCAGGCGGCGTGCGCCGTCGACGAGGTGCGCGGGCGCCGGCCGCGGCGCAGGGGAGCCCGCGTTGACGAACGTCTGCAGGCACATGAGCCCCACCACTTCGGCGGAGCCGTACACATAGGCGTCGTGCGAGGCGGCGTCGTGCGCCGCGGTGTCGAGATCGGTGCGCATCGAGGCGAAGAAGGGCGCAGTGAGATCGTCGCCGATGCCGCAGGCGCGCGCCGTGCGCGCGAAGGCATGCACGACGAGGTTGGTGCTGAACCCCCGCTCGTGCGCGCGGCGCGTCTCGTCCTCGAGATCGTCGAGCACGGCGCGGCGGCCGGCGGGATCCACGCCCGCCGCCTCGGCGGCGCCGTCGACGATCTCGTCGGCGACCCGCACGAGGGCGTAGACGTTGCGAACGTGCGGACGCACCCGCGGGCCCAGCAGGCGTGCGGCGAGGGAGAACGAGGTCGAGTACGCACCGATGACGCGGGCGGCCGCGGCCTCGGCGGTGCGGTCGTAGAGGGTGTCGTCGGTCACGGGATGCGTCCGCGGATCGCATCGGTGAGGGCGTCCATGAGCTCCCGCGCGCCGGCCGGGAGGGCCTCGGTCGTGCGTCGCGACTGCTCCAGGGTCTCGGCGATGAGCTCGACCATGCGCGTGCGCGCGCCGCTGGCCGTCAGCTCCCGCTGCGCGCGGCGCACCGCGATCGGACCGGTGTGTGCCAGCGCGAGGGCCGAGGACACCTGCGGCCACGACGCGGTGTCGCGGGCGAAGGCGATGAGTGGCGTGCGCTTGCCCTCGCGCAGGTCGGCGCCCGGCGTCCGGCCCGCCTGCGCCCGCGTGCCGAAGGTGCCGATGAGGTCGTCGACGAGCTGGAAGGCGAGTCCCAGCTGCGCGCTCGCCTCGGCGACGGCCGCCTGCGCGGCGGCATCGGCGCCGGCGAGGATCGCCCCGGCGGCCAGCGGTGCCCGGAAGGAGTACACCGCCGTCTTGTCGTGCGCCGCACCCAGCAGCGCGGTCGCGGCGGGCACGTCGGCGTCGGCCGCGTTCTCGACGTCGGCGAGCTCTCCGACGGCCGAGACCAGCACGGCCTCGTCGAGCACGTCCAGCAGTGTGTCGCGCACGTCGCCGGGAAGGTCGGCGGTGGCGATCAGCCGGGAGACCTCGTGCAGCAGCAGGTCGCCGGCGAGGATGGCCGCAGCGTCGCCGACGATGGCGCATGCCGCCGGCGCGGCGCCCCGGTCCCGCGCGCGTGCCCGGAACTCCCCGCCCACGTTCGGCACGCCGCGGCGCGCGGTGTCGCGGTCGATGACGTCGTCGTGCACGACGAAGGCGGTGTGGAGCAGCTCGAACGCGGCGGCGACCTGCCAGAGCGCAGGAGTCGCCGTCCGGTTGCCGCCGAAGGCCTCGAAGGCGCGCACGACGAGCGCGGGGCGCAGCCTCTTGCCGCCGGCCGCCGCGCGTTCGATCGCCGACGCGAGGGCGGCGGCGGATTCGCCGCGGGTGGCGGCGCGGGCCGACAGGCGGGTGAGGGACGCATCGATGGCCGCGTCGATGCGCAGGCGCGCGTCGGTGTCGACGGCGATCATGACGCCACCGGTTCGGCTGTGAGGGCGGCCAGCTGCAGCACGAGCCACGGGCTGAACGCCCACGGCGTCGCGCGCGCGGCGACGGCGAGGTCGACGGGGGAGACCCACCGGTACTCGGCGATCTCGTCGGCGCGGGGGGCGGGGGCGTCGGTGGTGGTGGCGGCGAAGACGGGGCAGATCTCGTTCTCCACGATCCCGGCCGCATCCACGGCGCGGTAGCGGAAGTCGGGGAGGATCGGGCGGATGTCGGCGACCTCGATGCCGAGCTCGTGGCGTGCGCGCCGGCGCAGTGCCTCCTCGAGGTCCTCTCCGGGTCCGGGATGTCCGCAGAAGCTGTTGGTCCACACGCCCGGCCACGTGCGCTTGTCGAGTGCGCGCCGGGTGACCAGCACGCGACCGTCGGGGCGTGCGACGTGGCATGAGAACGCGAGGTGCAGCGGGGTGTCGGTGGTGTGGACCGCGGACTTCGCGGCGGTGCCGATGGGCGTGCCGCCCTCATCGACGAGCACCACCTGCTCTTCGTCGACCATGGGTCCTCCCGGGTGCCGCTCTCACGTTCATGAGGCTGATTGCTAGTTTAGCTAGCGAGTTTCCGTCATACTACAGAGGATCGCGAGGAGGTGTCCAGGTGAGCGGAACGGTACCCGGAGCGCGGGTCCCGGCGACCGAGCGCGAGCGGATCGAGCGCGCCGCGATGGAGGCGGTACGCGCGTTCACCGACGCGATGGACCGCATGCACGGCACGCTGCGAGGCGACATGGACATGAACGCGACCGACCTCGCGGCCCTGCGCATGCTGATCGTGCGGGAGCAGCGCGGCGAGGTGGTCACGCCGCACCAGTTGGCGGAGCATCTGGCGATCACGACGGCCTCGACGACGAAGTTGCTGGATCGGCTGACCGCCGACGGCTACCTCGAGCGGCGCCCGCATCCGACCGACCGGCGGGCCCGCGTGGTGGCCATCACTGATGCCGCGCGAGGGGACTTCTACCGCCACATGGGCGAGCGGATGCGGCGGATGCGCGAGGCCATGACGGTCTACTCCGACGAGGAGTTGCGGGCCGTCATCAGCTTTCTCGAAGACATGGAAGTCGCTCTCGCCACGCCGGAATGGGGGCCGACATCCGCGTGATCCCGCGGAGCTCGCGGGGCAAACAGAGAAGGCGTCCCGAGTGGGACGCCTTCTCATTTTGTTGCGGGGACAGGATTTGAACCTGCGACCTCTGGGTTATGAGCCCAGCGAGCTACCGAGCTGCTCCACCCCGCGGCACAAGAAGATAGCCTAGCACGGATTTCGGGCGGTTGCGACACGAGGTGCGCGCGGGCGAGGATGAGGGCATGTCCGACGCCCGCCGCCCCCGTGATCGAGGCGACGATTCCGTGCCGGATGCCGCCCCGGACGGACGCGACGAGACCGAGAACGAGCGCGCCGACCGCAACTGGAACGAGATCCTGCAGGAGCTTCGGGTGCTGCAGACCGGTACGCAGATCCTCACCGGCTTCCTGCTGGCACTCGCCTTCCAGCCCGCGTTCGCCGACCTCGACGCGGACCAGCGCACCTTCTACCTCGTGCTGATCGTGCTGGCGGCGCTGAGCGCGATCGTCGCGCTCGCGCCGGTGGCGCTGCACCGGCTCCTGTTCCGTGCGAAGGCGAAGAGCGCGGTCGTCGCGTACGGGCACGCCGCGTTGGTGACCTCGCTCGTGACGGTGGCCGCCCTGCTCGTCGGTGTCGTCTCGTTCGTCTTCGACGTCGTCGTGGCAGCCGACGCGGCCGTCACAGCTGCTGTCGTGCTGGGGGCCCTGCTGGTCGTGCTGTGGATCGGCATCCCGTTGATCCTGCGTGCCCGTCGCCGGAGCGCCTCGTGAGCGCGGCGGCGCTCGGCGTCGCCGTCGCCCAGTTCGCGCCGTCGGCGGACCGTGAGGGCAATCTCGCGGCCGTGGAAGAGCTCGTCGCGACCGCGGCGCGGCGTGGGGCGCGGGTCGTGCTGCTTCCGGAATACGCGAGCTACTTCGTCGACCCGTTCGACGCGTCCCTCGCCGCCCACGCCGAAGAGCTCGACGGCCCGTTCACGCGGCGGCTGCGCGAGCTGGCGGCCGCCCACGAGGTCGTGGTCGTCGCGGGGCTGCTCGAACGGGCCGCGGATGCCGCGCGCGTGCGCAACACCGTCGTCGCCGTCGACGCCTCGGGGGTCGTCGCGGCCTATCGCAAGCTGCACCTCTACGACGCGTTCGGTCAGCGCGAGTCCGACTGGGTGGAGCCGGGCGCGATCGCGGCGCCGGAGACGTTCGAGATCGACGGCATCCGGTTCGCCCTCATGACCTGCTACGACCTGCGCTTCCCCGAGGTGGCCCGCGTGCTCGCCGACAGTGGCGCGCACGTCATCCTCGTCGCGGCCGAGTGGGTGCGGGGACCTCTCAAGGAGCACCACTGGCATACCCTGCTGCACGCGCGCGCGATCGAGAACACGCTCTACGTCGCGGCCGCCGACCACCCGCCGCCGCTCGGGGTGGGTGCGTCGCTCATCGTCGACCCCACCGGGACCGAGGTGGCCGGTGTGGGGACGGCGACAGACGTCGCCGTCGCCTGGGTGGACCCCGCCGTCGTCGACCGGGTGCGACGGGTCAATCCGGCGCTCGCGCTGCGGCGGTTCCGGGTGGCGCCGCGCGACTGATCGCGCGGAGCGCTCTGCTCTGGCAGCCGCGCGGTCACCCGCGCAGCGCGGCGAGCCGCGCGGACGCTTCGGCGATCACGTCGCGCCTCTTGCAGGCGGCGAAGCGGACGAGGTGCGCATACTCCGCGCGGCGGGCGGGGGACGCGAAGGCCGTCAGCGGGATGGCGACGACGCCCGCCCGTGCGGGGAGCGAACGGCAGAAGTCCGCGGCGTCCTCGCCGTGCCGCAGCAGCGGGCCGGCGTCCGCCACGGTGAAGTAGGTGCCCGCCGGTACCGACACGTCGAACCCGGCCGCGCTCAGTCCCGTGCCCAGGAGGTCGCGTTTGGCGCGCAACTCGGCGCCGATGCGCGCGAACACGGGGTCCGGGAGCCGCAGCCCCGTCGCGATCGCCGGCTGGAACGGGGCGCCGTTGACATACGTCAGCCACTGCTTCACGGCGAGCACGGCATCCACGAGCGCCGCCGGCGCGGTCAGCCAGCCGATCTTCCATCCCGTCGTCGCGAAGGTCTTGCCGCCCGACGAGATCGTGACCGTGCGCTCCCACGCCCCCGGCAGCGTCGCGATCGGCACGTGATCGCCGTCGAAGACGAGGTGCTCGTACACCTCGTCGGTGACGATGACGGCATCGTGCCGGTCGGCGAGCCGCACGATCTCCTCCCGCACCGGCGCGGTGAAGACGGCGCCGGTGGGGTTGTGCGGGTCGTTGACGAGGATGATGCGGGTGCGATCGGTGACCGCCCGCCGCAGGTCGTCGAGATCGGGCTGGAAATCGGGGAAGCGCAGCGGCACGGTCACCAGACGTGCTCCCGCCAGGGCGGCGACGGCGGCGTACGCGTCGTAGTACGGCTCGAAGACGACGACCTCGTCATCCGGACCGCCGAGGAGGGCCAGCAGCGTCGCCGCGAGCGCCTCGGTGGCTCCCGCCGTGACCAGCACCTCGCGCTGCGGATCGATGCGCAGGCCGTAGAACCGCCGCTGGTGCTCCGCGATCGCCTGCAGCAGATCGGGGACGCCGCGCCCCGGAGGGTACTGGTTCATCCCCTCGCAGATCGCCTCGCGCGCGGCGGCGAGCACCTCGGCCGGGCCGTCCTCATCGGGGAAACCCTGCCCGAGGTTGACGGCCCCGGTCGCGGCGGCCAGCGCACTCATCTCCGCGAAGATCGTGGGCGCGGCGCTTCCGTCCGCGGCGAGCAGTCCCGCACCCCCTGCGGCACGGCGCCAGGCACCGGGGATCTCGCTCATCGCGCTCAGGCTACACGCATAGGCTGGTCGCGGTTTCGCCATAAGAAACGCACAGAATCGCTGGGCATCCTGAAGGGGCCTTGAGAGAAGGAGCAGTCATGAGCGACACCGACAACACCCCCCGCGACGAGTCCGCCGCCGCCGGCGACCCCGCCGTGCAGCCGTCGCCGACCCCTGCCGCACAGCCCGCCGCCTCGGACGGCGCCATCCCGCCCCGCCCGCCGCTGCCTGCCGCGCAGACACCGGTGGATGCCGCCCCCGCGGCCCCCGTGCACGACTACGCGCCGTACACCGCGCCGCTCGCGCCCGCGTACCACCACACCCAGCCCACGCAGCCCTACGCGTCGACGAACGCGTTCGGGACGGCGCCGAAGGCGCCCGCCCAGACCGCCGAGGAGAACTCGGGCAAGGTCGGCGCCGGCAAGATCGTCGCGATCCTCGTCGCCGCCGCCCTCGTCGGCGGCGCCGCCGGGATCGGCGGTGCCGCGGCCGGGGCTTCGCTGTTCCCGACGGCCGGTTCCGTCGTCACGGCGGGACCGACGACGGTCACCGTCAACGACACCGACAAGGTGAACGCGACGACCGCGATCGCGGCGAAGGTCACGCCGAGCGTGGTCACCATCAGCGCGTCCGACGGCTCGTCGGGCGGCACCGGCTCGGGCGTCGTGCTCACCGACGACGGGTACGTCGTCACCAACACGCACGTCGTGACCCTCGACGGCGCGACCGGCGACGCCAAGCTCAGCGTCACCACCTCGGACGGCAAGGTGTACGCGGCGACGATCGTCGGCACCGACCCGACATACGACCTCGCCGTCATCAAGCTCACCGACGCGTCGGGACTCACCCCGGTGGAGTTCGGCGACTCGACGAAGCTCAACGTGGGAGACCAGACCGTCGCGATCGGCGCGCCCCTGGGCCTGTCGAACACCGTCACCACCGGAATCGTGAGCGCGCTGAACCGCTCGATCCAGATCGCCTCCTCCGCCGCGCCCGACACGCAGAGCGAAGACGGCGACGAGCAGGAGCAGGGCCAGGGCCAGTCGCCCTTCCAGTTCGACTTCGGCCAGGGCGAGCAGCAGCAGTCCACGTCGCAGGGCAGCATCTCGATCGCCGTCATCCAGACCGACGCCGCCATCAACCCGGGCAACTCGGGTGGCGCGCTCGTCGACGGCGACGGCAAGCTGATCGGCATCAACGTCGCCATCGCGTCGGCCGGCGGATCCTCCAGCGGCAGCCAGTCCGGCTCCATCGGCGTCGGCTTCTCGATCCCGTCGAGCGTCGTCGAGCGCGTCACCGACGAGATCATCGCGAACGGCGAGGCCACGCACGGTCTGCTCGGCGCGATGGTCGGCGACGCCGCCGCGCAGGAGGACGCCACCACCAGCGGCGCCTACATCAGCGAGGTCACCGCGGGCGGCGCGGCCGCCGAGGCCGGCCTGAAGAAGGGCGACGTCGTCACCGAGTTCAACGGGTACCCGATCACCGACGCCACCGACCTCACCGCGCAGGTGCGCGCCCTCGCCGGCGGCAGCGACGCGAAGGTCGTCTACACCCGCGACGGCAAGGCCGCCTCGACCGACGTGACGCTCGGCACGCTCGACCAGTGACATCGCCGCGCCGGTTTCGGCGCTGACGGACAGGACGCCACCCCGCGATAGGCTCGCAGGGTGGCGTCCTTCTCGTTCGGCGCGGGCAACGTCGCCAAGCTCGCGCGGATCCCGCTCTACGCCGCGGGGCGCCTGGTCACCCTGATCGTGCCGCGCACCCGCGACCGCTGGGTCTTCGGCTGCGCCGTCGGGGTCGCCGACGGCGCGCTCGCGCTGTGGGAGTGCGCCGTCGACACGCACGGCGCGCGCGCGGTCTGGCTGACGGCCGACGACGCGCAGGACGCCGTCGCCGCCGCGCGCGGCATCCCGACCGTCCGCCGCGATTCGCTGCGCGGGTTCTGGGCGACCACGCGCGCCCGCGTGGTCGTCGTGACGCACGGCTTCGGCGACGCCAACCGGTACGGTGCGGCCGGGGCGTTCGTCGTGCAGCTGTGGCACGGCATCCCGCTCAAGCGCATCGGGCTCGACTCGCCGGTGACGACACGCAGCCCGCTGCTGCCGCGCCTCACCGAGCCGCTGCTGCGGCGCCTCTACCGTCGCACGCAGCGCCGCATCTCGCTGCTCCCGGCCGCGTCGCACCTCGTGCGCGGGCGTCTCGAATCGGCATTCGCGCTGCCCGACGCGCGCGTGCCCGTGACCGGCGAGCCGCGCGTCGACGTGCTCTCCCGCGGCACGCCCGAGGAGCGCCGCGCCCGTGCGCGGGATCGCCTCCACGAGCTCGGCGGCACATCCGACGCCTCCTCGCGCGCGGTCCTCTACGCACCGACGTGGCGCGACGGCGCCGCCGATCCGGCCGTCCCGTCGACGTCGGACTGGGAACGCATCGACGCGCTGCTGGAGCACACCGACGCGACGCTCTGGGTGCGCTCGCACCCGCTCGGCGCCGGGGAGTACCGTACGTCGTCGCCCCGGGTGCGCCTGCTGGGCAGCGACGTCGTCGCCGACGTCACACCGCTGCTGCCCGCGTTCGACGTGCTCGTCACCGACTACTCCTCCCTCGTGTTCGACGCCTCGCTCGTGCCGCTTCCGACGGTGCTGCTCGCCCCCGACCTCGCCGCGTACGCCGCCGACCGCGGGTTCTACGGCACCTTCGACGAGGTGGCCGGCACGCCGGCCGCGTCCGACTGGCCGGCCGCTGTCGCGCAGCTGGAACGCGTGCTCACGGATGCCGACGAGCACGCGCGCCGGGTCGCGCACGCGCGGGCGCTCGACGCGCGCGTGCACGCGTTCCGCGACGGCGACAACACCGCGCGCGTCTACCGCGCGATCCTCGGCGGCCTCTCGCGCCGCCCCGCCCCGAAGGCAGGACGATGACCGCTCGCTTCGCCACCGCCGCCGACGGCGTCCCCGACGTCCTCGTGCTCAGCGGAACGGGGGACGCGCCGGCCACCGCGACCCTTCGCGGTGCCCGTGCGCACGTCGACGGGGCCATCGACGTCGACGGCGAGACCTGGACGGTGAGCGTGCCGCTCGCCGCGGCACGGTACGGGGGACCGACGTTGCCACTGCCGACGGGGGACTATCGACTCGACCTGCGCGGCGCCGACGGGACGGGGACCACCATCGCCGACGTGGTCCCGGTACGCCTGCTCGCCGGTGTGCGGGCCGGGCTGGAGGAGGGTGTCGTGCGCGTCGACCCTCCGGTCGACGCCGAGACGATGTCGTCCGCCGGGCAGAAGGCCGCCGAGGCGACGTACGCGGCGCGCACCGAGCCGCTGGAGAACGCGGTGTTCTTCGAGAGCTTCTACGGGCGCAATGCGAGCTGCAATCCGCTCGCGCTCGACCGCGAGATCGCGCGCGTCGCCCCCGCCGTCACCCGGTACTGGAGCGTCGTCGACCTCTCCGTCGCGGTGCCCGCCGGCGCGGTGCCCGTCGTCGAAGGATCGCACGCGTGGTGGCGGGCGCGCAGCACCGCGCGACTGCTCGTGGTCAACGACTGGCTGCGCCGGCGGTTCGTGCGCCGCTCGGGCCAACGCGTGCTGCAGACCTGGCACGGCACGCCGTTGAAGCGGCTGGCGCTGCACCGCCCCGGCTTCGACCCTCGACGTGCCGTCGCCATCGTCCGGGAGTCCCGCCGCTGGGACGTGCTGCTCGCCCAGAACCCCTACGCCGCGCGCATGCTGCGCCGGGCGTACGCGTTCATCGGCCGGCCGCTCTGGGTCGAGGGGTACCCCCGCAACGACGTTCTGCTGACCGGCGATCCCGCTCCGGTGCGGGCCGCGCTCGGCATCGGCGCCGACGAGCGCGTGCTGCTGTACGCGCCGACCTGGCGTGACGACCGCCAGACGATGGTCGACTTCCTCGACCTCGAGCGGCTCGCCGCGCGAGCGGACGCCGTCGTGCTCGTACGCGGGCATTCGCGGACACTCGCGCCGGGGGAGGACGTGTCCGGGACCTCCGCCACCGGCCCGCGGGTCGTCGACGTCACCGCCTACCCCGACATCGCCCGACTGCTGCTGGTCGCCGATGCGCTCATCACCGACTACTCGTCGGTCATGTTCGACTTCACCGTCACGGGGCGTCCGGTGTACTTCTTCGTCCCCGACGTCGCGCACTACCGAGGCGACCTGCGCGGCTTCTACTTCGATCTCGACGAGCGTGCCCCCGGCCCGGTCGTGGCGACGCAGGAGGAGCTGGAGTCCGCGCTGGCCGATGAGGGCACGGTAGGGCGCTTCTCCGAGCGCTACGCGCAGTGGCGCGCCCGCTTCAACGCCCGAGACGACGGGCGTGCGGCCGAGCGCGTCGTGGCGCGCATCCTCGACCAGGGATTCCTCGACCGCTGATTCCCGGGCCGCTGAGCGCCTTGTGCCGAACCCGCCGCGCGGATCAGGGGAGCGGGGTGTTGCGCGACAGTCGCGACGTGTCGACCGTCCCGTGCGCGCCGCGCAGGATGCCGCCCAGGAACCCGACGCCCCACGGCAGGTGCATCGAGGGCACGACGGCGAGCGTCCACAACCGATCCCGCCAGCCCGTGCCGCCTCCCCGCCCCGCGGCGATCGCGATCAGCAGGACGACGTAGGCGAGCAGCGGAAGATAGACCAGCGAGGAGATCAGCGCCGCAGGCCCGGCGAGCACTCCGACCGCCTGCAGGGCGCCGACGACGACGGCGGCTGCGAGCGCGACGACCAGCAGCGGCGGGGCGAAGAAGCGCAGCGAGTTGCGGCGGCCGAAGCGTCGGACCAGCTCGCCGCGCCACGTTCCGGTCGCATGGAACTGCCGCACGAGCCGGCTCCAGCTCTCGCGGGGCCAGTAAGTCACCGACAGTTCCGGGTCGAACCAGACCCGGTAGCCGGCGGCGCGGATGCGCAGGTTCAGCTCCCAGTCCTCGCCGCGGCGGATCGACTCGTCGAACAGCCCCACCTCCTCGAGGACGGCGCGCCGCATCACGCCGAGATAGGCCGACTCGGCCGGGCCCTCTGCGCGGGACCCGTGGTACGCACCGCCGCCGAGGCCGACGGGGGAGTTGTAGGCGCGCGCCACGGCGCGCTGGAAGGGCGTGCGCCCATCGGCGCGCATGACGCCGCCGACGTTGGCCGCCTTCACCCGCGCGAGGGTGTCGAGGGCGCGCGCGGTGTAGCCGGCGTCGAGTTCGGAGTGCGCGTCGACGCGCACGACCGTGGGGTAGCGCCCCGCCCGGATCGCCAGGTTGAGGCCCACCGGGATGTCGGCGGCGGGATTGTCGACGAGCCGCACACGCGGATCGGTCGCCGCGAGCTCCGCAGCGAGCGCATTCGTGCCGTCGCCGGACGGCGCCAGGGCGAGGATCACCTCGCGCGGTCCGTCGAACTCCTGCGCGAGCACGGCTCGGACGGAGCGGGCGAGGTAGGCGCTCTCGTTGAGCACCGGCATGACGAACGTCACGCCCGAACCCGCCGCGGGGACGGGCGCATCCCGTGAGGAGGGGTGCTCGTCGTGCATCCCTCGATCCTCGCACGCCGGGCGCTCCCGGACGTGCTCGGTAAACTGGCGGGATGGGAATCGTCGCGGACGCACGCAAAGCAGGAGCGCTCGTGCGCAAGGCGATCGCGAGTCGATCGGCCGTGCAGGACGTGCGTCGCAGGCTCGGCGAGAGCCCGCGGCATCCGTCGCACCACTACCGCGTCGCGGTGTACTTCGCCGACGGCGCCGTCAACATGTATCAGATGCGCCAGTGGTATCGCCCCCTGGCGGAGCTCGCGAAGATCCAGCCCGTCGTCGTGCTCAGCCGCAGCGCCACCGGCGCGCGTGCGCTGCTCGACGACGCGGCACTCCCGGTCGCGTTCGTGCCGACGGTGCGCGACCTCGAGCGTTTCATCGTCGACCAGGACATCCGCGTCGTGCTCTACGTGAACCAGAACACGCGCAACTTCCAGATGTTCCGATACGGGCGCCGCTGGCACGTGTTCATCAACCACGGCGAGTCCGACAAGATGTACATGACGACCAACCAGTTCAAGGCGTACGACTACGCCCTGATCGCCGGTGACGCCGCCCGCGAGCGTCTCGCCCGGGTGCTGTGGGGGTACGACCTCGACGCCCGCACGATCCCGATCGGTCGTCCACAGGCAGACCACTACTCCGGCACGCTGCCGTACGCCCCCGACGAGCGCACCGTCGTGCTCTATGCGCCGACGTGGGAGGGGGATCGTCCCTCCGCGCACTACGGGTCTATCCGCACCCACGGCGAAGCCCTCGCCGCCGCCGTGCTCGCCTCGCCCGCGCACCGCCTCGTCTACCGGCCGCATCCGCGATCGGGGGTCGTCGACGCGGAGTACGGCGCCGCGAACAAGCGCATCGTCGCGGCCATCGCCGCCGCGAACGCCGCCGACCCGACCGCCCGGCATGTGTACGACGACGGTCCCGAGCTGGGGTGGCAATTGGCCGCTGCCGACGTCGCCGTCGTCGACATCTCGGCGATGGTCTACGACCGCCTCGCCGCCGACAAGCCGCTCATGGTCACCCGGCCCGCCGACCCGGCCGCGATCGTCGACACCCACGGCTACCTCTCGGACGCGGAGTGGCTGACCTCGGCCGGGGCGGGGGAGATCCTCGCCGCCGTCGAGCGGGTGCTCTCCGATCCGGAGGCGCAGGGCCGCCTCGCCGGATGGGTGCGGCACTACTTCGGCGACACCGCGCCGGGCGCTGCCACCGCGCGATTCCACGCCGCGATCGACCGGCTCATGGCCGAGTGGGAGCAGTGCCATGCCCGCACGGTCGACGACGAGGACGACGCCGACGAGGCCGAACTCGCCGACGACGTCGCCTCAGCCTGAGGTCTGCCCCCGCCGTGCGAGGCGTTCGACGGCGGCCAGCGGGATGGCGATCCAGTCGGGGCGGTTGCGGGCCTCGTAGATGGCCTCGTAGACCGCTTTGTCGAGTTCGAACGCGTCCAGCAGCGGCCCGGTCGCCGGTGTGCCGGAGCGATCCTCGTAGCCGCCGAGGAACGCGCGCCGCGCGCTGAGCGCCCACTCCTCGACCGCAGGGACCTCGGGAAGGGCGCCGGCGATGTAGTCGAACGAGCGGAGCATCCCGGCGACGTCGCGGGCGGCGGCATCCGGTGCGCGACGCTCCGCGATCGGACGCAGCGGCTCGCCCTCGAAATCCAGCAGCACCCAGCCGCGGCCCGGCACCTGCAGCACCTGCCCGAGGTGGAAGTCGCCGTGGATGCGCTGCAGCGGTGGCCAGGCGATCCGAGTGGCACGCGTGTAGACGGCGTCGACGGCGTCCCGGTGTGCCGCCAGCTCCGGCACCTCGGCCATCGCGATGCGCAGACGCCGGTCCCACGCCGCGCGGATGGCGGCGCGCTGCGCGTCGTCGGCGGCGGCGATCGGGAACAGCCGCGCGAGGTCGGCGTGCACGTCGGCGGTGGCGGCCCCGAGGGCATGCGCCTGCGAGGTGAACGGCGTCCCGGCCGTCGCCGCCACGAGCGCGACGCGCCAGGCGTCCTCGACGTCGGGGAAGTACTCCTGCGCGAAGACCGCGGCACCGCGTTCATCCGGGCCGTCGACACCTGGCCGCCACATGGTCTCGAGATGGCCGACGACACGCGGCACGTGCGACGAGCCGGCCGCGCCGAGTGCCGTCTGCACCTCCACGTCGGGGTTCACGCCCGGCTGGAGGCGGCGGAACACCTTCGCGATGATCGGAACGCCACCGGCCGGGGCGTAGATCACCGACGTGTTCGACTGTTCGCCGGCGAGCACCGTGGCCGCGGCGGAGACACCGGGCAGCAACCGTGTGCTGACGGCATCCTGGTAGGCGCGGTCGTGTGGGCCGTCGACGAGCGTCGTGCCGTCCGCCAGGCGCCCGACGACGTTCTCGGCGGCGACGACCGCAGCCGTCGGACGTGCCACGATCGGCACCTGGTACACGACCACCGGGTCGGCCGCCTCGTCGACGACGACGTGGACGAGCACCCGCGCCGCGGGATCGGGGGACTCCAGGTCGTGCACCGCCGCCACGCGTAGATGCGGCCGGGTGCCCGTCGCCGAGTACCAGCGCTGGCGCGGCATCCATTCCGCCAGACACGCCACGGTGCTGTCCATCCTCCGATGGTAGGACCTCACGCGGTGACCGGGGCGCAGAGTGTCGACGGCGCGCGGCGGTGACGTCGGCGCGCGGGTGGCGACCTCAGCGCGTGGCGGTGCCGTCCTCGGTACAGTCCTCGCCGAGCGTCTCGGTGAGCAGCTCCTCGCGCAGTTCGATCGGCACCGACACCGAGGCGCCGGCCGCGAACAGCCCCAGATCGTCGTCGCCGGCATCCGCGAGCACTTCGGAAGGGGTGCGCGGCTCCCACGGTTCGGACGGCAGCCCCGCCCACTCCGTCGGCTCCTCGGGTCGTTGCTGGAAGATCCCCATGGGATCACTCTCCTCGGTCGTCGGACGTCTCGGTGTCGGCCTCGCCGCCGCGGGCTGCGCGTCGGCCCGGCAATGCCGCGGCCGCGCGTCGCCCGGTGCCGGCGATCGCCCCGCCCGCGCGGCGCACCGCGCGCACCGCCGAGTGCTCCAGGCGGGCGGCACCCGGCTTGGGCTCTAGTTCGGCGGGGTACGTGATCGGGGGCAGTCCGAACGCGCGATGCGCACCGACGACGACGCGGCGCCCGAGCAGGTGATTGCCGGTGCCGCCGACGGCGGCACCGATGCCGAAGGGCAGGGCCTTGCCGAGCACGGAGGCGCCGCCGGCGGCCGCGAAGCGCTTGAGGAACACGGCCTTCAGCCGGTCGACGAGCGGCCCGACGGCGGCGCGCGGCAGCGACTTCGTGACGAGATCGCCCCAGTACGCGGAGCGGGTCGCGCCCGACCCCGAGGCCTGCCGCGCCAGCTGCGAGACGAGATCGACGCCCTCCTTGCCGAGCATGAGCGTCAGCACGAGCGCCCGCGCACGATCCGGGTCCTCGACGCGGATGCCGTGCAGCTCGGCGAGCGACTGCGCATAGAGCGCCGTCGCCTCCAGGAATCCGACCGTCTCCACTCCGCTGAGGGCCAGGGTCACGCCGGTGCCGATACCCGGGACGACCGCGGTGGCCCCGACGGCGGCGCCGCCGGTCGTCACGGCGGTCAGATACCGGCGCTCCAGCATCCGCACGATCTGCGCTGTCGTGGCGTCGGGGTGACGCAGGCGGATGCTGCGCAGATGCGCGACGACGGCGGGACGCTGCACCGCGAGCACGCGGTCGAGCGCTCGGATGCCGAGGGGATGCTCACTCGAGCCCTCCGGAGGGAGTCCGCCCGTCCAGGGGGAGTCGTCCGGGAGGGAGTGGATGCGGTGGACCTTCGCCATGTCGGCTCGATCCTAGGCAGGGCCGCTGGGCGCGCGCTGTGACGCGCCGTCGGCATCCGGGTCAGACGAAGAGGTTGGCGCGCTCGAGGTCTTCGGCGAAGTCGACCTCGACGGCGTACAGGTCGGAGATGTCCAGCGGTGCCAGGCGCAGGCCGTTCTCGGCGATCGCGAGCTCGAGACCGCGCTCGAAGTAGTCCTGGTCGTCGACGCGCCCGAGCTGGGCGATGAAGGCCTTCTTGTCGGCGGCCGAGATGTAGTTGATGCCCACGGCCTCTCCGATGCCGCCGCGCACGGTCTTGGAGAGCTCCTTGATGAAGCCGTCCGCGTCGACGGTGTACTTGACCTCTTCGTCGCTGACCTTCGCGGTGTTGACGGTGACGAACGACTGGTCGCGCTCGATGAGGTCGATCGCGCGGCCGAGCACGCGCGGGTCGAAGACGACGTCGCCGTTCATCCAGAGCACGCCGCTCTTGCCGGTCGCCGCGAGGGCGCGCAGCAGGCTCTTGGAGGTGTTGGTCTGGTCGTAGCGGTCGTTGTACACGTAGTCGACGTGGGGGAACGCCTCGACGATGGTCTCGGCGCGGTAGCCGACGACGGTGGTGATGCGGGCGCTCTTGCCGAAGGCGGCACGGATGTTGTCGTGCTGCTGGCGCATGATCGAGCGGCCGTCGTTGAGTTCGGTGAGGGGCTTGGGCAGGCTGCGCCCCAGGCGTGAGCCCATTCCGGCCGCGAGGATGACGGTCTGAAGAGTCATGGGGAAAGCTCCTGGGTGAAGTTGTTCACTGTCGGTTTGACGAATGGACACCACTTCGTGCCGTTGTTCATGTTAGCCAGGGGGTGGCTGGGAACATTCGGAAAGTGCCCGGTAGTTGCCGATTCGTGACCTGGCGGCCCGTGGCGGGGAATGTGCGCAGAAGTGTCGCCCGGCCGGGCGTGGGGCCCGATCGACTTGCTACGTTGGACCGGTGACCGCCGCACTCCCCGCCCCGCAGGACGACTCGGAGCCGATCCGCGTCGTGCGCACGATCACGCCCCCGCCGCTGCCGGAGCGGTCGGCGGAGGATGCCGCATCCGAGGTGCGCGACCTGCCGCCGGTCCCGCCGCTGCCGGATGACGTCGCACCCGCGGCGACGCCTAAGCCGGTGGCCGCCCGCGCGCCGCGCAAGCCGCGTCCGAAGCGCCCACCCCGCCGTCCCGCCGCGCCCCCGGCGCCGGAGGCGACGGCCGTCGTCTCGGCGGCGGACGGGACGGAGACTCCCGTGCTTCCGCCGAAGCCCGCGGTCGACGCCGCCGCCGTCGCCGCCGCTCTCGCGACACCCGCACAGTCGGAGGCGCCGAGCGCGGATCAGGTGCCGGATGTCGCGCCCCTCGCCGAGGAGCCCGCTCCCGTCCCGCCGCGTCCCGCGCGTGCGCCGCGCAAGCGTCCCTCACGCGCCAAGCGGGTGGCGCCAATCGCCGTGCCGGTCGAGGCGGAGCTCCCGGACGAACGTGAAGATCCGGCCACGAGCGTCCCGGCGACCACGACCGAACCGGATGAGGTGGCCACGCCCGAGGCCGTCGCGGACCCGGCGCCCGACGTCGTCGCCGAACCCCAGGTCGAGGCCGTCAGCCCCGAGGTCGAGGTCCTCGTCGAACCCGAGCCCGACATCGTTCCCGAGCCGGAGCCCGACGTCTTCGCGGAACCCGAGTCCGAGGCCGTCGTCGCACCGGATTCCGAGTTCGTCCTCGAGCCGGAGCCCGACGTCGTCGAGCCGGAATCCGACGCTCCCGCCGAGGCCTCGTCCGCCCACGATGCCGCCGAGACCCTCGCCGATGAACTGCTCGATGACCTCGCCGATCCGGGTGCCGATGCGGACGTCGCGGCGTCCGCGGTCCACGTGCGCGGCCTCGTGAAGACCTTCGGCGACGCCGTCGCCGTCGACGGTGTCGATCTGACCGTGCCTGCCGGCACGTTCTACGGGCTCGTCGGCCCGAACGGCGCCGGCAAGACGACCACCCTGTCGATGATAACGGGCCTCCTGCGCGCCGACGCCGGCACGATCAGCGTCGCCGGGCACGACCTGACCTCCGACCCCGCCGGGGCGAAACGCCTCATGGGAGTGCTCCCCGACCGCCTGCGCACCTTCGATCGGCTCACCGGGCGGCAGCTCCTCCACTATTACGGCGTGCTGCGCGGACTGAAGTCGGCCGTCGTGGAGAGCCGCACGGCCGATCTGGCGCGGGCGTTCGACCTCGAGAGCGCGCTCGCGCGGCCCGTGTCCGACTACTCCGCGGGGATGACGAAGAAGGTCATGCTCGCCGGGGCGATGATCCATTCGCCGCGCGTACTGGTGCTGGACGAGCCGTTCGAGTCCGTCGACCCGGTCTCCAGCGCCGTCATCCTCGACATCCTCTCCGCCTACGTCGCCCACGGCGGCACGGTGATCCTCTCCAGCCACGGCATGGACCTCGTCGAGCGGGTGTGTCAGGGCGTGGCCGTCATCGTCGCCGGTCGGGTGCTGGCGGCGGGCACGGTCGACGAGGTGCGCGGCGGACGCACGCTGGAGGAGCGGTTCCTCGAACTCACCGGCGGCGCCGCCGACGTGGAGGGCCTGGAATGGCTGCACACGTTCTCCGGCTGAGGTTCGATCTGCTGCTCGGCGCCCTGCGCGGCGACGGACGGCGTCGTGCCCGCGGCGTCCTGTCCGCGCTCGGGCTGGCGGCTCTCGCCGTCCTCGTCAGCTGGGGGCTGCTGCGGCTGCGCGGCGCCGCCGACGAGACGGCGATGGTCGTGACGGTCGTCGCGGGCGCCGCCGTCGCGCTCGGGTTCCTCATCGCGCCGCTCGTGGTCGGTGCCGACGATCTCCTCGATCCGCGCCGGTTCGGCGTGTTCGGAGCCGAGCCCGCACCGCTCGCGTTCGCGCTGCTGCCGGCGGCGTTCGTCAGCGTGCCGGTCCTCGCCCTCGTCGTCGGCGCCGTCGCGTCCGCGCTCATGTGGACCGCACACGGCGTCGACGGCGTCGTGGCGGTGCTCTCGGCCGTCCTCGCCGTGGTGACCTGCGTGCTGCTGAGCCGCGTCGCGTTCGCCGTGTCGGCGCTCGTGCTGCGCGAGCGGCGCTCCCGCGAACTGACCGGACTGTTCCTCGTCGGCGTGCTGGTGATCGCGCTGCCGGTCGTCGTCTTCCTCGCGTCGCTGCAGTGGGGCGACGGCGTGCCCGTGCCCCTGGTCGCGGCGGTCGAGGTCCTCGCCGTCACTCCGCTCGGAGCGGCCTGGGCGCTCCCCGCGGGCGCTGTCGGGCTGGGCGGTGCCTTCGTGGTCGAACTGCTCATCGCGCTGGCCACGCCGCTGCTGCTGCTCGGCCTGTGGGTCTGGCTCGTGCGGCGTCTGCTCACGACCATCGAGCGGCCGCTCGCCCAGCGCGGGCGGCGCGGGCTCGGGTGGTTCGCGGTGATGCCGGGCACCGCGACCGGCGTCATCGCGGCGCGCAGCCTCACCTACTGGCTGCGCGACCCCCGATACCTCGTCAACATCGTCATCGTGCCGATCGCGGCGGTGATCACGATGGTGCCGTTGCTGGTCGTGGGCGTTCCGATCCCGGTGGCCGTGCTCGTGCCGGTGCCGCTGATGGCCCTGTTCCTCGGCTGGCTTCCCCACAACGACCTCGCCTACGACTCCACGGCGCTGTGGCTGCACGTGGCGGCCTCGGTGCGCGGCGCCGCCGATCGGGCCGGCCGCCTCGTGCCGATCGTCCTGCTGGCGGTGCCGCTGCTGGCGGTGACGATCCCGGTGGCGGTCGCGCTGCACGGCCAATGGTCGGTGTGGCCGGCGCTGGTCGGGGTGTGCGCGAGCCTGTTCCTCACCGGGCTGGGGCTGAGCTGCGTCTCCTCGGTGCTCGCGCCGTACGCCGCCTCCCGTCCCGGCGACGGCGCCTTCCAGCAGCCGCAGCGCACGGGCGGGGGCCTCGCGCAGGGCGTCGTCCTGGTCGCGGCGATCGTCCTGAGCGCCCCCACGCTGTGGGGCGGGTGGCTCGCGCTCGGCGGCGACGTCGACGCATCCTGGGCGACGCTGTGGACCGGCCTCGGTACGGGGGTCGTCGTCCTGGCCCTCGGCATCGCGCTCGGCGGGGTCGTGTTCCGGATGCGGTCGGGCAAGCTCATGGAGTTCGTCGAGTCGACCTGACCGACGCCGATCCGACGTCGGCACGCGCGGGTAGACTCGTCGTCCATGAGCACCCCGCTGGACAGCCCCGACCAGGGGGGCGTCGCCACCCTCGACCGCGAGCTCGAGGAGCTGCTGCGCGAAGAGCAGATCGAGCCGGGTGATCACGAGCGCTTCTCGCATTACGTGCGCAAGGAGAAGATCCTCGAATCGGCCATCACCGGCAAGCCGGTGCGCGCCCTGTGCGGCAAGAAGTGGACGCCCGGGCGCGACCCGGAGAAGTTCCCGGTGTGTCCCGCCTGCAAAGAGATCTACGAGTCCCTGCAGGGCTGAGCGCACTCACGCCCGATCGACGAACACCGTCGGCAGCGCCGGGTCGCCCTTGCTGAGGGCCAGCGCCCGGATGGGCAGTTCTTCGCGCACCTGTGCGTGATGGGTGCGGGCCGCCTGCACGCCCGCCGCGCCGACATGGGCGGCGTCGGTCTCACCCTCGGTGACCAGCGGCACCTGCAGGGCCCGTGCATCGGGGTGGGAGGCGGCGTCGTCGACCTCTTCGAAGCCGTCCGAGACGACGATGAGCTCGCTCGTCGCGGTGCCGCGCTCGAGCGTGCGGAACGCGGCTTTGCGGCCACCCGTCGACGCCTTGTCGGTCGACGCCTTGGCCACCGAGACCCACGATCCCGCGTCGTCCTGGCGGGCCACCAGCTTGTAGACCATCCCCGCCGTCGGGGTGCCCGAGCCCGTCACGACCGAGGTGCCCACGCCGTACGCGTCGACCGGGGACGCGGCCAGCGCGGCGATCGCGTACTCGTCGAGGTCGCTCGTGACGGTGATCTTCGTCTCGTGCGCGCCGAGGTCGTCGAGCAGCCCCCGTACGTACGCGGCCACCGTGGGCAGGTCGCCGGAATCCAGCCGCACCCCGCCGAGGCCCGTGCCGGCGACCGCGATCGCCGTCTCGACGCCGCGTCGGATGTCGTACGTGTCGACGAGGAGGGTCGTTCCGGTGCCGAGCGTGGCGACCTGGGCGCGGAAGGCGTCCTCCTCGCTGTCGTGCAACAGGGTCCAGGCGTGCGCGGCGGTGCCCATCGTGGGCACACCCCACGTGCGCCCGGCCTCGAGATTGCTCGTGGCGCCGAATCCGACGATGTGCGCGGCACGCGCCGCGGCGACGGCCGAGCGCTCCTGCGCACGCCGCGACCCCATTTCGGCGAGCGGCCGGTCGCCGGCGGCGATCGACATGCGCGCCGCCGCGGTCGCGACGGCCGAATCGTGGTTGAGGATGCTGAGGGCCACCGTCTCGAGGATGACGCCCTCGGCGAAGCCCGCCTCGACGGTGAGCACGGGGGAGCCGGGGAAGTAGAGCTCGCCCTCGCGATATCCGGTGACCGTGCCGGTGAATCGGTAGTCGGCCAGGAACGCCAGGGTGGCGGCATCCACGACCTTCTCGTCGTGGAGGAACCGCAGCTCGTCGTCGCCGAAGCGGAAGTCCTCGATCGCCTGGAGGAGGCGGCCGGTACCGGCGACGACCCCGAACCGGCGGCCGCCGGGCAGACGCCGTCCGAACAGTTCGAAGACGCAGCGCCGGGAGCCGGTGCCGTCGCGCAGCGACGCCTCGAGCATCGTGAGTTCGTAGCGGTCGGTCAGCAGCGAGGTCGCGTCTCCCATGTCGTCACCCTATCGGCCGTGGGAACGGCGCACCGGGGGGACGGCGTGCGGGCGGCGGGTAGGCTGGACGATCGTGAACGACGCGCCCATCGGCATCTTCGACTCCGGGGTGGGTGGGCTCACGGTGGCGCGGGCGGTCTCGCAGCTGCTGCCGCGCGAATCGGTGCGCTACATCGGCGACACGGCGCGGTCGCCCTACGGCCCCAAGCCCATCGCCGACGTGCGCCGCTACTCGCTCGAGGTGCTCGACACGCTCGTCGACGAGGGCGTGAAGATGCTCGTGATCGCGTGCAACACCGCATCCGCCGCCGTGCTGCGCGACGCCCGGGAGCGCTACGACGTCCCCGTCGTCGAGGTCATCGGCCCCGCCGTGCGCACCGCCGTGTCCGCGACGCGCTCCGGGCGGATCGGCGTCATCGGCACCGCCGGCACGATCGGCTCCGGCGTGTATCAGGACATGCTCGGCGTCGATGCGCGCCTCACCGTCTTCGCGCAGGCGTGCCCGCGCTTCGTGGAGTTCGTCGAGGCCGGCGTCACCGGCTCGTCCGAGGTGCTCGCCGTCGCGGAGGACTACCTCGCGCCGCTGCGCCACGCCGCCGTCGACACGCTCGTGCTCGGCTGCACGCACTACCCGTTCCTCGAGGGAGCCATCAGCTACGTCATGGGCGAGGGCGTCACCCTCGTCTCCAGCGACACCGAGACGGCCAAAGACGTCTACCGGCAGCTCGTCTCCCGCGACCTTCTCGCGGGCCCGGATGCCGCCCCCCGCCACGTCTACGAGGCCACCGGCGCCTCCGCCGACGAGTTCCTCGACCTCGCGCACCGCCTCATGGGGCGCGGGGTCGACTCCGTGCGCCTCGTCCAGACGGGCGCCATCGACCTCCCGAAGGGAATCGCATGACCGACATCGTCCGCGCCGACGGCCGTACCCCCGACCAGCTGCGACCGGTCGTGATCGAACGCGGCTGGAGCGCCCACGCCGAAGGCTCGGCGCTCATCTCCTTCGGCGGCACCAAGGTGCTGTGCACCGCCTCGTTCACCGCGGGAGTCCCGCGCTGGCTGACCGGCAAGGGCAAGGGCTGGGTCACCGCCGAGTACGCGATGCTGCCGCGCGCGACCAACAGCCGCAACGACCGCGAGTCCATCAAGGGCCGGGTCGGCGGACGCACCCACGAGATCTCGCGTCTCATCGGGCGGGCCCTCCGCGCCGTCGTCGACACGAAGGCCCTCGGCGAGAACACGATCGTCATCGACTGCGACGTGCTGCAGGCCGACGGCGGCACGCGCACCGCCGCGATCACGGGCGCCTACGTGGCCCTCGCCGACGCGATCGAGTGGGGTCGCGCGAAGGGGCACGTGCCCAAGAACGCGAAGGCGCTCATCGATTCGGTCGCCGCCGTCTCGGTCGGCATCATCGACGGCGCACCGATGCTCGACCTCGCCTACGTCGAGGACGTGCGAGCCGAGACCGACATGAACGTCGTCGTCACCGGCCGTGGGCTCTTCGTCGAGGTGCAGGGCACCGCGGAAGGTGCGCCCTTCGACAAGCGGGAGCTCGACGCCCTGCTGGAGCTCGGCGTGGCCGGGTGCGCCGACCTGCGTGAGGCCCAGACCTCAGCCCTGGGGGAGTGATCCGGTGACTTCGCGCATCGTGCTGGCGACCCACAACCCGCACAAGGTCGAGGAGTTCGCCGCGATCGTCGCCGCGACGCGCCCCGACATCGAGGTCGTCGGCTACGACGGCCCCGAGCCGGTCGAGGACGGGACGACGTTCGCCGACAACGCGCTCATCAAGGCGCGCGCGGCTTGCGCCCACACGGGACTCCCCGCCCTCGCCGACGACAGTGGCATCTGCGTGGACGTGCTCGGCGGTGCGCCGGGGGTGTTCTCCGCCTACTGGGCGGGTCACCGCAAAGACGCGCGGGCGAACCTCGACCTGCTGCTGGACCAACTCGCCGACATCGCCGACCCGCACCGCTCCGCGCAGTTCGTCTCCACGATCGCCCTCGTGCGTCCCGACGGCACGCACACCGTCGTCGAGGGGACCTGGCCGGGCCGGCTCGCGCGGGAAGCGTCCGGCGGTGGGGGATTCGGATACGACCCGATCTTCATCCCGAACGGCCAGCCGGCGGGAGCCGAGCGCACGGTGGGCGAGTGGTCGGCCGACGAGAAGAACGCCGACTCGCACCGCGCGCGGGCGTTCACGGCGTTGGCGCCCCTGCTCGAGGCACTCTGATCCCGGTCGCGTCCGCTCGGGACCGCACCCGCGAGTGAGAATCGTTCCGTTCTGAGACTCGTTCCCGAGTGGCGCGACGTGGCCCCGGACACGGGGCGATCGCCCTAGCCTCGAAGCGTGCACGACCACGCTCCCACCGGCATCCGCGGCGCCGGCAGCCGCCGGCTGCTGTCGATCTCGCTCGCCCTCACCGCCACGGTGCTGGTCGTGCAGCTCGTCGGTGGCGTGCTCACCGGATCGCTCGCCCTGCTGGCGGATGCCGCGCACATGTTCGCCGACGCGTCGGCGCTCGTGATCGCCCTCATCGCCTCGATCGTCGCGGCCCGCCCCGCCGATGCGCGCAACACGTACGGCTACCGTCGTGCCGAGGTGTTCGGCGCCCTCGTGAACGCGATCATCCTCATCGGGCTGTCGGTCGGCATCGCCGTCGAAGGCATCGGGCGGCTGCTGCGGCCGACCGAGGCCGAGGTCGACGGCGGTCTGATGCTCGTCATCGCGGTCGTCGGTCTCATCGCCAACGCGGTGTCGCTGTGGCTGTTGAGCGCGGCGCAGCGCACGAGCATCAACGTGCGCGGCGCTTACCTGGAAGTGCTGGGAGACCTGCTCGGCTCGGCGCTCGTGATCGTCGCGGCGATCGTCATCGCGACCACGGGCTGGCTGCCCGCCGACGCGCTGGCGTCGCTGCTGATCGCGGCACTCATCGTGCCGCGGGCGGTGACGCTGCTGCGGGAGGTGGTGTCGGTGCTCGCCGAGACCGCGCCGCGCGGCACCGACGTGCACCAGATCCGGGAGCACCTGCTGTCGGCCGACGGCGTGAGCGACGTGCACGACGTGCACGTGTGGCAGCTCACACGCGGCGCCCCGGTGTTCACCGCGCACGTGGTGGTCGACCCGGCTGTGCTCGCGCGCGGTGCGGGGCCGCTGCTGACGCGTCTGCAGTCGTGCCTGGCCGATCACTTCGACGTCGAGCACTCCACGATCCAACTCGAGCCGGCCGGACATCGCGAGCACGACGCGCACGTCTGAGGCGCCGCGGACGGTTCCGCCTCACTCCGGGCGCACGCGGTCCGGCGAGACGTCCGGGCGCAGACCGCGCCACCGTGCGTGGCGCAGCGCGCCGCTCGGGGTCGCCTCGGCGTACTCCACCTCGCCGACCAGCTCGGGCCGCACCCACAACGCGTCCCGGGCATCCACGGCGGGAACACCCCGCAGCGGGTTCTCGTCGGTACGCAGGGGCGCGAGCACATCGCCGAGACGCCGCAGCTCGGCATCCGTGAACCCGGTGCCCACCCGTCCGACGTAGCGCAGGCCGTCGGCGTCGGGGATCCCCAGCAGGAGAGAACCGATCTGTCCACCGCGCGTGCCCCTGCCCGGCCGGATCCCCGCGATGACGACGTCCTGCGTGCGGGTGAGCTTGACCTTGAGCCACTCCTCGCTGCGCTCGCCCGGTCGGTAGCGGCCGCCGGGGCTCTTCACGACGACACCTTCGAGCGAGAGCGCGCGCGCCGTCGCGAGCGCGTGGTCGACGTCGTCGGCGACCGGCGGCACCTCGATGCCGTGCCCCGCGTGCCCGGCGACCCGCTCGAGCAGTGCCCGACGCTCGCGCAAGGGGCGGCCGGTGACGTCGTCCCCGCCCGCCTGCAGCAGGTCGAAGAGATAAAGGCGCACCGGGGCGCGTTCGGCGGCGCGGGCGATATCCCGCGGCGTGGTGAGGTGGATGCGGTGCTGCAGCAGGGGGAAGCTCGGTCGCCCCGACGCGTCCAGTGCGACGATCTCGCCGTCCAGCAGCAGCGGCGCTGCGCCCAGGTCGGCGGCGCCGGCGGTCAGCTCGGGATAACGCTCGGTGATGTCGGTGCCCGAGCGGGCGCGCAGCCGCAGCGACGAGCCGTCCCACAGGGCGAAGGCGCGGATGCCGTCCCACTTGAACTCGACCCACGGCTCGCCCCACGCCGCCGCGCGGGTGCGGGCGTAGGCGGGCGTCGCCGTCGTCGCCAGCATGGGTGCCGGCGGGGCGGCCGGGATGCCCGGGGGAGGCACCGGCTCGGCGGGGGCAGCACGGGCGCGCCGGTCGGCGGGGGCCGCATCCGTCTTCATCCGGTGCAGGAGCCACTGCGACTTCTCGCCGTCGCCGGAGGTGCGGATGAGCGCGAACCGTCCGGTCCCGAGAGGCCCGTCCGGCGCACCCGTCGCGGTGAAGATGACCTCGTCGGCGCGCCACTTCTCGGCGTGATACGTGCCGTGGTCCCAGACGCTCATGTGACCGGCGCCGTACTCCCCGGCGGGGATCTCGCCGGCGAACGTCAGATACTCCAGCGGATGCGGTTCGGTCATGACGGCCAGGTGGTTGCGGGCGGCGTCGTCGGGGATGCCGCGCGGCACCGCCCAGCTCACGAGCACGCCGTCGCGCTCCAGCCGCAGGTCGTAGTGCAGTCGGCGCGCATGATGTTCCTGCACGACGAAGCGCGGCTCGCCGTCGCCGGCAGCAGCGGACGCGTCGCGCTCGGGCATCGGCTCGGGGGTGCGGTGCGCCGAGCGTTTGGCGAGGTACGAGTCGAGGGGCAGGGCGAGGGCGGTGAGGCCGCGGAGCGGATCGATCCCCGCGGCCAGCCTTGCGAGCACCTCGTCGAAGCGCAGGTGCGCCAGGTGCGGATCATCCAGCTCGTCCCACGTGCGCGGTGCGGCGACGGTCGGTTCGGGACGTCCCCGCAGCGAGTAGGGCGCGATCGTGGTCTTCGAGCCGTTGTTCTGGCTCCAGTCGAGGAACACCCGTCCCGCCCGCACCGCCTTCGCCATCTGGCTGACGACGAGGTCGGGATGGTCGGCTTCCAGCAGGCGGGCCAGCTCCTTCGCGAAGGCCGAGATGTCGTCGCTGGAGCGCGTCCCGTCCAGCGGCGCGTACAGGTGGATCCCCTTGCTGCCGCTGGTCACCGGATAGGCGTCGAGACCGACATCGGCCAGCAGGGCGCGGGCGAGCCGGGCGACCTCGGCGCATTCGGGCAGGCCCACCCCCGGTCCCGGATCCAGGTCGAGCACGAGCCGGTCCGGCGCCCCGCGGTCGCCCTCGGGGGTGAAGCGCCACTGCGGCACGTGCAGTTCGAGGCTCGCGATCTGCGCGAGATGCAGGAGGGTGGGCAGGTCCTCGACGAGCGGATAGTCCTTCGTGCCGGAGGAGTGGGCGATCGGCATCCGCCTGATCCAGGCCGGAGCGCCGCGCTCGAGATCCTTCGCGAAGAACGGTTCGTGGTCGGTGCCCTCGGGCCAGCGCTTGCGCGTCACCGGGCGTCCGGCGATCGGGGGGAGCAGGGCGGGGGCCACGCGCCTGTAGTAGTCGATCACCTCGCCCTTGGTGGTGCCGGTGGCGGGGTAGAGGACCTTGTCGAGATTGGTCAGGCGCAGGCGCCTGCCCTCCACCCGCACCTCCGCCGAGTCCGCCGCCATGCGGGAAGCCTACGGGCGCCGACGAGAGCGGCACTACCGGTGGACGGTGTGACCGGTGTGTACTGGTGTGATGAGAGCGATCTGGAAGGGCGCACTGACGTTCGGCCTCGTCAACGTGCCGGTGAAGGTCTACTCCGCCACAGAGGACCACGACGTGCCGCTGCACCAGGTGCACAACAAGGACGGTGGCCGCATCCGCTACCAGCGCATCTGCGAGATCGACGGCGAGGTCGTGCCGTACGCCGACATCGACAAGGCGTACGACGACGGCGAACGTACGGTGGTGCTCACCTCGGACGACTTCGCCGCGCTGCCCTCCGAGCGCAGCCGCGAGATCGACGTCGTGGAGTTCGTGCCGAGCGACCAGATCGACCTGCTCACCCTCGACAAGGCGTACTACCTCGAACCGGATTCGGCCTCGCCGAAGGCGTACGTCCTGCTGCGCAAGACCCTCGAGCAGACCGACCGCACCGCTGTCGTGCGGTTCTCGCTGCGCCAGAAGACGAGGCTCGCGGCCCTGCGGGTGCGCGGCGACGTGCTCGTGCTGCAGACCCTGCTGTGGTCGGACGAGGTGCGCGAGGCCGCTTTCCCATCGCTCGACGAACCGGTGCGGATCTCGGCGAAGGAGCTGGAGCTGTCGGCGTCGCTCGTGGAGAGCTTCTCGAGCGACTTCGACCCGTCGGCATTCGGTGACGAGTATCAGCAGGAGCTGCGCACGCTCATCGACGCGAAGCTCGAGAAGGGCGATGCGCTCGACACCGCGGAGACCTTCGGGGAACGCGAGGAGCAGGAATCGGGCGAGGTCATCGACCTCATGGCGGCGCTGCGTGCCAGTGTCGAGCGGTCGCGCGCCGCGCGCGGCGAGACCGCATCCGATTCCCCGGCATCGAAGAAGGCGCCCGCGACGAAGAGCCCGGCGAAGAAGGCGCCCGCGAAGAAGGCGCCCGCCAAGAAGAAAGCCTCCTGACCGCGCGGTCGGGAGGCTCCTTCGAGGACGTCTGTCCCTACGGTTTCGGGGTCTCGCCCGCGTCCGGGTGGCCGATCTCGGGGGTCTTGTCGAAGACCTCGGGGGAGAGGGCCATCGCCTCGGCCTCGACGTGGTCGACGGCGGGCGCCTCGCCGGCGGCGAGCTCCTTCTTGACCTTGCGCTTCTCCGAGAAGTAGTGCCAGAGGGTCACCAGGGCGGTGCCGCCGACGGCGACCAGCAGGATCACGTCGATGTACTCGGTGACCAGGTGCGCCACCCACGGGATGTAGCCGACGAGATAGCCGACCATCGTGAGGCCGAAGCCCCAGACCATCGCGCCGATGAAGTTGTACAGGCTGTACCGTCGCCACGGCATGTGGCCGACGCCGGCCGCGACCGGGGCGAAGGTGCGCACGATCGGCACGAAGCGGGCGAGGATGACCGTGAGACCGCCGTACCGCTCGAAGAACGCGTTCGTGCGCTCGACGTTCTTGCGGCTGAACAGACCGGACTCCTTGCGCTCGAAGACGGCGGGACCACCCTTGTGGCCGATGAGGTAGCCGACCTCACCTCCGATGAACGCCGCGAGGGCGATCAGCAGGGAGACCACCCAGATGTTGACGCCGAAGATCTCGTTCGTGTGCGTCAGCAGGCCCGAGATGATCAGCAGCGTGTCGCCGGGAAGGAGGAAACCGACCAGCAGCCCCGTCTCGGCGAAGACGATGAAGCACACCACGAGCAGAGCCCAAGGGCCGGCCGCCTCGATGATGGTCGTGGGATCCAGCCAGGGGATCAGAGCGATGGAGTGCACGGGGTTCCCGTCGGTTCGTGTCGTGAGCATCCGGCTCGGCGGAAGGACGCGGAGAGTCTCTCATTCCCCGTCGTGCGGAAGGTGGGACTTGAACCCACACGCCCGAAGGCACAGGAACCTAAATCCTGCGTGTCTGCCGATTTCACCACTCCCGCGCGGGTTCCAGTGTAGGCGGCGGCGCGCTCAGTCGCGGGAGGCGGCGGCATCCGCCAGTTCGGCGGCGCGACGGGGCAGCAGGCGCGGGGATCCGCCGACGACCCAGTACCCCAGCCCCACCACGAGGCCGCCGCCGACCAGGTTGCCCAGCCCGACCCACAGCAGGTTCACGCCCATGTGGGCGAGGGTCGCGTTCGGGTCGCCGGTGAACAGGCCGATGCCGTAGGTCGTCATGTTGGCCACGACGTGCTCGAACCCCGAGGAGATGAACGCCAGGATCGCGGCGAAGATGAGCAGGATCTTCGCGACGTCGCTCTTCACGCGGGCGCACATCCAGATCGCGAGGCAGACGAGCACGTTGCACAGGATGCCGCGCACGAACATCTCGGCCGGGCCTTCGTGGGCCTTGCCGGCCAGCATGTCCTGGATCATCGCCCCCGCGGGGGCGTTGGAGTGCAGCACGCCGCTGGCGACGACGAGGCCGGCGAACACGAGGGCACCGAGCAGGTTCGCCACGAAGGTGGCCAGCAGCGTCAATGCCCACCAGCCCCACGTGACCGAACGCATCAGTGCGCCCAGGGTGACCGTCATCATCGCGCTCGTGAGCAGGTCGCCGCCGGCGAAGACGACGAGGGTCAGGGCGACGCCGAAGACGGCGCCCGCGACGAGTTTGGCGAGGCCGTCGCCCGCGGCGATGAGGGGGCCCGCGGTGGAGACCATGAGCACGACACCCACGCCGATGTAGGCACCCGCGAGCATCGCCGAGACGAGGAAGCGGCCGGGCGCGCGCAGGGCCTCGACCTTGTGCACGGCGGCATCCTGCTGGACGTCGAGCGTTTCGGCGATGGTGAGCATGCCTCCATGATCCTCTGTGGTCAGACCAACAGCAAGGGTCCGGACTGTGAAAAGTCCCCGTCGCGCTGTGGAGAACTTCCGCCGTCGTATCGGTGCTTTGTCAGGATGCCGGGCATGACCCTCGCCCCTCCCGCCGAGATCGGGTCGGCGACCCGCGCGGTGGCCGAGCGTGTGCGCGACCGGCTGCGCTCCGAGCGCACCGACCCCGCGGTCGAGCCCGACCGGGCGGCGGCCGTGGCGCACGCGGAGGTGCGCGCCCACAACGACATCGCCCTCGCACGCGGCCTCGAGGTCATCGACGACGAAGCCGCCGCCGCACGGCAGGTGCTCGCGATGGTCGCCGGGTTCGGCCCGCTGCAGGACCTGCTGGAAGACCCGACGGTCGAGGAGATCTGGATCAACGCGCCCGACCGGGTCTACGCGGCTCGGGGTGGCCGCAGCGAACGCGTGAAGCTCGCGTTGACCGAGGTGGGGGTGCGCGACCTCGTCGAGCGGATGCTGCAGTCCACCGGGCGCCGCATCGACATGAGCACCCCGTTCGTCGACGCCTCGCTGCCCGACGGCTCGCGTCTGCACGTCGTGATCCCGGACATCACGCGGCGGCACTGGGCGGTCAACATCCGCAAGTTCCTCACCTCGCACCGGACGCTCGAGGACCTCGTCGCGGCGGGGTCGATGCCTCCCGAGGTCGCCGCGCAGCTGCGCTCCCACCTGGCGCGCGGGCGCAGCATCGTGGTGTCCGGGGCGACGCACGCAGGGAAGACGACGCTGCTGGCCGCGCTCGTGGCCGCCTGCCCGCCCGAGCAGCGCCTGGTCACCGTCGAGGAGACCTTCGAGCTGGCGGTGAGTGCACCCGACATCGTGGCGATGCAATGCCGGCAGCCGTCGCTGGAGGGCACCGGGGAGGTGTCCATGCGCCGCCTCGTGAAGGAGGCGCTCCGGATGCGGCCGGACCGCATCGTCGTCGGCGAGGTGCGCGACGCCGAAGCGCTCGACCTGCTGCTGGCGCTCAACACCGGCGTGCCCGGCGCCGCCACGGTGCACGCGAATTCGGCGCGCGAGGCGCTGCGCAAGCTCGCCGCGCTGCCGCTGCTGGCGGGCCGCAACATCGACGCCGCCTTCATCCTCCCGGCTGTCGCCTCGTCGGTGCACGTGGTCGTGCACTGCGAGCGTTCCACCCGTGGCCGGCGCCGCATCGCTGAGATCGTGGAGACGACCGGCGCCGTCGTCGACGGTGAGGTCGAGGTGCGCAGCGTGTACCGGGCGGCCGCGCCGTGATCGTCCTGCTGGGCGTGGTGCTCGCCGCGGGCCTGCTGCTGGCGGCATCGCCGTGGCTGTGGCCCACCGGGTGGACGCCACGGGCCGCCGTCGCCTCCACAGGGCGATTGCGACGGCTGATGGATGCGGCCGGCTACGCGCATGCACCGGTGGGCCGTGTCGCCGCCGTCGCGCTGGGGTGCGCGATCGTCGCCGCCTCCGTCGCATGGCTCGTGACGGCGCTGCCGACACTGGCGTTGCTCGCCGCCGTCTGCGGCGCGTTCGCGCCCTGGGGATATCTCAGCTCGCGGGCGCGCCGCATCCGAAAGGCGCGGCGGCTGCTGTGGCCCGGGGTGTGCGACCTGCTGGTCTCGAGCGTCCGTTCCGGCGTCGCGCTGCCGGAGGCCGTGGCGACCCTCGCGACGACGGCGCCCGCGCCGCTGCGCCCCGCGTTCGCCGGCTACGCCGCCGACCTCTCCGCGTCGGGCCACTTCGACTCCGCCGTGCTGCGTCTGAAGGCGGTGCTGGGAGACCCCGTCGCCGACCGGATCGTCGAGACACTGCGCATGGCCCGGCAGGTCGGCGGCACCGAGCTGACCACGGTGCTGCGGTCGCTGTCGACGTCGGTGCGCGCCGAGTCGACGCTGCGCGCCGAGGTCGAGGCGCGCCAGAGCTGGATCCGCGGCGCAGCGGTGCTCGGAGTCGTCGCGCCGTGGGTGATCGTCGCGCTGCTGGCCACCCGCCCTGAGGGCGCGGCCGCCTACGCGAGCTCCGCGGGGGTCGTCCTGATGCTCGTCGGAGCGGCGGTGTCGGTGGTCGCGTACCGGTTGATGATGCGACTGGGTCGGCTGCCGGAGCCGCAGCGGTGGTTCGCATGACGGTCTGGACGCAACTCGCCTACGCCGTCGTCCTGGGCGGGGGGATCGCAGCGGGACTGCTCCTCGTCGCGACGCGGGTGCCGCGATGGGCGGCGCCGTCGCTGGCCCGTCGTCTCGCGCCGTACCTGCGGGACGTGACCGATCCACGCGGGGTCACGCCGGTCGCGGCGCTGCCCGCGATCGCATGGCGACGCCGCCGCGACGCGCTGCTGGCACGACTCGGCGGAGCGGAGGCGCTCGGGGTGAGGCTGCGGCAGGCGGGCTGGAGCATCGACGCCGTCTCGTTCCGCGGCCGCCAGGTCGCCTGGGCGGCGGCGGGAGTCGCGATCGGCGCCGCCGCGATCATCGCTCTGACGGTGACCGGGCGGATGACGCCGTTCGCCGGCATCCTCCCCGTCGTGGCGGGAGCGCTGTGCGCCGTTCTCTGCGACGCCCACCTCGCAGCGGCGGTGGCGCGCCGGCAACGGCGGATGCACGAGGAGCTGCCGACCGTCCTGGAGTTCGTCGCACTGTGCCTGGCGGCGGGGGAGAGCCTGCGCGATGCGCTGCGACGCGTGGGCGAGGTCGGCTCCGGCGTGCTGACCGACGAACTGCGCCGCGCGGTGCTCGCCAGCGACACGGGGTCGAACCTGGCCGAGGCGCTGCAGGAGATGGCCGACGGCGTCGGGCTGCCGACGCTGTCGCGCGCGACCGACCACATCGTGGCGGCCCTCGAGCGCGGCGCACCGCTGGCGCAGGTGCTGCACGACCAGGCGGCCGATGCGCGCGAAGACGCGAAGCGCACGCTCATCGAGCAGGCGGGACGCAAGGAGATCCTCATGCTCCTGCCGCTCGTGTTCCTCGTGTTGCCGCTGTCGGTGCTGTTCGCGGTCTTCCCGGGCGTCGTGATGCTGCGGCTCGGGATCGGATGAGGCGCCCGCGGGCGCGACGGAAGGAGCAGGTGATGGACGGAACATGGCGGGAGCGGGTGGCGGCGGAGCGTCGACGACTGCGGCTGCTCGACGACGAGCGTGGAGACGTGCCGGGCTGGGTGCTCGTCACCCTCATGACGGCGGGCCTGGTCATCGCGATCTGGGCGCTCGCGGGTCCGGCGCTGGCCGACCTGTTCGAGCAGGCGATCTCCCGGGTCTCGGCGTTCTGACGGGGACCGTCATGGATGCGGCGGACGACTCGGGGTCGAGCACGGTCGAGTTCGTGCTCGTCGGATCGCTGCTGACGCTGCTGACGCTGGCCGTGCTGCAGTTCGGGCTCGCCGTCTACGTGCGCAACGTCGTGCACGATGCGGCGGTGGACGGCGCCTACCACGCGGCCCTCGCCGACGTGGACCTCGCCGAGGGCGGGGAGCGCACGCGGCAGGTCGTCGAGCGCACCGTCGGCGGCGGCATCGTCGATGCCGTCTCCGTGCGCGAAGTGACCGATGCCGGCGGCGCGTTCGTCGAAGTATCTGTGACCGCGACGCTCCCGCTGGTGGGGCTGCTCGGCGCGCCACGCGGGTGGGAGGTGATCGCGCGTGCTCCGGCCGAATCGTTCGACTGAGCCTGATGACGGCGGAGCGGATGCCGGATCGGCGGCGATCGAGTTCATCTTCGCGGGACTCGTGCTGCTCGTCCCCATCGTCTACCTGATCGTCGCGCTCGGCGCGATCCAGGGGCAGGCCATGGGAGTGCAGACCGCCGCCCGCCAACTCGCCCGGTCGATCGCGACGGCCGACGGCGCGGCGGATGCCGACCGCCGGGCCGAGCGGATCGCCGACGCCGTCGCGGAGGAGTACGGCATCGACCGCGCCTCCCTCGAGGTGTCCGTGGAATGCACGCCCACGGCGCAGGGCTGCCCGTCCGCCGGGGCCACGCTGCACGTGCACGTCGCGACACGCGTCGCACTGCCCCTCATCCCGCCCGTGCTGGGGCTCGACGACCTTGCCGCCGTGCCCGTCGAGGCGCAGGCCGTGCACAAGGTCTCTCGCTACGCGGTGGCGCCGTGAGAGCGCGGCGGCCGGACGACGACGACGAGGGGAGCGTGCTCCTGCTGACCCTCGGCTACGCGCTCCTGGCCATCGTGCTGGTGCTCGTCTGCGTCGACGCGACGAGCCTCTACCTGGCGCAGAAGCGGGCCGACGCCGTGGCCGATGCCGCGGCGCTGGCCGGCGCCGACGGTTTCGAACTGCGGATCGTGGCGGGCGAACCGGTCGCGGTGCTCACCGACGCGGACGTGCGCGCGCAGGCCGATGCGGTGGTCGCCGCCGAGGGCGCCGCGTCGGTCGTCTCGGCCGACACGCCCGACGGGGCCTCGGCGCGCGTCACCGTCCAGACGACCTGGCGACCGCCCGTCTTGACGCTCTTCGTCCCCGATGGTCTGTCCCTGCAGGCGACGGCGACGAGCCGCACCGCCCTGCGGTGAGCGGACGAGTCGCCCAGCGCCGCGGCACGAAAGGGCTCAGCGCCGTGGCACGAGAAGCTCACCGCCGCGGCACGAACCGCGGCACCCAGCGCAGGAACGCGCCCGCGCCGACGAGTCCGACCACGCCCATGGCGGCCGTCGCGATCGAGAGCGAGAACACGGCGGCGATGGCCGAGACGAGCAGCGGCGCGACGGCGCCGCCGGCATCCGTGAGCGTGCGCCATGATCCCAGGAACGCGGCCGGCTCGCTCTGCGGTGCGACATCCGCACCGAGTGTGAGCAGGATGCCGCTGGACAGGCCGTTGCCGACCCCCAGCACGGCCGCGAACATCGCGAACCACATCGCCGCCTCATCGAGGTCGTGCGTCAGCGAGAGCGCGAGGAAGCCCGTGCCCATCAGGACCATCGCCGGGAGGGCGGCCCACAGCCTTCCGAACCGGTCCATCACCTGGCCGCTCGCGTAGAACAGGGCGAAGTCGATCGCCCCGGAGATGCCGACGACGAGGGCGATCGTCTGGGCGTCGAGCCCGATCGACACTCCCCAGAGGGGGAGCACGACCTGGCGGGCCGACCGCACCGCCGACAGCGAGGCCGCCGCGAGCCCCAGCCGCGACAGCACGCCGCGGTTGCGCCACATCGTGCGGATGACGCCCGTCGGCGCGTGGGTGCCGATCGAGCCGGTGACGGCTTCGCCGGTGTCTTCCCGGTCACGGCCGTCGTCGGCGGGGGTCCGGCCGGTGATCGTCGTCTCCGGGTCGGGACCCAGCAGGACGAGGGCGACGGTGGCGACGAGGCACACGCCGAAGAACCACACCGCTGCGTGCTCGTCGCCGAAGATCGCGAGCAGGCCGGCGGCGATGAACGGCCCGACGAACATGCCGAGGCGGAACGATCCGCCCAGCAGCGACAGCGCCCGCGCCCGGAACGACAGCGGTACGCGTGTCGTCATGAACGAGTGCCGCGCGAGCCCGAACGCCGCCGCGCAGAATCCGATGAGCAGCACCGAGGCGGTCAGCACGGGAAGACTCGGCGCGACGATGAGCCCGACGACGCCGGCCAGCGCGATCCCGCCGCCGAGCGCCATCGTCGCCCGTTCTCCGATGCGGGCGACCGCCCACCCGGCGGGGATGTTGCCGCACAGCTGGCCGACGACGAGGGCGGATGCCACGAGCGCGGCCATCGGGACGTCGGCGCCGAGCTCCGAGGCGAGCACCGGGATGAGGGGGATCACCGCGCCCTCGCCGAGCCCGAACAGCACCGTCGGCCCGTAGATCATCGGCGCGAGGCGCCACAGCATCCGCCGGATCGATTCGGGGGAGTCGTCGGGGGACACGCCTTCCACGTTAGTCTGGAGTGTCATGCTCGAATTCGATCCGTCCGCCGACATCCAGGCCCTGCGTTCCACCTTCGCCGACATCAAGGCCGTGGCGGACGTCGAGGCGCTCACCGCCGACATCGCGCGCCTGTCCGAGGAGGCGGGCGCGCCCGACCTCTGGGACGACGTCGAGAAGGCCCAGAAGGTCACCAGCGCGCTCAGCCACCGCCAGGCCGAGCTGAAGCGCCTCACCGAGATCGAGCAGCGTCTCGACGACCTCGACGTGCTCGTCGAGCTCGCCAACGAGATGGAAGACGAGGAGTCCGTCGAAGAGGCCAAGCGCGAGCTCGTCGACCTGGGCGAGACGATCAGCCAGCTCGAGGTGCAGACGCTCCTCGACGGCGAGTACGACGCGCGCTCGGCCGTCGTGACGATCCGCTCCGGCGCCGGCGGCGACGACGCGACCGACTTCGCCGAGATGCTGCTGCGCATGTACCTGCGGTGGGCCGAGCGCCACAAGTACCCGGTCAAGGTCATGGACACCTCCTACGCCGAGGGCGCCGGCATCAAGTCGGCGACGTTCGAGATCGACGCGCCGTACGCCTACGGCACGCTCTCGGTCGAAGCCGGCACGCACCGCCTGGCGCGAATCAGCCCGTTCGGATCGGCCGACAAGCGGCAGACGTCCTTCGCCGCCGTCGAGGTCATCCCGGTCATGGAGGAGGCCGTCGAGGTCGACGTGCCCGAGGGCGACATCCGCGTCGACGTCTTCCGCTCGTCGGGTCCCGGCGGGCAGTCGGTCAACACGACCGACTCGGCGGTGCGCATCACGCACATCCCGACCGGCATCGTCGTGTCGATGCAGAACGAGAAGTCGCAGATCCAGAACCGTGCGGCCGCCATGCGCGTGCTGCAGACCCGCCTCCTGCTGCTGAAGAAGGAGGAGGAGGCCGCCAAGAAGAAGGAACTCGCCGGCGTCATCACCGCGAGCTGGGGCGACCAGATGCGCTCCTACTTCCTCTACGGCCAGCAGCTCGTCAAGGACCTCCGCACCGGCTACGAGGTGGGAAACCCCGCCGCCGTGTTCGACGGCGACCTCGACGGACTCATCGCGGCCGGCATCCGCTGGCGCAAGCGCAAGGACGACGACGACTGAGTTCGACGCGTCGAGTGTCGTTCGACGCATCCGCGTGACGCGCACGTAGGCTCGTCGGGTCATGATCCGGTTCGAAAACGTCACCAAGCACTATCGCGGGACGACCAAGCCGGCGCTGAGCGATGTCGGCTTCGAGGTGCAGCGCGGAGAGTTCGTCTTCCTCGTCGGCGCATCCGGGTCGGGCAAGTCGTCGTGCCTGCGCCTCATCCTGCGCGAGGACACCCCCACCGACGGCCAGGTGATCGTGCTCGGGCGCGACCTGCGCACACTGGCGTCGCGGAAGGTGCCCTACTTCCGCCGTCACGTCGGATCCGTGTTCCAGGACTTCCGGCTGCTTCCGGGCAAGACGGTGTTCCAGAACGTCGCGTTCACGCTGCAGGTCATCGGGTCTTCGCGTGCCTTCATCACGCAGGCGGTGCCCGAGGCGTTGGCCCTCGTGGGCCTCAAGGGCAAAGAGAAGCGGATGCCGCACGAGCTCTCGGGTGGCGAGCAGCAGCGTGTCGCCATCGCCCGCGCGATCGTGAACCGCCCGCAGATCCTGCTCGCCGACGAGCCGACCGGAAACCTCGACCCCGCCACCTCGGTGGACATCATGCAGCTGCTCGCGCGCATCAACACGGGGGGCACGACGATCGTCATGGCCACCCACGAGGCCGGCTTCGTCGACCAGATGCAGCGCCGCGTCATCGAACTGCGCGGCGGTGTCATGGTGCGCGACGACCGCCACGGCGGCTACGGCGACACGTCGCAGCTGCCCTCGCTCGCCCCCGAGCCGGTGCGGGGCGCTGCCGCCACGGCGGCGCTGACCGCTGTGCTCGAGCTGCAGAAGCAGATCGCGCGCGAACAGGGGTCGACCGGCCCCGTGCCGCAGATCACACACGACCCCGCGGGGGCGGCGGCTGCCGCATCCGTCCCTTCCCAGGCGCCGACAGAGCCGCCGACGGAGTCCGCCGCGCCGATCGTCGAGAGCGTCGATCCGGTGGCGGTCGCTGCGGCGCGCGTGAGCGCCGAACCTCCCGTCTCCGCCCCGGCGGCGTCGGGCGAGGCCGGTGCCCCCGGTGACACGGCGCCGATCACGCGCGCCGTGCCGCTGATGACCGGACCGGTCGATCTCGATGAGCTCGGACTGTCGGGGGTGGACGTCAAGCGTCTGGGCCTCGGAGCCGACGAGGACGAAGTGGGGCCCACCTCGTGAGAGTCCGCCTCATCCTCGGCGAGGCGTTCACGGGCCTGCGCCGCAACGCCTCCATGGTCATCTCGATCGTGCTCGTGACCTTCGTCTCGCTGACGTTCGTCGGCGCAGCGATGCTCATGCAGATGCAGATCGGCAAGATGCAGGACTACTGGGTGGATCGCGCCCAGGTCGCCGTGTTCATGTGCTCGTCGATCTCGACGACCGAGACCTGCGCGAGTGGCACGGCCAGCGAAGAGCAGGTGCAGGCGGTGCGCGACAAGCTCGACGGCGAGGCGCTGCAGTCCGTCATCCGCGACTACCGGTTCGAGACGCGCGACGACGCGTACGCGAACATCATCGCGCTGTACGGCGACGACTACGCCGACTTCGTTACGCCCGAGCAGCTCAACGAGACGTTCTGGGTGAACCTCGTCGATCCGAGCCAGTCCGACGTGCTCGCCGAAGCCTTCGGCGGCCAGGACGGCGTGGAGCAGGTCAAGGACCAGCTGCAGTACCTCGACCCGCTCTTCTCGGCACTCACCGTCGCGACGTACATCGCGATCGGCATCGCCGTGCTCATGCTCGTCGCCGCCGTGCTGCTGATCGCGACGACCATCCGGCTGTCGGCGTTCGCCCGGCGCCGTGAGCTCGGGATCATGCGGTTGGTGGGTGCGTCGAACCGGTTCATCCAGACGCCGTTCATCCTCGAAGGCGTGTTCGCCGCGTTCATCGGCTCACTGCTGGCGTCGGCGGCGATCGTCGCCGGAGTGCAGTTCGGCGTCGGCGGATACCTCGAGGGGCGGGTCGACTTCATCACGACGTGGGTGCAGTTGCCCGATGCCCTCGTGGTCGTCCCGGTGGTGATCGGCATCGGTCTCGTGCTGGCCGCGGTGTCGGCCGGATTCGCGATCCGGCGCTGGCTGCGCGCCTGAGCCCGGCGGTCGGCTAGACTGATGGGCTGCCGTCGGCCGACGTCGGCCGACATCACGAGGAGAGATCATGCCCAGGGAACGCGGGGAGAAGGTCATCGCGACCAATCGTCGCGCGCGTCACGACTACACGATCGAGAAGACGTATGAGGCGGGGCTCGTGCTGACCGGCACCGAGGTCAAGTCGCTCCGGCAGGGGCGCGCGAACCTCACAGACGGCTACGCGTACATCGACGGAGGACAGGCGTTCCTCGACGCGGTGCACATCCCGGAGTACTCGCAGGGCCACTGGACGAACCACGCCGCCAAGCGCACCCGCAAGCTGCTGCTGCACAAGGAGGAGATCGTCAAGCTCTCCCACGCGATCAGCGCCGGCGGGTACACCCTCGTCCCGTTGAAGCTGTACTTCTCGGATGGCCGCGCCAAGGTCGAGATCGCGATCGCGAAGGGCAAGCGCGAGTTCGAGAAGCGTCAGACGATCCGCGAGCGCGAGGACAAGCGCGAGGCCGAGCGTGCCATGCGCTCCCGCAACCGCCTCGGCGACTGACCCCTCCCGAGGCAATCGAACTCGCCGACGACGGCGGGTGCGCGGGTTTCGATACGCCGGCTGCGCCGGCTACTCAACCACCGGAGCCTTCCGGTCGTTGAGCGAGGAGCGTGAGCGACGAGTCGAAACGCCCCGAGCTTCGCGGCGCGAGGATAGGCTCGGCGGCATGGCACACCTCGTCCTCACCGTCGTCGGCGACGACCGCGCCGGCCTCGTCCGCGCCCTCGCGGACACCGTCGCCGTGCACGGCGGCAACTGGGAGCGCAGCGAACTCGCCGAACTCGCCGGAGCGTTCGCGGGCATCGTGCTGGTCACCGTCCCCGACGATGCCGCGGCCGGGCTCGTCACCGCGCTGCAGGCGCTCGACGGGATGCTGCGCGTCACGACGCACACCGGAACGCACGTGGCGGACGCCGCCGCGTCCCGCACCTTCTCGTTCACGGTGCTCGGCAACGACCGTCCGGGCATCGTGCGAGAGGTGACGTCTGCGATCGCCGCGAACGCCCTCAGCATCGACAGTTTCACGAGCCGCACCCTCGAGGCGCCGATGGCCGGCGGCACCCTGTTCGAAGCCGAGGTATCGGTGCGGGTCCCCGCCGATGCCGACCTGGCGCCGCTCGTCACCGAACTGGAACGGATCGCGGGGGAGATCCAGGTCGACCTCACGCTCGCGTGAACGCCGCGCGTCTCGCAGACGACATCCGCGCGGCGCTGCGGGAAGTCGCCGATCCGGCACGCGCCCCGGGCCAGCAGGCGTACATGAAGTCCGCCATGCCATTCCTCGGCGTCCCGGTGCCCGAATCCCGCCGCATGGCCCGCGCCCTCGCCAAGGACGTCACCGACGGGGACGTGTTGGCGGATGCCGCATCCGCCCTCTGGGACGAGGCGACGCACCGGGAGGAGCGCTACGCCGCGCTCGCGCTGCTCGCCCTCCCGCCGTTGCGCCGCGACCCGGCACTCGTCGCGCTGCTCGAGCGGTTCACGGTCGAGGGCGCGTGGTGGGACTTCACCGACGAACTCGCCCACCGCGTCGCCGAGCTGCTCGACACCGACCCGGTTCCGATGGCCGCCCAGGTGCGGGCGTGGGCGCATTCCCCCGACATGTGGCTGCGTCGCCTCGCCGTCATCGCCCAACTCGGACGCCGGGAGCGCGTCGACCGGATGCTGCTCGCCGATGTCATCGAGGCGAACCTCGACGACGGCGAGTTCTTCATCCGGAAGGCGATCGGGTGGGCGCTGCGGGACCACGCCCGGGTCGCGCCGGACTGGGTGCGTGCGTTCGTCGCCGCCCACCCACTCAGCTCCCTCAGCACGCGTGAGGCGCTCAAGCACCTCTGACACGCGCGATGTCGGGCCGTTCGGGTCGTCGTCGTGTGTTCAGGCGAGCGCGGCCAGCGGGATCACCGACAGCCCCACCACGATCGGCGCCGCGACGAGCCCGGCGAGCATGTAGCGCCGCCAGGGCACGTCCACGCCGACGGCGCGCAGACGCTGGTGCCACAGCAGCGTCGCCAGCGACGCCCACGGTGTGATCAGAGGTCCCGCGTTGACGCCGACGAGCAGCGCCGCGAGCCGCACCGGCGAATCGGCGACGGACTCGAACGCGAGGTACGCGGGCAGGTTGTCCACCGCGTTCGCCGCCAGCATCCCCGCTCCCGCCAGCCGCCACAGATCCGTGAGACCCTCACCCGTGCCCGCGGCGGCGCCCACCACGGCTCCCGAGCCGAGCGACTCCAGGGCTGCGACGGCGAGGAACAGACCCGACGCGAAGACGAGCAGGCTCCACGGCACGAGGCCGGGATGCAGCACCCGCGGCGAGCGCCATGCCATGTACGCGGTCAGCACCACCGCGGCGGCGAGCGCCGGCATCCACGGGGGGAGCCCGCTCACGAGAAGCGGCAGCAGCACGAGAACGACGGATGCCGCCACCACCAACTGCTGTCGGTCGGCGACCCGTGGCGGCGGCGCCGGGTCGAACCGTCCGCGCAACGCTCGGCGGTGGAGCACCCACAGCAACGCGGTCGTGGCGAGGACGGCGACCAGCGCCGACGGCCCCAGCAGCATCGCGAAGCCCACGGCTCCGATGCCGCCGAGTCGGTGCTCGGCGAGCAGATTCGTCAGGTTCGAGACGGGGAGCAGCAGCGAAGCGGTGTTCGCCAACCACACCGTCGTGAACGCGAACGGCAGGGGCGGCAAGTGGTTCGCCCGCGCTACCGCGATCACGACCGGCGTCAACAGCACGGCGGTCGTGTCCAGCGACAGGAAGGTCGTCGACACGGCGGCAAGGGCGACCACGAGCAGCCACAGCACCACCGTGCGGCCGCGCGACCAGCGGGAGAGGCGCGCGGCGGCGGCATCGAAGACGCCGGCGATCGCGGCGAGCTCGGCGACGACGGTGACCGCCACGACGAACAGCAGAACCGGCCAGACGCGGTCCGCGACGGCGAGCGCGTCGGACACCGGCAGCACGCCGGACACGACGGCCGCCCCGCCCAGCAGGAGCAGCACGGCTCCGACGAGGGCGAGCTTCACGGCATCCATCATGGCCCGCGCCGCGGAGATGTCGGTGCGCCGTGCGGCGACGATAGACTCGGGGCATGGAACCTCGCCGGATCACCGCAGTCGCGACCGGCACGCGAACGCTTCACGCCTGAGCGGGCGGGGCGCGACGCGCCCGAAGCTGAGCATCCTGTTCGAGCCACCTTCTGGAGACGTTCCCTTGACCACCCCCTCCGCCGACGTGTCGTATCCGGCCGACGGCTTCGCCCTGTTCCCCGACCGTTCCGTCGTCGCCCTGCGCGTGAACGGCGACCTGAAAGACCTCGCGACGGTCGTGACCGCATCCGACGCCGTCGAGCCGGTGACCGTCGACAGCGCCGACGGTCTCAGCATCCTGCGCCACTCCACGGCGCACGTGCTCGCCCAGGCGGTGCAGCGCATCAAGCCGCAGGCGAACCTCGGCATCGGTCCGCCCATCACCGACGGCTTCTACTACGACTTCGGCGTCGCCGAGCCCTTCACTCCGGAGGACCTGAAGGCGATCAAGAAGGAGATGGAGCGCATCGTCCGCGAGAATCAGCGCTTCGTCCGCCGTGTCGTCACCGAGGACGAGGCACGCGCCGAGATGGCGGGGGAGCCGTTCAAGCTCGAACTCATCGGGCTCGCCGGGGGTCCCGGCGCCGGGGCGACCGAGGGGGCCTCCGTCGAGGTCGGCGCCGGGGAGCTCACGATCTACGACAACGTCACCCGTGACGGTGAGACCGCCTGGAAGGACCTGTGCCGCGGACCGCACGTGCCCGGCACCCGACTGGTCGGCAACGGCTGGGATCTCACCCGCGTCGCCGGCGCCTACTGGCGCGGCAGCGAGAAGAACCCGCAGCTGCAGCGCATCTACGGCACCGCCTGGCCGACGAAGGACGAGCTGCGCGCCTACCAGCACCGCCTCGAAGAGGCCGCCAAGCGCGACCATCGCAAGCTCGGCAAGGAGCTCGACCTGTTCTCGTTCCCCGACGAGATCGGTCCGGGGCTCAGCGTCTTCCACCCCAAGGGCGGCATCATCCGCTACGAGATCGAGCGCTACATGCGCGAGCGACTGCTCGCCAACGGCTACGAGGTCGTGAACACGCCGCACATCACCAAGGGCGACCTGTTCATGACCAGCGGCCACCTGCAGTGGTACGCCGACGGCATGTACCCGCCGATGGTGCTCGACGAGGTCGTCGACGAGGACGGCCACGTCAGCCGCGAGGGCCAGGAGTACTACCTGAAGCCCATGAACTGCCCGTTCCACAACCTGATCTTCCGCTCCCGCGGCCGCAGCTACCGCGAGCTGCCGCTGCGGCTGAGCGAGTTCGGGTCGGTCTACCGGTACGAGAAGAGCGGCACCCTGTCGGGCCTCACCCGCGTGCGCGGCATGACCCAGGACGACACCCACATCTACGTGACCGCCGACCAGGTCAAGGGCGAACTCGTCCACAGCCTGGAGTTCGTGCTGCAGACGCTGCGCGACTACGGCCTGAACGACTTCTACCTCGAGCTGTCGACGAAGGAGGAGGGCAACCCCAAGTTCATCGGCGACGACGCGCTGTGGGAGCAGGCGACTGCGACGCTGCGCGAGGTGGCCGAGGGGTCGGGACTCGAACTCGTCCCCGACCCGGGCGGCGCGGCGTTCTACGGTCCGAAGATCTCGGTGCAGGCGCGCGATGCGATCGGCCGCACCTGGCAGATGTCGACCATCCAGCTCGACTTCAACCAGCCCGAGCGCTTCCAGCTCGAGTACACCGGCCCCGACGGCGAGAAGCACCGTCCGGTGATGATCCACCGCGCCCTGTTCGGCTCGATCGAGCGGTTCTTCGCGATCCTGCTCGAGCACTACGCCGGCGCCTTCCCGGTCTGGCTCGCTCCCGTGCAGGTCGTGGGCATCCCGGTCGCCGACGCGTTCGCGCCGTACCTCGACGACATCGTCGCGCAGCTGCGTGCCCGCGGCGTCCGCGCCGAGGTCGACCACTCCGACGACCGGATGCCGAAGAAGATCCGTACGCACACCACGCAGAAGGTGCCGCTGCAGCTGATCGCCGGCGAGCAGGACAGCTCGGCGGGCACCGTGTCGTTCCGCTTCCGCGACGGCACGCAGACCAACGGCATCCCGGTGGCCGACGCGGTCGAGAAGATCGTCGCCGCGATCGCCGGCAAGACGCTCGTGAACACCGCGGAGGACCTCGCGTGACCGACGGGGAGCTCGAAGACGCCGCCCTCCTCGCGGGCGTGCCCGACGGGTTCCAGCGGCTGTGGACGCCGCACCGCATGGCCTACATCAAGGCCGGGCCCGAGGTGCTGCGTCACGAGTGCCCGTTCTGCGCGGCACCGGAGAAGTCGGATGCGGACGGTCTCATCGTCGCGCGCGGGCGTACCGCGTACGTGCTGCTGAACCTGTTCCCGTACAACTCGGGCCACCTGCTGGTGTGCCCGTACCGGCACATCGCGACCTACGACCAGGCCACGGCGGAGGAGGTCGCCGAGATCGGCGAGCTCACCCAGATCGGCATGCGGGTGCTCCGCGAGGTGGCCCGCTGTGACGGGTTCAACCTCGGCATGAACCAGGGCGCCGTCGCCGGTGCGGGTGTCGACGAGCACCTGCACCAGCACATCGTGCCGCGCTGGGCGACCGACGCGAACTTCTTCCCGATCATCGCGAAGACCAAGGCGCTGCCGCAGCTGCTCGGCGAGGTGCGCGACGCCGTCAGCGCGGCGTGGCCCACCCCCGCCTGACCACCTGTCGGCGAGCCCGCCGACGCTGAGAGAACACGTCGGCGCCGAGGGCGCGGGCGGCACCCGTTCCCTCGGCGCCCTGCGGTTCTCTCACGGTCCCCGCGGGGGTGCAGACGCGCGCGTCAGCGCACCTGCGTGACGGGGAACTGCAGGCGCGGGTGGGCGTAGAACTCCTGCGACTCCACGAGCTGCAGCTCGCGCGTGCCGGCGTCGTAAGTCGTCTGCAGCAGGTCGAACACGCTGGAGACGGTCTTCGCTAGCGCGTCCGCGGCGTCGCCGCTCGCGCGGTAGTGCGCCGTGAACAGCGCCGCCGTGACATCGCCCGAGCCGTTGGCCTTCATCGGGATGTGCGGCGTCTGCACGATCCAGGCGCCGGCGTCGGTGACGGCGAGCATCTCGATCGTGCCCTCGGGGCGATCGGGACGCTCCACCGAGGTGACGAGCACGGTCGACGGACCCATCGCGCGCGCGGCGTCGACCGAGGCGAGCGTCGAGGCGAGGTCGGTCGGCTCGGTTTCGGTGAGGAAGCCCAGCTCGAACTGGTTGGGCGTGATGATGTCGGCGGCGGGGACGACCCGTTCGCGCAGCAGGATCGGGATGGCGGGGGCGACGAAGCAGCCCGACTTGGCGTTTCCCATCACCGGGTCGCATGCGTAGACGGCCGACGGGTTCTCGGCCTTGACGCGCGCGACGGCGTCGAGGATGACGTCGGCGATGCCTTCGCCGCCCTGGTAGCCCGACAGCACGACGTCGATCTCGCCGAGCACACCGCGTTCCTGGATGCCGGTGATGACGTCGCGGACGTCGTCGGGCGCGATGAGCGGTCCCCGCCACGCCCCGTAACCGGTGTGGTTGGAGAAGTTCACGGTGTACACGGGCAGTACCTCGACGCCGATGCGCTGCAGCGGGAAGACGGCGGCGGAGTTGCCGACGTGGCCGTACGCGACGGCGGACTGGATGGACAGGATCTTCACGGGGCGATCATCCCACTCTCGTGGTGTCGGGCCGCCTCGACGGCGGCGTGGATGTCCGATGCCAGGCGGGCCGCATCGGAGTCGGACAGGTCGTGCACCGTCAGGCGCAGGTGCGACGCAGCGTCGGTGTCGGCGAGGATGAATTCGTCGCCGGGGCGGGCCAACCAGCCGCGGCGCATGAGCTGCGCCGTCACCTCCCGCGCCGCGACGGGGAGCCGCACCCAGAGGCTGAGCCCGTCACCCGGCGTCGTCGGCACACCCGCGGCGGACAGCATCCGCGCGAATGCGGCGTTGCGCGCCGCGTAATGCGCGCCCGCCGCGCGGATGCCGTCGGTCACGGCGGCATCCGTCAGCTGTGCGACGGCGAGGCGCTGCAGCAGGTGACTGACCCAGGTCGTACCGGGGCTGAGCCGGGTCGCCAGGCGCTGCGCGGTGTCGGGGTCGGATGCCGTCACCGCCAGGCACATGTCGGGACCCAGGAACTTGGACACCGAGCGGACGAGGGCGAAGCGGCGATGTCCCGGCCCGATGAGCGAGTGGAACGGCTGTGCAGACAGCAGCGAGAAGTGGTCGTCCTCGATCACGAGCACGTAGGGGTGGTCGGCGAGCACCTCGCGCAATGCCGCCGCGCGGGCGGGGCTGAGGCTCGCGCCGGTCGGGTTCTGCGCGCGTGGAGTGCAGACGATCGCTCGAACGCCGGCGTCGACGGCGGCGCGCAGACCCGCGACCGTCATGCCCTCGGCGTCGACGGGAACCGGCACGGGACGGTATCCGCCGAGGCGCACGATGTTCATGCTCGACAGGAAGCACGGGTCCTCGAGTGCGACGGCGTCGTCCCGGGTGAGGGCCTGTGCGAGCAGGCGCTCGATCGCGTCCGACGCGCCGCCGGTGATGGTCAGCCTCACCTCCGGTGCCGCGGGAAGGGCATCCCGCATCCATCCGGTCGCCCAGTCCTCGAGCCCGCGGTCGATGACGGGCTCGCCGTAGAGCACCGTGCGCCTGCCGATGCGGGCGAGTGCCGGCGTCGGGTCGGGGATGAGGTCGGGGTCGGGATTGCCGGTGCCGATGTCGCGCAGCACCGTGCCCTGGGCGAACCCCTCCTGCGCCACTGCGGCACGCCGGGCCACCCGTGTGCCGCCGCGGCCACGGCTGACGACCACACCCGCCTGCGCGAGCTGCTTGTAGGCGGCGACGACCGTGTTGCGGTTGACGCCGAGTTCTTCGGCCAGGGTGCGCACGGGCGGAAGCAGCTCGCCCGGAGCGAGCGTGTCGCGTTCGACGAGTTCGCGCACGGAGTCGGCGATCTCGGTCGCCGTGGTCCCGGCGATCGCGTTCCCGATCGTCACACTCCGCCTCCTTCCGCGTCCTCGTGAAGTCTAGGTGGTGGGACATGCTACTTTTTGGCCTAGGTCAAACCCGAAGGAGCCTCGTGTCCACTCCCACCACCGGATCGTCGCGCGTCAAGCGCGGTCTCGCCGAGATGCTGAAGGGCGGCGTCATCATGGACGTCGTCACCCCCGATCAGGCGAAGATCGCCGAGGATGCCGGCGCCGTCGCCGTGATGGCCCTCGAGCGCGTTCCCGCCGACATCCGCGCCCAGGGCGGCGTCTCGCGCATGAGCGACCCGGACATGATCGACGGCATCATCGAGGCCGTCTCGATCCCCGTCATGGCCAAGGCCCGCATCGGCCATTTCGTCGAGGCGCAGGTGCTGCAGGAACTCGGCGTCGACTACATCGACGAGTCCGAGGTGCTCTCGCCCGCCGACTACGTCAACCACATCGACAAGTGGAACTTCACGGTGCCGTTCGTGTGCGGTGCGACGAACCTCGGAGAGGCGCTGCGACGCATCACCGAGGGCGCCGCCATGATCCGCTCCAAGGGCGAGGCGGGCACGGGCGACGTGTCCGAGGCGATGAAGCACATCCGCAAGATCCGCGGCGAGATCGCGGCGCTGAGCTCGCTCGCTCCCGACCAGCTGTACGTGGCCGCCAAGGAGCTGCAGGCGCCGTACGAGCTCGTCGCCGAAGTGGCGGCGACGGGTCAGCTGCCCGTCGTGCTCTTCGTCGCCGGCGGCGTGGCGACCCCCGCGGATGCCGCGATGATGATGCAGCTGGGTGCGGACGGCGTCTTCGTCGGCTCCGGCATCTTCAAGAGCGGCAACCCCGCCGAGCGTGCCGCCGCGATCGTGAAGGCGACCACGTTCTACGACGACGCGACGGTGATCGCGGACGTCTCGCGCGGACTCGGCGAGGCCATGGTCGGCATCAACGTGTCCGATCTGCCCGCACCCCACCGTCTCGCCGAGCGCGGCTGGTGATTCGGGGGCCACGGGCGTCGGCGTCGGGCGCGGGCGCATGACGGCGCGGGTCGGCGTGCTCGCGCTGCAGGGCGACGTGCGCGAGCACGTGCGGGTGCTGGGCGATCTCGGTGCCGAAACGGCGCTCGTGCGCCGGCCCGAGGAGCTCGCCCGCATCGACGGTCTCGTCCTGCCCGGCGGCGAGTCGAGCGTCATCGACAAGCTGTCGCGTGCGTTCGGGATGCAGCAGCCGATCCGCGACGCCATCGCGGCCGGGATGCCGGTCTACGGCACGTGCGCCGGGCTCATCCTGCTCGCCGACCGGATCGAGAACCCGATCGACGGCCAGGAGAGCTTCGGCGGACTGGACGTGACGGTGCGCCGCAACGCCTTCGGCGGTCAGGTCGAGTCGTTCGAGACCGAGCTCGCCGTCGACGGCTTCGCCACGCCCGTGCACGCGGCCTTCATCCGCGCGCCGCTCGTGACGGCCGTCGGCCCCCGCGCGCAGCCGCTGGCGTCGCTGCCGGACGGACGCGTCGTCGCCGTCGCGCAGGGCAACCTGCTCGGCACCGCCTTCCACCCCGAGGTGTCGGGGGAGTCGCGCTTCCACGCGCGCTTCCTCGACCTCGTCCGCGCGGCCTGACCGCATCACCGTAAACTGGAGACCATGTCCGGACACTCCAAATGGGCCACGACCAAGCACAAGAAAGCGGTCATCGACGCGCGCCGTGCCAAGTCGTGGGCGAAGCTCATCAAGAACATCGAGGTCGCCGCGAAGCTCGGCGGGGCGGACCTGCAGGGCAACCCGACCCTCTTCGACGCCGTCCTCAAGGCGAAGAAGACCTCGGTCCCCAAGGACAACATCGACCGCGCCATCAAGCGCGGCGCCGGCATCGGCGGCGAGTCGGTCGAGTACGCCTCGATCATGTACGAGGGCTACGGCCCGAACGGCGTCGCCCTCATGATCGAGTGTCTGACCGACAACAAGAACCGCGCCGCCGCCGAGGTGCGCACGGCGCTCAGCCGCAACGGCGGCACGCTCGCCGACCCCGGCTCGGTCGCCTACAACTTCTCCCGCAAGGGCGTCATCGTCGTCTCCGGTGAGGGTGCCACGGAGGATGACGTCATGCTCGCCGCGCTCGAGGCCGGCGCCGAAGAGGTCGAGCCGCACGCCCAGGGCTTCGAGGTGATCACCGAGGCCTCCGACCTGGTGGCCGTCCGCACCGCGATCCAGGAGGCAGGGCTCGAGTACGAGTCCGCTGACGTCGAGTTCGTCCCGTCGCTGAAGGTCGAGGTCGACGCCGAGACGGCGCGCAAGGTCTTCCGTCTCATCGACGCCCTCGAAGACAGCGACGACGTGCAGAACGTCTTCACCAACTTCGATCTCACCCCCGAGGTGCAGGCCGAACTCGAAGAGGACGAGTAACCGCCGCCACGCGTTTCGCAGAGCGGATGCCGCCTCCCCGCCCGTAGCGTGGGGGAGTGGCATCCGCTCTCCGCGTTCTCGGCGTCGACCCCGGTCTCACCCGGTGCGGCGTCGGCGTGATCGACGTCGCGCCTAACCGCGCGGCCTCGCTCGTGCACGTCGGCGTCGTGCGCTCCTCGCCCGACCTGCCGATCGAGCGTCGATTGAAGGCGATCGCGGAGGGGATCCGCGCCGTGCTCGACGAGCACCGTCCGCATGTCGTGGCCGTCGAGCGCGTCTTCGCCCAGAACAACCGGCACAGCGTCATGGGCACGGCGCAGGCCAGCGGCATCGCGCTGCTGCTCGCCGCCGAGCACGGCGTGCCGGCGCACACGCACACGCCGTCCGAGGTGAAGGCCGCCATCAGCGGCTACGGCTCGGCCGACAAGCGCCAGGTGCAGACGATGGTCGCCCGGGTGCTTCGGCTCGACGCTCTACCGCAGCCGGCCGACGCCGCCGATGCGCTGGCCCTCGCCCTGTGTCACGCGTGGCGCAGCGGTGGCACGGCCACCGGCGGCGGCGCGGTGACGTCGCTCACCCCCGCGCAGCGGGCGTGGGCCGACGCCGAGAAACTCGCGCGGCGTTGAACGTGCGTGTCGCTCGAACAAACGTCCGAACCGGCGGCTAGGCTCGTCGCATGATCTCGTCATTGCGCGGCCGGGCGCTGCACCTCGACTCCGAGAGCGTGATCGTCGATGTCGGCGGGGTCGGCTTCGCCGTGGCCGTCACGCCGCAGGTGGCGCGCGAGTTCCACGTCGGCGACGAGATCGTGCTGCACACCACCCTCATCGTGCGCGAGGACGCCCTGTCCCTGTACGGATTCCGGGGGCGCGAGGAGCTGTCGGTGTTCACGCTGCTGCTGAGCGTCTCGGGCGTCGGGCCGAAGTCCGCGCTCGGCGTGCTCGCCTCGCTCACCACCGGCCAGATCGCGGATGCCGTGGCCGCCGAAGACGACGCGCCGTTCCGGCGCGTGTCGGGCATCGGCCCGAAGACGGCCAAGCTGATCGTCGTGCAGCTCGCCGGCAAACTGACGGCGGTCGCACCGAACGCCTCGCCGGTGTCGGGGAGCGGATCCGGTGGCGCCCTCGCGCCACAGGTCGTGGCCGCGCTCGTGGCCCTCGGCTGGAACGAGCGGGTCTCGACCGAGGCCGTCACGGCCGTCGTCGCCGACGCGCCGGCATCCGCCACCGTCCCGGCGCTGCTGAAGCTCGCCCTCGGGCACCTGGGCCCGGCCCGCACGGAGCCGCGCGGTGTCTGAGCCCGACTTCGCCCCCCGTGATCCGGGGCTCGCCGAAGACCAGACCGAGCTCGCCGTCGAGGGCGCCCTGCGCCCCACGTCGCTCGGCGAGTTCGTCGGCCAGCAGAAGGTGCGCGGTCAGCTGCAGCTGCTGCTGGACGCGGCCCGCATCCAGCAGCGACCGGCCGACCACATCCTGCTGTCGGGTCCGCCGGGGCTCGGCAAGACGACGCTCGCCATGATCGTCGCGCACGAGAGCGAGCGGCCGCTGCGCATGTCGAGCGGCCCCGCGATCCAGCACGCCGGCGACCTCGCGGCGCTGCTGTCGAGCCTCACCCCCGGCGAAGTGCTCTTCATCGACGAGATCCACCGCATGGCACGCTCCGCCGAGGAGATGCTCTACCTCGCGATGGAGGACTTCCGCATCGACATCATGGTCGGCAAGGGCGCGGGCGCCACGAGCATCCCGCTCGACCTCGCCCCCTTCACCCTCGTCGGCGCCACGACCCGTTCCGGCATGCTCCCGAACCCGCTGCGCGACCGCTTCGGGTTCACCGCCCACCTCGAGTACTACGAGCCCGAGGAGCTCGAACTCGTGATCGGCCGCTCGGCGGCGGTGCTCGACATCCAGTTGCCCGCCTACGCGCGCGCCGAGATCGCACGACGCTCCCGCGGCACGCCCCGCATCGCCAACCGCCTGCTGCGGCGCGTGCGCGACTACGTGATCGTCCACGGCGAGAGGGACGGCGCGCTGCCGCGCGCGACGACCGCCGATGTGAACGCCGCGCTCGACCTCTACGACGTCGACGCGATCGGACTCGACCGGCTCGACCGCGCCGTGCTCGACGCGCTCATCCGGCGGTTCCGCGGCGGCCCCGTGGGACTGAACACCCTCGCCGTCACCGTCGGAGAAGAGGCCGACACGATCGAATCCGTCGTCGAGCCCTACCTCGTGCGCATCGGCTACATGGGTCGCACGCCCCGCGGTCGCGTCGCGACGCCGGAGGCGTACGCGCACCTCGGCGTGCCGCGCGCCGAGGAGGCGCTGAGGTTCGATGACCTATAATCGCCAGGTGCTCTGAAACCGTTTCGGCACGGAGCGCACTCTCGCCGCCAGTTCGCGGCAACCCACCGTGAAAGGCGCGCCTTCCCCCCATGTTCTCCGCATCGACGCAGCAGTCCGCCCAGGCCGATCCGGTCATGTCGTTCTTCGCGCAGTACGGGATGATCATCATCCTCGTCGCGCTGATCATCTTCATGTTCTGGAGCTCGCGCCGCCGCGCTCAGCGCAACAAGGCGGAGCAGGAGGCCAAGGCCCGCGCGATGGTCCCCGGTGTGAAGGTGCTCCTGCAGGGCGGACTGTACGGTGTGCTCACCGAGTTCGACGGCGAGGATCTGTCGAAGTCGGCCAAGGTGGAGCTCGCTCCGGGCGTCGAGATCGAGGTGCACAGCCAGGCGATCCTGCGCATCGTCGAGGACGAGACGCTGACCGAAGACGAGTTCATCGAAGCCGAGGTCGAGAAGGCCGAGTACGAGTCGGACGTCGAGGCCGGCGTGGTGACGTCGATGAGCGACGACATCGAGCGTCGTCACCACGACGCGGCCGCCGCGGCCGAGACCCCCGCCGCGCCCGCCGAGACGGACGACAAGCCCAAGGCCTGACCGCACCGCATCCGCGGTCCCTCGTAGGAAGTCCCCTCCGTGGCAACACCTCCCACCGTCCGGCGCGCCTGGCGTGCACTGACCGGACTCATCGTCCTGACCGCGCTCCTGTTCGGCGTCAACGCCCTCGGCGTCTTCGTCTTCCAGAAGAGCTCGTGGACCCCTGAGCTCGCACTCGACCTGCAGGGCGGCACGCAGATCATCCTCGAGGCGAACACGCCCGACGGCAGTGCTCCGACCACGGAGCAGATGGACCAGGCCGCGTCCATCATCCGCCAGCGCATCGACGCCTCCGGCGTGGCCGAGGCCGACGTCACCACCCAGGCCGGCAACCAGATCGTCGTGCAGATCCCCGGCGAGGCCGACGAGGAGACCCGCAACCGCATCGAGGCGTCCGCCCAGATGCAGCTGCGCGCCGTGCTCTACACCGGCAGCCCCGCCACGAGCTTCGTCGGCGAGGACGGCACCTCCACGCCGTACCCGACGCCGGACGGCTCGCTGAACTCGACGCCGACGACCGCGCCCACCGACGGCAGTGACCCGGCGTGGATCACCGACGAGCTGCAGGCGCAGTTCCTCGCCTACGACTGCGCGAACGCGGAGAACGACCCCGCCAACGCGCCGGCCGACCAGCCGCTGATCACGTGCGACCCGACCGGCACGGTCAAGTACATCCTCGGTCCCGTCGAGCTCGACGGCTCCGCGATCGACGACGCGACCAACGGCCTGGTGCAGACCAACAACCAGTGGGCGGTCAACCTCGTCTTCGACGCGGCCGGCACCGACACCTTCGGCAAGATCAGCCAGCGCCTGTACGGCGAGACCGCGCCGCGCAACCAGTTCGCCTTCGTGCTCGACGGCGTCGTCATCTCGGCGCCCTCGATGAACGGCGTCATCCTCGACGGCAAGCCGCAGATCACCGGCAGCTTCACGCAGGAGACGTCGAAGATCCTCGCCGACCAGCTCAAGTACGGTGCGCTGCCGCTGAGCTTCGAGGTGCAGAGCACCAACTCGATCTCGGCGACCCTCGGCTCGCAGCAGCTGCAGATCGGCCTCATCGCGGGCCTCATCGGTCTGCTGCTGGTCGCGGTGTACTCGCTCGTCGTCTACCGCGCGCTGGGCACCGTCATCATCGCCTCGCTCGTCGTGATGGGTGTGCTCACCTACATCACGCTGTGCATCCTCGCGTGGCGCATGGGCTTCCGCCTGTCGCTGGCCGGTGTCGCGGGCCTCATCGTGACGATCGGATTCACGGCGGACTCGTTCATCGTGTACTTCGAACGCATCCGCGACGAGCTGCGCGACGGCAAGTCGATCACGAGCGCCGTCGAGGACGGCTGGGGCCGTGCCAAGCGCACGATCTACATCTCGAAGTCGATCAACATCCTCGCCGCCGTCGTGCTCTACATCCTCGCCGACGCGACGGTGAAGGGCTTCGCGTTCACGCTCGGCCTCACGACGCTGATCGACATCCTGATCTTCATCCTCTTCACCCACCCGGTGCTGCAGCTGCTGGCGCGCACGAGGTTCTTCGGCGGCGGGCATCCGCTGTCGGGTCTGGACCCCGAAGCCCTCGGCGCCGTCTACCGTGGCCGTGCCCAGTTCCGTGCCCCCGCCGCTGCGACGAAGACCAGTGCGGACAAGCGCGCCTCGCGCTCGAAGGGCGAGGCGGTGCGCCGCCAGACCATCGCCGAGCGCAAGCAGGCGGAGCTTTCGAAGTCGTCCACCGCGACGAAGGACGGAGGCCAGTGATGCGCTCCATGAACGAACTCGGCAACGACCTCTACACCGGCAAGACCTCGTTCCCGTTCGTCGGGCGACGCCGGCTGTGGTTCATCATCGCGGCGGTCCTCGTCATCGGCGCGGCGATCGTGCCCCTGTTCCGACCGATCGCGTTCTCGATCGAGTTCACCGGCGGCTCCCAGTTCACGGTGAGCGGCGTTTCGTCGCCCGACCAGTCGCTCGCGACGTCGGCCGTGCAGTCGGTGGTGCCGGGTGCGACGACGAAGGTCACCACGATCGGTGAGGACTCCGTGCGGGTCCAGACCGACCAGATGACGGATGCCGAGACCCGCGAGGTCACGGCCGCCCTCGCCGACGCGTACAGCGTGCAGACCGCCGACGTCAGCTCGTCGTTCATCGGCCCGAGCTGGGGCCAGGACGTCACCCGTCAGTCGCTGTGGGGCCTCGCGATCTTCCTCGCGCTGACCTTCCTCATCCTCGCCGTGTACTTCCGCACGTGGAAGATGTCGGTCGCGGCCATCATCGGCCTCGTCGACGTGCTCGTGATCACCGTCGGCGTCTACGCGCTGTTCGGCTTCGAGATCTCGCCGGCGGCCGTGATCGGCTTCCTCACGATCCTGTCGTACTCGCTCTACGACACGACGGTCGTGTTCGACAAGATCCGCGAGAACACGCGGGAGGACGGCGAGAAGTCGGGTCGCCTGTTCGGCGAGTCGGTGAACCTCGCCGTCAACCAGACGCTCATCCGGTCGATCAACACGACGGTCGTCGCGGCGATCCCGACCGGGGCGATCCTGTTCATCGGCGCCCTATGGCTCGGAGCCCAGACGCTGACCGACATCTCGCTGTCGATCTTCGTCGGCACGATCGTCGCCGCCTACTCGACGCTGTTCGTCGCGGCCCCGCTCTACTCGCTGCTGCGCGAGAACGAGGCCCCGATCGTGGCGCGCGACACGCGGGTCCGCGAGGCTCGCGAGAAGGCGCTGGCCGCGGCCTGAGAGGGGTGCGTCGGGGCGTAGGATGAGGTTCTGCAGCGCGGAGGTGACCGGATGACCGAGACGTCGCGCAGCGCCGCCCAGACCCCCGCCGTCCCCGCCGGCAGTTCCCTGCGTCGGCTCGTGCCGCGCCTCTTCTCCCGCTCCAGCGGCCGGGGGAGCGTCGAGCAGCTCGTCCGCACGGTGCGCACGCACCATCCGAAGGGCGATCTCGCCATCATCGACCGCGCGTATCGCGTGGCGGAGGCGGCCCACGCCCAGCAGAAGCGGCAGAGCGGCGAGCCCTACATCACGCACCCGATCGCGGTCGCCCAGATCCTCGCCGATCTGGGGCTCGGACCGCGCGCGATCGCGGCGGCACTGCTTCACGACACCGTCGAGGACACCTCGTACGGACTCGACCAGCTGCGGGCCGAGTTCGGCGACGAGGTCGCCATGCTCGTGGACGGCGTCACCAAGCTCGACAAGGTGAAGTACGGCGACGCGGCGCAGGCCGAGACCGTGCGCAAGATGATCGTCGCGATGTCCAAGGACATCCGCGTGCTGCTCATCAAGCTCGCCGACCGCCTGCACAACGCGCGCACGTGGGGGTTCGTCCCGCCCGAGAAGGCCGCCAAGAAGGCGACCGAGACGCTCGAGATCTACGCGCCGCTCGCGCACCGGCTCGGCATCCAGGCGATCAAGAGCGAGCTCGAGGACCTCTCGTTCGCCGTGCTGCATCCGAAGCTCTACGTCGAGATCGACAGCCTCGTCAAGCAGCGCACGCCGCAGCGCGAGCAGTACGTGCAGAACGTCGTCGAAGCGGTCGAGGCCGACCTCCGCGACCTGCGCATCCGCGGGCGCATCATGGGCCGCCCGAAGCAGCTGTACTCCGTCTATCAGAAGATGGTCGTGCGCGGTCGCGAGTTCGACGACATCTACGACCTCATCGGCATCCGCGTGCTCGTGAACACGGTGCGCGACTGCTACGCCGTCCTCGGAGCGATCCATGCCCGGTGGACGCCGCTGCCGGGCCGGTTCAAGGACTACATCGCGACGCCGAAGTTCAACCTTTACCAGTCGCTGCACACGACCGTCATCGGACCGGGCGGGCGCACCGTCGAGATCCAGATCCGCACCCACGAGATGCATCAGCAGGCGGAGTACGGCGTCGCGGCGCACTGGAAGTACAAAGAGCAGATGAACGGCGGCAAGCCCGACGCCAAGTCGGTCGACACCGACATGGCCTGGCTCGCCCACATCTCCGACTGGCAGGCCGAAACCGCCGATCCGGGCGAGTTCCTGGATTCGCTGCGCTTCGAGATCGGCGCCAAGGAGGTCTACGTCTTCACGCCCAAGGGGCGCGTCGTCGGCCTTCCGGCGGGGGCGACCCCCGTCGACTTCGCGTACGCGGTGCACACCGAGGTCGGGCACCGCACGATGGGCGCGAAGGTCAACGGCCGGCTCGTGCCCTTGGAGTCCGTGCTCAACTCGGGTGACGTCGTCGAGGTCTTCACCTCGAAGAACCCGGATGCCGGCCCCAGTCAGGACTGGCTGAGCTTCGTCAAGTCCACCCGGGCGCGCAGCAAGATCCGCGGCTGGTTCACCAAGGAACGCCGCGACGAGGCCGTCGAGCAGGGCAAGGACGCGATCGCCCGCGCGATGCGTCGTCAGAACCTCCCGCTGCAGCGGCTCATGAACCAGGACTCGTTCGGCGAGGTCGCCCGTCAGCTGCGCTACGAGGACGTCACCGCCCTGTACGCCGCGGTCGGCGAGGGGCACGTCTCGACGCAGTCGGTGATCGAGAAGGTCACGGCGATCGTCAAGGCCGAGGAGGACACCTCCACCGGCCCGATCGAGATCCCGAGCGTCGGTCGTTCGCGCGCGCCGCGCGGCGGCGACTCCGGCGTACTCGTGCGGGGGGCGCCCGACATCCTCGTGAAGCTCGCGAAATGCTGCACCCCGGTGCCGGGCGACGAGATCATCGGCTTCGTGACGCGCGGGAGCGGCGTCTCGGTGCACCGCGCGGACTGCACGAACGTCACGTCGTTGAAGTCCGACGCCGATCGCATGATCGAGGTCACGTGGGCGCCGACGACCAAGAGCGTGTTCCTCGTGCACATCCAGGTGGAAGCGCTGGACCGCTCGGGTCTGCTCAGTGACATCACGCGTGTGCTCAGCGAGCACCACGTGAACATCCTGTCGGCGTCGGTGCAGACCACGAACGACCGCCTGGCCCTCAGCCGGTACGTCTTCGAGATGGGCGACATCGTGCACCTCGATCGCGTGCTCAACGCCGTACGGCGCATCGACGCGGTGTACGACGTGTACCGCGTCACCTCGTCCTGAGCGCGGCGCCCAGCGCGTCGAGCCGCTCCATCGCGGCACGGCGGTGGTGCACGGCGGGGCCGCGCGCGAGCGCGTCGACGCCGCGCCCCGACAGCGTCGGGTCGGCGGCGAGCAGGCCGTCGACGGCGGTGCCGAGCGCTGCATCCGGCCCTTCGGCGACGCTCTCCCGTACGAGGTCGGTGAGGGTGCGCACCGGCGTCGTCACCGCCACACGTCCGATCCTCATGATGTCCGTCTCGGGGAGCGGCATGTCACGGTAGTGCACGCGGGGATCGAGCACCGGGGAGGTGCGACGCGACGTGCAGCGCTGCACCCGGTGACGCAGCGGCGCCGTCGCCAACGCGCCGTGGACCCATGCCGCCGTCTCGTGCGTGGCCGCGAGATCGCCGCCGAGGATGCTCCGCAGTGACGCGGCGCGCATCTCCGCCGTCTCTACCGCGTCGGCGGGCATGTAGGCCTCGCCGACCTCGATGGCGTCGCCGTCGAGGCGTGCCGCTCGCAGCTCGACGGCCGACAGGCGGTCGCCGGGGACGAAGAGGAACGGCCACACCATGGGGGAACTCTGCCGCATCCCACACGCGCCCGAACGCCGACGGCGCCCGACTGTGGACAAGCCACGTGTCGGACGCCGTCGGGGAGGGGGAGTCGGGCTCGCCTGAGGATCAGCCCCCGAGGGCGCGCAGCCAGCCCTTGCGGGCCTCGAGGGCGTCCTGCGCCTTGGCGATCTTCGACTTGTCGCCGGTCGCCTTCGCGGCATCGAGCTCGGCCTCGAGCTTCGCGATCGCGTCGTGCAGCTGCGACGTCATGTCGTTCTGACGGGCCTTCGTCTCGGGGTTGTTGCGCTTCCAGTCGGCGTCCTCGCGCCCCTTGACCGACTGCTCGATCTTGCGCAGGTCGTCGTCGAGGGCGCGCTCCGCCTCGCGGGGGAAGATGCGGCCGATCTCATCCCAGCGGCGCTGGATGCCGGTGAGCAGGCTGCGCGCCTTGGCGGTGTCCTTCTCGGAGCCGACGCGGCCTGCTTCGACGAGGAGGGCCTTCTTCGCCTCGATCTTCTCCTTCGACGCTTCGGCGTCGGCGTGCTCACGGTCGGCGCGCGCGCCGTACAGGGCGTCGCCGGCGGCCTTGAAGCGAGCCCAAAGGGCGTCGTCGACCTTCTTGCCGGCGCGACCGGCGGTCTTCCACTGGTCGAGCAGCGCGCGGTAGTCGCCGATGCCGTCTTCACCCTTGGCCGACAGCGCCTCGGCACGCTCGACGAGGCGGGTCTTGGCGTCGCGGGCGGACTTGTGCTGCTCGTCGAGTCCCGAGTAGAACTCGCGGCGGTGCTTGTCCAGCGTCGCGCGCGCGTCGCGGAATCGCTTCCAGAGCTGCTGGCCGAGCGCCTTCGGGAGCCGGGCGCCGGTGCTCTGCTGGGCCTGCCACTGCGCGAACAGGTCGTTCACGTCGGCGGTGGTCTGCTTCCACTGGATCGACTTCGGGTCGCGCGCCGCGAGGGCCTCGATCTTCTCCACGAGGGCGGTGCGTGCGGCGACGGCCTGCTCGCGGGCCTCACGGGCGGCTTCCGCCTCCTCGGCGGATGCTTCCGACAGCGTGCCCTCGAGTGCGTCGAGGCGTGCGGTCAGTGCGGTGAGGTCGCCGACGGCGGCCGCCCCGGTGACGCGTTCCCGCACGGTCGCGAGCGTGGCGCGCAGGTCGGCGACGGAGGCGCCGCCACCGCGCTGACGCACCTCGAGGAGCGTGACCTCGCCGGCGAGGTCGGCGTACTTGCGCTCGAAGTAGGCGAGCGCTTCGGCGGGGGAGCCGTCGGGGTACTGTCCGACGACGCGCCAGTCGTCGCCCTCGCGCACCGAGACGGTGCCCTCGTCGTCGACGCGACCCCACGGCTCGGCGGGGGCGGCGGCCGACGGACGCGGCGTCGCTGGACGACGCGCCGGCGGCGTGGGCACCGGGAAGCGGCCGGGGGTCGGCGCGGGACGCGGAGCGGGCACGGGCGTCGCGGCGGCGGGCGCGTCGGCGTCGGCGTCGACCGAGGTTGCCGGCGCGTCGGCGGCGTCGGCCGGCGCTGCGTCGTCATCTGTGGCGACGGCATCCGTCGCGTCGGCGTCCACCGTCGAGGAGGCGCTGTCCGCGTCGGGCAGCTCGGTGGCGGGTTCCTCGACGGCGACCGACTCGACGTTGTCGTCGGCGGTGGGCTCGTCAGGAGTGGTTGCGGTGGGGTCGGAAGTCACGGGTGCACCTCGTCGCGGCTCGCGCCGCCTGGCGGTCGGAATAGGCAATTCAGCCTAGCGGGCAGGGTCAGGGGGTGGGAGTGGGCGAGACGGGCGCCGTCTCTTCGGCTGCGGGCGTCGTCGCGACCGGCGCGGGGGTGGCCGACGGGGTCGCGGTCGCGGACGGCTCCGGCACGGGCGCGCCGGGGCCGGCCGTGTAGTAGGCGATCTGACCGCCGACGACGGCGAGGATGAGGATGCCGCCCGCGACGCCGGCGACGAGGTTGTCGCGGCGTCGTCGACGCTGCAGGCCTTCGTGGAAGTCGCGCCGCGCCTGATACAGCCGCGTGCGGTCGCGCTCGGCGCGCGTCTGCTTCTTGTTCGCACCCGTCGCCACGGGACCTCCTTCGATTCCCGGGACTCCGGGGCTTCGGCAAAGCCTACGTGGCCGCTCGCACGCGCGACAAACGCGCGCGACAGACCGTTGCGCTCACGGCCGCCGGCGTCGGCGGCCACGGCTAGCCTGGAACGGTGACGTCGGCATCCGCGCTCTTCCAGGGGCAGACCCCGCTCGCGGTGCGCATGCGTCCGGTCTCGCTGGCCGAGGTCGCCGGGCAGCAGCATCTGCTGCGGCGGGGCTCACCGTTGGTCGCCCTCGCCGACCCCGACGCGGGCGCCACGCGCGCGGTGTCGGTCATCCTCTGGGGACCTCCCGGCACCGGCAAGACGACGCTGGCGCAGGCGATCGCGCGCACGTCGGGGCGGCGCTTCGTCGAGCTGTCCGCAGTGACGGCCGGGGTGAAGGACGTGCGCGAGGTCATGCAGGAGGCGATGACCCAGCGCGACCTCTACGGCATCTCCACCATCCTGTTCCTCGACGAGATCCATCGGTTCACCAAGGCGCAGCAGGACGCGCTGCTGCCCGGTGTCGAGAACGGCTGGGTGATCCTCATCGCCGCGACCACCGAGAACCCGTCGTTCTCGGTGATCTCGCCGCTGCTTTCGCGGTCGCTGCTGCTCACCCTGCAGCCGCTGACCGACGACGATCTCGGCAGGCTGATCGACCGGGCCGTCTCCGACCCGCGCGGTCTCTCCGGCGCGGTCGAGCTCGCACCCGAGGCGCGGACGGCGCTCGTGCAGCTGGCCTCGGGCGACGCGCGGCGCGCGCTGACGGCGCTCGAGGCGGCGGCCTCCATGCCCGAGGGCGAGCCCGCCGTCGTCACCGCCGAGCACGTGGCGCAGGCGGTCGACCGGGCGCTGCTGCGCTACGACCGGCAGGGCGACGAGCATTACGACGTGATCAGCGCGTTCATCAAATCCATCCGCGGATCCGACGTGGATGCGGCGATGCACTACCTCGCGCGGATGATCGAGGCGGGGGAGGACCCCCGGTTCATCGCGCGCCGCCTGGTCATCTCGGCGGCCGAGGACATCGGGCTCGCCGACCCGCAGGCATTGCAGATCGCGACGGCCGCCGCCGACGCCGTCGCCTTCATCGGGATGCCGGAGGGGCGCATCCCGCTCGCCGAGGCGACCGCGTACCTGGCCACCACGGCCAAGTCGAACGCCGCGTACAACGCGATCAACGCCGCCATCGCCGACGTGCGCGCCGGCGGCTTCGGGCGGGTGCCGACGCACCTGCGCGACGCGCACTATCCGGGGGCGAAGCGACTCGGCCACGGCAAGGGGTACGTCTACCCGCACGACCTGGAGGTCGGCGTCGCGACCCAGCAGTACCTGCCCGACGAGCTGCGCGGCCGTCGCTACTACGAACCGACCGCGCGCGGCGTCGAGCGCGACATCTCGACCCGCCTCGACAAGATCCGCCGCATCCTCGACGGGGACGGCGCGTGAGCTGGGACGAGCGTGTCGCACGGTTCTGGGCGGCCGCCGACGACGCCGAACCCGATCGGATGCGTCGGGACTTCGACGCTCTCGTCGTCGAGCGCCGCGCGGACGACCCCGAGGTGCTGTTCGAACGCGCCTCCCTCGAGGACTTCCTGGGGGAGGAGGCGCGGGCGATCCCGCTCTATCGGGCGGCGCTCGAGGGCGGCCTCCCCGACGAACACCGCACGGCGGCGACCATCCAACTCGCGAGCTCGCTGCGCAACGTCGGTCAGCCGTCCGCGGCGATGGCGCTCCTCCAGCACGTGCCCCTCGACGATCCGCTCTCCGACGCGGCTCAGGCGTTCCTCTCGCTCGCCCTGCTCGACGACGCCAAGCCCGGCCCCGCCCTGCGCACCGCGCTGCACGCGCTGGCGCCGCACCTGCGCGCCTACGGGCGCGCGATCGAGCACTACGCCGACGAGGTCGTCTCGCCGCCCCGGGCCCGCAACGTCGTCGTGGCCCTGGTCGTCCGCGACGGTCAGGTGCTCGCCGAGGAGTACACCGACGCCGACGGCGGGCTCTACCTGCGCGCCCCCGGTGGCGGTCTCGAGTTCGGGGAGCGGGTGGCGGACGGCATCCGCCGGGAACTCGATGAGGAACTCGCGGCGGATGTGCGCGAGGCCCGGCTGATCGCGGTGACGGAGAACATCTTCACGCGCGGACGCAAACGCGGACACGAGATCGTGCACGTGTTCGCCGTGCGCAGCGATCGACTCGAAGCGCTGCCGTTCGGTTCCCGCCTGCCGGTGCTCGACAGCGACACCCATGTCGCGTGGTATCGCCTCGCCGACCTGAGCGCGTCGGGTCCGCCCTTCTACCCCGACGGGATCCTCGATCTCGCCGAGCAGATCGCCGCCGACGCGGGGTGACGTCCCGCCACCCACCGCGGGGGTCACGGGGCCGTCTGATAGCATGGATCGGCTCGAAACCGGTTTTCGGGCATCCCCCTCCTCTGATCAAGACCTCTCGGCGTGCCCCGGCGTGCAGTCCGAGCAGGGCGAGAAGCGGGAGATACGCCCGCGAGCCGTGACAGTCACGGCCGCGTCAGCAGAAGGAGAACTTCGTGGCTACGAAGTCCCAGGACCGCCGCAAGGTGCGCCTCTCGCGCGCCCTCGGCATCGCCCTCACCCCGAAGGCGGCCAAGTACCTCGAGAAGCGTCCCTACGCTCCGGGTGAGCACGGCCGCACCAAGCGCAAGCAGGACAGCGACTTCGCCGTCCGCCTCCGCGAGAAGCAGCGTCTGCGCGAGCAGTACGGCATCCGCGAGAAGCAGATGCGCAACACGTTCAACGAGGCGCGCCGCAAGGACGGCCTGACCGGTGAGAACCTGGTCGAGCTGCTCGAGATGCGTCTGGACGCCCTCGTGCTGCGTGCCGGCTTCGCCCGCACCACCGCGCAGGCCCGCCAGCTCGTCGTGCACCGCCACATCCTGGTGGACGGCCAGCTCGTCGACCGCCCGTCGTTCCGCGTGAAGCCGGGGCAGCTCATCCACGTCAAGCCCAAGAGCGAGGGCACCGAGCCCTTCCAGGTGGCGGCCGCCGGCGGTCACGCCGAGGTGCTGCCCCCCGTCCCGGGTTACCTCGAGGTCGAGCTCGACAAGCTGCAGGCGCGTCTCGTGCGTCGCCCCAAGCGCGCCGAGGTCCCCGTGACCGGTGACGTGCAGCTCGTCGTCGAGTACTACGCCGCGCGCTGAGCGAGGCGTAGTGCAGCCGCGCAGCGGCGAACCACGCAGCTACGCCGCGCGCTGATACTCAGCGAACCGCTCGGGAAGGGCGTCGGGGGTCACCCCGGCGCCCTTCCTGCATTTGGCTCTAGCATGGTTCGCATGAAGAACGTGCTGTGGTTCGTCGTGGGGCTCGCCGGCGGTTTCGTCGCGGCCCACCTGGTCAACAAGGACCCGCGCGGCCACGAGCTGCTCGCCGAGGTCGACGCGCGCATCTCCGAGTTCACCGACCGGATCGCCGACGCGTACCGCGAGCAGGAGGCGCAGATCGCCGGGCTCGTCGAGAGCGCCAAGCAGGCGGCCGGCGATGTGGCCGGTCGTGCCGCCGACGCCGTCTCGGATGCCGCCTCGCGCGCTTCCGACGTCGCCGGCGACGTGGCGTCCGCCGTCTCGGATGCCGCCTCCGACGCCGCCGATACGGTCGCCGACACCGCGCGCGGCGCCGCCGCGAAGCTCTCCGACTGACTCCCTCCCCATCCCGTCGCGCGCCGACGCCCGTCGTCGACGCGTGCCCGCAGAAAGACCGTGCATGAAGACCGCCGAGATCGCGCAGCGCTACCTGACCTACTTCGAGAAGCAGGGGCACACGATCGTCCCCTCGGCCTCGCTCGTCACCGACGACCCCGCCCTGTTGTTCACGGTCGCCGGCATGGTGCCCTTCATCCCCTACCTGTCGGGCGATGTCCCGGCGCCGTACAAGCGGGCGGCCGACAACCAGAAGTGCATCCGCACCAACGACATCGAAGAGGTCGGCAAGACTCCGCGCCACGGCACGTTCTTCCAGATGCTCGGCAACTGGTCGTTCGGCGACTACTTCAAGGAAGGCGCCATCCGCTACGCCTGGGAGCTGCTGACGACGCCCGAGGCCGACGGCGGGCTCGGCTTCGACCCGAAGGATCTGTGGGTCACCGTCTATGAAGAGGACGATGAGGCGCGCGATCTGTGGTTGCGTCTGACCGACCTGCCCGACGAGCGCATCCAGCGCCTCGGCAAGGACACGAACTACTGGTCGACCGGCCTTCCCGGACCCGCCGGACCCTGCTCGGAGATCTTCTTCGACCGCGGACCCGCGTACGGCATCGACGGGGGCCCGGCGACCGACGACGACCGCTACGTCGAGATCTGGAACCTCGTGTTCATGCAGTACGAGATCACCGACGTGAAGAGCAAGTACGACTTCACGATCGTCGGCGAGCTGCCCGCGAAGAACATCGACACCGGCATGGGCCTCGAGCGCATCGCGTTCCTCAAGCAGGGCGTCGACAACATGTACGAGACCGACCAGGTGCGTCCCGTGCTCGACAAGGCGGTGGAGCTGTCCGGACGCACCTACGGCGCCGACCACGAGGACGACGTGCGTTTCCGCGTCATCGCCGACCACGTGCGCTCCTCGCTCATGCTGCTCTCCGACGGCGTGACCCCCTCCAACGAGGGACGCGGCTACATCCTGCGGCGCCTCATGCGCCGCGCGATCCGCGCCATGCGTCTGCTGGGCGTGGACGGCCCGACCTTCGCCGACCTGTTCGCCGCATCGCGGGACGCGATGAAGGACGCCTACCCGATCGTCGGCGAGGAGTACGACCGCCTGTCGGCGTACGCCCTCGCCGAGGAGGCCACCTTCCTGCGCACGCTCGCGGCGGGGTCCGAGATCCTCGACGAGTCGGTCGCGCAGACCAAGGCCGCCGGCGGAGCGGAGCTGTCGGGTTCGCAGGCCTTCCTGCTGCACGACACCTACGGGTTCCCGATCGACCTCACCCTCGAGATCGCCGAGGAAGCCGGCATCAGCGTCGACCGCGCCGCGTTCGACACCCTCATGCAGGAGCAGCGCGCCCGCGCGAAGGCCGACGCGCGCTCGCGCAAGCGCCAGCTCGCCGACACCAGCGTGTACCGCGACTTCCGCGCGCAGGGTGAGACGGTGTTCACCGGCTACACCGACCTCGAGACCGAGTCGCGCATCCTCGGCATCCTCGTCGACGGCCACCCCGCGCAGCGCGCGACGGCGGGCCAGATCGCCGAGGTGATCCTGGCCGAGACCGCCTTGTACGCCGAAAGCGGTGGCCAGGTCGCCGACAAGGGCGTCATCGTCGGGCCGGGGTTCGAACTCGACGTGCTCGACGTGCAGAAGCCCGTCCCGGGACTCATCAGCCACACCGTCGAGGTCGCCAGCGGCGAGGTCGGCGTCGGCCAGCCCGCCACGACCGTCGTGGATGTCGCCAACCGGCGCGCCGCCCGCCAGGCGCACTCGGCCACCCACCTCGTCCACGCCGCCCTGCGCGACACGCTCGGCAAGGGCGCGACGCAGGCCGGGTCGCTCAACCGTGCCGGCTACATGCGCTTCGACTTCGCGTGGGGCCAGGCGCTGTCGGATGCGACGAAGTCCGAGATCGAGGAGATCGCCGGCAACGCCGTGCGCGACAACCTCGAGGTCACCACACGCGTGCTGCCGCTGGCCGAGGCCAAGGAGCTCGGCGCGATGGCGCTGTTCGGCGAGAAGTACGGCGACACCGTGCGGATGGTCGACATCGGCGGTCCGTGGTCGCGTGAGCTCTGCGCCGGCACCCATGTGTCCAGCTCGGCCGAGATCGGGCTGATCTCGCTCGTCGGCGAGTCGTCGGTCGGCGCGTCCACGCGCCGTGTCGAGGCCCTCGTCGGGCAGAACGCGTTCCGCGAGCTCGCCGCCGAGCGCGCGATCGTCTCCCAGCTCACTTCGAGCCTCAAGGCTCCCCGTGACGAGCTGCCCGCCCGCATCGCGGAACTGCAGGCGAACCTCAAGGCCGCCGAGAAGAAGATCGCCCAGTTCGAGGCGAAGGCGCTCGGCGACCGCGCACCCCAGCTGGCCGAGACGGCCACCCGGGTGGGGTCCCAGCTGCTCGTCGCGCAGTCGATCGGCACGGCCGGGTCCGGCGACGACCTCCGCACACTGGCCGTGCAGGTGCGCGACCGGTTCGGCAGCGAGGCGGCCGTCGTCGCCCTCGCCGCCGAGGTGAACGGCCGTCCCGTCGTGATCGTCGCGACCAACGACGCCGCCCGCGCGGCCGGCGCCAAGGCCGGCGTGCTCGCCAAGGCCGCCGCGGCGGCGCTGGGCGGTGGCGGCGGCGGCCGTGACGACGTCGCGCAGGGCGGTGGCGCCGATGTCGCGGCGATCCCCGCGGCGCTGCAGGCCGTGACGGCGGGACTGGCCGCCGGGTGACGGGCTTCCGGCGCGGCGCGCGACTGGGCATCGACGTCGGCAAGGCGCGTGTCGGGGTGGCCCGGTGCGACCCCGACGGGATGCTGGCCGTCCCCGTCGAGACGGTCCCGCGCGATGATGCCTCGGTGGGGCGCGTCGTGGCGATCGCCAGCGAGTACGACGTCATCGAGATGCTGGTCGGGTTCCCGCTGAGTCTCAGCGGCGGGTCGACGGCGTCCACCGACGACGCGGTCAGCTTCGCCCGCGCCGTGGCGGCGGCATCCGGACTTCCGGTGCGGCTCGTGGACGAGCGTCTGAGCACGGTCTCGGCCCACGCCGCACTGCGCGATGCCGGGCGGTCGCAGAAGTCGTCTCGTAGGATTGTCGACCAGGTCGCCGCGGTCGTCCTGCTGCAGCAGGCGATCGACGTCGAGAAGCGCTCCGGAAACCCGGCCGGGACGCCCCTGGAAGACACGCAGGAGACGCACTGATGCCCGACCAGCCGTCGAACGACGATCAGTTCGCCGACCTCTTCAGCAAGCTCCCGAGTGCGCGAGGGGCCGAGCAGCCCCGCGCCGAAGCGCCGCGCGCGTCGCAGCCGGAGCCCGCCGCCCCCCGCCGCGACGCTGAGACGGATGCGGCCGCCCCCGCGCCCGGCAGCCGTCGCGCCGCACGTGAGGCCGCCGCGGCGACCGGGCCGCACGCCGTCGACGGCGACACGGGTCGGCCGTCCGCCGCGGCCTCTGCGGCACCGACCCCGCCCGCACAACCGGTCGTCGCCCCCCGCGCCACCTCGGCGCCCGCGGCGGAAGAACCCCGTGCCGTCTGGGCGACCCCGGGGGCGGAAGCCGGCGGCGCCGGCACCATCGACGCCCTGTTCGGCGCCGACCAGCACGAGGACCGACTGTCGCGCCAGAAGCGGCACGATGCCGACAAGCGCAAGAGCCGGATCGCGAAGTGGGTCGTACTGGGCGTCGTGCTCGCGATCATCGGCGGCATCGTCGGGGGCGGGTTCTACGTCTGGAACACCTACGAACCGCAGATCCGCAAGGTCATGGGGTGGGAGGAGCCCCGCGACTACGTCGACGGTGAGGCCACCGGCGAGGTGACCGTCACGATCGCCGACGGCGACATCCCCTCGACGATCTCGCAGACGCTCTTCGACGCGGGGGTGACGAAGACCCCGACCGCGTTCTACCAGCACCTCGTCGACGAGGGTCTCGAGCCGACGTTCTATCCCGGCGCCTACCGACTGCAGCAGAAGATGACGTCCGCGGCCGCGCTGGCTGCGCTGGAAGACCCGGCGAACAAGCTCGAGAACACCGCACAGCTGCGCGAAGGCCTCACGGTGGCGGGTTCGCTGCCGATCCTCGCCGATGCCACCGGCATCGCAGTCGAGGACTTCCAGGCCGCCGTCGCCGACCCGTCGGTGTACGGCGTGCCGGTCGACCAGGCGGTCGTCGCCGCGGGGGGTCAGCCGCTGGAGGGCTGGCTGTTCCCCGCCACCTACACCTTCGACCCCGGCGTCACCGCGCAGCAGGTGATCCAGACCCTCGTCGACCGCACCGTGCGGTCGCTCGACACGGCCGGAGTACCCGTCGAGCAGCGGCAGCAGGTGCTCACGACCGCGTCGATCATCCAGCGCGAGGCGCGGTTGGAAGAGGACTTCTACAAGGTGTCCCGCGTCATCGCGAACCGCCTCGCCGACGGCATGAAGCTGCAGATGGATTCGACGGCGCAATACGGCTACGGGGAGATGCACGACGGCACGGTGAGCTCGTCGGCCGAGGCGCTCGAAGACGACAACCCCTGGAACACCTACGTCGTCGACGGTCTGCCGGTCGGTCCCATCTCGAACCCGGGCGACACCGCGATCGACGCGGCCATGCACCCGGCCGACGGCGACTGGCTGTACTTCGTCACCTGGAACATGGACACCGGCGAGACGATCTTCTCGGCGACGTACGAGGAGCACCAACAGGGCATCGCCCAGTGGGATCAGTGGTGCGCCGACAACGACAACCGTGGCTGCTGATCGCTCGCGGCTCGAGGTCTGGGGCGACCCCATCGCCCACAGCCTCTCACCGGCGCTGCACTCCGCGGCGTACGCGCAGCTGCAGTTGCCGTGGGAGTACGGTCGGCGCCGTGTCGACGACATTGGATTCGCCGGCGAGCTGAGCGGCCTCGACGACTCGTTCCGAGGTCTCTCGTGCACTATGCCGCTCAAGGGTGTCGCGCACGCGGCATCCGTCTGGCGCGACGCGCGCGCCGAGGCGACGGGCGCCGTCAACACCCTGCTGCTCACGTCTGACGGACCGCGCGGCTGGAACACCGACGTCGGGGGCATCGTGCGCGCCCTCGCGGATGCCGGCATCACGAGCGTCGACCGCGCCCGCATCGTCGGAGCCGGCGCCACCGCGACCTCGGCGCTCGTCGCCGTCGCGGAGCTCGGAGCACGCGACGTCGAGGTGCTCGCGCGGCGCCCCGACGCCGTCGCGCCCCTCACGGCGTTGGGGGAGCGGCTCGGTCTCGTCGTGACCGCCGCGCCGCTGAGCGACGCGGACCGGCATCCGGTCACCGTCACCTTCGCGACGCTCCCCGGGTCGGCCGCCGTCGACACCGACATCGCCGACACACTCGCCGCTTCGGGAGGATTGCTGTTCGACGTGGTCTACGGGCACGGGCAGACCGATCTCACGCGCGCGTGGGGGCGCGTCGGAGCGCGGACGCTCGACGGCACCGGGATGCTGCTGCAGCAGGCCGTGCTGCAGATCCGCGTCTTCGCGACCGGCGACGTCGACACCCCGCTGCCCGCCGAGCATGACGTCATCGACGTCATGCGCCGCGCGCTCGTGGGAGGATAGGCGAATGCTCCGCGTCCTCACCGCCGGCGAATCGCACGGTCCCGAACTGGTCGCCATGATGGAGGGTCTGCCCGCGGGCGTCCCCGTCTCGCGCGCCGCGATCCAAGCCGACCTCGCCCGCCGCAAGCTCGGCTACGGGCGCGGGTCGCGCATGAAGTTCGAAGAGGACGAGCTGACGATCTCGTCCGGTGTGCGCCACGGCTACAGCCTCGGCAGCCCCATCGCGCTGCGCATCGGCAACACCGAGTGGCCCAAGTGGACCGAGGTCATGAGCGCGGAGCCGGTCGAGCTCACCGACATGTCCCGCGGTCGCGGCGCCGCCCTCACGCGCCCCCGCCCCGGCCACGCCGACCTCGTCGGCATGCAGAAGTACGGCTTCGACGAGGCCCGCCCGATCCTCGAGCGCGCGAGCGCCCGGGAGACGGCCGCACGCGTCGCGCTCGGAGCCGTCGCACGCTCCTTCCTCGGCGAGCTCGGCATCCGTCTGGTCAGCCACACGCTGTCGATCGGCCCGGTGCAGTCGCCGGCGGATGCGGCCCTCCCGACCCCCGACGACGTCGACGCGCTGGACGCCGACCCGCTGCGGTGCTTCGACGCCGCCACGTCGGCCGCCATGGTCGCCGAGGTCGACGCGGCCAAGAAGGACGGCGACACGCTCGGCGGCATCGTCGAGGTGCTCGCCTACGGCCTGCCTCCGGGGCTCGGATCGCACGTGCAGTGGGACCGCCGTCTCGACGCGAAGCTCGCGCAGGCGCTCATGGGCATCCAGGCGATCAAGGGCGTCGAGGTCGGCGACGGGTTCGAGACCACCCGCCGACGCGGGTCTGCCGCCCACGACGAGCTGTTCACCGCCGACGGCGAGATCACGCGCGCCAGCGACAAGGCGGGCGGCACCGAGGGCGGCATGTCGACCGGCACCGTGCTGCGCGTGCGCGCCGGCATGAAGCCGATCGCGACCGTGCCGCACGCGCTGCGCACGATCGACGTCGCCACCGGCGAGGCCGCGACCGCGCACCACCAGCGCTCCGACGTCTGCGCCGTCCCCGCGGCCGGCGTCGTCGCCGAGGCTATGGTCGCGATCACGCTCGTCGACGTCGTGCTCGAGAAGTTCGGCGGCGACTCGGTGGCCGAGACGCGTCGCAACCTCGAGGGCTACCTCGCCGCCATCCCCGCGAACCTGCACACCGCCGCCGGCAGCGACGCCTCGCTCGGATGAGCGAGGCCGCGATCGTACTCATCGGACCGATGGGTGCGGGCAAGACGAGTGTCGGCAAGCGCGTCGCGAAGGCGCTGGGGGTGCCCTTCTACGACAGCGACGCCGCCGTCGTGCGCGGGCACGGGCCGATCGCCGACATCTTCGCGATGCACGGGGAGACGCGGTTCCGGGAACTGGAGCGCGACGCTGTCGCGACCGGCCTCGCCCAGGGCGGAGTCGTCGCGCTCGGCGGGGGAGCGGTGCTCGACCCGCAGACCCAGGAGGCCCTGCGCGCGCACCGTGTCGTGCTGCTGACCGTCGACCCGGCGATCATCGCGGGCCGCATCCGCGGGGGAGCCAGGCCGCTCCTCGGGAGCGCCGGTGACGGCGGGGACGACGCCGTGGCGCGGTGGAACGCCGTCTACGAGACCCGCCGCGACCTGTACGCGCGCCTCGCCGACGTCACCTTCGACACGTCGTCGGGTCCGCTGCAGGGCGTCGTCGACGCGGTCGTCGCGTGGGCGTCGCCGCATCCGAGCACCACGGGAGAGCACGCATGACCGAGAACACCGTCATCACCGTCGCGGGCGACCAGCCCTACGACATCACGATCGGACGCGGCATCCTGGGCCTCGTCGGCACGGCGCTGCCCCCCGCCGCGACGAAGGTGCTGGTCGTGCACCCGCCGACGCTCGCCGCGGCGGCCGCCGACCTGCGGGAGCGGCTGATGGGCGGCGGTGAGCGTCAGGTGCTGCTCGCCGAGATCCCGGATGCCGAAGCCGGCAAGCGCGTGGAGGTCGCCGCGTTCTGCTGGCAGGTGATGGGGCAGGCCGACTTCACGCGCACCGACGCCGTCGTCGGCTTCGGCGGCGGGGCCGTCACCGACGTCGCCGGGTTCGTCGCGGCGACGTGGCTGCGCGGGGTCGCCGTCGTGCAGGTTCCGACGACGGTGCTGGGGATGGTCGATGCCGCCGTCGGTGGCAAGACCGGCATCAACACCGCCGAGGGCAAGAATCTCGTCGGCGCGTTCTGGCCGCCGCGCGCGGTGATCTGCGACCTCGACCTGCTCGATTCGCTCTCGCACAACGAGCGCGTCGCCGGTTTCGCCGAGGTCGTGAAGGCCGGGTTCATCTGGTACCCCGAGATCCTCGACCTCATCGAGGCCGACCCGGTCGCCGTGGTCGACCCGCACAGCGACGCGTTCCGCCGGTGCATCGAACTCGCGATCGACATGAAGGCACGTGTCGTGGGGGAGGACCTGCGCGAGGCCGGGCTGCGGGAGGTGCTCAACTACGGGCACACGCTCGGTCACGCGATCGAGCATTCCGAGCGCTATCAGTGGCGTCACGGCGCCGCGATCTCGGTGGGGATGATGTTCGCCGCGGAGCTGTCGCGCCTGGCCGGGCGTCTCTCCGACGCTTCCGCGCAGCGTCACCGCGACATCCTCGAGACGTTGGGCCTGCCGACCGGGTACCGGTCCGGGGCGTGGCGTCAACTGCTGGCGACGATGCAGCGCGACAAGAAGACCCGCGGCTCGATGCTGCGCTTCATCGTGCTCGACGAGATCGGCAAGCCCACAGTGCTGCAGGCCCCCGACGAGTCGCTCCTGTTCGCCGCCTATCAGGAGATCGGCGAGTAGTCAGCAGCCGGGGCCGGTGGGATCTTCGAGGCAGGTGCGCTCGACGAGGGCCGTGCGCGCCTCGACGATGCGCAGCGTCGCGGTGCCGCCCGGTGTCGACAGCGTGCCGGGGACGCGCGTCCACCCCGAGCCGAGGTCGACGTCGGCCACATACTGCACCGTCGTGGTCGCCGTGAACGTTCCGCGCTCGGCGTACGCGTGACTCGTGTCGGTCGACGTGAACTGCGGAACGCCCAGCGCCGACCACGACCGTCCACCCGTCGTCGACGTGCGACTCGTGCCGTCGCCGTGCGCGAACGTGTACCCGACGGGCGTGAAGCGCACCGTCACGGGCAGGTCGAAGAGCGTGCCCGCGACTTCGTGGGCGGATGCCGACACGACGAAGTTCACGGGCATCCCGACGATCCCGACACCATCGGGCTCATCGACGAGCGGATGCGACGTCGGCGCGAACCGCGCGACATCCTCGAGGGTCGGCCGCAACAGCACCACCTCGTACGTCCCGCACCGGTTCAGCGGGTCGTTACAGACCTCGGGCGGGGCGGGTGCGTCCGGGTCGTATTCATCTTCCGGAGTCCGATCGCTTGAGCCACCGCTGCCACCCGATCCGGGAGAGGTCCCCGTCACCGTAACCGCCGAGCCGTCGTTAGTCACGGATGGGCAACCCGTCCAAGCTGCCTCAGCCCCGCATGGTGAATCGGCAGCGCTCGTTATCACACCCGGCGCCGCCGAGAGCGAAAGGGCCCCGACGAGCACGCAAGCAGTTAGTCGCATGCGCGGTCACCGTCGGTTTCGCTGCTTGAGACGACTAGGCCGGTAGCTGAATCTGCGGGGCTCAGAGCAATAAGTAGTGGCTGAACATCGACCCGCTCCGGCGAAACCACTGAAGCTCCAGATGCGTCAGTGACTTCAACTTGGCTGACGTCAAGGCAAACGGCCATAATCACACCGGAATTGTCGTGGGTCACAGGTCGCGCTGAAGCCAGGACGCTTACGCCCGCAACCTGCCAGTCATCGGCGTGCATCGCCGAAAAGGTCTTCTTAGAAGCAGCCAGCGCTTCGCCGGCGAGCCACGAGTACACCGGCTCGAAGGTCTCAGGATTTCGAGTGTCGACTTGATTCAGCGCATCGACGTAGGCGCGGTACGTGGCCTCGGCGGCGGCGAAGGCCTCCTCCTCGGAGGCGAAGCCGGTGGGCGATGGCGTGGGCTCGGGGGACGGCGTGCAGCCCGCGAGGGCAAGCGTCGCGACGAGCGCGGCGACGACGATCCTCGGGCGGGGCATGACGTCACCGTAGCGACTCGGGCCTGTTGCGCGCCGCATCCATCCACACGTCCGGCGCGCGTCGCGACGATAGGGTGCTGACGTGGACACGCCCCGCCGACTGCTGCTCGTGAACGGTCCGAACCTCAATCTGCTGGGCACGCGAGAGCCCGAGATCTACGGCTCCGAGACCCTCGCCGACGTCGAGAGGCTCGTCGTCGACACCGCGGCGGCATCCGGCTTCGAGGTGCGCGCGGTGCAGTCCAACCACGAGGGCGTGCTCATCGACGCGATCCACGAGGCACGGCCCGACTGCGCCGGCATCGTCATCAACCCGGGCGGTCTGACGCACACGTCGGTGGTCCTCCGTGACGCGCTCAGTAGCGTCGCATTGCCCGTCGCCGAGGTGCATGTCTCCGACGTGTACGCGCGGGAAGAGTTCCGCCATCACTCGTACGTGCGCGATGTCGCGGTCGTCCACGTCATCGGGGAGGGCGTCGCCGGCTACGCGCACGCCACCCGACTGCTCCTCGACGTCATCACCGGCCACGCCGACGGCTGAGACCACGGCGCAACTTCGGAGATCTGCGCTTCTTCGGACGCTCACCGGGCAACAGCTCCGAAGAACTGCGGATCTCCGAAGCAACGCCGGCCCACGCTGGCGGCGGGGCGCCCCACACGCCCGAACCCCGGCATCCCGTAGAATCGGATGCTGGTCCGCTCCGCGCTCCGCGCAGCGACACACCGCAGACTCCACGAACGGAAACTCCACACTCATGGCATCCACCGCAGACATCAAGAACGGCGTCGTCCTCAACATCGACGGACAGCTCTGGAGCGTCGTGGAGTTCCAGCACGTCAAGCCCGGCAAGGGCGGCGCGTTCGTGCGCACCAAGCTCAAGAACGTCATGAGCGGCAAGGTCGTCGACAAGACGTTCAACGCGGGCGCGAAGATCGAGACCGAGAACGTCGACCGCCGCGACTTCACCTACCTCTACAACGACGGCGAGGGCTTCGTCTTCATGGACGTCGCCGACTACGACCAGCTCACGGTGGGCGCCGCGACCGTCGGCGACGCGGCGAACTTCCTGCTCGAGAACCAGCAGGTGCAGATCGCGCTCAACAACGGCAACCCGCTCTACATCGAGCTTCCGGCATCCGTCGTGCTCGAGATCACCTACACCGAGCCGGGCCTGCAGGGCGACCGCTCGTCGGCGGGCACCAAGCCCGCCACCGTCGAGACCGGTTACGAGATCCAGGTTCCGCTGTTCCTCGAGACCGGCACGAAGGTCAAGGTCGACACCCGCACGGGCGACTACCTCGGCCGCGTCAACTGATCGCGGCCGCACCGCATGAGCGCCCGATCCAAGGCACGTAAGCGCGCCCTCGACATCCTGTTCTCCAGCGACGTGCGCGGCGACGACCTCGCCGTCACCCTCGCAGCCGAGGCCAAGCGCGCCGCCGGCGAACCGGCCCGCGAGGCGTCGTGGCTGTACGCGCGCGAGATCGTCGACGGCATCGTCGATGCCCGCGACGAGATCGACGAGCAGATCGTCACTCACGCCCGCGATTGGAAGATCGAGCGGATGCCGGCTGTCGACCGTGCCATCCTGCGCATCGGCGTGTGGGAGATCCTGCACAACGACGAGGTGCCGACGGCGGTCGCGATCGACGAGGCCGTGGAACTCGCCAAGGAGTTCTCGACCGACGACTCGGGCGCGTTCGTGCACGGTGTGCTGGCCCGGATCGCACGTTCCAACTGACGACCTGCTGTCGGAGCCTGCTGACAGGATGACGCGGTGACCCCCGATCGCGTGCCGTCCTGGCGCACCGTCCTCGCCGCGGAGCCGGTGTCGGACGACCGCATCGCCCTCGGCGTGCAGCTGCGGGTGCGCGAGGGCGGCGGTTCGGCGCACTGGGGTCCGCGTCGGGTGCAACCGGCAACGCCGCGCGCCGTCGAGACCGGCGACGGCGAGCTGCGGCTCGCGGTGCGTCCGCTCGTGCCCAGCGCCGCCCGCGATGACTGGGTGCAGGGCGAGGCGACGTGGGAGTCGCTGCGGCGCGGCGCCTGGCGGCTCGACCCCGCACGGCTGCGCTGGTTCACGACCCTGTACGGCATCGCCCACGACGTCCGCGTGTTCGGCGGCTACGGCGATTCCGACTGGCTGACCCTCGACGGTGTCGACTCGGTGCTGCTCTGGCCCCATCTGCGCGCGGCGGCCGCGCTCGGCATCCCTCTGGTCTCCACCCGCGCCGACCAGCAACTCTCGCTCGCGGATGCCGCCACCGTCGAGTTCCGGGTCGATCGGGCGCCGCGCGCGCACGACGCCGGAGTCAGCGCAGCGAACGAACGCGACGGGCTCATGCTGACGCCCGTCGTCCGGTTGGGCGATGAGCCGCCCGCCACGCGCGCCCGCCCCATCGGCGGCGTCGGCGTGTACACGGTCGAGCGCGACGGGTCGGCGCTGCGGGTGGGACTCGCCCCCGTCGGCCTCGGTCCCGCGACCCGCGCGGTGCTCGCCACCGGCGGCCCGCTGCACATCCCGGCCGCCGATCGCGACGAATTCCTGCGCACCGCGTACCCGCGGTTGGCCCGCGAGACCGAGGTCACGGCCGGTCGCGGCGTGCGGCTCCCACCGCCGGAGCGCACGGTCCTGGTCCTCACCGTCGACCAACAGCCCCGCGACCTCGTCGACTACGCCTTCGCGTGGCACACGCCCGGCAGCGGACGCACCGCCCTCGACGGCGACACCCGACCCGACGACGACGAGCGACGCACCCTGCGCCGTTCCCTCGCTGCGGCGTGGGAGGCGGCATCCGACCTCGCCTTCGCCCCCGCCGGCCACCTGTCCGGCATCGACGCGGCCATCTTCATCGCGCAGACGCTGCCCGCGCTCGAAGCGCTCGACGACCTCCGGATCGAGCTGTCCGGCATCCGCCGCGACTACCGGGAGTTGCGGGGCGACCCCCGCATCGCCGTGACGACGGTCGAGTCCACGGATGCCGACTGGTTCGAGCTCGGCGTCGTCGTCGAGGTCGACGGCCGCAGCATCCCGTTCCGTCCGCTGTTCACGGCGCTCGCCCAGCGGCGCAAGAAGATCCTCCTCTCCGACGGCGCGTACTTCTCGCTCTCGCACCCGGCGCTCGACCGTCTGCGGGACCTCATCGACGAGTCGCGGGACCTCGTTGAGTGGGAGGCGGGACCGCGGATCAGCCGCTACCACGTCGAGTTCTGGGAGGACTTCGAGGACCTCGCCGACCAGGCGCAGCCCGCGACGAGCTGGCGCAGCGCGGTCGCCGCGTTCCGCGACGGCCGGGCGACGGATGCGGAGGGACCGACGGCCGTGCCGGACGGCCTCACGGCCACGCTGCGGCCGTACCAGGCCGACGGATTCCGGTGGCTCGCGTCCCTGCGCGGCGCCGGACTCGGCGGCATCCTCGCCGACGACATGGGCCTGGGCAAGACGGTGCAGGTGCTCGCGCTGCTCCTGCACGCGCTCGACGCCGGCACCGACGGCCCGCCCGCGCTCGTCGTTGCGCCCACGTCGGTCGTGACCGCGTGGCGCGACGAGGCGGCCCGTCACGCCCCCGGCCTCCGCGTGCACGTCGTCACCGGCACCGGCGTACGCCCCGACACGATCGACGCCGACGTCGTGGTCACCTCCTACGCGCTCCTGCGCCTCGACGCCGCGGCCTACGCCGCCACGACCTGGTCGACGGTCGTCTTCGACGAGGCACAGGCGCTCAAGAACCCCCGCACGCGTGTGCACCGCGCCGCCCTCGACCTGCGTGCGACCGCGCGATTCGCCGTCACCGGCACGCCGCTGGAGAACAGCATCGTCGACCTGTGGGCCCTCCTCTCCCTCACCTCGCCCGGGCTGTTCCCGTCGGCGCGCCGGTTCCGCGACGAGTACGTCAAACCCATCGAGCACGGCAAGGTCGACGAGAATCTCGAGGGCGGACCCGCGCGCGAACGCCGGCTCGCGCGCCTGCGCCGCCGCATCCGTCCGTTCCTGCTGCGACGGACGAAAGACCTCGTCGCCGCCGACCTGCCGCCGAGGCAGGAGCAGGACGTGCGGGTGGAGCTCACCAGCGGCCACCGTGCCGTGTACGAGCGCGTGCTGCAGCGCGAACGACGCAAGGTGCTGGGGCTGCTCGACGATCTCGACAGCCATCGCTTCATCGTCTTCCGCTCGCTCACCCTGCTGCGGATGCTGGCGCTGGCGCCGGCGCTCGTGGATGCCGGCGGCCCGGGTCTCGGATCGAGCAAACTCGACACCCTGCGCGAGCGTCTGGGCGAGCTGGCGGCCGAGGGGCACCGCGCACTCGTGTTCAGCCAGTTCACCTCCTACCTCGACATCGTCGAAGCCGACCTGACCCGGCACGGCATCGCCTCGGTGCGCCTGGACGGGTCGACCCTGCGGCGAGATGCGGTCGTCGACGCCTTCCGCGGCGGCGACGCGCCGGTGTTCCTCATCAGCCTGAAGGCCGGCGGCGTGGGGCTCACGCTCACCGAAGCGGACTACGTCTTCCTGCTCGACCCGTGGTGGAACCCCGCCGCCGAGCAGCAGGCGATCGATCGGGCGCACCGCATCGGGCAGACGCGTCCGGTCACCGTCTACCGGCTCATCGCCGCCGGGACCATCGAGGAGAAGGTGCTCGAACTGCAGCAGCGCAAGGCGCGACTGTTCGACGCCGTGCTCGACTCCGACGGCGCCTTCTCGACGGCGTTGACGGCCGACGACATCCGCGGGCTGCTGGCCTGACCCTGCCGGTCCGGTCGGCCCGGCACCCAGGGTTCCCGACAGCGCTCGCGTAGACTCGACGGGCTCGACAGGAGGTAGTCATGCGGATCACGGGCTTGGGCCACGCCGGGATGTTCATCGAGACGGCGGGCGGGAGCATCCTCTGCGACCCCGTCGTCGGACCCAGTTTCTTCGGCTCCTGGTTCCCTTTCCCCGACAACAGGGGCCTGGACTGGGAGCGCTTCGGCGCCGCCGACTTCCTCTACATCTCGCACCGCCACCGCGACCACTTCGACCCGAAGCTGCTCGAGCGTCACGTCCGCAAGGACATCCGCGTGCTCCTTCCGGAGTATCCGACGGACGACCTCGAAACCGACCTGCGCGCGCTCGGGTACGACAACCTCGTCTACATGCAGGCGGGCGTGCCCACCGACTTCGGCGGCGTCAGCATCATGGTGACCCCGCTGCGTGCCCCCAGCGACGGCCCGATCGGCGACTCGTCGCTGTCGGTCGACGACGGCACGGCGTCGATCCTCAACCAGAACGACTCGCACCCGCTCGACCTCGAGAAGCTGCTGGCCTTCTCCAAGCCCGACGCGTACTTCACGCAGGTCAGCGGCGCCATCTGGTGGCCGATGGTCTACGACCTGCCGCAGGACGCGAAGCAGAACTTCGCCCAGCTCAAGCGCGATGCGCAGAACAAGCGCGCGATGTACTACATCGACAAGGTCGACGCCCCGCACGTGTTCCCCATGGCCGGTCCGCCGATGTTCCTGCGCGAAGAGCTGTTCCGCTACAACGGCTGGGGGCTCGAGGACGACTCGATCTTCACCGATCAGGCGCAGTTCCTCGCGCACATGGCCGCGGAACGTCCCGACCAGAAGGGACACCTGTTCGTCCCCGGCACGCAGCTCGACCTCGTCGGCGGCGAGCTGGAGATCACCCAGACGCTGTACACGGATGCCGAGATCGAGCGCATGTTCACCGACAAGTGGGCGTATCTCGCCGAGCAGCGCGACAGCCGGCAGGCCGAAGTGCAGGCCGAGATCGCGACGCGCGCGCCGGTCCTGCCGCCCGAGGAGATGCTCGCGGCGATCAAGGAGTGGTGGGAGCCGCTGCTGCGCCGGGCGCGCACCATCCGCAACGGCGTCGGCGGCAACGTGCGCTTCCGCATCGGCGACCTCGACATGGTCGTCGACTTCCCGCGTGCCAAGGTGCGCGAGTACGCGGGGGAGGAGTGCATCTACTGGTACACGATCCCCGCCGACCTCGTCTCGACGAACATCGCCGACCACGAGATCGACTGGTCGAACTCGATCTTCCTATCGATGCAGTTCGAGGTCGGCCGCTCGGGCAAGTTCAACGAGTTCCTGACGACCTTCCTCAAGTGCCTCTCGCGCGACCGCATCGAGTACGTCGAGAACTGGTACTCGGAGCAGTCCGACCAGACCGAAGACGCCGAGATCGGCGACTGGACGGTGCAGCGTCGCTGCCCGCACCTGCGCGCCGACCTCACCAAGACCGGAAAGATCGAGGACGGAGTGCTCACGTGCGCGCTCCACGACTGGAAGTGGGACCTCGCTTCCGGCAAGTGCCTCACGACGCCGGGTCACCCCATCCGCGCCTCCCGCTCGGTCGATGGTGGCCTCACCGAGGCGGCGACCACCGCGACCGCCTGATCCGGCCCGGGCGCCGTCGGCCCGGACGCGTCGGCCGTTCACTTCTCAGGACGGATGACCCGCCCGACCTACGGTGGCGGCAGAACGACGGGGCGGGCTGGCGTCTGCGCGTCGATCCGTCCTGAGAAGTGCACGCGTCGACGGTGCGACGCGTCGGTCGGGTCAGACGCGCTCGTAGTGACGGGCGCGTCCGGTGATGCCGCGGAAGCGGAACGGCCCGTCCGATGCCGGGGCGATCTCGGTGTCGACCGCGGAGCGGTGGGTGGCCCCGGCGTGCAGGCTGCGGTAGGTCGCGATGTCGATGGGGGTGCGGGCGGCGAGGGCCGCCAAGGTCGCGGCCGCGCGGGTGTGTGCACGGTAGCCCGGCTGCACGCTGACGGCGAGGAATTCGCCCGTCGCGCCCGAACCGTAGCTGTAGAGGCCGACGCGCCGGCCCGTCAGGTCGTCGTCGCCGTCGAGCACGGCGGCCAGCGAGAGGAACAGCGACGCCGTGTAGGAGTTGCCGATCTGCCGGTTGTACACCGTCGACGGCGCCACACGCGCCTCGTCGATCTCGGTGCCGGTGTGGGCGGCGAGGGCGCGCAGCGCCTTGTGCGCCATGCGCGTGTAGGGCTGGTGGTGGCAGAACAGGTCGATGTCGGCGACGTCGACGCCGCCGCGGGCGCGGTAGTCGTCCCACGAGCCGACGACGGCGGCGAGGTAGGTGTCCACCGACAGCCGGCCGTCGACGAGAGCCGTGTCGCTGTCGTTGGGCCGCCAGAAGTCGTCGATGTCGGCCGTCCAGACACCCGCGGCCGGCTCGACGGCGACGAGTGCCGGATCGGCCGAGACGAGCAGCGCCACCGCCGCGGCGCCCTGCGTCGCCTCGGCCGCCGAATCGAGTGCATAGCGCGCGACGTCGGAGGCGATGACGAGCACCCGCGAGCCGGGCTCGCGCGCCACCATGCCCAGCGCCGCCTGCAGCGCGGCGGTGCCGCCGTAGCAGGCCTGCTTGAACTCGACGACCCGGCACGTGCGGGGCAGTCCCAGCAGCTCGTGCACGAAGACGGCGGCCGACTTCGACTGGTCGATACCGGACTCCGTCGCGAACAGCACGGCCCGGATGTCGTCGGACCCGTGCCGCTCGATGATCGGCAGGGCGGCGGCGGCGGCCATCGTCACGATGTCCTCGTCGGGGGCCAGCACGCTCAAGCGTTCCTGGCCGAGGCCGAGGCGGAACTTGTCGGGGTCGATGCCGCTGTACTCGGCCAGCAAGTCGAGCGCGAGCACGCGGCTGCCGGTGGCGACCGACAGGTCGTGGATGCCGTACGCCACGCTCATGCGCCCGCCTCCGTCCGTCGCTCCAGCAAGAGGTGGGACTGCATCAGCTCTCCTTGGTTGGTCTGCGCGGCCAGCAGCGACAGCTCGCCGCAGAGCACGGTAGCCGCGACGATCGCGGCCAGGCGACGGGCGTTCGCGCCGGGTTCGCGGTCTTCGCGGCAGCCGAGGCGCTGCAGGGCGTCCTCGACGACGGGCAGATCCTTCCCGTTGCCGACGGTGCCGACGATGAGGTTCGGAAGGGTGCACGAGAACAGCAGGTCGCCGTCCCGTTCCTCGGCGTACGTGATGCCCTGCGATCCCTCGACGATGTTGGCGGCATCCTGACCGGTCGCGAGGTAGATCGCGAGCAGCATGTTCGCGTAGTGCGCGTTCGACGAGCGCAGCGCGCCGGCGATGGTCGACCCGACGAGGTTCTTGCGGGTGTTCAGCGCGACGATCCGCGCAGCGGTCGAGCGCAGCTGGTCTTCGACGATCGCGGCGGGGATGAGGATCTCGGCGATGACGCTGCGGCCGCGGCCGAGGATGCCGTTGACGGCGGTCGCCTTCTTATCGGAGCAGAAGTTGCCCGAGATCGACCCGTATTCCAGCTCGGGGTGGTTTGCGAGGATCGCCGCCATGAGGCCTTCGGCGGCGAGGGTGACCATGTTGTGGCCCGACGCGTCACCGGTGCGCAGCGCGAAGCGGACGAACAGCAGGTGCCCGACGACCTCAGTGTCGATGTCGATGAGCTGCGCGTGGCGGCTGCGGGCGCTCACGACGGCGGCGAGCTCGTCGATGCGCGCCGTGATCGCGCGCGCGGCGGCGACGGCGGTCGCGGCATCCGGAGCGGTGAACAGGGTGGAGCGGGTCATGCGCTCGTCGACGACGCTCACGCGGATGCCGTCCTCGACGAGACGAGACACACGCGCGCCGCGGCCCACCGATGGCCACAGCGGCGACTCGTAGGTGGCCAGCGGGACCGACTGCTCGCCGACGACGTCGCCGCTCAGCCGGATGGGGCCCACCCAGCTGGTGGGGATGGGGGTCTCACCGGTCATGCCGGCTCCTTTCTCGACGGGCCGTCTCGGCCCGGTGCGCCCGGCTGCGGACCGCCCACGGGGCGAGGTCCACGCCGCGGGCGCGGCAGAAGTCGGCGGTCTCGCCGCCGACGATCACATCGGTGTGCAGCAGGTCGTCGGGGGTCGCCGCGCCCAGCAATGCGCACAGCGCCGCGACGTGGGCCTGCCACTCGCGGATCTGCGCGACGAGTGCCTCGGCCCCGCCGTCGAGGGCGGTGCGCAGGAACCCGCCGGACACGCCGACGGCGCGGGCACCGAGGGCGAGGGCGCGCACGACGTCCAGCGGCGACCGCACCCCGCCGGAGGCGATCAGCACGGGAGCGTCGGCGGGGGCCTCGAGCAGGCATGCGACGGCGGTCTGACCCCAGCCGAAGAGGTGCTCGTATCCGCCTTCGGGGCGCCGCGCGTTCTCGATCTGCACGAAGTCGGTGCCGCCGCGGCCGGCGACATCGGCGGCGGCCACACCGAGGTCGGTCAGCAGGGCGAGCGTGTCGGCGCTGAGACCGAACCCGACCTCCTTGACGACGACGGGCACGTCGACGGCGGCCACGATCGCCTCCAAGGAGGCGGGCCAGCGGGCGAAGGAGCGGCTGCCTTCGGGCATGACGATCTCCTGCACCGCGTTCACGTGCACCTGCAGGGCGTCGGCCTGCAGCAGGTCCACCGCGCGACGCGCGTCGTCGGGGCTGCGCTCCACGCCGAGGTTCGCGAGCACGTAGCCGTCGGGGTTCTCATCGCGGAGCACCCTGAAGGTGCCCGCCACCGAGGGGTCGCCGAGGGCGATGCTCACCGACCCCGACGCGATCGCCAGTCCCGTCTCGCGCGCGGCGACCGCGAGTTCGCGGTTCACCCTGCCGGTCGCGTCGCTACCGCCGGTCATCGCGTTGATCAGCAGCGGCGCGTCCCAGCGGCCGCCCGGCATCCGCACGGTCAGGTCGACGTCGGCGACGTCGATGCCGGCGAGGGCGTGGTGCACGAAGGCGATGTCGTCGAAACCGGCGCCGCTGCGCGGGAGCCGCGACTGGTCGCCGGCGAGACGCAGGTGGTCGTCCTTGCGCTCAGAGGACATCGTCGCCTCCTTCCGGCGGATGCACCGCGATGGTGAGGCGGCGGATGTCCTGAGCCTCCCACGCGTCGAGCATGCCGCGCACGTCGGCCGATGCCGGGGCCAGCACGATGCCGCAGTCGCCGCCGCCCGCGCCCGACGACTTCGCCGCCGCACCGGCGGTTTCCGCCGCGTCGCACAGCGCCGCAAGGCGGGGCGTCTCGATGGCCAGCCCGGCCTGCGCGCCCAGAGCCTGCAGAAGGCCGCGGGCACGCCGGAGGGCGTCGAGTGTCGCGGCGTCGTCCCCGGCGTCGAGGGCGGCCCACAGATCGGTCACGCACGCCCGCGAGTCGCGGAGGAAGCCGGCATGGTCGACGGCTCCGACGGCGGCGCCGCGCCCCACCGCGTCGACGAGACGCACCGTAGAAGCGGGCTCGCCGGTCCAGCCCACGAAGAAGCCGAGGTCGCGCGGCGGTCGGAGGCGCACGATCTCGAGGTGCTCCCACGCGTCGGATTCCAGCACGGAGGCGACGGCGTCGCCAGCGTCGAGAAGGCGGCGGAGCATCTCGCGGTCGGGGGAGCGGTAGCCGATCCACCCACCGAACGTGCTCGCCGCCAGATCCCCGCCGGATGCGGACGGTGCGATGCGGATGGTGGCCAGCAGAGCGAGCTGGTACAGCGTGCGCCGGTCGAGCGCCAGGCGGTAGAACCGGTCGATCGCTCGGATCGTCGCGACCGTGACGGCCGCCGACGACCCGAGCCCGAACTTGCGTCCCGACGCGTCGTCGAGCCCGCTGTCGATCGTGAGGTCGTACAGCCGCGGCGCGATGCCGCGCTCGGCGCGCAGTCGCTCGATGACCGTGAGAGCCGACAGCACGTAGTCGTACGAGTGGTCCTCGGGGGCGACGACGAGACCGCCCGCGTCCCGCGTCCAGCGCAGCGAGGGCCGGGCGGACTCGGGCGAGTGGATGCCGCCGGCGCCGGTCGTCTCGGTCAGCGAGACGGTGAGGAAGCGGTCGACGGCGACGAGCACGGCGGGCTCGCCGGGGGTGACGACGGCGTACTCACCGGCGACGAACAGCTTGCCCGGCGCACGCGCGACGATCGTCGCACTCATCCGGCGACACGCTCGCTCGCCGGAAGGAGCATCGCACCGGGACCCGGGCGGGCGACGACGGCCTCGGCGAGGTCCGCGACGCGGTCGCGCACGGTCTCGGCGGCGTCGGCCGCGCACAGCAGCACGACGTTCGGTCCGGCATCCGCCGTCGCGTACGCCGCGATGCCGTCGGCACGCAGCTCGGCGGCGCGGTCGAACAGCGCGACGCTGGTGGGCGAGAGGTAGCGGATGGGCGGGTCGCACGACTGGATGACGGCGTGCATGCGCAGCGCGTTGGTCTCGGTGATGCGTCCGAGGCGCTCCGCGTCGCCGTCGCGGCAGGCGGCGAGGGCCGCCTCGAGGCTCTGCGCCGTCGAGTCGACCCACGCGGGGTAGAACGGCGACGTCAGCACGGTGCGTTTCATCGCGTCGCGGCTGGACACCGATTTCTCGCGGGCGTCGACCGTCGCGACGACCATGGCGAGGTCGGGTGCGGCGACCTCTTCGGCGAAGGACTGCGCGTCGGTGCCGGCGTGCCACACCGCGAAGCGCGGCACGATGGAACGCGCCGCCGAACCCGATCCGCGCCGGGCGAGTCGGCTCAGTGCACGGGCGTCGAGGTCGAGGCCGTACGCGGAGGCCGCCGCGGTCGCCAGCGCCGCGAAGCCGGACGCCGAGGAGGCCAGCCCTGCGGCCGAGGGGACCGTGTTGATCGAGGTGACGTGCGCGCGGATGCTGCTCCCGGCGAGCGCGCGCACCTCGTCGAGCAGGCGCACGACGCGATCGGCGACGACCCCCGTGCGCTCGGCGGCGTTCAGGACGACCCGGTCGGCCGGGAGCGCCCCGTCCAGACGCACGGTCGTGGTGGTCGGGAAGATGTCGAGGGTCATCGACAGGCTTCCCGTCGCCGGGAGGTTCTGCGCGGTGTCGGCCTTGCCCCAGTACTTCACGAGGGCGATGTTGGGGTGGGCGCGCGCGGTGGCCTCGGCCCCGGGTTCTGCCGGGAGGTCGATCGGGACGGTCATCGGGAGGCCTCCAGGTGGGTGCTCCACGCGGCGGGCGAGCCCGCGGCGCGCAGGTGGGCGACGAGGTCGTCGGCATGGTCGGCGTCGCGGGCGACGGCCACGATGCAGCCGCCTCGACCACCGCCGGTGAGTTTCGCGCCGAGCGCGCCGCCGGTGCGGGCCGCGGCGACGAGGTGGTCGAGGGCGGGGTCGCCGACGCCGAGCACGTTGAGCGCGGCGTGCGCGTCGGTCATCGCGGCGCCGACGGCCTCGGCGTCGCCGGTACCGAGGGCGACGCGGGCTTGTGCGGCGAGCCCGCCGAGACGCTCCAGCAGAGCGTCGACATGTGCGGGGCGCTCCTCGTGGAGGGCGCGCACGGCGGCGACGGCTTCGCGCGTGCGCCCTGCGACGCCGGTGTCGGCCAGCACGAACGTCATCGGACCGCCGACCGCGAGCGTCGTGGCCGCGCCGTCCTCGAACCAGACCGGACCGGTGGCGACGACGCTGCGGGCATCGAGGCCGCTCGGCCGGCCGTGCGCGGCGCGTTCGGCGATCTGGATGAGCTCATGCCGCTCGTCGGGGGACAGGGTGCGACCGAACGCGGCGCTCACGGCCGTCACGATCGCCGCGGCGACGGCCGCGCTGGAACCGAGCCCGCGCTCGGCCGGGATCTCGGAGCGCACCTCCACGGCCACCCCCGCCGACGGCCGCCCGACAGCGTCGAGCGCCGCCGACACCGCGGCGCCGGTGGGCCGCAGCCGCTCCGGGATGCGGTCGAGCCGCCCGTGGTAGAGCGCGCTGCGCAGGCTCGCGGGACCCTCGACGGGACGGGCGAGCGCCGTGACCGGGATGGCGGTGATCGGCACGGCGACGGCCGGCCGGCCGTACACGACCGCGTGCTCGCCGAACAGGATCGTCTTGGCCGTGGCGCGCCCGGTGCCCGTCCCGGGCACGGCGGAGCCCGCGGCGGCGTCCGGCGCGGCTGCGGCCGTGACTGCTTCGCCGCGGTGAGCGCGCGCATCGAGGGAGGAGGGCATGGACTGAGGGGAGCCTAACAGTGGGAGTACGCGAGGGTGCGTGCGTCATCCGGTAGGCTCTTCAAGGTAACCACAGCAACCTTTAAAACCGTCCCGTGAGGCGGAGAAGGGAGCAGCGGATGAGCACGCGAACCGTGCTGCACGCGGCTGACATCGCCCGGGCCCTGACTCGGATCTCACACGAGATCCTGGAGTCGAACAAGGGTCCCGAAGACCTCGTCCTCCTGGGCATCCCCACCCGCGGCGTCACCCTCGCCGAGCGGGTCGGCGCCCTCGTCACCGACTTCGGTGGTGCACCGGTGCCCGTCGGGGCCCTCGACGTCACGATGTACCGCGACGATCTGCACCGGCATCCCACCCGCACGCCGCGGCCCACCCAGATCCCCGATGGCGGCATCGACGGCAAGACCGTCGTGCTCGTGGACGACGTGCTGTTCTCGGGTCGCTCCATCCGCGCGGCCCTCGACGCCATCGGCGACATCGGGCGCCCCGCCGCGGTGCGCCTCGCGATCCTCGTCGACCGCGGCCACCGGGAGCTGCCGATCCGCCCCGACTTCGTCGGCAAGAACCTGCCCAGCGCCCGCACCGAGCGCGTCAACGTGCACCTTGCCGAGGTCGACGGCATCGAGGAGGTGACCATCGCGTCATGAGGAACCTGCTCGACACCAAGACGCTCGCCCGCGCCGAGGCGATCCGCATCCTCGATGTGGCCGAGGACATGCGCGACACGCAGTCGCGCGAGGTCAAGAAGCTGCCGACGCTGCGCGGCAAGACCGTGGTGAACCTGTTCTTCGAGGACTCCACGCGCACGCGCATCTCATTCGAAGCGGCTGCCAAGCGCCTCTCCGCCGACGTCATCAACTTCTCCGCGAAGGGATCGTCGGTCTCGAAGGGCGAATCGCTGCAGGACACCGCGCAGACGCTGCAGGCGATGGGCGCGGATGCCGTCGTCATCCGCCACGGCGCCTCCGGCGCTCCGCAGACGCTCGCCTCGAGCGGCTGGATCACCGCCGGCGTCGTCAACGCGGGCGACGGCACCCACGAGCACCCGACGCAGGCGCTGCTCGACGCGTTCACGATGCGCAAGCGGCGATTCGGCGACGACAGCCGCGGCCGCGGCCTCGACGGTCTCGCCGTCACGATCGTCGGCGACGTGCTGCACTCCCGCGTCGCCCGCTCCAACGTGTGGCTGCTGCACACGCTCGGAGCCGACGTGACCCTCGTCGCCCCTCCCACCCTCGTGCCGCAGGACGTGTCGGCGTGGCCGGTGCGCATCGTCTACGACCTCGACGAGGCCATCGCCGGCGGCCCCGATGCCCTCATGATGCTGCGCATCCAGCTCGAGCGCATGAACGCCGCGTATTTCCCCACTGAGCGGGAGTATTCGCGCCGCTGGGGGCTGGATGCCGCGCGGCTCGCGGCGCTGCCGGACGGTAGCATCGTCATGCACCCGGGCCCCATGAACCGGGGTCTGGAGATCTCCGCCGACGCCGCCGACTCGCCCCGATCGACCGTGCTGGAGCAGGTCGCAAACGGTGTGTCGGTGCGCATGGCGGTGCTCTACCTGCTGCTGGCGGGGGAGCGCGACACCAACGACACAGAGGAGGGCGCACGATGAGCGACAGCATCCTCATCCGCGGAGCACGTCTGGCCGGCGGACACCCCGCCGACATGGTCATCGAGGGCGGCGTGATCGCCGAGGTCGGAACGGGCCTCAGCCGGGCCGGGGCGACCGTGATCGACGCCCAGGGACTCATCACCCTGCCCGGTCTCGTCGACCTGCACACCCATCTGCGCGAACCCGGCTACGAGGCGTCGGAGACGATCCTGACCGGCTCGCGCGCGGCCGCCGCCGGCGGGTACACGACGGTGTTCGCGATGCCGAACACGTCTCCCGTCGCCGACACCGCCGGCGTCGTCGAGCAGGAGCTCGCCCTCGGCGAGGCGGCCGGCTACGTGCACGTGCAGCCGATCGGCGCCGTCACGGTCGGGCAGAAGGGCGAGCGACTCGCCGAGCTCGGCGCGATGGCCTCGTCGCGCGCCCGGGTGCGGGTGTTCAGCGACGACGGGTTCTGCGTCTTCGATCCGCTCATCATGCGCCGCGCCCTCGAGTACGTGAAGGCGTTCGACGGTGCCGTCGCCCAGCACGCGCAGGACCCGCGGCTCACCGAAGGCGCCCAGATGAACGAGGGCACCGTGTCGGCCGAACTCGGCCTCGGCGGCTGGCCGGCCGTCGCCGAGGAGTCGATCATCGCGCGCGACGTGCTCCTCGCCGAACACGTCGGTTCGCGTCTGCACGTGTGTCACCTGTCCACCGCCGGATCGGTCGAGATCATCCGCTGGGCCAAGAAGCGCGGCGTGAACGTGACCGCCGAGGTCACCCCGCACCACCTGCTGCTCACCGAGGAGCTCGTGCGCGGGTACGACGCGCGCTACAAGGTCAACCCGCCGCTGCGTCGCGACGAAGACGTGCAGGCCGTGCGCGCCGGTCTCGCCGACGGCACGATCGACATCGTCGCGACCGACCACGCGCCGCACCCCGCCGAGGCCAAGTCGTGCGAGTGGCCCGCCGCCGCCAACGGCATGGTCGGGCTCGAGTCCGCGCTGCGCGTCGTGCAGCAGGCGATGGTCGACACCGGACTGCTCGACTGGGACGACGTCGCGCGGGTCATGTCGTCTACACCGGCGCGCATCGGCCGCCTCGCGGATGCCGGAACACCGCTCGAAGTGGGCGCTCCGGCATCGCTGACGCTCTACGACCCGGCCCCCGTGCGCACCTTCGCCCTCGACGACCTCCGCGGCCGCAGCGTCAACTCGCCGTACCTCGGCCGCACCCTTCCGGGTGAGGTGCGTCACACGCTGTTCCGCGGCCGCGTGACCGTCGCCGACGGCGTCGTCGCCCCGGAGGTGCACGCATGAGCCGCGAAGGTGCGCTCCTGGTGATGGTCGCCGTCGCCGTCGTGCTCGTCGCCCTCGGGCTGTGGGCGTGGCGACGTCGCGCGCGTCGCGACCGCGGCCTCGTCGCGCCCGTCGCCGAGGCTCCCTCCGGCACCGTCGAGACCACGACCCACAGCGTGCTCTACGTCGCGACCACCCGGCACGACGAGCCGCTCGAACGCCTCGCGATCCGCGGTCTCGCGTTCCGCTCGAGAGCGGACGTCGTCGTCACCGACCGCGGTGTCGCCCTCGATCTCACCGGCCAGCCGCGCGTCTTCCTCGCCACCGCCTCGCTGATGGCCGTCGACCGCGCGACCGTCGCCATCGACCGGGTCGTCGAGAAGGCCGGCCTCGCACGCATCGTCTGGCGCCTCGGCGACACCGTCGTCGACACCTACCTCCGACCGCAGGACATCGCCACCGGCGCGCTCGTCGCATCGCTGGCCACCGCCCTGCCCGCTCCGACCCCGACGGGAACCGACGCATGACCCTCACCCTGTCCCTCGACCCCGCCGTCCTCGTGCTCGAAGACGGCAGCCGCCACCCCGGCCGCGCCTACGGCGCCCGCGGCACCACCCTCGGCGAGGTCGTCTTCTCCACCGGGATGACCGGCTACCAGGAGACCCTCACCGACCCGTCCTACGCCGGGCAGATCGTGCTGCAGACCGCGCCCCACATCGGCAACACCGGGATGAACGGCGAAGACCCGGAGTCGCGCCGCATCTGGGTCGCCGGCTACATCGTGCGCGACCCCTCACGTGTCGTGTCGAACTGGCGCGCCGACGAGTCGCTCGACGATGCGCTCGTGCGCGACGGCATCGTGGGCATCTCGGGGATCGACACCCGCGCGGTCACGCGCGTGCTGCGCTCGGCGGGCTCGATGCGCGGCGGCGTGTTCTCGGGCGACGCGGCCGGCCTCGACCCGGAGGAGCAGCTGCGCCTGGTGCGCGAGGCGCCGCAGATGGCCGGTCAGAACCTGTCGGCGGCCGTCTCGGTCTCCGCCGTCGAGGTCACCCCGGCGACGGGGGAGCGCATCGGCAACCTCGCGGTCCTCGACCTCGGCGTCAAGCAGGCGACGATCGACAACCTCGCGGCGCGCGGGTTCGACGTGCACGTGCTGCCGCAGTCGGTCACGATCGACGACATCCGCGCGATCGGCCCGGTCGCCGTCTTCTACTCGAACGGCCCCGGCGACCCGGCGGCCTCCGGCGACCACGTCGCTCTGCTGCGCTCGGTGCTGGACGAGAAGCTGCCCTTCTTCGGAATCTGCTTCGGCAACCAGCTGCTCGGGCGGGCGCTCGGCTTCGGCACCTACAAGCTGCCGTTCGGGCACCGCGGCATCAACCAGCCCGTGCTCGACAAGCAGACCGGGCGCGTGGAGATCACGGCGCACAACCACGGGTTCGCCGTCGATGCGCCGCTGGAGGGCGAGGTGGAGTCGCCGAACGGCTACGGTCGCGTCGAGGTGAGCCACATCGGCCTCAACGACAACGTCGTCGAGGGTCTGCGCGCCCTCGACATCCCGGCGTTCAGCGTGCAGTACCACCCCGAGGCGGCCGCCGGCCCGCACGACGCCAACTACCTCTTCGACCGCTTCGCCGATCTCGTCCGCACCACCCTGGAGGCCAGCAAGTAATGCCCAAGCGCGACGACATCAAGAGCGTCCTCGTCATCGGCTCCGGCCCGATCGTCATCGGCCAGGCCTGCGAGTTCGACTACTCCGGCACCCAGGCGTGCCGCGTGCTGCGCGAAGAGGGCGTGCGCGTCATCCTCGTCAACTCCAACCCGGCGACGATCATGACCGACCCCGACTTCGCCGACGCGACCTACATCGAGCCGATCACCCCTGCGGTCATCGAGACGATCATCGCCAAGGAGAAGCCCGACGCCATCCTCCCGACCCTGGGCGGCCAGACGGCGCTGAACGCCGCGATGGCCCTGCACGAGCAGGGGATCCTCGAGAAGTACGGCGTCGAGCTGATCGGTGCGAAGGTCGACGCTATCCGCAAGGGCGAGGACCGCCAGATCTTCAAGCAGCTCGTGCTCGACGCGGGCGCCGACGTCGCACGGTCGGTCATCGCGCACACGATGGACGACCTGCTCGCCGGTGCCGCAGAACTCGGCTACCCGCTCGTCGTGCGCCCGTCGTTCACGATGGGCGGCCTCGGCTCCGGCTTCGCCTATGACGAGGAAGACCTCCGCCGCATCGGCGGCGCGGGCCTGCGCGACTCGCCGACCACCGAGGTGCTCCTGGAGGAGTCGATCCTCGGCTGGAAGGAGTATGAGCTCGAGCTCATGCGCGACACGTCCGACAACACGGTCGTCGTCTGCTCGATCGAGAACGTCGACCCCGTCGGCGTGCACACCGGCGACTCGATCACCGTCGCCCCGGCGCTGACCCTCACCGATCGCGAGTACCAGAAGCTGCGCGACATCGGCATCGACATCATCCGCGCCGTGGGCGTGGACACCGGCGGGTGCAACATCCAGTTCGCCGTGGACCCGGCATCCGGCCGCATCATCGTCATCGAGATGAACCCGCGCGTGTCGCGCTCGTCGGCGCTCGCCTCGAAGGCCACCGGCTTCCCGATCGCGAAGCTCGCCGCGAAGCTCGCGATCGGCTACCGCCTCGACGAGGTGCCCAACGACATCACGCAGGCGACCCCGGCGAGCTTCGAGCCCACCCTCGACTACGTCGTGGTCAAGGCGCCGCGCTTCAACTTCGAGAAGTTCCCGAACGCCGACACGACCCTCACGACGACCATGAAGTCGGTGGGCGAGGCGATGGCCATCGGCCGCAACTACACGACCGCGCTGCAGAAGGCGCTGCGCTCGCTCGAGAAGCGCGGGTCGTCGTTCCACTGGGGCGAGGAGACCCGCAGTGTCGAGGAGCTGCTCGAGATCGCGGTGCGCCCCACCGACGGGCGGATCGTCGTGCTGCAGCAGGCGCTGCGCAAGGGGGCGACGGCGGAGCAGGCTTTCGCCGCGACGAAGATCGACCCCTGGTTCATCGACCAGATGATCCTCATCAACGAGGTCGCCGACTACGTGGCCGCCGCCCCGGAGCTGGATGCCGCCACGCTGCGTCTCGCGAAGGAGCACGGCTTCAGCGACGCGCAGCTCGCGCAGCTGCGCGGCGTCTCCGAGGCGGAGGTGCGCGGGATCCGCTGGGCCCTCGACGTGCGGCCGGTCTACAAGACGGTCGACACCTGCGCGGGCGAGTTCCCGGCGCTCACGCCCTACCACTACTCCAGCTACGACCACGAGACCGAGGTCACGCCCAGCGATCGCCAGAAGGTCGTCATCATCGGGTCGGGACCCAACCGCATCGGACAGGGCGTCGAGTTCGACTACTCGTGCGTGCACGCCTCGTTCGCGCTGTCGGATGCCGGCTTCGAGACCATCATGGTCAACTGCAACCCCGAGACGGTCTCGACCGACTACGACACCAGCGACCGCCTGTACTTCGAGCCGCTGACGCTCGAGGACGTGCTCGAGGTGCTGCACGCCGAGGCGCAGTCCGGCACGATCCACGGCGTCGTCTGCCAGCTCGGCGGGCAGACCCCGCTGGGGCTCGCCAAGGGGATCGAGGAGGCCGGGTACACGATCCTCGGCACCTCGCCCGCCGCGATCGACATCGCCGAGGAGCGCGAGCTGTTCTCGCAGCTGCTCGACCGCGCGGGCCTCGTCGCCCCGCGCCATGACACCGCCGTCGACGAGGCGGGCGCCGTCGCGATCGCCGAGGAGATCGGCTACCCCGTGCTCGTGCGTCCCAGCTTCGTGCTCGGCGGACGCGGCATGGAGATCGTCTACGACACCGAGAGCCTTCGCGACTACTTCGTGCGCACCGCCGGCGAGGTCGTCATCGAGGAGGGCAAGCCGCTGCTGGTCGACCGCTTCCTCGACGACGCGATCGAACTCGACGTCGACGCCCTCTACGACGGTCACGAGCTCTACATCGGCGGCGTCATGGAGCACCTCGAGGAGGCCGGCATCCACTCCGGCGACTCGTCGTGCACGTTGCCGCCGGTCTCGCTCGGCCGCACCGAGATCGACCGCGTCCGCACCGCGACGCTCGCGATCGCCGAAGGCGTCGGGGTGCGCGGGCTGCTGAACGTGCAGTTCGCCGTCTCGGCGGGCGTGCTGTACGTCATCGAGGCGAACCCGCGGGCCTCGCGCACCGTGCCGTTCGTGTCGAAGGCGCTCGGCATCCCGCTCGCGAAGGCCGCCAGCCGCATCATGGCGGGCGCCACGATCGCCGAGCTCAAGGCCGAGGGCCTGCTGCCGGAGGCCGACGGCTCGCGGGTGCCGCTGGACGCGCCGGTCGCCGTCAAGGAGGCCGTGCTGCCGTTCAAGCGGTTCCGCACCGCCGACGGGCACACCGTCGACTCGGTGCTCGGCCCCGAGATGCGCTCCACGGGTGAGGTCATGGGCATGGACCGCGACTTCCCGACCGCGTTCGCGAAGAGCCAGGCCGCCGCGTACGGCGGCATGCCGACGTCGGGCACCGTGTTCCTCTCCGTCGCCGACGACGACAAGCGCGCCGTCATCCTGCCCGCCCACCGCCTGCAGGAGCTGGGCTTCCGCATCACCGCGACCGAGGGGACCGCGGAGATCCTCTCGCGCAACGGCATCCGCGTCGACGTCGTGAACAAGTACTCCGCGACGCAGGAGACGGGGGAGACGAACGTCGTCGACCTCATCAACGCGGGCGAGATCGACATCGTCGTCAACACCCCCTCGGGCGGAATCGCCCGCGCGGACGGGTACGAGATCCGCGCCGCGGCGGTCGCCGCCGACAAGGCGCTGTTCACGACGATGGCCGTGCTCGGCGCCGCCGTCAGCGCCCTGCCGGTGCTGCGCGAGGGCTTCGAGGTCAAGAGCCTGCAGGAGTACGCCCAGGATCGGCAGAGCGCACGGTGACGACCGGGCCGTCGACCTTCGGACAGCGGCTGCGCGCGGCGATCGCCGCGCGCGGGCGGTTGTGCGTCGGGATCGACCCGCATGAGTCGCTGCTGCTCGCGTGGGGGCTGGATGCCGACGCCGCCGGCGTGCGGCAGTTCGGGCTGCGCGTCGTCGAGGCGGCCGCGGGCCGGGTGGGCGTCGTCAAGCCCCAGGTGTCGTTCTTCGAGCGGTACGGCGCGGCCGGCTTCGCCGCGCTCGAGGACGTGCTCGCCGCCGCCCGCGCCGCCGACCTGCTGGTCGTCGCCGACGCCAAGCGCGGCGACATCGGCACCACGATGGACGCCTACGCGGCGGCATGGCTGACCCCCGGCGCCCCCCTCGAAGCCGATGCCCTGACCCTCAGCCCCTACCTCGGCGTCGGGGCGCTCCACTCGACCCTGCGCGTCGCGCTCGCCCACGGCAAGGGTGCGTTCGTGCTCGCCGCGACCAGCAACCCGGAGGCGGTGCGACTGCAGGGCGCGCGTGTCGACGACACGACGGTGGCCGCGTCCGTGGCCGCGGAGGTCGCCGCGTACGACGCGGACGGCTTCGAGGACGGCTGGGCCTCGCTCGGCCTCGTCGTCGGGGCGACCGTCGATCTGCAGGCTCGGGGGCTCACGCATCCGTTCGGCCGGACGCTCCCGATCCTCGCTCCGGGATTCGGCGCGCAGGGCGCCGAGCCGCAGGATCTGGCGCGTGTGTTCGGACCGTTCGCCGACGGCGTGCTGGCCAGCGAGAGCCGCAGCATCCTCTCGGCCGGCCCCGACCGGCTCGCCGCGCGGATCGAGGAGCGCGCCGGGATGTACCGTGGAAGACGGCATGCCTGAATCCCGCACCCCACCCGAGGTCGACCGCGCCGCCGCCTCACGCCGCGCCGTCGCCGTCCGCCGAGAGCGCGCCGCGCTCAAGCGCGACCTGTCCAGCCGCGTCATCACCCCGCAGGAGCTGCTGCGACGTGCCTTCGCCGACCCGGCGTCGGCGGCCGGCACGATGCGCGTCACCGACTTCCTCACCGCGCTGCCGGCGATCGGAGAGGGAAAGCGCGACCGCATCCTCGCCGAGCTCGCGATCTCGCCCGTCAAACGCGTGGGCGGGCTCGGCGCCAGGCAGCGTGCGGCGCTGGACGACTTCCTCGACGGGCGGTTCCCCGAGCCTGCACCGCGGGCGGGGCGCAGCCGTCTCGTGGTGCTCGCGGGTCCGACCGCCGTCGGCAAGGGCACCGTCGCGGCCGCGATCGCCCGCAACCACCCCGAGATCCACCTCTCGGTCTCGGCGACGACACGGGCACCGCGCCCCGGCGAGGTCGACGGCGAGCACTACTACTTCGTCGACGACGCCGAGTTCGACCGGCTCGTCGATGCCGGCGAGCTGCTCGAGCACGCGACGGTGCACAACCGGTTCCGCTACGGCACGCCGAAGGCTCCCATCGACGCGGCCCTGGCGGACGGGCGCACCGTGCTGCTCGAGATCGACCTGCAGGGCGCACGCCAGGTGCGCGCCGCCGCCCCCGACGCGACCCTCGTCTTCCTGCTCCCGCCGAGCTGGGACGAACTCGTGCAACGGCTCGTCGGCCGCGGCACCGAGGGCGAGGAGGAGCGGGCGCGACGGCTGAAGACCGCGAAGGTCGAGCTGGCGTCGCAGGGCGAGTTCGACCACCACGTCGTCAACGACGACGTCGACCGCGCCGCCGCCGAGATCGCCGCGCTCGCCCACTGACAGACCTGGCCCACTGATAGACTGATCGGATGCCGCGGCGACGCCGTGCAGCCGAGTTTCCCACCCGACCGATTTCCAACCGATTTCCGGAGGTTCCCCATGACCCGTGACCAGGGCATCATCGACCCGCCGATCGACGCACTCCTCGAGAAGGTCGACTCGAAGTACCAGCTCGTCATCTACGCATCCAAGCGGGCGCGTCAGATCAACGACTACTACTCCGACCTGCACGAGGGCAACCTCTTCGACAACGTGGGCCCGCTCGTGGACTCCAGCGTCGAGGACAAGCCGCTGACGATCGCGCTGCACGAGATCCACGAGGACAAGCTGCGTCTTCGCCACAACGACTGACCCACCTGTGACGTCCTGAGACGTCTGCATGCCCGCGCGCCCGACGATGTCGGGGGACGCGGGCATGATGGTTGTACGCCCCTTCCCCGACTGGAGTATCGATGAGTTCGCTGCGTCTGTTCACGTCCGAGTCCGTGACGGAGGGGCATCCCGACAAGATCTGCGACCAGATCTCCGACTCGATCCTCGACGCGCTGCTCGAGGTCGACCCGGACAGCCGGGTGGCGGTAGAGACGCTCGTGACGACGGGTCTCGTCCACGTCGCCGGCGAGGTGCGCACCGACGGCTACGCCGACATCCCCGGCATCGTCCGCCGCGTCGTCAACCGCATCGGGTACACCTCGAGCGAGACCGGCTTCGACGGCGACTCGTGCGGTGTCACGGTGTCGATCGGCGAGCAGTCCGGCGACATCGCCGCCGGCGTCGACACCGCCATCGAGCACCGCGAAGGCGGCTCCGAGGACCCGATCGACGCACTCGGCGCGGGCGACCAGGGCATCATGTTCGGCTACGCGACCAACGAGACCCCGCAGCTCATGCCGACCGCGATCTGGACCGCGCACCGCCTCGCCGAACGTCTCACCGACGCGCGTCGCAGCGGCGCCCTGCCGTTCCTGCGCCCCGACGGCAAGACCCAGGTGACCCTCGGCTACGACGGCACGACCCCGCGCACCGTCGACACGGTCGTGCTGTCCACGCAGCACCACCCCGACATCTCGCTGCCGGCGCTGCGCGCCGCGGTGCAGGCCGAGGTCATCGACCCTGTGCTCGCGACGACAGGTCTCGACGTCTCCGACGTGCGCTACGTCATCAACCCCGCCGGGCCCTTCGTCACCGGCGGTCCCAAGGGTGATGCAGGCCTCACCGGCCGCAAGATCATCATCGACACCTACGGCGGGGCCGCCCGCCACGGCGGCGGCGCCTTCAGCGGCAAAGACCCGTCCAAGGTCGACCGTTCCGCCGCGTACGCGATGCGCTGGGTCGCCAAGAACGCCGTCGCGGCGGGACTCGCCGACCGGCTCGAGGTGCAGGTCGCCTACGCGATCGGCCGCGCCGCGCCGGTCGGGCTGTACGTGGAGTCGTTCGGCACCGGTCACGTCTCCGACGAGACGATCACCGCCGCCATCCGCGACGTGTTCGACCTGCGGCCGCAGGCGATCATCGCCGAACTCGACCTCCTGCGTCCTATCTACGCCCAGACGGCGGCCTACGGCCACTTCGGCCGCGAGCTTCCCGAGTTCACGTGGGAGCACACGACGCGCGTCGACGACCTGCGCCGCGCGGCCGGTCTCTGACGCGGAGCGCCGCCCGTGGTCGACGTCGCGCGCGTCCTCGTCGACTCGCCGCTGCCCCAACTCGATCGGCTGTTCGACTACGCCGTCCCCACCGCGCTGATCGACCAGGTCGCGCCGGGGGTGCGCGTCAAGGTGCCGTTGCGCACGGCGGGCCGGATGGTCGAAGCGTGGGTCATCGAGACCGACGAGATCAGCGAGCCGCCGCGGCCGCTGTCCGAGGTCGACGCGGTGGTCTCACCGGTCGCCGCGCTGCCTCCCGAGCTGTACGCGCTCGCCCGGCGGTGCGCGGACCGCGCCGCGGGGTCGGCATCCGACATCCTGCGCCTGGCCGTGCCCAAGCGCATGGTCCGCGCCGAGAAGGCGTGGCTCACCGCCGACCCGCCGCCGGCGCCCGTGGTCTCCGACGAGGCCGTCGTCTGGGCGGGCGCGACGCTGAGCGTCTTCCCCGGGCTGTCGGATGCCGTCGCCGCGGGGGAGCGGATCGCCGTCGACGCTCCGCCACGACCGTCCGCGGACCTGCCGGTCGGGGCGTGGGCCGAGCTGCTCGCGGCGATCGCGGTGGAGATGCTCGCCGCGGGCCGTAGCGCCGTGCTCGTGGTGCCCGATCACCGTGACCAGGCGCAGCTGCTCACGGTGCTCGCCACCCGCGTGGGTGAGGATGCCGTCGTGCGCGACGACGCGCGCAGATCCGGTCCGGAACGCTATGCCGCCTACCTCCGCCTGCTCGCGCCCTCGCCGTGCATCGTCGTCGGCAACAGGTCGACGGTGTACGCCCCGGCACGGGACGTCGGCGCCGTGATCATCTGGGACGACGGCGATCCGCTGCTCGCCGAGCCGCTCTCCCCAGGAGTGCACGCCCGTGACGCCGCGCTCGTGCGGCAGGAGCTCGAAGGCTCTGCGCTCGTGTTCTCCGGCCATACGCGCACGACCGACGTCGAGCGTCTCGTCCAGCTCGGCTGGGTGCGGGAGATCGCCGCGGTCCGGCGGACCAGTCCGAAGGTCGTGCTGTCCGCCGATCGGGACGGGCAGGGACGCCGCGTGCCCTCGGCCGCGTACGCCGCCGCCCGCGAGGCCCTCGCCGAGGGGCCCGTCCTCGTGCAGGTCGCGCGGCCCGGCTATGCGCCCGTGCTCACGTGTGCCGACTGCCGCACGCCTGCCCGCTGCCCCCACTGCGCGGGGCCGCTGCGGGCACGACGGGCCGGCGCCGTGCCGGAGTGCGCGTGGTGCGGTCGCACCGTGCCGGCGTGGCGCTGCGCATCGTGCACCGGCACGCGACTGCGGATGGTGTCGTCGGGCAGCGAGCGCACCGCCGACGAGCTCGGCCGCGCCTTCCCGAACACGCGCGTCATCGTCTCCGACGGCGAGCACGCGGTGACGACCGTCGACGCCCGGCCGGCGCTCGTCGTCGCGACGCGTGGAGCCGAACCGATCGCCGAGGACGGCTACCGTGCGGTGCTCCTGCTCGACGGCGACCGGATGCTGCTGGCCGAGCAGCTGCGGATCGGCGAGTCCTGCCTGCGCTGGTGGTCCAACGCCGCCGCCCTCGCCGCCCCCGGCGCACCGGTGCATCTCGTCGGGGTGGAGGGGCCGCTCTCCCGCGCCCTCGCGTCGTGGACCCAGCCGGCCTACGCGCGCGCGGAGCTCGCCGAGCGCGCCCCCCTCGCGATGCCGCCCACCGTGCGGGTCGCGGTCGTCGAGGGGACGGCGACGGCCGTCGCGGGCGCCGTCGACGACCTGCGCGCGGCCCTGCCGCAGCTTGCGCACACCGGTGTGCTCGGGCCGATCGCCACCGGCGACGGCGCCGTGCGCGCCCTCATCCGCTTCGACTACGGCGCGGGGCGCACCGTCGCCGACGTGCTCCGCGCCCGCGTCGTCGCCGAGGCACTGCGGGGGCGGCGTCCCGCGAAGGACCGCGCGGCACCGCGGACTACACTCAAGGTTCGGCTCGACGTGCCCGAGCTCGACCTGTGAGGAGTCCCATGCGCATCGTCTTCGCGGGCACGCCCGACCCCGCCGTCCCGTCGCTGCGCGCCCTGGCCGCCTCCGGTCACGAGGTCGTCGGCGTCGTCACGCGGCGTGACGCCCCACTCGGTCGCAAGCGCGTGCTCACCCCCTCGCCGGTCGCGCAGGCGGCCGACGAGCTCGGGCTCCCCGTCGTCAAGGCCGACCGGCTCGACGCGGAGGCGACGGAGAGCATCGTCGCCCTCGGCGCGGAGCTCGGCGTCATCGTCGCCTACGGCGGCCTCGTGCGCGAACCGCTGCTCTCGGCTCCCGCCCACGGGTGGATCAACCTGCATTTCTCCCTGCTTCCCGCCTGGCGCGGCGCCGCCCCCGTCCAGCACGCGCTGATCGCCGGCGACCGCACGACGGGCGCGAGCGTGTTCCAGCTCGTGCCGGCCCTCGACGCCGGTGACGTCTTCGGCGAGCTGCGCTACGACGTGCCGCGCGGCGCGACCGCGGGCGACGTGCTCGGCGAACTCGCCGCGCGCGGCGCCGACCTGCTGGTCGAGGTGGTGGACGGCATCGCCGCCGGCACCGCCCGCGCGACGCCGCAGCACGGCGAGCCGACGTACGCGTCGAAGCTGTCGATCGTCGACGGCGCCCTCGACGCCCGCCAGAGTGCGGACGCCGTCATCGACCGGTTCCGCGGCACGACGCCGGAGCCCGGCGCCCACCTGTCGGTGGGCGGACAGCGCCTCAAGGTGCATGCGGCGCTGCGGGGTCCCGACGACGCGGACCTCGCGGCCGGGGAGCTCGCCGCGTCCGGCGCCGATGTGCTGCTCGGCACCGGAGCCGGATCCGTGGTGCTGCGCACCGTGCAGCCGGCCGGCAAGAACCCGATGGCGGCGGGGGACTGGTGGCGCGGGCTGCGGCTCGACGAGCCGCGTGTCGATCTGCCCGTGGACGCGCCGGGCGGTGCCGCGTGAGCGGGTCGGCGCGCTGGGTCGCGTTCGACACCGTCCGCGCGGTGCACACCTCCGACGCGTACGCCAACCTGCTCCTGCCGCGTGAGATCGCGAAGGCGGGGTTGTCCGGGCCGGATGCCGGGCTTGCCACCGAGCTGACCTATGGCACCCTCCGCCGGGAGGGCACCTACGACGCCATCCTCGCGCGAGCGGCGCAGCGACCGGTCGACGCGATCGATCCGGCCGTGCGCGACGCGCTGCTCATCGGCACGCACCAGCTGTTGGCCACACGCGTGCCGCCGCATGCCGCCGTCAACGAGACGGTGCGCCAGGTGCGGCAGGCCGTCGGCAAGTCGGCGTCCGGGTTCGCGAACGCCGTGCTGCGTCGTGTCTCCGAGCGCGACCTCGAGAGCTGGATCTCCCTTCTCGAGGCCGACGCCCGCTCCGACGACGAACGTCTCGGGCTGCGCCACTCCCATCCCGTCTGGGTGATCCGCGCGCTGCGTCGCGGTCTCGCCGCCGAGGGGCGCGCCGATGAACTGGAAGCCCTGCTCGCGGCCGACAACGCCGCGCCGTCGGTGACGATGACCGCTCTGCCCGGGCTCGCCGACATCCCGGTCGATGCGACCCGCACGCCGCTCTCGCCGATCGGGTTCCGTCTGGCCGGCGGCGACCCCGGACCGGTCGTCACCGCGGCGGGCGGCCGCATCCGTGTGCAGGACGAAGGCTCTCAGCTCGCGGCGCTCGCACTCACACGGGTGATGCCGGTGCGAGCGGGGGAACGGTGGCTCGACCTGTGCGCCGCCCCCGGCGGGAAGACGGCGGTCCTCGCCGCCGAAGCCCTCGCGGGCGGAGCGGTGCTCGAGGCGAACGAGCTGTCGCCGGCGCGCGCCAGTCTCGTCCGCGACTCGGTGGCCGGGGTGCCGATGGAGGTGCCCGTCTCGGAGGAGGACGGTCGCGTCCGCGCCGGCCGGGGCCGCTACGACCGCATCCTGGTCGATGCGCCGTGCACGGGACTCGGTGCCCTGCGCCGCCGCCCCGAGGCGCGCTGGCGCAAGCAGCCCGCCGACGTTCCGGAGCTGTCGTCGCTGCAGGTCGAGCTGCTGTCGGCGGCCGTCGACGCGCTGACGCCCGGCGGCGTCGTCGCGTATGTGACCTGTTCGCCGCACCTCGCCGAGACCGCAGGAGTCGTCGCCGAGGTGCTGCGCACCCGCGACGGACTCGAGGAGCTCGACGCGCGTGCGGCCGTCTCCGCCGTCGCGACCGCATCCGTCGATCTGCCGGCGCAGGCCGACGGCTCGGGCCGCGCGCAGCTGTGGCCTCACCGGCACGGCACCGACGCGATGTCGATCTCGCTCCTGCGGCGCCGCTGATCGCGGCCCGCGTTGTGGCGGGCGTTCTGGAGAGGTCGCCGTTCGTGTGGCATGCGGCCGCGAATTCGCTGGGGACGAGCAGCGGATGCGGGCGCCGCGCGGTTCGGGCCTGTCACACGATGTGCCGCCTTCAGCATCCGGGGGCGGCCGTTTGTGGGACACGGGCCGCGGGTGTGTCACGCAGAGGGCATCCTCACGCCGGCGAACGCGACCATTCGCGTGACACGGATGGCGCCGCGCACGCTCGGTAGGCTGAACGGGTGACCGCCGACGGCCCCCGCATCAACCCCAGCATCCTCGCCGCCGACTTCGTGAACATGCAGTCGGAACTCGCGCGCATCGCGGGGGCCGACTTCGTGCACGTCGACGTCATGGACAACCACTTCGTGCCGAATCTCACGTTCGGGCCGCAGATGGTGGGCCGCATCCAGGAGACGAGTCCGGTGCCGCTGGACGTGCACCTCATGATCTCGGATCCCGACCGTTGGGCGCCGGGATACGCCGAACTCGGGGCGGCGTCCGTGACTTTCCATCTCGAGGCGGCGGCCGAGCCGGTCGCGCTCGCCCGGCGGCTGCGACAGATCGGCGCGCGCGCCGGTGTCGCGGTGAAGCCCGCCACACCGGTCGAGGGCCTGTTCGACGTGCTCGACGAGTTCGATCAGATCCTCGTCATGACCGTCGAACCCGGATTCGGCGGGCAGAGCTTCATGGCCGACCAGATGCCGAAGCTCGCGCGGCTGCACGACGAAGCCCGGCGCCGCGGGTCGCAGGTGTGGCTGCAGGTCGACGGCGGCATCGGCGAGACCACGATCGCGCAGGCCGCCGAGGCCGGCGCCGACACCTTCGTCGCGGGATCGGCCGTCTTCGGGGCGGACGATCCGGATGCCGCGATCGCCGCACTGCGCTCCCGGGCGGGTCGGCACCACCGCCATTGACCGACGCACGGCCGACCGGCCGCGCCGCGGACCGGTAGCCTGTCAGGGTGAAGACCTTCGACGCCCTGTTCGCAGAGCTCACCGCGATCGCGCAGAGCCGGCCCGAGGGATCGGGCACCGTCGCGCAGCTCGACCGCGGCGTGCACGCGATCGGCAAGAAGATCGTCGAAGAGGCCGCCGAGGTGTGGATGGCCGCGGAGTACCAGTCCGACGATGAGCTCAGCGAGGAGATCTCGCAGTTGCTGTACCACCTGCAGGTGCTCATGATCTCGAAGGGCCTCAGCCTCGAGGACGTCGGCCGACATCTCTGAGAGACGCTCCCGCCGACCACGCAGACACCTCCCACAGGAAGACCCCGCCATGCTGCGCATCGCCGTGCCCAACAAGGGAATGCTCGCCGAGACCTCGGCCGAACTGCTCGCCGAAGCCGGGTACACCGGCCGCCGCGACCCCAAGGACCTCCACGTCATCGACCCGGTCAACGAGGTCGAGTTCTTCTACCTGCGCCCCAAGGACATCGCCACCTACGTCGGCTCCGGTGCGCTCGATGTCGGCATCACCGGCCGCGACCTCCTGCTCGACGCCCGGATGCCGGGGGCCCGCGAGATCGAGCAGCTCGGTTTCGGCGGCTCCACCTTCCGCTTCGCCGGCCCTCCCGGACGGTTCCACGCGCTCAGCGACCTCGAGGGGCTGCGCGTCGCGACGGCCTACCCGGGTCTGGTCGACGGGTTCCTCGACGAGCAGGGCGTGGCGGTCGACCTCGTGCCGCTCGACGGCGCCGTGGAGTCGGCCGTGCAGCTGGGCGTGGCGGATGCCGTCGCCGACGTCGTGTCCACCGGCACGACGCTCAAGCAGGCCGGCCTCGAGATCTTCGGACCCGTGCTGCTCGAGTCGGAGGCGGTGCTGATCGGCGCCCCGGTCGAGGCGGAGGGGACCGAGACGTTGCTGCGGCGCCTGCGCGGTGTGATGGTGGCCCGTCGTTACGTGCTCATCGACTACGACCTGCCGGCGTCGCTCGTCGACGAGGCGGTCGCGCTGGCGCCGGGCATCGAGTCGCCCACGATCTCGCCGCTGCGCGACCCCGAGTGGGTGGCCGTTCGCGTGATGAGCCCGCGCAAGACCGTCAACCAGGTGATGGACGCGCTGTACGCGATCGGCGCCCGCGCGATCCTCGTCACCGCGATCCACAACGCCCGGCTCTGACATGTCGCTCGCGCGCCGCGTCATCCCCTGCCTCGACGTCAAGGACGGCAAGGTCGTCAAGGGCGTCAACTTCGAGAACCTGCGCGAGATGGGCGACCCCGTCGAGCTCGCCCGACGCTACTTCGCCCAGGGCGCCGACGAACTCACCTTCCTCGACGTCACCGCGACCGTCGACGACCGTGCCACGACATACGACGTCGTCCGCCGCACCGCCGAAGAGGTCTTCATCCCGCTGACGGTCGGCGGCGGCATCCGTACCGCCGACGACGTCGCACGTCTGCTGGGGGTGGGGGCCGACAAGGTCGGCGTCAACTCCGCCGCCATCGCCCGACCCGCGCTCGTCGACGAGATCGCCGACCGCTTCGGCGCACAGGTGCTCGTGCTCAGTCTCGACGTCAAGCGCGCGCCCGGCACCGACTCCGGGTTCGTCGTCACGACCCACGGCGGCCGCACGCTCACCGACCTCGACGCGCTCGCGTGGGCGCGCGAGGCCATCGAACGCGGCGCGGGGGAGCTCCTGGTCAACTCGATCGACGCGGACGGCACCAAGGACGGCTTCGACCTCGAGCTCGTCGGACTCATGCGCGAGATCTCCCACGTCCCGGTGATCGCCTCCGGCGGCGCCGGCAGCGCCGCCCACTTCGCCCCGGCGATCCATGCCGGCGCGGACGCCGTGCTCGCGGCATCCGTGTTCCACTCCGGTCAGCTCACGATCGGCGATGTCAAGGAGGCGCTCGTGGCGGACGGGATCGAGGTGCGCGCGTGACCGACGTCGACAAGATCCTCCCGCGCGTGACCTTCACCGCCGACGGCCTCGTGCCCGCGATCATCCAACAGCACGACACCGGCGAGGTGCTGATGCTCGCCTGGATGGATGCCGAGGCGCTGCGCCGCACGCTGACCACCGGCCGGGTCACGTTCTGGTCGCGGTCCCGCGGCGAGTACTGGCGCAAGGGCGACACGTCCGGGCACATCCAACTGGTCAAGGGCGCGCGACTGGACTGCGACGGCGACACGCTGCTGATCCAGGTCGATCAGATCGGCGCAGCCTGCCACACCGGCACGCGCACGTGCTTCGACGCCGACGACCTGCACCCTGTCGAAGGGACGGCATGATCCGTCGCGCCCGCACGCTGAGCGTGCTCGCGATCCTGCTCGGGGGAGCGCTCGCGCTCATCTCCTCGACGCAGACGTGGCTGAGCGTCACGCTCGTGCAGGTCACCGACGAGCCGCTCGCGGTGCCCGGCGCCGACGCGGTCGCCCTGCTGGCGCCGCTCTCGCTCGCGGCTCTCGCGCTCGGCCTCGCCCTCTCGATCGTCGGCACCGTGCTGCGCTACGTCTTCGGCGTGCTGGCCGTCGCGATCGGACTCGCCCTGGTCGTCTCGTGCGCGCGCATCGCCGCCGAGGTGCCCGTGGATGCGGTCGCCGCAGCCGTCACCACCGCCACCGGCCTGTCGGGTACCGAAACGGTCGCCCGCCTCGTCGCCGCCATCACCGAGACCCCGTGGCCGTGGATCACGGTCGCGGCGGGCGCGCTCGTCGCGGTCGGCGGCGGCTTCACCCTCGCGACGGCGCACCGGTGGAGGGGTGCCGGGAGGCGCTACCGCACCGACCCGGCCGCCGCGGTCGCCTCCGGGTCGCGTCCGCACGACGCCATCGACTCGTGGGACGACCTGTCGCGCGGCGACGACCCGACCGACCGCTAGACTTTCCCGAGTCCCACCCTGCGCGAAGGAGAACCATGAGCAACCCCATCGACGACCCCGGCCACGGACACTCGCCGGCCGCCTGGACCGCCGTGGTGATCATGCTCCTGGGTGTCACGCTGGGAACGCTGTTCTACTGGTTCGACCTCCCCATCCTCGTGTGGGCCTCCGCCGGCCTCGTCGTCGTCGGCGCGCTCGTCGGCTGGGGCATGGCCAAGGCCGGCTACGGCGTCGGTGGCGACAAGTACACCCCGAAGCAGCACTGACATGCTCGCCGACCTGACGGCCGGCGCAGTGGAGGACGCCCGCACGCGTGCCGCCGACCGGCCGCTCGAGGTCGTCGAGAAGCTCGCCCTGGCGCAGACCCCCGCCCGCGACGCGCTGGCGGCACTCGCTCCCGCCGACCGTGTGAAGATCATCGCCGAGGTCAAGCGCGCGAGCCCGTCGCGCGGCGACCTCGCCGCCATCCCCGACCCGGCACTACAGGCCGCCCGCTACCAGGAGGGCGGCGCATCCGCCATCTCGGTGCTCACCGAGGGCCGCCGCTTCAAGGGCAGCCTCGCCGATCTCGAAGCGGTGCGGGCACGCGTGGAGCTGCCGGTGCTGCGCAAGGACTTCATCGCGACGCCGTACCAGGTGCTCGAGGCGCGTGCCGCCGGCGCCGATCTCGTGCTGCTCATCGTCGCGGCCCTCGAGCAGCCCCTGCTGCGCGAGCTGCACGAGCTCGTCATGCAGCTCGGCATGACCCCGCTCGTGGAGACCCACGACCGCGACGAGGTGCACCGCGCCGCCGACGTCGGCGCCCGCCTCGTCGGCGTCAACGCGCGGAATCTCTCGACGTTCGCGCTGGACCGCGACCTCTTCGGCCGCCTCTACGACGACCTCCCCGCGGATGCCGTCAAGATCGCCGAGTCGGCAGTGCTGACCCCGGCCGACGTCGCGCACTACCGCGGGGCCGGCGCCGATGTCGTCCTCATCGGCGAGGCGCTTGTCACGAGCGACCCCGTTTCCACCCTGCACGCATTCCTGGAGGCCGGATCGTGACGAGCCTGCGCGACCAGCACGGACCCTACTTCGGTGACTTCGGCGGGCGCTACATGCCCGAGTCGCTCATCGCCGCGATCGACGAGCTCACCGCCGAATACGAGGCTGCGAAGGCCGATCCCGACTTCCAGTCCGAGTTCCTGCGGCTGCTGAACTCGTACGCGGGACGCCCCTCTCCGATCACGGAAGTGGCCCGCTTCGCCGAGCACGCCGGGGGTGCGCGCGTCTTCCTCAAGCGCGAAGACCTCAACCACACCGGCTCGCACAAGATCAACAACGTCATCGGGCAGGCGCTGCTCACGAAGCGCCTCGGCAAGACGCGCGTGATCGCCGAGACGGGCGCCGGCCAGCACGGCGTCGCGACAGCGACGGCCGCCGCGCTGTTCGGGTTCGAGTGCACGATCTACATGGGCGAGGTCGACACCGAGCGCCAGGCGCTCAACGTGGCCCGCATGCGCCTGCTCGGCGCCGAGGTCATCGCCGTGAAGACGGGTTCGCGCACGCTGAAAGACGCCATCAACGAGGCGTACCGCGACTGGGTCGCGTCCGTCGAGACGACGAACTACATCTTCGGCACGGCGGCGGGGCCGCATCCGTTCCCCGCGATGGTGCGCGATTTCCAGAAGATCATCTCCGAAGAAGCGCGCGCACAGCTGCTCGAGGAAGCCGGCCGGCTCCCGGATGCGGTCGTGGCCTGCGTCGGCGGCGGATCGAACGCGATCGGCATGTTCGACGCGTTCCTCGACGACGACGGCGTGAGGCTCTACGGCGTGGAGGCGGCCGGCGACGGCGTCGACACCGAGAAGCACGCCGCCTCGATCGAGCGCGGCCGCCCCGGCGTGCTGCACGGCGCGAAGACGTACGTGCTGCAGGACGAGGACGGCCAGACGATCGAGTCGCACTCGATCTCGGCCGGACTCGACTATCCCGGCGTCGGCCCCGAGCACTCCTGGCTCGCCGACATCGGACGCGCCGAGTACATCCCCGCGACCGACACCGAAGCCATGGAGGCGCTGCGCCTCCTCAGCCGCACCGAGGGCATCATCCCCGCGATCGAGTCCGCCCACGCCCTCGCCGGCGCGCTGCGGATCGGACGCGAGCTGGGGCCGGACGCCCTCATCGCCGTGAGCCTTTCGGGCCGCGGCGACAAGGACATGGACACCGCGGCGCGCTGGTTCCACCTGTACGACGACGAGAGCCCCGTCGACGTCCCGCCGTCCACTGACGCGGCCGCGGGAGAAGGGACCGAGCTGTGAGCCGGGTCGCCGCCGCGATCGACGCCGCGCACGCCCAGGGACGCGGCGCGTTCGTGGGCTACCTGCCGCTGGGCTACCCCGACCTTCAGACGAGCATCGACGCGGCCGTCGCCCTGGCCGAGGCCGGCGCCGACATCCTCGAGCTCGGCCCGCCGTACTCCGATCCGGTCATGGACGGCGCCGTCATCCAGGAAGCCACCCACGCCGCACTCGAAGGCGGCTTCCGTCTGCGCGATACGTTCACCGCCATCCGCGAGATCACCGCACGCACCGATGTGCCGGTGCTCGTCATGACGTACTGGAACCCGGTCATGCAGTACGGGGTCGACCGCTACGCCGACGACCTGCTCGCCGCCGGCGGAGCCGGGCTCATCACCCCTGACATCGCCCCGGATGCGGCGGCCGACTGGATCGCGGCCTCCGAGCGCACCGGCCTCGACCGGGTCTTCCTCGCCGCCCCCACCTCGACCGACGAGCGTCTCGCGCTCATCGCCCGCAGCTCGACCGGGTTCGTGTACACCGTGTCGACCATGGGCATCACGGGGGAGCGGGCCGAGCTCGACGCCGCCGCCCGCACCCTCGTCGCGCGCCTGCGCGAGCGCGGTGTGACGCACGCGTGCGTCGGCATCGGGATATCGACGCCCGACCAGGTCTCCGGTGTGCTCGACTACGCCGACGGCGCGATCGTGGGCACCGCGCTCGTGCGCGCGCTCCGCGACGGCGGCGTCGCAGGGCTCACCGCCGAGGCGCGCGCCCTCGCCGCCGGCACCGCCCGGTGACCGGCGCGGCCGGCGCCGCGAAGTAGACTGCCCCTCGTGCTTTCTCCCACCGCGCTCGTCGTAGCCAGCATCCCGAGCCCGTCGATCAGCTCGTTCCAGCTCGGACCGTTCACGATCCACTTCTACGCGCTGTGCATCCTCGCGGGCATCGTCGTGGCGACGCTGATGACGAACCACCGCCTCACCAAGCGCGGCGGCGAGCCGTGGGCCGTCATCGACATCGCCCTGCTGGCGGTGCCGCTGGCCATCATCGGCGCGCGCATCTTCCACGTCGTGACCCACTGGGACTTCTACTTCGGCGAGGGCAAGAACATCTGGGCGATCTTCTTCGTCTGGGAGGGCGGCATCGCGATCTTCGGATCGCTCATCGGCGGCGCGATCGGCGCGTGGCTCGGCTGCAAGTGGACCGGCATCCGGTTCTGGAGCTTCGCCGACGCCCTCGCCCCGGGCCTGCTGCTGGCACAGGCGATCGGCCGTTTCGGCAACTGGTTCAACCAGGAGCTGTTCGGCCAGCCCACCGACCTGCCGTGGGGTCTGCAGATCGACTCCACCAACCCCGCCTTCCCGGCGGGCCTCGCCCCCGACACGCTGTTCCACCCCACGTTCCTCTACGAGGTCGTCTGGAACGGTATCGGCGTGCTCGTGCTGCTGTGGGCGGGTCGCAAGGCGTCGATGCAGTGGGGGCGCCTGTTCGGCCTCTACCTCGTCTGGTACTCCGCCGGCCGCATCGTGTGGGAGTCGATCCGCATCGACCCGAGCGAGGTGTTCCTCGGCCTGCGCACCAACGTCTGGGCCGCGATCGCGGGCGTCGTCGTCGGTCTCGTCATCCTCGTCGTGCAGAAGCGGCGCCACACGGGCCTCGAGCCCTCGCCGTACCGCAAGGGTCGCGAGTGGCACCCGGACGGGGCTGTACAATCGCAGGACACCGATGTGTTCGTCGACATCAGCGCACCCCCGACGTCCGACACCATCGCGGAAACTGCCACAAGCACTGCCGACACCAAGTAACCCCGCTGGGCCGACGACGTCCCCGTTGAAGCAACACACATGAGGACGGTTGGAATGGCATCGAGCCCCCGTCGTGAGCCCGTCGGCACCCCGGCAGGACTGCCGCCCAAGCAGGGCATGTACAACCCCGCGTTCGAGAAAGACGCGTGCGGTCTCGCCATGGTGGCGACACTGCGCGGCGAGGCCGGGCACGACATCGTGCAGCTCGCCCTCGAGGCGCTCCGCAACCTCGAGCACCGTGGCGCCATCGGCTCCGACGCCGGCACCGGCGACGGTGCGGGCATCCTCACGCAGATGCCCGACGCGTTCCTGCGCGCCGTCGTCGACTTCGACCTGCCGCCGGCGGGGGAGTACGCCGCGGGCCTGGCCTTCCTGCCGCTGGAGCAGGAGGCGAAGGATGCCGTCAAGGCCGGCGTCGAGAAGCTCGCGGTCGCCGAAGGGCTGACGGTGCTCGGCTGGCGCGAGGTGCCCACCGTCGAGGAGCACCTCGGCAAGCTCGCCCATGCCGCACGCCCCGCTTTCGAGCAGATCTTCGTGTCGCGTCCCGCCGTCGGCGACGAGCCCGCGCTGTCGGGCATCGCGCTGGACCGCCGCGTCTACCGCCTGCGCAAGCGCGCCCGCCACGACCACGGCGCCTACTTCGTCTCCCTCTCGAGCCGCACCCTCGGCTACAAGGGCATGGTCACGACGCTGCAGCTCGAGCCGTTCTACCCCGACCTGCAGGACGAGCGCTTCGTCTCCGAGCTCGCCGTCGTGCACTCGCGCTACTCGACGAACACCTTCCCGTCGTGGCCGCTCGCGCAGCCGCTGCGGATGCTGGCGCACAACGGCGAGATCAACACCGTCAACGGCAACCGCAACTGGATGCGAGCCCGTCAATCGCAACTCGAGTCCGAGCTGCTCGGCGACATCCGCGCGTTGCTGCCCATCTGCACCGACGGCGCGAGCGACTCCGCGTCGTTCGACGAGGTGCTGGAGCTGCTGACCCTCACGGGACGCAGCCTGCCGCACGCGATCATGATGATGGTGCCGGAGGCGTACGAGAAGCAGTCCGACATCTCGCCGGAGCTGCGCGCCTTCTACGACTACCACTCGATGCAGATGGAGCCATGGGACGGCCCCGCCGCCCTCATCTTCACCGACGGCACCGTCGTCGGCGCCACGCTCGACCGCAACGGCCTGCGTCCCGGTCGCTGGACCGAGACCACCGACGGCCTCGTCGTCATCGGCAGCGAGACCGGCGTGCTCGACTTCGCGCCGGAGCGCATCAAGCGCCGTGGGCGGCTGCGTCCCGGGCGCATGTTCCTCGTCGACACCGCGCAGCAGCGCATCATCGAAGACGACGAGATCAAGCGCGACCTCTCCCACGCCGAGCCGTGGCAGGAGTGGCTGGATGCCGGTCGCGTGCGCCTGAAGGACCTGCCCGAGCGTGAGCACATCGTGCACCCGATCGCGTCGATCACGCGGCGTCAGCGCACCTTCGGCTACACGGAGGAGGAGGTCAGGATCCTCCTCACGCCGATGGGTCAGAACGGCGCCGAGCCGCTCGGGGCCATGGGCTCCGACGCGCCGATCGCGGTGCTCAGCGAGCGTCCGCGTCTGCTGTTCGACTACTTCACGCAGCAGTTCGCCCAGGTGACCAACCCGCCGCTGGACTCCATCCGCGAAGAGGTCGTCACCTCCCTGTCGCTGGGTCTCGGCCCGGAGCGGAACCTGCTCTCGTGGGGACCGGACCACACCCGGGTCATCACGCTGGACTTCCCCGTCATCGACAACGACGAACTCGCGAAGCTGCAGCACATCGAGAAGGCCCTCCCAGGGCGCCGCTCGGTCACCATCCGCGGGCTCTACCGCGCCGACCAGGGCCGCGAGTCCGGCACGGACTCGCTCGAGCACCGCCTCGCCGAGATGTGCGAGGAGGCCGACCGTGCGATCGCCGAAGGCGCCGAGTTCCTCATCCTGAGCGACCGCGACTCGAACAAGGACCTCCTCCCGATCCCGTCGCTGCTCATGCTCTCGGCGGTGCACCACCACCTCATCCGCCGGGAGAACCGCATGAAGGTGGGCCTCGTGGTCGAGGCGGGCGACGTGCGCGAAGTGCACCACGTCGCGACGCTCATCGGCTACGGCGCCTCCGCGGTCAACCCGTACCTGGCCATGGAGACGGTCGAGTACCTCGTGCGGGCCGGCTTCATCACCGGCATCACGCCTGAGAAGGCCGTCAAGAACCTGATCTACGCGCTCGGCAAGGGCGTGCTGAAGATCATGTCCAAGATGGGCATCTCGACGGTCTCGTCCTACGCCGGTGCGCAGGTGTTCGAAGCGGTCGGGCTCTCCGACGAGTTCGTCGCCGCCTACTTCACCGGCACGGAGTCGAAGCTCGGCGGCGTCGGCATCGCCGAGATCGCGGCCGAGAACCGCGCCCGTCACGACTACGCCTACCCGGAGGACGGGGCCGTGCGCGCGCACGAGCGCCTGTGGACCGGCGGCGAGTACCAGTGGCGCCGCGACGGCGCCCCGCACCTGTTCAACCCCGACACCGTGTTCCGGCTGCAGCACTCGACGCGCACCCGCCGGTACGACGTGTTCCGCGAGTACACGAAGCTCGTCGACGACCAGGCCGCTGAGCTGAAGACGCTGCGCGGAATGTTCCGGCTGCGCACGGGCGAGCGGCCCGCGGTGCCCATCGACGAGGTCGAGCCCATCTCGTCGATCGTCAAGCGGTTCTCGACCGGCGCGATGAGCTACGGCTCGATCTCGAAGGAAGCGCACGAGACGCTCGCGATCGCGATGAACCGCCTCGGCGCGAAGTCGAACACCGGTGAAGGCGGCGAAGACGTCGACCGACTGCTCGACCCCGAGCGGCGCAGCGCGATCAAGCAGGTCGCCTCCGGCCGCTTCGGCGTCACGAGCATGTACCTCACGCACGCCGACGACATCCAGATCAAGCTCGCCCAGGGTGCGAAGCCCGGCGAGGGCGGTCAGCTGCCGCCCGGCAAGGTGTACCCGTGGATCGCCCGCACGCGCGGCGGCACGCCCGGCGTCGGCCTCATCTCGCCGCCGCCGCACCACGACATCTACTCGATCGAAGACCTCAAGCAGCTCATCTTCGACCTCAAGCGCGCCAACCCGGCCGCCCGCGTGCACGTGAAGCTCGTGAGCCAGTCGGGCATCGGCGCGGTCGCCGCCGGCACCGCCAAGGCCCTCGCCGACGTCATCCTCGTGTCGGGGCACGACGGCGGAACGGGCGCGAGCCCGCTCAACTCCCTCAAGCACGCCGGCACCCCGTGGGAACTGGGCCTCGCCGAGACGCAGCAGACGCTCATGCTCAACGACATGCGCGACCGTGTCGTCGTGCAGGCCGACGGCCAGCTGAAGACCGGACGCGACGTCATCGTCGCCGCCCTGCTGGGTGCCGAGGAGTTCGGATTCGCCACCACGGCGCTGGTCGTCGAGGGCTGCATCATGATGCGCGTCTGCCACCTCGACACGTGCCCGGTGGGCGTCGCGACCCAGAACCCGGTGCTGCGCGAGCGCTTCAGCGGCAAGCCGGAGTTCGTCGTGAACTTCATGGAGTTCATCGCCCAGGAGGTGCGCGAGTACCTCGCGGAACTCGGCTTCCGCTCGCTCGACGAGGCCGTCGGCCACAACGAGCTGCTCGACGTCAACGGGGCGATCGAGCACTGGAAGGCGAGCGGTCTCGACCTCACGCCGATCCTCGAGGGTCCGCACTTCGCCGAGGCGACGCCGCGTCGTCACGCGCGGGAGCAGGACCACGAACTCGAGGCGCACTTCGACGTGCCCCTCATCGAGCGCGCCCAGGACGTCATCGCCCACGGCGGTCACATCTCGATCGACTTGCCGATCCGCAATACCGAACGCGCCGTCGGCACCATGCTCGGCAACCGCGTCACCCTCGCCCACGGCGAGAACGGTCTGCCGTCCGGGTCGATCGAGGTGAACCTCACGGGATCGGCCGGTCAGTCCTTCGGCGCCTTCCTCCCCGCCGGCATCACGCTGCGCCTGGAGGGTGACTCGAACGACTACGTCGGCAAGGGCCTGTCGGGCGGACAGATCGTCGTGCGCCCGCCGCGCGCGGCCGCGTTCGACGCCTCGCAGAACGTGATCGCGGGCAACGTCATCGGCTACGGCGCGACGCAGGGCACGATGTTCCTGCGCGGCGTCGTCGGCGAGCGGTTCCTGGTGCGCAACTCGGGCGCGACCGCCGTCGTCGAGGGCGTGGGCGACCACGCGCTGGAGTACATGACCGGCGGTCTCGCCGTGATCCTCGGCGCGACCGGACGCAACCTGGGCGCCGGCATGTCCGGCGGCACCGCGTACGTGTACAAGCTCGATCGTGCGCTGGTCAACCGCGAGTCGCTCGCCGGCGGCGAGCTGCAGCTGCTCGACCTGGACTCGGCCGACGTCGAGATCCTGCGCGACCTGCTCGAGCGGCACGTCGCTGAGACCGACTCGGCGCTGGCCGCCGCACTCCTGGACGACTTCGAGGCCGAGTCCGCGAACTTCGTCCGTGTCCTGCCGCGTGATTACGCCGCGGTGCTGCAGACCCGCCAGGAGGCGGCCGCCGAGGGGCTGGACCCCGACGGCGACGTCGTCTGGACCCGCATCCTGGAGGTGACCGGTGGCTGACCCGAAGGGCTTCCTGAAGACCACCGAGCGCGAGCTCCCCGCTCGTCGGCCCGTGCCCGTCCGCATCATGGACTGGAAGGAGGTGTACGAGCCGGGAGACTCGGCCGTGCTCCGCCGCCAGGCCGGCCGGTGCATGGACTGCGGCATCCCGTTCTGCCACCAGGGGTGCCCGCTGGGCAACCTCATCCCGGAGTGGAACGACCTCAAGTGGCGCGGCGAAGGCCGCGCCGCCATCGAGCGCCTGCACGCCACCAACAACTTCCCGGAGTTCACCGGGCGGCTGTGCCCGGCGCCGTGCGAGAGTTCGTGCGTGCTCGGCATCAACCAGCCGGCGGTCACGATCAAGCAGATCGAGGTCTCCACGATCGACGACGCCTTCGCCAACGGCTGGGTCGAGCCCGAGCCGCCGGGGCGCCTGACCGGCAAGACCGTCGCGGTCGTCGGCTCCGGCCCCGCCGGGCTCGCCGCCGCGCAGCAGCTCACCCGCGCCGGTCACACCGTCGCGGTGTACGAGCGCGACGACCGGATCGGCGGACTCCTGCGGTACGGCATCCCGGACTTCAAGATGGAGAAGCGCCACCTCGAGTCGCGCCTGCGTCAGATGCAGGATGAAGGAACCCGCTTCCGCGCCGGCGTCGAGATCGGCAAGGACATCACGTGGGACGACCTGCGTGCCCGCTATGACGCCGTCGTGATCGCCACCGGGTCCACCGTGCCGCGCGACCTCGCGATCCCGGGTCGCGACCTGGCCGGCGTGCACTTCGCGATGGAGTACCTCGTCGAGTCGAACCACGCCGTCGCCGGCGACCAGGTGCCGCACCAGATCCACGCCGAGGGCAAGCACGTCATCGTCATCGGCGGCGGCGACACCGGTGCCGACTGCATCGGCACCGCGCACCGTCACGGCGCCCTCAGCGTCACGAACCTCGCCATCGGCAAGCAGCCCCCGTCGGCGCGTCCCGACAGCCAGCCGTGGCCGATGATGCCGAACGTCTTCGAGGTGCAGTCCGCCCACGAAGAGGGCGGTGAGCGCACCTACCTCGCCTCCACCGTCGAGTTCCTCGGCAACGAGGCCGGCGAAGTGCGCGCCCTGCGCCTGGCCGAGACGGAGTACCTGCCCGACGGTCGCCGCGTGCCCAAGAGCGGCACCGAGCGCGAGATCCCCGCCGACCTCGTGCTCATCGCGATGGGTTTTACCGGTCCGGAGCGCGCGGAGCTGGAAAGCCAGCTCGGTACGGTTTTCAGTGCCCGGGGCAACGTGGACCGCGCCGTCGACTATCAGACGACCACGCCCGGCGTGTTCGTCGCCGGTGACGCGGGCCGCGGTCAGTCGCTCATCGTCTGGGCGATCGCCGAGGGACGTGCCGCTGCAGCCGCAGTGGACGAATATCTCATGGGGCGGACGTCGCTGCCGTCCCCTGTGAAGCCGACGGACATCGCCATCGGCCTGCAGCCTGCGTGAGTAGGCTGATCAGCGTCATCAGATCCCACAAGGAACCGGAGTCATTGAAGTGAGACGCGCGAAGATCGTCGCAACACTGGGACCGGCCACGGAGTCGTATGAGATGATCCGCGCGATCATCGATGCGGGCGTGGACGTCACCCGACTTAACCTCAGCCACGGCGATTACTCGGAGCACGAGGCGCGTTTCGCCAACGTGCGCAAGGCCGCGGATGACGCCGGCCGTGCCGTCGCCATCCTGGTCGACCTCCAGGGCCCGAAGATCCGCCTCGGCAAGTTCTCGGACGGCCCGCACGACCTCGCGGTCGGCGAGACGTTCCGCATCACGACCGAGGATGTCGTCGGCACCCGCGACCTCGTCGGCACGACCTTCAAGGGTCTTGCCGGCGACGTGAAGCCGGGCGACTTCCTCCTCATCGACGACGGCAAGGTCCGCGTGCAGGTGACGGCCGTCGACGGTCCCGTCGTGACGACCGAGGTGGTCGTCGCGGGCACGGTCTCCAACAACAAGGGCATCAACCTCCCCGGCGTCGCCGTGAGCGTGCCGGCGCTGTCCGAGAAGGACGAGTCCGACCTGCGCTGGGGTCTGAAGGCGGGCTGCGACCTGGTCGCGCTGTCCTTCGTGCGCAACGCCGCCGACATCACCCGCGTGCACGAGATCATGGCGGAGGAGGGCCGCAAGGTCCCCGTCATCGCGAAGATCGAGAAGCCGCAGGCCGTCGACAACCTCGAGGAGATCATCGACGCGTTCGACGGCATCATGGTCGCCCGTGGCGACCTCGCCGTCGAGCTTCCCCTCGAGGCCGTGCCGATCGTGCAGAAGAAGGCGGTCGAACTCTGCCGCCGCATGGCCAAGCCCGTCATCGTCGCGACGCAGATGCTCGAGTCGATGACCCACGCGCCGGTCCCCACCCGCGCCGAGGCCTCCGACGTCGCCAACGCCGTCCTCGACGGCGCCGACGCGGTCATGCTCTCCGGCGAGTCGAGCGTCGGCGACTACCCGGTCGTCACGGTGCAGACGATGGCCCGCATCGTGGAGTCCACCGAGGAGCACGGTCTCGACCGGATCCGTCCGCTCGACGCCAAGCCCCGCACGCAGGGCGGCATCATGACCCTCGCCGCGTACGACATCGCCCACTTCGTGGGCGCGAAGTACGTCGCGATCTTCACCGAGTCCGGCGACACCGCGCGCCGCATGTCGCGTCTGCGCTCCGGCATCCCGATGATGGCCTTCGCCGTCGACCCGGCGATCCGGCGCCGCATGGCCCTCACGTGGGGCGTGCAGTCGACCCTCGTGGAGCACGTCGCGCACACCGACCTGATGTTCCTCCAGGTGGACGACTTCTTCCTCGGCCAGGGTCTGGCGGAGGAAGGCGACAAGGTCGTCGTGATCTCCGGGTCCCCTCCCGGAATCATCGGCGGGACCAACGACATCCGCGTGCACAAGCTGGGCGACGCCAAGAACGGCAAGGCGCCCATCTACAAGGCGGAGCAGTAACGCCCCGACCCCGCACCGGCACCGCGACGGCCGCGCTCACTATGCTGAGCGTGGCCGTCCGGCGTTTCGGGCGGGATCCGACCCTCGAAGGGGAGTCCCGTGTTCTGGGACTTGCTCTGGTTCCTGCTCGTCGCCGTCTACGTCGTCTCGTACGTCTTCGTACTGATCTTCATCGTCACCGACCTGTTCCGCGACGACAGCGTCGGCGACGTGGGCAAGGCGTCCGCGGACATCGCGCAGGCCAAGGCGCTCCTCGACGACGGGACCATCACGCAGGGCGCGTTCGACGCCCTCAAGCGCAAGGCGCTCGGCAACCAGTACTTCGGCGCCTGAACGCGCGGAACGCCGCCCCGAACCGGGGTGGCGTCCGTTCGTGCCGGTGGTGGGAGTCGAACCCACACGTCCGAAGACAACCGAGTTTGAGTCGGTCGCGTCTGCCATTCCGCCACACCGGCGCACGTGGTTTCGACGATACCGCAGGCAACCGTGGCCGCTGGCCATAGGATGGACGGGTGACTGAGCAGGAACCGAGCACGACCCCCACGGCATCCGCCCCGCGACGCGTCGTCGTCGCCGAGGACGAGTCGCTGATCCGCCTCGACATCGTCGAGATCCTCCGCGACAACGGCTTCGACGTCGTCGGTGAGGCCGGTGACGGCGAGACCGCCGTGCAGCTGGCCACCGAGCTGCGGCCCGACCTCGTCATCATGGACGTGAAGATGCCCGTCCTCGACGGCATCAGCGCGGCCGAGAAGCTCAACAAGGCGCACGTCGCCCCCGTCGTGCTGCTGACCGCGTTCAGCCAGAAGGAGCTCGTCGAGCGCGCGAGCGAAGCCGGCGCCCTGGCGTACGTCGTGAAGCCCTTCACCCCGAACGACCTGCTGCCGGCGATCGAGATCGCCCTGGCCCGCTACGAGCAGATCATCACGCTCGAGGCCGAGGTCAGCGACATGGTCGAGCGGTTCGAGACCCGCAAGCTCGTCGACCGCGCCAAGGGCCTGCTCAACGAGAAGATGGGCCTCAGTGAGCCGGAGGCGTTCCGCTGGATCCAGAAGGCGTCGATGGACCGTCGCCTCACGATGCAGGACGTCGCCAAGGCCATCATCGAGCAGCTCGCGCCCAAGAAGGGCTGAGCCCTCCCGCATCCGCGTCCGCGAGACCTCATCGGACGGACGAGACCCGGGGTGAACCCCACGGTCTCGTCCTGCAGATGAGGTCTCGCGGTCGTTTCGGCGAGGGACCGCGGACCCTGCGGGCGGCGGATGCCGGGTCAGCGGTCCTTGATCATGTTGGTGATGCGGATCGTCGAGCAGCGGCGGCCCTGATCGTCGGAGACGACGATCTCGTGCACGGTGATGCTGCGGCCCAGGTGCACGGGGGTGCACACGCCCGTCACGACGCCGGAGGTGGCGGACCGGGTGTGCGTCGCGTTGATGTCCACGCCGACGGCCAGCCGGTGCTCGCCGGCGTGCAGATTCGCCGCCATCGACCCGAGCGACTCACCCAGCACGACGTACGCGCCGCCGTGCATGAGACCGACCGGCTGGGTGTTCCCCTCGACGGGCATCGTCGCGACGCAGCGGTCGACCGAGAACTCGGTGAAGCGCAGGCCCATCTTCTCGGCGAGGGCGCCCATGCCGCGCTGAGCGGCCCATTCCAGGCCTTCGCTGCGCTCCGCTGCGGAGGCGTCGACGGATGCGGGTTCGCTCATGGGCTGCACCTTCGGAACGGGGGAGAAGCGGTGTCCCACCCCGCGTCTAGGCTGTCAGGGTGACGGACTCCGGCAAGCCTACCCTCCTGGTCGTCGACGGCCATTCGCTCGCGTACCGCGCCTTCTTCGCGCTGCCGGTCGACAACTTCTCGACCAAGGACGGTCAGCACACCAACGGCATCTACGGGTTCCTGTCGATGTTCGTGAACCTCGTCAAGGCCGAGCAGCCCACGCATCTCGCGGTCGCGTTCGACACGTCGCGGCATTCGTTCCGCACCGACCAGTACGCCGAGTACAAGGCCAACCGCTCCGAGTCGCCGGCCGAGTTCAAGGGGCAGATCCCGCTGCTGCAGGAGTGTCTCGCGGCGCTCAACGTGACCGTCCTGACCAAGGAGGGCATCGAAGCCGACGACATCCTCGCGACGCTTGCGACCCGCGGTGCGGCGGACGGGTTCGACGTGCTCGTCTGCTCGGGCGACCGCGACACCATCCAGCTCGTCACCGACGACGTCACGCTGCTGTATCCGAGCGTGCAGGGCGTGTCCCAGTTGAAGCGCTACACCCCGGACGCCGTCGTCGAGAAGTACGGTCTGCCCCCGGCGAACTACCCCGACATCGCCGCACTCGTCGGCGAGACCAGCGACAACCTGCCCGGCGTGCCCAAGGTCGGCGAGAAGACGGCCGTCAAATGGCTGACGCAGTGGGGGAGCCTTGAGAACCTCATCGCCAACGCCGACAAGATCACCGGCGTCGTCGGCGGCAACCTCCGCGACCACCTCGACGACGTCACCCGCAACCGCTCGCTCAACGCACTGCTGCGCGACGTCGAGCTCGAGGTCACGCCCGCCGACCTCGCCCTGCGGCCCATCGATGCCCAGGCGGTGCGCGACATCTTCGCGCGGCTCGAGTTCCGCACCCTGCTGCCGCGGGTGTTCGACTCCTTCGGCACCGGCGATGACGAGCTGCCCGCCGCTGCGGTCGTCGCGATCCCGACCGCGGCGACCCCCGCCGCCGACGCGCTGGGGGCATGGGCGACGGATGCGGAGGGCGACGTCGCGGTGTCCGTCGTCGTCGCCGGCGGACTCCCGACCCGCATCGGCCTGGCCGCCGGTGACGACGTCGTCGAAGCCGACTGGAGTCCCGAGGTCGCCGCGGCCCTCACTGCCTGGTTCGAATCCGACGCGCCGAAGGTGATCGCCGATGCGAAGCCGCAGGTCAAGGCGCTGCGGCGCGCCGGGGTGCGTCTGCGCGGCCTCGCCTTCGATCCGTTGCTCGCGGGATGGCTCGAGCGCCCGAGCTTCCCCGACAAGAGCCTCGCCGACCTCGTGCAGCGTCACCTCGACGAGAAGCTGCCGGAAGCCGACCCCACGCAGCTGGTGCCCGAGACCGAGGGCGCCACGCCCGGCCAGCTCGCGTGGTTCGCGGGCCGGGTCGCGGCGGTGCAGCGCGACGAGATCGCCCCCTCGGTCGCCTCGGTGCTCACCGACATCGAACTGCCGACCCTCGACGCCCTCGCCGACATGGAGCTGGCCGGTGTCGCCGTGTCGCACGAGAAGCTGTCCGGCTTCTCGGCCGAGCTGCTCGCCCGCGCCGACGGCGTGGCCCGGCTCGCCTTCGCCGAGATCGGCCGGGAGGTGAACCTCGGCTCGCCCAAGCAGCTGCAGGAGGTGCTGTTCGACCAGCTCGCCCTGCCGAAGACGCGCAAGACCAAGACGGGCTACTCGACCGACGCCGCCGTACTCGCCGATCTGCAGGAGTCGAACCCGCACCCGTTCCTCGACCTGCTGCTGCAGCACCGCGAGGCGACGAAGCTGCGGCAGATCATCGAATCGCTGGATGCCGCCATCGGCAACGACCGCACGACGCCCGACGACGGCCGCATCCACACGACGTACGTGCAGACCGGCAGCCAGACCGGACGCCTGTCGAGCACCGACCCGAACCTGCAGAACATCCCGATCCGCACCGAGGAGTCCCGCCGCATCCGCTCGGCGTTCGAAGTCGGCGCCGGGTACGAGACCCTGTTGACCGCCGACTACTCGCAGATCGAGATGCGCATCATGGCGCACCTGTCCGGTGACCCGGGCCTGATCGAGGCGTTCAACTCGGGGGAGGACCTGCACCGGTTCGTCGGCGCCCGCGTGTTCGGGGTCGAGCCGGCGGAGGTCACCCCCGCGATGCGCACGAAGGTCAAGGCCATGTCGTACGGCCTCGTCTACGGCCTGTCGGCGTTCGGGCTGTCCAAGCAGCTGCGCATCGAGCAGTCCGAGGCCCGGCAGCTCATGACGGAGTACTTCGCGCGGTTCGGCGCGGTGCGCGACTACCTGCGCTCCTCGGTCGAACAGGCCCGCGTCGACGGCTACACCGAGACGATCTTCGGTCGCCGCCGTCCCTTCCCCGACCTCACCAGCATGAACCGCGTGCTGCGCGAGAACGCCGAGCGGGCCGCGCTCAACGCGCCCATCCAGGGCAGCGCCGCCGACATCATGAAGATCGCGCTGTTCCGCATCCACGACCAGCTGCGCACCGAGGGACTCGCCTCCCGCGTGCTGCTGCAGATCCACGACGAACTCGTCGTCGAGGTCGCGACGGGGGAGTGGGACGCCGTCGAGCGCATCGTGCACGACCGCATGGGCGACGCCGCCGAGCTCTCGGTACCGCTGGACGTGCAGGTCGGGCGTGGCGCCGACTGGGACGAGGCCGGGCACTGACCCCCTCCTGAGAACGGTCACAGCCGCGTTAGGCTCGTTCGCATGACCACTGCACCACGCACCCCGTCTGAGATCGACCGGATCGCCGACGCCTGGGTCGACACGGCGGCCGAGCTCTCGCCCGCCCTCGCCACCTACATCGGCCGGTTCGAGTACAACGGCGCGCTCGACGACATCTCGCCGGAAGGACAGGAGCGCCGTCTCGCCGCGGCGAAGGAGACCCTCGCGACGCTGCAGGCCGCCGTGCCCGTCGACGACGTCGACGAGGTGACGAAGGCCGACCTCGCCGGCGACCTGCAGCTCGACATCGACCTGCACGAGGCCGGCGCGCACCTGCGCGACGTCAACGTGATCGCCTCTCCCGCGCAGGAGCTGCGCAACGTGTTCGACCTGATGCCGACCGACACCGTCGAGGACTGGTCGGTCGTCTCACAGCGGCTCGCCGCCATCCCCGACGCGATCGACGGCTACCGCGCGACGCTGCGCGAGGGCATCGCCCGCGGCATCGTCCCCGCCCGCCGTCAGGTGCGGGAGGTCATCACGCAGATCGGCCGCTACACCGCCGACACCGGCTTCTTCGCGTCGTTCGCCGCGGACGCGGCACCGGCGGAGGGGCACCTGCCCGCCTCGCTCGCCCGTGAGCTGTCCGATCACGCCGGTGCCGCGCGCGTCGCCTACGACGGGCTCGCGACCTTCTTCCAGAGCGAGCTGGCGCCCGCCGCCTCCGACCAGGACGCGGTCGGCCGCGAGCTGTACGCGCTCCACTCCCGCCGCTTCCTCGGCGCGACGATCGACCTCGACGAGACCTACGAGTGGGGTGTCGAAGAGCTCGCGCGCATGGTGGCCGAGCAGGAGTCGATCGCGAACGAGATCAAGGCGGGTGCGAGCGTCGAGGAGGCCGTCGCGTTCCTCGAGCAGGACGCCACCCGCAAGCTGCACGGCACCGACGCGCTGCAGAAGTGGATGCAGGAGACCAGCGACCGCGCCGTCGCCGAGCTCGGACGCACGCACTTCGACATCCCCGAGCCGATCCGCACGCTCGAGTGCATGATCGCGCCCACCAACGAGGGCGGCATCTACTACACCGGCCCCACCGACGACTTCTCGCGTCCCGGCCGCATGTGGTGGTCGGTGCCGGAGGGGGTCACCTCCTTCGACACGTGGCGCGAGCTGACGACCGTGTACCACGAGGGCGTCCCCGGTCACCACCTGCAGATCGCGCAGGCCGTGTACAACCGCGCCGAGCTCAACTCGTGGCGGCGCCTCCTGGCCGGCTCCAGCGGTCATGCCGAAGGCTGGGCACTGTACGCGGAGCGCCTCATGGAGCAGCTCGGCTACCTCGACGACCCCGCCGATCGCCTCGGCATGCTCGACGGGCAGCGGATGCGGGCGGCCCGCGTCGTGCTCGACATCGGCGTGCACCTCGGCAAGGACCGGCTCGACGGCTCGGGCACGTGGGACGCCGAGTACGCCCTCGACTTCATGCGGCGCAACGTCAACATGCCCGACGAGTTCGTGAACTTCGAGGTGAACCGTTACCTCGGCTGGCCGGGCCAGGCTCCGTCGTACAAGGTCGGTCAGCGCATCTGGGAGCAGATCCGCGACGACGTCGCCGAGGGCGAGGGCGCCGACTTCGACATCAAGCGCTTCCACATGAAGGCGCTGCGTCTGGGCGGCGTCGGGCTCGACACGCTACGGGCCGCGCTCACCGTCTGATGGGAGATCGCGCACGTGACCGGCCGGGGCGGGAATGCTCCGGCCGGTCACGTCGTTTCGATGCACATGCATGAATTGGAGCTGGGGCTCGACACCTTCGGCGACGTGACCACCGACGACACCGGCCGTCGGCTGTCGGATGCCGAGACGATCCGCAACGTGGTCGAACAGGCCGTCCGCGCCGACGAGGTCGGACTCGCGTTCTTCGGCGTGGGGGAGCATCACCGCCACGAGTTCGCCGTCTCGAGCCCGGAGATCGTCTTGGCCGCCGCGGCGGCACGCACCGAGCGGATCCACCTCGGCACGGCGGTGACCGTGCTCTCCAGCGACGACCCGGTCCGCGTCTACGAACGCTTCGCGACCCTCGACGCGGTCTCCCGCGGACGCGCGGAGGTGATCCTCGGCCGCGGCTCGTTCATCGAGTCGTTCCCGCTGTTCGGGTACGACCTGCGCGACTACGAGGTGCTCTTCGACGAGAAGCTCGACCTGTTCTCGCGGCTGCGCGACGAGCAGCCCGTCACCTGGCAGGGAACGACGCGTGCGGCACTGCAGGATGCGGACGTGTTCCCCAAGACCGAGAACGGACTGCGCGCCTGGGTCGGTGTCGGGGGCAGCCCGGAGTCGGTGGTGCGCACCGCCCGCCACGGCTATGCGCTGATGCTCGCGATCATCGGCGGCTCCGCCGACCGGTTCCGCCCCTTCGTCGACCTCTACCACCGCTCCCTCGACTCGTTCGGACGCGAGCGGATGCCGGTCGGCGTGCACTCGCCGGGCCACATCGCCGACACCGACGAGCAGGCGTGGGAGGAGCTCTACCCCGCGATGGAGGCGAACCGCAACGCGATCGGCGCCGAGCGCGGCTGGCCGCCGTACAGCAGGCTCCAGTTCCAGCAGGACGTCGGACCGGCCGGCGCCGTGTACGCCGGCTCACCCGAGACCGTCGCGCGCAAGCTCGCCGCGACCGCCCGCACGCTCGGCATCGAACGCTTCGACCTGAAGTTCTCCAACGGCACGCTCTCCCACGAGCGGATGCTGCACTCGATCGAGCTGTACGGCACGCAGGTCGCCCCGCTCGTGCACGACATGCTCGCCCGGTCCTGACGCGGCGCGCGCCGGGTCGCGGCATCCGCCATGATGCATTCATGACGGATGCCACGACCGGATCGATCCCGGCGCGCCTGGACGCCCTTCCCCTCACCCGCGGCCACCTGCGTGTGCTCGGCGGGTCGGGGATCGGCTGGGCGCTCGACGCGATGGACGTCGGCCTCGTCTCGTTCATCATCACCGCCCTCGTGGCGCAGTGGTCGCTCACGACCGAGCAGGCCGGTTGGATCGCATCGGCGGGCTTCCTGGGGATGGCGATCGGCGCGAGCGTCGGCGGGTTGCTGGCCGATCGCCTCGGCCGTCGGCGCGTGTTCGCGCTCACCCTGCTCGTCTACGGGCTGGCGACGGGGGCGAGCGCGCTCGTCGGCGGGCTCGTCGTGCTGCTGGTGCTGCGCTTCTTCGTGGGTCTCGGCCTCGGCGCGGAGCTGCCGGTGGCGAGCACCTACGTGAGCGAGATCGTGCCGGCCCGCATCCGCGGGCGCCTGATCGTCGTGCTCGAGGCGTTCTGGGCGGTCGGGTGGACCGCCGCCGCCCTCATCGGTTTCTTCGTCATCCCCGCCGGGCCCGATGGATGGCGGTGGGCGTTCCTCATCGGCGCGATCCCCGCCGCGTACGCGATCGCGGTGCGCTGGGGGCTGCCCGAGTCGCCGCGGTGGCTGGCGCGGCAGGGCCATCGGGGTCGCGCCGAAGAGGTCGTGACGATGCTGGAGGCTTCGCCCGCGGTGGGCCGTTCCGCCGGCATCCGCGTCGCCTGCGACGCCGAGCCGCCGCGGACGGCGACCGCCGAGCGCACCACGGCACGCATCGCACGCCTGTGGGCACCCGAGTTCGCGCTGCGGACGCTGTGCCTGTGGCTTGTGTGGTTTTGCGTCAACTTCGCTTACTACGGGGCGTTCATCTGGATTCCGACGCTGCTGTTCTCGCAGGGCTTCGACCTCGTGCGCTCGTTCGGGTTCACCCTCGTCATCACCCTCGCCCAGCTGCCCGGCTATGCCGTCGCGGCGTGGCTCATCGAGGTGTGGGGGCGGCGCGGCACGCTCGCGGTGTTCCTCGTGGGCTCGGCGGTGTCGGCGGTGCTGTTCGGCACGGCCACGGGGGAGACGACGATCCTCGCCAGCGGCATGGCGTTGTCGTTCTTCAACCTGGGGGCGTGGGGTGCGCTCTACGCGGTGACCCCCGAGATGTACCCCACCTCGCTGCGCGCCACCGGGTCCGGCTGGGCGGCCGGAGTGGGGCGCATCGCATCGATCATCGCGCCCCTGCTCGTGCCGGTGCTGCTTCCGCTGGGGGGCACCCCGCTCGTGTTCACGGTCTTCTCGGTGTTCTTCGCGATCGCCGCCCTCGCCGCCTGGGGACTCGTCGAAGCACGCGGCCGGGCGCTCGACGACCGGTGACGGCCGTCGCCCCGACGCCGACGTAGGCTGGCGGGATGGCATCCGTCCGCTTCGTCGCGATCGGCGACTCGTTCACCGAAGGCGTCGGCGACGAACTCCCCGACGGCACCGTCCGAGGCTGGGCCGACCTCGCCGCGCAGGGCTGGGCCGATTCACTCGGGGAGACGATCGCGTACGCGAATCTCGCCATCCGCGGCAAGCTCGTCTGGCCCATCGTCGAACAGCAGCTCGAACGCGCGCTCGCCCTGCGCCCGACGCACCTCTCGTTCAACGGCGGCGGCAACGACATGCTGCGCCCGCGCACGTCGATCGCGCACATCGCCGACGCGTTCAGCCAGGTGCTGCGCCGGTGCGACGAGGAGGGCGTGACGCTGCTGCTGCTGTCGGGGGCCAACCCGTCGGCGCAGCTGCCGCTCAGTCGGGTCATCCAACGCCGCGGCGACCTGATGTCCGAGGCCGTCGTGGCCCGCATGGCCGGCCACGACGACGTCGTCACCGCCTTGAACTGGCCGGATGCCGAGCTCTCCGATCCGTCGTACTGGTCGGCGGACCGCCTGCACATGAACTCCCGCGGTCACCATCGGGTGGCCGCACGGGTGCTCGACGCCCTGGGGGAGCGGGTTCCGGAGGGCTGGTGGACGCAGCCGGAGCTGCCCGACCCGATCCGGCTGGGGCGCCAGGAGTACTTCCGCGAGCACCTCGGGCCGTGGGTGCGACGCCGTGTGACGGGGACGTCGTCCGGCGACGGCCGCGAGCCGAAGTTCGGCGGCGGCTGGATCGACGTGGAGCCGCACTAATTCACTGCGCACGTCGCTGTCAAGGGGCGCGCGGTGCAGCGCGTCGGCGTGCCAGGGTGTCGGGATGAGTATCGGAAGCGGCATCGCCCTGTTCGTGATCGGCGCCATCCTCGCATTCGCCGTTGACGTCGACGTGGAGTACGTGAACCTCGACCTGATCGGCTACATCCTGATGGGAGCCGGATTCCTGGTCTTCCTGATCGGCATCGTTCTGATGGCGCGTCGCCGGTCAACGGCCACCGTCACACGCACCTCCGACCCCGCAGGCGAGCGGGTCACCCGCACGGAGAGCAGCACCTCCGGCGACGTGCAGCCCTGAACGCCGGTCGTCAGCGCCGGGGCCGCCGGGGACGCGGGGGTCTCGGCGGGTCCATGCCGATGTGCACGCGCGTCCGACGACGCTCCACGACGATGAACGCCGCGCCCAGCGCCCACAGGGGGAATTGCACGAGCAGCGCGATGCGGAACGCATCCAGCGAGTAGGTGGACGGCGTCCCGGCGCCCTGGACGTCGAGGGCCACCCCGATCGCGAAGATGAGGATCAGGGAGGCGAGGAAACCGCCCGCGTTGGTGATCCCCGTGGCGGTGCTCAGGCGTCTCGCCGGATTGTGCGTGCGCGCATGGTCGAATGCGATCATCGACGCCGGCCCGCCCAGCGCCATCGCGATCGCGAGTGCGATCACCACGCCGATCGGCGCGGCCCCAGGCCACGCGAGGACGACCGCCCACACGAGCGCCTGCGCGGCGATCGCGGGCAGGACGAGCGCGCGAGACCGCAGATGCGGGATGCGGCGTGACAGGTCGCCGACGATCGGTCCGAACGCCATGGACGCGAAGACGAAGACTGATGTCACGATCGAGGCGTCCGCCAGGCTCAGCCCCTCGCCGGCGGTGAGGAACGGCATCCCCCACAGCAGGATGAAGGCGGTGCCGGAGAACATCGTCGTGAAGTGGGACCAGAACGCGAGGCGCGTACCGGGGTGCGCCCACGCCGCCCGTACGCCCACACCCGTGTCGACGGCCGAACGGACGACCCGTATCGCGCCGGTGTCGGTGTCCACCGTCACATCCGCGTCCACCTGCGGTGGGTGGTTGCGGATGACGGCGAAGACGAGGATGGCGAACAGCACGCACAGCCCCGCGATCGAGCCGAACGCGATCTGCCAGCTCGTCGCGTGCAGCAGGGCGGCGAGCGGCGCGAGCGCCAGCAGCTGCCCCGCCTGGCCGACGAGGCCCGTGAGCTGGCTCATCACCGGGCCGCGCTGAGCGGGGAACCACGTCGCGATGAGGCGCAGCACGGCCGGGAAGATCGCCGCATCACCCGCGCCCAGCAGCATCCGCGCGACGATGGCGACCCCGACGCTGGGGGAGAGGGCCATCGTCAGCTGTCCGACCGCCATCAGCAGCATGCCGATCGTCATGATCGGACGGGAGCCGTAGCGGTCCAGCAGCAGACCGACCGGGATCTGCATCCCGCCGTAGACGGCGAGCTGCACGACGGCGAACATCGACAGCGTCGCCGCGTCGGCCTGGAACCGTTCCGCGGCGTCCACACCGACCGCCGACAGCGAGCTGCGGTTGATGACGGCGAGCATGTACGCCGCCACCGCGACGCCCCAGATGAGCCACGACCGGGCGCTCGGCCCGGCGCCCTCGGCGGGGACGGCGGGGGAGGTCACCTTTCCACGCTAGCGCGACACGACGTATCTTCCGGCCGATGTCGATTTCGCCGGGTTCCTGCTCGTCGCCGTGCTGCCGAACAGCATCTGGCTCGTCGTGCCACTGTGCGTCATCGTCACCCTCGGTCGGCGCATCCTGCGGGTCGGGCGGGCGGTGACACGCGTCTCGACAGATATCACAACTAACTGATATCATTCATACGTGAATCAGTTTGAGGTGTTAGCGGACCCCGTACGGCGTCGCATCGTCGAGCTGCTCGCGCCGGGCGAGCGAACCGCGGGGGAGCTGACCATCGCCATCGGCGAGGAGTTCGGCATCTCGCAGCCAGCGGTCTCCAATCAGCTGCGCATCCTGCGTGAGACCGGCCTCGCGAGCGCGCAGCGGCGGGGGAGTACGCGTCTCTATGCACTGCAGCCGGAGGCACTCGACGAGGTGGACGCGTGGCTGCAGCGCCAGCGCCGCTTCTGGGATCAGCGACTCGACGCGCTCGGGACCGAGCTGTCGCGGGGGCGGAAGGAGGAGTCATGACGGAGCCGTTCACGCGCAGCCTCATCGGGACGGCGACCCACCCCGAGATCGTGATCGAGCGCCGCTACGACGCGTCGCCGAGTGCGGTGTGGGACGCCCTGACGACGCCGGCGCGACTGGGACGCTGGCTCGGAACGGTCACGGGGGAGCCGCGCGCGGTCGGCGACCGCTTCGGGGTCGCCTTCCCGGACGCGCCGGCCGACGCCGCAGCAGGAACCGTCGTCCGTTGCGAGGCACCGCACCGCATCGTCGTCGCGTGGGAGTGGGGCACGGAGGCCCCCAGCACCGTCACGGTCGCCATCCGCGTAGACGGCGACGGCAGCCGAGTCGTGCTCGCGCATCGACTGGCGGAGCCGCCGCACGTCGCCGACTACGGCGGCGGATGGGAGGACTGCCTGCAGCGACTCGCGTCCCTCCACGGCGGAACCACCGCGCACGCCGTCGGCGGCGAAACCCCGCGGTGGCACGACATGCAGACGCAGGCGCTCGACCTCGGGGTGCGGCTTCCCGCGGCACCCGCGGACGTCTGGCGGGCGCTGACCACCGAGGCGGGGTTGCGCCGCTGGTGGTGGGATCACTGGGATGACGTCGAGATCACCGTCGACGCGCGCACGGACGGCGCCTACCGGTATGCCGCGCCGGGCGCGGGGATCCGTGTCAGGCCGGTTCCTCGCCGTCGAAGACGACCAGCGGCTGGCATTCACGTGGCGCTGGGAGGATGCGGACGGCGTCTCGCAGGACGAGGCGTGCGAGCTGAACCTGCATCCGGATGGCGACGGCACCCGCCTGACACTGCGTCACACCGGACCCTGGCGCGATGGGGCGCCGGCGGAGAGCTACCGCCAGGGGTGGGAGTTCACCCTCGGCCGCCTCACCGCCGTCCTGCGCTGAACGGGAGAGGGTCGACTCACGCGAGCTGACATAATGTGCATTATCAGCGTGGGACTCTGAATGGCATGGATCAGCTCAGCCGGGCCGCGAGACGTTGCGCCGTCATGTACGAGATCGCCTGGATCGAGACCATCGGGTTCACACCGGACGCCGTCGGGAACGACGAGCCGTCGGCGACGTACAGCCCGTCGACATCCCACGTGCGTCCGTCCGGGTCGACCGCCGACGTCGCCGCCGAGCCGCCCATGCGCGCCGAACCCATGATGTGCAGCGCCACGAGCCCCAGACGGCCCGGTCCCACGCCCTGGCGCCGGATGGTGGCCTCGAACGCCTCGATGCCTCCGGTGGCCGGCTCCCACAGCGTCTCCTGCTGGTGCGTCGTGCGCACACGCGTCGCCCCCGCCGCCGCCACGATCCGGGCGGCACCGACCATCGCCTGCATCATGTGCTCAGCATCCGCGGGTGCGACCGTGTAATCCACGATCGGTTCACCGTCCTTCCCGATGCGCACGCGCCCGCCGGGTCCCTTGTCGCGCACGATGACGGCGACGTCGACCGTGTTGCGCCACTCCGCCAGCCGCTGCAGGTACTGCGCACCGCTGCGCCAGTTCACGAACGCGCTGCCCAGCGCCGGCGTGATCGGCGCCGTCTCGAGGATCGCGCCGTAGCCCTCGCCGTCGAGGTCGGCGAACCGGTCGACGTAGCGCGCCTGCATCGTGCCCGTCCACGGCAGCACCTCCTCGGGCATGAGCCCGAGCACCGCCGTCGCGGGATGAAGGCGCAGATGCGCCCCGATGTTCGGGTTCGTGAGCCCCGACCGCAGCAGCAGCGACGGCGTCTGCACCGAGCCCGCCGCGACGAAGACGGCCTTCGCCCGCACGGTGACGGGATGCCCCTCGGCGGTCACCGCTTCCACGCCCGTCGCCCGGCCTGCCGAGGTCGTCACACGCCGCGCGCGCACACCGACCGCGATGCGCGCGCCCGCAGCCTGCGCGTCGCGGAGCCACGTCTTCGCCGTCGACTGCTTGGCGCCGAGAGCGCACCCCAGACCACACCGGCCGCAGACCGTGCCCTGGTCGCAGCCGTCGACGTTGCGCGAGAGCGTCCCCGCTTCCCACCCGAGGGCGCGGGCGCCCCGCTCGAGCACCTCGTCGCGGCGGCCCGGCATCGAGTACGCCTGTGTGACGCCGAGCCGGGACCACACCGCATCCAGCGCGCGAGAGTACTCGTCGCTCACGAACTGCGCCGCGCCCTGCGCCGCCCACTCCGCACGCACACGATCGGGAGTGCGGAACGCGGTCGAATAGTTCACGACGGTCCCGCCGCCGAGCGTGCGCCCCTCGAAGAGCGAGATCTGCCCCTCCGAGCTGCCCACGTTCGTGTAGAGCTGACCGATGCCGCGCGCCTCGTCGCCGTCGAAGTCGCGGTCGTCGTGGTACTCCCCCGCCTCGAGCACGAGCACCTCGAGGCCGGCAGCGGCCAGCACGGCCGCCGCCGGTCCCCCGCCCGCCCCGGAACCCACGACCACGACATCGGCGTCGAAGGTCGTCGGTGCGCCCGGGCACAGCGGATGCAGCGGTGGTTCACCCGCGGCCTCGGGTGGTCCGAGCGGACCCGGGAAGTCCATCGTCTGCCACAGCGGCGCCCCGACGCTGAGCGTGTACGGCAGGGTCGTCCCCGCCTTGAGCGCCTGGAAGAGCGCGCGCTTGGTCGCCGAATCGGAGTCGCCGAGCCGCACGAGCGCGCGCTCGCGCTGCTCACGCGTCATCGCGGAGAAACGGCGGGCCGTACCGAACATCGCGAGGCTGAACAGCGGTGAGTCCCACAGCCCCAGCACCTTCGCGAGCTGCGCGGCGTCGGCGTCGCGCGGGCCGGATGCGGCGAGGTGGAGGGCGAGGTCGGGTGCGCCGACGGCGGATGCGGACGGGATCCCGGCGTCGTCGCCGGGTGCGAAGGTGTCGGCGATGAGGGTCATGGCCCGTCGATGCCGCTCAGTGAATGTCATGGCTGGACTGTAGCGACTCCGGCGCCATAAGTGAATGTCCGTTCACTCGACGCGCCGTCAGGTCCACTCCCCCGGGACCGCGGCGCGACCGCGGTCCCGATATCCTGCAGGGGTGCTGGAGGCTCTCACCGGGTTCGTCGTGGTCGGCCTCGCGATCGCGGTCGGCTGGGTGGTCGGCCGCATCGATTTGCTCGGGCCGCACGCACGTCACGTGCTCGGCCGCCTCACGTTCTTCGTGCTCTCGCCGTTCCTGCTGTTCGTCGTGCTCGCAGAGGCCGACGTGAAGACGCTGTTCTCCGCGCTGCTCCCGGTGTCCGCGATCGCGGCGGCGGTGGTCTTCCTCGTCTACATCGTCGTCGCGCGCCTGATCTGGCGCCGCAGCGTCGGCGAGACGCTCATCGGCACGCTGTCGGCCGGTCAGGTGAACTCCAACAACATGGGGATTCCACTGTCGGCCTACCTGTTGGGCAGCGCGGCCTACCCCGCGCCGGTGATCCTCCTCCAGCTCCTGATCTTCACCCCGATCAGCATGGCGATCTTCGAGGCCGTCTCGACGGGGCAGCGCCGGTTCCTGCCGATCCTGCGCCGCACCGTCACCAACCCGATCGTCGTCGGCTCGGTTCTCGGCGTGCTCGTGTCGGTCTCCGGCCTCGACCTGCCACCGATCGTGCTCGACCCGCTCGAACTGGTGGCCGACGCCTGCGTCCCGGTGCTGCTCATCTCCTACGGCATCTCCCTACACGGACAGCGCGTGCTCGGAACGTCCTCCCGCCGCCGCGACATCCTCCTCGCCTCGACGCTGAAGCTGCTCGTGATGCCGGTCGCGGCGTGGGCGATCGCGCGGTTCGTGTTCGGACTGGACGCGCAGGATGTGCTGATCGTGACCGTGCTCGCAGCGCTGCCGACCGCGCAGAACGTCTTCAACTACTCTCAGCGTTTCGACGTCGGCGAGACCATCGCCCGCGACACCGTGTTCGTGACGACGATCGGCTGCGTCCCGGTGCTGCTGCTGGCGACGCTCCTGCTCACCCCCTGAGAGCGGACACGCGGCGCGGACCGCGCCGTCACTCCCCCGCGGCGGTACCCTGTTCGCGAGTGCTCTCAGGAAACACTCAGAAAGGGGCTCACATGACCACCATTTCTCCCTTCGAGCAATCGAGCGTCAACGGCATCCGCACCGCTCTCGGCATCGCGGGCGTGCTGGCTTTCATCGCCGGCATCCTCATCCTCGTCTGGCCGGGGCAGACGGCCGCGATCGTGACCGGCATCCTCGCGATCTACGCGATCGCGGCGGGACTCGTCTACGCCGGTCTCGGCATCTTCGCGAAGGCGAAGGGCGGGTGGGCGCGCGTCGGACACATCGTCCTCGGCCTGTTGTTCATCGTGGCGGGCATCGTCGCGTTCGCGAACCTCGGCGCGACGACGGCCTTGCTCGCCCTGTTCGTCGCCGTCTTCATCGGCATCTCGTGGATCATCGAGGGCATCGTTTCGCTGTCGACGCTCGGCGACTCCCCCTCGAAGGTGTGGACGGTGATCTTCGCGATCATCTCGATCATCGCGGGCGTCTACCTGCTGTTCTCGCCGCTGTGGGGCGCCGTCGTCCTGTGGTGGCTGCTGGGCATCATGCTCATCGTCATGGGCATCATGAACGTCGTCCGCGCGTTCACGTTCGGCAAGGCGAAGGTCTGACCTCAACCACGCAGCGAACGCCCCCGGGGATCAGTCCCCGGGGGCGTTCTGCGTTTCTGGGTGACGGCGCCCGGCAGCATGTCTCACGAACGGTCGCTCCTCACCCGACCGGGCGGCACATCGTGTGACACGCACGCCGCCCATGTCCCACGAACGGCCGCCCCCGGATGCAGAAGCCAGCACATCGTGTGACACGGTCACCGAGCCGGTCGGCGCGTGCGGCGCCGGCATCCGCTCGCCCCCCAGCGCAACCACGGCTGCATGTCACAGAGACTGCGGCTTCTCTCCAGAACGGCAACACATCGTGTGACACACACACCGAACGCCCCCGAGGTCATCTCCCCCGGGGGCGTCCGTCGTCGCGCGTTACGGTGCGTTCAGCTCACCGGAAGGTGACGCTCCCACCACTCGAGCACGGCCTCGAAGCGCTGCACGCGGTGACGGGGCTGACCCGACCGGGTGAGCTCGTGGTTCTCACCGGGGAAGACGAGCAGCTCGGCGGGTGTGCCCTGTCGCTTCAGCGCGGCGTAGTAGCGCGTGGCCTGCTCGAGCGGGCAGCGGAAATCGAGCTCTGAATGCAGCACGAGCGTCGGGGTGGTGACCCGGTCGACGACGGCCATGGGGCTCTGCGCGGCCATCTGCGCGGGATCGATCCCGACGTACTCGTCACCGAAGAACGATCCGATGTCGCTCGTGCCCTGGAAACTCACCGGGTCGAGGAAGCCGCGCTCGACGATCGCCCCTGCGAAGCGGTGGTCGTGTGCGATCACCCAAGCCGTGAGGTAGCCGCCGTACGAGCCGCCCATGATCCCGACGCGATCCGCGTCGAGACGCTCGTCCGAGGCGACGGCGCCGTCGAGGAAGTCCATGACGTCGTGGAAATCGACCGTCCCCATCGCCTGACGGATGCTGCGCCCGTGGTCTCTGCCGTACCCGGCGCTCCCGCGCGGGTTACTGTAGACCACGGCGTAGCCGGCCTCGACCAGCACCTGCGTCTCGTCGAACAGGTGTATGCCGTACGAAGCATACGGTCCGCCGTGGATCTGCAGGATCACCGGGAAGGGCCCCTCGCCGGCGGGCGTCGCGACCCAGCCGTGGATCGGATAGCCGTCGCGCCCCGTGATCTCGAGTTCGCGCGGTCGCACGGTGCGACTGTGCAGACCCGCACCGAAATCGGTGAGCGCCCGGATGCCGTCGGCGTCGACGATCTCGAGCTCGCCGAGACTGTCGGGCGTCGCGACGGCCGCGACGATCGTGGCGCCGTCCGCCGAGGTTGCATGGGCGGTGACCTCGACGTCCGTGCGCACCGGCGTGACGACGCCCTCGCGCGTCACGCGCAGCAGGTCGTTACGTCCTCGCGTGCGCTGCTGCACCAGCACGTCGTCCCCCGCGACGCTCAGGTGCCCCTCGCCGAGGTCGAGTGCGGGATCGGTCACGCGGCGCGGCACGCCGTCTTCGAGCAGCCAGACGCCGACCATCGGCGCGATGAAGTCGACGTGCGACTCCCCCACTCCGTCGGCGAGGAGCACGACGGTCCCGTCGGTGGCGATGACCATGTCGTCGACGGACAGCCCCGCCTGCACCCCGAGCACCTCGCGGGCCGCTCCCCCCGCCACCGGGACGGCGACGATCCGCGACCGCAGGTCGCGGGCCTCGGTTTCGATCTCGTCGGGCCGGGTGAGGATCTCCGTGCCGTCCGGTGTGAAGGCGACACCGCTGTGCGAGGCGTCGCCGTCGGTCAGCTGCACCGCCTCTGCGGCGACGACGCGCGGCTTGTCCACGTCGCCCACGCGCGGTGCGGGCGGGTAGAGCGGCTCGGCGTCGATGTCGGGTGCGTCGATGACGAAGACGTGCGCGGGCCGGTCGAGTGCGTAGCCGAGCCCGTTGGCGTGCCAGCGCACGCCGGTGATCCGGCGCGGGGCCTCCGCGTTCGCGTCGAGCCCCTCGACGGTCCCGTACCGGCCTTCCTCCGGCATCCGGGCGGTGAAGGCCAGGCGTGCGCCGTCAGGCGACCAGGCGAAGCCCGTCACGCCGCCGCGTGCGTCGGTCGCCTGCACCGGCTCACCGCCCGCGGCCGACACGACGAAGACCTGCGCCGCACCCTTGGCGTCGGCGCGCAGGAAAGCGACGGCATCCGCTGCCGGGGAGAGCTGCGGACCCTGGTCGGCGATCCCGCGCGTCAGCCGGCGCGGTGCCCCGCCGGGCAGGTCGACCCGCCACAGTTGGCCCACGTTGCGGTTGGCCTCGATGTCGGGCCGGGAGGTCGCGAACACGGCGAACGAGCCGTCCGCGGCGATCGTCGGACGGCCGACCGAGACGAGTCCCTCGATGTCGACGGGGCGCATCTCACTCCCCGCCGAAGGAGGTCACGTCGCCGACGAGGCGCGTGTTGTCGGCGGGGATCGGCTCGACCGCGGCGAGGGCGACCTCGGCGGCGAACTCCGACACGTTGTAGAGGCGACCGGCCGACTCGCGGCGGTCGGCGATCGCACCGGGGTTGGCGCGCTCGAGCAGCGTCGCGGTGATCGTGCCCTCGATCATGTCCCCCGACACGACGACGAAGTCGACGCCCTGAGCGGTGAGGGCGGGGATCCGCTCGCGCAGCGCATCCTCGCCGGCGCGCTTGGAGAGCGCGACCGGCTCGTACTCGGGCATCGTCGGAGTCGTGCGGATGAAGTGGGCCTGGTGGCTCGTGACGAACACGACGCGACCGCCGTCGGGAAGCAGCGGCAGTGCGGCCTCGAGCACGTTCAGCTGCGCGTCGCGGTTGAGCGTCAGCGCGTAGTCCTCCGCCATGCCGCCTTCCATGCCACCGGAGGCGTTGAGCACCAGCAGGTCGAGCGTGCCGAACGTCTCGCCGACCTGACGGAACATCTCCCCCACGGATGCCGGATCGGTCAGGTCCGCACCCACGACGAGCACCTCGACGCCGAGCTCACGCAGCTCCGCGGCGAGCTTCTCGGCCCGGGGCGCCTTGTTGCGGAAGTTGATGACGACGTTCGCGCCCGCCTGCGCGAGGTAGCGCGCGGTGTCGGCGCCGATGCCGCGCGAGGAGCCGGTGACGAGGGCGGTGCGTCCCGAGAGGGTTCCGACGGGGATGGGCTGGGACATGCGTGCTCCTGGTCCTGATCGACGCCCGCGACGCGCGCCGCGGGCCGTCGTCGAGTCTACCGAGCGCGGTTCGGTCGCACCCGGCGGGGCGGGTGTTAGGGTGCGAGCAGAGGGCCGCGTGTCGGCCGTCGCCGACGAAGGAGCGAGCGTGCTGCCGGACCTGACCCAGTATCTGTGGATCGCCTGGCTGGTGCTGGCCCTCGTGTTCGTGATCATCGAACTCGTCACGCTCGAATTCACCTTCCTCATGCTCGCGGCCGGCACCCTCATCGGCGGCCTCGGCGTCAATCTGCTCGGCGGCCCGTGGTGGCTGCAGGTCGCTGCGGCCGCGGTGATCTCCGCGCTGCTGCTGTTCACGATCCGGCCGCTCCTGCTGTGGGCCCTGCATCGCTCGAGCGCCCTGCATCCGACGAACGTCGACGCGTTGCCGGGTCTCGGCGCCCGCGTGATGGTGCCGTTCGTCGAAGGCGCCGGTTCGGTGCGCCTCGACAACGGCGAGACGTGGACCGCACGTCTCGTCGGCGTCGACCCCGGCCTGGTCGTCGGCTCCCGCGTGATCGTGACCGCCGTCCGCGGTGCCACCGTCGAGGTGGCACCCGAATCCGCCCCCGCTGAAGGGAGTCCCGCATGATCGATCTCGGCGCCTGGGTCGGCCAGATCTTCATCGCCGTCCTGCTGCTGGTGATCGCGATCTTCGTCGTCGTGGTGATCTTCCGATCCATCCGCATCATCCCGCAGGCGTACTCGGGGGTGGTGGAGCGTCTGGGGCGCTATCAGCGCACCCTCTCCCCCGGTCTGAACCTCCTCGTACCGTTCATCGACCGGCTCCGTCCGCTCGTCGACATGCGCGAGCAGGTGGTGTCCTTCCCGCCGCAGCCGGTGATCACCGAAGACAACCTCGTGGTCTCCATCGACACGGTCGTCTACTTCCAGGTGACGGATGCCCGGGCCGCGACGTACGAGATCGCCAACTACCTCAGCGCCGTCGAGCAGCTGACCACGACGACCCTGCGCAATGTCGTCGGCGGACTCAACCTCGAAGAAGCGCTCACGAGCCGCGACAACATCAACGGCCAGTTGCGCGTCGTGCTCGACGAGGCGACCGGAAAGTGGGGGCTGCGCGTGTCCCGCGTCGAGCTCAAGGCGATCGACCCGCCGCACTCGATCCAGGACTCGATGGAGAAGCAGATGCGCGCCGAGCGCGACCGCCGAGCGGCCATCCTCACCGCGGAGGGCTCCAAGCAGTCGCAGATCCTCGAGGCGGAGGGCCGGCGGCAGGCCGAGATCCTCAAGGCCGAGGGCGACAAGCAGGCCGCCGTGCTGCGCGCGCAGGGCGAGGCCGAGGCGATCACGATGGTCTTCGACGCGATCCACGTCGGCGAACCCGACGAGAAGCTGCTCGCCTACCAGTACCTGCAGACGCTCCCGAAGATCGCGCAGAGCCCGTCGAGCAAGCTCTGGATCGTGCCCAGCGAGTTGACGGAGGCGCTGCACGGCATCGGCGAGGCGTTCGGGGGACGGGTGGCCGCAGGCCCCAGCCGTCCGCGCACGGGCCGCACTGCGGCCGGCTCGGGTACGGCGGCCGACGAGGCGGTCGCGGCGGCCCGCGAGGCGGCATCCCAGGCCGACGAGATCACGACGGAAGCCCAGAACACCCTGCCCGGCGGGGCGACCCCGGCGTCGTGACGCACCCGTGGTTCCGCGGCGAGACGCCGCGGGTGCTGGCTCATCGCGGGTTCGTACCGGCGGATGCCGAGGGCGTCGTCGAGAACACGCTCGCCGCCGTCGCCGGTGCGCATGCGGCGGGGGCGACGTATGTGGAGTCGGACTGCCATCTCACGCGCGACGGCGTCGTGGTGCTGTTCCACGACGCCGACCTGTCGCGGGTGACGGGGGATCCGCGACGCGTCGACGAGCTCACGGTGCGCGAACTGGAGCAGATCATGTCGACGCGCGGCGGGCTGCTGACCTTCGCGCAGGCGCTCTCGTCGTTTCCCACGCTGCGGTTCAATCTCGATGTGAAGGCGGCCGGCGCCGCGGACGCCGTCGGCAGCGGCGTGGCCCGGGACGCCGACCGGGTGCTCGTGGCGAGCTTCTCCGACGGGCGCCGCCGCGCCGCCCTCGCCGCGGCCCGTGACCGCGGCGGCGTCCCCGCCGCCTCGGCCGGAACCGGAACGATCGTGCGGATGCTGCTCGCGCACGCACTGGGCTCCTCGAAGCTCGTCGCGCGCACACTGCGCGACGTGGATGCCCTCCAGGTGCCCGAGCGTCAGGGGCCGCTGCGCATCGTCACCCGCCGGTTCGTCGAGGCCGCCCACCGCGCCGGCGTCGAGGTGCACGTGTGGACGGTCAACGATCCCGCGGCGATGGCTCGCCTGCTCGACCTCGGCGTCGACGGGCTCGTCACCGACCGCGCGGATCTGGCGCTTTCCGTCGTCGCGTCGCGCCGCTGACAGCGCCGAGAACCCCGGGCGCATATCTTCACCGATCCGCCGTGCCTCGGGGCTGGGGATCCCCTGTGAAAGTCGGTAGCCCCGGGCCCGCTCGGATGATCCGCACAGGTGGACGCGTTATACCTGAACGTCGGACGAGAGGACCACACAATGGCAGATCGCAGCCTGCGCGGCATCCGGCTCGGCGCTTCCAGCCTACAGAGCGAGGAAGGCGTCGTGTTCCACGAGCGCGCGAACCACACCTACGTCTGCACCCAGTGCGGACGCGAAACCACCCTGACCTTCGCGGCGGACGCCGAGGTTCCCGAGGCCTGGGAGTGCCGCACGTGCGGTGCCGAGGCCGTCCTGCGCGTCGGCGACACCGTCGTCGAGATCGATCACTCGGGCGACAAGGCCGCGCGCACGCACTGGGACATGCTCATGGAGCGCCGCACCATCCCCGAGCTGGAAGAGCTGCTCGAGGAGCGTCTCGCGCTTCTGCGCGAGCGTCGCGGCAAGGGCAGCACGGAGCGCCTGAGCGCCTGATCCGAATCAGACCTCGTTGATGCCGGTCCCCTCGGGGGCCGGCATCTTCGCTTCGCGGCGGCGGCGCACCGTCGCGACGACGCCGATCGCGACGAGTGCGGCGAGGCTCCCCCACCCGAGCACGGCCTGGATGCCGGCGCCGAGGGTGACGGCCGGCGTCGCCCCGGTGCGCAGCGGCACGTCGGTGAGCATCGCGCCGGCCTCGGCTTCGGGCAGACCGTCGATCTCGGTCCCGTCGGGCGCGATCACCTGGCTCGTGCCCACCGTCGAGAGGTTCACGACGCTGCGGCCGGTCTCGATCGCGCGCATGCGGGCGAACGCGAGTTGTTGCAGGTTCTCGTCGGTGCCGCGGAAGTCGGCATTGTTGGTCTGGAACACGTAGATCTCGGCGCCGTCCTGTGCACCGGACCAGATCACGTCGTCGTAGATGACGTCGAAGCAGATGGCGAGCCCGACGCCGACGCCGTCCACGTCGAAGAACGGCGGGTTGGTGCCGGGCGTGTACTCGCGCTGGATCAGTGAGATGAGATCGGGGGCGATCATCTCGAAGAACCAGCGGTCGGGCACGTACTCCCCCATCGGCACCGGGTGGCTCTTGTCGTGGATGGCGACCGGATTCTCCTCGCCGCCCGCCAGCGCATCGCCGGGCTGCCACAGCATCGACGAGTTGAAGACGTCGTCGCCACGCTGCGTCGCGGCGTTGACGATCAGCGGCGCATCGATCCGGTTCGCGAGGCGGTCGAGCACGCGCGCGACGGACGGGTTGTTCAGCGGATCGCCGTCGATCCCGCCTTCGGGCCACACGAGCACGTCCATGTCCTCGTCCAGCAGCGGTTCCGTCGCTTCCAGCTGGGCGTCGAGCACGCCGAAGGGCGCACGCTCGTCGAAGTACCCGGCGGGTCCGTTGCCCTGCACCGCACCCACACGCCACGTGCCGGCATCCTGTGTCGGGAACGCCGGAAGCAGGAACAGCACGAGCACCGTGAGTGCGGCCGGCAGCAGCGTGCGCACGTCGCGCCGGCTCTGCGACCGCACGACCTCGACGGCGGCGGCGACGGCGAAGACCATGAGGAAGCCCAGCCCGCTCACCCCCGTCCACGAGGCGACGTGCGCGAGGGGGCTCTCGGACTGGCTCATGCCGATGCGCGCCCACGGGAAGCCCGTGTACGGCCACGTGCCCATCCAGAGCTCCCGCGCCGTCCACAGCCCCGCCACGAGCGCGGGCAGCGCGATCAGTCGCCCCCAGCGCCCGGGGGCCACGCACGGCAGCCATCGGTAGGCGAGCACGATGCCGAGGCCGCCGACGGCGCTCAGCACCGTCTCGATGCCGGCGAGCCCGATGAGAGGGAGCACCCCGAGATAGCGGGTGATCCACTGGATGTGCAGGAAGTAGAAGGTGCCGGCGAACACGGCGCCCACCGCGAGTCCCGCCCACAGGCCTCGGCCGATGAGCGGGACGATCCCCGCCGCGACCCCCACGAATGCGAGCGGCCACCAGCCCACATCGGGATAGGCGAGATCGAGCACGGCGCCGCCGACGGCGGACACGACGAGCGCCGCCCAGAAGGGCAGGACGGGCCGCGGGCGATGCGCGCGGCGGGAGGAGCGCCGCACCATCACATCGAGCTGTAGGCGACGATGCCGCGGCGGACGGCGTCGAGCGCCCGCCGCGCGGTCCCCGCGATCTGCGCGTCGGCGACGAGGGAGAGCTGGTCGAGGAGGTCGATGGTCTGCTTCGCCCAGCGTACGAAGTCGCCCGCGGGGAGATCGGCTTCGGCGAGCACCCGGTCCAGCGCCGCGCCGCGTGCCCATGCGTGCATCGCCGGGGCGAGCCCCGAGGCGACGGGCTCCGTGCCGGGAAGGCGGTGGTCGCGTTCGAGTTCGTCCAGTCGCGACCACAGCTCCTGTGTGCGCGAGAGCGCCTCGCGGAACGCGCCGCGCGGCAGGCCGTGCTCCCCCGGTCCGCCCTCGTCTCGGCGCGGCTCGTAGACGAGGCAGCACGCGAGCGCCGCCAGGGCGGGCGCGTCCAGCGACCGCCACAGGCCCTGACGCAGCGATTCGGCGACGAGCAGGTCGCGTTCACCGTAGATGCGCCGCATGGTGGCACCGGCATCCGTCAGGCTCGTACGTCCCGCCTCGTCGACCTGCACGTATTCGAGGGCCGCGAGCACATCGACGACGCGGTCGAAGACGCGCGCCACGGTGCCGGTGCGCGTGTCGATCTGCCGGCGCAGCTTGTCGGTCTGGCGCCGCAGCTTCTCGTACCGCTCCCCCCAGCGGGCGTGATGCTCGCGATCGGGACACGAGTGGCACGGGTGGCGCTGCAGCCGGCGCCGCAGCGACTGGATCTCGCGCTGTCGCTTCTCGCGGATCTTCGCCGGCGCAGTGCGATCGTTGCGGTTGAGCTTCTCGGCGTCGCTGAGCTCGCGGCGCAGCGCCGCATACTCGGCGAAGTCGCCGCGGTCGCAGCGCATCGCCTCCGCGTAGCCGGCCAGCGACTCCTCAGCCTCCTTGACCTGCCGGGCGAGCCCCACCACGGCACGGTCGGCCTGGAACTGCGCGAACGACGACTCGAGGATCTCGCGTGCCCGGGGCCTCCCGAACTGGTCGATGAGGTTCACGGCCATGTTGTACGTGGGCCGGAAGCTGGAGTTCAACGGGTACGTGCGGCGGGAGGCGAGCGCCGCGACAGCCTGCGGGTCGAGGGCCTCCGTCCACTGGATGACGGCGTGGCCTTCGACATCGATGCCCCGGCGCCCGGCCCGGCCGGTCAGCTGGGTGTACTCGCCCGCCGTGATCGCGACACGAGCCTCGCCGTTGAACTTCTCGAGCTTCTCGAGCACAACGGTGCGCGCCGGCATGTTGATGCCGAGCGCCAGGGTCTCGGTCGCGAACACGACTTTGACGAGCTTGCGCTGGAACAGCTCCTCGACGATCTCCTTGAACGCCGGCAGCAGCCCGGCGTGGTGCGACGCGATGCCCCGCTCCAGGTTCTCGCGCCACTCCCAGAAACCGAGCACCGCGAGGTCTTCGTCGGCGAGGGTGCGGGTGCGTTCGTCGACGATGCGACGGATCTCGTCGCGCTCCTCACGGTCGGTCAGGCGCACGCCGGCGCGCCGCACCTGCTGCACCGCGGCGTCGCAGCCGACCCGGCTGAAGATGAAGAAGATCGCCGGCAGCAGCGTGCTGCGCTCGAGCAGCTCCACGACCTGCGGCCGGTCCATGCGCTCGATGCGCTGCGCGTTGGCGGAACGGATCGGGCGCTTGCCGCCCCGGAACGGCCGGCGCTGCCCGCCGGCCGACCGGTACTCCTGTGCGCGACGGTTGTTCTCGAACGACGCGCCCTTGACCGACCGCAGCCGCATGAGCTCCTGGTTGACCTGCGCCGTCGCGACCCCGGCGCGGTCATCGAACAGCGGCAGCAGATCGCCGCGCACGAGCACGTGCTGCTCGAGCGGTACGGGCCTGGTCTCGGACACGATGACCTCGGTGTCGCCGCGCACGGTGTCGAGCCAGTCGCCGAACTCCTCGGCGTTGGACACCGTCGCCGACAGCGACACGAGCCGCACGCTCGGCGGCAGGTGGATGATGACCTCTTCCCACACCGCGCCGCGGAACCGGTCGGCGAGGTAGTGCACCTCGTCCATCACGACGAAGCGCAGACCCCGCAGCGCCGGCGAATCGGCATACAGCATGTTGCGCAGCACCTCGGTGGTCATCACGACCACGCGGGCGTTGCCGTTGATGTTGGTGTCGCCGGTGAGAAGCCCCACCTCGTCCTCGCCGTAGACGGCCTGCAACTCGCGGAACTTCTGGTTCGACAGCGCCTTCATGGGCGTCGTGTAGAACGCCTTGTCGCCGGGTTCGCGCATCGCCAGGTGCACGGCGAACTCGCCGACGATCGTCTTGCCGGCGCCGGTGGGGGCGGCCACCAGCACGCTCCGGCCGTCTTCGAGCGCGTGGCATCCGGCGATCTGGAACGGATCGAGGTCGAACCGCTGCGCCGACGCGAACTGCGCCGTGACGGGGTGGGACTGCACCGACTGCGCCCGGGCGTAGCGATCCGCGGGCGAGCTCACAGTTCGAGACCCTGGGCTCTCTCCCGCTTGCTGCGGCGCCGGTCGAACAGCATCGACAGCCCGGCCGCGGCGAAGAAGAGGACGGTCAGGATGCCGGCCAGCAGCAGCATGCTCACCACGTCGGCCGAGGGGGTCGCGAGGGCGGCGAAGATCGTGGCGATGAGGATCGCCGCCCGCCAGCCCTTGAGGATCGCCTTGCCGCTCATGACGCCCGCGAGGTTGAGGGCGACGAGGAACACGGGCAGCACGAACGACACCCCGACGACGACCAGCAGCTTGAAGACGAAGTCGTAGTAGTACTTCGAGTCGTAGATGTTCGACGCGCCCTCGGGGGTGAAGGTGGCCATCAGCTCGACGATGTGCGGCATGATCAGCCAGCCGACGAACACCCCGCCGAAGAACAGCGGGATGGCCGCCGCGACGAACCCGATCGTGTAGCGGATCTCCTTGCGGGTGAGGCCGGGCATGAGGAACGCCCAGAGCTGCCAGAGCCACACCGGAGCCGAGATGAGGATGCCGACGGCGAACGAGATCCGCAGGCGCATGTCGAAGGGCCCGGTGATGCTCTGGTACATGAGCGTCACGAAGTCGTCCTCGCCGCGCTGCTCCGCGACGACGCGGATGGGTTCGGTCATCGCCCAGATGATCGCGTCGGTGAAGATCCAGGCGACGATCATGCCGACGACCAGCGCGATCGCGCCGATGACGAACCGCTTTCGCAGTTCCCTCAGATGGGCGGCGAGGGACATCCGCCGATCCCGTGCGGGGCCGTCGTCCTCTCCGAGACGCGGGCGTTCGGCCGTGGCCACGTCCGGTTACGGCTTGGTGTCGGTACCGGCGTCCGGGCCCGCCGCGGGAGGCGGCGTCGTGTCGACGGATGCCGGGGTGGTCGTGGACCCGCCCGAGGCGGCGTCCTCGTCCTTCATCGCCTTCATCTCACCCTTGAACACGCGGGCGGACTGACCCATGCTCTTCGCGAGCGCCGGCAGCTTCGCCGCGCCGAACAGCAGCAGGATGACGATGAGGATGATCAGCAGATGCCAGCCGGTCATGCCTTGGAACATGAGGGTCTCCTCCTCGGTGGGGTGGGGACAGTCTAACCGGCGACCGTATGCGTCAGCCGTACTGCGCGAGTCCCGCGTCTGCCCACGCCGCGGCGGCGTGTCGCGCGGCGGCGGGGGCGCGCACCTCGAAGGCGCCGGCGTGCCGGGCGGCGAGCCGCTTGAGGCTGCGCTCGTCGGCGACCCGCAGCTGCGCGTCGCGGAACTCCCCCGTGCCGGTCACCGACTGCGGATCGAGGAACCCGGCCAGCAGCGGCAGGATCTCCGGACGCACCCGCACGTCGACGACGGCATCCGTCTCGCTGGGTTCGAACAGCTCGGGGACGATCTCGGCACCGTGGCTGATGGGCACGTCGGTGAGCTGCACGCCTTCGACGCGGTCGAGGTGGAAGGTGCGCATCGCCTGTCGCAGGTGGCACCAGCCCTGCAGGTACCACTGGCCTGCCGCGACGTGCACCTTGACGGGGTCGACGGTGCGCGTCATGGTCGCCCGCTCGGGCGGCGTGTACGCGAACGAGACGGCCACGCCGCGGCGCAGGGCCTCGGCGACGGTGACCCGCACGTCGTCGACCGCGTCGGGGGCGACGACGACGTCGGCGGGACGCGCCGAGGCGCCTCGGGCGAGTTTGGCGAGCAGACCCTGCACGGTGTCGCTGTCGCCGACGCCGGGCAGACCGGCGGCGAGCTGCAGCCCCGCCAGCAGCGCGGCCGCCTCGCGTGCGGTGAACCGCGGCACCCGCTCGAGCCCCACACTGTTGGTGATGACGATGCGGTCCTGCGTGTCCAGCAGATCCCAGTCGATGTCGAACAGGTCGTTGGCCATCTGCCAGAACCCGCTCTCACCGGGCAGTCCGATCACCGTGAGCTTCTCGACCATGCCGCGCATCTGCGCGGGGGTCACGTCGAAGTCGGCGGCGGCCTCGTCGAGCGACACCTCTCCCTTGCCGATCAGGTAGGGCACGAGCTGCAGGATGAGCGCGGCGCGGTCCGTCGCCAGCAGCGGCTGCGGGCTCATGCGGCACTTCCCGCGGAAACATCGTCGCGGTGGCGCGCGGCGGCCTGCCGCAGCCGCGCGACGACCTCGGTGCGCAACTGCGCGGGCTCGACCACCCGCACCTCGGGGCCGTAGGAGGCGAGTTCGTCGGCGAAGACGTGCACGTCGACGAACGGCACGCGGATGCCCTGCTCGGCGGGCTCGGCCCGACGGTGCAGGCGCAGCGCCGCCTCGGTGCCGGGAGCCACCTCCAGCAGCGCCCGCTGCCGGTCGGCGACCGCCCGAAGCCCCGCCAGGGCGCGCTCCCCCGCGCCGTCGCGCAGTGCCAGGTCGAAGCCGGTGCGCGTGATCACGACGTCGGACGCGATGCGTGAGAGCAGGAAGGTTCGATCGTCGTCCTGGTCGAGGTCGAACCCGAACAGGTGCCAGCGCGCCTCGTACTCGACGAGCGCGAGCGGCTGCACACGACGCCGACGCACGGCATCCTCGCCGCCCTTGAGGTAGTCGAACTCGACGACCCGCGCCTGCTCGATCGCGCTCTGCAGCGGAGCGAAGGACGCCTCGCGCAGGCTGATCCGGGGCGCGTACCCGATGATCGGGGCGTCGACCTCGATGCCGAGCGCGCTGATCTTGCGCAGCGCCCGCCGGGCATCGGCCGACATCGAGCTCTCGCTCCAGACGCCGCCGGCGAGGTTCAGGACGGCGAGCTCCGCGGGGCTGAAGGTGATGTCGGCGGGAAGCTCGTATTCGGCGGTGGGGACGCGGTAGCGCGCCTCGCGCAGATCGTCGGGGTCGGCGTGGTCGCCGATCGTCTCGATGGGAACCCCGAGACCTCGCAGGTTCTCCTTGTCGCGCTCGAACATCTTCTCGAGGGCGTCCTTCGACGCCCCCGACTCGTGCTGTTCGCGGTACCCCGACACCGACGAGAGGATCGCGTCCTTCGTCAGTCCCTGCTCGGTCGCCAGCAGCGCGACGACGAGGTTCACGAGGCGCTCCTCGGGAGCCGCGCGGAAGTCGGATGCCACGCGCTTCATCCTAGGCCGAGCCCGGGGCGCCGGGCCGTCAGCGCGCGGACGACGGCGAGGTCTCCCGCCGCCGTCGGGTCACTGCCCCGACGTGTCGGCGGCGGGCGCGTCGACGCCCAGGATGTCGACGACGAACACGAGCGTCGAGTTGGCGGGTACGGCGCCCGTCGCCTGGTCGCCGTAGCCGAGCTCCGGCGGGATGACGACGAGGATCTGCGAGCCGACGGTCTGTCCGTCCAGGGCCTGGGCGAAGCCGGGCACGACGGCGTCGAGGCTGAGCGCGGTCGAGGCGCCCTTCTCCCAGGTGGAGTCGAAGACCTTCTTGTCGGCCCAGTTCACGCCGGTGTACTGCACCCGGATCGCGTCGCCCGCGCCCACCTTCTCGCCGTCGCCCTTCTTCAGCACCTCGGCGGCGAGGTCCTGCGGCGGCGCACCGTCGGGGATGATGATGCCGGGCCGGCCGTCGGGGGCCAGCACGACGGCCGGCATCCCGCGACGGTCGTTGTACTGCGGGGCGCCGTCGGCGGCGGCCTTGTAGACCTTCTGCACGTCCATCACGACGGCGATCGACTGACCCTCCTGGATGTCCCAGTTCGCGGCGGCCTGTTCGGACAGCTGGTCGTAAGGCACGGCGCCCACGATCCGCGACCCCTCGGTGGCGCAGTCGAGCATCGTGGCGAAGCCGGCGTAATCGGTGGTCCAGAAGTCCACCGAGCGCACCGGGGTGACCGTCTCGAGGATGGGCGCGCCGGTCGCGCCGTTCGCGATCGCGATCGAGAAGACCACGTCCTGCGTCTGGGCGGTGACGACGGGGCCCTCGCCGACCGTCTCGTCGGTGAACGACGTCGACTGCGCGTACACCGGGTCGGTGAGCGAGATCGTGGGGCTGCCCGGCTCGCCGCCCGCCTTCACGAGCCCGAGGGCGCTCGATCCCGCGTCGGGACGCTCGCATCCCGCGGCGGCGGGAGCCGAGGAGCAGCCCACGAGGGCGAGGGCGGAGAGGCCGACGACGGCGATGACAGCGGGGATACGACGCACCGCGTCAGTCTACGGCGTCGGTTTCGGTGTCCTCTGCACCGTCCGCTCCACGGCCCGCCTGCCGGGCGCCCTCTCGGGCGCGCTCGGCTTCGCGCACGCGCTTGCGCAGGTTCTTGTCGGTGATCGCACGATCGCCGACGGCTCCCGGCGTCCACATCTCGACGTCTTCGTCGGCGTAGCTCGGCTTCTTCAGCGCCCGGCGGCGCACATCGGGCGGCACGGCGCCGGGGGCGAGGCGGCGGGCGGTGATGAGGAAGCCGGTGTGGGCGACCATCCGGTGGTCGGGACGCACCGCGAGACCCTCCACGTGCCAACCGCGCACCATCGTCTCGGTGGCCTCGGGCTCGGTGAACAGCCCCGTGGCGCGGATGTACTCGGCGACACGGCTGAGCTGGGTGGCCGTCGCGATGTAGCAGAGCACGACGCCGCCGGGGGTCAGCGCGTCGGCGACCACGTCGATGCACTCCCAGGGCGCGAGCATGTCGAGCACGACGCGGTCGACGGATGCCGGTTCCACCTCGTCGGGGAGGGCCTCGACGAGGTCGCCGACGACGACCTTCCAGGTGTCGGGGGCGTGACCGAGGTAGGTCTCCACGTTCGCCTCGGCGACCTGCGCGAACTCCTCGCGCCGCTCGAACGAGGTGAGCGCGCCCTGCGCGCCGATGGCGCGCAGCAGCCACAGCGACAACGCGCCGGACCCGACGCCGGCTTCGACCACGCGCGCGCCGGGGAAGATGTCGGCTGCGGCGAGGATCTGCGCCGCGTCCTTCGGGTAGACGATCGCCGCGCCGCGCGGCATCGACATCACGAAGTCGCGCAGCAGGGGCCGCAGCGCGAGGTACTCGTGGTCGCCGCTGTTGGTGACCACGGAGCCGTCGGGCTGCCCGACGAGATTCTCGTGCTTGAGCACGCCGTGGTGGGTGTGCAGTTCGCCGCCCTCGCGGAGCGTCACGGTGTGCAGCCGCCCCTTGGGGCCGGTCAGCTGCACGCGGTCGCCGTAGCGGAACGGTCCGGCGGGTCTCAGATCGACGTTCATCGGGTCACCTCGGTGGTGCGGGCGGCGCGGTGGGCCGCGTGGAATTCGGCGAGGTCGGCGGGGGTCCGCCCCTCGAGCGTGGGCCAGACGGCATCCGCACCGGCGCCGGTCAGCGACACCATCAGCGGGATCCCGACCGTGGCGACGCCCGCGGCCACGGCCGCGCGCACCCCGGTGGGCGAGTCCTCGAGGGCGACGGCGTCGGCGGGGTCGACGTCCAGCTGCGCGCACGCCTGCAGGTACGGGTCGGGGAAGGGCTTGGGCCGGGTGACCTCGTCGCCGGCGACGACGAGGTCGAAGGCGTCGAAGCCCATCTGCCCCGCGACCGTGTCGGCCATGCTGCGCAGCGACATCGTCACCAGCGCCGTGCGCACACCCGCCTCCTTCAGCTGCGCGAGCAGCTCGCGCGCACCAGGCCGGAACGGGTTGCCCTGCTCGGCGAGCGTCCGGCTCACGGCGTCGGAGAGGTGGTCGACGATGTCCGTCACCGACATCCGCACTCCCGCCTCCTGCAGGATCTCGGCAGAGCGCTCGAGGCCGCTGCCGACGAGGGTGAGCGCCTGCTCGTGGGTCCAGGTGCCGCCGAAGCTCTCCACGAGCGCGGTCTCGGCGGCCATCCAGTAGCCCTCCGTGTCGACGAGGGTGCCGTCCATGTCCCAGAGGACCGCGGCGGGGAGCGCGGAAGTCATCCGTCCATCGTCCCACAGCCGCGCCGCGCCGCCCCGGCGCGGTGCGCGGGGCGTATCGTGGGGGAACCGCACGGGAACGGAAGGAGCGGGGTGGACACACTCGGAGACCGCGTGCTCGTCGTCGCCTTCGACGGCTGGAACGACGCGGGCGAGGCCGCCTCGGCCGCCGCCGCGCACATCCGCACGCAGGGGTCGTACGACTCCGTGTTCACCGTCGACCCCGAGCTGTACTTCGACTACCAGTACACGCGGCCGCAGATCCGCATGGAAGCCGACGGCGCGCGCTCGCTGGTGTGGCCGGACACGACGCTGTGGCGACCGAAGCGGCGCAAGAGCACCCCCGGTCTGTGGCTGCTGACCGGGGTCGAGCCCGCCCGCGCCTGGCAGGGGTTCGTCTCCGAGCTCGTGGATGCGGCCCTCAGCGAGGACATCACCGGGATCGTCGCGCTCGGCTCGATGATGTCGGATGTGCCCCACACGCGGCCGATCTCGGTGTTCGCGGGCACCGACAACGAGAAGCTGCGCGTCGCGCTCGAACTCGAGCGCCCGACCTACGAGGGGCCGGTCGGCATCCTGTCGGTGCTGACGACGGCCGCCGAGGCGGCGGGCATCCCGACGGCGGCCCTGTGGGCGAGCGTCCCGCACTACGTCGCCGGCCACACGCCCTCGCCGAAGGCGACCCTCGCGCTGCTCGACCGTCTCGCAGACCTCACCGGCGCCGACGTCTTCCGCGGCGAGCTGCCCGCGGAGGCCCTGGCCTGGGAGGCCTCGATCGACGCCGCCGCGGCGGACGACGAGGAGATGACCGAGTACATCCACCAGCTCGAGCAGACCCGCGACACCTGGGACTCCCCCGAGGCGTCGGGCGATGCGATCGCCCAGGAGTTCGAGCGGTACCTGCGGCGCGGCGGCGACGGCCCCACCAAGCCCGGGCGCGACGACCCGCGCCGCTGATCGCCGTCCCGGACGACCGCCGCTGCGAGGTCGGGGCACGCGCAGGGCATCGCGGGTAGACTGGCCCGACACCCCACACTCAGGCACGCTCACACAGTGCCGCACATATCCGCTCGAGGAGCCCTCATGTCGAACGCGCACATTCCCGACAAGCCCGCCCTGGAGGGCCTCGAGCAGAAGTGGGACGCCGCATGGGCGTCGCAGGGCACCTACCTGTTCGACCGCGACGCCGCCAAGGCGAAGGGCCGCGCGGGGGTCTTCTCCGTCGACACGCCGCCCCCGACGGCATCCGGATCGCTGCACATCGGCCACGTCTTCAGCTACACGCACACTGACGTGAAGGCGCGTTTCGAGCGGATGCGGGGCAAGACGGTGTTCTATCCGATGGGGTGGGACGACAACGGTCTGCCCACCGAGCGCCGCGTGCAGAACTACTACGGTGTGCGCTGCGACACGTCGCTGACCTACGACCCCGACTTCACGCCGCCGTTCCGCGGCGATGCCAAGAGCCTGAAGCCTGCCGACCAGGTGCCCATCAGCCGTCGCAACTTCATCGAGCTGTGCGAGGAGCTGACCCTCGAGGACGAGAAGACGTTCGAGTCGCTGTTCCGCCAGCTCGCCCTCTCGGTCGACTGGACGCAGACCTACCGCACGATCTCGGACGACACGATCCGCATCAGCCAGCTCGCCTTCCTGCGCAACATCGAGCGCGGCGAGGCCTACCAGTCCCTCGCCCCGACGCTGTGGGACATCGACTTCCGTTCCGCGATCGCGCAGGCCGAACTCGAGGACCGCGACCAGCAGGCGTCGTACCACCGCATCGCGTTCCACAAGAGCGACGGCTCCGGCGACATCCACATCGAGACGACGCGACCCGAGCTGCTTCCCGCCTGCGTCGCGCTCGTCGCCAACCCCGACGACGAGCGCTATCGCCCGTACTTCGGGCAGACCGTGCGCACCCCGATCTTCGACGTCGAGGTGCCGATCCTCGCCCACCCGCTCGCCCAGCAGGACAAGGGCTCGGGCATCGCCATGATCTGTACGTTCGGCGACGTCACCGACATCATCTGGTGGCGCGAACTCGACCTGCCCAACCGCACGATCCTCGGCCCCGACGGCCGCGTCCTCGCCGACGCCCCCGACGTCCTCGTCACGGATGCCGCCCGCGCGGCCTACGCCGAGCTGGCCGGCAAGACGGTCTTCAGTGCGAAGAAGCGCATGGTCGAGCTGCTGCAGGAGTCGGGCGAGCTGCTCGAGGTCTCCAAGCCCTTCACCCACCCGGTGAAGTTCTACGAGAAGGGCGACCGGCCGCTGGAGATCGTCTCGACGCGTCAGTGGTACCTGCGCAACGGCGCCCGCGACGCGGCGCTGCGCGAGAAGCTCATCGCCCTCGGTGCGGGGATGGACTGGCACCCCGACTTCATGCGCGTGCGGTACGAGAACTGGACGAACGGCCTCACCGGCGACTGGCTCGTCTCGCGCCAGCGGTTCTTCGGCGTCCCGATCCCGGTCTGGTACGGCCTCGACGAGAACGGCGAGCGGGACTACGACCGCGTCATCGTGCCGGATGCCGCCACCCTTCCGATCGACCCGACGACCGACACCCCCGCCGGGTTCACCGAGGACCAGCGCGGCGTGCCGGGCGGCTTCGACGCCGAACGCGACATCTTCGACACGTGGGCGACCTCGTCGCTGACCCCGCAGCTCGCCGGCGGCTGGGAGCGCGATCCGGAGCTGTGGGGCCTCGTCGCGCCGTTCGACGTGCGCCCCCAGGGTCAGGACATCATCCGCACGTGGCTGTTCTCCACGATGCTGCGCTCCGCCCTCGAGGACGACCGGGCGCCGTGGGCGCACGCCGCGATCTCGGGTTTCATCGTCGACCCCGACCGCAAGAAGATGTCGAAGTCGAAGGGCAACGTCGTCACGCCGGCCGACATCCTCGACCAGCACGGCACCGACGCGGTGCGCTACTGGGCCGCCTCCAGCCGGCTCGGCGCCGACGCCGCCTTCGACCCGCAGAATCCGACGCAGGTCAAGATCGGCCGACGCCTGGCCATCAAGGTGCTCAACGCCGCCAAGTTCGTGCTCTCCTTCCCGGTGCCCGAGGGCGCCCGCATCACGCACGCCCTCGATGCCGCGATGCTCGCCTCCCTCGACCGGGTCGTGCGCGACGCGACGGCCGCGTTCGAGGCGTTCGACCACGCCCGCGCGCTCGAGGTCACCGAGGCGTTCTTCTGGACGTTCTGCGACGACTACCTCGAGCTCGTCAAGGAGCGCGCCTACAACCAGACGGATGCCGGCCAGGCCTCGGCCGCGCTCGCTCTGCGTCTCGCGCTGTCGACGCTGCTTCGCTTGCTCGCGCCGGTGCTCGCCTTCGCCGCCGAGGAGTCGTGGTCGTGGTTCGAGGAGGGCTCGGTGCACACCGCCGCCTGGCCTGAGCCGCTCGGGATCGAGGGCGACCCGGCGCTGCTGAAGACCGTCGGCGAGGCGCTCATCGGCATCCGCCGCGCCAAGACCGAGGCCAAGGCGTCGCAGAAGACCCCCGTCGCGTCGATCGTGCTGGCCGGTCCCGCAGCCGAGCTGGAGACCCTCCGCGCCGCGGAGGGCGACCTCAAGGCGGTGGGACGCATCGCCGAGGTGTCGTACTCCGTCGCCGACGAGCTCACCGTCAGCGAGATCGTGCTCGCCCCGCAGGAGGCATGATGCAGCTCGGCACGCGGTGGACCGCGGGCGCTCAGCCGCCCGCGGCCGTTCCGCCGGTGCTGCACGCGCAGCTCGCCGCGGTCGAGGCCGCGCTGTCGCCCGAGGATCCGGCGCCCCGCTGGACGCTGACCTTCCTGGAGGGGCGGCCGATCGCCGAGCTCGACACCGGCGTCACCGTCGCCCTCACCGCGACGGGCGAGGTCGTCGTCGGACACATCGACGACGACCCGCTCGACTGACGCGGAGCCGCGTCAGTCGAGGGCGGACGCCGTCGCCGCGGCTTCCGCCTCGGCGTGCGCCTCGCGCGTGCCGACGATGAGCAACCGCACCGCCACCAGGGTCGTCACGATCGCGACCGCCCCGCCGACGATCAGCGGCAGCCGCAGATCGATGCGTGCGACCCAGCCGCCCAGCATCGTCGCCAGCGGGAACATGCCCCAGGTGAGCGTGCGGATGACTCCCAGCACCCGCCCGAACAGTTCGGCGGGCACGATCTGCTGCCGCAGGCTCCCCCACGGCACGTTCCAGATCGCGACGGCGAACGCGCTGATCGCGAACGCGGTGACGGCCGACCACACCTCCGGCGCCAGCCCGGTCGCCAGCAGCATCGTGCCGCTGAGCAGCGTCGCAGAGAACATGACGAGCCCGCGGCCGAAACGGGCGACCAGCCGTGCGGCGATGAGGGAGCCGAGCAGCGCCCCCGCCCCGATACCGGCCGTGACGAAGCCGATGCCGTACGTCGGCACGGCCATCGTCTGCAGGAAGAACAGCACGATCGGCGCCTGCGCGAACGACAGGCACGAGCCGATGATCGAGGTGAACAGCACCATCGCGCGCAGGTAGCGGTGTCGCGCGAGGAAGCGGAGGGCGTCGCGCAGGATCGCCCGGGCAGGTGCGACCGGTGCCGTGACGGGCTCCGCGACGACGCCGGTCGCCAGATCCGGCGCGTCGCTGGAGGCGGGTGCGCGCCGCAGGGCACGTGCCGCCGTCACCGGCAGCAGAAGTGCCAGCACGATCGGGGCGAGGTAGCCGACGGCCCCGGTCCACAGTGGCAGAGCGAGCGAGACCGCGAAAAGCACGCCCGCGATGGGGCTCGCCACGAAGTTGTCGATCGTGATCTGGGCAGCCTGCATCCACCCGTTCGCCCGATCGAGCTGGTCGCGGCGCACCACGTTCGGCACGATCGCCATCGTCGCGTTGTCGAAGAGCGTCTCCCCCAGCCCGAACACGAGCGTGCCGATGAGCAGGGACGGCATCGTGAGCCCGCCGGTGACGGCGAGGACCGCCAACCACAGCGCGACCCCCGCCCGCAGCGTGTTCGCCGCGGCCATCACGATGCGACGGTCGAAGCGGTCGACGATCATCCCCGCCGGCAGCCCGAAGACGAGCCACGGCACGAAGGCGAGCGCCCCGATCGCCGCGATCGCGACGGGATCCGAGGTGAGGGTGGTCGCGGCCAGCGGCACGGCCGTGCGGCCGACGCCGTCGGCGAGGTTGCTGAACGCCGAGGCCGTCCACAGCTTGCCGAAGTCGCGGCCGAGACGGGCGGACCGTTCCGGGCGGGTGCTGTCCTGGGTGCCTGCTTCTACGAACACGATGGCCTCTCAGAGCTCGTCGGGAAGGGGGAACACATCCGCGCGGATGTTGATGGGGCGCGCCTCGGGGTCGTCCTGGTCGCGGTAGGTGTCGGAGAACTCGTCCACGACGGCCTGCAGGCGCTCCATCAGCTCGGTCGACTGCGCCGGCGTGAGCCGCACCGTCGACGTGGCGATCAGCGCCTCATCGAGTTCGGGCAGGTCGGCCGCGCTCATGCTCTGAGCGACGTACCGCATCAGCTGCTGGTGGCGGCGATTGAGGAACTCGGTCATGACGACCTGCGACGCGGCGCGTCCGGACGGCGTCCCGAGGGCGTCGGGGTTCGTGAACGACACGCCTCCCCGAGGGCGCTCCCACCAGCGCTCCCGCGCCGAACCCTTCCCACGCACCTCACGGATGAGGTCGTGCTTCGCGAGCGCGCGCAGATGGTAGCTCGTCGATCCCGACGACTCCCCCGTCATCTCGGCAAGACGCGACGCCGTCTGCGCGCCGTGCTGCGCGAGGATGTCGTACATCTGCACCCGCAGCGGGTGCGCGAGGGCCTTGAGAGCGCCCGCGTCGAGAGTGCGCATCGGGGCGGTGGCGTCGGGGTCCGGTGCTGTGGTGTCGGTCACAATGCAAAGATAGCTTTGCAAAGACACGTATGCAAGCATTTCTTTGCATCCGTGTCGGCACCCTCCGGCGGGTGAATACGCTGGGAGCATGACGGACGCCCTCAATCCCCTCCTCGCCGCGAGCACGTTGCCGTACGGCCTCCCCGATTACCGGGAGATCACCCCCGAGCACTACCTGCCCGCCTTCGAGGCCGCTTTCGCCGAGCACCGCCGCGAGATCGACGCCATCACCCGAGTGCGCTCCGCCCCGACCTTCGAGAACACCCTCGTTCCGCTGGAGCGCTCCGGCGACCTGCTGGGCCGCGTGGCCCGCACGTTCTACACGGTCTCCGCCGCCGACGCGACGCCGGAGATCCAACAGATCGACGAGACCCTGGCGCCGCTCATGTCCGCCCACCATGATGCGATCCAGCTCGATGCCGCTCTCTACCAGCGGATCACCGCGGTCCACGACAGTCTCGACCGCCAGGACCTCACCGCGGAGCAGCGCTACCTGGTCGAGCGCCACCACCGCGAGATGACCCACGCCGGTGCAGGACTCGACGACGCCGACAAGGCGCGACTCGTCGAGCTCAACCAGCGCCTGTCGGTGCTGACGACCACCTTCGAGAAGAACCTCCTCGCCGACACGAACGATCTGGCGGTCGTCTTCGACAGCGCGGACCAGCTCGCCGGGCTGACGGAGGGCGAGATCTCCGCCGCCGCCCGCAATGCGGCCGAGCGCGGGCTCGAAGGGTCGTTCGTCGTGACCCTCACGCTGTTCACCGGCCACCCCTACCTCGCGAGCCTCACCGACCGGGGAAGCCGACGTCGCCTCCTGGAGGCCTCCCGCTCCCGCGGCTCCCGCGGGAACGCGAACGACAACCGCGCAGTACTCATCGAGATCGTGCGCCTGCGCGCGCAGCGCGCCGCGTTGCTGGGCCACCCGTCGCACGCGGCCTACGTCACGAGCGACGAGACCGCCGGCTCTCCCGAGGCCGTGCACGATCTCCTCCGCCGTCTCGCGGTGCCCGCCGCGGCGAACGCGCGGCGCGAGCAGGCCGCTCTGCAGGCCGTCGCCGACGCGGACGGGGCCGGCATCGAGATCGCCGCAGAGGACTGGGCCCACTACACCGAGAAGGTGCGCGCCGCAGAGTACGACCTCGACCGCACCGCGCTGCGTCCCTGGTTCGAGGCGGAACGCGTGCTGCGCGACGGCGTCTTCGCCGCCGCGACGCGCCTGTACGGACTCTCCTTCACGGAACGCCCTGACCTGCCCGCGTATCACCCGGACGCCCGTGTCTTCGAGGTCTTCAACGAGGACGGGTCGGCGCTCGGGCTGTTCGTCCTCGACCTCTACACGCGGGACACCAAGCGGGGCGGCGCCTGGATGAACTCCATCGTGCTCCAGTCCGAGCTGCGCGGCACCGCGCCGGTCGTGGTCAACAACCTCAACGTCCCCAAGCCCGCCGACGGGCCGACGCTGCTGACGCTGGACGAGGTGACGACCCTCTTCCACGAGTTCGGCCACGCCCTGCACGGTCTGTTCGCAACGGTCACCTACCCGCACTTCGCCGGCACCAACGTGTTCCGCGACTTCGTGGAGTTCCCCAGCCAGGTCAACGAGATGTGGATCCTGTGGCCGGAGATCCTCGCCGCCTACGCCCGCCACATCGAGACCGGCGACCCCCTGCCGCAGGACGTGGTCGACCGGCTGCAGGCCTCGGAGACGTTCAACCAGGGCTTCGCGACGAGCGAATACCTCGCCGCGGCCTGGCTCGACCAGGCGTGGCACTCACTCTCCGCCGACGAGGCCGCGGCCGTGGCGGACGTGGCCGCCTTCGAGGCAGCGGCCCTCGCCGACATCGGGCTCGACAACCCCGCCGTGCCCACCCGGTACTCGTCGACATACTTCGCCCACGTATTCTCGGGCGGATACTCCGCCGGGTACTACTCCTACATCTGGAGCGAGGTGCTCGACGCCGACACCGTCGAGTGGTTCCGCGAGAACGGCGGTCTCACGCGCGCGAACGGCGACCGGTTCCGCTCCCGACTGCTCGGCGTCGGCGGCGCGAAGGATCCCCTCGCCGCCTATCGCGACTTCCGCGGCCGCGACGCCGAGATCGGCCCCCTGCTTGAGCGACGAGGTCTCGCCGGCTGACGGCGCGGGGTTGTCGAGGTCGGTCTCCGCCGCGATCATGGGCTCATGACCGATCCCGCCTTTCCCGACCGTCCCTTCGACCTCGCCCAGCGGGTGGTGCTGACGGCGACCCGGCTCGCGGTCGTCCGTCACGACGGCATCACGATCGCGGACCTTCATCCCCTGTTCGACGCGGGTTACGCGGCGCTCGCCGCCCTCAACGCCCAGGGGACGATCACGGCGACCGGTCCCGCCGTGGCGGTGTACTACGGCGACCCGATGACGACGTTCGACCTCGAGCTCGGCTTCCCGGTGACGGCGGCACCGGACGGGGAGATCACGGTGGGCTCCGTCACGGTGCGCGGTTCCGCGCTGCCGGAAGGCCCTGCCGCGGCTTCGACGTACGTCGGCTCATACGACGCCCTCGGGTCGGGTTGGCAGGCGCTCGCGACCGCCGCGGATGCGGAACCTGTCGGAATCTGGATCGAGAGTTACGTGAGCGACCCGACGCAGACGTCCCCTGAGCAGCTGCGCACCGACCTGATCATGCCCGTCCGGACCTGAGCCCGGCTCACGCGGGACCGTCGTCGACGGCGTAGACGAGGCGTGCGAATTGTCCGACCGCCTTCGCCGACACGAGCCGCAGTCGGTCGCACTCGAGGCGGCGCGGCAGCAGCGGGGCTCCTCCGGTGAGCAGCACCGGCGCGATCGACACGGCGATCTCGTCGAGCAGACCGGCGTCGAGGAACTGTCCCGCGAGGTCTCCCCCGCCGACGACCCAGATGTCGGCGTCCCCCGCCGCCTCTCGCAGCCGCGGGAGCACGTCGACGACATCGCCCGAGACGAAGGTGATGTCGGCACCTTCGGGCACGGGCAAGTCGCGGGTGGTGAACACGAACGTCGGCCGGTCGCCGTGGAAGTCGCGCCACTTCTCCGGGTGGGCGAGGATGTCGGACTCCGCGAGCACCCACTCGTACGTGGTCGATCCCTCGACCAGCACGCCGGCGTTCTGCGGCAGCACCTCGTCGTCCGGCGTCGTGCCGCCGTCGACGGCGAACAACCAGGAGAGCGAGTTCTGCTCGTCGGCGATCCAGCCGTTCAGTGAGGTCGCTGTGTCGAAGATGATGCGTCCCATACCGCGACGCTAGCCCGCACCGCCGACATCCGTCATCCTGCCAGCAGCCCGAGTTCGACCGCGAAGCCGCGCACGCGCTCGGCCATCTCCTCCGGCACCTCCGCGACCGCGAAGTGGCCGCCGCGGTCGAGGCGCGAGAAGCCCCGCAGATCACGGTAGAACGCACGGGCGAGCGATTCGGGGTAGTCGTGCTCATGGCGCTGGACGGCCACGAGCGCAGGCACGGTCACCGGTTCGATCGCCGCCGGCCGGTCGGCTCCCTCGTAGTAGGGCCGGAACGACGTGCCGATCGACTGGGTGACCCAGTAGACCATCCCTTCCGTGAGCAGCCGATCGCGTCCGATCAGTCGCTCGACAGACCGCGGATCATCGGTGTCGGCGTCGCTCCACTCGACGATCTTCTCGACGAGCCACGCGAGCAGTCCCGCGGGCGAGTCGTTCAGCGCGACGGCGAGCGTGTCGGGACGGGTCGCCTGCGCGTGTCCGTACGCGCCCTCCGTCTCGTGGTCGGCGGCGAGCCGCGCGAAGAAGGCCACCTCGTCGGGCTCGGTGAGCGCGCTGCGCTCCGCCTGGGACGGGAAGTGCGCATGCGTCGCGATGACGCCGGCGACATGGTCGGGATGCTGCGACGCGAGCAGATCGTTCACGTTCGCCGAGACGTCCTCTCCGTATGTCAGATACCGCTCGTAGCCGAGGGTCTCGGTCATGAGCAGATGCATCGTGCGGGCCAGCGCGTGCTCGCTGATCGGCCGGTCGGGATACGGCGGCGAGAACCCGAAGCCCGGAAAGCTCGGGACGACGACGTGCATGTCGGGGAGGCGCGCCGCGAGTTCCAGTTGCAGCGCGAAGGTGTGCGGCCAGCCGTGCATCACGAGCAGCGCGGGAGCATCGGGATCCGCCGATCGAAGATGGGCGAAGTGGATCGTCGTACCGTCGACGTCCGCGAGGAACTGCGGGACGGCGTTCAGCTCGCGCTCGCGGGCGCGCCAGTCCCACGTACGCCAGGCATCGACGAGTTCGTCACGGTAGGCCGCCGACATCCCCGACCGGGGACGGCGGGGTGAATCCGGCAGGGCACGGGTGCGCCCGAGCCGGTCGTGCAGGTCGTCGAGGACGGCGTCGTCGATGTGGAGGGTGAACGGCTTGATTCCCATGCCGCCACGGTAGGCGGGGCATCCGACATCCGCGGGTGCCGTCGTGTGCGCAGCGCCGACGGGGCGTCGGCGCGACGTCAGGCGCTCTTGCGCTTCTGGCGCAGCACGAGAGTGGGGGCGGCACCCTCTGTGACGGCCGCGCGGGTGACGATCACCTTGTCGACGTCTTCGGTCGACGGGATCTCGAACATGATCGGGCCGAGCACATCCTCGAGGATCGCGCGCAGGCCGCGGGCGCCGGTCTTGCGGGCCACGGCGAGGTCGGCGATGGCCATCAGCGCCTCGTCGTCGAACTCCAGCTCGACGCCGTCGAGCTGGAACATGCGCTGGTACTGCTTCACGAACGCGTTCTTGGGACCGGTGAGGATCTCCACGAGCGCCTCCTGATCCAGCGGCGCCACCGAGGTGACGACCGGCAGACGGCCGATGAACTCGGGGATGAGGCCGAACTTGTGCAGGTCTTCGGGTTCGACGTCCTTGAACAGGTCGAGGTCCTGGCCCTTGTCGTGCAGCGGGGCGCCGAAACCGACGCCGTGCTTGCCGACACGGGAGGAGATGATCTCCTCGAGTCCGGCGAAGGCCCCCGCCACGATGAAGAGCACGTTCGTCGTGTCGATCTGGATGAACTCCTGATGCGGGTGCTTACGGCCGCCCTGCGGGGGCACCGAGGCCACCGTCCCCTCGAGGATCTTCAGAAGCGCCTGCTGCACTCCCTCGCCGGAGACGTCGCGCGTGATCGACGGGTTCTCGGCCTTGCGGGCGATCTTGTCGACCTCGTCGATGTAGATGATGCCCGTCTCCGCGCGCTTGACGTCGAAGTCGGCGGCCTGCAGGAGCTTCAGGAGGATGTTCTCGACGTCCTCACCCACGTAGCCCGCCTCGGTGAGCGCGGTGGCGTCGGCGACGGCGAACGGCACGTTCAGCCGCTTCGCGAGGGTCTGTGCGAGATAGGTCTTGCCGCACCCGGTCGGGCCGAGGAGCAGGATGTTGCTCTTCGCGATCTCGACCTCGTCGGCCCGCTGCTCGGCAGGCTGCAGGGTGCCGTGGGCGCGCACCCGCTTGTAGTGGTTGTACACGGCCACCGCGAGGGCGCGCTTGGCCGGGTCCTGCCCGACCACGTACTCCTCGAGGAACGCGAAGATCTCGCGGGGCTTGGGCAGGTCGAAATCGGCGACCTCGCCCTCACCGGATTCCGCCATCCGCTCTTCGATGATCTCGTTGCACAACTCGACGCACTCGTCGCAGATGTACACGCCGGGACCGGCGATCAGCTGCTGCACCTGCTTCTGGCTCTTTCCGCAGAACGAGCATTTGAAGAGGTCGGCACTCTCACCGATGCGAGCCATGGCTCTTCTCCTTCATCCGGGGTCGAGTCGCGTCGTTCGAGCCTAACCGCTCCGGACGACATCGCGGCGGATTGCGTCGTCGCGTGTGGAGGATGCGGTTCCGCGGGGACGACGAGAGCCCCGGCCGACGGCCGGGGCTCTCGTGGACGGCGATCAGGACGTGATCGCCGCGGGGGTGCGCTTGCGCGAGGTCAGCACCTGGTCGACGACGCCGTAGTCGAGGGCCTCGGCCGCCGACAGGATCTTGTCGCGGTCGATGTCCTTGTGCACCTGGTCCTGCGACCGGTTGGTGTGCTTGGCCATCGTCTCCTCGAGCCAGGTGCGCATGCGGAGGATCTCCGCGGCCTGGATCTCGATGTCCGACGCCTGCCCGTGGCCGGCCTCGCCGACGGCGGGCTGGTGCATGAGGATGCGGGCGTTGGGCAGCGCCAGGCGCTTGCCGGGGGCACCGGCGGCCAGCAGCACCGACGCGGCCGAGGCGGCCTGGCCGAGCACGACGGTCTGGATCTGCGGCGACACGTACTGCATGGTGTCGTAGATCGCCGTCATCGCCGTGAACGAGCCACCGGGCGAGTTGATGTACATGATGATGTCGCGGTCGGGGTCCTGCGACTCGAGTACGAGCAGCTGGGCCATGACGTCGTCGGCGGACGCGTCGTCGACCTGCACTCCGAGGAAGATGACGCGGTCCTCGAAGAGCTTGTTGTACGGGTCCTGGCGCTTGTAGCCGTACGCCGTGCGCTCCTCGAACTGCGGGAGGATGTAGCGGCTCGAGGGCATCTGCACGCCGGGGACGCTGCCGAAGGTGGGGGTGTTCATTCTCGTGTCCTCCGGGTCAGTTCTCGGTCCCGCCGCCGCCGATGACGTCGGAGGCGGACTCGCGGATGTGGTCGACGAAGCCGTATTCGAGGGCCTCTTCGGCCGTGAACCAGCGGTCGCGGTCACCGTCGGCGTTGACCTGCTCGACCGACTTTCCGGTCTGCGACGCGGTGATCTCGGCGAGCCGGCGCTTCATGTCGAGGATGAGCTGGGCCTGCGTCTGGATGTCGCTCGAGGTGCCGCCGAAGCCGCCGTGCGGCTGGTGCAGCAGGACGCGGGCGTTGGGGGTGATGTAGCGCTTCCCCTTGGTGCCGGCCGTCAGCAGCAGCTGCCCCATCGACGCGGCCATGCCGATGCCGACCGTGACGATGTCGTTCGGCACGAACTGCATCGTGTCGTAGATCGCCATGCCGGCGGTGATCGATCCGCCGGGCGAGTTGATGTAGAGGTAGATGTCCTTCTCGGAGTCCTCTGCCGCGAGGAGGAGGATCTTGGCGCAGATCTCGTTCGCGTTCTCGTCGCGCACCTCCGAACCGAGCCAGATGATGCGGTCCCTCAGCAGCCTGTCGAAGACGCTCTGTGCGACAAGCGGTTCAGCCATGTTCACTCCTGTGTCTGTTGTGCTTCGAATCTACCCAGCCGAACGCGGCGCCCCGCCCGTGTTCGCCGTCGGCATAGCGGCGTGGCGCGGCCGACGCCGGGCCTGGACGACGAAGGGGCGGATGCCGTGGCATCCGCCCCTTCGTGCGGTGGTGTGTCGCTCGGACTACTCCGCGTCGGCGGCCTTCGCCGGCGCCTTCTTGGCGGCGGGCTTGCGGGCGGGCGCCTTCTTCGCGGGGGCCTCGGCGGCCTCCTCGACGGCGGCGTCGTCCTTCTTGGCGGGCGCCTTCTTCGCGGCGGGCTTCTTCGCGGGGGCCTTCTTGGCGGCGGGCTTCTCGGCCGGCGCCTCCTCGGCGGCCTCGGCCTCGGCGGCATCCTCGTCCTCGACGGCGGCGAAGCCGGCCAGGTCGACCGTCTTGCCGTTCGTGTCGACGACGGAGACCTTGCCGAGCGCGATCGCGAGGGCCTTGTTGCGGGCGACCTCGCCGACCATCGACGGCAGCTGGTTGCCCTGCTGCAGCGCGTCGACGAACTCCTGCGGCGCCATGCCGTACTGCGCGGAGGACTGGATGAGGTACTGCGTGAGCTCCTCCTGCGACACCTGCACCTCGTGCGCCTCGGCGAGCTTGTCCAGCACCATCTGGGTGCGGAACTGCTTCTGGCTGGCCTCGGTCACCTCGGCACGGTGCTCGTCGTCCTCCAGGCGTCCCTCGCCCTCGAGGTGCGCGTGCACCTCGTCCTCGACGAGCTGGGCCGGCACGGGGATGTCGATCGTGGTGATGAGGGTCTCGATGAGCTTGTCGCGCGCGGCGGCACCCTGCGTGAACACCGACTGCTCGGCGACGCGCTCAGCGAGGCTGTCGCGCAACTCGGCGATCGTGTCGAACTCCGACGCCATCTGCGCGAAGTCGTCGTCGGCGTCGGGCAGCTCGCGCTCCTTGACGGCCTTGACCGAGACCGAGACCTCGGCCTCCTCGCCGGCGTGGTCGCCACCGACGAGCTTCGAGCGGAACGTGGTGTCCTCACCGGCGGTGAGCGAGTCCACGGCCTCGTCGATGCCCTCGAGCAGCTCGCCGGAGCCGACCTCGTACGACACGCCCTCGGCGCGGTCGATCTCGGTGCCGTCGATCGCGGCGACGAGGTCGAGCTCGACGAAGTCGCCCTTCGCGGCGGGGCGGTCGACGGTGATGAGGGTGCCGAAGCGGGCGCGCAGGCGGTCCAGCTCGGCGTCGACTGCGGCGGCGTCGGTCTCGACGGCGTCGACCTCGACGGTGATCTCCGACAGCGCCGGCAGATCGAACTCGGGGCGCACGTCGACCTCGACCTCGACCTTGAGGTCGCCGGAGAAGTCCTTGTCGCTGGGCCACTCGATGACCTCGGCCGACGGACGGCCGACGATGCGCACCTCGTTGGCCTGCACGGCCTCGCGGTAGAACGCGTCGAGGCCCTCGCTGACGGCGTGCTCGATGACGGCGCCACGACCGATGCGCTGGTCGATGATGGGGGCGGGCACCTTGCCCTTGCGGAAGCCGGGGATCTGCACGTCCTGAGCGATGTGCTCGTAGGCGTGGGTGATGCTGGGCTTCAGCTCCTCTGGGGTGACCGTGATGTGCAGCTTCACCCGGGTCGGGCCGAGCTTCTCGACGGTGCTGGTGACCATGCCTGTTCGTTCTCCTTGTCCGGCCGCGCACATGCGCGTCCGTTGGTGGTCTGGGTCTGTGGGGCCGTGGTCGGGGCGACAGGATTTGAACCTGCGGCCTCCCGCTCCCAAAGCGGGCGCTCTACCAAGCTGAGCTACGCCCCGGGAGGGCGCACGAGGGTGCACCGAATCCGGCCTCGTCAAGTCTAGCCGACATCGCCCTGTAGACTGTTCTGGTTGCCGCGGCTCACCGCTGCGGGGGCGTAGCTCAATGGTAGAGTTCCAGTCTTCCAAACTGGCTGTGCGGGTTCGATTCCCGTCGCCCCCTCTGAGAACCCCGTCCGATCCGCATCGCGGAACGGCGGGGTTTTTCGACGGGCGATGATGCCCTCCGCCGCATCCGTCGCCGATCGTCCCGGCCCGCGGATCAGCGGGCGCGTCGTCGACGTGCGGGGATGGGTGAAGACGTCCCCGCGCGTGCCCCGTCGCTCTCTGGCGCGTCGCCGCGCCCTCGTGCGCGCCACCGCGCGCCCGAGCTGCACCACCGAAAGGAACACACGATGTTCAAGCGCATCACCGCCGGAGCAGGCATCATCCTGCTCGCCCTGTCCGTCTCCGCCTGCGCCACGACCGCGGGCTCGGGCACCGAGGCCACCCCGTCCGCCACCGCATCCGCGAAGCTCGACCGCGTCGAGATGCCCGACGTGACGGGCAAGACCCTCGCCGAGGCCGAGCAGATCCTCGCCGACACCGGCCTGGTCGCCACCTACCCGAACGGCGTCGACATGACCCGCACGGTCGACTCGCAGGGCATCACCGCGGGCCTGCAGGTGCGCGTCGACACCGAGGTCTTCCTCTCCCCCGCAGCCGCCCAGGGCTGATCGGCAGCGCACGCGGCGGGAGCGGTCAGCGCGCTTCGGCCGCGTGCGCGGCACTGTGACCGAGGTACGCCTCGGCGTTGCGACGGATGCCGTCGCGCTCCGCGTCGGTCAGCTCCCGCCGCACTTTCGCAGGCACGCCCGCCACGAGCGAACCCGCCGGCACGACGGTGCCCTCCAGCACGACCGCCCCGGCGGCCACGAGTGCTCCCGCGCCGATCTCGGCGCCGTTGAGCACCACCGCGCCCATCCCCACCAAGGCTCCGTCGCCGATCGTGCAGCCGTGGATCACCGCGTTGTGCCCGACGGAGACGTCCGCGCCGAGCACGACGGGCCGCCCCGCGTCGACGTGCACCGCGACGCCGTCCTGCAGATTGCTCCGCGCGCCCACGGTGATGGTCGCCTTCTCCGCGCGCAGCACCGCGTTGAACCACACGCTCGCATGATCGCCGAGCTCGACGTCGCCCACGATGCGCGCCCCGGCGGCGACGAACGCCGACGCCGAAATGCGCGGCGTGTGTCCGCCGACGGAGTGGATACCGGCATCCGCGCTGATGGTCATCCCCCGACGCTAGCGCGTCGCGCGGGTTAGCCGAGCCTGCTCTTGCTTGCGGAATACCACGAGGTGCGTAGCGTTTTCTCTGATGCGGGCCGGGAATGCCCGCGCACAGAAGCGAGGAGAAGAACATGAGCAAGACGCAGACGATCCCCATGACGGCCGCCGGCCCCGAGGCCGCTGCCGGCACCGCCCAGTTCCTCACCCCCGTCGTCCTCGGCCTCCAGGCGCTCGCCGTCAACGGCAAGCAGGCCCACTGGAATGTCCGCGGCGCGAACTTCATCGCCATCCACGAGCTGCTCGACCAGGTCGTGGCGAACGCGCAGGCGTCGGCGGATCTCGCCGCGGAGCGCATCGTCGCCCTCGGCCTGCCGATCGACGCGCGCGTGAGCGCCGTCGCCGAGAAGGGCAAGAACTCGGGCGTCCCCGCCGGCTTCGCGCAGTGGCAGGACGAGATCTCCGCGATCGTCGCCGACATGGACGTCGTCATCGCCGACGTCCAGTCCGCGATCGACGGGCTCGACGAGGTCGACCTCACCAGCCAGGATGCCGCGATCGCGATCAAGGCCGCCCTCGAGAAGGACCGCTGGTTCCTCTCGGCGCACCTCGCCGCCTGACCGCGACCGCTCCGCCGACGAAGCCCCGGGCACCACGCCCGGGGCTTCGTCGCGTCCGCGCCGAGCTCGCCGGTCACGCGCCGAGCTCGCCGGTCGCGCGCCGAGTTCACCGGCGAACTCGCGGCCGAACCGGCGGACTCGCGGTCGGACCGGCGAACTCGCGGATCAGTACACGTGCGTGAGACGGGACTCGAGCAGCGTCGCGAGCACGCCCGCGCCGCGCAATGACGACTCATCGGCGGTCAACGGGTCGACGTCGACGATCGCCAGGTCCGCCGTGTCCCCCGGCGACAGCGCCGACCCGGATGCGGAGCCACCGGCCGTCGACGCGGCCAGCGCCGTCGCGGCGTCGACCCCCTGTTCGGGGCGCCATGCCGGGCGTCCGTCGCGGGTGCGGTGCACGGCCGCCGCCATCGCCGCCCACGGGTCCAGGGGTGCCACCGGCGCGTCCGACCCGAACAGCAGCGTGGCGCCGGCATCCGCCAGGGCGCGCAGCGGGTAGGGCACCGCCGTCTGATCGGCCCACACGCTGTCGGTCAGGTCGCGGTCGTCGACGGCGTGCTCGGGCTGCACGCTCGCCCCCACGCCGAGGCGCGCGAAGCGCGGGATGTCGACGTGCGCGACCAGCTGCGCGTGCTCGATGGTGCCGGTCGCGCCGGTCGCGGCGAACGCGTCGAGCGCGTGCGAGTTGGCGACGTCGCCGATCGCGTGCACGGCGCAGCTGAGTCCTGCGCCCGTCGCGCGGGTCATCAGCTCCCGCAGTTCGTGCGGCGGCACCGTGAGCAGGCCGTGGTTGTGCGGGTCGCCGGGGTACGCGTGCGAGCACGCCGCCGTCCGCGTGCCGAGCGAGCCGTCGGTGATCACCTTCAACGACCCCACCCGCACGAGCCCATCCGGGTCGAGGGCGTCGCCCGTCTGCAGCCCCTCGGCGATCGCCCGCTCGAGCAGGGCCGGATAGATCCCGAACGACACCCGCGTCGTGTCGAAGCCGGCTTCCAGGCGACGCGCCCACGCTTCGGCGTTCCAGGCCATGTCGAGGTCGACGATGCCGGTGATCCCCCGCGCCGCGGCCGCCTGCAGGGCATCGCGAACGAGACCGTCGGCCACGAGCGGGTCGGCGGCGTTGAGGCGGCGCGAGATTTCAAACGCGGGCTCCTCGCGCAGCTTCCCGTCATCCGTCGCGGCGAACCCTTCGCGTCGGAACGCGGCCGAGTTCAGCCACACACTGTGCACGTCGGCGTTGATGAGATAGGTGGGGACGTCGCCGGTCGTCTCGTCGAGCAGCGCGCGGGTCGGGGCGTCGGGCCACAGCGCGTCACGGAATCCGGTGCCGATCCGGCGGCCGTCTCCGAGAACCGGGGCCGCACCCATGCGCCCCGCCGCCTCCGACGCCGTCGCGGCATCGCCGAGCGCGGTGCGCTGGGCGACCAGAGCCCACTGCACCGTGTGCACGTGGTGGTCCCACAGGCCGGGGATCACCCACGCGCCGTCGGCGTCGACGACGCGTCCCCGCCGCGGCAGGGCGCCCGCGGGCGCGATGTCGGCGATGCGGCCGTCCCGCAGGTGCAGATCGACGAGCGCGTCGCCGAACGGATCCAGCCGGTCGGCACCGGTCAGCCGGGCGCGTGTGATGACATCGACCCGGTCCCCGCGCAGGGCGGTCACGACACGCCCCGCGCGGCGCGCAGCGCCTCGTGCGCACGCCGCATCTCCATCGGCAGTCGCGGATCCGCGTACGGTCCGGACCCGGCCTCGAGCTGCGCGATGACGGTGTCGACCACGGCGTCGGGGCGGTTCTGGCTGAGCTTGCGCTTGGCGGTCACCCTCGTCGGGGTGAGCCGGAATCCGACCGTGCCGCGTTCGAGGCGCGTGAGGAACTCGGCGTCGTTCGGCGGCTCCCACAGCAGGCGCGGCTGCGGCATCGCCTCTTCGAACCGCGCCACGAGCCGCTCCAGCACGACGAGGTTCTCGGCGGGGCTGAGGATCTCGGGGACACCGGCCAGGTGCACGGCGACGTAGTTCCAGGTGGGCACCTCGGGTCCCGGCGGATACCAGCCCGGCGAGATGTAGCCGTGCGGGCCCTGCACGACGACGAGCAGCTCGCGCTCGCCAAGACCCAGGACGGCGTCGTCCGGCCGCCCCACGTGACCGACGATCGTCAGGTCGTCGCGCTCTTCGTCCAGCAACACCGCGTAGTGCGAGGCGACGAGTCCGGCATCCGTGTCGGCGACGAGGGTCACCCAGGGGTTCTGCTCGATCACGCGACGGAGCTCGGCGATGTCGGTCATCGCGAAGCTGGGGTTCTGTCTCACGGCTTCCTCGTCTCCGGGCGGGTGCGCGTCGTCGTCGCCAGGGTGCGGATCACCGCTGGCAGTTCGGGCACCAGTACAGCTTGCGGGCGGCCATCTCCTCCAGCACGATGGCGGTGCCGCACACGCGGCACGGGAGACCGGCGCGATGGTAGACCCAGTGCCGGTCGTCGCGGGAGGCCATGGCGCGGCGGTAGGCGTCGGGATCGAGGTCGTCCATCGTCATCATCTGGCCGGTCTCGACCCCGATCGCCAGCAGCCGCACCCAGTCACGCCAAATGCCGCGCACGACCTCATCCGGCACGTCGCGACCCGGGGTGTGCGGATCCAGCCGGGCACGGAACAGCAGTTCCGCCCGGTACACGTTCCCGATCCCGCTGACGACGGACTGGTCCATCAGCAGCAGGCCGATGGGGGTGGGCTTGCGCCGCACGACGGCGGCGAAGCGCTCCTCGCCGGCCGCGGCATCGTCGACGAGCGGGTCGGGTCCGAGGGAGGCGACCGTCGCCGCCATCTCCTCCGGCGTCTGCAGCTGACACGCGGTGGGACCGCGCAGGTCGGCGCTCGTGGCCTCGGTCAGCAGTCGCAGCCGCACCTGTCCGACGATCGGCGGCGGCCACTGCTCGCCGTCGTCGGCGAGACCGCGGGTCTGCTCGCTCATGCGCACGTGCCCGCGCGCCTTGCGGGGTGCGCCGATCGAGGTGAGCGAGTTCTCACCGGCCGCGTCGAAGACCGGCGGCAGATCGGTGCCGCGCTGGTTGGTCTGCCCCATCCGCCCGTTGGCGGAGGCGATCGTCGGGTCGACGATGATCTCGCCGGCGAAGTCCCACGCGCCGTACATCCCGAGGTGCACCCGCAACCAGATGTCGTCGTCGAACTCGAGGAACATCTGCTTGCCGACGGCCCGCACCTGCGTGGCCGTGCGCCCGTCGATGACGGCGGCGCCCTCGGCGAAGCGGCCCTGCGGGCTCGACGCGGCGACGCGATGGCCGACGACGTTGCGGTCGAACTGCCGGGCGATGCGATGGACGGAGTGGCCCTCGGGCATCAGCCCGCTTCCGGGTCGATCGCGTCGGACGATTCGCCGCCGTGGGGCTTTGACCCTGCGGGGGCGGTCGCACGCGGGTCGGGGACGAGGGACCCGTCGGTCTCGTACGCGGCGAGCTGCGCGATGCGACGCAAGTGGCGCTCCTCGCCGCTGAACGGGGTCGAGATGAAGCGGTCGATGAAGGCGATCGCCTCGTCGACGGTGTGCTGGCGCGCCCCGATGGAGATGACGTTGGCGTCATTGTGCTCACGGGCGAGCTCGGCGGTCGCGATGCTCCACACGAGGGCAGCGCGGATGCCGAACACCTTGTTCGCGGCGATCTGCTCGCCGTTGCCCGAGCCGCCGAAGACGACACCCAGCGTCTCGACGCCCTGAGCCTGGTCGGCGGCGACCGCCTGGGCCGCCCGGATGCAGAACGCCGGGTAGTCGTCGAGCGGGTCGTACTCGACGGGGCCGTGGTCGACGACGTCGTGACCGAGACCGACGAGATGATGCTGCAGCTGGGTGGAGAACTCGAGACCCGCGTGGTCGGTCGCGATGTGGATGCGCATGGACTCATCCTAGAGTCGCCGATCTCGCCCGCCGGCTCGGTCCGAAGGCCGGTGCGCGCGTAGGCTGGGGCGGGTTGTCGCTGTCGCCAGCAGCGCCCCGACGACCGTCCGGATGCGGCATCCGCCCGCTCCGCCCATCCCACCCACACCCACGGGAGCCACTGCAGTGCCTGGAGAGAACCTCACCCGCATCGAGGCGCAGGAGCGCCGCGCGATCGTCGACACCGAGTCGTACGACATCGCCCTCGACCTCACGAAGGGCGCCGAGGTGTTCGGCTCGCGCGCCGTCATCCGCTTCCGCGCCACGGAGGGCGCGTCGACGTTCATCGACCTCATCGCCCGCGAGGTGCGCGAGATCACGCTCAACGGCGCGCCGCTCGACCCCGCGTCAGTCTTCGCCGACTCCCGCATCGCCCTGGCCGGCCTCGCAGCCGACAACGAGCTGATCGTCGACGCCGACTGCCTGTACACGAACACGGGCGAGGGCCTGCACCGCTTCGTCGACCCGGTCGACGGCGAGGTCTACCTCTACTCGCAGTTCGAGGTGCCCGACTCGCGGCGCGTGTTCGCGGTGTTCGAGCAGCCCGACCTGAAGGCGACGTTCCGCTTCACGGTCACCGCGCCGGCGGCCTGGAAGGTCGTCTCCAACTCGCCCACGCCAGAACCGCTGCCCGCCGGCGAGGGAACCGCGACCTGGAGCTTCGAGCCCACCCCGCGGATCTCGTCGTACATCACCGCGCTCGTCGCCGGCCCGTACGAGGCCACCTTCTCGGAGCTGACGAGCGCCGACGGCCGCGTCGTCCCGCTGGGCGTCTACGGCCGCAAGAGCCTGTGGCAGCACCTCGACGCCGACTACATCTTCGACAAGACCCGCGAGGGCTTCGCCTACTTCGAGTCGAAGTTCGGCGTCCCCTACCCCTTCGCCAAGTACGACCAGCTGTTCGTCCCCGAGTTCAACGCGGGCGCGATGGAGAACGCCGGCGCGGTGACCTTCACCGAGACGTATGTGTTCCGCTCGAAGGTCACCGACGCCGTGAAGGAGCGTCGCGTCGTGACGATCCTGCACGAGCTGGCCCACATGTGGTTCGGCGACCTCGTCACCATGAAGTGGTGGAACGACCTGTGGCTGAACGAGTCGTTCGCGGAGTGGGCCTCCACGATCGCCACGGCCGAGGCCACCGAGTGGACCGAGGCGTGGACGACGTTCAACGCCATGGAGAAGAGCTGGGCGTACCGTCAGGACCAGCTGCCCTCCACCCACCCCGTCGTCGCGACGATCAACGACCTCGAGGACGTGCAGGTCAACTTCGACGGGATCACCTACGCCAAGGGCGGGTCGGTGCTCAAGCAGCTGGCCGCCTGGGTGGGCATCGAGGAGTTCTTCGCGGGTGTCTCGGCGTACTTCCGCAAGCACGCGTGGGGCAACACCGAGCTGAGCGATCTGCTCGTCGAGCTCGAGGCCACGAGCGGCCGCGACCTGTCGACCTGGTCGAAGAAGTGGCTCGAGACGGCCGGCGTCAACACCCTCTCCCCCGAGCTGCGCGTCGACGGCTCCGGCGTGATCTCGCGGTTCGCGATCGTGCAGACGGCCCCGGCCGACTACCCGACGATCCGTCCGCACCGCCTCGGCGTCGGCTTCTACGCGCTGGAGGGCGACGCCCTCGTGCGCACCCACCACGTCGAGATCGACGTCGACGGCGACCTCACGGAGGTGCCCAAGCTCGCCGGGATCGCCCAGCCCGACCTGATCCTGCTCAACGACGAGGATCTCGCGTACGCGAAGATCCGCCTCGACGAGCGGTCGCTGCGCACCGCGATCGCCCACCTCGGCAAGATCAGCGACCCCCTCGGCCGCTCGCTCGTGTGGGGGGCGGCGTGGGATCAGACCCGGGATGCCGAGGCCTCCGCATCCGACTACGTCGATCTCGTGCTCGGCAACATCGGCACCGAGACCGAGTCCACGACCGTGCGCACGACGCTCGCGCAGCTGCAGCTCGCCGCGAACGCGTACGTCGCCCCGGAGCGCCGTGAGGCGACGCGCGCGAAGGTCGCCGACGCCCTGTGGTCGCTCGCGACGCAGGCCGACGCCGGCAGCGACAGCCAGCTGCAGTTCGTCACCGGCTTCGCCTCCGCCGCCGCGACCCCCGCGCAGTGGGCCCAGGTCGAGAGCCTGCGCAGCGGCGCGACCGCCCTGGACGGCCTCGAGATCGACGCCGACCTGTCGTGGGCGCTGCTGGTGTCGCTCGCCGCCGGCGGCGTCGTCACCGCCGCCGACATCGACGCCGCGCTGGCCGCGGACAACACCGCGAAGGGCGGCGAGTTCGCGGCTCAGGCGAAGGCCGCTCTGCCGGATGTCGCCGCCAAGCGTGTCGCGTGGGCCTCACTGATCGACAGCGCCGACCTGCCCAACACTGTCGTCCGCTCGGCGGCCGCGGGCTTCGTGCACCCGGCGGGGATCGAGTCCCTCTCGGAGTTCGTCGGCCCGTACTTCGAGATGCTGCTGCCCATCTGGGAGTCGCGGACGTATCAGATCGCGAACTACCTGATCACGGGGCTGTACCCCGCACCGCTGGCCTCCACCGCGCTGCGCGACGCGACGCGCGGCTGGCTCGAGGTGCACGCCGACGCGCCCGCCGCGCTGCGCCGTCTCGTGGCCGAGAACCTCGCCGGGGTCGAGCGCGCCTTGGCCGTGCAGGACGCCGACGCGACACGCGGCTGAGCGCCCGCTCATCCTTTCGGGGGACGCGGGATCGCCGGAATCTACGACTTCCGGACGATTCCCCGCGTCCCCCGAGTGCGTAGCGTGGGACGCGTGATCGTTGCGGAAGGCCTCACCAAGAGGTACGGAGACAAGACGGCCGTATCGGATGCCACCTTCACGGTGCAGACCGGGAAGGTGACCGGATTCCTCGGCCCGAACGGGGCCGGCAAATCCACCACGATGCGCATGATCGTGGGGCTCGACGCTCCCACGGCCGGACGCGTCGCGATCGACGGCCGCCCCTACCGGTCGCTGCGCTCGCCGCTGACCGAGGTGGGCGCCCTGCTCGACGCGAAGGCGGTGCACACCGGCCGCTCCGCGCGCGACCACCTGCGCGTCATGGCCGCCACCCACGGCATCCCGCGCCGCCGCGTCGACGAGGTCATCGAGCTCGCCGGGCTCACCTCGGTCGCCGGTCGCCGCGCCGGCAAGTTCTCCCTCGGCATGGGCCAGCGGCTGGGCATCGCCAGCGCGCTGCTCGGCGACCCCCACACCCTCATCCTCGACGAGCCGGTCAACGGCCTCGATCCCGAGGGCGTGCGCTGGGTGCGGGGCTTCGTCCGCGCGCTCGCCGCGGAGGGTCGCACGGTGCTGCTGTCGAGTCACCTCATGAGCGAGATGGCGCAGACGGCCGACCACGTCATCGTGCTCGGGCGCGGACGAGTGCTGGCCGACGCCTCGCTCGACCAGCTCGTGCGGGACTGGACGCAGCACGCCGTCACGATCGCCTCGCCGCGTCTCACCGAGCTCGCCGCAGCCCTGCAGGGCGCCGGTGCCACCGTCACGGCCACGACGCCGGGCGCCGCGGAGGTCGGCGGGCTCAGCGCCGCCGCGATCGGCGACCTCGCCGCCGCGCACGGCATCCCGCTGCACGCACTCACCGAGACGACCGGCTCGCTCGAGGACGCCTACATGGCCCTCACCGCCGACGCCGTCGAATACACCTCGAAGGACCTGTCATGACCGCCGTCGCCGCTCCGACCCGCGCCACCGTGCGCACCGCCTCGCCGTATCGGCTGAGCTTCGGCCGCGTGCTGCGCGCCGAGTTCCTCAAGCTGCTCACGCTGCGCTCCACCTGGTGGTCGCTCATCATCACCCTCGCCCTCACCGTGGGGATGGCCCTGCTGATCGCCGGCGCGTCGGGCGGGGATGTCGCCCCGATCGCGGCCGCCGTGCTCCCGATCCAGTTCACGATGCTGCTGGCCGGCATCCTCGGCGCCATCGCCGTCAGCGGCGAGTACTCGACCGGGATGATCCGCTCGACCCTTACCGCCGAGCCGCTCCGCGGTGCGGTGCTGCTGTCGAAGGCGATCGCCGTCGCGGTGACGGTCTTCGTCGCGACGCTCGTGACGTTCGCGGCCGCCGCGCTGCTCGTGGCGGCCGTCTCGGGCGCGTCGATCCCGTGGGAGACGCCCGAGGCGTCGGTGCTGCCGCTGCTGTACGCCCCGCTCGCGATGGCGGCCTTCGCCCTCCTCGGCGTGGGATTCGGTTTCGCGCTGCGCAACGGCCCGGCGGCGATCGCCGCCACGGTGGGCGTGCTGTTCGTGCTGCCGATCGTCGCCTCCATCTTCGGGTCGGTCGCGACGGGCTGGCAGTGGGTCCTCGAGGCGACGCAGTACCTTCCGATGAACGCCGCGCAGTCCTTCATCATGGGCGGCGGCGCCCTCGACCAGGGTGTCGCGGGCCTCACGCTCGCGGCCTGGGTCGTGGGTCTGCTCGCAGCCGGGTGGCTCGTCCTGCGGTCGCGCGACGCCTGATCCGCGCGCTCCCACCCGGCCCCGCCGACGCCCAGACCGGGCGTCGGCGGGGTCGGTAGGATCGACACGATGTTCGTGATCCTCGAAGCCACCCCCGCACCCGACGTGGCCGACCCGGACTGGTGGAGCCGCCTCGGCGCCGACGCGCTGACGGTCCTGACCGCCATCGGCTGGACGGTGCTGGCCGTCGCCGGCATCATCGTGGCCGCCTTCGCCCTGTCGTGGGTCATGAAGCGGCTCATCACCCGCGTCGTCGACCGCATCGTGCGCGGCGCGAAGAACAAGGCCGCCACCGACGACACCCGCGCCGTCGACAACTCGCCGCTCGCTCAGGTGCGCATCATCCAGCGCACCCGCACCCTCGGGTCCATCCTCGCGAACATCGTCAACACGACGATCGTGCTCGTCGCCGTCATCCTCATCGTCTACACGATCAACAAGGACGTGCTCGGCTCGTTCACGCTGCTGACGGCGGCACTCGGCGCCGGCCTCGGCTTCGGCGCGCAGAACATCGTCAAAGACGTGCTCAACGGCATCTTCATCGTCGCCGAAGACCAGGTGGGCATCGGCGACGTCGTCGATCTGGGACTGGCGACCGGTGTCGTGGAGTACGTGAGCGTCCGCGTCACCCACGTCCGCGATGTCAACGGCACGCTCTGGTACGTGCGCAACGGCGAGATCACCCGCGTCGGCAACATGTCGCAGGGCTGGTCGCGGGTCATCATCGACCTCGCCGTGCCCACCGACACCGACATCGCGGCCGTGGAGAAGGCCCTGCTCGACGCGGCGAAGGCGCTCGCGAAGGATCCCAAGTGGCGCACCCGCATGATCGAGCAGCCCGAGGTGTGGGGACTGGAATCCATCAGCGGCGACGCGCTCGTCATCCGGCTCGTACAGAAGACGCGCTCGAATGCGAAGGACGACGTCGCCCGCGAACTGCGGATGCGGCTCAAGCACGCCGTCGACGAGCTCGGCATCACGCTGCCGCAGCTCAACTCCATCGTGCTCACCGGCACGGAGGGCGCCCAGCGCGTGCGCGGCGCGAATCCTCCCAAGACGAAGCCGCAGCCCATCACGACGGCCGCCGACGCGAACCCGGTGTGGAAGCCGCGCCGCACCTCGAAGAAGGCCCACACCCCCGTCGAGCCGACGGCCGACCCGCAGACCCCGGAGCCCCCCGCATGAGCGACCAGAGCCCCGTCTCTTTCTACGAGGAGGTCGGCGGCCACGACACGTTCGTCCGACTCGTCGACGCGTTCTATCGCGGCGTCGCCGCCGACGAGGTGCTGAAGCCGATGTACCCCGAAGAGGACCTCGGCCCGGCCGCCGAGCGCCTGACCGGTTTCCTCGAACAGTACTGGGGCGGCCCGACGACGTACTCGCAGCGGCGCGGCCACCCGCGGCTGCGCATGCGCCACGCACCTTTCCACGTGAATCCCGACGCCCGCGACCGCTGGCTGCAGCACATGCGCACCGCCGTCGACGAGCTCGGCCTGTCGCCGCTGCACGAGGCGACGCTGTGGGATTATCTGGAGCGGGCCGCCTACGCGATGGTGAACACCTTCGAACCGACCGGGATCGGTCCCGAGCGTGTCGCCGCCGCGACCTCGCTCCCGGTCCACCCCCGCACGCCGGAGCCCGACCCGGCACAGGAGACGACGAAGGAGTCGTGATGACCGCATCCGCCCGCCCCGTGACCACCGACGTGCTCGTGATCGGATGGGGGCTGGCGGGACTGGTCGCCGCCGCCGAGGCGGTCGCGGCCGGCAAACGCGTCGTCATCGTCGACCAGGAGCCGCGCACCAATCTCGGCGGGCAGGCGCACTGGTCCTTCGGCGGCCTGTTCCTCGTGGACTCGCCGGAGCAGCGGCGCATGGGCATCCGCGACTCCCCCGACCTCGCCCGTCAGGACTGGTTCGCGACGGCCGGGTTCGATCGCGACGAAGACCATTGGGCCCGGCAGTGGGCCGAGGCGTACGTGCACTTCGCGCATCGGGAGAAGCGCGCCTGGCTGCGGGAGAAGGGCATCTCGTTCTTCCCCGTCGTCGGCTGGGCAGAGCGCGGCGGCTACACCGCGACCGGCCCCGGCAACTCCGTGCCCCGCTTCCACATCACGTGGGGAACCGGGCCGGGGGTCGTCGCCCCCTTCCAGGCCGAGGTCGAGCGCGGCGAGGCACTGGGGCTGGTCACCGTGCTCCCCCGCCACAAGGTGACCGCGCTGCTGACCGACGACGGCGCGGTCGTCGGGGCCGGCGGCGACGTACTCACCCCGTCGGGCACCGCGCGCGGCATCGCGTCCTCTCGCGCCGTCGTCGGGGACTGGGAGGTGCGCGCCGGCGCCACGATCGTCGCCTCGGGCGGCATCGGCGGCAACCACGAACTCGTGCGCCGACAGTGGCCGGCGAGCCTGGGACAGCCCCCGGCCACCATGATCACCGGCGTCCCCGCCTTCGTCGACGGCTCGATGCAGCCGGTGGCCGCGGACGCCGGGGCACGTCTGGTCAACGGTGACCGCATGTGGCACTACGTCGAGGGCATCCAGAACTGGGATCCGATCTGGCCGCAGCACGGCATCCGCATCCTGCCCGGCCCCTCGTCGATCTGGCTCGACGCGACCGGCGCGCGCCTCCCCGTGCCGCTGTTCCCCGGGTTCGACACGCTCGGCACCCTCGCCCACCTCCGCGCGACCGGGCACGACCACTCCTGGTTCGTGCTGTCGCGGGCGATCGTCGAGAAGGAGTTCACGCTGTCGGGAAGCGAGCAGAACCCGGATCTCACCGGCAAGGACCTGCCGCTGCTCGTGAAGTCCCGGCTCGGCAAGGGCGCCGCCGGCCCGGTCCAGGCCTTCCTCGACAACGGCGTGGACTTCATCGTCCGTCCCACCCTCGACGAGCTGATCGCCGGGATGCGGGCTCTCCCCGGCGGCGACGCGCTGGACGCCGAGCGCGTGCGCACCGAGGTGGAGGCGCGCGACCGGGAGATGGACAACGAGTTCACGAAGGACGCGCAGGTCGCGATGCTGCGCTCGGCCCGCGCGTACCGGGGCGACCGGCTGGTGCGCACCGCCGCGCCGCACCGCATCCTCGACCCGAAGAACGGCCCGCTCGTCGCCGTGAAGCTGCACGTGCTGACCCGCAAATCGCTCGGCGGGATCCAGACCGACCTTTTCGCTCGCGCCCTCGGCGCCACGGGTGAGGTCGTGCCGGGGCTGTACGCGGCGGGCGAGGCCGCCGGCTTCGGCGGCGGCGGGGTGCACGGTTACCGCGCGCTGGAGGGCACGTTCCTCGGCGGTTGCCTGTTCTCCGGGCGCACCGCCGGCCGCGCGGCTGCGGCGGCGGTCTGAGTCGGTGCTCGAGCCTTACAGCCAGCTCTTGGAGCGAAACACGAAGAACAGGATGAGGGCGAACACCGCCATGGCCGCGCGCAGCGACGAGAGCATCCCCTGCAGGGGACGCACGGCGCGCTGGATCTCCATGACCTCGCCGGACAGGTCGTAGATGCGTTTGGTGACGGCCGGGTCGCCGCTGAACAGCTGCGCCTCGATCCACGTAGATGGCGTCGTCGATCACGGTCACCGGGTCAGTGTGGCACCGCCGTGCGCGCGACGGTGTCAGGCGGTGCGGCCCGTGGTGCGAACGGCGGTGAGGCCCACGCGGGAGGTCGTCCGGGTGATGACGTGACCGCGACTCAGCGACACGCGGGTCCACGGCCCGGAGCCGCGCACGGCGGCGCGCTCCTCGCCGCCGATGAAGCCGAGGCCGAACGCCGCGAAGGCGACGCCCAGCGGGAGTCCGCCCAGCGCCTCGTCGGGGGCACCCCAGACACGCGAACGCACCGCGGAGACGATCTCGGCCCCCGCATCCGTCGGCACCGCCTCGGCGACCGCCGCGATCCCCCATTGCGCGCGCGACGCGAGCGTCGCCGCATCCACCTCGCCCGCCGCCTCCCACCCCGCACGCGGCGGCGCGATCCCGGCCCACGCGGCGGTGACCCCGGTCTCGGGCAAGCGCAGCCAGGTGTCCTCGTCGCCGGGGACGAGGTCGGCGGCCTGCACGACGAGGTCGCACACGAGTTCGGGGTCGACGGGGAGGAAGCGCATCGCGAGCACGGTCGGCGTCTCGTCGAGCAGTTGCTCCGGGGCGAGCACCGACGCCGTCATGGCGAGGGTTCCGCCGTCGGCGCGCAGCCGCAGCGCGCCGTCGCCGACCCGCGCGGCCCGCTGCGCGAACGTCAGCGCGTCGGCGGCGGCGGGAGCGTGCGGGAACAGGAGGCGCGGGGACATCCGCCCTAAACTATCAAGGTGAGCGAGCCCGACATCCGCGCGACCGATCCCGTCGACCTCATGCTGCGCGTGCTCGATCTCACCGGCGGTGCGGCCCGCACCACCGAGGACATCTTCACGGGTGACTCGCACCCGATGCCGGGCGGGCGCGTGTTCGGCGGCCAGGTGCTGGCGCAGGCGGTCATCGCCGCCGAGCGCACGACCGACGACGACCGCGTCCCCCACTCGATGCACGGCTACTTCCTGCGCCCCGGCGACGCCTCGCGCGGCCTGACCTTCTCGGTCGACCGCATCCACGACGGCCGCTCCTTCTCGACGCGCCGTACCCAGGCCTACCAGGATGGGGTGCCGATCTTCTCGATGATCGCGTCGTTCGAGCGGGAGACCCCAGGACTCGACCATCAGGCGACGATGCCCGCCGATGTTCCCGACCCCGATGAGCTGGCCGCGGCGGCAGACGCCCAGGCCATCCATCCGCTGTCGCAGCGACTGCTCGCCGACAGTCCGATCGAGGTGCTGCACGCCGAGGGCGCGCTGTACCGGGCCGCCGCAGAGCCCGCCGTCGCCCGGCAGAACGTCTGGGTGCGCACCCGACGCCGCATCGGCGACGACCCCGCCCTGCACCGTGCGGTGCTCGCCTACCTGAGCGACCTCACCATCCAGGAGTCGGTGCTGCGTGCGCACGGCGTCGCATGGGCGGATGCCGGGCTCAAGGTCGCGAGCCTCGACCACGCGATGTGGTGGCACCGTCCCGCGCGCGCGGACGAGTGGCTGCTCTACTCGCAGGAGTCCCCCTCCGCCAGCGGCGGGCGGGGACTGTCGACGGGGCGGATCTTCACGCGTGACGGCGAGCTGGTCGCGACCGTCGCGCAGGAGATCATGGTGCGCACCGGCGCTCGCTGATCGACGCGCCCGCGCCGCCCCGGGTGCGGGTCCCAGCGTCGGATCTCAGCGTCGCGAGAACTCGAGCGGCTCGCCGAGGTACGGCGACCAGGCGGTGCGCATCGTCTCCGACAGCCGCACCGGGCGGAACGTCTCGGCGTCGACCATCACGAGAGTCGACGCCGCCCGGGCGTAGAGCACCGGCGGGGTGACCCCGACGGGGCTGAACACCTCGTAGCAGACCTCCACGCTCGAGCCGCCGAGCTTGCCGAACCACATCTGCACGTCGAGCGGCTCGCGGCGGTACGGGACGGGGGCGAGGTACTCGATCTCCTGCCGCGCGATGAGCGAGAGCTCACCGGCGGCGAAGCCGGCATCCATCACCGCGGTGTCGGGAGCCTGCTCGCCCGCCTCCGGCGTCCAGAAGACGCGGATGCGGGCCTCCTCGAGCAGCTTCAGCATCGTCGCGTTGTTGACGTGGTTGAAGGCGTCCAGATCACCCCATCGCAAGTGGATGGGGACGTGGATGCGCCGCACGGGCGCGCCCGTCGAGCTGTCAGTCACGCGTGAGCTTGCGGTACGTCGACTTCGCGGGGTTCGCCGCGTCGGGACCCAGTCGGTCCACCTTGTTCGCCTCGTACGCCTCGAAGTTCCCCTCGAACCAGTACCACTTGTCAGGGTTCTCGGCGGTGCCCTCGTAGGCGAGGATGTGCGTCGCGATGCGGTCGAGGAACCACCGGTCGTGGGTGATGACCACGGCGCAGCCGGGGAATTCCAGCAGCGCGTTCTCGAGCGACTGCAGGGTCTCGACGTCGAGGTCGTTGGTCGGCTCGTCGAGCAGCAGGAGGTTGCCGCCCTCCTTGAGCGTGAGCGCGAGGTTCAGGCGGTTGCGCTCGCCGCCGGAGAGGACGCCGGCCTTCTTCTGCTGGTCGGGCCCCTTGAAGCCGAACTTCGAGACGTAGGCGCGCGAGGGGATCTCGGTCTTCCCGACCGTGATGATGTCCAGGCCGTCCGAGACGACCTCCCACAGCGTCTTGTTCGGGTCGATCGAGGCGCGCGACTGGTCGACGTAGCTGATCTTGACGGTCTCGCCGATCTTCAGGTCTCCGCCGTCGAGCGGCTCGAGGCCCACGATCGTCTTGAACAGCGTGGTCTTGCCGACGCCATTCGGGCCGATGACGCCGACGATGCCGTTCGGCGGCAGGCTGAAGCTGAGGCCGTCGATGAGCGAGCGGCCGTCGAAGCCCTTCTGCAGCTTCTTCGCCTCGATGACGACACTGCCCAGGCGCGGCCCCGGCGGGATCGTGATCTCCTCGAAGTCCAACTTGCGGGTGCGGTCGGCCTCCGCTGCCATCTCCTCGTAGCGGGCGAGGCGCGCCTTGGACTTCGCCTGGCGGCCCTTCGCATTGGAGCGGACCCAGTCCAGCTCCTCGGCGAGGCGCTTGGCGAGCTTCGCGTCCTTCTTGCCCTGGATCGCGAGGCGCTCGGCCTTCTTCTCGAGGTAGGTCGAGTAGTTGCCCTCGTAGCCGATGAGGCGGCCTCGGTCGACCTCGGCAATCCACTCGGCGACGTTGTCGAGGAAGTACCGGTCGTGGGTGATCGCGATCACCGCGCCCTTGTAGGCCTGCAGGTGCTGCTCGAGCCAGAGCACGCTCTCGGCGTCGAGGTGGTTGGTGGGCTCGTCGAGCAGCAGCAGGTCGGGCTTCTGCAGCAGGAGCTTGGCGAGCGCGACGCGGCGCTTCTCACCGCCGGACAGCGGCGCGATCGCGGCATCGGCGGGCGGGGTGCGCAGGGCGTCCATGGCCTGGGAGAGCTGCGAGTCGAGGTCCCAGCCGTCGGCGGCGTCGATCTCCTCCTGCAGTGTGCCCATCTCGGCCAGCAGCGTGTCGAAGTCTGCGTCGGGGTCGCTCATGAGCGCCGAGATCTCGTTGAAGCGGTCGAGCTTCGCCTTGATCGCGATGCCGTCCTGGATGTTCTCGAGCACGGTCTTCGACTCGTCGAGCTCGGGCTCCTGCATGAGGATGCCGACGGTGAAGCCGGGCGTGAGCTTGGCCTCGCCGTTGGAGGGCGTGTCGAGCCCGGCCATGATCTTCAGGATCGTCGACTTGCCGGCGCCGTTGGGGCCGACCATGCCGATCTTGGCCCCGGGCAGGAACGCCATCGTGACGTCGTCGAGGATCAGCTTGTCGCCCACCGTCTTGCGGGCGCGGACCATGGAGTAGATGTACTCAGCCATAACCCGTCAAGTCTACGGGGAACGCGTCACCAGTCGATCGTGCGGGTGACGCCGATGAGACAGTCCCCCTCGGGGAGCGCCGGCATCACGACCGCGGTCGGCGCCGGGGTGGACGGTCCGACCTGCCCGACGAGGCACTCCCCCGCCCACGCGACGGAGAACTGCACCGCGTCGGCCGGATTGCCGACGCTGGTCTGGTCGTTCGTGACCTCCATGTCGGCCTTGGGGAAGCCGGCGGCGACGAGGGCGTCGACGTAGGCGCGGCCCTGCACACGTGCATCGGTCGCCCACACCTGGTTCATGATCTCCGTGAACAGCGGCAGGTTGTCTTCGGCAGACCCGTCGGGCAGCAGCACCGGGCCGGTGGGCGTCGGAGACGGCGACGCGGTCGGGATCGGGGGTGCCGTGCTCGGCTCGACGGGCGCCGCGCCCGTGCAGCCTGCGAGGGCCGCTGTCGCCGCGAGGACGACACCGAGCGCGAACAGGGAGCGTGGTCGAGTCAGGCGCACCCGACGAGTCTACGAGCAGCGGTGGACCGCCCCGCCCGTCCGCCACATCAGAACGGGACGCTCTCCTCGAGCGGCTCGGCGGCCCACCCTGTGGTCACCCCGAGCCCCGAGTCGCTCGCTCCGACGGCTTCCGGCGACGGCGCCGACCCCGCATCCACCGTCGCGACCGCCGCCGGGTCCGCACGCTCGTCGGCGCCGCCCGCTCGCCCCTGCACGTCGCGGGAGAACGTGGCGGTGCCCCACAGCAGGTCGGGGCCGACGGCATCCGCGTCGATCTCCACGGAGACGCCGGTCTTGGTCCCCGTGTCCCAGGTGCGCAGATGCAGCGATCCGAGCACGAGGACCCGCTGGCCCTTGTGCAGGGAGGTGAGGACGTGTTCGGCGAGACCGCGGAACGCCGAGACCGCGTAGAAGCTCGGCGGACCGTCGACCCAGTTCCCGTTCGCGTCCTTGATGCGGTCGTTGCACGCGACGCGGAAGCCGGCGACGGTGCCGCCGGCGTTCGTCCGGCGACGTTCCGGGTCGGTGACGAGATTTCCGACGATGGTGATCTGCTGCGACATGGATTCCTCTCCGCTCGGGACCGTCCCGAGTCCTGCTGCTCCGGCATCCGCGTGCCGTTCGGATGCCGGAGCCCCTCCACCGTGGAGCATCCACCCGCGTTGCGGTGCGGCGCAGGGCCGATTTCGGGACGGATCCGGCGCTTCGCGTGATGGGGAGGAATTCCGTCGGTGCGGCGCGCGGCGGGGCGCGGCGCAGCCGGTGCACGAGTCCGGCATCCGTGTCCGAGGTCGCATCTATGTTCGAGTCCGAGGGGGATGACGATGACGATGACGATGACCGAGCAGACCGCTGCGGCACTGGGCGATGCCTTGCGCCCGGTCGCAGTGAGAAGGGGACTGTGGCGCGTGGTGGATGCCGCGGGTCGCATCGTGGGTCATCTCGAGGCACGCGACGACGAGACGGGCTGCCGGTTCATCGCCCGTCGGTTCCATGCGGCATCGGGAAGACTGCGCACGATCGGCGAGTTCTGGTCGGCCCGCGAGGCCGCGGAATGCTTGCGGTGGAGCCGGTGACGGGGTCAGACGACGGCGTCGAACACGTCGACCGTCGCGACCGGGGCGGCCTCGCGGACCCGCGGCCATGTCTCGGCCAGGATGTCGACGGCTCGCGTCAGGTGATCGACCGACGCCGTGAACGGCAGCCGCAGACGCCGGTCGTGACCACCGTCGACGGCGAAGCGCGCACCGGGAGACAGATGCAGCCCGCGCTCACGCGCGGCGATCACGAGTGGGGAGCTCAGCGGCGCTCCCAGTTCCGCCCAGACCGCGACACCGCCCGCGGGCACGGGCACCCGCCACTCCGGCAGACGCGCGCGCAGCCCGGAGACGAGCGCGTCGCGCCCGGCCCGGAGCAGTGTCGAACGCTGCGCCAGGATCTCGGGCATGCGGGCGAGCAGGCGGGCCGCGACGACCTGCTCGAACTCCGGCGTGCCGAGGTCGCGCGGGGCGCGGGCGGCGACCAGTCGCCGCACCGTGTCACGATCGGCGCGGATCCACCCGATACGCAGACCGCCCCACACCGTCTTGCCGAGCGAGCCGAGGCGCACGACGGCCCCTTCGCAGCCGTCGAACGGCAGCGGGGGATGCGCCGTGGCGGGCGGCTCGACGTAGAGCTCCGCGGTGGTCTCGTCCACGACCAGCACGGTCCCCGCGCGCGCGGCCGCCTCGGCCACGGCGGCGCACTCGGTCTCGGACATGGTGCGACCGGTCGGATTCTGGAACTGCGGCATGAGGTAGGCCAGGGACGGTCGCGTGCGCGCGAACGCCTGTCGTGCGCGGTCGAGGTCCCAACCGGCCTCCGCGTCGACGGGGACCGAGACCAGCCGGGCGCCCGCACCGCGCAGCGCTTCGGTGGCATGCGGGTAGGTGGGCGTCTCGATGAGCACCGGGTCGCCACGGCGCAGCAGGGTCGTCGCCAACAGATGGATCGCGCTCTGGGCGCCCGTCGTCACGAGGATCTCGTCGGCGCTGGTCGGCAGTCCACGCTGGTCGTAGCGCGCCGCGATCGCCTCTCGGAGCCGCTCGTGCCCGACGACGTCGTAACCGGCACGCGCCACGAGAGCGGCGGCATCCTGGGCGACGTCCGTCATGACCCCGGCCAGCCCCGGCCAGGCGGCAGGACTGGCCTGCTGCAGGTCGATCTCATCGTCGCCGACCCGCGTCGTGGCGATCGTCCGCCGCCCGAGAGGCAGGGTCACCGTGCCGGAACCGCGCACGCTCTCGACGTGGTCGCTTTCGCGCAGACTGCGGTAGGCGGCGGCGATCGTGGCGCGGCTCAGACCCAGGATCGTCGCCAGCTCGCGTTCGGCGGGGAGTGTCGTGCGCGGCGCGATCCGGTTGTCGAGGCACAGCAGGCGGATCCCGTCGGCCAACGCCTCGTACGCCGGCTCGCGGGTGCGCCAGGCGCCGAGAGCGACCGCGAGGGCACGCGCGCCGATCCGAGAGTCCATGGGTCCACGATAGTCGGATTGGACTGGTCGCCCCAGTCCAATCGTGCGCTGGAATGGAGCCATGACGAAGCGGCTCGTGCAACTGATCATCGGACTCGTCGCGTTCGGGGCGGGCGACGGCCTGATGATCCGGGCGGGACTCGGTCTGGACCCGTGGACGGTCTTCGCGGAAGGGCTGTCCCTGCGTACCGGCATCGGCATCGGGTGGATCACCAACATCGTGGGATTCCTCGTGCTGCTGCTCTGGATACCGCTGCGGCAGCGACCGGGCCTGGGAACGGTGCTCAACATCCTGCTGGTCGGCACGAGCATCCAGGCGACCATCGCCCTCGTGCCGCCGGTGCAGGGGTTCTGGTGGCAGCTCGCGATGCTCCTGACCGGCATCGCCATCGTCGCCGTGGCCTCGGGGCTCTACATCGGGGCGAAATTCGGTCCCGGACCGCGAGACGGTCTCATGACCGGACTGAACAGCCGGTTCGGCATCCGGATCTGGAAAGCGCGTCTCGCCGTGGAGGTGACCGTGCTCGTCGCAGGATGGCTGCTGGGAGGCACCGTGGGTCTCGGGACGGTGCTGTTCGCCGCGCTGATCGGCCCGGCGGTGCACCGCACGCTCCCCTGGTTCGACCGCAGCCGTCGCACGATCCCGGCGTCGACCTGATCGGGCTGGGAACCACGCCGCTGCGCGGACGGATGGTGATGCGTCGCGGTGGGCGCTCAGTGCTCCACGAAGCGGGGCCAGTCCGAGCCGGGAGCCAGATGCCCGTGGAGGGCATCCTTCGCGATGTCCATCGTGGGGTAGGTGCCGACCGATGCATCGGCGTCCGCGATGGTCACGGTGTAGCCGTCCGCATCCTTGCGGATCATCCCGACGACGTTGCCCTCGCTGCCGTGCGCGACCCAGAGGGTCGAAGCCGTGGTGGTCATGAGGTGCCCCTTTCGACACCTCGACGCTACGCCGCCGGGGGCCGCACCGCCAGACCCGCACGCCGTGAATTCGACGACGGCCGATCACCCCGTGGTGCCCCCGGCAGGATTCGAACCTGCGACCCACGGATTAGAAGGCCGTCGCTCTATCCACTGAGCTACGGAGGCGTGCGATCCAGAGTAGTCGGCACCGCGGCGAGGTCCCACCCACGCACTACGATCGGAGGCATGGTGTCAGCTGCGGAGAACGACCGACTCGTCTGGATCGATTGCGAGATGACGGGCCTCGATCTCGCGGTGGACGAGCTCGTCGAGATCGCGATCGTCGTCACCGACTACGAGCTGAAGATCCTCGACCCCGGCTTCCAGGTCGTCATCAAGCCGCACGATTCGGCACTGCAGAACATGGGCGAGTTCGTCACCAGGATGCACGAGACCTCCGGGTTGCTCGAGGAGATCCCGAACGGCATCAGCGTCGAAGAGGCCGAATTCCAGGCGCTCGCGTACATCCAGCGCTTCGTTCCCGAAGGCAAGGCGCCGCTGGCGGGCAACACCATCGGAACCGACCGGATGTTCCTCGCGCGGTACATGCCCCTCGTCGACCGGTGGCTGCACTATCGCAACGTCGACGTGTCCAGCATCAAGGAACTCTCCCGCCGCTGGTATCCGCGCGCCTACTTCAACGCGCCGGCCAAGGACGGCGGCCACCGCGCCCTCGCCGACATCCGCGAGTCGATCCGCGAGCTGGCCTACTACCGTGAGGCCGTGTTCGTGCCGGCGCCGGGCCCGACCAGCGAGGAAGCACGCGACGCCGCCGCTGCCGCGTTGTCATCGTTCGCCTCCGAGGTATGAGAGAATATTCCAGTTGCCCGAGCGATCGGGCCACGGTGGCTATAGCTCAGTTGGTAGAGCACCGCGTTGTGGTCGCGGGGGTCGCGGGTTCAAGCCCCGTTAGCCACCCCACTCCCCTCTCGCAGCGGACCATCCGCCTCAGGATGTCGCGATGATCGACATGGATGCCGACGCCTTCGAGCAACTCGTCAGCGACGAGCTCGACGCGCTTCCCGACGACATGGTCGCCGGTCTCGACAACGTCGTGTTCGTCGTCGAGGACCGCCCCGAAGACGGCTCGCTCGACCTGCTCGGGCTCTACGACGGGCTGGCCCTCACCGAACGCGGCCGCTACGGGCTGGGTGACCTGCCCGACCGGATCATCGTGTACCGCAAGCCGCATCTGCACGCGTGCGACGACGAGGATGAGCTGCGCGACGAAGTGCACACGACGCTCGTCCACGAGATCGCCCACTTCTACGGCATCGACGATGCCCGGCTGCACGAGCTCGGGTGGGCCTGATGAGCGTGACGCTCCCCCTCGAAGAGTCCGACCTCCGCGTCGACGCCGCCACCGCCGGCCCCTGGCAGACCGTGGTCTGGAACGACCCGGTCAATCTCATGAGCTATGTCGTCCACGTCTTCCGGGAGTACTTCGGGTACTCCCCCGCACGCGCCGAGCGCCTCATGCTCGCGGTGCACCACGACGGCCAGGCCGTGGTCGCCGAGGGCGCGCGCGAGCAGATGGAACTGCACGCGCAGGCCATGCACGACTACGGACTGTGGGCGACGGTGCGCGAGGCGGGGACGCCGTGAGCGGCCCCAGGCTGGTGTTCGGCATCTCGGCGCTCGAGGCGTCCCACGTCGAGGATGTGGTCGGTGACCTGCTCCAGCTCCTCAGCGCACCGGACCCCACCTCCGATCCCGCGGTGGCGCGCCTCGTCCCCGACGCGTACGCCGACGACGACTCCGCCGCGCAGGAATTCCGCCGGCTCACGGAGTCCGACCTGCTGGCCCGTCGGCGCGCCGACGCGGACGCCGTGCTGGAGAGCATCCTCGCAGCACAGGGGGCACCGGGCGAGACCGAGTCGTCCGGCACGCACGTCCTCGAGGTCGCGCTGACGTCCCCGCAGGCCGCCTCGTGGCTGCGCACCCTCAACACGCTGCGGCTCGTCGTCGCCACCCGGCTCGACATCCGCACCGAGGACGACCATCTCGACGGGGACCCGCGGTTCGCCCTGTACGACTGGCTCGGCTACCGCCTCGACCTGTTGGTGCGGCTGCTCGCGGAAGCGGACGGCTCGGGTTCGCGGTATCCGTGACCCGCGCCACCTGCCGTCATGCCACCTCGAATACGAGAGTCGCCAGGTGCTGCGGGTCGTGCGTCGCGATGTGGGTCTCCTCCTGGGCGGCCCACCGATCCCAGAACGGCCGATAGGCGTCGCCGTCGCGGGCCAGCGCCCGACGACGTCGCACCGGCGCGGGGCACGACAGCCACACGCGCACGTCCGCAAGGGCGGCCGAGCGCGGGGTGAGCAGGCCGGCTCCTTCGACGACCAGCGGACGGGCCGCGTCCACGTGGTGCGCCTCGGCCGTCCGGTGCGCGGACCAGTCCCAGCGATGCCAGGTCGCCGCACGGCCGGCCGCGTACGGCTCGATCACGTCACGACGCGCTGTCTCGGAGCCGTCGGCGAGACCGTCCCATCCGGGATAGATGTCGTCGAGGGCGACGACCTGCGTACCGTCGCCGAGAGCGTCCGCGACGAGCGCGGCGAGGGTCGTCTTCCCCGATCCGGAGCGCCCGTCGATCAGCACCAGCGGGCGCGCCGCACCCTCGACCGCTCCCTGGATGCCGGATGCCGCGCGGCGCAGCGCGCGCTCAGCGCTTGAGCGCACGGATGATGCGCACGAAGACGCGCCCCGCGACCCACACGAGAGGGATCGCGACGGCCGCCAGCGACACCAGGTTCGGCTCGAACCTCAGGTCGTCGCCCTTGCGGATGTACGCACCGACGGGAATCGCGTAGCCGCCGCCACCGCCGCCCGAGCTCCCGGTGGCGTCCTCGCCGCCGCCGAAGCCCGACCACGAGAGTGCGACCGGGATCAGGCGGATGCCGTCGACATCCTGCTGCTCGCCGTAGACGCTCTTGACACCGAGCGAGGTCACTTGCTTACCGAGGTCGAGCACGAAGTTGGGCATTCCCCCACCGTACCCTCCCGGCCGCGCGGCGCGCAGGGCGGGCTCAGTCGTGGGACGGCCTCGGCGAGGTCGGCAGTGCGTCGACGTCACGGCGCGGTCCGAGCACGCTCGCCCGTGTGACGGCGCCGCGACCGAAGCGGGCGCGGGCGCCGTCGAGCGCGTCATCGACCCGCCGCCAGTCCTCGTCGTCGTCCCACAGGGCGGCGAACCCGCCTCCCGCACGCAGCTTCTCGCCGCGCACGCCGATGAGCCGGACCGGCTGGTCGAGCGGAAGCTGCGCGAGCAGCCCGATCGCGACCTCGCCGATGCGCTGTCCGACGTTCGTCGGCTCCGGCAGCGTGAGCGATCTCGACACCGTCGTGAAGTCGGCGTAGCGCAGCTTGAGCGCGATCGTCGCAGCTTCCCACCCGCCGCGCCGCAGCCGCGATGCGACGTTGTCGCCGAGGCGGCGCAGTTCGCTGCGCAGCACGGTGACGTCGGTCACGTCGACGAGGAAGGTCTCCTCGTGACCGACGCTCTTCTCGACCCGCGCGGTGTCGACGCCGCGCGGGTCGTGCCCGTGGGCGAGTTCCCACACCCGTGCACCGCCGGCCGCGCCGAGCGCCCGTTCGATCACGGCGCGCGGTGCAGCGAGGATGTCGGCGACGAGGCGGATCCCGCGTCCTTCGAGGGCCTCCGCCGCCTTCGGACCGACCCCCCACAGTGCCCGCACCGGCAGCGACGCCAAGAACGCGGCCATCTCGGGCTCGCTGACGATGAGCAGACCGTCCGGCTTCGACATGGTCGACGCGATCTTGGCGACGTGCTTGGTCGGGGCGACCCCGATGCTGCAGGTGAGTCCGGTCCGTTCGCGCACGCGGGCCCGCAGCGACCGGGCGATCACCGCCGGGCTCCCCCACAGGCGCCTCGCGCCCGAGACATCGAGGAACGCCTCGTCGATCGAGAGCGGCTCCACCAACGGCGTCACCTCCTGGAACAGATCCATGACCTGACGCGACAGCGCGAGGTACCGCTCGAAATGCGGGGGCACGACGATCGCGCTCGGGCACAGACGCAGCGCCTGCGACATGTTCATCGCCGACCGCACACCGAACCGACGCGCCTCGTACGAGGCGCTCGAGACGACCCCGCGCCCCTCCACGCCGCCGACGATCAGCGGCTTCCCGGCGAGGGTCGGGTCATCGAGCACCTCGACCGCCGCGTAGAACGCGTCCATGTCGACGTGGAGGATGCGCGTGCCGGTGTCGTCGGCATCCGCATCCGACACCCGCCGCCCGCTCCCGTCACCGCGCCCCATCCCCCCATTCTCCCCCGCTCGCGCGCCACGGCGGCCGCGCCGCCGCGAAAGACCGCGAGACCTCATCCGACCGCCGAAACCTCGGGGAACACCCGCGGTCTCGTCCGGCAGATGAGGTCTCGCGGACGGGCGGATGCGGCTACTGGGCGGCGCGCTCCAGCACGAGTTCGCGCACGCGGGCGGCGTCGGCCTGGCCGCGCATGGCCTTCATGACGGCGCCGATGACGGCGCCGGCGGCCTGCACCTTGCCGTCGCGGATCTTCTCGAGCACGTCGGGCTGTGCGGCGAGGGCCTCGTCGATCGCGGCGATCAGCGCGCCGTCGTCGGAGACCACGGCCAGTCCGCGGGCGTCGACGATCTGCTGCGGCGTCCCCTCTCCGGCGATCATGCCTTCGAGCACCTGGCGCGCGAGCTTGTCGGTGAGCGTTCCGGCCTCGACGAGCTTCTGCAGTTCGGCGACGGATGCCGGCGCGATGAGCGAGGAGGGCTCGACGCCCTGCGCGTTGGCGAGGCGGCTGATCTCGCTCATCCACCACTTGCGGGCCGAGGCCGGTGAGGCGCCGGCGGCGACCGTGGCCTCGACCTCGGAGAGCAGCCCCGCGTTCACGACGCCCTGGAAGTCGATGTCGGCGAAGCCCCAGTCGGCCTTGAGGCGACGACGACGCGCCGCGGGCGGCTCGGGAAGTGCACTGCGCAACTGCTCGATGAGCTCGACCGACGGGGCGACCGGCAGCAGGTCGGGCTCCGGGAAGTACCGGTAGTCGTCGGCATCCGACTTGGGGCGGCCGGGCGAAGTACGACCGGTGTCCTCGTGCCAGTGGCGGGTCTCCTGCGTGATCGTGCCGCCGGCGGCCAGGATCGCCGCCTGCCGCTGGATCTCGTAGCGCACGGCGCGCTCGACGGAGCGCATCGAGTTGACGTTCTTGGTCTCGGTGCGCGTGCCGAGCTTCTCCTGGCCGCGCGGGCGCAGCGAGACGTTCGCGTCGCAGCGGAGGTTGCCGCGCTCCATGCGCGCCTCCGAGATGCCCAGGCCGATCACGATGTCGCGGATGGCGCGCACGTAGGCCGCGGCCAGCTCGGGCGCACGCTCCTCGGCGCCGAAGATCGGCTTCGTCACGATCTCCACGAGCGGGACGCCGGCGCGGTTGTAGTCGACGAGCGAGTACTCGGCGCCCTGGATGCGACCCGTCGCGCCGCCCATGTGGGTCAGCTTGCCGGCGTCCTCCTCCATGTGGGCACGCTCGATCGGCACGTCGAAGACGGTCCCGTCCTCGAGTTCGATCTCGACATGCCCTTCGAAGGCGATCGGCTCGTCGTACTGCGAGATCTGGTAGTTCTTGCCCAGGTCGGGATAGAAGTAGTTCTTCCGCGCGAAACGGCTCGACGGCGCGATCGAGCAGCCGAGGGCGAGCCCGAGGCTGATCGAGTAGCGCACGGCGGTCTCGTTGACCACCGGCAGCGAGCCCGGAAGACCCATGTCGACGGGCGCGACGAGGGTGTTGGGCGCAGCGCCGTGGTTCTTCTCGTGGGCGGGATTGCCCGCGCCGGAGAACATCTTCGTCTCGGTGTTCAGCTCGACGTGCACCTCGAACCCGAGCACGGGCTCGTAGAGCTCGAGGGCCTTGTCGAAGTCCATCAATGCGTTCGCAGCCATCAGCGCGCCCCTCCCAGGACCGGAGCCTTCGCGAGCAGCGGCTCGCCCCATTCGTCCAGCAGCAGCGCCTCGACGGCGGCGCCCACGCGGTACAGGCGCGCGTCCTCCCGCGCCGGTGCGATGAACTGGATGCCGACCGGCAGACCGTCCTCGGCCGCAAGACCGGAGGGGATCGAGATGCCCGGGACTCCGGCGAGGTTCACCGGGATCGTCGTCACGTCGTTGAGGTACATCTGCAGCGGGTCGTCGATCTTCTCACCCAGACGGAACGCGGTGGTCGGCGCCGACGGCGTCGCGATGACGTCGACCTGCGCGAACGCCGTGTCGAAGTCGCGCTGGATGAGCGTGCGCACCTTCTGGGCGCTGCCGTAGTAGGCGTCGTAGTACCCGGCCGACAGCGCGTAGGTGCCGAGGATGACGCGGCGCTTCACCTCGTCGCCGAATCCGGCGTCGCGGGTGGCGGCCATGACGTCCTCGACGGTGCCTCCGGGCACGTCGACGCGCAGGCCGAAGCGCACGGAGTCGAACTTCGCGAGGTTGCTGGAGGCCTCCGCGGGGAGGATCAGGTAGTAGGCGGCGACGCCGTACTCGAAGTGGGGCGCACTGATCTCGACGATCTCGGCGCCCTGCGCCTCCATGGTGGCCAGCGCCGCACGGAACGACGCCGACACCCCCGCCTGGAATCCGCTGTCGGGCAGTTCGCGGATGACGCCGACCTTGAGGCCCTTCAGCACCTGCCCGCTCGCGCCCTCACGCGCGGCCGCCGCGAACGACGGCCAGCGATCGGTGAGGGAGGTCGCGTCGTTCGGGTCGTGGCCGCCGATGACGTCGTGCAGCAGGGCGGAGTCGAGCACGGTGCGCGAGACGGGGCCGACCTGGTCGAGCGAGGATGCCAGTGCGATCGCGCCGTAGCGGCTCACACCGCCGTAGGTGGGCTTCATCCCGACCGTGCCGGTCACGTGGGCGGGCTGGCGGATCGAGCCGCCGGTGTCGGAGCCGAGCGCCAGCGGCGCCTCGAAGGCGGCGACGGCTGCGGCCGACCCGCCGCCGGAGCCGCCGGGGATGCGATCCAGGTCCCACGGGTTGCGCGTCGGCCCGTAGGCAGAGTGCTCGGTGGAGGACCCCATCGCGAACTCGTCCATGTTCGTCTTGCCGAGCGGGATGAGGCCCGCGGCGCGCGAGCGCGCGACGACGGTCGCGTCGTAGGGCGACATGTAGCCTTCGAGGATCTTCGACCCGCTCGTGGAGGGCATGTCGGTGGTGACGAGCACGTCCTTGACGGCCAGCGGGACGCCGGCGAGCTCGCCGAGGCTCTCCCCCGCCGCGCGGCGACGGTCGATGTCGGCCGCCGCCTGCAGGGCGGTGTCGCTCACGTGCAGGAACGCGTGCACGTCGCCGTCCACGGCGGCGATGCGGTCGAGGTGGGCCTGCGTGGCCTCCATCGACGAGACCTCACCGGCGGCGAGCTTCGCGGCCAGGTCGGCGGCGCTGAGTCGGATGATCTCGCTCACTGCTCCTCCCCGAGGATCGCGGTGACCTTGAATCGGGAGTCGGCGGCATCCGGTGCGTTCTGGAGCACCTGCTCCACCGTCAGCATCGTGCCGACCTCGTCGGCACGGAACACGTTCTGCAACGGGATCGGGTGGCTCGTGGCGGCGACGTCGGGGGTCACGACCTCGGACACCTTCGCGATGTTGTCGACGATGACCGAGAGCTGGCCGGTGAGGCGGTCCACCTCCTCGTCGCTCAGTCGGATCCGGGCGAGCATGCCGAGATGGCGCACGAGTTCGGGGGTGATTTCAGACACCCGCACAGTCTAGTTGCGCCCCTGCCGCGCCGATGCCCGCCGACTAGGCTGGCCGCGTGACCAGCTACGACCCGCCTCGCCCCTGGATCGCCAGCTACGCGGCGGGTGTCCCCGCCGACCTCGACCCCGTGACGGGGTCGCTCTGGGACATCGTCGAGGAGTCGGCCCGCGACTACCCGGACGCCCCGGCCCTGCAGTTCTTCGGCCGCACGACGTCGTACCGCGAGCTGCAGGATGCCGTCGAGCGCGCCGCGGCCGGGTTGACGGCGCTGGGCGTGCGCGCCGGCGACCGGGTGGCGATCGTGCTGCCCAACTGCCCGCAGCACATCGTCGCCTTCTACGCGATCCTCCGCCTCGGGGCGGTGGCCGTCGAGCACAATCCGCTCTACACGCCGCGGGAGCTGCGCAAGCAGTTCGAAGACCACGGCGCGAAGACGGCGATCGTGTGGAGCAAGGTCGTCGGCACGGTGCAGGAGTTCCCCGCCGACCTCGCCGTCACGAACCTCATCTCCGTCGACATCACCACCGCGATGCCGCTGTCGCTGCGCCTCGCGCTGCGGCTGCCGCTCGGCAAGGCCCGGGAATCGCGCGACGCCCTGACCGCGCGGGTGCGCGGCGCCATCGGCTGGGAAGGGCTCGTGCGCTCCGAGCCGCTGCCCCGGTCGGCGCCCCGTCCCGGCACCGACGACCTCGCGATCATCCAGTACACGAGCGGCACGACCGGCGCCCCGAAGGGCGCGCTGCTGACGCATCGCAACCTGCTCGCGAACGCCCGGCAGGCGCAGGCCTGGGTGCCGTCGATCCACCGCGGCGAAGGGTGCGTCGTCTACGCCGTGCTGCCGATGTTCCACGCCTACGGGCTGACGCTCTGCCTCACCTTCGCGATGTCGATGGGCGCCCGCCTCGTGCTGTTCCCGCGCTTCGAACCGGACATGGTGCTCGCCGTCACGAAGAAGCACCCCGCCACGTTCCTCCCCCTCGTGCCGCCGATCGCCGACCGGCTGCTGAAGGCCGCCCAGGCGCAGGGTGTGTCGCTCGCGGGGACGTCCGTCGCGATCTCCGGAGCGATGGCCCTGCCGCACGAACTCGTCGTCCCCTTCGAGGAGGCCACCGGCGGCTACCTCGTCGAGGGGTACGGGCTGTCGGAGTGCTCGCCCGTGCTCATGGCCAACCCCGTCGCCGACAACCGGAAGGCGGGGACGATCGGACTGCCGTTGCCCGGGACCGAATGCCGCGTCGTCGACCCCGACGAGCCGACACGCGACGTCCCCGAGGGCGAACGCGGGGAACTGCTCGTGCGCGGGCCGCAGGTGTTCCAGGGCTACTACGGAAAGCCCGAGGAGACCACGGCGGTCTTCGTCGACGGCTGGTTCCGCACCGGCGACATCGTCACGATCGACGAGGACGGATTCGTCCGCATCGTCGACCGCATCAAGGAGCTGATCATCACGGGCGGCTTCAACGTCGCCCCGACCGAGGTCGAGAACGCGCTGCGGCAGCATCCGCGGGTCGTCGACGCCGCTGTCGTCGGCCTCCCGAACGAGCACTCCGGGGAAGAGGTCGTCGCCGCCGTCGTGCTCGACGGCGCAGGGGATGTCGACGTCGAGTCGATCCGCGAGTGCGCCCGCGGCATCCTGACGCCGTACAAGGTGCCGCGGCGCCTGTTCGTCGTCGACGAACTGCCGAAGTCCCTCATCGGCAAGGTGCTGCGCCGTCAGGTGCGCGAGTCGCTCGTGGACCTGAACTCCGGCGCCTGACGTCGGCGCGTCCCCTCAGAGATCGAGCGCGTCGGGTCCCTGCTCGACGAGCACCCGGAACTGGGCGGCGTCGATGATGCGCAGACCCAGCTCCTCCGCCTTGGCGAGCTTCGAGCCGGCGCCCGGCCCTGCGGCGACGAAGTCGGTCTTCTTGGAGACGCTGGAGGCGGCCTTGCCGCCGGCGGCGAGGATCGCCTCATGCGCCCCTTCCCGCGTGTATCCCTCGAGCGACCCGGTCGCGACGACCGTCAGGCCGCTCAGCACACCGCCGGCGGCCGCCGCGGCGCCGGGACCGGGGTGACCGGGGATCTCCAGCCGCGCACCGGCGGCCTGCCAGCGGTCGACGATGTCGCGATGCCAATCGACGTCGAACCATTCGATCAGCGAGTCGGCGATGATCCCGCCGACGCCCTCGACGGCGGCGAGCTCGTCGCGCGTCGCGGCGCGGATGGCGGAGATCGAGCCGAACCACTGGGCGAGAGCGCGCGCGGCGACCGGCCCCACGTGCCGGATGTTCAACGCGACGAGGAAGCGCCACAGATCTTTCGTCTTGGCCTTCTCGAGCTCGTCGAGGAAGGTCAGCGCCTGCGCCGACGGCTGCGGCCCTGTGCGCCCCTCCTTGCGTTCGGCGGGCGTCGGGTTGCGGCGGAACGGGGCGCGGGTCTTCACCGTGCCGTCGTCGTCCTCCTTCGCGAGTCCCGTCTCGGCGTCGCGGACGACCACCTCGATCGGGACGAGCTGGTCGAGGCCGAGGTCGAACAGTCCCGCCTCGGTCCGCAGCGGTGGCTCCGCCGGGGACGACGGCTGGGTCAGCGCGGCGGCCGTCACCTCGCCGAGCGCCTCGATGTCGAGGGCTCCGCGCGATCCGATGTGTTCGACGCGGCCCCGCACCTGCGCCGGGCACGCGCGCGTGTTCGGGCACCGCAGGTCGATGTCGCCCTCCTTCGCCGGGGCCAGCGGCGACCCGCACTCGGGGCAGGCGCTCGGCATGACGAACGCGCGCTCGCTGCCGTCGCGCAGCTCCACGACGGGCCCGAGCACCTCGGGGATCACATCACCCGCCTTGCGCAGCACGACGGTGTCGCCGATGAGCACGCCCTTCGCCTTCACGACGTCCTGGTTGTGGAGGGTCGCCTGGCGGACGACCGAGCCGGCGACGCGGGCCGGCGCCATCACCGCGAACGGCGTGGCACGGCCCGTGCGCCCCACCGACACGACGATGTCGAGCAGCTGCGTGTTGACCTGCTCGGGCGGGTACTTGTAGGCGATCGCCCAGCGCGGTGCCCGACTGGTCGCCCCCAGCTCGTCGTGCAGCGCGAGCTCGTCGACCTTCACGACCACGCCGTCGATCTCGTGCTCGACGTCGTGCCGGTGCTCGCCGTGATGGCGGACGTAGGCCTCGACGCCGTCGATGTCGTCCGACGTCGCGAAGTACGGGCTCGTCGGCAGTCCCCAGCCCGCGAGCAGATCGTAGACCTCGCTCTGCGACGCGACCGGGGGCTCCGGCCACGCCCCGATGCCGTGCACGTAGAGGCGCAGCGACGACAGCCGCGCGGTGCCGGCTTCGAGCTCGAGGCCCGACTTCTTGTCGAGCTGCTGCCGGAGACCGCCGCTGGCGGCGTTGCGCGGATTCGCGAATGCCGGGAAGCGGCGCGCCGCACTGCGGGTCGCCTTCTCCTCGTCGACGCCGCGCGCGCGGCTCTCCTCGAGCACCCGGTCGCGCAGCCGCGCCTGCAGCGCGTTGAGCGCGTCGAACTCGGCGACCGGGATGAACACCTCGCCGCGCACCTCGACCAGTGCCGGATGACCGGTGCCCGACAGCCGCGCCGGGATCCCCGCCACGTTGCGGGCGTTGAACGTGACATCCTCGCCGACGCGTCCGTCGCCGCGCGTCGCGGCCGAGGTCAGGACCCCGTTCTCGTAGCGCAGGCTGATCGCGAGTCCGTCGATCTTGAGCTCGGTGAGCCAGCGCACGGGACGACCGGCCGCAGCCGCGGTCTTCCGACACCACTCGCGCAGCTCGTCGGCGGAGAAGACGTTGTCGAGGCTCAGCATCCGCTCGGCGTGGGTCACCGGCGCGAACATCGAGGTCTGCGCGGCGCCGACGCTCAGGGTCGGCGAGTCCTGTCCCTGCAGCTCGGGGAACGCGCGCTCGATCGCCTCGAGGGCGTGCATCCATCCGTCGTAGGTCGCGTCGTCGACGATCTCGGCATCGGCGCCGTAGTAGGCGTCCCGGGCGTCGAGGATGCGCTGGGTGAGACGTTCCGCTTCGGCTCGCGCGTCGTCACGGGTGGAGGGGACGGCCGCGCCTGGTTCACTCACCCGGCCAGTGTAGGACGGGGCGCGGACATCGACACGAGGTCACGCCCCGACCGGGACCGCCGAGAGGGTGCGGTCGATCGTGAACTGGCCGAGCACGCGCGTGCCGAGGTAGAGCACGGCTGTCTGGCCGGGGGCGACGCCGTCGAACGGCGCATCCGGCACCACCGTGACACGACCGGCCTCGACCGTCGCCCGGGCGCGCACCGGATCGGCGTGGGCGCGGATCTGCACCTCGCACGCGAACGCATCGGTCTGCGGCGCGGCGCCCGCCCAGCTGTGGCGCTCCCCCGAGATCTCGGCGGTGGCCAGCGCCTCCTTCGGCCCGACGACGACGGTGTTCGAGACCGGACGCACCTCGAGCACGAAGCGCGGCTTCCCGTCGGCGGCGGGCACGCCCAGCTGCAGGCCGCGGCGCTGCCCGACGGTGAACGCGTGCGCCCCCTCGTGGCTGCCGACGACGGCGCCGGTGCGGTCGACGACGTCGCCGGTCGCGGTCCCGACCTTCTCGGCGAGCCAGCCGCGCGTGTCACCGTCGGGGATGAAGCAGATGTCGTGGCTGTCGGGCTTCTGCGCGACGCTGAGCCCGCGCGCCTCGGCCTCGGCTCGCACGACGGCCTTCGAGGGCGTGTCGCCGAGCGGGAAGTAGGTGTGGGCGAGCTGCTCGGCCGTCAGCACGCCGAGCACGTACGACTGGTCCTTGGCCGCATCCGACGCGCGGTGCAGTTCCCGGCCGGTCGGCGCGTCGACCAGCAACGCGTAATGGCCGGTGCAGACGGCGTCGAAGCCGAGCTCGACGGCGCGCTCGAGAAGGGCGGCGAACTTGATCTTCTCGTTGCAGCGCATGCACGGGTTCGGCGTGCGACCGGCGCGGTACTCGGCGACGAAGTCGTCGATCACGTCGTCGCGGAAGCGCTCCGAGAAGTCCCACACGTAGAACGGGATGCCGAGCAGGTCGGCCGCGCGACGGGCATCGAGGGCATCCTCGATCGTGCAGCACCCGCGGCTGCCGGTGCGCAGGGTGCCGCCCGCACGCGAGAGCGCGAGATGCACCCCGACGACGTCGTGTCCGGCCTCGACCGCCCGGGCCGCAGCCACGGCGGAATCGACACCGCCGCTCATGGCCGCCAGGATCCGCATACGTCCAGTCTATGAACCGCCGCCTGACCGGGCGCCGGATGCCACCGCCCGCTCGTAGGCGCCGGGCAGCGCCGCCAGCACGGCGTCGACGTCCGCGTCGGTGCTCGTGCGGCCGAGCGTGATCCGCAGCACCGAGCGGGCATCCCGCTCGGAGCGGCCCAGAGCGCGCACGACGTGCGAGGGCTCGGTCACGCCGGCCTGACACGCCGACCCGGTGGACACGTCGATGCCCGCGACGTCGAGCAGGAACAGCAGCGTCTCGCCGGCGGCATCCGGGAAGAGCACGTGCATGTTCCCCGGCAGCCGGCGTACCGGGTCGCCGAGCACCTGTGCCGCCGGGAGAGCCAACCGGATGCCGTCCGCGAGGCGTTCGCGCAGCGCGACCAGCCGCGCCGCCTCCACCTCGCGGTCGGTCTCGGCAGCCGTCATCGCCGCGGCCAGCGCCACCGCGCCGGGGACGTCCTGCGTCCCCGGGCGAAGACCCCGCTGCTGGCCGCCGCCGTGGAAGAGCGGTGCCAGGCGCGCGTGCCGCGAGACGACGAGCAGGCCGGTGCCCACGGGGGCGCCGATCTTGTGGCCGGATACCGACAGCGCCACGAGCCCGCCCGCCCCGGAGGCGCCGGCACGCCAGCCGCGGAAGTCGACCGGTACGACGCCCGCGGCTCCGACGGCGTCGAGATGCAGCGCGGTTCCGGCCTCCGCCGCCGCGGCGGCCAGCGCGGCAGCGTCGTTGAGCGTGCCGACCTCGTTGTTGCCGATCAGTGCCGTGGCCAGCGCGGCGCCCGGCAGCGCCTCCGCGAAGGCGGGGACCGGAACGGCACCGAGCGTGTCGAGCGGCACCGGAGCGATCACCGCGCCGCGGTCGGCGGCGAGCCACTCGGCCGTCTCCATCGTGGCGTGATGCTCGCCGTCGGGCAGCACAAGACGGTCCGTCCCCGCGGGACGCGCCTGCCACAGCCCGACCAGCGCGAGGTTGATCGACTCCGTGCCGCCCGAGGTGAAGACGACCTCGATCGGATCGCAGCGGACAGTCGCGGCGAGCTGCTCGCGCGCCTCCTCGAGCAGCCGGCGCACGCGCTGTCCGGCACCGTGCACCGACGAGGCGTTCCCGACCTCGTCGGCGGCGGCCAGCCACGCCTCGCGCGCTTCGGAGCGCAACGGGGTCGTCGCCGCATGATCCAGATACACGCGCATGCCGTCTCCCGGGAGCCACTCGGATTGCGGCCGTCGGGAGATCGCTCCCACGTCCTCTCACTACTGTAGTTCGCATGCCCGACACCATCCCCGAGCTGTCCTCGAGCGCGTTCGACCGCCTCGGCGTCACCCGCGCCGACGACGGCACGGCGACCCTGCGCGTGTGGTCGCAGCGGGCGACGAGCATCGCCCTCGTGCTGTTCGACGAGGACGATCTGGACTGGGCGATCGACGAACTGCCGCTCAAGCGCGGTGACGGAGACGTGTGGCAGGTGACGACGAAGCGGCTGCACGTCGGCACGCCGCACGCGCTCCGGGTCGACGGACCGGCACGCCAGGGCAACACCTACAATTCCGCGTCTCTGCTGCTGGATCCGTATGCGCGCGGCCTCGTCTCCGGCGGTCTCGGCGACTGGCGGGCCGTCGTCGTCGACGACGATTTCGACTGGGGCGGCGTCGCCAAGCCGGCCGTGCCGCTGGATCGCACGGTCGTCTACGAGGCGCACCTGAAGGGCCTCACGAAGCGGCATCCCGACATCCCACCCGCCCTCCACGGCACCTACGCCGGCCTCGGTCACCCCGCGATGATCGCCCACCTGACCTCGCTCGGCGTCACCGCGGTGGAGCTGCTGCCCGTGCACGCGTTCGAGACGGAGCCGCGCCTGCTGAACCTCGGCCTCACGAACTACTGGGGCTACAACACGCTCGGCTTCTTCGCTCCGCACGCGGACTACGCGACGGCCGCCGCCCGGGCCGGAGGACCCACGGCGATCGTGCGCGAGTTCAAGGAGATGGTCAAGGCGCTGCACGCGGCGGGACTCGAAGTCATCCTCGACGTCGTCTACAACCACACCTCCGAACTCGAGATCGGCGGCCCGCGCACGAGCTTCCGTGGCATCGACAACCGCGGGTACTACCGGCAGCACGCCGACGGCGCCTACATCGACGTCACCGGATGCGGCAACGCGGTGAACACCGCCACGCCCGCGGCCGCGCGCCTCGTGCTCGACTCCCTGCGCTACTGGGCGACGGAGATGCAGATCGACGGGTTCCGCTTCGACCTGGCCGCGACGCTCGGGCGCGACGCCGACCACACCTTCGACCCCGAGCATCCGCTGCTGCGCGCGATCGTCGACGATCCGCTCCTGGCCGGGGTGAAGAAGATCGCCGAACCGTGGGACGTGGGAATGGGCGGCTGGCAGACCGGCAACTTCGGCGACGGTTGGAGCGAATGGAACGACCACTACCGCGATCACGTGCGCAACTTCTGGCTCAGCGACGTCGACTACGCGCGGCGAGCGGGTCACTCCCCCACCGGGATCGGCGGATTCGCCACGCGTCTCGCGGGCTCGTCCAATGCCTTCAGCACGGCGCGCGGGCCGCTTGCCGGGGTGAACTTCGTGACCGCGCACGACGGCTTCACCCTGCGCGACCTCGTCTCGTACGACGTCAAGCACAACCTGGGCAACGGGGAGCACGGCCGCGACGGCGCCGACACCAACCGCTCCTTCAACCACGGTGCGGAAGGTCGCACCGAAGACGAACGGATCCTCGCCCGGCGACGCAAGGCCATGCGCAACCTGCTCGGCAGTCTGCTGCTGTCGGCCGGCATCCCCATGATCACGGCCGGCGACGAATTCGGTCGCACCCAGCGCGGCAACAACAACGCCTACTGCCACGACTCGGCACTCACCTGGCTGTCGTGGGAGCATGCGCCCTGGCAGCAGGACCTCCGGGCCCACGTCGAACGCCTCATCACGCTACGGCGCGAGAATCCCGCGCTGCGCCCACGGCGCTTCGCGCACGAGACGCGCGCGGTCCCGTCCGCGTCGAGCATCGACTGGTACGACGCGCAGGGGCGCGCCATGACGACGGAAGTCTGGAACGACCCGTCGAACCGCACGCTCCAGTACGCCGCGACCTCGACCCCCGAGGACGAACCGGCCAACCGCGTGCTGCTGATCATCCACGGGTACGAATCCGCCGCCGAGATACGGCTCCCCGTCGTCGACGGCGTCCACCGCTACGTCTCCCTGTGGTCGAGCATCGACGAGCACCCGATCGGCGACGAATCGGCATATGCCCCGGGCGACATGGTCTCGCTGCCGGATACCGGAATGCACTTGTTCCGGATGGAGTGAGTTCCCGCCGCGCGCCCTGCGGGGTAGGTTCGAGACGTGGTCACGAAGAAGCGCACCTCCGCTGCCCGTCCCGTTCCGCCCCCGGCCGCGGCTCCCGTCGCCGCCGAGCCGCCCGCCACGAGCGCTGCCGCGAGCGAGCCCGCACCGCAGCCCGCGGCGAAGGCCGCTCCCGTCGCTGCGCCCGCGCCCCGTGAGCCCGAGGTGCGCAGCACCGCACCCATCCCGGAGCGACCGGCCGCGGCGTGGCACGGTGCCTTCACGACCCGCAACGGGCGCATCCCGCTCGGCGGGGCCCGCCCGAGCGTGCCCGGTGGCCGCTTCCCCGCGAAGGCGTTCGTCGGCGAAGCCGTGCCGTTCCAGGTGACCGCCTTCCGCGAGGGCCACGACCTCATCGGCGTGCACCTGCGGCTCACCTCTCCGGGCGGCACCGAGACGCTGCACCGCCTCACTCCGCTGCACGACGGCTACGACCGCTGGCGGGTGAGTGTGGCACCGCTCGTGCAGGGGACCTGGCGGTTCCGTTTCGAGGCGTTCGCCGACGAGTTCGCGACGTGGGAGCATGCCGCAGAGCTCAAGATCGCCGCCGGCGTCGACACCGCCCTCATGCGCGAGATGGGCGCGCTGCTGTTCGAACGCGCCGCCGCCGAGGGCGACCGCCCTGCCGACGAGCGCGCCCGCCTCGAAGACGCCGCCGCCCGGCTGCGCGACACCGCCGTCTCGGATCCCGCCGCGCTGGAGATCGTGCGCGACCCCGTCATCGCGGCGGACTTCGCCGCCCGCCCGCTCGCCGCCCTCGTCACACTCGGAGACGACCACGACCTGCTCGTCGAGCGCGAGCGCGCCGGCGTCGGCGCCTGGTACGAGTTCTTCCCGCGGTCGGAGGGCGCGCAGCGACTGGAGGACGGATCGATCCGCAGCGGGACGTTCCGCACCGCTGTCCGCCGGCTCCCCGAGGTCGCCGCGATGGGCTTCGACGTGCTGTACCTGCCGCCGATCCATCCGATCGGGGTCACCAACCGCAAGGGACCGAACAACACGCTCACCGCGGGGCCCGCCGATCCCGGCTCTCCCTGGGCGATCGGCGCGGCATCCGGCGGACACGACACCGTGCACCCCGACCTCGGCACGCTCGAGGACTTCCGCGCGTTCGTCGAGGCGGCGCGGGAGAACGGTCTCGAGGTCGCGCTCGACCTCGCTCTGCAGGCCTCCCCCGACCACCCGTGGGTGAGTACCCACCCGGAATGGTTCACGACGCTCCCCGACGGGTCGATCGCGTTCGCGGAGAACCCGCCCAAGAAGTACCAGGACATCTATCCGATCAACTTCGACAACGACCCCGCAGGGATCAGCGCGGAAGTGCTGCGCATCGTGCGCCACTGGGTGGCGCAGGGCGTGAAGATCTTCCGCGTCGACAACCCGCACACCAAGCCGCTGTGGTTCTGGGAGTGGCTCATCGCCGAAGTGACCGCGACCGACCCCGACATCGTGTTCCTCGCCGAGGCGTTCACGCGTCCCTCGCCGTTGCAGGCGCTGGCCTGGAGCGGCTTCCAGCAGAGCTACTCGTACTTCACGTGGCGCAACAGCAAGGCGGAGCTCGAGGAGTTCCTCGGCTGGATCAGCGACGAGACGGCCGACTTCATGCGACCGAACCTGTTCGTCAACACCCCCGATATCCTCACCGAGTACCTGCAGTTCGGGGGGCGCCCCGCGTACCGCATCCGCGCGGCGCTCGCGGCGACCGGCGGCGCCAGCTATGGCGTATACGCGGGGTACGAGCTCATCGAGAACGTCGCACGTCCGGGCTCCGAAGAGAACATCGACAATGAGAAGTACGAGTACAAGCTGCGCGACTGGGCGGATGCCGAGGCCCGCGGCGACTCGCTCGCTCCGTATCTTCGGCGCCTCAACGAGATCCGCCGCGCCCACCCGGCGCTGCGGCAGCTGCGCGGGCTGCGCATCCACTGGTCGGACGACGACGCGATCCTCGTCTTCTCCAAGCACCTGCCGGCCGCCCTGTCGCCCACCGGGGTCGACGACACGATCCTGGTCGTCGCCAACGTCGACCCGCACTCGACCCGCCAGACCACCGTCCACGTCGACAGTTCGGCCTTCGGCGTGCCCCGCGGTGCCGACTACGACGTCGAGGACCTCGTCACCGGTGCGCGGTGGACCTGGAACCAGGACAACTTCGTGCGGCTGGACGCCTTCGGCGAGCCGGTGCACATCCTGCACGTGAAGGGAACCCGATGACCACGCCCTCCGACCAGGTGCTCGACACCCTCGCGACCGGCTCGTACTACGCACCGCACGACGTGCTCGGTCCCCACGAGGACGACGACGGCTGGGTGGTGCGCGTGCGACGCCCCATGGCCGAGACGGTGTCCGCGGTCTTCGGCGACGGGAGTTCAGCCGATTTCGCGCACCTGCGCGGCGGCATCTGGGAAGCGGCCCTCGACGGTCAGCCCGGCGCGTACCGCATCCACACGACGTACCCGAACGGACCGGACTTCGTCGCCGACGACCCGTACCGGTTCCTGCCCACGGTCGGCGAGCTCGACCTGCACCTCATCCGTGAGGGGCGCCACGAGCAGCTGTGGGACGTGCTGGGCGCGCACGTGCGCGACCTGGGTGGTGTCGCGGGGGTCTCGTTCTCGGTCTGGGCGCCCAACGCGCAGGCCGTGCGCGTCGTCGGCGACTTCAACAACTGGGACGGGCAGGGGCATTCGCTGCGTTCACTCGGCTCCAGCGGGGTGTGGGAGCTGTTCGTGCCGGGGCTGGGCACCGGGACGGTGTACAAGTTCGAGATCCTCACGCAGGCGGGTACCTGGATCATGAAGGCCGACCCGATGGCCCGCGCCGCCGAGGTTCCGCCGGCGACGGGATCGATCGTGACGGCATCCGCGTACACGTGGGACGACGCCGAGTGGATGGCCGAGCGCGCGACGCGCTCCGCGCTCGACCAGCCGATGTCGACGTACGAGATGCACCTCGGATCGTGGCGCCCCGGCCTCGGATACCGCGAGGCCGCCGACCCGCTCATCGAGTACCTCACCGACCTCGGCTACACGCACGTCGAGTTCCTCCCGCTCGCAGAGCACCCCTTCGGCGGATCGTGGGGCTACCAGGTCACCGGCTACTACGCCCCCACGAGTCGCTTCGGCTCCCCCGACGACCTCCGGTACCTGATCGACCGCCTGCACCAGGCCGGCATCGGCGTGATCATGGACTGGGTCCCCGGCCACTTCCCGAAGGACCAGTTCGCGCTCGCCCGCTTCGACGGTCAGGCGCTCTACGAGCACCCCGACCCCCGGCGCGGCGAGCACAAGGACTGGGGCACGCTGATCTTCGACTACGGGCGGCGCGAGGTGCGCAACTTCCTCGTCGCCAACGCCCTGTACTGGCTCGAGGAGTTCCACGTCGACGGCCTGCGCGTGGATGCGGTCGCCTCGATGCTCTACCTCGACTACTCGCGCAACGAGGGCGAGTGGGAGCCGAACGTGCACGGCGGCCGCGAGAACCTCGAGGCCATCGGCTTCCTCCAGGAGGTCAACGCCACCGCCTACAAGCGCAACCCGGGCATCGCGATGATCGCCGAGGAGTCCACCAGCTACCCGGGGGTCACCGCCCCGACCGACCATGGCGGGCTCGGCTTCGGGTTCAAGTGGAACATGGGCTGGATGAACGACTCGCTCGAGTACATCAAGCGCGATCCGATGTACCGCTCGTGGCACGAGGGCGAGCTGTCGTTCTCGTTCGTCTACGCGTTCAGTGAGAACTACATCCTGCCGATCAGCCACGACGAGGTCGTGCACGGCAAGGGCTCGCTGTTCGACCGGATGCCGGGCGACCACTGGCAGAAGCTCGCGAACATGCGCACCTTCCTCGCCTACATGTGGGGACACCCCGGTAAGCAGCTGCTGTTCATGGGCCAGGAGTTCGGCCAGATGTCGGAGTGGTCGGAGGGCCGCAGCCTCGACTGGTGGATGCTGGACCAGCCCGCCCACCGCCAGCTGCAGGGCTTCGTCGGCGCCCTCAACCACGCGTACCGCGAGCTGGCGCCGCTGTGGGCGCGCGACGCCGACGGCGCCGCGTTCACCCGGCTCGGCGCGCCGGACTGGAACGCGAACGTCATCGCGTTCGCGCGGCGCGACCACCACGGGAACACGGTCGTGGTCGTGAGCAACTTTGCCGGAAACCCGGTCTACGACTTCTCGCTCGATCTGCCCGAGCCCGGGCGGTGGAGCGAGGTGCTCAACTCCGACGCGGTCGAGTACGGCGGCTCGGGCGTCGGCAACGGCGGCGAGGTGCAGGCGGACGCCCACGGGCGCGCGCGTCTGACCGTGCCCCCGCTGGGCACGCTCTGGCTGCACCACCGCAGCTGACACGGGGAGGGCACGACGCGGCGCCCGCCTCCCTCCGGAGTGCGGGCGCCGCGTGGTGGACTCAGAACAGCAGGCTGGCCAGTCGGCCGCGCGCCCGCGCGACACGCGGGTCGGCGTCCCCGACGAGGCCGAACAGCTCGAGCAGGCGCTCGCGCACGGGGCCGCGCTCGTCCGCGGGCAGCACCGCGAACAGGTCGAGCAGTCGCGAGAACGCGTCGTCGACGTGTCCGCCCGACAGATCGAGGTCGGCGACGGCGAACTGGGCTTCGACGTCGAGCGGGGCCGCCGCGGCGGCGGCGCGCGCGGCCTGAAGGTCCGCGCCGTCGACCCGCTGCAGCAACCGCACCTGACCGAGACCGGCGCGTGCCTGCTCGTCACGCGGGTTCTGCGCGAGGGCGCGCTCGTACGCGCTCACGGCCGTGGCGTAGTCGCCGTTCTCGATCGCGTCGTAGGCCTCCTGGTGCAGGGGCGGCAGCTCGGGCTCGGCCGGCTCCTCCGCACCCTCCCCCGGCTCGCCGACCGGGACGGTGCCGGTCACGCCGTGCTGGGCCGCCAGCTGCAGCAGCTGGGCGAACACCTCCCGCACCTGCTGCTCGGGGACCGCGCCGTTGAACAGCGGCACCGGCTGACCGGCGACGAGGGCGACGACCATCGGGATGGACTGCGCGCGGAAGCCCTGCGCGAGCTGCGGGTTCGCGTCGACGTCGACCTTCGCGAGCACGAGGCGCCCGCCGAGTTCGGTGACGACCTTCTCGAGCACCGGGCTCAGCTGCTTGCACGGGCCGCACCACTCCGCCCACAGGTCGACGACGACCGGGACGGTGCGCGAGAGCTCCAGCGCCTGGGGGAAGGACGCATCCGTCACATCGAAGACGAGCGGCAGTGCGCCGCCCTCTTCGGGAGCCGACGCGCCCGCGGCGGGGGCGGTGGGGCGGGAGCGCAGCGACGACAGATCGACTGCTCCCCTCAGGACGGCACCGGGAGCCTGATCGCTCATCACTGCTTCACTTTCGCTTCGAGGATGTCGGAGGAGTAGCCGAGGTTCTGGATCCGTTGGTTGGAGCTCTGCGCCGGCACGAAGAAGAACAGCTGGTCCACGTACGTCGTGGTGAACCCGCTCGCCGACTGCGTCTGGCCGGTGAGGGTCTTCACCACCGGGTTGTTGTCGACCTTGATGACGGCATCCGACGTCGTCGGCGCGACGGTCTCGGTCTCGTTGACCGTCACCGCCACGATGGCGCCGCTGTCGAGCGTCGCGAGCGAGATGGGCTCCTGGCTGCCGGCCGTCGTCGCGAAGGTCAGCGTGCCGGTGGTGGCACCGGTCTGGTCGAACTCCTGCTTCGTCGCCGCGCGGTTGTCGGCGACCTGGCTGCGGAAGGGGTCGGTGTCGGAGAACAGCGAGGCGTACCGGCTCGCGTCCCCGTTGTCGATGACGTCCGCGTACGCGCCCGCCAGGTCTTCGGGCGCGATCATCAGGAACGGCGAGTCCGGCTGCACCTGCAGGGCGCCGATGTAGGCCGGAGCGACGTTGAGCGAGGTCTCCGCCGTGAGGTCGGCGATGGAGGTCAACTTGTAGTTCGACCAGGGGTCGGTCTGTGTGACGGCGAGCACCTTGTCGGACTGCGTCGTGTCGTCGGTGACGACCGCGAAGAAGCTGCGCGGCCACCCTTCGTAGGCCTCCGGCAGCAGCAGCTTGACGTCGCCGGTGGGGATCGCCGGCAGCGCCGCACGATCGGGCAGCTGGGTGCGCAGCGTGTAGTTCGTCGAGCGCGTCGCCAGCGCCGTGCCGTCCAGGCGCGTCGCGGCGAGGTTCGCGTCGTTGGTCTCGTCGGCCGAGGCGACCTGGTCGGCGATCTTGTCGAGGATGCGGGCGGCTTGCTGCTCGGTCACCGCGGGCGGCGCCTCCTGCCCCTCGGGCACGACGACGCTCGCCGACGGCGAGGGGCTCTGCGCCGCGGGGAGCTGCGGCCACGCGTCCGCCGTGCACCCGGTGGCGAACAGCCCCACCACCGCCGCGACGGGGATCGCGACGAGCTTCCGGGTGCGTCCGCCGAGCTGACGACGCGAGGGGGATGCGCTGATGACGCCCTTCTCGCCGGCCGCCTCGACCTCGCGCACGTCGATCGGCTCGGTCACCGGCATGGGCAGACCGCGTCGGCGCGGACCGCGGGAGCGGCGCAGATGACGCACCGCGAGGATGTAGAGCACGATGCCGACGGCCATGAGGATGCCGCCGCCGAGGATGAGGGGCCCCGCCCACGGCGTGGCGTTGCCGATCGGCCAGGTGACCGACATCGTCTGGGGGGCGTCCTCGACGCCGTCGCCGGCCACGAGCAGGCTCATGTCGGCCGGCAGGCTGACCGAGGCGACGAGCACGTCGTCCTGCTGGAACTCGTCGAGCCAGAGGTCGGAGCCGGCGGGGGTCAGCGGGACGGTCTCGCCGTCGTCGGACTTCACCGGCGCCTCGGCGTCGACATGCGCCGTCACGACGTCGCCCTCGTCGCCGAGGGTCACGTGGGCGTAGTCGGTGCGGGCGAGCCAGGCCTCCAGGTCGTCCGTGCGGCCGTAGGCGGCGAAGATGGTGCCGTCCGCCTGGGCGCGGAAGGTTTGCGCGCCGGCGTTGCTGCCGAGCACGGTGCCGTCGACGAGCACGTACGGAGCCGCATCGTCGACCGAGATCGTCTCGGTCTGCGTCTTGGGACCCTGGAAGACGGTGCGCTGCGCGATCCCGGCACCGATCATCACGGTCGCCAGGACGAAGGCGACGACTGCCCACACGAAACGCACGAAACGAACCTCTCTCCGCCTCCCGCACTCGGCGCGGCCGCCGCGAGGCGCGCGGACGGGAAGGCACATTCGACATTCCAGCCTAGCGAAACCGGCTGGACATCGCCCGGGAGGGGCCTGTCGGGCCGGTATGTCGTCGCGGCATCAGTATCCTGACAGGACGTGTCCCGAGGAGGTCCCGTGAAGATCCAGCATCCCTTCCGCACCGCGCTGGTCGCAACCCTCGGCGTGGGCGTCGGCATCCTGCTCATCAACAGCGTCAGCTCGCTGTCGACGGTCCTGCTTTACGTCGGCACGGCGTTGTTCGTCTCGCTGGGTCTCGACCCGCTGGTGACCTGGCTCACCCGCAAGGGACTCCCCCGCTGGGCGTCGCTGCTGATCACCTTCGCCGCCGTGCTGGGTGCGTTCGCGGCGATCATCCTCATCGTCGTGCCGGTGATCGTGCAGCAGATCTCGCAGGTCGTGCAGTCGATCCAGCAGCTCGTGGAGAACGCGGTCAGCGGCGAGTGGGATCCCGTGGCGTCGACGCGCGACTGGTTGAGCGACACGTTCCCGATGCTCAACGTCGACGAGCTGTTCGGCTACATCTCCGATTGGTACAACTCGCTCGACTTCGGCCAGATCGGCTCGACCGCCGGCGGCACGATCATCTCGATCGGCGCGGGCATCGCCTCCGGATTCACCGGGGCGATCATCATCCTGATCCTGACGATCTACTTCACCGCATCGACGCCGTCGCTCAAGGCGTCGGTGTACCAGCTGGTGCCGGCCTCGAAGCGTCCCCGTTTCATCGACCTCGCCGAGCAGATCACCGCGTCGGTGGGCTACTACGTCGCGGGGCAGGTCACGCTGGGCGTCATCAACGGCGTGCTGAGCGCGATCTTCCTCACCATCATCCAGGCGCCCTTCCCGGCGGTGCTCGCCGTCGTCGCCTTCTTCTTCTCGCTCATCCCGCTCGTGGGAACCCTCACCGGTTCGGCGATCATCGTGCTCGTGTGCCTGATCCCGGGGCTCGGGTCGCCGCTCACGGCGCTCGTCGCGTTGATCTGGTACGTCGTCTACATGCAGGTGGAGGCGTACTTCCTCTCCCCGCGCATCATGAGCCGCGCCGTGTCGGTTCCCGGAGCGGTCGTCGTCATCGCCGCCCTCGCGGGCGGATCGCTGCTGGGCCTGCTGGGCGCCCTCATCGCCATCCCGGTGGCGGCGAGCATCCTGATCATCTACCGGCAGGTGCTGATCCCCCGACAGAACGAGCTGTGATCAGGCGAGGTCGCCGTCCCATTCGGTGGCCAGCGGCAGCGCGTCGGGGCGCACGGCCGCGACGATCTCCGTGAGCACGCGCCGGGTCTGGTTCTCGCCGACCCACAGGTGCTTCCCGCCGTCCACGGCGATGACGGCGGCATCCGGCACCGCGGCGAACCGCTCCCGCGCGGCGTCGGGCCGCAGGTAGTCGTCGAACTCGGGCACGACAACGACCATGCGGCGGGAATCGCCGGCCCATGCGGCGACCTCGGCGTCGGTCGCGCGGTGCAGCGGCGGCGAGAGCAGCACGACGCCGTCGATGTCGTGGTCACGGCCGTACTTGAGGGCGAGTTCGGTGCCGAACGACCAGCCCACGAGCCACGGATGCGGCAGGCCCCGTTCACGGACGAACGCCATCGCGGCGGCGACGTCGAACTCCTCCGACGCGCCCCCGTCGAACGCCCCGTCGCTCGTGCCGCGCGGCGACGTCGTACCGCGGGTGTTGAACCGCAGCACGGCGAGGTCGGCGAGGGCGGGGAGACGCCCGGCGGCCTTGCGCAGGATGTGCGAGTCCATGAACCCACCCGCCGTGGGCAGCGGATGCAGGGTCACGAGCGTCGCGACGGGGTCGCGGTCGGCGGGAAGGGCGAGCTCCCCCACCAGCGTCAGGCCGTCGAGCGTGGTCAGCTCGATCTCCTCGCGGCGGGCGGGCAGCAGGACGGGTCCGCGGATCTCCATGCGGTCGGGGCTCCTCTCGGTGCGCTCAGGCGCTCTTCCAGCAGGCGCTGTGCCAGTGTCGACGTGCCGCGAGATCGGCGGCGTCGCCCAGGATGCCGTCGGCCTGCCAGACGACGACATGGGCGGTTCCGGCCGCGATGACACGGCCGCATCCGGGGCAGGTGTAGTCCTTCTGAGACTGGGAGCCCGACAGCGGCTGCACCGTCCAGGTGCGCCCCCGTCGCGTCTCGGTGCGCTTCCACCCGCTCAGCAGACGCTCGAACGAGTCGTCGCCGCCGTCCGGCCGGCGACGGTTCGCGCGGGGCATGGGGTCAGTACCAGCCCTTGCGCTGCGAGTGGTCCCACGCGCCGCAGGGGGTGCCGTACCGGCCGCCGATGTAGCCGAGACCCCACGCGATCTGGGTGGCGGGGTTGGTCTCCCAATCGGCGCCGGCCGAGGCCATCTTGTTGCCGGGGAGCGCCTGCGGGATGCCGTACGCTCCCGAGCCGGCGTTGTACGCGTTGACGCGCCAGCCCGACTCCTTCTTCCAGAGCGCGACCAGGCACGCGAACTGGTCGTCGCCCCAGCCGCGCCCGAGCACCATCTCGTAGGCGATCGCCTGGGCGCTGCCCGGATCGGGGCTGACGAACGGCGGCGCCCAGCCCGACGACGATCCGCCGGCGGTCGTCTTCGCCTTCGCGGTGGCGGTCGGGGTGGGAGTCGGCTTGGGCGTGACGTACACCGTGTAGGCGAGGGTCTCGCGACCGAGCGGCTTGTCGGAGCCGGCGGCGACGAGCGCCTGCGCATCGGCGATCGTGGTCTCGTACAGCGACATCGGGTCGAGCTCGGCGGCGTGGGCCTGCGTCGAGACGGCTCCCAGCGGCGCGATCGCCGACACGGCGAAACCGGCGGCGGCGAGGGCTGCGAACACGGCCAGCACACCGCGTCGGCGCGTCCAGCGCGCTCCGGCCGCACGCGGCGCGACGGCTCCTGTGCGACGTGCGGGTGCCGTCGACGAGGAGGTGGGGGTCAGCTCGTTTCCGGAAGTCACAGTCGGGCCAGTCTAGCGGCGCCGTCAGCCGACGGCGAGCATCACCTCGACGGTCGCGTCGAGCACGGCGTCGACCTGCGTCTCGTCGTATCCGCGCCGCTGCATCCGGAACGCGACGCTGCGCACCTGCTCGGGGCTCAGCTGCTCCCCCGACTCCAGGTGCGCCGCGATGCGCTCGGCGACGATGTCGACCTCGTCGATGCGGTAGCCGTAGTGCAGCACTCCGACGCGGCGGAAGCGTCGACGCTGAGGCCGGCTCATCCGGTCGAGGATCTCCTGCGCGAGTTTGCGGGACTGCCCAACCCACGCCCGCGCGCCGGCACGCGAGAGCGCCCCTTCGCGCTCGCGCGCGGCGAAGGCGTCCTCGAGCCTGCCGAGGCCCGCATCCACCATGCCGATCTCGTAGCCGTGACGCACGAGTCGGAACCCGGTGCGCCGGATCTCCGCCGACGTCAGCGAGGCGTCGCCGGCCTCGAATGCGTCGCGGGCGCGCATGAGGAATGCGTCGACCGCGGCCGGGTCGTAGCCTTTGCGACGGCCCTGCACGAGCGGGAAGGTCGACGTCGGGCTTTCGAGGGTCATGCCACCACCAAGGGGAAGAAGAGGACGTACAGGCCGAGCGCGACGGCGGTCGACGGGAGGATGCTGTCGAGCCGGTCGAGCACCCCGCCGTGCCCCGGCAGCCACGAGGACATGTCCTTGATGCCGAGGTCGCGCTTGATCATCGACTCGCCGAGATCGCCGACGGTCGCCGTGAGCAGGATGAGGACGCCGAGCGCAGCGGAGGCCCAGATCGGCAGGTGCAGCAGGAACACGCCCATGAGGATCGCGGCGACGACGGCCGCCACGACCGCGCCCGCGAAGCCCTCCCACGTCTTCTTGGGGCTGATCTTCGGGGCCATCGGGTGCTTGCCGAAGGCGAGTCCGCTCGCATACGCGCCGGTGTCGGCCGCGATGACGATGACGAGCATCGTCAGCACCCAGAGCTCGCCCTGCTCCTGACGCAGCAGCACGACGGCGAGGCTCGCGAGGAAGGGGACGTACAGCGCGATGAGGCCCGCCGCGAGCACGTCCTGCAGGACGTCGCTGTAGCGCCGCGCGTCCTGGGCGGCCATCTGGCCGATCATGCGCCAGACGAGCACCGCCGCGACCGCGGCGAACGTGAGCACCCAGTGCGTGGTGTGCCCCAGGAGGGCGCTGAGCATGATGACGGCACCCGCCACCAGCTGCGGCCAGACATCGACCCGACGACCGGCCGCTTGCAGGGCGCGGGAGAACTCGAACACGCCGAGCAGGCACAGCGGGATCGCGAGGACGAGGAACAGCCACTTGATCCACAGCAGCGAGCCGAGCACGGCCAGCCCGATCCCGACGCCGATGGCGATCGCGAGGAAGAGGTTGCGTCCGGTGCGCGCGTTGATGCGCTCGTTGGCGTGCTCGAAATCCGCGCGGGCGCGGTCGATCTGATGCTCGAACTCGGAGCGCGCGGCGCGCACGTGCGACTGGAAGGACGACGCCGTCGGCTCGGTCGCCTGCCGCGCCTGGGCGCGCGTGCGCGGGACGTCGTCGCCGGACGACGTCCCGCCAGCGGGATCCTCAGCCATGTGTCACCGGAGCCACGGAGGATCAGACCTCGAGCAGCTCGGCCTCTTTGCGCTTGAGGGCCTCGTCGATCTCGTCGACGTGGGTGCGGGTGATGCCGTCGAGCTCCTTCTCGGCGCGGACGAGCTCGTCCTCGCCGACGTCGCTCTTGAGCGCGTCGAGCTCGTCCTTCGACTTGCGACGGATGCCGCGCAGGTGCACCTTCGCGTCCTCACCCTTGGAGCGCACGAGCTTGACGTACTCCTTGCGGCGCTCGGCGGTGAGCTCGGGCATCGTCACGCGGACGAGGTTGCCGTCGTTCGTCGGGTTGGCGCCGAGGTTGGGGGTGTCGCGGATCGCCTGCTCGATGGCCTTCAGCGCGGACTTGTCGTAGGGCGTCACGACGAGCGTGCGCGCCTCTTGGTTCGCCAGCGAGGCGAGCTGGGCCAGCGGCGTCGGGGTGCCGTAGTAGTCGACCAGGATCTTCTGGAACAGCTGCGGGTTCGCGCGGCCGGTGCGGACGGTCGCGAAGTCGTCCTTCGCGGCTTCCACGGCCCGGGCCATGCGCGTCTTCGTGTCGGCCAGGATGTCGGCGATCACGGTCACTCCATTCGTCGTTGCGTCCGGTCAAGTCTAGTGCGCGGGGGCGCACCGACTCAGATCGTGACCAGTGTGCCGATGCGCTCGCCGAGAAGGGCGCGCGTCACGTTGCCGGCCGGCTCCATCCCGAACACGCGCATGTCGATGCCGTTGTCCATGCAGAGGCTGAACGCGGTCGAGTCGACGACCTTCAGGCCCTGCTGGAGCGCGTCAGCGTAGGTGATGCGGTCGATGCGTGTGGCCGACGGATCCTTCTTCGGGTCGGCCGTGTAGACGCCGTCCACCCCGTTCTTGGCGACGAGCACCTCGTCGGCGCCGATCTCGAGCGCGCGCTGCGCGGCGACCGTGTCGGTCGAGAAGTACGGCAGGCCCGCCCCGGCGCCGAAGATGACGACGCGGCCCTTCTCCATGTGGCGCTCGGCGCGACGCGGGATGTAGGGCTCGGCGACCTGGGTCATCGAGATCGCCGACTGCACGCGCGTGGCGGCGCCGGCCTGCTCGAGGAAGTCCTGCAGGGCGAGGGCGTTCATGACCGTGCCGAGCATGCCCATGTAGTCGGCGCGCCCGCGGTCCATGCCGCGCTGGCTGAGCTCGGCGCCGCGGAAGAAGTTGCCGCCGCCGACGACGATGGAGATCTCGACCTCGTCCGCCGCGGCGGCGATCTCCTGGGCGATCTGACTGACGACATCGGGGTTGACTCCGAGGGAACCGCCTCCGAACGCCTCACCGGACAGCTTCAGGAGGACGCGGCGGCGTCCCGTGTTCTCGTCGATCACTCAGGGTTCCTCTCGTCGTTTTGCACACTAGCCGACCCGGGCCGGTGCGGAACACCGCGGCCCGTTCGCGGGCACGGAAAAGGGGCCCGCATCACGGATGCGATGCGGGCCCCCGGGTGACTTACGCGCCGACCTTGAAGCGGGCGAAGTCGGTGATGGTGATGCCGGCGTCCGAAGCGACCTTCGCGACGGAGACCTTGTTGTCCTTCGCGTAGTCCTGGTCGAGCAGGGCGACCTGCTTGTAGAACGCGCCGACGCGACCCTCGACGATCTTCGGCAGGGCGGCCTCCGGCTTGCCCTCGTTGCGCGAGATCTCGGTGACGATCTGACGCTCCTTCTCGACCTCGTCGGCGGGGACGTCCTCGCGCGTGAGGTAGGTCGGGTTGGCGAACGAGATGTGCTGCGCGATCGAGCGGGCCGTCTCGGCGTCCTCACCCGTGTAGGCGACCACGACGCCGACCTGCGGGGGCAGGTCCTTGCTGGTCTTGTGCAGGTAGATCTCGAACTTCTCGCCCGAGACGGTGCGCACGCGACGCAGCTCCACCTTCTCGCCGATGATGGCGGCCTCGTCGGAGATGAGGTCGGCGACGCTCTGGCCGTTCGCGTCGGCGGCGAGGGCGGCCTCGGCGGAGTCGGCGGACGCGGCGGCGGCGGCATCCAGCACCTTGTCGGCGAGGGCGATGAAGCGCTCGTTCTTGGCGACGAAGTCGGTCTCGGTGTTCAGCTCGAGCAGCGTGACCTTGCCGTCCAGCTCCTTCGCGGCCACGAGGCCCTCGCTGGTGGAGCGGTCGGCACGCTTGGCGTTGCCCTTCGCGCCCTTCAGACGCAGGATCTCGACGGCCTTCTCGAGGTCGCCGTCGGCCTCCTCGAGCGCCTTCTTGGTGTCGACCATGCCCGTGCCGAGCTGCTCGCGCAGGGCCTTGATGTCGGCGATGGTGAAGTTTGCCATGGGTGGTGGCTCCTTGATCGTGGTGAGTTCTCGTGGATGACGCGGCGGGACACGCTCCCTGGGGAGTGCGCCCCGCCGCGTCGGAAGAGGTTCGGGCTCGGGATTACTCCGCGGCCGCCTCGGCGGCGGTCTCGGAGGCAGCCTCGGCGCCGGCCTTGTCGGCGTCCGACTCGGTGGCGATGGTCTCGACCTCGGCGACGTCGGTCACGACGGGGGTCTCGAGCAGCTCGCGCTCCCAGTCGGCCAGCGGCTCGGCCTCGGCGGCCTCGTCGGTCGGGTTGTGACGCTGGATCAGGCCCTCGGCGGCGGCGTCAGCGATGATGCGCGTGAGCAGGCCCACCGAACGGATCGCGTCGTCGTTGCCCGGGATCGGGAACTGGAACTCGTCGGGGTCGGCGTTCGTGTCGAGGATGCCGATCACGGGGATGCCGAGCTTCTTGGCCTCGTCGATGGCGAGGTGCTCGCGCTTGGCGTCGACGACCCAGATGGCCGACGGGGTCTTCTGCAGGTTGCGGATACCGCCGAGCGACTTGTGCAGCTTGTCGAGCTCGCGCTTCTTGAGCAGGAGCTCCTTCTTGGTGAAGCCCGACGCGGCGGGGTTCTCGAAGTCGAGCTCCTCGAGCTCCTTCATGCGGGCGAGGCGCTTGCTCACGGTCGAGAAGTTGGTGAGGAGGCCACCGAGCCAGCGCTGGTTGACGTAGGGCTGGCCGACGCGGGTCGCCTGCTCGGCGATGACTTCCTGGGCCTGCTTCTTCGTGCCGACGAACAGCACGGTGCCGCCGTGCGCGACCGTCTCCTTGACGTACTCGTACGCCTTGTCGATGTACGACAGCGACTGCTGCAGGTCGATGATGTGGATGCCGGAGCGCTCGGTGAGGATGAAGCGCTTGACTTTCGGGTTCCAGCGACGGGTCTGGTGTCCGAAGTGGACGCCGCTGTCGAGCAGCTGGCGGATGGTGACGACGGCCATGGTCGTACTCCTTGTGATTTCGGTTGTTGTCGCCGCGCCGGCCGGCGCGGTCTGCCTGGTACCCGGCACACACCACTCCCCCGCTGATGCGGTGGAGACCTGAGGTGGGATGCCACGTCCGACGCGGGGCGTCGCGACGCTCTGGGCACGCGTAGTCACCCCGACGGGCGGGGTGCTCTTCCAGTGTAGCAGTCGCGGACTTCCTCCCCCGGCTCGGTGCCGGTGGTCTCCCTCCCCATTTCCGGGGTCTGCAGCCCCGGCATCCGCGACGATGCGATCACACTCGGGCATGCGTGTCGTGATCTGGATGCTGGTGCTCGCCATGACGGGGCCGGGCGCGGCGGTGCCGGGCGCGCCGGAGCCCGGCGGTTCGGAGCCCGGCGGTTCGGCGCCGTGGGAGATGCCGCTGCCGGGCGGGCGCGTCGTGGCGGAGTTCCGGGCTCCCGCCCACGAATACGCCGCCGGTCATCGCGGCATCGACATCGCCGGGGACGTCGGTGGAGACGGAGCGGGTCCAGGGTCTGCCGTCGTACGGGCGCCGACTGACGGCGTGGTGGCGTTCTCCGGCGCCGTCGCCGGGCGCGGTGTCGTGACGATCGAGACGGGCGCGGGGCTCGTGATCACGCTCGAGCCCGTCGTGGACGCGCCGGCGTCGGCCACGGCGGTGCGACGCGGAGATCCCGTGGGCGTGCTCGGCTCGGGCGGGCACGCACCGGCCGGGGCGGTGCACGTCGGCGTGCGGCGGGGAGGGGTGTACCTCGATCCGCTGCCGTGGTTCAGCGCGCGTCGGCGCGCGGTGCTGCTCCCCTGCTGCGCCGAGGTCTCCGCGCGATCAGCGCAGACCGATGACGTTGCCGTCGCCGTTGTCGGTGACGCTTCCGATCTGCAGGGCCTGCACGCCGTTGGTGTTGCCGTTGACGGTGAGCAGCGAGAGCGTCCCGTCGACGAAGATCTGGTTGCGGTTGCCGCGCACCTCCACCGTGCCGGCCGTGACCGCCTCGACGTCGTTGCCCTGTCCTTCGACCGTGATCTGCTGGGGGTCGGCGACGATGACCGTGTTGCCCTCGCCGCGGATGATGACCTCCGCGATCTCGGCGTCGGACGCGCTCACCTCGACCGCCGAGCCCGAGACCTCGAGGCGCGGGCAGTCCGCCGTGACCGTGAACGACTGCGACGACGCGCCGATGCGCAGCACGCCGTCGACGCAACCGGGCACGACGGCCGCGTCGGGGGTCGGCGTGGCGGCGGTGGACGCCTCGGGGACGGCCGACAGCGAGGACGACGCGTCGGGCACCGCCGTGAGCCGCGGCCGCGGCTCGGCGACGCAGGCACTCAGTCCGGCGACGAGCACCAGGCAGGACAGGGCGACGGCGACGCGACGTGACATGCGTCCACAGTACGCGGCGGGTGACGGCGGCTGCGTCCGGGGGCCGACCGGCTCAGGCGCGCGGGTGGGCGAGGCGATACGCCGCCTGCAACTTCTCCGCGGACACGTGGGTGTAGATCTGCGTGGTGCCGAGGCTGGCGTGACCGAGCAGCTCCTGCACGGTGCGGAGGTCGGCACCGCCGTCGAGCAGGTGCGTCGCCGCCGAATGCCGGAGCGCATGCGGGCCCACGTGCTCCTCGCCGACGGCGGGCGCCACGTGGCGTGACACGATGTCGTACGCCGCCCGGGTACCCAACCGACCGCCGCGCGCGCCGACGAACAGGGCGCCGCCGGCGACGTTCGCCGCATCCGCCGTCGTGAGCGCGGGCCGTCCGCGCACGAGCCAGGCGTCGAGCGCGAGCGCGGCCGGTGTGCCGTAGGGGACGACGCGCTCCTTCGACCCCTTGCCCACGACGCGGACCGTGCGCGCGGCGGGGTCGAGGTCGTCGATGTCGATGCCGCAGGCCTCCGAGACGCGCAGGCCGGCGGCGTAGAGGAGTTCGAGCAGGGCCGCGTCGCGCAGCGCGAGCGGGTCGCCTTCGTCGGCGACGGTGCGCACGTCGTCGAGGAGCCGGCCGAGCGTATCGGCGGCGGCGACCTTCGGCAGCGTGCGACCGCGTTTCGGCGCGACGAGCCGCAGCGACGGATCGGCCGACGCGAGGTCCTCCTCCACTAGCCAGGCGAACATCCCGCGCGCACACGCAGTGCGGCGGGCGATGGTGCTGCGCGCGAGCCCACGCTGCGTCGACACCCACAGCCATTCGCGCAGCGCCTCGAGGTCGACCTCGTCGAGCTCCGGATCGCCGAGGACCATGGCGAGATCGGCCAGGTCGGCGCGGTAGGCCCGCACCGTCGCCGGCGACAGCCGACGCACCTCGGCGAGGTGCGTCGTGTACGCCGTCGCGGCGTCGGAGAGGAGCATCCCCCCAGCATGCGCGCTCCCGCGTGCCGGGGTGCGGCACCCGGCCCGGCGCGTCGCCCCGTGGAGCTCGCGCGGCGGACGCCCGTGGTGCCGCCGCGCGAGCGTCCGGCCACCGCACATCGAGTGACGCGCCGTCGGAGCATGTCACACGAACGGCGCTCCCCGGCGCCCGAAGCCAGCCATCCGTGTGACACGCCGCCGTGGCATGTCACACGAATGGTGCCGCTCGGGGGCGACAGGCGACACATCGTGTGACACGCGGTCGGCGCACCACGGCGCCCGAAGGCAATCAACCGCGGGACACACCGCCGACGCATGTCACACGAACCGCCGCAACGCGCCGTCGGCGGGCACCATTCGTGGGACACGGGTCGCGACCCCGCATCCGCAGCCGGAACAGCGGCCGGAACGCGAGTGACCGCACGCACGCGGGCAGTCAGCGGCGCGGGAGGGCCGTCCAGCCGTCGTCGGATGCGGACACCGCACCCTCGAGGCGGAGGAGGCCGAGGGTGCTCTGCACCTCCTGCGGTGAGAGGCCGCTGCGGCGGGCGACGTCGTCGACACCGCGCGGTGAGCGGATGCTGAGGGCATCGAGCACGCGGACCAAGAGCCCGTCGCCCGCAACCGACACCCCGACCGGCTCTCCGCCGATGCCGAGCATCTCGCGTACGTCGTCTGCTCCCGTGATGCAGACGGCGTCGTGGGTGCGCAACAGGCGATGACAGCCCGCCGACGTCGCGCTGGTGATCGCACCGGGAACGGCGCCGAGCGGACGGCCGATCGACGCGGCGTGGGAGGCGGTGTTCAGAGATCCGCTGCGCCAGCCGGCCTCGACCACGACCGTCGCGTCGCTCGCGGCGGCGATGAGGCGGTTGCGCGCGAGGAAGCGCCACTTGGTGGGTGCGGATCCGCACGGCACCTCGCCGACCACGGCGCCGCCGGTCGTCACGATCCGCCGCAGCAGGTCCTGGTGGCCCGCCGGATAGGCGCGGTCGACGCCGCCGGCGAGGAAGGCGACCGTCACTCCGCCGGCGCCGAGCGCTGCGCGGTGTGCGGCTCCGTCGATGCCGTAGGCCGCGCCGGAGACGACGGCGACGCCGTCCGGCGCGAGCGACGCCGCGAGTTCCCCCGCGACGTGCTCGCCGTAGCCGGTCGCCGCGCGCGCCCCGACGATCGCGACGGCGACGTCCGCGCGCACAGCCGATGTCTCGCCGCGTACCCAGAGGCACAGCGGTGCGTGCGGTCCGAGGTCGTCGATGCGCACGGGCCAGTGCGGATGCTGCGGGGTCACCAGGACGACGCCGGTGCGGGCGGCGTCGTCGAGCACGCGCGCCGTCTCGCCCCGCCGCGGTGCCCAGCGTCTGCGCCCCTCGACGACCGCCGTCGCCTCCAGGTCGGCGGCGGCGCCGGCGACGGCGGCCGCGTCGTCGGCGTCGCTGAGCGCCGCCTCGAGCGCGTCTTCGGCTCCCAGCGCGGCGACGAGCGCACCGAGTACGCCGTCCCCGGGTTCGGACAGCGCGCTCAGCCGTGCCCGCGCGAGGGCGTCCCGGCGTGCCGTGTCGTCGGGCAGGCCGGCGAGAGGGTCGAAGCTCATGCGTGGGCGCCCTTCTTGAGGAACAGCGCGCGCCCGACGTCGTCGAGCTCGAGACGCGCGCGTCCGGCGAGGTCGGCGATCGTCCAGGCCACGCGGAGCACCCGGTCGTACCCGCGCAGGGTGAGCGCGCCACGCTGGAGGGCGGCATCCAGCGGACGTCGCACCGACGCGCCCGGCGCGAGCGGTCCCGATCGCAACCAGGTGCCGGGAACCCGCGCATTGGTGGTCCAGGGGGTGTCGCGCAGCCTTTCCGCCGCACGCCGGCGCGCGGCCGCCACGAGCCCACGCGCGGTGTCGGTCGTGACGCCCGCCCCGTCCGCCGCCCCGTGCAGCTGCGCCAGAGACACGCGTCGGACGGAGAGCTCGATGTCGACGCGGTCGCGCAGCGGTCCGCTGAGCCGCCCGAGATACCGACGCACGGCCGCGGGCGGGCATGTGCACTCCGCACCGGGCACGCCGTGGTTGCCGCACGGGCACGGGTTGGTCGCGAGCTTGTATCGGGGGTTTTGATGTGTTTGCTGTTCATAACGGCTCAGCGTCCGTAGGGTGACGACATGGAGGCGGTTATCAGCCCTTCGGGCGTTCAACGCTGGACTCTTCGTCAGGCCAGAGATCACCATGAATACGTCGCAGTACCGGGATTGGAGCCTCTTGGCGGATGGAGGGAGTGGCTTCGCAGTGTGGGTATTCCCGACCGGACGCCGTACCTGTTGTCGCCGCAGCTCGAGTACGACTCGACCCTGAACGCCTTCTTCTACTCCAGCGACATGCTCACCACGGCGATGACGACACGACAGGGCTACGCCGCCGACCTGCGCACCTTCCTCAACTTCCTGGAGGAGGGTAGGTCCGGAACAGCATGGAGTGACGCGACCGCACAAGACCATCTCGCATACATGGCCTGGCGTCGGGAGGACCCCGAAGGGGCACGTATCAGCGACGCGTCATGGAACCGTGAGGTCGCCGCAGTGGATCGCTTTTATCGGTGGCAACTGTCCCAAGGAAACGTGCGCGAAAACCCGATTCCGCAGAGACGGCGTCGGCCGGGACGGCGCCGGGCGAAAGAGGAAGGAACTCAGCCCTCAACATACGCGCCCGGGGCCCGTCGTAGCGACGTCCACTGGTTGCCCCCTAGGTCCTATCGCCTTTGGCGAGACGTGGGCCTTCGGGGATACACGCCTTCCGGGCTACCGGACCCGACCTTCCGAGGGAGGTGGGCTGATCGCAACGCACTTTTTGCCGACGCCATGGTTCGCACCGGCATGCGGCTAACCGAACAGGCCTCTCTCACGACGCTCGAGCTGCCGTCATTGCACACCCTGGCGGGCTATCACCGATTCTGGCTCCCAAAGGCGATAGCAAAATGGGGTTCGGCACGGTACGTGTACTTGCCGTCGCCAATCCTCCGCGACATCCACTCGTATGTGGAGACAGATAGAGAACAAATCGTCTCGCGAGCCCGGGCGCGAGGGAAATATGACCCATCAGATCCATCCAGGGTCGTCATACGGGAGCCTTTCGGATCTTCGCGGCAGCGAAGGATGGTGGCCAACCTCCGGCCAGAAGAGCGAACACGGGCATTGATTCGTGGCCCTAGTGGTTGGGAGCCGGCAATTGTCTGGTTAGGTGAGGGGGGTTCGCCCCTCGTGCGGAAAAGTTGGCAGGGCGTCTTCGGAGACGCGAATGACCGATGCCATAGGGCGAAACTGGAAGTTTCGGCTCACGCACACTTGCTCCGGCACACCTACGCAGTCACGACTCTCGAGCTGTTGTCCCGTGGCTACTTCCAGAGTCTCGGACACCTCAACTCGGCGCAGCGGATGCACTACCGAATGGTGTGGGGCGAGCCGATTCGATGGGTACAAGCTCGGCTCGGCCATCGCAGCCAAGAGACGACCAATCTCTATCTACACGCGCTGGAGCGACTCGAGATGGAGACCAGGATTGCGCTTATCGACGAAGCCTGGGACGACGCCCTAAAGCTCTTCGCGCACCTTCAGGACTCAGACGCACCACCAGACGGAGAGGAGTTCTGACGATGCGTGGCGTCACGCGGAAGGGCGTTCCGTCGCCGATGCCGACCCGGCACTACGAGCCCCGGCCGGTTGTATCGGGTGTCCAAGTCCATTTCCGAGGCGACGACGGACGCTCCAAGACCTACGACTTGTCGACTCTCCCGTTGCCGGGGTGGCACGAAGAATTGGCCAAGGCCGTCGCAGGACGAATTGGCCCGACAGGTACCCTGCGAACGCTAGCCTCGGCCCAAGGATTCTGGGGAGCTTTGAGCAGAGTAATGAGGGTGCTGAGCTCCGTCTTACAGCCTCCGCAGACACCCCAGGCATTGCGACCGGAACACGTCGAGACCGTGCTCCGCATACGTAGCAGTCAGATCGGTGAGGGCCCTGCCCGGATCGAACTCCGCAACGTTGGTTTGTGCTTCGAGTTCGAACCGCTCCTCACTCTCATCGATAGTGAAGCGCACGCCGTGTTCCGTCGGCGCATCCGCTACCGTCACAGCCCGCGCGGCGGGTACTCGGACGGCGAACTTGCTCGGTTGGTCGGGGCGGCGAGGCAAGATGTCTCAGCGATGGTCCGGCGGCTCGAGACGGAGGACGACGAGAGCATCGCCGACGGGGTAGCAGCCGGACGCGCCCAGAATCGGGAGGACACCGAGTCTCGCTATTTGAATCAACGTGATCTCACACCCATGCTGGTGCTGCTAGTAGCAAACTCGGGGTGGAATGTTGAATCGATCAAAGAACTCCCGCACGAGCACCGTGTGATGGAGGGACTGGCAGTCGAGATCGACCTTCTGAAGCGACGTCGCGGACCCAGTCGCTGGCACAACAATGTGACCTGGGAAATCGGCCCTCCCAGCAAAGCCCTCTTCACGCCCGGGGGTACCTACCTAGTTCTTCACAACCTCATGGAAGCCGCCCGACGGCGGATGTCCGAGCCGTCGTTCTGGGCGCTCTGGCACAGCGGCAAGGGCGACTCCGCATGGCGCAATCCCTTCGCGCGCAACCTGAGCAGCGGGCCGGCTTGGAGCGATTGGATCGAGAGGCGACAGATAATGGCCGATCCTGCCCCAGACGGCGCGGTGACGCTGCTACGCCTTGACTTCAATCGACTCAAGACGAGTGTCGACGTGCGCCGCACTCGCCAAATGGGCGGCCATCTCCCATCGTCCACACTGTCAAACAGTACGGCGGTACTCTTCCGGAACTACCTGTCTGGCGATGCGTCCATGATTGATTGGTCCCAAGAAGTTGTGTCGGAGTCAGTGGAGGACCTCTTGTCCACGGCGTTGACCACACACCGAGACGCGCTAGCCGCGCAAGGCCGAACATCGCTCGATGTGCGACCTCTACAGGCGTCGCAAGTCGACCGCGAAAACACGACGGGGACCGCGTGGAGCAGCTGCGCCGATCATGATCACCACCCGGTGACCGGCCGGCGATGCACGGCATCGTTCCTGTTGTGCTTCCAATGCGCCAACAGCATCGTGACCGCAGAGAATCTCCCTCGATTGATCTCGTTGTTGGATGCGCTCGAGGTTCGGCGACGCGAAGTGTCAGAGGAATCTTGGTGGCGGCGTTATGGACCGGCATGGGCTGCGATTCGATTGGAGATCCTCCCCAAGTTCACTGAGGCGGAACTTGCTCATGCAGCCGATTCCAAACCGGATGACAGCTATCTCGACCTAGTTGAACCGCCGTGGGAGCGCGAATGAGCACACGTTCGATTCGACGCACACTACAACCGACTAGGGAGGTTTACGTCCTCCGCGGCCGTCCGCTAAGAAACGGCCAGCTCCTGACGACGACCGCCAGGTACGGCGACGAGAATTGGGACCTGGCACCTGCTGCCATCCAGAAACAGGAGCGAGGGTTCACGATCCGATTCGCAACTGTGCCCGAAGCCTATCGAGCCACACACCGATTGCTTATGTTCTCAATGCTCTCGGGGAGCCTCCCACCAGGCGAGGACCGCCCCAGCATCTCCACCGTCGTAACCACGCACTACAACCTCAACGTCTTCTACCGCTGGCTCGATCACCACCACGGAGGACGCCCAATCTCGACAGTGACCCTTGAAACCTTGGAGTCCTACCAGCGGCATCTTCTGCTCAAACACTCAGCCAGCCCCGGCAGACGGCACGCTCTGCGCTCCGCCGTTGCGTATCTCTGGCGGTTCCGCGTTTCGCTCGGATCCGCATCCTTGGCTCTCAATCCACACAAGCTCGCGGCGTGGAGCGAACCGCACCAGCCACCAAGGGAGAACTCGACGGCACGCATTCCTGAGCAAGTTCATAGCCGGCTACTCGTGTGGGCTCTACGCTTTGTCGACGACTTTGCCGAAGACATCCTGGATGCCATCACTCGATGGGAGGAGTTGCGCGAAACCCCGTCTCGGCCTGCAGCGGCGTACGGAAGCGCCCAGACAATGTTGACGCGATACCTGGACGCCGCCGTCGGCGCGAACACGGCGTTGCCCGGTTACAACGGAGTTGTGAATCTTGCCGCTATCTCCCGTGCGAGCGGCGTCCAACGAAAAGCTGTCGAGCAGTACGTCGCTCTTGTTCATCGAGCGGCGGCCCGCGTCGGAGTCTCCGACTTTACGTATCTCGGTGTAGATGTGCGCGGGAAGCTCGATGGCACACCGTGGATCGAAGGAGTTTCGCTTGACCCCGCCCGAGACGACTCGATCTCCGAACTCACGCAAGTGCTCCAGGCAGCGTGCTACATTCTGGTGGCCTTCCTGTCGGGGATGCGGGACAGCGAGGTCAAGCACCTACGGCGCGGAGCGTGCGAGGTCCGTCTGGACGGCACCGGAGCGCCCTACCGATGGTTGGTCAACAGCCTCGCGTTCAAAGGAGAATCGGAGGTCGAAGGCGTACCTGCAACATGGGTCGTGGGAGAGCCAGCAGCGCGTGCGCTTCGTGTGCTGGAACGTATTCAAGACACGCGCGCCCGTGGACGCAACGAATGGCTCTTCGGACCGATCAAGTCTGGACCCGGCGCCGGGTCAGCGGGGCGCGGTGGCAACGTCGCGATGACGGTCGCTGGGACAAACCGACAGCTGAATAGATTCATCCGGTGGGTTAATGACTACTGCGCCGCGAGACGGCGCAGTGATGGTATCCCAGACGTCGACGGTCGTCCTTGGAATCTTACCACTAGGCAGTTCCGGAGGACGCTTGCCTGGTACATCGCAAGGCGCCCCGGCGGGTCCATCGCTGGTGCAATCGCATACCGACATCACAGCATTCAAATGTTCGAGGGGTATGCCGGAACAAGTGAATCCGGCTTTCGTGCGGAAGTTGAGGCGGAGGAAGCGCTCGCGAGGGGTGAGGCGCTGCAGGTGATGATTGATCAGCACGAACACGTTGACTTCGGCGGGCCTGCAGGCCCGGAGCTGCACTCTCGTCTGAGCTCACTCGCGCATGGGGGCTTCAGCGGACAAGTGACCACCGACCGTCGTCGCCTGCTGCGCTTGGTTTCTGTGAACGGTGCCGAGATCTACAAGGGCAAGTACGTCATCTGTGCGTTCAAACGCGAGAAAGCACTATGCCTCTTGGACCGCGAGGACGCGTCCGGACCCAATCTAGGCAAGTGTCAGCCGCTTGCGTGCGGGAATGTCGCCCTCGATTCGGACAATCGAGCAGTATGGCGCGGTGAGGTTGCGGATTTGGAGCGACAGCTCGTCGCGAGCGATTCTCTACCGCCAGCTCTCGCCGCACGACTTCGGAAACGGCGGGAGCGAGTACTTCGTCTTCTTGGCGACGAGTATCGAAAGGAGCCGAGATGAGTCGTCGTGTGCAACTCCCGACTCGGGAGGAGGTCGTCGCTCGCGCCAATCAGCCACGTGCTGCGGCGGATCGCCCGCTCACCGCCAAGGGCTTGGCGGAGTCGTTCGGCCTCTCAAATGCGACCTTCTGGAGATACTTCCCGGACGTAGCGCAGCAGGTCGCAGACGCGCGACGGGTGCCTGCCACAACGACAAGGTCCGGTGACGGAGCAAGAGACGTCGACACAGCGTCAGCGCTGCGGGTGGAGCTCGCAACCGTCCAAGCGCGGCTTGAGTTCGCAATCGCTCACATTCACAGGCTTTCAGTTGAGAATGCAGCGCTCCGCTCTCAAATCCCCGATCCCGATAACGTCATCCGGTTTCCGTCTCACTGACGACAACGGACGTTTCGGAAGTCGCGTCCCGCGAGGCCCCAGTTGGCAGGTCCGCGACGCCACCTTCCCATCACGCATATGCGCCGTGCAGTTGCCAAGACCCGTGATCCGGCTTCGGACCTTCGCGGGCTTCCTCGTGCTTACCAATGGTGGGCTCTGCCTCGCGCGCGCCGCGGGCAAGGCCCTGAGCTCCGCGGGCTGCAGATCAGGAACCTGAGCTAGCGCGAGCAGAGTCCGAATGGTGAGGTTCGTCGGCGCTCCGGTCTTGGATTCGCGCCGCTTGTACCTCTCGTGGGTGTAGCGAGTGGCACGCGCTCGATAAGCACATCCTCCTGGCTCAGCCGCCGTGCGAGGTACGCCTCCAGTAGCGCTGGCTTAACCGGCTCATCATGAACGGCTCGATGCAGCACACTGTGGCGAGGACGCAGCAAGAACGCCGCGGAGTTGCCCGCTCATCGCAGGAGGAGGTCCGGAACGTCGTCGGGCAGAAGATCCTCGAGTGAGACCTCCAGCACCTGGGTCAGTGCCAACAGCGTGCGTATCGTCAAGTTGGTGGGCTCACCCGGCTTCGACTCGCCCTTTTCGTATTTTTGGTAAGTGAACCGCGTCAACCGGGCACGGTAGGCGACGTCCTCCTGGCTCAGCCCCCGTTCCACGCGAACTGCCTGCAGGTTAAGGCCGAGTTGGACCGCGTACTCGCGCCATCCTTCGGCGTGCTCAAACCTGCGGCGGACCATAACCCCAGCGTCGCGACTGCGTGCCTTCGGTATGGCCTAATCGGTATGGCATAATCTTCGTGGCCATACGAAACAATCACCTCCCGACGGATCGCAACTACGCGGCTCGACCTGCACGTGTGCTGCTGCATGTGGGTTCCGGGTCGAGACTCATGTGTTGTCTCACTTGAGTCGGCCCAGATTGTTGAGGCGACTGTGCCGGATGATCCTCATCCCACATGGTGGCGTGGCGTCGAACAGGACCCACCGCAAGCTTGGTTTCGTGCCTTCGAGGAGCTGACCCACGGCGCCGTGGCCGACGAGCTCGGCCTGGCTGCCGCGATCTTCATCGCGCGCGTGCGCCGCCGCAGCGGTACCGGTCCGACATTTCGCGAACTATTCGACGAACTCTTCCAGTCGCGGCCGCTCCACCCGGAATGGCCCACAGGGCTGAATCGGCAGGCGCGAAGTCGGATACATCGCGCATTCATCATGCAAGTGGCGATTCAGTGGAAGCGTCGGGGCTGGATCAGCTGGGACCCCGGCGTCACGCACAGCCTCCGTACCGGACGTGAGTTTCGGGTTCGATCGCGCGCGTTTCAAGCGAGCCGTGCAGGGTGAGGATCCTCGAGAGCGTCGGAAAGGTCGAGCTTCCGGACAGTCGAGTCGCGGTCTGCGGCGACTGGCACGGCAACATAGTGGCGCTACGTCGCTTGGCGCCGGCGATTGCCACGCTGGCCCCCGAGGTCAAGTCCGTCCTTCAACTCGGCGATTGGTCGATGAATACCGCGCAGAGCGACAGCATCCTCGCCGCGGCCGGTATCGAGCGCGTCTACGTGACGCTCGGGAACCATGAACCGTGGGGCTCAATCAGCCCGCTGCTAGACACGCGTCCGGGCGAGGCGATCCGTGTGTCTGAGCTGACGTGGTTGTTACCGCGTCCCGCGCGGTTGCTGATCGGCGGCCGGGAGGTTCTCTCTCTGGGCGGTGCGGCGTCGGTCGATCGTCCGTGGCGCCGCGAAGGTAAGGACTGGTGGTCGGACGAGGCGATCACCGACGCACATGTGGAGGCAGCGATCGCCGGAGGCCCCGCGGACGTGATGCTGACCCACGAGACACCCAACGGAACACCCGTGAGGTCGGTAAGACGAGTCCTGCGAGGCAATCCGTTCGGCTTTCCAGCGTCCGCATTGATCGCGTCCGCCGAATCTCGAGCCCGCGTTGACGCCGTATGGGATGCCACCCACCCGAAGCTGTTGCTTCACGGCCACATGCACGTGGCTGGTCCCGGCGTCACCGACGACGGTCGCCGGGTCATCAGCCTGGGTCGCGACGGCGAAGCTGGGCACCTTGCATTCCTGAACATGAGTGGGCTCGAAGTCGAGATGCCAAGCATCCACGACATTCGCAACGTCTCAACCCGCTCGTGGGAGATCTGAAGATGGCGAGTAGCGATCTGAGATTTCAGCCTGTGGTCGCGTTGGACATGGACGGCGTCATCCGCTGCCTTCTGCGGTGGCCAGACGCCCCCGAAGCGATCGAGCTGTCGATCACGATGCACCGTGACGCGTATCCAAAGGCCTTTCACTCGGAGGCGCCGTGGGATGAGGACGGCACGTCGACGCAGAGCGAGTACTTCTCACGGGCCGGCGTCGAGTGGGCGCGGCGGCTGGTCGAGCGGGGGGCCGATGTCCGGTGGGCGACAACCTGGCAGCACCACGCGAACACGTATTTCAGCGGCCCGTTGGGGCTGCCGGAGCTGCCGGTCGCTGTGTCCGGCGAGGCGGGTGGGGCCCGGACTTCGGGGGTGTGGAAGGCCAGGCAGTTGGGTGCGGGGTTCCCGGGTCGACCGCTGGTGTGGGTGGATGACCAGCCGGACGACTGGTTGATGACCGCGCGTCGTCCCGTCGATCGGGCGCTCACCCTCATCTACCGGCCCGCCAGCCCCATGACCGGGCTGCAAGAGCCTGACACGGCGGAGATCGACGAGTGGCTGAACCTGGCAAGCACAGTCGAAGGCCAGCAAGAGCTCCGTGATAGGCGACGCCGGGAGGTGCGGCGCGAACGCGCGAGGTTCATCCGTTTCAACTGGGGGTCGCCCGAGGTGTACCGGCAGCGCAACCGGATCCGCAACGCTCTGAAGACCGAGTTCCCCGATGAGGGCTTTACTGCGGCGATCATCGCTGATCACATCGTGCGGGGCGGCGAGTGGACGAGGCCGGCGATCGGCGACCTGCTGGAGCGGTGGCACGCGAGCAAGGAAGTCACCGTCAAGCGGGTAGTGGAGGTACTCGGCCGGCTCGACCTCCCTGAACTGCCAAATCCCCGCCGAGTGTTGCCGGAGCTGTGGGCGGCGACGCTCGGTCCGATGATCCCCCAGCACCACGCTACAAAGCTGCTGGGCATGACCGACTCGGAGCTCGAGCAGGCGGCGGACGACCTGCGGGCGCTGCGCCTGCTGACCGTCGACGAGCAGGCGTACTACCCCGGCTGGCAGATCAGCGACGGGCAGCTAGTCCCCGGCCTGCAGGACGTGCTCCGTATGCTTCGCACCGGCTCCGACGACGCGTGGCGGTGGGCGGCCTGGCTCTACGCGCAGGACGGGCGAGGAGTCCGCAGGGTCCGTCGGTTCGCCGTTGGACGAGCCGACAGCGTGCTCCAAGACGCCCGATGGGTCGCGGCCGAGTGGCGTGCCACCGCGCTCCCGGAGGACCCGGATGACTGACGACCCGGGAACAGGGGACGTGTGGGCGGTGGACTCGCTCACGCAACGCTCCGAGCCGGGCATGTACGTGGTGATCACTGAGTCGCGGACCGTGTACGTCGTCGACCTCGACCCGGATCGGCCTCCGACGATCACCCGTTACCCCGTCGTCTCGCTTCTCCTTCACGACACCGAGCCGATGTACGTGGTCTCGTGCACCTTCGACGTGAACACGGGGCACGGGATGATCGTCTGGTGGAAGAACGACGCTGAGAGGCCCGCCCGCCCCGGCTACATCGGCACCTGGCGACACACGACACCGGTCGTGGCCATCGCACGAATTCCCGCCGGCAGCCCTCTTCACGATCCGGAGGACCGCGGCCCGCTGCTCCGCACGCTTATGAACGCGCTACGCACCCTCCCTCCCCATCTGCCGCCCGCGGACCTCATGGCGATCATCAAGGTCCTCGCCTCACCGGTCCCGGAGCCTGACATCAACCCGAGCCACGACGACTTCGCGGACCGCGGGTGGGCGAGCGCCGTCGGACCGCTGTTCTCGGGACCGAGGTTCAGCGAGATCGTCCAGCTGACGCCCGCAGAGCTAGACGAAGCGGCCCACGGTCTCCGTGTGCTGCGGCTCCCGATGTCCTCGGGGTCGCCGGTCTACCCCGAGCTGCAACTCGTCGGACGCCTAATCGTCCCAGGACTGCGTGAGGTGCTGCAGGCACTCGCAATCCGTAGCGACGACCCGTGGGCGTGGACACGCTGGCTGCACGCGGCCGGAGCCCCCGACAGCCCCATCACGACTCTGCGCGGCGGACGAATTGGCGGCGTCGTCTGGCTAGCGAAAAACGCTCATGGGTAGCGAGCCGTGTCAGGCATGCACGCTGTTTCACGCGTGCTCCCCGTGCCGGACACCGCCGTCGCAGCGCAGGGCCTTCCCAGACGTGAACGGTATTGGTTGCTTGGTCAAGAGACGGCGACCAGTTGTCGAACGAGTTCGAATCGCTGGATCGCAGCCTGCACCCTGCAGCGTCACACGCTCACTCCCGGCCCTAACCCCAGTCTCCTTCGGCATCGCGAAGCGCATCAACGGCGTAGGGATCCCCAACCGCTGCGAGTGCATCAGACACCAGCCGGAAGTAGTGTCCGCGTCATCGCCGCCAACGGGATCGGCACGAAGTCACCCGAGCCATCCCCGCGATCACCGGCAAGGCGCGCGCCGACCAGTAGCAATAGCGTCCCCGATCCCTGAGAAGGTTGGGGGTGGGAACTTCGTCGCCCCACCTTCTCAGCGCGGTTTACAGGAGGAATGGTCAATGACTACACGTACTGCAACAGCTGTCATCATCAGAGCCGTCCTGCTATCGAACGAGGGCGTCAAGAGCGAAGCCCACTACGGCCCGTTCCTGCCCCACGTAGGCAGCGCTACAACTACTTTCATTGACAAGCTCGAGCGTGAACTCGAGGCATCCGGCCGGTACCAACACTGGGACATCTCGGTCGAAAAAGTGTTCATCGCGGATGGCGAATCGGACTGCGAGCTTCGCCCCACGACACGCTAGCCATGTCTCTAGCCGCGCCCCGGCCTGTTTCCCGGCCGGCGCATCGCCATGCCGGGCGACGCATCACTGAGAATGTGGCGTGCTGAGGCAGGATAACTGCGTGAGTGACAAGAACGTCCTTGTATCGGGTAGCCCGAGAATCGGGTGGCTGTACGACGGCGATGAGGAGACGCCTGAAGTCGCTGTGATGCTCGAAATGACCAGCGAGCACATTCAGCTCACTATCCCCACCAAGGGTCTGTCTCTGGCGGGTGATCCTTATGGCCGTTGGTTCTCATCAGGTATGGACTTCGGCGACGACCCTGATCGCACGCGTTATCGGTATTCGCCGCCCCTGCGGCTTCTGTTCAACGATCACCTCGGCCCGGTATCGCTCATCGGCTGTCGTCAGCAGGCCGCGTCGTTTGCATCGAACGGCGCGGGGTTTGGCCGCGTCGTTGCGGACTATGCGGTCCTTGGTGGTCGCCGATGGATCGACTTTGATCGCGTCAACGGCGTCCGATCAGAACTCCCGGGACTCGCCGCTTGGTCGGGCATTACGAGTCGAACAAGCCACGTCGAGACAGATGCGGCCAGTCGCTCCATCGAGTACACCATCACCATGCGTTCTCCAGCCCCTCAGCGGCTTGCCCGCGGGAAGAACCTCACAATGCAGCCGTCGTGGCGCTCGAGTCTTCCCACCCCGGGGACGATTGCCACCCACGATGTCATCCAGCTCGTGACGACGGCCACGCGAGCTGAAGGTTGGGAAGGACTCCTGGACCCCCACCGTGCCATACAGGACCTGCTTTCGATTTCCGCGTGGAGGCAGTTCTCCTACTCAAAGCTCGAGGTCGGTATGTACGAGAAGCCCCTTCGGCGCGAGCGCTCAGCTGCCACCGACGACAAAGTTATGGATTGGGCGCCGGTCACTACCCATCGAGTCCGTATCGACGAGCACCCGATATCGGACCCGCACTTCCTTTTCACCTTTGCTGACATTGGAACGGCAGGGGTCCAACGTTGGATGCAGATCCGAAAGAAATACGCGCGAGCGATGACCCCGCTGCGGGGTGTCGTAGACAGCGAAGACATGTTTGCGGAAACGCGCATTTCGTTGACCGGAGTTGCGATCGAGGCACTGGGTTTCGCGCTCGCTCAGGAGGGGGTGCGCGGGGCCGCGCTGAACTCGCGCGGCCAGATCAGCTACAACGCTGCGATGAACGCGATACTCGCCGACATGCCAGTCGTTCCTCTCGCAGACACGGAGGCCTGGAAGACGCGATCTCGAGTGGCCTACATGGGGGTTAAGCACCCGGACAATCCGCAGCCGGATATCGGGACGATCGTCAATGCGTACCGCGAGAATGTCCTAGTACTGCGATATTGGTTGGCCAGTCGCCTTGGATGCAGCTCTGGGAGGTTGCAGCGCGAGTTGGAGCGCGAACCTTTCCGCTCGGAGTGGCGCCAGCGGTCGTGAGCGCCTAACCCGTGGGCCCTGTCCACAGCATCCACACGATACCGGCACCTTCGCGCGAACCGATCGGTGCTTCTGCGATCCGTTTCGTCGCGTTGCTCGCTATCGAAATGGTTGCGGCCGATGGTAGTAAAACAATCACGGCGCAACCTCGACACTCGAAGCCGAACCCGCGTTATGCAACACAGTGCCGCCACACAGCACAGCGCGCTCGCGCCGATGTACCCGAACCCGACGACGCCCACGCGGTGGCGGGTCCAGAGCGCCATCGAGGGCAATCGAGCACGAGCGCTATCTCTAACCAACGCCCGGTGGGGTAGTCCAGCTCGAGACGGCACCTATCTTCACCGTCAAGGAACTCGTAGCTCACGAACCGGGTCACGCCTGCTGGCGAAGAGAGCCGGCACGAGCGCACCCAACGTCGCGACGGCGACAGTCAGGACTGCCAGCGCGGCGATGAATCCCACGCCGGGTAGGGGCGATCCGGTCACCGTGAGCGAGCCAACAGCTATAACTGTGCCGACTGCGACCCCGACGATCGCCAAGGCCCCGCTCTGAATAAGCAGAAGCGAAACGATAAGTCCACGTGTCGCGCCGAGCGCTCTCCGACGCCCATAGTCGCGGCGGTGCATCATGACGAGCCCGCCCTGCATGATCGCGATGAGTCCACCTGTGACGGAGAGAAGAGCGAGCACGAGACCACGCGAGAATGTGCTCAGTTGCCCTTCGACGAGTGCTCGCAGACGAGCGAGGTTCTCGCTTGTCTGTACCGTCACCTTCGACGGGTCATCGGCGGCAAGAACCTGGAGAACCGCCTCGGACACCGGGGCGACGAGATCGGGTCGCGTGGCTGTAATGACTATAAGTACCACCGGTTCGGATCCATCAGGGTGCGGCTCTGGGACTACATTCAAAGGTTCGAGCGGAGCGAGGAAGTCGGGCACCTCGATACCCCCTACCACCGCGAGCTCTCGACCTGACGTAAGCGAAATGGTTCCCGATCCCTGGACCAGACCGAGCAAGTGGAGTGATTCGTCGGATGCGTATGCGACCTGCCCTGGGAGTGGCAGGACCGCTGGTACTCCGATGGCTTCGAATTGCGTGCCGTACGCGGTGCGGACAGGGACCGGAATTCCGTCGGGAACGACGGAGTTGGTGGCGTCAACGGCTGCTGAGAACGCCCCTATCCACTCGATGCCGCCCACATTCGCGGCGCGGTCAAGCACATCGGAGGTGACCCCAGAGGACTCCTCGGCGCGAATAGTGATAGACCGCGTGCCGGCCGAGTCGATGGACTGCAGTATCTCCTGTTCGGCGGCGACCGTCCGACCGGTGGTGAGAGTCACAGCAAGAATCGAACCCGCGACCATGAGGATTGTCAGCAAAGATGCGACCGGTTGTGCACGGCCAGCCCAGATCGCTTCATGGAGAACATCGACTGCCTTCAACTTACTCAGCCTACAAACGGATCTCAGTGTCACATGAACGCGCAACCTCCGGCGAATGCGTCACGACGATAACCGCTGCGCCCTCATATGCGTGCTGGCGAAGGGTTTCAACCACGAGCGATGCGGTCGCTGGATCTAGGTTGCCGGTCGGCTCATCGGCGAGAAGTACGCGTGGGCTGTTCTGAAGCGCTCTGGCCAAGGCGATGCGTTGCGCTTGGCCGCCGGAAACCTGTCCCGGTTTGCGGTGTGCGGGCACATCGACCCCAATCCGGTCCAGAAGGAGCTGTGCTCGCTGGCGCGCGCTCTTACGGGGAACACCTGCGTAAAGCGCTGTCTCCGTGACATTCTCCAGCACGGTCCGGCTCTGATCGAGGGACGCGTCTTGGAACACGAAACCGAATGTCGACGCTCTCAGCCGTGCACGGTGAGAATCACTCAGTCCCGTGACGACTCGCCCCTCCACCATTACATCACCGGCCGTAGGCCGTAACATCAGACCCAGCAGGTACAGTAGCGTCGACTTCCCGCGGCCGGAAGGCCCCCGCAGCGCTGTCATCGACCCAGACCGGAACTGCGCCGACCAGCCCTCAACGACCGGCCTGTCGGCCTGATACCCAAACGATACGTTCCTAGCCTCCAGCAGCAAGCTCGCATCGTCCCGAGGGTGGCCGCATGACTGATCAGTCAACGCACAACTCCAGTCGACGCAGGCATCCGTACAGACGTACCCCGCTCTACGCCCTCGACGACAGACATCCCACGCGCGGAGACGACGACACTGACAGGGAGTCTTGCGCCGTCCTCGCCGATAAGCACGGTTTCACCATCGGCGTCGGTGGCGATTGCCCCTGATGGCACGACAAGACCCGCGACCGTGGGGACGGTAACAATTCTCGCTAACAAGTTCGTGATGCCAGCGACGGGAATCTTTCCGCAGGTGTCCCCGCAGATCGATGTCCCGCCCTGCCCGTCCAGCGTGACGATCGTGGTGCTCGACTGCTCGTCTCGATACTGGCTAGCTGCTATTGCCTGCCAAACCTGACCATCAGGGGCAGTGAGTTCCACAGTCGCGCCGTCGGGCATGGCGGCGGCTTGGGCGTCCGTGGCAGAAATTTCGAACGATGGCGCTGAAGGAAGCACCCTGATGGCCGCCTCACCCCCTCCGAGCGCGAGACCACGGCCGATCACCTCAGGATCCAGGCTCACCCTTACGGGCAGAGTGGGCACGAAGATGACATCGCCCAGCGCCACGGATCCCGTCTGCTCGACGCCGATTGCTTTCTGCCAGGCCCGAATCGCTGACGTCGTGCCCCACCGCACTCTTCCGTCGATGTCTCCCGAGTAAACTCCCGTGGCGGCGAGCATCCGCTGCAGCTGGGCGACGTCCTCTCCCTGCGCCCCGTCGTCGATTGTGCGATACGAGGGTACCTCACCAGACGCAATGACCACGGGGCGCTCATTTACGTCATACAGCACCGACCCTTGGGACACCTCGTCGCCAGGGGCGATCGCGACTCCAGTCACGATCCCCGACGCCTGATTCGTTCCCACCGCAGAGAGCTCCCAGCTGGCGGCCGCCTGGAGGGTGAGGCTCAAGCCCACTTCGCCTGGCTCCACTCGGACCGTTGTGTACTCGGTCGCCTGGGTGGGATCGTCGGCGGGCTGCAGTACAGTGGCCGCCGCCCACGCCACCACGGCGATGACGAGGACGAGCGCCACACCGAACGCGACCTTCCACCAGCGAGTGCCGCGCTGTGGATGAAGCGCGCTCACAGCGTGAGCGCGTTCCCTGCCGGCATGTCGGCGTCAGATCGCACCGGAGCCACCCGTTCGGGTCCAAGCGGCAAGCCCTGAGGAGCGGCGTGCCGCATCATCGGACGACAAAGGCTGGGGCTTGCCGGCGCGCCGAAACGAGCGGTCTGCGTCCGCGTTCTCGGTGCGGCGAGGCCGCGACGCGATTGCGGCCCAGGTGAGGATCATCACGACAAGCACTACAACGACGACGTCCATGGCCAGAAAGTACAACCTACCCAACGGGGCCAGGCGCCCGGGGAGCGATTAGACGTTCGCTATTCACCCGATGTTCATGGACGACTGAGCGGCGGCACCGGTAGACATTGAGCGTCCACTTCGACGAATGATGGAGGATCTCGTGCTCAAAACGTCCGCTCATCCACAACAACTTCGACGCAGGCGAGCGCGAGGAATCGGCGCCGCGCTTGTAGCCTGCGCCGCGGTGTCGCTCGGAATCATCATCCCCGCGAGCGCCGCGTCAGCAGCGACGACCTTCCCAATCGGCGGAGTGACGTGCTCCGGTGGCTCATCGGGATGGGTGGCATCGACTGCGCGCGCGAACGCGAGCGTCCAGCACAAAATCGTCACAAATGAATGGGTCGGCTTGGTCACCCGAGCAAACCTCACCGGCGCGTATCAGACCTCGAACTACTACACGGGCAAGACCGGAGCCGTCCCGTGGGCAACGAATGGCAGTTACGTAACGCTCAGCGGCATGCTCCCGGGCGGCAACATCACATCGGCATCGGCATTCTGCGACAGGTAAGGGGATCATCATGATGCGCAAGAAACTGATCAAAGCCGCCGCGATCACCGCATTCGTCGCCACAGCACTCACGGTTTCCGTCGCCGTGCCTGCGTCAGCCCAAGAGTACTTCGGGTGGATCAATGGCAAGAACTGCGGAACGACCGGGTACGCATATACGACCACCCGCTCGGTCGCCGTCGACGACGAACACCAGATCAAGAACTACTCCAGCACGGCTGTCGACCGTGCCACATTCCAAAATCTGACCGGCCAAGTACAAACCCACAACAATTGGACCTCATTCCGACGCAGCGAATGGGCTTGGGTTCGCACCAATCAGGGTTCGTACTTATCGAGGGATCATCTGTGCGACTACTGAGTCGCATGGTTGTCGGCGGGTGTGCGCTGATGGCCGCCGTGGTGATCGCCGGCTGCGCACCCGCCGTGCCCGCTGATTCGGAGCAGCTCAGCGGTGGGGCAGGCTTGACCACAGAGGAGGCACAGCACCTCGAGCAGGCAGCGAGCGCTGTGCAGCGTACGATCTCTTGCCTCGTCGACCGCGGCTGGCCTGTGGCAGAAACAGAAGGTGGGTGGGAGATTTCTACGCTGCAAGAGTCGCAAGTAAGCTCCTACGAGTTCGACCAGGCCGAGTGTCAGAAGGAGTCAGGGCTAGCGGGCATGGCTCCGCTTGCGGACACCCCCGATCGACTTGAGCGGCTCTACGACTATGAGCTGCAGCTAGTGCAGTGTCTGAGGAATCAAGGTATCGACGTCCCCGCTCCACCATCGGAGCAGACATTCCTGGAGCTGAGGCTCACGGACGATGCTTGGGCCGCCTACAACTCCGTGGACACGTCGCAATACAACCGGGAGTCGTGGGCCGAGCTCGAAGCGGCGTGCCCTCCTTATGGGTCGGTGGGGTGACGTTCTCCGCCTCGCGGATCCAATGGTGACGCCCAGAGACTCAGTTCTCGGAACCCCGCTAGGCGTCGGTGCTCGTGAGATCGCATCCACTGCGGTGCAGGCTCCGAGCGTCGGTGCCACGATCCACTGAAAGCATTCGATTCTAGAATCGACCATCGACGCAGACAGACCCTTCGCGCGGGGCACCGGAAGGTCTGGGCGATGACTCGTCATGACGGGCACCTGGGGTCGCAGGCGACGGTGCTGCGGTTGCTGCGCGACGAGGGATTGATCCTGGGCGCGAACTACCAGCGGGAGCGGCGTCGGCTCGCCGAGCGTCGCAAGGCGGCGTTCGCGAAGGAGCCGACGGGACCGAACCAGGTCTGGCAACTCGACTTCTCCGAGTACGAGACCACGACCGGCGGGACCTGGCGGATCGCGTCGTGCCGCGACTACTGGGCGAAGTACGAGTTCGACGCGCACGTGTCCCCGACCGCGAACATGCACGACGCCGTCGCCGCCGTCGAACTCGCCCTCGCCGAAGCCGAAGCGCTCCTCGGCCACCCGCTGATCGACGACTGTCAGATCGACGAGGCGACCGGCGAGATCCTCCCGGTCCTGACAATCGTGACCGACAACGGCGGCCCGTTCCGTTCGTTCACGTTCGAAGCGTTCATCGCGACGCGCCCCGAGCTGCGGCACGTCCGCACACGCGTGAGGATGCCCGGGCAGAACGGGTCACGCGAACGCGGGTTCGGGACGATGAAGTACGAGTGGCTGTTCCGCGAAGAGATCGACGACGGCCTCCGGCTCGTCGAGCACGTCAACGCCTACCGGCGCGACTACAACCACGTCCGACCGCACGAAGCGATCGCCTGGAACCGACCTGCCGACGTCTACGCCGGCACCGCCGACCCCATCATCCCCAACTTCAAGATCGAAGAAATCCTGCCAACTACTTGACGCGGGACAAGCAGACCCCAAGGCCACACCGGGGAGCATGGTTAGTGCCCAGAGCGCAGTCCCCGTCTCGCCTGCCGGTCGTTACTCGGTCACGCTCACCATCCGTTCTCTTACGCGGGCGGGCGAGACCTGGCGATGGCGAGTCGTCTACCCACTCCTCCTCGTGGTGCAAACGATCGTCTGCCGCCGATACCTGCACGCGCTCCACCAGCCCGCGCTTATCGGCTTCGGACTCAGCAGTCGCCTTCAAGCCGAATTCGCGATCGCCGACTGAAAGCAGCACTCCGCCTATGCGCCAGTGCTCGCGCCAGCATCACTGGATACTGTCCAGTCGTACACAAAGGACGACGAGTTGGATGCGCGCGGGGAAGGTGGCTCGGAAGCCGGCGCGGTGGATCTCGATCTCGCCGTTCTCGAGCGGCTGTCGCAGCGCGTCGAGCGCGTGCGCGGCGAACTCACCGGCCTCGTCGAGGAACAGCACGCCGCCGCTGGCCCGGGCGATCGCGCCGGGTCGCACGACGCGGCTGCCCCCGCCGACGAGCGAGGCGACGCTCGCGGTGTGGTGCGGCGCCTCGAACGGCGGCGTCCGCGCGAGATCGGGCACCGGGAGCCCGGACAGCGACCGGATCGATGCGGCCTGCAGCGCCTCCGCGTCTCCTAGCGGCGGAAGGATGCCGGGCATCCGGCGCGCGAGCATCGTCTTCCCCGCCCCGGGCGGCCCGCTCAGCAGCAGATGGTGTCCGCCGGCGGCGGCGATGACGAGCGCGTCGACGGCGTCGCGCTGACCGATCACGTCGGCGAGCTCGGGCACCGCGGCGGCGTCGCCGTCCGCGCGCGCCGCCCGCGGCGTCGCATCCTCGCCCTCCCCCGACGCCTCACCCTCGAGCGGGTCGAGATCGAGGCCGTGGCACCGCGCGACGTCCCGCAGGCTCGCCGCGGCGACCACCTCGACGTCGGAGACGAGCGACGCCTCGTCGGCGCACATCCGCGGCACGACGACCCGACGGTAGCCGGCTCGGGCGGCGGCCACGACAGCGGGCAGGATGCCGGGCACCGCCCGCAGCCTCCCGTCGAGGCCCAGCTCTCCCAGGTGAACGGTGCGCGCGAGCGAGACCGGGTCGAGCGGATACTCCGTCGCCAGCGCAGCGGCGGCGATCGCGACGTCGAGGATCGAGCCGTGCTTGGGGAGGCTGGCCGGCGACAGGTTCACGGTGATCCGGCGCCGTCCGAGGGCCAGTGCGCTGTTCGCGCAGGCGTTGTGCACGCGCTGCTGCGCCTCGCCCACGGCGCGGTCGCCGAGCCCGATGATCGTGAAGCCGGGGGTCTGGTTGGAGAGGTCCGCTTCGATCTCGACGAGATCGCCGACGAGTCCCGTGAGCACGACCGACCACGTGCGGCCGAGCGTCACCGCAGGTCCTCCACGTGCTCGAGCACGGCCGTCTCCGGGTCGTCGCCGGTGATGCCGATGACGTCGACGCGCAGCACGCGCGCGTGTGCGAGGTGAGGATGCTGCACGCACCACTCGCGCGCCAGCCGCCACAGTCGGGCGTACTTGCGCGCGTCGACGGCGTCGAACGGATGACCGTAGGCCTCGGTGCGCCGGGTCTTGACCTCGACGACGGCGAGGTCGCGGCCCCGCTCGGCGACGATGTCGATCTCGCCCTGACGCGAGCGCCAATTGCGGTCGAGGATCGTCCAGCCTCGCGCGATCAGATGCGCCGCGGCCCGGTTCTCGCCGGCCCGACCCCGTTCGTCCTTGTCAGCCATGCCCCGATGGTGGCCGGTGCGCCGCCTCCGCAGGACGCCGACCGCGGCATCCGGGGAGAGGTCACCGGTATGGCCGGGATGGGGAGGAAGACGTCAGGAGTCGAGCGAGAGCTCCTCGGGCAGCTGGAAGTCGCGCCGCTGCAGCTCTTCGACGTTGACGTCCTTGAAGGTGAGCACGCGCACCGACTTGACGAAGCGGTCGGCGCGATAGATGTCCCAGACCCACACGTCGGTCATCGAGATCTCGAAGTAGAAGTCGTGCTCCGTGTCACGGCGGACGACGTTCACCTCGTTGGCGAGGTAGAAGCGTCGCTCGGTCTCGATGACGTAGGCGAACTGGTGCACGACGTCGCGGTACTCCTTGTAGAGCGCCAGCTCGAGCTCGCGGTCGTAGTCCTCGAATACTTCGTCGTCCATGGTGCTCTCAGTCTAGGCGTCACGGCAGCGCGCAGCGCGCCGCCCGAGGCGCACGCGGCCCGCCCTCAGAACAGCGTCGGTGCGTCCGCGATCGCCCACGACGAACGGTGGTGGGAGCTCAGCCCGTGGGAGCGGATGGCGGCACGATGCTCGGCGCTGGCATACCCCTTGTTGCGCGTCCATTCGTACACCGGCGCCTCGTCGTGCAGCCGCACCATGAGCTCGTCGCGGGCGACCTTCGCGACGACCGACGCCGCGGCGGCCGACGCGCAGTCGCGGTCGGCCTTGACGACCGGGCGCACGGTCAGCCCGGGGCCGGCGACGGGGGTGATGTAGTCGTGGTTGCCGTCGAGGATCACGATCGCGTCCTCGGGCACGATGCCGAGCCCCCGCAGCTCAGCGATGGCACGGGTCGCCGCCGTGCCGAGGGCCCGGATGATGCCGATGCGGTCGATCTCGCCGGCATCGCACCAACCGATCGCCGTGGCCATGGCCCACTCGGCGGCGCGGGCCGCGACGTCGGGGCGTTTGTGCGCGGGGACGAGCTTCGAGTCGCGCAGCCCCTCCGGCACCCGCTTGCGGGCGCGCGGGGCGTCGACGACCGCGACGCCCACCGCGACCGGGCCGGCGAGGGCGCCCCGCCCGACCTCGTCGCAGGCGATCACGAGCGGATGCTCGCGCAGCATCCGCCGCTCGAGCGTGAGCCGTGGCTCGACGACGGTCACGGCTCTCCGGCGTCCGCGCCCTGTTCGGGCACCCCGTCGAAGACCTCGTGGTGGAAGTCGATGAGACCGAAGCGCGCGATCGGCCACGTGATGATGAACGCCCGGCCCACGACGTTGTCGAGCGGCACGAAGCCCTGCGAGGGCTGCTCCTGGTTGTAGCGGGAGTCGCGCGAATGGTCGCGATTGTCGCCCATCACCCACAGGGCGTCGGCCGGTACGGTGACGTCGTACGGCACGGGCTCCGGCGCGGACTGGCCCGGCGCGAGGTTGAGGTACGGGGTCTCGTCGATCGGCACGCCGTTGACGGTGGTCTTGCCGAGCGCGTCGCAGCACACGACGTGGTCGCCCGGCAGGCCGATGATCCGCTTGATGAGGTGCTCGTCGCTGTCGGATGCCGAGATCCCCACCATCGAGAGAACCCAGTCGACGGCCTCGACGAGCGCCGAGCGCTCCGGCTGGGGCGGGGTGTCGAGCCAGCCGCCCGGGTCGCGGAAGACCACGACGTCGCCGCGCTCGTAGCCGGTGAAGCGGGGCGTGAGTTCGTCGACCAGGATGCGGTCGTCCTGCTGGAGGGTCTGCTCCATCGATCCCGACGGGATGTAGAAGGAGCGGACGAGGAAGGCCTTGACCACGACCGAGACGACGACGGCGATCAGGAGGATCACGAGCACGTCGCGGATCAGGGGCCACGGCCCGCGGCGACCGCCGGCACGGCGCGCCGGGGGGGACGGTTCCGCCGCGGCGGGAGGCGTCGTGCTCATCGCATCCTTCTCTGCGGCCGGAGGTGTCGGCCGACTCTCAAGGGTCGCACACCGCGCCGCGCTCACGTGCCGCGCCTCGCACCGATCGGGTGACTCGCGCGCAGGTCGGCGCCCGCGGGACGGTGTGCTCCCGCACAGACGACGGATGCCCCGGGGCCGAGGCCCCGGGGCATCCGATCGCGGACGGCGCGTCAGTTGTCGCGCTTCTCCTTGATCTTGGCCTTCTTACCGCGCAGCTCGCGCAGGTAGTAGAGCTTCGCGCGGCGCACGTCACCGCGGGTGACGACCTCGATGTGGTCGATCACCGGGGAGTGCACCGGGAAGGTGCGCTCGACGCCCACCTGGAAGCTGATCTTGCGGACCGTGAAGGTCTCGCGCACACCGTCGCCCGAGCGGCCGATGACGACGCCCTGGAAGACCTGGATGCGGGAGCGGTTGCCTTCGGTGATGTTCACGTGCACCTTGACGGTGTCGCCGGCGCCGAAGGTGGGGATGTCGGAGCGCAGCGAGGCTGCGTCGACGGAGTCGAGGATCTGCATGATCGTCACTTCCTGCGACCGCCACAGGTCGATCGCGAGAGGGATGGATGAAAGAGTGGGTCGTGCCCGGGCGCCGCGTGCGGCACCGTGCTCCCCTGAGGCAGAGACCTGTCAGGGCACAAACAACCATTCTGCCATGGATGTCGGATGCCGCCAAAACGCGGCGAGGGCTCAGCGGCGCTCGTCGGTCTCGGTGATGACGAACACGCCCGGTTCGCTGCGCGGCGTGGCACGCTCCTCGCGCGGCGGGATGAAGGCGGTCCCGGCGGAGGTGCGCACGATCTGCAGGCCCCCGCGCGCCTCGCGCCACAGCTGCCAGAAGCTCGTCCACAGCGCCGCGATGCCGACGGCGACCGTCAGGCCGAACACCGGCCACCACCACCGGTCGTCGAAGAGCCCGAGCGCGATGATCAGCACGTGCCACGCACCCAGGACGCCGGCATCCGTCCACGACACCGCACGGTCGGTGCGCACCGTGCCGCGGGCGCGCACCAAGAGGGTGAGGATGAGCTGGCCCACGAAGACGATCGGCGCCGAGATCAGCACCCACAGCAACGCCCACGGGTTGGATCCGGTGACGATCCAGCCGACGAACAGCCACAGCGGCAGCACGAGGGCGGCCGGGATCAGCCAGTGGAAGAACGCTCGACGCAGCCACATGACTCCGATGCTACGCCGGTCGGGGACAATGGAAGCTGAAGAAGGGATCAGGATGATCGAGCTGCGCACCCCCGCCGAGATCGAGGCCATGCGGCCCGCCGGACGCTTCGTCGCCGAGACGCTGGCGACGCTGCGGGAGGAGACCACCGTCGGGACCAATCTGCTGGCCATCGACCGCCGCGCGCACGATCTGATCCGCCGCGCCGGCGCCGAGTCCTGCTACATCGACTACCACCCGTCGTTCGGGGCGAGCCCGTTCGGCAAGGTCATCTGCACGTCGATCAACGACGCCGTGCTGCACGGCCTCCCCTTCGACTATGCGCTGCGCGACGGCGACCTGGTGACGCTCGACTTCGCCGTCTCGGTCGACGGCTGGGTCGCCGACTCGGCCGTCTCGTTCGTCGTCGGCACGGCACGCGACGAGGACCTCGCCCTCATCGACACGACGCAGCGCGCGCTGGATGCCGCGATCGCGGCGGCCCAGGTGGGCTCGCGCGTCGGCGACATCTCGCATGCCATCGCGGGGGTCTGCCACGGCGACGGCTACGAGATCAACACCGACTTCGGCGGGCACGGCGTCGGGCGCATCATGCACGGCGACCCGCACATCCCCAACGACGGCAAGCCGGGGCGCGGCTATCCCCTGCGCGAGGGCCTCGTCGTCGCCCTGGAGCCGTGGCTGCTGCAGACCACCGACGAACTGGTCACCGACCCGGACGGCTGGACGCTGCGCAGCGTCGACGGCTCGCGGGGGGCCCACTCCGAGCACACCATCGCGATCACGTCGGCGGGACCGATCGTGCTCACCGATCGGTCGTTCCTCGGCGTCGACTGACGACGACCCCACCCGCGTCCGCTTCGGCGGCGGCCCGGGCGACCGGGCTCAGTCGGCCAGCAGATCGGGGCGGCGCTCGCGCGTGCGGGCGACCTGCTGCTCGTGACGCCACTGCGCGACGCGGCCGTGGTGCCCACTGAGCAGGATCTCCGGCACGTCGTATCCGCGCCACGATGCGGGCTTCGTGTACGAAGGGTACTCGAGCAGGCCGGCCTCGTGGGATTCCTCGACGAGGCTCTCGGGGTTGCCGACCACCCCCGGCACGAGCCGGCCGATCGCCTCGATCATCGCCATCGACGCGACCTCTCCCCCGTTGAGCACGTAGTCACCGAGGCTCATCAGCCGTACCCGGCCGCGGGTGGCGGCGTACGCGAAGACGCGCTCGTCGATGCCCTCGTAGCGCCCGCATCCGAAGACGAGGTGAGGCTCGTCGGCGAGCTCACGCGCCGTGGCCTGTGTGAAGACCTCGCCGGCCGGAGAGGGGAAGACGAAGACGGGATCGGGCGCGTCCGCGGCGATGGCGTCGATGACCTCACCCCAGGGCTCAGGACTCATGACCATGCCCGCGCCCCCGCCGTACGGGGTGTCGTCGACCGAGCGATGCTTCCCGTGCGCGTGATCGCGCAGGTCGTGGACGCGGATGTCGAGCAGCCCCTTGCCGCGGGCCTTGCCCAGCAGCGACACCTCCAGCACGTCGAAGAACGCGGGGAAGATCGAGACGACGTCGATACGCACCCGAGAAGTCTAGGCACCCGCGCCGTGTTTCCGATTCGTGACGCCGGGCTAACCCGTCCACGCGGATGCCGGTGACGCAGGTGTGACGGAAAGGTAATCGCGCGGGGCGCGGAGGCGAAACACCCGGTTCCTACGGTGGAGCGCGAAGTCACCACATCCCACCTGCCGGGAGGCGTCATGACCACCGAACTCACCCCGCCCTCAGTCCAGGCACCACCCGTCACGTCGTCGCCGGCGAGCCCCGCGACGCAGCTGGTGCGCCGGCCGGGTCGCTGGATCGACGGCTGGAATCCCGAGGACGGCGCCTTCTGGGCGTCACAGGGACGCAGGATCGCCCGCCGCAACCTCGGCTGGTCGATCTTCGCCGAGTTCCTCGGGTTCATCATCTGGCAGCTGTGGAGCATCGTCGTGGTGATGCTGCCCGCCGCCGGGTTCACCCTCAGCAGCTCCGAGTCGTTCTGGCTGATCTCGCTGCCGAGCCTCGTCGGGGCGACGCTGCGCTTCCCGTACACGTTCATGGTCGCCCTCGTCGGCGGCCGCAACTGGACGATCGTGTCGGCGGGTCTTCTGCTCATCCCGGCGACCCTCCTCGGCTTGGCCGTGCAGAACCCCGACACGCCCTTCGGCGTGCTGCTGCTCATCGCCGCGCTCGGCGGTGTCGGCGGCGGCAACTTCGCCAGCTCCATGGCCAACATCACCTACTTCTTCCCGCAGAGGGAGAAGGGGTGGGCGCTCGGGCTCAACGCGGCCGGCGGCAACCTCGGCACCTCGGTGGCCCAGCTGCTCGTGCCCGTGGCGGTCACGATCGGCGCCGGCGCCACGGTCAACGTGTCGCTCGCCGGATGGATGTGGATCCCGCTCATCCTCGTCGCGATGTACGGCGCGTGGCGCTACATGGACAACCTGTCGTCGGCGAAGGCCGACTTCGCCGGGTCGGCGGCGGCGCTGCGCGAACCGCACCTGTGGCTGATGTCGCTGTTGTACATCGGGACGTTCGGATCGTTCATCGGCTTCGCGGGCGTGTTCCCCAAGCTCATCGCCGACCAATTCCCCGAGTTCACGACGATCCAGATCGGCCAGACCGCGGTCACCCTCGCCTTCCTCGGCGCCCTGTTCGGCTCGCTCGCCCGGCCCTACGGCGGCAAGCTGGCCGACCGGATCGGCGGAGCCCGGATGACGGTCATCGCCTTCGCGGTGATGTCGCTCGGCGCACTCGCGCTGGTGTGGACGCTGCCGCTGCAGAACTTCTGGGTGTTCCTGGCCTGCTTCCTGCTGCTGTTCACCGCCACCGGCGTCGGCAATGGCGCGACGTACCGGATGATCCCCAACATCTTCGCGGCGCGGGCCGCCGCCCAGGGTGTGAAGCCCGGCACTGAGGAGGCGGCGCGGGTGGCGCGGAAGTCGGCGGCCGCCCTCGGGCTCATCTCCGCGATCGGCGCGTACGGCGGATTCCTGATCCCCCAGGTGCTCAACGCGTCGCAGCTCGCGACCGGCGCCTACACGGCCGCGTTCTACGGGTTCGTCGCCGCCTACGCCGTGCTGCTGGTGATCACCGTCGTCGTCTATATCGTGCCGCGCGCCTCCCTCGCGGGGCACCGCATCTGACGCCCCCGGAACGAATCGGACGGGCCGGCTCCACGGAGTCGGCCCGTCCGGCGTTTCGGCGCGATCGGCGCCGCGTCAGTACACGTCGCGCAGGTACCGGCCCTGCTGCGCCAGCATCCGCACGTACTCCGCCGCCGCGTCCTCCGACCGTCCCCCGTGGCGGCGAACGATCTCGGTCAGGGTCGCCTCGACGTCGGCGGCCATACGAGCCGCGTCGCCGCACACGTAGAAGTGGGCGCCGCGCTCGAGCCACTGCCACAGCACCGCGCCATGCTCGACCATGCGGTCCTGCACGTAGACCTTGGCGCGCTGATCGCGCGAGAAGGCGAGATCGAGCCGCGTCAGGAAGCCGTCGGCGTGCATCGCCTCGAGCTCGTCGCGGTAGTAGAAGTCGGTGGCCTCGTGCTGCTCGCCGAAGAACAGCCAGTTGTCGCCGGTGTGTCCGTCGGCGCGCCGGTCGTGCAGGAAGGCGCGGAACGGCGCGATGCCGGTGCCGGGGCCGACCATGACCATCGGCGCGTCGGGATCGGCGGGCGGGCGGAATCCCGGCGAACGGTGCAGGTACAGCGGGGTGCCGCCGGCGCCGGCGCCGTCGGCGAGGAACGTCGAGGCGACACCACCCCGACGACGGCCCGGCTCGCTGTCGAACCGCACGACCGAGACCGTCAGCTCCACCCGGTCGGGCGTCGTCTTCGGGCTCGACGAGATCGAGTACTGCCGCGGTTGGAGCCGGCCGAGCACGCCCGCCCACTCCGCCGCGGTCGCGGTGACGGGGAACCGGCGGAGCAGGTCGGGGGCCTGCAGACCCCACAGATACTGCGCGCGCCGCTGTGTCGCATCGCGGCGCAGCAGCGCGTGCAGCTCGGTGTCGGTCGTGCGCTCGGCCAGGAAGGCGAGCAGCGCGGGGGTGACACGCGTGATGTCCAGGGCCCGCCGCAGCGCGTCGCCGAGGAACCGCTCCTGCCCGTCCACCTCGACGACGGCGCGCGGGCTCAGCCCCGTGAGGGCGAGCCACTCCGCGACGACGGGTTCGGCGTTGGCGACGACGACACCGAGCGAGTCGCCGGCCTCGTAGCGCGCTCCGGTGTCCGACAGGTCGAACCCGAAGCGGCGCACCTCCTTGGTCGAGCCCGCACCCGACAGCAGCACGTCAGTGACGAGTGGCGCCGTCAGCGGATTGGCGCGGGTGAACAGGCGTCGCGTGGCCGGAGCGGATGCCGCACTCGGCGCCGCCGGCACCGCGCCCAGCGCACCGGCGACGGCGTCGATCCACGCCGAGGCCGGCGCGTCGTACTCGGGCGCGCAGTCCGCGCGCGGCAGCAGCGCCGTCGCGCCGAGCGCCCCGAACCGGTCGTGCAGCCCGCGGCCGTGACCGCAGAAGTCGTCGTAGCTGGGATCGCCGATCGCCAGCACGGCGTATTCGAGTCCGTCCAGACGCGGCGCCGACTCGGCACTCAGCTCCCGCCACAGGTCGACCGCGTTGTCGGGCGGACCGCCGTCGCCGAAGGTCGAGGTCACCACGAGCACCCGCCCCAGGTCCGTGAGCGACGCGGCGTTCGTCTCGCGCATGCTCACCGCCCGGGCCGGGATGCCGCGCGCCGCCAGGCTGGACGCGACCTGCGCGGCGAGTTCCTCGGCGGTGCCCGTCTGCGACCCCCACAGCACGGTGACCTCACTGTCCGTCCGAGCCGCCGTCGGCGGAGCGAGGGAGGCGAGGACCCCCGTCAGCCAGCCACGCACCTGCGCGCCCACCGGTGCGGCCGCGGGCAGGGTCGTGAGCGCACCGGCGACCTGCGGCGCCGCCTCGATCGCCGCCAGCAGACCCGCCGCGAACGCCGACTCCGCGGCATCCAGCGCGGGCGCGTCGGCGGCACTCAGGGCGCGGCGGAAGACCGCGCCCGCCGAGGTGTCGTCCTCCCGCACCGGAGCGGGTCCGACGCGGCGCAGCGCCACGGCGGAGACCTTGAACTCGGGCTGCAGCGAGACGGGGTCGACGGCGTCGTTCGTGACCGCGTTGACCGTCACGTACTCGCCGTGCTCGTCGTTCCAGTGGAAGGGCGCGAACAGCGTCCCCGGTCCGACGCGGTCGGTGAGGCTCGCCGGGACGACGAGCCGCCCACGGCGGGAGGACACCTCCACGATGTCCCCGTCCGCGACGCCCAGCGCGGCGGCATCCGCGGGATTCACCTCGACGAACGGCTCGGATCCCAGGCGCAGCAGCTTCGCCACGCGGCCGGTCTTGGTCATGGTGTGCCACTGGTGCGGCAGCCGGCCCGTCGTGAGAACGAGCGGGTACGCGTCGTCGGGCGCTTCGGCGGGGCCCCGGTGCGGGCGCGGCAGGAAGCGGGCGCGACGGCTGGGCGTCGGGAACGCCAGACGCGGGACGGTGCCGTCGGGTTCGCGATGCGGATGCTGGCTCACGCCGTCGTTGATGTAGCGGATCGGGTGGCGGTCGGCGGCGTCTCCCGGCGGCGCGGGCCACTGCACCGGTCCGCCCTGCAAGCGCGCGTGCGAGACGCCGCGGATGTCCCACCCCGTCGCGGGATTCCAGAACCGTCGCAGCTCGTCGAACACCTCCGACGCGTCGGCGTACCCGAAGCCGTCGGCGAAGCCCATCGCCTGGGCGACGAGGCAGATGAGCCGCCAATCGGGGGTCGCCTCCCCCGGCGGCGTACTCGCGCCCGGCACGAGGGTCATCGTTCGGTCGCTGCTGACCATGACGCCGGCCGATTCGACCCACAGAGTCGCCGGCAGCACGATGTCGGCGTACGCGTTGGTGGCGGTGTCGGCGTACACATCCTGCGTGATGACGAGCTCGGCCGCTTCGAGGCCCTCGATCACGCCGCGCCGGTTCGCGACGGACGCCACCGGGTTGGTGCAGATGATCCAGGCCGCCTTGACGGTGCCCTCGGCCATCGCCCGGTACATCTCGATCGTGCCGGTGCCCGTCTCGGCGCGGATGCCGCCCGGCTCCAGTCCCCAGATCTGTTCGGCGAACGCGCGGTCGGCGGGATCGAGCACGCTGCGCTGCCCGGGAAGGCCCGGACCCATGTACCCCATCTCCCGGCCGCCCATCGCATTCGGCTGTCCGGTGAGCGAGAACGGTCCGCTCCCGGGACGGCAGATCGCGCCGGTCGCGAGGTGGAGGTTGCAGAGGGCGTTGGTGTTCCAGGTGCCCTGTACCGACTGGTTCAGGCCCATCGTCCACAGGCTCATCCATTCGCCGGCTTCGGCGATCCAGCGGGCGGCCGTGCGGATGTCCTCCTCCGCGAGCCCGGTGATCTCGGCGACGTGCGCGGGCGTGTAGTCGGCGAGGAACGCCGGCATCTCGTCCCAGCCCTCGGTGTGTTCGGCGATGAAGTCGCGGTCGACCGCGCCGGCGGCCACCAGTACGTGCAGCAGGCCGTTCAGCAGCGCCAGGTCGGTGCCGGGGCGGATCTGCAGGTACAGGTCGGCGCGCTCGGCGGTCGCGGTGCGTCGCGGATCGACGACGATGAGGCGGGCGCCCTGCTTCAGCCGGTCCGCCATCCGCAGGAAGAGGATCGGGTGGCAGTCGGCCATGTTCGAGCCGATCACGAAGAACAGGTCGGACCGGTCGAAGTCCTCGTACGAGCCGGGCGGCCCGTCGGCACCGAGCGACTGCTTGTACCCGGTGCCCGCCGAGGCCATGCACAGGCGCGAGTTCGACTCGATGTGGATCCCGCGGAGGTAGCCCTTGACGAGCTTGTTGGCGAGGTACTGCGCCTCGATCGACATCTGTCCGGACACGTACAGGGCGATGGCGTCGGGGCCGTGCGCGTCGACGATGGCGCGCAGTCGGGCACCGGCATCCGCGATGGCCTCGGCGAGGGCGACAGGCACCGGCTCGGCGCCGCGGTGGGCCCGTCGCAGCGCCGTCGTGAGCCTGCCGGGCGCGCGCATGAGGTCGAGGTGCGTGGCGCCCTTGGTGCACAGCCGACCGGCGTTCGTCGGGTGCTCTCGGTCGCCGACGGCCCCCGTGAGCGTGCCGCCGTCGGCGCTGACGACGATGCCGCAGCCGACCCCGCAGTACGAGCAGACACCGCGCCTCGTGCCCGCGCGCACGGGTGCGAGGGTGTCGGGCGTCGGGGTCATCACCCGATGATCGCCGACGGATGTTCCGCGCGCGCACGCGCGCTGTTACCGGCGGATCACACCGATCTCACCCGACGCCGAACGCACGCGTGAGCGGTCGCGGAGGGGTCAGGCTGTGGTGCCGGACTCGTCGTCGGATGCCGGGGCCTCGGCGTCGGCGCCGGCTCCCTCGTCGTCGGAGGCGACGTCGTCGGGGTCGTCGGGGATGGGCTCGAACAATCCGGTCGGCGGCGTCACGATGACGCGTCCGGCGGACAGGTCGACCTCCGGGACGATCGCCTTGACGAACGGCACGAGCACCTCGTCGTCGGAGCCGGCGACCTGCACGATGAGCAGGTCCTGCGCGGGGAGGTGGTCGACGCGCGCGACGCGCCCGACGACCTCGTCACCGCGAACCACGTCGAGGCCCACGAGCTGGTGGTCGTACCAGGCGTCGTCCTCGGTGGATTCGGTCTCGTCCTGATCGACCCAGAGGATCGCGCGCACGAGCCCTTCGGCCGCGGTGCGGTCCTCGATGTCCTCGAGGAAGACGACGGGGTGGGAGTTCATCCAGCGGAACTCGCGCACGGTGACAGACTTGCCGTGCCACGGAGATGCCTCGGGCACCTGCAACGTGAACACGGCCCCGGGGACGAAACGTCCGTCCGGGTCGTCGGTGTACAGCTCGAGCTTGAGCGCACCTTTGAGGCCGTGCGCCTTGACCAGACGCCCGACGCGCAGCTGCGCGCGGGCGGTCGACCCCGCAGCCATCAGTCGTCCGCGACGTCGACGCGCACGCGGCGGCCGTCGGCGAGGGCGGTGACGACGGTGCGCAGGGCCCGTGCCGTCCGGCCGCCGCGCCCGATCACACGTCCCCGGTCCTCGGGGTGCACGCGCACCTCGAGGACGTCGCCGCGCGGCGACGTGGAGGAACGGATGACGACGTCGTCCGGGTGATCGACGATCCCCTTGACGACGTGCTCGAGCGCAGCGGCCAGCACGGGATTACTCTGCCTCGGCGGCGTCGGCCTCGGGCGCCTCGGCCTTCTTCTCGGCCTTGGGCTTGACGACCGACTTCTTGTCGGCGTCGGCGACGAACTCGACCTTGTCGGCCGCGGTCTTCACGGTCGAGGTCGCGTTCTTGTCGCCCTTGAAGCGACCCCAGTCACCGGTGAGCTTCAGCAGCGCGGTGACCTGCTCGGTCGGCTGGGCGCCGACGGAGAGCCAGTACTGCGCGCGCTCGGAGTCGACCTCGATGAACGAGGGCTCCTCGGTGGGGTGGTACTTGCCGATCTCCTCGATCACGCGACCGTCGCGCTTGGTGCGCGAGTCGGCGACGACGATGCGGTAGTAGGGCGCGCGGATCTTGCCGAGGCGCTTGAGACGGATCTTGACAGCCACAATTCTCCTGAATGGTGTGAGTGGTAGAGACGAACGTCGCCTGGAGCGTGGGGTGCACACCCGGCGGAAGCTCTGAGGGTGGATGCGGCGCCGGATAGAGGGTCGAGCGCTGCGGTCCAACCATCAATTCTGCCAGATGATGACGGCGCTCGCGAACCGGCCGAGTACGGCGTGTCAGACTGTGCCCATGACGGTGCCCTTCGCGACATCCGCCCGCTCGACGGTGGGCCTGGAGTGGGAGCTGATGCTCGCCGACACCGAGACGGGCGACCTCGCCCCGCGCGCCCCGGAGCTGCTCGAGGCGCTGGGCGAAGACGCCGAGCACGAGCGGCACACGATCACCGGCGAACTGCTGACGAACACGATCGAGGTCACCAGCGGCATCGGCGACACGGTCGCGGCCGCCGTCGACGACATCGCGGACGCGATCGCGCAGGTGCGCGAGCTCGCCGACCCCCGCGGGATCGGCCTGCTGTGCGCCGGCAGCCACCCGTTCGCGCAGTGGTACGACCAGCAGGTCACCGACAAGACGCGGTATCACAAGCTCATCGAGCGCACCCAATGGTGGGGGCGCAACATGATGATCTGGGGCATCCACGTGCACGTCGGCGTCGACGACGTGACCAAGGTGCTGCCGATCGTCAACGCCCTCGCCGTCTATCTCCCCCATCTGCAGGCGCTGTCGGCTTCTAGCCCGTTCTGGGCGGGCGAGCGCACCGGGTACGCGTCCAATCGCTCGCTCGTGTTCCAGCAGCTGCCCACGGCGGGACTGCCGTGGCCTCTCACCGACTGGAGCCAGTACGAGGCGTACCTCGACGACATGGTGCGCACCGGGGTCATGGAGGATGCGACCGAGGTGCGGTGGGACATCCGCCCGGCGCCGCGGTGGGGCACCGTCGAAGTGCGGGCGTGCGACGGCATGTCGACGCTCACCGAGCTCGCCGCCGTCGCCGCCCTCGTGCAATCCCTCGTGGAGCACTTCTCCCGCGAACTCGACGAAGGTCGGGAGCTGCCGACCGTGCAGCCGTGGTTCGTGCGCGAGAACAAGTGGCGTGCCGCCCGCTACGGCCTCGACGCGCGGGTGATCGTCGACCGCGCGGGCACGCAGCGCCCCGTCGTGGAGCACCTGCGGGAGACGATGGAGATGCTGGCGCCCGTAGCACAGGAGCTGCACTGCGCGCGGGAGTTCGCCGGCCTCGACACGATCCTCACCCAGGGCGCGAGCTACGCACGCCAGGTCGCCGTGGCGGATGCCGCCGAGGGCGACCTGCAGGCGGTCGTGCAGCATCTGCTGCGCGAGTTCCGGCAGGGGCCCGCGCGCACCGGGCCGCTCGAGGTCTGACGCGGCGCGGGGCTCGAGGCGGGCCTCAGCCCTTGCCGAACAGCTTCTGGATCTCGGCGAGGTCCGCCTCGGACGGGGGCTTCGCCCCGCCGCCGAGGCCGAATCCCGATCCCGTCGGAGCGGACGCTGCGGCGGGCAGTCCCGCGTTCTCGGCGGCGCGCTTGGCGGGATTGCCCGAGCGCGACCCGGTCTTGCTCTTCTGCTTGTTGCCGCGCTTGCTCGACGCGCCCGGCTTGCCACCCATCGGGCCCATGCCGGGGATCGAAGGGACCCCGCCGCGGGCGACGGTCTTCATCATCTTCGACGCCTGGTCGAAACGCTGCACGAGCTGGTTGACGTCGGTGACAGTCATGCCGGAGCCGCGCGCGATACGCAGGCGACGGGAGCCGTTGAGCACCTTGGGGTTGCGGCGCTCCCCCGGCGTCATCGAGCGGATGATCGCCTCGGTGCGGTCGATCTCGCGGTCGTCGAAGTCGTCGAGCTGCTGCTTCATCTGGCCCATGCCCGGGAGCATCCCGAGCATCTTCTTCATCGAGCCCATCTTCTTCATCTGCTGGAGCTGCTCGAGGAAGTCCTCGAGCGTGAACTGCTCCTTCGCGAGCTTCTCGGCGACCTTCATCGCCTCTTCCTCGTCGAAGGCCTGCTGGGCCTGCTCGATGAGGGTCAGGATGTCGCCGAGGTCGAGGATGCGGCTGGCCATGCGGTCCGGGTGGAACGCCTCGAGGTCGTCGAGGCCCTCACCGGTCGAGGCGAAGATGATGGGGCGGCCCGTCACGGATGCGACCGAGAGGGCTGCGCCGCCGCGGGCGTCGCCGTCGAGCTTGGAGAGCACGACACCTGTGAAGTCGACGCCGTCCTGGAAGGCCTTGGCGGTGTTGACGGCATCCTGACCGATCATCGCGTCGATGACGAACAGCACCTCGTCGGGGTTCGTCGCGGTGCGGATGTCGGCGGCCTGCTTCATGAGCTCGGCGTCCACACCGAGCCGGCCGGCGGTGTCGATGATGACGATGTCGTGCTGGTGACGGCGTGCGTGCTCGACGCCGTCCCGCGCGACCTGCACGGGGTTGCCGACGCCGTTGCCCGGCTCCGGCGCATAGATCGCGGCGCCGGCCTGCTGCGCGACCACCTGCAGCTGGTTGACGGCATTGGGTCGCTGCAGGTCGCACGCGACGAGCAGGGGCGTGTGTCCGTCCTTCTCGAGCTGCTTGGCGAGCTTGCCGGCGAACGTCGTCTTGCCCGAGCCCTGCAGACCGGCGAGCATGATGACGGTCGGCGGGTTCTTGGCGAACTGCAGGCGGCGCTGCTGGCCGCCGAGGATCGCGACGAGCTCCTCGTTGACGATCTGCACGACCTGCTGCGCGGGGTTGAGGGCGCGGTTCACCTCGTCGCCGAGGGCGCGTTCGCGCACCTTCGCGGTGAACTCCTTCACGACCGTCAGGGCGACGTCCGCATCCAGCAGCGCCCGTCGGATCTCGCGGACGGTGCCGTCCACGTCGGCCGGCGTGAGCTTGCCCTTCGTGCGGAGGTTGCGGAAGGTCTCTGTGAGCCGGTCGGAGAGGGTGCCGAAAGTCGCCATGATCCCCCGATTCTACGCGAGCCGCGGCCGCGGGCCGGAGCCGCGCGGGAGGCGCCCTGCGGCGCGCCTCAGTGCGGGTCGAGTTCCTGGAACAGCGTGAGCTGCAGCCCCGCCGGCCCCCGCAGGCGCGCGTTGCGCGAGTTCCACGGCGTCACGCGCGGACGCGCCTCGACGTCGGCGCCGGCCTCGGCCAGCCGCGTCGCAGCGGCGTCGGCGTCGGCCACCTGGAACGCGAGGCGGATGCGGTCGCTCGGCGCGTCTCCGTCGGTCTCCACGCGATCGATGAACTCCACCTGGGCGGGGTTCGCGATCTCGAGCGTCGCCCGGCCCGCGGCGAGGATCGCGACGCGCGCGCCGCCGTCGGCCTCATACGCTTCGGCCTGCGGCATCCCCACGACGTCGCGATAGAAGGCGAGGGTCTGCTCGAATGCGGCTGCCTGCACGACGACCCGCAACTGCGACACCTCGCCCTCGGCGGCCCCACCGATCGCGGTGGAAACGGCATCCGCGGCCCGATCGAGGAAGGGGGCGAGGGCGGTGCGCCCGGCGCCCTCCTGAGCCCACGCCTCGATCGCGGCGAGCACGGCGCCGCCCCACGCCGCCCCGACGACATCCGCGCGGATGCGGTCGGCGCCCGCGGCCCGGGCGTGCGCGGCGACGGCGCGCGCGATGCGTGCCCGCCGCACCGCCGCCTCCCGCTCGAGTTCGTCGACGATGCCCATCGCGGTGGCGTGGACGATGCCGAGCGCGAGCGGGTCCGGAGCGAAGTCCGCCCCGACGCCCGCGACGACGTCGCGGATCCGCGCGGCCACGGCCGCATCGCCACCCTCCACGGGGGCGGCATCGAGTGCGACGACGAGGGCCTCGATGCGCTCGTCGAGCCCCGCCCAGAGGATGTCGGACTTGGAGGCGAAGTAGTTGAAGAAGCTCGAGCGGCTCACGCCCGCGCGCGTCGTGATGTCGGCGACGGAGGTCGCGGCGAAGCCCCGCTCGAGGAACAGCTCGCTCGCCGCCTCGGCGAGGGTCTCGCGGGATGATGCGCGGGGCCTGCCGGCTCCGGGACGCACGGGGGGCGTGGTCATGACCACAGCCTACCGAGGGGTATTGTTGGACGCCGTACAGCAATCCGCGCGCCGAGAGGAAGTCGCATGCTCGATGTCCGCACCGTGGGTCTCGCGCCCCGCTTCGTCCCGTATCAGGAGGGGTGGGCGCTGCAGCGCGAACTGCACGCCGAGATCGTCGCCGGCGACCGCGACGACACCCTGCTGCTGATGGAGCACGAGCCCGTCTACACCGCCGGCGCACGCACCGCGCGGCACGAGCGTCCGGTCGACGGCACCCCGGTGGTCGACGTCGACCGCGGCGGGAAGATCACCTGGCACGGCCCGGGGCAGCTCGTGGGCTACCCGCTGCTGCGCCTTCCGGAGCCGATCGACGTGGTCGCGCATGTGCGGCGACTCGAGGCGGTGCTGATCGGCGTGCTGCGCGAGTGGGGAGTCGACGGCTACCGCGTCGAGGGACGCTCCGGCGTCTGGGTGCGCCGCCCCCTCTCCGAGGACAAGATCGCCGCGATCGGCGTCCGCGTTCAGCGCGGCGTGACGATGCACGGCTTCGCGCTCAACTGCGACAACTCCCTGCTGCCGTTCCGCTCGATCGTCCCGTGCGGCATCTCCGACGCCGGAGTGACGACGATCAGCGAAGTGGTGGGAGCCGACGTCTCCCCCGCCGACGTGCACGACGCCGTCGCCGAGGCCTTCCGCTCCGCGGCCACAACCCCCGACGCGGAGGTCGCGGCGTGAGCGCGTGCGGCACGGGGCCGGCATCCGCCCCCGCGGCGGCGCCCGACGGACGCCGCCTGCTGCGGCTGGAGGTGCGCAACGCGCAGACGCCGATCGAGCGCAAGCCGGAGTGGATCAAGACGCGGGCGAAGATGGGGCCGGAGTACCAGGCGCTGCACTCGCTGGTGAAGACCGAGCAGCTGCACACGGTCTGCCAGGAAGCCGGCTGCCCCAACATCTACGAGTGCTGGGAGGACCGGGAAGCCACCTTCCTCATCGGCGGCTCGCAGTGCACGCGCCGCTGCGACTTCTGCCAGATCGACACCGGCAAGCCGGCGGACTACGACATCGACGAGCCGCGCCGCGTCGCCGAGAGCGTGCAGCGGATGCAGCTGCGCTACGCGACGGTCACGTGCGTCGCGCGTGACGACCTGCCCGACGGCGGCGCCTGGCTCAACGCCGAGACCGTGCGCAAGATCCACGAGATCAACCCCGGGACCGGCGTCGAGCTGCTGGCGACGGACTTCAACGGCGAACCGCGGCTGTTGGACGAGGTGTTCGCGGCCCGCCCCGAGGTGTTCGCTCACAACGTCGAGACGGTGCCGCGCATCTTCAAGCGCATCCGGCCCGCGTTCCGGTACGAGCGCTCGCTCGACGTGCTGACGCAGGCCCGCGCGGCGGGCCTCATCACGAAGTCGAACCTCATCCTCGGCATGGGCGAAGAGCCGGAGGAGGTCGTGCAGGCGCTGCGCGACCTGCACGAGGCGGGCACCGACATCATCACGATCACGCAGTATCTGCGGCCGACACCACGCCACCTGCCGGTGGCGCGCTGGGTGAAGCCCGCCGAGTTCGTCGAGTTCAAGGAGGAGGCCGAGCGCATCGGGTTCCTCGGCGTGCTCGCGGGGCCCCTCGTGCGCTCGTCGTACCGTGCCGGCCGCCTGTGGGCGCAGTCGATGATCTCGAAGGGCCGGGAGATCCCGCCCCACCTGTCCCACCTCGGCGACTCCGTCACCCAGGGCTTCGCGCAGGCGGTCTGAAAAGCGGGCGGCGGCCCGGCGTTCGGCAGACGGAATCGGCGACCTGGGACGCTCGCGAGTCGCCGCTCGTGACTGGTGAGCGAAGACGCCCCGCCTGCCGCTACTCGGCGCTGGTGACGGAGAGGACCGCGCCCTCGGAGTCGAGGTTCACGAGCAGCACGTCGTCGGTGGCGTCGCGGTCGAGGGCGTATTCGAGTACGGCGAACGGGTCGCTGCCGCCGTGCTCGTCGGCGAGGATCGTGACCGACACGAGCTCCAGCGAGCGGATGACGTCGATGTGCACGTCGCCGGAGATGTCGACGAGCATGTCTTCGAGCTCCTCGCCGAGCAGCTCCTGCTGCTGCAGGATGTACTCGGTCACCTCGCTCGTGCGGTCGTCGAGCTCGGAGACCATGGCCCCGCGGGCGCGGAGGTCGATCGACTCCAGCCCCGAGATCATCGCCGCCGCGACGTCGAGCGCGTCGGCCGACACGTCGTCCTGGTCGGGCGCGGTGAGGTCCACCGTGACGCGCTGGTCACCGAGGTCGACGACCTCGGTCCAGAAGATCGATCCGTCCGGTCCCGACGCCAGCACCCCGAAGTAGTCGTGCTCGATGGCCATGGCCCTATGCAACCACCCTCGCCGTGTCGCGTCCACCTGCGCCTGCGTGCATGAAAGAACCTGCGCCTGCGTGCATGGAGGAACCTGCGCCTGCGTGCATCAGTCGACCAGCGCGGCCGCGAACACGTGCGGCGTGAAACCGGTGAGGTCGCCGATGCCCTCGCCCTGCCCGAGCAGTTTGACGGGGATGCCGGTGCGCTCCTGCACGGCCAGCACGAAACCGCCCTTCGCAGAGCCGTCGAGCTTGGTGATCACGAGCCCTGTGACGCCCGCGTGCTGCAGGAACGCCTCGGCCTGCATGACGCCGTTCTGTCCCGTCGTCGCGTCGAGCACGAGCAGCACCTCACTGATGGGCGCCTGCTTCTCGATGACCCGGCGGATCTTCGTGAGCTCGTCCATGAGTCCGCCCTTGGTGTGGAGGCGGCCGGCGGTGTCGACGAGCACGATCTCGGTGCCGTGCTGCTTCGCGTAGTCGATCGTCTGGAACGCGACGGATGCCGGATCCTGACCCTCCTGCTGCGGACGCACGATCGTGGCGCCACCGCGCTCGGCCCACGTCGCGAGCTGGTCAACGGCGGCGGCGCGGAACGTGTCGGCGGCGCCGACGACCACCGAGCGGCCGTAGCGCTGCAGGAACTTCGCGAACTTGCCGATCGTCGTGGTCTTGCCGACCCCGTTGACGCCGACGACGAGCACGACGGCGGGGCGTTCGGTGAGACGGAGGGTCGTGTCGAACTTCGCGAAGTGCTCCTCGAGCGTCTCCTTCAGCATCCGCTGCAGGTCGCGCGGGTCGGTCGTACGGTAGCGCTCGACCTTTTCACGCAGCTCCTCGACGATGCGCTCGGTGATGTCCGGGCCGAAGTCGGCGGTGATGAGCGCCGTCTCGAGGTCGTCCCAGGTCGTCTCGTCGATCGTGGGTTTGACGAACATGCCGCGCAGCGCACGACCGAGCGACCAGGACTTCTCCGCCATGACTCCAGCCTAGGTCAGAACGCGGGTGCGACCGCGGCGCGAACGGCGTTCAGACGGCGGCGCGTTCGCGCACGCGCTGCCCCACCACCGCGGAGACGCCGTCCTGGCGCATCGAGACGCCGTACAGCGCGTCGGCGATCTCCATCGTGCGCTTCTGGTGGGTGATGACGATGAGCTGGCTCGAGGCGCGCAGCTGCTCGAACACGCCGAGCAGGCGTCCGAGGTTCGCGTCGTCGAGCGCCGCCTCCACCTCGTCGAGAATGTAGAACGGGCTCGGCCGCGCCTTGAAGATGGCGGTCAGCAACGCCACGGCCGCCAGCGACCGCTCGCCGCCCGACAGCAGCGACAGCCGCTCGATCTTCTTTCCGACCGGACGCACGGCCACCTCGATGCCGGTGGTGAGCGGGTTGTCGGGGTCGGTGAGCGAGATCGACCCGGTGCCGCCGGGGAAGAGGATCGGGAAGACCTCGTGGAAGGCGGTCTTGGTGTCTTCGAACGCGGCGAGGAAGATCACCTGCATCCGCTCGTCGAGTTCGTCGATGATCGTGAGCAGGTCGGTGCGCGTCTGGGTGAGATCGGCCAGTTGCTCGGTGAGGAACGCGTGCCGCTGCTCGAGCGCGGCGAACTCCTCGAGCGCGAGCGGGTTCACCCTGCCGAGCTGGCCGAGCTTGCGTTCGGCGTCCTGCAGGCGGCGCCGCTGCGCGACCCGGTCGAAGGGGGTGACCTCCGCGCCCTCGGACTCGCCGGGGATCGGCTGGTCGGGACCATATTCCGAAACGAGAATGTTCTCGTCGAGGCTCAGCTCGCTCGCGACGCGTTCGAGCAGACTCGTGACGTGCAGACGCTTCTCGTGCATCTGCAGTTCGAGTCCGTGGACGCTCTCTGTCAGCCGCGCGAGTCGCTCGCGCACTGCGGCGTCCTGAGCGCGCAGCTGCGTCAGCTCATCGGTGACCGCCGTGCGCGCCTGTTCGGCCAGTTGCAGCTCCACGCGCCCCTGAGTGACCGAGCGGTCGACGGACGACAGCACGGCGGGGAGGCGGTCCGCGACCTCTTCGGCGAGGGCGCGCTGGGCGCGGCGGATCACCGCGCGCCGCGCCGCCTCCTCCGCGGCGGCGCGCTCCCGCTCGCGTTGCCGCTCGAGCTGGGCGACGCGCGCCTCGCCGGCGCGCACGCGCTCCTTGAGCGTCTCGACGTCGAGTCGGGAGCGCATCTCGCCGTCGCGCGCCGCTTCGAGCGCATCGAGCAGCCCGTCACGCGCCGACGCGTCGAGGATGGGACGCGGCGCGGCGTGCGCCCGCTCGTACGCATCGCCGGCGGTGCGGGCCGCCGTCTCGGCGTCGGCGACCGCCGACTGCGCCTGCGCGAGCCCCGCCTCCACGCGTTCGCACTCGGCGACGGCCGCCTCGTGGCGGACCGTCGCGCGGTTCACCTGCTCGGAGTGCGCGGCGAGGGCGGCGTCGTGCTCACGCAGGGTCTGCAACGTCGTCTTGGTGCGCCCCCGCGCCTCGTTCCAGGTCGCCTGCGCCTCGGCCAGCGCCTCGCGCAGCGAGTCGGCGACGACCACGATCTCGGACAGGCGCACCTCGGCCGCGTCGCGCTCGGCGGCGAGTTCCAGCCGGGAGCGCCCGGCGCCCGAACCCGCGTGCACGGTGTGCGCCGTGAGCGTCTCGCCCGCCCGCGTCACGACGATGGCGCCGGCAGGGATGGCCGGCATCACGGCACGCGCGGCGGCCAGGTCGGCCACGATGTGCACCGTGCCGAGCACGGCGCGCAGACCGTCCGGCGCGGTGACGACGTCGAGGGCGGGCACGGTGCCCGGGACGTCGGCGGGCGCGGCGGGCACGCCCGCGGCGACGGCGATGTCGACGGCACCGAGGTCGGCATCCGCCGCGGCGACGGCGAGTTCGAGAGCCGCATCGGCGTCGTCGACCAGCACCCCCTCGGCGAGCGAGCCCAGGGCCGCGGCGATCGCCGCCTCGTAGCCGGGGGTCACCTTGACGGCATCGCCGACGAGGCCGCGGATCCCCCGGCCGCCGCGCTCGATGAACGCGGCGGCGGCATTGCGCACGTCGAGCGCGCGCCGCAGGGTCGCCGTCTGCGCGGTGAGCGACTCGAGCTCCCGCTCGGCTGCGTGCAGACGCTCCCGCAGGGCTCCCACGCTCGTCTCGGCCTCGGACGCGTCCCGCTGCGCCCGCTCGTACGCGGCGGCGTGCTCGGCCGACGAGCTCTCGGGGATCAGATCGGGATCGACTCCGGCCAGCACCTCGGCGGCCTCGGCGCGGCGCGTGACGGCCGCATCCAGGGCGCGCTGCTGACGCTCGACGGCGGTGCGCACCGCCTCGAGGCGCGAGGCCGCGGCGTCCGCCGCGCCGCGCAGCGTCGTCAGCCGCATGTCGTGCTCGGAGACCAACGCGCTCTGAGCGGCGATGTCCACATCGAGGGCGTCGAGTTCGGCGCGCGCGCGGATGACGTCCCGTGCCGCCGCCGCGGCGGCATCCTGGGCATCGCCGAGCCCGCCGGCGATCTCGTCGATCTCGGCGCGCGCCTCGTCGATCGCCGACTGGCTGACCGTCGCGACCTCGAGCGCGAGCTGACCGTCGTCCTCCAGGAGCGCCAGCCGCTGGGTCGCCAGTGTCGACAGGCCCCGCAGCCGCTCCTGCACCTGCTCGAGCGCGAACGCGGTCGCACGTGCGCGGTCGACCGCCTCGGAGCGCTGACGCGTCTCGAGATCGTCGATGCGGAGCTTCAATTGGTCGGCCTGATCCTGCAGCACGACGCGCTCGGTGTGACGCTCCTGCTCGTTGCGGGCGTGGTCGGCGAGCTGGGTGCGCAGCGCCACGAGGTCGTCGGCGTAGAGGCGCGCTTTCGCGTCGCGGACGACGGCCGCGATCGTCGCCGCCTCCCGGGCGATCTCGGCCTGCTTGCCGAGGGGCTTGAGCTGGCGGCGCAGCTCGCCGGCGAGGTCGCTCAATCGGGTGAGGTTCGCCTCCATCGCCTCGAGCTTGCGGAGCGTCTTCTCCTTGCGGCGCCGGTGCTTGAGGATGCCGGCCGCCTCTTCGATGAAGCCACGTCGATCCTCGGGGCTCGCCTGCAGCACGCTGTCGAGACGCCCCTGCCCGACGATGACGTGCATCTCCCGGCCGAGACCGGAGTCGCTGAGCAGCTCCTGCACGTCGAGCAGCCGGCAGTTCTCGCCGTTGATCGCGTACTCGCTGCTGCCGTTGCGGAACAGGGTGCGGCTGATCGTGACCTCGGTGTACTCGATCGGCAGCGCGCCGTCGGAGTTGTCGATCGTCAGCTGCACCTCAGCGCGGCCGAGCGGCCCGCGCGTCGCGGTGCCGGCGAAGATGACGTCTTCCATCTTGCCGCCGCGCAGGGTCTTGGCGCCCTGCTCCCCCATGACCCACGCGAGCGCGTCCACCACGTTGGACTTGCCCGATCCGTTGGGGCCGACGATGCACGTGACCCCGGGCTCCAGGACGAACGTCGTCGGCTGCGCGAACGACTTGAAGCCCTTGAGCGTCAGGCTCTTCAAGTGCATACGGGGTGCCTCCGCGCCGGGATCGATGTGGGTCAACGCTAGCGGACGAGCGGCTCACCTCCGCGGCGGCGCGCGCGGGTGGGGTTGACGCGACACGCCCGGGACGCTAATGTCACTGATCGCGTCAGAAGTCGAGAAAGGAGGTCCCGAAATGATGCACATGAACACCACCGGAATCGCGCCGCGTATCGCGGCGATCGGCGTGTGCGCCGGGACCATCTCCTTCGGCGCCGCACCGGTCACCTCCGCGCTCGTCTGACCGCTCCCGGAGAGGACTCCGCCCGCACTCGGGCGTGACGTCGCCTCGGCGACTCCTCCCCCGGGGCTCGGGACATCCGTCCGTCGTCGGCGATCGCGTTCCCCCGCCTCCCTTCGTGCTGCGGCACGTCTCCCGCCGGCCACCGGCATCCCTTCCCACCTCTCACCGAGAAGAGACCATCGTGAACACGACCCTCCTCGCGCCGCAGCGCACCGCTGCGCCGCCCGAACGTCTGCCGCTGGAACCGCTGCAGACCCGCACCCTCCGCACCCGGCCGCTGGACCGCCTCGCCCTGCGCGTGGCGCTCACACTGCTGCTGTGGAGCACCCGCCCCGAGACCGATCGCGTACTGCTCAGCCGAGCGCACGACGCGACCGTCGCCCGGGAGAACCGCGAGCGGGCGTGGCGCGACGCCGCGCACCGCCTGCCGACACACTGACGCCGCGTCCGCGGACGCACCGGGGTCCCGGCCCCTTCGCCGGGACCCCACCCACCGAAGGAAGAACCATCATGAGCACCCTGACCACGGTCGAATTCCGACCGCTCACCATCCCGGCATCCGTCGACGCGGACGACGCGGCCGACTTCATCGGGATGACCCTCGCCCGCAACGAGATCTACCGGGAGATCGCCGGGGACGACGACGACGCGATGACGCCCGAGCAGCTGCTCCCGCACTATCAGAGCAACCCCGACGAGATCCGACTCATCTGGGTCGTCGTCGACGCCGGCCGGATCGTCGGCCGCATCGGTGTCGACCTGCCGCTGGAGGGCGAGTCGAAGAACGCGTACTGGATCGTCGAACTGCTGCGCTCGCACCACGGGCGCGGCATCGGCACCGCCGCCTACGCGCTCGTCGAAGACGCGGCGCGCGCACACGGGCGCACCGTCCTGCAGTCCTGGGCGGAGCACCCCGACGCGCCGGGGACGCGGCTCGAGGCCCCGACCGGCTTCGGGTCGGTTCCCGAGGATCGGGCCGCGCGGTTCTACGCGCGGCACGGGTACACGCTCGAACAGGTGGAGCGCAAGAGCGCCCTCGACCTCACTGCGTCGCGTGACGCGGTGGACCGCATCCTCGACAGCGCGACCGCTGCCGCCGCCGGCTACCACGTCGTGCAATGGGTCGCGCCGACGCCCGACGAGTACCTCGAGGGGTACGCCTGGGCGAAGTCGCGGATGTCGACCGACGTGCCGACGGCGGCGATGGAGTTCGACGAGGAGACGTGGGACGCCGAGCGCCTCAAGCGGCACGATCAGCGCTATCTCGACGGTGGGCAGACGGCCCTCGTGACCGTCGCCGTGGAGGACGCGACCGGCACGGTCGTCGCGTTCAACGAACTCGTCATCGGGCGCGACCTGACGGCGGCCACCCATCAGGAGGACACCCTCGTGCTCAAGGAGCACCGCGGGCACCGGCTGGGGCAGCTCGTCAAGACGGCGGGTCTCGCCCGCTGGCGCTCGATCGCTCCCGACTCGCCCCGCGTGATCACCTACAACGCGGAGGAGAACCGGCCGATGCTCGACATCAACGAGGCGATCGGCTTCGTCCCCGTCTCGTACAGCGGAGCGTGGAAGAAGACGATCGACTGACCGCGTCAGCGCCGCTTCTGGCAGTGCGCGCAGTAGTGGCTCGAGCGGTTCGTGAACGACACCCGCACGATCGGACGGCCGCATCGGGGACACGGTTCCCCGGTGCGGCCGTACGCGTTGAGCGAGTGCGCGAAGTAGCCCGCCTGCCCGTTGACGTTCACGTACTGCGCGTCGAAGCTCGTGCCGCCTTCGGCGAGGGCCTTCTGCAGCACGGCGCGCACCTCGGCCAGCAGCCGGGTGACCGTCCGGGCGGAGAGCGCGGATGCGGGCGTCTCGGGGTGGATGCGCGCAGCCCAGAGGGCCTCGTCGGCGTAGATGTTGCCGATGCCGCTGACGACGCCCTGATCGAGCAGCACGCGTTTGATCGCGGATGCCGACCGGCCCAGGCGCGCGCGGAACGCGGCCTCGGCGAACGCCGGGTCGAGCGGGTCGCGGGCGATGTGCGCGACCTGGGTGGGCACCAGCGCCGCCTCGGTGCCGTAGCCGCCGGCGGCGCCGTCGGCCGTCGGCGCGAGCGCGTCGACGGCGAGCGAGCCGAAGGTGCGCTGGTCGGCGAAGACGACCGCGAGTTCGCCGTGCACGGGGTGGTCGATGTCGAGCCGGATGCGCTCGTGCCGCTCTGCGGGCGCGCCGGGCTCACGCAGCAGCAGCTGCCCGCTCATGCCCAGGTGGCCCACGATCGCCGCGGGGACATCGGTGCCGGATGCGGCATCCAGCGGCAGCCAGAGGAACTTGCCGCGGCGGGCGGCGCCGGTGATGCGTCGGCCGGTGAGCGTGGTCGTGAAGTCGGCGGCGCCGCGCGGATGCCGGGTCAGGGCGCGATCGTCGTGCACGTCGACGGCGACGATGCGCGCGCCGGTGACGGCCGGAGCCAGTCCGGCGCGGACGACCTCGACCTCGGGAAGCTCAGGCACGCGTGGACAGGTCGTGCCAGAGCGCGAGCGCGCCCGCCATCTCGGCCTGTTTCTTACTGGTTCCGACGCCGGTGCGCGCGCTGGCGCCGACGGTGACGGTGGCGGTGAACGACCGGTTGTGGTCGGGCCCCGACGCCTCGACGGTGTAGACGGGCGGCGTCATCCCGAGACGCGCGGCGAGTTCCTGCAGGCTCGTCTTCGGGTCCATCGCGGCGCCATAACGCTCCGGGTCGGCCATGAGCGGCGCGACCAGGCGCAGGACCAGCGCGGTCGTCGCGTCGGCGCCGGCCGACAGGAACGACGCCCCGATGACCGCCTCCATGGCGTCGGCGAGGATCGAGTCCTTGTCGCGTCCGCCGGTCTGGTCCTCCCCGCGACCGAGGCGCAGGTAGGCGCCGAGTCCGATGCCGCGGGCGACCTCCGCCAGCGCGACGGTCGACACGACGCTCGCGCGCCGCTTCGCCAGCGACCCCTCTTCGAGGTCGGGGTGGCGCGTGAACAGGTGCACCGTCACGGCCTGTCCGAGGATGGAGTCGCCGAGGAACTCGAGGCGCTCGTTGTGCGCGATCCCGCCGTTCTCGTACGCGAACGAACGGTGCGTCAGGGCGAGCGACAGAAGCTCGGGGTCGATGTCGACCCCGAGCTTCTCGACGAGCGTACTGTGCTCGATCACAACGTCTGTCACGACGTCAGACGATCAGACGTCGGCGACCTTGCGGCCCTTGTACTCGAGGAACAGCTCGGTGCCCTGCGAGTCGGTGACGACCTTCGCCTGGTGCGGACGGCTGTAGACGACCTTGCCGTTCTCGACGGTCTTGACGAGCGCGGGGGCCTCGGCCTTCCACTGCGCGCGACGCGAACGGGTGTTGGAGCGGGAGACCTTCCGCTTCGGGGGGTTACCTGCCATGGTCAGCTCTTCTCTGTGTCATCGGCGGCGCGGCGAGGCGCCGCGTCATCGTGGTCTGGGGTGAGGGCCTGCAGCGCGGCCCAGCGCGGGTCGATCGAGGTCTCCTGCGCGGCAGGCTCAGTCAGCTTCTCGCCCGTGCTCGGGTCGAGCCCGGGGCAATCCGGCTGGCATACCGGCTGGAACGGAAGCGACAGGACGATCGAATCCCTGACCGGAGTTTCAAGATCCACGTGGTCGTCTTGAACCTCGAAGTCGTTCGCTTCTCCCCCAGGATACCCGAACAGCTCCTGAAACTCGACTTCGACGGGCTGGGCGATGTCCGTGAGGCATCGTCCGCACACGCCGACGTACCGCGTGGCGATCTCGGTGGTGACCAGGATGCCCTCGTGGACGGACTCCAGTCGCACGTCCAGACCGATCGGTTCACCCTCGGGAACGGAGACCAGACCTTCGCCCCACCGCTCGGGGGCGGGCACCTCCACCGCGTGCTCGCGCATCTCGCCGGTGCGGTGCGCGATGTCGCGCACGGGGAACGCGAACGGGGAGTTCAGATGCTTGTGGGCCACCCCGACATGCTATCCGGCGCGACTGCCGGTGGGGTCGAGGAAGCGCGCCACGGCGGACGGCACGAAGGGGCTGACGTCACCGCCGAGCGAGGCGACCTGGCGCACGAGCGAGCTCGACACGAGCGCGTGCGACGGGTCGGGCAGCAGGAACACCGTCTCGACCTCGGCGAGGTGCCGGTTGACGATGGCCATCGGCGTCTCGTAGGCGACGTCGACCTGAGAACGGATGCCCTTGACGAGCACCCCCGCCCCCACGTCGGTGACGTAGTCGACGAGCAGGCCCATGCTCCACGAGGCCACGACGATGTCGCCCGCGATCCCCTCGTCGGCGATGGACTGCTCGAGCAGGCTCAGCCGCTGCGCGATGGGCAGCATCGCCTCTTTGCCGGGGTTGTGCACGACGAGCACGTGCAGCTGGTCGTAGAGGCCGGCGGCGCGCCGGATGACGTCGAGGTGGCCCAGGGTCGGGGGGTCGAACGAGCCGGGCACGACCGCGATGCGGTTGTTCATACATCCAGACTAGTGGGCCGCCCCGGCCCCGCTCCTGTGGGCATCTGCTGCGTGACGGCGCAGGAAATCAGCTGCGCGCGAGCGCGTCGCGCTCCTGCTCCCCGACGCGGCGGGCGATCGCGGCCACGAGCCCCGGATGGCGCTCGAGAGTGGGATCGTCCTCGAACACGCGCGCCGCCGCGGCGCGGGCGTGGGTGATGAGGTCGGCGTCGGTGACGACCCGCAGCAGGCGCAGCGACGACTTCGCTCCCGACTGCATGTCGCCGAGCACATCGCCTTCGCCGCGCAGCTCGAGGTCGACCTCGGCGAGGAGGAACCCGTCCGTCGTCGAGGCGACGGCGTCGACGCGGGAGCGGGCGGGAGAACCCGGGTCGGCCTCGGTCACGAGCAGGCACAGTCCGGGAACGGATCCTCGTCCCACGCGGCCGCGGAGCTGGTGCAGCTGCGAGACGCCGAACCGGTCGGCCTCGAGGACGACGATCGTCGAGGCGTTGGGCACGTCGACGCCGACCTCGATGACCGTCGTGGCCACGAGCACGTCGATCTCGCCGCGCGCGAAGGACTGCATGACGGCGTCCTTCTGCTCGCCACCCATGCGCCCGTGCAGGATCTCGACGGTGAGATCCTCGAACGCCGGATGCCGCGACAGCATGTCGGCGGCCTGCACGACGCCCCAGCGGACCTTCGTCGGGGCCTCGGCGCCGGGGACGGCCTCGGGTGCATCGGGGTCGCGGGCGGACTCCTGCGCCGCATCGATCGCGGGGCACACCACGAACGCCTGTCGACCGAGCGCCACCTCCTCGGCGACACGGTCCCACACCCGCGCGAACCACGCCGGCTTCTCGGACAGCGGCGCGACGAAGGTCGAGATCCCGGCCCGCCCCTCGGGGAGCGTGCGGATCGTCGAGACGTCGAGGTCGCCGAACACGGTCATCGCGACGGTGCGCGGGATCGGGGTCGCCGTGAGCACGAGCACGTGCGGGGCCGTTCCCTTCGCCCGCAGGGTCTCGCGCTGTTCGACGCCGAAGCGGTGCTGCTCGTCGACGACGACCAGACCCAGATCGGCGAACGTCGTGGACTCGCTCAGCAGCGCGTGGGTGCCGACGACGATGAGCGCCTGGCCTGCCGCCGCGCGCAGCGCGGCCTTGCGCCGTTCGGCGGCCGGCAGTTGACCGGTGAGCAGCGTCGGCATGAGCTCGGGCGCGAGCTGTGGTCCCAGCATCCGCGCGATCGAGCGCACGTGCTGCGCCGCGAGCACCTCGGTGGGGGCGATGAGGGCGGACTGGCCGCCGGACTGGGCGACCTGCAGCATCGCACGCAGCGCCACGAGCGTCTTTCCCGAGCCCACCTCGCCCTGCACGAGACGGTTCATCGGCCCCGTGCCGACGAGGTCGGCGGCGACGACGTCGCCGACGGCGACCTGATCGGCGGTGCGCGCGAACGGCAGCGACGCGTCGAAGCGCGCCAGCAGGTCGCCCGCCGGTCGCGGCGTGGCATCGAGTCGCTGCACGACGCCGCGCTGCTGCAGGAGCGCGGCCTGCAGCACGAACGCCTCGTGCATGCGCAGCGTGCGCCGCGCCGCGTCGATCTCCGAGAACTCCTGAGGCGCGTGCATCCGCATGAGGGCGGTGCGCGCGTCGAGCAGGCCGTCGGCGGCGCGCAGGTCCTCCGGCAACGGGTCGGGCACGTCGCCCAGCGAGGGCAGCACGAGTTCGACCGCCTTGCGCACCTGCCAGCTCGGCACAGACGCGGTCGCCGGGTAGATCGGGATGGGGATGCGCTGCTGCGCCTGGGCGTTCAGCAGCGCCGTCGCCGCGTCGTCGTCGAACAGCTCGTAGGCCGGATGGGCGAACTGCTGCACGCCCTTGTACTGCCCGACCTTGCCCGAGAAGATTCCCTGCCGGCCCGGGACGAGCTCGTCCAGCCGCCACTTCTGGTTGAAGAAGGTGAGGGTCGCCGTGCCGAGTCCGTCGCCGATGACGACCTCGACGATCTGACCGCGGCGCCCCTTCATCTGCCGCATGGTCGCCGAGCGCACCTCGGCGACGACGGTGACCTCCTCGCCGATCGGCAGCGTCGCGATGGGGGTCAGCTCGCCGCGACGGGCGTACCGCCGCGGGTAATGATCGAGCAGGTCGCCCACCGTCGCCATGCCGAACGCCCGCTGCAGCTGCCCGGCGATCTTCGCCCCCACCACCGCCGCCAGCGAGGCGTCGAGGGCGATCGTGGGCATGGCACGAGTCTAGGCATCCCCTCCGACGCAGGCGGCGCACAGCGGCGCCCCCTACGCTCGAGGGGTGATCCGACGACTTCTCGCCCGCGCGTACTGGGCGCTCAGCCGCTGGCGGCTCGTGACCGAGCCCGCACCCACGCGTCCGACGGTGCTCATCGGGGCGCCGCACACGTCGAACTGGGACTTCGTGCTCATGCTCGCGATCGCGTGGCGCCTGGGCGTCGACGTGCGCTGGCTGGGCAAGAAGAGCCTGTTCGCGGGCTGGCGGGGGCCGCTGATGCGCCGGCTCGGCGGCATCCCGGTCGACCGCAGCGATGCGGGACGGGTCGTGTCGGAAGTCGTCGCGCGCGTGCACGCGGGAGAGGTCTTCGGGCTCGTCGTGACCCCCGACGGGACGCGCGGCGCCAACACGCATTGGAAGAGCGGGTTCTATCGGATCGCGCGCGAGACCGGCATGCCCGTGACGCTGGGCTATGTGGACCGCACGACGATGACGACCGGCCTCGGCCCGACGATCGAACTCACCGGCGACGTGGGCGCCGACATGGACCGCATCCGTGCCTTCTACGCCGACAAGGCGGGGCTGCGGCCCGCGCTGCGCACCGAGCCCCGACTGACCTCGGAGCCCCGCGGCGCCTCGCTATCGTGAAGGCATGACCCGCATCATCTCGGGGGCGGCGGGATCGCTCGCCCTCACCGTGCCCGATGCCGGGACGCGTCCGACGAGCGACCGGGTGCGCGAATCCCTGTTCTCCGCCCTCGAGTCGGCCGGCGCGGTCGATGATGCCGCCGTCCTGGACCTGTACGCCGGCTCCGGCGCGCTCGGGCTCGAAGCCGTCAGCCGCGGGGCCCGCAGCGCCGATCTCGTCGAGAAGGCCCCGCGGGCGGCATCCGTCGCCCGGCGGAACGCGGATGCCGTCTCCCGCGCCGTGGCCGGCGCGGCGATCCGGGTGCACCGCGCCGCCGCCGAGGCGTTCGTCCGCTCCGATGCGGGACGCTACGACCTCGTGCTCATCGATCCGCCCTACGACGTCGGCGAGACCGAGATCGCCGAACTGCTGGCGCTGCTGGCCCCGCGTCTGACGCCGGAGGCGACCGTCATCGTCGAGCGCGCGACCCGCTCCCCGCGCCCATCCGTCCCCGCCTCCCTCGTGCACGGCCGCTCGAAGAAGTACGGCGACACGACGATGTGGTGGCTGCATCCGGCCCCCTGACGATCGAGATGACGCAGATCGTCGTCTGACGGGACTTTTCGGGGCAGTTCGTGTCATCTCGGCGGCGCGGATGCCGGGTCAGCCGCGGCGGGCGTCCCAGTCGCGGTAGGGGTCCCATCCGCCGGGGCCGGCGTCGGCGAGGCCGGCGACCGTCACGGAGTCCTCACCGCGGGGCTCGACGCGGCCGACCGCGCGGAATCCGGAGGGCAGCGCGGCGTCTGGGGGGAAGGTGGCCAGCAGCGCGTGGTCCTCGCCGCCGCGGAGGGCCTCGTCGCTCCACTCACCTGCGAGGGCGACGGTCACCCCCGACGCCCGCGCGAGGCGGCCGGCATCCAGGAGCAGGCCATCGGAGACGTCCATCATCGCCGACGCGCCCGCCTCGGCCGCCGCGACCCCGAGCGCGACGGGAGGCTGCGGGCGCAGCTGCGCGGCGAGATCGTCCCGCTCGGCGGCGGTGAGCGTGTCGGCGTCGACGGGCACCGGCGCGCCGTCCTCGTCGGTGAACCGGTCGAACAGCAGCGCGAGACCGCGCGCCGCCGCGCCCAGCTCCCCGGTCACGGCGACCACGTCGCCCGGGCGTGCGCCGCTGCGCAGCACGGGAGCGCGCCCCTCGAGCACGCCGACCGCCGTGACGGCGATCGTGAGGGTGTCCGAGACGGTGAGGTCGCCGCCCTCGACCGCGCAACCCGGAGCGAGGATGTCGCATCCCTCGCGCAGGCCCGCCGCGAACTCCGAGACGAACGCCAGCGGTGTCTCGTCCGGGAGGGTGAGCGCGACGAACAGCGCGGTCGGGCGGGCGCCCATCGCCGCGACGTCGGCCAGGTTCACGGCGGCGGACTTCACGCCGAGGTCGTGCGGGCTCGACCATGCCAGGCGGAAGTCGGGTCCGTGCACGAGGGTGTCGGTCGTGACGACCATCCGCTCCCCCGGGACGGCGAGCACCGCCGCGTCGTCCCCGGGGCCGACGACGGCGCGCGACGTGCCCTGCAGCGCCGCGAACACGAGCTCCAGCACCTCCGCCTCGGAGGCGTCGCCGACGGTGCGCGGGGCGGGGTGGCTCATCCCTCCACGGTAGCCTGGAGTGGTGTTCCCCCGACCCCGCCGCGGCCGTCTCGCGCTCGCACTGGTCGTCGCGTTCCCCCTCGTCGCCGGCTCCCTGACCGCGTGCAGCAGCACGGTGTCGATGAAGCCCGCCGCCGACGCGAACGACCCCGCGTGCGCCGCCGTCACCACCGCTCTGCCCGATTCGGTCGACGGTCAGACCCGCCGGTGGACCGATGCGCAGGCCACCGGCGCCTGGGGGGACCCGAGCACCGTGCTGCTCACGTGCGGCGTCACCGAACCCGGCCCCACCGAGCTGGTGTGCCAGAGCGTCGACAACGTCGACTGGATCATCGACGACAGCGAGGCGCCGAACTACCGCTTCACGACCTACGGCCGCTCCCCCGCGGTGGAGGTCTACCTCGACTACGACGACGTCAGCGCGCGGGCGGTGCTGAGCGACCTCGGTCGCGCGGTCGGCACCCTGCCGACCACCGGCGCCGTCTGCACCGAGCGCGTCGACACGGCCGAAGGCTGAGCCGGACGGGCGCCCCGGTCAGCGGGCGCGGGCGAGTTCGATCAGCTCGGTGAGCAGATCGTCGTAGCTCATGCCCGACGCGATCCAGCACTTCGGGAACATCGAGATCGGCGTGAACCCGGGCATCGTGTTGACCTCGTTCACGAAGAACTCGGTGCCGGTGTAGAAGAAGTCGACCCGCGCGAGGCCCTGCCCGCCGACCGCCTCGAACGCCCGCGCGGCGATCCGCTGCATCTCGGCCAGCTCGCCGTCGCCGAGCTCGGCCGGGCAGACGAGGTCGATGCCGTCGGCGCCGAGGTACTTCGCCTCGAAGTCGTAGAAGTCGCGGCCCGAGATCACGATCTCGCCGGCGACGCTCACCCGCGGCTCGCCGCCGTCCCGTCCCTCCAGCACTCCGCACTCGACCTCGCGGCCGACGACCGCCTGTTCGACGAGCACCGTGCCGTCCTCGGCGAACGCCGTCTCGAGGGCGGCATCCAGATCGTCCCAGTCGTCGACCTTCGACACACCCACCGACGAGCCGGCGCGGGCCGGCTTGACGAAGGCGGGAAGGCCGAGGGAGCGGATGCGGCGCCGCCACAGCTCGGGGTCGCGGTCGAGGTTCTGCCGCGTCACGCTCACCCACGGCACGACGGGCACCCCCGCGGCCTTGAGGACGCTCTTGGTGGTGTGCTTGTCCATGCCGATCGCCGACATGAGCAGTCCCGCACCGACGTACGGCAGGTCGAGCAGCTCGAGGAAGCCCTGCACCGTGCCGTCCTCGCCGAAGCGGCCGTGGAGGATCGGGAACACCACGTCGACGTCGCCGAGCGAGCGTACGGTGCCGTCGGCATCCCGTACCTTGAACTCGCGACTGCGGACGGAGTCGGGCCAGATGATCCGGGTGCCGTTGTCGACGACTTCGGGCAGGTGCGCCGGGTCGAGCGCGAACTTGCCCGGCTCGTCGTCCTCGAGGACGAACGCGCCGTCACGGGTGATGCCGACCGGGATCACCCGGTAGCGGTCACGGTCGAGCGCGCCCAGCACTCCCCCGGCCGTTGCGGAGCTGATCGAATGCTCGCTGGAGCGACCGCCGAAGAGCACCGCCACTGCCGCCTTGGTCATTCTGGGTCCTCTCGCCGGTGGGCTGGTCGTCGTCGGTGGTCAGGTGCGGGGCGATGTGCCGGGGGTCCATGGCGCCGTCGAGCACCATCTTGACCTGCTCGACGATCGGCATCGAGACGCCGGCTTCGCGGGCCAGCTGCAGGATCGGCGCGACGGATGCCAGGCCCTCCGCGGTCTGGTCCATCTGCTTCACGACGTCTTGGAAGCTGTACCCCTGGCCGAGCAGCCGCCCGGCGGTGTTGTTGCGGCTGAGCGGCGACTGGCACGTCGCGATGAGGTCGCCGAGACCCGCGAGCCCCTGCAGCGTCTCGTGCTGGGCACCTTGGGCGACCGCGAAGTCGGTCATCTCGACGAGCCCGCGCGTGATGATCGACGCCTTCGTGTTCTCGCCGTAGCCGACGCCGTCGACGATGCCGATCGCGACGGCGATGAGGTTCTTGAGCACCCCGCCGAACTCGGTGCCGATCACGTCGGTGTTCACGAAGGTGCGGAAGTAGGCGTTGCGCGCGCGGCGGGCGACGGCCTCGGCGGTCTCCTGACTCGAGGAGGAGATGACCGCGGCGGTCGGCTGCTCACGGGCGATCTCGAGCGCGAGGTTCGGGCCCGAGGCGACGGCGATCCGCGCAGGATCGCAGTGCAGCTCCTGCTCGATCACCTGGCTCATGCGCAGTCCGGTGCGCTTCTCGACGCCCTTCATGAGCGAGACGATCGGCACGTCGCTGCCGGCGATGAGCGGGCGCACGGCCTTGAGGTTCTGGCGCAGCGCCTGGCTCGAGATCGCGAGGTACACCTGGTCGGCCCCGTCGAGGGCCTCGGAGAGGTGGGACGTGCCCGACATCGTCCGCGGCAGGTTGATGCCCGGGAGGTACTGGCTGTTGCGGTGCCCGGCCTGGATCTCGTGCGCCACCTCCGCGCGACGCGCCCACATGACGACGTGGGCGCCGCCGTCGGCGAGCACCTTTCCGAAGGTCGTGCCCCAGCTTCCCGAGCCGATCACGGCGACGCGCGGCAGTCCCGAGACGCGCGGGACGCTCCCGGTCTTCGGCGCGGGGGACGGATTACGACTCAAGGCGGCCCGTCTCCTTCTGCCCGTGCACGGCGGGGTTCCATCGTTCGGCGGGCGGCGTCTCGTCGCGCAGGCGTCCGAGCAGCGTGGAGACGTCGGCCATGACGGCATCCGTCGCCGCGGTGAGGGCGCCCGGCGTGGACTGTCCGCGCCACGCCGAGAGGTCGACGGCGGGACCGAGCAGAACCTGCACCCGCCGGCGCGGCGGGAACACGCGCAGCTTGCCGTAGCGCGGCATGATCTGCTGCACGCCCCATGTCGCGGCCGGGATGACGGGGATGTCGCCGGCGAGGGCCAGGCGCACGGCACCGGTCTTGCCGCGCATCGGCCACATGTCCGGATCGCGGGTGAGCGATCCCTCCGGATAGACGATGACGCCGCGACCGTGCTCGACGAGGGCGACGGCCTGATCGATCGTCTGACGCGCCGCGGCGGCAGAGGCGGCGCGTGCCACCGGCACCATCCCGGTCGCGCGCAACGCGTCGCCCAGCACCGGCACGCGGAACAGGCTCTCCTTCGCCATGAAGCGCGGCGCGCGGCCCAACCGCCACGTCGCGACGGCGAGGATCAGCGGGTCGAACTCGCTGTAGTGGTTCGGCGCGAGGACGTACGGTCCCTCGGCGGGGAGGTGCTCCTCGCCGGAGATCTCGATCTTCGCGAACCATCCCGTGGCGGGGACGACGATCGCTGCGAGTGGCCAGAACCAGCTCGGGCGCGACTTCTCCGCCGTGGCACGGCGACGAGGGCTCATCGGGGCCTCAGGCGACGACGTCGAAGTCGGCGCCGAGGGCGCTGAGCTTGTCGAGGAACTTCTCGTAGCCGCGGCGGATGATGTCCACACCGCGCACGGTCGACTCCCCCTCGGCGGCGAGGGCCGCGATGACGTAGCTGTAGCCGCCGCGGAGGTCGGGGACGACCACATCGGCGCCGTGCAGCGGGGTCGGCCCGTTGATGACCGCGGCCTGCTCGAGCGCCCGGCGCGGGACGCGGCGGGCGGGATCGGCGATGCCCTCGGGATGCACGACGATGTCGGCGCCCATCTGCACGAGGGCACGCGTGAAGCCGAGCCGGTTCTCGTACACCGTCTCGTGCACGACCGATTCGCCGGTGGCCTGTGTGAGGGCGACGATGAGCGGCTGCTGCCAGTCGGTCATGAAGCCCGGGTGCACGTCGGTCTCGACGGTGACGGCCTTGAGCTCGGCGCCGCGGCGGAACGCGATCCCGTCCTCGAGGATGTCGAAATCGCCGCCGACCTTGCGGAAGACGTTGAGGAACGTCAGCATCTCCTGCTGCTTGGCGCCGGCGACGAAGATCTCTCCGTCGGTGGCCAGTGCCGCGCACGCCCACGAGGCGGCCTCGTTGCGGTCGAAGATGCAGCGGTGGTCGTACCCCTTGAGGTCGTCGACGCCCTCGATGAAGATGACCCGGTTGGGCTCGTACGAGATGATCGCGCCCATCTTCTGCAGGACGGCGATGAGATCCATGATCTCGGGCTCGATCGCCGCGTTGCGCAGCTCCGTGGTCCCCTTCGCGCGTACCGCGGTCAGCAGCACCTGCTCGGTGGCGCCGACGCTCGGGTAGGGCAGGTCGATGTTCGCGCCGTGCAGGCCGTTCGGCGCCGACAGGCGGATGCCGCTGGGCAGCTTCTCGACGATCGCGCCGAACGAGCGGAGGGCGTCGAGGTGGAAGTCGATCGGACGGTCGCCGATGCGGCATCCGCCCAGGTCGGGGATGAATGCCTGACCGAGCAGGTGCAGCAGCGGACCGCAGAAGAGGATCGGGATGCGGGAGGCACCGGCGTGCGCGTCGATCTCTTCGAAGTGCGCCGAGACCGCACCGCTCGGGTCCAGGCGCAGCACGCCCTCGCCGTCGTCGGAGATGGTCACGCCGTGCACCTCGAGGAGCGAGCGCACGACCTGCACGTCGCTGATGTCGGGCACGTCGCGCAGCACGGACTCGGTGGCGCCGAGCAGCGAGGCCACCATCGCCTTGGTCGCGAGGTTCTTCGCGCCCTTCACGTCGACCGTCCCGCGCAGCGGCCGGCCGCCGCGGATGCGCAATGCCTGGACGACGGCCGGATAGCCGCCCTCCGGGCCCGAGGGAACGGACTCGGTGACGAGGGTTTTCATCGAATGGACCTCACTTGTGTCTGTGGGAGACGGAACGGCGCCGCCCCGGATCGCGGGGCGGGCACCGGGCTAGCGGACGGGCAGTGTCCGCGGTCGCCATGCCTCTCGGCGTGCCTCGAATCCCGCGATGGCGTCTTCGTTGCGCAGGGTGAGCCCGATGTCGTCGAGCCCTTCGAGGAGCCGCCATCTAGTGTAATCGTCGATGTCGAAGCCGACTCGGAGGTCGCCGATGCGCGCCTCGCGCGCCTCCAGATCGACCGTCATCGAGATGCCCGGGTCGGCGTCGATGACCGCCCAGATCGCCTCCAGGTCGTCCTCGCCGATCACGCCCGTGACCAGGCCCTGCTTGCCCGCATTGCCGCGGAAGATGTCGGCGAACTTGGGGCTGAGCACGACGCGGAATCCGTAGTCGCGCAGCGCCCACACGGCGTGTTCGCGGCTCGAACCCGTACCGAAGTCGGGGCCGGCGACGAGGATCGACGAGCGGGCGAACACCGGCTGGTTGAGGAGGAAGTCGGGGTCCTGCCGCCAGTTGGCGAACAGCGCGTCCTCGAAGCCGGTCTTGGTGACCCGCTTGAGGTAGACCGCGGGGATGATCTGGTCGGTGTCGACGGCCGAGCGCTTCAGCGGGGCGGCGATGCCTGTGTGCGTCGTGAACTTCTCCATGTCAGGCCTCCACGGTCTCACGGGCGGGCAGGTCGCTCGGGCTCGCGAGGCGTCCGAGGACGGCCGTCGCGGCGGCCACGAGGGGCGACACGAGATGCGTGCGCCCGCCCTTGCCCTGACGACCCTCGAAGTTGCGGTTGCTCGTCGAGGCGCAGCGCTCGCCCGGGGCGAGCTGATCGGGGTTCATCCCGAGGCACATCGAGCAGCCGGCGAAACGCCACTCGGCGCCGAACGCGGTGAACACCTTGTCCAGGCCCTCGGCCTCGGCCTCCAGCCGCACCCGCGCGGAGCCGGGCACGACCATGACCCGCACGTTCTCGGCCTTCGTGCGCCCCTCGATCACCGACGCGAACGCGCGCAGGTCCTCGATGCGACTGTTCGTGCACGAGCCCATGAAGACGGCATCCACCGGCACCTCTTTCAGGGGCGTGCCGGCGGTGAGGTCCATGTACTCCAGCGCGCGCTCGGCGGCGGCGCGCTCGTTCGGGTCGGCGAAGTCGTCGGGCGAGGGGACGACATCCGACAGCGACACGCCCTGACCGGGGTTGGTGCCCCACGTCACGAACGGCTCGAGCTCGTCGGCGTCGAGGAACACCTCGGCGTCGTAGACGGCGCCCTCGTCGGACGGGAGCGTGCGCCAGTACGCGACGGCGTCTTCCCAGTCCTGGCCCTCGGGCGCGTGCGGGCGGCCCTTCAGGTACGCGAACGTCGTCTCGTCGGGCGCGACCATGCCGGCACGGGCGCCGGCTTCGATCGACATGTTGCACATCGTCATCCGGCCCTCCATCGACAGGGCGCGGATGGCGCTGCCGCGGAACTCGAGCACGTAGCCCTGGCCGCCGTTGGTGCCGATCTTCGCGATGACGGCGAGGATGATGTCCTTCGCGGTGACGCCCTCGCGGAGCGTGCCCTCGACGGTGATGGCCATCGTCTTGAACGGCTTCAGCGGCAGGGTCTGCGTGGCCAGCACGTGCTCGACCTCGCTCGTGCCGATGCCGAAGGCCATCGCACCGAACGCGCCGTGCGTGCTCGTGTGCGAGTCGCCGCAGACGACCGTGACACCCGGCATCGTGAGGCCCAGCTGCGGCCCGACGACGTGGACGATGCCCTGCTCCTTGTCGCCCAGCGAGTGGATGCGCACGCCGAACTCCTCGGCGTTGCGGCGCAGGGTCTCGATCTGGGTGCGGCTGGTGAGGTCGGCGATCGGCTTGTCGATGTCGAGCGTCGGGGTGTTGTGGTCCTCGGTCGCGATCGTGAGGTCGAGGCGGCGCACCGGGCGCCCCTCGGCGCGCAGACCGTCGAAGGCCTGCGGGCTCGTGACCTCGTGCACCAGGTGCAGGTCGATGTAGATGAGGTCGGGCTGGCCGTCCTCGCCCTTGACGACGAGGTGGTCGTCCCACACCTTCTCGGCGAGGGTGCGGGGGTGATCGGGGATCTGGCTGTTCATGTGTCTCGTTCTCAGGTTCGGATGAGTGCCCACAGCGGACTCCGCGACGAGAGGGGGCTCAGAACGAGATCTCGCCGCGGCCGATAAGGAGAAGGCCCACGAACCGCATCGGCTCAGGTTACCACCGCCGACCGCGCCCCCGGCCCGCGCCGCCCTCCCGGTGGCTCCTCCTTGTGGCGGCCGAGCCGCGGTCAGTCGTCGGCTCGGGGGGCGTCGACGGTGGGGGGCGTGCCCTTCTCGTCGGCGACCGCTTCGGCGGCGACGACCGGCGCATGCGCGTCAGCGGGGTCGGCAGGACCCGCGGCCGTCACGCCGCGCTCGCGCCGCTCCTTCGCCGAAGCCACGAGGCTCGCGATCGTCGCGACGGCCATCGACAGCACGATGACGCCCAGCGACATCCACGTCGAGATCTCCGGCGCCCACTCGATGTGCTCGCCGCCGTTGATGAACGGCAGCTCGTTCTCGTGCATCGCGTGGAAGAAGAGCTTCACGCCGATGAAGGCGAGGATGAACGCGATGCCGTAGTGCAGGTACTTGAGCCGGTCGAGCAGGTCCCCGAGCAGGAAGTAGAGCTGGCGCAGGCCCATGAGAGCGAACAGGTTCGCGGTGAAGACGATGAACGGGTTCTGGGTGATGCCGAAGATCGCCGGTATCGAGTCGATCGCGAACAGCAGGTCGGTGACCCCGATCGCCGCGAAGACGATGATCATCGGCGTGAAGAACTTCTTGCCGTTCACGACGGTGCGGATCTTCGCGCCGTCGTAGTGGTCGGTGATGTCGATCGTGCGGCGCAGCAGGCGCACGATGAACGACTCCTGCTTCACGTCGGAGTCGTGGTCGCCACCCGGGAAGGCCTGTCGCCACGCGGTCCAGATGAGGAACGCGCCGAAGATGTAGAACACCCAGCTGAACTGCTCGATGATCGCGGCCCCGGCGAGGATGAAGGCGCCGCGCAGGATCAGCGCGATGATGATGCCGACCATCAGCACCTCCTGCTGATAGCGCCGAGGCACCGCGAACTGGCTCATGATCAGCACGAACACGAAGAGGTTGTCGATCGAGAGGCTGTACTCCGTCAGCCACCCGGCGATGAACTGACCCGCGAATTCGTGGCCCGCGAACGTCCACAGCAGTCCCGCGAACAGCAGCGCGAGCGTCACGTAGAACACGACCCACAGGGTCGACTCCTTGGTGGAGGGGATGTGGGGACGCTTGAGGATCAGCAGCAGGTCGCCGACGAGAATCAGCACGAGCACGACGAGCGAGCCGATCTCGAACCAGACGGGGAGGTCCATGGGGGCCTTTCGGGGTACGACGGAGGATCGAAAGTCTCTCCCCCGCCGACGCGGCGCGCAACCGGGGCCTCGACGACGGGGCCCGTGATGACGGAAGCGCGATACCGGGATACTCCCCTTCGCTCAGAGAACACTACCGCCCGCGATGAGACGATCCGGCGCTGGCGGACACTGACGGGGTGAGAGACGATGACTCCGAGGAGTCCCGACCGGGGCGGAGACCCATGACCGACATCGCGGCGCGAGACGACGCGGCGCTCGTCGCGGCGGCGGCCGCCGGCGACGACGGTGCGTTCCGCGCGCTGTTCCGGGCGTACGCACGCCCGGTGTACTGGCTCGCGCACGGACTCGTCGGGAATGCGGCGGATGCCGAAGACGTGCTGCAGGAGACGTTTCTGGCGGCGTGGCGCAAGTTCCCGGGCCTCGAGCTCGCCGGCGACTCGGTGCTGCCGTGGCTGGTGACGGTGTGCCGGTTCCAGGCGGCGAACCGCATCCGCCGCATCCGCCGCGACCGCGACCACACCGGCGCCGAGGCGGACGAGACCCTGCCGGCGACGGTGGACGTCGAAGCGCAGGTCGTCGAGAAGGCACTCGTCGAGCGGATCCTCGCCGAGGTCGGGATGCTGAGCGCCCTCGACCAGCAGATCTTCCGGCTGTGCGCGGCGGAAGGGTACGCCTACCAGGCCGCCGCCGAGCGGCTGGGCGTGACGCACGCCGTTGTCCGCACCCGTCTCTCCCGCATCCGCACCCGCCTCCGGGCGACCGTCGAAGGAGAGACGACATGAGCGCGCACGACACCGATCTCGCGCTGCCCGACCTGCCCGAGCTGAGCGAAGAACGCCTCCGGGAGATCGAGGCGGGACTCGTCCGTTCCCTCGAACGCGAGCGCGAGCACACGCAGAAACAGCGACGACGCGAGCAGGAGCGTCGACGCACCCGCCGCCGCACCGTCTGGCTGTCGGTCGGCGGGGCCGCGGCCGCCCTCGCGCTGTTCGCAGCGGTGAGTCCGTATCTCGGCGGCCTGGGTGCGACGAGCGCCGGCGGTGACGCGGATGCCGGCAGCGGCCTCGTGCTCGTCCCGGGCGAGGCCGTCGCACCCGACGCCGGCTTCGAGTCCCTTCCGGGCGACGCGGCGCAGAGCCTGGAGGAGGCCGCGCGTCCCGGCGCCTCCGACGGCGCCGGAGCCTCGTCCGAGACCGCGACGACGGATGCCGGACGCGAGATCGTCGCGACCGCCTCGGCGACCGTCGAGGTGGACGATGCGGCCGCCGCGGCCCGCACGATCGGCGAGGCCGCGGACGCCGCCGGCGGATACGTCGAGGTTATGAGCGTCGGCGAGAGCGGGGTGATGCCCGCGACCGGCGGTGACGCCGTCGTGTACCCCACTCCCGGGGGTGCGTGGATCACGGTGCGGGTGCCCGCCGCCGAGCTGACCGGTGTCCTGGCCGGCCTCGCCGATGTCGGTGAGGTGCGCGCGTCCGAGACTTCCCGCCGCGACGTCACCGGCGAGGCCGTCGATCTGCGCGCCCGGGTCGACGCGCTGCAGGCATCCGTCGATCGCCTCACCGAGCTGCTCGCCGACGCCGACACGACCGCCGACCTCGTGGCCGCCGAGTCGGCGCTCGCGCAGCGTCAGTCCGAACTCGCCTCGCTGCAGTCGCAGCTGGCGCTGCTGGACGAGCAGGTGGCGATGTCGTCGCTGAGCGTGACGCTCGACGAGCCGCAGCCCGCGGTCGAGCCCGACCCGGCCGGGTTCGGCGACGGCATCACGTCGGGGTGGAACGGGCTGCTGGCGGCCCTCAACGGTCTCGTCGTGGCCGTCGGCTTCCTGCTCCCCTGGTTCGCCGTCGCCGCGGTCGTCGCCGGCGTCGTGCTCCTCGTCCGGCGGCTGGCGCGCCGCCGCCGCGCGCCGCGGCCCCCGACGCCCGAGCCCTGACGCCGAGACCCGGCCCGCACGCCGAGACCCGCGTCCTGGATGCGGGTCTCGGCGCATCGCGCGGGTCTCGACGCGCACGGGCGCGACGCGCGCCGGAAACGAGGAAGAGCCGGTCCGTGTGGACCGGCTCTTCGGATGTGACCCCAGCGGGATTCGAACCCGCGTTACCGCCGTGAGAGGGCGGCGTACTAGGCCGCTATACGATGGGGCCGTACTTTTCTGTCTTCTCCGGCTTCCCGGAGGCAACCGTTCAAGTATGCCATGGCCGTGCGCATCGGGCCAAATCGAGCCGGGACGGGGTGTCGCGGGTTGCCGCCGGGCCTCGGCGGGCGTTGACTGAGCGCATGCGCGTCACCAAACACGAGCACGCCTGCCTCCGCGTCGAGAAGGACGGACGCACGCTGCTCATCGATCCCGGATCCTTCACCCTGCCGCTGTCCGACCTCGGGCGACTGGTCGCGATCGTGCTGACCCACGAGCACGCCGACCACTGGACCCCCGAGCACCTCACCCGCCTGCGCAAGGACGCCCCGGATGTGCCGATCTACGGCCCGGCGGGCGTCGCCGCCGCGGCATCCGAGTTCGACGTGACGGTGGTCTCCCCCGGCGACGAGATCGTCGTCGAGCCGTTCACGCTGCGCTTCTTCGGCGGACGCCACAACGTCATCCACTCCTCGATCCCGGTCGTCGACAACGTCGGCGTGCTCGTGGACGACGAGCTGTACTACCCCGGCGACTCCTACACGGTCCCCGAGGGCGTCGAGGTGAACCTGCTCGCGGCTCCCGTGGGCGCGCCGTGGCTGAAGATCGGCGAGGCGATGGACTTCGTGCTGGCCGTCGCGCCCCGCCGGGCCTTCGCCGTGCACGACATGACGCTCTCCCGCTCCGGCCTCGAGATGGGGCGCGGACGCCTCGCCTGGGCCGCCGCGCAGCACGGTGGCGAGTTCACCGCGCTCGAGCCGGGCGAGTCGATCGACATCTAGAGCACACGCGACGAAGGCGGATGCCGGAGCGCTGGGCTCCGGCATCCGCCTTCGTGTCTGCGAGGTCAGGCCTCGGCGTCGTGGTCGGTCTCGAGGAACGCGACGAGGGTGTCCAGCGCCGCCTCGGCGCCGTCGCCCTCCGCCTTGAGCGTGACGACCGTGCCCTGCGTGGCGCCCAGGCCCATGAGGGTCAGGATGCTGCCGGCGTTGAGGTCGGGGCCGCCGTCGACGGCGATCGTGACGGGGACACCCGTCTGCTGCACCGCCTGGACGAAGAGCTTGGCGGGGCGGGCGTGCAGACCCGACTGGCTGGCGACGGTCGCCTGGCGTTCGGCCATGGTGTTCCTCCTAGGGAAGTTCAGGGATATCCGCGCGTGCGCGTTCCTTCGAGCCTAGGCCGTCACCGCCTCGGGGGAAACTCCTTCGGGCCGTGCGATATCGGACGCGTCGCCGCGGCGGCGGGCGAACCGCTTGAGCAGCACGACCGAGAACGCGCTCACGACGGTGCCGGCGGCGATCGCGATGAGCCACAGCCAGAAGTTGTCGATCGCGAAGAACACGAACACGCCGCCGTGCGGGGCCTTGCTGTTGACGGCGAACGCCATCGACAGGGCGCCGGTGACGGCACCACCGAGCATCATGGCCGGGATGACGCGGAACACGTCGGCGGCGGCGAACGGGATCGCACCCTCGGAGATGAACGCGGCGCCCAGCAGCCACGCGGCCTTGCCGTTCTCGCGCTCCGGCTCGGTGAACAGCTTCCGGTCGATCACCGTCGAGGCCAGCGCCATCGCGAGCGGCGGCACCATCCCGGCGGCCATGACGGCGGCCATGATCTCGAGGTACCGGGTGTCGCCGGCGATGCCGGCGGCGAGGTTCGCGGTGGCGAAGCCGTAGGCGACCTTGTTGACGGGGCCGCCGAGGTCGAAGCACATCATGAGACCGAGGATGATGCCGAGCAGGATGACGCCGGCACCGGTGAGGCCGGCGAGCCAGTCGTTGAGGGCCAGGGTCAGCCACGCGATCGGACCGCCGAGCACCATGATCATGAGCCCGGACGCGAAGATCGAGGCGAGAAGCGGGATGATCACGACGGGCATGAGACCGCGCAGCCACCGGGCCACCTCGAGGCGGTTGAGCCACCACGCGGCGAGTCCGGCGAGCAGACCGCCGACGATGCCGCCGATGAAGCCCGCACCCATGAACGACGCGACGGCGCCGGCGACGAAACCGGGGGCGATGCCGGGTCGGTCGGCGAGACCGTAGGCGATGTACCCGGCGAGGGCCGGCACGAGGAAGCCGAACGAGAGTCCGCCGATCTTGAAGAAGACCGCGCCGAGGTACATCAGCAGGCTCGTGTCGCCGAGGTTCCACAGCGTCGACGAGCCGAGGACGTCGTCGGCGGTGAAGGCGATCTCGTAGCCGCCGAGCAGGAAGCCGAGGGCGATGAGCAGGCCGCCTCCGGCGACGAACGGGATCATGTAGCTGACGCCGGTGAGCAGCGCGCGCTTGACCGACCCGCCCAGGGAGACGGGGGCGTTGGAGGTCGGCACGGCGCCCGAAGCGACGCTCCCGCTGACGCGCGGCGCGAGCGGGTTGCCCACGGCGGCCACGGCCTCGTCGATCAGCTGCGCGGGCTGCTCGATGCCGCGCTTGACGGCGGCGCGGACCACCGGCTTGCCGGCGAAGCGCTGCGGATCGCGCACATCGACGTCGACGGCGAAGATGACCGCATCCGCGTCGTCGATGGTCTGCTGCGGCAGCGCCTTGTAGCCGGAGGAGCCCTGCGGCTCGACGACGAGGTCGATGCCGGCCTTCTGCCCTGCCGCGGTGAGCGCGTCGGCGGCCATGAAGGTGTGGGCGATGCCGGTCGCGCACGCCGTGACGGCGACGATGCGGGCGGGCCGGCCCTCGACGAGGAGCTCGGTCGTGGCGGGGGCGGATGCGGCCGCCGGCGTCGCGGGGGCGGCGGGCGTCTCGCTGACCGCATCGGTGACGAGGTCGACGACCTGCTGCGGCGTCTGCGCCGCCCGCAGGCCGGCCGTGAAGTCGTCGCGCATGAAGGCGCGGGCCAGGCGCGAGAGCACGGCGAGGTGCTCTTCGGCGGCGGTGTCGGGCGCGGCGATGAGGAAGACGAGGTCGGCGGGGCCGTCTTCGGCTCCGAAGTCGACACGCGGTGCCAGTCGCGCGAACGCGAGGGTGGCGGCGGTGACCGCGGGGCTCTTCGCGTGCGGGATGGCGATGCCGCCCGGGAGGCCGGTCTCGTCGGTCTGCTCTCTCTTCCACGCGTCGGCGGCGAGGGCGGCGGCATCCGTCGCGCGGCCGGCGGCGGCCACGCGTGCGGCGAGGGCGTCGATGACGGCACGCTTGTCGCGGCCGAGCGGCTCGTCGAGGCTGACGAGCGGTGGGCTGATGATGTCGGACACGGTGACCTCCAGTGGTCGGGTGGTGCGGGTTTTCAGGTGAGGGTGACCACCGGCACGTCGCCGGTGGGAAGGTCCGCCGGGGCGGGCGGCTGGGTGCCGGGCAGGGATGCCGCCGCGGCGCCGTAGCGGATGCCGCCGCGGACGGCGTCGGCGGGCGCCGCTCCGGCGGTGCGGGCGAGGAGGAAGCCGGCGAGGGAACTGTCGCCGGCGCCCACGGTGCTGCGCACCCGGATCGGCGGCGGCGTCCCGTGCCAGGCGCCGTCGGCGGTGATCAGGAGCGCACCGGCGGAGCCGAGTGTGACGAAGGCGGCCCCGACGCGGTGCGGGACCAGTGTCGCCGCCACCTCGCGCACGCGATCGACACCGTCGACGGTGACGTCGAGGGGCGTGCCGGTGAGGGCGGCGAGTTCTTCGTCGTTGGGCTTGATGAGGTCGGGACGCCCGTCGGCGACGACGGCCTGCAGCGCGGCGCCCGAGGTGTCGACCGCGATCGAGGGCGCGCGGGTGCCCCACCGTTCGCGGACGGCGCGGATCACGGTCACGTAGAAGTCGTCGGGCAGCCCCGGCGGCAGCGACCCGGCGAGCACGAGCCAGTCGGCGTCGGCGCACGCGGCGACCGTCGCCTCGCGCAGCGCGGTCGCATCGGCCTCGGTGCGGGCGGTGCCGAGCGCGTTGAGTTTCGTGGTCGTGCCGGCGGGGTCGGTGACGGTGAGGTTCGTGCGCGCGGCCCCGCGCACGGGGACGGCCCGCACCGGGAGGCCGGTCTGATGCACGGCGGTGGCGAACGGGTCGGCCGGGTCGAGCGGGAGCACGGCGAGGGTGCTGCCGCCGGCGGCCGCGATGACGCGGGAGACGTTGAGGCCCTTGCCGCCCGCGTCCTCCCGAGCGGCGACGACGGACTGCACCTCTCCGACGGCCAGCGGTGCGGCCAGGGCGACGGCGCGGTCGAGCGACGGGTTGGCGGTGAGCGTGACGATCACGCGACCACCACCTCGACGCCGGCCGCCGCGAGGGCCTCGGCGAGAGGGCCGGTCGGCGCGGCGTCGGTGACGACGACATCGATCTCGTCGAGGGGGGCGAAGGAGACCAGCAGCTCCGCCTCGAACTTCTCGCTGTCGGCGAGGACGACGACGCGACGCGCGCCGCGGACGATCGCCTCTTTCACCGCCGCCTCGTCGGGGTCGGGTGTGCTGAGACCGAGCGAGGCGGACAGTCCGTTGGTGCCGACGAAGGCGACGTCGGGGCGCAGCCGCGACACCGCGGCGACGGCACCGGCTCCGACGGCGGCGGCGGTCAGGCCGCGGACGCGACCGCCCACGGCGGTGACCTGCAGCCCGGCGACGCCGGCGAGCAGGTGCGCGACGGTCATCGAGTGCGTCACGACCTCCAGCGGCGCGGCGGCCTGAGCGGCGGCGGCAAGGTGCGCGGCGAGGGCCGCGGTCGTGGTGCCGGCGTCGAGGTACACCGATCCGCCGAGGTCGTCGGGCATGAGGGCGAGGGCGGCGCGGGCGATGGCCTCCTTCGCCTCACCGCGCACGAGCGCGCGCTCGGCGAACGAGGACTCCGCCGTGCTCACGCGGGTGCGCGAGACGGCGCCGCCGTGCACGCGCCGCACGACGCCAGTGCGTCCGAGCTGGTCCAGGTCGCGTCGCACGGTCTCGGTCGTCACGTCGAATCGACGCGCGAGGTCGACGACCGACACCCGCCCTTCGGCGGCGATGAGCTGCGCGATGTGCTCGTGGCGCTCCGTTGCGTACATGTCATCCTCCTCGACTGTTTCCACAGATTACAACACAAACACAGATTCACAAAGACCCTTCTCGCGGCCATCGTCCGGACGGCGCGTGTTGTAGGACCGACACAAGGAACCGAGTCTCACCGCCTCTGGGATTTGGTGCCAGGATGCAGACCTGTCACGAGATGCGCGGCGACGAGGCGTCGGCACGCTACGTTCATCGCACTTCGGCCCGCGGGTTCCCGACCCGCGGGCGCGCCCTCCCCGGGGCACCCACCCGCACGCGCACCGTCGCGCGTGCTCGAACACGGAGTTTTCGATGATGAGAACCGACGTACACGCGCACGGCTGGGGGATGCGGATCACCGTCATCGTCCTCGCCGTCCTCCTGGCGACCATGACCGGCCTCTACCTGCTGACCGCCGCCAAGCTCAGCAGCGGGGCCGCCGAACTCGACGACGGCGCGACACGCGCCGCGGCCGGCGCCGGCGACCTCGCCGACGGCGCCGCTCGGGTGTCCGCCGGAGCGGGCGAGCTCGCCGACGGCGCCGGCCGCCTGGAGGACGGCGCAGCGACCGCCGCCGCCGGAGCGACGAAGCTCTCCGCGGGCGCCTCGAGCGCCGCGACCGGTGCGGCCACGCTGTCCACCGGCGCCGCGACCCTGTCCGCAGGCGCGGGTTCCGCCGCGGCCGGCGCGGCGCGGGTGCAGAGCGGGGCCTCCTCCGCCGCCTCCGGCGCGGCACGCCTGGCGGCCGGTGCGCAGAGCGCCGCCGCGGGCGCGCGCGATCTCGCGGTCGGCGCGGATTCCGCCGCCCGCGGCGGCGCGACGCTGGCCGAGAAGGCAGGACTGCTCGCGCAGGGCGTCTCGGGCGCCGACGCCTACAGTCGCGGCGTGCTCGCCAGCTCACAGGGGTTCGCGAACCTGCTCTCGACCAAAGTGACCGACGACGTGCGCGCTCTCGGCGCCAACGCCGCCGCGATCACGGCGACCGCGGAGAGTGCACCGATCGACGCGAAGAAGCTCGCCGGTCAGATCTCACTCCTCACCGATGCCGACCCGAGCAACGACCCGGCGCCGGCCGACCTCGCACTGCTCGCCGCGACCGTCTCCGCGAAGACCACAGCGCTGGCGGCACCGGCTGCCGCGGCGCCGACACTCTCGCAGGGCCTGCAGCAGGCCGCGGGTGGGGCCGCTCAGGTGGCGGGCGGTGTCTCGAACATCATCAACGGGGATGCGGCGCACCAGTGGCCCGGCACCGTGGCGCTGACCGATGCGGAGAAGGGCGCGCCCGCCCTCGCCGCCGGCGCCCGCGACCTCGCGTCCGGACTCGCAAAGCTGAACGACGGCGCCGGCCGCCTGCAGTCGGGAACCGGCGACCTGTCCGCGGGCGCGACGACGCTGGCCTCCGGCACGCAGACGCTCTCGACGGGCGCGCTCTCGCTCAGCAGCGGGGCGCAGAACCTCGCGACCGGCGCGTCGACGCTCGCCGCCGGAGCGGGCAGCCTCGCCGACGGCACGGCGCAGCTCTCCGAGGGCGCGTCCGACCTGTCGGCCGGGCTCGGCGACCTCGCCGACGGCGCCACCACGCTCGCCGAGGGCACCGTCGCGCTCGACGACGGTGCGGCCACGCTCGCCGCCGGATCGGTCGACCTCAGCGACGGCAACACGGCCATCGCCGACGGCACCGGCACGCTCGCCTCCGGCACGCAGGCGCTCGCGCCGACCCTCACGCCCTGGATGCTGGGTGCGGCGCTGGCTGCGCTCATCGCCGCCGGGTTCTGGGTCGGACACCGCGTGAACCACCGGGCGCGGGTCGCGGCATCCGCCAGCGCCTGAACGCCCACCTCACACGACAGCGCCCCGACCGGATCCGGTCGGGGCGCTGTCGTGTCGATGCGCGAGGCTCAGGCCTCGCTCATCATGGTGACTTCCTTCTGGCCGCGGGCGGCGAGCGCGGCGGCGCGCGCAGCAAGGCGACGCGTCTGCTCGGCCTGACCCTGGTCGAGGACTTCCTGATCGACCTCCACCGAGTCGACCTTGTTCACACCGTTGTACTTCGCGATGTACGCGTCGAGCTCGGGGCCCGACTCCCACGAGGTGATGAGGCAGTAGCGCGGCTCGTCGCCGTAGTGGGTGGCGGCGTGCCACAGGCGCTGCGTGTCGATGATGAGCTGGGCGCCGGCCGGGAGCGCGATGCGCGTCTCCTGGCTCGGGTCGGTGCGGTTCTCACGCAGGACGAAGAAGCTGTCCTTGTCGTCGGTGAGATTGAAGAACCCGCGCACGACCCACCCGGTGCCGTCCGGGTTCAGGCGGTTGTTGTCGTCCTGGTGCAGGTTGTACAGGCAGTCCGCGTACGTGTTGGGCTGCAGCTCGATGATGCGGCAGCGTCCGACGTTCGCACCCGGCTCCTGCGCGCGCGCGGTGAGCGTCGGAGCCAGCTCGGTCTGCGCGTCGATCCACACGCCGTCCTTGTCGGTGCGCGGCGGCTTGTGGTTCCAGAAGCCGTTGCACTCGATCTCCCCCTTGGCCGAGGCCAGCGGAGCGAAGCGCGTGTCACCGGAGGACTTCCAGTCCACGTATTCGATGTCGAGCCACTCCTTGGGGTCGATCTCTTTGCCGTAGGGGTCGAGGACGACGTAGCCCGTCTCCTCCAGAGCGGCGCTCTTGATGTAACCCATGACGAATCATGTCCCTTCCGCGGACCAGCGAAGTTTTTACAGGCCCGGCTTAGGCAAGCCTACCTAGCCGTGCAAAACCCGCCACTAGACTCGTCGGGGTTTGCGAGGAACGAAGAGTGAACATGAGCAGCACCCCTGAGACCATCTCCCCCACCCCCGCGCAGGCGGCCACGGACGTGAACACGGCCGCGAACACCGCCGCAAATGTCGCCGCGACCGCGGTGAACACGATCGGGTGGCTCGCGGCATCCGACACGACGATCGTCGTCCCGGTCTACCAACGGCAGTATCGCTGGGACATCGGCGGCTGCGAGCAGCTGCTGGGCGACATCCGCGCCGTGGCCGACACCGACGACGGGCAGACCCACTTCATCGGGTCGATCCTGTCCACCGCATCGGATGCGGGCGCCGGCGACCCGCATCTCGTCCTCATCGACGGCCAGCAACGCCTCACGACGCTCATGCTGCTGGTCGCCGCGCTCCATCACACCCTCCGCGACGACGATCCGGCGCTGGCCGACGAGCTCGCGCGCGTACTCGTGCACCCCGACGACCCTGCACGCACCAAGCTGCGTCCGCACCGGGCATGGGCGGAGGTCTTCGAGAGCGTCGTGCTCGACCGCCGCTCGCCCGGCGACACCGAGCGCGAGTCTCGCTTCGACGACAACTACGCGTTCTTCCGCAGCCAGATCCGCCCCGACGAGGCGGCGCACATCTGGCGCGGGCTGCAAAAGCTCGAGCACGTGTCGATCACCCTCGGCGGCGAGGCGAACGCGCAGCAGATCTTCGAGAGCCTCAACTCCACGGGCGAGCCCCTGCGCGATCACGAGCTCATCCACAACTACGTGCTCATGGGACTCTCCCACGAGGAGCAGAGCGAGATCGAGTCGCAGTTCTGGCTGCCGATCGAACAGGCCACGGGCGATCAGATCGGGTCGTTCTGGGCGCACTACCTCGTGATGCGCACCGGGCGCGAGGTGACGGTCGCCGGCGAACGGGGCGTCTACGACACGTTCCGCCACGAGTTCCCGCGGCTCGGCATCGACACGCTCCGCGGTCACGCCGCGCAGTGGCGCGAGGATGCCGCGATCTACCGGCTGCTGCTCGAACCCGCCGAGACGCCCGACGCCGGCATCGGCGCGCAGTTCGCGTTCCTGTCGACGTTCGGCCGCGGCACGTATCCGCTCGTGATGCGCCTGTACGGCGAGCACCTGCGCGGCGCGCTCCCCCGGGAAGAGCTCATCGAGAGCCTCGAACAGCTGCAGTCGCTGCTGCTGCGGCGCATCGTGTCGGGCCTGCCGGTCGACCGGCTCGTCGCACGCCTGTGCCGGGCGGCGGATGCCGGACGGGACGCCCTCGCGCATGCGATCGCCCGCATCACCCCGTCGGACGAGCGCACCCGCGTTGGGCTGAAGTACACCGAGCTCCCCCACCCCGCGTATGTCCTGGCGCGGCTGGCCGGGCGCACCGACGCCGAGGGGGTCGACGTGGAGCACATCGTGCCGATCGCCCCCTCCGACGAGTGGACCGGCGACGGCGTGCGGCGCTGGGGCGAGCTCTCCGACGACGAACAGAACGCGCACCGCGCCCTGGTCCCGACGCTCGGGAACCTCACCCTGCTCGAGCACGACCTCGCCGATCGCGCCTTCGACGCGTCGTTCCCCGAGAAGCGCTCGCTCTACGCGCGCAGCGGGGTCGACCTCACCGTGGACGTCGCGGGTGCGCTGACCTGGGGCACGGCATCCATCGCCGCCCGCACCGAGGAGCTCACCCGCCGCTTCACGGAGGTGTGGCGCCGACCGGCCGTCACCGTCATCGACGACGACGACCTCACCCCCGTGCTCGACGCGCGCAAGCGCCGCGGCTGGCCGCGCGGCTGGCAGCGCGAGTTCGACTACGTCGAGTTCCGCGGCGAGCACTGGGAGGTTCCCGACGTGAAGTACCTGTTCAACCGGGTCTTCAAGCGACTGTGGGCCGATTCGCGCGAGAGCGTCGTCGCCTTCTCTGCGCGGCGGGGCGGCCCCGTCTACCCCGCGATGGCGTGGAACGGGCACTGGGACCGCATCGCCGACGACCAGTACCTGTACATGGGGTGGGACTCGAAGTACATGCTCTCGGCCGTGCAGGGAGTGCTCGAAGAGGCGGGCTGGGCGAGCGAGGTGTTCGTCAAGTACTCCTACATCGGCGACGCGATGCGCGACTGAACGGGTCGATCCCGCGGATGCCGGTCAGCCGCCGTGTCGGCGCCGCCCGCCGATGACGGCGTACAGCAGCGGAACGATCGAGAGCCCCATGAGCACGCCGCCGAACGTCGGCTGCGTCAGCTGCAGCAGCACGCCGCCGATGAGGGTGCCGGCGAACAGCACACCGCCGAGCACGCGGAACGCGAGTCGCTCGAGGTGGTCGATGCGGCGCTCCAGCCGGGTGAGGTCGACCGCGACGCGCCCCTCCTCGAAGCGGGTGACGAGCCGGTCGATACGCTGCGGCAGCCGCGCGGTCGTCGTGACGACGCCGAGGGCCTGCTGGGCGAGGTCCGCCACGAGGCCGCGACCCTCTTCGCGCAGCACCTTGCCTGCGTAGGGCTCGACGGCATCCCACACATTGAAGTCGGGGTCGAGGGCGCTGCACACCCCGGACGTGAGCGACATCGCCCGCACGATGAGCAGGAAGCTCTCGGGCAACTGGAACGGCATGGTGCGCACGACGTCGCCGAACTCGTGGGCGAAGTCACGGAACTCGCGCGGGTCGACGTCGCGCAGCTGCGCGAAGCCCATACCGCCGAAACGGGAGAACAGCGCCGACAGAGCGCGCTCGAGCTCGACGGTGTCGGCCGACGGCAGCAGCACACCGACGTCGCGCATGGCCTTGACGAGCCCCTGGCCGTCGCGGGAGGCCACGGCCAGCAGCACGTGCCGCAGTCCCTGGCGCAGCGTGTCGGAGACTTCGCCCATCATCCCGAAGTCGATGAACGTGAGGCGCCAATGCCCGCCGGTCAGGGGCGTGACGAACACGTTGCCCGGATGCGGGTCGCCGTGGAAGAAGCCGTGCTCGAACAGCTGGTCGAACATCACCCCGGCGAAACCCTGCGCCACCTCGGCGGGGTCGATGCCGGCGGCTGCCAAGGCGGCGTGGTCGTTGATCTTAATCGCGGTGACGTCCTGCAGGGTGAGCACGCGCCGTGTGGTGCGCTCCCAGACGATCTCGGGCGCCGCCACGCGCGGGTCGCCGGCGAAGTCGGCGGCGAAGCGCTCGGCGCTCTGCGCCTCGTGCAGGTAGTCGATCTCCTCGCGGCTCGTGGCGGCGAACTCGGCCAGCAGAGCGTGCAGGTCGACGCGGTCTCGCACGGCCCGCATCCGCGACACCCAGTCGGCGACCCGGTTCAGTGCCGCCAGGTCGACGTCGACGATCTGCTCGATGCCGGGGCGCTGGATCTTCACGACGACGGCGCCGAGGCCGGTGTCGGCCGCATCGTGGGGCGCGAGCCGCGCGCGATGCGCCTGACCGAGGGACGCCGCGGCGACGGGGACGGGGTCGAACGAGGCGAACACGCGCTCGAGGGGAGCTCCGAACTCCGCCTCGGCGAGCACCCGCATCTGCGCGAACGGGACTGGCGGCACCTCGTCCTGCAGTCCTTCGAGTTCTTTGGTGATCTCGGGCGGGAGCACGTCGAGGCGCGACGACATGAACTGGCCGACCTTGATCATGAGCCCGCCGAGGTCGATCGCGAGCGCCCGGAAACGCTCGGCGATGCGGCGGGTGCGGTCGGCGCGGGAGCGCTCGGCGATCCGTCCGAGACCGATGCGCGGCAGCAGGAACTCGAACCACCACGTCTGCACGAGGTAGCGCGCCGCGAAGCGCAGGATGCGCCGGTAGCGGGCGCTCGTGCCGGCGGCGTCGGTCATGGGATCTCCTGGACCCCGACGTGCCGGGGTGTGCGGGTCAGTCCTGGGCGAGGATCGAGTAGAGCCTACGGCGTGCCTCGTCGAGCACGGCGACGGCTCCGTCGACCTGGTCGGACGATCCGGTGCGGGCGACCTGAGCGATGACCTGGGCGAGCTCGACGCCGGCCTTCGGGAGCGCCGACAGGCGGCCGCTGTCGCTGAATCCGGTCGACTCCCAAGGCGGCGTCCCGGCGGCCTCCTCGGCGACGGCGCGACCGGCCTCGGAGAGCGCGTAGGTCTTGCGCCCGTCCGCCTCGGTGGCCTCGATCAGCCCTTCGTCGGCGAGCAGCTGCAGGGTCGGGTAGACGGAGCCCGCGCTGGGCTTCCAGAACCCGTGGCTGCGCTCGGCGATCTCGGTGATGATCTGGTAGCCGTGCATCGGCTGCTCGGCGAGCAGGGCGAGCACGGCCGCCCGGACGTCGCCGCGCCCCATGCGCACGCCGACGCGCTTGTCGAACGAGGTGCGCAGCTGGTCGACGGCCTCCCAGATGGCGCCGGGGTTGGGGAACCCGTCACCGAAGCCCTTGCCGAATCCGCTGCCGAAGGTGCTGTTGCCGAACGATCCGCCCATGATGGCCTCCTCGATGTGAGCGATACATCGACGATATATCGTTCACGACGGGATCGGAAGGGGTGCCAGCGCACGGGATGGGCCGCGTTTCGACGCAGAGCCGGCCGCAGAAACCAGAAAACCCCCGCTCACGCGGGGGCTTCACTTTGCTGTCAGTGAAGTTGCTTACTCAAACCCTTTGGAACTGCCATTTACCCCCGATGACCTGCGGAAACTCGCGGTTCCTGGCGACAGGGATGAGGGTTTGAGTACCCCCGCTTCCTACCGGCCGCACGAGCTTTCACGGCGTCTCGGAGCCATCAAGGTTGAGGAGCTCGTCCAACGAGCGCTGGCAGGTGAGAGCGTCCGGTCGTTGGCTCGCGAGCTTGGCGTCGCGAACTCCGCGCTGACCCGGATGCTGCGCGAGCAGGGCGTGGCGATCTCGAAGCGGAAGGTAAGTGACGACGAGGCCGCCAAACTAGCGCGGGAGTATGCGGCCGGCGCCACGATGGCGCAGATGAAGAAGGAGTATGGGCTCTCGCACGGAGCAGTACTTCGATCGCTGCATCAGTCAGGCGTCGCCATGCGGGCGAAGGCTCCGCGGCGTCGCTAGGTGTCGAAGTTGCCCCACTCGTCGCCGAGAACCCAACGGAGCGCCGACAGTTCGCCGCTCAGCATGCCCCACTCAAAATCACTGCCCGACTGCATCGCTTCGAAACCGTACTTCTCCTCGAGACGTTTCATCTCCGCGAACATGCCATCCAGGATGTCTTGGGGCACCTTCCGGCCACCGCTACCGCGAACGGCTCACTGCCGCTTGACACGCAATAGGAGCAGCAGTCCTGGTCGACCCCGGCCGAAGCTGTCAGAAACACCGTCATTGGCTACTGAGACAGTCCCTGGTCTGGTCTGGTCTGGTCTGGTCTGGTCAGGTCAAGTCAGGTCAGGTCAAGGCGCGCACGGAGTCTCCGGGCACGAGCCGCCCACGTATCCAGACCTGCTCGATCGCCCGCCCTGGCTCGTCCATCGTCGCCAGCAGCACGCGGGCCGTGCTCTGCGCGATCTCGGGCACGGGCTGGACGATCGTCGTCAGCCGCGGCACGAAGTAGTTCGCGATGTCGAGTCCGTCGAATCCCACGAGCGAGACGTCAGCGGGCACCGACAGTCCGGCCTCGCTGAGCGCCCGGCTCGCACCGATCGCCGCCGCATCGCACACGGCGACGAGCGCCGTGACATCCTTCGGCGCCGTGGTGAGCCACCGCGAGACCGATTCGTAGCCGTTGCGCATCGTGTAGGCCTGCTCCTCGACCGCGGATGCCACGACAAGGGCGTCATCCGGCGCGATCCCGGCATCCTTCAGCCCGGCACGATACCCGGCCAGCCGCAGCGCCCAGGCGTGCTCTCGGTCGGGTTCGGCCCCCGCCCCGACGAACGCGATGCGCCGGTGGCCGAGGGCGGCGAGGTGGGCGGTCAGCTCACGCGCGCCGGCATGGTCGTCGACCGAGATCGACGAGTGCAGCGCCGCGGTTCCCGAGTAGTCGGGCGTCGTGCAGAACACCATCGGCACATCGATCTCGGCCAGGCGCCGACTGAGCTGAGCGGATGCCTCGCGGTCGGCGCTGCCGTAGCGGCCGAGGAACACCACGCCGCCGAACTTCCCCTCGCGCACGATGCGTTCGACGGTGCCGGCATTCGCATGCTCAGGATCGGCGACGTGCGAGATCGTCGTGTCGTACCCCGCCTGTGCGAATGCGAGCTCGAGCTGCTGCAGAACCTCGACCAGCAGCTGGCCGAACTCGCCCTGGATGAACACCGAGATCGTCTTGGTGGTGCCGATCTTCAGGCGCCTCGCGCTCGAGTTCGGCACATAGCCGTACTGCGCGGCCGCCGCCCGGATCCGCGCACGCGTCTCGGGATTGACATCGGAGCGGTCGTTCATCGCCCGCGACACCGTCGACACGGCCACTCCGCAGATGCGCGCCAGCTCCTTGATGGTCATCTCCGGCATGGCGGAGCCTCCTCGGTGCGGGCGTTCACCCCTTGACGGCGCCTGCGGCGACCCCTCGGATGATGTGCTTCTGGCTGGCCAGGTAGAAGACGATGACCGGAATCAGCGCCAGGACCAGCACGCCCATCATCGCACCCATGTCGACCGAGCCGTAGCCGCCCTTGAGATACTGCACGGCGATCGGGATCGTCTTGTAGTGCTTGAGGTCGAGCGTCAGATACGGCAGCAGATAGTCGTTCCACAGCCACATCACCTCGAGGATCGCGACCGTGATCATGGCGGGTTTCAAGATGGGCACGACGATGAGGAAGAAGGTGCGCACGGGGCCGCAGCCGTCGATCGTGGCGGCCTCTTCGATCTCGTATGGGATGCCCTTGACGAAGCCCGTGAAGATGAACACGGCGAGTCCGGCTCCGAAGCCCAGGTAGATGATCCACAGGCCGAACGGGTTGTTCAGGCCGAGATAGTCGGCGAGCCACGACAGGGTGAACATGACCATCTGGAAGGGGACGACGAGATTGAACAGGAAGCTCGTGTAGAGCGTCTTCGCGTAGCGGTTGTCCATCCGAACGATCCACCAGGCCGTCATCGACGTACCCGTGAGGATGAGGGCGGTGGCGCCCAGCGTGATCACGAGCGACCAGCCGAACGACGAGATGAAATCGGTCAGTTCTATGCCGCGCAGATAGTTGTCCCAGCCTACGAACGAGTCGGCGGTGGGCAACGCGAAGGGCTCGGAGGCGATGTAGACCTTGCCCTTGAACGAGTTGATGACGACGAGGGCGATCGGGTAGAGGTAGGCCAGCGCGATGACGGTGAAGACCGTCGTCCACAGCCAGGGGCGGCGCGGCTTGTCGTTCATACTGCCGCCTCCTTCGAACGGGCGAAGCGGTTCTGAGCGAGAGCGATGACCGCGACGATGATGAGGAAGACGACCGCCTTGGCCTGGCCGACGCCCTCGAAGCCCGTGCGTCCGTAGAACGTGTTGAAGATATTGAGCGCGAGCAGCTCGGACAGGCGCGAGGGGGCGCCGTTGGTCAGCGCGAGGTTCTGGTCGAACATCTTGAAGCCGTTGGTGATCGTGAGGAATGTGCACACCGTGATGGAGGGCATCACGAGCGGGATGATCACGCTGCGCAGACGACGGCCGGCCGATGCGCCATCCATCTCCGCCGCCTCGAGCAGCTCGGTGGGGATCGACTGGAGCCCGGCGATGTAGATGACCATCATGTAGCCGATCTGCTGCCAGCACATGAGGATGACCATTCCCCAGAAGCCGTAGGTCTCGTTGTAGGTGATCGAGCGGGCCCACATCCCCAGCACGCCGTTGAGCAGCAGCAGCCAGATGTAGCCCAGCACGATGCCGCCGATGAGGTTCGGCATGAAGAACACGGAGCGGAAGGTGTTCTTGCCGCGGAACTGCTTGACCAGCAGATAGGCGATCGCGAACGCGAACACGTTGATGAGGATCGTCGTCACGATCGCGAAGCCGGCCGTATACCACAGCGAGTGCGCGAACGTCTCGTCGCCGAACAGCTTGAGGTAGTTGTCGAACCCGACCCACGTGCTGCGGGTCACGGTGCGGAACTCGGTGAACGAGAGGTACACGCCGAGGACGAACGGGACGACGAATCCGATGATGAACGCCGCGACGGTCGGGCCGGTGAACAGCCACCCCCAGCGTGCGAGGGATTTCTTCATGATGAGTGCTCCTTGATGTGGCGCGCGGCTCACGCCACCGTGCCGCGGGGTTCGAGACCCCGCGGCACGGTGAGGGGATCAGCCGTTGGCGAGCTCGTACTCGGTCGCCCAGCCGTCGACGAACGCGGTCACGACCCCGTCCCAGTCACCCGTCTCCTGCGCGTACTGCAGCAGGGCCTGGCCGACGCCGTTCTTCCACTCCTCGGAGGGCATGACGGTGAAGTTCCAGGTGACGGCGGTCTTGCCGGCCGCGGTGTACGCGGCATCCGCCTGGATGAAGGGGTTGGAGGGCAGGTAGTCGGCGAACGTGTCGAACGGCGTGACGAAGCCCATCGTGTTCGCGAGCGACTCACGACCGGCATCGGAGGTGATGACCCACTCGAGGAAGTCCTTCGTCGCCTGCTGGTCGGCTTCGGATGCCTCGCTGTTGATGACCCAGTAGTTCTCCGAGCCGGTCGTCAGACCCTGGTTCTGTTCACCGTCGGCGCCGATGTAGATCGGGAGCATGCCGAGGTCCTCGTCGGCGACGGCCTGGCCCGTGATGTCGTTGTACGCCCACGTGCCGTTCTGGTAGAACACGGCCTTGCCGAGCGCGAACTCGGCGTTCGCGTCCTCACCGGTCTTGCTCGAGAGGAGCGTGCGCTCGGTCGTCGAGTTGTCGATGTACAGGTCGAAGATCCGCTGATAGCCGTCGAGGTACTCGTCGGTGATCGTGGCGGGCTGGCCCTTCACACCGTCGGCCTTGAACTGGTAGTAGAGCGGGATGTTCGCGAGGTGCGTCTTGAAGCGCCAGTCGGACGAAGAGTCGAAGCCGGCCGACGTGAAGGCGCCTTCGATCCCGAGCGCGTCCTTGTTCGCCTGGATGCCCTCGACGACCGCCTTCAGCGTGTCGAAGTTGTCGATCTCGTCGATGTTCGTGATCGCCGCACCCGGCAGCGCGATGTAGTCGTTGACGAGCTTCTTGTTGTAGATGATGCCGTAGGTCTCCTGCACGTACGGGATCGCGACAGGAGCGCCATCGTCGTTCGTCAGCGCCACCGACTGGTCGTTGAGGTGCTCGTAGATCGCAGTGTCTGTGAGGTCGGACGCGTAGTCCTTCCAGCTGGCCAGGCCCACCGGACCGTTCACCTGGAACAGCGTCGGCGCGTCGCTCTTGGCCATCTCGGACTTCAGCGTCGTCTCGTACGTGCCCGACGCGGCGGTCTGCACGTCGACCTGGACGCCGGTCTCCTTCGTGTACTCGGCCGCGAGGGCGACCCAGTCCTCCGCCTGCTCGGGCTTGAAGTTGAGGTAGTACACCTTGCCTTCGGCCGAGCTGTCGCCGTCGCTGCCTGCGCTGCAACCGGCCAGTGCGCCGGCCAGTGCGGTCACCGCCAGACCTGCGGCAAGCAGCTTCCCCGTTCTGCGCGTGATCATCGTCGTGGGCCTTTCCTTCGTTGGATCGATGCCGTGGACGCGGCGTCGCATCCCTGCTCCACCGCGGGAGGCGGAGTTTCGGAAACGATTCCGCCTGCAAGCACCACAGTACGCGCGGCCGCCGAGGTGCGCAAGCGCGACCGGGACGCCCCGACGGTCACGATCCGATCACGGTCGAAGCGGAGCCCTCAGTCCGCGCTCTCCGGCTCGGGCGCCGGCAGCAGCGGAGCCAGCGCACGCTCGATGAGCGGCACCGAGGCCCAGACGGCGAGGGGGTACCCGAGGAGCAGCAGGAGCACGAGGGCCTGCGGCACGAGGAACCACGTCGCGATCGTCACCGCGAGCACGACCGCCTGGATCACGAGCACTCCCCCGGCCCACGGCAGCCGCGCGATCGCGAGCGCCGCCGCATTGCGCAGCGTGCGGCCGACGGTGTTCTCGAACCGCGCCTGCAGTGCCCACACGAAAGGGAAGATCAACAGGTAAACAGCACTGATCAGGGTTTTCATCACCGCGAGCTCGGGGATCGGCAGAAGGATCCAGCCCGCCAGAAGCGCCGCCCCGATCGATCCGACGACCGCCCAGAGCGCAGTGGACTGAGCGAGGTTCGCACGGAACGACCGCCAGAACGTCCGGGCCGCTCCGTCGTCGAGGTCTGCCTGCAGGCGCCGTGCGGCATCGTATGCAGCAGCGAGCCCCGCACCCAGCGTGACGATCGGGAGGGCCGTGAGCAGCAGCAGCACGTTGACGACGATGATGTCGCCGAGCGTCGATGCCGCACGCCACAGGGGTGCAGCGCGATCGAAGAGCCGGCCGAACACGACACCCTCCTCCCCCGTCGATCCCGATCGAGATCGACACCAGCCTATCGCGGGCCGTGCACTCGGCGACGAAGAGGAGTAGCCTCGCTGACCGGATACGTTTCCGGGGTGAACGGCTGCATCGAGGCATCCCTACCGGAACAGAAGGGTGAGTTCATGGGCGAGCGGGTGTTCGACGTCGAGCCGTATGCGATCACGACGACGCGGCTGGACGATGCCGCGATGCGCGTCATCGAATCGATGACGTCGATCGGCAACGGTCACATGGGCATGCGCGGCAACTTCGAAGAGGGCTACGGCGGCGACACGCACCCCGGGACCTACATCGCGGGGGTCTGGTTTCCCGACAAGACGCGTGTCGGCTGGTGGAAGAACGGCTACCCCGAGTATTTCGGCAAGGTCATCAATGCGGTCGGCATCATCGCCGTCGGCATCACCGTCGACGGCGAGCGCGTCGACCTGCATGACGGAGATCACCAGAATGCGTCGATCCGGCTCGATCTGCGCAATGGTCTGCTGACACGCTCCTTCGACTACCGCGTGGGCACATCCGTCGTGCGACTGCACTTCGAGCGGTTCCTCTCACTCGTCACCCCCGAGCTGTGTCTGCAGCGCATCCGTGTCACCGCGCGCGAGGGCACCCCCAAGGTCACTCTCACGCCGCGACTGGACGGGAACGTCCACAATCTCGACTCCAACTACGGCGAGAGCTTCTGGGAGGAGGTGGTGCGCATTCCGGCCGGCGACCCGCAGCTGTCGATGCGCACCGTGCCCAACCCGTTCGGCACACCCCAGTACACGGTCACCGCCTCGATGCGAACCGCAGCGGTGGGCCTCGAGCACGCGGGCATCATCGATCGGCGTCTCGAGGTCGGCGAGCGCTACACCGGCACCCTCGCCGTCGGCGCCACGGCGGAGCTCGTCAAGACGAGCGCCGTCGTCACGACCCGCGACGTCGACGAGACCGCGCACCGCGACACCGTCACGAGCCTTTTGGAAGCCGCCGCGGCATCCACCTTCGACGAGCACCTCGCTGCGCACACGGCGGTGTGGGAACAGCGCTGGGCCCGTGCCGAGGTCCGCATCGAGGGCGACGACGAGGCGCAGCAGGGCATTCAGTTCAATCTCTTCCAGCTCTTCTCGACCTACTACGGCGAGGATTCCCGCCTCAACATCGGGCCGAAGGGATTCACCGGCGAGAAGTACGGCGGGGCGACGTACTGGGACACCGAGGCGTACCTGGTGCCGCTGTACCTCGCCGTATCGGAGCCCGCGGTCTCGCGCGCCCTGCTGACGTATCGTCACGATCAGCTCCCCGAGGCCCAGCACAACGCGCGGCAGCAGGGACTGGCGGGCGCCCTGTTCCCGATGGTGACCTTCAACGGCGTCGAATGTCACAACGAGTGGGAGATCACGTTCGAGGAGATCCACCGCAACGGCGCGATCGCCTTCGCGATCCGCACCTACACGGAGTACACGGGCGACAGGACATATCTCGAGGGGCCGGGGATCGAGGTGCTCGTGGAGATCAGCCGCTTCTGGGCCGACCGCGTGCACTTCGCGCAGGCGCGCGGGCAGTACATGCTGCACGGCGTCACAGGCCCCAACGAGTACGAGAACAACGTCAACAACAACTGGTACACCAACTACCTCGCCGCCTGGGTGCTGCGCTACACCGCGCAGACCCTCGGCGAGCTGACCGTCGAGCGGGCCTCGGCCCTCGGTGTGGCATCCGCCGAGCAGCAGCGGTGGCAGACGATTGCCGAGCGCATGTATCTGCCGACCGATGCCGAGCTCGGCATCAACGTCCAGCACGACACGTTCCTGGACAAGGACCTGCGCAGCGTCGAGACGATCCCCGTCACCGAGCGTCCCATCAACCAGAACTGGTCCTGGGACCGGATTCTGCGCTCGTGCTTCATCAAGCAAGCGGATGTCCTGCAGGGCATGTATCTGTTCGAGGACGATTTCACACCCGACGATCTGCGTCGCAACTTCGACTTCTACGAGCCGATGACCGTTCATGAGTCGTCACTGTCGGCGTCGATCCATTCGATCGTCGCGTCGTCGATCGGTCGCCCGGACAAGGCGATGGAGCTGTACCGTCGCACGGCACGTCTCGACCTCGACAACTACAACAACGACACCGAGGACGGCCTGCACATCACGTCGATGAGCGGCGCGTGGCTGTCGATCGTGCAGGGCTTCGCCGGCATGCGCGTGCGCGACGGGGCGCTCTCCTTCCGCCCGTTCTGCCCCGAGGACTGGGACGGCTTCTCGTTCACGATCGGGTTCCGGGGTCGGGTGCTGGGTGTGCGTGTGACGGCGACGACCCTCACGCTCACGCTGCGGTCGGGCGATCCGCTCGATGTCGAGGTCGCCGGTCGGCTGCACCGGGTTCACGGCGAAGTTGAGATCGCGCTCGAAGGGGTCTGCTGATGGTTTGGTTGAGTCCTTGACCGGGTGATTCTGTGAGGGATCGCGCTGGAAGGATGGCGATCATGCCTATCAAGTTCACGGACGAGTTCAAGCGGGATGCTGTCTCGCTTGTCGAGTCGGGCATCGCGCAAAAAGCGGCGTGCAAGGACCTCGGTGTCTCGAAGTCCGCGTTGCAGGCGTGGGTGCGTGATGCGAAGTTCCAGCCGCACGGGCTGACTGGGCTCGACTTCCAGCTCGGGAGACTCGACCTCCTCGAGTGGCAGCAACTGCAAGATCTCACCCGACGGGATCGCGAGGAACTGAAGCTCAGATCCCGCCGCGGACATCTCATCTTCTGCCCGCGGCCAGACCTTGGCCCGGGGATTCCGCTGCCTGGCTTCGACCCGTCCTGGCAGACTTGACCCAGCGGTCTTGGGGCCCGCTCCACCACCGGCCCTTCAACTCGATCTGGCTCAGTCTCGCGGTGAGGCGCCTCTCGATAGCTTCCGCATTCTCAAGCTGCTTCGCCTTGCCAGCCAGATCCCGTCGCAGGGCCTCGTAGGGGTTCGACGGGTCGTCGAGCGCAATGCTTGCGGCGTCCGCGAGGAGCGCACGCCGGTACAGGGCGTTCGCAGCTCGCGCGATGTGGCTCCTCGAAGCGCAGGGCTTTCAGACACGGCCTTCACCGAGCAACTCGGCGAAGACAGTAAGCACCAGCCGACTCGCGACAATCCTGCGCGATCCGTGCTACACCGGCGTGAATCGGTACAAGGGCAAGCTCTACGTCGGACGCCACGAAGCGCTGGTCTCCAAGGAGACGTACCTGAAGGTGCAGGCAGTCCTCGACTCACGCAAGCGCGACGGCACACGCGACATCGTGCACTTCCACTATCTCAAGGGCTTGCTCTACTGCGGCGAATGCCGCGACGCCGGCCGCACCAGCCGACTCCTGTACTCCCGCAACACCGGACGCGGAGGCACCTACGAATACCTCATCTGCGCTGCACACCAACGTCAGCTCTGCTCCATGGTGAACGTGCGCGTCGAACAGATCGAGGCCGCGATCATCCCGAAGGTCGCTGAAGAACGCCTCTCGGTCGAGATGCTCCAGGGCATGGAAGAGGCGCTCAACGCGTCCGTCGCGAACATCCTCGCGCAGGACCGCGACACGAAGAACCAGCTCAAGAAGCAGCTCGACAAGCTCGAGGCTCAAGAAGAGCGCCTCATCGAGCTCGCAGCGACTGGCGCCCTCCCGATGAGCAAAATCCGTGAGCGAATCGAGAAGACCGCGATGCAACGCGGCGCAATCGAGGAGAAGCTCGAGTTCACTGTCGACCGCATGCAGTACGCCGCAGAAGGCGTCCTTGGCTTCCTGAAGCTCCTCGTCGACCCAGGCACCCTGTACCAGCGGGCCTCCGACACGGTGCGAAGTGACCTACTGAGCGCGTTCTTTACTCGTCTCGTCGTCTACGTGACTGACGAGGGCCTCAAGATCGAAGCCGAACGTCACGACGCTAACGCGCGCATCCGCGCGATCCACGGCCAGGTTGCGTACGGGCGTGCGAACGCAACTTCAGACCAAAACGAAACTCCCCGCTCGCGAGCGGGGAGTTCGGTTTCAGCATCAAACTCGGTCAGTTCATTTGACCGGGGTTTGAGTAACCACGATGTGGCTGGGGTACCTGGACTCGAACCAAGAACAACTGAACCAGAATCAGCCGTGTTGCCAATTACACCATACCCCAAGGGGGTGACGACCGAAGTCGTACCGAGGGTCTAGCTTAGCCCACCCGAGCAGGCTCGCCAAACCGACGCGCTCCCGGGCGCGCCGCCTCAGCCCCCGTGGCGCACGAGGGCGTCGAGACGGGCGATCGAGACCGACTTGCCGAGCAGTTCCATCGACTCGAACAACGGCGGCGACACCCGGCGACCGCTGACGGCGACCCGCAGCGGACCGTAGGCGACGCGCGGCTTGAGGCCGAGACCGTCGATGAGCGCGCTCGCGAGGGCGTCCTGCACCGCCGCGGCGGTGAAGTCCTGCTCGGGGATGAGCTCGAGCGCCCCGACGGACGCCACGAGCACCTCCCCCGCGTTCGCGGGCAGTCCCTTGAGCGCGTCCTCGTCGTAGGCGACCTCGTCGCGGAAGAGGAAGCCGAGCAGCCCGGGTGCCTCGCCCAGCAACTGCATGCGCTCCTGCACGAGCGGCGCGGCCGCATCCAGAATCTCCTGCTGCTGCGCCGTCGGCGGCTCGCTCACGAGACCGGCGGCGGCGAGATACGGCACCAGGCGCGCGGCGAAGTCGGCCGGCTCCAGCATCCGGATGTGGTCGCCGTTGATCGACTCGGCCTTCTTCTGGTCGAAGCGCGCCGGGTTCGGGTTGACGTCGACGATGTCGAACGCCGCGGTGAGCTCCTCGAGGGAGAACACGTCGCGGTCGGCGGCGATCGACCAGCCCAGGAGCGCGAGGTAGTTGAGCAGGCCCTCGTGGATGAAGCCGCGCTCGCGGTGGAGGAAGAGGTCGGCCTGCGGGTCGCGCTTGGACAGCTTCTTGTTGCCCGTCTCGCCCAGGACGAGGGGCATGTGGCCGAAGCGCGGGACGAAGTCGGTGACGCCGGCGTCGCACAGAGCCGCATAGAGGGCGAGCTGGCGCGCGGTGGAGGGCATGAGGTCTTCGCCGCGGATGACGTGGGTGATGCCCATGAGAGCGTCGTCGACCGGGTTGGTGAAGGTGTAGAGCGCCTGCCCACCGGCGCGCACGACGACGAAGTCGGGGAACGACCCGGCCGGGAAGGTGACCTCGCCGCGGATGAGGTCGACGTACGTGAGGTCGCGGTCGGGCACACGCACGCGCCACGCGGGTTCGCGGCCCTCGGCGCGGAAGGCGGCCTTCTGCTCGTCGGTGAGGTCCCGGTCGAAGTTGTCGTAGCCGAGCTGCTTGGCCCGTCCCGCCGCCTCGTTGCGGGCGTCGATCTCTTCGGCGGTCGAGTAGGACTCGTAGACCGCGCCGGACGCGACGAGCTTCTCGAGCACCTCCGCATAGATCTCACGGCGCTGCGACTGCCGGTAGGGAGCGTGCGGGCCGCCCTTCTCCACTCCCTCGTCCCAGTCGATCCTCAACCAGGTGAGCGCGTCGACGAGCTGGCGGTAGCTCTCCTCGCTGTCGCGTGCGGCGTCGGTGTCTTCGACGCGGAAGATGAGCTTGCCGCCGGTGTGACGCGCGTACGCCCAGTTGTACAGGGCGGTGCGGACCATGCCGACGTGCGGCAGACCCGTCGGCGAGGGGCAGAACCGAACGCGGACGTCGGTGCCGGAGGCGGTGGTGGTGCGGGGATCGATCGCGCTGGACATCACGCCCCAGTCTAGGCGGCGGCGCCTCTCCTCCCCGCGGCGCCCATCGCGCGCGCGGTGCGAGAAAGCCGCTGCGAGAAATCACAACGGCGGCGAGAAATCTGCTCCGCCATGATTTCTCAGCCTGCGAGTGGTTTCTCACCGTCGCGGCCAGTGGCGAGCACCTCGGCGAGGGCGGCGAGAGCGGCGGCCAGCGACGGCACGCGCTCCGCCCCCTGCGCGGTGATCACGTGCAACCGGCGCGCCTCGGCGGGCGGCAGCGGCGCGGTGCGGATGCCGGGCAGCAGCGGGAACGACTCGAGCGCCATGCGCGGCAGCGTCGCGACGCCGATCCCCTGGGCGACGAGACCCTCCACGGCAACGTAGTTGTCGGTCTCGTAGCCGATGCGGGGCTCGAATCCGGCGCGACCGCACAGCTCGAGCAGATGACCGCGGCAGCGGGGGCATCCGGCGATCCAGGTCTCGTCCGCGAGGTCGGCGACCTCGACGACGGCGGGCGCGGATGCCGGGAGCACGAGCATCAGCTCGTCGCGACCGGCCGCGCGCACCGTCAGGCCGCGCGCGCTGGACCGGTGCGGATCGTCCCGGTCACCGGGGTAGCTGAACGTGAGGGCGATGTCGGCCCGGTCCTCCCGCACCGCGGCGACCGCCTCGGGCGGCTCCGCCTCGCGGTAGGTGACCGACAGCCCCGGATGCGCCGCCGCGAGGGCGGCGATGAGGCGCGGCACGACCACCGGCGAGGCCGACGGGAACGCGACGAGCCGCACGAGCCCCGTGCGCAGGCCCCTCAGGTGCGCGAGCTCCTCGACGACGGCGTCCACGGCGAGCGACACCGCGGGAGCGTGGCGTGCGAGGACGCGTCCGGCTTCCGTCAGCCGCACGCCGCGGCCGACGCGTTCGACGAGTGCAATCCCGACGCGCGTCTCGAGCCGACGGAGGTGCTGACTGATCGCCGGCTGGCTGTAGCCGAGGCTCTCTGCGGCGGCCGTGATCGATCCGGTGTCGGCGATCGCCCGCACGATCCGCAGGCTCTGCACGTCGAGATCGAGGTCCGCATCCATTCACGCATCATCGCACGGCATGTGTTTCATCCCACACCTGCTGTAGACGAATGATTCGGACGCGCGGATGCTGGTGTCGTGCCTGCCGCCCTCGACCTCCGACGCCCGTCGCCCTCCGGCGACCTCGGCGCGGAGTTCTCGAACGCACGCGGGTACCTCGCGGCCTGCACCGCCGGTCTGGTCATGGCGGGTACGCGCCGCGCCCTGACTGCCGAGCTCGACCGCCGGCCCGACGTCGCTGAGTACTGCCGGGCCGTCGAGTCGTCGCGGGAGGCGTTCGCACGGCTCGTCGCCGTGTCGCCCGAGCGCATCGCGATCGGCTCGCAGACGTCGGTGCAGCTCAGCATGCTCGCCGCGTCCCTTCCCGACGGCGCCGTCGTGCTCGTGCCGGACGGCGAGTTCTCGTCGGTCGCGCTGCCCTTCGTCCATGCCGGTCGCGGCATCCGCGTGCGCACCGCGCCGCTGCACGCCTTCGCGCAAGCCGTCGCCGACGACGTCGCGCTCGTCGCGTTCTCGCTCGTGCAATCGGCGACCGGCGAGGTCGCCGACGCCGACGCGATCGTCGCCGCGGCGTCACGCGTCGGGGCCCGCACGGTGTGCGACGCGACGCAGGCGGTCGGCTGGTTGCCGGTCGACGCGGCGCGCTTCGACGCCCTCGTCTGCCACGCGTACAAATGGCTGTGCTGCCCGCGGGGCGTCTCGTTCCTCGCGCTCCGGGCGGACTACGCCCGGATGCTGCGGCCCGTCCACGCCGGCTGGTACGCCGGCGAGGACCCGTGGGCGTCGTGCTACGGCACCGCCGTCGACCTCGCCGGGTGCGCGCGGCGCTTCGACGTGTCCCCCGCCTGGCAGGCGTTCGTCGGCGCCGAGCCGGCGCTGCGGGCCTTCGCCGACGCGGACACCCTCGGCATCCACACGCGGACGACGTCGCTGGCCCGGTCGTTCCGCGAGCGGCTGGGACTGGCGATCCCGGAACGCGCCGGCGCGATCGTCACCTGGGACGACCCCGACGGGACGGACCTCGCCGCGCTCACGGCCACCGGCGTGATCGCCTCGGGCCGAGGCGGCCGCGCCCGCGTCGCATTCCACGTGTTCAACGACGCCGCCGACGTCGACCTCGCCGCCGCCGCGCTCGGCCGCTGAGCGAGGCACCGCGCCGGCCGCGTTGTCCGCCCATGTCACACGAACGGCCGCCCCCAGCCTCCGGCACCGGCACATCGCGTGACACGCCACCCGCACATGTCACACGAACGGTCGTCCCGCACACCTCCCACCGGCCCTTCCTGTGACACGCACGCCGACGCGGCGATGGACCACGGCCCGTTCACATCCGACACGTCACACCCACGAATCCGGAAACCTTCCTTCTAGAATCGGGGGCGTGACCCGGATCGTGCTCCACGGTGGAGAGGTCGTCGACGGCCTCGGCGCCGGCCCGCGGCGTGCCGACGTCGCCGTCGAGGGCGGGCTCATCACGGCCGTCGGCGAGATCGCACCGGTGCCGGGCGACGAGATCCTCGATGCTCGCGGCCGGCTGATCCTGCCCGGTTTCGTCGACGCGCACTCCCACGTCGACGGCGCCGTGTTCCGCCCCGAGGTGCAGCTCGCGCTCCTCCGCCAGGGCGTGACGACGGCGATCGCGGGCCAGGACGGCGTGTCGTACGCCCCCGGCGACGGCGGCTGGGCCACGCGCTACTTCGCGGCGATCAACGGCGCCCACCCGACGTTCCGGGGCGGCTCCGTCGCCGCCCTCCTGCGCACCTACGACGCCGGGCTGCCCCTCGACGTCGGCTACCTGGTGCCCGCCGGCACGGTGCGTCACGAGGTCATGGGCATGGCCGAGCGCCCCCCGACGGATGCCGAGCTCGCCGCGATGCGGCGCCTCGTCGCCGAGGGGCTCGCCGACGGCGCGCTGGGTCTGTCGTCCGGTCTCGACTACGTGCCCGGGATCTTCGCCGACCCCGCCGAGCTCGCAGCCATGTGCGCGCCGGTCGCCGAGGCCGGCGGCGTTTACGTCACGCACATGCGCGGCGGCTACGAGACCAACACGGCCGCGGGCCTGGCCGAAGTCGCCGAGATCGGCCGCCGCAGCGGCGTGCGCGTGCACGTGTCGCACTTCCACGTCGCCGCCGACGACGGCATCCGACTCGTCGACGCCCTGCTCGACGAGGGCATCGACGTGAGCTACGACATGTACCCGTACACGCGGGGGTGCACGATCCTCGCGATGGCGGTGCTGCCGCCCTCGTACAGCGCGCTCGAGGTCGACGCGGCCGTGGCGCTGCTGCGCGACCCCGCCGAGCGTGCGCGGCTGCGACGCGACTGGTTCCCGAGCGTCGCCGACAAGCCGAGCCTCGGACCGCCGTGGCCGACCATGATCCGGATCGCGCACGCCCCCATGACGGCGCAGGCCGAGGGGCGCACCCTCGCCGAGCTCGCCGCCGCCGGGGTGGGCGGCGCGGCTCCCGACGGCGACGTCGTGGCCGCGACCCTCGACCTGCTCGCGCGCAACCGCCTCGAGGTGAGCGCGGTCATGGCGGTGCGCGACGAGCGGCCCGTGAGCGACCTCGGTCGCCTGTTCGCCCACCCCGCCCACTCCGGGGGCTCCGACGGGATCTTCATCGGTTCGGCGCCGCATCCGCGCGCGCGGGGCACGTTCGCGCGCTTCCTCGGCACGTACGTGCGTGAGACGGGGGCCCTGAGCTGGCAGGATGCCGCGCGCCACCTCGCGGCGGGTCCGGCGCGCCGGTTCGGCCTGCACGATCGCGGCACCGTCACCGCCGGGATGCGCGCCGACCTCGCCGTCGTCGACCCCGCCGTCGCCACCGACCGCGCCACCTACGACGATCCGACCGCCCTGGCCGTCGGCATCGACGACGTGCTCGTGGCCGGCGTGCCGGTGCTCGCCGGCGGCGCGCTCACCGGCGCGCTGCCCGGCGGCGCCGCACGCCGCACCTCGACCGTCTCCGCCGCATCCCCGCACCACCACCCCATCGAGAGGAACCCCCATGCCCCGTGACGCCGTCATGATCGAGGACGCCCCGAACCCCGCGGGTCCGTACAGCCACGGCGTCGTCGCCGGCGGCTTCCTGTTCACCGCCGGCTTCGGACCGCAGGACCCGGCCACCGGACAGGTCGTCCCCGGCGGCGTCTACGAGCAGACGCAGCAGGTGCTGCGCAATGTGGAGTCGGTGCTGGCCGCGCGCGGCGCGACGATGGACGACGTCGTGAAGGTGACGGCGCACCTCGAGCACCTGAACGCCGACTTCGCCGAGTACAACCGCGCGTACGGCGAGTTCTTCACCGCGCCCTACCCGGTGCGCACGACCGTCGGCTCGACCCTCGCCGACATCCTGGTCGAGATCGACGTGGTCGCCCACCTCCCCGAGGCCTGACGATGACGTGGCAGCGCCTCCCCGAGGGCCGGATGCTGCGCGGCGACGACAAGGCGCTGCCCGCCTGGGCCGAGGGCCTCACCGCGGCCGAGTTCGTGCAGCGCGGGCCGCGGCTGAGCGACCTGTGGACGCCTGCGCTCGTCCTCGACGAGGCGGCGCTGCTCGGCAACGCGGCGTTCCTCGCCGACTGGACCGCCGCCCGCGGCCTCGAGCTCATGCCGCACGGCAAGACGACGATGGCGCCGCAGCTGTGGCGGCTGCAGCGGGACGCCGGTGCCACCGGGCTGACCGTCGCGACGCCGTGGCAGCTGCGCGTCGCCCGCGGCGCCGACATCGGCGACGTCATGCTGGCGAACCAGATCGCCGACCCGCACGCGGCGCGCTGGCTCGCCGCCGACCTCGAGGCGCGTCCGGGCCGGGTGTGGTCGTGGGTCGACGACGCGGTCGGTATCCGGCTGCTCGCGGCCCACGCCGGCGCGCGGCCGTTCGAGGTGCTCGTCGAGCTCGGCCGACCCGGCGGACGCACCGGCGCCCGTGATCTCGCGCACGCGCGGGAGCTCGCCGCGATGGTGCAGGACAGTCCGGGCCTCGTGCTCGCGGGTGTCGCCGGGTACGAGGGCGCCGTCGCGCACGGGCGTGAGGCGGCGGCCCTCGAGGCCGCCGAGCGGTTCACCCGCGATCTCTTGACGCTCCACGCCGAGTTGCGGGACCATGCCGACGATCCGGCCGATTTCTTGGTCACGGCGGGCGGTAGCGCGTTCCCCGACGTCGTCGCCGACGTTCTGGCCGAGGCCGCGGCATCCGGTCCCGGACGGTACGTCCTGCGCTCGGGCGCCTCCCTCATCCACGACGAGGGGTACTACGCCTCGGTCTCACCGTTCGAGGGCGCCGGGCTCGCCCCGGCGGCGCGGGCCGTGACGCGGGTGGTCTCGTCGCCCGACGTCGGGCTCGCCCTCCTCGACGCGGGACGCCGCGACGTGCCGTACGACCTCGACCTGCCGACGCCGCTCGGCCTTCCCGCGGCGCAGGTGACGGCTCTCAACGACCAGCACGCGTTCCTGCGGATGCCGGCGGGGAACCCGGCGCCGCCCGTGGGCGCGACCGTGATGCTCGGGCTGTCGCATCCGTGCACGATGTTCGACAAATGGCGGCTGATCCCGGTGGTCCGCTCGTTCACCGAGGTGGATCCGCCGGTCGTCGGACTCGTCGAGACCCGCTTCTGACCCTTCGCGCCCGTCCGCGTCGGCCGGACCCCGCCCCGCTCAGGCCGAGGCGCGACGGGCGTACGGCGTCAGCACGAGCACGGCGACGACGATCACGAGCGCGACCAGCGCCAACCCGCCGTACCCGATCCACGACAGCACGACCCCCGCGAGGATCGCACCCACGCCGCCGACGAGGCTCATCGCGAGGTCGCTGCGCCCCTGCCGGCGCGTGCGGCGGTCTTCGGAGGACGCCTCGACCAGCAGCGCCGCGCCCGCGACGGTCGACGCACTCCAGCCGAGGCCCAGCAGCACCAGGGCCACTGTGACGGCGACCGTCGATGCCTGCCCGAGCGCCGCCGCCAGCAACGACGCCGCGAGCACACCCTGACCGAGCAGCACCGTCGCGATGCGCCCCCACCGGTCGGCGAGGACGCCGAACACCGGCGACAGCGCGTACATCCCGGCGATGTGCAGGCTGATGGTGAGGCCGACGACCTCGATCGACGCGCCGTGGTGCATCAGGTGCACGGGGGTCATGGCCATGACCGCCACCATGACGCCGTGGGCGCCGGCGATCGCGACGATCGCGTAGCGCGCGAGCAGCGGCCGGTCCGGCCCCGCGACACGCGCCGCGACCGTGGTGGGCGCTGCGGCGATGCGCTGCGCCAGCAGCAGCGGATCGGGGCGCAGTGCGACGAGGTACAGGGCCACGGCGAGCACCTGCGCGACGACGGTGAACAGATACGGGCCCGTGAGGGCCGGCATGCCGAGAGAATCGCCGAGCGCCTGCCCGGGACCGACGAGGTTCGGCCCCAGCACGGCACCGATCGTGGTCGCCCAGACGACGATCGACAGGTCGCGGCCGCGTGAGGACACCGTCGCGAGGTCGGCCGCCGCGAACCGGGACTGCAGGTTCGCGGCCTGCCCCGCCCCGATCAGCGCGAATCCCAGCAGCAGCACGGGGAAGGAGCGGATGCCGGCCGCCAGCACGACGACGAGCACACCGGTCAGCGCCAGCAGCATCCCCGACGCGAGCGCGGGACGACGTCCCCGGCGCCGCGCGAACGAGGCCAGGGGCACGGCGAACGCCGCCGTCCCGAGCGTGACGAGGGCCGTCGCGAGCCCCGAGAAGGTCTCGTCGCCCGAGATGTCGGTCGCGAGGATCGCGCCGAGCGAGATCGTCGCGCCGAACGCGACACCGCCGAGCACCTGTCCGAGCGAGAGCACCCACAGCGTGCGCCGGCGGATGCGGGCGAGCTCGGGCTCGGTGACGGCGGTCCCGGCCGCCTCAGGCATCGCGCACGGGGTTGCGCAGCACGCCCAGCCCCGTGATCTCGACCTCGACGCTCTCCCCGGCCACGATCGGACCGACCCCGGCGGGCGTCCCGGCGAGGATGACGTCGCCCGGCAGCAGCGTGAAGGCCTGCGAGGCGTAGGAGATGAACTCGGCGACCGAGTGCACCATCTCCCCCAGCGTGCCGTCCTGCCGCACCTCGCCGTCGACGCGCGTGATGATGCGCACGTCGGCCGTCGGCTCGAACTCGGTCTCGATCGCGGGGCCGAGCGGGCAGAAGGTGTCGAAGCCCTTGGCACGCGCCCACTGGCCGTCGGCCTTCTGCAGATCGCGCGCGGTCACGTCGTTGCCGATCGTGTAGCCGAAGACGTAGTCCAGCGCGTCGTCCACCGAGACGTTCTTGGCCACGCGGCCGATCACGGCGGCCAGTTCGCCCTCGTAGTCGACGCGCTCGGATTGGCGGGGGCGCACGATGGTGTCCCCCGGTCCGATGACGGACGTGTTGGGCTTGAGGAACATCATCGGCTCGGCCGGCACCGCGTTGCCGAGTTCGGCGGCGTGGTCACGGTAGTTGCGGGCGATGCCGATGATCTTCGAGCGCGGGATGACGGGGGCCAGCAGCGCGACCTCGCCGAGCGGGACGCGCTCCCCCGTCGTGTCGAATCCGGCGAACAGCGGGTCGCCGGCGAGCACGACGAGGTCGCTGCCGTCGACGATGCCGAAACCGATCCGCTCCTGGTGGCTGAAACGGGCGATCCTCACGCGGCCGCCCTCACGCCTCGTCGAGGCGGACGAGCCAGCCGTGGCGATCTTCGCGACGGCCGTACTGGATGTCGGTCAGCTCTTCGCGCAGCGACAGCGCGAGCTCGCCCAGCGGCTGCTCGTCGATGAAGTCGGTGCCCTTCAACTCGCCGATCGGGGCGACGACGGCGGCCGTGCCGCACGCGAACACCTCGACGATGTCGCCCGAGGCGACGCCCTCGCGCCACTCGGTGAGCGAGACGGCGCGGCCCTCGACCTTGTGACCGCGGTCGGCGGCCAGCTGCAGGATCGAGTCGCGCGTGATGCCCTCGAGGATCGAATCCGACTGCGGCGTGACGATCGTGCCGTCCTTGTAGACGAACACGACGTTCATGCCGCCGAGCTCCTCGACGTTGCGGTCCTGGTCGAGGAAGACGACCTGGTCGCAGCCCTGCTCGTAGGCTTCCGCCTGCGGCAGCAGGCTCGCCGCGTAGTTGCCGCCGGTCTTGGCGGCGCCCGTGCCGCCCTTGCCGGCGCGCGCGTAGTCCTCGCTGAGCCAGATCGAGACGGGCTTCGCACCGCCCTTGAAGTAGGCGCCGACCGGAGAGGCGATGAGGTAATAGGCCACCTTGTTGGCGGGCCGCACGCCGAGGAACGCCTCCTTGGCGAACATGAACGGCCGCAGGTACAGGCTCTGGTCTTCGCCGGAGGGCACCCACGCGCCGTCGACGGCGATCAGTTCCTTGATCGACTGCAGGAAGTACTCCACCGGCAGCTCCGGCAAAGCCAGGCGACGGGCGCTGCGCTGCAGACGGCGGCCGTTCTGGTCGGGACGGAACGTGTGGATCGAGCCGTCGGCGTGACGGTAGGCCTTGATGCCCTCGAAGATCTCCTGACCGTAGTGCAGCACGGCGGCGGCCGGGTCGAGCGAGATCGGACCGTACGGCTGCACGCGCGGGCGGTGCCAGCCGCCGCGCACCGACCAGCAGATGTCGACCATGTGGTCGGTGAACGCGGTGCCGAAGGCCGGTGCGGCCAGCAGCGCGTCGCGCTCGGCGGGCGACTTCGCGGCGAGGTTCTTGGTGACCGCGAACTCGAGCGGGGCGAGAGCGGCGTCGGGGTCGTAGGTGAGGCTCATGTGTCGTTCCTGACTTCTGCGGGCGGGTCCAGGCTACGCCTGAACGGCCGCGGCGATGGCGTCGCCGACCTGGGCGGTCGTGCGGGTGGCCGAACCCCGCGTGGCGATGTCGGCCTCGACCGCGCGGGTGACGCGGCTGGCCTCGTCGCCGAGCCCGAGGTGGTCGAGCATGAGGGCGACGGAGAGGATCGCGGCCGTGGGGTCGGCCTTCTGCTGTCCTGCGATGTCGGGCGCGGAGCCGTGCACGGGCTCGAACATCGAAGGGAACGCGCCGTCGGGGTTGATGTTCCCCGAAGCGGCGAGGCCGATGCCTCCGGTGACGGCGCCGGCCAAGTCGGTGAGGATGTCGCCGAAGAGGTTGTCGGTGACGATCACGTCGAAGCGGCCCGGGTTCGTGACCAGGAAGATCGTCGCCGCGTCGACGTGCAGATAGTCTACGGCGACGTCCGGGTGCTCGGCGGCCACGGCATCCACGATGCGCTTCCACATGCCGCCGGCATGCACGAGCACGTTCGTCTTGTGCACGAGCGTGAGCTTCTGCCGGCGGCGCTGCGCCTGCGCGAACGCGTAGCGCACGACGCGCTCGATGCCGTAGGCGGTGTTCACGCTGGTCTCGTTGGCGATCTCGTGCGGTGTTCCGGTGCGGATGGAGCCGCCGTTGCCCACGTAGGGGCCCTCGGTGCCTTCGCGGACCACGACGAAGTCGATGTCGCCGGGGGCGGCGAGGGGTCCCGGCACGCCCGGATACAGCTTCGAGGGACGCAGGTTGACGTAGTGGTCCAGCGCGAAGCGCAGCTTCAGCAACAGGCCGCGCTCGATGTTGGCGTCCTTCAGCCGCGGGTCGCCCGGCACGCCGCCGACCGCGCCGAGCAGGATCGCGTCGTGGCCGGCGATCGCCTCGAGGTCGGCATCCGTCAGCGTGTCGCCGGTGTCGAGATAGCGGCCCGCGCCGAGCGAGAAACGTGTGCGCTCGAAGACGACGTCGCCGCCGGCGGTGACGGCGTCGAGCACCTTCTCGGCTTCGGCGACCACCTCGGGGCCGATGCCGTCGCCGGGGATGACGGCCAGGGTGACGACGCGCGACATTGCTCTCCTCGGGGTCGGGGACGCGTCGCCGATCAGTGCGTGGGCGGCGCGGTGCGGGACGACTCCCGCGTGCCTCCCAGCGTAGTGGCCGCAATGACGCCGGCCACGGCGACGAGCGCGGCGCCGATGAGCGCCGTGATGACCACACCCGAGTCGAAGGCGTGCGCGGCGGCGGTGCGCAGGGCCTCGGCGGCGGCCGGGGCGAGCGTGTCGGCGACCGTCATCGCACCGGCGAGGGTCTCGCGCGCGGCGGCTTCGGCGGCCGCGGGCAGGCCGCCCGGCAGCACGAGCCCGTTCCGGTAGGCCGCCGTCAGGATGCCGCCCAGCACCGCCGTGCCGAGCACGGCGCCGAGCTCGTAGGCGGTCTCCGACACGGCGCTGGCCGCACCCGCCTTCGCGGGCGGCGCCGTGGCCAGCACCAGCTCGTTCGAGACCGTCTCGGCGGCGCCGATCCCCATGCCCAGCAGCGTGAAGGCGCCCACCAGCAGCGGGAGCGACTCGACGGCGAACGGGATGATCAGATACGCCGACACCGACAGCACGAGCGCCGACGGCACCACGACCCGGGGCGACACGCGACGCGAGATCGGCACGACGAGCAGCCCGGCGACGATCATCGCCGCCATGCCCGGGACGAGCGCGAGCCCCGCGGCCATCGGCGACAGGCCGACGATGAGCTGCAGGTGCTGCGAGACGAAGTACAGGAACCCGACGAGCGCGATGACGCTGAGCAGGTTCACCAGGAGCGCGCCGGTGAACGCGCCGCGGGTGAACAGCCGCATGTCGAGCATCGGCGCCGGCGAGGCGAGCTGACGGCGGACGAACAGCACCCCGAAGCCGACACCGACCACGACGAGCACGAGCGGCAGCATGCCGACGCCGTGCACGGCGGTCTCCTTGATCGCGTAGACGACCGGGATCATCGTGAGCATCGACAGCACGATGCTGACCGGGTCGATGCGTCCGGGCTTCGGGTCGCGGCTCTCGGGCACGAGGAACGGCGCGCACACCAGCAGCGGGATGAGCACGGGCACCGACATGAGGAACACCGATCCCCACGCGAAGTGCTCGAGCAGCAGCCCGCCGACGATCGGGCCGAGCGCCGCACCGGCCGAGAACATCGACGCCCAGACGGCGATCGCGAGCCGGCGCTGGTCGCGGTCGGTGAAGATCGAGCGCAGCAGCGAAAGGGTCGAGGGCATGAGCATCGCGCCGAACACGCCCATCGCGGCGCGTGCGGCGATGAGCGCGGTCGCCGTCGGGGCGAACGCGGCGAGCACCGAGACGGCGGCGAATCCGGTCGCGCCGATCAGCAGCATCCGACGGCGGCCGAACCGGTCACCCAGGGTCCCCATCGTGACGAGGAGGCCGGCGAGCACGAGCGGGTAGGCGTCGATGATCCACAGCTGCTCGATGCTGGTCGGCTGCAGGTCTCGCGCGATGTCGGGCAGCGCGAAGCTCAGCACGGTGTTGTCCACCGAGACGAGCAGCACGGGCAGCATCAGCACGATCAGCGCGAGCCAGCCGCGTACGCCGACGCGCCTCCCGGCGGATTCGGCCAACTGGATCTCTTCGGTCAGGGTCACGTCGTCACATCGCTCTCGAGGTCGGACGGCGAGTTTCTTAACCGTCCAGCCGGTATAGTAACACGGAGAACCCGCCGTTCGGAAGGATGATGGAGTCATGAGCCGTCCCCCACGCGCCCGCGAACTGGTGCTCGACGCCTTCGAGCGGTTGCTGCTGGGCGAGGGCGCCAAGTCGGCGACGATGGATGCCGCGGCGCACGCCGCCGGCGTCTCCAAGGGCGGTCTGCTCTACCACTTCCCCAGCAAGGACGCGCTCGAGGCCGGCATCGTCGCCCGCCTGGACGCACTCGTGACCGCCGACATCGCCGAGATCAAGTCGGCGCCGGAGGGGCCCGTCGCCTACTTCCTGCGCTCGTCGGTCATGGACGACGACCCGCTCGACCGCGCGATCGTCGCCGTCTCACGCCTGGCGCAGGCCGGCAGCGCCGGGGCGAACACGGCGCTGCGCGACATGCGCGAGCGCTGGGAGCGCACCCTCCGCCCGCACGTGCGCGATCAGGCGGCCCTCGACCTCGTCATCCTGGTGAGCGACGGCCTGTACTTCAACAACGCGCTCGGCGTGGCCGAAGCGGCCGCCCTCGTGCCGCAAGGTGCGGACCTCGACGCGCTCATCGCGCTCGTGACGCGCACCACCGCGCCCTGACGCTCCGGCATCCGCGTTCGACGCTCGGCATCCGCGCGTTCGGGAGGAGATGTGCATTCGGGAGGGCGGATCGCCGCCCTTCATCCTCCCGAACGCAGATCTCCTCCCGAGTGAACGGGGATCGTCGGGACGGTCAGTCCTCAGTGAGCTCGATCTGACGGAAGATGTCGCCCGCGACGGCCTCGCGCATCTGCTCGAGGATCTCGTCGGGCACCGGCGACGACACCGTCAGCACCGACAGGGCGCGCCCGCTGGCGTCGGGACGCGCGACCTGCAGGCTCTCGATGTTGATGCCCGCTTCGCCGAGCTTCTGACCGTAGATCGCCACGATGCCGGGGCGGTCGGCGTAGCGCATCACGACGTGGTGGCGCTCGATGGGCACCTCGAGCTCGTAGCCGTTGATGCCGACGACCTTCGGCACCATGCGGGTGCCGGCGAGGGTGCCCGAGACGGTGAGCTCCGACCCGTCGGCGAGGGTGCCGCGCAGGATGGTGATGTTGCGGTACAGCGGGCTCTCGGCCTCGACGACCAGACGCGTCTCGATGCCGCGCTGCTCGGCGAACAGCGGCGCGTTGACGTACGAGACCTTCTCGCTGACGATGTTCGTGAAGATGCCCTTGAGCGCGGCGAGCTTGTAGACGCTGACGTCGTACTCGGCGAGTTCGCCGCGAACCTCGATGTCGAGGCTCGTGAGCGCGCTCGTCGCGAGCCCCGTGAAGATCTGACCGAGCTGCTCGACGAGGGCGATGCCGGGGCGCACGAACGGGTCGATGATGCCGCCCGCGACGTTGACGGCATCCGGCACGAGATCGCCTTCGAGGGCGAGCTTGACCGAACGCGCGACGGAGACGCCCGCCTTCTCCTGCGCCTCGTCCGTGGACGCCCCCAGGTGCGGGGTGACGACGACGTTGGGCAGCTCGAGCAGCGGGAAGGCGGTGCCGTCGGGCTTGGGGGGCTCCGAGGTGAAGACGTCGAGGCCGGCGCCGGCGATCTCCCCGGTCGTGAGCGCCGCGTGCAGGGCGGCCTCGTCGATGAGCCCGCCGCGGGCGACGTTGACGACGTAGGCGGTCGGCTTCATGATCGCGAACTGCTCCGCGCCGATCATCCCCGTCGTCTCGGGGGTCTTCGGCATGTGGATCGTGACGAAGTCGCTCTCGCGCAGCAGGTCGTCGAGCTCGCGCAGCTGCACGCCGAGCTGCTGGGCGCGGGCGGGCGTCACGTACGGGTCGTAGGCGATGACCGAGACGCCGAAGGCCTGCAGGCGGGCCGCGATGAGCGCGCCGATGCGGCCGAGGCCGATGATGCCGACGGTCTTCTCGAACAGCTCCGTGCCCGTGAACGAGCTGCGCTTCCACGCGCCCGCGGCCAGCGACGCGTGCGCCGCCGGGATGTGGCGCGCGAGGCTCAGGATGTGGCCGACGGTGAGCTCGGCGGCGGAGATGATGTTGGAGGTCGGGGCGTTGACGACCATGACGCCGGCCGCCGTGGCCGACTTGATGTCGACGTTGTCCAGGCCGACACCGGCGCGGGCGATGACCTTGAGCGACGGCGCGGCGGCGATCGCCTCGGCATCCATCTTCGTCGCCGAGCGGATCAGGACGGCATCGACGTCGGCGAGGGCCGGCAGCAGCAGGCCGCGGTCGGCGCCGTCGACGTGACGGATCTCGAAATCGGGACCGAGGGCGTCGATGGTGGCGGGAGAGAGTTCTTCGGCGATGAGGACGACGGGCTTGGACACGGCAGAACCTTCGTGTTTGGTGCTGGGAGAGGCCACGCCGCACGACGTCGGGGCGGGTGAGGACAGCCTACCGGCCGGTGTCGGAGCCGCCGAACCGTGTGACGCCGTGCGAAATCGGATGCCGGTGCGCCGCGCGTGCGGCCGTCAGCCGCCGAGCATCGACGCGCCGGAGACCACCGAGTAGGCGAGCACGTCGAGCCAGAACACCGCGACGACGCCGAGCCCGGCGAGCAGGACGAGGGCGAAGCGGCCGGGCGTGCGTCGCCAGCCCAGGGCGAAGGCGGCGCCGAAGACGAGCACCGGCAGCACGGCGGCGAACAGCAGCACGCCCCAGCCGAGCACGTTGAGGCCGAGCGCACCCGATGCCTGGGCGACGAGGAAGGCGACGGCGTTCCAGACGGCGTACGCGTAGAGCAGACCGAACAGCCCCGCGATGGTGACGACGAGCCATACCGGCGTGCGCGGCGCGGTGGTGGCGGATGCGGGGGCGCTCACGCGACGACTCCGATCATGAGCAACGGCCACGGCACGAGCAGGAGCGCTCCCCCGATGAGCCACGCGAAGCGCACCCACGCCTTCCCGGCGCGCGTGAGCAGGTACACCGTCGCGAACCACAGCACGGGTGCGGCGACGGCGACCCACAGGAACGGCGCGAAGGCGGCATCCGTCACGAGGAAGCGCGCGACGCCCTGCAGCCGCAGCCCGCCGATGATCCACCCGATCGTGTAGAGCAGGTAGACGCCGCCGAGCAGGCCGAGACCGATGAGGGCGGCGTTGCTCAGCTGCGGCGCGTCCTCCCGCTCCTCGTCGGCGTCGGATGCCGCACCGTCGGTGTGCGCGGATCCGGACGCGGGCGGGGTGGTGGCGAGATCGTCACTGCCCTTGCCGACGGCGGTGAATCCGGTCGGAAGCGCCGCGCCTGCGGCCCGGGTGTGGAGGGTCGGGTCGTCGTCGCCGTCCCAGCTGAGCGCGTCGTCGTCCCCGTCCCTGTGCACCCCGACAGCCTACCCGGCGCCGGGAGGGCGGCTCAGCCGCGGGCGGCGGCGACCGCCGCGGCCACGATCGCGGCGCTGGTCGCATCGTGTCCCGTTGCGCCCCCACCGGGGCCTGAGGGCGAGGCGGAGCCCGCGCGGGTGCGTGCGGACAGGTGCACCGCGTCGACGCCGGCCGCACGCAGCGCCGCGATGTCGCCCGGCTGCACTCCCCCGCCGGCCTGCACCTCGAGGGTGCCCGCGGCCCGCTCGACGAAGTCGCGCAGCGCCGGGATCCCGTCGACGGAGCGCGGCGCGCCGCCCGAGGTGAGAACGCGGTCGACGTCCTCGGCCAGGAGGGCGTCGAAGACGGCGGCCGGATCGGCGGCGGCGTCGATCGCCCGATGGAACGTCACGGTCGCGCCCGCCGCGGCGTCCCGCCACCGCCGGAGGGTGTCGCGGTCCAGCCCGCCGTCCGCATCGAGCGCCCCCACGACGACGCCCCCGGCACCGCGCGCGACGCACGCCGCGATGTCGGCGGCGACGACGGCGACCTCGTCGGCGTCGTAGACGAACCCGCCGCCGCGAGGCCGCACGAGCACATTGACGAGCGCCGGGTCGACGGCGGCGAAGACCGACTCCAGGATGCCGAGAGACGGGGTGATCCCTCCCATCTCGAGGGCTTGGCACAGCTCCAAGCGGTCGGCGCCGCCCGCGATGGCGAGGGCCGCACCGGCGGCGTCCTGAACGGCGATCTCCACGGTGATGCTCACCGGGTCAGCGTACGCCCCGGCGCGCCGTCGACCGCGGTCAGCCGGCCGGAAGAAGCGCGCCGGTACGAGAAGGAGCCCGGCCCCTTGTGGGGACCGGGCTCCGGATGGCTCTTGACAGCCGTCCCCGGCGGATCGCCGGGAGTCTGACGCGCGGGGCGCGACGGGATCAGCGCGCGGCGGATCCCTCGGTGTAGTCGGCGTCCTGCTGCTTCCAGGCGAACAGCGCGCGCAGCTCCTTGCCGACCTCTTCGATCGGGTGCTGGGCGGCCTTCTCGCGCAGGGCGAGGAACTCGGGGGCGCCGGCATCCTGGTCGCCGATGAAACGCTCGGCGAACGCACCCGACTGGATGTCGGCGAGCACGCCCTGCATGTTCTCCTTGACGCGCGGGTCGATGACGCGCGGGCCCGAGACGTAGTCGCCGTACTCGGCGGTGTCGGAGATCGACCAGCGCTGCTTGGCGATGCCGCCCTCCCACATGAGGTCGACGATGAGCTTGAGCTCGTGCAGCACCTCGAAGTAGGCGATCTGCGGCTGGTAGCCGGCCTCGGTCAGCGTCTCGAAGCCGTACTGGATCAGCTGCGAGACGCCGCCGCACAGCACCGCCTGCTCGCCGAACAGGTCGGTCTCGGTCTCCTCGGTGAAGGTCGTCTTGATGACGCCGGCACGGGTGCCGCCGATCGCCTTCGCGTACGAGAGGGCGACGTCCCAGGCCTGGCCGGACGCGTCCTTCTCGACGGCGATGATGTCGGGGATGCCACGACCGGCGACGAACTCGCGACGCACCGTGTGGCCGGGGGCCTTCGGGGCGACGAGGATGACGTCGACGCCCTCGGGCGCCTCGATGTAGCCGAAGCGGATGTTGAAGCCGTGCGCGAAGGCGAGGGTCTTGCCGTCGGCGAGGTTCGGCTTCACGTGGTCGTTGTAGATGCCGCGCTGGTGCTGGTCGGGCGCGAGGATCATGATGAGGTCGGCCCAGGCGGTCGCGTCGGCGACGTTCTTGACCTCGAAGCCCTCGTCCTGCGCCTTCTGCGTCGAGGCGGAGCCGTCCTTGAGCGCGATGACGACCTCGACGCCGGAGTCGCGCAGGTTGAGCGCGTGGGCGTGGCCCTGCGAGCCGTAGCCGACGATCGCGACCTTCTTGCCCTGGATGAGCGACAGGTCGGCGTCGGAGTCGTAGAAGATCTCGGCCATGTGTGTTGTTCTCTTTCTGTATTCCGGTCGTTGAAAGTGCGGTCAGCCGCGCAGCACGCGCTCGGTGATGGATTTTCCGCCGCGTCCGATGGCGAGCAGGCCCGACTGGGCGAGCTCCTTGATGCCGAACGGTTCGAGCGCGCGCAGGATCGCGTCGATCTTGCCGCGGTCGCCGGTGACCTCCACCACGAGCGCATCGGTCGCGTAGTCGACGACCGAGGCGCGGAAGAGGTTCACCACCTCGATGACGTTCGAGCGGGTCTGGTTGTCGGCGCGCACCTTGATGAGCATGTGCTCGCGCTGCACGGAGGCCGCGTTCTCCAGCTCGACGATCTTGATGACGTTGACGAGCTTGTTCAGCTGCTTGGTCACCTGCTCCAGAGGCAGGCTCTCCACGTCGACGACGACCGTGATGCGCGACAGGCCCGGCACTTCGGTGACACCCACCGCGAGCGACTCGATGTTGAAGCCACGGCGGGCGAACAGGCCCGCGACACGGGTGAGCAGGCCGGGCTTGTCCTCCACGAGGAGGCTCAGGACATGACGGCTCATCAAGCCTCCTCGTCGAACGACGGCGCGTGGTCGCGGGCGTACTGCACGTAGCTGTTGCTCACGCCCTGCGGCACCATCGGCCACACCATGGCGTCGGCCGAGACGACGAAGTCGATCACGACCGGACGGTCGTTGGTCGCGAGGGCGAGTTCGATCGCGGCATCCACGTCCTCCTCCTTCTCGACGCGGATCGCGAGGCACCCGTAGGCCTCGCCGAGCTTGACGAAGTCGGGGACGCGCATCGTGCCGTGCCCGGTGTTGAGGTCGGTGTGCGAGTGGCGGCCGTCGTAGAACAGCGTCTGCCACTGGCGCACCATGCCCAGGCTCGAGTTGTTGATGATCGCGACCTTGATCGGGATGTCGTTGATGACGCAGGTGGCGAGCTCCTGGTTGGTCATCTGGAAGCAGCCGTCGCCGTCGATCGCCCACACCGGGCGGTCGGGCTGCGACACCTTGGCGCCCATCGCCGCCGGCACCGCGTAGCCCATCGTGCCGGCGCCGCCGGAGTTGAGCCACGCGTTGGGCCGCTCGTACTTGATGAACTGCGACGCCCACATCTGGTGCTGGCCGACGCCGGCGGCGTAGACGCCCTCCGGGCCGGTGAGCTCACCGATGCGCGAGATCACGTATTGCGGCGACATGAGTCCGTCGCTGGGCTGTGTGTAGCCGAGCGGGAACTCTTCGCGCAGGCCGTCGAGGTACGACCACCACTCGCTCGTGTCGGCCTTCTCGGACGTCGCCGAGTAGGCGGCATCCAGGTCGATGAGCACGTCGCGCACGTCGCCCACGATGGGCACGTCGGCGGTGCGGATCTTGGAGATCTCGGCGGGGTCGATGTCGACGTGCACGACCTGCGCGTTCGGGGCGAACAGGGCCGCCTTGCCGGTGACGCGGTCGTCGAAGCGGGCGCCGAGGGCGACGAGCAGGTCGGCCTCCTGCAGCGCGAGCACCGCCGGAACGGTGCCGTGCATGCCGGGCATGCCGAGGTGCTGCGGGTGCGAGTCGGGGAACGCGCCGCGCGCCATCAAAGTCGTCACGACCGGCGCGTGGGTCGCCTCCGCCAGGCGGATCAGCTCCGCCGAGGCCTGCGCGCGGATGACGCCGCCGCCGACGTAGAGCACGGGCTTCTTGGCCGCCGCGAGCAGCTGCGCCGCCGCCTGGATCTGCTTGCCGTGGGCCTTGGTCACCGGGCGGTAGCCGGGGAGGTCGATCTTCGGCGGCCACACGAACGGCGCGGAGGCCTGCTGGGCGTCCTTCGTGATGTCCACGAGCACGGGGCCGGGACGGCCGGTCGAGGCGATCTCGTACGCGGCCGCGATGGCGCCGGGGATCTCGTTCACGTCCTTCACGAGAATGGAGTGCTTCGTGATCGGCATCGTGATCCCCACGATGTCGGCCTCCTGGAAGGCGTCGGTGCCCATGAGGGTCGAGAAGACCTGTCCGGTGATGCACAGCATCGGCACGGAGTCCATGTAGGCGTCGGCGATCGCGGTGACGAGGTTCGTCGCGCCGGGACCGCTCGTGGCGATCGCGACGCCGACCTTGCCGGATGCCGAGGCGTACCCCTCGGCCGCGTGTCCGGCGCCCTGCTCGTGACGCACGAGGATGTGCCGCAGCTCCGTGGAATCCAGCAGCGGGTCGTACACGTGCATGATGGCGCCGCCGGGCAGACCGAAGACGTCTTTCACGCCGAGCAGTTCGAGGGAGCGGACGATCGCCTGCGCTCCCGTGAGAGTGGGTGCGGACGCCGTTCCGGCGCCGCGGGCCGGCGGTCGCGGCAGGGCCGCGGAGATGTCGGAAGACATGATGATGACCTCGCAGGGGATCTGACTGTGTCGGAAGCCTTACCCGGTGATCGCGCCCTCCGCAGCGGAGTGCACGAGCTTCGAGTACTTGGCCAGGACGCCACGGGTATAGCGCGGGGGAAGGGGCTCCCAGCCCGAGCGGCGGGAGCTCAGCTCTGCGTCGTCGACGAGTAGGTCGAGAGTGCGAGCCGCGATATCGACCCGTATCAGATCACCATCGCGCACGAAGGCGATGGGACCAGCGTCCACCGCTTCGGGTGCTATGTGGCCGATGCACAGGCCGGTTGTGCCGCCTGAGAATCGTCCGTCCGTCAAGAGTAGTACATCTTTTCCGAGGCCCGCGCCCTTGATGGCCGCCGTGATGGCGAGCATCTCGCGCATGCCGGGACCGCCCTTGGGGCCTTCATAGCGGATGACGATGACGGTGCCGGGGGCGATGTCGCCGTTCGCGACGGCATCCATTGCGGCACGCTCGCGTTCGAACACGCGGGCGGGGCCCTCGAAGACGGTGGCGTCGAATCCGGCGGTCTTCACGACCGCGCCCTCGGGGGCGAGCGAGCCGTGCAGGATCGTGATGCCGCCGCTGGCGTGGATCGGGTTGTCGAAGGTGTGGATGACCTCGCCGTCGATGGGCTCGGGGTCGAGGTCGCGCAGGTTCTCGGCGAGCGTCTTGCCGGTGACGGTGAGCGCATCGCCGTGCAGCAGGCCCTCGTCGAGCATCGCCTTCATGACGACCGGGATGCCGCCGTGACGGTCGACGTCGTTCATGACGTACTTGCCGAACGGCTTCATGTCGGCCACGTGCGGCACCTTGTCGCCGATGCGGTTGAAGTCGTGCAGCGACAGGTCGACCTCGGCCTCGCGGGCGATCGCGAGCAGGTGCAGGACGGCGTTGGTCGAGCCGCCCAGTGCCATGACGAGGGCGATGGCGTTCTCGAACGCCTCCTTCGTGAGGATGTCGCGCGTCGTGATGCCCTGACGGAGCAGGTTCACGACCGCCTCGCCGGAGCGGTGCGCGTAGTAGTCGCGGCGACGGTCGGCCGACGGCGGCGCCGCGGAGCCGGGCAGGCTGAGTCCCAGCGCCTCGCCGACGGAGGCCATCGTGTTGGCGGTGTACATGCCGCCGCACGCGCCCTCGCCGGGGACGATCGCGCACTCGATGCGCTTGAGGTCGGCCTCGCTCATCTTGCCGGCACGGCAGGCGCCGACGCCTTCGAACGAGTCGATGATCGTGACGTCCTTCTCGGTGCCGTCGCTGAGCTTGACCCAGCCGGGCATCGTCGATCCGGCGTAGAGGAAGACGCTCGACAGGCCGAGGCGGGCACTGGCCATCATCATGCCGGGGATCGACTTGTCGCAGCCGGCGAGCAGCACGGTGCCGTCGAGACGCTCGGCCATGATCACCGCTTCGACCGAGTCGGCGATGACCTCACGGCTGACGAGGGAGAAGTGCATGCCCTCGTGGCCCATCGAGATGCCGTCCGAGACCGAGATGGTGCCGAACTGCAGGGGATAGCCGCCGCCGGCGTGCACGCCCTCCTTGGCTCCCTGCGCGAGCCGGTCGAGGCTCAGGTTGCAGGGCGTGATCTCGTTCCAGCTCGAGGCGATGCCGATCTGCGGCTTGTCCCAGTCTTCGTCGCCCATGCCCACGGCGCGCAGCATGCCGCGCGAGGTGGTGGCTTCGATGCCGTCGGTGACCGCACGACTGCGGGGCTTGATGTCGATGGTTTCGTCGGACGCAGGCATTCTCGAAGTCTATTCCCGCCCGGTGGCCCGCTCGTGCGCCAGTGCCATCAGGACCGACGCCAATTCTTGGATGTCATCGACACGCATCGCCGCCGCCGTCTCCCCCGCCCCCACGCGGATGCCGAGGTCGCCGTGTCCGAGGCTGCGCAGTGCGTCTTCGTCGGTGACGTCGTCGCCGGCGAAGACGACGGCGGTCGCGCCGGTCACGGCCCGCAGGTGCGCGACCGCGTCGTCCTTGCCGGCCGCACGCGCCGAGTACTCGGTGAGGTCGTGCCCCCGTCGGCTGCGCCACCCCGGCGCGCGCTCTGCGACGAGTCTCGCCACGGCGGCGTGGGCGTGCTCCGCGTCGGCGGGGGCCGCGAGGCGGGTGTGCACCGCGAACCCGTAGGGCTTCGTTTCGAGCCAGACGCCCTCGCGCCCGGCGATCGCCTCGCGGGCTGCAGCGGCGAGCGCGGTCAGCCGCTCCGCGGCGTCGGTCTCGTCGGCATCCGGGGCATCGGCATCCGCGTCGGGGTCCGGGGCATCGGTGTCCGACTCGGCCGGGTAGAACTCGGCGCCGTGCGACCCGGCCAGGCGGATGCCGGCGGCCGGGTCGAACTCGGAGATGACCCGCAGATCGGCGACGCTGCGTCCCGACACGAACGCGACCGTCGTCTCCGGTGCGGCCTGCAGCGCGGCGACGGCCGCGCGCGCCTCAGGGGTCATGCGCGCCGACATCGGCTCGTCGACGAGGGGCGCCAACGTCCCGTCGAAGTCGAGGGCGACGAGCAGCCGGGGTGTCGCGGCGACCCGCGCGATCTTCGGGTCGAGGCTCACCGCTGCGACTCCGCGCGGGCCTGTGTCAACGCCTCCAGGAACGAGGTCGACCACGCCGTGACATCGTTCTCGCGCACCTTGCGGCGCAGGGCCCGCATGCGGCGACCCTGTTCGACGCCGGACATCTCGATCGCCTGCACGATCGCGTCCTTCATCCCGTCGATGTCGTGCGGATTGATCTTCACGGCCGTCGTGAGTTCGTCTGAGGCGCCGGCGAACTCACTCAGCACGAGCACGCCGCGGTTGTCGACCCGGCTGGCGACGTACTCCTTCGCGACGAGGTTCATGCCGTCGCGCAGCGCCGTCACCAGCATGACGTCGGCGGCGAGGTAGAGCGCGACCATCTCCTCGCGGGGGAACGCCTGGTGCAGGTAGCGGATGGCGGTGTGACCGACCGTGTCGTGGTCGCCGTTGATGCGCCCCACCGTCAGCTCGATCTCGTCGCGCAGGTGCTGGTACGCATCGACCCGTTCACGGCTGGGGCTCGCGACCTGCACGAGGGTGACGTCGGCCACGTCGATGCGGCCGTCCTCCAGCAGTTCGCCGAACGCCTTCATGCGGTGGCGGATCCCCTTCGTGTAATCCAGCCGGTCCACGCCGAACAGGATGGTCTTGGGGTTGCCGAGGCTCTCGCGGATCTCGGCGGCGCGCGCTTGGATGTCGGGTCGCTGCGCGAGCTCCTCGTACATCTCGGCGTCGATCGAGATCGGGAAGGCGCGCGCGATCGCCGACCGCGTGCCGCCGTCGGCGGTCGGCACCGCGATGCCGCTCGCCTTCGTGGGGTACTTGAGCTGTCGCCGCACCGCCCGTGCGAAGTTGCCGGCATCCGCGACGCGCTGGAAGCCGATGACATCGGCCCCGAGCAGGCCCTCGAGCACCTGCCGACGCCACGGCAGCTGCGAGTACAGGCCGTATGCCGGGAACGGGATGTGATGGAAGTAGCCGATCGTGAGGTCGGGTCGCAGCTCCCTCAGCATCCGCGGCACGAGCTGCAGCTGGTAGTCCTGCACCCACACCGTCGCCCCCTCGGCGGCGACGTCGGCGGCGGCGCGGGCGAACCGTTCGTTGACCTTCACGTAGGTGTCCCACCACATGCGGCGGTATCGCGGCTCGGCGATGACGTCGTGATAGAGCGGCCAGAAGGTGTCGTTCGACATGCCTTCGTAATAGTGCTCGACCTCGCTCTCGCTCAGGGAGATCGGGACCAGATGGATGCCGTCGGCGTCGAACGGGGCGAGCTCGAGGTCCGGTTGTCCCGGCCAGCCGACCCACGCGCCGTCGCTGCGCTGCATGACCGGCTCGAGCGCGGCGACCAGCCCTCCGGGGGACGGTCGCCACTCGTCTTCGCCCACCCGATCGACGGGAAGTCGATTGGCCACCACGACGAAATCTGCTGTATTCACTTGCGCACCCGCATCCCTGTCCGAGCTTCCAGGCTATCGGCCGCGCCGCGAACCCTCCCGGGGGTACCCGCCCGCAGGATCGCTCGGGTAGCGTGTCGGGATGCGCAAGTACCTGTTCGGGACCGGCCTCATCGGAACGATCACGAGCGGCTTCACGCTGCTGAAGGCGCTGCGCGAGAGCGACGAGCCGTTCACGTGGCGCACGGCGCTCGCGTGGCTGTCATGGGGAATCAGCCTGGCTCTCGCGGTCGGCGCGATCGTCGACACCCGCAACGCGTCGCGCGGGCGACTGGTCGCATCCGACTCCGCCGTCGCCGGCGACGAGCAGAAGCTGCTGAAGCGCCGCCTCAAGGGCTGATGACCCACATTTAGATACCGGAGTTATATACCTCTGTTATCGTTTTTCGGGTGACCGACAGCGACGATCTCCTGCGCCTCCTGTTCGCCGCGCACACGCTCACCCGCGTGGCGGCGCTCGAGACGGCATCCGAGACACCCTCCGCGCAGTGGCGGACGCTCACCCTGCTGCAGACGCACGGCCCGCAGCGGCTCGGCGACCTCGCCCACCTCAGTCGTGTGAGTCAGCCCGGGATGACCCGCCTCGCGCGCCAGATGGCCGAGGACGGACTGCTCGAGCGACGCGCCGATCCCGCCGACTCTCGGGCGACGGTGCTTTCGGCGACACCGGCCGGGCTGGCGGCGCTCAGGCAGTGGCGGGTCGATCTCGCCACCGCCCTGCAGCCGAGGTTCGCCGAACTCGATGACGTGGACCGCACGGTGCTGCGCCGCGCCGCGCACATCCTCGAGGAACGCATCGGCGCGACGGCGGATGCCGCACCCGGTGCCGACGAGACGGTCGCGACGACCGCAGAGAAGGGAGCCCGATGAGCTCGGGAGAGAAACTGAACGTCTGGCGTCAGCCGGCGCCGGTGTGGGCCGTTGCCTTCGCGTGCGTGGTCGCCTTCATGGGGATCGGATTGGTCGACCCGATCCTCCCCGCGATCGCCGAGTCGTTGCAGGCGACGCCGGTCGAGACCGAGCTGCTGTTCACGAGCTATCTCGTCGTGACCGGGCTCGCGATGCTCGTCACCAGCTGGGTCTCCAGTCGCATCGGCGCCAAGAAGACCCTCCTGGTCGGGCTCGCCCTCATCGTCGTCTTCGCCCTGCTGTGCGCGGTCTCCGGGTCCGTCGAAGCCGTCATCGGCTTCCGCGCCGGCTGGGGCCTGGGCAACGCCCTGTTCATCTCCACCGCGCTCGCGACGATCGTCGGATCGGCATCCGGCGGCAGCGCCGCGGCCATCGTCCTCTACGAGGCGGCCCTGGGGCTCGGCATCGCGATCGGCCCGCTCATCGGCGGCATCCTGGGCGAAGTGAGCTGGCGCGGACCGTTCTTCGGCGTCGTGGCGCTCATGGCGATCGCGTTCATCGCGATCCTCGTGCTGCTGCGCACCCCGAACGAGACGCGGCAGCCCATCCCGCTGTCGGCGCCGCTGAAGGCGCTCCGGGTGCCCGCCCTCGCGGTGCTCGCCGTCGCCGCACTTTTCTACAACATCGGGTTCTTCGTCCTGCTCGCCTTCACGCCCTTCCCGCTCGGGTTCGGGGCGATGGGCATCGGACTCACGTTCTTCGGGTGGGGGGTGGCCCTCGCGATCACGAGCGTGTGGGTCGCCCCGATCCTGCTGCGGCGGATGCGGCGCACCACGGCCATGCTCGCGGTGCTGCCGCTGCTCGCCCTCGACCTCATCGCCGCCGCGATCGTCGTCGATTCCCCCGCCGGCCTCGTCGTCTGCATCGTCGTCGGCGGCCTACTGCTCGGGCTCATGAACACGATCCTCACCGAGTCGGTGATGGAGGCCACCGACCTCCCCCGTTCGGTCGCCTCGTCCGCATACTCGGCCGTGCGCTTCCTCGGCGGCGCCGCCGCGCCCCCGCTCGCCGCCCTGCTGTGGCACGCCTTCGGCGCCTGGGTCCCGTTCGCCGTCGCGGCCCTGTCGGTGCTCATCGCCGCGGGCACCATCCTCGCCGGCCGTCGCGCGCTCGCGCGCATCGACCACGCCGAGGTCGACGAAGCCGACGAGGCCGCCGCGATCCTCGTGGGCGACGCCGCCTGACGCCGACCCCCACACTCGAGACCCGCCTTTCGCGTCGAGACCCGCATCCGTATCGCGGGTCTCGACGCGGGAGGCGGGTCTCGGCGATTCAGGAGCCGAACCCCGGCGCAGCGCCGCGCCGGGAAAGCCGAAGACCCCCGGACGCGCCGGGGGTCTTCGAGGTGTGGTGCACCCCCTGGGACTCGAACCCAGAACCCACTGATTAAGAGTCAGTTGCTCTGCCGATTGAGCTAGAGGTGCTCGTTGCTCACTGTGGGGCAACGAGGGTCAACGTTACCATCCCGATGCCGTTCACCGCCAATCGGGGCGTCGGGCGCTGACTATCCTGGTCAGGTGACCTCCCCCGCCGCCACGTCGCCCTGGAGCGCGCCGTTCGACGGCGACCTGACCGACGACCTCGCGCTCGCCCTACGCCTCGCGGATGCCGCCGACGCGGTGAGCATGTCGCGCTTCGACGCGCCCGACCTCGAGGTGAGCACGAAGGCCGACGCGTCGCACGTGACGGAGGCCGACCTCGCGACCGAGCGGGCCATCCGTTCGCTGCTGGCCGCCGAGCGCCCCGAGGACGGGATCTTCGGCGAAGAGTTCGGGTCCGACGGCGCCGCGTCGCGCCGCTGGATCATCGACCCGATCGACGGCACGGCGAACTATCTCAAGGGCATCCCGATGTGGACGACCCTCATCGCGCTCGAGGTCGACGGCGTGCCCCGCGTCGGCGTCGCGAGCCAGCCCGCGATCGGTCGCCGCTGGTGGGCGGCCAGCGGTCAGGGCGCATGGACGAATGTGCCGGATGCCGCGCCACGCCGCATCCGCACGTCCGACGTGGATCGCATCGACGAGGCGAGCGCGAGCTTCCAGAGCATCAGCCAGTGGCGTGACGCCGGGCATGTCGATGCGCTGCTGCGCCTGACCGAGTCGGTCTGGCGCGATCGCGGCTATGGCGACGCGTGGCCGTACATGCTGCTCGCGGAAGGGCGCCTCGAGTTCGTCGCCGAGTTCGACGTGAAGGAGTACGACGTGGCCGCGCTCGTGCCGATCATCCACGAGGCCGGCGGCCGCTTCACCGACTTCACCGGGGCCGACACGATCGCAGGACTCTCGTCGCTGGCGACCAACGGCATCCTGCACGACCCGTTCCTCTCCCTCCTCCACCCTTCGCGCTGAACCGGAGCACCCACCCGCATGCCTTCGCTGCCCCGTCTCGTCCTCGCCGCCGCGGCATCCGCCGTGCTCGTCGGCTCCCTCGCCGCCTGCGCCACGACCGCCCCGGCCCCCGCCGAGACGGCCGGCTCGCCGACGCCGTCGGTGTCGGCCATCGGGCCCACCTCCACCCCGACTGCCACCTCGACCGCGGTCGCGGCCGGCGACCTCACCTGCGACACCCTCATCGCCGCCGACACGCTCGCGCAGTTCGAGGCGCAGAAGTGGACCTCCCAGCAGGGCGCGTTCGCGATCGGCGACGTCGAGTACGACGACGGCATCGCGTGCACGTGGGGCGACTTCACCGTCGCGAGCGGGAACGTGATCATCTTCGGCTGGGCCCCCATCGACGCCGACGAGGCCACGGCTGCGCGCGCGGCGCTGCAGGCCGAGGGGTGGCGCATCGAAGAAGGCCCCGACGGGGACTACCTCACCGAGGACCCCAACCAGTCACTCACCCTCGACGAGAACGGGTACGGCATGACGTACCTCTTCGGCGACGGCTGGGTCACGATGGCCGACACCAAGCAGAACCTGCTGCTCATCGAACGCCCCGCCTCCTGACCATGGCGGCCGGAGCGACCGTCCACACCTTCACAGCGCAGCTCGCCGACATCGACCGCGGCATGTACGAGGATCTGGAGCTGCGCCTCGCGCGGCATCCGTCCGAGACCGCACCGTTCCTGCTGATGCGGGTGCTGGCGTACTGCCTCGAGTTCGAGGACGGCATCGTCTTCAGCGAAGGGATCTCGGCGACGGACCAGCCCGCCGTCATGGTGCGCGACCTCACCGGAGCCCTGCAGGCATGGATCGAGGTGGGCGCCCCGGATGCCGCGCGCCTGCACACCGGTTCGCTGCAGTCCGAGCGCGTCGCGGTGTACACGCTGCGGGAGCCCGCGAAGCTCGTGACGCTCTACGCCGGCAAGAAGATCCATCGCGCCGACGACATCGTCGTGCGGGGATTCGAGCCCGGCTTCCTCGACGATGCCGCAGCGGCGATCGAGCGCCGCAACACCGTCACCGTCTCACTGACCGAGGGCCGCCTGTACCTCGACGTGAACGGGCGGTCGTTCAGCTCGGAGATCCTCACCGCGCGCGTCGGCTGACATCGGGACCCGGCGGGGCGGCGTCCGCACGGCCGCGAGACTCAGTCCAGCGGGATGCGGTACTCGTCGGGCCAGTCCTCGAATCGGACTCGCACGCTGATCGCGCCCGCGGTGACGCCCGCGGGCAGATCGAACTCGTGCGTGGTCGGCGCCATGTCGGCGGTGCACGGATCGTTCGGTGACGACGCGAGCGTGACCGAGACGAGGTCGTCGCCGTCTGCGTCGACCGCCGTCGCGACCGGCGGGCAGCTCGAGCTGCCCATGGTCACCACCGCGAAGGTCTCTCCCCGTTCGATCCAGCCCGCCGCCGGTGCGCCGGTCATCGGGTCCACCGTGATGCCGTCAGGAACTCCCGGCCGCACCGAACCGACGTCGGGACTCGCGGAGCACCCCGCGGCCCCCACGGCGACCGAGCACGCGACGATGACGGTCAGCGAGCGGATGGCGGATCTCATGTCGTCCATCCTGGTGCACGAGGTGGCCATGACCGCGCGCCGATTTGGTCGCCGCACGCGCGAGCGACGAAGGTGTCGCGTTCGCCACGGCGCGGGCGGGTACCGGACGGGTCGCCCTCAGATATCGCGGGGCGCAGCGTCCGCCGGGTGATCTCGCCGACGGCGGCGATCATCAACACCACTGCGCCGAACACCACGGACGACCCGAGTCCGCCCGACCCGGCTACCAGGTCAGCACCGGAGTCGGCCGTTGCTACGTACGACGAAGGCCCCGATATCCGCGGAATCACGCGAGTCTCGGGGCCTTCGTCTGGTGACAGTGGTCGTGGAGATGGGGGGAATCGAACCCCCGTCCATCGCTGAAAAGCGTCGTCTTCTCCGGGCGCAGTCTGTGCAGTTCGTTCTACTCGGCCCCGCCCCTTGGTCACAGACAACGGAGGCGACGAGCCCAGCCCGGGAAAAGTCCCGCGTGACGTCCGGACGCCGTCACGCAGCGAGATCCCTCAGATGACGCCAAGGACCGTGACGGGATCAGTCACGGATTGACGGACTCGGGCTCGCTGCTCAGGCAGCGAGGGCGAAGTCGGACTGCTTCTTTTCGGCAGTTATTGGTTCGCAGAGATCGTTTACGAGATAACCCTGCATCCTCGGCCCGCTTCCCGATGCATCACAGGCGATGTCGAAACCGATCATCCCCGTGCGCCGTGCGGCAGGTGGGCCACTGTCACGCTGTGGAGTTGTCAACTCGGACGCCGTGGCATCCGAGCATTACAGCTTACAACGGATGCCGGACCTCCGCCATTCCGCACCGGCGCGCACGCGACGGGTAGGGTCGCCACATGAGCGAGGTCGTCATCACCGTCCGAGGCAGTCACGAGACGCGCGTCGCGCCCGAGCAGGCCAGAGCACACGTCACTGTCGCCGTCGACGGCCCGACACGTGGTGGCGTGGTCGAGGCGCTCGCGACGGCGGCGGAGCCTTTGCGCACCGATCTCAAAGGTCGGCTCGACGACGGACGGATCGTGGAGTGGAGCAGCGGGCAGGCGTCGGTCTGGTCGAACCGCCCCTGGAATGATGCGGGTCAGCAGCTCCCCCTGGTGCACCACGCGTCTGTGCGCATCACCGCGCTGTTCGACGATTTCCCAGCCCTCTCGCATTGGCTCGACACCGTCGCGTCTCTCGACGGTGTGCAGATCGATCACGTCGAATGGATGCTGACCCCCGACACCCGCGTCACCGTCGAGCGGGAGACCGCGGCGGCCGCTGTGGCGTCCGCGGTGTTGCGCGCGTCGGCGTACGCCTCCGCGATCGGACGCGACACGGTGGTTCCGGTCGAGATCGCCGATGTCGGTCTGCTGCACCCCGAGCCGGTCCCGATGATGGCGCGCGCGTCCTTCGCGGGGTCGGCATCCGACGCGGCACCGGCGATCGATCTCCGCCCGGAGGACGTGGTCATCGGCGCGGCCGTCGAGGCACGCTTCACGACGGGGTGAGCGTCGGCCGGGGCCGAACCGGGGCTCGGGTTCTCCACACCCCTCTCGGACATTCGAATCAATGTCCGAGGCCAGTGGGAGAATCAGGGTATGTCGAAGTTCACGAAGATCACGACCCTGGAGGACGATCTCTCCGTCCTGGGTGAGATCGTCGCGGACGTGGAAACGGTGGCCGCGGAGTTGCGTGCCGCGCAGATCCGTGAGGTGAAGGTCCTCGCGCGTGCCGGTCAGCTCGCCGACGCTCAGACCGCAGGTTCGCCTCTGCGGGTGCGGGAGCATGACATGGCGTTGCGGTCGATCGCGGCCGAGATCGGTGGTGTGTTGCATGTGACCGATCGGACGGTGCAGGCACGCATCGGGGATGCGCGGACTCTGGTGGAGATGTACCCGCTGACACTTCAGGCATGGGAGGCGGGTCGGATCACGAGGGGTCAGGTGCAGGTGATCACGGATGCCGGTGACGTCGTGCCCGCCGCCCGCCGCCCGGAGTTCGAGGCTGAGGCGATCGAGAAGTGTGAGGGGCGTACCCCGAACCGGCTGCGCCCCATCCTGCAGCTGCTCGCGGAACGGTTCACCGACCGCACGTTCACGGAACGCCACAGGGATGCCGCCACGGCCCGGTGCGTGCGGGTGTTCCCGGGACGGGATGGGATGTGCGACGTGGTCGCGACCGTCCCGGCGGTGATCGGCGACGGGATCCTCGACCGCCTCACCCAACAAGCACAGACCGTGATCGACGCGCGCGACCCGGGCGACGGTGACGAACGGGGGATCGACGCGGTCCGCGCCGACGTGCTCACCGACCTGCTCCTCGCCGGGACGCCGGCTTTGGATCCGACGGCGACCGGTGACCAGCCCGGGACGTTGGGTGCGATTCGCGCGCAGGTGCAGGTGGTCGTCCCGGCGCTCACGTTGGTGGGTGCGGATGAGGGTCCGGCGGATCTGGTGGGTCGTTCTCCGATCGATGCGGACACGGCTCGGTGCCTGGCCGCGCAGGCCCCGTCGCTGACGCGGTTGCTCACCGATCCGGTGCGCGGGTCGGTGATCGCGATCGACGCGTACCGTCCGGCCTGGTCGCAGCGTCGGTTCCTGCGGGCGAGGGATCAGCATTGCCGGTTCCCGGGATGTCGGAGGGCGGCGATCCGTTGCGAGATCGACCACACCATCGACCACGCCCTCGGCGGCCCCACCACCCTCGGCAACCTCGCTCACCTGTGCCAACGGCATCACTCGATGAAGCAGTTCACGAGGTGGCGGGTCCGACAACTCCCGGGTGGTGTCCTGGAATGGACCTCACCCCTCGGCAGAACCTACCGCGAAGACACCCCACAACCCCCGGTCGCCTTCACCCCTGCTACCCCACCCGCCAGCGCCGAGTCCCTCGAGCCGGCACCCTTCTGACGCCCCGCACCCACCGGTGGTTGAGTAGCCGGCGCAGCCGGCGTATCGAAACCCCCGCACCCCACATCGATGCCGGGCTCGGCGCGTTTCGACTCGTCGCTGCGCTCCTCGCTCAACGACCGGGAGCCTCCGGTGGTTGAGTAGCCGGCGCAGCCGGCGTATCGAAACCCCCGCACCCACTGACGCCGCCAAGCCCAGCGCGTTTCGACTCGTCGCTGCGCTCCTCGCTCAACGACCGGAACTTCCCGGTGGTTGAGTAGCGCGCGCAGCGCGCTTATCGAAACCCGCGCATCCACCATCGCTGTCAAGCTCTTCACTCGACGACCGGGAACTACTCCCCCGCGCCGCCGTCTTCCAGGCCGGCCTGAAGGCGCCGCAGGCGCCGGAGGGTGCGACGGTACAGCAGGTAGTCCGCGACGTTGGCAACCACCACGATCCCGACGACCAGCGCCAGCACCGACCCCCACCCTTCCGCGGCGGATCCCCCCGCAACGAGGAGCAGCGTCCCGAGGATGACAGCGGTCGTGATGACCGCGATCGCTCCGTTGATGGCGAAGTACAACGCCGGGCGCGCCAGGCGGATCGGCAGAAGCGAGGTCACCCACTCGGTGACGAGGCCCACGGCGAGGCCGATCCCGCCACTGGCCAGCACGGACGCGACACGGAGCAGCGCGGTCCCCTCACCGGGGGTCACGACGATCAGCACGACGCCGATCCCGAGACCCAGCAGCAGCGACTTCCCCACATTGGCGTAGTTCACGGCCGTCACATCCTCAGCGCACCGCGCAGGTGCTTGGCGTAGGTCTTCGAGACTTCGAGCTCCGCGCCGCCGGTGAGACGCAGCACGTAACGGGAGTTGAACCAGGGCACGATCTCATTGACATGCCGCAGACTCACCAGCTGAGACTTGTTGATTCGCAAGAACCCGAGGCCGCTCCACGTGTTCTCGTAATGCTGCAGGGTCTCCCTCACCCGGAAGGCCCCCGCGGCGGTCACGGCGACGATGCCCTCCGAGCCCGCCTCGAAGTAGTGCACGTCGCGCGGAGCGATCACAGTGAAACCCGTCCCTCGCTGCCCCGTCAGCATCCGTGGAGCATCAGGGGGCAGGCGCAGCCCCGCGGCGAGCATCCGCACCGCCTCGACGTGGTCGACCGGGTCGAACACGACTGCCGGAGTCCCTTCGGGCACGGGGAGCCCGCGCTCGACGAGCGCCCATCCCGTGCCGTCGTCCTCCAGCCCTGCTTCGGCCAGGGCGCGGCGCACGCGCTCATCGATCTGCGGCGAGCACACGAGCCGCACCATGGGTCCCTCTCACCGGAGTCGATCGACGAGCAGGCGGATCTCCACGAGCTTCTCGATCGCCTTCTCGGCGTAGTCGAGAGAACCGAAGTTCGCGATGTAGTGGGTGCCGCTGCTCGGATCGTACAGGGCGAACGTGCCGGTCGCTCCGACGGCACCGTGCACGTCCGACATGGTGAACAGCAACGGGGAGAGCTCACTGAACCGGAATTGCATCATCCCCATCCCGTAGCGGATGCCCGTATCCATCTCGCTCGCGAAGTCCGTGAGATGTCGCCGCACCCGTTCGGAGACGAGCACGCCGCCGTGCAGTGCTCGTGAGAAGGACAGCAGGTCGTCCATCGTGGTCACGACCCCGCCCCCGGACCAGTCGACCGACAGAGCGCCGCGCTCGCTCAGATCCAGGTCGCCGCTGCGGAGCGCGACGATTCCGGAGCCGGGACCGAACTCGGTCATGAGCCGGCTCGATTCCATCGCGAGCGGCGCGAACAGACGGTCCTCCAGGATCTGCGCGTAAGGCTTCCCCTCGATCCGTTCGAGCGCGAGACCCAGCAGGATGTAGCCGGTGTCGGAGTACGAGAACCTCTCTCCCGGGACGCCGACCGGATGCTGACGCTCGCGCGAGAACGCGAGCAGCGACTCCGGGGTGTATCGACGATCGGGGTCTGCGGCGATCTCATCGATTATCGGCATCCCACTGGTCACCGGGCCTTCGAAGTAGTCGGCGACGCCGGACGTGTGTCCCAGCAACGCACCGAAGGTCACGTCCGCGGCGTGATCGACGCCGTCGACGACGAAGAGGCCCTCGAGCGTGCTCGGATCGAGCACCCCCGTGATCGGGTCGCCGAAGCTCATCACCCCTTCATCGACCAGCTGCCCGTACACCACCGCCAGCATCGTCTTCCCCACGCTGGCCGAGTGGTACGCGCTGTGCACCGTCACCGCCTCACCGCCCTCGCGCTGCACGCCGACCGCGTACTGCAGGGCACGGTCGTCGCCGTCGCGATGCACGGTCAGGAGGGCGCTTGTCAGAGTCGGCTCCTCGGCCACGGCCTTCTGCAGCAGAGCCTCCACCTCGCGGTCGAGCTCTGCGCGCGAGAGCGGTCTGTTCAGATACGCCAGGGCTCCTGCTGCGGCCACGGCCATCGCGGCGACCCCGCTCACCACACCCAGTGCGATCTTGGCGCGCCTCTTCATGTCCCGTCTCCTCTGCTCGTGCGGACGAGTCGACCGTAGAAGCGCGCGCCGACGACGTGGAACGCGACGATGTCTACCGGCCCGCCACAGGCGATGACCGGTCGCGAGACGCGGGTGAGTGGAACTCCGCCCGCACGGGCACGGCCGGGCACGACACCGCGTGCGAGGCCCGCCGAGTACCCACGCCGAAAGCGGAAAACCCCCGGTGGGACCGGGGGTTTCAGGTGGTGCGCGATACTGGGATCGAACCAGTGACCTCTTCCGTGTCAGGGAAGCGCGCTACCGCTGCGCCAATCGCGCCTAAAAAGGCTGTTCAGTTGTCAGGCGAGGTGGCGACGGGATTCGAACCCGTGTAAACGGCTTTGCAGGCCGGTGCCTAGCCGCTCGGCCACGCCACCGTGTGGGGTTCGTCCCACGTGTCGTGACCTCTTCGAAAAGAGATCCCCGCACTCGAGCGGATGACGAGACTCGAACTCGCGACCCTCACCTTGGCAAGGTGATGCGCTACCAACTGCGCTACATCCGCGTGTTTCCGGATTCATCCGGGCACTCGTAAGACTTTAGCCGAGGTTCACCCCAGCGCAAAACCGGATGCGCCCCGCGCGTGTCGCCGACGCCGATTCGTCGCGGGCGCCCGCATCCGGTAGCATCGACTCTCGGCCGCGGATGAAAATTCCGCGTCGACGGGCGATTGGCGCAGTTGGTAGCGCGCTTCCTTCACACGGAAGAGGTCATCAGTTCGAGTCTGGTATCGCCCACCATCGACAGCCCCCGCCTCGGCGGGGGCTTCGTCGTTTCGGTGAAACACGGCGCTGACAGAATCGGCGCATGACCACCGCGCGCATCATCATCCTGTTCGTCCTGGCCGCCGTCGCCGAGATCGGCGGCGCGTGGCTGATCTGGCAGGCCGTGCGCGAGAACCGCGGCTGGCTCTTCGCGCTCCTCGGCATCGTCGCCCTCGGCGCCTACGGCTTCATCGCCGCGCTGCAGCCCGACGCGCATTTCGGACGCGTGCTCGCCGCGTACGGCGGTGTGTTCGTCGCCGGGTCGCTGGCATGGGGCATCGTCGTCGACGGCTTCAAACCGACGACGTGGGACTACGTGGGTTCCGGCGTCGCTCTGCTCGGCGCCGCCATCATCATCTTCGCGCCGGCGGCCTCGTCGACAGAGGGCTGAGCCGGATCAGCGCCGCTCGTTCTCGTCCGCGCCGTCACCCGCGTCCGAGCCCTCACCGACTGACGGCTGGTCGCGCTCCTGCCGCTGTTCATCCCGCGCTGCCCGCTGCAACTGCTCGTCGAGCACCGCGGCTCAGACCTCGTTGCGCCACCCGTACCGCTTCGCGAGCGTCGCGGCGACCCGAGCGAACGTGCCCTTGTCGAGCGCCGACGCCTCCCGACGGATGCCGCGCACGTGCACGCTGTAGAGCTGGTCGAGGTTCGCCCACGACTCGCGCCGCCGGCGGTCGCACGGCCCGGTGCCGATGCTGACGTGCCGCGCGATCGCAGCGGGCGAGGTCGGCGCTTTGCTCGTGAGCTTCACGGCGTACACGCGCGACGCGTCCTGCGGCGCGACGACCAGCAGCGGCCGGTCCTTCCCCTCGGACGGCGACTCCGCGAACGGCACCCACCCCCACACGATCTCCCCCGCATCCGCTCCCCCGTTGCGCAGCGGCGCGTAGCGCAGGCGCACGGCGAGCTTGCCGGGATCGGTGACCTGGCGCGTCGCGGAGCCGCTCCCGACTGTCGTCGAGCGTCGCGCGGCGTTCCGCGCGGCGCGCTGCGATCCGCCGAGGAGGCGTCCGATCCAGGAGAACAGTCCCACCCGACGGATGCTACCGCCCGCGGCCGCACCGCCCGCGCACGCCAGAGGGCGCCGGGCCGGAGCCCAGCGCCCTCCGGTGCTGTGTGTTGCAGTGACGGGTCAGTCGACCAGGGCGTAGCCCTCTTCACCGTGCACGACGGTGTCGATGCCGGCGATCTCGTCCTCGTTCTTGACACGGAAGCCGATCGTCTTCTCGATCGCGAAGCCGATGACGTAGGCGACGACGAAGGAGTAGACGAGCACCGCGAGCGCCGCGACGACCTGCATGATCAGCTGGGTCGCGTCGCCACCCGTGAACAGGCCGGTGCCGGTGGCGAAGAAGCCGAGGTAGATCGTGCCGATGAGGCCGCCGACGAGGTGGATGCCCACCACGTCGAGCGCGTCGTCGTAGCCGAGCTTCCACTTGAGCTCGATCGACAGGGCGCAGACGGCGCCGGTGATAACACCGAGCAGCAGGGCCCAGCCGGGCGTCAGCGCCGCGCAGGCCGGGGTGATGGCGACGAGACCGGCGACGGCGCCCGAGGCGGCGCCGACGGACGTGGCCTTGCCGTCCTTGACCTTCTCCACGACGATCCAGCCGATGATGGCCGCCGCGGTCGCGCCCAGCGTGTTGATGACGATCGTGCCGACCGCCTGGTCCTCGGTGCCGAGCAGGCCGAAGGTGCCTTCGGCGCCGGCGTTGAAGCCGAACCAGCCGAACCAGAGGATGGCCGCGCCGAGCATGACGAGCGGCACATTGTGGGGCTTGTGCATGCCCTTCTGGAATCCGACGCGCTTGCCGAGGACGAGCGCGAGGGCCAGGGCCGCCGCACCGGCGTTGATGTGCACCGCGGTGCCGCCGGCGTAGTCGATCACGCTGTAGTCGACGCCGAACGCGGCGCCCAGGTTGTAGATCCAGCCACCCGCGCCCCACACCCACGCGGCGACCGGGAAGTAGACGACCGTCGCCCAGATGCCGGCGAAGATCATCCATGCGCCGAACTTCGCGCGGTCGGCGATCGCACCGGAGATGAGGGCGACCGTGATGATCGCGAAGGTGGCGCCGAAGGTCGCGCCCACGAGGGTGTCGCTGTTCGCGCCGGCGAGCGCGAAGTCGGCGAACGGGTCACCCGAGAAGGTGAACGTCCAGCCGTCGGTCTCGGAGATGCCGGACATGTTGAACCCGTACAGGATCCACAGCACGCCGACGAGTCCCATCGCACCGAAGCTCAGCATCATCATGCTGACGACGCTCTTCGCCTTGACGAGGCCTCCGTAGAAGAACGCCACACCCGGCGTCATAAAGAGCACGAGGGCTGTCGCCGCGACAGACCACGCGAGGTTTCCGCTGTCCATGAAGTTCCTCACTCATGTGTTGTGTAACTCGGTCCCGGCGCGCCGCAGGTCGGGTTTGCTGCGATTCGGGCGCGACCAGTTTCGCGAGGCACGGTTTCCAGCGGCATGCGTGTCGTGTTTCGCATTGGTTACACGCCCGCCCCGGGCGTAAACATCACGTTTCGGCACGCCGGGAGGCCGCCTCGGATCAGGCGACTGGGGTGGCGCAGGGCTCAGGAATGCGTGAGGGCGACGAGGCGCGAGATCGCGCGGAGGTACTTCTTGCGGTACCCGCCGGAGAGCATGTCCTCGGTGAAGACGCGATCGAGGGCGACGCCGGTGGCACGCACCGGGATCTGGGCGTCGTAGGCGCGGTCGACGAAGGCGACGAAGCGCAGCGCGGCCGACTGGTCGTCGAACGCGGCGACGTCGCGCAGTCCGATCATGGTCACCCCGTCCAGCAGCCGCAGGTAGCGGGACGGATGCACCGTCGCGAGGTGGCGCACGAGCATGGCGAAGGCGTCATCGGATGCCGTCGCGCCACCGGATGCCACGGCGTCGGCGTAGGCGGCATCCGTCAGCACGACCGCGTGCCCGTCGACGGCGCGCTGCCGGTAGTCGGTGCCGTCGATGCGCAGCGTCTGGAAGTTCGCCGACATGGCGTGGATCTCCCGCAGGAAGTCCTGTGCCGCAAACCGGCCCTCGCCGAGCGCGCCGGGCGGGGTGTTCGAGGTCGCCGCGAGCTTCGTGCCGGTGGGGACCAGCTCGCCCAGCAGCCGGGTCATCACCATCGTGTCGCCCGGGTCGTCGAGCTCGAACTCGTCGATGCACAGCAGATCGGCGCCACGGAACAGCTCGACGGTCTTCTGGTAGCCGAGCGCCCCGACGAGCGCCGTGTACTCGATGAACGAGCCGAAGTACTTCCGACGGGCGGGCATCGCGTGGTAAATCGACGCGAGGAGGTGGGTCTTGCCGACGCCGAAGCCGCCGTCGAGGTAGACGCCGGGCTTGAGCTCCGGACCCTTCTTCGCGCGGCGGAACAGACCGCCGCGCGCGACCGGACCGCCGCCGGTCGCGAACTGCTGCAGCAGCTCCTTCACCTGCGACTGCGACGGGAACTGCGCGTCGGCGCGGTAGGTGTCGAACGTGGCGCCGTCGAACTGCGGCGGCGGGACGAGCGCGGCGACCATCTCGTCGCCGGACACCTGCGGGTTGCGTTCGCTGAGGTGGAGCGCGGCGGAGGTCACCCGTCAACCCTAGATGCCGGTGCGGCGGGCGCCGTCCCGAAGCCGTGCCGGCCGAGCCACGACGTGATCACGGCGGTCCACCGGTCCTGATCGTAGTTCCAGAGCTTCGTGTGCCGGGCCACGTCGAACACCTGCATCTCGACCAGGTCCGGTCGCGCGGCGAGCAGTTCGTGCGACGCGTCCGAGGGCACGAAGCCGTCGTCGTCGCTGTGCAGCAGCAGGATCGGATGCCGCAGCTCACCTGCGCGCGCGACCACATCCAGCCGGTCGAACGGGATGGGCGCTCCCGCACCCGTCACGTGGCTCGCCCACTCCGCTCCGAGCGCGCCGATCGCCATCTCGGCAACCGGCTGCGGCACGCGGTTGAGCTTCGCCTGGAAGGCGAGCACGATGCGCCAGTCCACGACGGGCGACTCGAGCACGACGCCCTGGATGAGGTCGCGGTGCGCCGACTGGAGCGCGAGCTGCAGGGCGATCGCACCGCCCATCGACCAGCCCATGAGGAGGATGCGCCTGGCCCCGCGGCGACGGGCGAGCCCGATGGCGGCGTCGACGTCGCGCCACTCGGTCGCGCCGAGGGCGTAGGAACCGGAGCGACTGCGGGGCGCCTGCCCGTCGTTGCGGTACGACACCACCATCGAACTGATGCCGCGGGCCTGGAACACCGGCACGGCGCGCAGGCACTCGGCGCGGGTCGTGCCGCGGCCGTGGATCTGGATGACCCACGTGTCGTCGCCGCCGTCGGCCGGGAAGATCCAGGCCGGGCACGGACCGACAGGCGCGCCGACGAGCTCGGCCCGGAAGGGCAGGTGCAGCTGCTCGGGGTGGTCGTAGTACCAACCCGAGAACGCGGCGTCGGGTGCGAGTCGCGCATCGGCGGGGATGTGGGTCAGGAGCTTGCGCGTGACGGTGTGGGCGTCGGAGGAGAGCACCGACCCGACTTTCACGTAGTCGGCGGAGCCGGCGGTGAACAGCCCGTAGCGTCCGGGCAGCTCGGTATCGGGCGTGCGGGACAGCGTGATGGTCTGCGCCGTCACGTCGACGCCGACGATCTTGGTGTCGGCACGGCGCCGCGCCGGCAGCACGACGCGCCGCGCCATCCGCACCGACAGCAGCGCGGTCATCGAGCTGAGCGCCAGCACGGCGGCGGCCAGCGCCAGCAGCGCCGCGCGGAAGGCCCGGTACGAGGCCGGGGTGACGCCGAGCGGGTCGGCGCGCCTGGGTCCGTTCATCGTGCGCCCATCCTAATCTGTGGACGTGGACGAACACCGCTCACCGTCGACCTTCAGCGCCGTGGCCGACGATCTTCGTGCGCTCCCCTTCCGCTCCGACTTCGTCGTGCGGGAGATCGCCGCGCCGGGCTCCCTCGCGCCCGACGCCGTCGCGTTCGCCGGCGACGTGCGCCCCGAGGCCGACGGCGTCGACTCCGCTTACGGCACCGGCCGGTTCATCCTGCTGCACGACGCGGACTCTCCCGACGCCTGGAACGGCGCGTGGCGGATCGTCTGCTTCGCGCAGGCCCCGCTGGAGCCGGAGATCGGGACCGATCCGCTCCTGGCCGACGTCGCGTGGTCGTGGCTCGTCGACGCGCTGCACGCGCGCGGCGCCCGCTTCCACTCCGCATCCGGCACGGCGACCAAGACCCTGTCGAAGGGATTCGGCTCGCTCGCAGACGAGGGAGACGGCGCCCAGATAGAGTTGCGGGCGTCCTGGTCGCCCGACGGCGACCTCGCGGCACACCTGGACGCATGGGCGGAGCTGGTGTGCATGCTGGCGGGTCTCCCGCCCGGTTCGGAAGGAATCGCTGTGTTCGGATCTTCGAGGTCGACGCGTGACTGAATTCGTCGTCATCGACGACCTCGCGGGGCTCGTCGACGCCGCCGCGACCCTCGCCGCAGGCCACGGACCCGTCGCGGTCGACGTGGAACGGGCGTCGGGGTTCCGCTACTCGCAGCGCGCCTACCTCATCCAGGTGTTCCGCCGCGATGCGGGCGTGTTCCTGTTCGACCCGCCCGCCGTCGGCGACTTCACGGCGCTGCAGGAGGCCATCGGCGACGTCGAATGGGTGCTGCACGCGGCCAGCCAGGATCTGCCGTCTCTGCGAGACGAGGGCCTCGAGCCGCCCGTGATCTTCGACACCGAACTGGCCGCACGCCTGCTGGGACACGACAAGGTGGGCCTCGGCGCGGTCGTCGAGGACACCCTCGGCATCACGCTGGCCAAGGCGCACTCCGCGTCGGACTGGTCGACGCGTCCGCTCCCCCAGCCGTGGCTCGAGTACGCCGCCCTCGACGTGCTGCATCTCATCGACGTGCGCGACGCCCTCGTGGCCGAGCTCGCCGAGTCCGGCAAGACGGATGCGGCGGCGCAGGAGTTCGAGGCCGTGCGCACGCGGCCCGTGAAGCCGCCGCGCGAAGAACCATGGCGCCGACTCAGCGGCCTGCACACCGTGCGGGGGCGTCGCGCCCTGGCGGTCGCGCGCGCACTGTGGACCGCGCGTGAGGAGTACGCCCGAGAGGTCGACGTCTCCCCCGGGCGGCTCGTGCCCGATCGGGCACTCGTGGCCGCGGTGCTGGCCGACCCGAAGTCCAAGCAGGCCCTCGCGGGCGTGAAGGAATTCACCGGGCGTGCCAGCCGCAGCCAGATCGACCGCTGGTGGAATGCGATCGAGGCCGGCCGCGCCGACCCGGCCCTTCCGGTCGAGCGCGCCCCCGGCGACGGCATGCCCCCGCCGCGCGCGTGGGCCGACCGCAATCCCGAGGCGGATGCGCGCCTTAAGGCAGCCCGCCCGCGCGTCGAGCAGCTCGCCATCGACCTGCGGATGCCGACCGAGAACCTCCTCACCCCCGACACGCTCCGCCGCTTGGCGTGGACCCCGCCGGAGCGGGTGGATGCGGCATCCGTCGCGGATGCGCTCGAGGCGCACGGCGCCCGTCCGTGGCAGATCGAGCGCACCGCGCAGGTGATCTCCGACGCGTTTGTCGGATCCGTGCACGGCGCCGCCGAGGGCGTCGCAGCAGCTTCGTAGGAACGACCCAACCGATTACGCGGGACTGAGTGTCACGTTAGGCTGGACGCAATCCCAAACTCTGGAGGCAGTGTGGCCGAGCTCTCGGACGTCTACTTCGTCGACGGTGTGCGTACCCCCTTCGGGCGCGCCGGCGAGAAGGGCATGTATTGGAACACCCGAGCCGATGACCTGGCGGTCAAGGCGACGATCGGGCTGATGGCGCGCAACACCGCCGTGCCGGCCGACCGCGTCGACGACGTCGCGATCGCCGCGACGAGCCAGACCGGCGAACAGGGACTGACCCTCGGCCGCTCGGTGGCGATCCTCGCCGGCCTGCCGCAGACGGTGCCCGGTTTCGCGATCGACCGCATGTGCGCGGGTGCAATGACGAGCGTCACCACGATGGCCGGCGCCATCGGCGTCGGCATGTACGACGTCGCCCTGGCCGGCGGTGTCGAGCACATGGGCCACTACCCCATCGGCGGCAACGCCGACCCGAACCCCCGCTTCGTCGCCGAACGCATGGTCGACCCCGGCGCCCTGAACATGGGCGTGACCGCGGAGCGCATCTTCGACCGCTTCCCGCACCTCACCAAGGAGCGCTCCGACCGCTTCGGCATGCTGAGCCAGCACAAGGCGCAGGCCGCGTACGACGCCGGCAAGTTCCAGCCCGACCTCGTGTCGGTGGCGATCAAGGACGCCGACGGGGCGTGGGGCCTGGCGACCGAGGACGAGGGCCGCCGCCCGCAGACCACGATGGCCGACCTCGCCGCGCTGAAGACGCCGTTCCGCCCGCACGGTCGCGTGACCGCCGGAACCTCGTCGCCGCTCACCGACGGCGCGACGATGTCGCTGCTGGCCGGCTCCGGCGCGGTGAAGGAACTCGGGCTCGCCCCCAAGATGAAGCTCGTCTCGTTCGCGTTCGCGGGCGTGCAGCCCGAGATCATGGGCATCGGCCCGATCCCGTCGACCGAGAAGGCGCTCCGCAAGGCGGGGCTGACGATCTCGGACATCGGCCTGTTCGAGCTCAACGAGGCGTTCGCGATCCAGGTGATCTCCCTGCTCGACCACTTCGGCATCGCCGACGACGACCCGCGCGTCAACCAGTGGGGCGGCGCGATCGCCCTCGGCCACCCGCTCGCCGCCTCGGGCGTGCGACTGATGATCCAGCTCGCCGCGCAGTTCGCCGAGCGTCCCGACGTGCGCTACGGCCTGACCGCGATGTGCGTCGGACTTGGCCAGGGCGGCTCGGTCATCTGGGAGAACCCGTTCTACGACGGCAAGAAGCGGAAGTAAGGCACGACGACGATGACGAACTACGACGCGATCGACTTCGCCCCCATCCTGAACCTGTCCGACGACGAGGTCGTCACCCAGTCCCCGTCGCGCGACATCACGCTGCCGTCGGGCAAGGTCATGGCCCTCATCACGCTCGACAACGGGCGCGACCACACCCGACCGAACACCCTCGGACCGAAGACGCTTGCCGCCCTCGGCGCGCGCCTCGACGACCTGAAGGCCCGCGCCGCCGCCGGCGAGATCCACGCCGTCGGCATCACCGGCAAGCAGTACATCCTCGCCGCCGGCGCCGACCTGTCCGACATCACGCTCGTCTCGTCGAAGGACGACGCCCGCAAGGTCGCGCAGCTCGGCCACCACGTGCTCGGCAAGCTCGGCGACGTGGGTGTGCCGTCGTTCGCGTTCGTCAACGGCCTCGCGCTCGGCGGCGGCCTCGAGATCGCGCTCAACTCGACGTACCGCACCGTCGACGCGTCGGCGGCGGCGATCGCGCTTCCCGAGGTGTTCCTCGGCATCATCCCGGGCTGGGGCGGCGCCTACCTGCTCCCGAACCTCATCGGCATCGAGAACGCCCTCGAGGTCGTGATCTCCAACCCGCTCAAGCAGAACCGGATGCTGAAGCCGCAGCAGGCGTTCGACTACGGCATCGTCGACGCGATCTTCCCCGCGGCGACGTACCTCGAGGATTCGCTGCGCTGGGCCGACGGCGTGCTCACCGGCGCCCGCAAGGTGGAGCGCAAGAACGCGCCCGGCAAGATCGAGCGCACCGTGAAGTGGCCCGTCGCGATCAAGATGGCCCGCGGCATGCTCGAATCCAAGATCGGCACCGTGCCGCGCTCTCCCTACGTCGCGCTCGAACTGCTCGAGAAGGCCAAGGGTGGGACGAAGGCCGAGGGCTTCGAACGCGAAGACGAGGCCCTCGCCGATCTCGTCACCGGCGACCAGTTCGCCGCGTCGATGTACGCGTTCGACCTCGTGCAGAAGCGCGCGAAGCGACCCGTCGGCGCCCCCGACAAGGCGCTCGCGAAGAAGGTCACGAAGGTCGGCATCATCGGCGCCGGACTCATGGCCAGCCAGTTCGCCCTGCTGTTCGTGCGCAAGCTCCAGGTGCCGGTGCTCATCACCGACCTCGACCAGGCGCGCGTCGACAAGGGCGTCGCCTACATCCACGACGAGATCGGCAAGCTCGAGGGCAAGGGTCGCCTCGACGCCGACACCGCGAACAAGCTGCGCGCACTCGTGACCGGCACGACCGACAAGACCCGCTACGCCGACTGCGACTTCGTGATCGAGGCGGTGTTCGAAGAGGTGGGCGTGAAGCAGGCCGTCTTCGGCGAGATCGAGCAGATCGTCGCGGAAGACGCCATCCTCGCCACGAACACGTCGTCGCTGTCGGTCGAGGAGATCGGCGCGAAGCTCGCCCACCCCGAGCGCCTCGTGGGCTTCCACTTCTTCAACCCGGTCGCGGTCATGCCCCTCATCGAGATCGTGAAGACCCCCGCCACGAACGAGGCCGCGCTGTCGACCGCGTTCGTCGTCGCGAAGGGGCTGGGGAAGAACGCGGTGCTGACCGCCGACGCGCCCGGCTTCGTCGTCAACCGCCTGCTCGCCAAGGTCATGGGCGAAGCGGCGCGCGCCGTCTACGAGGGCACGCCGGTCGCCGACGTCGAGAAGGCGTTCGCTCCCCTCGGCCTGCCGATGGGTCCGTTCCAGCTCATCGACCTCGTCGGCTGGAAGGTCGCCGCCCACGTGCAGGACACGATGGTGCACGCTTTCCCCGAGCGCTTCTACGCGAACGAGAACTTCCACGCCCTCTCCGAACTGGATGCCGTCGTCGAGAAGGACAAGGGCGGTCGGGTCACCGGCTTCACGAAGGCCGCCGAGAAGGTCGTGAAGGGCCACACCGGCAGCACGCCGGCGTCCGCCGAGACGATCCTGCGCCGTGTGCAGGACGGTCTGGCCGACGAGATCAAGATCATGCTCGACGAGGGCGTGGTCCCCGAGGTGCAGGACATCGACCTGTGCCTGCTGCTCGGCGCCGGCTGGCCGTTCATCGACGGTGGCGCGACGCCCTACCTCGATCGCGAGGGCGCATCGGAGCGCGTGTTCGGCACGACCTTCCACACGCCGCCGATCCGTGGCGTCGAGGCCTGAGCGACAGCTTCGCGAATACGACGCGACCGGGAGATGAACTCTTCTCCCGGTCGCGTCGTTTCGTCATCCAGACGCTGCGGGCAGCGGCATCCTGGGCTCATGAGCGGTGCTCTCACGCGGAGGCGGACCGGATGATCGACTCCATCACGTCCCTGTTCGGCACGGGCAACATGAACGCGCTGATCAAGACCGGCGGCGCGGTGCTCACCGTGCTGCTCGTCGTGCCGGCGCTGTTCAAGCTGCTCGTCGTCACGATCGACGAGGGCGAGGCGGCGATCCGCACCCGCAACGGCAAGCCGATCATCCGGCGGCGCGCTCGCCCGGGTCGCGGCGAGGCGGGCGAAGTCGTCGTGCTGCGTCCCGGTTCCCACCCGGTCTTCCCGATCCTGGCGTGGTACCGGCGGGTCGATGCGCGCGTGCGCTCCACCGATCTGCCACCGCGACAGCTCACCGGCGCCGCCGGGCACCAGCATCTCGTGCACGCGTCGTTCGACTGGCGGCCGATCGTCACCGGCCACGACCTGAGGGTGTTCGAACTCGACGTCGTGAACGTCAAGGAGCGCGTCGGGAACATCGTCGGCGCGGTCCTGCGCGACCTCGTGCGCGGTCAGCGCGGCACCGCACTGCCGGCGAACGTCGACCTGTCGGCCGCGGTCGTGGCCGCGTGCGCCGAGCAGGTGCGCGCCGCCTGCGGAATCGAACTGCTCTCGGTCGTCGTCACCGGCGACGCCCTCACCGACGGCTACCTGCTCGCCGAGGCGATCGGCGGACGCTCCGTGGCCGCCGAGGCGATGTCGGCCCTGCCCGCGGAGTGGGGCGCCGCCGTCTCCCTCGTCCGTAGCGCCTGACGGTCTGGCCTCCGGAGCGGACCGCCACCCCGGTCAGTCCGGTTGCGCTGCGCGCACCCGCAGGTCGCGGGCGAGTCCGTCGCGCTGCTCGATCACGATGCGGCGCAGGGCGCGGGGTGCGTCGTGGTGCGCCGCCAGCCAGGCATCCGCGTCGTCGGTCGTCTCAGCGGCCGGGAACAGCCCGCGCACGAGCCGGCGCGCGATCTCGATGCTGCGCTCTTCCCACACCGGGAGGATGCGGGCGTAGTAGTCCGCGTCGAACCCGGCGATCAGATCGCGGCGGCCGCCCGCGCGCACGCCCGAGATGACCGCGTCGAGCTCGTCGTTGGACAGCAGAGCGTCGTCCCACGCCTGCGTCCAGGCCGCCGCCCGCACGGCGGTGTCGGGGCGGGCGGCGAGCATCGCGCGGTGGGCCAGGCGCCCCTTGGCCGTGTCGTCTCGTGCGAGCTCGGCATCCGCATCGGCGGGCGTCGCGTGCCCCGTCGCCGCGAGGGCGAGCAGCCAGCTCCACCGCAGCTCCGGGTCCAGCGGCAGCCGCTCCGGCGCCGCGATGCGTCCCGACAGGATGCCGCGCAGCTCGTCGTGCCGCCCCGGCGCCACTGCCGCGGCGGCCCCGACCGCGCGCGCCCACGCCAGCTGCGCGTCGCTGCCGGGTTCGGCGCTGCGCAGCGCGGACCAGGCCGTCTCGAGCCACTGCGACGCCAGCGCGTCCCGGCGGTGCGGTGCGGCGTAGTGCGCGACGGCGAAGCCGGTGCGCGCCAGCGCATCGGCGAGCAGTCCGACGTTCGGCTCGGCGACGGCGTGCGCGGTCACGATCCCGAGGTACCGCTCGACGGGGAGCTCGCCGTCGCGCGCCGCGTTCCACAGCGCCGCCCACACGACCGACCGCACCAGCGCGTCGTCGACGGTCGACAGCGCCGCCGCGACGGCATCCGTCGAGCGCGCGTCGAGCCGCACCTTGGCGTACGTGCTGTCGTCGTCGTTGGGCACGACGAGAGCCGCCTCCGGCCCGGCCACGGTAAGCGCATCGGCGTCGATGTCGACGTCACGCTGCGCACGCCTGATCAGTCGGCCGTCCTCGAGGTCGAAGAAGCCGACGGTGAACCGGTGCGGCCGCACGTCGGTCTGGGTGATCTCGAGGCCACCGTCACGGCGATGCGCCCGCACCTCGGACACACCGGTCGTACGCAGCCAGGCATCGCTCCAGCCGGCGAGGTCGCGCCCGCTCTCGGCCTCGAGGGCGGAGAGCAGGTCGACGAGGGTCGTGTTACCGAAGGCGTTGTCGGCGAAATAGCGGCGCGCGCCGGCGAAGAAGGCCTCCTCGCCGACGAACGCCACGAGCTGTTTGAGCACCGAGGCGCCCTTCGCGTACGTGATGCCGTCGAAGTTGAGCTTGGCCGCTTCGAGGTCGGGGATGTCGGCGACGATGGGATGGGTCGTGGGCAGCTGATCCTGCTCGTACGCCCAGCCTTTGCGGCGGCTCGCGAACGTCACCCATGCGTCGGGATACAGGCCGGTCGCGACCGACGAATGGGCGCCCATGAAGTCGGCGAACGACTCCTTGAGCCACAGGTCGTCCCACCATCGCATCGTCACGAGGTCGCCGAACCACATGTGCGCCATCTCGTGCAGGATCGTGTTCGCCCGCGCGTCGCGCTGCGCGGCTGTGGCCGCCCCGCGGAACACGTAGGCCTCGGTGAAGGTCACCAGTCCCGGGTTCTCCATCGCGCCGAGGTTGTACTCCGGCACGAAGATCTGGTCGTACTTCCCCCAGGGGTAGGGGGCGGCGAACCGCTCCCCGAAGTAGGTGAGTCCGCGGCGGGTCACCTCGAGGATCTCGTCGGCGTCGAGGTGCGACGCGAGCGACGCGCGACACAGCACGCCCAGGGCGACGGGACCGCCGTCACCCTCCCACGTCCCGTCGACGCGATGGTAGGGGCCCGCAGCCACCGCGGTGATATAGCTGGAGAGCGGCAGGGTCTCGGCGAAGGTGACACGGATGCCGTCGGCCACGTCGTCTCGCGCCGTCTCGACCCCGTTGGACAGCACCGTCCAGCCGGCGGGCGCCGACACCTCGAACCGCCAGCGCGCCTTCAGGTCGGGCTGCTCGAAGACGGGGTACACACGCCGCGCATCGGCCGGCTCGTACTGCGTGTAGAGGTAGACCTCGTCGTCGACGGGATCGCGGAAGCGGTGCAGCCCCTCGCCGGAGCGGCTGTAGCGTCCACGCGCGCGGACCGTTACGACGTTGCGCGCGGCGAGGGCGTCGATGCGGATGCGGGCCCCGTCCCATTCCACTGCGCGCGGGCTGCCGTTGACCACGACCTCGTCGACCCCCGCACCGAGGAAGTCGATCCAGGTCTCCGTCGCATCGGCCTCGAACGTCAGCGTCGCCGCCGTCGGGAAGCTGTCGGCATCCGCGTCGCGGGCGCCGCGCAGATCGAGGTGCACCTCGACGGTCTCCACACGGATCACGGCGGCACGGGCCGCGGTCTCGTCACGGGTGAGGTTGGCGGTACTCATCCCTCCATGCTGTCACGCGGATGGGGCGGATCTGATACTTTCTGAACATGTTCAGTTCTGATGCCGACGCGAGCAGGACGTCCAAGAGCGCACGCACCCGCGCGCTGCTGCGCGACACCGCCCTGCGCTCGTTCCGCGAACGGGGGTACGACGCGACGACGATGCGCGGCATCGCGAGCGAGGCCGGTGTGTCCGTCGGCAACGCGTACTACCACTTCGCGACGAAGAACGACCTCGTCCAGGAGCTGTACCTCGACGTGCAGGAGCGCCATCGGGAGGCGGCGACGCCGGTGCTGGGCGACACCGACGACCTCGTCGAGCGCATCGGCGCGGTCTACCGCACCGGCCTGGCCGAACTCGCCCCCTATCATCCGTACGCGCCGGAGTTCGTCTCCGCCGCGCTGTCGCCGAGGTCGGAGATCAGCCCGCTCTCCGACGCTTCGTCGCCCGCGCGCGAGATCACGACCGCGCTGTTCGCGCACGCGGTCACCGGTGCCCGTCGCGGCGGTCTGCCCGACGACCTGGCGGCCGCGCTGCCGGGGGCGTTGTTCCTCGGACACCTGCTGCTCGCGCTGTTCTGGGCCTACGACACGTCGCCGCAGCAGGAGCGGACGGCCCGACTGCTCGACCGGGGCCTCGCGCTCCTGCGCGTGACCCTCCCCCTCGCCCGGCTGCCGCTCGCCCGCGGCGTCGTGCGCGAGCTGCTCGACCTGATCGCGGAGGCGGGGCGATGAGCGGCGAGCCGTCCCCGCGCACGGTGGCCCAGCCCATGGCCTTCACCCGGGGCGAGTTCGTGCGGGGTGCCATCTCGGCCTGGTTATGGGCGATCGGCATCCTGATCGTGGGGTGGACGGTGGCAATCCCGTTCTGGGGGCTCCTGTCGGCGATCTACGTGCTCCCCGCCGCGACGATCGCGCTGGTCGTCTTCGCGGCACCCACGTGGTTCGTCGCGCACACGCTGAGGCGTGCGGCCTCGGTGGCCGTGTACACCGTCGCCCTCGCGACGATCGGCGTCGTGATCGGCATCGTCGCGACCACGGCACTCGTCGCGACGGGCACTGCGGGCTACATTCCGTTCGGCGCGCTCGCGATGTCGAATGCGCTCGCCGCGGCGCTGGCGATGGTGCTCGGCTGGCGTCGCGGCGCCCGCGCCGTACTGCGCTCTCGCACGCCCGAGCCCGCCGATCCGGACGCGGCGGCGGAAGACGCGACCGCGGACCGCGCTCAGCGCGGCTGAGACTCCCCCGGCACCGACCAGACGGTGCCGGTGTCGCTCGAGGGCCGCGCCACCGGAATGCGGGTGCCCAGCACCTGCGAGACGACGTCCTGCGCGATCTTCGCGGGGGTGAGACCGGCGTCCTCGAGGATCTGCTCGCGCGTCGCGTGGTCGAGGAACGCATCGGGCACGCCGAGCTCGTCGACCGCCGTGTCGACGCCCGCCTCGCGCAGCACCTGCCGGACGCGTGTGCCGATGCCGCCGACGCGGATGCCGTCCTCGAGCGTGATCACGAGCCGGTGACGCGCCGCCAGCGCGACCACGGACGGCTGCACGGGCACCACCCACCGCGGGTCGACGACGGTCGCGCCGATCCCCTGCGCCTCGAGCCGTTCCGCGACGGCGAGGGCGGTGTGCACCATCGGGCCGATCGCCACGATGAGCACGTCCTCCTCGTCGCCGCGGGCAAGCACGTCGACACCGTCGGCGAGACGCTCGAGCGCCGGCACGTCGGCGGAGACGGTGCCCTTCGGGAAGCGCACGACGGTCGGCGCATCCTCGACGGCGATCGCCTCGGCGAACTCCTCCCGCAGCCGCGCGGCGTCGCGCGGCGCGGCGATGCGGATGCCGGGCACCAGCTGGAGCATCGCGAGATCCCAGACGCCGTGGTGGCTGGGGCCGTCCGGACCGGTGACGCCCGCCCGGTCGAGCACGAACGTGACGCCGGCCTTGTGCAGCGCGACATCCATCATCACCTGGTCGAACGCCCGGTTCATGAAGGTCGCGTAGATCGCGACGACCGGATGCAGACCCCCGAAGGCGAGCCCGGCCGCCGAAGCGACGGCGTGCTGCTCGGCGATGCCGACGTCGAAGACGCGGTCGGGGTAGAGCTGCGCGAACGGCTGCAGACCGGTGGGCCGGAGCATCGCGGCGGTGATGGCGACGATGTCCTCGCGCTCTCCGCCGGCGCGGGCGAGCTCCTCGGCAAACACGTCGGTCCAGGCGACGGCATCCGCGCCGCTGAGCGGTTGTCCCGTGGCCGGGTCGATCTTGCCCACGGCGTGGAACTGGTCGGCCTCGTCGTTGCGGGCGGGTTCGTAGCCGCGCCCCTTCTCGGTGATCGCGTGCACGATGACTGGTCGGCCGTACGACTTCGCGATCTTCAGCGTCTCGATGAGCGTCGGCAGGTCGTGTCCGTCGACGGGGCCGAGGTACTTGATGTCGAGGTTGGAGTAGAGGGCCTCGTTGTTGACGAAGCGCGACAGGAAGCCGTGCGTGCCACCGCGCACGCCGCGATACAGCGCGCGGCCCGCGGGGCCGAACCGGCGGAACAGGCTGTCGGAGCCGCGTCGCAGGCTCTCGTACCCCTCGGTGGTGCGCACCCGGTTGAGGTAGCGCGCCATACCGCCGATCGTCGGCGCGTACGATCGCCCGTTGTCGTTGACGACGATGACGAGGTTGCGGTCGTTGTCGTCGGAGATGTTGTTGAGCGCCTCCCACGTCATGCCGCCGGTGAGCGAGCCGTCTCCGACGACGGCGACGACGTGCCGATCGCGGCGCCCGGTGCGCATGAGCGCGCGCGAGATGCCGTCGGCCCAGCTCAGCGAGCTCGACGCGTGCGAGGACTCGACGACGTCGTGCTCGCTCTCACCGCGCTGCGGGTAGCCCGCGAGGCCGCCACGGGAGCGCAGCTGCGAGAAGTCCTGCCGCCCCGTCAGCAGCTTGTGGACGTACGACTGGTGCCCCGTGTCGAACACGAACGGGTCCAGCGGCGAGTCGAACACCCGGTGCATCGCGATCGTGAGTTCGACGACGCCGAGGTTCGGCCCCAGGTGTCCCCCCGTGCGGGCGACGTTCTCGACGAGGAAGTCGCGCACTTCGCGCGCGAGCTGCTGCAGCTGGGGCACGGTGAGCGCGTCGAGGTCTCGGGGACCGGTGATCGACGACAGCAATGACATCCGATGGACCTTCCGACGGCAGACGACTCAGTCTAGGTGCGTCCGATGCGAATCGCCCGGGAGCGGGCGGAGCGTCCTCGGGCGCGGACGGGAAGACCCCGGCTCCGAGTCGGGAGCCGGGGCCTGGTCATACCCGTCAGACGAGCGAGCGCAGCACGTACTGCAGGATGCCGCCGTTGCGGTAGTAGTCGGCCTCACCGGGCGTGTCGATACGGACCTTCGCGTCGAACACGACGGTCTGCTTGCCCTCCGGCGAGAACTCGCTCGGGGCCGCGGTCACCTTCACGGTCTTCGGGGTCGTGCCGTTGTTGAGTTCCTCGAGACCCTCGATCGAGACGATCTCGGTGCCGTCGAGCCCGAGGCTCTTCCAGCTCTCGCCCTCGGGGAACTGCAGCGGGACGACGCCCATGCCGATGAGGTTGGAGCGGTGGATGCGCTCGAAGCTCTCGGTGATGACGGCCTTCACGCCCAGGAGCGACGTGCCCTTGGCCGCCCAGTCGCGCGAGCTGCCCGAACCGTACTCCTTGCCGCCGAACACGACGAGCGGCGTGCCCTGCGCGGCGTAGTTCTCGCACGCGTCGTAGATGTACGACTGCGGGCCTCCCTCCTGCGTGAAGTCGCGCGTGAAGCCGCCCTCGACGATCTGGCCGTCGTTGACGGCCGAGACGAGCTCGTTCTTCAAGCGGATGTTCGCGAACGTGCCGCGGATCATGACCTCGTGGTTGCCGCGGCGCGAGCCGTAGGAGTTGAAGTCCTTCTGCGCGACGCCGTGCTCCGTGAGGTACTGCGCGGCCGGGGTGCCCGCCTTGATGTTGCCGGCGGGCGAGATGTGGTCGGTCGTGACCGAGTCACCCAGGGTCGCCATCACGCGGGCGCCGGAGATGTCGGCGACCGGGGTGAGGTCCATCGACATGCCGTCGAAGTAGGGCGCCTTGCGCACGTAGGTGGAGTCGGCGTCCCACTCGAAGACGGGGCCCTCGGGCGTCGGCAGGCTCGTCCAGCGCTCGTCGCCGTCGAAGACGGTGGCGTACTGCTTGATGAACTGGTCGCGGGAGATCGACGAGTCGATGACCTGCTGCACCTCTTCGGGCGTCGGCCAGATGTCCTTGAGGAAGACGTCGTCGCCGTTCTGGTCCTTGCCGAGCGGGTCGGTCTCGAAGTCGAAGTTCATCGAGCCGGCCAGCGCGTAGGCGACGACGAGGGGCGGGGACGCCAGGTAGTTCATCTTCACGTCGGGGCTGATGCGGCCCTCGAAGTTGCGGTTGCCCGAGAGCACCGCCGTGACGGCGAGGTCGTTCTCGTTGATCGCGGCCGAGACCTCTTCGATCAGCGGACCGGAGTTGCCGATGCAGATCGTGCAGCCGTACCCGACGGTGTAGAACCCGAGACCCTCGAGCGCCTTGTCGAGGCCGGACTTCTCGTAGTAGTCGGTGACGACCTTCGAGCCGGGGCCGAGCGTGGTCTTCACCCACGGCTTCTGCTTGAGGCCCTTGTCGACGGCCTTCTTGGCGAGCAGGCCCGCCGCGAGCATGACCGACGGGTTCGACGTGTTGGTGCACGAGGTGATCGCGGCGAGGGCGACGGCACCGTGGTCGAGCGTGAACGCGTCGCCGGCGGAGGTCTTAACGGCCGTGGGCTTGGAGACCGACTGCGGCGCGTGCGAGTGGTGGTGGTGCTCGTGCGTCGAGTGCTCGTCCTCGGGGGTCAGTCCAGGCGGGTCGGACGCCGGGAACGACTCCGCGATCGTGAGGTCGACGAGGTCGTGGTCGGCGTCGGCGTAGTTGGTGAGGTCGATGTTGAACTGGCTCTTCGCCTCACTCAGCAGGATGCGGTCCTGCGGGCGCTTGGGTCCGGCGATCGAGGGGACGACGGTGCCGAGGTCGAGTTCCATGTATTCGCTGAAGACGAGCTCGCGCGACGGGTCGTGCCACAGCGCCTGCTCCTTGGCATACGCCTCGACGAGGGCGACCGCCTGCTCGTCACGGCCGGTGAGGCGCAGGTAGTCGAGGGTGACGTCGTCGATCGGGAACATCGCGGCCGTCGAGCCGAACTCGGGGCTCATGTTGCCGATCGTGGCGCGGTTGGCCAGCGGCACGGAGGCGACGCCTTCGCCGTAGAACTCGACGAACTTGCCGACGACGCCGTGCTTGCGGAGCATGTCGGTGATCGTGAGCACGACGTCGGTCGCGGTGACACCGGCGGGGATCTCGCCGGTCAGCTTGAAGCCGACCACGCGCGGGATGAGCATCGAGACGGGCTGGCCGAGCATCGCGGCCTCGGCCTCGATGCCGCCGACGCCCCAGCCCAGCACGCCGAGGCCGTTGACCATCGTCGTGTGCGAGTCGGTGCCGACGCAGGTGTCGGGGTAGGCGCGCAGCACGCCGTCGCGGCCGGTGCGGTCGTAGATGACCTTGGCCAGGTGCTCGATGTTGACCTGGTGGACGATGCCGGTGCCCGGGGGGACGACCTTGAAGTCCTGGAAGGCGGTCTGGCCCCAGCGCAGGAACTGGTAGCGCTCGCCGTTGCGCTCGTACTCGATCTCGACGTTGCGCTCGAGGGCGTTCTCGCTGCCGAAGAGGTCGGCGATGACAGAGTGGTCGATGACCATCTCGGCGGGCGAGAGCGGGTTGATCTTGTCGGGGTCGCCGCCGAGGGCGGTGACGGCCTCGCGCATGGTGGCGAGATCGACGATGCAGGGGACGCCGGTGAAGTCCTGCATCACGACGCGCGCGGGCGTGAACTGGATCTCGGTGTCGGGCTCGGCATCCGGGTTCCACGACCCGAGCGCCTGGATCTGCGCCTGCGTGACGTTGGCACCGTCCTCGGTGCGCAGCAGGTTCTCCAGCAGCACCTTGAGGCTGAACGGCAGCTTCTCGTAGCCGGCCACGGTGTCGATGCGGAAGATCTCGTAGTCGGTGTCTCCGACCGTCAGGGTGCTCTTGGCACCGAAGCTGTCAACTGTGGACACGTCTGCTCTCCTTCGTCGGCCGGCGGACGGACTGCGGCCCGTCTCCCCCATCATCCCCGTGCGCCGCGCGACCGGCTAGTGAGGTGCGCCTAACCGCGGCGAGGGGATGATTTATCTTGATGTCAAGATAAATATACCATCCGGCCGTCAGGCGTCGGTGCGGCGGTAGAGCGCCCGGACGGCCAACCAGGTGACCGCGACGAGGGGCGCGAACAGCGGCAGGCCCATGATGAGCTTCAGGGTGCCGAGGGTCGTCACGTCGCCGTTGAGATAGAACGGCAGCTGCACGGCGAGACGCGCGAAGAACAGCGCCGCCCACGCGATCGTCAGCCAGAAGAACACCCGCCGCTTGCGTGGGTCCTTGCGCCACGCGGTGCCCTCGTTCATGAGGAAGCCGACCGCGAGACCGATGATCGACCAGCCCACGAGCGCCGAGACGAGCATCCCGGTGCCGTACGCGGCGTTCGTGATCAGGCCGGGGACGAAGTTGTCCTGCCCGCGCCCCGTGAACAGGGCCAGCGCCGCCGCCGCCGCCGTCGCGACGAGCCCACCCAGGGCTGCGGTGAGAGTGGAGCGCTGCACGAGCCGCACGAGAGTGAAGACGGCGGCGATGCCGACCGACAGCCCGAGCGACAGCCACAGGTTGCCCTCGCGGGTGGCCGGATCCATCGTGACGGTGAACACGACGATGAACACCAGGCCCGGCAGCACCGACTCCAGCACGCCGCGCCAGCCGCCCATCGCCGCCCAGACGACGTGACCGGTGGTCTGCTCCTTGGCGGGGTCGAGCCCCGCGCGGCGTGCGGCTCCACCGAGCGCCTGGCTGAGCAGGTCGGAGGCGGAGGGGTCGGATGCCGGCGGCGTCGTCGACGGGCGCGCCCGCTCGTCGGATGCCGTCTCGTCGGGGCGCTCGGGGCTCGTCACGGTCAGGCCGCGCCGGGAGAGGCCGGCATCTTGAGCGGGATGAGGTCGCGCGGGGGCATGGGGGTGCCGCCGCGGACGACGACGATCGAACGGAACAGGTCCTCGACCTTCGCCGCCGCCTCGATGTCGACGGCCGCCGCTCCCCCGATCACGCCGCGCAGGAACCAGCGCGGACCGTCGACCCCGACGAAGCGGGCGATGCGCTTGCCCGCCTGCGCATCGGCACCGGCGACCACCGGGACCTCGGCGAGCAGCTCCGCACCGAGCGGACCCTCGCGCTCCTCGACGCGGCCGCCCTGCTGGCGGATCTGCTGGCGGATCTGCTCGCGCGTCTCGTCCCACAGTCCGCTGGAGCGCGGCGCCGCGAAGGGCTGCACCTGCAGCGTGGAGTCGGCGTAGTCGAGGCCGACCGCGACGATGCGCTTGGTCTGCTCCTCGACCTCGAGGCGCAGGTTCAGACCCTCGCGCGGCAGGATCTTGATGCCGCCGAGGTCGATGTACGGACGGACCGGGTTCGCCTCGGACTCGTCGAACGGACCCACCGTGGCCCGGTCGGCCGGCGCCGCCTTGCCGGCGGGGGCCGCCTCGATGTCGGTGGATTCGGTGGATTCGGTGCTCTGGGTGTCGTCGCTCACGACGCTCCTCCCGCCTGGTAGCCGGTCGATCCGAAGCCGCCGTCACCTCGGGTGGTGCCGTCGAGCTCGTCGACCGGGATGAATCGCGCCCGGGAGACGGGCATGACGATGAGCTGGGCGATGCGGTCGCCGACGGCGACGTCGTAGGCCTGCTCGATGTCGGTGTTCAGCAGCGAGACCTTGATCTCGCCGCGATACCCGGCGTCCACGGTGCCGGGAGAGTTCACGACGGTGATGCCGTGCTTGGCCGCCAGACCGCTGCGGGGGACGACGAACGCGACGTATCCCTCCGGCAGCGCGATGCGCACGCCGGTGGCGACGAGGGCGCGGTGACCGGGCTCCAGTCGCACCGCTTCGGCGGCGACCAGATCGGCACCGGCGTCACCGGGGTGCGCGTACCCCGGAACCTGCGATGCGATGATGGGGACGTCCACGGTTTCGATCACTCCACGAGGGTAATGCACTTCATCATGAGCGACCTGTCCCCGGCGACCGTCCGTTATCGCGAACGGCTCAGCCCGTCGCTGTGGGTGCTCGCCTCCGCCGCCGTGAGCGCACCGATGGTCGCGCTGGTGCTCGCTCCCGTGGACGCCACGCTCGGTCTCGTGCTCGGCATCCTGGTGGGCATCGGCGTGATCGCGCTGCTGGTCGCCGCCTCGCCGGTGGTCGCCGTCGAGGCGGGCGAACTGCGCCTGGGGCGGGCGCACGTGCCCGTGTCGCTGCTCGGCGAGCCGATCGCCCTCACCGGCGACGAGGCACGCGAGGCGCGGGGCCCCGGGCTCGGGCGCGACTCGTGGCACCTGCTGCGCGGCGGCATCGACGGCCTCGTGCGGGTCCCCCTCGACGACCCGGACGACCCGGTGCGCGCGTGGGTGTTCTCTACCCGCACGCCCGACCGTGTGGTCGCGGCGCTGCGCCGGGCGCAGAACGCCGAGAGCCCCGCTCAGCAAGGCTGAACGGGGCGGGATCCTGCGGGTCGGCCGCTCAGGCGGCGCACTCGACGCACACGGCGCCGATCGCGTTCTCGTGGTGGATCTGCGTGCGGTGCTTCACGAGGAAGCACTCGATGCACGTGAACTCGTCCTCCTGCGCCGGCAGCACGACGACGTCGAGCTCGAGGTCCGACAGGTCGGCACCCGGCAACTCGAAACCGGAGGGGTTGTCGGCATCTTCGACGTCGACCGCGCCGGACAGCTTGTCGGGCACGCGCTCCTTGAGGGCCTCGATCGACTCGCTGTCGTCCTCGGTCTTGCGGGGGGCGTCGTAATCGGTAGCCATTCTCGAACGTCTCTTCTTCCCAGTGATGCGTCATGCCGGTGATCGGGCGGCCATAGTTTGCATGACGCGGTGTGATTTCGCAAATGACGCCCACTTCGGGCGGGATCTCTCCGATCGGCATCCACCCGAACTCGCGGCACGCCCTCGATATTCCCGTCGCCGCGCGCACGCTGTGACACCATGAACCGCGTACGCAGGAACTGGAGGGTGTTTCGCATGGAACAGCTCAAAGTCATCGGCCTCGAAGACGGCGCGCTCGTGCTCGCCACCGAAGCCGGGGACCGCTTCACCCTCGCCGTCGACGAGACGCTCAAGGCGCAGCTGCGCCGGGCGCAGCGCGACGACGAACCGCGGGTGGCCCGCCCCGGGCCGCGTGAGATCCAGGGGCACATTCGCGCGGGACTGTCGGCCGCCGAGGTGGCCGAGCTGCTCGGCGTGCGCGTGGAGGACGTCGAGCGCTACGAGCGCCCCGTCCTCGCCGAGCGCGAGCACATCGTCGGCCAGGCACTCGCCGTGCCGGTGCTGCTGGGCGGCGAGCTCGAGCCCGACGCGCAGCCCACCTTCGGCGCGGCCGTGCGTGCGAAGCTCGCCGAGGCGGGCGCCGTCGGCGAACGCTGGACGAGCTGGCGCGAGAGCAGCGGCTGGGTCGTGAAGGTCGAGTTCACCGCGAACGAGATCGACCACGACGCACGGTGGGGCTTCGACCCGCGCCGGTCGACGCTGTCGCCGCAGAACGCCGACGCCGTGCAGCTGTCGCGGCAGGGCTCGCTGCCGGAAGGCCTCATCCCGCGCCTGCGCGCGCTCGACTCCGCACCCGGCAAGGACGCCAGCCGCTTCGACAGCGGCGCGTTCGGTCCCCGGCATCTCGAAGCCGAGGCCGAGCCGGGCGTGCCCGAACTGCGCACACCCGTCGCGCCGGCGGTGCGGGATGCGGCCACCAAGCGCGCCCCCGATCAGGCGGTGACCTCGGCCGAGACCGCCGACCTGCTCGAGGCCCTGCGTCGCCGACGCGGCCAGCGCGAGCCGATGCCCACCGACGGGGACGACCGCGGCGCCGAGCCGGCATCGCCGGTCGCGCTGTTCGACGCCCTCGAGCCGGGATACGAGGCGCCCGCCGCCCCCGCCGACGAGGTCGACGAGCCCACCGAGGAGCCCACGCGCCGTACGAAGGGGCGCACGTCGATGCCGTCGTGGGACGAGATCGTCTTCGGCGCCCGCACCGAAGACGCCTGAGCACACGCCGGAGCGTCAGCGCGGCGTCGCGTAGGCGCCGAGTCGGATGAGCGGCACGATCCGCTCCTGATCGGTGAGCGACCCGTGCTGACCGATCATGCCCTGCGCACGTTTGTCGGCGAGCCGGTCGTCGTAGTACGCGATCGACGCGCGGGCCGCGACGAGCACGTCTCCGATGCGCACGGCGACCTCGGGATCGACGACGACGCCGAACAGGCCCGCCGCGATCGCCTCGTCACGGGTGAGCACCCAGGAGCGGTGCCCCTCAGCGTCCCGCCACGCCGTGGCGACGGCATCCGCGGCCCCCTCTTCGGCGTACAGGTGCAGCATCCGCGGTTCGCCCGCGACATGGCGCACACCGTGCAGCAGCGGGTCGCCCGCGCCGAGCAGCACGTGGCGGTGCGCGGGGACGTCGACCATGCCGTGGTCGGCGGTCACGAGGGCCCCGACACCGGGCGGCAGCGCGCCGGCGAAGGCGGCGACATCGCGGTCGAGCCCTTCGAGCCCGTGCAGCCAGCGATCCGACTCCCACCCCCACTTGTGTCCGAGCGCGTCCAACTCGGGCAGATATGCGTAGACGAGCGCGCCGTCGTGCGCGTCGGCGAGGGCGGATGCCACCGCGAGACGCTCCGCGACGGTCTCGGCCGCGACGAACGTCGCCCCGCGCTGGAGAGCGGTCGTGAATCCCGTCGTGCGGTACCGGGCACGGGAGACGACGAAGGCCGGGCGGCCTGCGGCGGTGTGTTCGGCCAGCAGCGGCGTCGACCGCTGCCACGTCAGCGGGTCGAGGCCGTCGGACTCGTAGCCGCCGAGCTGATCGGGCGTGCGCTCGGTGCCGGGCACACGCAGCCGATAGCCGACGATGCCGTGCCGTCCGGCGTCCGTCCCGGTCAGCAGCGACGCGAGCGCGGTCGCCGTCGTCGTGGGGAACGTGCTGCGCGCGGCGTCCCGCTTGGCCATCGCCGACACCAGGAATCGGGCGTGGCCGGAACGAGCGGTCAGGTTCCCCCGGCCGAGCCCGTCGACGAGCACCACGACCGCCGAACGGGCCGGCGCGAACCACTCCGAGGAGGCGCCCAGGGAGCGCAGCGACTCGGTGACGACACCGGTGAGGCTCCGGGCCGTGGGCGGGTCCACGGGTAGGCTGAGGGACATCGGGGCCAGTCTCGCACACGGCGGGAGGGCCCCTTCTTTCCCGCCGCAGCCGCGGCCGCCCGCCGCATCCGAGGATCACCCGACCGCATGGCAGCTTCCCGCACCGACTCCACGCCCGCCGTCCCCGAGCGGATCGAAGACGTCGACGTCTCGTCGGAGATGCAGGACTCGTTCCTCGAGTACGCGTACTCGGTGATCTACTCGCGCGCGCTCCCGGACGCGCGCGACGGGCTCAAGCCGGTGCAGCGCCGCATCCTGTTCCAGATGGCCGAGATGGGCCTGCGTCCCGACCGCGGGCACGTCAAGAGCGCGCGCGTCGTCGGCGAGGTGATGGGAAAGCTCCATCCCCACGGCGACTCGGCGATCTACGACGCGCTCGTGCGCCTCGCGCAGCCGTTCGCGCTGCGCGTGCCCCTCGTCGACGGTCACGGCAACTTCGGCTCGCTCGACGACGGCCCCGCCGCCGCGCGCTACACCGAAGCACGCCTCGCCCCCGCCGCGCTCGCCCTCACCGAGAACCTCGACGAGGACGTCGTCGACTTCATCCCCAACTACGACGGCCAGTTCCAGCAGCCCGAGGTGCTGCCGGCCGCGTTCCCGAACCTGCTCGTCAACGGCACGACCGGTATCGCGGTGGGCATGGCCACCAACATGGCCCCCCACAACCTCATCGAGGTCGTCGCCGCCGCGATCCACCTGCTCGAGCACCCCGAGGCGACCCTGGACGAGCTCATGGAGTTCGTCCCCGGCCCCGACCTCCCGGGCGGCGGCGTGATCGTCGGCCTCGACGGCATCAAGGAGGCGTACGCGAGCGGCCGCGGCACGTTCCGCACCCGCGCGAAGACCTCGATCGAGTCGCTCGGCCCGCGCCGCACCGGCATTGTCGTGACCGAGCTGCCGTACATGGTCGGCGCCGAGCGCGTCATCGAGAAGATCAAGGACGCCGTCGGGGCGAAGAAGCTCACCGGCATCGCCGACGTCAACGACCTCACCGACCGCAATCACGGCCTGCGTCTCGTGATCGGCATCAAGACCGGCTTCGACCCGAACGCGGTCCTCGAGCAGCTGTACCGTCTCACCCCGCTCGAGGACTCGTTCGGCATCAACAACGTCGCCCTCGTCGAGGGGCGCCCGCAGACGCTCGGTCTGAAGGAGCTGCTGAGCGTCTACCTCGGTCACCGCGTGCAGGTCGTCACGCGCCGCAGCCGCTACCGCCTCGCGCGGCGTCAGGAGCGCCTGCACCTCGTGGAGGGTCTGCTCATCGCGATCCTCGACATCGACGAGGTCATCCAGGTCATCCGCACCTCCGACGACGGCGAGCAGGCCCGCGGCCGACTCATGGACGTGTTCGACCTGTCCCAGCCGCAGGCCGAGTACATCCTCGAGCTGCGCCTGCGCCGCCTCACGAAGTTCTCCCGCATCGAGCTCGAGAACGAGCGCGACACCCTCAAGGCCGAGATCGCCGAGCTCGAGGCGCTGCTGGCCAGCGACAGCCTTCTGCGCGCCCAGGTCGCCCGGGAGCTGGATGCCGCCGCCGAGACGTTCGGCACGCCGCGGCGCACCCTGCTGCTCAACGGTGGCCCCGTCGCACCGCGCTCGCGCAGCGCCGCCCCCGCCGACCTGCAGATCGCGGATGCGCCGTGCCGCGTGTTCCTGTCGGCGACCGGACGGATGGTGCGCGCCGAGCTCGGCGAGGACGGCACGGTTGTGCCGCCCGCGCGCCGCGCCAAGCACGACGCCATCCGCGCCGCCGTGACGACGACGACCCGCGGCGAGCTGGGCGCCGTGACGAGCACCGGCCGTCTCGTGCGCTTCTCCCCCGTCGACCTGCCGTCGGTGCCCGCCAACAGCGTGCAGCCGGCCGCCGGCGCGCGCGTCGACCAGTACCTCGGGCTCACCGGATCCGAGCACGTCGTCGCGATCGTGCCGCTCGTCGAGACTCCGGCGATCGCCCTCGGTACCGCGCAGGGCGTCGTCAAGCGCGTCGCGGCGACCGAGCTGCCGCTCAACCGTCAGGACGTCGAGATCATCGCCCTCAAGCCGGGCGACAGCGTCGTGGGCGCCGCGCCCGCGCCCGACGACGTGGAGCTCGTCTTCGTCACGAGCGACGCGCAGCTGTTGCGCTTCGGCGCCGACCAGGTGCGCCCCCAAGGCCGCGCCGCGGGCGGCATGGGCGGCATCCGCGTGAGCGCCGGGGAGCGCGTGATCGCCTTCGGCGCGGTCGCCGCCGGCGACGAGACGGTCGTGGTGACCATCGCGGGCTCGACGCAGTCGCTCGCCGGGACGGACGCCGGCTCCGGCAAGGTGTCGCCGTTCGCCGAGTTCCCGTCGAAGGGACGCGCGACCGGAGGCGTGCGGGCGCAGCGGTTCCTGAAGGGCGAGGATGCGCTCACCCTCGCGTGGGTCGGCGACGAGCCGCGCGCGGTCGGCGCCGACGGGTCGGTGCGCAACCTCCCTGCCGCGGGCGCCAAGCGCGACGCCTCGGGTCAGCCGCTCGACGCCGTCGTCGCCGCGGTCGGAACCGTCGTCTCCTGACCCCGGGCGGGCGCCACAGGGTCCCGCGCGCGCGCACGCACCCACGCGCACGCGCACGCGCCCGAGGGCACGCCCCGCCGCGCGGCTCAGGCGTCGATGGCCTCGCGGTCCAGGCGGTCGCTCGAGGAGACGATGAAGTCGCGGCGCGGCGCGACGTCGCTGCCCATCAGCAGCTCGAACGCGTGGGCGGCGGCATCCGCATCCTGCACCTGCACGCGGCGCAGCAAGCGCCCCGAGCGGTCCATCGTCGTCTCGGCGAGCTGATCGGCATCCATCTCGCCGAGCCCCTTGTACCGCTGCAGCGGCTCCTGCCACCGCTTGTCGGCCTTGCCCAGCTTGGCCAGCAGCGCCTGCAGCTCGCGATCGGTGTAGGTGTAGATCGTCTCGTTCGGCTTGCTGCCCGGATTGACGACGACGACGCGGTGCAGCGGCGGCACCGCGGCGTACACCCGGCCCGCCTCGATGAGGGGACGCATGTACCGGAAGAACAGCGTCAGCAGCAGGGTGCGGATGTGCGCGCCGTCGACGTCGGCGTCGGTCATCAGCACGATCTTCCCGTAGCGGGCGGCGTCGATGTCGAACGAGCGACCGGAGCCGGCTCCGATGGTCTGGATGATCGCCGCGCACTCGGCGTTGCCGAGCATGTCGCTGATCGAGGCCTTCTGCACGTTGAGGATCTTGCCGCGGATCGGCAGCAGAGCTTGATACTCGCTGTTGCGCGCGAGCTTGGCGGTGCCCAGCGCCGAGTCGCCCTCGACGATGAACAGCTCCGACTGCGCCACGTCCTGCGTGCGGCAGTCGGCGAGCTTGGACGGCAGCGACGAGGACTCCAGCGCGTTCTTGCGTCGCTGGGTCTCCTTGTGGGTGCGCGCCGAGATGCGCGCCTTCATCTCCGAGACGATCTTGTCCAGCAGCAGCGCCGTCTGGTTCTTGTCGTCGCGCTTGGTGGAGGCGAAGCGCGCCGCGATCTCCTTCGCGACGACGTTGGCGACGATCGTGCGCACGGCGGGGGTGCCCAGGACTTCCTTCGTCTGACCCTCGAACTGCGGCTCCGGCAGGCTCACGGTGAGCACGGCGGTGAGGCCGGCGAGGATGTCGTCCTTCTCGATCTTGTCGTTGCCGACCTTCAGGCGGCGGGCGTTCTGATCGATCTGCGCGCGCAGCACCTTCATGAGCCCCTGCTCGAAGCCGGCCTGGTGCGTGCCGCCCTTCGGGGTGGCGATGATGTTGACGAACGAGCGCGTGAGCGTCTCGTAGCCGGTCCCCCACCGCAGCGCGATGTCGACGGTGCACTCGCGCTGCACGTCGGTCGGCACCATCGCACCGTTGGGCTGCAGCACCGGCACGGTCTCGGTGAAGGTGCCCGAGCCGGTGAGCCGCCAGGTGTCTGTGATGGCCGCATCGGGCGCGAGGAAGTCCGCGAACTCCGAGATGCCGCCGTCGAAGCGGTAGCTCGTCTCAGTGGTCTCCTCGCCGCGCGCATCGGTGATGACGATCTCGAGACCGGGCACGAGGAACGCGGTCTGCCGTGCGCGCTGTTCGAGCTCGGCGAGGTGGAAGGCGGCATCCTTCGTGAAGATCTGCCGGTCGGCCCAGTAGCGGATACGGGTGCCCGTGACGCCCTTGGCGACCTTGCCGGTCACGCGCAGCTGCGACGACGCCTCGAACGGCGTGAAGGCCGAATCGGGCGCGCCGTTCGCGAAGACGCCCGGCTCGCCGCGGTGGAACGACATCGCGTGGGTCTTGCCGCCCCGGTCGACCTCGACGTCGAGGCGCTCGCTCAGGGCGTTCACCACCGAGGCGCCGACACCGTGCAGACCGCCGGATGCCGCATACGAGCCGCCGCCGAACTTGCCACCGGCGTGGAGCTTGGTGAAGACGACCTCGACGCCCGTCAGCCCGGTGCGCGGCTCGACGTCGACGGGGATGCCGCGGGCGCGGTCGCGCACCTCCACGCTGCCGTCGGGATGCAGGACGATGTCGATGCGGGTGCCGAAGCCGGCGAGGGCCTCGTCGACGGAGTTGTCGATGATCTCCCACACGCAGTGCATGAGCCCGCGGGAATCGGTCGAGCCGATGTACATGCCGGGGCGCTTGCGGACGGCCTCGAGGCCCTCGAGCACCTGCAGATGATGGGCGGAGTACTCGGCGGTCACAATCCTCCAGCGTAGCCGCGGCGTCGGACACCGCCCCGATGACACACAGGACGGCGTCCGGACCGCCGATGCGCGAGGCCGATCCGCGCGGACACGGGGCGAAACGCCGTACGCGCACAGCGAAATGTGACCTGCTCCGGGCATTCTCGATGCCACCGCATGGTTGTATTGCATGCACCCGCACTGGAACCACACGCACGAGGAGGCACCCGAAATGAGCATGTCGACCACCGCAGAGCCCGCCGTCCTCGAGTACCGACTCACGGCCGGCGACCGTTGCGACTCCTGTGGAGCGCAGGCCTACATCGCCGCCGAGGTCAACGGCTCCGAGCTGCTCTTCTGCGCCCACCACGGCCGCAAGTACGAAGAGAAGCTCCGCGCCGTCGCCACGACGTGGCACGACGAGACCGCGCGTCTGGCCGACGCGCGCTGATCGGCGCGCGCACCGACGCTCGAAGAATCCTCCGGGAAGGGCGCCGCCGCCGTCGAATCTAGACTGGCTCGGTACCGAAAACCCCCGGAGGACTCTTCCATGTCGTCACGCCTCTCCCCGCTGCACCGCCTGCGCGTCCTCGGACAGCGCGCGGTCCGCATCGACATCTCGGCGGTGACCGATCGGGCACGCAAGACCGCCCGCATCCACGGCAAGAACTATCCGCTCGTGGTGGCCGACATGCTGTGGTCGGCCGCGCGCCACCGCGTCGGCTTCAACGACTACATCGAGTTCGACTTCGCGATCCTCACCCGCGCCGAGCGCGCGACCTGGGTCACGAGTCCGCTCGCGATGGAGTTCTCCCGGCAGTTCGACGACCCCGCCCACGTGCACCGGTTCCACCACAAGGTCGCTTTCAACCGCGACTTCGATCGGTTCCTGCAGCGCGAGTGGCTCGAGGTGGTCGCCGGCAACGCCGACGAGGTCGAGGCGTTCGCGCAGCGCCATCCGGTGTTCATCGCGAAGGTGCCGGTGAGCAAGTCCGGCGCCGGCGTGCGCCGGTACCGCGCCGACGAGATCGATGACTGGGCCGCATTCCACGCCGCCCTCCTCGAGAAGGACGAGGTGCTGCTCGAAGAGCCCATCGTGCAGCACGACGACATCGCGGCGTACTGCGCCGGCACGGTCAACACGACCCGGGTGACGACGTTCGTCCGTTCCGACGGCACCGTCGCGATCATCAACATGGCCCAGAAGTTCGGTCGCGGGCAGGTCAGCGACCAGGGCGCGTTCGGCGGGTTCTACGTGGCCCTGCACGAGGACGGCCGCGCGATGGGCGACGGCTACGACATCAACGGCGAGATCTATCCCACGCACCCCGAGAGCGGGGCGCGCGTCGCCGATTTCCGCCTGCCGCACGTCGAGAAACTGCAGGATTTCATGACCGAGGTCGCTCTCGTGGTGCCGCAGGTGCGCTACGTCGGCTGGGACGTCGTCATGGGCCCGGACGGCCCCGTGCTGCTGGAGGGCAACTGGGGCGCGGGCGTGTTCGAGAACAAGCCGTCGGCCACCGGCATCCGCCACGGGCACCTGCCGCGCTACAAAGCGGCGATGGGTCTGGACTGACCCACCGCCGCTGTCCGCCGCCGCCCGAGGGTCAGACGGCGGGACGGATGACGCCCAGCGGCGTGGACTGGTGTCCCTGGCCGAGCGGGTTGTCCTTGAGGATGCGCACGAGCCGCTGCTCGCCGGCGCGGTCGAGCGTGGAACCGAGGATGTTCCCGCCGATGTCGTTGATGTCGACCACCGCGACGTCGACGCCGAGCGTGGACTTCAGCCGCGCCGCGACCTTCGCCGGCTCGGTCGGACCCAGCACGACTGCCTTGTTGTAGGGCGGGATCGTCCCGGAGGTCGGCCCGTCGATCGCGCGCGCCTTGTCGCCGGCGATGCGGTAGAAGTCGCCGCGACGCCCGAACAGCTTCGTGACGGCGGCGACGGCGGCGGCGAACAGGATGCGGGGCGTGCCGCATTCGCGCAGCGCCATCTCCATCGTCTCGGGCATGCCCAGGCCGATGCCGTGCTTGGTCTTCACGACGTAGCGCGAGAGGAAGCGCGCGAGGCCTCGCGGGTGGATGTCCTCGACGAGGTACGACCGGCCCTGCGTGATCGCGACGATCTTCTCGGTGACGAACAGGATGTCGCCCGGCTGGACGACCTCGGGCGCATACTGCGCGATGAAGGCGTCGAGGTCGTCACCGGGCATGACGACGTGGGTGCGGATCGGGATCCGCACCCACGCCGTGCCGTCGACGACCGCCTCGAGGGCTTTGCCCTCGTTGGGCGCCGGGTTCATTCGAGGTAGTCCCGCAGCGACTGCGACCGCGACGGGTGACGGAGCTTGGCCATCGTCTTCGACTCGATCTGGCGGATGCGCTCGCGCGTGACGCCGAACGTGTCGCCGATCTGGTCGAGGGTCTTGGGCTGGCCGTCGCCGAGGCCGAACCGCATGCGGATGACGCCCGCCTCGCGCTCGCTGAGCGAGTCCAGCAGGGACTCGAGCTGGCGCTGCAGCATGGTGAAGCCCACCGCGTCGGCCGGGACGACCGCTTCGGTGTCCTCGATGAGGTCACCGAACTCGCTGTCGCCGTCCTCGCCGAGGGGCGTGTGCAGCGAGATGGGCTCGCGCCCGTACTTCTGCACCTCGATGACCTTCTCGGGGGTCATGTCGAGCTCGCGCGAGAGCTCCTCGGGGGTGGGCTCGCGGCCGAGGTCCTGCAGCATCTGGCGCTGCACGCGGGCGAGCTTGTTGATGACCTCGACCATGTGCACCGGGATGCGGATGGTGCGTGCCTGGTCGGCCATGGCACGCGTGATCGCCTGGCGGATCCACCACGTCGCGTAGGTGGAGAACTTGAAGCCCTTGGTGTAGTCGAACTTCTCGACCGCACGGATGAGGCCGAGGTTGCCCTCCTGGATGAGGTCCAGGAACTGCATGCCGCGACCGGTGTAGCGCTTGGCGAGCGAGACGACGAGGCGGAGGTTCGCGCCCAGCAGGTGGCTCTTCGCGCGCTGTCCGTCACGGGCGACCCACTGCAGGTCGAGGCCGAGCTGCGACGACTTCTCCGCCGCCGACATGTGCGACAGCTTCTCTTCGGCGAACAGGCCCGCCTCGATGCGCATCGCGAGCTCGACCTCTTCGGCCGCGTTCAGCAGCGGGACCTTGCCGATCTGCTTCAGGTAGTCCTTGACCGGGTCGGCGGTCGCGCCGGTGATCTGGGTCGAGTAGACCGGGACGTCCTCGTCGTCGTTGGACGAGATGACGATCGCGCCGGTGGGCAACGGCTCGCTGAACGCGGGCTTCTTGTCGTCTTCGTCGTCGGACTCGTCGTCGTCCTTGTCGCCCTTGGCGGGGGCGGCGTCGTCCGCGCCCTCGTCACCGGCGGTGTCGTCGCCCTCGTCGATGGGCACGTCCTCGAGCTCGTCGTCGGCCTCATCGTCGTCCGACGCCTTGGCCTTGGCCTTGGAGGCCTTGGCCGGAGCCGCCTTCTTGGCGGGCGCCTTCTTCGCGGCCGTCTTGGCTGCGGGTGCCGCCGCCGCCTTCTTCGCGGCCGTCGTCTTCGCGGGGGTGGAGGCCGTGGCCTCCTCCGCCTGCGCGTCGATGTCGTCGGTCTTGCGTGTGGTCTTCGTGCCTGCCGTCACGGTTCGCCTTTCACCGGCACTCTGGCCGGGGTTCGCGGACAGGAGTAAGACCCTTGTCAAGTCCCCCGCGGCGCTCACACGCCGATCCGGGGGTCGACAACGGGTCGGAACATCCATTCTCGCACACATCGCCGGGCGTTCCGGCGCAGCGAGAGCGCGTACCCCGAGACAACGCGACGAGGCGTACGGGCATTCCCTCGGACCTCGGCCGGGAGCCCGGCGCTCGACGCCTCAGATGCGGCCGCGACGGTCGTCGTCGGAGCGGCGATCGGCGAGGAAGCGCTCCAGCTCCGCGGCCAGTTCGTCGGCGCTGGGCAGATCGCCGGCGTGGATGATCGGCTGCCCGAGGGTCGACCCTGCCATGTAGGCGTCGTACCGCTCCTCGAGCCCGTGAAGCATCGTCTGCAGCTCATCGCTGCCGGCGACCTGGTCGTCGACCTTCGCGAGGTACTCGCGGTTCTCCTCGCGCACGTCGTCGACCGCGAAGACGAGTCCGGTCGCGACGCTGATGCTGTCCAGGCCCGCGAGCGCGGCGGCGGGGTACTCGGTGTCGCCGAGATAGTGAGGGACCAGCAGGACGAAGCCGGCGACGTCGGCGCCGGCCTGCGCGAACCGGTACTCCAGCAGGTGGCCGACCGTGGAGGGCACCTGCGTGCGCGGCTTCCACACCGAATGCGCCTCTGTCAGCTCGCGCCGGGTGCCGCTGACGGTGGTGCCGAGAGGCCGCGTGTGCGGCACCGGCATGGGGATCGCGTGCACCCAGGTGACCGTGGCGACCTCGAGCCCCTCCGCGAGACCCACGACCGTCTCGGCGAACGCCTCCCAGGCGAAGTCCGGCTCGTACCCCGACAGCAGCACGAACGGCTGGCCGATCGCGTCGTGCGCGAGCGACAGCTCGAGCCGTGCCGGACGGTACTCCGACAGGTGGTCGCCCTCGAAGGTGATGATCGGGCGACGTGCGCGGTAGTCCAGCAGCACATCGGACGAGAAGGCCACCACCGGGGCCGGCTCCAACGACTCGTTGAAGTACTCCTGCATGCGCGCGACGGCGCCACCGGCATCCGTGAACCCGGTCAGGGCGATCACCATCGGCAGGCCGGGCGGAACCGGCGGCGCCGAGGCGACACGTTCGTAGAGCGGACCGGAATAGGGCATGACTTCACTCTACGAGCCCCGGTGGGGACCGGATCCGCCGCCGTCATGCTGACAGCGAACACGCGCGGCGAGGCGGGACGAACACGGCCGAGACACGCGTGGAAGGATGGAGGAATGCCGTATCCGGAGCTGTCGTCCACCACCGCGCCCCTCTCGGACATCGACGCCGATGCCCTGATCCTCGCCCTCCCGCCGTCGAAGGATGGGGCCTCCCCCGGCCCGCTGCCCGCCGACGCGCTCGCCGCCCTCGGGTTCACCGGCGCCGCGGGCCAGACCCTGCGCGTGCACGCCCCCGATGTCACCGCGCTCCCCCTCTACGTCGTCGGCACCGGCGCCGCCCCCGATGCGGATCGGCTGCGCGACGTGATCGGCGCGGCCGTCCGCACGATCACCGGCTTCGACACGGTCGCGGTGTCGGCCCCGGGCATCCCGGCCGACGCGTACCGTGCGCTCGCCGAGGGCGCCGCCCTCGGCGGGTACCGCTTTTCCGGGTACAAGAGCGACCCCGGCGCCCCCCGCGCGGCGCGCGTCGTGCTCGTGAGCGACGCGCCCATTCCGGAGGAGGACGTCGCCGCCGCCCGGGCCGCGGGAGACGCCGCTGCCCTCGTCAAGGACCTCGTGCACACCCCGGCGGAATGGCTCGGCCCGCAGGACTTCGCCGAGCGCGCGATCGAGTCCGTCGCCGGGCTTCCCGTCGAGGTCGAAGTGCTCGACGAGGACGCGCTCGCCGCGCAGGGCTTCGGCGGGATCCTGGGCGTGGGGCAGGGCTCCGACCGGCCGCCCCGTCTCGTGCGGGTCGACTACGCCCCCGCCGGCGCCACCCACCACGTCGCGATCGTGGGCAAAGGCATCACGTTCGACACCGGCGGCCTGTCGCTGAAGCCGCCGGCATCCATGGTCGGAATGAAGTACGACATGGCAGGCGCCGCCACCGCCCTCGCGGTCGTGCGCGCCGCCGCGCAGCTCGCGCTGCCCGTGCGTGTGACGGGGTGGCTGTGCATCGCCGACAACATGCCGTCGGGCCGCGCCACCCGGCCGGGTGACGTCGTGCGCATTCTCGACGGCACGACCGTCGAGGTGCTCAACACCGATGCGGAGGGCCGGCTGGTGCTCGCCGACGGCCTCGTCGCCGCCAGCCGTACCCGCCCCGACGTCATCGTCGACGTCGCGACGCTCACCGGTGCGATCCTCGTCGCCCTCGGCCATCGCCACACCGGCGTCATGGGCGACGACGAGACGGTCGCCGACTACCTTTCCGCCGCGAAGCGTGCGGGCGAGGCCGCGTGGCAGCTCCCCCTCCCCGACCACATGGAGGAGGAGCTCGACTCGCCGATCGCCGACCTGCAGAACGCGAAGATCGGGGACACATCGGCGGGATCGCTGTTCGCGGGGCTCTTCCTGCGCCGCTTCGTCGGCCGTGTCTCCGACGAGGCCGATGCGCCGCGGATCCCGTGGGTGCACCTGGACATCGCCGGGTCGGGCACGACGAAGGCCGCGTTCGGCGCCGTCGACAAGGGCCCGACGGCGGCGACCGTGCGCACACTCCTCGAGTTCATCGGTGGTGCGCGATGACCGAGCACACCTTCGACCTCGTCGTGCTCGGCGGCGGCAGCGGCGGCTACGCGGCCGCGCTGCGGGCCGCAGAGCTCGGCAAGAGCGTCGCGCTGATCGAGAAGGACAAGGTCGGCGGCACCTGCCTGCACCGCGGCTGCATCCCGACCAAGGCGCTCCTGCATGCCGCCGAGGTCGCCGACCACGTGCGGGATGCAGCGCACGTCGGCGTGTCGGCCGTGTTCGAGGGGATCGACATCGCCGGCGTCACCTCCTACCGGCAGGGCATCGTCGCGAAGAAGTTCAAGGGTCTGCAGGGGCTCCTCGCCACGCGCAAGATCACCGTGGTCTCCGGCGAAGGCCGCCTCGTGGGCGGTCCCGCCGTCGCCGTCGGCGACGACGTGTACCGGGGCGACGACGTCGTCCTCGCGACGGGCTCGTACAGCCGCTCGCTGCCGGGCCTCGACGTCGGCGGCCGCATCCTCACGAGCGAACACGCGCTCGAGCTGGCCGAGGTGCCGCAGCGCGTCATCATCCTCGGCGGCGGGGTCATCGGCGTCGAGTTCGCGAGCGTGTGGCGTTCGTTCGGCGCCGAGGTGACGATCGTCGAAGCACTCGAGCACCTCGTGCCGAACGAGGACCTCGCCGTCAGCAAGGGTCTCGAGCGGGCGTTCCGCAAGCGCGGCATCCAGGCGAAGCTCGGCGTGCGGTTCGCCGGCGCCACGCAGACGGATGCCGGGGTGTCGGTGTCGCTGGAGGACGGTACGAGCCTGGAGGCGGACTACCTGCTCGTCGCCGTCGGTCGCGGCCCCGTCACGACGGGCCTGGGACTCGAGGAGGCGGACGTGACGCTCGACCGCGGCTTCGTCGTCGTGGACGAGCGGCTCCGCACCGGTGCCGAGCACGTCTGGGCCGTGGGCGACATCGTGCCCGGCCTGCAGCTGGCCCATCGCTCGTTCGCGCAGGGCATCTTCGTCGCCGAAGAGATCGCGGGGCTGCGCCCGGTCGCCGTCGCCGAGACGACGATCCCCCGCGTCACCTACTCCAGCCCGGAGGCCGCATCGGTCGGCCTCACCGAGGCGCAGGCACGCGCCGTGCACGGCGAGGCGGTCGTCGCCTACGAGTACAACCTCGCCGGCAACGGCAAGAGCGAGATCATCGGAACCGGTGGACTCGTGAAGGTCGTCCGCGCGAAAGACGGACCGATCCTGGGGGTGCATCTGCTCGGCGACCGCGTCGGCGAGCTGATCACCGAGGGCCAGCTCGCCGTCGGCTGGGAGGCGCACCCCGAGGACATCGCCCCGTTCCTCCACGCGCACCCCACACAGAGCGAGGCTCTGGGCGAAGCGTTCCTCGCGTTGGCGGGCAAGCCGCTGCACGCGCTCTGACCGCCCGACCGGTCACTAAGCTAGACACGAATCGAACTTTCTGAAGGAGACATACCCATGAGCACATCCGTGGTCCTCCCCGCGCTCGGTGAGAGCGTCACCGAGGGAACGGTCACCCGCTGGCTCAAGAAGGTCGGTGACACCGTCCAGGCCGACGAGGGCCTGCTCGAGATCTCGACCGACAAGGTCGACACGGAGATCCCGTCGCCCGTCTCGGGCGTGATCGAGGAGATCCTGGTGCAGGAGGACGAGACCGTCGAGGTCGGCGCCGTCCTCGCGAAGATCGGTGACGGCTCCTCCGCCCCCGCCGAAGCCGCGCCCGCCGAGCCCGCACAGGCCGAGGCGCCCGCCGCCGAGCCCGCCCCCGCGGCTCCGGCCGAGTCCGCTCCCGCCGCCGAGGCGCCGGCCGCTCCGGCCGCATCGGGTGATGCGAAGGACGTCGTGCTGCCCGAGCTGGGCGAGAGCGTCACCGAGGGCACCGTCACGCGCTGGCTCAAGTCCGTCGGCGACGAGGTCGCCGTCGACGAGCCGCTCCTGGAGATCTCGACCGACAAGGTCGACACCGAGATCCCGTCGCCGGTCGCCGGCATCCTGCAGGAGATCGTCGTCTCGGAGGACGAGACCGTCAACGTCGGCGCCGTGCTCGCGCGCATCGGGTCGGGTGCTCCGGCCGCGTCTCCCGCTGCTGAGGCGCCCGCTGCGCCGGCTGCGGAGGCGCCCGCCGCACCGGCTGCTCCGGCTCCCGCGGCCGAGGCCCCCGCAGCGCCCGCTGCCGAGGCACCCGCCGCTCCTGCGGCTCCTGCCGCACCCGCTGCTCAGGCCCCCGCCGCCCCGGCCGCTCCGGCGACGCCGGCCGCGTCGCTGTCGGGCGATGACGGTCCCACCTACGTCACCCCGCTCGTGCGCCGCCTGGCGCAGCAGCAGGGCGTCGACCTCGCGTCGGTCACCGGCACCGGTGTCGGCGGACGCATCCGCAAGGAGGACGTGCTGAAGGCCGCCGAGGCCGCGAAGTCGGCTCCGGCGGAGGCGGCACCCGCCGCTGCCGCCGCGCCCGCTCCGCTCGAGGTGTCGCCGCTGCGCGGCACGACCCAGCCGATGTCGCGTCTGCGCAAGGTGCTCGCCGAGCGTGCGGTCGCCTCGATGCAGCAGACGGCGCAGCTGACGACCGTGGTCAAGGTCGACGTCACCAAGGTGGCCGCGTACCGCCAGGCCGTGCAGAAGGACTTCGTCGCCAAGACCGGCGGCAAGCTGTCGTTCCTGCCGTTCTTCGTGCTGGCCGCGTCCGAGGCGCTGCAGGCGTTCCCGGTCATCAACGCGACCGTCAACGGCACCGACATCGTCTACCCGCCGACCGAGAACATCTCGATCGCCGTGGACACCGAGCGCGGGCTGCTCACCCCGGTGCTGCGCGACGCGGGCGCCAAGTCGCTCGCCGCGATCTCGAGCGAGATCGCCGACCTCGCCGCCCGGACGCGCGACAACAAGCTGAAGCCCGACGAGCTGGCCGGCGGCACGTTCACCGTCACCAACACGGGCTCGCGCGGCGCGCTGTTCGACACGCCCGTCGTGTTCCTCCCGCAGTCGGCGATCCTGGGCACCGGGGCCGTCGTCAAGGAGCCCGGCGTCGTGAAGGTCGACGGAGTCGAGGCGATCGGCATCCGCTCGTACGTGTACCTCGCGCTGTCGTACGACCACCGCATCGTCGACGGTGCCGACGCCGCCCGCTTCCTGGGCGCCGTGAAGGCCCGTCTCGAGAGCGCGCAGTTCGACGCGAACCTGGGGATCTGACCCGCGCAGCACCCCCGCTCATGGCTGATCCGCGGCGTCGTAGACGTCGCGGATCAGCCATTTCCGCGTGCCGCCGCCGTCGGCCGGATCGGTGACGATCACCGCGAACTGCGCGAGGCCGTCGGCGCCCCGGGCACGCAGAACGGCGACCCCGCCGTAGTCGTCGACCAGTTCGATCACGCGCCCCGCCGCGGCGACGGTGGCCGGACCCGCCGGGAGCGCGCGCGACGGATCCTCCTGCAGCGCGGCTCGACACGCGTCATCGGCACACTCCGCGTAGGCCAGGAGAGCCTCGGCGCCGACTTCGGCGGCCCCCGGACCGACCGACGCCGACGGCGTCGGCGCCGGATCGGAGGGCGGCGCCGGTGTCGCGTCGAGCCCTTCAGCGGGATTCGCCTCAGGCGGCAGCGAGGTCGTGGCGGCGGGGATGGGCGTCTCGGTTGCGACGTCGTCCGCGGGCGCCGGCCACGCGACCCCGACGATCGCGATGACGGCGGCCACGGCACCGCCCACCACCAGTGGGGCGCGCCGGCGCTGCGGCCGCGCGGGCCCGAGGGGCGCGCCCGCGGTGCCGCCGCGCGCCGATGCCGCCGGCGGCGCCGCGGTCGACGACGCACGCTCCGGGCGCGTCGCGCGTCGACCTTCGCGGCGGCGGACGATCGACGACCACACGCCCTCCGCCGCGACACGGATCCGGTCCGCGATGCCCGGGTCGAGGTGAGCGCCGACCTCGACGGCGCTCACGCGCGCGGTGACCGACAACGCCTGCGCGCGCACCGGAGCCGCATCCAGCAGCAGCGGCCCGGGGGCCGCGGCACGGAACAGCGCCTGCTCCGCCTCTCCCTGCTCCCGCCGCAATGCCCGCGGCTCGACGACCAACGACGCCGCATGCGTCAACGCCGCCGCGAGTGTCGGCTCGCGCTCCACGGCCAACTCGGTCAGCAGTCGCGACGCTCCCACCGCCGCATCCGCCGAACCACCGACGGCCAACACCGGCCGGCCATCCGCCGTGAGCCACCAGCCACCCTCGCGTCGCCCGCGTCGCTGCACCGCCGCGCAGCCGCGGAGAAGGCTGACCGCGATGGTCACGGCCTCGTCGTCGCCGACGGCGACCCGCCGATCCACGAACTCGCTCAGGCGGGTCGGACAAGCGGGCAGCACGAGCGCGACTCCGGCCGGCGTCCGCGCGAGATCCAGCGGCGCGAGCAGATGCTCGTCGGCGTCGGCGTCCCATGCGAGTGCCTCGATGTCGTACTCGGTGTCCTCGACCCACAGCGTCGGCGGGTCGGTGGCGCGCAGCGTGCCCGGATACGGCGCCTGCACGCCGTCGAGCACGCGCAGCGCGACGGGCGGTTCGAGGGGATCCGGGGCAGGCATGCCGACAGCGTGCCCTCTCCGGCCCCGCCGCGGGACGCCGGAACCGCGGATCGGGGAGGGCGAGGCGATCGCCGCGTCTGGGGAGGAAGCGTCCTGTGGCACCCGCGCGGCGCCGGTAGGCTGGAGGGCATGTCATCGCGCAGTACCTCGCCGGAGAAGCGTCCCGGTTTCTTCCGTCAGCTCCGCTCCCTCGTGACCTTCACGAAGGACGTCTACCCGTGGCTGCCGTGGGTGCTGATCGCGATCATCGTGGTCGTCACCGCCCTCGGCGTGCTCGTCGGCTTCTTCATCCCGCCGGCGGCCATCTGGAGCATCATCCTGTGGGGCGTCACCGGCCTCATGTTCGGCTTCCTCGCCGCGATGATCACCCTCACCCGCCTGTCCACGACGGCGATGTACAAGAAGATCGACGGCATGCCCGGCGCCGCCGGACACGTGCTGTCGACGGCCCTCGGCCGCAAGTGGTCGGCATCCGACACCCCGGTCGGAGTCAACCCCAAGACGCAGGACGCCGTCTACCGCGTCGTCGGCCGCGGCGGCGTCGTGATCGTCGGCGAGGGGTCGCGCGGACGCCTCACCCGCCTCATCGCCGACGAGAAGATGAAGGCGCAGCGCGTCGCGACCGGCGTTCCGATCAACGTCTTCTACATCGGCCACGGCGCGGAAGATGTCCCGATCGCCAAGCTCGCCTCCACGATCAAGTCGCTGCCGACCAAGATCGACCGCGGGACGATGGGCGCGGTCATCAAGCGCATCGACTCGGTGTCGCAGTCGGTGACCTCGCTGCCGATCCCCAAGGGCATCGACCCGATGAAGGCTCGAGCTCCGCGTCCCCGCTGATCCGTCGCGCGTCGCGCTCACGCGCGCGCCGCGATCAGGCGCGCAGCAGCACCGTGCCCGCGGCCTTGTCGTGCAGTCCCCGCTGATCGGCGTCCCAGACGACGGCGGGGATCACCACGAGCAGCAGCAGCGTGCGCACGATCGGTCGCCACAGTCCCACCCAGCCGCCGCCGGCCAGCTGCAGGCGCATGCCGAGGATGCGATGCCCGGGGCTCCCGCCGATCGTCGGGATGAACAGCACCTGCAGCAGGGCGAAGACCATCATGGGCGCGAACATCGTCAGCCCGGCCTCGGCCGGCAGCGCGAACTGGTCGTAGCCGAAGAACGCGGTCGCGATGACCGTCGCGGCGGCGTAATCGATCAGCAGCGCTCCGATGCGGCGTCCCGGCCGGGCGATGCTGCCGCTGCCGGACTCCGGCATCCCGAGTCGTTCGCCGGGATAGGACCAGTCGGATGCCGCGCTCACCGCACAAGCCTAACCGGGGTCGCGTAACACGCCGGAAACATGCGGGACACTGCCGGGCAACCCCGCGAGGCTAGGTTCAAGCCAGCCGCTCAGGCTGTTCCACACCCGATCTTGGAGACTCCATGTTCAAAGATTCATCCGAGGTGCTGAAGTACATCAAGGACGAGGACGTCAAGTTCCTCGACATCCGCTTCACGGACCTTCCCGGCGTCCAGCAGCACTTCAACATCCCCGCCTCGACGGTCGACGAGGAGTTCTTCACCGTCGGCCAGCTGTTCGACGGCTCCTCGATCCGGGGCTTCGCGAACATCCACGAGTCGGACATGCAGCTCATCCCGGATGTCACGACGGCCTACCTCGACCCGTTCCGCGAGGCGAAGACGCTGATCATGGTCTTCGACATCTACAACCCGCGCAACGGCGAGATCTACGCGAAGGACCCGCGTCAGGTCGCGAAGAAGGCCATCAAGTACCTGGCGTCGACCGGCATCGCCGACACCGCGTTCTTCGCGCCCGAGGCCGAGTTCTACATCTTCGACGACGTGCGCTACGACGTGAAGCAGAACAGCTCCTTCTACAGCGTCGACTCCGAGGAGGGCGCCTGGAACACCGGCCGCGTCGAAGAGGGCGGCAACCTCGGCAACAAGACGCCGTACAAGGGCGGCTACTTCCCGGTCTCCCCCGTCGACAAGACGGCCGACCTGCGCGACGACATCTCGCTCAAGCTCATCGAGTCGGGCCTCATCCTCGAGCGCGCCCACCACGAGGTCGGCACCGGCGGCCAGCAGGAGATCAACTACCGCTTCGACACGATGGTGCACGCGGCCGACGACATCCTGAAGTTCAAGTACATCGTCAAGAACGTCGCCGAGCAGTGGGGCAAGGTCGCGACCTTCATGCCCAAGCCGCTCTTCGGCGACAACGGCTCCGGCATGCACACGCACCAGTCGTTGTGGCTCGACGGCAAGCCCCTCTTCTACGACGAGAAGGGCTACGGCGGCCTGTCCGACATCGCCCGCTGGTACATCGGCGGCCTGCTCGCGCACGCCCCCGCCGTGCTCGCGTTCACGAACCCGACGCTCAACTCGTACAAGCGTCTGGTCAAGGGCTACGAGGCGCCGGTCAACCTGGTGTACTCGGCCGGCAACCGCTCCGCCGCCATCCGCATCCCGATCACGGGGTCGAACCCGAAGGCCAAGCGCATCGAGTTCCGCGCCCCCGACGCCTCCGGCAACCCGTACCTCGCGTTCGCCGCGCAGATGATGGCGGGCCTCGACGGCATCAAGAACCGCATCGAGCCGCACGAGCCGGTCGACAAGGACCTCTACGAGCTGCCGCCCGAGGAGGCCAAGAACATCCCGCAGGTGCCCAACTCGCTGCTCGACTCGCTGGAGGCGCTGCGCGCCGACCACGAGTTCCTGCTCGCGGGCGGCGTCTTCACGCCCGAGCTGATCGAGACCTGGATCGAGTACAAGATCGAGAACGAGATCAAGCCGCTCGCCGCGCGTCCGCACCCGTTCGAGTACGAGCTGTACTTCGGCGTCTGAGCGACGACACCTGTTCGGAGGGCTCCGGGATCCGTCCCGGAGCCCTTCGGCGTTCCCGGCACGGGGTGCGTTCGCGCGCGTGCCTTTTGGCATGTCACACGATGTGCCGCATCCGGGCGCCGGAGGGCGCCACGTACATGACATGCCCGGTGGGCGTGTCCCACGAAATGCCGTGCGAGCGCGGCAGCACCGGCACATCGTGTGACAGGCAGCCCGTGCGACACGCAGTCCGCGCGACGGTCACCGCCACAGCCCGCGGCAGCGACTACCCGTAGAACAGCTTCTCGAAGTCGCGGCGGGCGCGGCGCGCGGCGCGCAGCCAGTCCTCCTCGACCGCGGTCGCCGATCTCGGCGCGTACTCGAGCAGACGCCCGATGCCGTCGAGGCGGCCGCGGTCGGTGGGGAGCACATCGCTCGTCTGCCCTGACAGCAACGTGTTCGCCGAGCGCAGCCGGCTCGCCAGACGCCAGGATGCGGCGAGGTGCTCGGCCGCCGATTCCGGCAGCAGCCCCTCGGCGCGGGCCGCGGCCAGTGCCGAGGTAGTCGACGTCGTCCGCAGCTCCGGCACGGCATGCGCGTGCTCGAGCTGCAAGGTCTGGACGAGCCACTCGACGTCGCTGAGTCCGCCCGGACCGAGCTTGAGGTGACGGGAGCGGTCGACGCCCTGCGGCAGCCGTTCGTTCTCGACCCGCGCCTTGATGCGCTTGATCTCACGCAGATCCTGCGGGTCGATGCGCACGGGATAGCGCACCTCGTCGGCCAGTGCCGTGAAGCGGCGGATGAGTTTGACGCTCCCCGCCACCCCGCGGGCCCGCAGCAGCGCCTGCGCCTCCCACGACACCGACCAGCGGCGGTAGTACTCGGCGTACGCCTCGATCGACCGCACGAGCGGTCCGTTGCGCCCCTCCGGACGCAGATCCGCGTCGAGCTCGAACGGCACCCGGTGGTCCTCCGAATGCGTGCGCAGACCCGCGACGAGCTTCATCGACAGCTCGTGGGCCCGCTGCGGATCGATCCCGTTGGGGTCGTAGACGTAGAGCACGTCGGCATCCGACCCGAATCCCAGCTCGGCGCCGCCGAAGCGTCCCATCGCGATGACGGAGAAGTCGAGGGCGGCATCCTCCGGCGGCACCACGTCACGCCGGACGGCGCGCAGCGTCGCCTGGATCGTGACCTCGCTGACGACGGTGAGGCCGTGGGCGAGCTCCTCGATCGTGACGGTGCCGATGACGGATGCCAGCGCCAGGCGCAGCAGTTCGCGTCGGCGCAGCGCCCGCACGGCGCGCGACGCGTCGTCGATCGTGTCGTGCCGGGCCTGGATCGCGCGCGCCTCCTCCTGCAGCGCGATGCCGGTGCGCGGTCGCAGCTGCGCGGAGTCGTCGAGCCACGCGACCGACTCGGGGATCCACTCCATGAGCTCGCCGATGTAGCGGGAGCCCGACAGGGCGCGGGTGAGACGTTCGGCCGCACCCGACGAGTCGCGCAGCATCCGCAGGAACCACGGGGTGTCCCCCAGCCGCTCGCTGATGCGGCGGTAGGCGAGCAGCGCGTAGTCGGGGTCGACGCCGTCGGCGAACCAGTGCAGCATGACCGGCATGAGGGCGCGCTGGATCGTCGCCTTGCGGCTCAGACCGCTCGTGACGGCGGCCATGTGCCGCAGCGCACCGGCGGGGTCGCGGAAGCCGATCGCCGCGAGCCGGTCGCGCGCGTGCTCCGCCGACAGGGTCTGCTCCCCCGCCGGCAGGGCCGCGACCGCCGACAGCAGCGGACGGTAGAACAGGCGCACGTGGATCTCGCGCACCTCGCGCTTGATCGACTCCCACAGGTCCCAGACGCCGCCGGCGGTGTCGGCCAGGCGCGATGCGCGGGCCAGCGCACGCCGCGCCTGCTCTCCTTCGGGCATGAGGTGCGTGCGACGCAGGTCGCGCAGCTGCAGGCGGTGCTCGAGCACCCGCAGCACGCGGTAGTCGTGAGCGAACGTCCCCGCCTCGGCCCGGCCGATGTAGCCCTCGGCCACGAGCGCGTCGAGGGCGGGAAGGGTCCCGCGCTGCCGGATGCGGTCGTCGGCGAGCCCGTGCACGAGCTGCAGCAGCTGCACGGTGAACTCGATGTCGCGGATGCCGCCGGGCCCGAGCTTCAGCTGATACGCGACCTCGGCGGCCGGGATGTGCTCCGTAACGCGCTCGCGCATGCGCTGCACGTTGTCGACGAAGTTCTCGCGCGCCGCGCTCGTCCACACCTTCGGCTGCACGGCGGCGACGTAGGCCTCGCCGAGGGCGGTGTCGCCGGCGATCGGCCGCGCCTTCAGCAGGGCCTGGAACTCCCAGCCCTTCGCCCAGCGGTCGTAGTACGACAGATGCGACTCGAGGCTGCGCACGAGCGCGCCCTGCTTGCCCTCCGGTCGCAGGTTCGCGTCGACCTCCCACAGCGGCGGCTCGACCTCGGCACCCGAGATGCCGCGCATCGTCTGCACCGCCAGCCGCGTCGCGATGTCGATCACGCGGCTCTCGCCGAGTTCGTCGGTGGTGCGCTCGTCGGCGCCGCCCACGAAGATCACGTCGACGTCGCTCACGTAGTTGAGTTCGCGTGCGCCGGTCTTGCCCATCCCGATGATCGCGAGCGAGGTCGCGGCGACCTGGGCCCGGGGGAACAGTCCCGCCCCGATCCCCCCGCCCGCGACGCGGGCGCGCGCGACGGCGAGCGACGCCTCGAGGGCCGCGCCGGCGGCATCGGCGAGGGCCGCCGCGACGTCGGCGAGTACGGCGACCGGATCGGGCGCGCAGAGGTCCACGACCGCGATCCGCGCGAGCAGGCGCCGGTAGCGCACCCGCAGCGCGACCCACGCCGCCTCGTCGCCGGATGCCGCGAACCCGTCGTCGTCGACCGCGACGGCGTCGAGCATCGCGGCGCGCAGTTCGTCCGCATCCGGCAGCGTGGGGTGCGCGGCGACGTCGGCCAGTTCGGTGGGATGGCGCAGGTAGAAGTCCGCGAACCCGGTGGAGGCGCCCAGCAGCAGCCACAGCGGCAGCGACGCGCGCCGCAGCGCCGCGCCGACGGCGCCCGCGTCGCGACGGGCGACCCGCACGAGCGCGGCGAGGGCCTCGTCGGGGTCGGCGGCGCGGGCGGCGTCCGCGACCAGCTCGTCGCGCGGGATGCCGACCAGCTCGGCGAGTTCGTCGAGCCCCGCATCCGCCCGCGACAGCTCGGCGAAGCCGAGACGGGCGAGCGCCGTGAGACTCGTCGAGGCGCGCTCGGGCGCGACCATGACCCTTAGAGCATCTCCAGGTTGCTCTTCAGCTCGAACGGCGTCACCTGCGAGCGGTACTCCTGCCACTCCTTGCGCTTGTTCAGCAGGACATAGTTGAAGACCTGCTCACCGAGCGTCTCGGCCACGAGCTCGGAGTCCTCCATGTACTCGAGGGCGTGGTCGAGGCTCGCCGGCAGCGGCGAGTAGCCCAGTGCGCGACGTTCGGCGTCGGTGAGCGACCAGACGTTGTCCTCGGCTTCGGCGGGCAGCTCGTAGCCCTCCTCGATGCCCTTGAGACCCGCGGCCAGCATGAGCGCGAAGGCCAGGTACGGGTTGGCGGCGGAGTCGAGCGCGCGGTACTCGATCCGCGTCGACTGGCCCTTGTTGGGCTTGGCCTGCGGCAGGCGGACGAGGGCGGAGCGATTGTTCAGGCCCCAGCAGATGAAGCTCGGGGCTTCGTCGCCGCCCCACAGCCGCTTGTACGAGTTGACGAACTGGTTCGTCACCGCGGAGATCTCGTTGGCGTGCGTGAGCAGGCCCGCGATGAACTGACGCCCCGTCTTGGACAGGTGGTACTGGTCGCCCTCGTCGTAGAAGGCGTTCGTGTCGCCCTCGAACAGCGACATGTGGGTGTGCATGCCCGAACCGGGCTTGCCCGACAGCGGCTTCGGCATGAACGTCGCGTAGACGCCCTGCTCGATGGCCACCTCCTTGATGACCGTGCGGAACGTCATGATGTTGTCGGCCGTCGCCAGGGCGTCGGCGTAGCGCAGGTCGATCTCGTTCTGGCCGGGGCCGCCCTCGTGGTGGCTGTACTCGACCGAGATGCCGAGGTCCTCCAGCATCCGCACCGAGCGGCGGCGGAAGTCGTGCGCCGTGCCGCCGGGGACGTTGTCGAAGTAGCCGGCCGAGTCGACGGGCTCGGGGCCTTCCGCCCCGTACGACGAGGACTTCAGCAGGTAGAACTCGATCTCGGGGTGCGTGTAGAACGTGAAACCGGCGTCGGCCGCCTTCGCGAGTGTGCGCTTGAGCACCTGGCGCGGGTCGGCGACGGCGGGCTGGCCGTCGGGCGTCGTGAGGTCGCAGAACATGCGCGCCGTCGGGTCGATCTCGCCGCGCCACGGCAGCGTCTGGAACGTCGTGGGATCCGGGTGGGCGAGCAGGTCGGACTCGTACGAGCGGGTGAGTCCCTCGATCGCGGAGCCGTCGAAGCCGATGCCCTCGCTGAACGCACCCTCGACCTCGGCGGGCGCGATCGCGACCGACTTCAGGGTGCCGATGACGTCGGTGAACCAGAGGCGCACGAACTTGACGCCCCGTTCCTCGATCGTGCGCAGTACGAAGTCCCGCTGCTTGTCCATGGCGTCCTCTCGAAAAGCCGGTTCCGCCAGCCTATCGGCCCGCGTCGCCGTCGACGCGACGCGCGCTCACTCGTCTTCGGCGCGCTCCTCCTCGGCCCATGCGCGGGAGCGCTCGGCGAGGATCTCCGGTGCACGCGCGGCCTCCTCGGCCGTGTCGAACGGGCCGGCCCGGTCGATCGCCGGCGACTCGAAGCCCTTCTCCACCGCGCCGGTGGCCATGTTGTACCAGTACTTCTCGTCGCCGCCCATGGTGCGTCCTCTCCGAGGTGTGGATGCCGGTGCCCCGATCCTACTGAGCCCTCCGCGAGCGTCGGTAGGCTGGAGGGCATGGCGACGAAGACGCAGCACGCGGTCGGTGTGGACATCGGCGGAACCGGCATCAAGGGGGCGCTGGTCGACCTGGAGACCGGTGGACTGCTCACCGACCGGATCAAGGTACCCACCCCGGTGGGCGCCGAGCCGGACGACGTGCTGGCCGCCGTCAAGGTCGTGCTCGAGCGCCTCGAGGTCACCGGGTCCGACATCCCGCTGGGCGTCGCCTTCCCCGCCATCGTCCGCCGGGGGCGCACGATGTCGGCCGCGAACGTGTCGGACACCTGGATCGGGTTCGAGGCGGAGCAGTTCTTCGAGAAAGGTCTCGGTCGCGAGATCCACTTCGCCAACGACGCCGACGTGGCCGGCGTGGCGGAGCTGCGCTACGGCGCGGCGAAGGACGTCGACGGTCTCGTCATCCTCACGACCCTCGGCACCGGCATCGGCACGGCGCTGCTGTACGACGGCGTGCTCATCCCGAACTCGGAGCTCGGCCACCTGCAGCGCGCCGAGAAAAAGAAGGACTTCGAGGGCGTGGCGGCGTACTCGGCGATGGAGCGCGACGAGCTGACCTGGGAGCAGTGGGCGGCGCGGCTGCAGCTGTACTACGCGCACCTGGAGTTCCTGTTCAGCCCCGACCTGTTCGTCGTCGGCGGCGGGGTGTCCAAGCACGCCGACAAGTTCCTGCCCCTGCTGGACCTCGCCACGCCCATCGTGCCCGCAGTGCACCGCAACAACGCGGGTATCATCGGCGCCGCGGCGCTGTCGTACTCCAGCGACACCGCACCCCTTCCGGAGGCGGAGACCCTGGTGGCGCGCGCGACCGACTGAGCGGCATCCCCCGGCCACGGCCGGCGGACGATGAGGCGAATGGGCCGGCCTGTACGCCGGGTTCTGTTCCGGGACCGGAGTCCCTTCGACGGTCATCTCTCTCGGCGACACGTTGCCGTGCCGCTCCAGCGGCCTACCCGGGGACTCGGCGGGCCGCGTCGTCATCCCCTGTCTGGCCTTGCTCCGGGCGAGGTTTACCGTGCGGGTCGCGTCACCACGACCCCGGTGGTCTCTTACACCACCCTTTCACCCTTACCCCGGTGAACCGGGGCGGTCTGCTCTCTGTGGCACTGTCTCGCGGATCACTCCGGGTGGGTGTTACCCACCGCCCTGCCCTGCGGAGCCCGGACGTTCCTCGGTGCGGTCTCCCGCCACGCGACCGTCCGGCCGACCCATTCGCAGGCTCGATTCTACGGCGGGATGCCGTTCCCCATTGTCGTGGGCGGCGAACCGGGCTAGTGTCAGCCTCGGGGATAGGGCGTTTGGGGCGCCCGTGGCCATCCGACTCATTGGGGGAGAACGATGGAAAAGCGTCATGTGCGCGCGACCGCCGTGGTTGCGGCCGCGCTGTGGACGACCGTGATGTGGGCCGGGGCGGCACCGGCGTCAGCGGAGAGCTCACCGCCGCCGGAGGATGTGGGCTCCTACGCGCCGCCTCCCCCGCCGCCGGAGCTGAGCCTGGTCGGATCGTCGGTCGACGTCGCGTGCGTGCGCGACGTGCCCGTCATCACGTACCGGGTCGTGCTCACCGATCCGAGCGGAGTGTCGACGAGCCACGACGCGTTCCTGATCATCACCGACGGCGTCAACCGCGTCGAGCTGCCGCTCGGCGACGTCAGCTCGGGCGAGCTGTCGGGCTCGATGCTGTGGCCCGGGGCGAGCGTCGACGCCGCCGGCAACGGGACGGGCTGGCCCGGCTGGGTGTTCCGCGACGGCGAATGGGTCGAGACCGACGGCAACTTCGGCTGGACGCGCGCCGACATCCGGGCGACCATCGAGGTCAATCCCGAGATGCCGGTGCCGATGGCCTACCCGCCGGCGACGTCGGCGTGCGCCGGCCCGACCGTCACCGGCACACCGCTGTCGGCGGGCTCCGCTCCGCTGGCTGCCACCGGTGGCGACGCCACGGCGATCGCCGTCGTCGGTGGGGCGGCGCTGGCCGCGATCGCCGTCGGCGCCACCGTGCTGGTCGCCCGTCGCCGTCGTGCCTGAGACGAACCCCACCCGACGCTCCGGCGGCGGCCTCCGCTTCGTGCTGCTCGGCTGCGGGCTGCTGCTGGCTGTCGTCGCGGCGGCCTACGTGTGGACGGGGATCCGCGTCGCGGCGACGGTCGGTCACCTCGAGGCCGCGCGCGACGCGGGAGAGCGCGCCGTCGCCGCGGACGGCGCCGACGACCGCGGCGCCCTCGTGGCCGCGGCCGCCGACCTGACGAGCCAGCTCGCCGCCGCCGACGCCGCCGCGGCGGATCCCACCTGGGCGGTCGCCGCACGGGCGCCGATGCTCGGCGGTGACTTCGACGCCGTGCAGACACTCGCCCGCGCTCTCGGCGCGGCGCTGCCGAACACCGAGCCCCTCCTGGCCGCACTGCGGGGTGACGCCGCCGACCCGCGTGCTCTGGGCGCGGCGCTCGCGCCGCTGTCCGACCAGGCTTCGCACGCTCTGGACGCACTCGGGAGCATCGACACGACCGCCCTGCTGCCGCCCGTCGCCGCCGCGGTGGAGCGCACCCGCACGCTGCTGGCCGACGCCCTGCCGGCGCTGCGCACGGCCGCGGCCCTCGCGCCGTTGAACGCCGCCGTCTCCGGGGACGAGCCCACCCGCATCCTGGTCATGCTGCAGAACAACGCCGAGCTGCGCACGGGAGGGGGCATCACCGGCGCATACCTTCAGATCACGGCCGACGGCGGAACGTTCTCGCTCGACGCACAGGCCTCCTCATCCGACTTCACCGCCCGTCGCACGCCCGTCGCCGACGTGCCCGACGCCATGACCGCCCTGTACGGCGACGTCGTCGGCCGGTTCCCGCAGAATGCCTCGATGCCCGCCGACTTCCAGGTCACGGCCACTCTCGCGGCCGCCTGGTGGCAGCAGCGGGGCGGCGCCGCCCCCGACGTCGTCGTGTCGCTCGATCCCGTCGTGCTCGTCTCCGTCTTGCGCGTCGTCGGTCCCGTCGCCCTCGCCGACGGATCGGTGCTCACCGCCGACGACGCGATCTCCCGGCTGCTGGTCGAGCCGTACCGCACGCTCGACTCCGACGGCCAGACGGCCCTGATGCAGGATGCGGCGGCGCGCATCTTCGCGCAGCTCACCGCCGCACCTTCCGACGCCCTCGCCTGGGCTGCGGCCCTCTCCGGCCCCGTCGCCGAGGGCCGGATCTCGGCGTGGGCCGCCGACCCGGACATCGCGCAGGCGCTCGCCGCCGGACCGCTCGGCGGCCCCGCCGCCCGGCTCGACGCGGCAGGCCCGCAGGCCTACGGCGTCTGGTTCAACGACGGCACCGGCGGCAAGATGGGCGGCTACCTCGACGTCGGGATGCAGATCGCGAGCGCGCAGTGCCGGCTCGACGGCCGCGCCGACGTCGTGGTGCGCCTGACGATGACCAGCACGGCACCTGCGGATGCCGCCACCGCTCTTCCCGGCGACGTCACCGGCCGGGGGATGTACGGCACCGGCGTGGGCGACATCGGCACGAGCGTCGCCGTCGCCGCACCCCCGGGCACGTTCCTCGCCTCGGTCACGAAAGCCGGGGCACCCGCCCGCATCGCGCAGGCGACCGAGATGGGCCGCCCGACGAGCCTGCTGCGCGTCAACCTCTCTCCCGGCGAGCGCAACGTCGTGGAGTTCCGTTTCGTCTCCGCCGACGCCGGGCGCGCGGATCCCGTCGTGGTCCACACGCCGCTGCTGAATCCGATCCGCACCGCGGCGACCACGGTGCTCGACTGCGGCTGACCCGCCGGGTGGCTCAGTCCTTCGCCGCGTCCTCGCGGATGCGCAGGTCCAGTGGGAAATCGAGCGGGAAGGTGCCGAACAGCAGCGTGGTCGCCGCCGTCGCCGCCTCCCTCACGGCGTCGGCGACAGCATCCGCCAACGCCACGGGGGTGTGCACGATGATCTCGTCGTGCAGGAAGAACGCCAGATGCGCCCGCTCGGCGAACACCGCTCCCGATGCCACGGCCGGGACCGCTGCGGTGGGCAGCGCGGCCAGCCGCGTGCGCAGCTCGGCGAGCCACGCGAGCGCCCATTCGGCGGCGCTCCCCTGCACCACGAAGTTGCGGGTGAACCGGCCGCGGTCGCGGGCGCTGCGGCGGGCGCGCGTCTCCTCGGCGGCCGACGCGTCGGCACCGCTGGCCTCCTGCTGCACCGACGTCCACCACGATCCCGGCGGCGGGCTGCTGCGGCCGAGCCACGTCGTCACGACGCCGCCGTCCTCGCCGACCGCGGCCGCCTCGTCGACGAGCGCCATGGCGCGCGGATACGCGCGGCGCAGCGCCGGCACGAGTCGTCCGCTGTCTCCCGTCGTCGCCCCGTACATCGCGCCGAGCATCGCCACCTTCGCCTCGGGGCGCGTCGCGACGACGCCGCCGCCGACCATGCCGGCGTACAGGTCGGTGCCGCGCGCGGCGTCGGCGAGCGCGAGGTCGCCCGCCATCGCCGCGAGCACCCGCGGCTCGAGCTGTGCCACGTCGGCGACCACGAGGGTCCACCCGGGGTCGGCACGGACGGCGGGGCGCAGCTGTCGCGGCAGCTGCAGCGCTCCCCCGCCGGAGGACGCCCACCTCCCGGTGACGACACCGCCGGGGACGTAGACCGGGCGGAAGCGCCCGTCGCCGGCCCACTCCTCCAGCCACGCCCACCCGTTGGCGCTCGCGAGCCGCGTGAGCTTCTTGTACTCCAGCAGCGGTGCGATCACGGGGTGGTCGTACTCCGCGAGCTCCCATCGGTTCGTGGACGTCGCCGGCACGCCGGCGCGGTGCAGGGCACGCAGGAGCTTCGGCTGCGAGTCGAGACTCGCCCGCTCGTCGCCCAGGGCCGCGCGCACCCGGGCGCCCGCATCGGCGATGCGCGACGGCACGCCGCCGGCGAGCGGCCGGGTGCCGAGCGTGTCTTCGAGGATGCGGGTGTGCACCTCGCGGCTCCACGGGAGTCCGGCCGCGTGCAGTTCCTCGGCCAGCAGGGCACCGGCCGACTCCGCCGCCAGCAGCAGCGTGAGACGCGCGGCGTGCGAGGACGCGTCGACAGCGGCGCGGTGCCGGGCGAACTCCGCGAGGACCTCGTCGATCCCGTCGGGAAGGGTCGGTGCGAGGGTCTCGAGGTCGAACAGGGCCTGCGGTCCCGGCTCGACCTCGGGGGCGGCGGCGTCCCAGCCGCGCGCGGCGCCCAGGGCGGGGGCGTCGACCCAGGCGCTGGTGCGCAGGATCGCGTGGCACAGCCGCAGGTCATGGGCGCGCATGAGGCGCACACCGCCGCCGAGCAGCATCCGGTACCAGCGTCGGGTGTCGTTCCACACCCAGCGCAGTGACGCGGATGCCGTCCGCGCGAGCTCAGTGAGCCCCGCGTCGTCCGCCGCCGTGCGCGAGACCTCGGAGCCGTCGGCGGCGAGGTCGACGACGACGACGCCTCCGGACGGACCCCGGCCGACGACCCGCCACCGCGGCGCGTCGCTCACGGTGTCACCGGTGCGTCACGGTGTCATCACCGTGGCGACACCGTGACGGTCAGAGACCCGACTCACCGTCGCGCACGAGGATGCAGCCGCACTCGGGACAGGTCACCACGTCGTCGTCGGCCGCCTGACGCAGCGCCTGCAGGTCGGTTCCCGACAGCACCATGTGGCAGCCCTCGCACGTGCGCCGGCGCAGCAGGCCGGCGCCGGCGCTGCGCGTCTTGAGACGGTCGTAGTAGCCCACGAGGTCGGCGGGCAGCGCCGCGGCCACGGCGGCACGGTCGCGCGTCGCGGCGTCGATGCGTGCCGTGGCCTCGGCGACCGCGGCCTTGCCCTCGGCGCTCAGCCGGGCGCCCTCCTGGTTGGTCGCCTCGATGACGGACTGCTGGGCGAGCACGGCCGCCTCGGCCCCCTCCAGCCGCTCCATGATCTCCAGTTCGAGGTCTTCGAGGTCGCTCTTGCGCTTGGTGAGCGAGGCGAGCTCGTGCTCGAGCCCCTGCACTTCCTTCGTGTTGCTGCTGCCCGCCAGCAACTGCTCGTCGCGCTTCACGCGCGCCTCGACGAGGGCGACGTCCGACTCCAGACGCGACAGTTCCGTCTGCGCGTCGTCGCGAGCGGCGAGCAGACCCGTCAACTCGGCCGACTGCGCCTGCCGCTGCGCGAGCAGCTCCTGCACGCGGGCGGTCTGCGGCGGGTTGCGGCGGGCAGCGTCCGCGGCGCGCACGTCCTGGTCGAGGCGGGCGAGCTCGAGGAGTCGCGACTGGTCGGCGGGGCTGGCTTTCACGCTCTTAAAACTACCCCGGGCGCTATCGCGCGGCATCCGCTCGTCGCTACCATGTGGGCTCTGCGGCGGCATCCGCCGATGTGTCCCGCCGGGAGGTCCCCATGAGCGTCATGCGCACGAAGTCCGTCGAACGGTCGATCGCCGACACCGAGGACCCGGAGTTCCGCCTCAAGAAGTCGCTGTCCGCGTTCGACCTCACCGTCTTCGGCGTCGGCGTCGTCATCGGCGCCGGCATCTTCACCCTCACCGGGCGCGCCGCCCACGAGGTCGCCGGCCCGGCCATCGCCATCAGCTTCGTCGTCGCCGCGATCGCGTGCGGCCTCGCGGCGATGTGCTACGCCGAGTTCGCCTCCACGGTTCCGGTCTCCGGCAGCGCGTACACGTTCTCCTACGCGTCGCTGGGTGAGCTTTTCGCCTGGATCATCGGGTGGGACCTCATCCTCGAGATGTTCCTCGGCGCGGGCGTGGTCGCGCAGGGATGGAGCGCGTATCTCGGCGTGCTGCTCGGGCAGTTCGGGATCGACCTGCCGCCCGAGATCTCCTACGGCGGCGTCGTCGACCTGCCGGCGATCGTGCTCGTGCTCGTGCTCGGCGGGCTCATCACCCTCGGCATCCGCGAGTCGATGCGGGTGAACATCGTGCTCGTCGCCGTGAAGCTGTTCATCGTCCTGTTCGTCATCGTGGCCGGGCTCATGTTCGTCAACCCCGCCAACTACACCCCGTTCGTGCCGGATGCCGCTCCGCGCGACGCCGGGTCGGGCCTGACGCAGCCGCTGCTGCAGTTCCTCTCCGGGGTCGAGCCGATGGCGTTCGGGATCGGCGGCATCTTCGCCGGCGCCGCACTCGTCTTCTTCGCCTACATCGGCTTCGACGTCGTCGCGACGACCGCCGAGGAGACGAAGAAGCCGCAGCGGGACCTGCCGATCGGCATCATCGCCTCGCTCGCGATCTGCACCGTGCTCTACTGCGCCGTCTCGCTCGTGGTCACCGGGATGGTCCCCTACCAGGACCTCGATCCCGCCGCGGCGCTCGCGAACGCGTTCGTCCACTACGGGCAGCCGTGGATGGGCACCGTCATCGCCGCCGGTGCGGTGGCCGGACTCACGACGGTCGTCCTGACCCTGCTCATCGGCGCCACGCGCATCATCTTCGCGATGTCGCGCGACGCCCTGCTGCCGCAGTCGCTGGCCAAGGTGCACCCCACCCGCCGCACGCCGTGGGTCATCTCGATCATCGTCACCGTGATCGTCGCCCTCGTCGCCGGGCTCACCCCCGTCGGCATCCTCGAGGAGATGGTCAACATCGGCACCCTGTCGGCGTTCATCCTCGTCTCGATCGGCGTCGTCGTGCTGCGCCGCACCCGCCCCGACCTGCGCCGCGGGTTCCGGGTGCCGTGGAGCCCCGTGCTGCCGATCCTGTCGGCGATCGTGTGCACCTACCTCACGCTCAACCTGTCGGTGGAGACCTGGCTGCGCTTCCTGATCTGGCTGGCACTGGGGTTCGCGATCTACTTCGCGTACGGGCATCGCCATTCGCGGCTGGGCCGTGACGCCGGCGAGTACCTCAACCCGGCGGCCCCGAAGATCGTGGGCCGCGACGAGGAGTGACGTGAGACGGACGGTGGGCCCTGCCGGGCTCGAACCGACGACATCCACGGTGTAAACGTGGCGCTCTACCAACTGAGCTAAAGGCCCCTCGCGGGTCAGTCTACGGGCACGGCGCGGTGCGCCCCGAGCCCGCGGATGCGACTACGCTGATCCGGGATGCGTTGTCTGTGCTCCACAAAGCCGTGCGCGTCCGCACACCCTGTCCCTGGCACGACCTGCCAGACGAAGAAAGGTTCTCTGTGACTGTCAACGACCAGGATCCGTATTCGCAGGGCCCGCTGGACAGCGACCCCGACGAGACTGCCGACTGGCAGGAGTCGCTCCACCAGCTGGTCGAGAGCAAGGGCGCCGGACGCGCCCGCGAGATCATGCTCAGCCTGCTGCAGACCTCGCGCGACCTGCACCTGAACGTGCCCCAGGTGCCGACGACCGACTACATCAACACGATCGCCACCGAGAACGAGCCCGCGTTCCCCGGCGACGAGGAGCTCGAGCGCCGCTACCGCCGCTGGATCCGCTGGAACGCGGCGGTCACGGTGCACCGCGCGCAGCGCCCCGGCATCGGCGTCGGCGGACACATCTCCACGTACGCGTCGTCGGCGTCGCTGTACGAAGTCGGCTTCAACCACTTCTTCCGTGGCCTGGACGCCCCCAACGGCGGCGACCAGATCTTCGTGCAGGGCCACGCCTCCCCCGGCATCTACGCCCGCTCGTTCCTCGAGGGGCGACTGTCGGCCGACCAGCTCGACGGATTCCGCCAGGAGAAGTCGAAGGGCGAGCTCGGCATCCCGTCGTACCCGCACCCGCGCCTGATGCCGGACTACTGGCAGTTCCCGACGGTGTCGATGGGCCTCGGGCCCATCAACGCCATCTACCAGGCGATGACCAACAAGTACCTCACGAACCGCGGCATCAAGGATGTCGGCGACTCGCACGTGTGGGCGTTCCTCGGCGACGGCGAGATGGACGAGGTCGAGAGCCGCGGCCAGCTGCAGGTCGCCGCCAACGAAGGCCTGGACAACTTGACGTTCGTCGTCAACTGCAACCTGCAGCGCCTCGACGGCCCGGTGCGCGGCAACGGCAAGATCATCCAGGAACTGGAGAGCTTCTTCCGCGGAGCCGGCTGGCACGTCATCAAGGTCGTGTGGGGCCGCGGCTGGGACGAACTGCTCAACGTCGATCACGAGGGGGCGCTGCGCCACCTCATGAACACGACCCCCGACGGCGACTTCCAGACGTACCGCGCCGAGGACGGCAAGTTCATCCGCGACCACTTCTTCGGCCGCGACGAGCGCGCGCTCAAGATGGTCGAGAACTGGTCGGACGACGACATCTGGGGCAAGCTGCGCCGCGGCGGCCTGGACTACCAGAAGCTCTTCGCCGCCTACAAGGCCGCCTCCGAGCACAAGGGCCAGCCCACCGTCATCCTCGCCAAGACGATCAAGGGCTACGGCCTCGGTCACCACTTCGAGGGCCGCAACGCGACCCACCAGATGAAGAAGATGACCCTCGAGGACCTCAAGCACTTCCGCGACTCGATGCGCATCCCGATCACGGACGCGCAGCTCGAGGAGAACCCGTACACCCCGCCGTACTTCCACCCGGGTATGGAGGACGAGACCATCCAGTACATGGTCGAGCGCCGCCGCGCCCTCGGCGGGTTCCTGCCCGAGCGTCGCACGCACCACGTGCCGATCGCGCTGCCCGACGACAACGCCTACGCGCTGCCGAAGAAGGGCTCGGGCACGCAGGAGGTCGCCACGACGATGGCGTTCGTCCGCCTGCTGAAGGACCTGCTGCGCGTGAAGGACTTCGGTCACCGCATCGTGCCGATCATCCCCGACGAGGCGCGCACGTTCGGTCTGGACGCGTTCTTCCCGACGGCGAAGATCTACAACCCCAACGGCCAGAACTACACGTCGGTCGACCGCGAGCTGCTCCTGGCCTACAAGGAGAGCCCGCAGGGCCAGATCATGCACGTCGGCATCAACGAGGCCGGCGCGCTCGCGGCGTTCACCGGCACCGGCACGGCGTACTCGACGCACGGCGAGCCGCTCATCCCGGTGTACATCTTCTACTCGATGTTCGGCTTCCAGCGCACCGGCGACGCCCAGTGGGCCGCCGGCGACCAGATGGCGCGCGGCTTCATCATGGGCGCGACCGCGGGACGCACGACGCTCACCGGCGAGGGCCTGCAGCACGCCGACGGTCACTCGCACCTGCTCGCGTCGACGAACCCCGCCACCGTGTCGTACGACCCGGCCTACGGCTACGAGATCGCCCACATCGTGCGCTCCGGCATCGAGCGGATGTACGGCGGCAACCACCCCGACCCCAACGTCATGTACTACATCACGCTCTACAACGAGCCGCTGGTGCAGCCGGTCGAGCCGGAGGGCGTGGATGTCGAGGGCATCGTGCGCGGCCTCCACCGCATCTCGGAGGGCTCCGGCGACGGCCACCGCGCGCAGCTGCTCGCGTCGGGCGTCGGCGTGCCGTGGGCCCTCGAGGCGCAGAAGCTGCTGAAGGACGACTGGGGTGTCGTGGCCGACGTGTGGTCGGTCACGAGCTGGACGGAGCTGCGCCGCGACGGTCTCGCCGTCGACGAGCACAACTTCCTCAACCCGCTCGCCGAGCCGCGCACGGCGTACCTGACGCAGAAGCTGCAGGACACCGCCGGCCCCGTCGTCGCCGTCAGCGACTACATGCACGCCGTGCAGGACCAGATCCGCCCGTGGGTGCCGCGCCACTACGCGACCCTCGGCGCCGACGGCTTCGGCTTCTCGGACACCCGTGCCGCCGCCCGCCGGTTCTTCAAGATCGACGGCCCGTCGCTCGTCGTGCGCACCCTGCAGGCGCTCGCGGACGAGGGCGTCGTCGACCGCTCGCTCTCGCAGCAGGCGATCGACCGCTACCGCCTGCACGACGTGACCGCCGGCACCAGCGGCAACGCCGGCGGCGAGAGCTGACGACCCGGAGATGACGACCGGTCCCACCCCGCAGGAGAAGGCGGAGACACTCGCGTGGCTCCGCCGCATCTCGGGGGATCTCGCGACGGCCACGCTCAACCGACTCGAGGAGTCGCTGCCGTGGTACGCCGAGATGCCCCCGGGGCGTCGCAGCGCGGTGGGACTGGTCGCCCAGGCCGGCATCTCGGCCTTCATCCAGTGGTACGACGACCCCGGCGGTCAGCCGTGGATCGCCGCCGACATCTTCGCCGCGGCACCGCGCGAACTGCTGCGCTCGGTGAGTCTCACCCAGACGCTCCAGCTCATCCGCGTCACCGTCGAGGTGACCGAGGAACGTGTCGCCGGGCGTGCCGAGGACCTCCGCGAAAGCATGCTGCTCTATTCGCGAGAGGTCGCGTTCGCGGCGGCCGACGTCTACGCGCGCGCCGCCGAGGCCCGTGGGCTCTGGGATGCGCGCCTGGAGGCGCTCGTGGTCGACTCGATCCTCACCGGCGAAGCCGACGAGGAGCTCCCCAGCCGCATCGCCGCCCTCGGCTGGCACGGCCACGGCGAGGTGTCGGTGCTCGTGGGCACCACTCCCACCCAGTTCGACGTCGACCAGCTGCGGCGCCTGGCGCGCAAGCTCGGGATCGACGTGCTCATCGGCGTGCAGGGCTCGCGCCTCGTGGTCGTCATCGGCCGCGCCGATGCGAAGGAGGATGCCGAGACGCTCCCCTTCGCCGAGATCGCCCGACGCCTCGAACCCGGCTTCGGCCCCGGGCACCTCGTGCTCGGCCCCGCCGTCCCCGCCCTCGTCGACGCGAGCCAGAGCGCCCGCGCCGCGCTGGCCGGCTTCGCCGTCGCGAAGGCGTGGCGGCACGCGCCCCGCCCCGTCGAGGCCGACGACCTGCTCCCCGAGCGCGCGTTGGCCGGCGACCCGCTCGCGAAGGCGACGCTCGTCGAGCGGATCTACCGTCCGCTCCTGGCGCACTCGACCGATCTCGTCGCGACACTGTGGAGCTACCTCGACAACGGCCGGTCCCTCGAGGCGACCGCGCGCGAGCTGTTCGTGCACCCCAACACGGTGCGGTACCGGCTCAAGCGGGTCTCCGACGTCATCGGCTGGGATGCGACCGGTCCGCGCGAGGCGCTGATCCTGCAGACCGCGCTCGTGCTGGGCTCGATCGGCACCGACGTCACGCGGCGTCGCGCCGCGATGCAGCGCCGCGGCTGACCGCAACCGGCGGCCGATGGGCACACGGCGCACGTGCGCTGTGAGGCACGCACAAAGGAACTCGCGGTTCTTGTGACGTGTTCGCCAGCGGTGTGCTCGCCGCGTTTGGCAGGATAGGACGAGTGATCATCGCCGTCTTCCCCGGCCAGGGCTCGCAGACGCCCGGCTTCCTGTCCCCCTGGCTCGAGCTCGACGGGGCGCGTGAGCGTCTCGAGCGGTACTCCGAGCAGGCGCAGGTCGACCTCGTCGCCGCCGGCACCGAGTGGGATGCCGACCGCATCCGCGACACGCAGGTCGCCCAGCCGCTCATCGTCGCGGCGAGCCTGCTGTCGTGGGCGGCACTGACCGACGCGTCGACGACCGCCCCCACGGGCGCCGCGGGGCACTCCGTCGGCGAGATCGCGGCACTCGTGGCCGCCGGGGTGCTGGGTGACGCCGACGGCATGCGTCTGGTCGGCCTGCGCGGTCGGGCGATGGCCGAGGCCGCGGCCACCGAGCAGACCGGCATGAGCGCGATCCTCGGCGGCGACCAGGACGCGGTCGTCGCCCGGCTGACCGAGCTCGGCCTCACGCCCGCCAACTACAACGGCGGCGGTCAGATCGTCGCCGCCGGCGCCCTCCCGGCGCTGGCCGAGCTCGCCGCCGCCCCGGTCGCCGCCACGCGCGTCATCCCGCTGCAGGTCGCGGGCGCCTTCCACACCTCGTACATGGCGCCGGCCGTCGACACCCTCGCCGCCGCCGCGGCGGAGGTGACGGTCGCCGATCCCGCGCTCACGCTGTGGAGCAACCGCGACGGCGGCGTCGTCGCCGACGGCCGCACCGCCGTCGACCAGCTCGTGCAGCAGGTCGCGAACCCGGTGCGCTGGGACCTGTGCATGGCGTCGTTCGCCGAGCACGGCGTGACCGGCATCATCGAGCTCTCCCCCGCCGGCACCCTCACCGGACTCGCCAAGCGGGCGCTGCGGGGCGTCCCGAGCGTCGCCGTGAAGACCCCCGAAGACCTCGCGGCCGCCGCCGCCCTGCTGACCGGAGAAGACGCATGACCGTCACCCTCACCCAGCCCACCGGCCCCGCCCACACGCGCGTCCTCGCCTACGGCGCGGCGCGCGGCGAGAACGCCGTGCCCAACGACGACATCGTCGGGCCGATCGACTCCAGCGACGAGTGGATCCGCCAGCGCACCGGCATCGTCACCCGTGTGCGGGCGGATGCCGGCACCGACGCGATCGACCTGGCTGCGACCGCGGCCGCCGAAGCCGTCGCGAAGGCCGGGATCGACCCGAGCGCCGTAGACGCCGTGATCGTCGCCACGATCTCCAACCCCAAGCAGACGCCGTCCGTGTCGGCCATCGTCGCCGACCGCATCGGCGCGAACCCCGCCGCCGCCTACGACGTCAACGCCGCGTGCGCGGGGTTCGCCTACGGCATCGCACAGGCCGACGCGCTCATCCGCGCCGGTGCCGCGCACTACGCCGTCGTCGTGGGCGCCGAGAAGCTCAGCGACATCGTCGACCCCACCGACCGCTCGATCTCCTTCCTCCTCGGCGACGGCGCGGGCGCGGCCGTCGTCGGTCCGAGCGACTTCCCCGGCATCGGCCCGACCGTCTGGGGTTCGGACGGATCGAAGGCGGACGCCGTCGGGATGAACCACACGCTCGTGGAGTTCCGCGACGGCACGGCCCCCTGGCCGACGCTGCGTCAGGAGGGCCCCACGGTGTTCCGCTGGGCGGTGTGGGAGATGGTCAAGGTCGCCCGCCGCGCGCTCGAGGCCGCCGGCGTCGAAGCCTCCGACCTCGCCGCCTTCGTCCCGCACCAGGCGAACATGCGCATCATCGACGAGTTCGCCAAGCAGCTGGGCCTTCCCGACACCGTCATCGTGGGACGCGACATCGAGACGACCGGCAACACGTCGGCCGCCTCCATCCCCCTCGCGACGCACCGCCTGCTCGAGGAACACCCCGAGCTCAGCGGCGGACTCGCCCTGCAGATCGGCTTCGGCGCCGGGCTCGTCTTCGGCGCCCAGGTGATCGTCCTGCCGTGACCGGCCCGCGCTCCCGCAGCGCACGCACACCCGACCCTAGACTCGAACACGGCCCAGCCGGGCACGTTCCGCCCCGAAAACAAGGAGAAACCCATGGCATTCAGCAACGACGAGGTCCTCGCCGGACTCGCTGAGCTCATCACCGACGAGACCGGCATCTCGGCCGACGAGGTCGCGCTGGAGAAGTCGTTCACCGACGACCTCGACATCGACTCGATCTCGATGATGACGATCGTCGTCAACGCCGAGGAGAAGTTCGGCGTCACGATCCCCGACGAAGAGGTCAAGAACCTCAAGACCGTCGGCGACGCCGTCACCTTCATCACGTCGAACCAGGCCTGACACCCTCGACGCGGCATCCGCGTCGGACCGCATGAAATCGCACCGGTGGGGGCGTCCGCCCCCACCGGAGGACCTCCGAGGACACCCACACCCATGAGCACTCCCCGCATCGTCGTCACCGGCATCGGAGCCTCCTCGCCCATCGGCGGCACGGCCCCCGAGAGCTGGGACGCCCTCCTCGCCGGCGCGTCCGGTGCCCGCACGCTCGAGTACGAGTGGGTCGAGCAGTACAACCTGCCGGTCACCTTCGCCGCGCAGGCCGTCGTGCGCCCCGACACCGTGCTGGAGCGCCCCGTCGCCAAGCGCCTGGACCCGTCGTCCCAGTTCGCGCTCGTCGCGGCCCTGGAGGCCTGGGCGGATGCGGGTGCGCCCGATGTCGCCCCGGAACGTCTCGGCGTCGACTTCGCCACGGGCATCGGCGGCGTCTGGACCCTCCTCGACGCGTGGGACACGCTGCGGGAGAAGGGGCCCCGGCGCGTGCTGCCGATGACCGTGCCGATGCTCATGCCCAACGCGGCGGCGGGCAACCTGTCGCTGCACTTCGGCGCCCGCGCGTACGCGCGCACCGTCGCCAGCGCCTGCGCCTCGAGTACGGAGTCGATCGTCAACGCCGTCGAGCACCTGCGCGCCGGCCTCGCCGACGTCGTGATCGCCGGTGGCACCGAGGCGGCCATCCACCCCGTCACGGTCGCGTCGTTCGCCTCGATGCAGGCGCTGTCCAAGCGCAACGACTCCCCCGAGACCGCATCGCGCCCCGGCAGCATCGACCGTGACGGCTTCGTCATGGGCGAGGGAGCGGGCGTGCTCATCCTCGAGACCGAGGAGCACGCCAAGGCGCGCGGAGCCAAGATCTACGCGGAGGTGTGCGGCGGCGGCGTCACCGCCGACTCGTACCACATCACCGCCAACGACCCCGAGGGCACCGGCGCCGCGCGCGCGGTCGAGCTGGCCCTCGCCTCCGCCGGCCGCGGTGCCGACGAGATCACCCACATCAACGCGCACGCCACCTCCACGCCGGTCGGCGACCCGAACGAGTACGTCGCGCTGCGCGCCGTACTCGGCGACCGTCTCGACGAGATCCCCGTCTCCGCCACGAAGGCCTCCACGGGGCATCTGCTCGGCGGCACGGGCGCCCTCGAGGCGATCTTCACGGTGCTGGCCCTGCGCGACCGCGTCGCCCCGCCGACGATCAACATCACCGAGCCGGACCCCGCCGTGCCGTTCGCGCTGTCCGGCGCACCGACCCCGCTCGGCTCCGGTGCGCAGCTCGCGATCAGCAACTCCTTCGGCTTCGGCGGCCACAACGCCGTCGCCGTGTTCGCGTCGGTGTGACCTCCGACGCCTGACACGAGAAAGACGCCCCCGGGTATGGACCCCGGGGGCGTCTTCTTCGGGTCGGGCGGTGCGGTCCGCGATCCCGGTCCCCGGGAAGCCATCCGAGGCCGGTACGGGCGCCCACGCGCCGCCCGAGTCGTGTGGGGTGGTCAGCCCACCTTGTGCAGCCAGACGACGGGCGCGTCGTCGCCGGCGTGACGGAAGGGTTCGAGCTCCTCGTCCCAGGCCGATCCGAGCGCGACCTGCAGCTCCCGCTGCAGCTCGAACGCGTCGCCGGCCGAGATCTCCATCGCGTAGCGCACGCGGTCCTCGGGGATGACGACGTTGCCGGCGGTGTCGGTCTGCGCGAAGTGGATGCCGAGGTCGGGAGTGTGCATCCAGCGTCCGCCGTCACTGCGGGGCGTGGGGTCTTCGCTCACTTCGAAGCGCAGGTGCTCCCAGCCGCGGATCGCGGTCGCCAGCGCCGCGCCGGTACCGGCCGGCCCCTCCCAGTAGAACTCCGCACGCCGGCTGCCGCCCAGCACCGGCTGGTCGGCCCAGTCGAAGTTCACGGCCGTGCCGATCGCGCGGCCCACCGCCCATTCGAGGTGCGGGCACAACGCACGCGGCGCGGAGTGGATGTAGATCACTCCACGCGCCTGAGGTGTCGCCATCATCGTCTCCTTGTTGTCCAGGTACGTCTTCCCCTACGACCTGATGCGAGACGCCGATGTGCGGCGGGCTATGCGGTTATGCGGCCATTATCGCCGACGGCGGCCGGGAATCACAAGCGTGTGATTCCCGGCCGCCGTCTTGCGGTCCTCAGCGGCGCGCGTCGGCATCCGACGGCCCGGTCGGGGCCTCGCCCGACGAGCCGCTGCGGTGCGCGCCGCGGGAGGCTCGCGCCTGCTCGCGCTGCTGCACCTCGAGTTGTTCGGCCTCGTCCCCCGAGATCGCTTCGCCCCGTGCGACGAGTCCGGCCACATCGGACAGCGGGATCTGCTTGAGCAGCAGCGCCAGCACGAAGGCGACCGCCAGGAAAGGCACGAGGTACCAGAACACAGGGGCCAGTGCGTCGGCGTAGGCGGTGACGATGCCGTCGCGGAGCGCCTCCGGCAGCTGCGACAGCGTCGCCGGATCGATCGACGCCGTCGCGGTCGCCGCCTGCTCCGCCGTCGCCCCGGAACCGGCGAACGCGCTCGTGAGGTTGTCGGTGAGACGCGACGTGAACATCGCGCCGAACACCGCGATGCCCAGGGCCGCACCGGCCTCGCGGAAGTAGTTGTTCGCGCTGGTGGCGGTACCGAGCTCGGCGGCGGGGACGGCGTTCTGCACCACGAGCACGACGACCTGCATGACGAGGCCCAGCCCCGCACCGAGGGCGAACAGATAGACGCAGATGAGCCAGACGGGGGTGTCGGCGGTGAGCGTCGTCATGACCGCCATGACGGCGCCCGTGATGGCCGTGCCCAGGATCGGGTAGATCTTGTACTTGCCGGTCTTCGTGATGAGCAGTCCCGACGCGATCGAGGTGCCCATGACGCCCACCATCATCGGGATCATGAGCAGGCCCGAGACCGCGGCCGAGGTCCCCGACGCCATCTGCAAGAAGGTCGGGACGAACGCGAGCGCGGAGAACATGCCGATGCCGATCACGAACCCGATGGCCGTCGCGGTGACGAACACGGGATTGCGGAACAGCGACAGCGGCATGATCGGGTCGGCGGCGCGCGACTCGGTGAGGATGAACAGCGCGACGGCGACGATCAGTCCGGCGCCCCACGACCACGTCAGCGGGTCGCCCCAGCCGTGGTCGCGGTCGCCGCCGAAGTCGGTGAAGAAGATGAGGCAGGTGGTCGCGGTCGACAGGAACACGACACCGAGCCAGTCGATGGGCTTCGTCGCGCGCTTGCTGGGCAGCTGCAGGGCGAACAGTGCGATGAGGAAGGCCGCGATGCCGACGGGGATGTTGATGTAGAACGCCCACTGCCACGTGAGGTGGTCGACGAAGAAGCCGCCGAGCAGGGGTCCGGCGACGGCCGAGAGGCCGAAGACGGCGCCGAGCGGACCGAGGAACTTGCCGCGCTCGTTGGCCGGCACGATGTCGGCGATGATCGCCTGCGACAAGATCATGAGACCGCCGCCGCCGAGCCCCTGGATCGCGCGGAAGACGACGAACATCCAGAAGTCGGTGGCGAACGCGCAGCCCACCGAGGCGAGCGTGAAGATCGCGATGGCCACGAGGAACAGGGAACGCCGCCCGAGGATGTCGCCGAACTTGCCGTAGATCGGCATGACGATCGTCGTGGCGAGGATGTAGGCGCTCGTGATCCACACCTGGTGCTCGACGCCGCCGAGCTCGCCGACGAGGGTGGGCATCGCGGTGGAGACGATCGTCTGGTCGAGGCTCGACAGGAGCATGCCGGCGATGAGGGCGGAGAAGATGAGCCAGACGCGGCGTCTGGTCAGGAGCATCGGTGCGTCGCCGGCGGCGACGGTGGGGACGGAAGCGGTGGCGGTCATCGGGGGGTTCCGGAGTCGTTCGTGGTCGGGTGGGGAGCGCGCGCCGCGGCCGGCGGCGGGGCGAAGAGGTCGGATGCCGTCGCTACGAGGCGCCGCAGCACGTCGGGGAACGGTTCGGGATGGGCAGGTTCCAGGGAGAGCGGCACGGCGAGGTGGGCGAGGTGGACGACGACCTGCACGAGCACCCGGGCCCGTTCGTCACCGGGAGCGAGGCCCTCGCGGCGCTCGATGAGACCGACGTCCTTCTCCTGGTCGAGGCGCCCGCGCTCGAGCATGTGCGGCAGGAGCTGAGGCTCGCGCGCCGCGGCGGCCATGAGCTCCGCCGCGCTCTCACGGTCGATCTCGAGCCTCGCCCAGCGCGCCGCGATGAGGGTCGCGTAATCGTCGACGAGGTTCGCCGACAGCTCCCCCGCACGCGTGCGCGGGCGCATCGCGACGAAGAAGGCATCGGCCTCGTCGGTGTCGGTGCCGAGCGGGATGCCGAGGACGGCATCCTCCTTCGAGGCGAAGTAGTTGAAGAACGTGCGGCGCGAGATGTCGGCCTCGGCGCAGATCTCGTCGATCGTGAAGCCGGCGAGGCCGTGCGCGGCCGTGGCCCGGCGCGTCAACGAGACGAGCGTGCGAGTCGTGTCCCGACGACGGCGCTCGCGCGCCGTGATTGCACTATCCATCACGTAGTGCATTATTGCACCATCTCGTAAAGAGTGCAGAAACAGCGGAGCGGCCGCCTCAGGACGGCCGCTCGTGCGTAGGGCGGGTGGGACTTGAACCCACGATCGTCGGGTTATGAGCCCGCTGCCTTGACCAGCTTGGCCACCGCCCCCGGTGCGCGCTCCAGCCTACCGGTGCGTCCCGCGCGGCCTGTCGTCGTCGACGGGCGGCTCCGGCCACACCTTCGACACCGCCTCGGTGAGACGGATCGACCCGATCTTGGCCGCCGGCTCCCCGCCGCTGCCGCGCGGGATCGGGATCTCCTGGCTCTCGCTGACGACCTGCGGATGATGGCGCGCGAGCTGGAAGACGCCGATGACGGCGAGGGCACCGGCGATGACGAAGCCGACGTACGCGCCGAAGGGCGCGTTCGCGGCCTCGTGCAGCACCGTGAGGCCGATGACGATCGCCACGATGGGGTCGACGACCGTGAGGCCCGCGATGACGAGGTCGGGCGGTCCCGAGGCGTACGCGGTCTGCACGAAGTAGGCGCCCGCGCCGGTGCCGGCGATGAGGGCGACGAGACAGATCGTCGTGAGCCAATCGAAGTCGCCCGACTGGATGCGGCTGATGACGATCTTCGCGAGGGTGGCGACGAATCCGTAGATGACGCCGGCCGCGACGATGTAGAAGAGCGCGGAGGTGCGCTGGCGGAACCAGAGCCACGTGCCGCCGAGCACCACGATGACGGCGGCGAGGATGATCAGCACGGTGATCAGCTGCTGGTCGCTCACGTCGGTGTCGGTGGCGAACAGCGCCGCGATCGTGACGAAGATGAAGATCCCGACGACGCACAGCGCGATGGCGGTGATCGAGCGCCTCGTCGGCTTGTGCCCGCTGATGCGGGCGTTGAGCAGCGTCGTGATGACCAGCGAGATCGCCCCGATCGGCTGCACGAGGATGAGCGGCGCGAACGACATCGCCGCCAGCTGGCAGACGATCGCGAGGCCCAGCATGACCGTGCCCGCCACCCACGAGGGTCGCCGGAGCAGGTTGATCAGCTGACCGCCGGTGAGCCCGGTGTTGCCCGAGACGGCGGTGAGACGCTCGACCTTCTGCACGCCGCGGTGCTGGTACTGCGCACCGAACGACATGAAGACGGCGCCGAGGAGGGCCAGCGGGATGCCGATGAGGATGGCGGGATCCTTGAAGATGCCGACGAGCTCGTCGGTGATCTCGTCAAGCGCCATGACCGGATCCACCCCTCGACACTATCCGCAGGTCCCGCTCGATAGGCTCAGGACGTGGCTGTTCTCCCGATTCGCATCATGGGCGATCCCGTCCTGCACGCTCCCGCCGCCCGCGTCGACGAGGTGACCGACGAGGTCCGCACGCTCGTGGCCGACATGTTCGACACGATGGACGCCGCCCCAGGCGTGGGCCTGGCCGCCCCGCAGGTGGGGGTGGGACTGCGGATCTACACGTACACCTATCAGGACGACGACGGGGCGCCGTGGCGCGGCGTGATCATCAACCCGGAGCTGTGGATGGTGCCGCTCGAACCCGGTGCGCCCGACCCCGACGACGAGTCGGAGGGATGCCTCTCCTTCCCCGGCGAACGGTTCCCGCTGCGACGGTCGGAGCGCGTGCTCGTGACCGGCACCGACCTCGACGGCGCCCCGGTGCGCATCGACGTCGACGGGTGGCGCGCGCGCATCATGCAGCACGAGTTCGACCACCTCGACGGCATCCTCTACATCGACCGGCTCGACGACGGCGACTGGAAGACCGTGCAGAAGATCTCCCGCAAGCGCGGCTGGGGCAAGCCGGGCGCGAGCTGGATGCCGGGCGTCGACAACATCGACGCCTGATCCCGGGCAAAGAAGAACGGCCCCGAGGTGGAGCTCGGAGCCGTTGCGCTCCCCGGCTTGGACTCGAACCAAGAACCTATCGGTTAACAGCCGATTGCTCTGCCAATTGAGCTACCGAGGATCAGTCCGGCTTGCGCTGGACAACTCCACAAGCTTAGCAAACGTCCAGGGGTGCGCGTGACCACGGATCGCGATCGCGGCGACGGTCAGCGCGCCGCCCTGCCGTCGGCGTCGGGCGTCCACAGCAGTCCCGCGGTGCCTCGCCCCGAGGCGACGACGCGCCCGGCCTGCAGCACCAGCACGTCGGCGTCGAGCTCGGCGATCGTCGTCTCGTCGTTGGTGACGAGCACGACGGCCATCCCGGCCTCCGCACGTCGGCGCAGCAGGGCGTCGCGGGCGGCCAGGCGCACCTCGACGTCGAGATAGCCGTACGGCTCGTCGCCGACGAACAGCTTCGGGTCGAGCACGAGCGCGCGGGCCAGGGCGACGCGCTGCCGCATGCCCGAGCTCAGCTCGTAGGGATACTTCGCAGCGGCGCCGATCGGCAGCTGCAGCTCGTCGAGCAGGCTCGCGACCCGCAGTGCGAGCGCGCGCTGGTTGACGCGGCGGTCGCGGCTCGTGATGGGTTCGGAGATGACCTCCGAGACCGTGAGGCGCGCGGGCAGTGCCGCACCGGCCCCCTGCGGGAGGTAGCCGGTGAGGTAGCGGCGGATGCGGAGCTTGCGTCCGCCGCGGCGCAGGTCGACACCGTGCACCTCGGCTCGTCCGCCGACGACCTGCAGGGTCGGGTCATCGTCCCCCGCCAGCGCGGCGGCGAGACTCGACTTGCCCGACCCGGTGCCGCCCATGACGGCGAGGGCACCGCCGGCGGGGACCCGCACCGAGACGCCGTCGACGACACGCTCTCCGGCGCGGGCGAGGGAGAGGTCGTCGGCGCGCAGCACATCGGCGTCGGCGGGGCTCATGCGTTCATCCTGCCATCCGCCGACACTGGCGCGCGCCGCCGGGGCAGGCGACGATCGCCCCATGGGAAAGATCGTCTACTCCGTCATCGGCTCGCTCGACGGCTTCATCGACGACGCCGAAGGCCGCTACGACTGGGCGACGCCGGGCGAAGACCTCGTCGCCGCCATCAACGACGAGCTCGCCGGCGTCGGCACGTACGTCTACGGCCGGCGCATGTACGAGCAGATGCACGTGTGGGAGACCGACCCGGAGGCGCCGACCTGGTCACCGCAGTCCGCACGGTTCGCCGAGATCTGGCAGCGCGCCGAGAAGGTGGTCTTCTCCCGGACGCTGCCGGCCGTGCAGACGACCCGCACGCGGCTCGAACGCGAGTTCACCCCCGAGGCGCTGCGAGCCATCACCGCCGCCGCGACGGGCGACGTCACCGTCGAGGGTCCGACCCTCGCCGCGCACGCGCTGCGCGCAGGTCTGGTCGACGAGATCCACCGCTGCGTCGTCCCGGTGATCGTCGGCGGCGGGACTGCGCTGTATCCGGCGGGCCTGCGTCTGGATCTCGAGTTGACGGGCGAACGACGCTTCGACGGCGGGATCATCGCGCTGCGCTACCGCGTGCGCTGAACGGCACCGCCCGCCGCATGTCCCGCGGATGCCGGACCAGCGGATGCCGGATTCGCGGATGCCGGCTCAGCGCGTCTCGACGAGCGCGGCGCGCTGGCGGTCGAGGTCGCGCAGCGCGACGCGCACCTCGCGCCCCTCGGTGGAATCGGCGGGGACGCGCTGGATCGCGCCGAGCAGTTCGTGCTTGCGACGGTCGAGGGCGCGCACCTGCAGGTGCACGCAGAGCGCGCGCGTGGAGGCGATCGCTTCGGCCTCGGTGAGGGCCGGGAACGAGCCGGTCAGCAGCTCGACGGCCAGCGACCGGTACGGCTCCCGCGTGGACTCCGCCGCCTGCGAGGCCCATCCGATGCGGGTGCGGTCGGGCTGGGCGAGCACCGCCTGACGCACCGCGTCGAGCCCGGGGTGCGTCATCGGCAGCGCGAGCGCCGCCGCGACGGCATCCTGCTCGAGCTGATGCCCGTACTGCAGGATGCCCATGAGCGCGTCGCGCTCGGTCGCGGCATCGGCGGTGCGTGGCAGCGTCGCGAGCGTCACCCGCACGTTCGCCTCGGCGGGCGCCTCGACGTCGGCGGCCGCGGCCGGAGCCGACCCTCCGGCGCGCGGTGCGTTCGTGCGCGCATCCTGCGGGGCACGGGAGGCGCGCGCGGCGCGCTCGACGGCCGGCGTGACCTCGGCGAGGTCGAGGCCGAGCTTTCGGGCGAGCACGCGCGTGTAGCCGGGCCGCAGCGCCGAGTCGCGGATGTCGGCGACGATCGGCGCGGCCGCGCGCAGTGCGCCCACCCGCCCTTCGACCGTGCCCAGGTCGAATCCGGCCAGCCGCTGGTCCATCACGAACTCGAACATCGGCGCCTTGGTCTCGACGAGGCTGCGCACCGCCTGGTCGCCGCGCATGAGGCGCAGATCGCACGGGTCGAGGCCGTCGGGCGCCACCGCGACATAGGTCTGCGCGGCGAACCTCTTCTCCTCGCCGAACGCGCGCAGCGCCGCCTTCTGGCCGGCCGCATCCGGGTCGAACGTGAAGACGACCTCGCCCGCGGCCGACGCGTCGTCGCCCATGACGCGGCGCAGCACCGTGATGTGGTCGGTGCCGAACGCCGTGCCGCAGGAGGCGATCGCCGAGGTGACCCCGGCGAGATGGCAGGCCATGACGTCGGTGTAGCCCTCGACGACCACGACGCGGTGGTCGCGTGAGATGGACTTCTTGGCGAGGTCGAGCCCGTAGAGCACCTGCGCCTTCTTGTAGATCGGCGTCTCGGGGGTGTTGAGGTACTTGGGTCCCTTGTCGTCGTCGAACAGCCGCCGGGCTCCGAAGCCGATCGTCTGGCCGGTGACGTCGCGGATGGGCCAGACGACGCGCCCGCGGAACCGGTCGTAGACGCCGCGCTGACCCTGCGAGAGCAGCCCGGCGGTCGTCAGCTCCTCGTCGCTGAAGCCCTGCGCTCGCAGTGCGTCGCGCAGGCCGTTCCAGCCTTTCGGCGCGTAGCCGACGCCGAAATGGGCGGCCGCGCCCGCGTCGAACCCGCGCTCGCCGAGGAAGCGGCGTCCCGCGTCGGCCTCGGCGCTCGACAGCTGCGCACGGAACCACTCCGCCGCCGCCGTGTTGGCGGCGTACAGGCGCGTGCGCCCGCTCGTCTCGGGCGCGGGACCACCGTCCTCGTAGTGCAGCGCGAACCCGATGCGACCGGCCAGCCGCTCCACCGCCTCGGTGAACGACAGGTGGTCCATCGCCCGCAGGAACGAGTAGACGTCGCCCGACTCGCCGCACCCGAAGCAGTGGTAGTAGCCGACCTGGGGCCGCACGTGGAAGCTCGGGCTGCGTTCGTCGTGGAAGGGACACAGGCCCTTCAGCGACCCGACTCCGGCCGACTTGAGCGCGACCCGCTCCCCCACGATGTCGGCGATGTTCGTGCGCGCCTTGACCTCTTCGACGTCGGCCTGGCGGATGCGGGCCATCAGAGGCCCTCGAGCGGTTCGGGGAGCGCGAAGTGCGGCGGGATGGTCGCCCTGCCGTCGCTGGACCACAGCCCGAGCTCGCGCAGGTCGACCGGGCCGATCAGGCGCGCGTGCCACTCGATCGCGAAGCGATCGGTGAGGGTCGCGACCTGGTCGACGACGACACGGCGACGCGCGGCATCGGAGCCGGCGGCGGCGAAGTCCTCGGCGTGGAGGGCGTCGAGGTGCTCGGGCCGCTCCCACAGCGCGGTGGCGAGCCGCTTGAGCACCCGGCGCTGCTCCTTGTAGAGCCCCTTCCGGCCGTCGATGGAGACGACGAAGGCGCCGATGACGCCCTTGAGCACCGCCATCTCGGCCTCGATCACCCGCGGCACGATCACACGGCCGCGGTAGCGGGTGAGCACGGGGCGCGCGAAGTGCTCACGGGTCGCGGCGGTCGCAGCGCGCGCGAACCGGCCGATGAGGTCGGAGGTGAGGTTCTTCAGGTGCGCGACGTCGGCGCGGGAGCCGTCGTAGCCGTCCAGCCACTCCGGCAGGAGCGTGAGCCGGTACAGCGCGTCCTCGAGCTCGTCGCGGCCGAACCCGAGCCCCACCCAGCTCTGGATCGCCGTGAGCAGCGCCTCCCGCTCGCGCGGGTCGGAGAGCCGACGCGGATCGAGGTAGCCGTTGAGGATGGCGTCCTCGACGTCGTGCACCGAGTAGGCGATGTCGTCGGACAGGTCCATGACCTCGGCCTCGATGCACCGCAGCCGCCCCGGAGCGCCCTCGCGCAGCCAGTGGAAGACCGCCTCGTCTTCGGGGTAGACCCCGAACTTCTGCCGGCCGCCGGGGTCGGGCACGGCGTGGTCGGCCGTCCACGGGTACTTGCACGACGCGTCGAGGCTCGCGCGGGTGAGGTTGAGGCCGAACGAGCGGCCGTCCTCGCCGATGACCTTCGGCTCGAGGCGGGACAGGATGCGCAGCGTCTGCGCGTTGCCCTCGAAGCCGCCGATGTCCTCGGCCCAGTCGTTGAGCGCCCGCTCGCCGTTGTGGCCGAACGGAGGGTGCCCGATGTCGTGGCTCAGGCACGCCGTGTCGACGACGTCGGGCGAGAGCTCCAGCGCGAGCGCGAGCTCACGGCCGACCTGCGCCACCTCGAGCGAGTGCGTGAGACGGTTGCGGGCGAAATCGGCCGGGCTCGCCGGGCTCAGCACCTGCGTCTTCGAGGCGAGGCGTCGTAGCGCCGCGGAGTGCAGCACGCGGGCGCGGTCGCGGGCGAACCCGTCGCGCTGCGAGCGGTGCTGCTCGGGGTGGAAGCGTTCGGCGTCGTGGTCGTCGTACCCGGCGGGTCGGCCGCTGGAGACCCCGGCGGCGCGGACGCCTGCCTCAGCCGCCACTGTGGTCGAGCTCCGCTTCGGCGATGGCGGAGGTCTCCGCGGCGTCGAGGTCACGCGATTCGAGCCACCGGTCGGGAAGCGCCGGACGCTTCGGCGTGCCCGCGCGGCCGCGCTGACCCTCGGCGGCGGCGCCCGGATACGGCGCGTCGAGGTCGAGCGTGGCGAGGATCTCGTCGATCTCCGCGAGCGAGGATGCCGTCGCCAGGCGTGCGCGGGTGTCGCCGCCGACCGGGTAGCCCTTGAAATACCACGCGACGTGCTTGCGGATGTCGCGGCATCCGCGGCCCTCGTCCTCGAAGAAGTCGACGAGCAGCTCGGCGTGGCGACGGAACGCCTGCGCGACGAAGCCGAGGGTCGCATCGACGGGATCGCCGTGGGCGGCATCCGGTGTGCCGACGGCGCGGGCGAGGTCGCCGAACAGCCAGGGCCGTCCCAGGCAGCCGCGCCCGACGACGACGCCGTCGCAACCGGTCTCGGCCATCATGCGCACCGCGTCCTCGCCCGACCAGATGTCGCCGTTGCCGAGCACCGGAATGCTCGTGACGGCCTCCTTCAGCGCGGCGATCGCGCTCCAGTCGGCCGTGCCGGAGTAGAACTCCGCGGCCGTGCGGGCGTGGAGGGCGACGGCGGCGACGCCGGCGTCCTCGGCGATGCGTCCGGCATCCAGGAAGGTGAGGTGGCCGTGGTCGATGCCCTTGCGCATCTTCACCGTCAGCGGCACGTCGCCGGCCGCGCGCGCGGCGCGTGTCACGATGTCGCGGAACAGTCCGAGCTTCCACGGCAGCGCCGCACCACCGCCCTTGCGGGTCACCTTGGGCACGGGACAGCCGAAGTTGAGATCGATGTGGTCGGCGCGGTCCTCTTCGACGAGCAGCCGCACCGCGGCCTCGGTCGTGGCCGGGTCGACTCCGTACAGCTGGATGGAGCGCGGCGTCTCGGACTCGTGGTGGGTGATCAGGCGCATCGTCGTCGCGTTGCGCTCGACGAGGGCGCGGGTCGTGATCATCTCGGAGACGTAGAGCCCGGCCCCGTACTCACGGCACAAGCGGCGGAACGCCGTGTTGGTGATCCCCGCCATCGGCGCGAGCACGACCGGCGCGTCGAGCTCGATCGAGCCGATGCGCAGGGTGCGGGCGGGGGCGAGGGTGTCGGACATCCTGTCCATTCTCCCAGAGTCGGTCGGGTCGCCGGCGCGTGCGGCGGGCATATCGTGGAGAACATGGCCGACACCGCAGCTGTGGACATCCGCACGATCCCCTTCCTCGCCGCCGACGGCAGCGAGACGACCCTCTCCGACGTGGCCGGCGCCGGCGCCGTGCTCGTCGTCAACGTCGCCTCCAAGTGCGGCCTCTCGCCCCAGTACGAGCAGCTCGAGGAGCTGCAGCGCACCTACGGCGAGCGAGGGCTTCAGGTGGTCGGCTTCCCCTGCAACCAGTTCATGGGGCAGGAGCCGGGGTCGATGGAGGAGATCCTCGAGTACTGCGCGATGACGTGGGGGGTCAGCTTCCCGGTCATGGACAAGATCAAGGTCAACGGGGCCCACGCCGCGCCGCTCTACAAGGCGCTCAAGAAGGCGAAGAACGCCGAGGGCGCGAAGGGCCCGGTCATGTGGAACTTCGAGAAGTTCCTGCTGACGCCGGACGGCGCCGTGCACCGCTTCCGGCCGCAGACCAAGCCCGACGCGCCCGAGGTCGTCGAGGCGATCGAGAAGAGCCTCGCCTGAGAGTGCTCTCCGTCTGAAGCGCGGCCGTCAGCCCTGCTTCTCGGCCCAGACCTGGCGGGCGATCTGCGAGAACGCCTCGGCGGGCTGCGCGCCCGACACGCCGTATTTGCCGTCGATGACGAAGAACGGCACGCCCTGGATGCCGTACGCCTGCGCCTGCGCCTGGTCGGCGCGCACCGCAGCGAGGTAGCGGCCCTCCTCGAGCGCGGTGCGTGCGGCATCCGCGTCGAGGCCGACCTCGGCGGCGAGCGCGACGAGGTCGTCGATGCGACCGACGTGCTTGCCCTCGGTGAAGTACGCCGACATGAGGCGCTCGCTCATCTCGAGCTGGCGGCCCTGCTCCTTCGCGAAGTGCAGCAGCTCGTGCGCCTTGACGGTGTTGGTGTGCTGCAGGATGTCGAAGTGGTACTCGAGTCCCGACTTCGCGGCGATGCCCGTGACGTGCTCGTGCATCTGCGCCGCCTGCTCGCGGGAGATGCCCTTGTGCTCGGCGAGGAACGCCGAGATGTCGCCCTCGAAGTCGACCGGCGTGTCGGGCGAGAGCTCGAACGAGTGGTAGGTCACCTCCACCCGGGGAGCGTCGGCGTCGTCCGCGGTCGCGGCCAGTCCGTTCTCCAGATTGCGCTTGCCGATGTAGCACCAGGGGCAGGCGATGTCACTCCACACGTCGATCTTGATGGCATCCGTCACACCCGGTGCAACGCGCGGCGGCGGGCGGTCTATTCCCGTCGGGGCATGGATGCGGCACGGCTACGCTGATCCGATGCCCGATATCTCCCCGCTCCCCCGCGACGCACGCCGGCGCGTGCTCGTGGCGGGCACGTCCGGGGTCGGCAAGTCGACGCTCGCCCGGCGCCTCGCGGCCGCGTGGGACCTGTCGTACACCGAGTTGGATTCGCTGTTCCACGGATCGGACTGGACTCCGCGGCCGCAGTTCGTCGACGACGTGCGCGCCATCGCCGCCGGCGAGGCCTGGGTGTCGGAGTGGAGCTACTTCTCCACCGATGCCGCGGCGCTGCTCGGCGAGCGCGCGCAGGTGCTCGTGTGGCTCGATCTCCCGCGGCGCATCGCGTGGCCGCGCCTGCTGCGCCGCACCGTGCGGCGCGCCCTCACCCGTGAGGAGCTGTGGAACGGCAACGTCGAGCCGCCGCTGTGGACGGTGCTGCACGACGAGGAGCACATCCTGCGCTGGGAGATGCGCACGCACCGCAAATGGCGGGAGCGGATGCCGTCGATCGTGCGCGACTACCCGCATCTCGTGATCGTGCGGCTGCGGCATCCGCGGGACGTGCGGCGCTGGCTCGCCGCGAACGGGGCGTGAGCCTCGTCCGCGCTCAGGAGGCCGTGGGCGTGTCGACGGCGCCGCCGAAGCGACGGTCGCGATCGAGGTAGACCTGGATCGCGTGCCACAGGTCGGAGCGCGAGAAGTCGGGCCACAGCGTGTCGAGGAACACCATCTCGGCGTAGGCCGCCTCCCACAGGAGGAAGTTCGACGTGCGCTGCTCGCCGCTCGAGCGCAGGAACAGGTCTACGTCGGGCATGTCGGGCACGTACAGGTGCTTGCGCAGCAGCTTCTCGGTGATCGCCGAGGGCTTGAGCCTGCCCGCGGCGATCTCCTCGCCCATGCGGCGCATCGCGTCGATGATCTCGAGGCGTCCGCCGTAGTTGACGCACATCGTGAGGGTCAGCACGTCGTTGCCGCGGGTGAGCTGCTCGGCGTACTGCAGCTCCTTGATGACCGAGCCCCACAGGCGCGGCTTGCGGCCGGCCCAGCGGATGCGGACCCCCCACTCGTTGAGCTGGTCGCGGCGGCGGTGCAGCACGTCGCGGTTGTACCCCATGAGGAAGCGCACCTCCTCGGGTGAGCGCGCCCAGTTCTCGGTCGAGAACGCGTAGACGCTGAGGTGCTTCACCCCCGCCTGGATGCCGCCGGCGACGACGTCGAGCAGCACTTCCTCGCCCGCCTTGTGCCCCTCGATGCGGGTGAGTCCGCGCCGATTCGCCCACCGCCCGTTGCCGTCCATGACGATCGCGATGTGGTTCGGGACCCCGCCCTTCGGATAGGCGGGTGGATACACGCCCGTCCAGTCCAGCGGCCGATACGGCACGGCGTCGCGGTGGGTATACGGCTTCGGACTCATCGGGTCCCTTCCACGTGCGAGAGCGAGCGGATGCCGCGCTCCAGATGCCACTGCGCGTACGCCGCGACCAGGCCGGATGCCGCCGCCGACGCGTGGGCGGGTGCCGCATCGACGAGGTCCCACTCCCCCGCCATGAGGGCGCGTAGGAGGGCGCCGGTGTCGGGACGCAGGCGTGCGGAGCCGGCCGGGGCGCAGTCGCCGCACACGGTGCCGCCGAGCTGGGCGACGAACCAGTCGTGCGGGCCGGGGGCGCCGCAGCGGGCGCACTCGTCGAGTCCGGGCGACCAGCCCGAGAGGGCCATCGCGCGCAGCAGATACGAATCCAGCACGGCGCGCGAATCGTGGTCGCCGCGCGAGAGCGCGCGCAGACCGCCGACGAGCAGCAGGTACTGCTGCGGCGTGGCCTCGGCCTCGTTGAGCCGGTCGGCCGCTTCGACCATCGCGTGGGCGGCGGTGTAACGGTCGTAGTGCAGGGCGATCTCGGCGCCGTACGCACCGAGCGACTCGGCCTGCTGCACGATGTCGAGGGTGCGTCCCTGGAACAGCTGCACGTCGGCGACCATGAACGGCTCGAGCCGGGCGCCGAAGCGCGACGACGTGCGCCGCACGCCCTTCGCGACCGCGCGCACCTTACCGTGGCGGCGGCTGAGCAGGGTCACGATCCTGTCGGCCTCCCCCAGCTTGTGGGTGCGCAGGACCACGACCTCGTCGCGATAGGTGGGCACCCGTCCATTATCCGTCCCGGCTCCGACGCCGGCGCGGAGGCGGGCGGTGCGGCGGGGCGAGGCGCGCGGTGGTGCGCGCGGCGGTGCGCGCTCCGGGGCCCTGGGGCACCGACAATGGAGGACGTGACCGAGCCGATCTTCGTCATCCCGCTGTGGGCCGACCTCCTCGCCGTCGCACTCGGCGGCATCCAGGGCGCCCTGTTCGCGTCCGGGTTCCGCGGGCAGCGGCGGCTGGACTTCCTGGGCGTCGCCCTCATCGGGATCATGATCGGCATGGGTGGCGGCCTCATCCGCGACCTGCTGCTGAACACGACGCCCGTGACGCTGCAGACCAACTGGTATCTGTTGACGGCGACGGGCGCGTCGCTGTTCGGGATGCTGCTGGCCGGCATGTTCGAGCGGCTGTCGAAGCTGATCATCGGGCTCGACGCGCTCGTGATCGGCCTGTTCGGCGCGTTCGGCACGAGCAAGGCGCTCGCCCTGGGTCTGCCCCTCGTCCCCGCCGTGTTCGTCGGGGTGTGCGCCGCGGCCGGCGGCGGCGTGCTGCGCGACGTGCTCATGGGACTGCCGGTGGCGATCATGCACGTCGGATCGCTGTACGCGGTCGCCGCCGGCGGAGGCGCGTTCGTGCTCGCCGTCAGCCAGACCCTCGGTCTCGACGCCGTGTGGGCGGCGGTGATCGGCGTCGCGGTGACCACCGTCATCCGCGTGCTCGCCGTCGTGTTCGACATCTCGCTGCCCGAGCAGCGCGCCCTCTACCGCCGCAAGGTCGCCGTCGAGACCAGCGCGATCCCGATCATCCGCCCTCCCGCCCCCTGAGCACATCGAGACCCGCATCTGACGCCGAAACCCGCCTCCAGAACCGGGGTCTCGGCGCGTAAGCCGGGTCTCGGCGGTTCATCGTCTTCGCCGTGCGACCACGGACGACGGCGTCTGCGGGTACAGCGCGGCACGCAGGGCGAGGAGTGGGGCCGGCTGTGAGGGACGCATCTGAGCGAGACCCGCGGTACAGAGGATCGCAGCGAGTTGGTCGGAGGCGACGACGTCGGCCCACGCCCAATGTGCCACGGCCTTGAGCCCGTGCGTGGTGCGCAGCCGCGCGTCACGCGCATTGCGTTCACGCAGTGACGCACGCGCATCGCCGTACTCGCCGCTGTACTTCACCTCGCCGTCAGCCTCGCCTGCGACGGCCGACCGTCGCCACAGGAAATCGACCCGGTCGTGGCCGCCAGGAGACCGGAACCAGCACTGCAATTCCGGCGCCTCGAAGCCCAGCCACTCGATCACGGCGAGGCTCACGTCCTCGAGCGGTGACTCCGTCTGCGCCGTCGCCCGGTCGAAGACCCACTGCGCGGTGCGGATGCCGCGCGCGGTCGCTCGGTCGCGCGCCAGCGCATGCAGGTCGTCGGGTCCGAGTGAGCGGTCCGTGCGGAGGAGCGCCGAGGCGACCGCGAGGCCGACGGCCGGATGTCGCGCGCAGGCGATCGCGACGGCTGCGGCCTCGGGAGACACGACCCGGATCCCGCCGCGGTGATCCTCGCTCGGAATCTGCGCCGAGGTGTGCACTCGCACGCCTGCGACCGCCCGCGACTTCTCCGGTGACGCCACGACCACGTGCACGTCGGCCGGTTCGCCGAAGACGGGCAGACCGTGCAGAGCGGCCGCCGACTCGAGCGCGAACACCGCATCCGGTCGGTTCCGCGCGACGGCATGCACCCGTGCGAGGTACCGATCCCACGGGGCCAACCGCTGCCATGCGTCGGCGGGCACGTACACACCGCGCGTGACGCGCTGCAGCTCGCCTGCGCGCTCTCTACGGTCGGGGTGCGAGATCTCGTCGGCGCGGAAGAGTGCGATAGGGCTGGCACGCAGCGCCCGAGGGTCCGTCGCTGGGGTCGTCATGCCGCCACCGAACCAGATCCGAAGTCCGCGCCATACGCCATCCACAGCGGCGCCTCCCATCCACCGCTCTCGCCGTGGGTGGGGAGGAAAACGTCGAGACCCGCCCCGTACGCCGAGACCGCCGTGGGGAACGGGGGGTTTCGGTGTGTGGAGTGGGTCTCGACGATGCAGCCCGTGTCACGCCGGGCCCGGGCCCAGACCCGGGCGCTGCGCGGCGGGTCAGACGGCGGCGAGCTCGGAGGGGGCGGTGCGGGTGCGGATCGCGCGGTTGACGGCGGAGACGATCGCCTTCAGGCTCGCCGTCGAGATGTCACCGTCGATGCCGACGCCCCACAGGCGCACGTCGTCGACCTGCAGCTCGACGTAGGCGGCCGCCTGCGCGTCGCCGCCGGCGCTGAGGGTGTGCTCGACGTAGTCGTACAGCGTCACGTCGAAGCCCTGCGCGCGCACGACCTCGAGGAACGCCGATACCGGGCCGTTGCCGACGCCGCGGGTCGCCACCGACTGCTCACCGTCACGCAGGGACACCTCCAGCGACACCTCGCCGGACATGTCGCTCTGCGTGCGGGTGGACAGCAGCTCGAAGCGGCCCCACTTGTCGTCGGCGACGGATGCCGGCAGGTACTCGTCGGTGAAGATCGCCCAGATCTGGTCGCTGGAGACCTCGCCCCCCTCGGCATCGGTCTTGGCCTGCACGACGCCGGAGAACTCGATCTGCAGCTTGCGCGGCAGGTCGATCGCGTGGTCGGTCTTCAGCAGGTAGGCGACGCCGCCCTTGCCCGACTGGGAGTTGACGCGGATCACCGCCTCGTACGAACGGCCCAGGTCCTTCGGGTCGATCGGCAGGTACGGCACGGCCCAGTGGATCTCGTCGACCGTGACGCCGGCGGCGGCGGCACGGGCCTCCATCGCCTCGAAGCCCTTCTTGATGGCGTCCTGGTGCGATCCGCTGAACGCGGTGAACACGAGATCGCCGGCCCACGGGCTGCGCTCGTGCACCGGCAGCTGGTTGCAGTACTCGGCGGTGCGCTTGACGTGGTCGATGTCGCTGAAGTCGATCATCGGATCGATGCCCTGCGTGAGCAGGTTGATCCCCAGCGCGACGAGGTCGACGTTGCCGGTGCGCTCGCCGTTGCCGAACAGGCAACCCTCGATGCGGTCGGCGCCGGCCATGTAGCCGAGCTCGGCCGCCGCGACGGCGGTGCCGCGGTCGTTGTGCGGGTGCAGCGACAGGATGACGTTCTCGCGGTGCGCGAGGTGGCGGCTCATCCACTCGATCGAATCGGCGTAGACGTTGGGCGTGGCCATCTCGACGGTCGCGGGGAGGTTGATGATGACCTTGCGCTCGGGCGTCGGTTCGAAGACCTCGATCACCTGGTTGCAGACGTCGACGGCGAATTCCAGCTCGGTGCCGGTGTAGGACTCCGGCGAGTACTCGTAGTACACGGTCGTCTCGGGGATGCGCTTCTCGAACTCGCGGCACAGCCGCGCGCCCTCCAGCGCGATGTCGATGATCCCCTGCCGATCGGTGCGGAACACCACCTCGCGCTGCAGCACGCTCGTGGAGTTGTACAGGTGCACGATGGCCTGCTTGGCCCCGCGGATCGACTCGTAGGTGCGCTCGATGAGGTGCTCGCGCGCTTGCGTCAGCACCTGGATCGTGACGTCATCGGGGATGAGGTCCTCTTCGATCAGCTGGCGCACGAAGTCGAAGTCGGTCTGGCTCGCGCTCGGGAAGCCGACCTCGATCTCCTTGTAGCCCATCGACACGAGCAGCTCGAACATGACGCGCTTGCGCTCGGGGCTCATCGGGTCGATGAGGGCCTGGTTGCCGTCGCGGAGGTCGACCGCGCACCAGCGCGGCGCCGTCTCGATGCGCTTGGCGGGCCAGGTGCGGTCGGGCAGGTCGACGCGGATCTGCTCGTGGAAGGGGCGGTACTTGTGCACCGGCATCCCGGAGGTCTTCTGGGTGTTGTCCATGGGGTCGTCTCTTCTTCGTCGGGAAGGGCGGGCCAACGACAAGCTCCGCGACGAGGGAGGCCCTGGGTTACGAGGTCTCGTCGCGGCGGCTAAGAAGAAGGAGCGAGCCTGCACGCATGCGCCCATGCTACACCCGCTCGCCCGGCGGGTCTCCCGTGAGACGGATGCCGCCGCCGCGACACTGTCGGGGTATGAGATCCCGCATCCTCACCGCAGCACTCCTGACGGGCGTCGTGCTGGCCGGGGCGGCCGGCTGCGCGACGGGCCCGCGTTCGCCCGTGGGCGAGGCTCCCCCGGCGACACCCGGGGCGGCCCTGCCGGGCCTCCCGGACGGCGAGGTGACCGCCCAGGGCACGGTGCTCGACACCGGTGACGACCCGCAGCTGTGTCTCGGCGCCGTCGCCGAGTCGTACCCGCCGCAGTGCACCGGCATCCCGCTCGCCGACTGGACCTGGGAGGGTCTGGACGGATCGGAGTCGGCCTCCGGTGTCACCTGGGGCGCGTACGCGGTGCAGGGTGTGTACGACGGGAGCGTCTTCACCGTGACGGCGCCGCCGGTGATGCTCGCGCTGTACGACCCGATGGTGCCCGACGACCCCACGAACGGCGAGCCCGGACCCGCCGACGAGGAGACGCTGCTGGTGCAGGAACAGGTGCACGCCGATCTCGGTGCCGACGTGCTGTCGTCGTGGCCGCAGGACGGGCGGCTGTGGGTGCAGGTCGTGTGGGACGACGGCACCGTGCAGGACGCGGCGGATGCGGCCTACGGCGACGACGTGGTGCTCATCCGCTCCGCACTGCACCCGGTGGACTAGAAGCCGACTAGAAACCGAGGCGGCCCAGCTGCTTCGGGTCGCGCTGCCACTCCTTGGCGATGCGCACGTGCAGCTTGAGGAACACCTTCGTGCCCACGAGCGGCTCGATCTGCGCGCGGGCCCGGGTGCCGACATCGCGCAGGCGCGCACCCTTGTGGCCGATGATGATGCCCTTCTGGCTGTCGCGTTCGACGACGATGTTCGCGTGGATGTCGGTGATGTCGGCATCCTCACGCTCGGCGATGTCCTCGACGGTGACGGCGATGGAGTGCGGCAGCTCGTCGCGCACGCCCTCCAGCGCGGCCTCGCGGATGATCTCGGCGATCCGGTCCTCGACCGACTCGTCGGTGACGACGCCCGCTTCGTAGAGCGCCGGACCCTCGGGCATAAGAGTCAGGAGTTCATCGGCGAGCACGTCGAGCTGCTCGTGCGCTTTCGCATCGGTCGAGGCGACGGCCGACAGCGGGATCACGGCGGCCCAGTCCTCGCGCAGGCTGTCGACCTCCATGAGCCGCTCGGTGATCTGCTCGCGCGTCGCGATGTCGGTCTTGGTGACGATCGCGACCTTCTTGGCGCGGCGGTAGCCGTCGAGCGATTCCGCGATGCGCCGGTCGCCGGGGCCGACCTTGTCGACGGCCGGCACGAGGAATCCGATGACGTCGACGTCGCCGAGCACCTGCTCGACGAGGTCGTTCAGACGCTGACCGAGGAGCGTGCGCGGCTTGTGGATGCCGGGGGTGTCGACGATGACGAGCTGACCCGTCGGCCGGTTCAGGATGCCGCGGATCGCGCGGCGTGTGGTCTGCGGCTTGTCGCTCGTGATCGCGACCTTCTCGCCGACGAGCGCGTTGGTCAGCGTCGACTTGCCGACGTTGGGCCGGCCGACGAACGTGACGAACCCGCTGTGGAACGCGGCGTCGGACGGGACAGCCGAATCGGACGGGACGGTACCGTCTGACGGGACAGGGCCATCGGTGGGGACAGGGGCGTCGCTCATCGCGCGTCCTCCTTCACGATCGGGATCGCGCCGGTGCGGGGGCGGGATCCGAGGGACTCCTCGACGGCCTTCAGCGCCTCGGAGCGTTCGACGAACACGGTCGCAAGCCCCCGGCCGCGACCGCGCGAGGTGCCGCCGGTGAGCACGAGACCCTGCACCTCGACGGTCGCACCGGGCAGCGGGATGCGGCCGAGCGCCTTGCCGAGCAGCCCTCCGATCGAGTCGACGTCGTCGTCGTCGAGTTCGATGCCGAACAGCTCCCCCACCTCGTCGAGGCCGAGCCGCGCGCTGACGCGGTAACGGCCTTCACCGAGCTCGACGACCTCGGCGGCGCGGGGGTCGTATTCGTCGGCGATCTCGCCCACGAGCTCCTCGATGAGGTCTTCGAGGGTCACCAGACCCGCGACCCCGCCGTACTCGTCGACGACGAGGCACACGTGCACGGCCTCGCGCTTCATCTGCTGCAGCAGCGTCTCGGCCTTCATCGACTCCGGCACGAAGATGGCGGGTCGCGCGATCTGGGCGACGGGGACGTCGCGCCACGCCGTCTCGTCGCGGTACGCGAACTGCACGAGGTCCTTCAGGTAGACGACGCCGGTGATGTCGTCGGCCTCGTCGTCGGCCACGGGGATGCGCGAGACGCCCTTGTCCAGGAAGAGGTGCATCGCCTCCTGCGTCGTGGCGGCGGCATCCATCGTCACCATGTCGGTGCGCGGCACCATGACGGCGCGGACGAACGTGTCGGTGAAGTCGAAGACGGAGTGGATGAGCTCGCGGTCGTCCTCCTCGATGAGGTCCTGCGAGGCGGCCTCGTCGACCATGCTGAGCAGCTGCTCCTCGGAGGTGAACGACGCCGTGCGCGAGACGCCCGGGGTGAGGCGCTGTCCGACGACGACGAGCAGGTGCGCGAGCGGCCCGAGCACGATGCGCGCACCGCGCACGACCGGAGCGAAGGCGCGCAACAGCCCCTTGGCGTGCTGGCGGCCGACGCTGCGCGGACTCGCGCCGACGAGCACGAACGACACCGCCGTCATGAGCAGGGCGGCCACGAGCATCGCCCACCAGTAACTGTCGAGCAGGATGGTGAAGGCGACCGTCACGAGCACCGCCGCCGTCGTCTCGGCCAGGATGCGGATGAACACGACGGCGTTCGCGTGCGGATCCGGCTCGGCGGCGATCCTGGCCAGCGGCCGAGGGTTGCGCGCGGTGAGGGCGAGGTCGGTGAGGTCCGCGCGGGAGGTGACCCCGAGTGCGGCGTCGAGGGCGGCCATGAGACCACCGAGGGCGACGAGCAGCGCCGCCGCGATGAGAAGCAGCGCTTCGGTCATGCGCGCCGTCGACGCTCGGACGCGTGGAAGGCGGCGATGAGCTCGCGCTGCAGACCGAACATCTCCCGCTCGTCCTCGGGCTCGGCGTGGTCGTAGCCGAGCAGGTGCAGCAGCCCGTGTGTCGTGAGGAGGATGAGCTCGTCGATCGTCGCGTGCTTGGCGGCGGCGGCCTGCGTCTCGGCGACCTGCGGGCACAGCACGATGTCGCCGAGCAGTCCCGGCGGGGTGGGCTGGTCCTCGGTGCCGGGGCGCAGCTCGTCCATCGGGAAGCTCAGCACGTCGGTCGGACCGGGCTCGTCCATCCACTGCACGTGGAGCGCCTCCATGGCGCCCTCGTCGACCAGCAGGATCGCGAGGTCGGCGTCGGGGCTGACGTGCAGCTCGGCGAGGTTGTTCTCGGTGAGGCGCAGCAGCACCGTCTCATCGACGGCGAAGCCCGACTCGTTGGTGATCTCGATCGTCATGACCGTCCTCGCTTCGGCTGGTGGTCGCGGGGGCCGGCGGGCCGCAGGCCCGACCGGCGCTCCGCGCGGTTGGCGAACTCGCTCGCCTCGTCCCGCTCGCGGCGGGCGGCGAGGCGCTGCTCGTCGTACTCGGTGTAGGCGTCGACGATGCGGCCCACGAGCGTGTGGCGCACGACGTCGGCGCTCGTCAGGAACGAGAAGTGGATGTCGTCGACGTCCTTGAGCACCCGGGTGACCAGGCGCAGCCCCGACGCGCCCTGTGGCAGGTCGATCTGCGTGATGTCGCCGGTGACGACCATGCGCGTGCCGAAGCCGAGGCGCGTGAGGAACATCTTCATCTGCTCAGGCGTGGTGTTCTGGGCCTCGTCGAGGACGACGAACGAGTCGTTGAGGGTGCGTCCGCGCATGTAGGCCAGCGGCGCGACCTCGATCGTGCCCGACGCCATGAGCTTGGGGACCAGCTCGGGGTCCATCATCTCGTTGAGCGCGTCGTAGAGCGGGCGCAGGTACGGGTCGATCTTGTCGGTGAGCGTGCCGGGCAGGAACCCGAGACGCTCCCCCGCCTCGACCGCCGGCCGGGTGAGGATGATGCGGCTGACCTCGCGGCGCTGCAGGGCCTGCACGGCCTTGGCCATCGCGAGGTAGGTCTTGCCGGTGCCGGCCGGCCCGATGCCGAAGACGATCGTGTTCTCTTCGATCGCGTCGACGTACGCCTTCTGCCCCACGGTCTTGGGCCGGATGACCTTGCCGCGCGAGGAGAGGATCGACTCGCCGAGCACCTCGGAGGGCCGCATCCCGGCGTCGATGATGCGCGAGGACGCGTGCACGTCGGCGGGATCGAGCCCCTGGCCCGACCGCGCGAGGGCGATCAGCTCGTCGACGAGACCGTTCGCGGCGGCGACGGCATCCTCGTCGCCGGTCAGGGTGATCTCGTTGCCGCGCACGTGCACCTGCACGGCGGGATGCTCGCGCTCGACGACGCGCAGCAGGCGGTCCTGCGGCCCGAGCAGCTGCACCATCGCGATGCCGTCGGCGTAGATGCGCCGGGTGACCGGCTCCGCGCCGTCAGGCACCGAGACTCCCCTCGGAGAGGCCGCCGCCGAGCACGTGCGCATGCACGTGGAACACCGTCTGGCCGGCGTCGGCGCCGGTGTTGAAGACCAGACGGAAGTCGCCGCCGGTCTGCTCGTGCGCGAGCGTGTTGGCCAGCCCCACCATCTCGGCCAGCAGCGCCGGATCGCCCGCGGCGAGCTCGACGACGTCGCGGTAGTCCTGCGTCTTGGGGATCACGAGCAGGTGCACGGGCGCCTTGGGCGCGATGTCGCGGATGGCGAACGCGTTCTCGGTCTCGGCGATGATCTCGGACGGGATCTCGCCGTTGTAGATGCGCGTGAAGACCGACGGTTCGCTCATCGCCCCAGTCTATCGACCGGCCTCGACGCCGGGGTGGGCGCCGACGGGGCGGGGCTTCACCAGCGTCCGAGGCGGGCGTTGACGAGCGCGAGGGCCGCGGGGCCGGCCGTCGAGGTGCGCAGCACGGTGTCGCCGAGGCGCACCGCGCGGGCACCCGCGTCGGCGAGCCGGTCGAGCTCTTCGGCGGCGATGCCACCCTCGGGCCCGACGACGAGCACGAGATCGCGGGCGAGGTCGGGGACGAGCGAGGACAGCGCGACGGATGCCGTCGGCTCCAGCAGCAGCACGTCGGCGTCGGCGCACCGCGCCGCGAGCTGCGCCGTCGTCACCGGCTGAGCCACCTCGGGCACCCACGCGCGGTGGGCCTGCTTGGCGGCCTCGCGCACGATCGTCTGCCACCGGGCGACACCCTTGGCCGCCTTGGCCGCGTCCCAGCGCGACACCGAGCGGGCCGCCTGCCAGGGCACGATCTCGTCGACGCCGAGCTCGGTCGCGGCCTGGATCGCCAGTTCGTCACGGTCGCCCTTGGCGAGGGCCTGCACCAGCACGAGTCGCGGCACGGATGCCGGTTCATCACGGCGCGCGGTGATGCGCACCACGAGCCGCTTGGGAGCGACCGGCTCCTCCACGACGCCCGACAGCCAGGCGCCGCGTCCGTCGCCGACGGTCACCTCCTCGCCCACCCGCACGCGGCGCACCGCCACGGCGTGGTGCGCCTCGGCCCCCGTGAGCACGACCGCGTCGCCGACGCGCGCGTCGGAGACGGTGCCGCGCAGGGCATCCTCCGCCGCCACGGCGTCGGGGACACCGGCGCGCGCGAGCGTCGCGGCGTCGTCGGCGAGGAAGTGCAGCGCCATCTCAGCCCCGGAAGCGGTCGCGCAGCTTCGCGAACAGGCCCTGGTGGAACTCGGCCAGGCGCGGGGCGGGTGCCTTCGTGCGCTTGGCGAACTCCTCGATGAGGGCGCGCTCCTTGCCGTCGAGCCGCGTCGGGGTCACGACCTGGATGCCGACACGCAGGTCGCCGCGCTGGCCACCGCGCAGCGGCGTGATGCCGCGGCCCTTCACGGTCAGCACGTCGCCCGACTGGGCGCCGGCCTTCACGTCGAGGTCGACGTCGCCGTCCAGGGACGTGATCGTCGCCGACGCGCCGAGGATGGCATCCGGCATCGACACCTCGAGGGTGGCCAGCAGGTCGTCGCCTTCCCGGCTGAACGCCTCGTTCGGCGCGACGGTCACTTCGAGGTAGAGGTCGCCGTTCGGTCCGCCGGCCGGGCCCACCTCGCCGGAACCCGGCATCTGCAGGCGCAGCCCCGTCTCGACGCCGGCGGGGATGTCGACCGACACGGTGCGGCGCGCGCGCACGCGACCCTGCCCGGCGCACGTGGTGCACGGGTACGGGATGGTCGTGCCGTAGCCCTGGCACGTCGTGCACGGCTGCGAGGTGACGACGTTGCCGAGCAGGCTCCGCACGGTGCGCTGCACGTTTCCCGCGCCGTGGCAGATGTCGCAGGTCACGGGCTGGGTTCCCGGCTGACAGCACGAGCCCTGGCAGCTCTCGCACAGCACCGCGGTGTCGACCTCGATGTCGCGGTGGGCACCGAACACGACGTCGGCGAGATCGAGGGTCACCCGCACGAGGGCGTCCTGACCGCGCTCGCGGCGGTCGCGGGGGCGCGATCCCCGCCCGCCGCCGCCACCGAAGAACGTCTCGAAGATGTCGCCGAAGCCGCCGAAGCCCCCGGCGCCGCCGAAGGCCCCGCCGTCGCCGCCCATGTCGTAGCGCTGACGCTGCTCGGGGTCGCTCAGCACGTCGTAGGCGTGCGTCACGAGCTTGAAGCGCTCCGACGCCTCCTCGCCCGGGTTCACGTCCGGGTGCAGCTCTCGCGCGAGCCGGCGGTACGCCTTCTTGATCTCGTCGGGGGTCGCGTCGCGCGACACGCCGAGTACCTCGTAGTGGTCTGCCACTTTCGCCTCTCCCACCCCTCACCGGGGTGCGGTCGATGTCAGCGGGCCCGCTCGTCTTCGTCGAGCAGCCGGCCGAGATAGTGGGCGACGGCTCGCACCGCCGCCAGATTCGTCGGGTAGTCCATGCGGGTCGGGCCCAGCACGCCGACGCGTGCGGGCGACCCGGCGGGGTCGTAGTCGCTCGTGAGCACCGACGCCTCGGCGAGGCCGAACGGCTCGTTCTCGCGTCCGATGCTCGCCGCGAGCCCCTGCTCGTCGGCGACCATCTCGCTCATGAGGCGCAGCAGCGTCACCTGCTCCTCGATCGCCTCGAGGACCGGGTAGATGCTGCCGCGGAAGTCGGCCTCGCTGCGGGCGAGGGTGGCGGTCCCTGCCATGACGAGGCGGTCCTGGCGGAACTCCTCGAGCTCTTCGGCGAGGATGCGGGCGACGCCGCGCACGGCGGCGTCGACGCGGCCGCCGTCCCCCGGCGCCGCGAGGAACGCGCCGATCGCCTGCAGGCCGTCGCGCACGCTCGCCCCGGTGACCAGGCCCGCGATGGCGGCCTTGACGTGGGCGACGTCGGCCTCGTCGAGGTCGCCCTGCAGGAATCCCATGCGCTGCGACACGCGTCCGGTGTCGGTGACGACGATCACGACGATCCGGCCGCCGCCCAGATGCACGAACTCGACGTGCGACACGTTCGCCCGCGCGAACGACGGATACTGCACGAGGGCGACCTGGCCGGTCAGGCGCGACAGCGACCGCACGGTGCGCACGAGCAGGTCGTCCAGGTCGGCGGGCTCGTCGAGGAACGACGTGATCGCCGCGCGCTGCGCCGGCGACAGCGGCCGCACCTCGGCGAGGTGGTCGACGAAGACCCGGTACCCCTTGTCGGTCGGGATGCGCCCCGACGAGGTGTGGGGCGCGGCGATGAGGTCTTCGTCCTCGAGCAGCGCCATGTCGTTGCGGATGGTCGCGGCCGACACCCCGAAATGGTGGCGGTCGACGATCGACTTGCTGCCGACGGGCTCGCGGGTGTCGACGTAGTCCTGCACGATCGCCCGCAGCACCTGCAGACCGCGTTCCGAGACCATGACCCCTCCTCACCGCATCCGCTTCGACTGGCACTCGTCAGCCCTGAGTGCCAATTCTACTCAGTGAGGGCGCGGACGACGGCATCTGCGAGCAGACGCCCCTTCAGGGTGAGCACGAGACGGCCCCGCAGCGCGGCCGCCGGGTCGACGAGGCCGTCGGCGATGAGGCCGGCGACGGCGCGTCGAGCGGCTTCGGGCAGGTCGCCGATCGCGAGTCCGTCGACGATGCGCGAGCGCAGCAGTACGCCCTCCAACCGCCGGGCCTCCGCGTCGGGACGCTCGCGTCCCGCGGCGGGCGACTGCCCGGCGTCCAGGCGCTGCGCGTAGGCGGCGGGATGCTTCACGTTCCACCAGCGCAGCCCCGCGACGTGACTGTGCGCGCCGGGACCGTAGCCCCACCAGTCGGTCCCCCGCCAGTAGGCGAGGTTGTGCCGCGAGCGGTGCGCGTCACCGCGCGACCAGTTCGACACTTCGTACCAGGAGTAGCCCGCCTCCCCCAGCAGCGCGTCGGCGAGCTCGTACATGTCGGCCTGCAGGTCGTCGTCGGGCGCGTCGACCTCGCCGCGGCGGATGCGGCGCTCCAGCGCCGTGCCGTCCTCGATGATCAGCGCGTAGGCCGAGATGTGGTCGGGCGCGAGCGCGATCGCCGACCGCAGCGACGTGCGCCAGTCCTCGAGGGACTCGCCCGGCGCACCGTAGATGAGGTCGACGCTCACGTCGAGTCCGGCCCGGCGCGCCGCGGCGACGGCCGAGGCGACACGGTCGGGGTCGTGCGTGCGGTCGAGGGCGGCCAGCACGTGCGGCACGGCCGACTGCATCCCGATCGACAGCCGTGTCACGCCGGCTTCGGCCAGACTCGCGGCCACGGCATCCGTCACGGTGTCGGGGTTGGCCTCGACGGTGACCTCGGCGCCGGGCGTCAGACCGAAGGTGTCGCGGACGCCGGCGAGCATCCGCGCGAGGTCGCCCGGGGGCAGGAGCGTGGGCGTGCCGCCGCCGAAGAAGACGGTCGCGGCGGGGCGCAGGGGACCGGCGTCCGCCAGCACCGCGCGCGAGAGCGCGATCTCGCGCAGCACCTCGTCGGCGTAGGCGTCCTGTCGGGCGCCGCGAAGCTCGGTCGCGGTGTAGGTGTTGAAGTCGCAGTAGCCGCACCGTACACGGCAGAACGGCACGTGCAGGTAGACGCCGAAGTCGGTGCCGGCATCGGTGCGCACGTCGTGCGGCAGTGCGCCGTCGGCCGGTGCGGGATCGCCGAGCGGGAGTGCGGAACCCATCAGGCCGTCGTCGTGTACAGCGGGGAGATCGCCCGCAGGTACCCCTGGAAGAGTTCGCGCCGACGGCGCGTCACCAGCGGCGGCAGCAGGCGGTAGAGGGCCGCGACGGGGCGGTCGAACGCGCGCACCGTGAACCACACCTCGTCGGTGTCGTGCCACTCGATCATGAACGATTCCTCGCCCGAGACGACGGAGTCGCCGATCGTGCCCAGGGCGAAGCCGACGCGTCGCGGCTCCTCGACGACGAAGATGACCCGCACCGACGCGTCGGCGCTGAGCCCCTTGACCCGACCGCTCAGCCTTGCCGAGCTGCCGGCGCCGACGTAGGGCACGCCGTCGGCGTCGAAGCGCTGCTCGGACTCCAGGCGCGAGGGCGCCACGGCGTTGCCCTCGGCGTCGAAGCTCACCCCCGAGTACATCGGGCCGGATGCCGGTCGCACGTCGCTCACGCTGAGGCCGGCGCCGCGCAGCGCGCCCCACGCCAGCAGGGCGTCGGCGGCGGCGGCGAAGCGGTCCTCACCGCTGCCGATCCGCCACGACTGCTCGGCCGGACGACTCTTCTCGGGCGGGTAGCCCATGAGGTCGGCGGCCTGGGTCGCGCCGACCGCGGCGTAGTCGACCGTGCCCTCCTGGAAGCTTCCGCGGCGCATGGATTCCAGCCTAACCGTGGTGATTACTTCTTGTCCTTGCCGTCGACGTCGCCCGACAGGGCGGCGATGAACGCCTCCTGCGGCACCTCGACGCGGCCGACCATCTTCATGCGCTTCTTGCCCTCTTTCTGCTTCTCGAGGAGCTTGCGCTTGCGGGTGATGTCACCGCCGTAGCACTTCGCGAGCACGTCCTTGCGGATGGCGCGGATGGTCTCGCGCGCGATGATCCGCGCGCCGATCGCGGCCTGGATGGGCACCTCGAACTGCTGACGCGGGATGAGCTTGCGCAGCCGCTCGGCCATCATCGTGCCGTAGGCGTACGCCTTGTCGCGGTGGACGATCGAGCTGAACGCGTCGACCTTCTCACCCTGCAGCAGGATGTCGACCTTCACGAGGTCGGCCGTCTGCGATCCCGCGGGCTCGTAGTCCAGGCTCGCGTAGCCCTGCGTCTTCGACTTCAGGTGGTCGAAGAAGTCGAACACGATCTCGCCGAGCGGCATGTTGTAGCGCAGCTCGACGCGGTCCTCGCTGAGGTACTCCATGCCCAGCAGTGTTCCGCGCCGCGACTGGCACAGCTCCATGACGGTGCCGACGTAGTCCTTCGGCAGCAGGATGCCGACCTTGACCACCGGCTCGGAGACCTCCGCGACGCGGCCGTCGGGGTACTCGCTCGGGTTCGTGACGGTGACCGTGTCGCCGGTGTCGGTCGTGACCTCGTAGGTCACCGAGGGCGCCGTCGTGATGAGGTCGAGGTCGAACTCGCGCGCGAGCCGCTCGGTGATGATCTCGAGGTGCAGCAGGCCCAGGAACCCGCAGCGGAACCCGAAGCCGAGAGCGACCGAGGTCTCCGGCTCGTACTGCAGCGATGCGTCCGACAGCTTGAGCTTGTCCAGCGCCTCGCGCAGGACGGCGTAGTCGCTGCCGTCGATCGGGTAGATGCCCGAGAAGACCATGGGCTTCGGGTCGGTGTACCCGGCGAGCGCGTCGGAGGCGGGCTTGCGGTGGTTGGTGATCGTGTCGCCGACCTTCGACTGCCGCACGTCCTTCACGCCCGTGATGAGGTAGCCGACCTCGCCGACACCCAGGCCCTTGGTGGGCACCGGCTCCGGGCTGGACACGCCGATCTCGAGCAGGTCGTGCTGCGCGCGCGTCGACATCATCTGGATGCGCTCGCGGGGCTCGAGCTTGCCGTCGACCATGCGCACGTAGGTGACCACGCCGCGGTAGGAGTCGTAGACGGAGTCGAAGATCATGGCGCGGGCGGGAGCGTCGGCGTCGCCGCGCGGTGCCGGGATCTGCTCCACGATGCGGTCGAGCAGGCCTTCGACGCCCATGCCCGTCTTGCCGCTCACGCGCAGCACGTCGTCAGGGCTGCCGCCGATGAGGTTCGCGAGTTCGGCGGCGTACTTCTCGGGGTCGGCGGCCGGCAGGTCGATCTTGTTGAGGACCGGGATGATCTGCAGGTCGTTCTCGAGGGCGAGGTACAGGTTCGCGAGGGTCTGCGCCTCGATCCCCTGGGCGGCGTCGACGAGCAGGATCGCGCCCTCGCAGGCGGCGAGCGACCGCGACACCTCGTACGTGAAGTCGACGTGTCCGGGGGTGTCGATCATGTTGAGCGCGAACACCTGATCGTTGGTCGAGCCCGTCGAAACCGCCCACGGCATCCGCACCGCCTGCGACTTGATCGTGATGCCGCGCTCGCGCTCGATGTCCATGCGGTCGAGGTACTGCGCGCGCATGTCGCGGTCGGCGACCACGCCGGTGATCTGCAGCATCCGGTCGGCCAGGGTCGATTTGCCGTGGTCGATGTGGGCGATGATGCAGAAGTTGCGGATCTGCTCTGGAGGGGTCGCGGACGGCTCGAGAGGCTTCAGGGCGCGTGGGGACATGTCCCCGGAAGTCTACCGGCGAAGCAGCCCGTCGACCGCCGGTGCCGACGGCGGCGCGGAATAATAGCCGACCACCTCAGCGACGCGCCAGAGCGGCACTCCATGAGAAAGAGTTAACCGTTCTGCCCCTTGTCGGCGGGGTGGATCAGACCGAATGCTCAATGGTGCGGTCGGCTTCTGCGCGAAACCCCCAGTCGCGCCCGAACCGCTCCCGGAGACGCATCGTGACGCACAGCCCCGCCGCCCTGCCCGAATCCCCCCTCCTCCCGCAGCGGTCCCGTCGCCGTGCGATCGCCGCCGTGACCGTCGCGGTCACGGCGCTCGCCGGCGTCGCGCTCGCCCCGCTGCCGGCCTCGGCGGCCGTCTCGGCGGATGCCGACCTCGTCATCAGCGAGGTCTACGGCGGCGGCGGCAACAACGGCGCCGCGTTCAACCAGGACTTCATCGAGCTCGCGAACGTCGGCGACGCCCCGGCTGTGCTGACCGACTACAGCGTTCAGTACGCGTCGGCGGGCGGGACGAGCTGGCAGGTCACGGCACTCGGCGACATCGAACTGCCCGCCGGGGGCCGCCTGCTGATCGGCCAGGCGTTCGGATCGAACACGACGCTGCCGGCCATCGCCGCCGACGTGACCGGCACCGTCGCGATGAGCGGGACCGGAGGCAAGGTCGCCCTGGTGCAGGGCACCGCCGCGCTGTCGGGAGCGACCGGCATCGCCGAACTCCCCGCCGTCGTCGACCTCGTCGGCTGGGGCGCCGCGAACGCGTACGCGGGCACGGCTCCCGCTCCGGCCACGACCAACGCCACGAGCGTGTCGCGCGACGCGGCGGCGGCGAACACCGCCGACAACGCCGCGGACTTCACGGTCGGGGCGCCCACCCCGCAGGGACTCGGCGGCGGAACGCCCACACCCACCCCGACGGCGACCGCGACGCCGACGCCTACCCCGACGCCCACCCCGACGACACCGGCGGTCGTCCCGATCGCCGAGATCCAGGGCACCGGTGACACCTCTCCGCTGGCCGGTCAGACCGTCACCACGACCGGTGTCGTCACGGCGCACTACCCCACCGGCGGGTTCAACGGCTACGTCATCCAGACGCCCGGCACCGGGGGCGCGCTCGATCCCGCGACGCACACCGCCTCCGACGCGATCTTCGTCTACGCCCCGGGTCTCGTCGGCGACGTCGCCCCCGGCGACACCGTCGAGGTCACCGGCGTCGTCTCGGAGTACTACGGCCTGACGCAGCTGACCGTGCGCAGCGGCGGCGCGACCGTCGTCGCAGACGCCGCCGCGCCGGTCCCGGCGACCGTCGCGTGGCCGACGACCGACGCCGCCCGCGAGTCGCTCGAATCGATGCTGGTCGCCCCGACCGGTCCGTTCACGGTGTCGAACACCTACTCCACGAACCAGTACGGCGAAGTGGGCCTCGCCGCCGGGTCGACGCCGCTGCGCCAGCCCACCGACGTCGGCGCCCCCGGCTCCGCGGAGGCCGCCGCGACCGCCGCCGACAACGCCGCCCGCGCAGTCGTCCTCGACGACGGCGCATCGACCAACTTCCTCTCCGGCGCGAACTCCGCGCTCACCCCCGCATACGTCTCGCAGACCGAGCCGATCATCGTCGGCGCCGGCGTCGCGTTCACCGCGCCGCTCATCGTCGACTACCGCAACAACGCGTGGAAGCTCAACCCGACCGCCGCCCTCGTCGGCGACGGCACGGGCGCCGACGCCGCCGTCTTCGCCGACACCCGCACCGACGCGCCCGCCGCGGTCGGCGGCGACCTGAGCGTCGCGTCGTTCAACGTGCTGAACTACTTCACGACGCTCGGCACCGACACCGCCTCCTGCGTCGCCTACACCGACCGCTTCGGCGACGGCGTGACCGTGCGCGAGGGCTGCGACCAGCGCGGCGCCTGGGACGCCGCCGACCTGCAGCGCCAGCAGGACAAGATCGTCGCGGCCATCTCGGCACTGGACGCCGACGTCGTCGGGCTCATGGAGATCGAGAACTCGGCCGCGCTCGGCGAACAGCCCGACGAGGCGACCGCCACCCTCGTCGCAGCGCTCAACGACGCCGCCGGCACCGACGAGTGGGCCTTCGTGCCGTCCTCGAGCGACCTGCCGCCGGCATCCGGTCAGGACGTCATCACCAACGCGATCATCTACCGCGCGGATGCCGCCACCCCCGTCGGCGCCTCGCGCGCGCTCGGCGACCAGAGCGGCGACGACCAGGCGTTCGGCAACGCCCGCGAGCCGATCGCGCAGGTCTTCGAGCCCGCCGACGGCGGCGCGCCGCTGCTGTTCGTGGTCAACCACTTCAAGTCGAAGGGCTCCGCGGGCCCCTGGCCCGGCGACGCCGACACCGGCGACGGGCAGGGCGCCTCGAACGAGTCGCGGGTGCGTCAGGCGACGGCGCTGCGCGACTGGGTCGACGAGGTGCGCGGAGACGTCGACGCCGTCGCGCTCGTCGGCGACTTCAACTCCTACACGCAGGAGGACCCGCTGCGCGTGCTCTACGACGCCGGCTACACGAACGTCGAGTCGGCGCTGGGCGTCGACACGCAGTCGTACAGCTTCCAGGGCCTGTCGGGATCGCTCGACCACGTGCTGCTCAACGACGCGGCACTCGCCCGGGCGACCGGCGCCGACATCTGGAACATCAACTCGGGTGAGTCGCTCGCGCTGGAGTACAGCCGGTTCCGCTACCACGGCACCGAGTTCTACGCCCCCGACGCCTACCGCTCCAGCGACCACGACCCGGTCGTGGTGGGGCTGTCGGCCGAGGCCGCGCCCGTCGAGCTCACTCTGCTGGGGATCAACGACTTCCACGGGCGCATCGACGCCAACACGGTGAAGTTCGCCGGCACCGTCGAGCAGCAGCGCGAGGCGGCATCCGGACCCCTCCTGTTCCTGTCGGCGGGAGACAACATCGGCGCCTCGCTGTTCCCGTCGTCCGTCGCGCAGGACCAGCCCACGATCGACGTGCTGAACGCCCTCGGTCTGCAGGCCACGGCCGTCGGCAACCACGAGTTCGACCGCGGCTTCGCCGACCTCGCCGGGCGCGTGAGCGACGCATCCGACTATCCGCAGCTCGGCGCCAACGTGTACGAGAAGGGCACCACGACCCCCGCGCTCGACGAGTACGCCCTGCTGGATGCCGGCGACCTCACCGTCGGCGTCATCGGCGCCGTCACCGAGGAGACCCCGACGCTCGTCTCCCCCGCCGGCATCGCCGACCTCGACTTCGGCGACCCCGTGGAGGCCGTCAACCGCGTCGCGGCGCAGCTGAGCGACGGCGACCCGTCCAACGGCGAGGCCGACGTGCTCGTGGCCCTCTACCACGAGGGTGCAGGGGCCGGCACGCCCGACGGCGCGACCCTCGACGAGGAGCTCGCCGCCGGCGGCGCGTTCGCGGCCATCGTGAACGACACGACGCCCGACGTCGACGCGATCTTCACCGGCCACACGCACAAGGAGTACGCGTGGTCGGCCCCGGTCCCCGGCACCGACCGCACTCGCCCCGTCGTGCAGACCGGCTCGTACGGCGCGAACCTCGGGAAGATCACGCTCTCCGTCGACCCCGCCTCCGGCGAGGTGACGGCGCACACCGAGGAGAACATCGCGCGCACGACGACTCCCGACGCCGACCTCGTCGCGGCCTACCCGCGCGTGGCCGAGGTGAGGCAGATCGTCGCCGACGCACTCGCCGCGGCCGCCGAGATCGGCAACACCGCGGTGGCGGAGGTCTCGGGCGACATCACGACGGCCTTCAGCGGCGGTTCGTACCAGAACGGCGTCTACACCGGCGGCACGCGTGACGACCGCGCGAGCGAGTCGGCCCTGGGCAACGCGGTCGGCACGATGTTGCGCGACTCGCTGTCGGCCCTGCCGAACGGCGCGCAGATCGGCGTCACCAACCCGGGCGGCCTCCGGTCGGATCTGTGGGACACGCAGGCGGAGTTCGGGGCGAACGCCGTGCCGGGCATGCCCGACGGCACGATCTCGTACTCGCAGGCCAACGCCGTGCTGCCGTTCAACAACACGCTCGCGCTGGTCACCCTCACCGGGGCGCAGTTCACGACGATGCTCGAGCAGCAGTGGCAGCGCGACGCCGCCGGCAACGTGCCCTCACGGCCGTACCTGCAGCTGGGGCTCTCGGACAACGTGTCGTACACGTACGACCCGGCTCTGCCCGAGGGTTCGCGGATCACGTCGGTGACGATCGACGGCGCCCCGCTCGACCCGGACGCGTCGTACCGCGTCGGCACGTTCTCGTTCCTCGCGACAGGCGGCGACAACTTCCGGATCTTCACGGAGGGCACCGACTACGTCGACACCGGGCTGCTCGACTACGAGCAGTGGATCGACCACCTCGCCGACGGCTCCCCCGTCGCCCCCGACTACGCCAAGCACGCCGTGCAGGTCTCCGGAGTGCCCGAGACCGTCGCGCCGGGCGGGAATGTGTCGTTCTCGGTCGCCGGCCTCAACCTGACCAGCCGCGGCGCCCCGGAGAACACCGCGCTGACGGTCTCGCTCGGGGAGCAGACGCTCGGCGAGGTCGCGGTCACGGGCGGTGCGGCATCCGTGTCGGTGACGCTCCCCGCGGGAACGCCGGCCGGCGCGGCGGTGCTGACCCTCACCGCGGCGCCGTCGGGGACGACGGTGCAGGTGCCGATCACCGTCGAACAGCAGACGCCGAAGGCCGAGACCTCGACGCGCCTGATCGCACTGCTGCCCGTGCACCTCAACCGCCTGCTGCCGACGACCCTGCTCGCCTCGGTGACGCAGGACGGCGGCCGCCCGAACGGCGTCGTCGAGTTCCGCGAGAACGGCGAGGGCGGCACGCTCGTCGGCACCGCCGAGGTGCGCCGCGGCATCGCGACCCTGCGACTGGGGAACCTCAGCCGCGGGACGCACACGTACACGGCGGTCTTCGTGCCCGACGACCCCACGACCGTCGCCGGCTCGGTCAGCGGCGCGGTGAGCGTGTACGCGCTGCGCTGATCCCCGACCCCATCGACACGGCCCCGGCCGCTCGGCAGAACACACAGGTGCGGCGCACCGGTTCTCTGAGAGGCTGGGGCCATGTCGGTCTCCGTCGTCTTCGTGCACGGCATCCGCACATCGGCGACGATGTGGCGATCGCAGCTGGAGTACCTCGCCGCGCGTGGTACGGATGCGGTCGCGCTCGACCTGCCGGGGCACGGTGCCCGCATGGCGGAGACGTTCACCCTCGAGGGGGCGCTCGAGACGATCGACACGGCCGTGCGTGAGGCGGCCACCCGCGGCAAGGTGCTGCTGGCGGCCCACTCGATGGGCGGCCTGATCTCGACGTCCTACGTCGGCGGGGACGATCCGCCGCCGGTCGACGGGTTCGTGGCCGCATCGTGCACGGCCTTCCCGCGCGGACTCGCCCTCGCCGCCTACCGACTGCTCGCGCGGCGCTTCGACGCCCTGCCCGACCGGGGTCAGTGGCTCGCCGACCGGGTGCTCGACCGTACGCTGCCGCCCGAGACGCGCGCCGACTTCGGCGCCGGTGGGTACGCGTACGACGCGCAGGACGTCGCGCTCGCTTCCCTGTCGACGCTCGACCTGCTCGCCTCCCTGCACCGCATCCAGGTGCCGGTGTGGTTCATCAACGGCGAGTTCGATCAGCTGCGCATCAACGAGAAGATGTTCGCGGCCGCCGTGCCGCAGTCGGAGCTCTACGTCGTGCCGCGCACGAGCCACCTCGTGACCGCGATGCGGCCGGCAGTGTTCGACAAGCTCCTCGAGCTCGCGCTGCTCACGCTGGAGCGGGAGACGGATCCGCGCTGACGGCGCGCGGGCGGATGGCGAGCGTCATCACCCCGCCCACGATCGAGAGCACGCCGCCGACGGCGAACATGAGCGCGAACCCTCCGACGGCCGCGACGAGTCCGGCGCCGACGAGCGGGCCGAGGAGCTGACCGAGGCTCGCCGAGACGTTGACGAAGCCGAGGTCGCGCGCGTGGTCATCGGGGTGGGGCAGCAGGTCGGTCCCGAGCGCGAGACCGACGGCCATGTAGGCGCCGTAACCGACGCCGAGCAGCGCGGCGGCGACGAACGCCATCGGGAGCGACGGCACGGCCGCCAGCAGCAGGGCCGCGCCACCCTGCACGATCGCCGCCCACAGCACGATGCCGCGGCGGCGCCCGGTGCGGTCCGACACCGCGCCGGCGACGATCGACGAGACCACGACGAACACGGTGTAGACGACGATCAGCAGCAGCAGGTCCTCTTCGGCGGACTGGGCGTCCAGGCCCAGTCCGTAGAGCAGGAAGAACAGCAGCAGCCCCGTGCCGAGCGCGTTGCCGATGTTGACGATGAGCCGGCCCGCCAGCAGCCACGCGAAGTCGCGGTCACGCAGCGCCGCGAGCCGCTCGCCGAGGCGCCGTGGCGAGCGGGCGCGCTGGGAGGCGGCCTGCTCGGGCGGGTCGGGCAGGAGCAGGGCCGCCGCGGCGCCGGCGACGACGAGGAATCCGGCGAGCAGCCAGTATCCGGCGGCCACGGAGAGACCGAACACGACGATCGCCCCGACCCCCAGCACGATGCCGAGCGCCTGCGACGAGGACACGACCGCCGATGCCGTCCCGCGCTGGTCGGTGAGCTGGTCGGCGATGAGTGCGGTGAACGCCGCGGAGGCCACGGCCGTGCCGACCGAGACGCCGATCCAGGCGAGACCGACCGCCCACGGTCCCTCCGCGGTGGCGATGCCGACGAGGGAGACCGCCGCCAGCACCGTTCCGCCCAGCGCCCAGGGGCGACGGCGACCGAACCCGCCGCGGGTGCGGTCGGACAGCCCGCCGGCGACGGGCGCCGCGACGACACCGGCGAGGCCGCCGACGGCGAGAATGAGGCCCGACCAGACGACGCCCGACACCCAGCCGTCCGCATCGTCGGGGGTATCGAGCTGCAGCGGGATCAGCAGCTGCAGCGGCGTGAGCTGCACTGTCCACAGGGCGAGCCAGGCGAGGGTGAACAGGAGGAACCAGCGGAGGCCGACGCGCATGGCATGATCATGCCGCAGCGCGCGGCGACGGCCCGCGACGTTCGATGCGACGCGCCGGAACCTGGTAGACTCACTGTTTGGCTTGCGCGTACGGTTCCCACACCGTGCGACCGCCGGAGGCGCCCCTCTACCGCCCACCCGGCACATCCAACCGATAACTCCGAACGAAAGATACGTCGAACGTGGCGAACATCAAGTCGCAGATCAAGCGCAACAAGACCAACGAGAAGGCGCGCGAGCGCAACAAGGCCGTCAAGAGCGAGCTGAAGACCGAGGTGCGTCGCACCCGCGAGGCCATCGCCGCCGGCGACAAGGCCGCCGCCGAGAAGGCCCTCGCCAAGGCGTCCAAGAAGCTCGACAAGGCCGTGAGCAAGGGCGTCATCCACGAGAACCAGGCCGCGAACCGCAAGTCGTCGATTGCCAAGCAGGTCGCCGCGCTCTGATCCACCGGATCTTCCGAAGGCCCGTCCCCTCTGGGGCGGGCCTTCGTCGTTTCGCCGGGTGGGTCGGCGCGCATGGCGCCGGCGCGCATGTCACACGAACGGCTGTCCCGAAGGATTCGCACCCGCCATTCGCGTGACACGCCCCGCGCGCATGTCACACGAACGGTCATCCATCCGCGCTGAGACAGACCGTCCATGTGACATGCCTGGCGGTGAGCACCGGCCCACCTGATCGCCCGTTGCACACGCACATCGGATGCCAGCGGAACCCCATCGCGGGCCCGCCCGAACCACGCCGCGGGGGTCAGTGGCCGTAGGGGGCGCGGGTGGCGATGACGGTGACGAGGCGCTCCACCGCGAACACGGCATCGCGGGACGCGCCCTTCACCTCGGCGTCGGCGCGGGCCGCGGCCTGGATCGCCATTCCGAGCGACGTCTCGTTCCAGCCGGAGAGGTCGCGGCGGGCCCGATCGACCTGCCAATCCTTCATCCCCAGCCGGGCGGCCAGCGCCGCGGCAGGCTCGCGGGAACCGGCCACGCGCGCCATGGTGCGCAGCTTCGACGCGATCGCCGCGACGAGCGGCACCGGATCCGCACCGCTGGTGAGCGCGTGCCGCAGGGCCACCAGGGCGTCGCCGTAGCGTCCGGCGATCGCGGTGTCGGCGACGGTGAAAGCCGTCGTCTCGACCCGGCCGCCGTAGTAGCGCTCGACGATCTGCTCGGTGATGTCACCGGGGACGTCGGCGATGAGCTGCTGACAGGCCGCCGCGAGTTCGGTCAGGTCGTCGGTGAACGCACCGACGAGCGAACGCAGCGCGGCGGGCGCGATGCGTCGCTGAGCCGCCTGAAACTCCCCCGCCGCGAAGTCGAAGCGGTCGGAGTCACGCTTGACCGCAGGGCACGCGATCTCGATTCCGCCGCCGGTACCGGCGCGGATCGCGTCGAGCAGCTTCTTGCCGCGCACGCTGGCGCCGGTGTGGCGCAGCACGACCGTCGCTCCGTCCTGCGGGGAATCGAGGTAGGCGATCGCCTCGAGGAGGAACGCGTCGCTGCACTTCTCGACGCCGCCGACCCGCACGAGACGCGGCTCGCCGAACAGGCTCGGCGAGGTCATCGCCAGCAGGGTGCCTGGGGCGTAGTCGTCGGCGCGCAGGTCGCTGACTTCGAGACTCGCGTCCTCGGCGCGCAGGAAGTCGCGGATGCCGGCGGTCGCACGCTCGGCGCAGACCTCTTCGGGTCCGGACACCAGCACGATCGGCGCCGGCTGCGGGGCGCGCCAGGAGACCTGCGGGATCGCCGAGCGCGCGGGCGTGCGGGAAGCCGTGCGGCGCGGGGCGGGGGTCATGCATCCAGCCTAGCCATCGGGTCCGACCTCGTCGGCGCGGGGCCGCCACACCTTCAGGGCGTCGTCCTCGAGCCACACCAGCGCATCGCCGCCGCGGTCGGTGCGCGCCGTCACGGCTCCCACCGCGTCGAGGGTCGCGAGGATCGAGGCCCGCGGATGCCCGTAGTCGTTCTCGCCGACCGTCACGAGTGCGATGCGCGGATGCGTGGCCTGGTACAGGCCGGCGGACTGGTCGGCGCTGCCGTGATGGGCGACCTTGACGACGTCGTAGCGCGGTCGCAGCGCACCGCCGGCGGCGAGAAGGCGCTGCGGCTCCTCGGACAGGTCGCCGAGCAGCAGCGTCGCGGGCACCGCTCCCCCGGCGACGTCGACGACGACACTCGCGTCGTTGCCGGGCGTCGCGCCGCGGCGCGGCCAGAGCACCCGCCAGTGCGCGTCTCCCAGCATCCCCGAGGCGCCGGCCACGACCGCGCGGGTGTCTGCGCCCGAGGCGGCGACGCGCGCGAGGAGTTCCGCGTCGGCGGCATCCGCGGGCGGTCCGTGCACCAGGACGCCGATGCGACCGACGACGGCGTCGATGCCGCCGCGATGATCGAGGTCGAAGTGGGTGAGCACGAGCACGTCGATCCGGTCGACGCCGTAGCGGTCGAGGCACGCGGCGAGCGGCTCGGGCGCGGGTCCGGTGTCGACGAGCATCACCCGCCCGGCACTGCGCACGAGCACGGCGTCTCCCTGACCGACCTCGCACGCGAGGATCGCCCACGACGTCGGCGCGGTGAGGCGTCCGGAGACCACGGCGCCCGGTCCCACCCCCAGCAGAAGCCCGGCGGCCGCGCAGACGAAGACGACGGATGCCGTGCGCACCCGCCCCCGCACGGCGATCACCGACACCGCGACGGCGGCGCCGACCACCGCCAGCAGCATCGCGCCCCACGGGCCCTCCGGCCACGGCACCACCGCGACGGCGGCGAGGGTCTGCGCGGTGCCCGCGATCCAGGCGGCGGGGAGCCAGGCCAGGCCCGCGAGGCCCGCACCGAGAACCGGGATCCCCGCGGTGAGGCACGCCGCGAGTCCCAGCACCGTCGCCGCGGGCGCGGCCGGGCCGGCGAGCAGGTTCGCGAGCACACCCTGCAGCGGCAGCGTCGGCGCGATGAGCACGATCAACGGCCCACAGGCGAGCTGGGCCGACAGCGGCACCGCGACGACGAGCGCGACCGGCGCCGGCATCCACCGGGCCAGTCCGTCGGCCAGCGGGCCGGCGAGCAGCAGCAGGGCCGCGGTCGCCGCCGTCGACAGGGCGAAGCCGAGCGACAGGCACAACCACGGATCGAGGAGCAGGATGACCGTCACCGCCACCGTGAGCAGCGACAGTCCCGCGCCGACGCGCCCCAGCAGCAGTCCCAGCATCGCGATCGCGGCCATCGCGGAGGCGCGGACGACGCTCGGCTCCGGAGTGACGAGAACGGTGAAGCCGATGAGCGCACCGAGTGCGACCGCGACCCGCACGCCGCGCCGCGCACCGCACAGCGCCGCCGCGGCGAAGGCCAGGCCCACCACGAGCGCGCAGTTCGCGCCCGACACCGCCGTCAGGTGCGACAGCGAGGACGCCTTCATCTGCGCGTCGAGGTCGACGGAGACGCCCGCGGTGTCGCCGACCGCGAGGCCCGCGACGAGTCCCGCGCCCGGCTGCGGGAGGCCGTCGACGACGTCGTGGAGCCCACGTCTCAGCGCGGCGGCCGCCGCGAGCGCCCCGGCGGGAGGGGCGCGAACCGACACCTCGGTCGCGTCCACGACCAGCACGGCCCGTTCGCCCGCGTCGGCGGCGAACGCGGTGCCGCGCAGCTCGATGTCCGCCCCGACGTCGAGGCCTGCGGGGACGCGGTCGGCGCGCACCAGGACCGGTCCGGAGACCTCGCGGGGCTGCGTGCCGACGGTCGCCCGTGTCACGATCGCATCGAAGCGGATGCCGATCGCTCCCCCCTCCGCTTTGCCGACGACGAGGGCGTCGAAGACGATCGACCTCCCCCCGTCGACCGGCAGCGCCGCGAGCGCGTCCCGGGCGGGCGCGGCCACTGCGACGTGGACGGCGACGCCTGTCATCGCCGCGCAGGCGACGGCGACGACCGCCAGCACGGGTGCCGCGGCCGCGACGACGCGCGCCCTCCCCGGACTCGCCCGGCGTGCCACCCCGGCACCCACGAGCCCGCCCCGGCGCGCCGCGAGGCACACGACGACCAGCCCCGCGACCGTCATCGCCCCCGCTCCCGCCGCGACGCCACCGGCTGCATCGGGCGCCAGGGTCGCCAGCACCGCCGCGGCCCAGGCGGCCGCGGCGACCGGGACCAGACGCAGGTCGCGTCGGCGCACCGACCGCGTGCTCACACACGCACCAGGTCGCGCAGTCCCGCGAGCAGTTTGTCGCCGATCCCGGGCACGGACAGCAGGTCGTCGACGCTCGTGAACCGGCCGTTGTCCTCGCGCCACTGCAGAATCCGTTCGGCCAGCGCGGGGCCGATGCGCGGCAGCGTCTCCAGCGCGGCCGCATCCGCCGTGTTGAGGTCGATCTTCCCGCCTGCCGCCGCGCCGGCCCCGCCGGCGGCCGTTCCGGATGCGGGCGGCGGCGCCTCCCCCACACGTGGGACGAGCAGCTGCTCGCCGTCGTCGAGCGTGCGGGCGAGGTTGATTGCAGCTGCATCCGCGTCGGGCGCGAGTCCGCCGGCGGCGGCAACGCCGTCGACGACGCGCGCACCCGCCGCGAGTCGGTACAGCCCGGGCCGCATGACCGCGCCGGCGACGTGGACGTACAGCGTGCCCGCCGACACCTCGATGTCGGCCGACCCGGATGCCGCTCCGCCCGCAGCGCCCGCGTCCTCCAAACCCTCCGCTCCCGTGCCGGAGCCGGCCTCGTCGCCGCCACCTCCGGCATCCGACCGCTGCACCGACACGGTCGGCGCCGCGAGTGTCCGCACGACGCCGACGGCCACGGTCACCGCGCTGACGGCGAGCACGAGCACGATCACGGCACCCGCCCCCAGGCGGGTGCGGCGCCGCCGTCCGTCCGTCTCCACCCGACGACCCTGGCAGGATGACGCCCACGGCGTCCTCGACCTCGGGCCGGGTGCGGCGATCCGTGGAGGATTCGCCGCATCCGGCCCGAGGTGGAGGAAAAGTGCCGGTCAGGCGGTCGTGAAGCTCACGACCTTCGGCGCGCGCACGACGGCGCGCACGATCTGCCGGTCCCCGAGCGAGCGGCGCACCTTCTCGTCGGCGCGGGCGAGCGCCTCGAGCTCATCGGGGGTGATGCGCGCGGGCACGGTGAGGGTGCCGCGCACCTTGCCGTCGATCTGCACGACCGCGGTGACCGACTCCTCGACGAGGAGCGTCGGGTCGGGCTGCCGCCACGGCACGAGGCCGACGAACGGCTCGTACCCGAGCATCTCCCACATCTCCTCCGCGGTGTGCGGGGCGAACAGGTCGAGGATCATCGCGACGGCCTCCGCCGCCTCGCGGACGGCGGGGTCGGCCGCACCGGCGCCCGCGTCGATCGTCTTGCGGGTCGCGTTGACGAGCTCCATGAGGCGCGCCACGACGACGTTGAACTTGGTCTGCTCGACCAGTCCCGGCGCATCGGCGAGGAGGCGGTGGGTCACGCGGCGCAGCGCCGTGTCACCGTCGGCCCACACGACCTCGGGCGCGCTCGTGACGTCGGCGGCGACCCGCAGGGCGCGGGCGAGGAACTTCTGCGCGCCCGTGGTGGAGACGTCCTCCCATTCGATGTCGTCTTCGACGGGGCCGGCGAAGGCGATCGCGACGCGCACCGCGTCGGCGCCGGGGTCGACCATGCTCGCCTCGAACTCGACGAGGTTGCCCTTGCTCTTGGACATCTTCGAGCCGCCCAGCAGCACCATGCCCTGGTTGATGAGGTTCGAGAACGGCTCGGTGAAGTCGATCTCGCCGAGGTCGAACAGCACCTTCGTGATGAAGCGCGCGTACAGCAGGTGCAGGATAGCATGCTCGACGCCGCCGATATACGAGTCGACGGGCGCCCAGCGGTCTGCCTCGGCGCGCGGGAACGCCTCGGTGGCGTCGTGCGGTGCGAGGAAGCGCAGGAAGTACCACGAGCTGTCGACGAAGGTGTCCATCGTGTCGGGGTCGCGCAGCGCCGGCTCGCCGGTTTCGGGGTCGACGGTGCGCATCCAGTCGGTCGCACCGCCGAGCGGCGACGTACCCTTCGGCGCGAGGTCGAGGCCCTTCGCGTCGGGCAGCGTCAGCGGGAGCTGGTCGGCGGGGACGGGAACGATGCGCCCGTCCTCGGTGTGGATCATGGGGATCGGCGTGCCCCAGAAGCGCTGACGGGAGATGAGCCAGTCGCGCAGGCGGTAGGTCTTCGCCGCCCGTCCGGTGCCGGACGCCGTGAGCTCCTCGATCGCGCGGGCGATCGCGTTGCGCTTGCTGAGGCCGTCGAGCGAACCGGAGTTGACCATGCGTCCGTCGCCCGACAGGGCGACGCCCGTCGTGGCGGGGTCGAGCTCGTCGAGCTGCGGGTTGCCCGGATCGATCGGCACCCCCTGCTCGTCGACCTCGATGACCGGGATGGCGCCGGTGACGGGGGCCGTCGTGTCGACGACGACCTTGACCGGCAGGGCGAAGGCGCGGGCGAAGTCGAGGTCGCGCTGGTCGTGGGCGGGCACGGCCATGACGGCGCCGTGGCCGTAGTCGGCGAGCACGTAGTCCGCGGCCCACACCGGCAGGCGGTCGCCGTTGATGGGGTTGACGGCGTAGCGCTCGAGGAAGACGCCGGTCTTCGGCCGGTCGGTGGTCTGCCGGTCGATCTCGCTCGTCTTCTGCACCTGCTCCAGGTAGTCCTGGAACCGCATCCGCACCTCGGCCGACGCGCCGGCGGCCAGTTCCGCCGCCAGGTCGGAGTCGGGGGCGACGACCATGAAGGTCGCGCCGTGCAGCGTGTCGGGACGGGTCGTGAAGACCGTCACCTTGCCGTCACGACCCTCGATCTCGAAGTCGACGTCGGCGCCGATCGACCGTCCGATCCAGTTGCGCTGCATCTGCAGCACCTTGTGCGGCCAGAAGCCCTCGAGCTGGTTCAGGTCGTCGAGCAGGCGGTCGGCGTAGTCGGTGATCTTGAAGTACCACTGGGTGAGCTTCTTCTTGACGACTTCGGCGCCGCAGCGCTCGCAGCGGCCGTCGACGACCTGCTCGTTCGCGAGCACGGTCTGGTCGTTGGGGCACCAGTTGACCGGGCTCTCCTTGCGGTACGCCAGGTCCCGTTCGAACAGCTTCTGGAACAGCCACTGGTTCCAGCGGTAGTACTCCGGGTCGCTCGTGTGCAGGATGCGGGACCAGTCGTACGAGGAGCCGTACTGACGGAAGCTCTTCTTGTGCTGCGCGATGTTCGCGTAGGTCCACTCGCGCGGGTCGGCGCCGCGCTGGATGGCGGCGTTCTCGGCGGGGAGGCCGAACGAGTCCCAGCCGATCGGGTTGAGCACGTTGTAGCCGCGGTGGCGCCAGAAGCGGGCGACGATGTCGACGTACGCGTAGCTCTCGGCGTGGCCCATGTGCAGGTCGCCCGACGGGTACGGGAACATGCCGAGCACGTATTTGCGGGGGCGTGTGTCCTCGGCGCCGCCGGCGCGGAACGGGTCGGCGGCCTCCCAGCGCTCCTGCCACTTCTGCTGGATCGCGTAGGTATCGAAGGTGCCGCGCGCGGGCGCGTCGTCGACGGGAGTGCTCATGGAGAGGTGGAACCAATCGTGCGGAAAGTCGGGGGACGCGCGCGGGCGCGTGTCTTTCCAGACTACCGGACCGGCCTCCTCACCAGCCGGGCGGCAGCCGCGCCCCGACCGCCGCGAGCGGACGGGCCGCTTTGAGGGCGACTTCGGCGACTTCGGCGGCAGCCTCGGAGCGCCAGGTGATCCCTCCCCCGGCGCCGACGTAGGCGCCTCCCGGGTGGGTGACGATCGAGCGGATCACCATCGCGAGGTCGGCGGCCCCGTCGTCCCCGATCCAGCCGAAGCAGCCGGCGAACAGTCCGCGCGGGGCGTTCTCGAGCTCGTGCAGGATCGTCATCGCCGACAGTTTCGGCGCTCCCGTCATGCTCCCCGCCGGGAAGGCCGCGTCGAGCACGTCGCCGATGCGGATGCCGGGGCTGAGGCGCCCGGCCACGGTGCTGACGAGCTGGTGCACGGCGGGGTAGCTCTCGACCTCGAGCAGACGCTCCGCGGTGACGGTGCCGGGGCGGCACACGCGCTGCAGGTCGTTGCGCATGAGGTCGACGATCATCACGTTCTCGGCCTGCTCTTTGACGCTCTCGCGCAGCTCGCGCGCGAGCCCGGCATCCGAGGCGGCATCCGTCCCGCGGGGGCGCGTGCCCTTGATCGGGCGGGTGCGCACGGTGCCGCCGCCGATCTCGAGGAAGCGTTCGGGGGTCGACGAGGCGAGCGCCCGCTCGCCGAGCCGCAGGAATCCGCCGTGGTGGGACGGTGACTGCGCCCGCAGGCGCAGGTAGGCCGCGAACGCGTCGACCGCCCCGGCGACCTCGAACCGTGTCGTGAGGCACAGCTGATAGGCGTCGCCCTCGCGGATGGCGTCGCGGCACCTCTCGATGAGCGCGGCGTAGTGCGGTGCGGAATCCCGCGCGACCGCGGTGGTCGGGGCGGGATCCGGCGCGAGCGGCGATGCGCCGCACCAGGATGAGGCCTCGGCGGCGAACGCGTCGATCTCGGATGCCGGCGCGACCGCCCATTGTCGGCGTCGGGCGTGGTCGATGGCGACGAACCGATCCACGCGCATGCCGGCATCCGCGCCTGCACCGTCGCCCTGCCAGGGCGCCCCGGCGCGGCCGGCGGCGGCGTCGTACGAGAGCCAGCCGATCCAGCCGCCGGCGAAGGGGCCCCACTCGCGCACTGCGGGCGTCTCGGCGCACGCGAGATCGCGCGGGACGACCGCTCCGGCCTCCCCGGTGCCGAGCCAGCTCCAGCCGTCCCGGGCGTCCGGTCCCGCGTCGAGCCAGAACGCGGCCGGGGCCGAGGCGGTGCCCGCGGCGAAGCGCTCGGCGGGGTCGACCCAGCGCGTCAGCGCGCGCGCGGCGAGGGGTTCGGGCACTCTCCCAGGCTAGAGGGGGACGCCGTCCTAGTCTGAGACCGTGAACGAGTTCCTCACGTGGCTGCTCGACACCGTGCAGAGTGTCGACCCGGTGCTGCGGACGGTGCTCGCCGGCGTCGCGATCATGCTGGAGACGAGCGTGCTCGTCGGCCTGATCGTGCCGGGCGACACGATCGTGATCATCGCCGGCACCGCGGTCGCGACCCCGGTGGAGGGTATCGTGCTCGCCGCCGTCGTGGTGGTCGGGGCACTGCTGGGCGAGAGCATCGGGTTCTGGCTGGGCCGCTGGCTGGGCCCGAAGATCCGGTTCTCGTGGGTGGGCCGCAAGGTCGGCGAACACAACTGGACGCGCGCGGAGCTGTACCTGCGACGGCGCGGCGGACCGGCGATCTTCCTGTCGCGCTTCCTCCCCGTGCTGCACTCGCTCGTGCCGCTGACGGTCGGGATGAGCGGGTACTCGTACAAGCGCTTCCTCGCCTGGACGGCGCCGGCGTGCGTCGTGTGGGCGGCGCTCTATGTGAGCGTCACGGCGGCGGCGGCGGGCACCTACCGCGAGCTGAGCGATCAATTGCACTACGCCGGCTACGTCTTCGTCGGCGTGATTGTGCTGTTCCTCGTCGGCGTCTTCGTCGTCAAGCGCCTCATCCACCGCCGCGAGGCGCGCCATCTGCACCTCGAAGACGAGGCCGGCTGACCCGGATCTTCGCTCCCTGGGCGGTCGAGCGCGGGGCATGAAAGACTGGAACGGATGACGTCCCCCGAAACGCCGCCGACGAAGGTGCTCTGGCTCGCGCGGCTGGAGCACGGATTCCATGCCTGGCGCGAGCGTCGCGCCCGCGCCCGCGGGCAGCGCCCGACCGTGGCCGCCTTCCCCGGCTACGGCGGTGAGGACTGGGTGCGCATCCTCGGCCGCGTGCTCATCGTCCCGAAGATGTCCAAGCGCCGTCAGCGCAGCGAGTTCGCCGGAGTGCGCGGATGGCGCAGCTTCGCGGCCGTCGCGGTCGCCCATGCGACGGTCACCGTCACGATCGACGGGGTCGCGCACGACGTGGTCGCCGATCAGGGCGGCGTGCTCGACACAGTTCTCCCCGCGCGCCTGTCCCCCGGCTGGCAGACGGTCACGATGACCGTCGAGGGATCGGCACCCATCGAGACCCGCGTGTTCATCGTGGCGGCCGGGACACGCTTCGGCGTCATCTCCGACATCGACGACACCGTCATGGTGACCGCCCTGCCGAGGCCGTTCGTGGCGTTCTGGAACTCGTTCGTGCTCAACGAGCACGCACGCCAGCCCGTGCCGGGGATGGCGGTGCTGCTCGAACGACTCGTGCGCGACCACCCCGGCGCACCGGTGATCTACCTCTCGACCGGCGCCTGGAACGTGGCGCCCACGCTGGTGCGGTTCCTGCGCCGCCACCTGTTCCCGCCGGGCTCGCTCCTGCTCACCGACTGGGGACCGACGCACGACCGCTGGTTCCGCAGCGGCAAGGCACACAAGGAGGAGAACCTCCGACGCCTGGCACGGGAGTTCCCCGACGTGAAGTGGATGCTGCTCGGCGACGACGGCCAGCACGACGACGAGCTCTACACGGCCTTCACCGACGAGTTCCCCGACCGGGTGACGGCGGTCGCCATCCGCAAGCTCTCGCCGACCGAGGCCGTCCTCGCCGGCGGTCGGACGGCCGTCAACGACCACGCTGCCGCCGCGGTCCCGTGGGTCACCGACGTCGACGGCGCGGGACTGCTCGACCGGCTCGCCGAGATCGGCGTGATCGCCGAGGACTGAGGCGCCGAGCGACGGCATCCGCACGAAGAGTGTGGGTGCCCCCGCGTAGGGTGTGACGCATGTGCGGGCGTTTCGTGGTGGCCGAGTCCGGGTCCGAGCTCGTGGGGGTGCTGCGCGTCGACGTCGTCGGCGACGACCTCCCCGAGCCCTCCTTCAACATCGCGCCGACCGACCGGGTCGCGATCGTGCTCGATTCCGCCAAGACCGAGCCGCCGACGCGACGACTCGAGGCGGCCCGCTGGGGCCTCGTGCCGGCGTGGGCGAAGGATCCCGGCATCGGCGTGCGGGCCTTCAACGCCCGCTCCGAAGAGGTCGAGGACAAGCCGATGTTCCGGCAGGCGCTCATCAAGCGGCGCGCCGTGGTCCCCTCGACCGGCTACTACGAGTGGAAGACCGAAGACGGGGTGAAGACGCCCCACTTCATCCGTCCCGCCGACGGTTCACCGCTGCTGTTCGCGGGGCTGTACGAATGGTGGAAGGACCCGTCGAAGGCGGAGGAAGACCCGACCCGCTGGATGCTGAGCTTCACGATCATGACGCGCGACGCGGTGGGCGGCCTCGGCTCGATCCACGACCGGATGCCGCTGTTCCTCGACCCGGACTTCGCCGACGCGTGGCTCGACCCGACGACCGACAACGTGGGCGACGTGCTCGACGCCGCGATCGACGCGGCCCCCGCCCTCGCCGACACGCTGGAGGCGTATGTCGTCGACCGGGCCGTCGGCAACGTGCGCAACAACGGCCCACAGCTCATCGAGCGGGTCGGCTGACCTTCTGCACGGGAGAACGAAGGGCCGGGGCGGCGTGCGCCCCGGCCCTTCGTTCGTCACCCGGTTCTCACTGGAACGAGACGGTCGCCGACTCGTTGTTGAGCACGATCACCGGGGTGATCGGCGAGAGGCCGGCCGCCCGGATCTTCGCGGCGTCGAAGCGCAGCAGCGGCGTCCCCGCCGTCACCTGCTGACCGGCCGCCACGAGCGTTTCGAAGCCGTCGCCCTTGAGGCTGACGGTGTCGATCCCGACGTGGATGAGCAGTTCCGTGCCGTCGGCCAGGGCGAGCCCGATGGCGTGACCGGTGGGGAACACCGACGCCACGGTGCCGTCCGCCGGCGCCACGATCGTGTCACCGGTCGGGTCGACCGCGATGCCCGGGCCCATCGTGCCCTCGGCGAACATCGGGTCGGGCACCTCGGACAGGGGGACGACGGCGCCGGCGACGGGCTGACGCAGCACGACGGTCGCCGAGGCGATCGCCGTCGCCACGGTCTGTGTCGCCAGTGGCGGCTCGACACCGGTCGCACGTCCGAACGCCTCGATCTGCGGCATCCGGTCGTTGATGATGTCCTCCATCGCGTCCTTGACGAACTGCACGTTCAGGCCGTAGACGACCTGCACGGACTTGCCGCCCGGCTTGATGACACCGGCCGCGCCGGCACGCTTGAGGGCGTGCTCGTCGATGACGGCCGGGTTCTCGATCTCCATGCGCAGGCGGGTCGCGCAGTTGTCGACGTCGATGATGTTGTCCTTGCCGCCCAGGGCCGCGATGAACTTCTCTGCGGTGCCGTGGTAGCCGGTGAGGCTCGTCTCGATGTTGTCGGCATCCTGCGTGTCGAGCTCGTCTTCACGTCCCGGCGTCTTCAGGTTGAAGCGCTTGATGAGGAAGTAGAACGTGAAGAAGTAGATGAAGAACCAGGCGACGCCCATCAGCAGCAGGATCCACGGGTTCTGCGCGAGGGGGTTGGCCCACTGCAGCACCATGTCGATGAAACCGCCGGAGAAGCCGAAGCCCAGTCGCGTCGGCAGGAACGCCGCGACGCCCACCGAGATGCCCATGAAGACGGCGTGGATGAGGTACAGCCACGGCGCGACGAACATGAACGAGAACTCGAGCGGCTCGGTGACGCCGACGAAGAACGAGGCGACGGCCGCCGACAGCATGATGCCGTAGGTGACCTTGCGGCGCGTCGTCTTGGCGGTGAGGAACATCGCCAGGGCGGCGCCGGGCAGACCGAACATCATCACCGGGAAGAAGCCGGCCATGTACTGGCCGGTGACGCCGTAGACGCCGTCGCCGTTGGTGCCGTTGAGGAAGTTCGTCAGGTCGTTGATGCCGGCCACGTCGAACCAGAACACCGAGTTGAGCGCGTGGTGGAGGCCTGTCGGGATGAGCAGGCGGTTGAAGAAGCCGTACAGGCCCGCACCGAACGGCCCCATCGTGGCGATCCACTCGCCGAAGGTCACGAGGCCCGTGTAGATGACCGGCCAGACGAACAACAGCACGACGGCCACGACGAGGGACAGTCCCGCCGTGACGATCGCGACGGAGCGCTTGCCGGAGAAGAACGACAGGAAGTCGGGGAGCTTGGTGTCCTTGAACCTGTTGTAGCACCAGGCGCCGATGAGGCCGGCGATGATGCCGACGAAGACGTTCTGGATCTTGCCGAACGCGGGGTTCACGTCGGCGACGTCGGCGATGCCGAACAGCCCCTGCACCTTCGCGGGGCTCAGCAGCGTCGTGATCGTCAGCCACGACACGAGGCCGGCGAGGGCGGACGTGCCGTCGGTCTTGTTGGCCATGCCGATCGACACACCGATCGCGAACAGCAACGGCATGTTGTCGAGCAGCGCCCCACCGGCCGCGCCGAGGAACGTCGAGACGACGTTCGCTCCGCCGGCGGCGGATTGGATCCAGTACGAGATGCCGGACAGGATCGCGGCGACCGGCAGCACGGCCACCGGGAGCATGATCGATCTGCCGAGCCTCTGGAAGAACTTCATGAGGGACTCCAACCCGAGAGAGGTCGCCCGTGGGTACGGGTCGGTCGTACGCTACTCCCCCTTCCCAGCGTCCGCTCAGCTTTCGCCAGATGAAACGCAGGACGGTTAACAAATAGTTATCGCCCGCTCTTCCCGGAAGCCCGCTCACTCACCATCGCTGCCAGGTCCGGCGCATTTCGACTCGTCGCTGCGCTCCTCGCTCAACGACCGCAACTTCCCGGTGGTTGAGTAGCCGGCGCAGCCGGCGTATCGAAACCCGTGCACCCACCGTCGGCTGACGAGCTCGGCGCGTTGCGACTCGTCGCTGCGCTCCTCGCTCAACGACCGGAAACCACCACCGGGAATGGAAAAACCCCCGGGTTGACCGGGGGTTTTTGGTGGACCTGAGGGGACTCGAACCCCTGACCCCCTGCATGCCATGCAGGTGCGCTACCAGCTGCGCCACAGGCCCTCCGTCGCCGTTTCCGGCAACTTGTTCAGCTTACTACATCTCCCGGCGTGCTCTGAACCACGGGCGCCTCGATGCGGATGACGGGGCAGTCCTTCCAGAGTCGCTCGAGGCTGTAGAAGGCCCGCTCCTCGGAGTGGAAGACGTGCACGACGAGGTCGCCGAAGTCCAGCAGCACCCAGCGTGACTCGGCGCGGCCCTCGCGGCGCAGACGCTTGACGCCCTGCTCGAGCATCGTCTCCTCGATCGCGTCGGCGATGGCGGCGACGTTGCGCTCGCTGTTGCCGGTGACGAGCAGGAAGGCGTCGACGAGCGGCAGCGGCTCGGACACGTCGAAGGCGACGAGATCCTCACCGCCCTTCCCGGCGGCGGCATCGGCGGCCTGCTGGACGAGGATGCGGGTGGTGTCTGCGGCGGTCATCAGAGGACTCCAGTGGCGAAAGCGAGGATGAGGACACCGGCGAGGGCGACGGCGAGCACGCCCGCCGTGATCGCCAGCACCATCATGAGCCGGCTCCCCTTCTCGGGTGCGGGCGGTTTGATGATGTCCTCGGCGGCCTTGATGGTGCTGATCGCCGAGCTCGCGGCGATCGGGGTGGGCGAGGACGTCGCCGGCAGTTCGCCGTCGACGAGCACGGCGTCGATGTCCTTGCCGTCGGCGGTGCCGGGCGCGGACCCGGTGGAGCCGTACGAGTCGGGCAGCAGGAACGTCCCGGTCACGAGCACCTCCCCCGTGGCCGTGACGGGCGCGGTGAACGCCCCGGTCTCGGGCGTCTGCGACAGGATGAGGGCGTTCGAGGTCGCCGGCGACGACGTGCCGCCGCTGCCGCGACCGAGCACCTGGTCGAACGACGGCGGCAGGTCGATCTCGACGGCGTCGCCGGCGAGCAGGCCGGCGCCGAAGGCCGAAGACACCTCGGCGCGCGCGGGCGCGGGTGCGGCGACCGGTGCGGAGTCATCGGCGTCGGCATCCGACTCGCCGGCACCCTCGTCCACGGTGTCGTCTGCGACTTCGTCCGTGGTGTCGTCGGCCGGCTCGCCCGAGGTCTCGTCGGCGGGCAGCGCCACGAGTTCGACGGGCTCGTCCTCCGCCGTGTCCGCAGCCTCGTCCTCGACGTCACCGGATGGCTCCGTCTCGGCGGCGGCGTCGTCGGCGAGCTCGGCGGCTTCGACCGCATCGACCGCGGCGTCATCGGCGCTCGCCTCGTCATCGACCACGTCGACGACGTCGAGTTCGACGATCTCCTCGTCCGCCGGCGCATCCTCCGCCGCGGCTTCGGGCTCGCCCTGCGCCTCGACATCGTCGATGACCGGGACGGATGCCGTCCGCAGCCGCTCCCGGTCGCGCACCTGTCGGCGGGTGAGGACGGGGCCTTCGTCGGCGTCGCCCGCGCCGGAGGCGGGCCCGTCGGGGACCGTGGGGGCGTCGGGCAGTTCGACCGGTTCGGCGGCGCGCGGCAGCGGCGCGACCGGCGCGGGGGCGGGTTCCGCTTCGGTGGCGGCCGCGGCGGCCTCCTCGGGCGTGATGATCGGCGTCGAGGCCGTGTTGCGCAGTTCACGCAGCTGACGTCGGGTCAGCTGCGGCGCATCGGGCTGGTCGGGCTGGTCGGGTGTGCTCATGGCGTGCTCCGATACAGATGGTGCTTCGCAATGTATTGGACGACCCCGTCGGGCACGAGGTACCACACCGGCAATCCGCTCTGTACGCGGGTGCGGCAGTCCGTGGAAGAGATGGCGAGCGCGGGCACCTCGAGTTGGCTGACGTTCTTGTCGGGCAGGCCCGCGGTGCTGAGGACGTGCCCCGGGCGCGAGACCGCGACGAAATGCGCGAGGTCCCACAGCTCGGCGTGGTCGCGCCAGCCGAGGATCTGCGCGATCGCGTCGGCACCGGTGATGAAGAACAGATCGGCATCCGGACGCTGCGCCTTGAGGTCGCGCAGCGTGTCGATCGTGTAGGTGGGCCCGGTGCGGTCGATGTCGACCCTGCTCACCGTGAAGCGGGGGTTCGACGCCGTCGCGATCACCGTCATCAGATAGCGGTGCTCGCTCGGGCTGACCTCCTGCTTCTGCCAGGGGCGCCCGGTGGGCACGAACACGACCTCGTCGAGGTCGAACGACTGCGCGACCTCACTGGCCGCGACGAGGTGTCCGTGGTGGATGGGATCGAACGTCCCACCCATGACCCCGATGCGCGGGGTCCGCTCCGTCGTCATCGGAGCCTCAGTGGTGGCCGTGGCCCGCCTGCGACAGGTCGACGGGGTGAGCCTCGGCGTAGGCCTGGGCCTTGTGCGCGTGACGGTTGGCCACGTTGCGGTACGAGAGGGTCACCAGACCCAGCGCGAGGAAGACCACGATGGCGATCACGAAGAACGGGAAGGTCTCGGCCTGGGCGTTGCCGTGATGCTCCGTCGCGCCGGCGAGGGCGACGATGGTGGCGAGGGTCATTCGGACTCCGTTCGGTTCGGGTGCGCAGAGGCCAGTTTAGGCGGTCAGCGGCGGATCTGCCCGGCACCGCGGGCGAGCCACTTGGTGCTGGTGAGTTCGGGCAGGCCCATGGGGCCGCGGGCGTGCAGCTTCTGCGTCGAGATGCCGACCTCTGCGCCGAAGCCGAACTCGCCGCCGTCGGTGAAACGCGTCGAGGCGTTGACCATGACCACCGCCGAGTCGACCTCGGCGAGGAACCGTTCGGCGTTCGCGTCGTCGGTCGTGATGATCGACTCGGTGTGGTGGGTCGAATACGTGCGGATGTGGGCGAGCGCGTCGTCGAGGTCGTCGACGACGCGCATCGACAGGTCGAGGCTCATGTGCTCGGTGGCCCAGTCGGCCTCGGTCGCGGGGACGGCATCCGGCAGCAGCGTACGCACGCGCTCGTCGGCGTGGACGGTGACGCCGGCGGCGGCGAGGGCGGCGCCGAGTTCGGGAACGAGGTGCGCGGCGGCATCGCGATGGACGAGGACGGTCTCGACGGCGTTGCAGACGCTCGGGCGCTGCGCCTTCGCGTTGACGACGATCTCGCGCGCCCAGTCGGTGGGCGCCGACGCGTCGAGCACGATGTGCACGACACCGGCTCCGGTCTCGATGACGGGCACCTGCGAGGTCGTGACGACGGTTTCGATCAGCTGTGCGCTCCCCCGCGGCACGAGCACGTCGACGATCCCACGCGCCTGCATGAGCGCGGCGGCCCCGTCGCGACCGAAGTCGTCGACGGTCTGCACCGCCTCGGGGTCGACGCCGGCGGCCGCGAGGGCGCCGCGCATGATGGCGACGAGGGCCGCGTTGCTGGATGCCGCCGCGGTGCCGCCGCGGAGCACGACGGCGTTGCCGGAGCGCAGCGCGAGCGCGGCGATGTCGACGGTCACGTTGGGACGCGCCTCGTAGATCGAGCCGACCACGCCGAACGGCACGGCGACCTTCTGCAGCCGCAGGCCGTTGTCGAGGGTGCGCTCGTCGAGCACGCGCCCGACCGGGTCGGGCAGGGCGGCGACGGCGCGGACGGCCTCGGCGAGGGCGTGCACGCGTGCGTCGTCGAGTCGGAGCCGGTCGAGGAGTCCGGTGGACAGACCTTCGACGGCGCCGCGGGAGAGGTCGTCGGCGTTGGCCTCGACGATGTCGGCGGATGCCGCGTCGATCGCGTCGGCGATGGCCGTCAGCAGTGCCGCCTTGGCGTCGTCGCCGAGCAGGGCGACCTGCCGGGAGGCCTCCTTCGCCCGCAGCATGCGCTCGCGCGCGGCCGCGACACGCTCCTCGGCGGTGACGGGGGAGGCGGCGATCGTGCTCATCGCGCCAGTCTACCGAGGCTCAGTGCGCGACGCCGGTGCGGACGGCACCCGTGAACCCCGACGGCGCGGGCGCCGGGTTGGGCGCGAACCAGGTGCCGACGTCGGCGCCGTCGAGCGCGTCGGAGACGAGGTCGGCGCTCGTGACGAGCACGCCGACCCCGGCATCCGCCGCGAGCTTGGCGGCCGAGGCCTTCGTGGCCGCCCCGCCGGTGCCGACGCTGTTGACGACGACCGATCCGAACTCGTAGCCCGACAGGTCGTCACCGTGTGCGACGTCACGGATGGGGCGCGCCCCGGGCTCGCCGGGCGGGCGCGTGTAGAGGCTCTCGATGTCGGAGAGCAGCACGAGCGCGTCGGCGCCGATCAGCTGCGCGACGAGCGCGGCGAGTCGATCGTTGTCGCCGAAGCGGATCTCGTGCGTGGCGACCGTGTCGTTCTCGTTGACGATCGGGAGGATCCGCAGGCCCAGTAGACGCTCCATCGCGCGGCGCGCGTTGGAGCGGTGCGTCGGGTTCTCGAGGTCGCCGGCGGTCAGCAGCACCTGCCCGGCCACGATCGCGTACTGCCGCAGCGCCTCCTGGTAGCGGTAGATGAGCACGTTCTGCCCCACCGCCGCCGCGGCCTGCTGCGTCGCCAGATCGGTCGGGCGTTCGTCGAGCGCGAGGTACGGCATCCCGGTCGCGATCGCACCGGAGGAGACGAGCACGACCTCCGTGCCGCGCGCGTGCGCGGTGGCGAGGGCGTCGACGAGCGGCGCGATGCGGTGGGCGCCATCGCCGCTGATCGACGAGGAGCCGACCTTCACGACGAGCCGCCGCGCCCCGGGGAGCTCGTGGCGGCCGGCGAGGGTCACGCCTCGTCCTCCTCGTCCCACGACTGCTCGGTGCGACGCTCGGCCTCGAGTTCGGCGCGGGCCTCGGCCTTCGCGTCCATCCGCTCGTGGTAGCGCTCACGACGCTGCGACGTGGTGCGGCGCGGGTTGAGGTCGAGACGCGGGTCGGTGCCGCGCGGGGCCGTCATGAGCTCCGCGGCGGAAGACAGCGACGGGTGCCAGTCGAAGACGATGCCGTCGCCGGGGCCGATGACGACCGTGGAGCCGGCGACCGCGCCGAGACGGAACAGCTCGTCTTCGACGCCGAGCTTCTCGAGGCGGTCGGCGAGGAAGCCCACGGCCTCTTCGTTCTGGAAGTCGGTCTGCTGCACCCAGCGCACCGGCTTCGCGCCGAGAATGCGGTACACGTTGCCGTAGGTGCCGCCCTCGACGCGGATCTCGAACTCGCGCTGCGATCCGGCGGGGCGGATGACGACGCGCTCGGGTGCGGGGGCGGCCGCCTGCGCGGCGCGGTGCTGGGCGACGATGTCGCCGAGTGCGAAGGTGAGCGGGCGCAGTCCGTCGTGGCTGACGGTGGAGATCTCGAAGACGCCGAACCCGCGGGCCTCGAGGTCGGGGCGCACGAACTCGGCGAGCTCGCGCGCCTCGGGCACGTCGACCTTGTTGAGGGCGATCAGCTGCGGACGCTCCAGCAGCGGAGTCTGCCCCTCCGGCACCGGGTATGCGGCGAGCTCTGCCAGGATGACGTCGAGGTCGCTCAGCGGGTCACGGCCGGGTTCGAGGGTCGCGCAGTCGAGCACGTGCACGAGGGCCGTGCAGCGCTCGACATGGCGGAGGAACTCGAGCCCGAGGCCCTTGCCCTCGCTGGCGCCCTCGATGAGGCCCGGCACGTCGGCGACGGTGAAGCGCACGTCGCCGGCCTGCACGACGCCGAGGTTCGGGTGCAGCGTCGTGAACGGGTAGTCGGCGATCTTCGGGCGTGCGGCGGAGATCGCGGCGATGAGGCTCGACTTGCCCGCCGACGGGAAGCCGACGAGGGCGACGTCGGCGACGGTCTTGAGCTCGAGGAACACGTCGCCCTCGAAGCCGGGCGTGCCGAGCAGGGCGAAGCCGGGCGCCTTGCGCTTGGGGTTGGCGAGCGCGGCGTTGCCGAGGCCGCCGAGACCGCCGGGGGCGGCGACGTAGCGCATGCCCGGGGTGAGCATGTCGGCGAGCACCTCGCCCTCGGCATCCTTCACGACCGTGCCCACGGGCACCGGCAGCTCCAGGATCTCGCCCGCCGCGCCGGAGCGGTTGTCGCCCATGCCGAACCCGCCGTTGCCGGCCGAGCGGTGCGGCGAGTGGTGGTAGGACAGCAGCGTCGTCACCTGCGGATCGGCGACGAGCACGACGTCGCCGCCGTGACCGCCGTTGCCGCCGTCGGGTCCGGCGAGCGGCTTGAACTTCTCGCGACGCACCGACACGCAGCCGTTGCCGCCCTTACCGGCACGCAGATGCAGCGTGACGCGGTCGACGAAGGTCACCATGTCGGTCTCCTCGGGTTCGGGGGATGAATGAAGCGAGGGGCGGGCTCACGCCCGCCCCTCGCTGTCACAGCTCGGTGTGGATTACTCCGCAGCCGCCACGATGTTGACGACCTTGCGGCCGCCCTTCTGGCCGAACTCGACCGCACCGGCGGCGAGGGCGAACAGGGTGTCGTCGCCACCACGGCCGACGTTGGCGCCGGGGTGGAAGTGCGTGCCACGCTGGCGGACGAGGATCTCGCCGGCGTTGACGGTCTGGCCGCCGAAACGCTTCACGCCGAGGCGCTGTGCGTTGGAGTCACGACCGTTGCGGGTGGAGCTTGCGCCCTTTTTGTGTGCCATCTCGCGTTTCTCCCTGGCTTTACTTGATGCCGGTGACCTTGACGCGCGTGAGGTCCTGGCGGTGGCCCTGGCGCTTCTTGTAACCGGTCTTGTTCTTGAACTTCTGGATGACGATCTTCGGGCCGCGCTCCTCGCCGAGGACCTCGGCGGTGACCTTGACCTTCGCGAGCTTGTCGGCGTCGGTCGTCACGGCGTCGCCGTCGACGAACAGCACGGCGGGCAGCTCGATCGAGTCGCCGACCTTGGCCTGCTGACGGTCGAGGACGACGATCGTGCCGACCTCCACCTTCTCCTGACGGCCGCCGGCGCGCACAACTGCGTAAACCACTTCACACCTGTTTTCTTCAGTGGAGCGCACGGCTCCGGTTGTCTCATGGGACCGGTGGTCCCGAAGAATGTCCGATGCGGAGGCGGAACCTCGACGCACCAAGGATCGAGTTTACCCGATGGGGGGCGGTCCTGGCAAAAGCGCCCCGATCCGCGCGCCGACCGCGCTCCCCCGGCCTAGGATCGGCGGATGGCCATCCTCATCGACGACGCCCGGTGGCCGGCGCACGGGCGGCTGTGGGCGCACCTCGTGAGCGACACGTCACTCGACGAGCTGCACGCTTTCGCTGAGGCGGCCGGCATCCCGCGCCGCGGATTCGACCGCGACCACTACGACGTCCCCGAAGACTCCGTCGCCCGTCTGATCGCGGCGGGCGCCGAGCACGTGTCCGGTCGCGACCTGGTGCGCCGGCTCATCGCGTCGGGCCTGCGCGTCACCGCCCGGGAGCGGCGCGGCCGCTGACCCGGGCGGTTCGGGCTCAGTCCTCGGGGGTGGCGGCGACCGGAGTGCCGCTGAGCGCGGCGGTCGTGACGCGACGGCGCGCGCGGCCCTGGCCCGGTGCCTTCGGCTCCGGGAGGGCGTTGAGCACCGAGTCGAGCAGCATGTCCTTCTCGGTCTTCGGCGCCGCCGCCTCGCTCTTGCGGCGGCGCGGCTTCGAGGCGCGCTCCGCCTTGGGCGGACGGGCCTCCTCCGCGGCCGGCGCGGCCGGGAGCTCGATGACGGGCTCGACGGCGGGGGCGGCATCCTCGTGCGACGGGTGGATGGTGGAGGCGGCGATCTGGGCGAGGGCCGACTTCACCCCCTCGGTGATGGTGTGGGTGCCGCCGCCGGGTGCCGTCGAGGCGGACGCGCCGTTGCCGTTGCCGTTGCCGTTCGCGTTGCCGCCGCCGTTCCCGCGCGAGCGCCGGTTGGACGAGCCCTGCTGCTGCGGGGCGCGGTGCTTCACGACGGGGTCGTGGTGCACGATGACGCCGCGGCCCGCGCACACCTCGCACGCCTCGCTGAAGGTCTCCAACAGGCCCAGGCCCAGCTTCTTGCGGGTCATCTGCACGAGTCCGAGCGAGGTGACCTCGGCGACCTGGTGCTTCGTGCGGTCACGGCTCAAGCACTCGACGAGGCGGCGCAGCACGAGGTCGCGGTTGGACTCGAGCACCATGTCGATGAAGTCGACGACGATGATGCCGCCGATGTCGCGGAGGCGCAGCTGACGGACGATCTCCTCGGCCGCCTCGAGGTTGTTCTTGGTGACGGTCTCTTCCAGGTTGCCGCCGGAGCCGACGAACTTGCCCGTGTTGACGTCGACGACCGTCATCGCCTCGGTGCGGTCGATGACGAGCGACCCGCCGGAGGGCAGCCACACCTTGCGGTCGAGCGCCTTCTCGATCTGCTCCGTGATGCGGAACTCGTCGAACGGGTCGTGGTCGCCCTCGTAACGCTCGACGCGCTCGAGCAGGTCGGGGGCCACACCCGTCAGGTACTGGCTGATCGTGTGGTGCGCCTCTTCGCCCTGGATCAGCATCCGGGAGAAGTCCTCGTTGAACACGTCACGGACGATCTTGACGAGCAGGTCGGGCTCGGAGTGCAGCAGCGCGGGGGCCTGCATCGCGGAGACCTGCGTGGAGATGTGCTCCCACTGGTTGGTGAGACGCTGCACGTCGCGGGTCAGCTGGTCCTCGGTCGCGCCCTCGGCCGCCGTGCGCACGATGACGCCGGACGATTCCGGGAGCACCTCCTTGAGGATCTTCTTCAGACGCGCGCGCTCGGTGTCGGGCAGCTTGCGGGAGATGCCGTTCATGGCGCCGCCGGGCACGTACACGAGGTAGCGGCCCGGGAGGGAGATCTGGCTCGTGAGCCGCGCGCCCTTGTGCCCGACCGGGTCCTTCGTGACCTGCACGAGCACCTTGTCGCCCGACTTCAGCGCGAGCTCGATGCGGCGCGGCTGGTTGCCGGTCTCGACGGCGTCCCAGTCGACCTCGCCGGAGTACAGCACGGCATTGCGGCCGCGGCCGATGTCGACGAAGGCGGCCTCCATGCTGGGCAGCACATTCTGCACACGGCCGAGGTAGACGTTGCCGATGAGCGACGCGTCCTGATTGCGGGCGACGTAATGCTCGACGAGTACGCCGTCCTCGAGCACGGCGATCTGGATGCGACCGTTCTTGGAGCGCACGATCATGACGCGGTCGACGGCCTCGCGTCGGGCGAGGAACTCCGCCTCGGTCACGACGGCGCGGCGGCGGCCGGCCTCGCGGCCGTCACGGCGGCGCTGCTTCTTGGCCTCGAGACGCGTGGAGCCCTTGATGCGCTGCGGCTCGGTGATGAGCTCGACGGCGCGACGGCGTCCCTGCGGCTGCGCGGTGCCGGCGTCGTCGCCCTCGCCCGATGCCTGTCCGCCGCGGCGACGGTTGCGCCGACGGCTGCTGCCGGATGCCGGCTGCGCGTCGTCGGCGGGCTCGTCGTCGAACGCGGCGCCCGGCAGGGCGGGGAGGAAGGTGACCTCCGGCGCGTAGAAGTGCAGCTGCGTCGTGACCTGCGAGACGAAAACCTCGGGAAGCAGGCCGAGCGCCACCGCGGTGAGCGGCGCCTCCTCGGCGGGGGTCTGCTCTGCGGGGGTCTGCTCCGCGGGGGCCTCGGGAGCGGTCGGCGCCTCCTCGGCGGCCTCGGCGACCGGAGGCTCCTCGGCGACGGAAGCTTCCTCCGAGACGGGGGCTTCCTCCGCGACGGGGGCTTCCTCCGCGACGGGGGCTTCCACCGAGACGGGGGCCTCCACCGAGACGGGGGCCTCCTCCGAGACGGGGGCCTCTTCGGCCGGGACCTCGTCCACGACCGGAGCCTCCTCGGCGACGGCCGATTCGTCGGCGACCGGGGCGTCATCCGCCGCCGGCGCGGGCGTGCTCAGCGCCTCGTCCACCGGGAGGTCGAGCTCCTCGGGGATCCCAGCGGCCGTGCTGTCGTTCGGTTCGTGTACATCTGCCATCGCTGGCCCAATCCTCACGGGTACGGCTCCGCGTGCCGTCCCGCTCACCTCTGGCGGCGCTGCTCCGTTCGGAGGAGCCGCGAATTCACTCGGTCTGCGATGGACCCGCTCCAGGGCTGGGTGCGCATCGCGCTGGGCTGTCGTCGCCCGAAGTCTTCTGTGACGTGGATCGCGGCGCGGCCGCGGAGACGTCGGGGACCATTATCGCACGCGGCGTGTCGATTGCGCGGATGCGGCGCCCCTCCGCGTCGACGCATACGCGCCGATGCGATAATCACGAGGTGTCGACCCGCCCCGCCGAGCCCCGTCCGACCGTCTTCGCGATCTGGCTGGTAATCGCCGGCGTGATCGGCTGGATCGCCGCGTTCGCGTTGACGATCGAGAAGTTCCACGCCCTCACGAACCCCGGCGATGCGGCATCCTGCGACTTCAGCGTGATCGTCCAGTGCTCGGCGAACCTCGACTCGCCGCAGGGTTCGGCGTTCGGCTTCCCCAATCCGATCCTCGGCCTGACCGGCTGGGTCGCCCCGATCGTCGTGGGCATGGCACTGCTGGCGGGGGCCAGGTTCGCCCGCTGGTTCTGGTGGTGCTTCGCGGCCGGGATCACCTTCGCGTACGGGTTCGTGTGGTGGCTCATCGGCCAGAGCATCTTCGTGCTCGGCACGCTGTGCCCGTGGTGCATGGTGACGTGGCTCGTGACGATCCCGACGTCCTACGCCGTGTGGGTGCACCTCGCGCGGGCGGGCGTCGTCTCTCCGTCGCAGCGGGTGCGCTCCGTCGGCTCGGCGCTCATGGCGTGGGTGCCGCTCATGGCGTTGGTCACCTACGGCGTCGTGCTGCTGCTCGCGCAGCTGCGTCTGGATGCGGTGCCGCAGCTGCTCGGCATCCTCTTCTGACCGCTCCCCCGACACCTTCCGGTCGTCGAGTGAGGAGCGCAGCGACGAGTCGAAACTCGCCGGGCTCCTCAGTCGACGGCGGGTGCGCGGGTTTCGATAAGCGCGCTGCGCGCGCTACTCAACCACCGGGGGTGTGCGGTGCGGTGACCCCCGGTCGTTGAGCGAGGAGCAACGCGACGAGTCGAAACGCCCCGAGCACGTCAGCCGATGGAGGGTGCGCGGGTTTCGATACGCCGGCTCCGCCGGCTACTCAACCACCGGGAAGTTCCGGTCGTTGAGTGAGGAGCTCCGCGACGAGTCGAAACGCGCCGGGCCTCGGCGGTGTTGGTGGGTGCGCGGGTTCGATACGCGCGCTGTGCGCGCTACTCAACCACCGGTGGGTGCGGGGCGTCAGAAGGGTGCCGGCTCGAGGGACTCGGCGGGGGCGGGTGGGGTGGCAGGGGTGAAGGCGACCGGGGGTTGTGAGGTGTCTTCGCGGTAGGTTCTGCCGAGGGGTGAAGTCCATTCCAGGACGCCACCCGGGAGTTGTCGGACCCGCCAGCGGGTGAACTGCTTCATCGAGTGATGCCGTTGGCACAGGTGAGCGAGGTTACCCAACGTGGTGGGGCCGCCGAGGGCGTGGTCGATGGTGTGGTCGATCTCGCAGCGGATCGCCGCCCTCCGGCATCCCGGGAACCGGCAATGCTGATCCCTCGCCCGCAGGAACCGACGCTGCGACCAAGCGGGACGGTACGCGTCGATCGCGATCACCGACCCACGCACCGGATCGGTGAGCAATCGCGTCAACGACGGGGACTGTGAGGCAAGACACCGAGCCGTGTCGGCATCGATCGGGGAACGACCCACCAGATCCGCGGGACCCTCATCCGCACCCACCAACGTGAGCGCCGGGACGACCACCTGCACCTGCGCGCGAATCGCACCCAACGTCCCGGGCTGGTCACCGGTCGCAGTCGGATCCAAAGCCGGGGCGCCGGCGAGGAGGAGGTCGGTGAGCACGTCGGTGCGGACCGCGTCGATGCCGCGTTCGTCGTCGTCGCCCGGGTCGCGCGCGTCGATCACGGCCTGCGCTTGCTGGGTCAGGCGGTCGAGGATCCCGTCGCCGATCACCGTCGGCACCGTCGCGACCACATCGCACATCCCATCCCTCCCCGGAAACACCCGCACACACCGCCCGGCGGCCGCATCTTGATGGCGTTCCGTGAAGCTGCGGTCGGTGAACCGTTCCGCGAGGAGCTGCAGGATCGGGCGGAGCCGGTTCGGGGTGCGCCCCTCGCACTGGATGATCGCTTCCGCCTCGAACTCCGGGCGTCGCGACGTCGGCACGACGTCACCGGCATCCGTGATCACCTGCACCTGACCCCTCGTGATCCGACCCGCCTCCCATGCCTGAAGTGTCAGCGGGTACATCTCCACCAGCGTCCGCGCATCCCCGATGCGTGCCTGCACCGTCCGATCGGTCACATGCAACACACCGCCGATCTCCGCCGCGATCGACCGCAACGCCATGTCGTGCTCCCGCACCCGCAGAGGGGAACCGGCGGTCTGCGCGTCGGCGAACTGACCGGCACGCGCCAGCAGCCGCACCTCCGCGATCTGTGCCCGACGCAACTCCACCGCGTTCGACTCGAAGCCCGCGACCATCTCACCCAGGACGGTGAGATCGTCCTCCAGGGTCATGATCTTCGTGAACTTCGACATGCCCCGATTCTCCCACCGGCCTCGGACATTGATTCGAAAGTCCGAGAGGCCTGTGGAGAACCCGACCCGATACAGTGGCGCCATCCGATGCCGGATTCGGGAGGTTTCGATACGCGCGCTGCGCGCGCTACTCGACCACCGGGCGCGGCGGCGCGGGCTACCCGACCTTCAGCCGAGGCCGTTGGCTCAGAACCAGAGGGCGAGCTCGCGCTGGGCGGACTCGGGGCTGTCGGAGCCGTGCACCAGGTTCTGCTGCACCTTCAGGCCCCAGTCGCGGCCGAAGTCACCGCGGATGGTACCGGGCGCGGCGGTCGTCGGGTCGGTGGTGCCGGCGAGCGAGCGGAAGCCCTCGATGACGCGGTTGCCGGCGAGGCGGATCGCGACCGACGGGCCAGAGAGCATGAACTCGACGAGCGGCTCGAAGAACGGCTTGCCGGCGTGCTCGGCGTAGTGCTGCTCGAGCAGCTCGCGGTCGGGCTCGACGAGGCGGATGTCGACGAGCGCGTACCCCTTCGCCTCGATGCGGGCGAGGATCGCGCCGGTCAGCCCGCGCGCGACGCCGTCCGGCTTGACGAGGACGAGAGTCTCTTCGGTGGGCATGTCAGTCTCCGTTCGTGTGGTCCGCGGCATCCTGGGCCTGCTCCGCCCGCTGGGCGTTCAGGCGGTCCAGCGACGCCCCCTTGATGGTGGCATACGCGTACATGGCACCGAAAATGAGCCCGACGACGGCGAGCCCCGGCTCGAGCAGGCCGCCGAGCACGATCAGCAGCTGCCAGAACCAGCCGAGCGCGATCCCCCACGTGTGCCGGAGGACGCCGGAGGTGAGCACCAGCAGCACCGCCAGCACGCTACCGGCGACGATCCCCCACCACGGCTCGATCCCCGCCGGGGTCGCCTTCAGGCCGAACAGCACGAGACCGCCGAGGAAGACGATGATCGACTCGAACCCGAGCACGATCGACGCGAGCGACTCGGCGGCGCCGCGGCGGCGTCGCTGCCGGGGCGCGCGAGCCTCACTCATCACGCCACCCGTCCTTCCACGTCTGCGCGCCCGCCAGCTGGATCGCCTCGCCGGCGAGCACGACGCTGCCGGCGATCACGACGGCCCTGCGGTCGGCGGCAGCCGCCCAGGCGCGCGCGGCCTCGGCCGCCTCGTCGAGGTCGCCGTGCACCGTGACGGGGGTGCCGTGCTCCTCCACGAGGTCGGCGATGCGGTCGGCGGACTCGGCGCGATCGGACTGCAGCTGCGTCGCGAAGACGTGCGTCGCGGTGCCGGCGAGTTCGGCGACGATGCCGTCGGCATCCTTGTCGGCGAAGACGCCGAGCACGAGCCCCCACTCGTCGAAGTCGAACGACTCCCGCAGGGCGGCCGCGAGCGACCGCGCACCGTGCGGGTTGTGGGCCGCGTCGACGAGCACGGTCGGCGCGACGCCGAGCAGCTGCAGGCGTCCGGGCGAGGTCACCTGCGCGAGCCCTTCGGCGACGACGTCGGGCGCGAGCGCCTGCGCTCCCCCGCCGATGAGGGCCTCGACGGCCGCGATCGCGAGGGCGGCGTTGTGACCCTGGTGCGCGCCGTACAGCGGCAGGTAGAGGTCGTCGTACGTGCCCGCGAGCCCCCGCACGCTGAGCTGCTGGCCGCCCACCGCGAGGCGCTGGGCCGTCACCGCGAAGCCGTCCGGCTCGACGGCGAGGGTCGCGTGCCGCGCGGATGCCGCATCCCGCAGCGCCGCGAGGGCGTCGGGGTGCTGCCGCGCCGAGACGGCGATCGCACCGTCCTTGACGATCCCCGCCTTGACCGCGGCGATCTCGGCGATCGTCTCGCCGAGCCGGTCGGCGTGGTCGATGTCGATCGGGGCGAACACCGCGACGTCGCCGTCGGCGGTGTTCGTGGAATCCCACGCTCCGCCCATGCCGACCTCGATCACGGCGACGTCGACGGGCGCGTCGGCGAACGCGACGAAGGCGAGCACGGTGAGCAGCTCGAAGAACGTGAGCGGCTCGTCGCCGGCGGCCTCCAGCTCGCCGTCGACGAGGCCGACGAACGGCTCGATCTCCTCCCACGCCGCGCTCACGGCGGCGTCGTCGATCGGCTCGCCGTCGATAATGATCCGCTCGGTGAACCGCTCCAGGTGAGGGCTCGTGAACAGTCCGGTGCGCAGACCGTGGGCGCGCACGATCGACTCGGCGAGGCGGCTCGTCGACGTCTTCCCGTTGGTCCCGGTCACATGGATCACACGGTAGGTGCGCTGCGGGTCGTCGAGGTACTCCAGCAGGCGCGCGGTGCGCTCCTTGCGGGGCTGCACCCAGCGCTCGCCGGCGCGGGCCAGGAGTGCGTCGTAGACGGCGTCGGCGCGACTGCGGTCGCTCATACGGCACCCCCGGCGATCACGTTGCCGTCGATCGTCACGACGATCGGCGACTTGTCGGTGCCGAGCGCGCGCGCCCCCGAGCGGAACACGCCGTCGCCGGGCGAGGAGACCTCGTCGACGAGCGCGTCGAGGTCGTCGGTGGCCTGCACCGCGAACGCGACCGCGAGGGTCTCCTCCGCGATCAGCGACCCGTGCGCCTCGATGGCCGCGGCGACCGCGGGGGTCACGTTGAGCGCGAGCACGATGCGGTCGCCCACCTCGAGCCCGGCGCTGCGACGCGCTTCCTGCACGACGCGGATGGCGTCGCGGGCGAGCCCTTCGGCCTCGAGCTCGGGCGTCGTCGCGGTGTCCAGCAGCAGGAAGCCGCCGCCGGACAGCAGCGCGATCGCGGTGCCCTCGGCGACCCCGCCCGCCTCGAGCGTGAGGTCGTACTCGCCCGGCTCGAGGGCGATGCCGTCGACGACCACGACCCCGTCGGTCTCGGTCCACAGACCTGCCTTGGCGCCGGCGATCACGTGCTGCACCTGCTTGCCGAGGCGCGGGCCCGCGGCGCGCGCGTTGACGGCGAGGCGCTGGCTGATGCCGTACTGCTCGGCGAGGCCCTCGGTCGACTCGACGAGGCTCACGCGCTTGACGTTGAGCTCGTCGGCGATGATCGCCTCGAACTGCGCGAGCGCGGCCGCATCCGGCACCGCCACGGTCAGCTGCGGCAACGGCAGGCGCACGCGCTTGCCCTCCTTCTTGCGCAGCGCGTTGGCGACGCTGGACACCTCGCGGACGGCATCCATCGCCGTGCGGATGTCGGTGGCGGCGGGGAACGCTCCCGCGTCGGGCCAGTCGGTCAGGTGCACGCTGCGCCCACCGGTGAGACCCTGCCAGATCCGCTCGCCCACCAGCGGGATGAGGGGCGCGGCGACGCGGGTGAGCGTCTCGAGCACGGTGTAGAGCGTGTCGAACGCCTCGGTGGATGCCGGGTCGTCGGTGACGTTGCCCCAGAACCGGTCGCGGGAGCGGCGGATGTACCAGTTGGTCAACGCCTCGGCGAAGTCGCGGAGCTTGGCCGCGGCCGTCGTCGAGTCCAGCGCCTCGAGGTCGGCGGCGACGCCGCGCACGAGATCGCCGGTGAGGGCGAGGATGTACCGGTCGAGCACGTTCGTCGAGTCGGTGCGCCACCGCGCGGTGTAGCCCGCGCAGCCCGCTCCGCCCGCCGCGTTGGCGTACGTCGAGAAGAAGTACCACGCGCTCCACAGCGGCAACAGGAACTCCCGCACGCCCGCGCGGATGCCCTCCTCCGTGACGATGAGGTTGCCGCCGCGCAGCACCGACGAGGCCATGAGGAACCAGCGCATCGCGTCGGAACCGTCGCGGTCGAACACCTCGCTGACATCGGGGTAGTTGCGCAGCGACTTCGACATCTTCTGCCCGTCGCTGCCGAGCACGATGCCGTGACAGGCGACACCGGCGAACGCCGGCCGGTCGAAGAGCGCGCCGGAGAGCACGTGCATCACGTAGAACCAGCCACGGGTTTGCCCGATGTACTCGACGATGAAGTCGGCGGGCGCGTGCGAGTCGAACCACTCCCGGTTCTCGAACGGGTAGTGCACCTGGGCGTACGGCATCGATCCGGAGTCGAACCACACGTCGAAGACGTCCTCGATGCGGCGCATCGTGGAGCGCCCCGTCGGGTCGTCCGGGTTCGGCCGCGTGAGGTCGTCGATGTAGGGCCGGTGGAGGTCGACCTCGCCGGCGTCGTTCACGGGGAGGCGGCCGAAGTCGCGCTCGAGGTCGGCGAGCGACCCGTACACGTCGACGCGCGGGTATTCGGGGTCGTCGCTCTTCCACACCGGGATCGGCGAGCCCCAGAACCGGTTGCGGCTGATCGACCAGTCGCGCGCACCCTCGAGCCACTTGCCGAACTGCCCGTGCTTGACGTTCTCGGGCGCCCACGTGATCTGCTCGTTGAGCTCGATCAGGCGGTCCTTGATCTGCGTCACACGCACGAACCAGCTCGAGACGGCCTTGTAGATGAGGGGGTTCCGGCAGCGCCAGCAGTGCGGATACGAGTGCTCGTAGCTGGCCTCGCGCAGCAGGCGCCCCTGCGCCTTCAACAGGCGGATGAGCGGACGGTTGGCGTCCATCCACAGCTCGCCGGCGACGTCGGTGGCCTGCGGCAGGAAGCGGCCGCCGTCGTCGAGGCTCATGATGAGCGGGATGCCGGCGGCCTCGGTGACGCGCTGGTCGTCCTCACCGTAGGCGGGGGCCTGGTGCACGATGCCGGTGCCGTCGCTCGTGGTGACGTAGTCGTCGACGAGGATGCGCCACGAGGTGCCGGTGCCCCACGTGTCGGCATCCGCGTAGTAGTCGAACAGGCGGTCGTAGTGGACGTCGGCGAGCTCGGCGCCGACGACCGTGCGCTCCACGGCGGCCTGCGCCGCGGCGGCGTCGTCGTAGCCGAGCTCCTTCGCGTGGCCTCCCAGCAGTTCCGCCGCGAGCAGGTAGCGGTGCGCGGTCGCGCCCTCGGCGTCGCCGCCCGCGGGCACGTCGGCGGCGCCGTTCGGACCGCCCGGCACGACGACGTAGGAGATGTCGGGCCCGACGGCGAGGGCGAGGTTGGTCGGCAGGGTCCACGGCGTCGTCGTCCACGCGAGCGCGCGCACTCCGGTGAGCCCGAGCGCCTCGGCCTTGGCCCCCACGAGCGGGAAGGTGACGGTCACCGACGGGTCCTGGCGCATCTTGTAGACGTCGTCGTCCATGCGCAGCTCGTGGTTGCTCAGCGGCGTCTCGTCGCGCCAGCAGTAGGGCAGCACGCGGTGGCCTTCGTAGGCCAGGCCCTTGTCCCACAGCTCCTTGAACGCCCACAGCACCGACTCCATGAACCCGGTGTCGAGCGTCTTGTAGCCGCGCTCGAAGTCGACCCAGCGCGCCTGTCGGGTGACGTAGTCCTCCCACTCGTGCGTGTAGGCCAGCACCGACTCGCGGGCCTTCGCGTTGAACGCGTCGATGCCCATTTCGACGATCTCGCTCTTCTCGGTGAGACCGAGCTGCTTCATCGCCTCGAGCTCGGCGGGCAGGCCGTGCGTGTCCCATCCGAAGACGCGGTCGACCTTCTTGCCGCACATCGTCTGGAAACGCGGGAACAGGTCCTTCGCGTACCCGGTGAGCAGGTGGCCGTAGTGCGGCAGGCCGTTCGCGAACGGCGGCCCGTCGTAGAACACCCATTCCTCGGCGCCCTCGCGCTGCGCGATCGACGCGCGGAACGTGTCGTCCTGCTGCCAGAAGGCGAGGACGTCGCGCTCCACGTCGGGAAAGCGCGGGCTCGGGACCACGGGGCCGGTGTCGGTTCGGGGGTAGACCATCTGTCACTCCAGCAGGTTGCGATGCTTCCTGCGAGGACGATCTGTCGACCGCGGTACCACCCCGCTTGCCGCCGCTCCCTCGTGAGGATCGACGGCCTCTCTCCTGCGGCTGTGACGGGCCTGCCCCGCTCGGTTCTAATGACCCCGGCGGACCGGGGCGTTCTTCCGAGAGCTCCCCGGTGATGGCCGGATCGACGCTGGATGCTCCATGATACCCGCGCCGTAGGCTGGCCGGTATGCCCCGTCCCGCCTCCTCCCCGAAGCCGCCGCGCACCGTGGCGCCCGACATCCCCGCCGTCCTCGCGGAGGAGACCGGGCTGCGCGCCCGCGCGGACGTGCAGGCGGCGCGACTCGGCTCGCTCGCCGGCGATGTGGATGCGGCGCACGCGCGTCTCGTGGAGGTGCGCGTCGAGACCGCATCCGTCGACCGGTTCGACCTCACCGGCGCCACCCTCGTCGACGCCGTGGTGTCCGGCATCCGCGCGGTGGAGCTCGTCGCCCGCGACGGCGCCTGGCGCGAGAGCGTCGTCGCCGGCGGGCGCATCGCGACCCTCGACGCGGTGCGCGCGGAGTGGGACGGCGTCGCGCTGCGAGGCCTGCGCGTCGACTACCTCTCCCTCGCGTCGGCGCGGCTGAACGACGTCACGTTCACCGACTGCGAGATCGGCACGCTCGATCTGCCCGACGCACGGCTGACGCGCGTGCGGTTCGAGTCCACCCGCGTCGACGAGGTCGACACCCGCGAGCTGCGGTGCTCCGACGTCGACCTTCGGGGGCTGGAGGCCGTGTCGTTCACCGACCCGCGGGGGCTGCGCGGCGCGACGCTGGATCTGCGCCAGGCGGAACAGCATGCCGCCGCGTTCGCCGTCGCCTTCGGCGTCGACGTGCGCGGCTGAGCGCGGGTCAGTACGCCTGCAGCACGCCCATGCTCAGCAGCACGATGAGCGCGATGCCGAGCACGACCCGGTAGATCACGAACGGCAGGAAGCTGCCGCGCTTGAGGTACTGCATGAGGAACGCGATGACGGCCAGCCCCACGCCGAACGCGATCGCGGTGGCGACGGCGGTCTCGACCATCGTGAACACCGCCGAGCCCGGCTCCTTGATGGCGTGGTACAGCTCGTAGAAGCCGCTGCCGAAGACGGCGGGCACCGCGAGGAGGAACGCGACCTCGGCGGCGACGGGCCGCGTGTAGCCGAGTGCGAGCCCCATGGTCGTGGTCGCCCCCGAGCGTGACACGCCGGGGATGAGCGCCAGAGCCTGCGCGAAGCCCAGGGCCAGGCCGTGCTTGTAGGTGAGGTCTTCTTCGTTGCGCGTGCGGCGCCCGAGCGCGTCGGCGGCGCCGAGGATGAGGCCGAACACGATCAGCACGATCGCCACGAGCCAGAGGTTGCGGAACGTGTCGCGGATGACGTCCTGGAAGAGGAAGCCCAGCACGCCGATGGGGATCGTGCCGATGATGACGATCCAGCCCATGCGCGCGTCGGGGTCGTTCCGCGGTACCGCGCCGGTAAGCGAGCGGAACCAGCGGCCGATGATGCGCACGATCTTCTTGAAGAAATACACGAGCACCGCGAGTTCCGTGCCGATCTGCGTGATCGCCGTGAACGTCGCGCCCGGGTCGGTCGCCGCGGGCAGGAACTCGCCGACGATACGCAGGTGCGCGCTCGACGAGATCGGCAGGAACTCGGTGAGTCCCTGGACGATCCCGAGGATGATGGCTTCGAACAGCATGGCGGCCTTCCGGGCTCGGGTCGTGCGGGGCGTCAGTACGTGCGCAGCAGGTCGGTCAGCACGCGCTGCCCGAAGACGAGCGCGTCCAGCGGCACGCGCTCGTCCACCCCGTGGAACATACCGGTGAAGTCGAGTCCGTCGGGGAGGCGCAGCGGCGCGAACCCGTATCCGGCGATGCCGAGCTCGGCGAGGGCCTTGTTGTCGGTGCCGCCGCCCATGAGGTACGGCAGCACCGGCACGCCCGGGTCGTGACGGCCGAGGGCGCCGACCACGGCGTCGACGAGGTCGCCGGCGAACGGCACCTCGAGGCCGATGTCGCGGTGGCTGATCTCGACGACGACGTCGTCTCCGACGATCCGCTGGATCTCGGCGAGCACCGCGTCTTCCTGGCCCGGCAGCGTGCGCACGTCGATCGTCGCGCTCGCCGCATCCGGGATGACGTTGTGCTTGTAGCCGGCGGTGAGCCCGGTAGGGTTGGTCGTCGTGCGGAACGTGGAGCGCAGGAATCCGGATGCCGGCCCGGTCGCCTCGGCGACGGCATCCGGGTCGGCGGCGTCGGCGCCGCACAGCGCCGCGAGCCCCGCGACGGTCTGACGCGTCGTGGCGGTCAGCTCGATCGGCCACTCGGTGCGGCCGAGGGCGGCGACGGCCTCGGCGAGGCGGGTGACGGCGTTGTCGGGGTGGAAGCGGCTGCCGTGCCCGGCGATGCCGCGGGCACGCAGCCGCAGCCACACGAGCGCCTTCTCCCCCACTTGCAGCAGGTAGGCCCGGCGGTCGCCGACGGGGATCGAGTAGCCGCCGACCTCGCTGACGGCCTCGGTCGCCCCGGCGAACCAGTGCGGCCGATCCCGGACGACGAGCTGAGACCCCTCCACGCCGCCGTTCTCCTCATCCGCGAAGAAGGCGACCACGATGTCACGCTCGGGCCGCTCGCCGGCGCGCAGCAGCTCGGCGACGGAGGCGAGGATCATGGCGTCCATGTCCTTCATGTCGACGGCGCCGCGCCCCCACAGCAGCCCGTCGCGGATGACACCCTCGAACGGGTCGACCGACCAGTCCTCGGCGACGGCGGGGACCACGTCGAGATGGCCGTGCAGCACGAGCGCGGGCTTGTCGGGGTTGCGCCCCGGGATGCGGGTCACGAGGTTCGTACGCCGCGGCACCGGCTCGTAGTACTCGACCGGCAGTCCGAGCTCTTCGAGGTAGGCGCCGACGTACTCGGCCGCCTCGCGCTCGCCGCGGGAGCGCCCCTCGCCCCAGTTGGTGGTGTCGAACCGGATGAGGTCGCGCGCGACGCGCACGACCTCGGGGTGGACGGAGGACTCGTCGGACATGCCCTCAACGGTACCGGGGCGCCGCCGCAGCATCCGCCGGAGAAACAGGAAAAGGGCCCCTGACGGGGCCCTTTTCTTCTGTGCGCGAGGGGGGACTTGAACCCCCACGCCCTATACGGGCACTAGCACCTCAAGCTAGCGCGTCTACCTATTCCGCCACCCGCGCAGGTGGTGTTTCCGGTTTCGCAACCGAGGATCGACGATACCACGTCCGCGCCGCAACCCCGAATCGGCGACGGGCGCCCGGGCGCGTCGCCGGACGGCGTCAGCCGAGCGACACGCCGAAGACGAGGCCGAGCACGTAGGTGACGGCGGCGGCGCCGAAGCCGATCGCCAGCTGACGCAGCCCGCGGCGCAGCGGCGGCGCCCCCGAGAGCAGCCCGACGGTGGCGCCGGTCCCCAGCAGCGAGAGGCCCACCAGCACGAGCGCGAGCAGCACGGCCGGCAGGCCCTGCAGGCCGAACAGCCACGGGAGCACCGGGATGATCGCGCCCGACGCGAAGAACAGGAAGCTGGAGCCGGCTGCCCCCAGGGCGCTGCCGACCGTCTCGTGGTCGCCGCGCTCGGCCTCGGGAAGCGCGTACGGCGTCGTGCGGTCGGACGCGCGGGCCTGGGCGACGACGGCGCGCGCCCGCTCCTCCGCCTGGGCGGCCGGAATCCCGCGCGTGCGGTAGACCAGCGCCAGCTCGTTCGCGTCGAGGTCGAGGTCGGGCAGGGCCGCGTCAGCGTAGTTGCTGGGTTCGGTCGCATCGAGCAGCTCGCGCTGCGAGCGCACCGAGACGTACTCCCCCGCACCCATCGACAGGGCGCCCGCCAGCAGGCCTGCCACACCGCTGAACAGCACGAACAGCGGGGCGACCCCGGTCGCGCCGATGCCCATCACGAGGGCGAGGTTGGAGACGAGCCCGTCATTGGCCCCGAACACCGCCGCCCGGAACGTGCCCGACAGGCGCCGGCGCCCCCGGGCGGCGAGGCCCCGCACCACTTCGCGGTGCACCTTCTCGTCGGCCGCCATCCGCGCCGTCGCGTACGGTTCGTCGTCGTACGGGGAGCGCCCCTCGGCGTTCTGGGCGAGGGCGAGCACGAAGATCGAGCCGAACCGGCGTGCCATCCAGCCGAGCACAGCCGAGCCGGCGCTCGCGCGCGGCAGGCGCGCCGGCTCCTCACCCAGCAGCTCGAGCCAGTGCGCCTCATGGCGCCCCTCCGCCTCGGCGAGCGCCAGCAGGATCTCCCGCTCCTCGCCGGAGCGGCGCGCGGCGAGCTGACGGTAGACGCGCGCCTCGGAGCGCTCGTCGACGAGGTACTGCGCCCAGCGACGCCGGTCGCGGCTCGTCGGCTCGGTGGGGGCGATGGCGATCACGGCGATGCTCCTGCGGCGGGGTTCGGGGGACGTCTTACGGTATCCGCGCGCCGCGCCGCGGACGGCCCAGATGCCGGAATTGCCAGCATTTCGGGATTCCGAACCGCCCCGCGCGGCGACGACGGGCGCGAGGCCTCCCGCGCGGGCGGACGCGGGTCAGGCGCGAACGCGGGAGCGCATCACATCGATGCGCGACTGCAGCTGGGCGACGGTGGCGCGGGCCACCTCGGGGCCGCCGCAGATGCGTCGCAGCTCGGAGTGGACCGACCCGTGCGGCTCGCCCGACTGCCGCGCGTAGAGCCCGACGAGGCTGTTCAGCAGCTGCCGCTGCTCGCGCAACGTGCGGTGCAACGGGGCGGGTATGCCGGTCTCCGGCGTCGCCATCGGCGCGTCGCTCTCGCCCTCGCGGGCCTCGCGGGCGCGCCGGTGCCGGGACTGCCGGGATTGGCGCTGCATGAGCAGCTCATGCACGTGCTCAGGCTCGAGCAGCCCCGGGATGCCGAGGAACTCCTCCTCCTCGGGCGTGCCGGGCACGGCGAGCTGGCCGAACTCCTTGCCGTCGAACAGCACGCGGTCGAAGTGGGCGACCGAGCCGAGCGCCTGGTAGCTGAACTCCTCGGTGAGCTCGTCGGAGGCCTTCTCCTCGCGCTCCGCCTCGGCCAGCAGGGTGTCTTCGAGGCCGTCGTCGTCACCGCTCTCCCGGTCGAGGGCGTGGTCGCGCTGACGCTCCATCTCGCCGGCGAGGCTCATCAGCTGCGGCACGTGCGGCAGGAAGACGGATGCCGTCTCACCGCGGCGCCGGGCGCGCACGTAGCGGCCGATCGCCTGCGCGAAGAACAGCGGCGTCGAGGCGCTCGTGGCGTACACGCCGACCGCGAGCCGCGGCACGTCGACGCCCTCCGACACCATGCGCACCGCGACCATCCAACGGGTCGTGGCCCCGGCGAACTGCTCGATCCGCCCCGAGGCGGCCTTGTCGTCGGAGAGGACGACGGTGGGCGCCTCCCCGGTGATCCCGCGCAGGATCGCCGCGTACGCGCGTGCCGCGGTCTGGTCGGTCGCGATGACGAGACCTCCGGCATCCGGCACGTCCTGCCGCACCTCGCTGAGGCGCTTGTCGGCCGAGGCGAGCACCGCCGGGATCCAGTCGCCCTCCGGGTCGAGCGCCGTGCGCCACGCCTGCGCGTTGATGTCCTTCGTGTTGTCCTGGCCGAGGTGCGCCTCGTACTCGTCGCCCGCCTTCGTGCGCCAGCGCATCTTGCCGGCGTACACGAGGAACAGCACGGGACGCACGACGCCGTCGGCGAGCGCCCGACCGTAGCCGTAGTTGTAGTCGGTGCGCGAGAGGCGGATGCCCTTCTCGTTCGGGTGGTACTCGACGAACGGGATGGGCGCCGTGTCGGAGCGGAACGGGGTGCCCGACAACAGCAGGCGCCGGGTCGCACGGCCGTAGGCCTCGCGCAGCGCGTCGCCCCAGCTGAGCGCGTCGCCGCCGTGATGCACCTCGTCGAGGATCACGAGCGTGCGCGCGCTGTCGGTGATGTGCGTGTGCACCGACGCTTTGACCGCCACCTGCGCGTACGTCACCGCGACCCCGTGATACTGCCGGGAGGGCACGCCGTGCCGGTTGCTGAAGCGGGGGTCGAGCCGGATCCCGACGCGGGCGGCGGCGTCGGCCCACTGCGTCTTCAGGTGCTCGGTGGGGGCCACGACGACGATGCGCTCGACCACATGACGGCGCAGCAGCTCGGAGGCCAGACGCAGCGCGAAGGTCGTCTTGCCGGCGCCGGGGGTCGCGGCGGCGAGGAAGTCACGCGGTCCGCCGCCGGGCCCGTCGGGTCCGTCGGCCTCGAAGTACGCCTCGAGCGCCTCGGCCTGCCAGGCACGCAGGTTCTGGGCGGTTCCCCACGGCGCGCGCTGCGGGAACGAGGGCGAGAGGTGCTCGGCGGCGAAGCTTCCGAAGTGGGGCTGTTCCGGCGTCTGCTCCACGCTCTGGTCCCCCCTCTCCGGCGCTGTCACGAGTGACCACCCTAAACGCTCCCGACGACACCGGCGCCGCCGTCGGCGCGGGACGGTAGCCTCGGAGGGCAGTGTCAACGGCGAGGAGCATCATGCGCAGGAACGAACCCTCCCACGACGACCGGCGTTCGCCGTACGTCCCCAACGCCGCCGCCCATCCGTGGCGCCGGATGGTCTCCCTCGGCGACTCGTTCACCGAGGGGGTGGGCGACCCCGACCCGAACGCCCCGAACGGCCTGCGCGGCTGGGCGGACCGCGTCGCCGAGGTGCTGGCGAGCCAGGTCGACGACTTCGCCTACGCGAACCTCGCCGTGCGCGGCAAGCTCATCGGACAGATCACCGCCGACCAGATCGAGCCGGCGCTGGCCCTCCAGCCCGACCTCGTCACCTTCTCCGCCGGCGGCAACGACGTCATCCGCCCCGGCGCCGATCCGGATGACGTCGCCCAGCAGTTCGAGGACGCCGTCGTGCGCCTGTCGTCGCAGGGCGCGACGCTCGTCGTGTTCACCGGGATTGACACGAACTTCACGCCGGTGTTCCGCGGCATCCGGGGCCGGGTCGCGATCTACAACGAGAACATCCGCGCGATCGCCGACCGCTACGACTGCATCGTCGCCGATCAGTGGGCGCTCAAGGAGGTGCAGGACATGCGCTTCTTCGACGACGACCGCCTGCACTACAACACGCTCGGGCACCACGAGATCGCCCGGATGGTGCTGCGCACCCTGAACGTGCCCAACGACCTGCAGCCGATGCAGCCCGATCCGCTGCCGCTGCGCACGTGGCGCGCGGCCCGTGCCGGGGACCTGGTGTGGGCGCGCGAGTACCTCGTGCCGTGGGTGCTGCGCCGCGTGCGCCACCAGTCCTCGGGCGACCACGTCACGGCGAAGCGCCCCGACGCGCTGCCCGTCTTCATCGAGGCGCCCGGCGCCGACCGCGCCGCCGACCCCGGCCACCCGGCCTGACCGACGCGGCCGCGCCGAGTTCGCCGGTCACGCGCCGAGTTCGCCGGTCACGCGCCGAGTTCGCCGGTCCCGCGCCGAGTTCGCCGGTCACGCGCCGAGTTCGCCGGCGAGGTCGCGACCGCAGCGGCGAAGTCGCGCAGGTTCGCCGGGCCGAGCGCGCCGAACGCGGCTCGCGTCAGCGCAGGGCCCAGAGGGCGACGGCGCTGGCGGCGGCCACGTTGAGCGAGTCGACGCCGCCGGCCATCGGGATCGTCACGACCGTGTCGGCCGCCTCCAGCGCGCGCCGCGACAGCCCGTCGCCCTCGGCACCGAGCAGCAGGCCGACGCGGGCTGGACGATCGGCGACGAACGCGTCGAGCGGCACGGCGTCGTCGGCGAGCGCGAGGGCCGCCAGATGCAGCCCCGCCTCGTGCAGCACGCCGCGGGCCTCGGGCCACTCCGGCAGACGGGTCCACGGCACCTGGAAGACCGTGCCCATGCTCACCCGCACGCTCCGTCGGTACAGCGGGTCGGCGCAGCGCGGTGTGACGAGCACGGCGTCCGCCCCGAGCCCGGCCGCGCCGCGGAAGGCTGCGCCGACGTTGGTGTGGTCGACGATGTCCTCGAGGATCAGCACGGTCCGTGCCCCCGCCACGACCTCGGCCACGCCCGGCAGCACCGGCCGGTGCATCGCGGCCAGCGCGCCCCGGTGCACCGTGTAGCCGGTGAGACGCTCCGCGACGGCATCCGTCACGACGTAGACGGGCGCCTCCCCCGCCAGCAGCTCGACCTCGGCGAGCCACTTCTCCTGCACGAGCACCGACCGCGGCCGGTGACCGGCGGCGACGGCGCGCGCGATGACCTTCGCCGATTCGGCGATGTACAGGCCGCCGGCCGGTTCCAGCACCCGGCGCAGCGTCACGTCGGTGAGGTCGCGGTAGTCGGCGAGCCGGGGGTCGGCGGGGTCGTCGATCCGGATGACGCTCATGCCCCCACTCTCCCACGCACCCCGTAACAAGCCGGTAAACCGGGAGGCGTAGGCTCTGCCCGGGAAGAGGAACCGAGGGGACATGACGACGGTGCTGCAGTTCGATCAGGCCACGACGGCCCTCGTCGGACGCGCCGTCGACGCCCTCGCGGGGCGGCGGGTCGCCGTGCTCACGGGGGCGGGCGTGTCGACCGACTCGGGCATTCCGGACTACCGCGGCAAGGGGGCGCCGACGCGCACGCCGATGACCGCGCAACAGTTCCTCGACTCGGATGCCGCGCGCCGGCGCTACTGGGTCGGCAGCCATCTCGGTTGGAAGGCGTTCGCCGCCGCCGACCCCAACCCCGGCCACGAGGCGCTCGCCGCGCTCGAGCGGGGCGGCGTCGCGACCGGGGTCATCACGCAGAACGTCGACGGCCTCCACCTGCGCGCGGGCAGCCGCCGCGTCGTGGAGCTGCACGGCACGATGCGCCGCGTGTTCTGCACCCACTGCGGCCAGGTGTTCGACCGCCGCGACCTCGCAGCCCGCGTCGAATCCGACAATCCCTGGATCGCGGTTCCCGACAACGTCGAGCTCGGCCCCGACGGCGACGTGCTGCCGGCCAGCTCCGACGGCTTCGTCGTGCCGACCTGCAGTGTGTGCGACGGCATGCTCAAGCCCGACGTCGTCTTCTTCGGCGAGTACATCCCGGTCGACAAGTTCGCCGAGGCGGAGCAGCTCGTGCGCGGCAGCGACGCGCTGCTCGTGGCGGGGTCCTCACTCGTCGTCAACTCGGGCGTGCGGCTGGTGGAGCGCGCACGCCGCGCACGGATGCCGATCGTCATCGTCAACCGCGGGCAGACGCGCGCGGACAAGAAGGCGACCGTGAAGATCGACGCCGGCACCTCCGAGGTGCTGCAGGCGCTCACCGCCGCACTCGCGACGTAGGCTCGAAGGGTGACGACCCTCACCCTCGTGCGCCACGGCGAGACCGACTGGAACAAGAGCCGCCGTATCCAGGGCTCCACCGACATCCCGCTCAACGACACCGGCCGCGCCCAGGCGCTCGAGACCGGCCGCAGGTTGCGGACCGAGCTCGCCGGCCAGGAGCCGCTGCTGGTCGCCTCCAGCGACCTGTCCCGCGCCCACGAGACGGCCCGCATCATCGCGGCCGAACTCGGCGCCGCCGAGCCGGAGACCTATCCCGAACTGCGCGAGCGCGGATACGGGGAGGCGGAGGGCGCCACGATCGACCAGTTCTCGGCTCGCTGGGGCGAGTGGGCGACCGCCGAGGTGCCGGACGCCGAAGCGTGGGAGGACGTGCGCACGCGTGCGGTCACGGGTCTGCGCCTCGCCGTCCGCGACGCGCGGCGCCGCACCGCGCCGACGGCGCCGTCCCTCGTCGTCGTCGCACACGGCGCGCTCATCCGCGAGCTCATCCGCCATGCGACCGGCGGCGCGTTCCCGGCTCCGGGCGAGCGCCTCGCGAACGGCTCGACCCACACGTTCGTGCTCGAGCGCGAGCGCCTGCGGCTGCTGGACTACGCCCCGATCAGCGGCTGAGCCCCGTCGCGGGCTGAGCCCCGCCACCGGCGACGGTCAGGCGCGTCGCAGCACGGTGCGGGCGTGCCGCAGCAGCGGCTCGTCGATCATGCGCCCTTCGAACGCGAACACGCCCGGCGCGCCGTCGGCGGCCTCCAGCAGGCGCCGCGCCCACGCGACCGTCTGCGGGTCGGGGCGGTAGGCCTCGCGCACGACCTCGACCTGCGAAGGGTGGATGCAGCCGGTCGCGGCGAAGCCGCTCGCAGCGGCGTCGGTCGCCTCCCGGCGCAGTCCCCTCACGTCGGCGATGTCCAGGTGCACGGCGTCGATCGCCGCCTTGCCCCGTGCCCCGGCGGCCAGCAGCACCCGGGAGCGGGCGTACCGCACGACGTCGCGGTATCGTCCCGGTTCGCCGCTGCGATCGGAATCCCGCCTGCGCGGTTTGCGACTCGAGGTGCCGCCGAGCGAGGCGATGAGGTCCTCCGACCCCCACATGAGACCGATGACGGCCTCGACGGCGGCGATCTTCTCGGCGGCGGCCACCCCGCGCGCGGTCTCGCAGATCGCGATGATGCGGAACCGCGGATCGAGGCGGGCGAGCTGCTTCGCCGATTCCGCCTTGGCGACCATGACGGTGCGGTAGTCGGTCTGCGAGAGCGTCGCCATGTCGGCGGCGAACGCCGCGGAGTCGGTGGGGTTCACCCGCACGATCGTGCGCGCCGGGTCGAGATGCGCGTCGATGACGTTGCCGCGCGCGGCGACCTTGGCGTCCGCGGCGACGGCGTCCTCCAGGTCGAGGATGACGGCATCCGCCCGGTCCGCCGCCTTCGCGAACCGGTCGGGGCGGTCGGCCGGACAGAACAGCAGCGCGGGACCGAACCCGAACGCACTCATGCGGCCTCCTCCCCCGTCGGCCGGCGGCGCATCAGCACGGCGCGGGTCGCGACCGCGACCGTCTCGCCGTGCTGATTGCGCCCGGTGTGGCGCATCGTCACGATGCCCTCGCCGGGCCGCGACGCCGACGGTCGCGTCTCGACGATCTCCGTCGAGACCGTGAGCGTGTCGCCGTGGAACAGGGGCGCCGGGAAACGCACGTCAGTGAGGCCGAGCTGGGCGACGAGCGTGCCCTGCGTGAGCTGCGTCACCGACAGTCCGACCATCGTCGCAAGCGTCCACATCGAGTTCATGAGGCGCTGCCCGAACGGCTGGGTCTGCGCATACGCGGCATCCAGATGCAGCGCCTGCGAGTTCATCGTCAGGGCACTGAACATCACGTTGTCGGCCTCGGTGACGGTGCGTCCCGGCCGGTGCGCGAACACGGCGCCCGCCTCGAACTCCTCGAACCAAAGGCCGCGCTGCTCGATCTCGGTCACGGATGCCACGCTACCGTTCACGCCACACCCAACGCCCGGGCCACCACGAGCAGCTGCACCTCGTTGGTCCCCTCGCCGATCTCGAGGATCTTCGAGTCGCGGAAGTGCCGCCCCACGGCGTACTCGTTCATGAAGCCGTTGCCGCCGAAGACCTGGGTCGCATCACGGGCGTTGTCCATCGCGGCGTCGCTCGCGGTGAGCTTGGCGATCGCCGCCTCGGTCTTGAAGGGACGCCCGGCGTCGCGCAGCCGCGCCGCGTGCAGCCACGCGACCCGGGCCACGTGCACACGCAGCTGCATCCGCGCGAGCAGGAACTGGGCGCTCTGGCGCGACGCGAGCGACGCGCCGAACACGGTGCGGCTGCGCGCATAGTCCACCGCCGCTTCGAGGCATCCCTCGGCCGCGCCGGTCGCGAGCGCGGCGATCGCGATGCGTCCCTCGTCGAGCACGTGGAGGAAGTTCGCGTAACCGCGACCACGCTGCCCGACGAGGTTCTCGGCGGGCACCCGCACGCCGTCGAAGGTCAGCGGGTGGGTGTCGGAGGCGTGCCAGCCGACCTTGTCGTAGGCCGGTCCGACCGTGAACCCGGGCGTGCCGTGCGGCACGAGGATCGCCGAGAGTTCCGGGCCCTTCTCGCCGCGCCCCGTCACCGCGGTCACCGTGACGAACCGGGTGATGGGCGTGCCCGAGTTGGTGATGAACTGCTTCGCACCGTCGACCACCCACTCGTCGCCGTCGAGGCGCGCCGTCGTGCGGGTGGCTCCGGCATCCGACCCGGCTTCGGGTTCGGTGAGCCCGAACGCGGCGAGCGCGCGGCCGGCGAGCAGATCGGGCAGGTGCTCCGCCCGCTGTGCGTCGCTGCCGAACAGATGCAGCGGCATCGCTCCGAGACCGACCGCCGCCTCCAGGGTGATCGCGATCGACTGGTCGACGCGTCCGAGGGCTTCGATCGCGAGGCACAGTGCGACGTAATCGCCGCCCTGGCCGCCGACCTCCTCGGGGAAGGGCAGTCCGAACAGACCGAGCTCCCCCATTCCGGCCACGACGTCCATCGGGAGGGTCTTGGTGCGGTCGGCTTCGTAGGCGCGCGGGGCGACGACCTCGTCGGCGAAGGTGCGCACGATCCGCGCGAGCTCGAGCTGCTCGTCGGCGAGGTCGTAAGTGGACAGGTCGATGGTCATGCGGTTCCTCCGGATGCGGTGGGCTCCCGGGTCTCGGGAGCCGTGGGGGTCGGATCGACGACGGCCACCACGTCGCCGCGGCGCACCTGCGCACCGGCGGCGACCCGCAGCCGCACCGTCCCCGGGTGGGGGGCGGTGACGGCGTGCTCCATCTTCATGGCCTCGATGGTGAGGATGCGCTCGCCCGCGACGACGTCGTCTCCGTCGGCGACGTGGACGGCGATGACGGCCCCCGGCATGGGTGCGGGGAGCTCCGGCGCCGCGGCACCGGCGTCGCGTCCGCGCGCGGCGTGCGCGCACTCCCACGCCGCCCGCCGCGTGAGGGGGACGAAGGATGCCGTGGCTCCGTCGGCGTGCACCCACACGACGCCGTCCTCGACGACAGCGGCGGCCTCGGTGTCGGCGTCGCTGTCGGGAGAGGCCGGTGTGGGGTCGGGGGCGTCATCGGAGGTGACGAGGTGGACGTGGCCGTCGGCGCCCTCCAGGTGGACGGCGACGACGGCGTCGCGCCGTCCGAACCGGCGCCCCGCGAGCGCGGGCCAGACTCCGCCCGCCGCGCCCCCCGGTGCCCCGCCCGCCCGCAGCGCGGCGGCCGCGAGGCGCAGCTGCGTGGGCGTCGGCGCGTCGACGGTCGGCGCCGGCATCCGTTCGATGAGGCCGGTGTCCAGATCGCCGCGGACCACATCGTCGTCCTGCACGAGGGTGCGCAGGAACGGGATGTTGGTCTCGACGCCGAGCACGACGGTGTCGGCGAGCGCGCGGTCGAGTGCGGCGAGCGCGGCCTCCCGCTCGGGCGCGTGCGCGATGACCTTGGCGATCATGGGGTCGTAGTCGGCGGTGACGACCGATCCGCTCTCGACCGCCGCATCCGTGCGCACCCCGGGCGCCGCGCGCCACACGCGCACGGTTCCCGTGGCCGGGAGGAACCCGGTCGCCGGGCTCTCCGCGTACACCCGCGCTTCGACAGCGTGGCCCGACAGGCGCACGTCGTCCTGCCGGATGCGCAGCGGCTCGCCCGCCGCGATGCGCAGCTGCTGCTCGACGAGGTCGACGCCGGTGACGAGTTCGGTGACGGGATGCTCGACCTGCAGGCGCGTGTTCATCTCGATGAAGAAGAACTCGTCGGGACGGGCGGCCGCCACGAGGAACTCGACCGTACCGGCACCGACGTAGCCGACCGAGGCCGCCGCCCGGCATGCGGCGGCGCCGAGCCGCTCCCGCAGCGCCGCGTCGACGATCGGCGACGGCGCCTCTTCGATGACCTTCTGGTGCCGACGCTGCAGCGTGCACTCGCGCTCGCCGAGGTGCAGGGTCGTCCCGTGCGCGTCGGCGAGCACCTGCACCTCGATGTGGCGCGGGCGCTCGAGCAGGCGCTCGAGCAGCAGGGTGTCGTCGCCGAAGGCGGCACGGGCGATGCGGCGGGCGGTGGCCAGCGCGGCCGGCAGTTCGTCGGCTCTCCGCACGACCTGCATCCCCTTGCCCCCGCCGCCGGCGGACGGCTTCACGAGCAGCGGGAAGCCGGTGCGGGAGGCGGCCGCCGCGATCTCGTCGTCGTCCATCCCGGCGGCACTGAAGCCCGGAACGGTGGGCACGCCGTGGGCGGCGACGTGCGCCTTCGCGTGGATCTTGTCGCCCATGACGGCCAGGGCCTCCTCCCCTGGACCGACGAAGACGATGCCCGCGGCCGCGCACGCCCGCGCGAAGGCGGCGTTCTCGGAGAGGAACCCGTATCCGGGGTGCACGGCATCCGCGCCGCTCTCGCGGGCGGCGCGCAGCACGGCGTCGGCGTCGAGGTACGACCGGGCGGCGGATGCCGGCCCCAGGCGGACGGCCGCGTCGGCTTCGCGCACGTGCGGGGCGTCGGCATCCGCGTCGCTGTAGACGGCGACGGCGCGCAGCCCCATGCGGTGCACGGTGCGGATGACGCGACGGGCGATCTCGCCGCGGTTGGCGACGAGCACGGTGTGCAGGGAGGCGGTCACGGTCACATCCGGAAGAGGCCGAAGCGCGGCTCGGGCAGCGGTGTGCGGGAGGCGAGGTCCAACGCCAACCCCAACGCGTCGCGCGTGTCGAGGGGGTCGAGGATGCCGTCGTCCCAGAGGCGGGCGGTGGCGTAGTACGGGTCGCCCTGCCGCTCGAAGCGCTCCCGGATCGGCGCTTCGAACGCGGTGCGCTCGGTGTCGTCCCACGGGGTTCCGGCGGCGGCGAGCTGGTCTTCGCGGACGGTCGCGAGCACGGCGGCCGCCTGCGGACCGCCCATGACCGAGATACGGCTGGCGGGCCACGTCCACAGGAACCGGGGCGAGTAGGCGCGGCCGCACATCGAGTAGTTGCCGGCGCCGAACGACCCGCCGACGATCACGGTGAACTTCGGCACCCGCGTGGTGGCGACGGCGGTGACCATCTTGGCGCCGTCCTTCGCGATGCCGCCGGCCTCGGCGTCGCGACCCACCATGAACCCGGTGATGTTCTGCAGGAACACGAGCGGGATGCCGCGCTGGTCGCACAGCTCGATGAAGTGCGCGCCCTTCAGCGCCGACTCGCGGAACAGGATGCCGTTGTTCGCGACGATGCCGATCGGGTGACCGTGCAGTCGCGCGAAGCCGGTGACGAGCGTGTCGCCGTACTCGCGTTTGAACTCGTGGAACGCGCTCGCGTCGACGAGACGCGCGATGACCTCGCGCACGTCGTACGGGCGGGTGAGGTCGACGGGGACGAGGTCGTACAGCTCGGCCGGGTCCGCCACCGGCGGGCGGGACGCGAGCACCTCCCAGACCGGGGATGCGGGCGGAGGCAGGGTGGCGATGATGTCGCGGAGGATCTCGAGCGCGTGCGCGTCGTCGTCGGCGAGATGGTCGACGACGCCCGACGTGCGCGCGTGCAGCTCTCCCCCGCCGAGCTCCTCGGCGGTGACCTCCTCGCCGATCGCCGCCTTCACCAGCGGCGGTCCGCCCAGGAAGATGGTGCCCTGCCCGCGCACGATGACGGTCTCGTCGCACATCGCCGGCACGTACGCGCCGCCGGCGGTGCAGGAGCCGAGCACGGCCGCGAGCTGCGGGATGCCGGCGGCCGACAGACGCGCCTGCTGGAAGAAGATGCGCCCGAAGTGATCGCGGTCGGGGAACACCTCGTCCTGCATGGGCAGGAAGGCGCCGCCGGAATCGACGAGGTACACGCACGGCAGCCGGTTCTCGAACGCGATCTCCTGCGCGCGCAGGTGCTTCTTGACGGTCAGCGGGTAGTAGGTGCCACCCTTGACGGTCGCGTCGTTGCTGACCACCATCACGTGGCGTCCGTGCACCAGGCCGACCCCCGCGACGACTCCCGCGCCGGGTGCCTCGTCGTCGTACACACCGTCGGCGGCGAGCGGGGCGACCTCGAGGAACGCGCTGTCCTCGTCGAGCAGGCGGGTGATGCGCTCACGCGGCAGCAGCTTGCCGCGCGCCACGTGACGCTCGCGTGCCCGCGCGCTGCCGCCCTGCGCCGCGACGCCCAGGCGCTCGCGCAGCTGCGCCGCCAGTCGCCGCTGCGCGTCGCCGTTCGTCTCCGGTTCGGCACCTGGTGTGGTGTGCGGTGCGGGGGGCGCCGTCGTCGTCATGCCCGTCCTCCTCGACGTCACGATCTCGTCACGGTGGCCCGCGGAGAGCCCGCCGGACACCGATCCACCAGTTAGTGTTCACTAACCGAAGTCCCGTTCAGGTTAGCGAGGATTAACTGGAATGACAAGCGGCACGACCCCCCGCGACCGCGCGAAGGCCCGACGGCACGACGACCTCGTGCGGGAGGCCGCGCGCCTGTTCGCCGAACGCGGGTTCGCGGGCGTGAGCCTCGAAGAGCTCGGCGCCGCCGTCGGCGTCTCCGGGCCCGCCGTCTACCGTCACTTCGCCGGCAAGCAGGCCGTGCTCGCCGAGATCCTGCTCGGCGCGAGCCGGCACCTGCACGACGGCGGCGCCGCGGTGCTCGCCGGCGAGAGCGACGCCGACGCGCAGCTGCGTGCGCTCATCGCGTTCCACATCGACTTCGCCGTGTCGGCGGCCGACGTCATCCGCGTGCAGGACCGCGACCTCGCGAGCCTCGCCGACGACAACCGTCACGCCGTGCGGCGGCTGCAGCGCGAGTACGTCGACATGTGGGTCGACGTCCTGGCCCGCCGCGACCCGCAGCGCACGCGCGAGGACCTCCGGGTGCGCGCGCACGCCGCGTTCGGCCTCATGAACTCGACGCCGCACACGGGCGTGGACACCGCGGTCGCCCGCCCCGTGCTCGGCGAGATGGCCCTCGCCGCCCTCACCGTCTGACCCCGGCCTCGGCGCTCCGCGCCCGGCCCGTGTCACGCGGATGGTGCGTCCCGCCGGCTCCGCACGGCACAACCCGTGACACGCCCCGCATCCGTGTCACACGAATGGTGCGTCCCGCCGGTGCCGGGGCGCACTTCGTGTGACGCGCCTCTCGCCCGTGTCACGGAGAGTGCACTCAACGACCCGCGGAAGGTGCCGTTCGTGTGACATGGTCACCCCGCGTCGCCGGACAACCCCGCACCCGATCCTCGAATCCGTGGTGCCGTCGAGGCGCTCTTCGCGGATGCTGGCCGCACAAGCTGCGGTCTCTCCCAAGACGGCACCGCCAGCCATCCCCAGAAGCCACCGCCACCGACGTGTCCCACGATGCGCCGGTGCGAGCCGCCCCAGGGCACACCTCGTGTGACATGCCCCCAGCCCGGGTCACACGAACGGCGCTCCCCGAGGCCGAAAGCCGACCGTTCGCGTGACACGCGCGCGCCGCCGCCGCCGCCTCAGCCGTACAGGAGCGCGCGGGCGGGGTCGCGCAGCAGCCCGCCGATCGCCGCGAGCAGCCTCGACCCCTCGGCGCCGTCGGCGACGCGGTGGTCGAACGACAGGCTCAGCGTCATGACGTCGCGCAGGGCCAGTTCGCCCTCGTGCTCCCACGGCCGGCGCCGCACGGCGCCGAGGCCCAGGATGCCGGACTGTCCCGGCGGCAGGATCGGCGTGCCGGAGTCGACCCCGAAGACGCCGAAGTTCGTGATCGAGAACGTGCCGCCGCTGAGCTCCGCGACGCCGGACCGACCGGCTCGGGCACGTTCGGCGAGGGATCCGAGGGCATCGGAGAGCTCGACGAGACCGAGCCGCTGCGCATCGGGGATGTGCGGGACGATCAGTCCCCGCTCGGTGGCCACCGCGATGCCGAGGTCGACGTGTCGGTACTGCACGATCTCGGACGCCTCCACCTCGAACCGCGCGTTGAGGTCGCCGTGCCGGCCGAGCGCGAGACACGTCGCCCGCGCGGCCAACGCGAGGATGCCGAGGCGCCTCCCCTCCAGCGCCGGGTCGGCGCGCAGCTCGTCGAGCAGCCGCAGCGACCCGGTGACGTCGACGTCGAGGAAGCACGTCACATGCGGTGCGGTGAACGCCGAGGCGACCATCGCGGCGGCCGTCTGCTTGCGCACGCCCCGCACCGGGATGCGCACCTCCCGCACGTCGGGCCCCACGGGTACCTCGCGCTCCGAGCGAGCGGATGCCGCGACCTCGGATCCGGCAACGGAGTCCGGACCGGATGTCCGCACCGGCGTCGCAGCCGCGGCGGCGCGCTCCACGTCGGCGCGCACGATGAGGCCGTCCGGCCCCGTGCCGGCCACCGCAGCGAGGTCGACGCCGAGCTCGCGGGCGAGCGTGCGCACCGGCGGCGTCGAACGCGGACGCTCGACGGGGCCGGTGAGCGGCGACGCGTCAGGGGGCAGGTCGTCGTGCGGGGCGCGGGAGCCCGCCTCCACGACAGCGGTCGCCGCCCCGGCGCCGCGTGCGCGACGACGCGGGCGCGCATCGGACCGGGGCGCCGCGCCGTAGCCCACGAGATTGGGAAGCACGTCGTCGTCGCCGGCGGCGACCTCGACGGCGAGGATCACCTCACCGACCGGCACGACGTCCCCCTCGGCGTGCCGCAGTGCGGTCACGGTGCCGGCGTACGGCGACGGGATCTCGACGATCGCCTTGGCGGTCTCGACGTCGGCGATGGTCTGGTTGAGCGCGACCGTGTCGCCCTCGGCGACGTGCCAGCTCACGATCTCGGCCTCCGGCAGCCCCTCGCCCAGGTCGGGCAGGCGGAATTCGGCGATCATGCGTCCACCTCCGCGCGGTGGCCGCGTCCGAGCACGCGGTCGACGGCGTCCAGCATCCGGTCGAGATCGGGCAGGTGGTGCCGCTCCAGCTTCGCGGGCGGATACGGGATGTCGAAGCCGGTGACCCGCTGCGGCGCCGCCTCGAGGTACTCGAAGCACTGCTCGGCGATGCTCGCGACGATCTCCGCGCCGACCCCTGCTTCCCGCGCCGCCTCGTGGGCGACGACGAGCCGGCCGGTGGCGCGGACGGATGCCGTCACCGTGCGGTAGTCGACCGGTGACAGCGAGCGCAGGTCGATGACCTCGATCGAGACGCCTTCGTCCTCGGCCGCGGTCGCCGCGTCGAGCGCGACCTGTACCTGGGCGCCGTAGGTGACGAGCGTGACATCGGTGCCGGGGCGGGCCACGCGCGCCACACCCATCGGGGCGGCGTCGGCGATGTCGGCGTCGAGGTCGACCTCGCCCTTCGCGTGGTAGAGCCGTTTCGGCTCGAAGAAGACGACGGGGTCGTCGCTCGCGATCGCCTGACGCAGCATCGTGTACGCGTCCTGCGGGTTCGACACCGCGACCACCCGCAGTCCCGCGGTGTGCACGAAGTACGCCTCGGGCGACTCGGAGTGATGCTCGGCGGCACCGACACCGCCCGCCCACGGGATGCGGATCGTGATCGGCATGCGCACGGCGCCGCGGGTGCGGTAGTGCAGTTTCGCCACCTGGCACACGATCTGGTCGAAGGCGGGGTATACGAACCCGTCGAATTGGATCTCGACCACCGGCCGGAAGCCGCGGAAGGCCAGGCCGACGGCGGTGCCGACGATCGCGGACTCCGCCAGCGGCGTGTCGACGACGCGCTGCGCGCCGAAGCGGCTCTGCAGCCCGTCGGTGATGCGGAACACCCCGCCGAGCGTGCCGATGTCCTCCCCCATGACGACGACGCGGTCGTCGTCGGCGAGCGCCCGCGCCAGTCCCGCATTGAGCGCCTTGCCCATCGTGAGCTCGGTCATGCCCCCGCCTCCTCGTCGAAGCCGGCCAGGTACGCGGCGAACTGTTCGCGCTGCCGGTCGAGGCCGGTGTGCGGCTCCGCGTAGACGTGGTCGAGAATCGCCAGCGGCGGCCGGGTCGTCGCACCGACGGCCGCGCGGCGCATCCCGGCGGTGAACTCGGCCGCCGCGGCATCCGCCTCGGCATCGGCCTGCTCGAGCAGACCGCGCCCCCGCAGCAGGGCCGCGACGCGCAGCAGCGGATCGCGGGTGCGCCACAGCGCCACCTCCTCGGCGGTGCGGTAGCGGGTGGGATCGTCGCTGGTCGTGTGCGGCCCCAATCGATAGGTCACCGCCTCGATGTAGGCGGGGCCTTCGCCGCTGCGGGCGCGCTCGAGCGCCCAGCGCATCGCCGCCGTACACGCGAGCACGTCGTTGCCGTCCACGCGCAGGCTCGGGATGCCGAACCCCGGCGCCCGGTCGGCGAGCGGCCGATGCGCCTGCAGCCCGACGGGTTCCGAGATGGCCCACTGGTTGTTCGAGCAGACGAACACGACGGGCGCGCCGAAGGACGCGGCGAACACCATCGCCTCGTTGACGTCGCCCTGGCTGGTCGCGCCGTCGCCGAAGCACGCGACGGCGACCTGGTCCCCGCCGTCGCGCTGCACGCCCATTGCGTAGCCGACGGCGTGGAGTGTCTGCGCGCCGATGATGATCTGCGGCGTCGCGACGTGCAGATCGTGCGGGTCGAACGTGCCGAACACCTCGCCGCGCCAGCCGAGCACGAGCTGGGCCGGCTCCGCCCCGCGCGCGACGAGCACACCGAGTTCGCGGTAGCTCGTGAAGAAGAAGTCGTCGTCGTTACAGGCGCGGACCATCGCGGTCTGGATCGCCTCCTGGCCCTCCGCCGGCGCCCAGAGCCCCAACTGCCCTTGGCGCTGCAACGCGACACCCTCCGCGTCGATGCGGCGCACGAGCACCATGTCACGGTAGAGCCGCGCGAGGGCGTGATCATCGATGTCGGCGACGCTCGCGGCGAGAGGGTGGTCGGTGCGACGTTCCCCATCCGGTGTCAGCAACTGCACGGGCTCGGCCTGCACGGCCGCGGCCGCCTCGTTCACGGTGGACGTCATCGTCGCTCCCTCCACGGCGCCGGGGCGCTTGTGGCGCGGCCGACGCGGGGTGTCGTCATCGGCCTCGTCGCCGATGGGGCGAGGCTACGACGACACGGCACCTCGCTCAAGCATTCCGGCATCCGTGAGTCATCTTGCTCAATCAGAGGCGGCATCGACTGCTATGGTTCAGCACTATGGGACCTCTCGACCACGTCGACCTCGAACTGCTGAGCGTGCTCGCCGAGGATCACCGCGCGACAGTCGTCGCGATCGCCGAGCGCCTCGGCCTCTCGCGCAACACCGTCCAGGCGCGGATGATGAAGCTCGAGCGCTCGGGCGTCTTCCTCTCGTTCGACCGCGCGATGTCGCCGCGGGCCCTGGGCTTCCCGATCGAGGCGATGGTCAGCGTCGTCGTGCGCCAGGCGGATCTGCCTCGCATCACCGCAGAACTCGCCCTCATCCCCGAGGTGCTGCAGGCGCACGGTCTCAGCGGCCAGGTGGATCTGCTCGTGCGCGTCGCGGCGCGCGACACCCAGCACCTGTTCGCGATCGACGCGCGGATCCTCGGGATCGAGGGCGTCGAGCGCACCGAGACCTCGCTCGTGATGGGCGAGGTCATCGGGTCGCGGGTGCGTCCCCTGCTGGAAGCGGCTCGACGGGAATCGTGACGCCGACGCCGGCCTGCTCGGCAGGGGCGAGCCGCACGAGCACGACCCCCACGAGGATGAGCGCGCCGCCGGCGAAATGGATCGGTGCGGGGGTCTCGCCGAGCAGCAGCCAGGCGAACATCAGCGCGAAGAGCACCTCGGACAGCCCGATGAACGAGGCCAGCCGCGCGCCCACGCGCGGCACGGCCATGACACCCAGCGCATAGCCGACCGTCGTGCCGACCGCGCCGACCCACAGCAGCGGCAGCCATCCGGGCACCTCGACGCCGCGGAAGACGACGCTCACCTCGGGCGCCGCCAGGGGCAGGATGCCGCTCACCCCGAGCAGCAGCGTGAAGACGGCGCCGATGAGCAGCCCGCCCGACGCGAGGGCGAGCGGAGGCAGGTCGTCGCCGGTGCGCTCGGACATGACGAAGTAGACGCAGACGGTGACGGCGGCGGCAAGCGCCAGGAGCGTGCCGAGCAGGTCGAAGCGGGCGCCGGAGATGTCGACGACGAGCACGAGGCCGGCGATCGCGACGACGGACCCCGCGAGGACGAGCGGGCCGGGGGCGCGCTTGGTGCGCAGCCACACGAACGCGACGAGGAACACGGGGGCGAGGTATTGGATGAGCAGGGCGACGGCCACCGGCATCCGCTGCATCGCCGAGAAGAAGAGCAGCTGACAGCCCGCGACGGGGATGAGGCCGAACGCGAGGAGCGAGGGCCAGTGTCGCCGCAGGAAGCCGCGCTCGCGCCGCACGGCACGCAAAAGGGCGGGCGAGAGGATGAGCCCCGCGAGCCCCATGCGCACGACGAGGGCGGCCGACAGCGACCAGCCCGCCTCCAGAAGGGGTTTCACGAGCGGCCCGCTGGAGGAGAATGCGAGGGCGGAGACGACCGCCATGACGATGCCGGCAGTGCGGTGGGAGGGAGCGGGGCGAACCCGGATCCCGGCCGGGATCACGGGCGCTGCGGCGGTGTGCGTCACCGGCGGTCCTCGATGTCGGAGAGGTGCCCTGTCAGGAGTGACAGTTGCTTACACTGGTGACGGTAACGCCCCGAGCCGTCAGGAGTCAAGATGGTTTTCATCCGTGACACGGAATTGTCGCTGCGGGCCGCCGCCGCGCTCGTGAACACCCTGCCGACCGTCGGCCTCGACGACGTCGACCGGCTCTCCTCGCAGGCGGATGCCGACGCCTTCTTCACCGAGTTCCCCTACACGGGGGCCTTCGACCGCGACGACGCGGAGCTGTCCTCGCTGCGCGCCATCCGTCCGCGCCTGCGGGGGCTCTGGGCGGTGTCCCGCGAGGAGGCGGTCCCGCTCGTGAACGCGATGCTCCGCGACGGGCACGCGCTCCCCCAACTGGTCATCCACGACGACTACGACTGGCACATCCACGCCACCGAGGCCTCCGCGCCGCTGGCGACCCGCATGCTCGTCGAGGCGGCGATGGCGTTCGTCGACATCATCCGCTCCGACCAGTGGGACCGCGTGCGCGTGTGCGAGGCCGACGACTGCGACGCCGTCTACATCGACTTCTCCAAGAACGGGTCGAAGCGCTACTGCGACACCGGCAACTGCGGCAACCGCATGAACGTCAACGCGTATCGGCGCCGAAAGGCCGAAGGAACCGACTGATCGCCTCGGCGGCCACCGCCGGCGTCTCGTAGTGGATGAGGTGGCCGACCGCGGGGATCTCGACGAGATCGGCATCGGGGAACAGGGTGCGCAGGTGCCGCTCGGCCTCGATCGGGGTGATGTCGTCGAGCTGGGCGGCCACGAGCAGGGTCGGAACCGTGATCGCGGGGGCGGAGGCGCGCACGTCGTTCGACACCGACGCGACGAACGCGTCGTGCAACACGTCGCGGTCGGCGAAGCGCGAGAAGTAGGTGTCGTGCTGGTCGTGCACGAACGCACGCAACTGCGCATCGCGGGTCTTCGCCATCGACGCGCTCATGACGCGGACCACGAGGCGGCTGCGCAGCACCGCTTCGCCGAGCCGGCGCGGCAGCTTCGCGCCGGCCCAGTAGTAGAAGACGGCGAGCCGGGTGAGGACGCCGCGGGGACCTTCCAGCGCGGGCGCACCGATCGGGTTCACGAGGATGAGCTTCGGCGTCGGCAGACCGCGCGCGACCGCGACCGACGCGACGATCGAGCCGAACGAGTGGCCCAGCACCACCGCTCCGGGGGCGACGGCGGCCGCGAAATCGGTGAGCCACTGTGCGTAGAGGTCGATGTCGTGCGTGCGCCCCGCGATAGGGGCCGTCTCGCCGAATCCCGGCAGGTCGGGCATGATCACGCTGATGCCGGGGAGGAAGGCGACGACGGGCTCGAGTCCATGATGCTCGCCACGGAATCCGTGCGCGGCGAGGATCGTGGTCTCGGCATCTGCGGGCCCGTACACCCAGTACGCGGTCGTCCCGCCCAGCACCTGCGCCTCGCGGCGCTCGACCGGGATCGGGGCGAGACGGTCGGCGTAGGGATGGGGAGCACTCACCCGTCGAGTCTACGAGTGCGGCGCGCCGCACCCGGGCGATGTCGGCGGGGCCGCGTACCGTCGAAGGCATGGACCGCTGGCAGGCCGAGCCGCTTCCGCTCTGGGACGAGTCGTTCTTCGACAACGCCCCCGCGACCGCGCCGGTCCGTCCGCCGGTCGCGACGGCACCCGCCCCCGCGCCTGCATCGCCCGCACCGCACGCCTCCGGGTGGACCGCCCGCGTCGGCGTGTTCGACCTGGAGACGACCGGGGTCGACGTGACGACCGACCGGATCGTCACCGCCCACGTCGGCGTGCTGGATGCCGACGGCACCGTGATCGAGTCGCGCAGCTGGATGGCCGATCCCGGTGTCGACATCCCGGCCGGGGCGACGGCGGTGCACGGCATCACGACCGAGCGCGCGCGGGCCGAAGGCCGCCCGGCCGCGGAGGTGACCGCCGAGATCGTCGCGGCGTTGCGCGGCCTCTTCGCGGCCGGCATCCCCGTCGTCGCGTACAACGCCCCCTACGACTTCTCACTGCTCAAGCACGAGGCCCTGCGCCACGGGGTCGAGCCGATCGCCGCGCCGGCTCCCGTCATCGACCCACTCGTGCTCGACAAGGCCCACGACCGCTACCGCAAGGGCAAGCGCACGCTCGAGGTCGTCGCGGCCCACTACGCCGTCACGCTCACCGGTGCGCACGACGCCGCCGCCGACGCGATCGCCGCGGGGCGCGTCGCACAGGCGCTCGCGGCGCGGTTCGCCCTCACGCAGCCGCTCGAGGAGCTGCACACGCAGCAGATCGGCTGGGCCCGCACGCAGGCCGAGAGCCTCACGGAGTACTTCGTGCGCATCGGCCGTATCGACCCGGCCGACCCCGTCGACGGCAGCTGGCCCATCCGCTGACGCGTCCCGCGCAACGACGACCCTTCGACAGGCTCAGGGACCAGCCTTCGTCCTTTCGCTCCCGCGCAACGACGAAGGCCCCGCCGTAGCGGGGCCTTCGCGTGCGGCTGCTTACTTGCTGCCGAAGTTCTTGAAGCGCTGGTTGAACTTCTCGACGCGACCGGCCGAGTCCATGATGCGCTGCTTGCCCGTGTAGAACGGGTGCGAGGCGGAGGAGATCTCGACGTCGATGACGGGGTAGGTCACGCCGTCGAGCTCGATCGTCTTGTCGCTGCCCACCGTCGAACGGGTGAGGAAGGTCTCGCCGGAGCCGAGGTCGCGGAACACGACCGCCTGGTACTCGGGGTGGATGTCAGTCTTCATGGGGTTCCTTACGTGGTGCCCTGGATTTTGCCAGGGCGAGGGAAGTCTGCGGTGCGAGCGCACCAAAGAGCGATTCTATCAGACGGATGCGGCTCGTGCCGCGTACCGGCCCTCGACGACGTCCAGCGCGATCGGCAGGCCGAACGTGCGGCTCAGCGCGTCGGCGGTGAGCGTCTCGGCGATGGGCCCCTGCGCGACGACGCCGCCGTCGTTCAGCAGCAGCACATGGGTGAAGCCGACCGGTATCTCCTCGACGTGGTGGGTGACCATGATCATCGCGGGCGTGGTCGGCTCCGACGCGTAGCCGCTGAGCAGCTGAAGCAGTTCTTCGCGCGCGCCGAGGTCGAGGCTCGCGGTCGGCTCGTCCAGCAGCAGCAGCTCGGGATCGGTCATGACCGCGCGGGCGATCTGCACGCGCTTCTGCTCGCCGTCCGACAGGGTCCCGAAGGTGCGCTCCGCGAGGTGGTCGAGCTTCCACGCCGACAGCACGCGGCGGGCGCGGCGCTCGTCGATCGACTCGTACTGCTCGTTCCAGCGGCCGAGCACGGAGAACGCGGCGGTGAGCACGACGTCGATGACCGTCTCCTCCGGCGGCACGCGGCGGGCCATCGCCGACGACGCGAAGCCGATGCGCGGACGCAGCTCGAACACGTCGGTGCGGCCGAGGCGCTCGTCGAGCACGGTCACCGTGCCGCTGGTGGGATGCAGCAGCGTCGCGGCGAGCTGGAGGATGGTCGTCTTGCCGGCGCCGTTGGGCCCGAGCACGACCCAGCGCTGGTCGTCGTCGACGGTCCAGTCGATGTGGTCGAGGATGTTCCGGGTGTTGCGACGGACGACGACATCGGCGAACGAGACGACCTGCGGCATGCCCTCCACCCTATCGGTGGATGTCGGCCTCACCGCCGCGACGCTCAGGCGCCGGCGACCTCGCGGTACAGCGCGGCCGTGTCGTCGGCGATCGCCCGCCAGCTGAAGGAGGTGGCGGCGCGCTCGCGTCCCGCGGCGCCGTAGGCGCGTGCCTTCTCGGGGTCGCTCACGACCTCGGTCAGCACCGCGGCGAGGTCGGCGATGAAGGTTTCGGGGTCCAGCGGCGTGCCAGTGCCGTCCTGCACCTGCTCGATGGGCACGAGGCGCCCCGTGACGCCGTCGACGACGACCTCGGGGATCCCGCCGGTGGCGGTCCCCACCACTGCGGCGCCGCAGGCCATCGCCTCCAGGTTCACGATGCCGAGGGGTTCGTACACCGATGGGCATACGAAGGTCGTCGCCTGCGCGAGGATGGCGCACAGCTCGTCGCGCTGGAGGAACTCCTCGATCCAGACGACGCCCTCGCGACCGGCCTGCAGGCCCGAGACGAGCCCGCGGACCTCGTCCATGATCTGCGGGGTGTCGGGGGCGCCGGCGCACAGGATCAACTGCACCTCGGCGGGAAGCCGCTCGGCGGCACGGAGGAAGTACGGCAGACCCTTCTGGCGCGTGATCCGGCCGACGAACACGACCGAGGGACGCGACGGGTCGATCCCGTACCGGGCGAGCAGGTCGGGGTTCTCGACGGGCCGCCACGCCTCGACGTCGATGCCGTTGTAGATGACGCGCACCTTGTCGGGGTCGAGCGCCGGGTAGCTGCGCAGGATGTCCTGGCGCATCCCCTCGCTGACGGCGACGATGGCCGCCGCCCCCTCGTACGCGGTCTTCTCGATGTAGCTCGACACGGCGTACCCGCCGCCGAGCTGCTCGGCCTTCCACGGCCGCAGCGGCTCGAGCGAGTGCGCCGTGATGACGTGCGGGATGCCGTGCAGCAGAGACGCGAGGTGACCCGCGAAGTTGGCGTACCAGGTGTGGCTGTGCACGACGTCGGCCCCGGCGACGTCGCCGACGATCTCCAGATCCGTGCCGAGGGTCTGGATCGCGGCGTTGGCGGCCTCGAGTTCGGCGGGAGTGCGGTAGGCGGTGGTGTCGGTCTCGTCCCGCTCGGCGCCGAATGCGCGCACCTGCACCTCGAGGTCGGTGCGGAGGGCCTTCACGAGTTCGGTGACATGCACACCCGCGCCGCCGTAGACCTCGGGCGGGTACTCCTTCGTGACGATGTCGACTCGCATGCCTCGAACGCTAGTACACGTGCCGGAACCGGCATAGTGTGGTGCCATGCCAGCAGCGCCGAAGGTGTTCGGAATCGTCCTCGCCGGTGGAGAGGGCAAGCGCCTGATGCCCCTCACGATCGACCGGGCCAAGCCCGCGGTGCCGTTCGGCGGGCAGTACCGGCTGATCGACTTCGCCATCTCGAACCTCATCAACTCGGGGCTGCGCCAGATCGTCGTGCTGACCCAGTACAAGTCGCACAGCCTCGACCGCCATATCTCGCAGACGTGGCGCATGTCGGCCCTCCTCGGCGCGTACGTCACGTCGGTGCCCGCCCAGCAGCGGCTGGGCAAGCGGTGGTTCTCCGGCTCCGCCGACGCGATCCTGCAGTCGCTGAACCTCATCCACGACGAGAAGCCCGACATCGTCATGGTCATCGGCGCCGACCACGTGTACCGCATGGACTTCCAGCAGATGCTCGACGCGCACATCGAGTCGGGGGCGAAGGCGACGGTCGCCGGCATCCGCCAGCCCATCTCGCTGGCCAACCAGTTCGGCGTCATCGACGTCGACCCCACCGACAACGTCACAATCCGCGAGTTCCTCGAGAAGCCGCAGAACCCGAACGGGCTCTCCGACAACCCGAACGAGGTCCTCGCTTCGATGGGCAACTACATCTTCGACGCCGACGCGCTCATCGAGGCGGTTCACAGCGACGGCGAGCTGCCGACCTCGAACCACGACATGGGCGGCGACATCATCCCCTACTTCGTGGGCCGCGGCGAGGCCGCCGTCTACGACTTCAAGCGCAACGACGTGCCGGGGTCAACCGAACGCGACCGCGACTACTGGCGCGACGTGGGGACGATCGACTCGTTCTTCGACGCCCACATGGATCTGATCTCGACCCTCCCGGTGTTCAACCTCTACAACACCGACTGGCAGATCCACTCCCAGGCGCTGAACTCGCCGCCGGCGAAGTTCGTGCGCGACGGCGTGGGGCGCATCGGCAACGCGATCGACTCGATCGTCTCGCTCGGGTCGGTGCTCTCGGGGACGCATCTCGAGCGCAGCGTGGTCGGACCGTGGACCCTGTCGGGCGGCGGATCGACCATCACCGACTCGGTGCTGTTCGACCACGTCTCGGTCGGTGCGGGCGCCCGGGTGCACCGGGCGATCCTCGACAAGAACGTCGTACTGGATGCCGGCGCCACCGTCGGAGTCGACCGCGAGCGGGATCTCGCGCGCGGCTACACCGTGACCGACAGCGGGATCACCGTCGTCGGGAAGAACGCGCACGTCACACGGTGAGGCCGACGCCGGCGCGCCCGTTACGCTCGGGGGGTGCCTGACGCCCGTTTCCTCGTCGTGTTCGACGCCGATTCCACGCTGATCCGCAACGAGGTCATCGAGCTGATCGCCGACGAGGCGGGACGCGGCGCCGAAGTGGCCGCGGCCACCGAGGCCGCGATGCGCGGCGAGGTCGACTTCGCGACGAGCCTGCGCTCCCGCGTCGGCGAGCTGCGCGGCATCCCCGTGACGGGCTTCACCCGCGTGCTGGCGCGCGTCGAGCCGACGCCCGGCGTGCGCGAACTCATCGCCGCGATCCACGACCGCGGCGGGATCGCCGCCGTCGTCTCCGGAGGGTTCCACGAGATCCTCGACACGGTGGCGCCGTCACTGGGCGTGGACGTCTGGCACGCGAACCGCCTCGTCGCCGAAGACGGTGCGCTGACCGGCGTCGTCGACGGTGACATCGTGGATGCGGCGGGGAAAGCCGCCGCGCTCCGCCGGTGGGCCGCCGAGTACGGCGTGCCGACACGACGCACGATCGCGGTCGGCGACGGCGCCAACGACCTGGCCATGATGGCCGCCGCCGGCCTCGGCGTCGCGTTCAACGCCAAGCCGGCCGTGCGCGCGCAGGCCGACATCGTCGTCGGCCCCGTCGACCTCGCCGAGCTCATCGCCGTCCTCCCCTGACGACGGCCCTGCCGGATGTCGGCGGCCCGGCGTAGCGTGACGGGATGGACATCATCCTCGCTCCCGGCCTCTGGCTCGACGCCTCCTCCTGGGATCCGGTGCTGCCGGCCCTGCGGGATGCGGGGCACTCCCCGCATCCGCTGACGATGCCGGGCCTCGGCGCACCCGCCGCCGAGAGCGCCGACATCGGCATCGCCGACTGGGTCGACGCCGTCGTCGCCGAGATCGATGCGCGCGAGGGCGAGGTCGTGCTGGTCGGGCATTCCGGCGGGGGCAACGTCGTCTGGGGCGCGGCCGATCGCCGACCCGACCGCGTCGCCCGCGTCGTGTTCGTCGACACGATCCCACCGCACCCGGGCGGTCAGATCTCCGAGTTCGACGTCGTCGACGGCGTGATCCCGTTCCCGGGGTGGGACTTCTTCGACGAGGAGGACACCTGGGACATCGACGCCGAGACCCGGGAGCGCACGCTGCCCCTCACCCGCAGCGTGCCGGCGCGGGTCCCCACCGACGAGGTCGCGCTGACCGATCCCCGTCGGCATGCCGTACCGGTGACCCTGTTGATGGGACCGCTGGACGAGCCCACGTTCCGCGACCTGGTCGCGAAGTGGGGGGCGTACGGCGACGAGTTCGGTGCGATCGCCGACGCCGAGGTGGTCAAGCTCGACACCGCGCACTGGCCGCAGTTCACGCAGCCGGAGCGTCTCGCCACCGCGCTCGTCGAAGCCGTGTCGCACTGACGCCGCGCGTCGCCGGCTGATCGTTCAGTGCCCGAGCGCGCAGGCCCTTCGGCGTGGGTGGCCGATCGGCGTCAGTGGCCCATGCCGAGGCCGCCGTCGACCGGGATGACGGCACCCGAGATGTAGGCGGCGTCATCCGAGGCGAGCCACGTCACGACGCCCGCGACCTCGTCGGCCGAGGCGAAGCGGCCGGCGGGGATGTTGCGCTTGTACTCCGCCTGCGTCTCCTCGGGGAGCGCGGCGGTCATGTCGGTCTCGATGAAGCCGGGGGCGACGACGTTGGCCGTGATCCCGCGGGCGCCGAGTTCGCGGGTGAGCGAGCGGGCGAACCCGACGAGGGCCGCCTTCGACGACGAGTAGTTGATCTGACCCGCCGAGCCGTAGAGCCCCACGACGCTGGAGATGAGGATGACGCGGCCCCACTTCGCGCGCAGCATGCCCTTCGAGGCGCGCTTGACGACGCGGAACGTGCCGCCGAGGTTCGTCGAGACGACGGAGTCGAAGTCGTCCTCGGTCATGCGCAGCAGCAGCGTGTCCTTCGTGATGCCGGCGTTGGCCACAAGCACCTCGACGGGACCGAGCGTCTTCTCGACCTCGGTGAAGGCGGCATCCAACGAGGCCGCATCCGTCACGTCGGCGCGGACGGTGAGCGTGCCTTCCGGCCCCTCGCCGGAGCGGGCGGTCACGGCCGTGCGGTAGCCGGCGGCGACGAAGCGCTCGGCGATGGCGCGGCCGATGCCGCGGTTGCCGCCGGTGACGAGGACGACGCGTTCGGTGGACATGACAACTCCCGGGGACGACGAGCGGAACCGGTCCAGCCTAGCCGGGGCGTCCGCCGCGCACCCGATAGCCTGGACTCTCGCACTCCGGGGAGGACACCGTGTCGGATTCGAACACCCACGACCCGTCGGCCACGCAGCCGACCGAGCCGCTGCCGCCGCATCCGGCCTCCCCCGACCTCACGCCCCCGCCCGCATCGCCGTACGGACGACCGCCCGGATACGACGCGCAGCCGCCGGCGTACGGCGCCCAGCCTCCCGCCTACGGAGCGCAGCCTCCCGCCTATGGGACGCCGTCCTACGGACAGCCTCCCTACGGCGCACAGCCTCCGGCATACGGCGCGCAACCCCCCGCATACGGAGCGCAGCCGCCGGCGTACGGCGCGCAGGCCCCGGCGTACGGGCAGCAGCCGGTCTACGGGCAGCCGCCGTACGGCACTCCCGCCCGCCGCACCAACGTGCTGGCCGTCGTCTCCCTCATCTCCTCGGTCGCCGGATTCGTGCTGGCGTGGACCTGGGTGCTCGCGGTCGGGATCGTCGTGGGCGTCATCACGGGACACCTCGCGCTCGCACAGATCAAGCGCACCGGCGAGGCCGGGCGCGGTATGGCCCTGGCCGGGGTCATCGTGGGCTGGGTCGGGATCGGCTTCGGCGTGCTCGCAGTGCTCGCCTTCGCGATGCTGTTCGCCGTCGGATCGGTCTCGTCGTACACATGACCGGCGACCGCGGCACTCCGGTCGCGCGTACGCTGGAAGCACTGTGAAGCACACCCCCGCCCAGTCGGCGACCTCGTTGCCGCGCGCCCCGCGCGACGAGGCCCACACGCGCATGTCGAAGTACTTCCTCATGATGAGCGTGCGTGTCGTGTGCTTCGTGCTCATGGTCGTCATCACCCCGTACGGCTGGTACACGTTCGTGCTCGCGATCGGTGCCGTCTTCCTCCCCTACATCGCGGTCGTCATCGCCAACGTCGGCGTCGACGGGCGCCCCGAACGAGCCGTCTCGCCCGAGCGCGCCCTCCCCGCCGCGGCCGCAGACACCCCGCCGTCCGCCGCCGAGACGGGCGTCATCCGCATCCAGGAGGGCGACGCCGCACGGCCCGACACGAAGCCGGACGCGTCGTGAGCGAACGGATGTGCTCGCGCGCCGGATGCCGGGACGACGCCGCGTGGCAGGTCGTCTGGCGCAATCCCCGCATCCACGGCCCAGAGCGCCGCAAGATCTGGCTCGCCTGCGACGCCCACGTCGACTATCTGCAGGGCTACCTCGCCGCGCGCGATTTCCCCGTCGAGGTCGTCGCCTTCGCCGACGAGGCCGCCTCGTGAACCGCCGCACCGCGCTGCGCTGGGGCGGCTACGTCGCGTTCGCCGTCGTCTTCGCGATCGCGTGCGCGTGGCTCTCGCACTGGCAGTTCGACCGCAACGCCGGTCGTGAGGAGCAACTCAGCCTCATCGCGACCAACTACGACGCCGACGCTGTGGCGCTGGACGAGCTCATCCCGCCCGGCGACGAGTACTCCCCCGGTCTGCAGTGGCACCCGGTGACCCTCGTCGGCGAGTACCTCCCCGACGACACGCTGCTGGCGCGCAACCGCGCCCACGGCGGCACGAGCGCCTTCGAAGTGCTCGTGCCGTTCCGCACCGACGACGGACGCGTCGTCGTCGTCGACCGCGGCTGGATCCCGCCCGGCGCCGACCAGGCACTGCCCGACGAGATCCCGGCCCCGCCGAGCGGCGAAACGACCGTCGTGGTCCGGTTGAAGACGGGCGAGCCGCTCCCCTCGTCGGGGCGCAGTGCGCCCGAGGGGCAGGTGCCGACCATCAACGTGCCGCTCATCGCCGAGGCGATCGACGCCGGCGACGACGTGCTTGCGGGCGCTTACGGTCTGCTGGTGTCGGAAGACCCCGCGCCGGCCGCCTCCCCGCAGCCCCTCGAGGCCCCGTCCGACGATCCGGGACCGCACCTGTCGTACGCGATCCAGTGGATCCTCTTCGCCGTCATGGGCTTCGTGTTCATCTGGTACATGATCCGCACCGAGATCCGGCACCGCCGGGAGGACGCCGAGGATGCCGCGACCGTCGCCGCCGGCGAGACTCCCGCGCCGCGGGTGCGCACGCGCCGGCGCCGCGACCGCGACGCGGAGGAAGAGGACGAACTCGTCGACGCCGGACGCTAGTCCGGCCTGCGGTCAGGCCAGTTCGATGAGGTCGACGTAGTCGCGACCCCAGATGTCCTCGACGCCGTCGGGCAGGATCAGCACGCGCTCCGGGTTCAGTGCCTCGACGGCGCCGGAATCGTGCGAGACGAGCACGACGGCACCCTCGTAGTGCGCGAGCGCCCCGAGGATCTCCTCGCGGCTGGCGGGGTCGAGGTTGTTGGTCGGCTCATCCAACAGCAGCATGTTCGCCGACGACACCACGAGCGTCGCCAGCGACAGCCGGGTCTTCTCGCCGCCCGAGAGCACGCCCGCGGGCTTGAGCACGTCGTCGCCCGTGAACAGGAACGAGCCGAGCACCTTCCGCGCCTCGGTCGCGTTGATGTCGGGCGCGGCCGACATCATGTTCTCGAGCACCGAGCGGCCCACGTCGAGGTTCTCGTGCTCCTGCGCGTAGTAGCCGATCTTGAGACCGTGGCCGGGTTCGAGCTGCCCGGTGTCGGGCTTGTCGACGCCCGCGAGGATGCGCAGCAGCGTCGTCTTGCCCGCACCGTTGAGGCCGAGGACGACGACCTTCGAGCCCCGGTCGATCGCGAGGTCGACGTCGGTGAAGATCTCCAGCGAACCGTACGACTTCGACAGTCCGGAGGCCATGAGCGGCGTCTTCCCGCACGGGGCGGGCTTGGGGAACCGCAGCTTCGCGACACGGTCCTCCTGGCGCACCTCTTCGAGGCCCGACAGCATCTTCTCGGCGCGCGCGACCATCTGGTGGGCCGCCGCGGCCTTGGACGCCTTGGCGCCGAAGCGGGCCGCCTGCAACTGCAGCGCGGTCGCCTTCTTCTCGATGTTGACGCGCTCCTTCTTGCGGCGCTCCTCATCGGCCACCCGCTGACGCAGGTAGTTCTTCCAGTTCATGTTGTAGACGTCGATGACCTGGCGCATCGCGTCGAGGTAGAAGACGCGGTTCACGGTCTCGCCGACGAGTTCGACGTCGTGGCTGATCACGATCAGCCCGCCCTTGTAGTTCTTCAGGAACTCGCGCAGCCAGACGACGCTGTCGGCGTCGAGGTGGTTCGTGGGCTCGTCGAGGATCATCGTCTCCGCGTCCGAGAACAGGATGCGGGCGAGCTCGATGCGGCGGCGCTGACCGCCCGAGAGGGTCTTCAGCGGCTGGTCGAGGATGCGGTCGGGCAGCGACAGGTTGTGCGCGATCGAGGCCGCCTCGGCCTCGGCGGCGTAGCCTCCGAGCGCCTCGAAGCGCTCGGTGAGGTTCCCGTAACGGCGCATCGCCTTGTCGGCGACCTTCGTGTCGGCATCGCCCATCGCCAGCGACGCCTCGTGCATCTGCAGGGCGAGGGTGCCGAGGCCGCGTGCGTCGAGGATGCGCGTGCGCGCGAGCATCTCCGGGTCTCCCGTGCGGGGGTCCTGGGGCAGGTAGCCGAGCTCACCGGAGCGGTCGACGCGACCGTCGGCGGGGATCAGGTCGCCCGCGAGCACCTTCGTCAGGGTCGTCTTGCCGGCGCCGTTGCGGCCGACGAGGCCGATCTTGTCGCCGTCGGAGACGCGGAACGACACCTCCGACATGAGCGTGCGGGCGCCCACGCGGATCTCGAGGTCGTGCACGGCGAGCACAGCGGACGTCCGTTCTCTGCAGGGATGGGAATGGGCCGAAGGGCCAGCCTCCCAGTATAGATCCGGCCCGCGCACCGTCGGCCGCCCGTGTCGTAGAGCCCGCACAGCGTTCCGACGGATCCTTGGTCGCAGGTCCACACATGCGCGGCGTGGATGCCGCCCATAGGCTGAGCGCAACGCCCGACCGGCACGTGCCGGAACGACACCCCTGAAGGAGATCCGCATGTCGATCGCCGCCCCCGCTCCGCGCGTCCTCGCCGACGCGCTCGTGCGCCCGTCCACCCGCATCCGCGCCCTGGCCGCCGATGCCGCCCTCGTCGCCGTCGGCGCCGGGATCGTGGCGGTGCTCGCCCAGGTCGTCGTGCCGATGTGGCCCGTCCCGATCACCGGCCAGACCCTCGGCGTGCTGCTCGTCGGCGCGAGCCTCGGCGCCGTGCGCGGCGCCTCCTCCCTCGCGCTGTACGCGGCGCTGGGCCTCGTGGGCCTGCCGGTGATGGCACCGCAGCCGGACGGCGGCCACATCACGGGACTCGCGCTGCTGGCCACCCCGTCGTTCGGCTACGTCGCCGGCTTCATCCTCGCCGCGCTTGTCGTCGGACGCCTGTGCGAACTGCGCTGGGACCGCACGGTGCCGCGCGCCGTCGTCGCCTTCGCCGCGGGTTCCGCCGTCGTCTACGCCGTCGGGCTGCCCTGGCTCGCCGCCGTACTGTCGACCCTCGGCGTCGCGGAAGGTTCTGCCCTGTTCGGCGCGACGCTGCAGGCCGGCCTCCTGCCCTTCCTGCTGGGCGACGTCGTGAAGGCCCTGATCGCGGGCGCGCTGCTCCCGCTGGCCTGGGCGGGCGTGCGTGCGGTGGACCGCACCAAGAACGCCTGATCGCACTCGATCCGACGGCCCCGCATCCGCCCGACGGCGGGTGCGGGGCCGTCTCCGTATGTGACGGAAAACCTTCAGGCGGACTGCAGCGAAGTTGGCATCCGACGCGGTCGGCGACGTAATGTAAGCCTGCCCTTACTTCAGGCGCACCCCCACTTCCACAGCAACGGAGGAACCCTGTGTCCCGATTCCGCTCCGCGGCCGCCCTCACCGCGGCCGCCGCGCTCCTGCTCACCGGCTGCGCCTCGTCCGGCAGCGCCCCCGAGTCCTCCGCGTCCGGCGCGGCGGGAGACGGCGCGTTCCCGATCACGATCACCCACGCCCTCGGCGAGACGACCATCAAGGCCCAGCCCGAGCGCGTCGCGACCGTCGGATGGAGCAACCAGGACGTCGCGCTCGCCCTCGGCATCGTCCCGGTGGGCACCGACACGCAGGTGTGGAACTGGACCGGCGACGCGGACCCGGGTCTGTACGAGTGGAGCCAGGACAAGATCGACGAGCTCGGCGGCGACGAGCCGGCCCTGTTCACGACGTCGGCCGGCACCGACTTCGAGGCGATCGCCGACACCACCCCGGATGTCATCCTCGCCGCCCAGTCCGGCCTCGACGAGGAGAGCTACGCGACCCTCAGCGAGATCGCCCCCGTCGTCGCCTACCCTGACGTCGCCTGGTTCACCTCGTGGCGCGACACGATCACGCTCAACGCCGAAGGCCTGGGCCTGAAGGCCGAGGGCGAACAGCTCGTCGCCGACCTCGAGGCGCAGATCGCCGACGCCACCGCCGACTCCGACTTCGCGGGCAAGACCGCCGCGTTCTTCTCGATCAGCCCGGCCGACCTCTCCTCGGTCTCGCTGTACACGTCCGGCGACGCGCGCACCGCGTTCCTCGGCGACCTCGGCTTCGACATGCCGCAGGCCGCGTCCGAGGGCGCCGAGTCGGGCTCCTTCTACGAGGACTTCAGCGCCGAGAACGCCGACCGGCTCTCCGACGTCGACGTGCTCGTCACCTACGGCGACGGCAGCGTCCTGGCCGCTCTCCAGGCCGACCCGCTGTGGAGCACCATCCCCGCCGTCAAGAACGGCGCCGTCATCGAGGTCGGCATGGGCGACGCGTACAGCGCCGCCGTGAGCCCCACCGCGCTGTCCATCCCGTGGGTGCTCGAGCGCTACGTCGGCGACCTCGACGCGGCCGCCGCGAAGGTGCAGTGACCGACACCCCGATCGCACAGCGCCGCGCGTCCACCGCACCGGTGGGCGCGCGGCGCCGCGTCGTCGTCCTCGTCGGGCTGATCGCCGCCGTCGTCGTCTCGATCGTGATCTCGCTCTCGTTCGGTTCCCGTCCGGTGTCGATCCCCGAGATCGTCGACGGCATCGGCCTGTGGCTGCGCGGCGAGACGGCCAGTGACATCGGAGCCCTCGCCGTACAGAGCCGTGTGCCCCGCACCGTGCTCGCCCTCCTCGCCGGCGCCGCCCTGGCCCTCTCCGGCGCGCTGATGCAGGCGATCACCCGCAACCCCCTCGCCGATCCCGGCATCCTCGGCGTCAACACCGGCGCCGCCCTCGCCGTCGTCATCGGCATCGCCTTCCTCGGCGTCTCGAGCGGCTTCGGCTACCTGGGCCTGGCCCTCGTCGGCGCGTTCGTCACCGCCTTCTTCGTCTACTTCGTCGGCTCGGTCGGCCCCGGCGGAACGACACCGATCAAGCTCGCCCTCGCCGGCGCCGCCACCACGGCCGCCCTCAGCTCCGTCGTCTCGGCGATCCTCCTGCCCCGCCAGAACGTCATGGACGAGTTCCGCTACTGGCAGGTCGGCAACGTGGGCCGCGCCGACTGGGACACGATGGCCGTCATCGCCCCGGTGCTCGTCATCGGCACCGTCGTCGCGCTGCTGTGCGCCTCGTCGCTGAACGCGCTCGGACTCGGCGACGACGTCGCCGTCGGGCTGGGCGTGCGGGTCGGTCGCATCCGCATCGTCGCCGCCGTCGCCGGCGTCGCGCTGTGCGCCGCCGTCACGGCCGTCGCCGGTCCCATCGGATTCGTCGGGCTCATGATCCCGCACGCCGTGCGCCAGCTCGCCGGATCCGACCAGCGCTGGCTGCTGCCGCTTTCGGCGCTCGGCGGTGCGATCCTCCTCGTCCTCGCCGACACCATCGGCCGGGTCATCGGCTCCCCCGGCGAGGTCGAAGCCGGCATCATCACCGCCTTCCTCGGCGCCCCCGTCCTGATCGCCATCGCTCGGCGCACCCGATTGAAGGCGATGTGATGACCGTCACCGCTCTTCCCCCGCTCGCCGAGCCGCAGCTCGCCCGCGTGCGCACCGGCCGGCAGCGCCGCAGTCGCCGGCGCACGATCGCCCTCGCCGTCCTCGCCTCGCTCACCGTGGTGCTGTTCGCCGCCATGCTCATGCTCGGCAACACGATCTACCCGGTCTCCGACGTGCTCGCCGTCCTGGCCGGACAGCAGGTGCCGGGCGCCTCGTTCAGCGTCGGTTCGCTCCGCCTCCCCCGCGCGATCGTCGCGGTGCTCGCCGGGATCGCGTTCGGCGTCGCGGGCTCGACGTTCCAGACGATGCTGCGCAACCCCCTCGCGAGCCCCGACGTCATCGGGATCACCTCCGGGGCGAGCGCCGCCGCCATCCTCTCGCTCATCATCCTGCACTGGTCGAGCACGGCGACCATGGCGCTCGCGCTGGCCGCGGGCATCGTCACCGCCGTCGTCATCTACCTGGCCGCGCGGGGCGGGGAGTCGACGGGCGGCCGGCTCATCCTCATCGGCATCGGCGTCGGCGCCATGCTCGACGCCGTCGTCGCGTTCCTCATCGTCCGCGCCAACGTGTACGACGTGACCGTCGCCGCCCGGTGGATGACCGGCAGCCTCAACGGCTCCCGCATGGAGGACGTGCTCCCGCTGCTGCTGGCCGTGGTGGTGCTCGTCCCGCTCGTGCTCGTGCTCGCCCGCGATCTCGGCGCGCTCGAGCTCGGCGACGCGTGGGCGACGGCGCTCGGCGTGCGCGTGGACCGCACCCGCATCCTGCTGGTCGTCGCCGCCGTCGCCCTCGCCTGCTTCGCGACCGCGACGACGGGGCCGATCGCGTTCGTCGCGTTCCTGGCCGGTCCCATTGCGGCGCGGATCGTCGGCCCCGGCACGTCGGTCATCCTCCCGGCCGCGCTGACGGGGGCGACCCTGGTCATGGGGGCCGATCTCATCGGTCAGTTCGCGTTCGGCACCAAGTTCCCCGTCGGCGTCATCACCGGCATCCTGGGCGCGCCGTACCTCGTCTACCTGCTCATCCGGACCAGCCGCCGCGGAGGATCGTCATGACCGCACAGCACACCCTGCTCGCCGAGGGGCTCGTCTCCGGATACGGCGGGGTCACGGTCGTCGACGGGATCGACCTCACCGTCCCCGCCGGGAGCATCAGCGTCATCGTCGGCGCGAACGCGTGCGGCAAGTCGACGCTGCTGAAGACCCTCGCCCGCCTCATCCCCGCCCAGCGCGGCACCGTCGTGCTCGACGGCACCCGCATCGACCAGATCCCGACGAAGGAGCTCGCCCGCACGCTCGGACTCCTGCCGCAGCAGCCGGTCGCGCCCGAGGGCATCGCCGTCGCCGACCTCGTCGGTCGCGGCCGCCACCCCCACCAGAAGCTGTTCCGGTCCTGGACTGCCGCCGACGACCGCGCCGTCGCCGAGGCGCTCGCGGCGACCGGCGTGCTCGAGCTCTCCGACCGCGCCGTCGACGAGCTGTCGGGCGGACAGCGCCAGCGGGTGTGGATCGCGATGGCCCTCGCCCAGCAGACCGATGTGCTGCTGCTCGACGAGCCGACGACGTTCCTCGACGTCTCCCACCAGATCGAGGTTCTCGATCTGCTCACCGACCTGAACCGCTCCCGCGGCACGACGATCGTCATGGTGCTGCACGACATCAACCTCGCCGCGCGCTACGCCGACCATCTGTTCGCGCTGCGCCGCGGCACGCTGATCGCGAGCGGCGCGCCCGCCGAGGTGGTCACGAGCGAGCTCATCCGCGACGTGTTCGACCTCGACTCCGTCGTGCTCCCCGACCCCGTGTCGGGATCTCCGATGGTGCTCCCGCGCGGCCGTCACCACGTGCGTCCGACCCCGGATGCCGGCCCTCCGGCATCCGTCCCCTCCCCCGTTCCCGACACGACAGGAGCCGACCGATGACCGACGAGCGCCCGCCGAGCCGCTTCTTCCGCGCCCGCGTCACCGCGATCGCCGACCTCACGCCGAGCTTCCGGCGGTTCACGTTCGGCGGCGACGACCTCGCCGACTACGGCGACCCCGGGCTCGACCAGCGCATCAAGATCGTGTTCCCCACCGAGAGCACCCCGATCGACGCGATGCCGATGGGTGAGGACTGGTGGACCCAGTGGCGGGAGATGGACGAGGACCGTCGTCCCCCGTTCCGCACCTACACGACCCGGTACGTGCGCCGCGACCTGTCGGAGGTCGACGTCGACATGGTCGCCCACGACGTCGTCGGTCCCGCCTCGGCGTGGATCGAGCGGGCTCGGGTCGGCGACGAGGTGCTGATCTACGCGCCGACGACCGCCCACACCGGCGTGAGCTACGGCATCGACTTCGTCCCGCCCGCCGAGACCGACGACATCCTCCTCGCCGGCGACGAGACCGCCGCCCCCGCCATCGCGGTCATCCTCGAGCAGCTGCCGCGGGACGCGCGCGGCGTCGTCGTGCTCGAGGTGCCCGACGCGGCCGACGCCGCCTACCTGCCCGACCACCCGGGATTCGAGTTCCACGTCTCGGCACGCACCGGCCGGGATCGGCACGCGCACCTCGTCGCCGCCGTCGAGCGCACCGCCGCGCGGCTGGTGCCGGCGGGACGCGGCGCCGACGTCGAGGAGATCGACATCGACACCGACATCCTGTGGGAGGTGCCGCGCACCGCGAAGGGCGGCGCAGCGCTGAAGAAGGCGCCGCTGTACGCCTGGCTGGCCGGCGAGGCGGGCGCGATCAAGACCCTGCGCCGTGATCTGGTCACCGGTCACGGTGTCGACCGTCGCGCGGTCGCCTTCATGGGCTACTGGCGACTGGGCAAGGCCGAGGTCTGATCCTTCGCGTCAGGCCTCCGTCGCCGTCCTCGCCCGTCCCAGCCGCAGTCCGGGCACGAGCGCGACGATCGCGAGGGCGGCGGCGAGGGCGAACACCGCCGGGAATCCGGCATCCGCCCCCGCGAGGCCCGTGAAGACGAGACCCATGACGGCGATGGCTGCCGCCGAGCCGACGTTCTCGGAGATCGAGAGGGCCGACGAGTTGAAGCCCTGGTCGCGCGTGCTGGAGTAGGCCAGCGTCAGCACGGTCAGGCGCGGGTACATGAGGCCCATCCCGGCGCCGGCGAGCGACCAGCCGGCGATCAGCACGACCGCCGGCAGGTGCCAGAGCGCGGTCGCCGCGGCGACGAGCGTCGCGGCGATGAGCAGCGTCGAGCCGATGAGGGTGATGCGGGTGTTCCCGATGCGGTCGCCGTGGCTTCCCTGCACCGCCGACCCAGCCGCCCAGGTCAGGGCGGCCGCCGTGAGGCCGATCCCGGCCCACACCGGCGAGAACCCGTAGTCGTCGATGAGCAGGTACGGGACGTAGATCTCCGCGCCGAACAGCGCCGCCGCGATGAGCCCGCGCATGAGCACGACGCTGGGCAGGCCACGCGCGGCGCGCAGGGTGCACGGCGGCAGCAGCGGGCGCACCGCGACCGCCACGAGCAGTACCGAGGCGCCGATGACGACCGGCGCCCATCCTCCCGCCTCACCGGCGAGGCTCAGGCCGAGCGCGCCGGCGGCGACCGCGGCCGCGCATCCGAGGCGGGCCGCGACGGGGGCGGTCGACGGATGCTCGGTGGCCAGCGGCGTCCCCCACAGCCGCACCGCGACCAGGGTGAACGCGACGACGGTGAGGACGGCGACGCCGAGGAAGACCCAGCGCCAATGCAGGTACTCCGTCACCGCGCCCGCCAGGAACGGGCCGACGAGCGAGGGCACCACCCAGGCCGCCGAGAACGCAGCGAACACGCGCCCGTGCAGCGCACCCGGGTACACCCGGGCCACGACGACGTATAGGGCGACCGTCTGGCCGCCCGTGCCGAGTCCCTGGATGAGCCGGCCTGCGACGAGCACGGGCATCGACGGGGCGAGGCCTGCCACCAGCAGACCGGCGACGAACAGGGCGACGGCGACCGTCAACGGCCAGACCGGGTCGGAGCGGTCGCTCCACGCGCCGACGGCGACCATGCCGATGACGCTCGTCGCGAGCGTGCCGGCGAAGGCGACCGCGTAGAGCGCGTCGCCGTCGAGTTCGGCACTGACGACCGGCATGACCGTCGTGACGGCCAGCGACTGCATCGCCGCGAGGAAGATCAGCGCGATCGCGCCCGCGGTCACCCAGCCGCGGCCGGCGCTCCAGATGCCGCCGTCGGTCACGACCGCGCCAGGGCGCCCATGCGGGTGACAGCCTCGGTGATCACCTCCGGCGCGCAGCCGAAGTTGAGCCGCACGTGTCCGGCGCCACCGGCGCCGAACTCGGGCCCGTGATGCAATGCGACGCGCGCTTGCGTCAGCACGGTCCGTGCCGGGTCGTCCCCCCACCCGTACGCGGACAGATCGATCCACGCGAGGAAGCCGGCATCCGGGATCGTGTAGCGCGCGAGGGGTAGCTGCTCGGCGAGGAGGCCCGCCAGCAGGCGGCGATTGGCGTCGAGTCGGGCGAGGAGGCTGTCCAGCCACGAGTCGGAAGAGGCGTCGAACGCGGCGACGGCCGCGATCGCGCCGAACAGCCCGGTGCGCCACTCGACCTCCCGTGGCAGCGCCCGCACGACGGCGGTGGTCGCGTCGGCGGCGGTGAGCAGCAGCGCGCACTTGAGACCGGCCAGGTTGAAGGCCTTCGACGCGCTCGTGACGGCGAAGCCGACGGCGGCGGCGTCCTCCGACACGGCCAGGAACGGCGTGAACCCGCCGCCCGGCTGGGCCAGCGGGGCGTGGATCTCGTCGCTGATGACCACGGCGCCGTGGCGTCGGGCGATCGCGGCGAGGGCGGCGAGGCTCTCGCGGGAGTGCGCGGTTCCGGTCGGGTTGTGCGGGTTGCACAGCAGCACGGCGCGTGCCCCGGCGGCCAGGGCCGCCTCGATCCCGTCCAGGTCGAGCGACCAGCCGGCCCCGTCCTCGAGCAGCGGCACCTCGTGCGGGGCGCCACCGGCTTCCTCGATGCAGATGTAGAACGGCGGGTACACCGGCGGGGTGATCACGACCCGCTCCCCCGGCGCGACCGTCGCCCGCAGCAGTTCGACGACGCCCATCATGACATCGCCCGTCCAGTTCACCCGCGCGGGGTCGACCTCCCATCCGAAACGACGTCGCGCGAAGGCCGCGTAGGCGTCGCGCAGGCCCGGGTCCGGCGGTGTGTACCCGGTGTCGCCGATCTCGACGGCATCCGCCAGCGCGGCACGGATCGGCTCGGCGAGCGGGAAGTCCGTCTCGGCGACGAACAGCGGGAGCACGTCCTCGGGATACGAGCGCCACTTGGTGCTCGAACGGCGACGAAGGGTCTCCAGCGGCAGGGCTTCCAGGGGGGTGACGCTCACCCGTCGAGCCTATCGACGCCGAGCGGGCGGGCCGGCCAGGATGACGTCGGGCGTCGAGTCGACTGCGCGCGAACGAAGGTTTCGACTCGACTGCGCTCGAACGCGGGTTTCGACTCGCTGCGCTCGCTCAACCTTGAGCCGCAGCCGCATCAACGCCGCTTCGCGGCATTGCTCCGGCTCGGCTCAAATCGCGAACCCGAGGGCTCGCATCATGTCGCGGCCGTCGTCGGTGATGCGCTCGGGACCCCACGGCGGCATCCACACCCAGTTGATGCGGAACCGGTCGACGACGTCGTCCAGCGCCTGCGCCGTCTGCTCCTCGAGCACATCGGTCAGCGGGCAGCCGGCGGAAGTGAGCGTCATGTGGATGACGAGGGCGTCGTTCTCGTCATCCCAGCTGAGGTCGTAGATCAGACCGAGGTCGACGACGTTGATCCCGAGCTCGGGATCCATGACGTCTTTCAGGGCCTCCGTGACGTCGTCGTACTTCTCGGGTGTGAGAGTCGCGGTCATGGCTCGATCTTAAGCCTCGACGGGAGCGGCGGGCTCCTGCTCGCCCTGCAGGTAGCGGTCGTACCCCTCGTCCTCGAGGCGTGCGGCCAGCTCCGGGCCCCCCTCCTCGGCGATGCGGCCGGCGACCATGACGTGCACGAAGTCGGGCTGGATGTAGCGCAGGATGCGGGTGTAGTGCGTGATGAGCAGCACGCCGAGGCCGGTGGCCTCCTTGGCGCGGTTCACACCCTCCGACACGATCTTCAGCGCGTCGACGTCCAGACCCGAGTCGGTCTCGTCGAGCACCGCGATCTGCGGCTTCAGCAGTTCGAGCTGCAGGATCTCGTGGCGCTTCTTCTCGCCGCCCGAGAAGCCCTCGTTGACGTTGCGCTGGGCGAACTTCGGGTCCATGCGGAGGTTCTTCATGGCCTCCTTGACGTCCTTCGTCCACGTGCGGATGCCGGGGGCCTCGCCGTCGACGGCGGTCTTGGCGGTGCGCAGGAAGTTGGTGACGGTGACGCCGGGGATCTCGACGGGGTACTGCATCGCGAGGAACAGTCCGGCGCGGGCGCGCTCGTCGACCGACATCGCCAGCACGTCCTCGCCGTCGAGTGTGATCGAGCCGCTCGTGACGGTGTACTTCGGGTGGCCGGCGATCGTGTAGGCCAGGGTCGACTTGCCGGAGCCGTTGGGGCCCATGATGGCGTGCGTCTCACCGGTGCGCACCGTGAGGTCGACGCCGTTGAGGATCGGGGTCGTGCCGGCCTCGGTCTCGACGGTGACGTGCAGGTCGCGGATCTCCAGAACGGTCATGCGGGATTCCTCAGTTCACTTCTTTGGTCACGGCGGGGTCGATGAGGACGTCGTCCCCGTCGATGGTGACCTCGTACACGGGGACCGGCTCGTAGGCCGGCAGGTTCAGGGGACGGCCGGTGCGCAGCGAGAACGCGGAACCGTGCGCCCAGCATTCAAGGGTCTCCCCCTCGACGAAGCCGTCCGACAGCGAGATGTCGCCGTGGGTGCAGGTGTCACCGATCGCGTGCACCTCGCCGTTGGAGTCGAGGACCACGGCCATCGGCACACCGTCGATCTCGACGCGCACCGCGGTGTCCTGCTCCAGGTCGCTCAGGCTCAGCACTTTCTTCGCGCTCATGCGCGGTTCCCTTCGGCCAGTTCGGTCTCGATGGCGGCGATGAGCTCGTCCTCGAGGGCGGGGATCCCGGTCTTCTGCACGATCTCGGCGAGGAAGCCGAGCACGACGAGACGTCGCGCCTCGTCCTCGGCGATGCCGCGCGCCTGCAGGTAGAAGAGCTGCTCGTCGTCGAAACGTCCGGTCGCGCTGGCGTGCCCGGCGCCCAGGATGTCGCCGGTCTGGATCTCGAGGTTCGGGATCGAGTCGGCGCGGGCGCCATCGGTGAGCACCAGGTTGCGGTTGGCCTCGTAGGAGTCGGTGCCCACGGCATCCGGGCCGATGAGCACGTCGCCGATCCAGACGCTGCGCGCGCTCTCGCCCTGCAGGGCGCCCTTGTACAGGACGTCTCCGGTCGTGTGCGGCCCCTTGTGGTGCAGGTAGACCTGGCTCTCGAAGTGCTGACCGGCATCGGCGAACGACAGGCCGTAGAGCTTGCCGTCGGCGCCGGCGCCGGCGAGTTCGACCGAGGGGTTCACGCGCACGACGCCGCCGCCGAGGGTGACGACGATGTGGGTGAGCGACGCGTCGCGGTCGACGCGCGCCTGATGCGACGCGAGGTGCACGGCGTCGTCGTCCCAGCGCTGCAGCGAGATGACGGTGAGCGCCGAGCCGTCGCGGGCGATGATCTCGACGTTCTGCGCCTGCTGCGCGGTGCCCTCGTGGCGCAGCAGTACGACGCCGCGGGCGTTCGCCTGCGCCTCGATGACGACGTGCGCGTGCGCGACGCCGCCGGTTCCGGTGAGGGTGACGACGACGGGCTCGTCGAGCTCCACCCCGGCGGGGATGCGGATGAGGGGGGCTTCGGCCTCCTGCGTCCAGGCGATCGCGGCCGGCGCGTCTTCGGGGCGGAAGACCTCGCCCCGCGGCGCCTCGCCCGGGGCCAGGCGGCGCTGCTCGACGGCGTCCGGCGCGGACACCTCCACGGCGATGACGCCGTGGGGCGCCGCCTCGTCGGCCAGGAGCGCGCGCACGCGGTCGACCGGGGTGTGCTTCCAGTTGACCTCGCGGCCGGTCGGCACCCCGAAGTCGGCGGCGTCGAACGAGGTGAGACGCTCGGAGCGCGTCTGCACCGGAACGAACGCGGCGGCAGGGTCGATGTGACCCTCGCCGCGGGTGGCGGGGGCCTGTGTCGCTGTCGTCATCAGCCGACGGATCCTTCCATGCCCATCTCGATGAGCTTGTTCAGCTCGAGGGCGTACTCCATGGGCAGTTCGCGGGCGATCGGCTCGATGAAGCCGCGCACGATCATCGCCATGGCCTCGTCTTCGGGCATGCCGCGGCTCATGAGGTAGAACAGCTGCTCCTCGCTGACCTTCGAGACGGTCGCCTCGTGGCCGAGCTGCACGTCGTCGACGCGGATGTCGATCGCGGGGTACGTGTCGGAGCGGGAGATCGTGTCGACCAGGAGCGCGTCGCAGCGCACCGTGTTGGCGGAGTGGTGCGCGTTCGCGTCGACACGGACCTCGCCGCGGTAGCCGGCGCGGCCGCCGCCGCGGGCGATCGACTTGGAGACGATCGAGGACTGCGTGTACGGCGCCATGTGGATCATCTTCGCGCCGGCGTCCTGGTGCTGACCGGGCCCGGCGAAGGCGACCGACAGGGTCTCGCCCTTGGCGTGCTCGCCCATGAGGAAGATCGACGGGTACTTCATCGTCACCTTGGAGCCGATGTTGCCGTCGACCCACTCCATCGTCGCGCCCTCGTGGGCGACGGCGCGCTTGGTGACGAGGTTGTAGACGTTGTTCGACCAGTTCTGGATCGTCGTGTAGCGCACGCGGGCGTTCTTCTTGACGATGATCTCGACGACGGCCGAGTGCAGCGAGTCGCTCTTGTAGATCGGCGCCGTGCAGCCCTCGATGTAGTGGACGTAGCTGTCCTCGTCGGCGATGATCAGCGTCCGCTCGAACTGGCCCATGTTCTCCGTGTTGATGCGGAAGTAGGCCTGCAGCGGGATCTCGACGTGCACGCCCTTCGGGACGTACACGAACGATCCGCCCGACCACACGGCCGTGTTGAGGGCCGCGAACTTGTTGTCACCGGCGGGGATGACCGTGCCGAAGTACTCCTCGAAGAACTCGGGGTGCTCGCGCAGGGCGGTGTCGGTGTCCATGAAGATGACGCCCTGCTCTTCCAGGTCCTCGCGGATCTGGTGGTAGACGACCTCGGACTCGTACTGCGCGGCGACGCCGGCGACGAGGCGCTGGCGCTCGGCCTCGGGGATGCCGAGCTTCTCGTACGTGTTGCGGATGTCCTCGGGGAGGTCCTCCCACGACTGCGCCTGCTTCTCGGTGGAGCGCACGAAGTACTTGATGTTGTCGAAGTCGATGTCGCTGAGGTCGGCGCCCCACGTCGGCATCGGCTTGCGGCCGAAGAGCTGAAGGCCCTTCAGACGGGTCTTCAGCATCCATTCCGGCTCGGCCTTGAGGGCCGAGATGTCGCGCACGACGGCTTCGCTGAGGCCGCGCTTCGCGCTGGCGCCGGCGGCGTCGGGGTCATGCCATCCGAACTCGTAGACACCGAGTCCTTCGAGCTCCGGGCGGTCGATCAGCACATCCGACATCGCAATTCCTCCTTCGCACCCCGAAACGGTGTCAGCCGTCCCGACATTCCCGTCCCCGTCTCGGCCTGCTGGAGGCCGCGGGAGGCGTCGTGTCGCTGTGGGGGTCGCTTGCTTCACGGTCCGGTGCGGGTGTGCTCCGCGCCTAGACTCGAGTGGATGCCCGGCGCTCGGCGCCCGGCCGTCACAACCCGTCAAGTCTACAGGCAACGCCCTACACCCGGCGTGACCGAGGCGCTGCACCACGGCGCCGTGACAACCCGACGCCGCCAGGAGCCGCCGCATGTCCGCATCGTCTACGACCGACACCGTCGCCCCCGCGCGCGGTTGGCTGCCGACCCGGATCTACGGGCGCGTGCGCGCACTGGCGTGGGCGAACTTCGTCGGCAACGTCGTGATCATCGCGACGGGCGGCGCCGTGCGCCTGACCGGCTCGGGCCTCGGCTGCCCGACCTGGCCGACCTGCACCCCCGACTCGCTCGTCCCGACCGAAGAGCTGAGCTACCACTCGATCATCGAGTTCGGCAACCGCCTCATGAGCCCCGTGCTGGGCCTGCTCGCCCTCGCGCTGCTCGTGCTCGTGTGGCGCCTGCGCACCGCGCGACGCGACGTGTTCGTGCTCAGCTGGATCATCATGGGCGGCATCCTGGCCCAGGCCCTCGTCGGCGGCATCACGGTGTGGACGGGCCTGAACCCCTTCATCGTCGGCTTCCACTACGTCGCCTCCCTCACGCTGGTCTGCGTCACCGCCGCACTGCTCGTGCGTCTGCACACCGAGCCGGGACCGCGCGTGCGCGCCGTGCCACGCTGGTACGCGATCGCGACGCACGTGACGACGCTCGTGCTGGCCGTGACGATCGTCTTCGGTGTGCTCACCACCGGCGCAGGGCCCCACTCGGGCGACGCGGCGGTCGGCCGCAACGGCTTCGACGCCGAGGTGCTCGAGCACGTGCACGCCTGGCCCGGGTACATCCTGCTCGCGCTCACCGTGGTGCTGACCGTCGTCGCCTGGCGCTCGTCGCTGCCGACGCGGCCGTGGATCACCGCGCTGCTGGGCGTCGAGCTCGTGCAGATCGCCGTGGGGATCTACCAGGCCCGCAACGGGCTGCCCGAACTGGCCGTCGGCGTGCACATGGTGCTGGCGGCGCTCACCGCCGCCGCGATGACCGTCGTCGTCCTGCGACTCAAGGCGCCCGCCGCGCACACAGCAGGTTCATAGCCGAGGCATCGCGGTCTCCGATCCGCACGGGCGAGAGTGGGGCGCGCCCCGTCCGACCGGATGCGGCGAACCCGATCACTGGAGCATCCGCATGACCACCCGTCCCCGTCTGACCCGCAGCATCCCGTTCTGGGGCCTCATCGTCGGCTCGGTCGCCTCCGCCGGGGCCGGCGCCGCGCTGCTGCTCGACAAGCTCGGCGGCATGGACGCGCGCCTCACCGACGGCTCGGCCACGAGCAACGACGTGTACGTCGGCCAGATCTGGGGCGTGTTCGGCGCGATCCTCGTCGGCGCCGGCATCGTCGGTCTGCTGCTCGCCCTGACCGTCGCGTCGCTCAAGACCTTCGCCGCCCGTCCCGCCGAGGCCCCCGAGGTCGTCGAGGCGCCGGCGTTCGCCGACGACGAGGTCACCGACGAGATCGCCGACGCGACCCCGGATGCCGGGCCCGCCGCATCCGACGCGCACGAGTCGACCGACACCAACGGCGACGGCGTCGACCTCGGCCACAGCCGCTCGCGCGAGGACGCCCCCACGCGCTGAACCGCCCCCGCGCGAGGAGCCACCCGCCCCGCGCATCCGGCTCCCGCAGTTCTTCGGAGATCCGCGGTTCTTCGGACCACCCGCTCCCGCGGGCTCCGAAGAACCGCGGATCTCCGTCGTTGCGCGGGGGCGCCGTGCTCACGGCACCTCGTGGAGGCGCTGCCCGACGGCGCGGGCGATCGCGTCCTGCACGGCCGGCCAATCGTCGACGACCTGGGCGTACGTGAACCGCAGCACGCGATAGCCCAGGAGCATGAGGCGCGCATCGTGGGCGATGTCGTCGGCGCGCTGCGCCCCGACGTGGTGGCCGCCGTCGAGCTGCACGATCAGGCGCCGCCCGATGAGGAAGTCCACGCGCCGCCCCTCGACCCACACCTGCGACAGGATGCGCACCCGCAGCCACCGCAGCCGCACCCGGAACAGGCTCTCGAGACCCGAGTCGGCGAACGGGTCGACGGCGTCGAGCACGGCGACGGCGGATGACGACAGCGTCAGCCTGCGCATCTCGGTCAGGCTCGCGCGTCCCTGTCGCACCGCCGAGTCCCACACGGCGACGGCCTGCTCGAACGGACGGCAGGCGGCGACGAGCGCGAGGGCGTTCTCGGTCCGGTCTTCGAGCGCGTCGGGAACGCGCGGAACCAGGGGTCGCGCCCAATGCACGTGCACGCCGGCGGGCTTCCCGCCAGCTCCGCCGGGATCCGCCGCGACATGCGGATGCTGTTCGTGCAGCACCCAGAGGCCGAGTCGCCGCGCGAGGGTGACGCACGAGAGCACCACGCCGGCACGGGCCGCCGCGATCAATTCGGGATCGGCGCCCGGAACGGCGACCCAGTCGCGACGGACGCGAAGGAGGCGCCCGTCGGCACGGGTGCGGTCGAGATGATGTCGCGAGAAGCCCTCGGCGAGCAGCGTCGACACCCGGGCGACCCCACCGTGCCTCGTGGTCGCCGCGACCACCGACTCCCCCACTGTGCGCGCATCCATGCCGGCCACCGTGCCACGCGGAGCCTCACCGCGGGCCTTCGCCCCCGGCATCCGTGGACGCATGCGTCAGTTCACCACGCTGGGGAGGACAACCGGTCTACGCAGGTCGTGGCATCCGTTCTCCAGAGATCAGCACATCTTCGGACGCACGCGCCCGGCACGGTCCGAAGAACTGCGGATGTCCGAAGAACCGCAGTGGATGCGGCGCCACCGCAGCGCGCGGCAGATCAGCGCGTCAGAACGGGAGCAGCGGGTCGACGGCGATCGCGACGAACAGCAGCGTCAGGTAGGTGATCGAGGCGTGGAAGACGCGCATCGGCTTCGCCCCCTCGCCGCGCACGGCCCGGTTGTAGAGCACGTGCGACTCGAACACGAACCAGCCGCCGAACACGAGAGCCGAGACGGTGTAGACCAGCCCCATGTCGCCGACCGGGATCAGCAGCAGCGAGCAGGCGACCGTCGCCCAGGCGTAGAGGATGACCTGCAGGCCGACCTGGGTGCCGTTGCGGGTCGCGCCGAGCATGGGCACGTCGGCCTCGACGTAGTCGCCCTTGTACTTCATCGACAGCGGCCAGTAGTGCGGCGGCGTCCACAGGAAGACCAGCACGAACAAGATCAGCGGCTCCCACGCGAGCGTGCCGGTCACGGCGGTCCAGCCGATGAGCACGGGGAAGCAGCCGGCGATGCCGCCCCACACGATGTTCTGCTCGGTGCGGCGCTTGAGGATCATCGTGTAGATCACGACGTAGAAGAAGATGGCGACGACGCTGAAGGCCGCGGCGACCCAGTTGGTCGTGGCGAGCAGCCACACCGTCGAGAGCACCGCGAGCGTCCAGGCGAAGATCAGTGCGCCGCGGGGCGAGACCTCGCCGGTCACGAGCGGACGGTTCTCGGTGCGGTGCATGTGCGCGTCGATGTCGCGGTCGATGTACATGTTGAACGTCGCCGCCGAGCCGGCGCTCATCGCGCCGCCGATCACCGTCGCCAGCACGAGCCACAGGTTCGGCATCCCGCCCTGCGCGAGGATCATGACCGGGACGGTCGTCACCAGCAGCAGCTCCATGACGCGCGGCTTGGTCAGCTGCACGTACGCCCGGACGGTGCGCCCGAAGGAGCGGTCGGCGGAGGCACGGACTCCGGATTCGGCACCGGCCGTCGTCGTCGTGTCCATCTCCCCCACAATCACCCGCGTCACGGACCGGCCCAGTCTACGGCACGGCCGGTCGCGGGCCCGGTGGAACGCCTCACATTCGGCGGGGGTGCGCGGTGAGCGGCGGGTGACACGGGCGACACCGCACCGACACCTCCGCCGCGACGGGGGTCGTCATACTCGTGTCACACAGGGCCACCGCGCCGCCTGCGGTCGGGGCGTCGGCACTATGCTGGGACCCATACGTGCGTCCGAGCCGACCCCCCTTCTCCACCACCGGACAAGGCTGCGGCACGGCCGGTCGGGCGCTCTTCATGAGAAAGGCTGCCGCGTGGCTGAACTTCGCTGGGATGAGATCGATCGGCGCGCGGTGGACACCGCTCGCGTACTTGCGGCGGATGCCGTGGAGAAGGTGGGCAACGGCCACCCGGGCACGGCGATGAGCCTTGCTCCGGCGGCGTATCTGCTGTACCAGCGGGTGCTGCGTCACGACCCGTCGGATGTCGATTGGCTCGGTCGCGACCGTTTCATCCTGTCGGCGGGTCACTCGTCGCTGACGCAGTACGTGCAGCTGTACCTGGGCGGGTTCGGTCTGGAGCTGGACGATCTGAAGGCGCTGCGCACGTGGGGGTCGTTGACGCCGGGTCACCCGGAGTACGGCCACACGAAGGGTGTGGAGATCACGACGGGTCCGTTGGGTCAGGGTCTGGCGTCCGCGGTCGGGTTCGCGTACGCGGCCCGGTATGAGCGGGGCCTGTTCGACCCGGATGCTGCCGCGGGCACGTCGCCGTTCGACCACTTCGTGTATGTGATCGCCGGTGACGGCGACCTGCAGGAGGGTGTGACGTCGGAGGCGGGGTCGCTGGCCGGCCACCAGGGGCTCGGGAACCTGATCGCGATCTACGACAGCAACCAGATCTCCATCGAGGACGACACGAACGTCGCGTTCACCGAGGACGTCGCGAAGCGGTACGAGGCGTACGGCTGGCACGTGCAGACGGTGGACTGGAAGTCGACGGGCGAGTACGTCGAGGACGTTCCGGCGCTGTTCGCCGCGGTGGAGGCGGCGAAGGGCGAGACCGACAAGCCGTCGCTGATCATCTTGAAGACGATCATCGGGTGGCCCTCGCCCGGGAAGCAGAACACGGGCAAGATCCACGGTTCCGCGCTCGGTGGCGATGAGCTGGCCGCGACGAAGAAGGTGCTCGGTTTCGACCCGGAGGCCTCTTTCGTGGTCGCCGATGACGTGATCGCCCACACCCGTAGCCTCGCCGACCGTGCCGCGGAGGCGAAGGCGGCCTGGCAGGCGGACTTCGACGCGTGGGCGGCGGCGAACCCGGAGCGCAAGGCGCTGCTGGACCGTCTCGAGGCGGGGCAGCTGCCCGAGGACCTCGCGGTTCCGTCGTTCGAGGCGGGCAAGGACGTGTCCACGCGTGCCGCGTCGGGTCAGGTCATCAACGCCCTCGCCGCCCAGCTCCCCGAGCTGTGGGGCGGGTCGGCCGACCTCGCCGAGTCGAACCTGACCACGATCAAGGACGCGAAGTCGTTCATCCCCGTGCAGTGGTCGACACACGAGTGGTCGGGTGACCCGTACGGTCGGGTGCTGCACTTCGGCATCCGCGAGCACGCGATGGGCGCGATCGTCAACGGCATCAAGCTGCACGGTCCGACCCGCCCGTTCGGCGGAACGTTCCTCATCTTCTCCGACTACATGCGTCCCGCGGTGCGTCTGGCCGCGCTGATGGACATTCCGTCGGTGTTCGTGTGGACCCACGACTCCGTCGCGCTCGGTGAGGACGGCCCCACCCACCAGCCCATCGAGCAGCTGTCCACGCTGCGTCTGATCCCGAACTTCACCGTCGTCCGTCCCGCCGACGCGAACGAGACCAGCGCCGCTTGGGCCGAGATCGTCCGCCGCACTTCGGGCGGCCCGGTCGGTATCGCGCTGACCCGTCAGAACATCCCGGTCTTCCCGCGTGGCGAGCAGGGCTTCGCCACGACCGACGGTGTCGCCAAGGGCGCGTACGTGCTCATCGACGCCGAGAACGGCGCCCCGGACGTCATCCTCATCGCTACCGGGTCCGAGGTGCAGCTGGCGGTCGCCGCCCGTGAGACCCTCGCCGCCGACGGTGTGCAGGCGCGCGTCGTCTCCGCCCCGTCGCTGGAGTGGTTCGCCGAGCAGGATGCCGACTACCGCGAGTCCGTGCTCCCCGCATCCGTGACCGCCCGTGTCTCGGTGGAAGCGGGATCGACGCCGCTGTGGCGCACGATCGTCGGCGACCGCGGCCGCACCGTCGGCATCGACCACTTCGGCGCGTCCGCCGACTACAAGACCCTGTTCGAGAAGTTCGGCGTGACCGCCGACCACGTCGTCGAAGCGGCGCGCGAGACCATCAAGGAGAACGCATGACCACCCCCACCGAGGACCTGTCCGCCGCCGGCGTCAGCATCTGGCTCGACGACCTGTCCCGCACCCGCATCGAGACCGGCAACCTGCAGGAACTCATCGACACCCGGGGCGTCGTCGGCGTGACGACGAACCCGTCGATCTTCCAGGCCGCGATCGGCAACAAGGACGACGACTCGTACGACGCCCCACTCGCCGCCCTGGCCACGGCCGGCGCCGACGTCGACACGGCGATCTTCGAGATCACCACGACCGACGTGCGCGACGCGGCCGACATCTTCCGGCCCATCTACGACGCGACCGGCGGCGTCGACGGGCGCGTGTCGATCGAGGTCTCCCCCGACCTCGCCCACGACACCGACGCCACGATCGCCGAAGCGGTCAAGCTGTGGGCCAAGGTCGACCGCCCCAACACGCTCATCAAGATCCCCGCGACCAAGGCGGGCCTGCCCGCGATCACCGCGGTCATCGCGGAGGGCATCAGCGTCAACGTCACGCTGATCTTCTCGCTCGAGCGCTACGGCGAGGTCATCGACGCCTACCTGGCCGGTCTCGCCCAGGCCAAGGGCAACGGGCACGACCTCGCCACGATCCACTCCGTCGCGTCGTTCTTCGTCTCCCGCGTGGACACCGAGGTCGACAAGCGCCTCACCGCCCTCGGCACCCCCGCCGCGACCGGCCTGAAGTCCAAGGCCGGCGTCGCCAACGCCCGCCTCGCCTACGAGCTGTTCGAGCAGCGCTTCGCGTCGCAGACCGCCGTGGAGCTGATCGCCGCCGGCGCGAACGTGCAGCGTCCGCTGTGGGCCTCGACCGGTGTCAAGGACCCGGCCCTGCCCGACACGCTCTACGTCACCGAGCTCGTCGCCGGCGGCACCGTCAACACGATGCCCGAGAAAACCCTCCAGGCCACCTTCGACCACGGCGTCATCACCGGCGACACCATCACCGGGAACTACGCCGACGCGCACCAGGTCTTCGACGACCTCGCCGCCGCAGGCATCGACCTCGCCGACGTCACCCAGCTGCTCGAAGACGAAGGCGTCGAGAAGTTCATCGCCTCCTGGCAGGACCTCAAAGCCACCGTCGACACCGCCCTCGCCGCCGCACCGGAGACCACCCGGTGAGCTTCGAGATCCACGTCTCGGGTCGTGTCGCGGACGTCGTCCGCGACACGCTCCCGGGGCTCGTCGACAGCCTCGTCGCCAGCGGCATCACCGCCGGCGACGCCGACCTGTGGGGGCCGGACGCCGCGGATGAGGCGTCCCGGCGCCTCGGCTGGACGCAGGCCGTCGCCGTCTCGCGGCCGCTCGTCGCCGAGGTCGAGGCGCTGCGCGGCGACTTCGCCGCCCGCGGCGTGACCCGCGTCGTCCTCGCCGGCATGGGCGGCTCGTCGCTCGCGCCGGAGGTCATCGCGCAGACCGCCGGCGTGCCGCTGGTCATCCTCGACTCGACGGCCCCGAGCCAGGTGCTCGCGGCGATCGACGGCGACGAGACCGGCGGCCTCGCCGAGACGGTCCTCGTCGTCGCCTCCAAGTCGGGCTCGACGGTCGAGACGGATGCCGCGCGCCGCGCGTTCGAGGCCGCCTGGACCGACCTGGGCATCGACCCCGCCCAGCACATCGTCGTCGTGACCGACCCCGGGTCGCCGCTGGACGCCGCCGCCCGCGAGGCGGGCTACCGCGTCGTGTCGGCCGACCCGACCGTGGGCGGCCGCTACTCCGCCCTCACCGCGTTCGGACTCGTCCCGGCGGGCCTCGCCGGCGCCGACATCGCCGAGCTGCTCGACGAAGCCGAGGCGACGCTGCTCGAAGTCGCCATCGACGACCCGCGCAACCCGGCCCTCGTGCTGGCCGCCGCGATCGCCGGCGGATCGCCGCGCCGCGACAAGCTCGCGCTCGTCAGCGACGGCACCCACATCGTGGGGCTGCCCGACTGGATCGAGCAGCTCGTCGCCGAATCGACCGGCAAGCTCGGCACCGGCATCCTGCCGGTCGTCGTGCAGCCGCTGTCGGCAGAGCTCGACGCCGACCTGCCCGATGTGCAGGTGCTGCGTCTCGTCGACGACGCCGAGCACTTCCGCCTGCTCGAGCAGAATCCCGGCGAGATCCTCGTGAGCGGCTCGCTCGGCGCCCAGTTCGTCGTCTGGGAGTTCGCCACCGCGATCGCCGGCCGGATGCTCGGCATCAACCCGTTCGACCAGCCCGACGTCGAGGCGGCCAAGGCCGCGGCGCGCGGACTGCTCGACGCGCGCCCCGAACCCTCCCCCGTCGCGTTCACCGAGGACGGCATCGGGGTGCGCTCCACGGACCCCGCCCTCGTCGCCTCCGGCACGCTGTCCGGCGTGTTCGCCGCGATCGAGGCCGCGGTCCCGGCCGACGGGTACCTCGCCATCCAGGCGTACGTCGACCGCACCGTCGTCCCACAGTTGGCGGGTCTGCGCGAGCTCGTCGCCGCCGAGGCCGGCCGCCCGGTCACGTTCGGCTGGGGACCGCGTTTCCTCCACTCGACCGGGCAGTACCACAAGGGAGGCCCCGCCACCGGGGTGTTCCTGCAGCTGGTCGAGGCCACCGAGACGGATCTCGAGATCCCCGGCCTGCCGTTCACGTTCGGCGCGCTGATCGCCGCGCAGGCCAGCGGCGACGCCCAGGTGCTCGCCGCCCACGGTCGCCCCGTGGTGACCTTCGTCCTTCCCGACCCGGCCGCAGACGTCCTCACCGTCTTCGAAGCCGCCCAATAGGAGCACCCGTCTGATGACCGCCGAGATCTCGCGCGCCCGCAACCCGCTGCGCGACCCGGACGACCGCCGCCTCAACCGCATCGCCGGGCCCAGCGCCCTCGTGATCTTCGGTGTGACCGGCGACCTGTCCCGCAAGAAGCTCATGCCCGCGGTGTACGACCTGGCCAACCGCGGCCTCCTGCCACCCGGTTTCGCGCTCGTCGGGTTCGCCCGCCGCGACTGGGAGGACCAGGACTTCGCCCAGGTCGTGCACGACGCGGTCCGCGCGCACGCGCGCACCCCGTTCCGCGAGGAGACCTGGAAGCAGCTGCTGCAGGGCATCCGGTTCGTCTCCGGCGAGTTCGGCGACGCCGACGCGTTCGCGCGCCTGCGCGCGACCGTCGAGGAACTCGACCGCGACCGCGGCACGATGGGCAACCACGCGTTCTACCTGTCGATCCCGCCGAAGGACTTCCCGATCGTCGCGAAGCAGCTGAAGGACTCGGGCCTCGTCGGCGAGAGCGACGACCCGGACTGCTGGCGCCGCGTGGTCATCGAAAAGCCGTTCGGCCACGACCTGCAGTCGGCCCGCGAGCTCAACGCCGCCCTCGAAGTGGCCTTCCCCGCCGACTCGATCTTCCGCATCGACCACTATCTCGGCAAGGAGACGGTGCAGAACATCCTCGCGCTGCGCTTCGCGAACGAGATGTTCGAGCCGATCTGGAACGCGAACTACGTCGACCACGTGCAGATCACGATGGCCGAGGACATCGGCGTCGGCGGTCGTGCGGGCTACTACGACGGCATCGGCGCTGCGCGCGACGTCATCCAGAACCACCTGTTGCAGCTGCTCGCCCTCACCGCCATGGAGGAGCCGATCTCGCTCGACGCGACCCACCTGCGCGCCGAGAAGGAGAAGGTGCTCGCCGCCGTCCGGCTGCCCGAGGACCTCGCCACCGCGCAGGCGCGCGGGCAGTACGCGGGCGGCTGGCAGGGCGGCGAAGAGGTCACCGGCTTCCTCGACGAAGACGGCATGAAGGCCGACTCGACGACCGAGACCTACGCGGCCGTCAAGCTCGACATCGCGACGCGCCGCTGGGCCGGCGTGCCGTTCTACCTGCGCACCGGCAAGCGTCTCGGCCGCCGCGTCACCGAGATCGCCGTCGTCTTCAAGCGCACGCCGCAGCACTTGTTCCTGCGCACGCAGACGCACGAGCTGGGCCAGAACGCGCTCGTGATCCGCATCCAGCCCGATGAGGGCGTCACGATCCGCTTCGGCTCGAAGGTGCCGGGCGCGGCCACCGAGGTGCGCGACGTCACGATGGACTTCGGCTACGGGCACGCCTTCACCGAATCGAGCCCGGAGGCGTACGAACGTCTCATCCTCGACGTGCTGCTGGGCGACCCGCCGCTGTTCCCGCGCCACGAGGAGGTCGAGCTGTCCTGGCGGATCCTCGACCCGATCGAGCAGTACTGGAGCGCCCAGGGCGGACCGCTCGAGCAGTACTCCCCCGGATCGTGGGGTCCCCCGTCCGCCGATGAGCTCCTGGCCCGCGACGGCCGCGTCTGGAGGCGCCCGTGATCGTCGATCTGCCCGACACCACCGTGTCCAAGATCGCCCGCTCCCTCGTGAGCGTGCGCGAGGAGGGCGGCGCGGTCGCCCTCGGACGCGTCCTCACCCTCGTCATCGCGACGACGCACGGGCTCGAGGAGGAGGCCATCGAGGCCGCCAACGACGCGTCGCGCGAGCATCCGATGCGCGTGATCGTGCTGATCGCCAACGGCGAGGGCGACGCCAAGCTCGACGCGCAGATCCGCGTCGGCGGCGACGCCGGCGCGAGCGAGGTCATCGTGCTGCGCGCGAGCGGCGCGGCCGCCGGCAATGCGGAGGGCCTCATCACCGGTCTGCTGCTGCCCGACGCCCCCGTCGTCGCATGGTGGCCCGACTTCCCGCCGGCCGACCCGTCGACCTCGCCCATCGGCGCGATCGCGGCGCGGCGCATCACGGATGCCGCCACGAAGCCGTATCAGAAGGACCGGCTGAGCCTGCTCGGCCAGACCTACGCCCCCGGCGACACCGATCTGGCGTGGACGCGTCTCACGCACTGGCGCGAGCAGCTGGCGGCCGTGCTCGACCAGCCGCCGTACGAGGAGATCACCGCCGTCGAGGTCATCGGCAGCGGCACCTCCCCGTCGACCGCGCTGCTGGCGGCGTGGCTGCGCCTCAAGCTCGAGGTGCCGGTGACCTGGCGCTACGCCGACCCCGCCGATTGGGCGCACGGCATCCAGCTCGTGCGGCTCACGCGCGCCTCGGGGGTCATCGAGCTCGCCCGTCGCGACGACGTCAACGCGACGCTGACGCAGCCCGGGCAGCCGTCGCACGACGTCGTCCTGCCCCGCCGCACGCTGCGGGAGTGCCTTGCGGAGGAGCTGCGCAGGCTTGATCCGGACCTCCTGTATGGTCGAGTCATCACGGAGGGTTGGAAGCTCCTCGGCCCGCACGTGTCCTAGGAGGCGATGGCGCGATGGCCGAGTTCTGGACCGAGAAGCGGGTCGTCGTCAGTCCCGACGCCGACACGCTCACCGCATCCGTCGCCCGACGCTTCCTCGAGCGCGTGACGAGTCGTCTGTCCGAGGGCAAGAAGGCGCACATCGCCCTGACGGGCGGCGTCATCGGCACCGAGGTGCTGCGCGCGATCGGCGCCGACCCGGCACGCGAGGGCGTGGACTGGTCGCGGGTGCACTTCTGGTGGGGCGACGAGAGGTTCGTGCCGCGGGAAAGCGACGAGCGCAACGAGCGCGGCGCACGCGAGGCGCTGCTGTCGCGCATCGCCGTGCCCGAGGCGAACATCCACACGATCGCGTCGTCCGACGACGGCCTCACGATGGAGGAGGCCGCGGAGGCGTATGCCGCCGAGCTCGCACGCTTCGCCAAGGGCGACACCGCCTGGCCGTCGTTCGACGTGTGCTTCCTGGGAGTCGGACCCGACGCCCACATCGCCTCACTGTTCCCCGACCGGCCCGAGATCCAGGTGCGCGACCGCGCCGTCGTGCCGGTGCGCAACTCGCCGAAGCCGCCGTCGGAGCGGATCACACTGACCCGGCCGGTGCTCAACTCGTCGAAGCGGGTGTGGATGGTCGTCTCCGGCGTCGACAAGGCGGGCGCGCTCGGGCTCGCCCTCGCCGGTGCCAGCTACGACAGCGTGCCCGCCGCCGGCGCGAAGGGACGCAAGCGCACGATCCTCTTCGTCGACCAGGATGCCGCGGCGAAGGTTCCGGAAGAGCTCATCGACCAGGAGTACTGACCGCGCCGAAATGCAGAAGAGGGCGCCCCCTCGGGGCGCCCTCTTTCTTGTGTCTGCGATGCGACGGGTCAGGCCTGACCGCGACGTTCGCGCAGCTGCTGCAGCGCGTCGTCGAGGAGCTGCTCGGCCTCGTCGTCGGTGCGGCGCTCCTTCACGTAGGCGAGGTGCGTCTTGTACGGCTCGGTCTTGGCGACGGCCGGCGGGTTGTCCTTGTCGCGGCCGGCGGGCAGGCCGGAGTGCGGGGAGTCGATCGTCTCGGGGATCTCCTCCTCGGCGATGCCGGCGGCGAAGTAGCGCACCGTCTCGTTGCCGAGGGCGTCCCAGTACGAGATCGCGACGCGGTCCGCGTGGTGACCGTGGTCCTGCTCGCCCATCGGGCCGGCACCGACGCGGGTGCCGCGGATCGCGTTTCCTCCGGTGGCCATCAGATCCCCTGGAACTTGGTGATCAGACCGAGCGCGACGATGGCGACGAACCACACCAGCGCGAGCACGATCGTGAAACGGTTGAGGTTGCGCTCGGCCAGGCCCGACGAGCCCATGGCGGAGCTCATGCCGCCGCCGAACATGTCGGACAGGCCACCACCGCGGCCCTTGTGCAGGAGGATCAGGAGGGTCAGCAGGAGGCTGGTGATGCCCAGCAGCACCTGCAGCACGAGCTCGAGGATGTCCACGGTGGATGAAAGCCTTTCGCGGCGCCGACTGCGGCGCACAAGGTTCGAGTATACCGGCCGGCGCGGCGCGGTCCCTCAGGCCCGCGCCGCGCCGACGGCATCACACGTGCGTCAGACGCCGACGTGCTTCTGGTAGCGGATGATCGCCGCGAACTCCTCGGCGACGAGGCTCGCGCCGCCGACGAGTGCACCGTCGACGTCGGGCTCGCGCATGAAGCTCGCGATGTTGCCGGACTTCACCGATCCGCCGTAGAGCACGCGGGTGCGCTCGGCGGCGTCGGCACCGAGCGTGTCGGCGATGACGGCGCGCAGCGCGGCGCAGACCTCCTGCGCCTGCTCGGGCGAAGCGACCTGTCCGGTGCCGATCGCCCAGACCGGCTCGTACGCGACGACGAACTCGGCGTCGGCGGGCACGCCCTCCAGCGCGACGGTGAGCTGCGCGACCGAGACCGCGGTCGGACCGGACTCTTCGCGCTGCTCGAGCGTCTCGCCCACGCAGATGACGGGGACGAGCCCGTGCTTCAGCGCGGCCTGCACCTTGGCGGCGACGATCTCGTCGGTCTCACCGTGGTAGTCGCGACGCTCCGAGTGGCCGATGATGACGTAGCCGCAGTCGAGCTTCTTCAAGAACGCGCCGGAGATCTCCCCCGTGTACGCGCCGGCATCCTTCGTCGACAGGTCCTGCGCGCCCAGGGCGAACGGGATCTTGTCGGCGTCGATGAGAGTCTGCACGGTGCGGATGTCGGTGAACGGCGGGAAGACCGCGACCTCGACGGAGCCGTCCTCGTGACCGGCGTCCTTCAGCGTCCAGTGCAGCTTCTGGACGAACGCGACCGCCTGCAGGTGGTCGAGGTTCATCTTCCAGTTGCCGGCGATGAGCGGTGTGCGCGCCATCAGTTCTCCCATCCCAGGATCTCGAGACCGGGCAGCTTCTTGCCCTCCAGGAACTCCAGGCTCGCGCCACCACCGGTGGAGATGTGCCCGAACCGGTCGTCTGCGAAGCCGAGCTGACGCACGGCCGCAGCGGAGTCGCCGCCGCCGACGACCGACAGACCGTCGACCTCGGTGAGCGCCTGCGCGACGGCCTTCGTACCCGCCGCGAACGCCGGCATCTCGAACACGCCCATGGGGCCGTTCCAGAACACGGTCTTCGAGTCGCGGATCGCGGCGGCGAAGATCTTCGCCGTCTCGGGCCCGATGTCCAGGCCCATGCCGTCGGCGCCGAAGGCGGTGTCCTCCAGCGCGTCGGCGGCTGCGACGACGTGGTCGGCGTCGGCGGCGAACCCGGAGGCCATGACCGCGTCGACGGGGAGCACGAGCTCGACGCCGCGCTCGGCGGCCGTCGCGATGTAGCCCTTGACCGTGTCGATCTGGTCGGCCTCGAGCAGGCTCTTGCCGACCTTGTGGCCCTGTGCGGCGAGGAAGGTGAACAGCATCCCGCCGCCGACGAGGATCTTGTCGGCGCGCGGAAGGAGGTGCTCGATGACGCCCAGCTTGTCGCTGACCTTCGAGCCGCCGAGGACGACGGCGTAGGGCCGCTCCGGGTTCTCGGTGAGGCGGTCGAGGACGTCGACCTCTTTCTCGATGAGGAAGCCGGCGGCGGACGGCAGGATCTCGGCCAGTTCGTACACCGACGCCTGCTTGCGGTGCACGACACCGAACCCGTCGGAGACGAGCGCGTCGCCGAGCGCGGCGAGCTGCTCCGCGAACGCGCGGCGCTCCCCCGCGTCCTTGGCCGTCTCGCCCGCGTTGAAGCGGAGGTTCTCGATGACCGCGACCTCGCCGTCCTCGAGCGCTGCGGCGGCCTCCTGAGCGGAGGTGCCGACGGTGTCGGACGCGAACGCGACCGGCTTGCCGAGCAGCTCGGACAGTCGCTGGGCGACAGGCTCGAGGCTGTACTTCGGGTTCGGCTCGCCGTCGGGGCGGCCGAGGTGGGAGCACGCGATGACGCGGGCGCCCTGGTTGATGAGGTGGTTCAGGGTCGGAAGTGCTGCCCGGACACGACCATCGTCCGTGATGACGCCCTCTTTGAGAGGGACATTGAAGTCAACACGGACGATGACGCGCTTACCGGCCAGCGAACCCAGCGAATCGAGGGTGCGCAAAGCCATGGGTCTACCTCAGAGCTTTTCGGCGACGAGCTCGGTGAGGTCGACGAGACGGTTCGAGTAGCCCCACTCGTTGTCGTACCAGGACGACACCTTGACGAGGTTGCCCGAGACGTTGGTCTGGCCCGCGTCGAAGACCGACGAGTGCGGGTCGAGCTGGATGTCGGTCGAGACGATGGCGTCCTCGTTGTACTTCAGGTAGCCCACGAGCTCACCCTCGGCCGCAGCCTTCTTGTACGCCTCGTTGATGACCTCCTTGGTGAGGCCCTCGGTCGGCGTGATGATCGTGAGGTCCACGATCGAGCCGGTGGGAACCGGGACGCGGTACGACGAGCCCGAGAGCTTGCCGTTGAGCTCGGGCAGCACGAGGCCGATCGCCTTGGCGGCGCCGGTCGAGGCGGGGACGATGTTCAGCGCGGCCGCGCGGGCGCGGTGCAGGTCGCTGTGGGGACCGTCCTGCAGGTTCTGGTCGGCCGTGTAGGCGTGCGCCGTCATCATGAAGCCGCGCTCGATGCCGAAGTTGTCGTTGAAGACCTTGGCGAGGGGCGCGAGGCAGTTCGTCGTGCAGGACGCGTTGGAGATGACGTGCATCGTCTCCGAGTCGTAGTCGCCGTCGTTGACGCCCATGACGAACGTGCCGTCGACGTCGGTGCCGGGCGCGGAGATGATGACCTTCTTGGCGCCGCCGGCGATGTGCTTCTTGGCATCGACCGCCTTGGTGAACCGACCGGTCGACTCGATGACGATGTCGACGCCCAGGTCGCCCCAGGGCAGGTTGGCGGGGTCGCGCTCTTCGAAGACCTTGATGGCCTTGCCGTCGACCGTGATCGAGTCGGCGTCGTACGAGACCTCGGCGTCGAGACGGCCGCCCACGGAGTCGTACTTGAGGAGGTGGGCGAGGGTCTTGTTGTCGGTGAGGTCGTTCACCGCCACGATCTCGAGGTCCGCGCCCTGTTCGAGGGCGGCGCGGAGGAAGTTGCGTCCGATGCGGCCGAAGCCGTTGATTCCGATCTTGACAGCCACGGAAATTCTCCTGAGTGTGTCGTGCGCGAGTGCGCGGTTATTGCGGTTTCAGACTTGGACAACGGCGTCCAGAGTGGCCGCCCGAGACCGGGCGGCCGTCTCGATCATGACAGTACCAGCAGCCCCGAGGTCTTCTCACGAGCCGTTTCAAAGCGCTGAGCGACGTTCTGCCAGTTGGCGATGTTCCAGGCCGCCTTGACGTAGTCCGCCTTCACGTTGAGGTAGTCCAGGTAGAACGCGTGCTCCCACATGTCGAGCTGGAAGATCGGCACCGTGCCCTGAGCCGTGTTGGACTGCTGGTCGAACAGCTGCTGGATGATCAGCTGCGCGCCGATCGGGTCCCAGCTGAGCACTGCCCAGCCCGAGCCCTGGATGCCGGTCGCCGCGGCCGTGAAGTGCGCCTGGAACTTCTCGAACCCGCCGAAGAACTCATCGATCGCCGCGCGGAGCTCGCCCTCGGGCTCACCGCCGCCACCGTTGCCCGCCGGGGCCAGGTTGGTCCAGAAGATGGAGTGGTTGACGTGGCCGCCGAGGTTGAAGGCCAAGTCCTTCTCGAGCTTGTTGACGTTCGCGAGGTTGCCCGACTCGCGCGCCTCGGCGAGCTGCTCGAGCGCGGTGTTCGCACCCGTCACGTACGCCTGGTGGTGCTTCGAGTGGTGCAGCTCCATGATCTTGCCGCTGATCGACGGCTCGAGGGCCGCGTAGTCGTACGGGAGTTCCGGGAGCGTGTACTTCGCCATGTTCTCTTCTTCCTTTCGGCGTCGCGCACGTGCACGACGTTTTCATCCTATTGACGTGCAACGCGCACGCCAGGGGTTGACTTCCCGGATGACGTGAAGAGTCGATGAATCGGGCTGCCGCCGCTGCCGGCTCAGTCCTCGAGGCCCGCGGGGACCGCCGACTCGGTGTCGGGGATGCCGTCCACGGCGGCCTTCTTGTCGGCCATCGCGAGCAGTCGGCGGATGCGGCCGGCGACGGCATCCTTGGTCAGCGGCGGGTCGGCGTGGTGCCCGAGCTCGTCGAGGCTCGCGTCGCGGTGCGCGAGGCGCAGATCGCCCGCCTGCTTGAGGTGCGGGGGCACCTCGTCGCCCAGGATCTCGAGGGCGCGCTCGACGCGCGCACACGCGGCGACGGCCGCCTGCGCGGAGCGGCGGAGGTTTGCATCGTCGAAGTTCACGAGCCGGTTGACGCCGGCGCGCACTTCGCGTCGCTGACGCAGCTGCTCCCAGGCGCCGGCGGTGCGGGCGGCGCCCATCTCCGCGAGCGCGGCGCGGATCGCCTCGCCGTCGCGTACGACCACGCGGGGCGCACCGCGCACCTCGCGGGCCTTCGCGGCGACGCCGAGGCGATGTGCCGCCCCGACGAGGGCCATCGCTGCTTCGCCGGACGGGCAGGCGATCTCGAGCGCGGCGGAACGACCCGGGTCGCTGAGGGTGCCGGCGGCGAGGAACGCGCCGCGCCAGATGGCGGCGAGGTCATGCCGGGCGCCCGTGGTGAGCTTGTTGGGGAGCCCGCGGACGGGGCGTCGACGCTGGTCGAGCAGACCCGTCTGCCGCGCGAGCGTCTCGCCGCCGTCGATCACGCGGACGGCGTAGTGCCCGCCGGCACGGCCGCCGGAGGCCTGCACGTGCGCGATCTCAGGGCGAACCCCGTAGATCTCGACGAGGTCGCGCGCCACGCGACGGGCCAGGACGTCGGTCTCCACTTCGGCTTCGACGGCGACGCGGCCGGCGATGGAGTGCAGTCCGCCGGAGAACCGCAGGAGCGCGGTCACCTCGGCGATCCGGGCCGAGGGGCGGGGGTCGCGGAGGGCTGCCAGCTCCGTCTTCACGTCGGCGGTCAGCGACACAGCGATCCTTCTGTCGGGTGGAGGGGGAAGATCCCAGCCTACTCGCGGCCGAGGTCGCGATGCTTCACGTTGACGGCGACCCCGGGCACCTCCCGCAGCCGTGTGGCGAGCTCGAGCGCCGTCACGACCGACCGGTGCTTGCCTCCGGTGCAGCCCACCGCGATGACGGAGTGGCGCTTGTTCTCGCTCTGGTAGCCCAGCAGCACCGGTCGCAGCGCGGCGGCGTACGCGTCGATGAACTCCGTCGCGCCGTTCTGCGCCAGCACGTAGTCGCGCACTTCGGGGGCTTCGCCGGTGTGCGCGCGCAGTTCGGGAACCCAGAACGGGTTCGGCAGGAAGCGCATGTCGGCGACGAGGTCGGCGTCCGGCGGCATGCCGTACTTGAAGCCGAAGCTCATGACGGTCGTCGTGTGCCGGGCCTCGCCGTCGACGGCGAAGACGTCGACGATGCGGGTGGACAACTGGTGGATGTTGAGGGTGCTGGTGTCGACGATGACGTCGGCGGCCTCGCGGATGATCGCGACCCGCTCCCGCTCGCGACGGATGCCGTCGAGGATCGTCCCGTCGCCCTGCAGCGGGTGCGGGCGGCGCACCGCCTCGAAGCGCCGGACCAGGGCATCGTCGGAGGCGTCGAGGAACAGCACCCGCAGCTGGCTGGCGTCACGCAGGGCGCGGGTGATCGCGGGCAGCTCGCGGAAGAGGTCGCGGCCGCGCACGTCCACGACGGCGGCGATCTTCGGCATGGCGCTGCCCGCCGCGCTGGAGAGCTCGAGCAGCGGTCGCAGCATCTGCGGCGGCAGGTTGTCGACGACGTACCAACCGAGGTCCTCGAGCGCGTTGGCGGCGGTGGTGCGTCCGGCGCCGGACATGCCGGTCACGATGAGCACCTCGCCGGGCGCCTGCGTGTCGTCCTGCGGTTCCGGGTGGGGGTCGTCCCCGTGCTCTGCCACGCTCGCTGTCCTCTCGGCTCGGGGTTCCAGCCTATCCAGGACGATCGCCTCAGCGCGCGGCGAGGTGCCGGTGGATCCCCTCGGCGAGGGTCGGGCCGATCCCGGGCAGCTCCGCGATCTCGGCCGGCGTCGCCTGCTTGAGGCGGGCGACCGAGCCGAAGTGCTTCAGGAGGGCCCGGATGCGGGTCTCGCCGAGTCCCGGCACTTCGGACAGCACCGAGGTGATGTCGCGCTTGCGGCGCTTGCGCTGGTGCGTGATCGCGAACCGGTGCGCCTCGTCGCGCAGCCGCTGGAGCAGGTACAGCGCCTCGGACGTGCGCGGCAGGATGACGGGGTACTCCTCCCCCGGCAGCCACACCTCTTCGAGCCGCTTGGCGATGCCGCACAGCGCGATCTCGGTGTGGCCGGCATCCTCGAGGGCTCGGGCGGCGGCTTCGACCTGCGGCCTGCCGCCGTCGACGACGAGCAGCTGCGGACGGTAGGCGAATCGGGGCCGCTTGCGCGTCGTGACGACATCGCCGTCGGCGGTCGCGTCGGGCACGGGTTCGTCGTCTTCGGGCTCGTCGACGCGGGCGAGGCGCCGGGTGAGCACCTGATAGAGCGAGTCGGTGTCGTCGGTCGTCTCGGCGACGCCGAACGAGCGGTACTGGTCCTTGCGGGGCAACCCATCTTCGAAGACCACCATCGAGGCGACGACGTTGGTGCCGCTCAGGTGCGACACGTCGTAGCACTCGATGCGCAGCGGCGCCTCGTCGAGGCCGAGCGCCTCCTGCAGGTCGTTCAGTGCCCGCGTGCGCGCCGTATAGTCGCTCGTGCGCCGCGTCTTGTGGAGGATGAGGGCCTGCTGCGCATTGATCGTCGCCGTCTTGAGCAGCTCGGCCTTCGATCCGCGCTGCGCGAGCTGCAGCGAGACGCGCTTGCCGCGACGCTCCTGCAGCCAGGCCTCCAGCTCGGCGGCGTCGTCGGGCAGTGACGGCACGAGCACCTGCCGCGGGATGTCGGATGCCGGTGCCTGCCCGTAGGTGCGCTGCAGCACCTGGTCGACGAGGTCAGCACCGGAGATGTCGAGTTCCTTGTCGATCGTGAGTGCGCGCACGCCGCGCACGCGACCGCCGCGGACGACGAAGTGCTGCACGGCGGCGGAGAGCTCGTCCTCGGCGATCCCGAACAGGTCGGCGTCGGTGTCTTCGCTCAGCACGAGCGCCGAGCGGTTCAGGACGGCGTCGATCGCCTGCAGGCGGTCGCGGTACAGGGCCGCCGATTCGTAGTCCATGGCGGCGGCGGACTCCCGCATCCGCGCGGTGAGTTCCCGCGTGAAGCGCTTGTCGCCCCCGGAGAGGAAGGCGACGAAGTCGTCGACGATCGCGCGGTGCTCCTCGACGGTGACCCGCATCGAGCACGGCCCACCGCACCGGCCGATCTGTCCCGGGAAGCAGGGACGCCCGGTCGCCATCGCCTTCTTGTACGAGGCGTCGCTGCACGTGCGGATCGGGAAGACCTTGATCATCAGGTCGATCGTGTCGTGCACCGCCCACACCTTCGGATACGGGCCGAAGTACTTCGCACCGGGGATGCGGCGGTTGCGGGTGACGATGACGCGCGGCGCCTCGTCGGCGAGCGTCACCGCCATGTAGGGATAGGACTTGTCGTCCTTGTAGCGCACGTTGAACGGCGGCGAGAACTCCTGGATCCAGGTGTACTCGAGCTGCAGCGAGTCGACGTCGGTCGCGACGACGGTCCATTCGACGGAGGCGGCGGTGAGCACCATCCGGCGCGTGCGCTCGTGGAGCGTGTGCAGCGGCGCGAAGTAGTTCGACAGGCGCGCCCGCAGGTTCTTCGCCTTGCCGACGTACAGCACGCGGCCGTCCGCGTCGCGGAACCGGTAGACGCCCGGGTTCGTCGGGATCTCGCCCTGCTTCGGCTTGTAGGGCAGCTGGTCGGCCACCGCCTCACCCGGCCTTGCGCGCGCGCTGCTCCAGAGCGGGTCCGCCGAGGATCTCGGCGAGGAACGCGCCGGTGTGGCTGCCCTCGACCATCGCGACCTGCTCCGGCGTGCCCGTGGCCATGACCTCGCCACCGCCGGCGCCGCCCTCGGGTCCGAGGTCGATGATCCAGTCGCTGGACTTGATCACGTCGAGGTTGTGCTCGATCACGATCACCGTGTTGCCCTTGTCGACGAGGCCGTTCAGCACCTCGAGCAGGCGCGCCACGTCTTCGAAGTGCAGGCCCGTCGTCGGCTCGTCGAGCACGTAGATGCTGCGTCCGTTCGAGCGACGCTGCAGCTCGGTGGCGAGCTTGACGCGCTGCGCCTCGCCGCCCGACAGGGTCGTCGCCGACTGACCGAGGCGCACGTAGCCGAGGCCGACGTCGACGAGCGTCTTCATGTAGCGATGGATCGCCTGGATCGGCTCGAAGAACTCCGCGGCCTCCGAGATCGGCATCTCGAGCACCTCGGCGATGTTCTTGCCCTTGTAGTGCACGGCGAGCGTGTCGCGGTTGTAGCGCTTGCCGTGGCAGACCTCGCAGTCGACGTACACGTCGGGCAGGAAGTTCATCTCGATCTTGATCGTGCCGTCGCCCGAGCACGCCTCGCAGCGACCGCCCTTGACGTTGAACGAGAAGCGCCCGGGCTGGTAGCCGCGCGCCTTCGCCTCGGGCGTCTCGCTGAACAGCGTGCGGATGCGGTCGAACACGCCCGTGTATGTGGCGGGGTTCGAGCGCGGCGTGCGCCCGATCGGCGCCTGGTCGACGTGCACGACCTTGTCGAGGTTGTCGAGTCCGGTGACGCGCGTGTGCTTGCCGGCGACGCGACGCGCCCCGTTCAGGCGGGTCGCGAGCACTTCGTACAGGATGCCGTTCACGAGCGACGACTTGCCCGAGCCGCTGACGCCGGTGACCGACGTGAGCACGCCCAGCGGGAAGTCGACGGTCACGTTCTTGAGGTTGTTCTCGCGGGCGCCGACGACGGTCACCTGACGCTTCTTGTCGATGCGGCGCCGCTTGGTGGGCGTCTCGATCGCGCGGCGACCGCTGAGGTAGTCGCCGGTGAGAGAGCGGGGGTCCTCGAGGAGTGAGGCGAGCGGTCCGGAATGGACGACCTCGCCGCCGTTGACCCCGGCGCGCGGACCGATGTCGACGACCCAGTCGGCGGCGTGGATGGTCTCCTCGTCGTGCTCGACGACGATCAGCGTGTTGCCGAGCCCCTTCAGACGCACGAGCGTCTCGATGAGCCGGCGGTTGTCGCGCTGGTGCAGGCCGATCGACGGCTCGTCCAGCACGTACAGCACGCCGGTCAGCCCCGAGCCGATCTGCGTCGCGAGGCGGATGCGCTGCGCCTCGCCTCCCGAGAGCGAGCCGGCGGAGCGGCTGAGGCTGAGGTAGTTGAGGCCGACCTGGATGAGGAAGTCGAGACGCGCTCGGATCTCGCGCAGCACGGCGGCGGCGATCTTCGCCTCGCGGTCGGTGAGCTCGAGGTCGGCGAAGAACGCCTGCGCGTCGCCGAGGCTCAGGCGCGACGCGTCGGCGATCGAGTGGCCGTGCACCTGCACGGCGAGCACCTCGGGCTTCAGGCGCGCCCCGTCGCACACGGGGCACGGCACCTCGCGCAGATACTCGGACCAGCGCTGACGCTGGGTGTCGGACTCGGCCTGCGTGTACTGCCGCTCGATGTAGGGGATGACACCCTCGAAGCCCGACGAGTAGCGCATCTCGCGTCCGTAGCGGTTCTTCCACCGCACCGTGACCTTGTAGTTCTCGCCGCGGAGGACCGCATCCTTCACCTCCTGGCGCAGCTTGCGCCACGGGGTGTCGAGCGAGAAGTCGAGGTCGTCGGCGAGACCCACGAGCAGCCGCTCGTAGTACTGGAACAGTCCCTTGCCCTGCGTGGTCCACGGCAGGATGACGCCCTCGTTGATCGAGAGGTCTTCGTCGCCGAGCATGAGCTCGACGTCGACCGACATCCGGGTGCCCAGTCCGGAACAGGCCGGGCACGCGCCGAACGGCGCGTTGAACGAGAACGTGCGCGGCTCGATCTCGGTCAGCTGCAGCGGGTGGCCGTTGGGGCAGGCGAGCTTCTCGCTGAAGCTCTGCCACGCGTCGTCGCCCTCTTCGTCGACGAAGTTGACCTGCATGACACCGCCGGCCAGGCCCAGCGCCGTCTCGACGGAGTCGGTCACGCGGCCGAGGATGCCGGGGGCGGCGACGAGGCGGTCGACGACGACCGCGATGTCGTGTTTGTAGCTCTTCTTCAGCGTCGGCGGCTCGGCGAGCTGCACGAGGTCGCCGTCGACGACGGCGCGCGCGTACCCCTTGGCGGAGAGCTCCTTGAAGAGGTCGACGAACTCGCCCTTCTTCTGCGTGACGACGGGGGCGACGATCTGGTAGCGGGTGCGATCGGGCAGCTCCATGAGCTGGTCGGCGATCTGCTGCACGGTCTGACGCTGGATCTGCTCGCCACACTCGGGGCAGTGCGGGATGCCCACGCGTGCCCACAGCAGACGCATGTAGTCGTGGATCTCGGTGATCGTGCCGACGGTCGAGCGCGGGTTGCGGTTGGTCGACTTCTGGTCGATGGAGACGGCGGGGCTGAGGCCCTCGATGAAGTCGACGTCGGGACGGTCGACCTGACCGAGGAACTGCCGCGCATACGAGCTCAGCGACTCGACGTAGCGGCGCTGCCCCTCGGCGAAGATCGTGTCGAACGCGAGGCTCGATTTACCCGAACCGGACAGGCCCGTGAACACGACGAGCGCGTCGCGCGGGATGTCGAGATCGACGTCTTTGAGGTTGTGCACGCGGGCGCCGCGGACGCTGAGCGTGGAGTCGGTGGGAACGGGGACGATGGGCACCGCACAAGTCTAGGTCGGGCCTCCGACACCGGCTCCGCTGCGCTCACTCTCCCGGTTCGGACGGCCCGGTGGGCATCGCGCGCCGACCGGCGAACGGCGCCAGGGCGTCACGCAGCGCGACGAGCGCGGTGGCGTCGACACCGACGCGCGCCATGATCTGCACGGGCACCTCGAGCGCCCGTGCGCGCAGCGCCCGTCCGGCCTCGGTGAGACCGATCCGCAGCACGCGCTCGTCGGCGGCGCTGCGCGCGCGGCTCACGAGACCCTGCGCCTCCAGGCGCTTGACGAGCGGCGAGAGCGTCGCCGGCTCCATCGCGAGCTCGGCGGCGAGCTCCCCCAGAGCGCGCGGTGAGTCCTCCCACAGCGCGAGCATCACGAGGTACTGGGGGTGGGTGAGGCCGAGCGGCTCGAGCACGGGCCGGTAGATCGAGACGACGTTGCGCGCGGCGGTGACCAGCGCGAAACAGAGCTGGTTCTCCAACTTCAACAGGTCGTCTCCGGGCACCTCACGCAGATCCACGGTCTCCATCCTCCCATCGACCAGATTTGATTAGTACACTAATCTTCATGGCACGAAAAGAGCGATCGCCGTTGCGTCAGCGGGTGCAGGATGCCGGCGGCTGGTACGCCTATCTCAATTCGCGCCTCATCCGCGCGGCGGGCCCGGCATCCGTCGGTCCGTACGACTCGGAGCCGGAGCCGGTGCGAACCGAGCGCGCCTGTCCGCTCTGCGGCGCGCCGATGTCGGCGCACACGTTCGACCGCACCGGCCCCAAGCCGCTCATGCACTGCCCCGCCTGAGCAACGGGACGAATCGCCGCCGCCTATGCGTGCCCGGCGCGCTCCATCGCCCGCAGCTCCTTCTTGAGGTCTTGTACCTCGTCGCGCAGCCGTGCGGCGAGCTCGAACTTCAGCTCTCCGGCGGCCGCGAGCATCTGGTTGGAGAGGTCTTCGATCGTCGCCTCCAGCTGCGCCGCCCCCTCAGCCGCGATGCCTTCGCGCCTTAGCTGCGGTGTCGGGCTCTTGCCCTTTCCGGACTTGTTCTTGGCAGAGGCCTTGCCCGAGAGCAGATCACGCGTGTCGGCCGCCTCACGGGCGAGCACGTCGGTGATGTCGGCGATCTTCTTGCGCAGCGGCTGCGGGTCGATGCCGTTGGCGAGGTTGTAGGCGATCTGCTTCTCGCGGCGCCGGTCGGTCTCCTCGATCGCCGCCGCCATCGAATCGGTCATCGTGTCGGCGTACATGTGCACTTCGCCGGAGACGTTGCGCGCCGCGCGCCCGATCGTCTGGATGAGCGACGTTCCGCTGCGCAGGAACCCCTCTTTGTCGGCATCGAGGATCGCCACGAGCGACACCTCCGGCAGGTCGAGGCCCTCGCGCAGCAGGTTGATGCCGACGAGGACGTCGTACACGCCGCTGCGCAGTTCGGTGAGCAGCTCGACGCGCCGCAGCGTGTCGACGTCGGAGTGGAGGTAGCGCACGCGCACACCGTGCTCGCCGAGGAAGTCGGTGAGCTCCTCGGCCATCTTCTTGGTCAGCGTGGTCACGAGCACGCGCTCGTCGCGCTCGACCCGGACGCGGATCTCCTCGAGGAGGTCGTCGATCTGCCCCTTGGAGGGCTTGACGAGGATCTGCGGGTCGACGAGGCCCGTCGGGCGGATGATCTGCTCGACCACACCGTCGGCGATCCCCATCTCGTAGCGACCGGGTGTCGCCGACAGATACACCGTCTGGCCGACGCGCTGCTTGAACTCGTCGAAGCGCAGCGGGCGGTTGTCCATCGCGCTGGGCAGGCGGAATCCGTGGTCGACGAGGGTGCGCTTGCGCGAAGCGTCTCCCTCGTACATGGCTCCGATCTGCGGCACCGTCACGTGCGACTCGTCGATGACCATGAGGAAGTCGTCGGGGAAGAAGTCCAGCAGCGTGTGCGGCGGCTCTCCCGGCCCGCGACCGTCGAGGTGGCGCGAGTAGTTCTCGATGCCGGAGCAGAAGCCGAGCTGCTGCAGCATCTCGAGGTCGAACGTCGTGCGCATCCGCAGCCGCTGCGCCTCGAGCAGCTTGCCCTGCCCTTCGAGCTCTTTCAGGCGCTCGCCCAGTTCGTGCTCGATCGTGCCGATGGCGCGCTGCACGGTCTCTGTGCCCGCGGCGTAGTGGGTCGCCGGGAAGATCGGGACGCTGTCGAGCTTCTGCACCACGTCTCCGGTGAGCGGATGCAGCATGTAGAGACCCTCGATCTCGTCGCCGAACATCTCGACCCGGATGGCGTACTCCTCATAGACCGGGATGATCTCGATCGTGTCGCCGCGTACCCGGAAGTTGCCGCGCGAGAAGTCGACGTCGTTGCGGTTGTACTGCATCGCGATGAACTTGCGGATCAGGGCGTCGCGGTCGTACCGCTCCCCCACCTGCAGTGCGACCATCGCGCGCAGGTACTCCTCGGGCGAACCGAGGCCGTAGATGCACGAGACGGTGGAGACGACGACGACGTCGCGGCGACTCAGCAGCGAGTTGGTCGTGGAGTGGCGCAGCCGCTCGACCTCGGCGTTGACCGAGGAGTCCTTCTCGATGAAGGTGTCGGTCTGCGGCACGTAGGCCTCGGGCTGGTAGTAGTCGTAGTAGCTGACGAAGTACTCGACCGCATTGTGCGGCATGAGGTCGCGGAACTCGTTGGCCAGCTGGGCGGCCAGGGTCTTGTTGTGCGCGAGCACGAGCGTGGGCCGCTGCACCTGCTCGATGAGCCAGGCCGTCGTGGCCGACTTGCCGGTTCCGGTCGCGCCCAGCAGCACGACGTCGGTCTCGCCGGCGTTGATGCGCGCCGCGAGGTCGGCGATCGCCTGCGGCTGATCGCCACTCGGGGCGTACTCGCTCACGACCTCGAAGGGCCGCACGGATCGCGTGGTCTGCATCCTTCCAGCGTAGGCGGGACCACCGACACCGGGGCGGCGTCCACTCAGTCCGTGCGCGCGGCCAGGCGCTCCCACAACTCGGCGACCTGGCGCTCGGTGTCGCCCATGGTCCCCGTGGTGTCGATCACGACGTCGGCGATGGCGAGCCGTCGCTCGTCGGAGACCTGCGCCGCGATGCGGGCGTCGGCGTCCGCCGGCGCCATCCCCCGCAGCGCGACCAGCCGCTCACGGCGCTGGGAGGCGGGCGCGTGGGCGACGACGACGAGGTCCCACGGATCGTCGACGCGCGCCTCGACCAGCAGCGGGACGTCGTAGACGACGACCGCATCCGGGTCGGCCGCGGCCGCGGCCTCGAAACGACGCTGCGATTCGATCCGCACCTTGGGATGCACGATCGCGTTGAGCCGCTGCAGCGCCTCCGGGTCGCCGAACACTCTCGCGCCGAGCGCCGCGCGATCGAGCGCACCGTCCTCCCCCAGCACGTCCTCGCCGAAAGCGCCGACGATCGCGGCGAGCACGGGCGTGCCCGGCTGCTGCACGTCCCGGACGATGGCGTCGGCGTCGACGATCACGGCGCCGCGCGCCGCCAGCAGCTGCGCGACGGTGGACTTACCCGACGCGATGCCGCCGGTGAGCGCGATGAGGGACACGAGGCCATCGTGCCACGACGGTTAGCATGGAGGCTTGCCGCCCGCACCTCGGGGAGGACCCATGGCACCCACCGCCGTCGTCGTCGAAGACGAATCGGACATCAGCGGGCTCATCACCACCGTGCTCGAGTCGTGCGGGTACGAGGTGCACGCCGCCGCCGACGGACTGTCGGCGGTCGAGCTCATCCGCCGCGTGGAGCCGCAGTTGACGACGCTGGACGTGAACATCCCCGGCATCGACGGCCTCGAGGTCGCGCGCCGCATCCGGGCGTTCAGCGACACCTACATCATCTTCATCTCCGCCTTCGTCGAGCCGGGCGACGCAGAGCGCGCCCGCGCCGCCGGCGGAGACGAGTACCTCGGCAAGCCCTTCCGTCCCCGCGACCTGCGCGCCCGGGTCACCGCCCTCCCCGCGCAGGGTAGGGTGCCCGTCGAGGCGTCCGGGTCGACGTCGGTCGCGTTCGCCGATGTCGAGGTGGATGCGTACGGCGCCCGCATCGCGGGGGTGCCGGTGCGTCCGGACCCCGCCGAGACCGCTGTGCTGCGCGCGCTCGTGCGCGCCCCCGGACGCCGTGTGCCCAAGACCGACCTCGCGCTGCTGCTGCGCGGCGACCGTTCACGGGAGAGCGAGCCCGGCACCGACGAGCTGCTCGCCGTGGAGAAGGCGGTCGGCAGTCTGCGTGCCCGCCTCGACGCGGCGGGGTCGACCGCGACGATCGAGTCGGTGCTGGGCGCGTCGTATCGTCTCGTCCCACGCTGAGCGGAGGTCAGAGCGGGTCGGCCAGCACGACCGCCGTGGTCCAGCCGGCCGCGCCGCGCTCGGCCGCGCCGGCCGCGGCGGTCAGCAGCCCCGAGGCTCCGTACCCGTTGACGTCGCTCAGCGCGACACCGACACCGACGCCCGGAAGTGCGCCGCCGGTGACGGCATCCAGTCCCGTCAGCAGCGACCGGTACAGTGCCATCGCGTGACGTCGGGCATCGGCGGCGGATGCGGCGACCCATGCGACCCCGAGGGAATCGCCGTCGGTCTCGCCGACCAGCACGAGCGCCGGCGATCCGTCGAGCACGCCGGCCCGCAGCGCCTCCCAGAGCTCGTCGGAGACGTCGGCGCCGTAGGCCCGCTCGATCGAGGCGAGATCGTCGAAGTGCACGATGGCGACCGCGACGAGCTCGTCGCGCCGCTGCGCCCGGGCGCACAGCTCGTCGAGATCCCGGCGGAAGACGTCGCGCGGGCGTACGGCGAACGCAGCGTCGACGGTGGCCGCGCCGATCCCGCCGCGGATGCGTGAACGGGTGGACTGCAGCACCGACGTGGCCACGACCGCCGTGATGGTGAGGGTCACCGTCAGCACGCTCGTGATGGCGGTGGAGAACCACGTCTGGAACAGTGCGGAGTGCGGCCCCGCCGCCAGGAACGCGATGCTCCGGGCCAGGTAATAGGCCGACTGGACGCAGAACACGATGCCGAGCGGCCTGGCGACGCGCGCGCGATGCAGCTCGCCGGTGAAGCACTCGACGGCGGCCATCCCCGCCAGCACCATGAGCGCTGCGAACATCCAGACCGCACCCGCCCAGTCGCCGAGGTCTTCCCATTCCCAGGAAGTGGCGGCACCGACCAGCACGCTCGTCGCCGCGACGAAGATCCCGGCCAGTCCGACGGGTTTGCGGTTGAACGCCCGGCATCCGAGCCACATGCCGCCCGTTGCGACGATGTACGCGGCGTTTCCGGCAGACACCGCCCACCATGTCTCCGGCTGCCAGGCCCAGACGAGGTAGGACACCGTCGTGAGCACGGCCGCCAGGTAGCCGAGCGACCAGAGTTGCCCCGGAGCCGCATCGTGGCGGCGCACGGTGTCGATGAGGAACAGCGTCGCGCTGACGACGATGACGAGCGCGGTGAAGGCCGCGACGGTGAAGGGATCGACGATCATGCGTGCTCCCGCCCGCGCCCGGTCGGACGCGAGGTCGGCAGCGTCACGGTGAAGGTGGCGCCGAGACCCAGCGTGCTGGTCACGGTGATGTCGCCGCCGTGGCGTCGCACGATGTCCCGGCTGATCGCGAGCCCGAGGCCGTTGCCGCTCACGTCGGAGCGCCCCACTGCGGCTCCGCGGTAATACCGCTGGAAGACGCCTGCCAGATCTTCCTCGCTGAGGCCCACCCCGGTGTCGGCGACGATGATCTCGGTCGCCTCGCCGTCCATGCGCGTCACGACGGAGACGTGACCGCCCGGGCGGTTGTATTTGACGGCGTTGGAGAGCAGGTTGTGGCACACCTGCTGCAGGCGCACCGGGTCGGCGTGCACCCGCGCGGGCAGGATGCCGGTCGCGTCGATCGCGACGTCCCGCTCGGCGGCGGCGGGCCGCAGCGACTCGACCGCCGCACGCACGACGGCGGCGGCGTCGACGTCGGCGGGGGTCAGCGGCAGCTGGGCACCGGCCTGGGCCGTGCTGGAGGCGGCGAGCACGTCGCCGACGAGCGCGAGCAGCTGCTCCGCGTTGCGATCGGCGATCTCGAGGTACTCGGACGCCTGTTGCGGCAGGCCCGGGACGTCGGCGGCGAGCTCGACGAAGCCGAGGATCGACGTGAGGGGGGTGCGCAGCTCGTGCGAAACCGATGCGACGAGCGCGTCGCGCTCGCGCAGGGCGGCGGTCTCGGCCGTGACGTCGCGCGTGACCAGCACCGCCCCGGTGTCGCGCCCGCCTTCGACGACGCGTCGCGCCGACACGCTCACGGCCTTCTCCGACCCGTCGGGCCACCGCAGCCACACGCGATGGTCGTCGAACGCCTCCCCGCGCCGGGCCCGCGCGATGGGCCAGTCGTCGCGGCCGAGCGGGGTCGTGGCGGCGGCATCCGCATAGATCGTCGCGCGCTCGCGTGCGCTGTTGAACTCGGTGTGCGCCTCGTTGGCCATCGAGATCGTGCCGTCGGACTCGATGCGCACGATGCCGAAGTCGACACCGTCCAGGGCATCGGTCACGAGCTGCTCGTGGCGGCGCGCGCGCTCGAGAGACGTCCGCAGCATCGCGGCCTGCGTGTCGAGAAGCCGCTCCTGCGCCCGCGCCCGGCGGGAAGCGAGGTAGGTCGCGGTCCCGACGACGATCAACGCGACCGGCAGCAGCACGAGCGAGAAGACGGTCCCCTGGCGGGGTTGGATCAGCGACGAGCCGAAATAGCACGCGAGGGTGAAGCCGAGGCCCAGGAGGTATCCCGTCGCCGCGAAGGACGTGCACAGCCACAGCAGCGGGAAGAACCACAGCAGCGTGTAGCCCGCGGTCGGGTCGGACAGGCGCATGAGCGTGATCGCGACGATGTCCAGCAGCGGGATGAGCATCGCGAAGATCGCGGGCAGGCGATGCCAGGGCACCGCGAACGCCGCTGCGGTGAGCAGCCACACGAGGGCGACGCCGACGAAGAACTCGTCCTGGTCGTCCCCGGCGACGGCGCCGACCACGAACAGGGTGACCACGAGCACGGCCGCGGCCAGCAGCAGCTGGTTGATGCGCACGGTGCGCGATCCGGCCCGGTCCGAGAAGAGCCGGTCCAGCCATGCGGGCGTGGGCCTCTCGGCGGCGCGGTCATCGGTCACGTCTCGACGCTAGCGGGTGCGGCACCCCTCGCGCGCCGCGACGCCCGGGAACGGCGAACGGGCCGGGACCTCGCGGTCCCGACCCGTTCGTACGGTGTGTCAGCCGATCAGCGGCCGGACAGCTTCTCGCGCAGAGCGGCGAGCGCCTCGTCGTCGGCCAGCGTGCCGCCCGAGGAGTTCGAGTCGGACGAGAAGGACGACGCGCCGGTCTCGACCGGGGCGGCAGCCTCGGCCTCAAGCGCCTTGGCGACGGCGGCCTTGTGCGCCTCCCAGCGACCCTGGGCGGCGGCGTACTCCTGCTCCCACTTCTCGCGCTGGGCGTCGAAGCCCTCGAGCCACTGGTTGGTCTCGGGGTCGAAGCCCTCGGGGTACTTGTACTCGCCGTTCTCGTCGTACTCGGTCGCCATGCCGTACAGCGCCGGGTCGAACTCGGTGCCGTTGGGGTCGACCGACTCGTTGGCCTGCTTCAGCGACAGCGAGATGCGGCGACGCTCGAGGTCGATGTCGATGATCTTGACGAAGACCTCTTCGCCGACCGACACGACCTGCTCGGCGAGCTCGACGTGCTTGCCCGACAGCTCGGAGATGTGCACGAGGCCCTCGATGCCGTCGGCGACGCGGACGAACGCGCCGAACGGGACGAGCTTGGTGACCTTGCCCGGAGCGACCTGGCCGATCGCGTGCGTGCGGGCGAAGACCTGCCACGGGTCCTCCTGCGTCGCCTTGAGCGAGAGCGAGACGCGCTCGCGGTCGAGGTCGACCTCGAGGATCTCGACGGTGACCTCCTGGCCCACCTCGACGACCTCGGAGGCGTGCTCGATGTGCTTCCAGGAGAGCTCGGAGACGTGCACGAGACCGTCGACGCCGCCGAGGTCGACGAACGCACCGAAGTTGACGATCGACGAGACGACGCCCTTGCGGACCTGGCCCTTGTGCAGGTTGTTGAGGAACGTGGTGCGCGACTCGGACTGCGTCTGCTCGAGCAGGGCGCGGCGCGAGAGCACGACGTTGTTGCGGTTCTTGTCGAGCTCGAGGATCTTCGCCTCGATCTCCTGGCCGAGGTACGGCGTCAGGTCGCGGACGCGGCGCAGCTCGATGAGCGAGGCCGGCAGGAAGCCGCGGAGGCCGATGTCGACGATGAGACCGCCCTTGACGACCTCGATGACCGAACCGGTCACGACACCGTCGTTCTCCTTGATCTTCTCGACGTCGCCCCAGGCGCGCTCGTACTGGGCGCGCTTCTTGGACAGGATGAGACGACCTTCCTTGTCCTCCTTCTGGAGAACCAGGGCCTCGACCTCGTCGCCGACCTTGACGACCTCGTTGGGGTCGACGTCGTGCTTGATGGAAAGCTCGCGCGAGGGGATGACGCCCTCGGTCTTGAAGCCCACGTCGAGGAGGACCTCGTCGCGGTCGACCTTCACGACGGTTCCTTCGATGAGGTCGCCGTCGTTGAAGGACTTGATGGTGAGTTCGACCGCGGCGAGGAAGTCCTCAGCGGATCCGATGTCGTTGATCGCGATCTGCTTGGTAGCCGGGGCGGTCGTTGCGGTAGTCATGTAGTGGGTTGTCCTTGTTGAGGGTGGGTGTCGGGCTTCGCACTCCCCGGCCGCGCGAACGCGATCGGATGCCGGAGCCGAAGCGGTGGGTAGGATTGCTCGTCACCGAGGCATGGCATCAGAGCCACACGAGTGACACTCCAGGGTATCAGAATCCGGGCGCGCGTCGCAGGCCGCTCAGCCGCGCATCGGCTCGGCGGGTGCCTCGGGATCCAGCGGCTCGGCATCCGGCCGCGAGAGGGTCAGCACCGACCACGCGACACGGGGGCTCGCGGCGAGGTCGTCCTCGATCGCGTTGAGGCGCGCCGCCACCTCGTGCTCGGGGCCGTCGCCGGCCAGGTCGACCGCGGCGAGCAGGAACACGCGGCCGGGTCCGACGTACTCGATGTGGAGGTACGTCACCGCCGCGACGTCCGCGTGCGCCTGCAGCCGCCGCAGGGCGGCGGCCCGCACCGACGGGTCGACGACGACGCCGACGAGATATCGGCTGTTCTGCCGGATGAGGGTGAGCGCGACGACGGCCAGCAGCACGCCGACGAGGATCGATCCGATCGCGTCGGGAACCGCCGATCCGGTGATCTGGTGCAGCAGGATGCCGGCGAAGGCGATGACGAGCCCGATGAGCGCGGCCGCATCCTCGAAGAAGACGGCACGCAGTGTCGGGTCCGAGGTGCGCATGACGTGGTCGAAGAGGTCGCGCTCGGCCGCGCGCGCCCGGCGTCGCGACTGGCGTAGCGCCTGCAGGAAGGAGACGCCCTCGAGCACGAAGGCGACGCCGAGCACCGCATAGGAGACGCCGAACCGATCGGCGGGCTCCGGATCCAGCAGTTCGCTCACGCCGTGCATGACCGAGACGACCGCGCCGACCGCGAACAGACCGAACGCCGCGAACATCGACCACACGTACGCGTCACGGCCGTAGCCGAGCGGATGCCGGGCGTCGGCGGGCCGCACGCTGCGTCGGGCGGCGACGTACAGGAACACCTCGTTGCCGGTGTCCGCCCAGGAGTGGGCGGCCTCCGCGACCATGCTCGCTGCACCGGTGAGGGCCGCGGCGACGGTCTTGGCGACGGCGACCAGCAGGTTCGCGCCGAGGGCGACCAGGACGGTCGTGAGCGATTCGGGCGCGTCGTCGGTGTGCGCACGGTCGTGACGCGGACGCGAGGGGGACATGGCGCACACCCTACGCCCGCCCCGCGGGGTCTGGTGGGGCGTCAGCCCCTCAGCGCACCGCGCCGTCGAGGTACCACCAGCGGCCGGACTGGAACGCGAACCGGCTGCGCTCGTGCAGCTCGCCGGCGTCCCGTCCCTGCCGCCAGCGTGCCCGGAACTCCACGACGCCGCGCCGGTCGCCCGGCTGCCCTGCCACGACGTCGACGATCTCCAGTCCCACCCAGCGGAGGCCCGCCTCGAGGTCGAGGCTCTCCGGCCGAGTCCCCGGATGCCAGGAGTCCGCGAGGTGTGCGGCGTCGCCGAGCGCGAAGGCGGTGTAGCGCGACCGCATGAGCGCCTCCGCCGTGCGCGCCGGGGTCCCGGCGAGCACCGGTCCGCAGCAGTCGCCGAAACGCGCGCCGCCACCGCACGGGCAGGGGGCGGCATCCGCGATCGCCCGCGTGGCGCCGGTCATCGGCCCGCCCGCTGCGCGCACGCGACGCAGCGTGTGGCCTCCGGCCGGGCCGCCAGCCGCGCCGACGGGATCGCCGCGCCGCAGTCCGCGCACACGCCGTATTCCCCCGCCTCCGCGCGGACGAGCGCCTCGGCGAGCGCCCGCCGCTCGCCGCGCAGGTCGTCGCGCACGCCGGCGAGCCTCGACCACTCCGACGAGAGCGTCACCCCCTCGGGGTCGTGCTCGTCGTCGGCGGCGTCCTCACCCCGCGCCCGGCGCAGCCCGGCCAGCTCCTCGTCGAGCCGCGCGATCCGCGCGTCGAGGAGGGAGGCGGCCGCCCGCAGCCCCGCCGGCACGTCGGTGTCCATCGTCCTCAGGGTAGTCGGGGACCCGGGCGTGGCGCGCGCGGCCGTGACAGGATGACCCCGTGTCCGATCGACTGATGCTGCTCGATTCCGCGAGCCTGTACTTCCGCGCGTTCTACGGCGTTCCCGACACGGTGGAGGCCCCCGACGGCCGTCCCGTCAATGCTGTCCGCGGCTTCCTGGACATGATCGCGAAGCTCGTGACGACGTACGAGCCGACGCACCTGGTGGCGTGCTGGGACGACGATTGGCGCCCGCAGTGGCGCGTCGACCTGATCCCGACGTACAAGACGCACCGCGTCGCGGAGGTCGTCGCCGGCGCACCCGACGTCGAAGAGGTGCCCGATCCGCTCGAGACACAGGTCCCGGTGATCCGCGAGGCCCTCGCCACCCTCGGCGTCCCGGTGGTCGGTCGCGCCGCGCACGAAGCCGACGACGTCATCGGCAGCTACGCCTCGCAGGCGTCCATGCCCGTCGACGTCGTGACCGGCGACCGCGACCTGTTCCAGCTCGTCGACGACGCGCGCGACGTGCGCGTGGTCTACACGGGTCGCGGCATGAGCAACCTCGAAGTGCTCACCGACGCCGCCGTCGTCGCCAAGTACGGCATCCTCCCGTCGCAGTACGCCGACTTCGCCACACTGCGCGGCGACGCGTCCGACGGCCTGCCGGGGGTCGCCGGGGTGGGCGACAAGACCGCCGCGTCGCTTCTGGCCGCGCACGGCGATCTCGCCGGCATCCGTGCGGCCGCCGCGACGGGCGAGGGCATCGCCGCGGGCGTGCGCGCCAAGGTGCTCGCCGCGGCCGACTACCTCGACGTCGCCCCGACGGTGGTGGCGGTCGTGCGCGATCTCGACCTCCCGCCGGTCCCCCGCATCACGGCGCCGGATGCCGCCGCCGTCGACGCCCTCGCGACGCGCTGGTCACTGGGCTCGTCCGCGGAGCGCGCCGCGGCCGCCCTGCACGCGCGGGCCTGAGCGCCGAGAGCGAGAGCGGTCAGCGTGGGAGCGCTCAGCGCGCGAGCCACTCCCGCAACCGCTCGAGCGGCCAGGTCGTGACGATGCGCTCGGCGGGCACGCCGGCGCGCTCGGCCCGGGCGGCGCCCTCGTCGAGCAGACCGAGCTGACCGGGCGCGTGCGCGTCGGAGTCGATCGAGAACAGGCAGCCCTCCTCGAGCGCGACGGCGATGAGCTCGTCCGGCGGATCCTCGCGCTCGGGACGCGCGTTGATCTCGACCGCGACGCCGTGCGCGGCGCAGGCGGCGAAGACGGCGCGCGCGTCGAGCGTCGACGGCGGACGCGTCCCGCGCTCGCCGCGGATGAGGCGACCCGTGACGTGCCCCAGTACGTCGACGCGCGAGTCCGACACCGCCGCGATCAGGCGCCGCGTCATGGGGCCGCGCTCCATCCGAAGCTTCGAGTGCGCCGATGCGACGACGACGTCGAGCTCGTCGAGCAGGTCCGGCTCCTGGTCGAGGGCGCCGTCCTCGAGGATGTCGACCTCGATGCCGCTGAGCAGCGTGAACCCGCCGCCGCTGAAGCCCGCGACGACGTCGAGCTGTTCGCGCAGACGCTCCGCGGAAAGCCCGCGTGCGACGCGCAGCCTCGGCGAGTGGTCGGTGAGCGCCAGGTACTCGTGCCCGAGCGCCCGGGCGGCGGCGACCATCGCCTCGATCGGGGTCTGCCCGTCCGACCACTCCGAGTGGCAGTGCAGGTCGCCGCGCAGCGCGGCCCGCAGCGACGAGACGGCCGGCGCGTAGCGGGCCCGCAGCTCGGCGAGGTAGGCGGGCACCTCGCCGGCCACCGCTTCCTGGATGACGGCGAGCGAGGTGTCCCCGACGCCGGCCGTGCGTCGCAGCAGGGCGCTGTCGGCGAGCTGGTCGGGCGTGAAGTCCTCGATCGCCCGCGCCGCGGCACGGAACGCCTTCGACCGGTAGCGCGAGGCCCGTTCGCGTTCGAGCAGCGTCGCGATCTCGGTCAGCGCGTCGATCGGATCCATGACGGCACCGTAACGCCGAAAAGGCCCGCACACACGGTGCGGGCCTTTTCGATGCGGGTCAGGATGCGACGCTGGCGCGGCGAACGACGACCGGGATCGACGCGAGGCGGTGGATCGCCCAACCGAACAGGATCGACAGGACACCGACACCCATCGCGAACGCGGCGACACCGAAGGAGACGACCGAGGTGAACAGCGACGAGCGCAGGAACGAGGCGTTCATGAGCGTCGCACGTACGGGGTCCTCGCGGTCGAGCTGGGCGTAGGTCTTGCCGTCGGACATCTCCAGCGCGTGGTGCTGGATGATGTCGGCCTGGACGTAGGCGGTGAACGGGCCGGACACGGTCTGGCCCTGGAAGGCGGCGGCGTCGTCCGGGACGACGATGTTCTCGGCCTGGAGCTGGGTGGAGACCATGATCCAGACGACGATTCCGACGACGATGAGCGCGACTCCGCCCAGCATGCCGAGGATGCCGGCGGCCTTGACGAGGCCGACCTTCTTCTCGGGGGGCGCGACGGTGTCCGCGGTAGTGACAGCTGCTTCAGACATGGGAGCGATTCCTCTCGGGGGCTCTTCCGAGCCGGTGGATGACTTCACGCTATCGAGCGCCTTCATAGCGGGGGAAGGGTCGCGCCGGGAAAAATGGGAATCAGCTGAAAGCTGGTCAGACCACAGGACGGGACGTCGCGTCGATCCACGCCGACAGGGTGTTCGCCGCCGCTCCCGAATCGATCGCCGCGGCCGCGTCGGCCATCGCGGCGACCAGCCTCTCGACGATCGCGATCTGCGCCTGGGCGGCATCCTGCGACAGCCGGTAGGCGACGATCCCCGCCGCCGCGTTCAGCAGCACGATGTCGCGCACCGGGCCCGACTCCCCCGCGAGCACCCGGTGGACAACGCTCGCGTTGTGCGCGGCGTCGCCCCCGAGCAGATCGTCGATGCGCGCGAGCGGGATGCCGAGGTCGCGCGGATCGAGATCGTGCTCACGCACGTCGCCGCGGCTGATCTCCCACAGCCGGCTGTGGCCCGTCGTGGTCAGCTCGTCGAGCCCGTCGTCTCCGCGGAAGACGAGGGCGGTCGCCCCGCGGGTGCGGAAGACGCCCGTGATGAGGGGCACGCGGTCCGCGCTCGCGACGCCGACGGCGTTGGCCTCGGCCCGGGCCGGGTTGCACAGCGGCCCCAGGAAGTTGAACACCGTCGGCACGCCGAGCTCGGCCCGCGTCGGACCGGCGTGGCGGAATCCGGGATGGAAAGCGGAGGCGAAGGCGAAGGTGATGCCCGTCTCGGCCAGTACCGAGGCGACGCGCTCCGGCGGCAGCGTCAGGTCGATCCCGAGCGCCCCCAGCACGTCCGACGAGCCGGATGCGGAACTCGCGGCGCGGTTGCCGTGCTTGACGACCGGGATGCCGGTGGCAGCCGCGACGATCGAGGACATCGTCGACACGTTGACGGTGCCGAAGCGGTCGCCGCCGGTCCCGACGATGTCGAGGACGTCGGCGGGCACCGGGAGGGGCAGCGCCGCCTCGAGGATCGCGTCCCGGAAGCCCACGACCTCGTCGACGGTCTCCCCCTTCGCACGCAGCGCCACGAGGAACCCGGCCAGCTGCGACGGGGTCGCCTCCCCCGCCATCACCTTGCGCATCGCCCACGTGGACTCGGAGACGCTCAGGTCGCGTCGCGACAGCAGTGCGGTGAGGATCTCGGGCCAGGAGTACAGCTCCGTCATGGCCCCCGATCCTATCGGGGCGCGCACAGCGAACTCGCGGGAGACTCCGAGCGAGCTCGGATCCCCTCCGAAAGTCGAACCCACCTTCAGTGATGCGGAAAGCCGTCGCCGAATCAGCCATAATGGGGACGTGACGACGACTCCTGCGACCTATTCCCAGGCCTTGCGATCCGTGAAACGGCCGGATCCGGTCGCTGTCGGCACCATCGTGTGGCTCGGCAGCGAGGTGATGTTCTTCGCCGGTCTGTTCGCGATCTACTTCACGCTGCGCAACGCCTCGCCCGAACTGTGGGCCGAGCGCACCGAGCTGCTGAACATCCCGTTCGCCGCCGTCAACACGCTCATCCTGGTGCTCTCGTCGTTCACCGCCCAGGCCGGCGTCTTCGCCGCCGAGCGCTTCCAGCCCTACCGCAAGGGCTCCATCTGGCAATTCCGTCAGTGGGGCATGGTCGAGTGGTTCTTCCTCACCTTCGTCATGGGTGCGGTCTTCGTCTCGGGCCAGGTCTGGGAGTACGCGACGCTCGTGCTGGAGGGCATGCCCATCAGCGCCGACTCCTACGCGTCGGCCTTCTACCTCACCACCGGTTTCCACGCCCTGCACGTGACCGGCGGTCTCATCGCGTTCCTGCTCGTGATCGGGCGGGCCTACGCGGTCAAGAACTTCGGCCGCAAGGAGATGACCTCCTCGATCGTCGTCTCCTACTACTGGCACTTCGTCGACGTCGTGTGGATCGTCCTGTTCGTCGTCATCTACTTCGTCAAGTGACGAGAGCGGAGCTGAGTACGTCCATGGCATCCAAGAAACAGCGCCAGACCGGCCGCCGCAGCAAGTGGGCGGCCGCCGCCCTCATCGGCATCGGCCTGCTCGTCAGCGGCGGCATCTACGCCGGCGCCTCCGCGGCGATGGCCGCGACCGAGCCGACCCAGTCCTCGGCCGCGTCGTTGACCGTCGAAGACGGCAAGAAGCTCTTCCAGGCCAACTGCGCCACGTGCCACGGCCTCAACATGGAGGGCACCGCGGACGGCCCGTCGCTGTACGGCGTCGGCGAGCTCGCGGTCGAGTTCCAGATGTCGACGGGGCGCATGCCGCTGCAGATGCAGGGGCCGCAGGCTCCACAGAAGCCGGTGCAGTTCACCGAAGACCAGATCAAGGCCGTCGCGGCGTGGGTGCAGTCCACCTCCCCCGGCCCGTCCTACCCGTCGGACGAGACCCTCGACGGCGAGGGCGACGTGGCCAACGGCGCCGAGCTGTTCCGCATCAACTGCGCGATGTGCCACAACGTCGCCGCCGCCGGCGGCGCCCTGACCGAGGGCAAGTACGCCCCCGCGCTGACGACGACCAGCCCGCTGCACATCTACGCGGCGATGGTCACCGGCCCGCAGAACATGCCGGTCTTCAACGACATGACCCTCACCACCGACGAGAAGCGCGACATCATCTCCGCGCTCATGTGGATGCAGCAGAACGAGTCGGCCGGAGGCTTCAACCTCGGCTCGCTCGGCCCCGTCTCCGAGGGCCTGTTCATCTGGATCTTCGGCATCGGGTCCCTCATCGGCCTCACCGTGTGGATCACGGCGAAGTCGAACTGATCACACTGACGTAGACGTAGGAAAGCGACGAGGAGCACCATGGCACACGAGGAAGACGCGCTCGAGCACGAGAGGGCTTCATGGAAGCCTTCCGCCGGGCTCGCTGTCGCGGTTCCCGACCCCGTGCAGAACCCGGGGCTTCCCCCGCACCGGCACCGCGTGACCGACCAGGACCCGGCGGCGATGACGCGCGCCGTGCGCACGGTCTACACGTTGTTCTACCTGTCGCTGGCCGGCAGCATCTGGGCGGTCGCCGCCTACATGCTGTTCCCGATCGAGAGCGGCCGGATCATCGACATCCGGCACAACAACCTCTTCATCGGTCTCGGCATCGGCCTGGCCCTGCTCGCGATCGGCCTCGGCGCGATCCACTGGTCCAAGGCGATCATGTCCGACAAGGAGTTCATCGAGCCGCGTCACGCGACCCGTGGTCGTGACACGACGCGCGAAGCGGCCGTGCAGGCGTTCCGCGACGCGAACGAGGAGTCCGGCTTCGGCCGCCGCACCGCCATCCGCGGTTCGCTGATCGCCGCCCTCGTGGCCTCGATCGTCCCCGGCATCACGCTGTTCCGCGGTCTCGCACCGCACAACAGCGAAGCCAAGCCCATGGCCGGCGACCCGGTCGCGCTCCTCAGCCACACCATGTGGAAGGAGGGCGAGCGCCTCGCGCACGACCCCAGCGGCGAGCCCATCCGCGCCGCCGACCTGACGCTCGGCTCGGCCGTGCACGTCATCCCGGAGTCCCTCGCCGACCTCAGCCACCACGACGGCTACCTCGAGGAGAAGGCCAAGGCGATCGTGTTGCTCATGCGCCTGCTGCCCGAGCAGCTGGTCGAGGAGGAGGACCGCAAGGACTGGTCGTACGACGGCATCGTCGCGTACTCGAAGGTCTGCACGCACGTCGGCTGCCCCGTCGCCCTGTACGAGCAGCAGACCCACCACCTCCTCTGCCCCTGCCACCAGTCGCAGTTCGACGTGGAGCGCGGCGCCGCGGTCATCTTCGGCCCGGCCGCCCGTCCGCTGCCTCAGCTGCCGATCACCGTCGACGCCGAGGGCTACCTCGTCGCGCGCAGCGACTTCACCGAACCTGTCGGCCCGAGCTTCTGGGAGCGCCATTGAGCACCGCCACCGTCACCGAGCCGGGCACGGCGCAGGCACCCGGCGCCACCTCGTCGAAGAACGAGAAGCCGCTGGGCGGGCGCTTCGTCGCCGGCGCCGCGAACTACATCGACGAGCGCACCTCGATCTCCGGCTTCGTCAAGGAGCTGGGGCGCAAGATCTTCCCCGACCACTGGTCGTTCATGCTGGGCGAGATCGCGCTGTGGAGTTTCGTCGTCGTGCTCCTGTCGGGCACGTTCCTGACCTTCTTCTTCCAGGCCTCGATGGTCGAGACGCACTACACCGGCGCCTACGCGCCGATGCGTGGCGTCGAGATGTCGGCCGCGCTGGATTCCACGCTGCGCCTGTCGTTCGACATCCGCGGCGGTCTGCTCGTGCGCCAGATCCACCACTGGGCGGCGCTCGTGTTCGTCGCCGGCATCGGCGTGCACATGCTGCGCGTGTTCTTCACGGGCGCGTTCCGCAAGCCCCGTGAGCTGAACTGGGTGATCGGCTTCGTGCTGTTCATCCTCGCGATGGGCGAGGGCTTCACCGGCTACTCGCTCCCCGACGACCTGCTCTCCGGCAACGGTCTGCGCATCATCGACGGCATGATCAAGGGCATCCCGCTCATCGGCACGTGGACCTCGTTCCTGCTGTTCGGCGGCGAATTCCCCGGCACCGCGATCGTCGGCCGCCTCTACACGCTGCACATCCTGCTGCTGCCGGCGATCCTCGTCGCGCTCCTGGCCGTGCACCTCATGCTCATGATCGTCAACAAGCACACGCAGTTCGCCGGCCCCGGCCGCACGAACAGCAACGTCGTGGGCTACCCGATGATGCCGGTCTACATGTCGAAGATGGGCGGCTTCTTCTTCATCGTCTTCGGTGTGATCGTGCTGATCGCCTCGCTGTTCACGATCAACCCGATCTGGAATTACGGCCCGTACGACCCCTCCCCCGTCTCGGCGGGCACCCAGCCCGACTGGTACATCGGCTTCGCCGACGGCGCGCTGCGTCTCGTGCCGCCGCACCTGGAGTTCGTGCTGTTCGACCGCACCTGGTCGTTCAACATCCTCATCCCGCTCGGCGTGCTCGGCCTGTTCATCGTGCTGGTGGCGCTGTACCCCTTCATCGAGTCGTGGATCACGGGCGACAAGCGCGAGCACCACATCGCCCAGCGTCCGCGTCACGCGCCCACCCGCACCGGCATCGGCGTGGCCGGCGTCATCTTCTACGCGGTGCTGTGGGCCGCGGCCTCGTCCGACATCATCGCGACCCACTTCCATCTCACGATGGAAGGCGTCATCCACACGCTGCAGGCGCTGCTGATCATCGGCCCCGTGCTCGGTTACTTCGTCGCCAAGCGCATCGCGATCGCCCTGCAGAAGAAGGATCGTGAGATCGCGCTGCACGGCTACGAGTCCGGTCGCATCGTCCGCCTCCCCGGCGGCGAGTACATCGAGGTGCACCAGCCCGTCGACGAGTACGAGCTCATGAAGCTCGTCGACTTCGAGACGAACGCGCCCCTCGTGGTCCGCCCCAACGACAAGGGCCGCATCCCGTGGCACGAGAACATGCGCTCGGGGCTGTCGCGGTGGTTCTTCGAGGACCGTCTCACCCCGGTCACGCAGACCGAGATCGAGGCGGCGCGTGCCCACCAGCACCACACGCTGGAGCACATCGCCCACGAGGAGGCCGAGGAGCTGCAGGGCGCCCACGAGCGCGCCGGGGTCCCGGATGCTCCGCTGCACCCGATCGAGGACGGCAAGGGGTCCGAGACCGCCAACCGCCCGTCGAACATCATCGTCCCCGACGAGGACGACAAGAAGCACTGACACCGCCGATCCGCATCGGCAGGAAAGCGGCGAGGAGTGACCGACACGGTCGCCCTCGCCGCTTTCGTGTTCGCGTAGCGTCGTCCCCATGACCGACGCACTCGCCTACTTCACCGCCAAGCTCACCCACGAGACCGACGCCTCCGACGTCTACGCCGCGCAGAAGGCCGGCGACGCCTTCGTGCTCGTCGACGTGCGGGGCGACGAGGCGTGGGCGCAGGGGCATGTCTCGGGGGCCGTGCACATGCCGTACCGCGAGGTCGCCGAGCGCGCACCGCGCGAGCTCGACCCGGCCGTGCCCGTCGTCGTCTACTGCTGGAGCCCCGGCTGCAACGCGGGCGCGAAGGGCGCCCTGGAGTTCGCGAAGCAGGGCTTCACGGTGCGCGAGATGATCGGCGGCTACGAATACTGGGTGCGCGAGGGCCAGCCCACCGACAACGCCGACGGTCCCCTCCCCCGGGTGTTCGACCCGCAGGTGATGGTCGTCCGACGCTGACCCTCCTCACCAGTCACGAATGGTGGCCTGGAAGGCCTCCAGCGCCACCATTCGTGACTGGTGAGAGGATGCCGGGGTCAGCCCGCGCGCGGGGTGTCGAGGCCCTCGAGGAACCGCGCCGCCGCCGCGCCCGCGAACACGGGAGCGGACAGCTCATCGGCGACGTCTGTCGCGACGTCGCAGACGACGGCGGTGACGTTGTCACGCGACCCCGCGTCCAGCGCCTGCGACACGAGCGCGTGCGCGGCGCGCACGGGGTCCGACTCCAGGGCCAACTCCTCGCGGATGACGTCGTCGGGGAGGTAGTCGCTCACGCCGTCGCTGCACAGCAGCCAACGGTCGCCGACGACCGGCACGCGCTCGACGACGCGCACGACATCGCGGGCGTCGCCGCGCAGCGACGCCGTGATGATGTTTCGCCGCGGGTGCGTCATCGCGTCCTCCGGCGAGACGAGCCCCTGATCGACGAGCGCCTGCACGAAGGAGTCGTCGCGGGTCTGACGGATGAGGTGACCGTCGCGCAGCAGGTAGGCACGCGAGTCGCCGGTGTGCGCCAGCAGCAGCGTCGCCTCGTCGTCGGCGATCCACAGACCGGTGAACGTCGTCGCCATGCCCGCGAGCGACGGGTCGCGCCGCACGTGTGCGCCCAGATCCCAGTTCGCGCCCCGCAGCCGCAGCGCGAGCGCCTCGGCGTCCGCCACCTGCCGCCCGCCCGCGACCAGGCGGTGCACGAGAGCCGCCGACGCCAGGTCGCCGGCGGGACCGCCGCCGACCCCGTCGGCGACGGCGGCGCCCCAGGACGCCGCGAAAGCGGCATCCTGGTTCACCGAACGGAAGGGGCCGACGTCACTGGAGACGCCGGCCCGTAAGCCCCACGACATGGATGTCAGCGGGCGAAGTATCCGCGGTAGTACTCGTAGACCCAGCCCACGATCGCGACGACGAACACGCCGAAGCCGATCGGGACCATCCAGGTGCCCACGGCGAGACCGATCATGGCCAGCGACGCCGAGAAGGCCAGCACGAGCGGCCACCACGACCACGGGCTGAACTCGCCCATCTCGGGGTCACCGTCGTCGATGTCTGCCGTCAACACGTCCTCGGGCAGCTCGCCGCCCTGCGCGCGGTGCACGCGGTCGACGTAGAACCCGATCATGACGGCCATGAACACGCTGAACAGCAGGCCCACGGTGCCGACCCACTCGATCGCGTTGTACCACGGCCGCGACGAGTGCTCGATGATGTTCCACCAGGTGTACACGATCGCCATGAGCAGGAAGAACCCGCCCAGGATCCACCAGAGGTTGACGTTGGTCTTCACTTACTTGACCTCTCCCTGGGCGAGATCGACGACGGGCGCATCGGGGGCGTCCTTGGCCGGGCCCACGCCGACCGGCAGCGCGGCCTCGGGGTGGGCGAGGTCGAACGCCGGACGCTCGCTGCGGATGCGCGGGATCGAGGTGAAGTTGTGACGCGGCGGCGGGCAGCTGGTCGCCCACTCGAGCGATCCGCCGTAACCCCACGGGTCGTTGACGGTCACCTTCGGGGCGGTGCGCGCGGTGATCCAGACGTTCAGGAAGAACGGGATCATCGACGCGCCGAGGATGATGGCGCCGATCGTCGAGACCTGGTTCTGCCACGTCCAGCCGTCGGCCGCGGAGTAGTCCGCGTAGCGACGCACCATGCCGTCGACGCCGAGCCAGTGCTGGATGAGGAAGGTCATGTGGAAGCCGATGAACAGCAGCCAGAAGTGCACGTAGCCGAGGCGCTCGTTGAGCATCTTGCCGGTCCACTTGGGCCACCAGAAGTAGAAGCCCGCGAACATGGCGAACACGACCGTGCCGAAGACGACGTAGTGGAAGTGCGCGACGACGAAGTACGAGTCGGAGAGGTGGAAGTCCAGCGCCGGCGAGGCGAGGATGACACCAGTGAGGCCACCGAAGACGAACGACACGAGGAAGCCGAGCGCGAAGACCATCGGCGTCTCGAACGTGACCGAGCCTCGCCAGAGCGTTCCGATCCAGTTGAAGATCTTCACACCCGTCGGCACCGCGATGAGCATCGTCATCAGGGCGAAGAACGGCAGCAGCACCGCGCCGGTGACGTACATGTGGTGCGCCCACACCGACACCGACAGCGCCGCGATCGCGATGGTCGCGTAGACGAGGGTCTTGTATCCGAAGATCGGCTTACGGCTGAAGACCGGGAAGATCTCCGAGACGATGCCGAAGAACGGCAGCGCGATGATGTACACCTCGGGGTGACCGAAGAACCAGAACAGGTGCTGCCACAGCAGCACGCCGCCGTTGGCGGGATCGTAGATGTGGGCGCCGAGCACGCGGTCGGCGGCGGCGGCGAGGATCGCGGCGGCCAGCACCGGGAAGGCCATCAGCACGAGGATGCTCGTGATGAGCACGTTCCACGAGAAGATCGGCAGACGCCACATCGTCATACCCGGCGCACGCATCGTGATGATGGTCGTGATGAAGTTCACGGCACCGAGGATCGTGCCGAAACCGCTCATGCCGAGACCCAGCATCCAGAGGTTTCCGCCCGCGCCCGGTGAGAACGAGGCGTTGGCCAGCGGCTGGTAGGCGAACCATCCGAACGCGGCGGCGCCCTGCGGGGTGAGGAAGCCGGCGATCGCGATGATCGATCCGAAGATGAACAGCCACAGCGCGAACGCGTTCAGACGCGGGAAGGCGACGTCGGGGGCACCCAGCTGCAGCGGCAGGATCGCGTTGGCGAAGCCCGCGAACAGCGGCGTCGCGAACATCAGCAGCATGATCGTGCCGTGCATCGTGAACAGCTGGTTGTACTGCTCCTTGGTCGGGATGACCTGCATGCCCGGCTCGAACAGCTCGGCGCGGATGATGAGGGCCATCACACCGCCGAGCAGGAAGAACAGCACGGAGGCGATCAGATACATGTAGCCGATCGTCTTGTGGTCGGTGGAGGTGATCCACTTGACGACGATGTTGCCCTTCTGCTCCACACGCGAGGAGCTCATGAGAGCCGCCTGGCGCGGGGGGATCGTCTGCGGGCGCTCGGATACCTGGGTCATCAGTGCTCTCCCTCGGTGGATGCGGCGTCACCCGTGGTGCCCGGCAGGTTCTGCAGGCGGTCGTAGGCGTTGTCGATGTCGCCCGTCTGGCCGGCGTCGCGCAGCGTCTCGAGGTAGTCCTCGTAATCGGCCTCCGAGACGACCTTGACCTTGAACAGCATCATCGAGTGGTACTGGCCGCACAGCTCGGCGCATTTGCCGTCGTACTCGCCGATGCGGGTCGGGGTGAAGGACCAGTAGTTGTCCTTCCCGATGTACATGTCCTTCTTGTACAGGAAGTCGATGATCCAGAAGGAGTGGATCACGTCGCGCGAGGCGAGCTTGATCTTCACCTCCTTGTCGACCGGGAGGTACAGCGTGGGGATCTCGTTGGTGATGTCACCGACGGCATCCGTCTGCGCCTGGACGCCCATCGACCAGACGGCGTCGTCGCCGGCCTCGCAGTTCTGGGTGTCGTCGTTGTACTGGAAGTCCCAGGCCCACTGCTTGCCGATGGCCGTGACGCACACGTCGGGGTCGTCGTACTGGGTCTCGAGGATCGTCTGGTCGCGCGCCGTGAAGGCGAAGAAGCCGATGACGAGGATGAGCGGCACGACCGTGTAGAAGATCTCGATCGGCATGTTGTAGCGCAGCTGCACCGGCAGGCCGGACTGGCCGCGACGGCGGCGGTACGCGATCGCCGCCCAGGCCATGAGGCCCCACGTGATGACACCGACGGCGAGGAGCACGATCCAGGAGTTGACCCACAGTGCCGAGATCATCTCGGTGTGGTTGGTCGCCTGCGTGCCGTCCTCGGTGAACCCCGGGAGGAAGCCGTTCAGCTCAGTGGGGGTGCAGGCTGCGAGGGCGACCGCTGTGGCCATGCCCAGGGGGATGGCAGCGAGGCGGAGGCGACGTTTGACGCGCACGTTTCACCTTTCGGGGTCTTGAAGGTTCGACTCCCGCCAGTCTAGGGCAACCTCCCACGCGATTCAGGCCATCCGCCCAGGATGTCCCGACTCTCGGAGGGGGCGCGAAGCCCCGCCCCGGAGGGTCAGTGGAACGAGTCGCCGCAGGCGCAGCTGCCCGCCGCGTTGGGGTTGTCGATGGTGAAGCCCTGCTGCGAGATCGTGTCCTGGAAGTCGATCTTGGCGCCGTCGAGATAGGGCACCGACATGTCGTCGACGATGACCTCGACGCCGTCGAAGTCGACCGCGACGTCGCCGTCGAGGAAGCGCTCGTCGAAGTAGAGCTGGTAGATGAGGCCCGAGCATCCGCCGGGCTGGACGGCGACGCGCAGACGCAGGTCGTCGCGGCCCTCCTGCTCGAGGAGGCTCTTGACCTTGGCGGCGGCCGCGTCGGTCAGCGCGACGCCGTGGGTCTGGATGTCGGTGGACGTGGCGATGTCGGTCATGGCGTTGATTCTACGCGGCCGACCCTGGTGGAGGGCCGACCGCGCGGAGGCATCGTCAGAGCGTCGAGGCGTCGAGGCTCTCGAGCAGCAGCGCCTCTGAGATGAGGGCGTGCCGGAAGGTGTCGAGGTGGAGCGACTCGTTGGGGCTGTGGGCCCGCGCGTGCGGGTCTTCGACGCCGGTGACGAGGATCTGCGCCGCCGGGAACTCGCGCACGAGGTCGGCGATGAACGGGATCGAGCCGCCGACCCCGATGTCGACGGGCGAGACGCCGTAGCCGCTCTCCAGCGCGTCCCGCGCCTTCTCGACGGCCCAGCCGGAGGTGTCGACGAGGAAGGCGTCGCCGAGGTCGACGTCGCTGAAGGTGAGCTGCGCGCCGAACGGTGCGTGGGCACGCAGGTGCGCCTCGAGCGCGGCGTAGGCGTCGGCGGCGCGCTGCCCGGGTGCGACGCGCGAGCTGATGACGACCGACAGCTCCGGAGTCAGGGTGTTCGACGCGTTGCGCACGCTCGGGAAGTCGATGCCCGTCACGGTGACGGTCGGCTTGTTCCACAGCCTGCTGAGGATCGTGCCGCGGCCGATGGGGCTGACGCCGTCGGGCAGGCCCGCCTCGCTGCGCAGCGTCTCTTCGGTGTACTCGGGCGTCTCGGCGTCGCGCTCGTGGAGCCCCGCGACGGCGACCGCGCCGTCGTCGTCCCACAGCGTCGCGAGCAGCTTGGCGGTGGCGAGCATCGCGTCGGGCACCGCTCCCCCGAACATCCCCGAGTGGGAGGCGTGGTCGAGGGTCTTCACGGTCATCGTGAAGCGGGCGTTCCCGCGTAGCGACACCGTGAGCGCCGGCGTGACGGCATCCCAGTTGCCCGAGTCGGCGACGACGATCACGTCGGCGCGCAGCGCGTCGGCGTTGTCGGCGAGGAACGCGGCGAACGAGGCCGACCCCGCCTCCTCCTCGCCCTCGATGAACAGGTTCACCCCGAGGTCGAAATCGGTGCCGAGCACCTCGACGAGCGCGCGCAGCGCCCCGATGTGCGCCATGACGCCGGCCTTGTCGTCGGCCGCGCCGCGGCCGTAGAGGCGGCCACCCCGCAGCGTCGGCTCGAACGGCGCGCTCTCCCACAGCGACTCGTCACCCACGGGCTGCACGTCGTGGTGGGCGTAGAGCAGGATGGTGGGCCGCCCGTTGCGCGCGGCCCGCGTGGCCAGCACGGCCGGCATCCCGGGCTCGCCCGTCGCGGGGACGTTCGCGGTCTTGACCTCGACCCGGTCGAAGATGCCGAGGTCGTCGAGGAGCGCCTTCACCGCGGCCGCGCTGCGTTCCACTTCGGCGCGGTCGAAGCCGGGGAACGCGACGGACGGGATGCGCACGAGGGCACCGAGGTCGGCGAGGGCGGCGGGGACGGCAGCGGTGGCCGCCTCGTGCACGGCCGAGGCCCGGGACGAAGCTGAGGTCATGCGGGTAATCTTAGAACGCACGTTTCCGCCGACTTGAGGTCCCTCCCGTGGCAAAGACTCCCGCTGCCCCCGTCCCCGACGCTTCCGCCGATGCCCCGCAGGGCGTCGGCAAGAACCGCCCGACCCCGTCGCGGGCCGAGCAGGAGGCGGCACGCAAGCGTCCCCTGGTGGCCGACACCAAAGAGGCCAAGCGCCGGGTTCGCACCGAGATGGCGGCGCAGCGCGAGAAAGCCCGCATCGGCATGGCCAACGGCGAGGAGAAGTACCTCCCGCTGCGCGACAAGGGTCCGCAGCGCAAGTTCGTGCGCGACTGGGTGGACTCCGGCTGGCACTTCGGCGAGCTGATGATGCCGCTCATGGTGGTCGTGATCCTGCTGAGCCTCATCCCGAACCCGGCGATCATGTACTACGGCTTCATCGGCCTGTGGGCGTTCATCCTGCTCGTCGTGGCGGACATGATCTTCACGAGCATGCGCGTCAAGAAGCTCGCCCGCGAGAAGTGGGGCTCCCGCGTCGAGAAGGGTCTCGGCTGGTACGGCGCGATGCGCACGATCCAGATGCGCTTCATGCGACTGCCGAAGCCCCAGGTCAAGCGGGGGCAGAAGCCCGCCTGAATCGGGCATGTCACACGACACGCCGTCCCGACGCCTCCGCACCGGTCTTTCGTGTGACACGGTCTCCGCGCGTGTCACGCATACGGCCGTCACGGGGAGGCCGCACCGGCACATCGTGTGACACGGTCGCCGTTCGCGCTCGCGCGCCGCTGCGCGGCATCCGGATGCCGGATGGCGGCGACTCAGCGGGACGCGGCGAGGCCGCGGTTGATCTGCCGCGCCCAGAGCGGCCCGCGGTAGATGAAGGCGGAGTAGCCCTGCACGAGGGTCGCGCCGGCGTCGAGCCGCTCGCGCACATCGGCCGCGGTCTCCACTCCCCCGGCGGCGATCACGCAGAACTCCGCCGGGACCGCCGCACGCACGATCCGCAGCACCTCGAGCGACCGCCCCTTCAGCGGGGCACCCGACAGCCCGCCGACACCGGCGGCCTCGATCCGCGCAGGGTCGCTGACCAGGCCGTCGCGCGAGATCGTCGTGTTCGTCGCGATGAGCCCGGCGAGATCCAGGTCGACGGCGAGACGGCTGACCGCTTCGACCTCGTCGTCGGGGAGGTCGGGCGCGATCTTGACGAGCAGCGGCGTCGTCCCGGCCGCCGCGCGGACCGCCGACAGCAGCGGACGGAGCGTCTCGACGGCCTGCAGGCCGCGCAGGCCCGGCGTGTTCGGGGAGGACACGTTGACGACGAGGTAGTCGGCCAGCGGAGCGAGCAGCCGGGCGCTGACGAGGTAGTCCTCGGTCGCGTCGGCCACGTCGACGACCCGGCTCTTGCCGATGTTCACGCCGATGACTGCCCGCGGATGACGGCGGCGGGCGGCCACGAGACGCGCGGCGACGGCCGCGGCCCCGTCGTTGTTGAACCCCATCCGGTTGACGAGCGCACGGTCGGCGACGAGACGGAACAGGCGCGGCTTCGGATTGCCGTCCTGCGCGATCGCGGTGACGGTCCCGACCTCGACGTGTCCGAAGCCGAGGGCGTGGAGGCCCGCCGTCATCCGCACGTTCTTGTCGAACCCGGCGGCGACCCCGAACGGGGAGTCGAACACCAGCCCGAGCGCCTCGGTGCGCAGCGACGGATCCGGCTTCGTGACGGCGCGGACGATCGCCGCGAACGGGCGCACGCCCAGCAGCCGGATGACCGGCACGACGAGGTGGTGCGCACGCTCGGCGTCCATGCGCGCGAACACCGTTCGGAAGATGAAGGGGTACATCACACCTCGTCCGTCGCGGCAGCGGCCGCCGCCGCGTGGTCGGCGCGCAGCTGCCCGATCGCCGCCTCGAAGTCGTCGAGGGTGTCGAAGGCCTGGTAGACGCTCGCGAACCGCAGGTACGCGATCTCGTCGAGGGTGCGCAGCGGCTCGAGGATGGCGAGGCCGATCTCGTTCGTGTCGATCTGCGACGTGCCGGTCTGGCGCACCGCTTCCTCGACCTCCTGCGCGAGCAGTGCGAGGTCGCCCTCGGTCACGGGGCGGCCCTGGCACGCCTTGCGCACGCCCGACATGACCTTCTCGCGGCTGAACGGCTCGGTGACGCCGGAGCGCTTGATCACGTTGAGGCTCGCCGTCTCGATCGTCGAGAAGCGGCCGCCACACTGGGGGCACTGCCGGCGGCGGCGGATGCTGAGGCCGTCGTCGCTCGTGCGGGAGTCGATGACGCGCGAGTCGGCGTGGCGGCAGAACGGGCAGTGCACGTCAGGCCTCCCGGTCCGCGAAGCGCGCGGTGACCGCTTCGCCGTGGGCGGGCAGCACCTCGGCACTGGACAGCGCGACGATGTCGTCGTGCACCGCGGCGAGGGCGTCGCGGTCGTAGACGATGACCTGCTGCGGGCGCAGGAACGTCGAGGCCGACAGACCCGCCGCGTACCGGGCCTGACCTCCGGTGGGCAGCACGTGGTTGCTTCCGGCGAGGTAGTCGCCGAGACTCACCGGCGACCACGGCCCCACGAAGACGGCGCCCGCGTTGACGAAGTCGTCGACGCGGGGATCCTCCAGGTGCAGTTCGAGGTGCTCCGGCGCGTACGCGTTGCTGAACGCCGTCGCCGCGTCGAGATCGTCGACGAGCACGATGGCCGACTGCGGCCCCGCCAGGGCCACCGCCACGCGGTCGGCGTGCAGCGTCGCGGACGCGCGCGCCTCGACAGCGGCGGCCACGGCATCCGCGAGCGCTGCGGAGGGCGTGACGAGCACGGCGCCGGCCTGCTCGTCGTGTTCGGCCTGGCTGACCAGGTCGGCGGCGACGAGGTCGGGGTCGGCGCTCGCATCGGCGACGACGAGGATCTCGGTCGCACCGGCCTCGGAGTCGGTGCCGACGATGCCGGCGACGACGCGCTTGGCGAGGGCGACGAAGTTGTTGCCCGGGCCCGAGATGACGTCGACCGGGTCGAGGCCCAGCGACTCGACGCCGTGGGCGTAGGCGCCGATCGCGCCGGCGCCGCCCATCGCGTACACCTCGTCGATGCCGAGGAGGGCCGCGGCGGCGAGGATCACCGGGTGCACGCGGCCGTCGTGGTCACGCTGCGGCGGCGAGGCGAGGGCGACCTGCCCGACCCCGGCGACCTGGGCGGGTACCACGTTCATGACGACGCTCGACGGGTAGACGGCCTTGCCGCCCGGCACGTACACACCGACGCGCCGCACCGGGCGCCAGCGCTGCTCGACGCGCGCGCCGGGTTCCAGCTCAGTCACCCGAGGGTCGGGCACCTGCGCCGCGGATGCCGCACGCACGCGGCGGATGGCCTCCTCCAGCGCGCGGCGCACCGCGGGGTCGAGCGTCGCGAGGGCCTCGTCGAGGTGGGCGCGCGGGACGCGCACGGCGTGCCCCTCGGCTCCGTCGAAGCGGGCGGCCTGCTCGCGCAGGGCGACCTCACCACGGGTCGCGACGTCGTCGACGATGCGCGCGGCGGTCGCCAGCGCCTCGTCGCGGGCGGCGGTGGCCCGTGGCACGGCCGCGAGCAGCTCCGCCGGCGTGAGCGTGCGCCCGCGCAGGTCGATGGTGCGCATCCGGGTCAGCCGCGGGTCACGCCGGAGACGTCGTGCAGGTAGCCGATCCGGCCGTCCTCGTGACGCACCACGAACGTGTCACCGCGGTCCTCGATGACGAGGGCCCACGCGGTCGGGCCGACCGTGAACAGCGGCGCGCCGCTCTCGTCGACGACGTCGCGCTCGACGGGCGCGAGCGCCCAGAACGCCTGGCTCGCGGCGGGGGCCGTCGTGACGGGCTCCTCGGCCGCGGCGGTCTGCGCGGCGGGCGCGGCCCACGGGTCGGCATCGTCGTCCGCCGCGGGACGGGAGACCGGAACGGTGGCGGGACGCGCGGTCACGGGACGTGCGGGGCTGGCCAGCGCATGCGCGGTGACCTGCGGACGTCCGCGGAAGTCCTGGTCGAACGGGGCGATGAACGGCGCGAAGACCGTGAGGAGCACACCGGCGAGCATGAGGAAGAACTCTACCCAGATCACCCAGCTGTGCAGCCACAGTCCGCCCTGGGCGGCGCGGGCGATCTCTTCCCAGAGGATGCCAAGCCACACCAGCGTCGCGACCGAGAACGCCACGGAGGCGAACTGGTCGATGCCGAGCGACCCGACGCGACGGATGCCGTCCGGCGAGAACCGGCGCAGCACGAGGAGCCCCACGGCCACCGTGGGTGCGCCGATCGTGAGGATCCACGAGATGCCGGAGGTCCACACCGTGCCGCCCACGCCGAGCGCCTGCATGAAGCGCGCGTCGCCGTAGATCGAGAAGAACGAGACGACGAAGGCGACCGCCCACACTCCGAGGAGTGCGACCTCGCGGATCGAGAACGGGCCGACGCCGTACTGCACCGACGCCTCCCCCGGCTCGGCGACGGACGGCTGCGCGGCGGGACCGAGCGTCGGCTCGCCGTCGGCGTCGACCGTGGCGGATGCGGACTCCGGCGCCGTGTGCTCGGCCGCGTACTCATCCGCGGCGACTTCGTCGGAGGATGCGGCCGCCGCGAGGGTCTCGCGGTCGAAGCGGTCGGTGCTCTGACCGAGGTCGTCTCCGGTCTCATCCCCGGTGGGCGTGGCGTTATCGCGGGTGTCGTCGCTCACGATGGTTCCTCTCGGATCTCGGTAGGCCGTGGTCACGATCCTACCTGTCCGCCCCCGCGCTCAGCCGAGGCACCCCGGCCCGAGCAGCCCCTTCAGCTCGCCGTACAGGTCGACGGTCACCGACACCGGGAGCGGCACCTCGAACACCTTCGCCATGCCGCCCTTGTGAAGGCGCAGGGTCACTTCGGTGTCACCCGGATGACGGCGCAGCGTCTCGGCGAGTCGCTCGATCGTCGTCTCGGTCGCGCGGTGCTCCGGCATGAGCAGCACGAGGGCGCCAGACGCGTCGACCGTCCCGAGGTCGGGGGCGAAGGCGGACTGACCGTGCAGGTTCAGGCCGTCGTCGCGCCGCGAAACCCGGCCGCGCACGACGAGGATGGCGTCCTGCTGCAGCATCGACTGGAACTCGGTGTAGGTCTTGCCCATGAACATGACCGTCACCTCGCCGTCGAAGTCCTCGACGGTGATCATGCCGTACGGGTTGCCGCTCTGCTTCGCGACGCGGTGCTGCACGCTCGTGACGAGGCCCGCGACGGTGACCTGGTCGCCGTCGTCGACCGTCTCCGAGGCGAGCAGGTCGTGGATCGACGTCGACGCGTGCTTGGCGAGCGGGATCTCGAGCCCTGCGAGCGGATGGTCCGAGACATAGAGTCCCAGCATCTCGCGCTCGAAGGCGAGCTTGTCCTTCTTCGTCCACTCCGGGCGCGCCGGCACCTTCGGCGGCACCACCTCTTCGGCCGCGTCGTACAGGCTGTCGAAGTCGAACCCGATGGCCCCCTGCGCCTCGTTGCGCTTGCGGTCGACGGAGGCCTCGGTGGCGTCCTCGTGGATCTCCAGCAGCGCGCGGCGGGTGTCGCCGAGCGAGTCGAACGCCCCCGCCTTGATGAGCGATTCCACGGTGCGCTTGTTGGCGACGTGCATCGGCACTCTGTCGAGGAAGTCGTGGAACGACGTGTACGGCCTGTCGGTGCGCGCCTGCACGATGCCGTCGACGACGTTCGCGCCCACGTTGCGCACGGCGCCGAGACCGAAGCGGATGTCCTCGCCGACGGCGGCGAAGTAGCGGATCGACTCGCTCACGTCGGGCGGGAGCACCTTGATGCCCATGCGGCGGCACTCGTTGAGGTAGACCGCCATCTTGTCCTTCGAGTCGCCGACGCTCGTCAGCAGCGCGGCCATGTACTCGGCGGGATAGTGGGCCTTGAGGTACGCGGTCCAGTACGACACCAGACCGTACGCCGCCGAGTGGGCCTTGTTGAAGGCGTAGTCGGAGAAGGGCAGCAGGATGTCCCAGAGCGCCTGGATGGCGCCGTCACCGAATCCGCGCTCCTTCATCCCTCCGGAAAAGCCCTCGTACTGCTTGTCGAGCTCGGACTTCTTCTTCTTTCCCATCGCGCGGCGCAGGATGTCGGCCTGACCGAGCGAGAACCCGGCCACCTTCTGCGCGATCGCCATGACCTGCTCCTGATAGATGATCAGGCCGTAGCTGATGTCGAGGATGTCCTTGAGCGGCTCCTCGAGCTCGGGGTGGATGGGGGTGACCTCCTGCTGCCCGTTCTTGCGCAGCGCGTAGTTGATGTGCGAGTTCGCGCCCATGGGCCCGGGACGGTACAGCGCGATGACGGCCGAGACGTCTTCGAAGTTGTCGGGCTTCATGAGGCGCAGGAGCGAGCGCATCGGGCCGCCGTCGAGCTGGAAGACGCCGAGGGTGTCGCCTCGGGTGAGCAGGTCGTAGGCGGCACGGTCGTCGAGGGCGAGGTGCTCGAGGTCGAGCTCCTGCCCCCGGTTCATGCGGATGTTGTCGAGGGCGTCGGAGATGATCGTGAGGTTGCGCAGCCCCAGGAAATCCATCTTGATGAGGCCGAGGGTCTCGCACGACGGATAGTCGAACTGCGTGACGATCTGACCGTCCTGCTCGCGGCGCATGATCGGGATGATGTCCAGCAGAGGCTCGCTGGACATGATGACGCCCGCCGCGTGCACGCCCCACTGGCGCTTGAGTCCCTCGAGGCCGAGTGCGCGGTCGAAGACGGTCTTGGCCTCGGGGTCGCTCTCGATGAGCGCGCGGAACTCGCTGGCCTCTTTGTACCGCTTGTGCTCGGGGTCGAACATGCCCCCGAGCTCCATGTCCTTGCCCATCACGGCGGGCGGCATGGCCTTCGTGAGCTTCTCGCCCATGCTGAACGGGAACCCGAGCACGCGACCGGCGTCCTTGAGGGCCTGCTTGGACTTGATCGTGCCGTAGGTGACGATCTGGGCGACGCGCTCGGAGCCGTACTTCTCGGTGACGTAGTCGATCACCTCGCCGCGGCGCCGGTCGTCGAAGTCGACGTCGAAGTCGGGCATGGAGACGCGGTCGGGGTTGAGGAAGCGCTCGAAGATGAGGCCGTGCTCGAGGGGGTCGAGGTCGGTGATCTTCATCGCGTAGGCGACCATCGAGCCGGCACCCGAACCGCGGCCGGGGCCGACGCGGATGCCGTTGTCCTTGGCCCAGTTGATGAAGTCGGCGACGACGAGGAAGTAGCCCGGGAACCCCATCTGCAGGATGATGCCGGTCTCGTACTCGGCCTGCGCCCGCACCTTGTCGGGGATGCCGCCGGGGTAGCGGTAGTGGAGGCCCTTCTCGACCTCTTTGATGAGCCAGCTGTCCTCGGTCTCGCCGTCCGGCACCGGGAAGCGCGGCATGTAGTTGGCGGAGGTGTTGAACTCGACCTCGCAGCGCTCGGCGATGAGCAGTGTGTTGTCGCACGCCTCGGGGTGGTCGCGGAACATCTGCCGCATCTCGGCGGCGGTCTTGATGTAGTAGCCGTCGCCGTCGAACTTGAAGCGGTTCGGGTCGTCGAGGGTCGAGCCCGACTGCACGCACAGCAGAGCCGCGTGCGCGTCGGCCTCGTGCTGGTGCGTGTAGTGGGAGTCGTTGGTGGCGACGAGCGGGATGTCGAGGTCTTTGGCGATCCGGATGAGATCGGTCATGACGCGGCGCTCGATCGACAGGCCGTGGTCCATGATCTCGGCGAAGTAGTTCTCCTTGCCGAAGATGTCCTGGAACTCCGCCGCCGCGGCCCGCGCCGCGTCGTACTGGCCGAGGCGCAGCCGGGTCTGGACCTCGCCGGAGGGGCATCCGGTCGTCGCGATGAGCCCCTTGCCGTAGGTCTGCAGCAGGTCGCGGTCCATCCGGGGCTTGAAGTAGTAGCCCTCCATGCTCGAGAGGGAACTCAGCCGGAACAGGTTGTGCATGCCCTGCGTGCTCTGGCTCCACAACGTCATGTGGGTGTAGGCGCCCGAGCCCGACACGTCGTCGCTCTTCTGCTCGGGCGTGCCCCACGCGACGCGCGACTTGTCGCTGCGGTGCGTGCCGGGGGTGACGTAGGCCTCGAGGCCGATGATCGGCTTGACCCCGGCCGCCTGCGCGGCGCGGTAGAACTCGAACGCCGCGAACGTGTTGCCGTGGTCGGTGACGGCGATCGCCGGCATGCCGTATTCGGCGGCCGCCTGTGTCATCGCGCCGATCTTCGCGGCTCCGTCGAGCATGGAGTACTCGCTGTGCACGTGCAGGTGAACGAAGGAGTCGGATGCCACGGATCGAGTCTACGTGCGGCCTCCGACGCCGGGTCGGCGCGCGCTTAGGCTGGTCGCATGGCCACTCCGGAGTTCGTCCTGTCGCTGCGCGAGAAGATCGGGCATGCACCGCTGCCGCTGGTGGGGGTGACCGCCGTCGTCTTCAAGGACGAGAAGGTGCTGCTGGGCAAGCGCGCCGACAACGGCGCGTGGCAGTGTGTCTCGGGCATCGTCGATCCGGGTGAGGAGCCCGCGGATGCCGCGGTGCGCGAGTGCCGCGAGGAGGCCGGCGTCGAGGTGCGGGCGACCCGCCTCGCCCTCGTGCAGCAGCTCCCCCGCATCACGTATGCCAACGGCGACGAGGTGGACTACCTCGACCTCGTCTTCCGCTGCGACTGGGTCGCGGGCGACCCGCATCCGGCCGACGGCGAACTGACCGAGGTCGGCTGGTACGGCCTGGGCGAGCTCGTCGAGGTCGAGCAGTTCCACGTGCGCAAAATCGCGCTCGCGATCGCCGAGGACGACCCGACGTCGTTCGCCGGCGGGCGCTGACTTCCGGCGGACGTCTCAGGCCTGTCGGCGCACGATCTCCTCGCGCACCTCGCGCCGCAGGACCTTGCCGATGAGCGAGCGCGGCAGCGTGTCGAACCGCACGACCGTGCGCGGCACCTTGTAGGCGGCCAGGCCCTCGCGCGCCGCGGCGCGGATCGCCGCGGCGTCGAACTCGCGCCCCTCGCGGACGACGACGGCCGCGACGACGGATTCGCCGCCGTCGGCGCGCGGCACGCCCACGACGGCGGCATCGGCCACGTCGGGGTGCATGAGGAGGACCTGCTCCACTTCGCTCGGGCTCACGTTGAACCCACCCGTGATGATGAGTTCCTTGATGCGGTCGACGATCGCCACGAATCCGTCGGCGTCCGCCGTGACGATGTCGCCGGTGCGCAGCCACCCGTCCGGCGTCAGCGCCTGCGCGGTCTCCTCGGGCTGGTTCCAGTAGCCCCGGAACACCTGCGGCCCCCGCAACAGCAGCTCGCCCGGTTCGCCGACGGCCCGGTCGCGTGCAGGGTCGTCCGGATCGACGACGCGGATGTCGGTGCTGGGGAACGGGATCCCCACGGTGCCCGCGCGACGCTGCGGGCCCATCGGGTTGCCGATCGCGATCGGCGACGACTCGGTCATGCCGTAGCCCTCGACGAGGATGCCGCCGGTGGCCTCCTCCCAGCGGCGCACCGTGGCCGCCGGCAGCGCCATCGCCCCGGAGATCGCGTGGCGGATGCCGGAGAGGTTCACTCGGGCACGCCCGGCGGCCCGTGCCAGTGCGTCGTAGATCGGCGGGACGGCGGGGAGGAAGGTGGGCTGCGTGCGCCGCAGGGCCGTGAGCGTCATCGGCACGTCGAAGAGCGGGAACAGCACGATGCGCGCGCCCAGTGAGACCGCCGTCGTCACGCAGAGGGTCAGTCCGTACGCGTGGAAGAGCGGGAGGATGCCGTAGAACACCTCTCTGCCGGGGACGAGGTCGGGCACCCACGCGGCGGACTGCGCGGCATTGGCGCGCAGGTTGCGGTGCGTCAGCACGGCGGCCTTCGGACGGCCGGTCGTGCCGCTGGTGAACTGGAGCACCGCGACGTCGTCGGCGACGGGCCGCGGAACGCGGCGCGAGATCCGCCGCGCACGCACGAGCCTCGCCCAGTCGAGCACGCCCGCCGCCGTCGGAGCCGCCGTCATCGCGGCCCGCGATCGCCGCGCCGACGGGAGCGGAAGCCGCAACCCGACACGCAGGTGCCAGGGCAGCGCGTCCGGCATGCGCACGGCGACGATCTGCGCGGGACGGACGTCGGCCGGGAGGTCGGCGATCGCGTCGGCGACGGCGTCCCAGACGATCGCGACGCGCGCCCCGTGCACCTCGAAGAGATGGCGCAGCTCCGGCGCCGTGTAGCGCGGGTTGTGCTCGACGACGATCGCGCCGAGTCGCTGAACCGCGTAGAAGGCGACGATGTGCTGCGGGCAGTTGGGGAGGACGAGGGCCACCCGATCGCCGGCGCCGACCCCGAGGCGGCGCAGCGCCTCCGCGGCGCGGTCGACCTGCTCCCCCAGGTCACGGTAGGTCGTCACCGCCCCGAAGAAGTCGAGCGCGGGACGCTTCCCGTGGGCAGCGACGGCCGCATCCAGCATGTCGACGAGCGTCTCGTCGGAGGCGGCGATGTCGTGCGGCACCCCGTCGGCGTAGGACGCGAGCCAGGGACGTGAGGCGAGGGGGTTCACCGGATCAGCGTATGTACCGGCATGTACGCGTCGCCGCATGCGCCGGACTCTCTCCCGGCGCCGTCAGAGCTTCTTGCGCATCAGCACCCGCGGGAAGCCGTTGAGCACCGAATCGGTGTCGGCGGCCTTGCGGAAGCCCGCGCGTTGGAACAGCCTCCGCGTGCCGACGTAGGCCATCGTGAGGTCGACCTTCTCCCCCTGTTGTCGACCGGGTAGCCCTCGACCACGGTCGCGCCGCCGTCGCGCGCGAAGGCGACCGCCCCGTCGAGGAGCGCATGCGAGATGCCCTGCCCGCGGTGGCCCGGTCGCACCCGGATGCACCACACGCTCCAGACGCCCTCGTCGTCGCCGACGTGCGGGATGCGCCGGTTCGTGGCGAAGCTCGTGTCGGCGCGCGGGTGGACGGCGGCCCAGCCGACGACCTCGTCGCCGTCGTATGCGAGCACGCCGGGCGGGCCCGACGCCATCAGCTCGCGCACCTTCGCGCCCCGCGCCTCCCCCCGCAGCTCGCGGTTCTCCGCGCTGCGCGTGAGGCGGTAGCTCAGGCACCAGCACACGTTCGCGCTGCGGGACTTCGGCCCCACCATCGTCGCGACGTCGTCGAACGAGGTCGCCGGTCGCACCTCGATCGGAGTCTCGCCGGTCGAGGACGCCCCCTTGCCCGCCATGCCTGTCACGATGCCACCGGCATCCGACATCGGCAAGGCGCGGCGCGACGGTCAGTCGCCGCGCAGCACCTCGAGGGCGTGGGCGAGGTCGGCCGGGTAGTCGCTCGTCACGGTCACCGGGTCGGTCGTCACCGGGTGCGCGAACGTCAGCTCGTGCGCGTGCAGCCACTGCCGGGTGAGCCCGAGCCGTGCCGACAGCGTCGGGTCCCCACCGTACAGCGGGTCTCCGACGCACGGATGCCGGTGCGCGGCCATGTGGACGCGGATCTGGTGCGTGCGACCGGTCTCGAGATGGATCTCCAGGAGCGAGGCGCCCGGGAACGCCTCGATCGTCTCGTAGTGGGTGACGGAGTCTTTGCCATCGGGCGTGACGGCGAACTTCCACGAGTGCGACGGGTGCCGGCCGATCGGCGCGTCGATCGTGCCGGAGAGCGGATCGGGATGTCCCTGCACGACGGCGTGGTAGATCTTCTCGACCTCGCGCTCCTTGAAGGCCCGCTTGAGAGCGGAGTAGGCACGCTCGGTCTTGGCGACGACCATCAGGCCGCTCGTGCCGACGTCGAGCCGGTGCACGACCCCCTGACGCTCGGCGGCGCCGCTGGTGGCGATGCGGAAGCCCGCGGCGGCGAGGGCGCCGACGACCGTCGGCCCCTCCCACCCCACGGACGGGTGGGCGGCGACGCCGGCGGGCTTGTCCACGACCACGATGTCGTCGTCGTCGTAGGCGATGCCGAGGTCGGGTACCGCGATCGGCACGATCTCCGGTTCCCGCCGCGCCTGCCACTCGACATCGAGGAACGCGCCGCCCCGCAGCTTGTCGCTCTTGGCGAGGGTGCGCCCGTCCTGCCGCACGCCGCCGGCCTCGGCGACCTCGGCCGCGAACGTGCGCGAGAACCCGAGCATCTTCGCGAGGGCCGCGTCGACGCGCACGCCGTCGAGGCCGTCGGGGACGACGAGAGATCGCGAGTCCACGTCAGCCTCGGGGCGGGATGCCGTCGGCGGCGTCGGTCGCGGTGGACCCGCCCGGGGCGCCCTCGACGGTGCCCGCCACGGCCGGGTCGGTGCCGGCCGCTTCGGCGTCGGCATCCGTCTGGCGCAGCTCACGGGTGCCGTCGAAGCGGAGTCCCACCAGCACGAGCACCGCGACGCCGATCATCATCGTGACGATGAACATGTCGGCGATGTTGTAGATCGCGGGGTTCATGCCCAGCCACGTCCACATCCACGGTGTGTTGATGAAGTCGATGACATGACCGATGAGGAATCCGGGCTCGCGGATGAGGCGATCGGTGAGGTTGCCGAGGATGCCGCCCAGCAGCAGTCCCAGGATGATCGCCCAGGCGCGGGAGCGGATGCGGCCCGCCGCCAGCACGACGATCGTGACCGCCGCGGCCGCGAGGATCAGCGTGAACACCCACGTGACGCCCTCGCCGAGCGAGAACGCGGCACCGGGGTTGCGGGTGAGGTAGAACTGCAGGAAGTCGCCCCAGACGGCGACCGGCTCCTGATACGGCAGATTCTCGAGGGCGAAATGCTTCGCGAACTGGTCGGCGGCCAGCACCAGGATCGCGAGGACCGCGACGAGGGTGCCGGCCGCCGCAGGACGCAGTGGCTTTCGGGCCGCCAAGATCAGGAGGCCGAGACGGGCGATGCGCCCGTGCCCGCGACGTCGAGGTCGCGGAGCTTGTCCTCGATGAAGCCGCGCAGCTGCGTGCGGTAGTCACGCTCGAACTGGCGCAGCTCGCTGATGCGGTTCTCGAGGGTCGAACGCTCGCTGTCGAGGCGCGACAGCTCTTCGCGGCTCTTCTGCTCGGCGTCGGCGATGATCTGCGAGGCCTTCAGCTCGGCCTCGGAGATGAGCTTGTCCTTCTGGGCCTGACCCTCGGCGACGTGCTCGTCGTGCAGGCGCTGGGCGAGCTCGATGATGCCGGCGGTGGCGAGCGCCGGGGCGGTCGCGTCGGCGGCCGGCGTCGGGGCGGCGGCGACGGGCTCCGGCTCGGGCTCGGCCGCGGGGACCTCGTCGACGACGGCGGGCTCTTCCACCTCGGCGGGCGCGGCGGCCACGGGGGCGGATCCCGACTCGTAGGCCGCGAGCTTCGCCTTCAGCTCATCGTTCTCGGCGATCGTCTTGCGCCATTCGACGACGATCTCGTCCAGGAAGTCGTCGACCTCGTCCGGGTCGAAACCCTCCTTGAAGCGGACGTGCTGGAACTGCTTGGTGACGACGTCTTCGGGGGTCAAAGCCATGGTGTCAATCCTCTTTCAGGGCTCACGACGCGGGCCGATCGGATGGGGCCGCCCGGAGGCGGGCCGTCTCCACAGCATAGTCCGCGTCACCGGGGGGCGCGAGAACGATGCGTGCGTGCGTCACATCAGCATGACGGCACGCACCACCGACAGCAGCACGAAGCACAGCAGCATCGTCAGCGGGAAACCGAGGTCGATCGCGACCGGTCCCAGACGCAGCGGCGGGATGAGTCGGCGGAACAGCTTCAGCGGCGGGTCGGTCACGGTGAACACGGTTTCAGCCACGACCAGGCCCGTCCCACGGGGACGCCATTCCCGATTGAACATCGGGATGTACTCGAGGATCAGCCGCCCGAACAGCAGCAGGATGTACAGCAGGAGCAGGATGTTCGCGATGGACGCGATGATCCGCACGATCTCCACGACTACTGGACGAAGGCCGCGCCCTCGGCATCGGCCTGGGCGACGGAGCCGTCACCGGACACGGCGACGTTCTCGGGCGAGAGCAGGAAGACCTTGCTCGTGACACGCTCGATGCGACCGTAGAGGCCCAGCGAGAGTCCACTGGCGAAGTCGATGAGGCGGCGCGCGTCGGCGTCGCTCATCTGCGACAGATTGATGATCACGGGGATGCCGTCGCGGAAGTTCTCGGCGATGACCTGCGCGTCACGGTACTGCTTGGGGTGGACGGTGAGGATCTCGCTCACGGTGCCGGCGGTCGGCTGGCGCACGACGGCGGGGCGGTGCAGCGGCGTCACGGGCGCGGCCGGCTTCTCGACCGGCTGCGGCTTCTCGCGGCGCGGCGCGGCGACGGCCTGCTCCTGTTCGTAGGCCTCTTCCTCATCGGCGAGGCCCAGGTACACCATGGTCTTCTTGAGCGGGTTCGACATCGCATCCTCCGTGTGTGTGCTCGTCTTCTGGCAGGTTATCCGCGGTCCGGCCGCGGTCCCGTGATTGCGGTGCCGATCCGCAGGTGTGTCGCGCCCGCCGCGATCGCGTCGACGAAGTCGCCCGACATGCCCGCCGAGATCCAGCGCGCGTCGGGGATCAGCCGCCGCAGGTCGTCGGATGCCGCGGCCACCCGCGCGAAGGCGGCGGCCGGGCTCTCCTCGAGCGGCGCGACGGCCATGACGCCACGCACCCGCAGCGAGGGGCACGCCTGCAGCACGTGGGTCGCCAGGGCCTCGAGCCGGCCGGGGGCGACGCCGCCGCGACCCGGGTCGTCGGTGAGGTTCAGCTGCAGCAGGACGTCGAGCGGGTCGCCGTCGGGGTCGGCGGCGTGCAGGGCATCGGCGACGCGGTCCCGGTCGACGGAGTGCACCGCCTGGGCGGCGACGCGCACCGCCCGCGCCTTCTTCGTCTGCAGCTGGCCGATGAAATGCCAGGTGAGCCCCGGCAGCGCCGCGAGCTCGGCGTGCTTCGCGCTCAGCTCCTGCTGCCGGTTCTCGCCGACGTCGCGCACGCCGAGGGCGTGCAGGTCGGTCACGAGTGAGGCGGGGTGGAACTTGGTGACCACGATGCGCGTGATCTCCGACGGGTCACGGCCCGCCGTCCCCGCCGCATCCGCGATGCGGGCGTCGAGGTCGGCGAGCCGTGCCGTCAGATCCATGCGCTGTGGGCGGTGGCGCCCGTCACTTCAGGAAGTCGGGGATGTCGAGGTCGTCGTCCCCGAACACCGAGTCGTACGAGTCGCTGGCGACCGAGACCGACACCGACTCCTTCTTCTCTTCGACCTCGCGCTCGGCGCGCGGCGACGCCGCGTCCTCGGCGCTGAGCTCGGGCAGGGCGGGCGCGGCCGGCACGGTGCGCTGGGCCGTGATCGGCTCGATGCGCGCCTGCGGCTCGCCGCCGTCGAAGCCCGCCGCGATGACCGTCACGCGCACCTCGTCGCCGAGCGTGTCGTCGATGACCGTGCCGAAGATGATGTTCGCCTCGGGGTGCGCCGCCTCCTTGACCAGCTGGGCGGCGTCGTTGATCTCGAAGATGCCGAGGTTCGATCCACCCTGGATCGACAGGAGCACGCCGTGCGCACCCTCGATCGAGGCTTCGAGCAGGGGCGATTCGACGGCGAGCTCGGCGGCCTTGATGGCGCGGTCGGCGCCGCGGGCCGAGCCGATGCCCATGAGGGCGGAACCTGCTCCCTGCATGACCGACTTGACGTCGGCGAAGTCGAGGTTGATCAGACCGGGCGTCGTGATGAGGTCGGTGATGCCCTGCACACCGGCCAGGAGCACCTGGTCGGCCGTGGCGAACGCCTCGATCATCGAGATGCCGCGGTCGCTGATCTCGAGCAGGCGGTCGTTGGGGACGACGATGAGGGTGTCGACCTCTTCCTTGAGCTTGGCGACGCCCAGCTCGGCCTGCTGCTGGCGGCGGCGGCCCTCGAAGGAGAACGGCTTGGTGACGACACCGATCGTCAGGGCGCCGATGGACTTCGCGATGCGCGCGACCACCGGTGCACCGCCGGTGCCCGTGCCGCCGCCCTCGCCGGCGGTGACGAAGACCATGTCGGCGCCGGTGAGGGCTTCCTCGATCTCCTCGGCGTGGTCCTCCGCCGCGCGGCGGCCGACCTCGGGGTCGGCTCCCGCGCCGAGCCCACGGGTGAGCTCGCGCCCCACGTCGAGCTTGACGTCGGCGTCGCTCATCAGCAGCGCCTGCGCGTCGGTGTTCACGGCGATGAACTCGACGCCGCGCAGGCCGAGCTCGATCATCCGATTGACGGCGTTCACGCCGCCGCCACCCACGCCGACGACCTTGATCACCGCGAGGTAGTTCTGGTTCTGGCTCATGCCGGCCTCCGTCTTTCGTCCCGAACCGCGTCTTGTCTAAACCTTCAACCTCAACCAGAGGTTTAAAGAAATGCCGAGTATGCATTTCCTGAACTCGAAGGTAAGCGGATGCCGCTCCCCCGCCGGAAGGCGCGCGGGCGTGTCGCCGATCCGCATCCGCAAGTCGGCGTCGCGGCGTCAGCGTACGACGATCGCGTCGGGCGAGGACACGTCGTACAGGCTCGCGTCGGGACGCGCGGCCATGATCTTGCCGAGGCGCACGGCCTTCTCGGCGGAGTCGTCGGCGTTGCCCCATACGACCTGCGCCCCGGTGTCGCCGAGGGTCAGCGTGACGTCGTTGGGCGATGTGGCGGAGATGTCGCTGACGCGCGCCCGCACGTCGTCCGGGAGGGAGCGGTAGACGTGCCCGGCGGCCTCGAAGGCCGCCGACCGCGGGCCGCCGTCGACGGCGATCAGCGGCACCCCCTCGGGGCGGTCGGGTGTCGTCGAGAGGGCGACGCCGGCGGCGTCGACGAGCGTGAAACCCGCGGCGTTCTCGAACACCCCGACCGGCGTGCGCTCGACGATGCGCACCACGAGGTCGTGCGGCGGCCGGGCTTCGAGGGTGTACGACTCCACGAGCGGGAACGCCACGAGCGCCGCCTTGACCGCACTCGAGTCCACGAGCGGGAGGGGCGTGCCGATCTGCCCCGCGAGCGCCTGCTCCACGGCGGCGGGATCGAGGGTGGCGGTGCCGACCACCTCGACGCGCTCGACGGCGAACAGCGGGCCGTACGCGGCGGCGAGGGTGCCGAGCACGAGGAGCACGACGGCGCCGAGGGCGCCGAGCCACATCATGCGGCGGCGCCGCTGCCGCGCCGTGAAGCGGCGCACCTCCGCGCGCAGCGCCTTGCGACGGGCGCGGGCCGCCGCCCAGACGTCGCGCGCGCGGAGCGGACCGGGCCCCTGTGCGGACGCGTCGACGAACGGATCCGCGTCGTCGGGGCCGGTCGCCACATCCTCGCCGGGCGACGGCGCTGCGGCGGACGGCGCCGCGAACGCGGCCGCGATGGGAAGGGCGTCCGGCTCGACCGCGGTCTCGTCGACGTCGCCGTCGTCGCCGAAGGCGACCTCGTCGCGGGAGCGACGCGGCGGCGCCGCGGACGCGTCGGCCCGCGGTGCCTGCGGCAGCGGCGTCGGCCGACGCACGCTCAGCCCCGGGGCCCGGCGGTCTCGGCGGACGCCGCGAGGGCTTCGAGCACCTGCGGGATGATGAGGTACACGTTGCCGCAGCCGAGCGTGATGACGTAGTCGCCGTCGCGGGCGACGCTCGCGGTGTAGTCGGCGGCTTCCTGCCAGTCGGCGACGAAGTGCACCTTGTCGGCGTCGTCGAACGACTCGCTCACGAGGGCCCCGGTGACGCCGGGGACCGGGTCTTCGCGCGCTCCGTAGACGTCGAGGACGACGGTGTGGTCGGCGTGTGACTCGAGCACCTCGGCGAATTCGCGGTGCATGGCCTGTGTACGCGAGTACGTGTGCGGCTGGTGCACCGCGATGATGCGGCCGTCGCCGACGACCGTGCGTGCCGCGGCCAGGGCGGCCGCGACCTCGGTCGGATGGTGCGCGTAGTCGTCGTAGACGCTGACCCCGCGCTGCGTGCCGTGCAGTTCGAACCGGCGCACGGTGCCGCCGAAGTCCTCGACGGCGCGCACGGCGGCATCCAGCCCGTGCCCGAGCGTGAGCAGCACCGCGACGGCGCCCGCCGCGTTGACCGCGTTGTGCGCGCCCGGCACGGTGAGGCGCCCCGACACGGTCACGCCGTCGTGGGTGAGGGAGAAGGACACCGGGCCGTCGGCGACGATGTCGTGCACGCGCACGTCGGCGTCGGCCGCCTCGCCGAACGTGACGACGTTCGCGTGGGTGAGGCCGGCCCGCACGCGCTGCGCCCCGGCGTCGTCGGAGGAGATGACGACGGCCTCCGTCGCGGCGTCGGCGAACCGGGCGAACCCCGCATAAAAGGCGTCGCCGCTGCCCCAGTGGTCGAGGTGGTCGGGGTCGACGTTCGTGATGAGCGCGACGGCGGTGTCGTAGAGCAGGAAGGTGCCGTCGGACTCGTCGGCCTCGATGACGACGAGGTCGTCGGAGCCGGTGCCGCTGGAGACGCCGAGCGCCGCGATGACGCCGCCGTTGACGAAGGTCGGGTCGTCGCCGAGCGCCTTCATCGCGGTGACGATCATGCCGGTGGAGGTCGTCTTGCCGTGCGCGCCGGCGACCGAGACGAGGCGCCTGCCGCGGATGAGCCAGTGCAGGGCCTGCGAGCGGTGGATGACGTGCAGGCCGCGCTCCTTCGCGAGGAGGAACTCGGGATTCTCGGGCCAGATGGCGCCGGTGTGCACGACCGTATCGACGTCGTCCGGAAGGTTCGCGGCGTCGTGCCCCACGTGCACGTCGGCGCCGCGGGCGGCGAGGGCGCGCAGGGCCGCGCTGTCGGCGCGGTCGGAACCCGACACGCGGATGCCGGCATCCAGGAACATCCCGGCCAGCCCCGACATGCCGGATCCCCCGATGCCGATGAAGTGTGCGGCGGTGATCTCGTCGGGGATCGGGAGGGTGAGGTCGGGTCGAATCATGGCCCGACAAGTCTAGGTCGCGGCTCGCTGTGCGCTCGCCCGGCGCGCGGGTCCGGCGGCCGCCGTTCAGCCCAGGGCTGCGTCGAGCATCGCGACGACGTTCCCGGTGCCGGTGCGGGTGCCGACGCGGCCTGCGGCGGCGCGCATGCGCCCCAGCGCGTCGGCGTCCTGCAGGAGCGGGACGACCTCGGACCGCACCCGGTCGGGGGTGAACTCGGCGTCGGGGATCAGCCGCGCGGCGCCGGCGCGCACCGCCGAGGCCGCGTTGAGCGCCTGCTCGCCGTTGCCGACGGCGTACGGCACGTACACCGCGGGGATGCCGAGCGCGCTGATCTCGCTCACGGTCGCCGATCCGGCGCGCGAGACGACGACGTCGGCGAGGGCGAAGGCGAGGTCCATGCGGTCGAGGTACGGCACGAGCCGGTAGGCGGGATCGCCCGGGTCGACGGGGTCGTTGCGCTCCCCCGCGGCGTGGAGGATCTGCCACCCGGTCGCGGTGACGTCGGCCCACGCGCCGGCGAGAGTGTCGTTGAGCCGGCGGGCCCCGAGCGATCCGCCGAAGACGAGCAGGACGGGACGGGCGGGATCGAGGCCGAAGAACTCGGCGGCTTCGGCGCGCCGGGCGTCTCGGTCGAGCTCCACGATCTCGCGGCGCAGCGGCATCCCCACCACGCTCGCCCCCTTCAGCGGCGTGCCCTCGAAGACGACCCCCGTCCCCGCGGCGCGGCGGGCGCCGAGCACGTTCGCCAGTCCCGGGCGGGCGTTGGCCTCGTGCACGACGAACGGGACGCGCTCGCGTCGTGCGGCCACGTACGCCGGCGCCGAGGCGTAGCCGCCGAATCCGGCGACGACGTCGACATGACGGTCCCGCAGGTGCGCGCGCACCTGGGCGATCGCGCGGCGGAAGCGCACCGGGAAGCGGAGGGCCGCGGCATCCGGTCGGCGGGGGAAGGGCACCTTGTCGACGAACAGCAGCTCGTAACCGCGCTCGGGGACCAGGCGTGCTTCGAGCCCTTCGCGGGTGCCGAGCACGAGCACCTCCGCGGCGGGGTCGCGCTCGCGCAGGGCGTCGGCGACGGCGAGCAGCGGGTTCACGTGGCCGGCGGTTCCGCCGCCCGCGAGCAGGTACGTGGTCACCGGATCGAGCCTACCGGGCGGGTGCGGACGCTCCCCGGGGGCGCGGCTGCGCGACGGGCGGGGCGAGCTGCTGCTCGGGGAGCGTGCGCGCGAACGAGAGCAGCACACCGCAGGCGAGCAGCACCGACAGCAGCGACGTGCCACCCTGCGACATGAACGGCAGCGGCACGCCGAGCACGGGGAACAGCCGCAGCACGACGCCGATGTTGATGAGGGCCTGACCCACGATCCACACCGTGATGCCGCCCGCGGCGATGCGGACGAACGGGTCGCGGGTCTTTCGCACGATGTGGAAGGCGCCGACGGCGAAGAGCGTCAGCAGCGCCAGCACGACGACGCAGCCGATGAGCCCCACCTCCTCGCCGACGATCGCGAAGATGTAGTCGTTGGAGGCGGCCGGCAGCCACTGGTACTTCTCGCGCGAGTTACCCAGTCCCAATCCGAAGATGCCGCCGTTCGCGAGCCCCCACACGCCGTGCACCGGCTGGTAGCACGTCGTCGAGTAGCACGAGAGCGTGTCGACGTCGAAGAGGCTCATGATGCGGCGCATGCGGTTGGGGCTCGAGATCGCGAGGTAGGCGACGCCGGCGGCCAGCATGATCAGCGGGATGAGGAACAGGCGCAGCTTCACGCCCGAGAAGAACAGGCAGCCGAGCATGATGAGCGCGAGGATCATGGCGGTGCCGAGGTCGTGGCTGCCGACGCCGACGAGGCCGATGACGAGGATGCCGACCGGCACGACCGGGATGAACACGTGCTTCCAGGTGCCCAGCAGGGTGTGCTTGCGATAGAGCACGTAGCCCAGCCACAGGATGAAGGCGAGCTTGAGGAACTCGGACGGCTGCAGCTGGAACCCGGCGATGCGGATCCAGTTCGAGTTGCCGTCGTTGGTGATACCGAGCCCGGGGATGAAGATGAGCAGCTGCAGCGCGATTGCGCCGATGAGGGCGGGCCACGCGATGCGCTTCCAGAACCGCAGCGGGAACCGGCTGACCACGAACATGAGCGGCACGCCGATGAGGGCGAACACCGACTGCTTCAGCACGACCTCGAAGGGGCTCTCCCCCGCCGCGAGCGAGGTCGCCATCGTCGCCGACAGCACCATCACGAGACCGAAGATTGTGAGGATCAGCGCCGTCGAGGCGATGAGCAGGAACTCGCTCGGCACTGGGGCGAACGCGCGTCCCAGCGACACGCGCGCGGCGAAGCCGCGGGACGGGCCGGTGCCGTCGGTGCCGTCGCCGTCAGAGCCGCGGGGAGTGCGGGCGATCGTCGGTGTGGCCATCGGGTCCGCCTCCGATCCGCTCGTGCACTGCGGCCGCGAACCGGTGGCCCCGATCCGCGTAGGACGCGAACTGGTCGAAGGACGCCGCCGCCGGTGCCAGGAGAACCACGTCTCCGTCGCGTGCGATGCCCGCCGCCAGGTCGACGACCTGCGCCATGACGTCTTCAGTCTCGGTGTGGTCGACCTCGAACACCGGCACTGCGGGCGCGTGTCGCGCGAACGCCGCCGTGATGTCGGCGCGTTCGACGCCGATGACGATCGCGGCCTTCGCCCCGGCGCCGCGTGCGGCGACGAGCTCGGCGATGTCGACGCCCTTCAGCAGCCCGCCGACGACCCAGACCGCGCCGGGATAAGCGGCGAGGGAGGATGCGGCAGCGTGCGGGTTGGTCGCCTTCGAGTCGTCGACCCACGTGATCCCGCCGGCGACCGCGACGACCTCGATGCGGTGCGGGTCGAGACGGAAGTCCTGCAGCGCGGCGCGGATGGCGGCCGGCTCGACTCCGAGCGAGCGCGCGAGTGCCGAGGCGGCCAGGATGTTGGCGACCACATGGGGCGCGGCGAGCCCGCGAGCGGCGAGATCGTCGACGGTCGTGAGCTCGAGCGCGCTCGTGTGCCGCTCGGCGAGGAACGCGCGGTCGACCAGGATGCCGTCGACGACGCCGACGTCGCTCGGGCCGGGCATACCCAGGTCGAAGCCGATCGCCCGGCATCCCTCGACGACGTCGGCTTCCTCGACCATCTCCCGCGTGGCGGCATCCGACTTGTTGTAGACGCAGGCGACCCGGGTGTTCTCGTAGACGAGGGCTTTGGCATCGCGGTACGCCGCGAACGAGCCGTGCCATTCGAGGTGGTCGTCCGCGAGGTTGAGGCACACGGCCGCGTGCGGCGACAGGTGGTCGGGGCCACTCTGCAGCCCGAGGTACCAGAGCTGGTGGCTGGAGAGCTCGACGACGAGCGCGTCGAAGCCGGCCGGGTCGCGGACGGCGTCGAGCACGGGCACGCCGATGTTGCCCACGGGGGCGGCGCGCAGGCCGCCGGCGACGAGCATCGCCGCCGTGAGCTGCGTCGTCGTCGTCTTGCCGTTGGTGCCGGTGATGAGGATCCAGTCGGCCGGCGTGCCGCCCGGCCGGGTCACCTTGTCGCGCACGCGCCAGGCCAGCTCGATGTCACCCCACAGGGCGATGCCCTCTTCCTGCGCCCACCGGATCACGGGGTGGTGCGGCGGGAAGCCCGGCGAGGCGACCACGACGTCGGCGGCGAAGGCGCGCAGCTCGTCGGGGACGTCGGCGAGGGAGCCGGTCCACAGCCGCGCACCGATGACGGGGATCAGGCGCGCGTACTCGTCGGACGCGGACTCCGCCACGACGAGCACCTCCGCGCCGAGCTCGGCGAGCGTGTCGGCGACCGAGAACCCGGTCACCGACAGTCCGAGCACGGCGACCCGCAGCCCGCTCCAGTCGGCGTGCCAGCTCGTCAGCGCGTCGAGGCGTGCGGCGCCGGCGACGCTCACAGGGCCGCCAGCCACGCGACGTAGAAGATGCCGACGCCGGTGACGGCGAGCATGCCGGCGACGATCCACAGACGCACGACGATCGTGATCTCGGGCCAGCCGCGCATCTCGAGATGGTGGTGGAACGGACTCATGAGGAACAGGCGTTTGCCGCCGGTGGCCTTGAAGTAGTAACGCTGCAGGATGACCGACCCGGGGCCGATGATGAAGACGCCGGCGATGATGACGGCGAGGATCTCGGTGCGCGAGAGCACGGCCATCGCGACGACGACGCCGCCGATGGCCATCGACCCGACGTCGCCCATGAACACCTTCGCCTTGGGCGCGTTCCACCACAGGAAGCCGACGAGCGCGCCGACGAACGAGGCGGCGACGATCGTGAGGTCCATGGGATCGCGGGTCGGGTAGCAGGCGTTCGCGTACGCGGCGACGAGCGCCTCGCTGTGGCACCGCTGCTGGAACTGCCAGAACGTCACGAGGCTGTAGGCCGAGATCGTGAAGATCCCGGCGCCGGTCGCGAGGCCGTCGAGTCCGTCGGTGAGGTTGGTGGCGTTGGACCATGCGACGGCCTGGAACGAGATCCACACGAGGTAGAGGATCGTGCCGACGACGCCGCCGAGGGCCATGAACGACAGCGCCGGGATGTCGCGGACGAAGGAGATGTAGGCGGCGGCCGGGGTCTCGCCCCAGCGGTTGGGCAGATTCAGCGCCACGAGCGCGAACGGCACGGCGACGAGCACCTGGCCGATGATCTTGCGCCAGCCCGACAGACCGAGGCTGCGCTGCTGGCGCACCTTCATGAAGTCGTCGATGAAGCCGACCAGGCCCAGTCCCACCATCATCCAGAGCACGAGGATGCCCGAGATCGTGGGTGGGCTGCCACCGAACAGGGTGCCCGACAGATAGCCGACGAGCGTGCCGAGGATGAAGACGATGCCGCCCATGGTCGGCGTGCCGCGCTTGGCCTGATGACCCGGGTTGTGGCCGTCTTCGGGCGTGCGGATCACCTGACCCCACCCGATCCGTGCGAACAGCCGGATGAACAGCGGCGTCAGGACGAGGGTGAACGTCAGCGAGATCGTGGCGGCGGCGAGCAGGGATCTCACGAGAACGATTCTCCCAGACGATCGCCCAGATGCCGGAGCCCGGCCGAGTTGGAGGACTTCACGAGCACGCGGTCGCCGTCGCGGAGCTCGCCGCGCAGGTAGTCGAACGCCTCGTCGGCCGACGCGAAGAACACGGCCTCGCCGTCCCACGACCCCTCGCCGACGGCGGCGAGGAAGAGGCGACGCGCCTCGGCGCCCACGACGACGATGCGCTCGTAGCGCAGGCGCACCGCGAGCAGCCCGACGCGGTCGTGCTCCTCTCCGGCCGACTCGCCGAGTTCGCTCATCGCGCCGAGGACGGCGACCTTGCGCTGGCCGGGCTCGGCGATCTGCGCGAGCGTGCGCAGCGCGGCGGCCATCGAGTCGGGGCTGGCGTTGTAGGCGTCGTTGATGATGCGCACCCGCTCGGAGCCGAGGGGCTGCATCCGCCAGCGCTCGGCGATCTCGAGGGTTTCCAGCCGCGCGATGGCGACCGCGGGCGCGACGCCGAGTTCGCGCGCCGCGGTGATCGCGGCGAGGGCGTTCATGACGTGGTGCTCGCCGAGCACCTGCAGGCGTAGCGGCAGGCGCTCGTCGCCCACGACGACGGTGCAGGTGGTGCCGGCGGCGGTCACCTCGACGTCGTCGGCGCGGATCTCGGCCGCCGTGGAGCGGCCGAACCAGCGCACCGCGACGCCGCGGTCGGCGGCGACGGCGGCCATCGCGGCCACGCGCGGGTCGTCGGCGTTGAGCACGGCGACGCCGCCGGGGCGCACCGCCTCGACGAGTTCCGTCTTGGCGCGCTGGGTGGCCTCGACGCCGCCGAAGCCGCCGGCGTGGGCCAGGCCCACCATCAGCACGATGCCGAGATCGGGGGTCACGAGACCCGCCAGGCGCGCGATGCTGCCGATGCGGTCCGCGCCGAACTCGCTGACGAGGTAGCGGGTGTCCTCGTCGACGCGCAACATCGTCACGGGAGCGCCGACCTCGTTGTTGAAGGAGTTGCGCGGCGCGACGGTCGCCCCCTCCCCCTCGAGGATGCGGGCGAGCATGTTCTTGGTGGTCGTCTTGCCGTTGGAGCCGGTGATGCCCACGATCTTCAGCTCGCCGCGGGCGCGCACGCGGGCGACCACCTCGCGTGCGAGGTCGGCGAGGGCGGCGACCGCGTCGGTGACGACGATCTGCGAGACGGGGGCCTCGACGGTGTGCTCCACGATCGCCAGGCGCGCGCCGGCCGCCGCGGCGGTATCGACGAAGTTGTGTCCGTCGGTGACGGCACCGGGCTTGGCGACGAAGATGTCGCCGCCGGTCATCGCCCGCGAATCGGTGTCGACGGTGCCCGCCACGACCGTGTCGGGACCGTCACCGGCGGCCGGGACGAGTTCGCCCGAGACCGTCGCGGCGATGTCCGCCAACGTCATCGAGATCATGCGGGAATGCTCCTTCGGCGGGCGGGCGTCACTGAGTGACGGGAAGCAGGGGCGTCTCCTGGCCGGACGGCATGATGCGATAGTGCGCGAGCACCTGGGTCATCGCCTTCTTGAAGACGGAGCGGTTCGCCGACGACATCCGATTCGTCTTGGGCTCGTCGAAGACCGTCAGAACAACGTACTGCGGATCGTCGGCGGGGGCGAACCCGGCGAGGCTGGTGAAATACAGTCCCGCCTTGTATCCGCCGGTGCCGTCGGGGATCTGCGCCGTGCCGGTCTTGACGGCCAGGCGGTACCCGGGGATCTTGATGTCGTCCTTCAGCGTGCCCTGCGCATAGACGTTCTCGAGCATCTGCGACACCTCGGCCGCGGTCTCCGGCTCGATGACCTTGACCGGGTCGGGCACGTCGGGCGTGACGACCGTGCCGTCGGCCTTCGTGCACGACTCGACGAGCTGGGCCGGCATCCGCACCCCGCCGTTGGCGATCGTCTGGAAGACGCTCGTGGTCTGCACGGGGGTGACGGTGAAGGCCTGACCGAACGTGGTCGTGTAGTACGTCTGGTTGTCCCACGTCGCGGGATCGTGGATGTCGCCCTTCGGCTCACCCGACCAGTTCAGCGCGCTGCCGTCGCCGACCCCGAACTTGCGCAGGTAGTCGTAGCGCGTCTGCGGGTCGACGAGTGCGCCGAACTGCGACATCGCGACGTTCGACGAGTTCACGAGGCCGCCGGTGAGGGTCATGTTCTCGGCGGCGTGGTTCTCGGAGTCGTTGATGACGGCGCCGTTGGGGAACTCCATGCGGTCGGGCGTCCACGCCGTGGAGGTCGGCGTCGCGCCGCCCTGCTCGATGGCGGTCGCCGCGGTCACCGGTTTGAAGGTCGAGCCCGGCTCGTACGAGTAGCGCAGCAGACGCGAGGCGCGGTCCTCCGCCGGCGAAGCCCCCGGGTCGTTGGGGTCGACGGTGGGCGTCTCGGCGAGGGCGCGGATCTTGCCCGTCTTGGCCTCCATGACGACGATCCCGCCCCAGTCGGCCTGGTAGTGCGCGGTCTCCTCGGCGATGAGTTGCTGCATGTACCACTGCAGGTCGCCGTCGATCGTCAGCTTCAGCGTGCCGCCGTTCTCCGCGGGGTCTTCGACCTCGGTGCCCGGGATGATGACCCCGTCGGCGCCGCGCTGGTAGGTGAGCTCCCCGTCCGAGGGCTCGAGGCACTGGTTCTGCAGCGATTCGACGCCCTCGAGCGGCTTGCCGTCCGAGCCGACGAAGCCGAGCACGTTGCCGGCGACGGCGCCGTCGGGGTACACGCGGGTGGAGGTGGGGCGGAAGTTCAGGAACGGGTAGCCGAGAGTGGCGAGCTGCCGGTACATCTCCGTGGAGACGTACCGCTTCACGTAGGCGAACTGCGAGCTGGGGTCCTTCGCGACGGCGTCGTCGGCGATCGCGGTGACCTCGTCGGCGGTCTGGCCGGTGATCTCGGCGATCTTCGCGGCGAGCTCGGGCCACGGCAGCATCACCGGATCGCCGTTCTCGTCGAGCACGGTGTCGCCGGCGGCGTCGCGCTTCTTGACGCCCTGCACGGCCAGCATCGGCGAGATCTCGACGTCGTACAGCACGGTCGAGGAGGCGAGCACGGTGCCGTCGGCGTCGGTGATCTCGCCGCGCATTCCCTGCAGCGCGACCTTCGCGCCGGTGGCGTAGCGCTGCGACTCGTCGACGTGGTCGTTGGCGTTGACCACCTGGATGTCGACGAGGCGCACGACGAAAGCCGCGAAGACGGCGAGGACGACGGCGAGGGCGACGACGGTGCGGCGGCGCGGGCTGCGGGTGGCTCGAGTCGTCATGTCTCTCAGTGTGTGCTGGGGGTGGGCAGACCGTCGGTGATGGCGGGGGGTGTCGCCGTATCGGCGGGCGGGGCCGCGGGGTCGGCACCGTCCGCGGGCGGCGCGGCGTTCGGATCGGGCTGGGCCGGAGCGGGCCCGGTCGCGATCGTGGCGTTCTCGTCGGTGACGAGCGGCGTGCCGGCCACGAGCGCGTTTCCGACCGCTGCCTTTCCGAGCGCGTCGATGCTCGACGAGCTCGCGGCGGCCTCACCCGTGCCGACGATGGCGGCGTCGCTCAGCCGCAGGTAGCTCGGCGTCTGCCCCGTGATCATGCCGAGGGACGCGGCGTTCGCCGCCAGGTACTGCGGCGAGCTGAGGCCGGCGAGGTCGTCCCGCAGGATCTGCTTCTGCCAGTCGAGGTCCTTCTGCTGGCTCGTGAGGGTCTTCAGCTCGTACGAGGTCTGCGTCGTGAGGATCGACATCCCCATCTGCACCCCGGCGATCGCGAGTGCACCGGCGACGGCGATGACGCCGTAGAGCAGGCGGGGGCGCCGGCCGGGGGCCGGCCTGTCGAGCACCCGCAGGCGACGACCCGGGCTCTCGTCCGGGCGTCCCGACTCGCGGACCGCCTCGCGGATCGGCAGTGCGGCGGTGGACAGCAGGTCGGCACTCATGCGACGGCCTCCCGGATGCGCTCGGCCGCGCGCAGGCGCACCGGCGTGGCGCGCGGATTGCGCTCCCGTTCGGCGTCGGAGGCGAGCTCGGCGCCCTTGACGAGCAGCCGGAAGCGCGGGGCGTGCTCGGGGAGCTCGACCGGGAGCCCCGCCGGCGCCGTCGAGCGGACGGCATCCGCGAAGACGCGCTTGACGAGACGGTCCTCGAGCGACTGGTAGGACATGACCACGATGCGCCCGCCGACGTTCAAAAGATCCATCGCGGCGGGGATCGCCGCCTCGAGTACCGACAGTTCGGCGTTGACCTCGATGCGCAGCGCCTGGAAGACGCGCTTGGCCGGGTGACCGCGCCCCTCCCGCTGCACGGCGACCGGCGTCGCGGCGATCAGCACGTCGACGAGCTGGCCGGTGCGCGTGAGCGGTGCGCGACCGCGCGCGTCGATGATGGCGCGGGCATAGCGGCCGGCGAGCTTCTCCTCGCCGTAGCGCTCGAAGATGCGACGCAGATCGCCCTCGCCGTAGGTGGCGACGATGTCGGCGGCGGTGGTGCCGGCGGTCTGGTCCATCCGCATGTCCAGCGGTGCGTCCCGCGCGTACGCGAAGCCGCGCTCCGCCTCGTCGAGCTGCAGCGACGAGACACCGAGGTCGAACAGGATGCCGTCGACGCGGCGCCGTCCGGTGGAGGCGACCGCCGCAGCGATGCCGTCGTAGACGGTGTGCACGAGCGAGACGCGGTCGCCGAAGCGCGCGAGCCGCTCCCCCGCGATGCGCAGCGCGTCGGTATCGCGGTCGAGTCCGATGAGGTGGATGTTGGGAAAGCGCTCGAGCAGCGCCTCGGAGTGGCCGCCCATTCCTTCCGTCGCGTCGACGAGGACGGCGTCGTCGCGCTCGAGGGCGGGGCCGAGCAGCTCGACGCAGCGCTCGAGCAGGACGGGGGTGTGGATGTCGCGGAGGTCCATGATGAGGCGGGGTCCGGTCCGCAGATCCTGATCCCCATCCGCCGCGACCTGGCACCGGGGAAGTGCGCCAGGGCGTGCGGCTGGAGGTCAGGGTCGGCGGGTCAGAACAATCCCGGGATCACCTCCTGCTCCATGTCGGAGTAGCTGTCTTCGTTTCCGGCCGCGTAGGCGTTCCAGGCCTCGGCGTCCCAGATCTCGGCGTGCGCGCCGACACCGGTGACGACGAGTTCGCGGTCGAGGCTCGCGTAGGCGCGCAGGTGCGGCGGGATCGTGATGCGGCTCTGGCTGTCGGGCTTCTCGTCGCTGGCCCCGGAGAGGAACATGCGCTGGAAGTCGCGGGCCTGCTTGTTGGTCAGCGGCGCCTCGCGGATCTTCTCGTAGACCCGCTCGAACTCCTTCGTGCTGAACACGTACAGGCAGCGTTCCTGACCGCGGGTGACCACGAGGCCGTCGCCGAGGTCGGTGCGGAACTTCGCCGGCAGGATGACGCGCCCCTTGTCGTCGAGCTTGGGGGTGTAGGTGCCCAACAGCATCGGTCACTCACCCCCCTTTCGCGCCGGCCCGACTCAGGTGTGCGCCACTTTACTCCACTTCCCTCCACTTCACCATCGAAAACACGCGCCGCGCTCCCCTCACCCGGCGGACGCCGCAGGATCACGGGGTGCGCGCGGCGGGCACGCAAAAAAGCACCGACCCTCAGGTCGGTGCTTCTCGCGTGTGTCGTGTGGGCCGAGCGGGGTCAGTGCCCGTCTTGGCGGCGATCCCAGCGGTCGTTCATGCGGTCCATGAAGCTCTGCCCGGACCGGGTGGAGGATCGTGGAGCGGAAGCGGATGCCGATGCCGACCGCGGCGCCGCGGTCGCACCCTTGGCGGGGGTGACGGCGAGGATCACGCCGCCGAGCATGACGAGGAAGGCGATGACGCCGACGACGATGAGCGACGTCGACACACCCACGATCAGACCGCCGATGCCGACGAGGGCGAGGACGGCCCCGTAGACGATGTTCCGATAACTGAGGGGGCGTCCCTCGCTCGGCGCGACGACGTCGGCGTCGTTGCGCATGAGATGGCGTTCCATCTCATCGAGCAGACGCTGCTCCTGCTCTGACAGTGGCATACATGCCCCCTCTGAGGATCTCGAAGTCCTTACGATTCTACGCATCCGGACGAGAACTAGGCTAGGCCCGTGAGTGGCTCCCCTGATGCGATCGAGGCCGTTTCCCAGCGACTGGAAAGGTTCATCGGGGACCAGCTCGACGCGGCATCCGCGCTGGGAGCCGACGCGCTCGCCTTCGCGGCCGCTGGCGCCGACGCCGTGCGCGGCGGCAAGCGTCTGCGGGCCCGCTTCTGCCTGACCGGCTGGCGGGCGATCGCCGAGCGGCGCGGCCCCGCCCATGCCCTCCCGGACGACGTGCTCTCGGCCGCCGCGGCACTGGAGGTCTTCCATGCGGCGGCGCTCGTGCACGACGACATCATCGACAACTCCGACACCCGACGCGGCCGCCCCGCGGCGCATCGCGCGTTCGAGTCGGGCCACCGGGCGCAGGGGTGGGCGGGCGAGGCCGAACCGTACGGCCGGGCGGCGGCCGTGCTCCTGGGCGACCTCCTGGTCGCCTGGAGCGACGACCTGCTCGAGCAGGGTCTCGCCGCGGCGGCGCACGCCGGCGCGGCGCGGGCCGAGTACGCCCGGATGCGTCGCGACGTCACGATCGGTCAATATCTCGACATCGCCGAGGAGGCCGCCTTCGTCACCGCGCCCGACGACGAGCACGCCGAGCGTGCGCTGCGCGTGGCCTCGTACAAGTCGGCCCGCTACTCGGTGCAGCAGCCCCTGCTGATCGGCGCAGCCTTGGCGGGGGCCGATGCCGCCCAGCTCGACGCCCTGTCGCGCTTCGGTCACCCCATCGGCATCGCCTTCCAGCTGCGCGACGACGTGCTGGGCGTGTTCGGAGACGAGCAGGTCACCGGCAAGCCCGCCGGCGACGACCTGCGCGAGGGCAAGCGGACCCTCCTCATCGCCTACGCACGCGAGGCCCTTCCCTCCGGCACCCGCCGCGTCGTGGACGAACTGCTCGGCGACCCGCTGCTGGACGGTGAGCAGATCGCGTCGCTGCAGCGCACGATCGTCGACTCCGGCGCGCTGGAGCGCGTGGAGGAGGTGATCCGTCGGCAGACCGCCGAGGCGGATGCCGCGCTGCGCGGCGCGCCGTTGGGCAACGCCGCGGTCGGCGAGCTGCGCGATCTCGCGCGCGCCGCGACGGCGCGCACGTCCTGACGCGGCGGATTCGGGCCAGGCGGATATCAGGCGAGCGAGGCCGCGACGCGGCGCACTTCGCTCTTGCGTCCGGCCTGCAGCGCCTCGATGGGGGCGATCCCGATGGTGTCGTCGGGAGACAGCAGCCAGTCGATCAGCTCGTCGTCGCCGAAGCCGGCATCCTGCAGCACGATGACGGTGCCCCGCAGCGAAGAGAGCGGACGGTCGCCCTGTAGGAAGACGGCGGGCACCTTGAACACACCGTCGCGCTTCGAGCCGACGAGGTGCTTCTCGTCGAGCAGTCGCCGGACGCGGCCCAGGCTCTCGCCCGTCTGCTCGACGAGTTCGGGAAGGGTCAGCCACTCAGTGGGAACGGGCGCGGTGTTCACCTCTCCACTATCGCACCCGTCGCGACATGACAGAACTCTCATCTTTCACATCAGTCACTTCAGTTGACTCGATTCACACCCGCGTGACAGCGTGGCGGAGTCACCGAAGGGGGAGATCTCGTGCGACAGAGACCGACCATGCCCGCGGCCCTCGCCGCTCCCACCGCGATCCTCGGGTCGATCGCCCTCACCCTCGGCGCCTCGCCCGCCGCCCAGGCGCAGCCCGTGGGGGCCGAGCCGCGCCCGCTCGAGATGCAGCCCGAGAAGCGCGACGCCGCCGCATCCTCCGTCCGCTCAACGACGGCCGCCACCTCCAACACCCCGGCGACCCACACCGTCGCTCCCGGCGACACCGTGAGTCGCATCGCCGCGCGGTACGGACTGCGCACCGCCGACGTTCTCGCATGGAACGGGCTGGGGTGGGACTCGATCATCCGCCCGGGCGATGTGCTGCGGCTCACCGGGGCCGCCTCCCCCGCGCCCGCCGCACCGATGGCGGGCTCCTACACGGTCCAGCAGGGCGACACGCTCTGGTCCATCGCGCAGCGGCACGGCGTGAGCGTCGACGCGCTCCGCGGTGCCAACGGGCTCGGGTCGAGCTCCCTCATCCGCACCGGCCAGTCGCTCGCCCTGCCCGGCGGGATGGTCCCGGCGGTATCCGCCACGCCGGTCTCGGCGCCCGCGCCGAGCACCCCGGCGGCCACGACCCACACGGTCGCCGGCGGCGAGACCATGTGGTCCATCGCCGACCGGCACGGTGTCGCCCTCGCGGCGCTGCTGCAGGCGAACGGCCTGGCGGAGTCGTCCATCATCTATCCGGGTCAGGTGCTGTCGGTGCCCGGCGCGGCGGCCCCGGCATCCGCGCCCGCCGTCGACACGGCCGCGCTGGGCCTGGACGACGAGCAGATCGGCAACGCCCGCATCATCATCGAGGTCGGCCGGGAACGCGGCGTGCCCGACCGCGGCATCGCGATCGCGCTGGCGACGGCGATGGTCGAGTCCTGGATCCGCAACGTCGACTGGGGCACGTACGACTCGCTGGGCCTGTTCCAGCAGCGTCCCAGCACCGGCTGGGGCAGCGCCGCCGAGGTCATGGACCCGCGGCGCGCGGCCGCGGTCTTCTACGGCGGCTCGGCCGACCCGAACGGCGCGCGCACCCGCGGCCTCCTCGACATCGGCGGGTGGGAGTCGATGGGCTTCAGCGCTGCGGCGCAGGCCGTGCAGGTCTCGGCGTACCCCGACCGCTACGGAGAGTGGGAGTCGCAGGCCTACGCGTGGCTCGCGGCCCTCGGGTGAGCACCGCGTCGGTCTCGGTGCGGTATCGGTGTGCGCTCAGGGGTGCGCCGCTGACGGGCCTCTCGGGCGGGCATCCGTAGACTTCCCCCCGTGAGCACGAGCCAGCAGACCGACCCGCTGATCGGCCGTCTGGTCGACAGCCGGTACCGGGTGCGTGCTCGCATCGCCCGCGGCGGCATGGCCACCGTCTACGTGGCGACCGACCTGCGCCTCGAGCGCCGGGTCGCCCTGAAGGTCATGCACGGGCACCTCTCGGACGACACGGTGTTCCAGAGCCGCTTCATCCAGGAGGCGCGCGCCGCCGCCCGTCTGGCCGATCCCCACGTCGTGAACGTGTTCGACCAGGGCCAGGACGGCGAGATGGCGTACCTGGTCATGGAGTACCTCCCGGGGATCACGCTGCGCGAACTGCTGCGCGAGCAGCGACGCCTGTCGATCCCGCAGACGATCACGATCATGGATGCGGTGCTCTCGGGCCTGGCGGCAGCCCACCGCGCCGGCATCGTCCACCGCGACGTCAAACCCGAGAACGTGCTGCTGGCCGAGGACGGCCGCATCAAGATCGGCGACTTCGGCCTTGCCCGTGCGACCACCGCCAACACCGCGAGCGGCCAGATGCTCATGGGCACGATCGCCTACCTCGCGCCCGAGCTCGTCACCCGCGGCACGGCGGATGCCCGCAGCGACATCTACGCGCTCGGCATCATGCTCTACGAGATGCTCGCCGGCGAGCAGCCCTACAAGGGCGAGCAGCCCATGCAGATCGCCTACCAGCACGCCACAGACTCGGTGCCGCGCCCGAGTGCGAAGAACCCCGGCGTTCCGGAGCAGCTCGACGAGCTCGTGCTGTGGGCGACCGAGCGCTCCCCCGACGAGCGCCCCGTCGACGCGCGCGCCATGCTCGACCGGCTGCGCGAGATCGAGCGGGAGCTCGGCGTGCACCCGCAGGTGGTGCGCGCGACGCCGGTGGGCCTGATCGGCTCGGACGACGGCATCGACTCGGGCGAGGTCACCAAAGTGCTGCCGGGGGCGTTCACCGCGCCGACCGTCACGGAAGACGTCGACAACGCCACGAAGCTGCGTCGCCGCGCGCGGCGCAATTCCGCCAAGGGCGGCTGGCTGATCGCGCTCGTCGTGCTGTTGGCCGCACTCGCCGGGGGCACCGGCTGGTGGTTCGGGTCGGGACCCGGATCGCTCGTGTCCGTGCCGTCGGTGCAGGGGCTCACGTTCACCGACGCGCAGACCGCGCTGGCCGCGCAGTCGCTGCAGGCGGTCGAAGGCGCCGACCACAGTCTCGAGGTCGAGGCGGGGCTCGTCATCCGCACGGATCCCGACGCGGGAGCGTTCGTCGACAAGGAGTCCACCGTCACGGTGGTCATCTCGCAGGGACCCGCTCCCGTCGACCTTCCCGCGCTCCGCGACCGACCGGCATCCGACGTCACCCAGATCCTGACCCAGTCGCGCATCGAGGTCACCGGAACCGAGGAGTTCTTCGACGGCCTCGCCGCCGGGCAGGTCGTCGCCGTCGCGGTGACGCCGTTCGGCGGGGGCGACGCCGTCCCGTGCGCCGACGGGTGCGCGGTCACCGAAGGGGCGACCGCGTCGCTGCAGGTGTCGCTGGGGCCGGTGCCGGACGTCGCCGGGATGTCGCAGGACGACGCCGCGCAGGCCATGGATGCCGTCGGGCTCGAGACCGAGACCAGCCGCGAGTACAGCGACGACCTCGACAAGGGCCTCGTCATCCGGGTCGACGGCATCCCCGACGACGCACCGCTGCACAAGGGCGACACCGTCACGCTCGTCGTCTCGGACGGGCCGAAGCCGGTCGAGGTGCCCGATGTCACCGGGGAGACGATCCGCACGGCCGTGCGTGAGCTGGAGGCGCTCGGCTTCGACGTGAACGCCGGGATCGACGACGGCGACCTGCCGCTCGGGTTCAAGTACTGGGACGTCTACAAGGTGCGCTCCACGAACCCCAAGGCCGGCACGATGGCCCCCAAGGGCAGCACCATCACCCTGACCCCCGGCCTCTAGCCGCGCGCTCCGCCGCCGGTACCGCTGAGCCTGCGGCGCTCGGCACGCGCGTCGAGACCCGCTTCACGCGCCGAGACCCGCGTTCAGAACGCGGGTCTCGGCGTGGAAGTCGGGTCTCGACGTGTCGAGGGGTCAGCGCTTCTCGAGCTCCTCGGCCACCAGGAAGGCGAGCTCGAGGGACTGCATGTGGTTGAGGCGCGGGTCGCAGAGGCTCTCGTAGCGGGTCGCGAGGGTGGCCTCGTCGATCTGCTCCGACCCGCCCAGGCACTCCGTCACGTCGTCGCCGGTGAGCTCTACGTGGATGCCGCCCGGGTGCGTGCCGACGGCGCGGTGCGCCTCGAAGAAGCCGCGCACCTCGTCGACGACGTCGTCGAAGCGTCGCGTCTTGTAGCCGGTCGGCGTCGTGATGCCGTTGCCGTGCATGGGGTCGGTGACCCACAGCGGCTGCGCACCGGAATCCTTGACGGCCTCCAGCAGCGGCGGCAGCGCGTCGCGGATCTTACCCGCACCCATGCGCGTGATGAACGTGAGACGGCCGGGCTCGCGCTCAGGGTCGAGCGTGTCGATGAGGGCGAGCGCCGTGTCCACGGACGTCGTCGGGCCGAGCTTCACGCCGATGGGGTTGCGGATCTGCGAGAAGTAGTCGACGTGGGCGCCGTCGAGCTCGCGGGTGCGCTCCCCGATCCACAGGAAGTGCGCCGACGTGTTGTACGGCGTCGACGTGCGCGAGTCGATGCGCGTCATCGGCCGCTCGTAGTCCATCAGCAGGCCCTCGTGGCCGGTGTAGAACTCGACGCGCTTGAGCTCGTCGAAGTCGGCGCCCGCCGCCTCCATGAACTTGATCGCGCGGTCGATCTCCTGCGCGAGCCGCTCGTACTGCTGGTTGGCCGGGTTCTGCGCGAAGCCCTTGTTCCAGGAGTGCACCTCGCGGAGGTCGGCGAACCCGCCCTGCGTGAACGCGCGGATGAGATTGATGGTCGAGGCCGCCGTGTGGTAGCCCTTCAGCAGACGCTGCGGGTCGGGCTGACGCGACGCCTCGGTGAAGTCGTAGCCGTTGACGATGTCGCCGCGGTAGGCCGGCAGCGTCACGTCGCCGCGCGTCTCGGTGTCGCTGGAGCGCGGCTTGGCGAACTGGCCCGCCATGCGCCCCATCTTCACGACGGGCATCGACGCCCCGTAGGTGAGCACGACGGCCATCTGCAGCACCGTCTTGATGCGGTTGCGGATCTGCTCGGCGGTCGCACCCGCGAACGTCTCGGCGCAGTCACCGCCCTGCAGCAGGAACGCCTGCCCGGACGCGGCCTTCGCGAGTCGGTCGCGCAGCAGGTCGACCTCGCCGGCGAAGACGAGCGGGGGCAGCGACGCGATCTCGGCCGACACGGCGGCGACGGCATCCGCGTCGCCCCACTGCGGCTGCTGCTTGATGGGGAGCGAACGCCAGCGATCGAGGTCGGGCTGCGAAGTCGGCATCCGCTCAGTCTACTGTCGGCGCGGATGCCGGAGCGTCCTCATGACGCCGCGACGACGGCCCTGTCCTTGAGGGTCGAGGCGTACACGTCGGCGTACTCCTGCTCCCCCAGTCGCTGCAGCGCCACCATGATCTCGTCGGTCACCGAGCGCAGCACGTAGCGGTCCGATTCCATGCCGTGGAAGCGGGAGAAATCCAGCGGTTCGCCGATGACCATGCCGACCCGGCCGATGCGCGGGATGCTGCGGCCGATCGGCATGATCTCGCCGGTGTCGACCATCACGACCGGCACGACCGGCACGCGGGCCTCCAGCGCCATGCGCGCGAGCCCGGTGCGCCCGCGGTACAGCTTGCCGTCGGGGCTGCGGGTGCCCTCGGGATAGATGCCGAGCAGGTCGCCGCGACCGAGCACCTGCAGGCCGGTGTTGAGCGAGTCCTCCGAGGCCTTGCCTCCGGTGCGGTCGATCGGGATCTGCCCGGTCGCCTTCATGAAGACACGCGTCGCCCAGCCCTTGAGGCCCTTGCCGGTGAAGTAGTCGCTCTTGGCGAGGAACGACATCGGCCGGTCGATCATGAGCGGCAGGAAGATCGAGTCGCTCACCGACAGGTGGTTGCTCGCAAGGATCGCCGCGCCCTCGGCGGGGATGTTGCGCCGGCCCACGATCCACGGCCGGAAGATCGCCTTGACGATCGGTCCGATCACGACGTACTTCATGAACCAGTAGAACATCGTGCGGGAGCCTACCCTTTAGCCGCGGATGCGCGCGAGGTCGGCGACGCCGATGAGACCGGCGTCGTTGCCGAGCGTCGCGATCTCGAAGCGGGCGACCTGCCGGCCGCTGAAGCCGGGAAGCGACCGCTCGTACGCGACGCGCGCGGGCACCAGCAGCGCCTCGCCGAGGTCGGCGACGCCGCCGCCGATGACGTACAGGTCGGGGTCGAGCACGGCCTGGAACTGGCCGCACGCCTCACCGAGCGCGACGGCGACGCGGTGCACCGCCTCCAGCGCACCCGGGTCTCGGTCGAGCACGAGCTGGGCCATCGCGTCGCCCGGGATGACGCCCTCGGCATCCTGCGCAGCGGCGAGACCCGCACCGAGACCCTCCTGCGCGGCGATCTCCCGCGCCTCGCGCTGCAGCGCGCGACCGGAGGCGTATTGCTCGAGGCAGCCGCGCTGTCCGCATCCGCAGGCGTGGCCGCCGCGCTCGTAGCGCAGGTGGCCCAGCTCTCCCGCGGTGCCGTTGCCGCCCAGCAGCAGCTCTCCGTCGGTGACGACGGCTCCCCCGACGCCGGTGCCGAGGGTGAGCATGACCATGTTCGACGAGCCGGCTCCCGCGCCGAAGCGGTACTCGCCCCAGCCGGCGGCGTTGGCGTCGTTCTCGAGGGTGACCGGGCGGCCGATGCGCCGCTCGAACTCGGCCCGCAGCGGGACGTTGCGCCAGTCGATGTTCGGGGCGTGGATCATGATCGAGCGCGTCGCGTCGATGAAGCCCGCGGCGGCGACGCCGACGGCGACGACCTCGTGCCGGGAGACCAGATCGAGGGCCATCGCGCCGACCGCGTCGGCGAGGGCGTCGGGGTCGGTCGGGGTGGCGACACGCGCCTGCTCCACGATCGTCCCGGCGTCGTCGACGACTCCGCCCGCGATCTTCGTTCCGCCGATGTCGATTCCGACGCTGAGCACGACGCATCCCTCCCGGCGCGCGCCCGGGCGGTGCGGCCTCCGAGAGTCTAGTGTGGAGATGAAGAAGCACCGCTGGGGCGCGGGCCGGGACAACTGCAGAAGCGACACGCGTAAGACTCGGTCTCACTCCCCATTAGACTCGATGTCACGAATCGCCGCCCGTCCGGTACCGAAGGAGTTGCCGCCCATGAGCGCTGTCCAGTTCGAAGTCCCCGCCGTCGTCCCCGCCGACCCGCAGGCGAACATCGCCGACCTGCTGGTCGAGCGCGTCAAGGCGACGCCGTCCCTGGCCCTGTTCGCCGTGCCCGACGGCGACGGCTGGCGGGACATCACCGCCGCCGAGTTCGAGCGGGAGGTGATCGCCCTCGCGAAGGGCTTCGTCGCCGCCGGCGTCGAGCCCGGCGACAAGATCGGGTTCATCGCCCGCACGACCTATCAGTGGACGCTCGTCGACTTCGCGCTCTTCTTCGCGGGCGCCGTCATGGTCCCGATCTACGAGACCAGCTCGGCCTCGCAGATCAGCTGGATCCTGTCGGACTCGGGCGCCGTCTCGGTCATCGCCGAGTCCGACGAGCACCGCGACCGCATCGCCGAGATCCGCGGCGAGGTGCCGCTCGTGCGCGAGGTGTGGACGATGGCGGACGGCGACCTCGACGCGCTCGTCACGCGCGGCGCCGAGGTGGCCGACGACGAGATCGAGCGCCGCCGCCGCGTCGCGGTCTCCGCCGACATCGCGACCCTCATCTACACGTCCGGCTCGACCGGACGCCCGAAGGGCTGCGTGCTCACGCACGGCAACTTCGTCGAGCTCTCCCGCAACTCGGCGAAGTCGCTGCACGAGGTCGTCGAGACGCCGGGGGCGTCGACGCTGCTGTTCATCACGACCGCGCACGTGTTCGCGCGCTTCATCTCGATCCTCAACATCCACGCCGGCGTGAAGACGGGCCACCAGCCCGACACGAAGCAGCTGCTGCCCGCGCTCGGATCGTTCCGGCCGACGTTCCTGCTGGCCGTGCCGCGCGTGTTCGAGAAGGTCTACAACTCGGCCGAGCAGAAGGCGGAGGCGGCCGGCAAGGGCAAGATCTTCCGCGCCGCCGCGCACACCGCGATCGAGCACTCGCGGCTTCTCGAAGAGGGCAAGAAGATCCCGCTCGGCACCAAGATCAAGTTCGCGCTGTTCGACAAGCTCGTCTACAGCAAGCTGCGCACCGCGATGGGCGGGCGCGTGACGTACGCCGTGTCGGGATCGGCACCGCTCGGCGCGCGCCTCGGCCACTTCTTCCACAGCCTCGGGGTGACGATCCTCGAGGGCTACGGCCTGACCGAGACCACCGCGCCCGCGACGGTCAACCTGGCGACGAAGTCGAAGATCGGCACGGTCGGTCCCGCGCTGCCCGGTGTCGGCGTCCGTCTCGCCGACGACGGCGAGATCGAGGTGCGCGGCATCAACGTCTTCAAGGAGTACTGGCGCAACGAGGAGGCCACCGCCGCCGCATTCGACGGCGACTGGTTCAAGACCGGCGACATCGGCTCGTTCGACGCGGAGGGCTTCCTCACGATTACCGGACGCAAGAAGGAGATCCTCGTCACCGCCGGCGGCAAGAACGTTGCCCCCGCGGCCCTGGAGGACCCGATCCGCGCGAACCCGATCGTCGGCCAGGTCGTCGTCGTCGGCGACCAGAAGCCGTTCATCGCGGCCCTCGTCACCCTCGACCCCGAGATGCTGCCCACGTGGCTGGCCAACAACGACCTGCCCGGTGACATGTCGCTGGCGGATGCGGCGAAGAACGACAAGGTGCGCGCCGAGGTGCAACGGGCCATCGACGTCGCCAACAAGGGCGTCTCGCGCGCCGAGTCGATCCGCAAGTTCACGATCCTCGACTCGGAGTGGACCGAGGCCTCCGGGCACCTCACGCCGAAGATGAGCATCAAGCGCAACGTCATCATGAGCGACTTCGCCGACGCGGTCGAGGAGCTCTACACGGTGCCGGTCACGACGACCAACGTTCCGCTCGGCTGACGCGTTTCGACTCGTCGCTGCGCTCCTCGCTCAACGACCGGGAGGCGACCATCCCTCGGTCGTTGAGCGAGCGCAGCGAGTCGAAACGTCGGAAGGGCTCAGAACCAGGAGCTCTCGCGCACCTCGCGCATCGCGACCTTCCGCGTCGCGGGGTCGAGACGCTGCAGATACAGGATGCCGTCGAGGTGGTCGGTCTCGTGCTGCAGCGCCTGCGCGAGCAGCCCTTCGCCTTCGAGCACGACCTCGTTCCCGTCGAGGTCGGTGCCGACGACCTTCGCCCACGGGTAGCGCGGGGTGTCGTGCCAGAGGCCGGGGACCGACAGGCAGCCCTCGCCGGTCGGGACCGGCTCGCCGCGCACCTCGACGATAACGGGATTGAGCACGTACCCGATGTCCCCGTCGATGTTGTAGCTGAAGGCGCGCAGGCCGACGCCGATCTGCGGGGCGGCCACGCCCGCGCGGCCGGCCGGCTCGACGGTGTCGAGCAGGTCGCGCACGAGCGCGTGGATGCCGTCGTCGACGACGTCGATGGTCGCCGACGGCGCCCGCAGAACGGGGTCGCCGAACAGACGGATACCGCGGACGGCCATCAGGCGGCCGCGGCCTGGGCGCGCAGGCCCTCGACGACGACGGCGGCGAGCTCGCGCGCGGCGGCGCGGGTCTCGGGCTGCAGGTCGCGGAACGTGATGGCGCTGCCCGCGGCGATCTGCGGGTCGTACGGCACACGGACGACGGCGCGCACACGCGAGCGGAAATGGGACTCAAGCTCGTCGGCGCGCACGAGCGGGGCGCCGGGTCGCGCCGTGTTGAGCACGACGACGGCCTGACGCACCTTCTCGGAGTGACCGTTGGTCTCGAGCCATGTGAGCGTCTCGCTCGCGAGGCGTGCCTCGTCGACGCTGAGGCCTGCCACGATGACGATCTGGTCGCTGAGCTCGAGGGTCGCGGTCATGACGGAGTGCACGATGCCGGTGCCGGTGTCGGTGAGCACGACCGAGTAGAAGTGGGCGGCGAGGTCGGCGACGTGCCGGTAGTCGTCGTCGCTGAACGCTTCGGACACGTGCGGGTCGGCATCCGAGGCGAGCACGTCGAGGCGTGTCTCGTCGCGGGCGACGATCTGCGACAGGTCGTTGAACCCGTGCACCTCGCCGTGCGTGCGCACGAGGTCGCGCACGGTGCGTCCGCTCGTGCGTCCGATGCGCTCGGCGAGGGTGCCGCGGTCGGGGTTGGCGTCGACGGCGATCACACGGTCGTCGCGCGCGTCGGCGAGCGCCATGCCGAGCAGGGTCGTCACGGTCGTCTTGCCGACGCCGCCCTTGCGCGAGAGCACGGGGACGAACTTGGCGCCGCCGGTCAGCGGCGCGGCGATGCGGCGGTCGAGCTCCTTGCGGGCGCGGGCGCGCTTGGAGTCGCCGAGGTTGATGCGTCGTCCCGAGATCGCGTACACGAAGTGCCGCCACGCGCCCTCCGGCTCGGGCTGCACCACGTGGGCGGGATCGAGCAGGCGGTCGGCGGTGAGCAGGTCGGCGCTCTCGCGGTCGGGCTCGAAGTCGCCCAGGCGCCGGGACTGCAGCGCGATCTCGGAGGTGCGCGGGCGCACGCGCTCGTGGTGCGCGTCATCGTCGGGCGTCGGCGCGACCGCTGGGGCCGCAGGTGCGGGGGCGACGGATGCGGGTGCCGCCGGCGTCGTCGCGACCGTTGAGGTGAGCAGCTGCTCGTCGTCGTCGACGACCTCGGTGAGCTCGGTGAGCTCGGGAAGGTCCTCGAACGCGACGTCGTCGAGCACGACGTCGGCGTCGTCGAAGTCGTCGTCGTCGGCGACGGGCAGTGCGATGTCGATCTGCGCGGTCGCGCCGTCGGTGATCCCGATGTCGGTGGTGCCCGCGGAGTCGGTGCTGCTCAGGATGCCGTTCTCGGCATCCTGGGTCTCGTCGTTGCGATCAGACGTCACTGCGGGTTCACTCCTGTGCTTCTGGCCGGGCTGCGCCGGCCGCGCCTGCGGCTTCAGGCGCCCTCCAGGCTACTGGGCGGGCCGGACGACGAGCAAAAGGTCGCCCGCTTCGACCGGCGAGGTCCCGCCGACCGCGAGCCGCTCGACCACGCCGTCGATGGGTGCGGCGATGGCGGCTTCCATCTTCATCGCCTCGATCGAGGCCACCGGCTGCCCCGCCGTGACCGCGTCGCCGACGGCCGCCTTCAGCGTCACGACACCCGAGAACGGAGCGGCGACGTGTCCCGGCTGCGCACTGTCGGCCTTCTCGGCTGAGCGCGACTCGACCGTGATGCCGCGGTCGCGCACGAACACCGGCCGCAGCTGGCCGTTGAGGGTCGCCATGACGGTGCGCATCCCCTTCTCATCCGCTTCGCCGATCGCCTCCAGGCCGAAGTAGAGTTGCACGCCCCGGTCGATCTGCACGACGTGCTCCGTGCCCGGATGCAGGCCGTACAGGTAGTCGGCCGTGTCGAGCACGCTGAGGTCGCCGTAGGTCTCCCGCATCTCCCGGAACGTGCGGGTCGGCGCGGGGAAGAGCAGCTCGTTGAGGCGGTCGCGGCGCACCGTGCCCCCGGCGTCCAGGTCGGCGGCCGCCTCGTCGGAGATCTCCGTCACCCCGGTCTTCACCTCGCGTCCGGCGAGCACCTTGGAGCGGAACGGCTCGGGCCACCCGCCGGGCAGATCGCCCAGCTCCCCCGCCATGAAGCCGATGACCGAGTCGGGGACGTCGTACTTCTCGGGGTTCGCCGCGAAGTCGGCGGGGTCGGCTTTGACCGCCGCGAGGTGGAGGGCGAGGTCGCCGACGACCTTCGACGAGGGCGTCACCTTGGGCACGCGTCCGAGCATCTCGTTCGCGGCGGCGTACATGTCCTCGATGAGCTCGAAGTCGTCGGCGAGGCCGAGCGCGATCGCCTGCTGACGCAGATTCGAGAGCTGCCCGCCGGGGATCTCGTGCCGGTACACCCGGCCGGTGGGTCCGGGAAGGCCCGACTCGAACGGACGGTACAGATGACGTACCGCCTCCCAATACGGCTCGAGGTCGCCCACCGCAGTGAGGTCGAGTCCGGTGTCGCGCTCGGTGTGGGCGAGGGCGGCCACGAGCGACGACAGCGACGGCTGGCTCGTCGTGCCCGACATGGGGGCGGCCGCCGCATCGACCGCATCCGCGCCGGCGGCACTGGCCGCCAGCAGGGTGGCGAGCTGTCCTCCCGCGGTGTCGTGGGTGTGCACGTGCACGGGCAGGTCGAACCGTTCCCGCAGCGCCGCGACGAGCTTGGCCGCCGCGCCGGGCCGCAGCAGTCCCGCCATGTCCTTGATCGCCAGGATGTGGGCACCCGCCTCGACGATCTGGTCGGCGAGGCGCAGGTAGTAGTCGAGTGTGTAGAGGTCTTCGCGCGGATCGAGCAGGTCGCCGGTGTAGCAGACCGCCACCTCGGCGACGGCGGTGCCGGTGGCCAGCACCGCGTCGACGGCGGGCCGCATCTGCGACACGTCGTTGAGGGCGTCGAAGATCCGGAAGACGTCGACGCCCGACAGCGCCGCCTCTTCGACGAACGCGTCGGTGACACGCGTGGGGTACGGCGTGTACCCGACGGTGTTGCGCCCGCGCAGCAGCATCTGGATCGCGACGTTCGGCAGGGCGGTCCGCAGTCCGTCGAGGCGCTCCCACGGATCCTCGCCGAGGAAGCGGAGGGCGACGTCGTAGGTGGCTCCGCCCCACGCCTCCACCGACAGCAGCTGCGGCGTGAGCCGCGCGACGTAGGGCGCGACGCCGACGAGGTCGCGGGTGCGCACGCGCGTGGCGAGCAGCGACTGGTGCGCGTCGCGGAACGTGGTCTCGGTGACGGCGAGGGCGGTCTGCTCCCGCAGGGCCTGCGCGAATCCGGCGGGACCGAGCTCGAGCAGCCGCTGCCGCGAGCCGGCGGGCGGGGCCTGCGACACGTCGATCGCGGGGAGTTTTGCGGCCGGGTCGATCGTCAGCGGATTCTCGCCGTGCGGCCGGTTGACCGTGACGTCGGCCAGCCACGACACGATCTTCGAGCCGCGGTCGCGCGACTCGCGCCCGCGCAGCAGCTCGGGCCGCTCGTCGATGAACGCGGTCGACAGGTCGCCCGCCGCGAAGGCGGGGTCGTCGAGCACCGCCTGAAGGAACGGGATGTTGGTCGACACGCCCCGGATGCGGAACTCCGCCAGCGCACGCTTGGAGCGGCGCACCGCCGCGCCGAAGTCGCGCCCGCGGCAGGTGAGCTTGGCGAGCATCGAATCGAAGTGCGGGCTGATCTGGTATCCCGCAGCCGTGGTGCCGCCGTCGAGGCGGATGCCGGCGCCGCCCGGCGAGCGGTACGTCGTGATCTTGCCGGTGTCGGGGCGGAACTCCTGCGTCGGGTCCTCCGTCGTCAGGCGGCACTGCAGCGCCGCGCCGCGCAGCCGCACGTCCTCCTGACGCAGCCCGAGGTCGTCGAGCGTCTCCCCTGCCGCGATGCGCATCTGCGACTGCACGAGGTCGACGTCGGTGACCTCCTCGGTGACGGTGTGCTCGACCTGGATGCGGGGGTTCATCTCGATGAAGACGACCTCGCCGGTGCGCGGCCCCGTCGTCTCGAGGAGGAACTCGACCGTGCCGGCGTTCTCGTAGCCGATCGAGGTCGCGAAGGCGACGGCGTAGCGGTGCAGGTCTGCGCGGATGCGGTCGTCGAGGTTCGGAGCCGGCGCGATCTCGATGACCTTCTGGTGGCGCCGCTGCACCGAGCAGTCTCGCTCGAACAGGTGGATCGTGTGTCCGGTCTTGTCGGCGAGGATCTGCACCTCGACGTGCCGGGGCCGCTGCACGGCCTGCTCGAGGAACACGCGCGAGTCGCCGAACGCGCTGCCGGCCTCCCGCATGGCGACCTCGATCGCCTCGGGCAGCTGCTCCTTCTCCTCGACGCGCCGCATGCCGCGGCCCCCGCCGCCGGCGACGGCCTTCACGAAGATCGGGAACCCGATGTCGTCGGCCTGCGCGACGAGTGCGTCGACGTCGTCCGACGCCTCCGTCGAGCGCAGCACGGGCACACCGGCCGCAATCGCGTGTTCTTTCGCGGTCACCTTGTTTCCGGCCATCTCGAGCACCCGCGCGGGCGGGCCGATGAAGGCGATGCCCGCGGCGGCGGCCTTGGCGGCGAGGTCCGGGTTCTCGGAGAGGAAGCCGTAGCCGGGGTAGACGGCATCCGCCCCCGCCTCGACGGCGACCCGCACGATCTCGTCGACGTCGAGGTAGGCGCGAACGGGGTGCCCGGTCTCGCCGATCTGGTAGGCCTCGTCGGCCTTCAGCCGGTGCAGGGAGTACCGATCCTCGTACGGATACACGGCGACCGTTCGGGCGCCGAGCTCGTAGGCGGCGCGGAAGGCGCGGATGGCGATTTCACCGCGGTTGGCGACAAGGATCTTGCGGAACATGCGCACCTCATTCGGATGCCGAGGCGACACGTCTTCGAGCCGCCCCCGGGGCTGAGTACCTTCACAGCCTAGGGGACGGTAACGTAGAGCCTCGTGCACGTACTCTCCGTCTCCTCTCTCAAAGGTGGGGTCGGCAAGACGACTGTGACCCTCGGACTCGCGTCCGCCGCTTTCGCCCGGGGAGTGCGCACGCTCGTCGTCGACCTCGACCCGCAGTCCGACGTGTCCACCGGCATGGACATCCAGGTGGCCGGCCGCCTCAACGTGGCCGACGTCCTCGCCAACCCCAAGGAGAAGGTCGTCCGTCAGGCGATCACCTCCAGCGGCTGGGCGAAGGTGCACCCCGGCACGATCGACGTCATGATCGGCAGCCCGTCGGCCATCAACTTCGACGGCCCGCATCCGAGCGTGCGCGACGTGTGGAAGCTCGAGGAAGCGCTCGCGACGATCGAGGCCGACTACGACCTCGTCCTCATCGACTGCGCTCCGTCACTGAACGCGCTCACCCGCACCGCGTGGGCGGCATCCGACCGCGTCATCGTCGTCACCGAGCCGGGCCTGTTCTCCGTCGCCGCCGCCGACCGTGCGCTGCGGGCGATCGAGGAGATCCGCCGCGGCCTGTCGCCGCGTCTGCAGCCGCTCGGCATCGTCGTCAACCGGGTGCGTCCGCAGTCGATCGAGCACCAGTTCCGCATCAAGGAGCTGCGCGACATGTTCGGTCCGCTCGTGCTCTCGCCGCAGCTGCCCGAGCGCACGTCGCTGCAGCAGGCGCAGGGCGCCGCGAAGCCGCTGCACATCTGGCCCGGTGACTCCGCGCAGGAGCTCGCCGCCGACTTCGACTCGCTGCTGGACCGCGTCATGCGCACCGGCCGCATCCCCGCCTCCGGCGAACAGCGCGCCTGAGCGTTTCGACTCGCTGCTCACTTCCCGGTCGTTGAGCGAGGAGCGCAGCGACGAGTCGAAACGCGTCGACCTCCCGATCGGCGGGTTTCGATACGCGCGCTGCGCGCGCTACTCAACCACCGGACGCACAGGCCCCGCCCGATCGTTGAGCGACGGGTCGAAACGCGTCGAGCGGGTCAGGCGGAACGCTTGGAGCGACGGGCGGCGAGCTCGTCGACGGGGTCGGGCGCCTGCGGGTCGAACTCGACGAGGGTCGACTCGACCTCGCGCAGCACCTTGCCGACGGCGATGCCGAACACGCCCTGGCCGCGGCTGACGAGGTCGATGACCTCGTCGTTCGAGGTGCACAGGTACACCGAGGCACCGTCGCTCATGAGCGTGGTGCCGGCGAGGTCGCGGATGCCGGCGGCACGCAGCTGCTCGACGGCGACTCGGATCTGCTGCAGCGAGATGCCGGTGTCGAGCAGGCGCTTGACGAGCTTGAGCACGAGGATGTCGCGGAAGCCGTACAGTCGCTGCGACCCGGAGCCGCTCGCGCCGCGCACCGTGGGCTCGACGAGCTCGGTGCGGGCCCAGTAGTCCAGCTGACGGTAGGTGATCCCGGCGGCGCGGGCCGCCTGGGCGCCGCGGTAGCCGACTTCGTCGTCCATCTGCGGGAGACCGTCGGTGAACAGCAGTTCGGTCGCGAACTGCGGCTCGCCGCCCAGCGCGTCGTGCGCGGTCATCTTCGCCTCCTGCGGATCGTTCGGTTCTTCCACGCTAGAGGAGGCGATGCCCTCCGGCAACGACATCCGCTCGTGTCGTCCGGCGTGTCGCGTCGGTCAGGGGCTGAGTCGGTCGAGCGCGGTCTGCACGAAGGCCGTGCGCAGGTCGTCGAGCCGGCGCACGAGCTCCGGCGCGAGCTCGTGGGCGCGGGCCCGGCCGGCCGCGTCGGGACGACGCAGCAGGGGCGCGAGGGCGCTCTCGACGAGGGCGACGTCGCGTTCGGCGGCCTGCCGCAGCGTGCGCAGGTGGCGCGGCTGGATGCCGTGCGCGTCGAGCGCGACGAGGGAGCGCAGCAGGGCGAGCGCCCGCTCGTCGTAGCTGTCGGCCGCCGAGATCAGCCCCGCGCTGACGGCGTCGGTCAGCAGGGTGGCGGAGGCTCCCGACGCGCTGAGCAGCTCGTCACGGCGGTAGCGCCGCGTGGCGGCGATGATCGAGGTCGGCACCGCGCCGTCTCCGGCGCCGCTGTCGAGGTGCTCGCGGATGCGGGCCAGCGGGATGCCGTAGTCGCGCTGCATCGTCAGCGTCGTGCGCAGTCGCTCGAGGTCGCTCGGCGAGAACTTGCGGTAGCCCGAGTCGGTGCGCACCGGGGTGACGATGCCCTGCACCTCGAGATAGCGCAGCTTGCTCGCGCTGAGTTCGGGGAATTCCGGGGCGAGTCGGGCGAGCACCTGACCGATGCTCAGATGACCCGCGGCCGGACCACGTCCGCGCGGGGATGCTGCCGGGGTCACCGGGTGGTCGCCTGGTCGCGGTCGAGCGGAGAGACGAAGAAGTTGAGGCGGAACTTGCCGATGCGCAGTTCGGAGCCGTCGGTGAGCACGGCACGGTCGACGCGGTCGCCGTTGACGTAGGTGCCGTTGAGGGAGCGCTGGTCGACGAGCTCGAAGGCGGCGCCGGTGCGCGTGATCTCCGCGTGACGACGCGATACGGTCACGTCGTCGAAGAAGATGTCAGCCTCGGGGTGGCGTCCGATCGTGGTGACGTCGGTGTCGAGCAGGTAGCGGGCACCGGCGGTCGGACCGGAGCGCACGAGCAGGATGGCGGAGCGCGACGGAAGCGCGGCGATCGCCTCGCGTTCGGCATCGGTGAGGTCGCTGCCGAACGGCACGAACGACAGATCGGAGTCGTGGCCGAAGGTCTGGGTCGTGTCCGACCCGTTCGGACGCGACGCGTCGTCGGCGTCGCGCCGGATCTCGTCGCCGAAGCGGTTGCTGTCGCTCACGATTCCTCCTCCCTTTCCACACTATCGGATCGCCCGGCCCCGGGTGGGGTCGGGCGCGGGTTCCGACGCGCGGGGGGATGCGTCATGTTTCCGCGTGTGTCGTCGGGCGCGACACCGCGTGGGGGGTCCGCCTAGCCTGGCCGATGACCGTCCCCGACCACAAGGAGAATCTCGTGCCCACGCCGTATCGCCCCCTCACGCCCGCCCCGGTGCGTCAGGCCGCGATCTGCATGTGCGCGAGCGGCGGCGCCTGCTCCTCCTTCGCCCCCGGTCACGCGGTGCACCTCATCCAGGCGCGTCTCGTGTCGGCGACGCCGGCGGAGTGGGTCGACGCGATCGTGGGGGACGTCTCCCCCGCGGACGGCACGCTCGTGCTCCACACGCTGTCGGGTGACCGCGTCGAGGTGTGGAACGGTGCGGGCGCGGCGGATTCCGTGTCCACCGGCTCGCCGGTCGCCTTCCACCCGCGGTACCACGTGGTCGCCGCCGGCGCGGCGCGCTTCAACGTGCTCGTCTGAGGCGGCGGCCGTCAGGCGGCGGCCATCGCGGAGCGCATCGCCATGCAGGCGTCCATGCACGCCTTGCACGCGTCGGCGCACATCTTGCAGACCGGGCTCATGTCTGCGTGCTCCATGCACATGTCCATGCACGTCTGACACATGGCGATGCACGCGTCGAGCATCGCCATCATCGACGCGGGCGTCATCCCCTGCATGCGCATCATGGCGCGCATCATCGTGTTGCACATGTCGGCGCAGTTCATGCAGGCCGGCGCGCAGTCCATCATCTGCGTCGAACAGACCGTGCAGGCCTGCTCGCACGCGGCGCACGCGTCCATGCACGCCTGCATCATGGCCATGTCCATCGCCGGCATGCCGTCCATCGACATCATGTCCTCGGACATCACGCCCATCATCATCGCGTCCATCGCGCATCCTCCTCCGTCGGGGTCCCCGGGCGGATGCCGGGGCCGGCGGGCAGGATGTCCGCCTTCGGGTCATGTTAGGCCGCCGGATGCCGTCGCGACAGGCGCGGATAGGCTCGTGAGCGTGCCGTCATCGAGAATTAACAGTCACGGACCCCACGCCCGACGCCGTCGCCACGGCATCCTGGCGCTCGGCGCGCTCGTCGTCGCGCTGCTCACCGGGATCGCGGCGCCGGCGTATGCGCACGACGAGCTGATCGGTTCGGACCCGGCGATCGACTCGACCGTCACGGCGCTGCCCGACACGATCACGATGACCTTCAGCGGCATCATCCTCGCCGACGCGGGCGCGACCGAGATCGACGTGCTCGACGCATCCTGCGCCTCGCTGGCGACCGGCAACCCGAGCTTCGACGGCACGCGCGTGCAGCAGGAGCTCACCGGCGACGCGACCGGCCCCGTCACGGTCGTCTGGCGCGTCGTCTCCAGCGACGGCCACCCGGTCTCTGGCACGTGGTCGTTCTCGGTCGGCAACGAGCCCGGACAGACTCCGTGCGCTGAGGCCGCGAACCCGTCGTCGCCCGCATCCGCGTTCGATCCGACCCTGTTGATCGTGGTCGGCGCGGTGCTGGTCGTCGGTGTCGTGGTCGTCGTGCTGCTGGCTCGGAGACGGCCCTCCTCCGAGGACTAGGCTGGAGCCATGCCTCATTTCAACGTCGTCGTCCTCGGCGCCGGCCCCGGCGGCTACGTCGCGGCGGTCCGCGCCGCACAGCTCGGCCAGTCGGTCGCCATCATCGAAGAGAAGTACTGGGGCGGTGTCTGCCTCAACGTCGGCTGCATCCCCTCCAAGGCGCTCCTGAAGAACGCCGAGATCGCGCACACCCTGAAGCACAAGGCCGACTTCTTCGGCATCTCGGGTGAGTTCACGCTCGACTTCGGCAAGGCGTTCGACCGCAGCCGCGAGGTCGCCGGCGGCCGCGTCAAGGGCATCCACTACCTGATGAAGAAGAACAAGGTCACCGAGTTCGAGGGGCGCGGCTCGTTCGCCGACGCCAAGTCGATCGTCGTGACCAAGTCCGACGGATCGACCGAGACGGTCACCTTCGACAACGTCATCATCGCGACCGGCTCGACCGTGCGCCTGCTGCCCGGGGTCACCCTCAGCGAGAACGTCGTCACGTACGAGGAGCAGATCCTCACGCGCGACCTGCCCGAGTCGATCGTCATCGTCGGCGCCGGCGCGATCGGCATGGAGTTCGCGTACGTCCTCACGAACTACGGCGTGAAGGTCACGATCATCGAGTTCCTCGACCGCGCGCTCCCCAACGAGGACGCCGACGTGTCGAAGGAGATCGCCAAGCAGTACAAGAACCTCGGCGTCGACATCCTCGTCGGCACGAAGGTCGAGTCGGTCGTCGACTCGGGCTCCACGGTCACGGTGAGCTACACCGACAACAAGACCGGGGCCGCCGGTCAGGTCGAGGCGTCGAAGGTGCTCATGTCGATCGGATTCGCCCCCCGCGTCGAGGGCTTCGGCCTCGAGAACACCGGTGTGAAGCTCACCGAGCGCGGCGCGATCGACATCGACGACTTCATGCGCACCAACGTCGAGGGCATCTACGCGATCGGCGACGTCACCGCGAAGCTGCAGCTCGCCCACGTCGCCGAGGCGCAGGGCGTCGTGGCGGCCGAGACGATCGGCGGCGCCGAGACGATGGCACTGGGCGACTACCGCATGATGCCGCGCGCGACGTTCTGCTCGCCGCAGGTGGCCTCGTTCGGCTACACCGAGGAGCAGTACAAGGCGACGGGCCGCGAGTACAAGGTCGCGACGTTCCCGTTCATGGCCAACGGCAAGGCGCACGGCCTCGGCGAGCCGGTCGGCTTCGTCAAGCTCATCGCCGACGCCGAGCACCTCGAGCTCGTCGGCGGGCACCTCATCGGTCCCGACGTCTCCGAGCTGCTGCCCGAGCTCACCCTCGCGCAGAAGTGGGACCTCACCGCTCTCGAGCTCGCCCGCAACGTGCACACCCACCCGACGCTGTCGGAGGCGCTGCAGGAGGCCTTCCACGGTCTCGCGGGCCACATGATCAACCTCTGAGAGAGCCTGAGACCGCTCTCAGACCCTATTTACGCGGATACGTCCACGCGGTAGCGTGGGCACTCGCGACTGACGCCGCCCCATCGAAGCCGGGGGCGGCGTCAGTGCGTTGAGGGGTCAGACGCCGAGCGCGCGGCCGAGCTTCGACGCGGATGCCGACACCCGGCCACCGGCCGCGGCCACGAGTGCGTCGGCCGCGGCGAACAGCGCGGCGCGTGCGGCGGCATCCTGCGGCGCCGCGGGGCCGAGTTCCAGCTCCCACTCCCGCCACGTCGTCTCGACGTCGCGGCGCCGATCGGTGGCGGTGACGTGGTCGTCGACGAACTCGGCGACGAGACCGCCGGCCGCGTCGCGCAGCGCGTACGCCGTGCGGGCGTTGCGGATGCGGGCGATCACCGCGAACGGGCCCGGCGCCACCGCGGCGAGTTCGGCGAGCACCGCATCGGGGACGACCGGATCGGCATCCGGGTCGGTCGGGTCCTCCCCCAGCGGCCAGTGCGTCTCGAGCTTGCCCTCGGGCGTCGACCGCTTGACGTGCCACCCCTCGTCGGGACCCCCGGTGCGGCGCCGCAGTGCGGTGAGGGCGCCGGCGAGGCGGGCGTCGGGGGTGTCGAGGTAGCGCGCGTCGAGCGCGCGCGCCTCCGGGGCGTCGACGGCGTCGACGCCCGGCAACGCCGCCCAGTCCGGCAGCGGGGTGTCGGGGTCGACGTCGTACTTGCGCTCGATCTCCAGGGAGACGGCTGCGCTCACGCGTCGCGGCCGTCGGGGTCGGGATCGATGTCGTCCTCCGACTCGACGAAGTCGAAGACGACCTCGGTCGGACCGTCGCCCTCCCCCGTGTTCTCGGGCGCGCCGGCGCGGGCGTAGACGATCTGCGTCTCGCTGTAGGGCAGGATGAGCCGGTCGGACGCGGTGTCGTCGAGAGGGATGAGCTGCCCGTCGAGCGGGCCGCCGTTCAGTCGTGCAATGGCCATGGTGAGCCTCCTTCCCGGTCAGCCTACGCCCGCGGATCCGTCACGCCGGGGGCCTTGCGCGCAGGCCCTAGGCTCGGTGAGGATGAAGCCTTTCCTGCTGCTGGCGACCCGCGCCGAAGACGTCCCCGCCGACGAGGAGTACGCGCTGTTCCGGCGCGCGACGGGACTCGCCGAGCGGCACCTCGTGCGGGTGCGGATGGAGGCGGGGCCACTCGGAGCCGTCGATCTCGACGACTGGTCGGGCATCTTCGTCGGCGGCGGGCCGTTCAACGCGTCCGATCCGCCGGAGCGCAAGTCCGCGGTGCAGCAGCGCGTCGAGGCGGAGTTCGCCGCACTGCTCGACGAGGTCGTCGCGCGGGACTTCCCGTTCCTCGGCGCCTGCTACGGCATCGGCACCCTCGGCGCGCATCAAGGCGCGGTGATCGACGGCACGCACCGCGAACCGATCAGCGTCGTCGAGGTGACCCGCACGGATGCCGGCGCCGTCGACCCCCTGCTGCGCGACCTGCCGGACTCGTTCACCGCGTTCGTCGGCCACAAGGAGGCGATCACGCGGCTGCCCGCATCCGCGACCCTGCTGCTGCGCGGCGACGCGTGCCCGGTGCAGATGTTCCGCGTCGGCGAGAACGTGTACGCGACCCAGTTCCATCCGGAGCTCGACGTCGACGGCATCACGACCCGCATCCGCGCCTACGCCGACCACGGGTACTTCGCCGCGCACGAGCTCGACCTGACGCTCGCCGCCGTGCGGCGGGCGCCGGTGACGCACACCGACCGCATCCTGCGCGCCTTCACCGACCGCTACGCCCGCTGACGGGCTCGGGGCGTTTCGACTCGTCGCTGCGCTCCTCGCTCAACGACCGGGGTGGTGCGGGAACTTCCGGTCGTTGAGCGAGCGCAGCGAGTCGAAACGCCTGTGCCGGTTACAGCAGGGGCGGGGTGTGCCAGATGCGCTCGATGTAGTCGCGCATCGAACGGTCGGAGCTGAAGAACCCGCAGCGGGCGACGTTGAGGATCGCCGAGTGGGTCCACGCGTCCTGGTCCTGGTAGGCCGCATCCACCTTCGCCTGCGCCGCGATGTACGACGAGTAGTCGGCGAGCACCATGAAGCGGTCGTCGTAGAGCAGGTTCGAGACGACCGGCTCGAACACCGAGCGGTCGCCGCCGGAGAACGCGCCCGACGCGATGAGGTCCATCGCACGGCGCAGGCCGTCGTCGGCCTGGTAGAAGTCGGACGGCTTGTAGCCCTTCGCCCACAACGCCTCGACCTCGGGTTCGGTCTGCCCGAACAGGAAGAAGTTGTCGTCGCCGACGAGCTCGCGGATCTCGACGTTCGCGCCGTCGTCGGTGCCGATCGTGAGTGCACCGTTGAGGGCGAACTTCATGTTGCCGGTACCCGACGCCTCCTTGCCGGCAAGCGAGATCTGCTCCGAGAGGTCGGCGGCGGGGATGAGGCGCTCGGCGAGGGTCACGTTGTAGTTCGGCGGGAACAGCACCTTCAGGCGTCCCTCGACGCGGGCGTCGGCGTTGACGACGGATCCGACCGCGTTGATGAGGTGGATGATGCGCTTGGCGTTCACGTAACCGGGAGCCGCCTTCGCACCGAAGATGAAGGTGCGCGGGGTGACGTCGCCGGCGGCGACGCGACCCGAGACGATCGACTCGTACTCGGTGACGATGTGCAGCAGCTTCAGCATCTGGCGCTTGTACTCGTGCAGACGCTTGACCATGACGTCGAGCATGTGCCCGTCGCTGACCTCGAGCCCGTCACGGGCGTGCAGCACCTCGGAGAGGCGCCGCTTGTTGGCGGCCTTCACCGACGCGAAGCTCTCGCGGAACGACGGGTCCTCGGCGTAGACCTCCAGCTCGCGCAGGCGCTCGAGGTCGGTCAGCCATCCCGTGCCGATGGCATCCGTGATGAGTTCGGACAGCCCCGGGTTCGACAGCCGCACGAAGCGGCGCGGGGTCACGCCGTTGGTGACGTTCGTGAACTTGCCGGGGTAGAACTCGTCGAAGTCGGGCAGCACCTTGTCGCGCAGCAGCTGCGAGTGCAGCTCGGCGACGCCGTTGACCTTGGAGCCTGCGACGGTGGCGAGGAACGCCATCCGCACGGAGCGCTCGGGGAACTCGCCGATGATCGACATGTTGCGCAGGCGCAGCTCGTCGTCGCCGAAGCGCTCGCGCACCGCGATCAGGAACTCCTCGTTGATGCGGTAGATGATCTCGAGGTGGCGCGGCAGCAGGCGTCCGAGCAAGTCGACCGACCACACCTCGAGCGCCTCGGGCAGCAGCGTGTGGCACGTGTACGCGAAGCACTGCTGGGTGATCTGCCAGGCGGCATCCCACTCCAGCTTCTTCTCGTCGACGAGGATGCGCATGAGCTCGGGCACGCCGATGACGGGGTGGGTGTCGTTGAGCTGGAAGATGATGCGTTCGGGCAGCTCTGCGAGGTCGAAGCCCTCGGGCAGCGATTCGAGGAAGTCCTTGATGGATGCCGCGACGAAGAAATACTGCTGCTGCAGGCGCAGCTCCTTGCCCTGGGGCGTGGAGTCTTCGGGGTAGAGCACCTTGGAGATGTTCTCGGCGAAGGTCTGCGCGCGCACGGCCTCTTCGTAGTCGCCGGAGTTGAACACGCGCAGGTCGAACTCGTTCGTCGCGCGCGAGCTCCACAGCCGCAGGGTGTTGACGCGCCCGTTGAGGTAGCCGGGCACCATGTAGTTGTAGGGCACAGCGAGCACGTTCCACGCCGGCACCCAGCGCGTGCGGGTGACGCCCTCGTCGTCGTAGGTCTCGGTGTGCCCGCCGAACGTGATGGTCTGCGCGGCCTCGGGGTGCGGGAACTCCCACGGCGAGCCGAGCTTGAGCCACGAGTCGGGCTGCTCGACCTGCTGGCCGTCCTGGAACGTCTGGCGGAAGATGCCGTACTCGTAGCGGATGCCGTAGCCGGTGTTGGGGACGCCGAGGGTCGCGAGGGAGTCGATGAAGCACGCGGCGAGGCGGCCGAGGCCGCCGTTGCCGAGGCCCGGTTCCACTTCCTGCGCGCGCATGTCCTCGATGTCGATGCCGCACGCGGCCATCGCCTCGGCGGCGATGTCGCCGAGGCCGCTCGCGAGCAGGTTGTTGTCGAGCTGCCGGCCGAGCAGGTACTCCGCGGAGAGGTAGGCGACGCCCTTGGCCTGCGCGTCGCGCTGACGTTTGACGTCTTCGAGCCAGCGGGCCATGAGGTAGTCGCGCACCGTCATCGCGAACGCGAAGTAGCGGTCGTTGTCGCTCGAGGCCGACAGCGGCACGCCGCGCTCGTAGTTGAGGTTGCGCAGGAATTGGCGCACGAAGCCGTCGACCGTGCTGGCCGGGCCCGCGACGGGCGCGAGGGCGAGCGGGTGCGTGGCACCGGTGGGGTGCGCGGAACCGGGTGCGATGTCGGATGCGGTCACGCAGAAGACGCTACACACTCGCGCGCGCCGCCGTGACCGTTCACAGCGGGAGAAATCCGAGAGTTAACAGAGCCGTGACGTGCCGTTAGCGGTCGGTGTCGCCTGTGCCGTCTGTGCCGGCGCCCTGCTCGGCGAGGGCGTCGCGGGCCTCGGTGAGTTCGTCGGTCGCGAGGCGGACGGCATCCTCGGCCTTCTGCACGCGGCGGTGCGCGAACGTCGGCGCCCCGTGGCGCACGCGCACGCGGTCGGCGCGCTCCTCCACGTTCTCGACGATGTACGACGTCGCGAGCAGGATCACCTGCACGGAGAGGTTGACCCACAGCAGCAGCGCGATCAGCGACGCGAACGACGCCAGCAGCGGGTTGGAGGTCGCTCCCCCGACGAACAGGCCGGAGAGGGTCTGCAGCACGGTGAGGCCGATACCGCCGTAGACCGCGCCGGGCCACAGGTCGCGGCCGGCGCCGCGGACGCCCGACAGCAGTAGGAAGAGCAGGGCGATGGCGATCGTGTCGAGCGCGAAAGTGACCAGGAGCGCGAGGGCACGACCGCCGAAGGCGAGGAGCGGGTCGTCGCCCGCGATGCCGAACCACCCGCCGACGATGCCGATCCCGGCGGTGCCGAGGGCGGTGATGACGGCGGAGGCCCCGAGTGCGGCGGCGGCGCCGATCGCGATGGCGAGGTTGCGCAGCATCACCCAGTAAAAGGCCAGATCTCCGGTGGGCTTGTCGGCGATGGCGTGCATCGCGGCGCGAAGCGACCCGATCGCCCCGATCGCGGCGCCGACGAGGCCGATGACGGCGATGACGCCCGCGACGGACAGACCCGCCGGCGCCTCGATGGCGTCGGTCTTGATGAGCCCGTCCTCGCCGACGAGTCCGGGGATGGCGCGGTTGACGGCATCCAGGAGCGACTGCCAGGCGTCGGGGTTGCCGCTCAGCCAGAGCGCCGCGATCGAGAAGCCGAGCAGCACGCCCGCGAAGATCGAGAACAGCGCGCGGTAGGTAACGCTGTCGGCGAGCTGCGCGCCGCTGCGTTCGCTGTAGCGCAGGAACGCGCGCACGGGTCTGCGTTCGAGGGCCCAGGCCGTGATGCGCGCGACGTCCATGCGGTCAGGTTATCGGGACGGGCGGCCGGCATGGCGGGGGTTGACAGCGGTGGGCGGCGCGCTCGCGCGGTGCCACACGAGTCACAGGAATCCCACTATTCACACGGATGCGTGCGGACGCATAGACTAGCCCCGGGAGAGGGGATTGCCGTGAAGGGACTCGCGGAAACCCTCGTGCGCACTGGGGTCGTCCGCGCCGAGGACATGTGGGACGCCGTCGCCGAAGTCGGCGAGGGCGAGGAGTTGCGTGCACGCCTGGTGTCGGCGCAGCTGGCGACCGAGGCGCAGATCGCAGAGGGCATCGCCGCGCAGACGGGGTATGCATTCGTCGACCTCTCGTCGGTCTCCCTGTCGGCCGACATCATCGCCCTGGTCCCGCCGACCCTGTGCCGCCGCTACCACCTGATCCCGGTCGAGCGCGGCCGTCGCGCCCTCACGATCGGCATGCTCGATCCCACCGACCTCATCGCGATCGACGACGTCACCAGCGCCACCGAGCTCAACATCCGCCCCGTCGTCGTCTCCCCCGATGCGCTGAACGCGGCCTTCTCGCGGTTCCTCCGCTCCGATGAGGAGCTGAGCGACCTCTCCGAGCAGATCGGCGAGATCGCGGCGGCCGAAGTCGGTCCCGGTGCGACGGAGTCGATCGAGGACACCTCCGACGACGCGCCTATCGTGCGCTTCGTCAACCTGCTGATCTCGCAGGCCATCACCGACCGCGCGAGCGACATCCACATCGAACCGGGCGAGAAGCACCTCATGGTGCGCTACCGCATCGACGGTGTGCTGCACGAGATGCAGCGCGCCGACCGGGCGATCCAGGACGGCGTCATCTCCCGCCTGAAGATCATGGCATCCGTCGACATCGCCGAGCGGCGCAAACCCCAGGACGGACGCCTGTCGGTGCACCACGACGGTCGCCAGATCGACCTGCGTCTGGCGACGCTGCCGACGGTGTGGGGCGAGAAGATCGTCATGCGTATCCTCGACAGCTCGGCGCAGTCGCTGACGATGCAGGACCTGCGGTTCTCGATGATCAACGAGAAGCGGTTCCGCGGCTCGATCGAGCGCCCGCACGGAATGGTGCTGGTGACCGGGCCGACCGGTTCGGGCAAGTCGACGACTCTGTACACGGCCCTCAACACGGTCGCGAACCCGCGGATCAACGTGATCACGGTCGAAGATCCGGTCGAGTACCGGATGGCCGGCATCAACCAGGTGCAGGTGAATGCCCGCGCAGGCATGACCTTCCAGGCAGCGCTGCGTTCGATCCTGCGCTCCGACCCGGATGTCGTGCTCGTCGGCGAGATCCGCGACCAGGAGACGGCGACGATCTCGATCGAGGCGGCCCTCACCGGCCACCTCGTGCTGTCGACGCTGCACACCAACGACGCCCCCTCGGCGCTGACGCGTCTGACCGAGATCGGCTGCGAGCCGTTCCTCGTCGGCACGGCACTGTCGGCGGTCGTCGCCCAGCGCCTCGCCCGGCGGCTGTGCGCGAAGTGCCGGGAGCCGTACGTCGAGTCGCGGCAGCTGCTGGACTCGGTGCGCTTCCCCCACAACCCCGCCGATCCGCCCCAGCTGTACCGCGCCGTCGGCTGCCAGGCCTGCTCGGGCACCGGCTACCGCGGGCGCGTCGCGCTGCACGAGGTGATGACCGTGTCGGAACAGCTGGAGCAGCTCGTGGTCGCGCACGCGACCGGCACCGAGATGCGCGCCGTCGCCATCAGCGAGGGCATGGTGTCGCTGCGCGAGGACGGCTTCAGCAAGGTGACGCAAGGCATCACGACCATCGAAGAGGTCTTGCGCGTCTCGGTGTGAGTGCGTGGGCGGGCGCGTCCCTGTCGCGTTCGGCTGCTTCGGCGGCCGGATACCCGCACTTTGCGTCAGGGATGCGGGCGCGCCGACGCCGCGAGGGCGGCACGCACGCGGGCAACGGCGCGGGCGGGCGACGGATAGAGGTCGGCGGCCGTCAAGTGCACCACGGTCCAGCCGGCCTCTCGCGCGTCTTCATGGCGGCGGACGTCGCGTTGCCACGCGCGACGCGAGAGCCGGTGGTAGTCGCCCTCGTATTCGATCAGCACCCGATGCCGCGGGAAGGCGATCTCGGTGATGCAGATGCGGACGCCGCGGGCATCGAAGACCTCGACGTCCAAGGCCGGCTCGGGGAGGCCGGCCTCGACGAGCGCGACGTACAGGTGCGCCTCGGGCCGGGAACGGAGTCCGGGACGGATGTAGCGCAACGCCTCTCGGAGCCGGGCGACGCCCGTGCGGGGGCCGGCATCCGCTGCGGCGTGGAGCTCCGAGAGCTGCGCTGTCGCGGTGCCCTCCACCCGGTGACCATCGGGCCCGCGCGAGGGCGTGACGAAACACGCGCCGACGGCGACGAGGTCGCGGACGTCGAGTTCGCCGCCCAGTTGCGCCCACGCGGATGCTGGTGAGGCGACGCGCAGCCCGCCGAGCACACGGACCGATCCGAGGTGCGGGGCGATCTCGTGCCCTCTCACGCCGCGGCCGCGCGGCAGCCGCTCGGGCGGACGCACGCCGACGTCGATCCGGTCGTCCGCGGTCGCGGGCAGCGCGGCGCCCCAGAACAGCGCGGCCGTGCGGTGCGAGAAGAACCACGTCGGCGGCATCCGCGTCGCGTACGCCCGCGCGCGGCGGAGGTGCTCCTCGGCATCGAGATCACGGATGCCGTCGGCCTCCCCCGCGAGCGTCGCGATCGCGCGCACCCCGCGGAACGGCTTCTCGAGGTCACGGGCACGCAAGCGCGCCCGGCTGACGCCTGCGGCCGCCGCGTCGCCCACGGCGAAGGCCGACCCGAGCTCGTCGGGAAGCGGTGCGGGCGATCGCGGCATCCGCCCACCGCGGCATCCGGAACACGCGCGTGGAGCCACCCGCATCCGTATCGGGGAGAACTCGCCCTGTCCTCTGGGTGGGGAGGAGGCGACGTTCCCGTCGCATTCGGCGGCCATCCGCCGAACGAACCCGCCGTTCGCGCCAGGAATACGGCGCGGGGCACACGCAGCGCGCACAGAACAGGGCGCGTGGCCTCCCCTGCCGCGCGCCCTGTCGTCTGTGGGACGAGCCGGATCAGCCGCCCGAGTTTCCGAGTTCGCCGTAGATCGAGAAGATCGGCATGTAGAGCGAGATGACCATGCCGCCGATGATGATGCCGATGCCGACGATGAGGATCGGCTCGATCGCCGAGGTGAGCTGCTCGGTCGCGGTCTTGACCTCGCCCTCGTAGAAGTCGGCGATCGAGGCGAGCATGTCCGGCAGGGTGCCCGACTCCTCGCCGACGGCGGCCATCTGCGCGACCATCGGCGGGAAGACCTCGGCCTTGGCGAGCGGCGTCGAGAACGACTTGCCCTGCTTGACCGACTCCTGCACGGCGCGCACGGCCTCTTCGACCTTGTAGTTGTTGGATGCCGCACCGACGATCCCGAGCGCCTGCACGAGCGGCACGCCGGCCTTCAGCATCATCGACAGCCCACGGCTGAAGCGGGCGACGGCGATCTTGGTGGCGAGCGGTCCGAAGACCGGCATCCGCAGCTTCAGTGGGTCGACGACCTTGCGCACGCGCTCTTCGTTGCGGTTCTTGATCCACCAGAACCAGAACACGATGCCCGCGACGACCATGATCGGGAGGATCCAGAACATGTTGTTCGAGAGCGTCACGAGGATCTGCGTCGGGATCGGCAGCTCGGATCCGAGGTTCTTGAACATGCCCTCGAAGACGGGCACGACGAAGGTGATCATCGCGACGACGCCGAGGATCGCGATGACGAGCACGATCAGCGGGTAGGTCGTGGCCGACTTGATCTTGTTTTGGAGTTCGGCCTCCTCTTTATAGGTGTCGGCCACCGTGGTGAGCGACTGCCCGAGGAAACCACCCGATTCGCCGACGCGCACCATGCTGACCATGAGCGGCGGGAAGACATCCGGATGCTGGGCCAGCGCGCTGGAGAACGCGCTTCCGGTCTCGACCGCGGCGTGCACCTGCACGAGCGCTTCGCGGAGCTTCTTGTCTTCGGCCTGGTCGATGAGGATCGACAGGGTGCGCATCAAGGGAAGCCCCGCGTTGATGAGTCCCGCCATCTGCTTGGCGAACACCGCGAGCACGTCGACCTTGACCCGCTTGGCGAATCCGGGGATCGAGATCTCACGGTTGAGGCCCGTCTTCGACGTGAGCGCGACCTCGAGCGGGGTGAGGCCCTGCGCGCGCAGCTTCGATGCGACGGCGCTCTCGCTCGTGGCCTCGATCGTGCCCTTGACGACTCCCCCGCCGCTCGCGTCGACGGCGCGGTAGGTGTACTCCTCGACGAGCGGCATCAGTGGCCCCAGCCGACGGCCTGGCGGTCGGAGTGCATCGACCACGACTCGGCGTCGTAGTCGACGGGCCGCACGCGCGCCTCGTCGAACGACTTCGGGTCTTCGGCGATCTCCTTGGCGAGCGCGAGCGAGATCGAGCCGTCCTCGACGAGGCGCTTGAGGTCCTGGTCGAGCGTGTGCATGCCGATCGCGCCGCCCGCCTGCAACATCGAGTAGATCTGGCTGATCTCACCCTCGCGGATGAGGTTCGCGATGGCGGGCGTGTTCACGAGAACCTCGGTCGCGATGACGCGTCCCCCCGACTGCGCCTTCGGCAGCAGCGTCTGGGTGATGATGCCGCGGAGGGTGTCGCCGAGCTGCGTTCGCACCTGGTTCTGCTGGTCGGACGGGAACGCGTCGACGATACGGTTGATCGACTTCGCCGCACTCTGCGTGTGCAGCGTCGAGAGCACGAGGTGGCCGGTCTCGGCGGCGGTGAGGGCGGTCGAGATCGACTCGGGGTCGCGGAGCTCGCCGATGAGGATGATGTCGGGGTCCTGACGCAGCACGCGGCGCAGCGCCTCGCTGAACGACGCGGTGTCGCTGCCGATCTCGCGCTGGTGGATCAGCGCCTTCTTGCTGGAGTGCTGGAACTCGACCGGGTCTTCGACCGTCACGATGTGCGCCGGCTTGGTCTGATTGACGAGGTCGATCATCGAGGCCAGCGTCGTCGACTTGCCGGAACCCGTCGGTCCCGTCACGAGCACGAGTCCACGAGGCTTGGAGACGAGCTCCGCGGCGACCTGCGGCACACCGAGTTCGGAGAAGCTGCGGATGCGGTCGGGGATGAACCGCAGCGCGACGGCGACGGCGCCGAGCTGGCGGAACACATTGACACGGAAGCGGGCGACGCCCGGCACCGTGATCGACAGGTCGACCTCGCCGGACTGCCGGAACTCGGCGACCTGCTCGTTGGTGAGCATCCCGCCGATGGCCGACTCCAGCCAGTTCGCGGTCGTCGGCTCGAGGAAACCGGGCATCTCGGCCAGGTCGCCGTCGACGCGCATGAGCGGCAGGTGGTTCGCCGTCAGGTGCACGTCGGATGCGCGGGCGCGCGCTGCGACGGCGAGCAGGTCTGTGAGGGGGGTGACGTCGATGGGCATGTCAGTCCTCCGTGCGGATGAAGGTGTCGACGGTGACGGTGAGGATGCCGCCGGTGTAGTCGAACTGCACCGGGTTCAGCAGCCGCAGTCCGTCTTTCAGGCTGTCGACGTAGGCGGTGGCGGTGGCGAGGTCGGGTGCGGGCACCGTGATCGTGACGGCTGCCTGCTGGCGCGGGGTGGATGCCGGATCGACGGGTGGCGTGGTCGCCTCGGCATCGCCGGTGGCGGCGTCCGTGGCGCCGTCGGTGGCGGCACCGTCGGTCGCGCCCTCGGCCGGGGTCGCCTCCGCGGGCGCCGGCACGGCCGCGCCGTCTTCGCCGACGGCCGCGCGGGCCGTCCACGGAGCGGGCTCGGCCACAGTCACCGACTGGATGGTCAGCTGGTGCGCCGTGGCCGCGTTGATCGCGATCTCGAAGACGTCGTCGAACTGCGTCGTCGCGGGGATCTCCGCGCGCAGTTCGGCGGTGTCGGCATCGAGCTGCGCCTGGTCGGCCTGCGCGGCGGTGAGTTGCGTGATCTGCAGTTCGTAGACGGAGTTCGCCTGCTCGACCGTCTTCGCCTGCGACGACGTCGTCTGCGCCTGCCCCATCATCGGCACCGCGATGAGGGCGATGCCGGCGACGAGGATGCCGACGACGACGAGGATGCCGAGCAGGTTGATGAGCTGCTTGTTGAGGGTCACGGGGCGACCTCCTCGGCGTAGGCGTTCGTGTAGAGGGACTGATCGAGCGCGACGGTGAGGATGTAGGTGAAGCCGGCGGCGGCGTCGGGCGCGTCTTCGGAAGCGCCCGACTGCAGGTCGGTCCCGTCCACGGCGAGAACGCCCTCGGCGCCGCGGAGCTTGCGGACGACGTCGACGATGTCGATGGGGTTGGCGCTGGCGACGGTCACCGTTCCGGTGAGGCCGACTTCGAGCGTCGGGTCGTCACCTTGGGGCACGGCGCCGACCGTCATCGCCACCGCGCTCACCAACGCACCCTCCGGGAGTGCCGGGCTGATGACGTCGCTCACGCGCGTCCACGTGAGGTCGGTCGCCATCGCCTCGCTGCGGTAGAGCTCCAGGTCGTCGACGAGGCTCAGCTGCGCGCGCACCGGCGCGAGGGCGGCGAGGTCGGTCATGAGCTGCGTCGTTCGCGCCTGCGCCGTGACGAGCTGCATCGCCGTGAAGCTGAGGTAGGCGAATGCGCCTCCGGCGGTGAGCGCGACGACGAGGAGCGCTGCCACCAGGCCCCACCCCCATCGCTTCAGCAGGCGCGACCGCTCGCGCCCCTCGGTCACCGAGCGAGGCAGCAGGTTGACGCGCGGTATCCCGCCGATCGTGAGAGTCGGCGCCGAGGATGCGGACGAGAACAGGGCCATCAGACGTTCGCTCCGATCGTGAGGCCGAGGGTGGACACGAGGTTGAGATTGTCCTCGGCCGAGGCCAGCGGGGACTTGATCTGTGCGACGTCGACCGCGCCGGTGACCGTGACCGGCATCGGCAGGGTCGCCGCGAGGGCATCGGCGACGCCTTCCACCGCGGCGCCGGCCCCGGTGAGCAGCACCCGGGTGATCGGCCGGTCGGCGGCCCGGTCGGCGTAGAAGCGCAGGGTGCTGCCGAGCCGGGTGACGAGGTCGTCGATGGCGGCATCCGACATCGCCCCGACACGCACCGCACCTCGGGCGGCACCGCGGGAGCGCCGCATCCGCGGGCCGTCGCCGTTCGCCGGCACCGTCTCGAGCAGTTCCTCGACGACCGGCTGCTCGATCGAGAGATCGTCGAGGGCGGCGTTCTCGCGGGAGCGCACCGCCTCGGTCGTGATGTCGATCGGGATGATGCGTACGAAGCGCGGCATGCCGTCTTGCACCACCACGACGTGGCTGGTGTGGTCACCGAGGTGCAGTGCGGCGACCGTCTCGCCGGATGCCGCGCTACGTGCGACGGCTCGCGCGAGGCCGAAGGGGGCGAGGTCGACGACGTCGACCGTCAGCTTCGCCTTCGCGATCGTCGCGACGAGGTCTTCGACGGTCTCGGCGACGGCGGCCACGAGCAGGCCGGTCACCTGATCGCCCTCCTGTGAGGTGGGGTAGAAGTCGAGCACGGCCTGCTCGGCCGGCACCGGAAGCAGGTCCTGCACCTGGAATGGCAGGGCCTGGCGTAGCAGATCGGGCCGCAGCGCGGTGGTCGTGTACTCGCGCACGAGGATGCGGCGGCTGCCGAGTCCGAGCACGACGTTGCGACCCTTGATGCCCGCGCGCGTCCAGAGCTGGCGAAGCGCGAGGACGACGGCATCCTTGTCGAAGACCTCGGAGTCTTTGGCTGCGCCCGCGGGAAGCGGCACGGAGCCCTGCGCGAGGACGACGGGGTTCTTGCCGACCGTCACTTCGGCGGCGCGCACTCCCTCCTCGGTGATCTCCAGCCCGACGATCGTCTTGGCCATGTCGCGCTCCTTTCTCTGTACTGTCTGTCGTGTCTGTGTGAGCTCAGGCGAGGCCGAGCAGTCCGGTGTACCAGCGGGCGATCGGTTCGCCGATCACGATGCCGAGCCATGCGCCGACGACCATGAACGGGCCGAACGGGATGGCGGTTTTCCGGGTCGCGCGGCGCGTCAGCATCATGACGATGCCGACGACGCCGCCGATGAGGAAGGCGGCGAAGGCGCCGACGATCAGTGCTCCCCAGCCGACGAATCCGAGTGCGGCGCCGAGCACGCCGGCGAGCTTGACGTCTCCCCCGCCCATGCCGCCGGGCTTGGCGAAGCGCAGCAGCCAGTAGAACGCGAAGAGCGCCGCGCCGCCGATCGCCGCACGCAGCAGCGCATCCCACGGTGCGCCTGCCAGACACGCGGCGGTGAAGAGGACGGCGAGCGCGATGTAGCTCGGGAGGACGATCGGGTTCGGCAGGCGCCGCATGTCGAGGTCGATCATCGTGAGGGCGATGCTGATCGCCGCGAGGTAGAGGTACGCGACGGCGATGAACGCGAACGCCAGCGCTCCTACCTCCGCCCCCGCTTCCGGTCGTTGAGCGAGCGAAGCGAGTCGAAACGCCTCCGACTCCACCAGCATCCACACGACCCCGGCGAACGCGACTCCCGTCGCCAACTCCACGAGCGGATAGCGCACCGAGATCGGCGCCCCGCAGTTCGCGCACTTCCCTCGCAGAAGCAGCCACGACACCACCGGCACGTTCTGCCACGGCTTCACGGGCGAGTCGCAGTGCGGGCACTGGCTGGGACGCGTCAGCGGGATACCGACGGGCACACGGTAGATCACGACGTTGAGGAACGATCCGATGATCAGGCCGAGCAGCGCGGCGAACGCGACGAGGAGGGCGGTGATGGTGCTCATACGTCTCCGAGCGAGACGAGGCTCCCGATGACCGACGGGGTCGCCGCACCACCGCCGCCTCCCACCGAGACGACCATCCCCGGAACACTCACTTCGCGGTAGTCGAGCTGCATCTGGGCCCCGTTGCCGCTCCACGTGATCTTGCCGGCGTAGACCTGGCCGTTCCAGCGCCCGCCGCCACCCGAACCGACCGCGACGGTGCACGGCGAGTAGGCGATCCCGCTGATCTTGTCGGACATCGTGACGTGGTAGATGTTGATCTTCCACGAGGAGTTCGTGCAGGTCGACGCCTTGTCTGCGGTGTTGTCTGGCGAGATGATGTGGAACGCATGCGGGTTGCCGTCGGCGCTCGTGACCGTGAGGTCCTGCGCCTCCGCCTCGCCGACGAGGAAGACGATGTCGGTCTTCAGATTGAATGTCGCCTGGTACAGGTTGACCTTGCCATTGGCGCATCCCCGCATGTCCACGACGGTCGGGGTCGTGTAGGCATTGATCGTGTCTTTGTGGGCCTGGTTCCACGAGCCCTGGAAGTCGCAGCTCGGCGTCGTCTTGTACGCATAGGAGCCCCATGCGGACGAGTTGTAGCCGAGGTCGATCCACTCGAACGCACTCGCGTCCATCTGCCACGGCGGACTGATGGTCGGAGCTGCCGGTGCAACGACCCCGGTTGCGTTGAGCGTTGTCGTTCCGGCGACCGTCGGCGGCTGACCCGTGCGCCCGCCGGCGAGAGTCAGGTTGCCGCCGATCGTGACGCCGGCTTGGATCTCGCTCGTCGAGGTCGATGCCGAGATCACGTCGTGCGTCACGGTCGACTGCTGGATCTTCACGATCGGGCCGGCCACGCGCAGTGCGCCGAGCGTGGAGTTCCAAACGTAGGCGTTGTTCGTGCTCGAGGAGATCACGTTGCCGTCGATGAACGTGTTCTGCACCGAGAGCGCGCCGGCGGCCCAGACCGATCCCTTGATCCGCGACGAAGATCCGTCCATCGTGAACTTGCCGCGCGTCGTGACCGATTTGTCGATCTTGCCGCCGCTGCTGATCGTGACGTCGCCCACGGCGTAGACGTTGCCCTTGATGGTGGCACCGGTCGTCAGCCCGAAGGTGCCGCCGGTGTAGACGTCGCCGCCGACGCCGACGGCGTTGTTGTCGATCTGCACGCTGCCGCTCACGATGAGATCACCGCGGATGTTGCAGGCGTTCGACAGCTTGGCGTAGCCGTTGCGGATGATGAGGTCGCCGCTGATATCCATCGAGTTGTTGCAGTCGAAGTTGCCCGTGTTCAGCACCACGTCGCCGTCGATCGCGGGGGCCGTCACGAGCAGCGACGACACGTTGAGCGCGCCGGCTGCCGAGACGAGCGCGCCGGCGAGCTTGCGCGGCGTGCTGTTGCGCGCGTAGATGGCTTCCGTGACAGTTCTCCCCACGCCGTCCCCGCTGCCGATCGCACGGAAGGTGACGGTACCGGAATCGCACATCACCGACACGGTGTACTTCGGAGACGTGGACGAATACGTGGAGTTCGTGCAGACGTCTTCGCCGCGCTGCGCACGGGCGATCGTGTCGGAGAGTCCCGCATCCGCGGCGGCACGGGACTGCACGGTGCCGCGACTTCCCGCCAGCATTCCGGTCGTGTTGACGACGATGCTCGAGAGGACGAGCGCACCGACGGTCAGCACGAGCATAATGATGAGCACCGACACGAGGACGGAGCCGTCGTCATCGCGACGTGCGCGCACGGGATCGATCTTCAGAAGCATGCGACGCCTCCTGCTTTGAATGCCTGAGCCTTCACGCCGTCGGTGAGAACCGCTTTCTGGCCGTTGTCGGTGACGGTGAGCCCGAAGGAAACAGCCTGGGTGCCTTGCAGGGCGAACGCCGCGCCCCCCGACAGTGTGGCCGTCACGCCGGTCGCGAGCGCCGTCCAGCCGGATGGCGTGTTCGCCCGGGCCGTCGTGCCGGAGCTATACCTCAGCGCCGTGCCGTCGAGCACCCAGGCGCGGCACTCGAACCCACCGGCGGTCGTCAGGATCTTCGCGTCGAGGCGGGATCCGGAGCCACTCACCTTCACGGCGACGGCGTTTCGGACGGAGGTTCCGATCGAGCTGCTGACGACGTTCGCCCGACCCGTCGCCCGGTCGCGCGCCGTCGCCTGCTCCTGCGTCTGGATGCCGTTGATGAAGAGGCCCGCGAGCAGTCCGAGGAAGAGAGCGGAGACCGCGATGACCACGATGAGCTCCACCAGTGTCATCCCTTCGTCGTCACGCTCGATCATGATGCGGACACCCGGATGCGCGTCGGAAGTGTCACCAGGACGTCGCTGGAACGGTCACGCACGGTGACGGTGACGCGGATCGATGCGGGGTAGTCGGCGGCTGCTGCGGGGCAGGCGTCGAGCACGTCGACGGTGGCCGCCATTCCGGTGCCCGCGGGGTCTTCAGCGGCGGACGCCAGCGGAATCTTGCGGGTCTGGAGTGCGGCGCAGCTCGTAGTCGCCGTCGCGCCGATCGGGAAGTCTTCGCGGATCGCCGCCAGCTGGGCTGAGGCGAAGGCGTTGGCGGCTGCGAGATCCTTATTGTCTACGCTCAGCCGGGTGGCGCCGATCATCAGAGGAAGGACTGCCAGTGCGAGCACCATGAGGACGAACATGGCGATGATCACCTCGACGAGGCTGAAGCCGTCGTCTTTCGAGTGCGCGCGCATGACTCACCTCCCCAGGACGAAGCGCCGCAGATGCCGAGCGAGGCCGGCCCGTTCGGGTCGGGCCGGCCTCGTCAGCTGGAACGGCTTAGGAGCCCGTGCAGCCCGGGCCGGACTTCTTCACGATCGTCGTGTCCGCCGTGCTGGTTGCCGTGACGCAGTAGCTATCGATCTTCGCACCCGTCGTGGGCGAGACCGTGAGCGTAACCTTGCCGGTCGACTCGAGCTTGGAAAGGTTCGTGGACACCGGCTCGTCCTGGGCAATGTTCGACGCCACCTGCGTAGCGGCGTTCGCCGCGATGGTCGCGACGGACTCTTCCTGGGCGGTCTTCTGGAGATTCATGAAGACCGGGACCGCGATCGCGGCGAGGATGCCGAGGATCACGACGACGACGATGAGCTCGATGAGCGAGAAGCCCTTGTCATCGGCGTTCTCCTCGCGACGGGCCTTCACCGCCTGGACATAGTTCTTGATGCTGCGCATGATGCGTGCCTCTCCTGAAGGAATGTGGTTGCAGGAACTCGGCACGCCGATGACCTATCCGGGGGGAATATGCACATCGGGGGGGATCTCCGCATCCGAAGATGCATCGAAAACGTGCTGAGTGAAGCGGGAGGCGGTCGCGAGGACGTCCTACCTCTTCAGGGGCAATCATGAGAGAACTCTCATGTTGTTGTCAATGTGGAGTTTGGGCCTTGAGCGAATCTTGAGGATTCTGAGGCCTGTGGATGCAAAGTTGTAGATGTTGTACATGGGACTTGTGGAGAGGGTGCGTGGTAGCGCTACCGCGCGGCGTGGTTCGCTCGGGGCGTTTCGACTCGCTTCGCTCGCTCAACGAACGGAGGAGGGTGGGGCGTTTCGACTCGCTGCGCTCGCTCAACGACGGGAATCAGCCGGCGATCAGGGGCGGATGGTGACGGGGGTGCCGGGCGGGAGGGTGGCGAGGCGGGTGATGGCGGCGGAGTCGAGGTAGATGCAGCCGAACGAATTGTTGCCTGACCGGGTCTTGTAGTAGTGGAACGCGGTGACCGCGACTTCGCCGCCGTCGAAGCCGGCGAGCGTCGGCGACTGCACGCCGAGGTAGACCAGGGGATGCCCCTCGGTGTACTCGTGCTCGGGCACGACTTGGGTCAGCATCACGAACGTGCGTCCGGCGGGTGTTGGCGTCGCGTCCTTGCCCCAGGCGAAGTCATTTGCGACGCGTTCCGCTCCCCCGGCCGACACGATGTCGATCGTGCGCGCCGACAGCGACACCTCCACCGACTGCGTCGCCTGCGTGAGGTAGACGTCGGCGACGCGCAGCCAGCCGACCGTCTGCGCGGCGTTTCCGTTCGGCGGCACACCCTGGCGGCCCGCGAGCAGCACCTTCACCCAGTGCGTGTCGCGCGTGATCACGGGAACAACGGTCCCGCCGTACGTCGCCTCTCGCGGAAGGTAGCCGAGCGGCTCGCCGGCGGGATCCGCGAAGATCGGTGCCGCAGTGCGCGGCTGCGCGAGGAGCCCGGTGAACCCGCCCATGGGATCGTCGTCGACGGGGATACCGGGCGTTACCGACCAGACGTCGATCTGCGGCAGAGCGGCGAGGTCATAGGCGGCAACGTTCTCGGGTGCGCCGCGGATCGGATCCGGAGTGGGCGTCGGCACCGCGGTCGGCATCGTCTCGACGACTGATGCTGTTGGCACAGGCGTCAACGTCGGGGAGGTTTGTGCGGTGACGGCGACGGATGCGGCGATCGCCACGGCCGCGATCGCCAGCGCGCAGGCGACACCGGCGGTGGCGAGGGCGAGGCGGGACGGCATGGTTCCATGCTCGCGGAGGGTTCGGGCTCGGGCAACCTCGAGGGTGTGGTTTCGATACGCGCGGTTTGCGCGCTACTCAACCACCGGTCGGGGCGTGGCGGGCGTCACCACTGGGGGTGGATGGTGGGGCGCAGGAGGCGGTCGTAGACGTCGTGGATGGTGGCATCGAACGTCGAGAGGTCCACGTCGACCGCGCCCGCTGCCGCATTCGACTCGGCCTGCGCGACGTTGCGCGCACCGGGGATCACCGAGGTCACGCCGGGGAGCCCGGCGATCCAGGCGAGCGTCGCCGCAGGCAGGGACACCCCGGCCGGGAGCGCGCGATCCAGCTCCGACACCGCCTGCAGTCCGAGCTCGAAGTCGACGCCGGAGAACGTCTCCCCCTTGTCGAAGGCCTCGCCGTTCCGGTTGTACATGCGGTGGTCGTTCTCGGCGAACCGCGTCGCCGAGGAGTACTTGCCGCTCAGCAGTCCCGACGCGAGCGGCACGCGCGCGAAGACGGCGACGCCGGCATCCGCCGCCGCGGGAAGCACCTCGTCGAGCGGCTTCAGTCGGAACGGGTTCAGGATGATCTGCACGTTCGACACGCCGGGCCGCGCGATCGCCGACAGCGCCTGCGCGCACGTCTCCACCGATACGCCGTAGGCCGCGGTCGCACCCGAAGCCACGAGGTCGTCGAGCGCGTCGTAGGTGGCATCCGCGTCGATCACGGCGCTCGGCGGGCAGTGCAGCTGCACGAGGTCGAGCGTGTCGACACCGAGGTTGCGGCGCGACCGGTCGGTCCAGGCACGGAAGTTCTCGGGCGTGTAGTTCGCGGGCTCCTGCGGCATCCGCCGGCCCATCTTGGTCGCGACGGTGATGCCGTGACCGGGGCGGGAGGCGAGGAAGCGGCCGATGATCTGCTCGCTGCGGCCGTCACCGTAGACGTCGGCGGTGTCGAAGAGGGTCACCCCGGCGTCGGCGGATGCGGCTAGCACGGCGAGCGCGTCGTCTTCGGCGACGTCACCCCAGTCCGCGCCGAGCTGCCAGGTGCCGAGCCCGATGGCGGAGACGGAACGGCCGGTGCGGGCGAGAGGGCGCTGCTGCATGGGAATCAGATTATTGGCGTCGGAGCTGTTCGGTCCTCCGCCAACGGCGTGGACTCCGCATCGAGCAATTCGCTGCCCGCGGCCCGAACCCCCGCCCATGCGATGCCGAGAAGCAGGAAGAGCAAAGGGGCGGTGTAGTACATCGTGTTCCCGAACAGCGCGGAGATCAGATAGGCGAACGCTGCCGCAGTGGCACAGACGGTGATCCCGTCGACAGCACGTCCTCGGCGGACCACGCGTACGAGCACCACAACCACTGCGCTGACGTATGCGATCAGCGCCGGAATGCCGAAGAAGACCGCGTACTGCAAGTACTCGTCGTGCGGACGACCGTAGCCGCCCGGAAGCAACGATGCGATCCCCTCGATGCCGTGACCGGACCACGGACTGACGGCGATCTGCTCGAGCGTGATCATCCACAGGCCCCAGCGTCCGGTACCCGCGGATGCCGCATCGGCGCTTCCCTCCGAAACGGCGACCATGTCGCCGCCGAGCGACGCGATCTCCGCCGCGACGCCTACGCCGAGGGCATCCGCGAGAACGTGCACAACCACAGCGACCGCTGCGAGCAGGAGCAACGTCGTGACGTGCAGCCGACGGAGAACGGCAAGCCAGGTGACGAGTCCCGCGAGGCCGGCGACAACCGCGAGGTACGCGCCGAGCGTGTCGTTGAGCAGCAGGGTGAGCAGCAGGATGCCGAACACCGCGATCAGTCCCCCGCGAAGCACACGCCGCGCGACCGTGAGGGCGGCTGCCGCGGCCAGCACGCACGCAACCGCCAACAGGTACCCGTAGTGGTTGAACTGGTGGAAGTAGGCGATCGCGCGATGCGCGACGGCGCCTTCGTCGGTGTGCCATCCCGCACTGATCGCCGCCACCAACGTGACGATGCACGTGATGAGCGCGAGCGCGATGACCCCGGCCAACAGCGCACGACGGAGCACACCCGAGACCACCCGGCTGGCGAGGAAGAAGAACCCCACGTATGCGGCGAACGTCCAGATGGACTCCCGCCGGTACCAGTCGCCGTCCAGGGCTTCCGCAGTCGGGGACAGCGCGGTCGCCAGAACGGCGAGCAGCAGGAACATACCCAACAGCACGAGGGGCAGCTCGTCACGCAGGACAACCCGCCAGGACACGTCTCTCGGCGGAACGAGATGCGCCGCCAGCCGCAGAGCGACGAGGATCAGCGCGCCAAGCCCGACCTGTAGATTCACCCACGCGAGGAACGTGATGTCTGTTCCGATGACAGGCCCAACCCACCAGAGCAACAGAGGCGCGGCGAGCCAGGCGAGAAGGAAGGCGAACGCGAAGCGCTCGTAGAACGCCTCCGGAACGCGATCGATGGCCTCGCGCACTGTCGTCGCGCGCAGGACATGCCGAAGGGCTTTCATCGCGGCTGTGGTCCTTCTGCCAGGGGGTGTACGGCGCGCACCCCCTCTGTTCGGGTCAGTCGGGTGTGACAGCGCCTGCTCGGACAGTACTGGACGTCGCCGGCGATGGAGCGCTTCGACGCACCCGCATCCCTGTCGCGAAAGGCTCTCTCCCAGAAGTGGATGCCGCGGATTGCGACGGGAACGCACGCTGAGCGTAGGACGTTGGCGGGGTTTCGATACGCGCGCTGCGCGCGCTACTCAACCACCGGGGGCACTGAACACCGCCAGGGCACGGCGAAGGGGGCCGGGTATGCTCCCCCGGCCCCCTTCGCGTGATGGTGGCGTCAGGCCTTGGCCTTGGCGCGACCCTTGGCGGCCTTCACCGTCGGGACGGTGCCGGTCGCGGCTTCGCTCGCCGCCTCGGTGCCCTTGCGGCCCGCGCGCACCTCGTCGAACGAGGTGCCGTAGTACGCGGCCTCCATGATCGTCTTCATGTCCTCGATCATCGGCATGCGCGGGTTGGCCGGGGCGCACTGGTCGCCGTAGGCGGCCATCGCGAGGTCGTGCAGACCCGCGATGAAGGTCGCCTCGTCGACGCCCTGCGCCTGGAACGACGGCTGGATGCCGACCTTCTCGCGCAGCGCCTCGACGGCGCGGGCGTAGCTCTCCACGCCCTCCTCCGGGGTGGATGCCGGCAGACCCAGGTGCTTGGCGATCTCCTGGAAGCGCTCCGGGGCGACGTAGCGCTCGTACTTCGGCCAGCTGGTGAGCTTCGTGGGGATGCGGCCGTTGTAGCGGATGACGTGCGCCAGGTAGGTCGCGTTGGTGCGGCCGTGGGCGAGGTGGTACGTCGCACCCGTCACGTGGCTCATCGCGTGCACGATCCCGAGGAACGCGTTGCCGAACGCCATGCCCGAGATGGACGCCGCGTTGTGCATCTTCTCGCGGGCCTTGATGTCCTCAGCATCCGTCGAGTTCGGCTGCGCCTTGGCGGAGCGCTCGATGTTCTCGAAGATCAGCTTGATCGCGTGCAGGCACAGACCGTCGGTGTAGTCGTTCGCGTAGACCGACACGTACGCCTCGGTGGCGTGCGTCAGCGCGTCGAATCCGGCGTCGGCGACGAGGAAGCCCGGCAGCTGCGTGGTCAGCAGCGGGTCGACGATGGCGACCGAGGCGGTCAGCGCGTAGTCGGCGAGCGGGTACTTCATGCCGGTCTCGTCATCGGTGATGACGGCGAACGGGGTCATCTCGGAACCCGTGCCCGACGTGGTCGGGATGCAGACGAGCTTGGCGAGCTTGCCGAGCTCGGGGAACTTGAACGCACGCTTGCGCACGTCGAAGAACTTCTCGCGCATGTCGGAGAACTCGACCTCGGGGTGCTCGTAGAGCAGCCACATGACCTTGGAGGCATCCATCGGCGAGCCACCGCCGAGGGCGATGATCGTGTCGGGCTGGAACTGACGCATCTGCTCGGCGCCGGCCTTGACCTCCGAGACCTTCGGCTCGGGCCGCACGGTGTTGATCAGCTGCACCTGAACGCGGTTCTCGCGACGGTTCAGCACGTCGACGATGCGGTCGACGTAGCCGAGGTCCGTCATCGTCTTGTCGGTGACGATCGTGACGCGTTCGAGGCCGCGCATGTCCTGCAGGTAGCGGATGGCGTTCGGCTCGAAGTAGGTCTTGGCCGGCACCTTGAACCACTGCAGGTTGTTGTTGCGACGACCGATGCGCTTGACGTTCAAGAGGTTCACCGCCGAGACGTTGTTGGAGACCGAGTTGTGACCGTAGGAGCCGCAGCCGAGGGTGAGCGACGGCATGAAGGCGTTGTAGATGTCGCCGATGCCGCCGAGGGCCGACGGGCTGTTGGTGATGATGCGGACGGCACGGACGACCTCGCCGAAGCGGGCGATGACCTCCTGGTCGTTCGAGTGGATCGCACCCGAGTGGCCGAGGCCGTCGAACTCCACCATCTGGCGGGCCAGCTCGATGCCCTCGTCGGCGCCGTTGGCACGGAGCACGGCGAGCACGGGGGCGAGCTTCTCGCGCGTCAGCGGCTCGTGCGGGCCGACACCCGAGACCTCGGCGAGGATGATCGAGGTGTCCTCGGGCACAGTGAAGCCGGCGTTCTCGGCGATCCACTGCGGGGACTGGCCGACGACCTTCGGGTTCAGCTTCGCGCCGGCGCAGTTCTCGCTGTTCGCGGTGACGCCGAAGATGAACTCCTCCAGCATCCGCTTCTCGTCGGCCGTGACCGTGTAGGCGTGCAGACGGGCGAACTCGGCGAGGGCCTCGGCGGCGATCGGCTCATCGAGGATGACGGCCTGCTCGCTCGCGCACACCATGCCCATGTCGAACGACTTCGAGAGCACGACGTCGTTGACGGCGCGGCCGACCTTCGCGGTGCGCTCGATGAAGGCGGGCACGTTGCCGGCGCCGACGCCGAGGGCGGGCTTGCCGCACGAGTAGGCGGCGCGGACCATCGCGTTGCCGCCGGTGGCGAGGATGAGGGCGACGCCCGGGTGGTTCATGAGCTCGCCCGAGGCCTCCATCGAGGGCTCTTCGATCCACTGGATGCAGTCGGCCGGGGCGCCGGCGGCGACCGCGGCGTCACGAACGATGCGCGCCGCCTCGCTCGAGCACTTCTGCGCCGACGGGTGAAAGCCGAACACGATCGGGTTGCGGGTCTTCAGCGCGAGCAGCGACTTGAAGATCGCGGTGGACGTGGGGTTGGTCACCGGGGTGAGGGCGCAGATTACGCCCACCGGGTCGGCGATCTCGGTGATGCCGTTGAGCTCGTCGTGCGCGATGACGCCGACGGTCTTCTGGTTGATGATCGAGTTGGTCACGTGCTCGCACGCGAACATGTTCTTCACGGCCTTGTCTTCGAACAGGCCACGACCGGTCTCTTCGACAGCCATGGTGGCCAATTCGCCGTGGAAGTGCAGCGCCGCGACGCTCGCCTTCTTGACGATGTGGTCGACCTGTTCCTGTGTGAAGTCGGCGTACTCCGTCAGCGCCTGCTGCGCCTTTTCGACCAGAGCATTGATCGAGGTGGACATTGCTGGGTCTCCTACCCGGGCCACGGTTCGCCGCGCCCTTCTCGGTTCGGATCGGGATGGTCCCCCGTCCTTTGCGACCATTATGCACCTTGTGGTCCGACCACACAAGATGAAAGGTCAGACCATATTCAGACGCATGCGGATGCGGATGCTGCGGGCGTCAGGCGCGGCGGCGGAGCAGCGCCGACGCGACCGCCACGGCCGTGCCGACGGCGACGCCCAGCACCGTGTCGAGCAGGCGGTCGCGCAGCAGCACCGCCGGGTCGACGGGCACGGCGAGCTCGACCATGAGCAGCGCGAGGGGCGTGACGAACACCATCGTGATGCCGTAGTTGCGCCCGACGAACAGCTCCGCGCCCGCCTGCAGCAGCACCGCGACGAGCACCACCACGAGAGGCGGCAGGTGCAGCGCGAGCAGTCCGGCGGCGACCGCGATGCCGATCACCGTCCCGAGCAGACGCTGCAGACCCCGGATGACGCGCGCGTTCAGCGCCGCTCCCCCGAGGGCGGCGACGGCGGCGACCATCGCCCAGTACCAGTGGCTGCCGATCAGCAGCAGTCCCGCCACTCCGGCGAGCGCCGCGCCGATCGCGACGGTCGCCGCGACCTCGACGCCCGCCCGGAGGGAGGGTCGGGCCGGGATCCGGGATGCCGGTGTCGCGGGGATGCGACCGCGGCCGCGCACGAGTGCGATGGCCGTCGACACGCCGATGCCGAACACCGCCGACGCCCCGCCGACGATCAGCACCGCGAGCAGCGACTCGCCCGACGCCGGGATCGACGCGCACGCGCCGCTCGCGAACACGGCGAACAGCGCCCCCGGCGGATGCCAGCGTCCCGCGTGCGCGATGAGGGTGACGACGGCGGCGACCAGCGCGACGACGCCGACCTTCACGGCATCCGGAACGCCGGCGAGTGAGAGCAGGGTGCCGACGAGCATGCACGAGACGAGGGTCAACCCCGCGGCCGCCTGCATCCGGATGCGATCGGCGTACCCGTCGAAGCGGCCGTAGAGCGCGGCGAAGGCGCCGAAGCTCGCATACACGCTGAGATCGAGCCGGCCGAGCGCCCACAACCCGAGCAGCGGAACGGCGAGCGAGAAGGCCGCGCGCAGGGCGACGCGGTGATCGCCGCGGTGCGGGGCGACGCGGATGAGGCCGGTCATGATCCGCCCCCTGCTGCCCCCTGCCACCCCTCGATCGTACGCGCGCCGTATGCCGAGACCCCGGGATGCGGGCATGATCGGCTCATGGGGACACGCACGCGGCCACGGCGGCGATTCGGCGACACCGGGTTCGCGCGGTACATCGCGTTCATGCTCGCCCTCGCGGGTTGCCTCGTACTCGCCGGCGAGGCGCGGCTCGTCGGCGACGCGATCGACCGCGCCGGACTCGAGGCGTTCTACGCCCAGCCCGCGGATGCCGCCGTCGGCGACCCCGGCACGATCGTGCGCGCCGCCGCGCTCGACGCCGCCCCGCTCGACGCGCGCGCGTGGCGGCTCATGTACCGCACGACCGATCTGCACGGCACGCCGGTCGTCGCCACCGGCATCCTGGTCGTCCCGCTCGATCCGGTGCCGGGCCCGCGCACGGTCGTCGCGTGGGGGCACCCGACGACGGGAACCCATCCGGACTGCGCTCCCTCGCGCTCGTTCGACCCGTTCGACATGATCGAGGGCCTGCGCTTCCTGCTCGACCGGGGCTACACGGTGGTCGCCACCGACTATGTCGGGATGGGGACGGCGGGGCCGGACTCGTACCTCGTGGGGGCGACCGCGGCGCACAGCATGCTCGACGCGGTGCGGGCGGCGCAGCGCGTCGACGGCTCCGAAGCGGGCGACGACGTCATCCTGTGGGGGCATTCGCAGGGCGGGCAGGCGGCGCTGTTCGCCGCCGAGCTCGCCGACGCCTACGCGCCGGAGCTGCACGTCGAGGCGGTGGCCGTCGCCGCACCGGCCGCCGACCTCACGGCACTCATGGGCGACCATCTCGACGACATCTCGGGCGCGACGATCGGCTCGTACGCCTTCACCGCGTTCTCGCAGGTGTACGCCGACCGGGGCGCGGAGATCTCCAGCATCCTGACGCCGGAAGCGGTGGCGATCCAGCCGGAGATGAACCGGCTGTGCCTGCTCTCCGACCTCGGCGAGCTGCACCGCATCGCGCAGCCCGTCGTCGGGCGCTTCACGTCGGCCGAGCCGACGAAGACCGAGCCGTGGGCGACCCTGCTCACCGAGAACTCCGCCGGCGGCGTCGGGTTCGACGCGCCGTTGTTCGTCGCGCAGGGGCTCTCGGACGAGCTCGTGCTGCCGTCGGCGACCCGGGACTTCGTCGCGCAGGAGTCGGCCCACGGCATGCACGTCACGCTGCACGAGATCGAGGGCGCCGTGCACGGCACGATCGCCTACCTCACCCTCCCCGCGCTGATGGACTGGCTCGACTCCGTCGGCGTCTGACGCGCTGGCCTCACCGGACGTCGGGCCAGGGCGCGGGCGCCTGGACGTCAGCCGGCGGCGAGCCCCGCGTCGAGCTCGTTCAGGATCCGCACCGTCGCGGCGACGTCCTCGGGCGTGCCGGACAACTCGAACTCGTAGAGGATCGGCCGGTGCGAGATCGAGGCGAGTTCGCGCGCCGCGGCCTGGTAGTGCGCACCGAAGTTGCGATTGCCCGACCCCAGGATGCCGATCAGCCGGCGTCGATTCGTCGACGATCGCAGGAACCGGCGCACCGGCGCGGGCAGTGTCGCCTCGTCGGCGTTACCCGCCTTGTACGACGGGGTCAGCAGCACCCACGGCCCGGGCGCCTCACTGGCGCGCACCTCGGCATCCGCCAGGTCGCGGATGGGGCGCCCCTGCTGCGCCAGATGCTCGGCGAAACGACGCGTCAGGTTCGACACGGACGAGTAGTAGTACACCGGCACCTTGGGCATCGCCTCAGTCTGACGCGTGCCGCCGGCTCACCGCCCGGGCTCGCGCCGGGAAAACCGACCTGCGTTCGGCGACCGCGCCGCCCCGCTCGATAGGGTCGGGGCAGGTGCGTGAGGGAGCGCACCCGAACGGGAGCACACGCGTTGGACACCACCGAGACCGCCGTCGTCACCGTGTCGAGCGGACTGCTGCGCGGCAGCATCCGCGACGGCGTCGTCCGACACCTCGGCATCCCGTATGCGCAGCCGCCGTTCGGCGAGCTCCGCTTCGCTCCCCCGCAGCCCGTCGAGCCGTGGGAGGGCGACCGCGACGCCACCGCTTTCGGTCCGACCGCGCCGCAGCGGCCGTATCCGCCTGCGACCGCGGAACTGCTGTCGTCGGTCGACATCCCCGGCGAAGACATCCTGACGGCGAACGTGTGGGCACCGCAGAACGCCGTCGACGCCCCCGTCGTCGTGTGGATCCACGGCGGCGCGCTCGAGCGGGGCACGGCGGCGCTGGTGGGATACGACGGCTCCGGGTTCGCCCGCGCCGGTGTCGTGTTCGTCTCGCTGAACTACCGGCTCGGGGCGGAGGGGTTCTCCGTCTTCGCCGACGGTCCGGTGAACCTCGGACTGCAGGACGTCGCCGCGGGGCTCGCCTGGGTGCACCGGGAGATCGCCGCGTTCGGCGGGTCGCCCGACCGCATCACGCTCATGGGCGAATCGGCCGGCGGCGCGCTCGTGGCGGCACTGCTGGCGCGACCCGACGCGCGTGCGCTCGTGCGCGGCGGCATCATCCAGTCCGGGCCTCTCGAGGCGGTCAGCCGGTCGCGCGCGGGACGCGTCACCGACGCCCTCGCCCGCGTGCTCGGCATCCGTCCGACGCTCGCGCAGTTCCGGGAGAAGTCGCCCGCCGCGCTGCTGCAGGCCCGCGAGACGCAGGCCGGCGGCGCATCGCCGTTGGCCGGAACCCCCGGCTTCACGCTCGCCGTCGACCCCGACTCGTTGCCCGCCTCGCCGCACGAGGCCCTCGTCGACGTGGAGGTGCCGCTGCTCATCGGCAGCAACACCGATGAGTACCGCCTCTGGCTGGCGCCCGCCGCGCTCGCGGCGATCTCCCCGCTGAAAGCGGCGATCGCACGCCTGGTGATGCGGATCCCGGGTCGCGCGATGCGGGCGGTGCGGCGGGAGTTCCCGGATGCCGGGGCGGGCGAGGTGCTGGGCCAGCTGGTGACCGACCGGCTGCTGCGCGCACCGCTGACACGGCTCGCCGCGGCACGCACGGCGCCCACCTACGTCTACGAGTTCGCGTGGCGGAGCCCGGTGCGCGATCTGCGGGCCGCGCACGCCGTCGAGATCGCCTTCGCCTTCGGCGACGTCGCCAACCCGGATGCCGTCGCGCTGTCGGGGGCCGATGCTCCCGCGTCGCTGGCTGCCGAAATGCACGAGGCGTGGCTGTCGTTCATCCGCGACGGCGACCCCGGGTGGGAGCCGTACGGAGCCGACCGGTGGACGCGTGTGTTCGACGCGACGTCGCAGACGGTGCGCCAGCGTCGCGCCGACGTCGTCGATGCGGTGTGATAGGAGCGGCTGACACGATCGGGAGGAGCCGCGGATGCCGCTGAGCGAGGCGCAGGGCGAACTGACCGATCGCGTGCGCGCCCTGCTGGCCGACGAGCCCGACCTCGAAGAGAAGGCGATGTTCGGCAGCCGGGCCTTCCTGCTCGACGAGAAGATCGTGGTCGCCGTCTTCCGCGACGCATCGCTGCTCGTGCGGGTGCACGTCGAGGAGGCGGCGTCGCTGGTGCTCGAACCCGGTGCCTCGCCGGCCGTCATGGGGCCGCAGCGCCGTGAGATGGGACCGGGCTGGCTGCTCGTGGATCACGACCACCTCGACGACGACACACGCCTGCTGTTCTGGCTCGATGCGGCCCGTGACTTCCGCCGCGGGCAGGGCTGACGACAGAGGCATACCGACCACGCGATCTCCGTCCCGCGGCGGATGCAGCCCGCGAGCCCCGCGGCTAGCGTGACGATATGGACGAGGGCGAGAAGGATGACGCGCAGCAACGGCGCGAGCGCAGTCAGGCTACCGCGTGGGGGATCGGCATCGCGCTCGGGCTCGCGATCGGGACCTCACTCGGCGTCGCGCTCGGGAACATCGGGATCGGGATCGCGCTGGGTGTCGGCATCGGCATGGCGTTCGCCGTCGCCTTCGGCGCGGTGACGTCGGACAGTCGCGGCGCGGACTCCGACGGAGCGAACACTGCGGATCAGGAGCGCGACGGGAAGGCCGATCCCGACCCGGGCTGACGGGTGGACGACGAAGGGCCCGCCTCTCGGCGGACCCTTCCGGTTGCTAGGCGAGCACATCGACGATGGCCTTCGCGACGGCGTCGCTGGACTGCGGGTTCTGCCCGCTGATGAGGTTGCCGTCACGGACCACGTGCTCCGACCATGGCGCGCCGTTCTCGACGAGGGCGCCGCGCTCGCGAAGCGTTGTAGCGACCAGCCACGGGGTGTTCTTTCCGAGGCCGCCGGTGAGTTCTTCCTCGTCGCTGAACACCGTGAGCCGGCGCCCGGCGAAGACCAGCGACCCGTCCTGATCGACGGCGCTGAGCAGCCCTGCAGGGCCGTGGCAGAACGGGGCGATCCAGACACCGTCGCGGTCGGCCTCGGTGAGGATCCGGCCCAGATTCGCATCGAACGCGAGGTCGACCATCGGACCGTGCCCGCCGGGCATCACGATCGCGTCGTAGTCCGACACAGCGACCGCGTCGAGGGGCAGCGGGTGTGCGAGATTGGCCGCGATCGAGTCGAGGTAACTGCGGAAGTCGTCGACCTTGGCCTGATCGCCGACGATCTCGACGGTGAGTGAACCGGGGTCGACGGTGGGGACGTCGCCGCCGGGGGTGGCGATGATGATGGTGTGGCCGGCGCGTGCGAGGTCGCGGTGTGCGACGACGAGCTCTTCCGCCCAGTATCCCGTCGGGTGGACGGTGCCATCAGCGAGAGTGACGGAGTCGGCCGCCGTCACGACCATGAGAATGTTCGACATGTGTAGGTCCTTTCGTCGGACCCGATCATGACGACATTGAGTCGGAAGCCCCCATCGGGTTTTCGAACGCCGGTATCGGTTCGTCGATCGGCGGCGCGCCGGCGACGGCGGCGGTTCAACGAATGAGTGTGCGCAGGTGCGTGGCGGCCGCGCCAACGGAGGCGTTGCTGGTGGCCTCCCGTCCCCGCGTGGCAAGGAACACCGTGTTCAGCGGGGCGAGGTCGGGTGTGTCGAGCGCGACCAGCGCCCCTGTGGCCAGATCGGCGGCGACCAGGTAGGTGGGGAGGACGGACATTCCCGCTCCGGCGAGGATGAGTGTGCGGATGCCGCGGAGGTCGGGGACGACCGCGGCCACGCGCAGCCCCGTGGGAGGGCGGTCGAACACGCTTCGCCAGTAGCGCCGAATGATGGGCAGGTTCTCCGCGTAGGCGACCGCGGGAATGGTGTCCAGGTCGACACCGGTCCACCGCGATGTCGCGACGAGGACGAACTCTTCGTCGTAGAGCGGCACGGATGCGACTCCTCGCCGTCGCGGCGGCACCGAACTGGCCACGATGTCGAGGGAACGGTCAGCGAGACGATCGAGGAGGTCCTCGGCGAGCCCGAACTGAAGAAACACCGGCGCTCCCGCAGCGTCGATCAGGCCCCGCAGATGCGGGACGACCATGGTGGAGAGCAACTCCGCCGGGCCGCCGATGCGAACTGCCCGCGCGGGCCCGGCGTCCGGTCCGGATAGCAACGCGGCGTCCTCGATGGCGTCGACGTGACCAGCGACCTCGCGGGCAAGTTCAACCCCTCGCCCCGTGGGAGTCACACCGTCATGGTCGCGATGGAACAGCGCGTACCCCAACGACTCCTCCAACGCCTGGACATGCATGGATGCCGTCCCCTGAGAGATCCCCAGTAGTCGCGCGGCCCGCGTCACCGAGCCCGCCCGGTACACGGTCACGAACGTGCGTAGATGATCGAGGCTCGGCCTGCTCATCGGCCGCCGTCACCCGACCCGGCGCTCAGCGAGTCGTCCCGGCGATAAGGACGCGGCACCGACCGGCAGGGCGAAGTCGTGGAGCGCCGCGACGACCGGGGCGAGCTCTGGCTGTGCCTGGGCGTCGTCCAGCGCGCGCTCGAGAGTCTCATCATGGATCGGCTTGGCGCGCCCGTAGAGGGCCTGACCGGCGGCCGTGAGCTCGGTGTAGATGCCGCGCCGGTCATCCGCGCACAGCACCCTGGTGAGCAAGCCGCGGTCTTCGAGCCGCGTCACGAGACGTGTGGTCGCGCTCGCGCTCAGCGCGGTCGCCCGGGCTAGCTGCTGCATCCGCATGTGCCAGCCGTCCTGACGGCCCAGCGCATCCAGCACCGTGTACTCCACGACCGACAGCTCGACCGCCTCGCCGAGGCTGCGCTCCAAGGCCTGCTCGATCAGCCCGTGTAGTGCGGCGAGGGTCCGCCAGCCCTGGGCACGTACCTCGACGGCATCGTCTGCGATACCCATTCCGGTTCCTCCAAAGAATAGTTGCTTGCGCGGTGTAGTTGCGCGTGCAATGATTGTCCCCGCTTGCGCAATATCCCGCGTTTGCAACTACCCGTCCAGTGTAACAGGAGAACCCTTATGCCTCTAGGACTGATCGCCCTCGCCCTCGGCGCGTTCGGCATCGGACTGACCGAGTTCGTCATCATGGGCCTGCTGCCCGAGGTGGCGGCCGACTTCGCCGTCTCCGAGGCCGCTGCCGGATGGCTGATCTCCGGGTACGCGCTCAGCGTCGTGGTCGGCGCGCTCGTGCTCACCGCCGCGACCACCCAACTGCCCCGCAAGCCCGTGCTGCTCGGCCTGATCGTGCTGTTCATCGTCGGCAACGTGCTCACCGCCGTCGCCACCGACTACGGCGTCGCGATGATCGGCAGGATCATCGCCGCGCTCTGCCACGGCGCGTTCTTCGGTATCGGCTCCGTCGTCGCCGCAAGCCTGGTCCCGCCGGAGAAGAAGGCCGGCGCGATCGCGATCATGTTCACCGGACTCACCGCCGCGAACGTGTTCGGCGTCCCCTTCGGCACCTTCCTCGGCCAGCAGCTCGGCTGGCGATCCACGTTCTGGGCGATCTCCGCGATCGGCGTGCTCGCCTTCATCGGCATCGCCGCGCTCGTCCCCAAGCTCGACAGCCCCGAGGAGAAGATCAGCATCCGCGGCGAGCTCGCCGCGTTCCGCTCCGGGCAGGTCTGGCTCTCCCTCACCGTCACGATCCTCGCCTACGGCGGAATGTTCGGCGCCTTCACCTACATCGCCTACACCCTCACCGAGGTCAGCGGCTTCACCACCGGAGCCGTGCCGTGGCTGCTCGTGCTGTTCGGCGTGGGTCTCGTGATCGGCAACTGGCTCGGCGGCCGCCTCGCCGACCGCTCCATCGACGGCACCCTCCTCTTCTTCATCGCCGCGCTCGTCGTGGTGCTCGCCCTGTTCGCCCTGCTCGCCGGCTCCGGCATCGCCACCATCATTGCCCTGCTCCTGATGGGCGGGTTCGGGTTCGGCACCGTCCCCGGACTGCAGAGCCGCATCATGAACTACGCCGGCACCGCCCCCACCCTCGCCTCCGGCGCCAACATCGGCGCGTTCAACATCGGCAACGCCCTCGGCGCGTGGGCCGGTGGCGTCGGCATCGCCGCAGGACTCGGCTACACCTCCCCCATCTGGATCGGCGCGATCATCACCGCAGCCGCCCTCATCGTCATGGCCATCGCCGCCGCCAGCGCCCGCCGCGACACCACCAGCCAGCCCGTCGGCGACACGGTCGCCGCGAACTGATGGCATCCCACCCTGCCTACCGAACCACGAATCGACGAGAGAGAACTCCCATGAGCACCATTCCCATCGTCACCCTGAACAACGGCGTCGAGATCCCCCAGCTCGGCTTCGGGGTCTTCCAGGTTCCCGACGACGAGACCACCGCCGCCGTCGCCGCCGCGTTGGATGCCGGCTACCGCAGCATCGACACCGCCGCGATCTACGGCAACGAGACAGGCGTAGGCCGCGCCCTCGCGGACTCCGGCATCCCCCGCGAGGAGCTGTTCATCACCTCCAAGGTGTGGAACGCCGACCACGGCTACGACGCCACTCTCCGCGCCTACGACACCACCCTCGACAAGCTCGGCCTGGACGCCCTGGACCTCTACCTCATCCACTGGCCCACACCGCGCCGAGACCTCTACCTCGACACGTGGCGGGCACTCGAGCGCCTCTACGCCGACGGGCGGGTCCGTGCGATCGGCGTGTCCAACTTCCAGCCCGCCCACCTGGACCGCCTCGTCGACGCCGGCACGATCGTCCCCGCAGTCAACCAGGTCGAGCTGCACCCGGCGCTGCAGAACCGCGCCGTCATCGCCGACGACGACCGCCACGGCGTCGCCACCGAAGCATGGAGCCCCCTCGCGCAAGGCGCCGTGCTCGCCGACCCGGCCATCACCGCCATCGCCAGCGCGCGCGAGCGCACCCCCGCGCAGGTCGTGCTGCGCTGGCATCTGCAGCAGGGCCGCATCGTCATCCCCAAGTCCGTCACCCCGCATCGCATCGCCGAGAACCTCGACGTGTTCGACTTCACCCTCACCGACGACGAGCTTGCCGCTATCGACGCCCTCGACCGCGACGGCCGCACCGGCCCCCACCCCGACGAGTTCCACGGCTGATGACCAGCCCGACATCCGCGCAGGCTCGGCTTGTCGGCAGCGGCTCGGACAACGAGCGTGGGATGACGCTCGGCATCGAGCTCCCTCTGGACAACGACTTCGCCTCCGATCACGATGCAAGGCGCGGTACGGGCCGCTCGTGCCGGCGATCATGACGCTGCTGGGCAAGGCCGCGTGGTGGTGGCCCGCGGGACATCGTGGAGGATCGCCGACAGTGTTCCCGTGATATGCCCAGTCCCGACATCGACGCCCTTGGTCCAGGTCGGCCTATCGTGTCACCATGACCGCGATGAGCGAGAGGACCGTGATGAGTGAGGGCGACCCTGCCCCGCCGATCCTCATCCGCACAGAGGTCCGCCGAGACTCGCTCGCGCCGACGGCCCACGACTGCGTCACCGTCATCCTCGTCCGGACAGGCATCGCGGAACTGCTCAGCGAGTTCGGCCAGCGCACTGTGTCACCCGGCGACATCGCCCTCCTGGGCGGGAACACCCTCTATGGAGTCGAACCAGTCGGCGAGGCGACGCTCACGATCCTCCATCTCGACACCGATTACATCATCGACCAGATCTACTGGCAGAACGTCGCCGCCGTCGGCGATCGCGAGTTCGCGCAGCGGTACGCCGAGACCGTCTACACCGACCCCGCACAGATCATCCGAATCGGCTTGCCTCGGCTCGATCGACTCGCTCCCTGGCTCGACGAGCTGACGACGCTCACGGCGCCGGGCGCGACGACCGAGCGCTTCTACCGCGTGCAGGCTCTGCTGTTCGCGGTGCTGGACGTCATCATTCCCTTCGTCAAGACGAGCCCGGCCCCCGCAGTTCGCGACAGCGGGAGTACTTCGGTCCGCGATCGGTTCCGGGCGTTGCGTGCGGAAGCTGTGGCCGCACGAGGCCTCCTCGACGAGCACCCCGAGGGCGCTTGGACGCTCGCACGCCTCGCGCAGCACGTCCATCTCTCGGAGAAGCAACTCGCGCGAGTCTTCATCGACGCCTACGGCACGACGCCCTTGGCCTATCTGACGATGCTGCGCGTGCGACGCATGGCCGACCTGTTGACGCACGACGGGTGCGGCATCGCAGAGGCGGGTCGCCTGGTCGGCTGGACGAGCCGAAGCCATGCCACCGAGGCCTTCCGTCGAGCCCTCGGCGTCACACCCCAGCAGTACCGCGAACGAACCATCGCCACGGTATGACCCGAACGGGAACGAGACATATCCGACGGCCATCCGGACATCGGCGACGGCATCCGTGACTCACCGGTCAAGAACGATGCTTGGATCGCGTCGTGAAGCCCGGAGTCTTGCAGGGCGGAGATCCTCTCCGCACACGCGAGTCGCCCCGCTGACGCGATGCCATCCGCGGGCGCACCCGCGCGCAGCGACCCTGGTGGCTCCGGTTCCTCCCGAGGAGGATCACCGCGGCGGTTGCGGCCGGCCCGCGCGAACAGGTTGCCCGCGTGCGATGGCCTCCCCGACCAAGGATGGAGCTGGAGTCCGGACATGCAAGACCTATCCAAGGTGACCGTAGGGACTCCACCACCGGCTCGACGTCCCCGCGGGCTCGCGGTGTTCCTCGTGGTCGCATTCGGCGTCACCTGGGCGACGTGGTTGCCAATCCTCATCGAAGCGCAAACGACCGGGCTCGACACGATGCCGTGGACGTTCTTCCTCGCCTCCACCGGGCCTGCGTGCGGTGCGATCGCCGCGACGCTCTGGGAGAGCGGGCCACGGGGATTGGCGGCGTGGGCAAGGCACACGTTCTCGGTGCGCCTGTCATGGAGATGGTGGCTCGCCGGCATCGGAATGCCCGTTGCGTACTTCGTCATCGCCTGGGTGACCACGCTCATCGTGACAGGCTCATGGCCGGAGTCCTCCGCGTTCGGCCTCACCGACAAACTCCCCGGACTGGCATGGCCGGCGGTCGCACTCGTCTGGGTACTCACGTTCGGTCTCGGGGAAGAAACAGGATGGCGCGGCTGGCTTCTGCCGGCCCTCTCCCGGCGGATGCCGGTGTTCTGGTCGGCGCTCATTGTTGCCGGAGTATGGATCGCCTGGCACGCCCCCGCGTTCTTCTTCAACCCGACCTACATGGCGATGGGAGCCGGGATCATCGGATGGATGCTCGCACTGGTCTGCGGCTCGTACCTGCTCGCTTGGATGACCGTCGGCGCACACTGGAGCATCATCCCGGTCCTGCTCTGGCACGCAGGATTCGACCTGCTCACCGCCGCCGACCAGTCCGCCGGGATCATCGCCTCAACGATCAGCGCCATCGTGATGATCCAAGGCGTGCTCTGCGCATGGCTCCTGTGGCGCAGGCGGAACCAACCGCGATCGGCTGAACTCCCTGAGCGTTGAACGCGAGCGCTGTTGACCGACTCACTGGTCGCTCACGCCCGCAACAGTGAAGATCACGCACGGTACAGCCCTCCTCTGTCGGCGATCGAGAGCGCGCGAACAGAGCCGATACGACGAGCGGTGTTCTCGCAAGCGAAGATCGTCCACGTCATGGAGGGCCGAGCGCGCGTGGAGACAGCCTCAGGATCACACGAGTTGACCGCTGGAAGCGTGCTCGCGCTCGGCGCCGGGCAGCGGTGTCCACTGCACCCCAGACCGTTTGTCCGCGTGTGGACGCTCTATGCAGAGGAGAGCTTCCTGCGCGAGCAGATGGGCTGGCTGCTCCCAAACGCCGCGCGGGGCGAAGTCCAGGTGAAGCTCAACAAGACGCACACGAGCAAGGGTTACATTACGGGCGCTCCGAAGACTGCTCGCGCTGTGCGTACCGTGCCGATCCTGGACGAAGCCCTGTTCCGCGACCTCGGCGTGTATTTGCGGAATCACCCCCACCGCGACGACCTGGAGGCGGGCATGTGGCCGGGGAAAGTGCCGGGGCACCGGAAGATCAGCTATGACTACGCCTTCGATCCCAAGGGCTTCTACCGCTACACGTTCAAGCCCGCGTGCGACCTCGTCGGACTGTCGGGGCTGCACTTCCACGAGCTACGGCACACGTTTGCGACCCTGGCGCTCGAGAGCGGCGCTCTCGATATGCACGAGCTGTCACGAGCGATGGGCCCCGCGAGCTACGCCATCACCGACAAGGTCTACGCCCACCTGCGCCCGCGCGACTACAGCCGTCACCGTGCCGCGTTCTCGGCCCACATCGCCGCCGCGAGCACACCGCCCTCGCCCATCGTGGCGCTCGGAGGCTAGGCGGCAAAGCGTCGCTATCCTTCGGTTGTGGATGCGTCGAACATCATCAACCTCGGCCTACTATTCGTGACCGCCATTGGCGTGTTCGTGGCGATCTACCAAGCGAAAGAGGCACGCGCCGCGCGCAACGACGCGCAGGCGTCGAGCGAATCCGCCGCTGATCACGAACGCGCCGCGCTTGCTGCCGCCCAGAAGTCCGCGGACGAGGCTGGTCGCTCTCGAAGAAGCGAACGAAATCGCGCGCCAGTCGCTTCCTCGCGACCCTTGGAACCTCATTCAGCACACGAAGAACAAGTACGAGTTGAGGAATGTCAGCTCTGAGACGTTGTGGGGTGTGGGTCTGGACGAAGTGTCTGACCAGCACGACATCACGCCCTTTACAGACGTCCCTGTTCCGCAACTGCACCCAGGCGAGTCCATCTTCTTTGATTACTCGAAGTCCATGGCAAGCCCCGCGTCGACCACGATCATCGTGTCATGGGGCTTTCCGGACTCGCAGGAGCGCCAGACCTGGCGCCGCACGCTCAGCTAGCTCCACGTGCGTCGGTCATCCGACATTGACGTAGACCCTCACGATTCGCCCGTCGTGCTTCTCGGCATAGACCGGGTACATGCCGTCGCCCCATCCGGTCTGGAAAGCGACGCCTGCTCCCGCGTGCCCCTTCTGGAACGCGAGTTCGCCATAGCCGTCCCCGTTCAGCGTCGCTCGGCACGCGCCATCGTACGAATAGTGGAACAGCGTGTCCTCGACCTTCACGACCTCGCCGTCAACCGCGAACCGCTCCTGCAGCCATTCCTGATCGACATAGCAAGGGTCTGTGACCATGAGCTGGCCGCTGTCCACGGCGACCTCTCCGATGTAGGAGACCTCGATGCTCTTTGGCGGCTCCTCCACGAACGGCTCGACCTCGTCGCGCGGCTCGTCGTCATCGTCGTAGCCGTCCTCCAAGGCGAGCATTGCGCGGAAGCCCTGAGTTCGGAACAGGTCTTGCTCAAGCTGGGCCTTGTCGATCTCCAGCGTGCGAAGCGCGATCTTGTCGAACTCCTTGTCTTCCTTGAGCCGGTTGATCTCGCCATCCCTGATCTGGATGCGCTCGGCAAGGCTCTTCTCGACGACCTCGGGACTTCGCTTCTCTAGTTCCTCGGCCTTCTCACGCCAGTGGTCACGGCTCTTCTCGACGTTCTGGATGGTCGCATCCTTGACGGCGCTGGCCGCCTTGAGGTTGTCCACATAAAGCTTCCAGATGACAGCCCCGGCGATGAGCGCGCCCGCGTTGAGAAACAGTTGCACGACGGGGACGACCTCGTTGACCCACTCCGGCATGACCACTCGCTTTCTCGACGCAGACATGCTCATCCTGGCATTCGGTTCAGACATCGCGTGCCCTAAACGTGCAGCAGGGCGTTTCCGGACATGCAGAAGGCCCGGAACCTCTTGCGAGATTCCGGGCCTTTTCCGGTCGGGATGACAGGATTTGAACCTGCGACCCCTTGACCCCCAGTCAAGTGCGCTACCAAGCTGCGCCACATCCCGGACGTCGTCCGCGGGCGGACAACTCCCCTATCCTACCCGGTCGCGGAGCGACCCGCGAACCACGTTGTCGGTGTCGGAGACGCGGCGTAGCGTCGGGCCATGGCCGACATCGTGATCCGCCCCGCCTCCGCCGACCGATTCGCGGATGCCGAGCACGCGCTCACGGGCGGCGGCGACGGCAGCAGCTGCTGGTGCCAATGGTGGATGCTGCCGAACAAGGAGTTCTCGTCGACGTCGCGCGAGGAGAAGCGCGAGCTGCTGCGGGGCGACCTCGCGGCGCGACCGGCATCCGCGCTCATCGCGTACGTCGGCGACGAACCGGCCGGGTGGGTGAAGATCGCGCCGCGAACGGCGCAGCCACGCTTGCAGCGCACCCGAGCCGTCCAGGCGTCGCCCGAACCGATGGACGACGACGCCGTCTGGGCGGTCAGCTGCTTCGTCGTGCGCAAGGAGCACCGTCGACAGGGCCTCGGCGGCGCGCTGCTCGATGCGGCCGTCGCCCACGCCCGCGCGCACGGCGCCCGCATCGTCGAGGGGTACCCCGTCGACGCGCAGGCGAAGAAGGCGACATCGAACGAGCTATTCCACGGCGCGTTGTCGACCTTCCTCGACGCGGGCTTCGTCGAGGTCGCGCGACCAGGCGCGGCACGACCGATCGTCTCGCTCGAGGTCTGAGGATGCCGAAACCCACAGCCGTGCTCGGCGACATCACGACGCAGCACGTCGACGCGATCGTGAACGCCGCGAACCGCGCGATGCGCGGCGGAGGCGGGGTCGACGGGGCGATCCACCGCGCCGGCGGACCGGCCATCCTCGACGACTGCATCGCCCGCTACCCCCACGGACTCGCCACCGGCGACGCCGGCTGGACCACCGCGGGTGCACTGCCCGCGCAGTGGGTGATCCACGTCGTCGGTCCGAACCACGCGGCCGGCGAGCGCGACCGCGCCCTGCTCGTCTCGTGCTACCGACGCGCGCTGACCGTCGCCGACCGGCTGGGAGTGCGGTCGATCGCGTTCCCACTCGTGAGCGCCGGGATCTACGGCTGGCCGAAAGCCGACGCCGTCGACATCGCCGTCACGACGATCGCCGGGGCCGCCACGGCCGTCACCGAGGCGCGCGTCGTCGCGTTCGACGCGGCGACCCACGAGCTCGTCGCCGACCGCATCCGCCGCCTGTGACGGCTCCGTGACCGCGCGCATCCTACGATGGGGCGGATGCGGGCGACGGCGCCCGCACGACGCCTTCGCCCGAGGAGATCCGTGAGCAGCGACGCCGCGCCCGCCATCCGCACCCGCCGCACCCCGCGACTCTGGGGGTTCGCCGCCTTCGCAGCGGTATCCGTCGTGCACGTCGCCGCCATCGCGCTCGGCGCCGAGGCGGTCGTGTATCCGACGAAGCTGCTGCTCATGCCCGCCCTGGCCGTCGCCGTCCTCGTCGCGCGGGGACGGGGACCGTGGCGGGCGACCGAGTCGTGGTTGCTCGCCGCGATCGCCCTGTCGTGGCTCGGCGACGGTGCCGCGTTCTTCTTCCCGGGGCTGCCCGAGCTGCCGCTCATGCTGCTGTGCTTCGGCCTCGCGCACCTCGCCTACATCGTGCTGTTCGCGCGCCTGCCCGATGCACGGCGCGTCTCGCCCTGGGCGGCCGCGTACGCGCTGTGGTGGATCGCGATGCTCGCCGTGCTCTGGCCCCACCTCGGCTCGCTGCAGATCGCGGTGGCCGTGTACGGCCTGGTGCTCGGCGGCACCGCGGCGATGGCGACCCGCGGCGGCGCGGTCACCGCGCTCGGCGGTGTGTTCTTCCTGGCCTCCGACACCATCCTCGCCTTCCGCCTGTTCCTGCCGGGCGTCTCGGAAGCACTCGCCGGCCCATGGGTGATGGCGACTTACACGATCGGGCAGGGCCTGCTCGCGTGGGGCATCGTGCGCCGCACGAGATGATGGACGCATGGACTCGGTGCGCGTCGACTCGTGGCTGTGGGCGATCCGCGCCTACAAGACGCGGTCGGCCGCGACGACAGCCTGCCGCGCCGGCCACGTGCGCGTCGGCGGCGAGAAGGCGAAGGCCGCGCAGGCCGTGAAGATCGGCGACGAGCTGCGTGTGCGCATCGACGGTTTCGACCGCATCCTCGTCGTGCGCCAGCTGATCGTGAAGCGGGTCGGTGCACCCGTCGCCGCGCTCGCGTACGAGGAGCGCACCCCGCCGCGCGACCCGGCCCCGAAAGTCGCCGTCCGCGACCGCGGGATCGGACGCCCGACGAAGCGGGAGCGCCGCGACATCGACCGCCTGCGCGGACGCGACTGACCTGCCCGCCGAACGGCACTGCCCACCGCCGGATGTTCGCAACTCCGGAGATCCAAGCGTTAGGCGGCGCTCGCGGGGCGCGCAGCTACGTCAACCGCGCGATACTCCGGAGATATGAACCGCGCGGGGGCGACGCGGGTCGATGCGGTGGCGGTTCGCAACTCCGGAGATCCGGGCGCTGCCGCGCCGTCCGCGGGCGTGGAGGCGCGTCAACCCTGCGATTCTCCGGAGTTGCGAACGGCGCGACGGCGCACAGCGGCGTCGAGGAGCGCGCACACCGTCGCCGCCGCGACGTAGATCAGCAGGTCCCGCGCGTCGAAGACCGTGCCGAGCACGAGCATGAGCGGTCCGAACGCGGCGCCCCACTGCTCGGGCAGCCCGGTCAACTGAAACAGCTCGACCGCCACGCACCAGCCCGCCGCGATCGTTCCCCCCACCAGCGGCGTCACCCGCGGCGCGAGGAACACCACGAACAGGTACGCGGCGACGGCGTACAGCGCGTCACCGGCGATGTCGGATGCGGCTGAGTCCGGCATCCGCGTGACGACGAGTCCGACCACGACGGTGACCACGAGCGCCAGCGCCGCCACGAGGCGACGCCGCGTCGCGCTCACGTCAGGTCGCGCAGCCACGAGACCGGGTGCACACGGGCGCCGACGGCACTGACACGGTCGGCGAGCCCGCGGTCGCTCGTGACGACGTGCACCTCGCGGCCGGTCTCCCTCAGCCGCCCCGCCTCGGCGACGATGACGTCGTCCCCGTGCCCGTCGGCGCGCACGACCTCGAGGCCGTCCACGTCCACGGCCTCGCGTGCCGCACCCTCCAGCACGACGTGCACCTCGGGGAACCAGGTGTGCTCCGGCAGGTCGAGCGCGGATGCCGGCAGCCCGCGCTCGGCGAGCACGGCGAGCCGCTGCAGCAGACGCCCCGCGGCACCGGGGCGGTCTTTCCACCAGCCGTCGGGGGTCGATCCGACGACGTTGGCCGCGTCGACGACGAGGGCCGGGCGGGTCTGGAGCAGAGCCTGCAGCCGCGGCCAGGTCGCCTGGAACCCCGGATGCAGCGGGAACTCCGTGACGGCCTCGGCGGCCACCCAGGCCAGCTCGCGGCTCTCGGGGTCGCTGATGACGGGCTCGAACGGGTCGACGACGTCGGCGACGACGGTCGCATAGCTCCACACGCCGATGTCGAAGACGCTGATGAGACGCGGCCGCACCGATGCTCGAGGCACGCCGGCTTCCTCCGCGGACTCCCGCAGCGCACCGTCGCACGCCGACTCCCCCTGATGCCGCGCACCGCCGGGAAGCGCCCACGTGTCGCCGTGATGGCTCCAGGCGACGCGGTGCTGCAGAAGCACGCCGCGCGCGGGGTCGAGGGCGAGCAGCCCCGCCGCTCCGAAACGGCCCCAGTAGCGGGTGCCGTCGGCGGTGACGACCCACGCGTCACCGGGGTCGCGCGGCCCGTCGGGCCGGCGCGGCTCGCCAGGTGCGGGCGGCTCGATCGTCACCCCTCCACCCTGGCACACCGCGCGGATGCCGCGCCGTCGGGCCGTCACGAGGCGTCGCGTGCGCGGTGGTCACCCCCGGTCGTTGAGCGAGGAGCGCAGCGACGAGTCGAAACGCGTCTGGCCCCTCAGCCGATGGCGGTGCACGGGTTTCGATATGCGCACTGCGCGCGCTACTCAACCACCGGAGGGGGCGGCGGCACGAAGTGGTCAGGCCACTTTTGCGACACGCCACATATGGGCTTGGAGGCGCGCCGAAGCCCCACATATTGTGGTGCTCCACCCAGGCGGCATCCGATCGCCTGCTACCCCGCACAGAGCGAGAGGAACTTTCCATGCCCCGCAGCAGCGTGTCCCGCAGCGTCAGCGTCGCCGAGACGATCGACGAGTATCTCGCCCGAGCCGACTGGCGTGTGAACGCCAACGCGAACCAGGGGTACTCCCTCGGCGGCATGATCCTCAACGCCGCCGGTAAGCTCATCGCCAACTACTGGCTCGATGAGGTGTACGCCCCCGAGGCGGGCACGGCGCACCGTGACGGCGACTTCCACATCCACGACCTCGACGTATTCGCCGGGTACTGCGCCGGCTGGTCGCTGCGGATGGTTCTCGAACAGGGCTTCAACGGCGTTCCCGGAAAGATCGCGTCCGCTCCCCCGAAGCACTTCTCCAGTGCGCTCGGCCAGCTCGTCAACTTCCTCGGCACGCTGCAGAACGAATGGGCGGGCGCCCAGGCGTTCAGTTCGTTCGACACCTACCTCGCCCCGTACGTCCGCCGGGACGGGCTCACCTACGAGCAGGTGCGCCAGGCGATGCAGGAGTTCGTCTACAACCTCAACGTCCCCAGTCGTTGGGGCACGCAGACACCGTTCACGAACCTCACCTTCGACTGGGTGTGCCCCGACGACCTCGCCGAGCAGCATCCGCTCGTCGCGTACGAAGTGCAGCCGTTCACGTACGGCGAGCTGGCCGAGGAGATGGCGGTCATCAACCGCGCCTTCATCGAGGTGATGGCCGCCGGTGACGCGGACGGGCGGGCGTTCACCTTCCCGATCCCGACCTACAACATCACGAAGGACTTCGACTGGGACGGTGAGAACGTCGAGGCGCTCTTCGCGATGACGGCGAAGTACGGGCTCCCCTACTTCCAGAACTTCGTGAACTCGGACCTCGATCCGCACATGATCCGCTCCATGTGCTGCCGCCTGCAGCTCGACCTCACCGAACTGCTCAAGCGTGGCAACGGCCTGTTCGGCTCGGCGGAGCAGACCGGGTCGCTGGGTGTCGTCACGATCAACTGCGCGCGGCTCGGATTCGTCCACTCCGGCGACGAGCTGGCGGCGCTGCAGCGCCTGGACGAGCTGCTCGTCATCGCCAAGGACTCCCTCGAGGCCAAGCGCGCGGTCATCACGAAGCACTTGCACGCCGGGCTCTTCCCTTACACGCAGCGCTACCTCGGGACGATGGACAACCATTTCTCGACGATCGGCGTGAACGGTCTCAACGAGTATGTGCGCAACCTCTCGCGCGACACGTTCGACATCACCGATGAAGAGGGCGCCGCCGCGGCGGTGCGACTGCTCGACCGGGTGCGCGAGCGGATCGTGGCCTTCCAGGAGGAGACCGGCCACATGTACAACCTCGAGGCGACCCCCGCCGAGGGCACCACCTACCGGTTCGCGAAGGAGGACATCGCCCGCTTCGACGGCATCCTGCACGCCGGGACGGCGGCGAACCCCTACTACACGAACTCGTCGCAGCTGCCGGTGGGCTACACCGCCGACCCGTTCCTGGCGATGCAGCTGCAGGAGCCCCTGCAGCAGAAGTACACCGGCGGCACCGTGCTGCACCTGTACATCGGCGAGGCGATGCCGTCGGCACGCGCGTGCCGCGACCTCGTGCGCCGCTCGCTCGAGCGCTTCCGCCTGCCGTACCTGACCGTGACCCCGACGTTCTCGATCTGCCCGCAGCACGGTTACGTATCGGGCCACCACGAGCTGTGCCCCACGTGCGATGCGGTCTGCGAGGTGTGGACCCGCGTGATGGGATACTTCCGGCCCGTGAGCTCGTTCAACATCGGCAAGAAGGGCGAAGCTGAGGAGCGTCTCTACTTCGACGCGGGAAGGGACACGTCATGGAGCACGAGCCTCACGAGCTGAGGATCGCGGGGGTCACCGCGTTCTCGACGGTCGACTGGCCGGGGATGATGGCGGCGACGCTGTTCCTGCAGGGCTGCCCGTGGGACTGCTTCTACTGCCACAACCCCGCCCTCATCGACCCGCGCACGGCGGGCGTCTACAGCTGGGCCGATGTCACCGATCTGCTGTGCGACCGCATCGGCCTGCTGGATGCCGTCGTCTTCTCGGGCGGCGAGCCCACGATGCAGCGGGGCCTCATCCCGGCGATGAAGATGGTGCGCGCGCTCGGCTTCGAGGTGGGGCTGCACACGGCGGGCACGTATCCGAGCCTGCTCGCGAAGGTGCTGCCGTTCGTGGACTGGGTGGGCCTGGACATCAAGTCGACCCGGGAGGAGTACACCGGCGTCACCGGCCGCGCCCGCAGCGGCGAGAACGCGTGGCGCTCGCTCGAGCTCGTGCTCGCCCACAACATGCTGCGCGCCGGCACGAAGCGTCCGCTCGACTACGAGGTGCGCACGACGGTGCATCCCGCAGCTTTCGACGATGCGTCGCTGCGGGACCTCGGCTGCCGACTCGCGGATGCCGGAGTCGAGACGTGGGCGGTGCAGCGCTTCCGCGATACGGGCACCCGTTCGCCCCTGCCGCGCGTGACGGCGGAGGCGGTGGACGCGGCGCCCCTGCACCTCGACGAGCTGCCGGCGGAGCTGTTCGCCCACTTCAGCATCCGCTGAGCGGGCGTTTCGACTCGTCGCTGCGCTCATCGCTCAACGACCGGGGGCGGGACGCAGGCCCCGCGTTTCGACTCGTCGCTGCGCTCCTCGCTCAACGACCGTTAAGGGACGGTCGTTGAGCGAGCGCAGCGAGTCGAAACGCGTCGGATCAGCGCTGGCGGCGCTCCCGCACCCGCATGTTCGTGACGATCGGCGTGCCCTCGAATCCGAACAGCTCGCGCAGACGCCGCTGGATGAACCGGCGGTAGCCCGGGTCGAGGAAGCCGGTCGTGAACAGCACGAACGTCGGCGGCCGGGTCGAGGCCTGCGTGCCGAACAGGATGCGGGGCTGCTTGCCGCCGCGCAGCGGATGCGGGTGCTCGGCGACGAGCTCGGCGAGGAACGCGTTGAACTTGCCGGTGGGGATGCGCTGATCCCACGACTCCAGCGCGGTCTCCAGCGCCGGGACGAGCTTGTCGAGGTGACGGCCGGTGCGCGCCGAGATGTTCACGCGCGGCGCCCACTGCACGTGCGCGAGATCCTGCTCGATCTCCCGCTCGAGGTAGCGGCGGCGGTCGGCGTTCTCCATGTCGTCGTCGTTCAGACGGTCCCACTTGTTGAACGCCAGCACGAGCGCGCGCCCCGATTCGAGCACGAGGTCGATGATGTTGAGGTCCTGCACGCTGATCGACTGCGACACGTCGAGCACGACGACGGCGACCTCCGCCTTCTCGAGCGCCGCGGAGGTGCGCAGCGACGCGTAGAAGTCGGCGCCCTGCTGCAGGTGCACGCGACGGCGGATGCCGGCGGTGTCGACGAACCGCCACAGCTTGCCGCCGAGTTCGACGAGCTCGTCGACGGGGTCGCGGGTGGTGCCGGCGAGCTCGTTGACGACGACGCGCTCCTCGCCGGCGGCCTTGTTCAGCAGCGACGACTTGCCGACGTTCGGGCGCCCCAGGATCGCGACGCGGCGGGGCCCGCCGATCTCATTCTTGGCGACGGCCGAGATCTGCGGCAGCACCTTCATGAGCTCGTCGAGCAGGTCCGCGACGCCGCGTCCGTGGATCGCCGAGACGGGATGCGGCTCACCGAGGCCGAGGTTCCACAGCGCTGCGGCCTCCGGCTCCTGCCGGGTGTCGTCGATCTTGTTGGCGACGAGGAAGACCGGCTTGTCGGTCTTGCGCAGCAGCCGCACGACGGCCTCGTCGGTCGCCGTGGCGCCGACCATCGCGTCGACGACGAACAGCACGACGTCGCACAGTTCGATGGCGACCTCGGCCTGCGCCGCCACGGAGCGGTCGATGCCCTTGGCGTCGGGCTCCCAGCCGCCGGTGTCGACGAGCGTGAACTTGCGGTCCATCCACTCGGCCTTATAGGTGACGCGGTCGCGGGTGACGCCGGGGGTGTCCTCGACGACGGCCTCGCGACGTCCGAGGATGCGGTTCACCAGCGCCGACTTGCCCACGTTCGGGCGGCCGACGATCGCGACGACCGGCAGCGCCGGCAGGATCTCGATGCCGTCCTCGCCGGACGCGAGCCCTTCGAGCAGCCCCTCGTCTTCGTCGTCGAGCTCGTAGTCGCTCAGCGAGGCGCGCAGCGCGGCGGCGCGCTGGTCGGCCAGTTCCTCGTCGAGGTTCGCGAGCTTCTCCTCGAGCTGGTCGGGCCCGCCCTCGTATTCGTCTTCAGCGGCCATCGGTCTCTCCCGTTCCGGTGCGGATGACGTCGAGGACGGCATCCACGGTCTGTGCGAAGTCACGTTCCGTCGAGTCGACGACCACGACGCCGGGGGCGGCGGTGAGGAAGTCGACCACCTGCGCGTCGCTGGCGTCGCGCCGGTGCAGGGCTGCGGCGACGGTAGCGGCGTCCTGGGTCGTCACCTCGGCGCTGCGGCGCGCGGCGCGCACCTCGGGCGCCGCGGTGAGCAGGATCCGCACCGGCGCGTCGGGGGCGACGACGGTCGTGATGTCGCGCCCCTCGATGACCACCCCGTCGCGGTCGGATGCGGCCGCGAGCTGCCGGAAGAGGTCGGTCAGCAGTGCCCGCACCTCGGGGACGCGGGCGACGGCGCTCACTGCGCCGGCGACGCGGGGCTCGCGGATCGCGGTGGTCACGTCGGTCTGCCCCACCCGCACCCAGTGGTCGTCGGGGTCGAGCGAGATGGCGTAGTCGAAGTCGTCGGCGGCCACGAGCACGGCGGCCGTGTCGGCGGTGTCGGCGCCGCGGTCGAGCACGTGCCAGGCGAGGGCGCGGTACGCGGCCCCGGTGTCGAGGTAACCGAAGTCGAGCGTGCGAGCGACCTGCTTCGAGACACTGGACTTGCCGCTTCCGGCGGGGCCGTCGACGGCGACGATGAGGGTGTCAGTCAAGGGACGTGCTCGCAATCTTCCAGCCGCGCGCTTCGAGCCCGTCGACGGCGCGACGCAGCACGCCCGGGACGAGACCGATCTCGGCGAGGCCGAACTGGGCGCCGGGCGAGTGCTCCAGGCGCAGGTCTTCGACGTTGACCTCGAGCTCGCCCAGGTCGCCGAACAGGCGCCCCAGCTGACCCGGGGTGTCGTCGACCATGACGACCATCTGCTCGAACCGGCGCTTCTGGCCGTGCTTGCCCGGCAGGCGCTCGACGCCGTCGTTGCCGCGGCGGATGGTGTCGGCGACGGCGCGACGGGCGCCGGGGCCGTCGGGGGCGCGGAGGGCCTCGGCGACGCCGGCCAGGTCGGCCGCCAGCGCGTCGAGCACGTCGACGACGGGAGCGGCGTTGGCCCCGAGGATCTGCACCCACAGTTCGGGGGCGGAGTGGGCGATGCGGGTCGTGTCGCGCACGCCCTGCCCGGCGAGGTTCATCGCCTCGTCGGGTGCGTCGACGAACCGGCCCGCGAGCAGCGAGGCGACCAGCTGCGGCACGTGAGACATGAGCGCCACCGCGCGGTCGTGCTCTTCGGGGGTCATCTCCAGCAGCGTCGCACCGAGGTCGAGGGCGAGACCCTCGACGAGCGCCAGGTCGGATGCCGGCGTCTCCTCGTCACGGCAGACCACCCAGGGCCGGCCGATGAACAGGTCGGCGCGCGCAGCGATCGCTCCGCCGCGCTCGCGTCCGGCCATCGGGTGCGAGCCGATGTAGTGCGTGAGGTCGATGCCCCGTTCGCGCAGCGTGTGCAGCGGGTCGAGCTTGACGCTCGCGACGTCGGTGACGACGGCCCCCGGGAACGCGGCGAGCTCCCGCTCGACGACGTCGGCGACGACATCCGGGGGCACGGCGACCACGATCAGCGCGGGCCGGTCGTCGTCGCGGGCGGCCCGGCCGGCGCCGTAGTCGATCGCGAGCCGCAGCTGCGCGGGCGACGCGTCGGCGAGCGCGACGTCTACGCCGAGCCCCTGCAGGGCGTGCCCGATGCTCGATCCCAGCAGGCCCGCACCGACGACGCGCACGAGTCCCGCGGTGCGCGCGGCGAGACGTGCGGGGGCACGGTGCGGATCGGTCACGGGGATCTCCGGTGGGAAGCGGTCAGGCGCTGTCGTCGGAGGACGGCGCGGCACGGCGCGAGAGAGTGAGCAGGGCGCCACGTTCCACTTTAGTCAACTCCCGCGCCTTCCCCGCTGGGAGGGTGCCCAGGTGCAGCGGGCCGAACTGACGTCGCACGAGCTCGACGACGGGATGCCCGGTCGCGGCCATCATGCGCCGCACGATGCGGTTGCGACCGGAGTGCAGCGTGAGTTCGACGAGGCTCGTGCCGCCGGACTGGTCGAGGAGGCGTGCCTTGTCCGCGGCGATCGGACCGTCTTCGAGCTCGATCCCCGTCGTGAGCTTCGCGATCGTCTGCGGTGTGACGCGCCCGTCGACCTTCGCGATGTAGACCTTCGTCACGCCGAACGACGGGTGGGCGAGCACGTGGGCGAGCTCGCCGTCGTTGGTGAGCACGAGCAGCCCCGACGTCTCGGCATCCAGTCGCCCGACGTTGTAGAGCCGCTCCGGCCACTCCTGGGTGAAGCGGCGCAGATCGGGGCGTCCCTTCTCGTCCTTCATCGACGAGACGACACCCGTCGGCTTGTTGAGCATGACGTAGCGTTTGCCGGCGTCCAGCTGCACGGCGACACCGTCGACGTCGACGAGGTCGTTCTCGGGGTCGATGCGGGAGCCGAGCTCGGTGACGACGGCGCCGTTCACGCGTACACGCCCCTCGACGATGAGCTGCTCGCACACGCGGCGCGAGGCGACGCCCGCGTTCGCGAGCACCTTCTGCAGTCGGACGCCTTCGGGCTGGTCGGTCATCGGAGGGTCTCGCTCTCGAATCCGTCGGCGCCGTCGTCGAGCAGCGGCGAGATGTGCGGCAGCTCGTCGAGCGAGTTGATGCCGAGGTTCACCAGCAGCGCGTCGGTCGTGCCGTAGTTGATGGCCCCCGTGTCGGGGTCGGTGTACAGCTCGGTGATGAGTCCGCGCGCGACGAGGGTGCGCACGACCGAGTCCACGTTGACGGCGCGGATGGATGCCACCTGGCTGCGCGTCACGGGCTGCTTGTAGGCGATGACGGCCAGCGTCTCGAGAGCGGCCTGCGAGAGGCGGGTCGGCGCCTGCGCGTTCACGAACTCGCTCACCAGGTCATCGTGCTCCTCCCGCACGTAGAACCGCCAGCCGCCGCCCACTTCGCGCAGCTCGAAGCCGCGGCGCGGACCGCCGGTCTCGCCGTCGTAGTCGGCGACGAGGCCCTCGACGGCCTGTCGCACCGCCGGCACGGGCGAGCCGACAGCGGTCGCGAGGGCGACGAGGCTCTGCGGCTCGTCGACGACGAGCAGGATCGCCTCGAGGCGGCGCGCGACGTCGGCCCCGTCCTGCGAGCGCGCCGGCGACCCGGCGTCGTGCGCGCCGTCGGCGGCGTCCGCACCATCCGTCGTGGTGTCGGCGGGGTCATCGGTCATAGTCGGCTCCCAGGGTGGCGAGGTTCTCTTCCGACCACCGTTCGGCGGTCCAGCGCAGGGTCAGCTCGCCGAGCGGCTCGACCTGCTCGAACGAGAGGGCCGCGTGGCGGTACAGCTCGAGCACGGCGAGGAAGCGTGCGACCACCACCCCGGTCTGGTCGACGCCGGCGATGAGGTCGCGGAAGTTCAGGGTCTGCGCGCTGCGCAGCAGGGTGACGACGACGGCGGCCTGCTCGCGGATCGACACGAGCGGGGCGTGCAGGTGGTCGAGTCCGACGTGCGGGATGTCCTTCGGGGTGAAGGCGAGCACGGCGATCGCGGCGAAGTCGGCGGCGCTGAGGGTCCACACGAGCTCGGGTGCGGCGCGGCGGTACTTCTCGTCGAGGCGCACGGCCCGCACGTGCCGCCGCTCCTCCCGCTGCAGGCATCGGGCGAACCAGGCCGACACCTCTTTGAACGCGCGGTACTGCAGCAGGCGGGCGAAGAGCAGGTCACGGGCTTCGAGCAGGGCCACCGACTCGGCGTCGACGAGCTCGCCCTGCGGCAGCAGCCCCGCGACCTTCATGTCGAGCAGGGTCGCGGCGACGACGAGGAACTCGGAGGCCTGCTCCAGCTCCTCCTCGGCCTCGAGGCCCTTGAGGTAGGAGATGAACTCGTCGGTGATGCGGCTGAGGGAGACCTCGGTGATGTCGAGCTCGTGTTTGGAGAGCAGGTTCAGCAGCAGGTCGAAGGGCCCGTCGAACCCGGTGATCGAGACGCGGAAGCCCGGTTCGTCGGTGGCGGCGGGCTCAGGCGACGGCGCCACGGGCGACCAGTTCCCGCGCCAGTCGCAGGTAGGCCTGGGCGGCCGCGTGCTCGGGCGCGAACTTCGTGATCGGCACCCCCGAGACGGAGGCGTCCGGGAACTTCACGGTGCGGCCGATGACCGTCTCGAGCACGTCGTCGCCGAAGGCCTCGACGACCCGCTCGAGAACCTCGCGCGAGTGGAGGGTGCGCGGGTCGTACATCGTGGCGAGCACGCCGTCGAGCGTGATGGAGGGGTTCAACCGGTCGCGCACCTTGTCGATCGTCTCGATGAGCAGGGCGACGCCGCGCAGGGCGAAGAACTCGCACTCGAGCGGGATGAGCACGCCGTGGCTCGCCGTCAGCGCGTTGACCGTGAGCAGGCCCAGCGACGGCTGGCAGTCGATGAGGATGACGTCGTACTCGCCGGAGACCTTGCGCAGCACGCGCGCGAGGATCGTCTCCCGCGCGACCTCGTTGACGAGGTGCACCTCGGCCGCAGACAGGTCGATGTTCGCGGGGATGACGTCCAGGCCTTCGACGGAGGTCGGCACGATCACCTCGTGCGGGTCGCGCTTGGTGTCCAGCAGCAGGTCGTAGATCGTGGGGATGTCGTGCGTCGGGATGCCGAGCCCGGCCGACAGGGCGCCCTGCGGGTCGAAGTCCACCGCCAGCACGCGACGCCCGTACTGCGCGAGCGAGGCGGCGAGGTTGATGGTCGTGGTCGTCTTGCCGACCCCGCCCTTCTGGTTGCACAGGGCGATGATGCGGGCCGGACCGTGACTGTCGAGCTTCGGGGGCGTCGGGAATCCCTGATAGGGACGACCGGTCGGGCCCATCGGGGTCTCCGAGGAGATTTTCGTCCCTCGCGCCTTGTCCGCCACCGACACTCCTTGCTCCTGCGTACCGCACCGCTCACTCGCAGTGCACCCGATTCTCGCACAGCACCGGCATCCGACCGGCGAGGCGTCCGGGGCGTCTCCGGATCGGGGCACGCCCGCCGCGCCGTCAGCGGATGCCGCGCAGCCCGTCGACGTCGACGAGGCCCGAGTGCAGGCGCCCGCCGGTGATGAGCGACGGGATCGCGACCGTCTTGATGTCGTCCTCGACGATGCTCCGGATCCGCTGCAGCTCGTCGCGGACGGCGTCGGAGTCGGTGGCGGCGGCGATCTGCGCGATCTCATCGGCGGTGTAGCCGGCATCCACGAGCCAGTCCTGCAGCTGCCCGCGCGCGTCGCCGGATGCGGCGGCGTTCATCCAGTCCTGCCAGAGCGTGCCGTCGGCGTTCTCGCCCGTGAACAGCTGCTCGAGGATGTACCAGTCCCCCGTCTCGCCGGCGCTGCCTCCGCGCGCGGCTTCGAACTGGCGGACGGCGATGAGGTACGACGCCACGAGCGGCGAGTTCGCGAAGCGGGGCCCGAGGTCGGACGTGATCGGGTACGGCAGGTAGGTCACGTTGTGCGCGTCGTCGAACCCGGCCTCGGCCATGTTCCGGAACAGCTGCCCGCAGAACCGGCAACCGGGGTCGAGCACCTCGAGCGCCGTCGGCCGTCCCGCCGTGTAGCCGCCGAGGTAGGTGGCGTCGGCCGGGGCGTACTCGGCGGCGTCCCAGTCCTTCATCCGGCTCGGAATCGCCGAGATGGTGTCGCCGAGCGAGGTGAACTCGTCGCGGAACGCGCCCACGACGTCGCCCTCCCCGATCGACGCCCAGAATCCGGGCGGTCCCGCGTCGATCGAGCACATCTGCGCCGCGAGGGAGCACGACTGGCCGTCCTGCTTGTCGCACGTGCCGTAGACGTACAGGTTCAGGCCGCTCTTGCCGACGATGTACAGGCTCACGACGAACGAGAGCACCATCAGCCAGGCGAGCACTTCGATGGCGATGGATGCCGGCTTCACCAGTCGCGGCGCGCGCACCGCGAGCGGGGCGAGCAGCGAGTTCTTCACGTCGTCGCGGAACGTCGTGTCGCACGCACGGAAGGTCACCCGGCGCACGACGCACGACCACGCCTTGCCGAGGAGCTTCCGATACTTCGCCGAGACGGCCGAGAGCACGAGGATGACGACGAACGCGACGATGCAGAGCACTACAGCCCTCTCAGCAGCCGGCCGGTCACCGACAGCGCCATCTCGATGTCGGCGGGAGTGTTGTGGGCGCCGAGACTGAAGCGCACGAGCGGCGGCAGGCTGCGGCGCTCGGCGAGCCAGTGGTGCGCGCAGAAGTGGCCGCTGCGCACCATGACGCCCGCTTGCGACAGGAACACGGCCAGCCGGTGGGCGTCGACGCGCGTCGGCTCCAGCGACAGTACCGGGGTGGGAGTGGTGCCGAGGATCCGGACGTGCGGCAGCGCGGCGAGGCCGTCGTGCAGGATGCCGGCGAGCTCGTGCTCGGCGGCCTCGATGCGCGCGTGGCGTGCGGTGAACCACTCCAGCGCCGCCCCGAACGCGATGATCTCGCCCCACGGCTGCAGCCCGGGCTCGAGGCGGGTGTGCAGTTCGCCCCGCAGCGTGAAGCCGTCGGCGGTGACCTCGCTCACCTGGCCGCCGCCGACGAACGAGATGTCGAGGGAGGCGAGCAGTTCCTCGGTGGCGACGACGACCCCCAGCGCGGGACCGTACATCTTGTGCGCCGAGAAGCAGATGGCGTCGGCGCGCAGCCCCCGCAGCTGCGAGAGCGCGTGGGGCGCCGCCTGGGCGGCATCCAGGATCACCATGCCGCCGCGGCGGTGCGTGCGCTCGATCAGCTCGTCGAGGCCGGAGGTGAGGGTGCCGGTCACGTTGTCCATGGCGGACACGACGACGAGGCAGCTGTCGAGCCCGTCGCCGGGCGCCGGCACCCTCCCCTCCGGGGTTCGATCGACGACGACGCGCGGCACGCCGAGTCGGGCGGCCGCGGTCATCGTCGACAAGAACACGGCGTTGTGTTCGGTCTGGGTGGTGACGATCCGGTCGAATCGTCCCCTCGGGATCTGCTGCAGCAGCAGGTTGAGCGCATAGGTCGTGTTGAGCGTGAACGAGCAGCGGTAGGAGCGACGCGGAAGGTCGAGCGCGCGCAGCACCGCGACGCGGGTGCGCTCGACCTCGGCGTCGACGCGGCGCCCCCACGCGTAGCGGGCGCGATCGCCACAGGCGTTGTACTGCGTGAAGTACTGGGTCATCGCGTCGATGACCGGCTGCGGCCGCACGGTCTGGCACGCGGAGTCGAGGTAGACCTCGCCAGAGTTCAGGTAGGCGAAGTCGGCGTCGCGCGTGCCCGCGGGCGCCGCGGACGACTGCGCCGGCCGAGGGCGCAGCCGCTGTGCCACTCGGGTGATCCCCACCCGTTCATTGTGGGAAAGGCGGCTGCCGGGGCGCCCCGCATCCGGCCGGGTAAAACCTGTCGGACGCCCCTCGGGGCGGATGCTCAGGCGACGAGGCTGCCGATGACGTCGAGCCGCAGCTGCGCGGCGACGGCGATGACGAGGTAGTCGACGACCACGATGAGCGGCAGCCACGACAGCACGATCTCGCCGAACCTGCGGCCGCGCCCCCACACACCGGCGCGCAGGGTCCAGCCCAGCACCGACCAGAACAGCGGGATGGTGACGAGCCAGACGACCATGCACCACGGGCAGAGGGAGCCGTACTCGAACACGCTGCGATAGGCGAGCACGTGCACGAACACGAACCCGCCGAGCACGAACAGCGCGTAGACGCGCCAGTACCAGGCCCGCAGACCGCCGCGTGCCGCCAGCGCGCTCACGCCGGCGTAGACCGGGCCGACGAACAGCACGATGCCGATGAGCGAATTCGAGAAGCCGAGCAGGTTGCCGCCCGGGCTGAGCAGGTTGGGGCCGCACGTGACGATCGGGCTGATGTCGCACGAGATGAGCGCGTCGCCACCGGTGAGCTGCCCGATGTACTCGTGGTAGAGCAGGAACGACACGATCCAGCCGAGGAGGCCCGCGACGATCCAGAACACGGCGAGGCCGCGTCCGGGTCGCGGGTCGGATGCCGTCATGCTCGAGTCGCTGTCCACTCCCCCATTGTGGAGCCCGGCATCGGGTCACGGCATCCACCGGGCCGTGAGAAGCCGGCGTCAGCGAGCGCGGGGGTGCGAGGTGACGTACACGTCGCGCAGCGCGTCGACCGTGACGTGGGTGTAGATCTGGGTCGTCGCGACCGAGGCATGGCCGAGCAACTCCTGCACGACGCGCACGTCGGCACCGCCGTTGAGCAGGTGGGTCGCGAAGGAGTGCCGCAGGGTGTGCGGGGAGACGTGCGCGGTCAGGTGCGCCCGTTCGGCGGCCTGCTGCATGACCAGCCACGCGCTCTGGCGGCTGAGCGGCGCGCCGCGCGCCCCCAGGAACAGCCGCGGCGTCGCGCGTCCGCGGCGCGACAGCTCGGGGCGGGCCCGGGCGAGGTAGGCGTCGACGGCGGCGCGGGCATAAGACCCCACCGGCACGATCCGCTCCTTGCCGCCCTTGCCCCGCACCCGCAGCACATCGCCGTGGGCGAGATCGTCGACGTCGAGCTGCACGATCTCGGACACCCGCGCCCCGGTCGCGTAGAGCAGTTCGAGCAGCGCGCGGTCGCGCAGCCGCACGATGCTCTCCTCCCCCGACGCCGCATCGGCCCCGGGAGCAGGCCCCGCGGCATCCAGCAGCGCCTCGACCTGCGCGATGGTGAGCGCCTTCGGCAGGCGCTGCGGCATCTTGGGCGGACGCAGTCGCGCTCCGGGGTCGTCGGCGCTGATGCCTTCGCGTGCCAGGAACCGGTGGAAGCCGCGCACCGACGACTGCATCCGGGCGAGGCTCGTCGCCGCCGGGGGCGGGACGCGTCGGGCCTGGTCGGCCGCGAACGACGCGACGACCGCGGGCGTGACCTCCGCGGTGTCGGTGGTGCCGTGATCGCGCAGCCACGACCGGTACACCGCGAGGTCGCGGCGGTAGGCGGCCACGGTGTGCTCGGAGAGCCCGCGTTCGACCGACGTGTGCCTCAGGTACGCGTCGACCGCACGCTCGAGCTTCACGCCTGCGGCGCCCCCGCGTCGCCGATCGGGCGCGATCGCCGCGGCCACGGCTCGTCGCCGGCGGCGAGGGTCGCCCAGTCGCGGGCTCGGGCGGCGTGCGCGGTCAGCACTCCGATGACGAGGGAGGGATTCTGCACGCGTCGGGCGAGCACCGCGTCGAGGGCCTCGTCCAGCGGCACCCACCGCACCTCGATGTCGGCCTCCTCCTCGGTGCGGGCGAACACCTCGTCGGCCGCCGACAGCCCGCGGGCGAGGTAGATGCGGATGGCCTCGTCGCTGCCGCCCGGCGAGGTGGTGAACTCCGCGAGCACGTTCCACCGGTCCGCGACGAGATCGGCCTCTTCGGCGAGCTCGCGCTGCGCGGCGCGCAGCGGCTGCTCCTCGGCGATGTCGAGCAGCCCGGCAGGGATCTCCCAGTCGCGCATGCGCACCGGATGCCGGTACTGCTTGATCAGCAGCACCCGGTCCTGCTCGTCGAGGGCGAGCACGGCCACGGCGCCGGTGTGGTCCATGTACTCGCGCACCATGGGTGCCCCGTTGTAGAGCACCTCGTCGCGGCGGATGTTCCACACCCGACCCTCGAACACCGTCTCGGTCGCGGTGACCTGCGCCGGCGCCGGATCGTCCTGCAGCGGTGCCGTCACGCCGCGGTCAGTCATTCTCGACGTCGAACAGCTCGGAGGCGCGGTGACGGTCGAGTGCGGCGGCGATGAGACCGCGGAACAGCGGATTGGCCTCGGTGGGGCGCGAGCGCAGCTCGGGGTGGGCCTGCGTCGCGATGTAGTACGGGTGCTCGTCCCGCGGCAGCTCGACGTACTCGACGAGGCCGCGCTCGGGCGAGATGCCCGAGAAGACCATGCCCGCGGCGGCGATCCGGTCGCGGTAGTGGTTGTTGACCTCGTAGCGGTGGCGGTGACGCTCCGACGCGGTGTTCGCACCGTACACCTCGGCGGCCAGCGACCCCTCGGCGAGGTCGGCGGCCATGAGGCCGAGACGCATCGTGCCGCCCATGTCGCCGCGGTCGATGATGTCGACCTGCTCGGCCATCGTCGCGATCACCGGGAACGGCGTCTCGGGGTCGAACTCGGTCGAGGAGGCGCCCGCGAGGTCGGCCTTGTTGCGCGCGTACTCGATGACCATGCACTGCAGGCCGAGGCAGATGCCGAGGGTGGGGATCCCCTGCTCGCGCGCGAACTTCAGCGCGCCGAGCTTGCCCTCGATGCCGCGGATGCCGAACCCGCCGGGCACGACGATGCCGTCGACGGCGGCCAGCGCCTTCTCGGCACCCTCGGGCGTCTCGCACAGGTCGGACGGGATCCACGTGACGGTGACCTTGGTCTCCTGAGCGAACCCGCCGGCCTTCAGCGCCTCGGTGACCGAAAGGTACGCGTCGGGCAGGTCGATGTACTTGCCGACCAGACCGATCGTGACCTCGTGCTTCGGGTTGTGCACGGCGTCGAGCACCTTGCTCCAGCGGGTCCAGTCGACGTCGTCGGCCTTCCCCGCGAGGCCCAGCGCGTCGACGATGTAGGAGTCGAGGCCCTGGCTGTTGAGCATCGTGGGGATGTCGTAGATCGAGGGTACGTCGACGGCGTTGACGACGGCATCCTCGTCGACGTCGCACATGAGCGCGATCTTGCGCTTGTTCGACTCGGTGACGGGACGGTCGCTGCGCAGCACGAGGGCGTCGGGCTGGATGCCGATCTGGCGCAGGGCCTGCACGGAGTGCTGCGTCGGCTTGGTCTTCTGCTCGCCGGAGGCGCCCATGTAGGGCACGAGGGAGACGTGCACGAAGAAGACGTTCTTGCGTCCGAGCTCGTGGCGGATCTGCCGGGCCGACTCGATGAACGGCTGCGACTCGATGTCGCCCACGGTGCCGCCGATCTCGGTGATGATGACGTCGGGCTTCGGCGTCTCATCGGCCTGCAGACGCATGCGCCGCTTGATCTCGTCGGTGATGTGCGGGATGACCTGCACGGTGTCGCCGAGGTATTCGCCGCGACGCTCCTTGGCGATGACCTGCGAGTAGATCTGCCCCGTCGTGACGTTGGCGGCCTGGCTCAGCTCGATGTCGAGGAAGCGCTCGTAGTGGCCGATGTCGAGGTCGGTCTCGGCGCCGTCGTCGGTGACGAAGACCTCGCCGTGCTGGAACGGGTTCATCGTCCCCGGGTCGACGTTGAGGTACGGGTCGAGCTTCTGCATGACGACACGCAGGCCGCGGGCGGTGAGGAGATTCCCCAGGCTCGCGGCGGTGAGACCCTTGCCCAAAGAGGAGACGACACCGCCCGTCACGAAGATGTGCTTGGTGGTGTCGTTCGAAAAGGTGCCCGCGTCAGTAGTGTCCGTCACGGGCTTTCATCCTATCAGTCGGGGATCGGCGAGGCTCAGCAGTTCGCGAGCGTGTTCGAGCGCGGCGGCGGAGTCGGGCATCCCCGACAGCAGCCGGGCCATCTCGGCTTCCCGATCGGCACCGGCGAGGGTCTGCACACTGGATGCCGTCACGGAGCCGTCGTGGGATTTCACGACCGTCAGGTGGTTCGACGCGAACGCGGCGACCTGTGCGAGGTGGGTGACGGCGATCACCTGGCTCGAACGCGCCAGCTGGGCCAGGCGCCGGCCGACCTCGATCGCGGCGGCGCCGCCGATGCCGGCGTCCACCTCGTCGAAGACGAAGGTCGGCACGGGGTCGACGGCGGCCAGCACGACCTCGATCGCGAGCATGACGCGGCTGAGCTCGCCGCCCGACGCACCGCGCGCCACGGGGCGGGCCGTCGCACCCGGGTGCGGGGCGAGCAGGAGGGTGACCTCGTCGCGGCCGGCGCCGGTCTCGGCGCCTTCCTCGACGGCGACGACGAGCTGTGCGTCGGGGAGCGCGAGATGCCGCAGCTCCGCGGTGACGGCGGACGACAGTGCGGCGGCGGCGGTCGTCCGGGCGGCGGTGAGGGTCGCGGCGACGGTGTCCAGTTCGGCGCGGGCGACGTCGCGCTCGGTCTCGAGGCGCGCGGCTCGGTCGCCGTCGTCGTCGAGTTCGAGCAGGCGCCGGGAGCCGGTCTCCCGCAGCGCGAGCACCTCGTCGAGGCTGTCGCGGCCGCGCAGCAGCGCCGTCAGCGCGGCGCGGCGCTCTTCGACGGCGGCGAGCTCGTGGGGACCGGCCTCGTCGAGGTCGGCGAGGTACGCGCTGAGTTCGGCCGACAGGTCGGCGACGCGGTAGCCGAGCTCCTCGAGCTGCGCGCCGAGGTCGCCGAGGGTGGCGTCGCTGGCGGCCGCCCGTTCGAGGGCGCGACGGGCGTCGGCCAGCAGACCCGTCACGTCGGCGCGGTCGTCTTCGCTCGAGAGCGCCTCGTGGGCGGTGGCCGCAGCGACGCGCAGGTCCTCCGCGTGCGCGAGTCTCTCGGCGCGCTGCGCGAGCTGCACGTCTTCACCCGGTTGCGGGTCGACGGCCTCGATCTCATCGAGCACGGCACGCAGATCCTCTGCCTCCCGCCTGCGGGCGGCGCGATCGGCGGTGAGGTTCTCCAGCTCGGATGCCGCAGACCGCCAGCGTCGGTACGCGTCACGGTACGAGGCGAGCGCGGCGGCGACGCTCTCCCCGCCGAACCGGTCGAGGGCGTCGCGCTGGGCGGCGGCGGACTTCAGCCGCAACTGGTCGGACTGTCCGTGGACGACCACGAGCAGGTCGGCGAGGTCGGCGAGCACCCCGGCGGGGGCGCTGCGGCCGCCGACGGTGGCGCGGCTGCGGCCCTCGGCACTGAGCGAACGGCCGAGATACAGCTCCGCGGTGCCGTCGCCGAGGGGTTCGAGCTCTCCCCCGGCCTCCTGCACCCGCTCGGCGACCGGGCCGTCCTCGGGCACGATCCACAGGCCGTCCACGCGGGCGGCGTCGGCGCCGCCGCGGACGGCGGCGGAGTCGGCGCGCGCGCCGAGCAGCAGGCCGAGCCCGGTGACGACCATGGTCTTGCCCGCCCCGGTCTCACCGGTGATGGCGGTGAAGCCCGGACCGATCGGCAGGGTGGCGTCCGCGATGACACCGAGGTCCCGCAGCGTCATCTGCTCGATCATTCGGCGCCCTCCGTGGCGGGGCCCCGCCATCCGGTGACGGGCAGGCGGAACTTGCGCACGAGACGGTCGCCGAACGCCGCCGGGTGCAGTCGCGCGAGGCGCACCGGAGTGTCCGATCGCCGGACGACCACGCGGGCACCGGGCGGCAGATCGTGGGAGCGCCGGCCGTCGGCCCAGAGAATGCCGTTGCCGTACGTGCGGGTGAGCACCTCGATCGCGACGGTCACCTCCGGTCCCACCACGAGCGGCTTCGCGAACAGCGCGTGCGCCGACAGCGGCACGACCGCGATCGCCTCGACGGTCGGCCAGATGACGGGGCCGCCGGCCGAGAAGTTGTACGCGGTCGAACCGGTGGGCGTGGAGACCACGACGCCGTCGCAGCCGAAGCTCGACAGCGGCCGGCCGTCGATCTCGATGACGACCTCCATCATCCGCTCGCGCGCGGCCTTCTCGACGGTGGCCTCGTTGAGGGCGAACGTCTCGTAGGCGACGGCGTCGTCGGCGTCGTGCACCGCGACGTGCAGCGCCATGCGCTCCTCGACGTCGTAGTCGCAGTCGATCACGCGCCGCATCGCGTCGTCGAGCACGTCGGGGTCGATCTCGGCGAGGAAGCCGACGTGCCCCATATTGATGCCGAGTATGGGCGCCGTGCCGTCGCGCACGAGTTCGGCGGCGCGCAGGATGGTGCCGTCACCGCCGAGCACGACGGCCAGTTCGATGTCGCCGACCTCGACGTCCTCGCCGAGGGTCAGCAGCGGCCCCGCGTCGAGGGCGATCGAATGCTCCTCGTCGTCGGCGGGCAGCACGGCCCGCAGTCCGGCGTCGGTGAGCGCGGAGATGACGCGTCGGGCGGCCGCGACGGTGTCGGGTCTGCGGGCGTGACCCACCACCAGGACGTTGCGCGCTGCGCCGGTCATGCCTCTCCCGCCAGTCGGTTCACGATGCTCAACCATTCTGTCGGATTGCCCGCGTCGCCCGTCGCGGCGACGGGCCGCAGCCACGCCACGTACTCGGCGTTGCCGTGCGTGCCGACGATCGGGCTGGCGATCAGACCCGCCGTCCCCAGCCCCGCATCCCACGCCGACCACAGCACGCCGGCAACCGCATCGGCGCGCTTTCCGGCATCCGTCACGAGCCCCTCCCTCACGCCCGTGCGGCCGACCTCGAACTGCGGTTTGACGAGCAGCACCACGTCGGCGTCGGGATCCATGGTCTCCGCCACGGCGGGGAGCACGTGGGTGAGGGAGATGAAGGAGAGGTCGCCGGTGATCAGGCCGGGACGCTCGGTCACGCCGGATGCCGCGGCCAGCGCCGCGGGGTCCATGTAGCGGACGTTGAATCCTTCGACGCACACGACCCCGGGGTCGGCGGCGACGACCGGGGACAGCTGGCCGTGTCCGACGTCGACGGCGACGACGGGGTGGGCGCCGCGCTCACGCAGCACCTGTGTGAAGCCGCCGGTCGAGGCGCCCATGTCGAGGGCGACGCGGCCCGAGACGGGCACCTCGAAGGCGTCGAGGCCGGCGATCAGCTTGTGGGCGGCGCGGCTGACGTAGTGGTCGGATGCGGCGACCGCGAGCCGGGCGTCGTCATCGACCTTCGTGGACGCCTTCACGACGCCGCGGCCGTCGACGGTCACGAGGCCCTGCTCGATGAGCTGGGCGGCATGGGTGCGGGAGCGCGCGAGGCCGCGGGCGGCCAGGGCGGCATCGAGACGCGCCGTCATGCGTGGTGGTCGCGGGGGCCGGACTCGAGCCGTCGGGCGAGTTCGTCGTGCAGGGCGGCGTAGGCGGCGACGCGCTCGTCGAGCGGCTGCTCTTCGATCACCTCGAGGTCGGAGAGCAGGTCCTCGTGCGTGCGGCCCTCGCCCGCGGCATCCGTCGACATGCGCTCAACGATACGCGGGGTCGCCCGGTACGCGGGGTCAGGGGCGGTGGAACGGATCCGCGTACAGGCGTTCGGGCACGCGGAACCCGTAGATGGCGCGGCCGGAGTTCCAGATCGCGGCGCTCGCGGCGCGGAGCAGGTCGATCGGCCGGTCGCCCTCGGCGAGGATCCGCAGGTCGGGTCCGTCGATCTGCACCCCGGCGCGCCCCACCCAGGTGGCATCGCCCTTCACGACAGTCGCCGGGTACGGTTCGTGGAGCTCGCGCAGATCGCCGACGATGTACGTCGGGCGGGAGGTGGCGGGGGCGGCGAGCACGTGCTTCGGGCGGTCGACACCGGTGAGCACGAGCACCGACGGCATCCCGGCGGCCTGCGCGCCGGCGATGTCGGTGTCGAGGCGGTCGCCGATGAACAGCGGAGACCGCGCGGCGAAGCGGGCGACGGCGACGTCGAAGATCGCACGCTCGGGCTTGCCGGCGACCGTCGCGAGACGGCCGACGGCGGTGTGCACGGCGGAGACGAGCGTGCCGTTGCCCGGTGCGATGCCGCGGGCCTGCGGGATCGTCCAGTCGGTGTTGGTGGCGATCCAGGGGATGCCGCCCTCCTCCTCCGGCGTCGCGAGTGCGTACGCCGCCTCGGCGAGGTGCTGCCAGCCGACATCGGGGGCGAACCCCTGCAGCACCGCGGCGGGGCCATCGTCGGCGCTGCGCGTGACGGTGTAGCCCGCCTTCTCGAGTTCGAAGACGAGGCCGTCTCCGCCGATGACGAGGATGGTCGCCGGTGCCGGCACGCGCTCGGCGAGCAGACGCACGGCCGCCTGGGGACTGGTCACGACGTCGTCGGGACGCGTGTGCAGACCCAGATCGCGCAGGTGCGCCGCGACCGTGGCGTCGCGGCGGGAGGCGTTGTTGGTGATGTAGCCGAGCCTGCGGGTCTCGCCCGCGCGGTTGAGGCTCTCGATCGCGTGCGGCAGGGCACCGGGGCCCGCGTAGACGACGCCGTCGAGATCGGCGAGGACGAGGTCGACGCCGTCGAGCGGGGTGCGCGGCTTCGCGCCGAACAACGCCATCAGTGCGCGTCGTCCGGTGCGGGGCCGTCCTCGGGCTGGGACGGGTCGGCAGCGGGCTCGGATTCCGCATCGACGGGCTCGGCGTCTTCGGGGGCCGCGTCGTCGTCTTCGGGGAAGGCGATCTCCTCGACCTCGTCGATCTCGATCACCTCGAGGTCGGCGTCGACGGCGCCGAGCGCCTCGGCGGCCACCTCGGCGCGCCGACGCCACTGCGCCGCCTCGCCGTCGCGGCCGAGCTCCTCGAGCACGGCGGCTCGGGCGGCGAACAGCGCCGGGCTCCAGGAGAACGCGCGATCGGGGTCGAGCTCGGGGATGTCGAGTTCCTGCAGTGCCCGCTCGGACTCGCCGAGGTCGAGCCGGGCGCCGGACATCGCGATCGCGAGTTCGACGCGCACCTCGATCGGCAGGGCCGCGCGGTCGACGCCGCGGCCGGCTTCGAGCGCCCGGTCGGGACGACCGACGCCGCGCTCGCTGTCGACGATGAGCGCGATCTGCTCGTCGCTGCCCGAGATGCGTCGGTGCGTGCGCAGTTCCCGCAGCGCGAGGGCGAAGTCGCCCACCGCGTAGGCGGTGATGGCGACGGTCTCGCGCACCACGGCGACGCGGCCGGCCCGCTGCGATGCGGCCAGCGCGTGTTCGTGCGCCGCGGCGGGGTCGTCGTCGATGAGGCGCGCGGCCATCACCAGGTGCCGGGCGACCTGCTCGGCGTTCTCCGCACTGAGGGTCTTCAGCTCGTTGCGCGCCGACCCGGGGAGGTCGCGTGCGGTGACGTCCTCGGGGATCTCGGGACCGCGCGACGCGCGGCGCTCGGAGCTCTGCGGCGGCCGCGACGCACGCCGCTCACCGTCGCGCTGTCCGTAGGGCTTGCGGTCGCCGTCACGCTTCTCGTAGGGACGACGCTCACCGTCGCGCTTCTCGTACGGCCGACGCTCACCATCGCGCTGACCGTACGGCTTGCGGTCGCCGTCACGCTTCTCGTACGGGCGCTTCTCGCCATCGCGCTTCGGGTAAGGCTTGCGGTCGCCGTCACGCTTCTCGTACGGACGACGCTCACCATCGCGCTGACCGTACGGCTTGCGGTCGCCGTCACGCTTCTCGTACGGGCGCTTCTCGCCGTCGCGCTTCGGATACGACTTGCGGTCACCGTCTCGCTTCTCATACGGACGACGCTCACCGTCGCGCTTCTCATACGGACGCTTCTCGCCGTCGCGCTTCGGGTACGGCTTGCGATCCCCGTCTCGGTGACCGGCCCCGCGCGGCCGGTCGTCGCGGCGGCTGTTCGTGGAGGCGGGCGTGTAGCGGGGACGCGAACCGCCCCGGGGTCGGTCGTCGCCGTCGGGTCGTCGCTCGTCGCTCATCTTCTCTTCCTCTCACGAACCGTGTTAACGAGAAAAGGCCACCCAGCACTGGGTGGCCAATTCACGAAAGAAGTCCGGCGGTGTCCTACTCTCCCACAGGGTCGCCCCTGCAGTACCATCGGCGCTGAGAGGCTTAGCTTCCGGGTTCGGAATGGGACCGG
>NZ_RCDB01000003.1:0-127164 GCF_003651225.1 Microbacterium telephonicum
CGAAGCAGGGTCGAGGTTATTTGGCATTTGACAAGTGCACGCTGTTGAGTTCTCAAGGATCGGATGCTCCCGCCGCTCAGCCTCTCGGCCTCACCTGCAGGACAACTTCTCTATCCTAGACCACCATCCGCCAGGTCTGTCAAATCGGCCGATCCGATGTCTCCACCGGATCCCTGCCGCTGACGTGACCGTCTGCTGGAGGAGTCCAGAACCCCATCACCCGTGAGGGCCGAATCACTCTTGCGAGCTCTTCTGAGGGGGTTTCGTTCACCACTTGAGGGGCGGGGCCTCAGCCTCTCCGCTTCCCTGTGGGGCGAACAACAAGAACATTACGCGGATCCCGCCACCTCGGCAAATCACCAAGGTATCCCGGGCGTGTCGCGCGTGTTTCCGGCTCGTGACAGCGTGGCGAACGGATGACAGGATGGGCGGCACCCGACGACGACCTGGGCCGCGTCGCGCTGATCGACGGCGCCACCGGAGCGGAGACCACCTACGGTGCGCTGCGCGCTCAGGTCGACGCCGTCGCCGAGCGTGGGGCGCCGCCCGCCGTGATCTTCGATCCCGCGGACCGGATCGCCGTGCTGCCGTACTCGTCGGGGACGACCGGCAAGCCGAAAGGCGTCATGCTCAGCCACCGCAACCTCGTCGCGAACGTCGCCCAGTGCCGCGTGAACATCGATCTGCGGGACACCGATCGCATGCTGGCGGTGCTGCCGTTCTTCCACATCTACGGCATGACGGTGCTCCTGAACCTCGCACTGCGGCAACGCGCGACGCTCGTCACGATGCCGAAGTTCGACCTCGCCGGGTTCCTCGAGAACATCCAGCGGCACCGGTGCACGTACCTCTACATCGCTCCCCCCATCGCCGTCGCCCTCGCCAAGCATCCGATGGTCGGCGACTACGACCTGTCCTCGGTGCACACGGTCTTCTCGGGCGCCGCTCCCCTGGACGGCGAGACGGCGGAGACGGCGGGACGCCGCATCGGCGCGCGCATGATGCAGGGGTACGGGATGAGTGAGCTGAGCCCCGTCTCGCATGCCATGCCGCACGACCGCGACGACGTCCCGGTCAGCTCGGTGGGCACCGCGCTGCCGAACACGGTGTGCAAGCTCGTCGACACCGAGACCGGAGACGTCGCCGTCTACCACGAGGGCGGCTGGTTCCAGATCGTCGACCGGGTCAAGGAGCTGATCAAGTACAAGGGCTACCAGGTGGCGCCGGCGGAACTGGAGGCGCTGCTGCTGTCGCATCCCGCGATCCTCGACGCCGCTGTGATCGGCGTGCGGGTCGAGGACGGCGAAGAGATCCCCAAGGCCTTCGTGGTCGCGGCACCGCAGGCCTCACTCACCGCCGACGAGGTGATGGACTTCGTCGCCGGCCATGTCGCCCCGCACAAGAAGGTGCACCGTGTGGAGTTCATCGAGGCGGTACCGAAGTCGGCGTCGGGCAAGATCCTTCGCAAGGACCTGCGCGCCCGCGAGGCGGCGCCGGCCTAGCCTGCCGCGGCGCCGAGGGCGGCCCGGTACCGCTCGACGACGACGCGCGCGATCCGCTCGTCGGCGCCGAGCACGTCGGTCGTGACGTCGGCCCCGGCGCGCACGACGACGTCGGCGAAGAAGCCGGGGGCGAGCACGTAGCTCGCGGCGATCACCCGGGTCGCGCCGGCCGCGCGCGCCGCGGCGACGGCATCCGCGATGGTCGGCGAGGCGCCGGCGGCATAGCCGATCGACACCGGCGCGGACACCAGAGTGCGCAGCAGCGCGACCTGCGCCTCGACGTCGTCGACCGCCCGCGGATCGGTCGAACCGGCGGCGGCGAAGACGATGTGGTCACCGCCCGCGACGTCGACGGCCGCCGCGATCCGGTCGCGGACGACCTCGGCGAGCAGCGGATGCGGGCCGAGCGGCGCGGTCTGCACGCTGCCCGCGCGCGAGCCGACCGCGCGGGCGATGTCGACGCGGGTGTGGAACCCGCGCGAGAGCAGCACCGGGACGACCACCGGCGCGGATGCCGCCACCGCCACGACGTCGTCGATCTCCGGCTCCTGCACGTCGACGAACGCCGGCAGCACGTCGACGTCGGGCAGCAGGTCCGCGACGGCGGCGACGAGCGCCGCGATGGTCTCGCGACCCTTCTCGGAGCGCGTGCCGTGCGCGCAGGCGATCAGCGGGGTCACTCGTCGTCCTCGACCAGGTCGAGGCGGTATCCGCGTTTGACGACGGTCTTGATGACTCCGGCGGTGCCGAGCGCGTCGCGCACGCGCGCGACGGCCATCTCGACGGCGTGGGGGCTGAGCCCTTCGCGGGAGAGCGCGCCCTGCAGCCGGGCTCGGCTGACGACGGCTCCCGGATGCTCGAGGAGCAGTCCGAGCAGATCGACGGCCGTGCGCGAGAGCGGGATGAACCTGCCGTCGAGCACGGCGCCGCCACTGCGCAGCGACAGCTCGCCGCCGACCGTCGTGACCCGCACCGCGCCCTCGCCGCCGAAGTGGTGCACGACACTGCGCACGAGCGATCCGAGCCGGCCGCGCTCGGCCGTGGTGATCGTCAGGCCGGCACGCTCGAGCGGCTCCGCCGTGATCGGGCCGACGGAGGCGAGCAGGAGCCGTCCCGCGGCGCTGCGGCGCCGCACCTCGTCGAGCACGCCTTCACGCTCGGCCGCCGCGAGCCATTCCGCGGCGCCCGGCGCCGACGTGAACAGCACGGCGTCGACCTCTCCCCCGCCGGTGAGCTGCACGGAACGCTGCACGGCGACGGGATCCGCGGGCGGTCCCCATCGGTAGACGGTGAGGCTCACGACGTCGGCGCCGTGGGAGCGGAACAGCTCGTCGAGCCCGTCGGAGCCGGAGCCGTGATGCTGCACCGCGATGCGTTTGCCCTCCACTCCCGCCTCGACGAGGTAGGCGCCGAGTTCCGCCGACGTCTCCGACTCTGCGACCCAATCGGCAGCCAGGCCCGCCTGCTGGATCGCCCCGCGCGCCTTGGGGCCGCGGGCGACGATGACGGCGGAGCTCAACGCCGCGGTGAGCTCGGTGGCGAGGTCGGCCTCCAGCGCCGCTTCCATCCATCCCCGGAACCCGATGCCGGTCGTGGCGACGACGATGTCGGGCGGGTCGTCGATGATCGCCTGGGTCGTCGCCAGCAGTGCGGCGTCGTCGACGTGGGGCACGATGCTCAGCGCCGGAGCCTGGCGCACGGTGGCGCCGTGGCGTTCGAGCGCCGCGGTCAGCTCCCCGGCACGCCGGTCGACGGCGATGACGATCTGGCAGCCCTGCAGCGCGGACGACAGCGGCGCGCGCGTGGTCGCGGTCACGTGGTCGCCGCCTCCTGCCATGACCTCGAAGGGTACAGGAATCCGGCTGCCGCGACGTCGCCGACGACGATGACGGCGGGGTTGCGCACACCGCTCGCCGCGGCATCCGCGACCACGGTGCCGAGACTGCTGCGGGTGGTGCGCTGTGCGCCGGTGTGGCCGCTCTCGACGATCGCGACCGGGGTCTCCGCGCCCGCGCCCGCGGTAAGCGCGGCCTCGACGAGGCGCGGCAAGGCGGCCACGCCCATGAGCACGACCGTCGTGACGGCGGGATCGGCGAGGGCGGCACGGGTGGTGGAGGTGATCTCCGCCTGGCCGTTGACGATGTGGACGGCCGCCGCGACGCCGCGATGGGTGACCGGGATGCCGGCGGCCTGCGGCACCGAGACGGCGCTGCTCACTCCGGGCACGACGTCGACCGCGATGCCGGCTTCGAGGCAGGCGAGCACCTCCTCGCCGCCGCGGCCGAAGACGAACGGGTCGCCGCCCTTGAGCCGTACGACCCGCTTGCCCTCGCGGGCGCGCGCGATCAGGATGCGGTTGATCTCCTGCTGCGGCACGGGGTGCGAGCCGGGCGACTTGCCGACGTCGACGAACTCCACCTCCGCATCGAGGAGGGGCAGGATCTCGGCGGCCGGCCCGAGCCGGTCGGCGACGACGACGTCCGCTTCGGCGAGGAGGCGTCGCGCGCGCACGGTCATGAGGTCGAGCGGCCCGGGGCCGCCGCCGACGAGGTCGACGCGACCCGGCCCGCGACGCCGCCGGCGACGCACCGGAAGGGCGCCGTCGTCCAGCAGCGCCCCGATCGCGTCGCGCACACGGGACGAACGGCGCGGGTCGACGCCCGCGTCGGAGACCACGCCGACCGCGACGTCCCCCGCGCGTGTCTGCGCCGTCAGCCGCGCCGAGCCGTGGGCGCCGTCGGAAGCGTTGATGCACAGCACGCGCGCCCGCTCGCACGCGGCGACCACGTCGAGGTCGGTGCGCGGGTCCCCGGTCGCGGTGTGGACGAGCCACGCCCCCTCGACGGCCCCGGGCCGGAACTCTGCTGGGGTCCACGTCGCCGCGCCGCCGTCGACGAGCGCGCGGGTGGCCGCACCGAGCACCGGCGCGACGATGCGCACGAGCGCGCCGTCGGCGGCGAAGCGCCGCAGCCGGCGCGCGGTCACGTCGCCGCCACCGACCATGAGCACGTCACGGCCGGCGAGGGGGATTCCGAGGATCGTCGTCATGGCGTGGCCTCCCAGAAGATCATCACGTCGCCGCCCCGCACATCGACGAGCCAGGTGCGCAGCGGGCGCGGCTCCTTGCCCTGCGACTCGACGCACACCCCGCTGCGCAGGTCCCAGGACTGCTTGTACATCGGCGAGGCGATCGTGGGGATGCTCCCCCGCGTGCCGACGATGCCGCGCGAGATCACATGCGCGCCGGAGTACGGGTCGCGGTTGTCGACGGCGTACACGCTGCCGTCCCGGGTGAGCACGAGCGCGACCTGGATGCCGTCGAGCAGCGCGGCACGCCCCCGCTCGATCTCGAGGTCGGCGACGGCGCACACGCGTCGCCACGTCGCCGTGCGCGGCAGGTCGAGGGTCATCGGCGCACCTCCAGCGTCGTGCCGGCGATGAGCACGCCGGCGTCGCGCTCGTCCGCGGTCGCCGGTCGCACCTGACCGCGCTCCGGGACGTAGCCGAGTGACGGGTCGGGCGTCGTCGGGGCGTTGACGAACGACTCGAAGCGGCGCAGCTTCTCGGGGTCGGCGAGCGTGGCCGCCCACTCGTCCTCGTAGCCGTCGATGTGACGGGCCATCGCCGCGTCGAGGTCGCCACAGATGCCGAGGCTGTCGTCGAAGATCACCTCGCGCAGCCCCGCCATGCCGCCGTCGAGCGCCTCCACCCACGGGGCCGTGCGCTGCAGCCGGTCGGCGGTGCGGATGTAGTACATGAAGTACCGGTCGATGGCGGTGATGAGCGCGTCGTCGTCGAGGCCTTCGGCCAGCAGCTGCGCGTGCCGCGGGGTGAAGCCGCCGTTGCCGCCGACGTACAGGTTCCAGCCGGCCTCCGTCGCGATGATGCCGGCATCCTTCGATCGCGCCTCGGCGCACTCGCGCGCACAGCCGGAGACGCCGAGCTTGAGCTTGTGCGGTGCGCGCAGTCCCCGGTAGCGCAGCTCGAGCGTCACGGCCATGCCCACCGAGTCGAGCACCCCGTAGCGGCACCACGTCGACCCGACGCAGGATTTCACCGTGCGCAGCGATTTGCCGTAGGCGTGGCCGGACTCGAAGCCGGCGTCGACGAGCCGTCGCCAGATGTCGGGCAGCTGCTCGAGGCGCGCGCCGAACATGTCGACCCGCTGGCCGCCGGTGATCTTCGTGTACAGGCCGAAGTCGCGGGCGATCTCGCCGATGACGATCAGCCCGTCGGGAGTCACCTCGCCACCCGGCATCCGCGGGACGACCGAGTAGGTGCCGTCCTTCTGCAGGTTCGCCATGACGTGGTCGTTGGTGTCCTGCAGTGTCGCGTTCTCGCCGTCGAGCACGTGGGTCCCGGTGAGGACGGCGAGGATGCTGGCGAGCGCCGGCTTGCAGATGTCGCAGCCGCGACCGCGGCCGAACCGTTCGATGACGGCGCTGAAGGTCGTCAGCCCCGAGACGCGAACGGCGTCGAAGAGCTGCCGCCGTGAGAGGTCGAAGTGCTCGCAGAGCGCGTTCGAGACCTCGCGGCCGAGCTTGGTGAGTTCGGCGCCGACGATGCGGCCCACCAGCGCCGAGCACGATCCGCAGGTCGCCCCCGCCTTCGTGCACGCCTTCACGGCGGCCGCGTCGGCGCAGCCATCGTCGTGGACGGCGCTGCGGATGCGGCCGGCGGTCACCGACGAGCAGGAGCAGACGACGGCCTCGTCGGGCAGATCGCCGCCGGGCGCGGCGACCCCGCCCTCGGGCAGCAGGTACGCGGCGGGGTCGCCACCGAGCTCGGCGCCGACGAGGGCACGCAGCGCACCGTATGCGGACGCGTCGCCGACGAGGATGCCGCCGAGCAGTGTCTTCGCGTCGTCGGAGAGGACGAGCTTCTTGTAGACGCCGGCGACCGGGTCGGCGTAGGTGACGTCGAGGGCGCCGGGAGTGGTGGCGAACGCGTCGCCGAAGCTGGCGACGTCGACGCCGGAGAGCTTCAGCTTGGTCGACAGGTCGTAGCCGCCGAAGCTCGCCTCCCCGCCGCGCAGGCGCCGCGCCGCTACTTCGGCCATCGCGTAGCCGGGTGCGACGAGTCCGACGGAGGCGCCGTCGAAGCTCGCGACCTCGCCGATCGCCGAGATGTGCGCATCGCTCGTGACGCACGTCGCGTCGATGCGCACGCCGCCGCGCGGGTCGCACTCCAGCTGCGCGTCGCGGGCGAGCTGGTCTCGCGGCCGCACCCCGACCGTGAACACGACGACGTCGGCCGGCGCGGTCGAGCCGTCGCGGAACTCCAGCTGCGCGATCTGGCCGCTCTGATCGGGCCGCAGGCACGTGGTGATGGTCTCGGTGCGCACCGCGATGCCGCGGGCGGCGATGAGCCGGCGCAGCATCCCTCCCGACGGCGCATCGAGCTGGGCCGACATGAGCCGGTCGCTGGACTGCACGATCGTGCACTCCACGTCGAGGCCCTGCAGCGCACCGGCGGCCTCGAGCCCGAGCAGCCCGCCGCCGACGACGTAGCCGGTGAGCGGGCGGCCGAGCTGTGCGGAGCGCGCCGCGACGAAGGCGGCGAGCCCCTCGACGTCGTCGACGGTGCGGTAGACGAAGCAGCCCGGCAGGTCGAATCCGTCGACGGCGAGCCGCGCGGCGTACGAGCCGGTCGCCAGCACCAGATGGTCGTACGGATGCCGCTCCCCCGACATCGTGACGACCTCGCGCGCGTCGCGGTCGATCATCCGCACCGGGTCGGCGGGCGCGAAGTGCACCCGCGGGTCGGCGAAGACGTCCTCGTCGAGGGTGAGTCCGGCGACGGTGCCGCCGGTGAGCACACTCGTGAGGGCGACGCGGTCGTACGGGGCACGCCCCTCCTCGCCGAGGACGGTCACCTGGAAGGCCTCGTCGGTGCCGTCGAGCAGGCTCTCGACGAAGCGGTGGGCGACCATTCCGGCGCCCACCACCACGAGGCGGCGCGTTGCGGTGTGCGTGCTCGCTGTCATGAGGCGACGCTACGACGCGGCTGTTTCGCCCCGTTTTCCGGCTTCGTGTCCCGCCGTGAACAGTCTTCTCACGCGCCACGCGGATGCGCCGTGAGAAAGAGCACCGGAAACGACGAAAGCCCCTCTTCCGAGGGGCTTTCTGCGGTGGACCTGAGGGGATTCGAACCCCTGACCTCTTCATTGCGAACGAAGCGCGCTACCAACTGCGCCACAGGCCCTTGAACCTCGTCAACACTAGCACGCGCGACGCGGCGTCCCGACCACGCGCGGGGTCACTGCCCCGAGGCTCGGCGGGCGAGCAGGTCGCGCACGTGGGCTTCGATCGCGGCGTCGTCGGCGGGTCCGGCGAGGGCTGCGGGGCGCGCCCGACGGGCGGTGTCGATCGACGGCGGGGCCGCCTGTGCGGCGCGTTCGCGCATGGCCTCCTCGCGTGCCGCGCGGCGCAGTGCGTCGCGGGCCTCGGCCTCGTCGAGCACCGCCGCCGCGCGGGAGCCGGCCGATGCGGTGAGCGGACGGGGCAGCTCGCGGGGCGTCCACGACGCGCGGTCGGAGGCGAGGGCGACGTCCTGCACGTCGCCGAGCGGACGTGCCGCCGGTGCGATGACGACGGCGCGTACGGCGGACCGGCGCTGGACGGCCGACATCCGGTGCAGCACGATCGCGCCGGCCAGCACCGTCCCGACGCCGGCGATCAGGATGGTGGGTGCGGCGCCGGCGGCGAAGAGGAGGCCACCCCAGACCGCGACGGCGACGGCCGCGACGGTGAGCACGGTCGCGACGAGGCGCGTGCGCCGACGGGCACGGGCGCGGCGGGCGGCGGGGGCGGCCTTCGCGGCGGCGGCCACGGCGAGGGCGCGGTCGCGTTCGGCGAGCACGCGCCGACGGGCGTCGGCCGCCTCGGCCAGGGCCTGGGCGCGCTGCGCCTGTTCCTCAGCGCGGGTGAGCGCCCGCCGGGTCTCCTGCTCGAGGCGCACGCGACGGCGCTCGGCCTCTTCGGCGAGTCGCTGCGTCTCCTGCTCGGCGCGCTCCTTGTCGGCGAGCGTGCGGCGGGCGAGCCTCTGCTGGGCGAGGGCGGAGCGGGCGGTGAGCTCCAGTCGCACCTCGTCGGGGGTCTCGCTCGTCTCGGCGAGCACCCGCAGCGCCTGACTCAGACGCACCGCGTTGCGCTCGGAGGCGTCGTAGCGGTAGCGGCCGTGCCACGACGGCAGCAGGTAGACGAGCCACAGCACGACGGCGACGAGGACGACCACCCCACCGCCGAGAACCTGTCCACCCATGGGCTCAAAGGTAGGGCCAGGATGCCGCGTCGCCCCGGCATCCGCCCGCGTGTCTCAGCTTCGAGTTGAACTCGAAGGTTCCGGCGGCACGATCGCGGCGTCCTGCGGGGCGTGACCGGCGATCCAGCGGTTGAGGACGCCCTCCGGGACCTCGTCGCGCACGAGGGCGAACGCGTAGTGGTCACGCCAGTCCCCGTCGATGTGGATGTAGCGCCGCCGCAGCCCCTCGTAGCGGAAGCCGAGCTTCTGCACGACGCGCAGGCTCGCCGTGTTCTCGGGGCGGATGCAGATCTCCATGCGGTGCAGCCGCAGCTCCTGGAAGCACAGGTCGGTCGCGAGCGCGACGCTCGTCGGGGTGATCCCGCGTCCCGCGAAGCGCTCGCTCACCCAGTAACCGATCGTCGCCGACGAGAGGGACCCGCGCGCGAGTCCCCAGACGTTCAGCTGCCCGGCGATCTCGCCGTCGTATTCCATGACCAGCGGCACGCCGCCGCCGTCGCGGTACTGCTGCAGTAGGCGCCGGATCGACAGCCGCATGTCGAAGGACACCGGACCGTCGGGACTGGTCGCCTCCCAGGGCCGCAGCCATGAGCGGTTCGAGAGCAGCTCCGCCTGCAGGATGCGGGCGTCGCGGGCGCGGACGAGCCTGATCGACGTCGGCCCGTAGCGGCGGGGAACCGTCAGGTCCATCCTCACCACCTCCCTCGAGGGCCGAGGCTCAGAGCTGGGCCGCGAAGTCCTTCAGCCACGGCTTGAGGTCGGTGCCGAGGTCCTCCCGGTCGATCGCCAGCTGCACGATGGCCTTGATGTAGTCCACCCTATCGCCGGTGTCGTAGCGGCGTCCCCGGAACACGACCCCGAGAACGCCGTCGGTCACGGCGAGTTCCTGCAGCGCGTCGGTCAGCTGGATCTCCCCGCCCTTGCCCGGTTCGGTGCGCTCGAGGATCGAGAAGACGTTCGGGGTGAGCACGTAGCGGCCGATGACGGCGAGGTTGGAGGGGGCGTCCTCCTTCTTCGGCTTCTCGACGAGACCGGTGACCTTCACGACGTCCGGGGTGTCGGTGGGCTCGACGGAGGCGACGCCGTACATGTGGATGTGGTCGGGGTCGACTTCCATGAGGGCGACGACCGTGAGACCGGTCTGCTCGTTCTGGTCGAGCATCGTCTCCAGCAGCGTGTCGCGCTCGTCGATGAGGTCATCGCCCAGCAGCACGGCGAACGTCTCGTCGCCGACGTGCGCCTTGGCGCGCAGCACCGCGTGGCCGAGGCCCTTGGGCTCGCCCTGGCGCACGAAGTGGATGTCGGCGAGGTCGCTCGAGTGCTGCACGCGGCGGAGCTTCTCGATGTCGCCCTTGTTGGTGAGGTTGGTCTCCAGCTCGGGGACCGAGTCGAAGTGGTTGGAGATCGCATTCTTGTTGCGGCCGAGGATGACGAGCGTGTCGCGGATGCCCGAGCGGGTCACCTCTTCGACGACGTACTGGATCGCCGGCTTGTCGACCACGGGCAGCATCTCCTTGGGGAGGGCCTTGGTGGCGGGCAGGAATCGGGTTCCGAGTCCCGCGGCGGGGATGACGGCCTTCTGAGCGCGCTTCGACATGGGCCATACGATAGCGGGCCCGAATGGCCCGCCTACAATCGGAGGATGATCGGCGCCATCGACAACGCCAAGCGCGCCCTGCGTGCCGACCTGCGCGAGCGACGACAGCAGCGTTCGCAGCCCGCGCTCGAAGAAGCCGAGGCCGGGGTCAAGGCCCAGCTCGACGCCCTCGTCGCCGCCACGGGCGCCCGTTCGGTGTCGTGCTTCCTGTCGACGCCGACCGAGCCCGGCACGCACGCGTTCGTCGCGGATGCTGTGGCCCGCGGCATCCGCGTGCTCCTTCCGATCACGCGCGCCGACGGCCTGCTCGACTGGGCGGTGGCCACATCCGACGCCGACATCGCGGAGGGTCTGTTCGGACTGCCCGAGCCCGTGGCCGAGGTGCTGAGCCCGCTCGCCCTCAACGACGTCGACCTGCTCCTCATCCCCGCCGCCGCCGTCGACCGCTCCGGGATGCGGCTGGGGTGGGGTCGCGGGTTCTTCGACAAGACCCTCGGATCCATGGAGAAGTGCCCGCCGGTCTACGCTGTCATCTTCGACTCCGAGCTTCTCGACGAGGTCCCGCGCGATCTGCACGATCAGGCCGTGACCGGCGTCGTCACCCCGACCCAGACCCTCCGCCTCGCCTGAGCGGCGGCCCTTCCCGAAGGAACCGAATGCCCACCTACGCCTACGCCTGCAAGCAGTGCGGCCACCGCTTCGACGCCGTGCAGTCCTTCTCCGACGCCGCCCTGACCGAGTGCCCGGAGTGCGGCGGAGTGCTGCGCAAGCAGTTCGGCACGGTCGGCGTGACCTTCAACGGCTCGGGATTTTACCGCACCGATTCGCGCTCGACGGGTTCGCCCGCGGCGGGTAGCGCGTCCGCCGGTTCTTCGACATCATCGAAGTCCGAGGCGAAGGCCTCACCCGCATCGTCGGGGTCGTAACCCGGCGGAAGCCGGAGACCGGAGGGGGAACCTCATGATCAAGGGCTTCAAGGAATTCATCACCCGCGGCAACGTCATCGACCTGGCCGTCGCGGTCGTCATCGGCGCCGCGTTCACCGCCATCATCAACGCGCTCGTCGCGGGTTTCATCAACCCGCTGATCGGGCTCGTGTTCCAGACCGGCAACCTCGACAAGTGGGTGATCTCGGTGCCGACGCTGTTCGGCAACACCTCCGATTTCGCGATCGGATCGATCATCAGCGCGGCCATCAGCTTCCTCGCCGTCGCCGTCGTCGTGTACTTCGTGCTCGTCTACCCGATGAACCGCTGGAAGGAGCGTCAGGCCGCGAAGGCCGGCGTCGTCGAGACCGTGGAGGAGCCGCTGCCCACCGAGCAGGAGATCCTCATCCAGATCCGCGACCTGCTGCAGCAGAACCAGACGCCGCCGCGCGCCTGAGCGCTCTTCAGTAGTGGGGCGGGACCTCGCGACGCATCCGGTCGTCGTTGGGTCCCGCGTCCTTCTGCGCGGAGGTCGCGGAATCCGCGTCCGGTTCGGCGGCGGGTTCGGCATCCGTCCCCGGTGCGGGGGTGAGGCGCGCGCGACGGCGCCCCGGCATCCGCTCGATGCGCTGCCGGCCTCTTTCGTCGGTCACCGCAGGCCGTCGAGCGGTTGCGTCGGCACCTGGGCACTCGGTGTGTCCGGCGGCGCCCCGAGGATGCCGGCGATGCGCGCCGCGACACCCGCGGGGTCGCTGTAGAGGTCGAACGAGTGCACGCGCACGTAGTGCCAGCCGAGCCGGCGCAGCATCTGCGGGCGCAGGCGCAGCGACTCGCGCAGCGACTCCCCCGTCGTCTCCGGATCGCTCTCGACGACCACGGCCTTGCCCTGGTACTGCGCGACGAGCGGCAGGATGCCGCGGTAGTCGACGTCGACCGAGATGCCGAGGCTGCGCAGCTGCTGGGCGAGCGAGAGGGTCAGCGGGTCGGCCAGGTCTTCCAGCCGCGCCTCCCGCGCCCGGGCGGCGATCCCGCCGAGGATCGACATGAGTGTCGCGGCGCCGTACTGCAGGCGTCCCTCGTCGAAGGCGGACGGGCGGATGGAGGACACGATGACCATCGAGCGGCGTGCCCGCGTCATCCCGACCGTCAGCAGACGCTCGCCGTCTTCGCGGGACAGGTCGCCGAAGTCGGTGAGCACACGGCCGTGCTTGGTGAGCCCGAACCCGAGCGAGAACACGACGCGGTCGCGGCTCTCGGCGACCGACTCCTCCAGTCCCAGCACGGCGAACGGCTCGGCGGTGTCGCGGGAGACGAACTCCGCGACGTCGGAGCGGCCGGCGAACGCCTCGGCGACGGCGGCGCGCACGCGCTCGGCGTGCTTGGTCGATGCGGTGACGACCATGAGCGACTCGGTCGGCCGGTTGACGGCGTGCTCGACGACGAGGCTCACGACACGGGCGACCTCGGCGTCGGGGCTCTCGACGGCGCCGGTTTCGGGATCGGGGGTTCCGGTGCCGCCCTCGACGTAGTCGACGGAGAGGCTGCCGCGGCCGAGGTAGGAGCCCGCCCACGGGAACGACACGATCTCGCCGCCGTAGAACGCGTCGTTGACGAGCTGCGCGAGGTCTTCGCCACCGGCGCGGTAGCTACGGGTGAGCGTCTCGACCGGCACGAGGTCGGCGAGGCGCTCGAACACGCTCGTCTGGTCGAACGGCACCTCGGGCTCGTCGTCGTCGGCGCGGCCGGCGCCGACACGGAACGGGGTCGGCTTCTGCGTGACGGGGTCGCCGAAGGCGACCACCTGGCGCGCGCGGCGCAGGGCCGGCGCCGCCTCGGTGACGCAGACGGCCGCGGCGTCGACGAGCAGCAGCACGTCGAAGGCCTCCGCGTCGGGGATCTGGGGCACCTCGTAGGGCGAGGCGAGCCAGACCGGCGCGACGGTGCGCAGCAGTCGCGGCGCCGTCGCGAGGATCTCGGCGGCGGTCGCCGTGCCGGCGCGCAGCGCCGACTTCAGCGCGGCCGTCTCGCCCGCCTCGTCGACGATCGCGATCTTCCAGCGCGTCGCGAGCTCGGCGGCCAGCTGCGGGCCGGCGAACCCGGCGTGGGCCTCGTCGACCAGCCGGTAGTCGCGCTCGAGACGGTCGACGACGGCGGTGTTGGCGCCCAGCAGCGCGCGGTCGCTGCGCAGCATCGCCTCGAGGGCCGACTGCCACCACACGAACTCGAACTCGGCGGCCACGCGCTCCTCGGCGACGTGCCGCATCGACAGCTCGGTGAGCAGGGTGTCGAGCCCGAGCTGCGCGAGACGGTCGCGCAGCTGCGCACGCTCGACGAGGTTGTCGAACACGTCGGAGTCGGCGGCGAGGTCGGCGAGGGTGCGCAGCAGCTGCGGGATCGGGGTCGCCGCCAGCGGGATCTGCCGCCCCAGCACCGAGTCGAGTTCGCGCAGGTCGGCATCCACGCGCTGCAGGGCGGTCGCGACGTCGTCGAGGCCCAGCGGCACCTCGGGGGTCACGCCCGATTCGACGACCTGCTGCCACTGCGCACGCTGCTGCTGCACGCGGGAGAGCGCCTCGTGCATGTCGGTCACGTGCATGCCGGGACGCACGTACTCCTTCGACAGGCGCTTGAGCCGTCGCCGGTTCGCGCTCGTCATCGCCGGCGCGTCGCGGCGCACCGCATGGGCCTGGATGAGCTCGCCCAGCGGCCGCTCGAACACGGTCGGGCTGAAGCGGTCGAGCGAGCCCCGGATCCCCTGCAGAAGCCGCAGGTACGCGGCGAGCTCGGCGATCGTGCCGAACGGCCGCATCCGCGTCTGCGCGATCAGCTCATAGCCGCGCTCGAGGATCGCCGGCACGTCGGTGCGGTGCAGTCGGCGGGCGAGCGCGTGGGCCGCGCGGGCGGCGTCGGTGGTCGGAAAGGCGACGCCGTACCACGGCGAATCGTCGGGCCCGAAGCGGAACTCGCCCAGCCGCGCCGCGGTCGAGAGCGCATCGGCCGCTTCGCCGCGCCGGCTCGAGAGCGACTGCAGCACGCCGACGTCGAAGCGGGTCTGCGCGCTCGGAGCCGGAGTGGTCGATCCGATCGTGGCGAGGGTGCGCAGCGCCTCCAGCGGCGAGATGCCGAGGGCTGGATGGCGCTGCGTGAGCGATGCGCGGTAGTCGCGCAGCACCGAGCGCAGGCGCACGAGCGCATCGTCGACCTCGGCGACCTTGGGCGGCGTCGCCTTCTCGTTGCGCGAGATCGCGCGCACGAGGTCGCGGTGCAGCTGTCCGGGGGTGACGGCCAGGCCCTGCAGGCCGATTCCGGCCAGGCGGTGACGCACCCCGTCGAGGGTGGACCGCCGCGTGCTGACGACGAGCACCCGCTTGCCGGTGCGCACGAGCTCGCCGATCGCGTTGATGACGGTCTGCGTGCCGCCGGTGCCGGGCAGGGTGTGCACGGCGAGGGACTGCCCCGCAGCAATACGGGCGAGCACCTGCTCCTGCTCGGCGTCGGCGTCCAGCAGCAGGCGATCGGATGCGGGTGGCCGCTCGTCGGCGCTCACCAGATCGGGGACGCTGCGCACGAGGGCGAGGTTCTCACGGTCGGCGAGGTGACCGGCCAGGGCGTTGAGCACCGGGTGGTCGAGGCGGGCGGCGTCGCGCTCCATGTCGCCGGACACGTCGGCGAACGTGGAGACCACCAAGCGCGGCTGCACCGTGAAGGTGGGGATGTGCGCCGTGAGGGCGCGCAGGTGGTCGATGACCGGCTGCGGCTTGAAGACGCCGTCGTCGTGGGCGAGGGCGGCGAGCGCCCGGCCGTCGAGGGAGATGCCGAAGTGCGTGCGCGCGGCGGTGACCAGTTCGGGGTTGATGACGAACGCGCCGCGCAGCTTGAGCTCGATGTCGGTGTGGTGGCGACGGATCAGCAGCGGACGCAGCAGCACGGGGGCCGAGTAGACGACGCCGCCGATGCGCCATCCGGCGATGCCGACGGCGAGGTGCACGGCATCCAGGCCGCGGGCGGTGCGCAACTCGACGTCCTTGGCGACGATGCGGTCGGCGGCGCGACGGGCCGTCAGCAGCGCGACCTCGTCGCGGAACAGGCCCGACAGCAGCGTCGAGCGTCCGGTGATGAACTGCGGGAGGCTGCCGGGGTGGGCCTTGGTGATGTCGATGCCGGCATCGCCCTCGTCGCTGTAGTGCAGCAGGGTCGACCGCCCGCCGAGCTGGGCCGACTCCTCGCGGATGCGCGCGCGCTCGGGCTCTGCGACATGACTGACGACGACGCCGGGCTCGCGCAGGTCGATCCCCGACGGGGTCACCGCACCGGGGGTCGCCGAATCGTCGTACGCGACATCTTCCACGCCTCGCACGGCGCCACCATCTCCTCGCCACACACGACACACCCTAAGCGCGCGCGGGCGAAACGCCGGGTAGACCCGCGCATTCGGCCGGATTGGGCGATCCTCCTCCCCCGGCGGAGCTTCGAAAGATCGATCCACGGATGCCGGCGGCGAGCGCTTCGGGTGGGGACGGCGCGGCCATGATGGGGGCATGTCCTCACCCACGTACACCGTGCACCCGACGCCGGTCGGCTCCGCGCTCATCGTCATGACGGATGCCGGGCTCGCGTCCCTGCAGCTGCTCGACGGTCCGGACGACGACGCGCTCGTCGAGATCGGCCTCGCCCTGCGCGCCGTCCCGGTGCCCGACGACGGTCCCGCGGCGGGCGTCGCCGCGCAGCTCGACGAGTACTTCGCCGGCGACCGCCGCGACTTCGACGTCGCGATCGACTGGTGGTTCGCCGAGGGGTTCACCAAGCGCGCGCTGCAGGCGGTGCAGGAGATACCGTACGGCGAGACGGCCTCGTACGGGGAGATCGCCGTGCACGCGGGCTCCCCCGGTGCCCATCGTGCCGTGGGTTCGGCGTGCGCGCGCACCGCGATCTCGCTCGTGCTCCCCGCCCACCGGGTCGTGCGATCCGACGGGTCGATCGGCGAGTACGGCGGCCACCCCGAGACCAAGCGCTTCCTGCTCGACCTCGAAGACCGCGTCGCGGCATCCGGACGGTGACACCCGAACCGCCGTCCGGGGGAAAGACGGAGCGCGGCAGGCGTGTAGGCCGCCCGCCGCGCTCCGCTTTCGCGGTGGTGTCCGCTAGTGGTCGACGGCCTTCTCGGCGCCGTAGCCGGTGAGCGAGCGCACCTCCATCTCGGCGGCCTTGACCGGATCCTCCTTGCGCGAAGAGGTGACCGTCCCCAGCCACCCGAGGAAGAATCCGAGCGGGATCGACACGATGCCGGGGTTGTTCAACGGCCAGATCGCCGTGCCGACGTTCTTGAACACGCTGGTCTCGGTGCCCCAGAACACGGGCGAGAGCACGATGAGGATGACCGCCGCAGCGAGCCCGCCGTACATGCTCCACACCGCGCCGCGCGTGGAGAACCGGCGCCAGAACAGCGAGTAGATGATCGTCGGCAAGTTCGCCGACGCCGCGACGGCGAAGGCGAGGGCGACGAGGAACGCGACGTTCTGTCCCTGCACGCCGATGCCGCCGACGATCGCGAGCACGCCGATGACCAGCACGGTGCGGCGCGCGACCTTGACCTCGCCGTCCGGCGGCACGTTCCCCTTCTTCACGACGTTCGCGTAGATGTCGTGCGCGAACGAGGCGGCCGCGGTGATCGTGAGACCGGCCACGACCGCGAGGATCGTCGCGAAGGCCACCGCCGAGATGAACCCGAGCAGCAGTGGCCCGCCGAGCGCGAGAGCCAGCAACGGGGCTGCGGAGTTGACGCCCCCCGGGGCCGCCTTGATCGCGTCGGGGCCGACGAGCGCACCGGCGCCGTAGCCGAGCACGAGGGTCAGCAGGTAGAACAGGCCGATCAGCCAGATCGCCCAGACGACCGAGCGGCGGGCCTCCTTCGCGGTGGGCACCGTGTAGAAGCGCATGAGCACGTGCGGCAGGCCGGCAGTGCCGAGCACGAGCGCGATGGCCAGCGAGACGAAGTCCCACGGGTTCTTGCCGTATTGCAGGCCCGGGCCGAGGATCGCGTCCTTCGGGTCGCTCGTCGAGGCGGCGACCGCGCTCTCGAGCAGCGTGTTGAGGTTGAAGCCGTTGAGCGCGAGCACCCAGATCGTCATCACGAGCGCGCCGCCGATGAGCAGGAACGCCTTGACGATCTGCACCCAGGTCGTGCCCTTCATCCCGCCGATGAGCACGTAGACGATCATGAGCACGCCGACGACGGCGACGACGACCGACTGCCCGATGGCGTCGTTGATGCCCAGCAGCAGCGAGACGAGGCCACCGGCGCCCGCCATCTGCGCCAGCAGGTAGAAGAAGCAGACGGCGAGGGTCGTGATGGCCGCCGCCATCCGCACCGGGGCCTGCTTGAGCCGGAAGGCGAGCACGTCGGCCATCGTGAACTTGCCGGTGTTGCGCATGAGCTCGGCGACGAGCAGCAGGGCGACGAGCCAGGCGACGAGGAACCCGATCGAGTAGAGGAACCCGTCGTAGCCGTTGACGGCGATGGCGCCGCAGATGCCGAGGAACGACGCGGCCGACAGGTAGTCGCCCGAGATCGCGAAGCCGTTCTGCGGCCCCGTGAACGAGCGTCCGGCGGCGTAGTAGTCGGCCGCCGTCTTGTTGTTGCGGCTGGCGCGGATGACGATGAACATCGTCACGGCCACGAACGCGCCGAAGATCGAGATGTTGAGGACGGGGTTGTTCTCGACCGTCTCGACCGCGCTGGTGACGGTCTCGGCCAGACCCGCGAAGACGTCGCTCATGCGCCGGCCTCCTGCTTCTCGAGATCAGTGCGGATCTCCGCAGAGAGGGGGTCGAGCTTGCGGTTCGCGTAGGACACGTACCACATGGTGATCGCGAAGGTCGTGACGAACTGGCCGAGGCCCAGCAGCAGGCCGATCGTGATGTCGCCCCACACCCGGGTGGAGACGAACTCCGTCGCGAACGACGACAGCAGCACGTAGGCGAAGTACCAGAGCAGGAAGGCGACCGTGAGCGGCCAGACGAAGCTGCGGTGCTTGCGCTTCAGCTCGTCGAATCGGGGTGATTCCTCGACGGCGACGTAGTCGATGCCGGGAGGGGAACCATCGGTGGATGTGGACATGTGGCCTCCTTGCCTCATGACGTGCGCGGGGAGCCGAGGGCTCCCCCGGCCGGGCGTCGTCGCCTGGCCGCGTGGTAACGTCGACGCTACGAAAACGGGTGACGCGGATGTCACCCCCGGAAGTAGGTAGCACGCGATGGCATCCCCGGGCCTCGCATCCGAGGCCGATCTCCTCGCCCGCGCGGTCGGCGATCTCGCCACCCGCACCGGGCTCCCTGTCGCCTTCGGTGGCTACGAAGCGCACGACACCGTCGAGATGACGGCCGTCGTCGGCAACCGCACCCCGCACCTGGCCGGTCTCGTCGTCCGCGCCACCCGCGGTCTCGGCGGCCGCGCGATGGTGGAGCGCCGCCCGCGCCTCGCGCTCGACTACCGCTCGTCACGCCACATCACCCACGACTACGACCGCGTCATCCTCGGCGAGGGCATCGCGACCCTGTTCGCGGTGCCGGTCGTCGTATCGGGACGCACCCGCAGCGTGCTGTACTGCGGCTCGTGGCACACGTCGCGCTTCGGTGAGGCGACGGCCCGCACGGCCGTGCAGGTAGCGTCCGACCTCGCGACGGAACTGCGCGTGCACGACGAGGTCGAGCGCCGGCTGACCTTCGCCACCTCGCCCGCCGAGAGCGGGCTCGACCCTCGTGCCCGCGAAGAGCTGCGCGAGACCTACGCGGAGCTGAGGAGCATCGCCGCCGACGTCTCGGATGCCGGCATCCGCACCCGGCTGGCCGCTCTGGAGCAGCGCCTCGCCGCGCTCTCCCACGACGGCGAGCCGGCCGACCTCCAGCTGGATGTGCGCCTGTCGCCGCGCGAGGTCGACGTGCTCGCCTGTGCGGCACTCGGCTCGACGAACGCCGAGATCGCGGCGACGCTCTCGCTGAAGGAGGGCACCGTGAAGTCCTACCTGCAGTCGGCGATGTCCAAGCTCGACGCCTCGACCCGCCACGCCGCGGTCGCGCGGGCGCGGCGCGCCGGACTTCTGCCCTGATCGGCCGCTTCCCGGGGCGGCGCCACTAGGCTTCGGGCATGACCCGCAGAATCGTGCATCAGCTCGTCGACGACCTGGACGGCACCGTCTTGGAGGTCGGGTCGGGCGAGACCGTGCTGTTCTCCCTCGACGGCACCGCGTACGAGATCGACCTCACCGATGAGAACGCCGCTGGGCTGCGTGACGCCCTCGCGCCGTACATCTCGGCGGGGCGTCAGGTCTCTGCTCGTACCGCCTCAACGCCGTCGACCCGCGGCTCGGGGGCGCGCACGCAGCGCCGCTCCGGCCAGCGCGACTACGGTCCGGTGCGCGAGTGGGCCGCGAAGAACGGCTACACGGTGTCCGAGCGCGGCCGCGTTCCCGCGGCGGTGCTCGACGCGTACGACGCCGCGAACTGAGCGTCGTCTCCGGAGCTCGCGCGGCGAGTGGGGGCGTCTGTCAGTCGTAGCCGAGCACGACCGAGGGGTCGGACTCGCCGTCGACGACGATGGGCTGATCGTTCACGCCTCCGACGGTAGCGCCGCGGCCCCTCCCCGCCCGGGCGACACGGCCGTGGAAAACGGATGCGGCGTCAGGCGCCGCCGCCTCGGGACACGAAGACGTGCACCTCGTCGCCCGACAGCGCGAACCGCAGCGTGGATCCCGCCTGGTAGCGCGCCTGCACCTCGCCGCTGAGCTGACCGTCGACGGGGACGTCGATCCACGGCTCCAGTCCTTCGGCGGCGCAGTTGCCGGTGGCCGATCCGGGAGCACCACCCGGGTCGAAGACGATCATGAGGCAGCGCCCTCCGGTCTCCTGATAGGAGCCGCCGGTCACCTCCATGCCGTAGAAGTCGTCGTAGCGCACGGCATCGCCGCCGCCGGCTTCGGCGAACATCTCGCCGACGTCGGCGTTGGCGTCGACGTGCAGCACGGCGACCGGCTGCGGCCCGGTGGGTGCGAGTATCAGCGTCGCCGGCACCGCGACGGCCGCCCCGAGCACGGCGGCACCGGTGACCGCCGTGGCGAGGGCCGCCGTCGACCAGCGGCGACGCGGCGGCGCGGTGTCGGATGCGGCGGCGACGGCCGATTCGAGCGCAGCCACCCCGTCGGGCGCGATCTCCACCGGGGCGCGCGTGAGTGCTTCGGGGCGCGACTGCGGCGCGGATACGGCGCGCGAAGCGGACGCCGCGGCGACGGCATCCGGAATCGCATCGACGATCGGCGGCGCGGGCGGCGCGGTGCGCGCGCGACGCGCTCCTTCTTCGAGAATCGTCAGACGCCGGAGCGCCTCGGGATCGGCGGTGATGTCGGCGTGCGGTCCGTAGGCGCGGGCGCGGAGGGCAGCCAGCTCGCCGGGTTCCTCGGGCATGCTCCCACTCTGCCAGGCATGGCGCCGGTCGGGACCCGGATTCAGGATCCGTCGCCGCGGTCGAGGAAGACGCCGATGCGATCGCCGTCGCGGACGAACTGCAGCGCACTGCCGTCGGGGAAACGATCGCGGATCTCCGGCGGCACATCGCTGCCGACGAAGATCTCCACCGTCGCCGGGAAGGTACCGACGCCGCAGCCCGACCAGAAGCCGTTTCCGAAACCCCAGCCGTCGCTGGGGTCGAACTCCTCGGGGATGCTCTCGCCGACGACCACGGCGAAGCAATCCTCGCCGCCATTCATGCCGACATACCCCTGCATCGTCTCGAAGGCGACGAGACCGTCGTAGTCCCACACGAGCGAACTCGCACCGGCGCCGCCCCACCCGCTCGGGACCTCGACGCGGTCGGTGGGCTCGAGCGTCGCGACCTGCTCGGCGCCGTGCGACATCGAGATGGGCGCGAAGTACGTGAGGGTCCAGGTGATGGCGACGGCGACCGCTGCGGCCGCGACGACCGTGAAGGCCCAGAGGAGTTTCAGGCGAAGGGTCAGTCGCGGTGGGGCGTTCTCCGCGTCGGTGGGCGGGTCGCCCGTATGGGAGGGATCGGAATGGGCGGGCGCGGGCGGCTCCGGCGTCGGGGTGGTCGACGGGTTCTGCGCCAGATCCGCCGACGAGCGGCCCACGCCGTTCGCCGACGGAGCGCTGCCCTGAGCGGCCGCGGTGCGCCCGTGCGCATCGTCCGGGGCGGTGTGGTCACGCTTCGGGCGCTCCCCCGGATGCGGCGCGGCGCCCGCCTGTCGCGCCTCCAGCTCGTCGAGCCGGCGTCGGGCCGCGGGGTCAGCCTGGATGTCGGCGGAGGGGCCGTAGGCGCGGGCGCGCAGGCTCCGCAGCTCGGCGAGACTGTCGGCGTCCATCGCGGGCATGTTCCGACCCTCTCGCATTTCGGCGTGGACGGCATCCGGCACGCCGCGACGGCCTGCGAGGATCGTCGTATGAAGATCGCCCTGCTCCGACGCTTCGTCGCCCTCGTCGAGCACGACCTGCACTTCCCGCGCACCGCTGACGCGTTGGGCATCCCGCTCGCGTCGCTGTACACGACGGTCGGGAAGCTCGACGACGAGGTCGGTCACCCCGTACTGGCGGGGGCCAAGGGCGCTCAGACCCTCACGCCGGCCGGTCGCCTGCTGCTCGAGGAGGCGCGTCGCCGCATCGCCGATGCACCCGAGCCTGCTGCGAAGGCGGTGAGCCCCGCGGGCGGAAAGGCCAAGGCATCGAAGGGCAAGGGCCGGGCCCCGATCGTGAAGGGTCAGCCGAAGCCCTACAAGAAGCGGCAGGGACGCTGATGCAGATCGTCGTCGACGACCTGTCGGGGGCCGCGACCCAGCGCCTGCTCGCCGCACACCTGGCAGGGATGCGGGCTACGCCCGGCGAGTGCGTGCACGCGCTCGATCTGGAGGCGCTGCGGCATCCGTCGCTCACCGTCTGGACGGTGCGTATCGGTGATGAGGTCATCGGCGTCGGCGCCCTCAAGCGGTTGGATGCGGAGAACGCCGAGCTGAAGTCGATGCGGGTCGCGGACGGCCACCGCGGCACGGGCGCGGGGCGCGGGATCCTGCGACACATCCTCGCCGAGGCGCGCGCCGCCGGGTTCGCGAACGTCTGGCTCGAGACGGGGTCATCGGTCGAGTTCCTGCCCGCGCGGACGCTGTACTCGTCGGAGGGCTTCGCCCCGTGCGGGCCGTATGGCGACTACGTCGAGGACCCCCTTTCGGTGTTCATGACGCGGACCTTGTGACGCTGGAAAGGGAGATGCCCCTGGAGGGATTCGAACCCCCGACCCGCTCCTTAGGACGGAGTGGCTCTTCCACTGAGCTACAGAGGCTGGCGGTTCGATTGTAGACGGTGCGCCTTCGCCATCCGTTCCCGCGTGGATCATTTGATCGAATGTCGGAACCCCTGCGTAGCGTTCAGATATGGATCTTTCGACCAATACGGAGGTCGCCTTCGAGGATAGCCTGTGGGCGGATCCCGAGTATGTCGAGGCCTACTGGCAGACGTTCCTCGCCGATCTCGAACGCCGCGGGATACCCGGCGAGGATGTCGACGGCGAGTTTGCTGAGACGATGCCCTTCGATCCGATCGAACAGGCGGTCGCGCTGGCGCGGCAAGCCCGATCGCTGTCCTCGCGCACCGACGCCGCGTTCGCCGCGGTCCTCGCGGATGCCGCCCGCTCCCCCGAACAGTGGGTGGGCCCCGATCCGACTCTCGATCCGCTCTGGCGCGACCCGAGCGGCCTCTCGAACGCTGCCGTCCGAGCACGTCGCCGTGACCTTGCCGTCCGATCGGCCGCGCTCGACCTCGGAGCACGCACCCAGCTCTCCGATCTCCAGGTGAGGAGCCGCGCGCACAAGGCGAAGACCCTTGAGGAGCGGTGCCCCCGGCTGTGGCGCGCCGCTGTGGACGGGGCGATCTCCGAGCAGAACGTCGCTGCCGCCGCCCACGCCGCGGACACCCTCCCCGCAGACGCCCGCGACGCCTGGGAACGGTTCGACGAGGTCGCTGCGGACGCCGCGCAACGACTCGCGCCAGGGCGTTTTCGACAGCGGGTGCGCACCATTCGCGACCGCGCCCACCCGGAATCACGTGAAGAACGTCATGCCCGCGCAGCCGCAGACCGCGACGTCCGATTCCACGGCGATGACGACGGCATGGTCTGCGTCACCGCCTTCATCCCCGCGAGCTTCGGTCGCCTCGCCGAGGAACGTCTCGATGCGACCGCGCGGCACCTTGCGTCGCAGACGGATGAGACCCGAACGACGGCGCAGCTGCGCGCCGATGTCTTCTGCGACCTCCTCGTACACGGTGGCTCCGACCAGGTCCCCACCGAGCGTGATGAGCCGGCTTTCCCGGCCGCAACCGTCACCACGACCGTCCACCTGACCATCCCCGTGCTGACACTGCTCGGCGCAGGCGACGCTCCCGCCACCCTCGACGGATACGGACCGATCGATCAGGACACCGCCCGGACCCTCGCTGCCGGCGCGTCCGAGTGGTACCGAGTGCTGACCGATCCGGTCCGCGGTACGGTGCTCGACGTCGAACGCCGCGCCTATCGCGTACCGCGCGCCCTTCGCCGCTGGCTGACCGCCCGGCATCCGTACTGCCTCGCCCCCGGGTGCACACGACCGTCCCGACTGTGCGACATCGACCATCGCATCCGCTGGGCGGACGGAGGTGCGACGGCCGCCTCCAACCTCGGACCGCTCTGCGAGCGCCACCATTCCGTCAAGGACGGCACACCCTGGGCAATGAACCGCGATGACGAGGGTCGCCTGAGCTGGACGAGTCCGACCGGGTTCGAACTCGACGCGGATCCGCCACCATTCTGAGCTCCGACCGAAGGTGTCACGATCGCCGGCGACCACGGTCGCCCCCGGGCGCGCGTCAGTGGAACAGGCGCCGCCACAGGTTGGTGTCGGCGAGGTCGAGCAGCTCGTCGCCGCGCCCCGACATGACCGTGCGCAGCGCCCACAGCGTGAAGCCCTTCGCCTGTGCCGCGGTGATGGCGGGAGGCATCGACAACTCCTGCCGCGCCGTCACGACATCGACCAGCACCGGTCCCTCGGCGGCGAGCGCCCGCTCGAGCGCCGGACGCAGTTCCGAGGCTTTATCCACCCGGATGCCCGTGATGCCGACGGCCTCCGCGATCGCCGCGAAGCTCGGATTGTCCAGCTCCGTGCCGAAGTTCACGATGCCGGCCGCCTTCATCTCCACCTCGACGAAGTTCAGCGACGAGTTGTCGAAGACGACGATCTTCACGGGCAGGTCGTTCTGCCGGATCGACAGCAGATCGCCCATCAGCATCGCGAGTCCGCCGTCGCCCGACAGCGAGACGACCTGGCGGCCGCCGTCCTCCGCCTGAGCGCCGAGCGCCTGCGGCAGCGCGTTCGCCATCGACCCGTGCAGGAACGAACCGAGCAGCCGCCGCCTCCCATTCATGGTCAGATAGCGCGACGCCCAGATCACGGGGCTTCCGACATCCGCCGTGAAGACCGCGTCGTCGGCGGCGAGCTCGTCGAGCAGCCGCGCGAGATACTGCGGATGGATCGGTTCCTCGCCGTCGTCGACCGCCAACTCGTCAAGGTTCCGGCGCGTCTTGCGGTAGTGCTCGACGCTGTCGGTGACGTGGCTGTCATCCCGCCCCTCGTCGATGAGCGGCAGAAGCGCCGCCGCCGTCTCGCGCACCCCGCCGACGAGGCCGACATCGATCGGAGTGCGTCGGCCGAGCTGCTCCCCGCGGATGTCGACCTGCACGATGCGTGCCTTCGCGGGATAGAACTGCCGATACGGGAAGTCGGTGCCCAGCATGAGCAGCGCGTCGCACCGCTCCATCGCCCGATACCCCGACGCGAAGCCGAGCAGCCCGGTCATCCCGACGTCGTACGGGTTCTCCCACTCGATGTGCTCCTTGCCGCGCAGCGCGTGCACGACAGGCGCCTGCAGCTTCGCGGCGAGCGCGACCACCTCGTCGTGCGCCCCGGCCACGCCGGCGCCGGCGAGGATGGTGACGTTCTCGGCGCCGTTGAGCACCGCAGCCGCCTCGGCCAGACTCTCGGCATCCGGCAGCGTCGTCGACCGCGACGCGATGATCGGCGCCGACGGACGGCGTTCCGGTGCGTCCTGGAAGAAGACGTCGCCGGGAACGACGACGACCGCGACCCCGCGACGCTCGACGGCGGTGCGCATCGCGATCTCCAACACCCATGGCAGCTGCGCCGGGTCGCTCACGAGCTCGCAGTACACCGAGCACTCGCGGAACAGCTCCTGCGGATGCGTTTCCTGGAAGTACGAGCTCCCGACCTCCTCGCTCGGGATATGCGAGGCGATCGCCAGCACCGGGACCCGCGTCCGGTTGGCGTCGAACAGTCCGTTGATGAAGTGCAGGTTGCCCGGACCGCACGAACCGGCGACCACAGCCAGCCGCCCCGTGAGCTCGGCATCCGCGCCCGCCGCGAAGGCCGCCGCCTCCTCGTGTCGCATGTGCATCCAGCGGATGCCGCCGCCCCCGCGTCTGTCGCTGTGACGGCGCAGCGCGTCGGTGAACGCGTTGAGCGAATCCCCCGGAAGCCCCCAGACGCGGGTGACCCCGGCGGAGGTGAGCGTGTCGATGAAGAAGTCTGCGACGTTGGCCATGCCCTCACGCTACGCCGAGCCCGATGCCCGGTCTCGGCCCTTGACAGCGCGAACCTCCGTATCCGGTGTGAGTCCCCGGCCACGCCGTGTCGCAGGTTGCATGCGCCCCGGATTCTCGGAATCGTGGCCGGTCCGCAGCAATCCACGGAAGGAAGAGCCATGCTCACACTCACCGAGAACGCCACGACCGCCGTCAAGAACCTGACGGCCCAGCTCCCCACCGACACCGGCGGCCTCCGCATCAGCGAGGCGGCCGAGCCCGGCGCCGGTTACGCGGTGAGCCTCGCCCCCGCCCCCGAGAAGGGCGACGTCGTCGTCGAGGAAGGCGGTGCCCGGGTGTTCGTCGACCCGGTCGCCACGGTGCAGCTCGACGACCGCGTGCTCGACGCACGCGTCGACGGCGACGGCTCCATCGGCTTCGCGCTCGCCCAGCAGAGCTGAGCCTCACGCACACGCGCGACGGCGCCCCGGGACCTCGTGCCCCGGGGCGCCGTCGTTCTGTATCCCTCGCCTCGCGCCTCAGCGGAAGTCGCGGGAGCGGTGCTGCACGCCGACGCGCAGATCGTCGAAGCGATCGGCGAGCAGGTTGGTCACCCCCTCCGGCGAGCGCTCCAGGATGCCGCGCGCGATGAGCGCGGGGCTGTCGCGCAGCACCCGGCGATAGCGGTTCCACACCCCCACCGAGCAGATGATGTTCACGAGCCCGTGCTCGTCTTCGAGGTTGACGAAGGTGACCCCGGATGCCGTCGCCGGCCGTTGCTTGTGCGTGACGAGCCCGGCCACCTCCACCCGCCGCCCGGTCTCGTGGCTGCGCAGCTCCCGCGAGGTCAGCACCCCGCGGGCGTCGAGCTGCGCCCGGAAGTGGGTGAGCGGGTGGTCGTCGGCGGAGATGCCGGTCGCCCACAGGTCGGCGGCGAGGATGTCGTAGCTCGACTGGTCGCCGAAAAGCGGCGGTTGCACGGCGACGAGGGTGCCGGGCAGGAACTCGGCCCGGTCCTGTGCGGCGTCGCCCGCGAGCCACATCCCCTCGCGCCGGCTGATCCCCATGCTCTCGAACGCCCCCGCCGTCGAGAGCGCCTCGACCTGCGCGGCCGTCGCCCCGGTGCGACGCACGAGGTCGCGGAGGTCGCGGAACGGGCCGTCTGCGGTACGGCTGTCGACGATCCGCTGCGCGAGGGCCGCGCCGACACCGGTGACGGTGGCCAGCCCCAACCGCACCGCGAACGCGCCGTCGCGGCGGTGCGCGGCCGACTCGTCGGGGGCGGCCGGGTCGAACGGCGGCACCGGCGGCTGGTGCAGGGCGGTGCAGGCCTGCAGTCCGGTGGGGCCGCGGTCGGCGCCGGGGGCGGCATCCGCGTCGAGCGGCTCCATCACGGCGTCGGCGCCGGAGGCGTGGATGTCGGGGCGGCGCACCACCACCCCGTGCCGGCGGGCGTCGGCGGTGAGCGTCGCCGGCGAGTAGAAGCCCATCGGCTGGGCGCGCAGCAGCGCCGCCAGGAACACGCCCGGATAGTGCAGCTTCAGCCACGACGACGCGTAGACCAGCAGCCCGAACGACAGGGAGTGGCTCTCGGCGAAGCCGAAGTTCGCGAACGCCTGGATCTTCGCGTAGATGTCGTCGGCGACCTCGTCGACGAGGCCGTGCTCGGCCATCCCCTCGTAGAGCTTCTTGCGCAGCGACTCGATCCGTTCGATGCCACGCTTGGAGCCCATCGCCCGCCGCAGCAGGTCGGCATCCTCACCGCTGAGCCCGCCGACGGCCATGCCCATCTGCATGAGCTGCTCCTGGAACACCGGGATGCCGAGCGTGCGCTCGAGCACCGGTCGCAGCTTCTCGTGCGCGTACGTGACCGTCTCGTGCCCGAGCTTGCGCCGCACGTAGGGGTGCACCGCACCGCCCTGGATGGGGCCGGGACGGATGAGGGCGATCTCGATGACGAGGTCGTAGAACCGGCGGGGCTGCAGGCGTGGCAGCAGGCCCATCTGCGCGCGTGACTCGACCTGGAACACCCCGATCGAATCCGCCCGGCACAGCATGTCGTAGACGGCCTGCTCCTCCTTGGGCAGCGTCGCCAGCTCCCACCGCTCCCCCGTCGCCTCGGCGATCATGTCGAAGCAGTACTGCAGCGCGGCGAGCATGCCGAGCCCCAGCAGGTCGAACTTCACAAGCCCCATCCACGCGGCGTCGTCCTTGTCCCACTGGATGACGGTGCGCTCCTCCATGCGGGCGTGCTCGATCGGCACGACCTCGCCGACGGGCCGCTCGGTCAGCACCATGCCGCCGGAGTGGATGCCGAGGTGCCGCGGCGCCTTCATCAGCTCCGCGGCGTACTCGAGCACCCGATCGGGGATGTCGTGCGCCCCCGCGACCGGCCCGTCCCACCGCTCCACCTGCTTCGACCACGCGTCCTGCTGGCCCGGGGAGTGCCCGAGGGCCTTCGCCATGTCGCGCACCGCGTTCTTGGGCCGGTACTGGATGACGTTCGCGACCTGCGCCGCCCGCTCGCGCCCGTACGTCTGGAACACCCACTGGATGATCTCCTCGCGCCGGTCCGAGTCGAAGTCGACGTCGATGTCGGGCTCTTCCTCGCGCATCGCGGAGAGGAACCGCTCGAACGGCAGCTTGTAGAAGATCGAGTCGATCGCGGTGATGTCCAGCAGATAGCAGACGGCGCTGTTGGCCGCCGACCCGCGCCCCTGGCACAGGATGCCGCGGCGCCGGGCCTCGGCGACGATCCCGTGCACGATGAGGAAGTACCCCGGGAAGTCCTTCTGCGCGATCACCGACAACTCCCGCTCGATGCGCGCCCGGTCGGCGTCCGTCGCGTCGGGGTACTTGCGCGGCACGGCATCCCACACGAGCTTCTCGAGCCACGACATCGGCGTGTGCCCCTCGGGCACCGGCAGCTTCGGCAGGGCGGGCTTCGCGCGCCGCAGCGGAAAGGCCAGCTCGTCGGCGAGCGTCACGGTGCGGGCGATCGCCCCGGGATGGCGGCGGAAGCGGCGGCTCATCTCGGCGCCCGACCGCAGGTGGGCGCTGCCGTGCGCTGGCAGCCAGCCGTCGAGCTCGTCGAGACCCCGATTCGCCCGCACCGCCGCGACCGCCGCCGCGAGATGCATCTTCTCGGGCACGGCGTAGTGCACGTTGTTCGTCGCGAGGATCGGCACACCGCGCTCCCGGGCGAGAGCGGTCAGCACGTCGTTGTCGCGCGAGTCGGCAGGCCCGCCGTGATCGATCAGCTCGACGTTCACGGCATCCGCCCCGAACCGTGCGACGAGCCGGTCGAGCTCCTCCGCCGCAGCGCGCGCTCCCGCCGCGCCGCCGACCGCCAGCGCCTGCCGCACGGCCCCCTTGCGGCACCCGGTCAGAATCGCCCAGTGCCCGCCCGCCCGCTCGGCCAGCTCGTCGAGGTCGTAGCGGGGGCGGCCCTTCTCACCGCCGCTCAGCTGCGCGTGCGTGATCGCCGCCGCGAGCCGGTGGTAGCCCTCCTCCCCCCGCGCGAGCACGAGCAGGTGTGACCCCACCGGGTCGGCCCGGCCGTTCTGCGGCGCGTCGAGACCCAGCGACAGCTCCGCCCCGAACACGGTGCGCACGTGCAGCTGCTCGGCCGCCTCGGCGAACCGCGCGATGCCGTAGAACCCGTCGTGGTCGGTGATCGCGAGGGCGTGCAGGCCGAGCCGCTCCGCCTCTTCGGCGAGCTCGGCCGGCGCCGACGCCCCGTCGAGGAACGAATACGACGAGTGCGCGTGCAGCTCGGCGTACGGCACGGCGCCATCGGGGCGCGTGATCGGGGGAGGTTCGTACTTGCCGCGCTTGCGTGAGAACGCAGGCCCGTCGCCGCCGTCGGGCTCGCGCTGACGACCGCTCAGCAGCCGCTCCATCTCAGACCACGTCACCGACGGGTTGTGGAAGCCCATCAGTCGTACACCCCCTCGGCGAGCCAGCCCCCCGCCTCGCACACCAGCAGCCACGCCCGCTCGGTCTCGTCGACGACCTGGAAGCGGTGCGCGTGACGCGCGCGCTCGGCATCCCACCCCCGCTCGATGACGGGCCAGGGTCCTGCCCAGGAGCGGATGCCGCGGCGCCGCCGTGCCGCCGACGACCCCGGCGCGCCGAGCCCCGTGACCCACGCCGGGTCTCCGGTCAGCTCGCCGCGGGCATCGACGGCCACCATGTCGCCGTCGTCGTCGAGCACGGCGACCGGCAGCCCGGCGGGGAACACCGTCGCCGGCAGCGGCCCGGGCAGGCTCCCCGGCCAGGGACGGTCGGCAGACGCCCCCGCGTCGACCCGGTCACCCCACGGAACAAGGCGCTGCCGCTCGGCGAGCCAGCGCCCGCCGCCCACCTCGGGCACGAGCACCCCCTGGTGGCCGAGCATCGCCTGCACCCGCGACAGCACGTGGTGCACCCGCTCTTCGGGGCCCGACCCGAACAGCCGCGCCGTGTGGTGCGCGGCGGCATCCACCCCCGCGGGCTCGATCCGCACCCGCGCGACGGCGCTGCGCAGGCCCGCGCCGCCCTGCTCGGCGAGCTGCCAGCGCACCCGGTCGACGACGGCGGCGGCATCGAACGCGTCCGGGTGCAGCCACACGCGGTCGGTGCGCTCCCCGTGCTCCCCCGTCAGCACGACGCGCAGCTCGGTGCACACCAGATCGAGGGCGCCCAGGCGCGCGGTGAACTCCTCGGCGGGCACGCGCACCCCGAACGCGACCTGGTCGGCCAGGGCGACGGACGGTTCGAACGACACCTCGCGGTGCAGCTCGGGCGGGGGCGTCCGCGCCGTCACGGGGCGGGGGTCGTGACCGGATGCCAGCGCGTGCAGCCTCGTGCCGCGGGCGCCGAAGCGCTCGCGGAGTCGATCCGGGCCGAGCGCCGCGACCTGGCCGAGCGTCTGCACGCCCAGACGCGCGAAGAGCCCCACGGTCTCGTCCTCGAGCACCGACACCGACAGCGGCGCGAGGAAGGCGGCGGCACCACCCGCCGGCACGACCCGCACGGGATCGGCCGCGCGGGTGCCGACCCGCGCCGCCTGCTCGGCGGTGAACGTGCCGTCGGCGACGCCGACGCGCACGTCGTCGATCCCGAGCGCGGCGACGACGCCCGAGAGCACCGTCGCGGCGGCCGCCTCGCCGCCGTAGTACCGCGCCGGCCCCTTCGCGTGCAGCGCGACGAGACCCGGCTGGATCAGCTGCACCCGGGGCGCCGCCTCTTCGACGGCGGCGATCACGGGCGCGAAGGCACGCTGATCGCGCACCGGATCTGCCTCGACGACGATCAGCTGCGGGCAGCGCGATTGGGCGTCACGTCGCCGCAGCCCGCGACGCACCCCCTCTGCCCGCGCCGCCGCGGAGCACGCCACGACCGCGTTCTTCGCGAACACGGCGATCGGCGCCGCCGCATCGAGCGGATCGTCGCCGTCGCGGGTGAGGGCGACGATCGGCCAGTCCGGCAGCCACACCACGAGGTTGCGCGGCGCAACCCCGACCTTCGTACCCATCTCTTCACTTTAGAACTTTTGTTCTATGAAGGAAAGGCGAGAATCGAATCTATGATCTACGTCCTGTCACTCCGGGGTGATGACGACGATACTCGGAAAACAGGTGGCATAGCGTCCGCGATCACGGGTGAGCAGTCGATGCCCGGCCATGGCGGCGTGCGCTCCGATGCAGAAGTCGGGGAGTGGGGAACGCCGAGGATGCCCACGAGACGCAGCCACGGGTCAGCCCACCGCCCGCAGGGGCAGGGCCGCGGGCACAGTGACGGTCGCCGCAGACACCCCTCCCCGGGCATCCGGCAGCAGCACGCGCCCCGTCCGCGGCGCGGGGTGCCGACGACTGGTCACGGTGACGGTCAGCTCGCGCTCTTCGAGCAGGCCCCAGCCGTCACCGAGCCCCGTCCAGGACGGATCGCCGATGTCGATCATCGCCTCGGTCTGCGGCCACGGCCCCTGCACGAGCAGCACCGCCTCGCGTTCGCGCATGCGCGCCGCGAGGCGGGCGATGTCGCCGTCCTTCGCGCGCGCGGGCGGGCGCACGGCGACTACGGGCAGCACGTCGGCGATCGCCGCGGTCACCGCGAGCCAGCGCTCGCCCGGCTCGGGGATCAGCACCAGCCGCGACAGGTCGACGCCCGCCGCGCGGGCCGCCTCGGCGCCGAGGTGCGGCATGCCCACCGCCGCGCACCAGGCGCCGTCCTGCGAGGGACGGGCGAACAGCGCGAACAGCAGCGACATCGATCGCCCGAGGGAGTACGACGCCCCGGGGCGCAGCCCGCCGCCGGGCAGCAGGTTCGCGAGGGCCGACGGCACGGGCAGCACGGGACCCTCGATGCGGCGACCCTGCAGGCGTTCCACCTGTGCGCGCAGAGCGTCGACGGTGCCCGCGACGTCAGCGACGGCGACGTTCCCCATGATCGACCTCATCTCGACAGATTAGAATATTCATTCGATTACTTCAATGCGCTTTCTCGAAGATAAGGCTGCCCTAGGACATTGCTCACCACCGCGCACATCTACCCGAAACATGCGGCTGATAGGACGGACAGCATGACCGGCTCGCTCACCCTCACCGGCGCCTCGCGCATCGTGGAACGCTTCGACGATCCGACGGGGGACCGCGGCGGCGACCTCCTGATCCGCGACGGACGGGTCGTCACCAACGCCGACGACACGGGCACCCCTACGATCCTCGACGCGGAGGGCGGCATCGTCACCCCCGGCCTCGTCAACGCACACCACCACCTGCTGCAGTCAGGGTTCCGCACGCTGCCGGGAACCCGTGGCGTACCGATGCGCGACTGGCTGCCCGCGATGGCGACCGCGTACGCCGCCGCCCGCATCGAGGCCTCGCTGGCCGGCGCGACCGCAGGGGTCGGCATCGCCGAGTCGCTGCTCTGCGGGGTGACCACGGTCGCCGATCACCAGCTCAACTGGCCCGACCCGACGACCAGCGACGATCCGGTCGGCGACACCGTGGCCATCGCGCGCGCGGTCGCCGCTGCCTCATCCACCCTCGGCGCCCGACTCGTGTTCGTGCGCGGCTCGGCACGCGACGCCCCGGATGCCGCGGCGGCGAGCGCGGAGGAGATCGTGCGCGCTCTGCTGCCCGACGCGGCGTCTTCACCCGGAGGCACGAGCGCCGACGGCATGCTGCAGCTGGCCGTCGGCCCTGCGGGCGTGCACTCCGATACGGAGGAGACCTTCCGCGCCCTCGCCGAGGTAGCCCGGCGCTATGGTCTGCGACGGCGCACTCAGGCGAACGAGCAGGTCGACACCGAAATAGCCCTGACCCGTTACGGCCGCCGCCCCCTGGACCTCCTCGCAGAATGGGGCTGGCTCGAGCCCGGTGTGACGATCGCGCACCTCTGCGACGTCACCGACGAGGAGGTCATGCGACTCGCCGCCGCCGGCGTCACCGCGACCCATGCCCCGGGCTGCGACGTGCCGATGGGGTGGGGCATCGCACCAGTGCGCCGACTGCAGGAGGCCGGCATCGACGTGGGCCTCGGCACCTCCGGCGGCGGCTCCAACGACGCCGGTCACCTCCTCGCCGACGCCCGCCTCGCGATGCAGGTGTCGGGCCTGGTCGGAGCCGCCCTCCCCGCACGCGACGTGCTCGCCATGGCCACCTCCGGAGGGGGTGCCGGGCTCGGCCGCGCGGACCTCGGCATCCTGTCGCCGGGAAGCGCGGGCGATTTCTGCGTCTGGGACGTCTCCGGAGTCGCCGACGCCGGCGTCGCCGACCCGGTCGCCGGGCTGCTGTGGGCCCATCCGGGGCGCCGTCCCCGGCACGTGGTGGTCGCCGGGCGCGTCGTCGTCCGTGACTACCGGCTCATCACCGCCGACGAGGCCGCCCTCACCGCCGCCCTCCGGGAGCGCGTCGGCCGCTGATCGCACGCCCACTCCACCCGCGGTCGACGCCATACCGCGACGACGACGGTCAGGCGTCGATCACGATGCGCGCGCACGCCGCGCGCGACACGCACACCATCATGCTCGCGCTCTGCTCGCGCTCGAGGGGGGTGAGCACGGAGTCGCGGTGCTCGATCTGCCCCTCAAGGACCGGCACCTCACAGGTGCCGCAGGTGCCGCGACGGCAACTGGAGAGCACCATGGTCGCCGGGCTCTGCTCCTCGATCGCCTCGAGCACCGACTGTCCGGGCTGCACGGTGACGACGTCTCCGGACAGGGCGAGCTCGACCTCGAACGGATCCGGCCAGACCGGTTCTCCGTATTCAATCGCCTCGAACCGTTCGACCCGCAGCGCCTCAGTGCGGCCGGCGTCCGCGAAACCCTCTTCAAGCGCGGCGATCAGGCGGGCGGGCCCGCACGCGTAGACGAGGTCACCCTCACCGGCGGCATCCACCACCCCAGCCACATCGAGGCGCGCACCGGCGTCGGCGGGATACAGGCGCACTCGCCCCTGGCCGGCATCGAGGGCGCGCAGCTCATCGACGAACGCCATCGTCGACAGCGACCGCCCGGCGTAGTCGAGCGTCCAGTCCACGCCCGCGTGTGCGGCGGCGCGGACCATGCCGAGAATCGGCGTGATCCCGATGCCGCCCGCGACGAATCGATGCGTCTTTCCCGGGACGATCTCGCAGCTGAAGTGATTGCGGGGTCCGCGCACGCGCAGCCGCTTCCCGACCTGCACCTCGTCGTGCACGCGCACCGAACCGCCGCGCCCCTCGTCCTCGCGCAACACCGCGACGCGCCACGTCGAGCGGTCGGCGGCATCACCGCAGAGCGAATACTGACGTTCCACACGCTCGGCCGCCGGCGTGCGCGCGTCGGAGAAGATCAGATCGACGTGCGATCCAGGCTCCCAGGCGGGCAAGTCGCGACCGTTGTGCGCGACGAGGTCCAGGGCCACGACGCCGTGGGCCAATTCGGTACGGGCAGCGACCACGAGGTCGCGTTCGACGTCACTGAAGTAGCTCATAGATCCCACTCTCTCCGCTCGCAGGGCGTCCTCGTGCGCGGGGGCGCCGGTCGGCCGCACTCGTTGCGCGGATTTAACACGGCCGCAATCCCGACAGGCCTGCCAGGAAACACGTCGAGCGTTTACTGATTCTCACCCGATGTTGGCCATACCAACAACACCCCGCGACACGACAGAGCACGAGGAGGACGACCCGATGGATGCCGAACTCCTCAAGCCCGGCCAGCGCATCGCCGCCCTGACGGGCCTCACCCCGAGCGGCGAGATCGGCGAGAGCCTGGCCTTCGAAGAAGGCTTCGTCGTCGATGCGGCCGCGTCGGAGTCCACCGGCGACGTTCTCGGCGAGACCGTCGACGCGTCCGGTTGGATCGCGTTGCCACCGCTCGCGGATCTGCACGCGCACCTGGACAAGGGCTATACCTGGACCTCGTTCGGCCAGCCCGAGGGATCCCTCGACGACGCGATCGCCTGTTGGATCGATCACGGCGAGAACCACTCCTCCGACGACATCAAGGTCGGCGCCCGACGACACCTGATCGCTGCGCTGCATGCCGGGGTCACGGCCGTCCGCTCGCACACTAACTACCACCTGGGCGACGATCCCCTCCGCGGCGTACGCGCGCTCGTCGAGCTGCGCGCCGAGTTCGCCGGCGTCGTCGACCTGCAGATCGTCGCGAGCCCCGGCGCGTCCGACGGCCCCGACGACCTCGGGCGCGCAGCGGTGGCCCTCGGCGTCGATCTCATCGGAGGCTTCCCCCACCTCGCCGACGATCCGAGTGCCGACCTCGAGCGCGCCGCCGCGTTCGCCGAGGAGTTCGGTCTCGGCATCGACCTCCACACCGACGAGACGCTCGATCCGACATCCATGGGCCTCGCCGAACTCGCCGCCCGCACGCGCCACTGGCCCGCCGAGGTGATCCGCTCCGCCGGGCACTGCGTGAGCCTGTCGACGCAGGATGCCGAGACCCGCCGCCGCACGCTCGCCGCCGTCGCCGACGCAGGCATCTCGATCATCACCAACCCGCTGACCAACCTGTATCTGCAGGGCTGGCAGCACCCGGTCGCCACCCCCCGCGGCATCCCTCCCCTGCGCGAGATCATCGCAGCCGGCGTCACGCTCGCCGCCGGGGGCGACAACGTGCAGGACCCGTTCAACCCGCTCGGCAACGCCGACATGGTCGACGTCGCCTCCGAACTCGTCATCGCCGGTCACCTCACCCCCGCCGAGGCATGGCACGTCAGCTCCAGCGGGGGACGCGCCGCCTTCGGCCTGCCGCCCGCACGGGGTCGTGTCGGCGATGTCGCCGATGTCGTGCTCGTCCGCGCCGCCCACGTCGCCGAGGCGCTCGCCGAGCGGGCACCGGACCGCATCGTGATCCGCGACGGGCGCGTCGTCGCCGTTCGCCGCCGCGTGGTCGACAGCGTGCTCGACCTTTCCGCCCTGCCCGCCCCGCCCTCCACCCCGACCACCGAGGGAGCACTGATATGAGCACCACGATCGACACCACCGCGCCGGCCACGGCGTCGACATCGGTCGGCGCCACCCCGGCGCCGACCCTCGCCTTCACCGACGTGGCCAAGGTGTTCGCCACCGGCACACGCGCGCTGGAGGACATCTCGTTCGGTGTCCGTCCGGGCGAGTTCGTGTCCGTCGTCGGTCCATCCGGCTGCGGCAAGTCGACGCTGCTCCGGCTGGCCGCCGGGCTCGACGATGCCACCGAGGGCGTGGTCGACGTTCACGCCGACACGACGAGCTTCGTCTTCCAGGAGGCGACCCTGCTCGAGTGGCGGACGGCCCAGCGCAACGTCGAACTGGTCGGAGAGCTCGCCGGCGTCGGGGCGGCGGAGCGACGCCGACGCGCCTCTGAGGCCCTCGACCTCGTCGGGCTGAAGGGCTTCGAGGATCAGCACCCTCGCGCACTGTCCGGCGGCATGCGCATGCGCGTCTCGATCGCACGTGCTCTCGTGGCGGAGCCGCAGCTCGCCCTCTTCGACGAGCCCTTCGGCGCGCTCGACGAGATCACCCGTCTGAAGATGCAGACGGAACTGCAGCGCCTCTTCCAGCTCAAGGGGTTCGCCGCCATGTTCATCACGCACTCGATCTCCGAGGCCGTGTACCTCTCCAGCCGCGTTCTGGTGATGAGCGGACGGCCCGGCCGCATCGTCGACGACATCGAGCTCCCCTGGTCCTACCCCCGATCACCCGAGCTGCGCTACGAACCCGAGTTCGGGCGCATCGTCGGACACCTCTCGCACGCTTTGGAGGCCCACTCGTGAGTCAGAACCTCGCCCTGAAAGCCCCCGCGTCGCTCGCCGACACGCCCTCGTCCGGGACGGTGAACACCGCGGCATCCACCGAGACGACGACCGCTGCGATGGCCGCGCGACGCCCTCGCACCCGCAGTGCCGGGTCGGTCGCCCGCAGCGCCTGGGCGCGGGCCATGCCGATCCTGGCGGCGCTCGTCGGCATCATCGCGATCTGGTACGCCGTGTCGTATCTGCTGCTCAGCGAGAGTCGCCGGTTCCTGCTGCCGCCGCCGCACCAGGTGCTGGCGGAGACGATCGGCAACGACAAGGTGATCGGACCGATGATCGCCGCGCTCGGTCAGACCATCACCGTCGCCCTCATCGGCCTCGCGATCGCCGTCGTCATCGGCATGGGGTGGGCGATCGTCATGTCGCAGTGGGTCCTCGCCGAGAAGATCCTCTACCCGTATGCGGTCATTCTGCAGACCATCCCGATCCTCGCCCTCACGCCGCTGATCGGCATCTGGATGGGCTACGGACTGCCCGCTCGCATCGTGGTCTGCGTCATCATCGCGGTGTTCCCGATGATCTCCAACACGCTGTTCGGCATGCAATCGGCCACCCCCGCCGCCCACGATCTGTTCACGCTGCAGAAGGCGACCAAGTGGCAACGGATGACCAAGCTCATGCTGCCGGCCGCCATCCCGTCGATCTTCACCGGTCTGCGTCAGTCGGCGGGCCTCGCCGTCATCGGAGCGATCGTCGGCGACTTCTTCTTCCAGCAGGGCAGCCAGGGCATCGGCGGACTGCTGCGTACCTACACGCTGCGTCTGAACATGGAGCCGCTGTTCCTCGCGATCATCTTCACCGCGCTGTTCGGTGTGATCGTCTTCTCGATCTTCGCCACGCTCGACCGTGTCGTGGTCGGTCGCCTGTTCGGCGTCGCCACACGCTGAGCGACCTCTTCTTCCCCGCCCGCACCACACAACACGCACTACCCGTTTGTCCCGTATCGCACCCGAAGCCCTCAAGGAGGACACCGTGTCACAGCCCGCTTCCCTCTCCCGCCGGATGATCGCACGAGCCGTCGCGGTCGGCGCGCTCACCGCGACCGTCGCCGCCGTTGCGGGATGCTCCAGCTCCGACGCCGCGGCGCCGGAGACCACCTCGACAGCCGCCGTGGCAGAGAAGGGTGGTCCGCTCGACCTTGCGAGCGTCTGCCCGGCGACGATCGTCATGCAGCAGGACTGGCAGCCCGAATCGGAGCACGGCGCCATGTACAACCTCGTCGGCGACGGTTACACCGTCGACACAGACAAGAAGACCGTGACCGGCCCGCTCGTCGTCGACGGCACGGATACCGGGGTGAAGATCGAGGTCCGCTCCGGCGGGCCCGCCGTCAACTTCCAGCCGGTGCCGGCATTGATGTACCTCGACCCCGACATCCTCATCGGCGCCGTGAACACCGACGCGGCGATCGTGGCGAATGCCGATCAACCGACCGTCGCGGTGACCTCGCAGCTGACCTACAGCCCACAGATCCTCATGTGGGATCCGGCAAGCCACGACGGCGCGACGACGATCAAAGCGGCTGCGGCCGGCGGCGACCCGATCGTCACCTCGGGCGACGTCATCCCAAACCTGCTGCTGTCGCAGGGCATCATCACGGCGTCGCAGATCGACACGAGCTACGAAGGCACTCCCCAGCGCTTCGTCTCCGACCCGAAGATCCTGCAGCAGGGCTTCGCCACCGCGGAGCCTTACATCTACAAGAACGAGATCTCGCAGTGGGGCAAGGACGTCGGCTACCAGCTGCTCTCCGAGCTCGGCTACAGCGTCTACCCCGAGCCGCTCGCGGTGCGCAAGGCCGACGTCACCGACCAGGCGGATTGCCTGAAGAAGCTCGTTCCGATCATGCAGCAGTCGCAGATCGACTTCCTCGACTCCCCCGAGCACGGCAACTCCGTGATCCTCGACCTGGTCGAGCAGTACGACACCGGCTGGACCTACTCCGAGGGCGTGGCGCAGTTCTCCGTCGAGCAGCAGAAGAAGCTCGGCCTCGTCGCCAACGACAAGGCGTCGGGTGTGTTCGGGCAGTTCGACCCCGACCGCATGTCATCGATCGTGTCGGACTTCGCGCCGATCCTCGTCAGCGCCGGCAGCATCACGCAGGATGCGGCATCGGCGATCGACCCGTCCGAGCTCTACACGAACCAGTTCATCGACACCTCCATCAAGATGAACTGACTCACGGTCCCGGCGATGCCCTGACTCCTCGCGGGAGTCGGGGCATCGCTACGTCGTCACAAGGAAGCGGTGACGCGCTCGGCCAGCGCGTCGAGGCGCGCGGCGGCATCTTGCGCGTCGCCGATCGCATCGCGCAGGCGATGCACCGTGAGGGCGTCGGCGCCCGATTCGGCGGCGCTCGCGGTGTTGCCCCGGATGTTGACGGCGGTCGAACGGATGCCGCAGGCGAGCATGCGCCCGGCGACGGCAACATCCGGGGCCAGGCGAGGTTCGCCGAACCTCTCCAGCCAGCGGAGGTGACCGTCGAGGGATGCCGCGAGCGCGACCAGGACGACGCCGGCCTCGGCCGCCTGGACGGTCGCCGCGCGCAACGCGGCTCCGCGGCCCGGGTCGGCGAGGGGGCGCCGGAAGGCGGCGACGAGCAAGCCGGACATACGACCGTCGTGCTCCGCTGCCGCCAGCGCGTCGTCGCGAACCCGTGTCGCCGCGGCGACGACGTCGGCCGAACCCTCCGCCTGCGCGTAGCCGGCGGCCATGGCGACCAGCGCCGCGCCCGTGGCCACCACGACCCCGGCGGCCATTCCACCACCCGGGTCCGGCACGGGCGCCGAGAGCCGCTGCAACCAGTCGTCGAGTGGGGCGAGGGCGAAATCGGGCGTCGGCATGGCCCCACTTTAGGGTCGCGCCCGCCGTGGATTTCCACGGCGACATCGACGCACACGCGACCGTAACACTGACGAAACGGTGGCCTCCTACAGTGGCATTGTTGGTGAGGCCAACAATGCCCGACGGTCCTGATGAGCGCGAGAGGAATACCCATGACCGCTCCTCTCCCCCTGCGGGACGCGACGCAGCGCTGTCCGAAGAGTATGGTGTACGGTCCGTGCGGCGGCGTAACGCTCGACGGAGGGTGTGAAGTCCCCGGCATCCGCTGCTCGTTCGTCGACCATGCCGCCGCCCTGAACGGCCTCGCGTTCTCGCCGGACGACGTGCAGGCCCCGGCTGCCGCCTATGACAGCGGAGACATGCTCCATGCCCGGCCACGCACCGCCGCGGCTGACGAGTTCGCGGTGCTCGTCGAGGCGGGCGGGGTGATCACCGCCGATCTGCCGATCCGGTCGGCCGACCCCGCAGTGATCACCGAGGCCGGCGCTCGCCTGCGGGAGCTGACCGCCGTGATCGCGGGAGAGCCGCCGGGTCTCCGCGACGCCCTCAGCCCCACGCACAAGGCGCTTCTGCTCACGACCGCCGGGTCGCGCGTGCTCGCCGGCCTGACGTGCCGCGATCGCAACCGGGTCGCACTCGAAGGCGAGCTCGCCGCCCTCGCCGATCTGGGCGTCTCCGGCGTGCTCGCGGTCACGGGCGACCATCCCGCATCGACCGCGCTGCCGCAGGCCCGCCCGGTGTTCGACCTCGACGCGACCCGCCTGGCCGCCCTCGCCCGTCGCGCCGGCCTCTTCGTCGCCGTCGCCGAGCAACCGACCGCGCCGCCGGTCGAGTACCGGCCGGCCCGCCTCGCGGTGAAGGCGCGCGCCGGCGCAGAGCTCGGCATCCTCAACCTGTGCGGAGACATCTCCGCGATCACGCGATTCACCGCCGCCGTCGCCGCGACCGCAGCACCGATACCTGTCTTGGCATCGGTGCCCGTGGTCATCTCTGCGGCCGCCGCGCGGCGGCTCGCCGCCCTTCCGGGCGCCGCACTTCCAGCCGACATCGTCGCGGCGGTGACGAGTGCGGACGATCCGGTCGAGGCCGGCATCCGCTCCGCCGTCGCCTGGGCACGGCGGGCACTCACGATCCCGGGCGTCGCGGGCATCCACCTCTCGGCGATCTCCGATCACGGCACGGCCGGGGCGGACGCCTCGGGACTCGCGGCCGTCGACGCGGTGGCCACCACGGCCGCCCGTCTGCGCGCCGGGATCGGGTCGCGCGCCGACGAGGCGGGGGCAGCATGAGCGTGCACACCCAGGAGAGGACGCCCTCGCTCCCCGCGACACGCATCGCCGGGTGCCCCAAGTCGATGACCTACGGCCCCTGCGGCGGCGTCAACGGAGACGGCACGTGCGAAGTCGACCCGACCCCCTGTGTCTTCCTGCACCGGGACCTCCCCATCCGCTGGTCCGCCGAGCCCCCCGCCGGCGGCCCGGCCGAGGTGGCGACGACGGCGGGACGCGAGCTGTCGGCGATCGCGGCCAAGCGCCCGCTCGTCTTCACCGGCTTTCCCGTTCGCGCTCTGCGATCCGATGCCGTCGGGCCGTCGGCCGAGGCGCTGACCGGAAGCACCGACGCCGTCCTGTCTGGCGACGCCGGACGCGCGCGTGTGCAGTTCCCGCCGTCGTACCGCGCAGCGCTGATCGGCGCGACCGGTCTGCGCCTGTGGATGGGCTTCAACACCCGTGACCGCAACCGCACGGCGCTGGAGCGCGAGCTTCGGTCGCTGCGCGCGCTGGGGGTCGCTGGCGTGCACTGCGTCACGGGCGATCACACCCAGACGGGCGATCGACCCGACGCCCGCCCCGTATTCGACCTCGAGTCCACCACGACGCTCCCGCGCGCCGCCGGCCTGGGGATTCTGACCTCGTTCGCCGAGTCCCCCGCGGCTCCCCCGCTCGCCGAGCGCGGCGCCCGGGTCGCCGAGAAACAGCGCGCCGGTGGCCGGATGTGCCTCACGCAGTACGCCGGGGATGCCGAGGAGGTCGCCGCCTTCGTCGCGCTGTGCCGCCGAGCCGGCGCAACCGCGCCGGTCCTTCCGGGCGTGCCCCTGGTCGTCGACCGAGAGGGCGCTCGGCTACTCGCCTCGTTCCACGCCGCGAAGCTCCCTTCCGGGTTCATCGATCGACTCTTCGCCGCGCGGGACGTGCGGGCGGAGGGCATTCGGCTCGCTGTCGAGTACGGCAGGGCCCTGATCGAGACCGGCGTCGTCGGAGGGGTGGTCATCGCCGGCGGCGCGCGTCCAGGCGGCGAAGCGGCCTATGCCGCCGACCTCGCCACGGTCGCGCGCGCGCTCGGAGGCGGATCGTGAGCGGCCGTTCAGTGGGCCCCCGCACGACCTTCCTTCACGGTGAGCACCTGGACGGGCCGATCCGGGTCGGTCCGCCAGCGATGACGTATGCCTCCCTGGTAATACACGGCGTCGCCGACGTCGAGAACGAACTCCTCGGCATCCAACACGACGGTCAGGCGCCCCTCGAGCACGTAGACGAACTCCTCCTCGTCGTGCACCCACCACAGGTCCTCCGTGAAGCTCCCCGACATCACCATGGGCACGAACCGAGGGTGGTCGCGGGCCAGCACTCTCAGAGGGCTTCCGCCGGCATCGAGCGGCGTCGCCTCGCTCGCCCGGAAGACGTGGAACGTGCCCGCCCCCCGCGGCTCGGTGTCGGCGTCGTCGGTGAGAAGAGCCTGTTGCGTGGTCCCGAGCGCCTGCGCGACGCGGAACAGCGACGTCATGCTCATCCGCTCCAACCCGCGCTCGACCTGGCTGAGGAACGAGTGCGACAGCTCTGCCTGCGTCGCGACCTGGGTGAGCGTGAGCCGTTGACTCTGCCGCAGCGCCCGGATCCTCGCCCCCAGCGCACGCGACGCCGAGGCCGGCCCATCGTCCGCCCGCTCGACCCCCGATGCGCTCGCCGCCGCGCCACCACGGCGCGAAGAGACGGCATCGGACATGACTGAAGACTATGACACACGAAAGGAAACCGAGATGACCGGCGCGACTCCCACCGACATCCTCGAGCCCGCGGCATCCGATGCCGCACCGGGCCCTGACTACGCCGCCCTCGAAGCCGCGCTGGCCGCGGCGTTGGGCCCCCGCGGCGTCTCCGCCGATCCGCGTCAGCGCGAGAAGGCGTCGGTCGACGGCGCGCGCATGTCGCCCATCATCGCCGAGCAGCTCCCGCTCGGTGTCGCCGATCTCGTCGCGTTTCCCGCGGATGCCGAGCAGATCGCCGAGACGGTACGCATCGCCGTCGCCCACGGCGCGTCGGTCACGCCGCGCGGCAAGGGCACCGGGAACTACGGCCAGGCGATCCCCATGCCCGGCGGTCTCGTGCTCGACACCTCACGCGCCCGGGCTGTCGTCGAGGTCGGCGACGGCTGGATCACCGCCGAGGCGGGGGCGCCGATGGCGACGCTCGAGCTCGCCGCGCGCCGGCACGGCCAGCAACTGTGGATGTACCCCTCCACCGTCCACTCGACCCTCGGCGGGTTCCTGTCCGGCGGATCCGGCGGCACGGGATCCATCGCGCACGGCTCGAACCACGAGGGCTTCGTCCTGGCCCTCGATGTCGTGACCCCGGCATCCGAGGGCGCGCTCCTGCACGTCGAGGGCGATGATGCGCTCGGGTACGTCCACAACTACGGCACCGCGGGCATCATCGCCCGGGCGACGGTGCGGCTCGAGCCGGCGAACGACTGGCGGGGCCTCTACGCGTCGTTCGAGGACTTCGCGGGCTCGATGTCGGTCCTGCAGCGCCTCGCGGCCCTGAGCCCGACGCCGCGCCTCGTCTCCGCCGACGACCCGCACGTGTCGGCCCAGCTCCCGCCGGACCCCGCCTTCCCCGAGGGTCGCAGCTCTCTGCGCACCATCATCGACGCGAGCCTCATCGCGGAAGCGTCGCAGATCATCACCGCCGCCGGCGGGCGCGTCGAGGACGTCCGCGAAGGGCCCCAGGTGTCGGCCGCGATCTCGGTACTCAGCTACAACCACCCGATCGAGTGGCTGCAGAAGTCGGAACCGGGCGTGTATTTCCACGTCGAGGTGGGCGGCGACGCCCTCATCGATCGCCACGACGAGGTCATGGCCGTCTACTCGGGCGCGCACCTGCACATCGAGGCGTCCGGGCTTCGCCCCATCGGCATGCTCGCCGGTGTCTACGAGAGCCCGGAACGCGTCGCCGCCGGCATCGCGGCACTCACCGACCTCGGCGTGGGAGTGCACAGCCCCCACCAGTGGAACGTGGACTTTCGCCTGCCCGAGACGATCGAGCTCGCCCGCCGCACCGATCCTCGGGGTCTTCTGAACCCCGGCAAGCTCAACCCCGACTACGCCGGTCCGGTGAAGGGAGCGATCCGATGACCACGGCGCCGCTCACGCCCCCGTTCACGCCCCGGTCCCGTCAGTGGGCCGACCTGTCCGGGCCCGCGCTCACGGCGGCCCTCACGGAACGCTCGATCGCCATCGTACCCATCGGTGCGATCGAGCACCACGGCCCCCATCTGCCGCTGCGCACGGACGCCCTCGTCGCAGAGGCGATCGCCACCGCGGCGGTGGAAAGGGTCGCCGCCGAGGGGATCGATGCCTGGGTGCTGCCGACGATCAGCTACGCCAAGTCGGACGAACACCATTGGGCACCGGGCACCGTGTGGCTCGAGGGCACCACGGTGCTCGACACGCTCGTCGACATCGGTCAGTCCATCGCGGCGACCCCCGCGCGAACGGTCGTCTTCGTCAACGGTCACGGGGGCAACGTCATGCTGCTGGGGTGGGCCAACCGGGAGCTCCGCCGCAGATTCGGCCTGCGCACGTTCTCGATGCCGGCCACGGCCTCCGGCTCCGGCGACGGTCGGGACGGACGCCCCGACGAGATGGGGCAGGGCATCCACGGCGGCTTCTCCGAGACTTCGCTGGTGATGCACCTGGCGCCGCACTTGGTCGCGCCCGACATGCCGGCCAGGAACATCCCCGAGCACATCGCCGGTCTCACCCACGTCGGCTTCAACCGCAAACCCGTCATGTTCGGCTGGACCAGCGACGACTTCGGCCCCGAGGGCGTGATCGGCGACGCGACCGGCGCCAACGCCGTCCACGGCGAGACGCTCTACGAGCGAGGCGTGGACTTCGTGTGCGAGGCGCTGGCCGAGATCGACGGGTTCGTGTTCAGGTGACCGCCTCGTACTCCCCCGGCATTCCGCCCACCGCCGTCGTGATCGATCACGACACCGATCCTGTGCAGTCCGACACACCGGCGGCCGACCCCCTCGCCCTCGCCGCGGCGTGGCTGCCCGGGCCCGGCGAGGACCGCATGCTGATGACGGTGTCGACCGTGGGCCTCGACGGCCTTCCCGACGCTCGGACCACGATGCTCAGCGATTACGACGGCGAGCGCTTCTTCTTCCACACCGATGCGAACAGCCGCAAGGTCGCCGAGCTAGCCGCCTCACCCGGGGTCGCTCTCACCATCCTGTGGCCCGGTGTCACGCGCCAACTCATCGTCCAGGGAACGGCGCGGCGCTCGCCTCGCACCGAATCCGACGCGGCCTACCGGCACCGCTCTCCGTATCTGCAGCAGCTCGCCTGGCAGAACACGGCGGAGTTCGCGCAGCGGCCACTCGCCGAGCGGCGCGCGCGGTGGCGGAACTTCCTGAGCGCGCACGGCGGTGCCGAGCAGCCCGTGTTCACGCCCCCGGAGGAATGGGTGGGATTCGCCGTCACGCCCCATCGGCTGGTGTTCTGGGTGTCCAACCCGGATGCCGCGAGCCGCCGCATCGCGTACACGCGCGAAGAGGCGGGTTGGGCACGCACGACCCTCCCCGGCTGAACGCGCTCCGGCCGGCTGACGCCTAGGCTGCGAGCGAGAGGTAGGGTTCCCACGCCGGATCGCTGCGCTCGGTGCCGCGCACCGTCCAGTGCGCACCGTGCGGCGGCTGCGGCAGGAAACGCAGCTCCCAGTCCATCTCCTGGGGGGTGCGGTCGCCCTTGACGTTGTTGCAGCGAAGGCAGCACGCGACGAGGTTCTCCCAGGAGTCCGCCCCGCCGCGCGAGCGCGGCAGCACGTGGTCGATCGTCGAGGCGGTCTTGCCGCAGTATCCGCAGCGGTGAGCGTCGCGGCGGAGCACGCCGCGACGGGTCACCGGCACGCGTCTGCCTCCCGGCACGCGCACATAACGGCTCAGCAGGATGACGGCGGGGCGGTCGTGCGCCCCCCGCGTCCCCCAGACGGGATCGCCGTCGACACGTTCGACGACGGTGGCCTTGTCGTTCATGACGAGCACGAGGGCCCGCTTGAACGACACGATGGCCAACGGTTCATATCCTGCGTTCAGCACCAGAGTGCGCATGGGTGTCCTCTCGAACGGCCGTGACGGCTTCAGCGGTTGTCCGACTGCGACGACGCGCGAACCCAGGCGCAGGCACGAAAAAAGGCGCTGTCATGATGACAGCGCCTTGATGACCACGACGGATGTCGCGGGTTCCGTGCACACGATGCCGGAGGACATGACGGCCTAACGCATCCAGGGTTCGAATGCGGGGTCGTGCGTCCATGTCGGCTCCCCCTCGGCTCACGCGAGCGTCGGGAACAGGCTAATGCACGCCGCGGACACCGGGGCCCAACGACAGATGAACGGATGCCGCGTGTCCGCGAGTGCGGGCACGCGGCATCCGTGCGATCAGAGGCGGGCGGTCAGCGGGCGTTGGCCTGCAGCCACGACTCCGCGTTGGCCCACGCGCCGTTGACGTAGATCTCGAGGTGGAGGTGGGTGCCGTAGGCGCGACCGGTGTCGGAGACCTGGCCGATGAGCTGGCCCGCCGTCACGGTGTCGCCGACCTGGACGGTGCGGCTGCCGTAGAGCATGTGCGCGTAGAGCGAGGTCACCGAGGTGCCGCCGATGTTGTGGGCGATCTTCACGTAGACGCCCCAGCCCGGACCGTTCTCGGTCGAGGCGACCACGACGCCGTCGGCGATGGCGTAGATCGGGGTGCCGCGGCCGACCATGTAGTCGATGCCCTTGTGGCCGGCGTAGGGAGCGCCGAAGTTGTCGAAGTGCGTGAGGGGGCGCACGACCTCGCCGGAGGCGGCGATGGACTGCGCGATCGCTCCGGTGTAGGCGGCCGACGACGCGGCGTTCGAGGCGACACGTGCCGCGAGGGCGGCCTTGGCTGCTTCCTCGGCCTTGGTCTTCGCGATCTCCTCGGGGGTCGTCGCGCTGTAGCCGCCGCGGTCGAAGGCGGCCGGCGAGGCCTCGGAGGCGACGACGAGCGACTGCGCGTTGTCGGCGGCGACCTGCTGGATCGTGACGGCCTCGGCCGGATCGGTGCGGGTCGCGGCGAAGGCGGGGATCGCGACGGTGGCGACCAGGCCCGCGACGGCGGCGACGGTGAAGAAGCTGCGCGCGTGATGCTTGACGCCGCGGGAGGAGGGACGGGCGGGGGGCGCGGTCGTCGCGGGCGTCTTCGCTGCCGTCGTGCGGACGGGGGCGCGGCGCGCGCGATCGCGTCGGGTGGGGACCGTCGTCGACGTTTCGGGTGCGTCTTCGGACGGGTCGTACTGTTCAGCCAATAGTTCCTCCGGCGCCTCCGCACCGGTCAGGCGCTGGTTCGTCGGCACTATGTGTGTCGCACTGTGTGGGGCACAGGCGTAGGGCTTCACCACGCGAACGACGAACCGATGAGGCAATCCGGGTGGCGGTCCTGTGGCGGGCTTCTCGCCGACGGACTTCCCCGAGGCTACCCGAAGGTAACGAATAAGTCACGTTACGTTCGTGTTGCCCAGAGCTCTTTGCGCGGATCCTCAGTTTTCGGCGCGCGCGTCGACCACGAAGATGTGGGATGCCACTTCCACCGGCAGCTCGAGCCCTTCGTCGCCGCCGTCCATCCGCGCCAGCACGTATCCCTCGCTGAACTGGAAGGTGCCCACGCCGCCGGGCACGATGCCCGCGGTGCGCAGCTGCCCGAGCAGTTCGGGGTCGACCTGCACCGGCTCGGCGAGGCGGCGCACGGTCGCCGTGACCGGACCGTCGAGCGTGCCGAGCAGCCGGACGAGTCCGACGACGCCCTCGTCGAACGTGCGCGCCGGCGCGTCGCCGAGCTGGTCGAGTCCGGGGATCGGGTTGCCGTAGGGCGACTCGGTGGGGTGGTCGAGCAGCTCGAGCAGCCGGCGCTCGACGTGCTCGCTCATGACGTGCTCCCACCGGCACGCCTCATCGTGGACGTATGCCCAGTCCAGGCCGATGACGTCGCTGAGCAGGCGCTCGGCGAGGCGGTGCTTGCGCATGACGTCGACGGCCTTCTGCCGGCCGGCATCCGTCAGTTCGAGCGAGCGGTCGTCGGAGACGATGATCAGCCCGTCGCGCTCCATCCGCCCGACGGTCTGCGACACGGTCGGTCCGGAGTGGCCGAGGCGCTCGGAGATGCGTGCGCGCAGGGGGACGATGCCCTCCTCCTCGAGTTCGAGGACGGTGCGCAGGTACATCTCGGTGGTGTCGATCAGATCGGTCATCTCAGGCCTCGATAGGGGTCGCGAAACAGCCCGCCCAGCCTATCGTTTGTAACGGCCGCGCGGCCGTGCGCATCGGGTCGCGCCCCCTAGGATCGGGACATGGCCCACATCACGCTGCCCCGCGAGATCCTGCCCGCCGACGGACGCTTCGGATGCGGCCCGTCCAAGATCCGCGCGGAGCAGCTCGCCTCGCTCGCCGGTCCGGGCTCGGTGCTCATGGGCACGTCGCACCGCCAGGCGCCGATCAAGAGCCTCGTCGGCCAGGTGCGCGCCGGCCTGTCCGACCTGCTGCGCCTGCCCGAGGGCTACGAGATCATCGCCGGCAACGGCGGCTCCACGGCGTTCTGGGACGCCGCCGCCTTCGGCCTGGTCGACACCCGCGCGCAGGCGCTCGTCTTCGGCGAGTTCGGCGGCAAGTTCGCCGCCGCCGCGAAGACCCCGTGGCTCGAGGCCCCCGACGTGCGCAAGGCCGACGCGGGCTCGCGCGTCGCCGCCGAGCCGGTCGAGGGCGTCGACGTGTACGCCTGGCCGCACAACGAGACCTCCACCGGCGTGTCCGCCCCCGTCGAGCGGGTCGCCGGCGACGAGGGCGCCCTGACGGTCATCGACGCGACGAGCGCAGCCGGCGGCATCAACTTCTCCGTCTCGCAGTGCGATGTCTACTACTTCGCCCCGCAGAAGAACCTCGGCTCCGACGGCGGGCTGTGGTTCGCCGCGGTCTCCCCCGCCGCGATCGAGCGGATCGAGCGGATCGCGGCATCCGGACGCTACATCCCGGAGTTCCTGAGCCTGAAGAACGCGCTCGACAACTCCCGCCTGAACCAGACGCTCAACACTCCGGCCGTCGCGACGCTGCACCTGCTCGACAAGCAGCTCGAGTGGATCAACGACAACGGCGGCCTCGGCTGGGCGTCGGCGCGCACGCGCGAGTCCTCGTCGGCGCTCTACGAGTGGGCGGACAGCACCGCGTACGCGACGCCGTTCGTCGCCGACCCGGCCCACCGCTCCCCCGTCGTGGCCACGATCGACTTCGACGACACGGTCGAGGCGGCGGCGGTCGCCGCGAGCCTGCGCAGCAACGGCATCGTCGACACCGAGCCCTACCGCAAGCTCGGCCGCAACCAGCTGCGCGTGGCGACGTTCGTCTCCATCGAGCCCGACGACGTGCGCCAGCTCATCCGCTGCATCGAGTACACGGTCGACGCGCTCAAGGGCTGACGCCCGCCCCGCGCCGGGCCGCTCGGCTCAGCCGAGGGGTGACGGACGGGGGCGTGCTCGATCGTCGACGCGCGCGGCGAGCGCATCGTGGAGCCGGGCGCGTTCGACCTGCTGGTCGGGCCGTCCTCGCGCGACGAGGCGCTGCTGGCCGCCGGATTCGAGATCACGGCCTGAGCGCGCGGGTCCGGCGGGTCACTCCTCGTCGGACCCGGCCTCGTCGTCGTCGGTGTCATCGGGCTCGGCGTCGTCGTCGAGCTCGTCGAGGTCGTCGTCCGCATCCGCGTCGTCGTCCTCGGTGTCGTCGTCCGTGTCGTCGTTCGCGTCCTCGTCCAGTTCGTCGATGTCGACGCCGTCGAGGTCTCCGGCGTGCAGGATCGGCGAACCGTCCTCGTCGAAGTCCTCGGCATCCACGTCGTCGAGATCGTCGCCGTCGTCGTCCGCCTCGTCGAGGTCGTCGCCCTCGTCGTCGTCCAGGTCGGCGTCCTCGTCGTCGGCCGACTCGGCCAGCGCCGCCTGCGCGGCCTGGTAGTCGGCCAGACGCACCGCCCACGGCACCCACTCGGGCGCGAGCAGCGCACCTTCGCCGGGGAGCAGCTCGACCTCGAGCACGGTCGGCTCGGCGTCCTCGACGACGGCGAGGCTCACGGTCCAGAACCAGCCGGGGTAGGCCGGCAGACGATTGTGGAAGCGCAGCGAGACCACGCCGTCGGGCTCGACGGAGTGACCCGCGACATCGCCGACCGTGGCGTCGGCGGTGATCTCCCGCAGCGCGGCGCGCGCGAGGTCGTGCGCGTCGAGCAGGCGCTGATCGGGCGCCTCGAGCGACTCCGGAGTCTCAGGCGTCGAGGTCATCGGCAACCTTGCGCAGGATCGCGGCGACCTTCTTCGCCTGCGCGCCCTGCGGGTAGTTCCCTCGGCGCAGGTCGCCGCCGATGCCGTCGAGCAGCTTCACGAGGTCCTCGACGATGATCGCCATGTCGTCGGCCTTCGCGCGATTGCGCTTGGCCAGGCTCACCGGCGCCTCGATGACGCGCACCGAGAGCGCCTGCGGCCCCTTGCGACCGTCGGCGACACCGAACTCCAGACGGGTGCCGGTCTTCACGACCGCGCCGGCGGGGAGCGCCGTGGCATGCAGGAACACGTCCTGACCGTCCTCGGCGGTGATGAAGCCGAAGCCCTTCGCCTCGTCGTAGTACCTGACCTTGCCGGTGGGCATCTGAGAACCTCGCTGGAGTACGCCCGCGTCCGCGGGCAGGGTGATACCGGAGCCACGCCGGCCCCGGCATCCAGCCTACGGCACCGACGCGACGCACTAGGCTGAGACGGATGAGCACTCAGCCCCCCGGTGAGGACCTCCCCGTCCGCCGAATCGACCGCATCCTCGCGTTCATGTCGTTGGGTCTGCTCGTCCTGTCGATCGTCGCGTTCCTCGCGATCATGATCGGGTCCTCGTCCGGCGCCGACATGGCCTCGGGCATGTGGCCCGCGGTGGGCGTCGTCGTCTACTTCGCACCGATCCTCGCCTTCGCGATGCTGCTGACCGTGCTCATCATGACCTTCATCCGAAAGGCGCGGGCCGGCCGAGGCCGCTGAGTCGTGGCAGCCTCGGACGCGCGCGCCCTCGCCGAACAGCTGGCGGCCGCGGACGACGCCGCTCTGACCCGTCTGTTCACACTGCGCCGCGTCCCCGCGTCCGCGCCCTGGCCGGACTTCTTCGACGCCGCCGAGGCACTGCTCGAGCCCGCATCCCTCACCCGGCATCTGTCGCGGCTGAGCGCCGCCGAGGCCGACGCACTGACGGCGGCATCGGCATCCGGCAGGCCCGTGACGGAGCCCGCCCGCGGCGACCTCGCCGCCGCAGGGCTGCTCGACGCCGACGGACGGCCCTTCGCGTCGGTGCTCGACGCCTTCGCCGCACTCCCGCGCGTCACTGCCACGACCACCACCGATGCGACCGCACCCGCCCACCCGGATGCCGTCGGCACGGCCGCCGGGAACACGCCCGCCGAAGACCCCGCGGCCGAGAGCGACGCGCACGCCGCGGAGCGCGCGTTCGCGGCCTCCGCCTCGCTCGCCGACATCCTGCAGACGGCCCTCACCGCACCGCTGGCCCGCATCGGGTCGGGCGCGCTCGGGGCCGCCGACCGCCGCCGCCTCGTCGAGACCGGCGCCGCCGACGACGCCGACGCCGCCGACGACCTGCTCGGCATCGCCGTGACGGCGGGACTCGCTGCGGCGGCCGACCGGCTGTGGCTGGTCACCCCCGCCGGCCGCGACTGGCTCGCCAGCGCGACCCTCACGCGCTGGCACGACGTGGCCCGGCGGCTGCGCGAAGCGCTCCCCGCGGCGCTGCGCTCCCCCGACGGCGGGTGGATCCCGGCCGAGGATTGGACCGCGGCCTTCCCGTACGACCCGCTCTGGCCGCCGCAGGCCGCGCGGCTGCGCGCGCTCTTCCGCCGATGGGCGCTGCTGGGCGACGGCGACCGGCCCGCGGGGTTCGCCGCCGCACTCTCGCGGGGCGCGGATGCCGACCTCGAGGCTCTCGGCGCCCTGCTGCCCCCCGAGGTCGACCGCGTCTTCCTACAGAACGACCTGACCGCCATCGCGCCGGGTCCGCTGCTGCCCGCCCTCGACCTGCGGCTGCGGGCGATGTCGCGCCGCGAGTCGCGGGCGCAGGCCTCGAGCTACCGCTTCACGTCCGAGACGCTCAACGCCGCGTTGAACGCGGGCGAGTCGGCGCAGTCGCTGCGCGAGTTCCTCACCGCGCTGTCGCTGACCGGGCTTCCGCAACCTCTCGCCTACGAGATCGACCGCGCCGCCGCGCGGCACGGCACGATCCGGGTGGGTCCCGGCGAGGCCGGGGGTGCCCGCGTCGCCAGCGCCGACCCCGACCTGCTGCGCACCATCGCGGTCGACCAGGCGCTGCGCCCCCTGGGGCTGCGCTTCGAGGGCGACGAGCTCGCCTCCCGCGCCGGCAGCGAGACGACGTTCTGGATGCTCGCCGACGCGCGCTACCCCGTCGTCGCGGTCGACGGCGACGGCGCGCGGCTGACGCTCGACCGGCACCGCCTCGCCGATGACGACGGACCCTCGCAGGTCTCGGTCGACCACGGACCGCTCATCGCACGGCTGCAGGCCGCGCAGCAACAGGACACCGGCGCCGGATGGCTCGGCCGGGAGCTCGAACTCGCGGTGCGCTCCCGCGCGACCATCGTCGTCACCGTGCAGCTGCCCGACGGCTCGCAGCGCGAGTTCACCGTCGAGGCGGCGGGCATGGGCGGCGGACGCCTGCGCGGCCGCGACCGCGCGGCCGACGTCGAGCGCACCCTCCCGGTCTCGAGCATCACCGGCCTGCGTCCGGCCTGACCGCCGGGAGCCACCCTCGGCCACGGCGGCTAGACTCGTCCGTTATGGCTGACGGCCCCCTCATCGTGCAAAGCGACCGCACCGTGCTGCTCGAAGTCGCGCACAAGGACGCGGAGAACGCGCGTCACGAGCTCGCGATCTTCGCCGAGCTCGAACGCGCACCCGAGCACATCCACACCTACCGCATCACCCGCCTCGGGCTGTGGAACGCGCGGGCGGCGGGACACCAGGCCGACGACATGCTCGCCACCCTCGACCGGTGGTCGCGATTCCCGGTGCCGCCGTCGGTGTCGGTCGACATCCGCGAGACGGTCGGCCGCTACGGCCGGCTCGTCATCGAACGCGACGACGAGGATCGCCTGATCCTGCGCGGCTCCGACCCCGCCGTGCTGGCCGAAGTCGCCCGCAACAAGCGCATCCAGCCGCTGCTGATCGGCCGTCCCTCCCCCGACGCGCACGAGATCGACGCGTGGGCGCGCGGCCACATCAAGCAGGAGCTGCTGAAGATCGGCTGGCCCGCCGAAGACCTCGCCGGCTACACGCCCGGCACCCCGCACGAGATCGACCTGCACGAGGACGGCTGGACCCTGCGCCCCTACCAGCGGCAGGCCGTCGACATCTTCACCCAGGGCGGATCGGGTGTCGTCGTGCTCCCCTGCGGCGCCGGCAAGACCCTCGTCGGCGCGGCGGCGATGGCCGACACGAAGACGACCACCCTCATCCTCGTGACCAACACCGTCTCGGCGCGGCAGTGGCGCGACGAGCTGCTCAAGCGCACGTCGCTGACTCCCGAAGAGATCGGCGAGTACTCCGGTCAGGTCAAGGAGATCAAGCCGGTCACGATCGCGACCTACCAGATCCTCACCGCCAAGCGGCAGGGGAAGTACGCACACCTCTCACTGCTGGACGCGCTGGACTGGGGGCTGATCGTCTACGACGAGGTGCACCTGCTCCCGGCGCCCGTCTTCAAGCTGACCGCCGACCTGCAGGCCCGCCGCCGCCTCGGCCTCACCGCCACGCTCGTGCGGGAGGACGGCCGCGAAGGCGACGTGTTCAGCCTCATCGGCCCCAAGCGCTTCGACGCACCGTGGAAGGAGATCGAGGCGCAGGGCTTCATCTCCCCGGCCGTCTGCTACGAGGTGCGCGTAGACCTCCCCGCATCCGACCGTCTGGAATACGCCGCGGCGGCCGACGACGAGCGCTACCGGCTGGCGGCCACTGCAGAGGCGAAGATCGGGGTCGTGCGCGAGCTCATCGAGCGCCACCCCGGCGAGCAGATCCTCGTGATCGGGCAGTACCTCGACCAGATCGACGTGCTCGCCGACGCGCTCGGCGCCCCGAAGATCACCGGTGCGACCCCCGTCGACGAGCGTGCCGAGCTGTTCCAGGCGTTCCGCACCGGCGAGGTGCCGGTGCTCATCGTCTCGAAGGTCGCGAACTTCTCCATCGACCTGCCCGACGCGTCCGTCGCCATCCAGGTGTCGGGATCGTTCGGCTCCCGGCAGGAGGAGGCGCAGCGCCTGGGACGGCTCCTGCGACCCAAGTCCAACGGTCACACCGCGAGCTTCTACACGCTCATCGCCCGTGACACGGTCGACCAGGACTTCGCCCAGAACCGGCAGCGCTTCCTCGCGGAGCAGGGCTACAGCTACACGATCCTGGATGCCGACAGCCTCGCGCCCGCGTCGTAAGCGGGTACGGACGTCGGCGGCGTCAGCACGAGCGTCCGCGGCAGCGGGCGACGGCGCAGCAGCCACTCGACGGCGCCCGCGAACGCCACGACGATGACGACCGAGAACACGATGCTGAACCAGCTCGGCGCGGTCTCGTTGATGTCGGACTGACCGGACAGCCCGAGCAGGAACGCCGTGAGGTTGTTCACCACGTGCAGCGCGATCGCCGCCTCGAGGCCGCCGGTGCGCCACGTGAGCCAGCCCGTGGCGATGGCGAAGAGCCCCACGGTCACCTGGCCGAGCGGGTCGTAGAGGTGCCCGATCACGAAGAGCGGGACCGGCAGCAGGATCGCGAACGCGGGATGCCGGAGCCAGCGGCCGACGGCCTGCTGCAGGTACCCGCGGAAGACGTACTCCTCGGCCGCAGCCTGCAGCGGCACCGCCACGAGGATGACGGCGAGACTCGCCCACAGCATCGGGTTGGCGGCCGGGTCGACGACGCCGTCTCCGGCGCCCTCCTCCGCCGGCAGCAGGAGGGACAGCGTCGAGAGGGCGACGGCGATGATCGCCGCGATCACGGTGCACAGCAGCATCCAGCGCCACCGCAGCCGCCCCGCCGCGGACGAGACGAGGCCGAGCCGGCGGCCGTTCACGATCCGCGACGCGAGGAGGTACGCCGGCAGCATGAGCGCGATCGTGCCGAGGGCGACGAGGAGGCGACCGGGGTCGGTGAGGTCGAAGGCCTCACCCGCATCGAAGCGGAGCACCGCGTCGGCGAGCGTCGGGTCCCAGAGCGTCGCGACCCCGACGCCGACCGCGATGAGCGTCACCATCGCGAAGTAGAAGGCGGTCCCCAGCGCACCGACGACCAGCGGCGTCCACCATCCGGTGCGGCGGCGCGCGAACACCAGCCGGTGGAAGGCGAGTCCGGATGTGAGCGATTCAGGCGGCAGCGCACGCGGTGTCGTCATCGCTCCATCCTGTCGCACGTGACGGGGCTCACGATTGCGCCGACCGCGATATCCAGCGCACACATGGCATCCGGTGCCAGTATGAACCTATGACTGCAGCGCGCATCCTCGTCGTGGACGACGAGCCGAACATCCGTGACCTCCTGGTGACCAGCCTGAAGTTCGCCGGATACCAGGTGCGGGCCGTCGCCAACGGCGCCCAGACCATCTCGGCCGTCCTCGAGGAGGAACCCGACCTCATCATCCTCGACGTCATGCTCCCCGACATGAACGGGTTCAGCGTCACCAAGCGTCTGCGCGGCGCCGGCTACACCGCCCCCATCCTCTTCCTCACCGCCAAGGACGAGATCGAGGACAAGATCGAAGGGCTCAACGCCGGCGGCGACGACTACGTCACGAAGCCGTTCTCGCTCGATGAGATCGTCGCCCGCATCCAGGCGATCCTGCGCCGCACGATGCAGGCCGACGAGGAGTCGACCATCAAGGCGGGCGAGATCACGATGGATCAGGACACCCACGACGTGCTCGTCGGCGACGTGCCGATCGACCTGTCGCCCACCGAGTTCAAGCTCCTGCGCTACCTCATGCTCAACCCGAACCGGGTGCTCAGCAAGGCGCAGATCCTCGACCACGTCTGGGAGTACGACTTCAACGGCGACGCCGGCATCGTCGAGAGTTACATCTCCTACCTGCGCCGCAAGATCGACCCGCACTCCAGCGAGCCGCTCATCCAGACCAAGCGCGGGTTCGGCTACATGCTGAAGACGGCCAAGTCGGCCTGAACCGGAGGTCCTTCCTGACCGGGACGGCGCGCAAGACCGACCGCCTCACGTCGTGGTGGCGCGGCATCAGCCTGCGCGCGAAGATCACCGGCGTGACCGTCGGCGTGCTCGCCGTAGGCCTCGTCGCGGCGGGTGTCGGCACGATGGTGTTCCTGCGCAACGCGCAGATCGTCGCGCTCGACGACTACCTGTCGCAGCTGGCGCCGACCGACGTGGCGAGCACGCTCATGACGGTCACCGTCGTCGACGGGGTGCCGCAGTTCGAGTCCGACGAGTCGGCGCCCGCGACGCAGTACTTCGTGGCGGTCTACGGCCCCGACGGGACCTTCCTCGCCGCTGCCGGCGGCAACGCGGCCGTCGAGCCCGACTTCCCCGACTCCTTCACGCTCGACAAGACCTACATGCGCCTGGGATCGACGTTCGACCTGCACGCGGTGGAGGGCGGCGCGACCTTCCACGCCGCGGTCGACTTCCTCCCCCCGATCGACGGGGTCGTCGACAACCAGTACACGCAGATGGTGGCCCTGCCGCTCACCTCGGTCAACCAGACGGTCGCGACCTACATCGGCATCTACACGATCCTCGCCCTGCTGACGATCCTGGGCGGTGCGCTGCTGACCCGCGGCGCCGTCACCCTCGCCTTCCGCAGTCTCGGGCAGGTGGAGCGCACCGCGATGTCGATCGCCGCCGGCGATTTCACGCAGCGGATGGGCGACATCTCGCCGGGGACCGAGGTCGGACGGCTCACACACGCGATCAACGCGATGCTCGACCGCGTCGACCAGGCGCTCGCCCAGCGCGACGCCACGGTGCAGCAGATGCGCCGCTTCATCGGCGACGCGAGCCATGAGCTGCGCACCCCGCTCGTGACGGTGCGCGGCTACGCCGAGCTGTACCGGATGGGGGCGATCAGCGGCGAGGAGCAGACCGCGCAGTCGATGGAGCGCATCGAGAAGGAGGCCGTGCGCATGGGCGCCCTCGTCGAGGACCTGCTCGCGCTCGCACGACTCGACGAGCGCCGTGACATCGCCGTGACCGAGATCGACCTTCGCCCGATCGGCCGCGACGCGGCGATGGACATGGGCGTCACCGCTCCCGACCGCACCATCAGGTTCGTCGACGAGAGCATGCTGACCGTCCTGCCCCCGGTCACCGGGGCGCTGCCGGTCACCTCACCCACCAAGACGGCGCGTCGTCGCCCCGGCTCCGGGTCGCTGGCCGGCGCGACCCGGTCGCTGCTGCGCCGTCGCCCCCGGCCCGACTCCGACGCGTCCGGCGCCTCAGATCGGCAGACGGGCGCGGATGCCGACACCACCACGGGAGCCGTGCCCACCGGCGCCTTCCCGGTGCCGATCGTGCTCGGCGACGAGCACCGCATCCGGCAGGTTGTCGCGAACCTCCTCGCCAACGCACGACGCTACACGCCGCCGGGATCTCCGCTGGAGATCGCCGTCGGGGTCGACGAGACCGCCGCCATGGGCTGGATCGCCGTCGTCGACCACGGGGAGGGCATCCCCCCGCAGATCCGCGAGAAGATCTTCCAGCGGTTCTGGCGCGCCGACACGTCGCGCACCCGCGAGACCGGCGGATCCGGCCTCGGGCTGTCGATCGTCGCCTCCATCGTCGACTCCCTGCACGGCTCCATCGCCGTGACCGAGACGGCCGGCGGCGGCGCGACCTTCCGTGTCGCCTTCCCGCTGGCCGAGGCCCGCGATCCGCAGGAGCACCTGTGGATCGCGACGCAGCCGCTGCCGAAGATCCGCCCCGAGGCCTGAGCTCCCCTCCCCACCTCGACACGGCGACGGGCTGTCCCCATTCCGCGTCCGCCGCGCCCCACCGCGCCCCATGGCGGCGGTGACGGCCGTAGCGTGGGCGTCCCATCGAAAGGAGCCCCCATGGCCGTCTTCTCCGTCGACAGCGACCAGGTCCTGGTCGCGACCGCCGGCATCCGCGCGACCGGCGACCGGCTGCAGGCCGACACCGCCGCGATGCTCGCGCAGCTCACCCAGCTGCAGGGCAGCTGGACCGGCACGGCGTCGGTCGCCTTCCAGGGCGTCGTCGAGCGCTGGCGTGCGGCGCAGCGCGAACTGGACGCCGCCCTCGCCGACATCGGCACCGCCCTCGGGCACGTCGGCGCGCAGTACGCGCAGACCGAGCACGCCGCCGCCGGACTGTTCCGCTGACCGCGGGACCGTCTCTCCCGTAAACGGGGAAAGGCCCCTCCGAGGAGGGGCCTTTCTGTCGTGGACGGGACTCAGAAGTCCATGCCACCCGTGGGGTCACCGGCGGGAGCGGCGACCTTCTCGGGCTTGTCGGCGACGACGGCCTCGGTCGTGAGGAACAGACCGGCGATCGACGCGGCGTTCTGCAGCGCCGAGCGCGTCACCTTGGCCGGGTCGATGATGCCCTGGGCGAAGAGGTCGCCGTACTCGCCGGTGGCGGCGTTCAGGCCGTGGCCGACCGGAAGCTCCGACACCTTGTTGGCGACGACACCGGGCTCGAGACCCGCGTTGAGGGCGATCTGCTTGAGCGGCGCCTCGATCGCGACACGCACGATGTTCGCACCGGTCGACTCGTCACCGGAGAGCTCGAGGCCGCCGAGGGCCTTCTTGCCGGCCTGGATGAGCGCGACGCCACCACCGGCGACGATGCCCTCCTCGACGGCCGCCTTCGCGTTGCGCACGGCGTCCTCGATGCGGTGCTTGCGCTCCTTGAGCTCGACCTCGGTGGCCGCGCCCGCCTTGATGACGGCGACGCCGCCGGCGAGCTTGGCGAGGCGCTCCTGCAGCTTCTCGCGGTCGTAGTCGCTGTCGGTGTTCTCGATCTCGCGCTTGATCTGGGTCACGCGACCCTCGATCTGCGCCGAGTCGCCGGCACCCTCGACGATCGTGGTCTCGTCCTTGGTGATGATGACCTTGCGCGCACGGCCGAGCAGGTCGAGGGTGGCGTTCTCGAGCTTGAGACCGACCTCCTCGGTGATGACCTGGCCGCCGGTGAGGATCGCGATGTCCTGCAGCTGCGCCTTGCGACGGTCGCCGAAGCCGGGGGCCTTGACGGCGGCCGACTTGAAGATGCCGCGGATCTTGTTGAGCACGAGCGTCGCGAGAGCCTCGCCCTCGACGTCCTCGGCGATGATGACGAGCTCCTTGCCGTCCTGGATCACCTTGTCGACGATCGGCAGAAGGTCCTTGATGTTGGAGATCTTCTGGTTCGCGATGAGGATGTACGGGTCCTCGAAGACCGCCTCCTGGCGCTCCGGGTCGGTGACGAAGTACGGGTTCAGGTAGCCCTTGTCGAAGCGCATGCCCTCGGTGAGCTCGAGCTCGGTGCCGAACGTGTTCGACTCCTCGACCGTGACGACGCCTTCCTTGCCCACCTTGTCGATGGCCTCGGCGATGAGGGCGCCGATCTCGGCGTCAGCGGCGGAGATGGACGCGGTCGCGGCGATCTCCTCCTTGGTCTCGACCTCCTTGGCGGAGGCGAGCAGCTCGTCGGAGATGGCCGTGACGGCCTTCTCGATGCCCTTCTTGAGCGAGATGGGGTCGGCGCCGGCCGCGACGTTGCGCAGGCCCTCGCGCACGAGCGCCTGAGCCAGGACCGTGGCGGTCGTGGTGCCGTCACCGGCGACGTCGTCGGTCTTCTTGGCGACCTCCTTGACGAGCTCCGCGCCGATCTTCTCGTACGGGTCGTCGAGCTCGATCTCCTTGGCGATCGACACGCCGTCGTTCGTGATCGTGGGGGCGCCCCACTTCTTCTCGAGCACGACGTTGCGGCCGCGGGGGCCCAGGGTCACCTTGACGGCGTCGGCCAGGATGTTGAGGCCGCGCTCGAGACCGCGACGGGCCTCCTCGTCGAAAGCGATGATCTTAGCCATGTGTGTGTCGTCCCTCCCGGACGTAGGCGATGGTCGTTAGCACTCAGCAAGAGTGAGTGCTAAGCCATTCTGGCACTCACCCCTGGTGAGTGCAAGCCGCCCGGAAGGGCACGACACACGGCGTGATCGACGCCGTCGGGTCACGGCGTCAGACGACGCGGACCGACTCGGCCTGCGGGCCCTTCTGCCCGGTGCCGACGGTGAACTCGACGCTCTGACCCTCTTCGAGCACGCGGAAACCCGACATGTCGATGTTCGAGTAGTGGACGAAGACGTCCTGTCCGTCGGAGACGGTGATGAACCCGTACCCCTTCTCGGCGTTGAACCATTTGACGGTGCCCTGGGCCATGCGAATCTCCTGATGCTGCTGTGGAACGTGGCAATGCTAACCAGCGCTCCACGGGCCGATCCGCGGATGCCGGAAGTGTTGACACGAGCGCACCGAAGTGTTCACACGCAGGAAACACGGCCCCGGCGACAGCCCTCGACGGACCTCTCCGGAGAGGTCAGGGAGCCGGGGTGGCGACGCCTCCGGGACCCCAGTCGGCGCCGATGACGACGACCAGCTGCTTCTCCTGGCTCTCGTCGACGTCGGCGGTGTTCGGGTCGTCGGCGGGCTGATAGGCCTGGCTGAGCTCGGTGCGCGCTCCCCCCAGCACGTTCTCCGCGAGCCCGAGCGCCGCCGGGAGGTCGGCGGCGTTGCCGTAGTAGACGGTCGTGTGCTGGAAGTCCTGCGAGCCGGCCTCGCCGGAGTTCACCGACTCCTCCGGCCAGCCCGCCGCGATGATCTGGTCGCGCACCTGCCCGCCGAGTCCGTCCTGCGCGGTCGCGTTCAGCACGAGCACCGGGTACGACGTGTCGACGACGGGCTCGATCGACTCGGTCGGGGTGGGCGTGGCGGTCTCGACCGGCGAGAGGGCGATCTTGCCGGTCGCCAGCAGCGTCCCGACGATGCCGACGGCGACGATGACGATGATCGCGACCACCGACCACAGCACGACGATCCCGCCGCGCATGCGGGGGTTCTCGGCACGGTGGGCCCCGACGCGGGAGGAGCCGGCGGGCAGGTCGTCGAAGCGGTCCGTCGGAGCATCGGTGGGGGGCACCGCAGAATTCTATCGGCCCCGCGTGTCAGTACCCCGAGATGAGCGTCCGCTCCACGCCGGAGACGACGGCGCTGCGGCGCACGTCGCGCCGCCGGCGCAGCCGGTGCACGAGCATCGGGTCGTAGGCGAGCGCATCCGCGTCGTCGAGCAGCCGGGTCAGCAGTTGGTAGTAGCGCGCCGGCGCGAGCTGCAGCTCGGTGCGCACCGCCTCCTCCTTGTCGGCCCCGTGGCGATCCCAGCGTGCCTCGAAGTCGAGGAGGGCGCGGTCGCGGTCGGAGAGGGCCATTCCTCCACGCTACGCCCGGGTCGTCGTGGCACCGGGACGCCACTCCCACCAGGCGCCGAGCGGGTCGGCCGCGCCGATCAGGTCGCCGTCGAGGCTCACGGCGAAGCCGTCCCTCCAGGCGTCGGGGTCGGGCCGGTCGCGCCACCGCTCGTGCAGTGCCGGGGCGTCCAGGCTCACCCACCTCCCGGCGCGCCGGGCGGCGTCGATGAGGCGGTGACGCGCCGGCCACGGGATGTGCGCGAGCACGCCCGGCGTTTGCACGACGAGGGTCGCGTCGGGCGGCGCGGTCGCGGCGAGAGCGGCGAGGCCCTCCTCGCCGTCGCCGGCTTCGAGCGTCGGCGGATCGGACGCCGCGATCCGCAGGGCTTCACGCACGCGCTGCGCACGTCCGGTCTCCCCCGGCCACACGAGGCCGGTGAGCCACGCGGCGGTGTGATCGGATGCGGGGTCGAGCGGGGTGAGGTCGATGCCGGCGCGCCAGACGATCTCCGGCAGGTGCACCGTCGGCATCCGCTCGCCGCGCACGGCGCACTCCAGCACGACGGGAGACGGCCCGTCGGCGGGATCGAGCGCGAGGATGCCGGAGGCACCGCGGTACCGATAGGAGTAGCGGTCGGGGTACAGGCACAGGCCCGCGCTGGCGCCGATCTCCAGCAGCGCGATCGGCCCGTCGATCCGGCTGAGTGCGGGCAGGAGCGCGGCGCAGCGCTGCGGCTCGTTGGTCTGCAGCGATCGCGCCGAGGCTTCGGCGACGACCGCGTCGGCGTGCTCCAGCAGCCAGGCGCGCCAGCGCGGGAAGTCGGGCTCCCCCGAACCGAGCAGCCGGGTGACGGCGAACACGAGCGGCGGCTGCCGGCGGTTCGCGGGGATCCCGGCGAGCACGCGCTGCACGTCAGGGTCGGATGCCACCCCCGCCGCCCATCGGCCGTACAGCTCCGAGCGCCCCGGCGCCTCGTCGCGGGCGAACCGCGCGTAGCGCTCGGCGACGGCGGCGGTGTCGGCATCCATCCGACCATCGTCGCAGGCGCTCGGCGCATGCGCAGGAACACGCGTGCCCTCGCTCGGGTTGAATAGGGCAGGAGTAAGGAGTCCTCATGACCTACCGTGTAACCAAGACCGACGAGCAGTGGCGGGCCGAGCTGTCGCCCCAGCAGTACGCGGTGCTGCGCCAAGCCGGAACCGAGCGCGCCTGGACGGGCGAGCTGCTCGACGAGAGCCGCGCCGGGCTCTACACCTGCGCGGCCTGCGGGTCGGAGCTGTTCCGTTCGGGCACGAAGTTCGATTCGCACTGCGGCTGGCCGAGCTTCTACGAGTCGGTGCGCCCCGATGCGGTGGAGCTGATCGAGGACCGCAGCCACGGCATGGTGCGCACCGAGGTGCGCTGCGCGAACTGCGGCTCGCACCTGGGGCACGTCTTCCCCGACGGCTTCGGCACCCCGACCGGCGACCGCTACTGCATGAACTCGCTGTCGCTGTCGTTCGCGCCCGAGGACCAGGCGTGACGGGCGGCGTCCTCGAAGCCGTCCGCACCCGCCGCTCCTGGTCGAAGGTGACCGACGAGGCCCCGACGCACGCCGAGCTCGCCGAGTTCGTGTCGGCGGCGGGACGCGTGGCCGACCACTCGGCGCTGCGGCCGTGGCGACTCATCGAGTTGCGCGGCGCCGATCGGGAGCGGCTGGCCGTGGCGATCGCGAAGGCGGAGGGCGACAAGAAGCCGTCGAGCAAGCCGCTGCGCGCACCGCTGCTGATCGCGGTGGTGGCCAGCTACCGCAAGAGCAAGGTGCCGCGGTGGGAGCAGGAGGCCGTCGCCTCCGGCGTCGCCCACATGCTCAGCCTGCTGCTGGACGATGCCGGCTGGGGCGTGTTCTGGCGCACCGGATCCGCGACCCGCGCCAAGGCCGTCGCGAAGGCGCACGGCCTCACGAAGGACGAGGAGCTGCTGGGCTGGCTCTATGTCGGCGGCAAGCCGGTGCGCACCAAGGCGAGCCGGCGCAAGAGCGTCGACGCCTCAAAGCATCTGAGCCGGATGCCGCAGCCGAAGAAGGCGCGCGCACACAAGGCCTGACGGTCCCACTGCGCTGATGCGACGGTCCGCGCCGAGCCTCAGCGCCGGCGCGGCACCGACGCGACGACGACCGAGCCGAGCGCGATGACGATCGTGATCAGCTGCACCCACCACGCCGGCGAGGCCGGCGCGGGCCACAGCGCGTCGAGAGCGAACGCGGTCAGCAGCTGGCCGACGACCGTCCCGAGCCCCAGGAGCAGCACGCCGGTGTGCACGACGAGCGCGGCCGACAGGAAGATGTACGTCACCCCGATCACCCCGCCGGTGTACACCCACGGTTCGGCGGGCGGCGACGACGGCGACCCGTTCACCGCGACGCTCGCGGCCGCCGCGACGAGAAGGATCGCGGTGCCGCCGATGAAGTTGACGAGCGTCGCCGCCAAAGGCGTGCCGACGCGCTGACGCAGACGACCGTTCGTCGCCTGCTGCCAGGCGATGCCCGCGCCGGCCGCGAACGGGAGCACCAGCATCCACAGCGACACGCGCTCGAGCACGCCGCCCTGCAGCGAGACGACGACCGCCAGGAGTGCGAGGGCTCCCCCGACCACGCGCGGGACGGTGACGGCGACGACCCCGGCGGGGCCGTAGCCGACGCGGTCGAGCACGAGTCCGTGGAGGGTCTGCCCCGCGACGACGCCGACCGTGAACAGCGCGACGCCGATGACGGCCACCGCGAGCCCCTGGGTGGCGACGGTGAGCGCGCCCGCGGCGCCGCCGCACAGCATCCACCAGGGGATCGTCCCGCCGCGCACACCCGACGCGAGAACCGCGAAGCCGCGACGGCCGGTGGGCAGCACGGCGGAGAGCACGATCAGCACCACGAGCCCGGAACCGAACGAGACGGCGGCGGCGACGAAGCCGTCGTCCAGCCGCGCGCCCAGCTGGCCGTTGACGCGCGCCTGCAGGGCGGTGAGGGCACCGACGAGCACGGCACCGCCGATCGCGAGTCCGGCCGGCATCCGCGCGGACGGCTCGGAGGAAACCACGTGCCGGCTACAGGACTTGAACCTGCAACCCCCGTATTACAAGTACGGTGCGCTACCAATTGCGCCAAGCCGGCAGACGACCCAGTCTAGCCGGGGCGTCGGCCGCCGCTCTGCGCGGCGGGTCGCCGTCAGGGCGTGGGGGTCGCGGTGGGCGTCGGCGAGGCCGTCTGCGTCTTGTAGAACGCGTCGCTGGCGCTGGTGAGCACGAACTGCGAGAACTCCGCCGGATCGCTCAGCGATCCTACGTACTGCTGCCCGTTGACGAGCACCGTCGGAGTACCGGTCAGGGCGATGTCGTCGGTGTCGGGGATGCCGGAGATCGCACGCTCGGTCGCCGACTTCACCCAGGTGGAGAACGACTCCTCCTCGATGCAGGCGCGCACCTTCTTGGGGTCTTCGACGCCCGAGGCGATCGCGAGGCTCGCGAGCTCCTTGTCGGTGAACCCGTCGGAGTCGACGGCCGGTTGCTTGGAGAGCAGCTCGTTGTTGTAGGCGAAGAACGTGTCGGGCGAGTAGGTCGCGACGCACGCGGCCGCGCCGGCGGCGCGCAGCGAGTACTTCGTGCCGTTCGACTTGGCCGTCAGCATCGAGACCGGGTGGTACGTGAGGGTGACGGCGCCCTGGCCGACCCACGACGAGAGCTGCTGCACGTTGGCGATCTGCCACTCGCGTGCGGCCGGCGAGAGGTAGTCGACGTAGACCCGGATCTCCACGGGCGGTTTCGCGGTCGCGGTGGCGGTCGGGGTGGCCTCCGCGGCCGGCGCCTCGTCGGTCGGCGCGGGCTCCGCGGCATCCGGGTCGGGCGCGCTCATCCCCTGCACGGCGCCGCTGATCGACGAGACCGCGAACCCGTCCTCGCTCGTGTTCTCGGGCGAGAGCTGCGGGCGCGAAGCCGCGGATCCGACGACCCAGGTGACGACGACGGCGACGACCGCGACCGCGGCGACGGCGGCCAGCACGAGGGCGGAGCGGCGCGCCAGGCGCGCGCGCGACTGCTTCACGTGCACGAGCTGCGCCTTCTCGCGCAGCACCTCGCGGCGGTCGCGCTCCGGCTCGTTCGTGGAGTCGTCGTCAGACATGGGACCTCTCGACACAGACAACGGCCGGGAAATCGGCCAGGGCGCGCGGGTATCACGCCGAGGACGATGCTAATCACGCAGGCTGGGAAATGCCCAGACAGCGCCCCCGCGCGGCGTGGGAGCCGGCGGGGTGGGACGTGTGAGCCGCGGGCCGTGCGATAATGACGATGCGTCCAACGACGGACGTGCGGGACAAGCCCCCGCTCATTCCATCACTACGGATCGTCCGGCACGTACCTGCCGGTGAAGGAGAAGAAAACATGGCATCTGTCACGTTCGACAACGCCACCCGCCTGTACCCCGGCGGAACCCGCCCCGCGGTCGACAAGCTGAACCTGGAGATCGCCGACGGCGAGTTCCTCGTTCTGGTCGGTCCGTCCGGTTGCGGTAAGTCCACCTCGCTGCGCATGCTCGCCGGCCTCGAAGAGGTCAACTCCGGCCGCATCCTCATCGGCGACCGCGATGTCACCGACATCCCGCCGAAGGACCGCGACATCGCGATGGTGTTCCAGAACTACGCGCTCTACCCGCACATGACCGTCGCCGAGAACATGGGCTTCGCCCTCAAGATCGCCGGCGTCGGCAAGGAGGAGCGCGCCAAGCGCGTCGAAGAGGCGGCCAAGCTCCTCGACCTCGAGCAGTACCTCACCCGCAAGCCCAAGGCCCTCTCCGGCGGTCAGCGTCAGCGTGTCGCCATGGGTCGCGCGATCGTGCGTCAGCCGCAGGTGTTCCTCATGGACGAGCCGCTGTCGAACCTCGACGCCAAGCTCCGCGTCCAGACGCGCACCCAGATCGCGTCGCTGCAGCGTCGCCTGGGCGTCACCACGGTCTACGTCACGCACGACCAGACCGAGGCGCTCACGATGGGCGACCGGATCGCCGTGCTCAAGGACGGCCTGCTCCAGCAGGTCGGCACCCCGCGCGACCTGTACGAGAAGCCCAGCAACGTGTTCGTCGCCGGCTTCATCGGCTCGCCGGCCATGAACCTGTTCCCGGTGCACCTCGCCGAAGGCGGCGTGCAGTTCGGGACGAAGATCGTGGGTGTCGAGGCCGACGTGCTCGGCAAGGCGCACGGCTCCGAGGTCACCGTGGGCGTGCGCCCCGAGGACATCGTGGTCAACCCCGAGGACGGCCAGGGCCTCTCGGTCGACGTCGACCTCGTTGAGGAGCTCGGCGCGGATGGCTACCTCTACGGTCACACCGAGATCAACGGGAAGCGCACCGACGTGGTGGCGCGCGTCGACGGCCGCCGTCACCCCAACGCGGGCGACAAGGTCGTGCTGGCCCCTGTCCCCGGTCACGTGCACGTCTTCGACATCGAGTCGGGCGAGCGCCTCACCGACAAGGCCATCGCCTCGGCCTGATCGAGAAACTCCACCGGCGCGGCGCGGGATGTCATCGACGTCCCGCGCCGCGGCGCATTCCGGCATCCGTCATTCGAACGAGAGGAGCGACATGCCCTCGTCGCTGACCATCACCGCTTCCAGCATCGACGCCGGGCTGCTCTCCTTGCCCTGGTCGACGCCGCTGGCGGAGTGGCCGAACGAGGCGATCGTGTCGCTCCCGAAGGGCATCTCCCGCCACCTCGTGCGCTTCGCGAACCTCTCCGGCAAGACGATCGCCGTCAAGGAGACGACCTCGACGATGGCCCGCCGCGAGTACGAGATGCTGGGCCAGCTCGCCCGGCTCGACGTGCCGTGCGTCGAGCGCGTCGCCGTCATCGAGGGCCGCCGCACCGCGAAGGGCGAGGAACTCCCCGCCGCCCTCGTCACGGCGCACCTGCGCTTCTCGCTGCCGTACCGCGCCCTGTTCACCCAGAAGCTCAAGCCCCACACCGCGACGCGCCTGGTCGACGCCCTCGCCGTGCTGCTCGTGCGACTGCACAACATCGGCTTCTTCTGGGGCGACGTGTCGCTGTCGAACACGCTGTTCCGCCGCGACGCCGGCGCGTTCGCGGCCTACCTCGTGGACGCCGAGACCGGCGAACTGCACGACGGCGGCCTCACCCCCGGGCAGCGCGCGCACGACCTCGACATCGCCCGCGTCAACATCGCCGGCGAGATCATGGATCTGGAGGCGGGCGGCCGGCTCGAGGACTCCATGGATGCCGTCGCCATCGCCGACGGCATCGTCGAGTCCTACCACTCGCTGTGGGGCGCGCTGAAGGACGAGGAATCCTTCGCCGCCGACGAGGCCTGGCACATCACCGAACGCGTGCGACGCCTCAACGACCTCGGCTTCGACATCGGCGAGATGTCGATCAACGCGACCCCCGACGGCGCGCGCGTGTCGATCCAGCCGAAGGTCGTGGATGCCGGGCACCACCAGCGTCGCCTGCTGCGCCTGACCGGACTCGACGTCGAGGAGAACCAGGCACGCCGTCTGCTCAACGACATGGACCAGTTCAGCGCGCGCGTCTCACGCCTGGGCTCGGACGAGGAGATGGTCGCCCACGAGTGGCTGACCCGCGTGTTCGAGCCGGTCGTGAAGGCGATCCCGTTCGATCTGCGCGCCAAGCTCGAGCCCGCCGAGGTGTTCCACCAGCTCCTCGAGCACCGCTGGTACGCCTCGCAGGCACGCGGCCGCTCGGTGCCGATCGCGGAGGCGCTGTCGAGCTATGTCGACGACGTCCTGCGCCACCGCCGGGACGAGGCGACGGTCATGGGACCGCCCACCGACACCACCGCGATCGACGTCGTCGGCGACATCGACGAGGACGACCTGCCGGAGCCGTCGGCGCGGACGGCGGCGCTGAACTGGCGCGACCTCGTCTGAGCGGCGGCGTGTGGGCTCAGGGCCTCGCCCGGGTCAGTAGCCGACGGTGAAGCGCCCGCGCACGTGCCGGGGCTGCTCGATCTCGTCGACCACGGCGATCGCGAAGTCCTCGCCCGAGATGAACGACTCGCCCGCGGCATCCGTCACGAGCACGTCGCCGCCGTCGCGGTACGCGCCGGTGCGCTCGCCCGGGTTGTAGGCGCCGAATCCGCCGGCCGGGTGGATGAAGAACCAGTCGCGGTCCGACACCTCGGCCTGCAGGTCCTCGAGCACGCCGATCATCTCGAGCGCCTCGGTCTTGAACTCATCGGGGAAGCCGGAATCGACCAGCCGCGGGCCGCCCGGGGCGACGAGGCTGCCGCCGGCGCCGCCGATGACCCCGAGCCGCACGTCTTCGGGCAGGGTCGCCGCGAGCGCCGCGAGGTTCGGACGCACGAGGCCTTCCATGTCGCCGCGCGGGGCGACGGCCGAGACGACGACATCCACCCCGACGAGCTCCGCCAGCAGCGACGGCACGTCGGCCAGCGACCCCTCGATGTACAGGGCGCCCTGCTGGCGCTCGGACGGGATGCGCCGCGCGACCGACAGCACGGTGTGACCGCGCGAGACGGCCTCGGCGACGATGTGGCGTCCGGCGTAGCCGGATCCTCCGATGACGGCGATGCGGGCCATGGTGTCCTCTCGGTTCGGCGGCCTCAGCGCTGCGCGCGCAGCGTGGCGACCTGGTACAGCGCGACCGATGCCGCGATGCCGGCGTTGAGCGACTCGGTGGCCGCGGAGATGGGGATCGAGACGATCTGGTCGCAGGTCTCGGTCACGAGGCGCGACAGGCCTTTGCCCTCCGAACCCACGACGACCACGATCGGGCGGTCGGCGAGGTCGAGCGCGGGCAGCGAGATGTCGCCGCCGCCGTCGAGACCGAGCACGAAGACGCCCTGCTTCTTGAACTCCTTGAGCGTGGTCGTCAGGTTCGGTGCGATGACGACGGGCAGGCGCGCCGCGGCGCCCGCGCTCGTCTTCCAGGCGGCGGAGTTGACCCCCGCCGACCGGCGCTGCGGGATGATGATGCCCTGTCCGCCGAAGGCAGCCGTGGAGCGGATGATGGCACCGAGGTTGCGCGGATCGGTGACGCCGTCGAGGGCGACCAGCAGCGGCGCCTGGCCGCGCTCGATGATCTGCTCGAGCAGGTCCTGCGGGTGCCCGTACTCGTACGGCGGCACCTTGAGGGCGACGCCCTGGTGCACGCCGTCGAACCCGGCCATGCGGTCGAGTTCCTGCCGCGTCACCTCGAGCACGGGGATGCCGCGGTGCGTTGCGATGGACAGCATCTCCTTGACGCGGTCGTCCATCTCCACGCGCTGGGCGATGTAGAACGCCGTCGCCGGGATCTTCGCGCGCAGCGCCTCGAGCACCGAGTTGCGGCCGGTCACCGTCTCGGTGTCGTCGCCCGCCTTCGCCTTCGGCGCACGGTTGCCGCCGCCCGACGAGGAACGCGGCTTGCCGCCGGCGGCGATGAACCGCTCCTGGGCGGCCTTGCGCTTGCCCGCCGGGTGCCAGGCACGATCCTCCGCCTTGGGGGTCGGTCCACGACCCTCCAGCGAACGCCTGTTCTTGCCGCCGGAGCCCTTCGTGGGGCCCTTCTTCTTGCCGCGTCCGGCGGACGGGTTTCCTGGCTTAGCCACGGTTCACACTCCAATGGGTCCCGTCGGGACCGTCTTCGAGGGCGATGCCGGCCGCCGCGATCGCGTCGCGGATGCGGTCGGCCGCCGCCCAGTCCTTCTGTGCGCGCGCGTCGGCGCGCTGGGTGATCATGGTGCGCACGAGGGCGTCGAGAGCGACGGCCTCGGCGCCGCCTCCCGTCGCCCAGCGTGCGTCGAGGGGGTTGATGCCGAGCACCGAGGTCATGACCGAGACGTCGCCCAGTCGCGCCCGCACGGCGTCGAGGTCTCCGGCGTCGAGCGCCGCGTTGCCGGCGCGCACCGTCTCGTGCAGCACGGCGAGGGCCTGCGGGACGCCGAGGTCGTCGTCCATGGCCGCGGCGAACGCGTCGGGCACGCCGTAGGCGACCCACGTGACCTCGCCGCCTCCCCCGCCGAGCGCGCGGACGGCGCGCTCCAGGAAGGTGCGGATGCGCTCGAGCGCCGCCGCCGCCTCGTCGAAGGAGGACGCGGTGATGTCCAGGCTCGAACGGTAGTGCGCCGCGCCGAGGGCGTAGCGCACGACGAGCGCCGGATGCTGCGCGAGCACGTCGGCGGCGAGGAGGAAGTTGCCGAGCGACTTCGACATCTTCTGGTCGCCGACCGTGACGAGGCCGTTGTGCACCCAGTAGCGCGCGAAGGCGTCGCCGGCCGCCGTCGACTGCGCGAGCTCGTTCTCGTGGTGCGGGAAGCGCAGGTCGAGACCGCCGCCGTGGATGTCGAACTCGGGGCCCAGGTAGCGGCGGCTCATCGCGGAGCACTCGATGTGCCAGCCGGGGCGCCCACGCCCCCACGGCGACTCCCAGACGGCATCCGCCGGCTCGCCCTCCTTGGCACCCTTCCACAGCGCGAAGTCGCGGGGGTCGTTCTTGCCGCGCGGGTCGGCGTCGGCTGCGGGCTCCATGGCGTCGAGCGACTGGTGCGTGAGGGAGCCGTAGCCGGGCCACGAGCGCACGTCGAAGTACACGTCGCCGGCGGCCGCGTAGGCGTGGCCGGCGTCGATGAGCCGGGCGATGAGCTCCTGCATCTGCGGGATCGACGCCGTCGCGCGCGGCTCGTACGTCGGCGGCAGGATGCCGACGGCGGCATACGCCGCGGAGAACTCCTGCTCCATGCGATAGGCGAGGGCCCACCACGGCTCGTCTTCGGACGCGTTCGCGAGCACCTTGTCGTCGATGTCGGTGACGTTGCGCACGAACGTGACGCGGCCGAAGCGATACTGCAGCCAGCGGCGCAGCAGGTCGAACCCGAGAGCGGCCCGGACGTGGCCGATGTGGGGGCCGGACTGCACGGTCGGCCCGCAGACGTAGACGGTGACGTTCGCGGGGTCGCCGGGCACGAAGTCGCGGAGCGACTGCGCCTGGGTGTCGTAGAGCCGGATCGTCACCCGACAAGCCTACCGGCGGCGCCGCACCTCACGCGGGGAGCACGACGGCGACCGCGAACGCCTGCACGCCGTCGCCGCGTCCGGTGAAGCCGAGACCGTCGGTGGTCGTGGCCGCGACGCTCACCGGTGCGCCGAGCGCCGCCGTCAGCACCGCTTCGGCCTCGGCGCGCCGCGGCGCGAAGCGCGGACGACGGGCCTGCACCTGCACCGACACGTTGCCGACCCGCCACCCCGCCTGGGTGAGGAGGTCGCGGGTGCGCGCGAGGAAGACGGGAGCGTGGGCACCGGCGAACTCCGGTCGGTCCACGCCGAAGTGCGTGCCGATGTCGCCGAGTCCCGCCGCCGACAGCACGGCGTCGACGATCGCGTGTGCGACCGCGTCGCCGTCGGAATGCCCCGACAGGGCGGGCTCGCCCGGCCACGGCAGCCCGGCGAGCCAGAGGTCGCCGTCCCCGCCGAACGCATGCACATCGGTGCCGATCCCCACGCGCGGAGCGATGACGCGCGGGGCGAGCAGCGAACGGGCACGGTCGAGGTCGGCGGCCGTCGTGATCTTGAACGCGAGCGCATCACCGGGCACGGTCGTCACGGCGCGACCGGCCGCCTGCACGAGCGCGGCGTCGTCGGTGAACTCCCCCGTCGCGGCGGCGTACGCCTGCGCGAGCACCGTCCGACGGAAGCCCTGGGGGGTCTGCGCGGCCGTCAGCGTCGCCCGGTCGACGGCCTCCACGACGCGGTCTCCGTCGACCCGCTTGAGCGTGTCGACGACCGGCATCACCGGCAGCGCCGCATCCGCTCCGCCGTCGAGGGCGGCGACGACGCGGGCGAACACGTCGGGCGGGGTCAGGGCGCGCGCGGCGTCGTGCACGAGCACGAGCTCGACGTCGCCCCAGACGGCCGCGAGACCGGCGGCGACGGACGCCTGGCGGGTCTCACCTCCCGCGACGACCGTGACGAGGTCGCGCCGGTCCCCCGCGGCGTCGTGCGCCTGCGTGAGCGCGTCGCCGACGCGGTCGGCGGGGGCGACGACGACCACCTGCGCCGCCGGCGCCCGGAAGACGCCGTCCAGCGCGTGCCGCAGGATGCTGCCGCCGTCGATGCCGACGAACGCCTTCGGAGCTCCGACACCCAGGCGGGTACCGGAACCGGCGGCGACGACGATGACCGCGACGCGCGGGACGGGCAGGATCGGAGCGCTCACGTCAGCGAGCGTACCGGCCGGGTCAGGAGGCGAGGACCTCGTCGAGGACGCCGGACGCCTTCTCCTCGTCGGTCTTCAGCGCGAGGGCGATCTCGGAGACGAGGATCTGCCGGGCCTTGGCCAGCATCCGCTTCTCGCCCGCCGACAGCCCGCGGTCCTGATCCCGGCGCCACAGGTCGCGCACGACCTCGCTGACCTTGATCACGTCACCCGAGGCGAGCTTCTCGAGGTTCGCCTTGTACCGGCGCGACCAGTTCGTGGGCTCCTCGGTGAACGGCGCGCGCAACACGTCGAAGACGCGCTCGAGGCCGTCCTTGCCGATCACGTCGCGAACCCCGACGAGGTCGACGTTGTCCGCCGGAACCTCGATGATCAGGTCGCCCTGCGTGACGTTGAGCTTCAGATACTTCTTCGTCTCGCCCTTGATGATCCGGTCTTTGACCTCGATGATCGTCGCGGCGCCGTGGTGCGGATAGACGACGGTCTCGCCAACCTCAAAAAGCATGCAGTTATGTCCTTTCGGCAACCTCAAGGATACCACAGCGGTCATACGCTAGGGTGTGCGGCCCCAGGACACGCACCGACCTTCAGTCGGCCTGCAGTGACCCTAGAATGGGGAGCGTCACGCACCGTCACCCTGGAGGATCCGTGAAAACGCGTCTGATCGCGCCCCTGGCCCTCGGCCTCGCCCTCACCTTCGGAGTCGCCGGCTGCAGCATGGTCTCGCCGCAGGCGACGACGATCGCCTACTCCCCCTCCGACGGCGTGAACGTCGCCGACTCCGGACCCCTCATCGTGCGCAACGCCCTCGTCATCGCCGACGAGGACGGCGAGCAGGGCAACTTCCTCGCCGCGATCATCAACGACACCGACGACGCCGCGACGCTGCACATCGGCGTGGGCGCCGACCACCAGACGGTGCGCGTGCCGGCCCGCACGACGGTGAGCCTCGGTGTGGACGGCGTCGACCCCCTCCTGTTCGAGGGCCTGGACAGCAAGCCCGGCACCGACGTGGAGATCTCATTCCAGTCCGGTGACGGCGAGGGCGTCGCCACCGCGATCCCCGTGCTGGACGGCACGCTGCCGCAGTACGCGGAGTTCGTCCCGTAAGACGCATGACGAAGGGGGCCGGGAATCATCCCGGCCCCTTCGTCATGTCCGCGCGTCGGCGCTCAGCCTTCGAAGCGGTAGCCGAGCCCCCGCACCGTGAGGAGCATCGCGGGCTCCCCCGGGTTGGCCTCGATACGCGAGCGGATGCGCTTGATGTGCACGTCGAGCGTCTTCGTGTCGCCGAAGTAGTCGCTGCCCCACACGCGGTCGATGAGCTGCCCGCGCGTGAGAACGCGGCCCGAGTTGCGCATGAGCACCTCGAGCAGCTCGAATTCCTTCAGCGGCATGGCGATCTCCGAGCCGCCGACCTCGACGGTGTGGCGGTCGAGGTCGATGCGCACCCGCCCGCCCTCGAGCACACGCTCCTCGACCTCGACGTCCTCGGTCTCGGAGCGGCGCAGCACCGCCCGCATCCGCGCGAGCAGCTCACGGGAGGAGTAGGGCTTGGTGACGTAGTCGTCGGCGCCGAGCTCGAGCCCGACGACGATGTCGACTTCGGAGTCCTTCGCCGTCAGCATGATGATCGGCACCTTGGAGGTCGTGCGCACGACGCGGCAGACCTCGGTGCCCGGCATGCCGGGCAGCATCAGGTCGAGCAGGATGATGTCGGCGCCGCGCGCGGCGAACGCGTCGAGCGCGGCCGGGCCGTCCTCGGCGATCTCCGGATCGAACCCCTCGCGGCGGAGCAGGTAGGCGAGCGGGTCGGCGAGATCGGGCTCGTCCTCGACGATCAGGACGCGGGTCATCAGGGTGCTCCTTCGGCTGGCGAAGGCTCCGCGGGCGCCAGCGCGCCGGCGAGCTTCTTCTTGGACTGCTTGGTCTTCTCGGGCTTCTTGCGCTTCTTGCGCTTCTTCTTCACGTCGTCGAGCCCTTCGGGGCCTTCGACGGCGGGCAGGCGCACGGTGAAGGTGGATCCGCGCCCGGGGCGCGACCACAGCACGACCTCGCCGCCGTGGCGCTGCACGGCGTACTTCACGATCGACAGGCCGAGCCCGGTTCCCCCGGTGCGGCGCGAGCGGGCCTGGTCGGCGCGGTAGAAGCGCTCGAAGACGCGGTGCTGCTCGGCCTCCGGGATGCCGATGCCGCGGTCAGTGACGGCGATGTCGACGACGTTGTCCTCAACCTTCACCCCGACGCCCACCTGCGCGCCGGCGGGAGAGTACGAGACGGCGTTGGCGACGAGGTTCGACAGCGCCTCTGTGAGCACCTGCACGTCGCCGCGCACGTAGGAGCCGCGGCTGCCGCCGCGGACGATCTCGATGCCGGCGGACTCCGCCGCGAGCGCCTGGGACTCGATCGCCGCCGCGACGACCTCGTCGACCGAGACGTCGCGCAGGTCGGTGAGGTCGTCGGCGGCCTGCAGCCGCGAGAGGTTCATGATGCGCGAGGTGAGCTGCGCGAGCCGCGTCGCCTCGGCGCCGAGCCGCGCGGCGAAGTGGCGCACCTGGTCGGGGTCGTCGGCGGCCGAGGCCACCGCCTCGGCGAGCAGGCTCACCGCGCCCACCGGCGTCTTCAGCTCGTGGCTGGTGTTGGCCACGAAGTCGCGTCGCATCTCCTCGACACGCTCCGCCTCGGTGATGTCCCGGATGACGACGAGGGTCAGCCTCGGGGTGATGACGCTCGCCCGCGCCGTCACCAGACGCGGCTCGATGCCGCGCCGCAGGCGCAGGTTCGACGCCTCGGTGCGGTCCACGCGCCGGGCCTCCCGCACGAGGTGACGCAGATGGTCGTCGGGCAGCACGCCGCCCTCCTGCATCCCGAACAGGGCGGCCGGCGCGGACGCCGCGACGATAGACAGCGAGTTGTCGACGACGACGGCGACCTCGTCCATGCCCTGCAGCACCGCCTGTGCGCCCTCGGGGACGGTCGTCGAGCTCTGCACGCGGGCATCCCGGCGCGCGGCGATCGCGAAGACGACGAGGGCGGCCACCGCGGCACCGAGGATCATGCCGACGGCGAGGATGGCGAGCGCCAGAAGCGTCCCGTTCACCCCTCCAGCGTAGAGTGCTCATCGGGCACTCCCCCGCCGATTCGGCCCGTGGCACGGCCGCCCGAGCAGTGTTCACGCCGACGGCACCAACCGTTAACCTTCGCGGGGGAGGATCGCCCGCGGCGCCGTCCGCGCCGCCCTTCCGCCAATGAGAGGTTTCCGATGCGCGAAGTGTTCCACCAGTCTCTCGAGGACGTGCAGGCGCGCCTCGTCGAGATCGCCGAACTCGTCACCGTCGCCATGGAGGGCGCGACCCGCGCCTTCGGCACGAGCGACGTGGCCCTCGCCGAGGAGATCATCGAGGCCGACGCCGTCATCGACACCAAGGCCGCCGAGATCGACGAGCTCGCGATCCAGATCCTCGCCCGCCAGCAGCCCGTCGCCCGGGACCTGCGCATCGTCGTGGCCGCCCTCCGGGTGAGCGCATCGCTGGAGCGCATGGGCGACATCGCCGAGCACATCGCGCAGTTCACGCGCATGCGCTTCCCCGAGCGCGCCATCCCGAAGGGCTTGAAGAGCACCTTCACGAAGATGGGCGAGCTCGATGTCGAGGCGGCGCGCAAGCTCACCGAGCTGCTGCGCACCGAGGACCTGTCCCTCGTCGAGGAGCTGCGCGCCCTCGAGGAGCAGCTCGACGACCTGCACATCTCGGTCTTCGAGAAGGTGCTCAGCGAGAACTGGCAGGGCGAGGCCGCCGCGACGGTCGACGCGACCCTCGCCAGCCGCTACCTCGAGCGCTTCGCCGACCACGCCGTCTCGGTCGCCAAGAAGGTCGCCTACCTCGCCACCGGCGAATGGTCGACCGCCACCGACGAGATCCCCGTGATCACGCCGGCGATCACGCGCGACTGAACCACCCGCGCACACGCGGAAGCGCCCCGGCCCGTGAGGGACCGGGGCGCTTCTGCATGCCGTGCGCTTACTTCTTGCCCTGCGCCGCGACCGCGGCGGCGCCGGCGGCGGCGGCTTCGGGGTCGAGGTACTCGCCGGGGCCGAGCGGGGTGAAGTCCTCGCCCAGCTTGTAGACGAGCGGGATGCCGGTCGGGATGTTGAGCTCGGCGATGTCGGCGTCGCTGATGCCGTCGAGGTGCTTGACGAGACCGCGCAGCGAGTTGCCGTGCGCCGTGACGAGGACGGTCTTGCCGGCCGCGAGGTCGGGCTTGATGTCGGACTCCCAGTAGGGCAGCATCCGGTCGATGACGATCTTCAGCGACTCGGTGTCGGGCACCTCGCCGTCGATCCCGACATAGCGCGGGTCGCCCTGCTGGCTGTACTCGTCGTCGGCCGGCAGCGGGGGCGGCGGCACATCGAACGAACGGCGCCACAGCATGAACTGCTCGTTGCCGAACTCCTCGAGCGTCTGTGCCTTGTCCTTGCCCTGCAGAGCGCCGTAGTGGCGCTCGTTGAGCCGCCACGAGCGCTTGACGGGGATCCACAGGCGGTCGGCCGAATCGAGCGCGATGTTCGCGGTCTGGATGGCACGGCTGAGCACCGAGGTGTGCAGCACGTCCGGCAGGATCCCGGACTCCTTGAGGAGCTCGCCGCCGCGGGCGGCCTCGGCCTTGCCCTGGTCGGTGAGGCGGACGTCCACCCATCCGGTGAACTGGTTGGTCTTGTTCCACTCGCTCTGCCCGTGGCGGAGGAGGATGAGCGTGTACGGCGCAGTCATGCTCGCCAGCCTAGCGGGGCGGCCCTGCCATCATGGAGGGATGGCGCCGGACAAACCCCGCGCGCGGGCGATCGGTCAGATCACGCGCGGCACGACCGGGACCAACCGGCTGCGACGGGTCGACCGGTGGATCGCTCGGCACCCCGTGCTGCGGCGCGCGGACGACCCGTTCGTCGTCGATCTCGGCTACGGCGCGAGCGGTGTGACCGCGCTCGAACTGGAGGCGCGCCTGCGCCCGGTCCGCCCCGACGTCGATGTGCTCGGACTCGAGATCGACCCGCAGCGCGTCACCCACGCCCGCGCGCAATTGGCGCAGGTGCACGCCGGAGCGACCGACTTCTCCCCCGATGCGCGCGTCGCCTTCGCCCGCGGCGGCTTCGAGGTGCCGGCCCCCGGCGGCCGACGGCCCGCTGTCGTCCGGGCGTTCAACGTGCTGCGCCAGTACGACGAAGGCGACGTCGCCGGAGCCTGGGAACTCATGTGCGCACGGCTGCAGCCGGACGGCATCCTCGTCGAGGGCACGTGCGACGAGCTGGGTCGTGTCTCGACCTGGATCGAGGTGGGCGCGGACGCCGTGCCGCGCACCCTGTCGATCTCGCTGCGTCTCACGGATCTCGAGACGCCGTCGATCGCGGCCGAGCGCCTGCCGAAGGCGCTCATCCACCGCAACGTGCCGGGTGAGGGCGTGCACGCGCTGCTCGCCGCGCTGGATGCGGAGTGGACACGGGCCGTCGCCGCGTCCGCGTTCGGCCCGCAGCAGCGCTGGCAGGCCGCGCTGGGCGCGCTGTCGGATGCGGGCTGGCCGATCCGCTCGCGCGGCCGCTGGCGGCTCGGTGAGCTCACCGTGCCGTGGGAGCGCGTCGCTCCGCGCTGACACCCCGTGGGCACCGACACCCCGCGGGTGCCGACGCGCCCCGGGATCACACGCGCGGAAGCGCCCCGCGGGCGTCGACCGGGCTCATCCCGGTGGCCGTCAGCAGGTCGACGGCGAGAGGTCGCATCGCGGCCACGACGTTCTGGTCGGTGTGCGAGGCGCCCGGGAGCAGCGCGACCGGGTCGAGGCGGCGGGCGACGGCGAGCAACGCTTCACGGGCGGCCGGCTGCAGCGAGATGTCGTCCAACGACCCTGCGACGAGCGCCGCCCCGCGCTGCAGGTCGCCGAGCACCGCGGCGGCGACCGGCCGAGCCTGCCCGTCGTCGACGACGTAGACGACGCGACGCGCGACGACGCGCAGGTTGCGGGTCGCGAGGTCCATCGCCGCCAGGATCGTGCCGTGCCGCGCGAGCTCCGAGCGGTCGCGGAACAGGAACGGCGAGATGCGCGCGATCTCCTGTCCGGCATCCAGGCTCGCCCGCCACGCATCGACACGCGCCGTCGTCGCCCGGGCCTTCTCGAGACCGCGGGCGGCGCGCAGCGGGTCGCCGCGCCGCAGACCCTGGGCGAGCGTGCCGGCGGCCGCGTCGAACGCCGCGAACAGCTCCCGCCCGTCGCGCGAGACGACGCTGCGCGCCGAACGCGGGATCAGGGCCGTGACCAGCAGCGCCGCGACCGCGCCGACGAGCGCGTCGGCGAGCCGGGCGAACGGTTCGTTTCCGGGGATGACGATGACGATGCCGGACTGGATCGCCGCCGCGATCGCGAACCCGTTCTGCGCGGAAAGGAATCGCGCGACGCCGAGGGTGAGCGCGAGGGCGAGGCCGAGCTGCCACCACCCCGTGCCGAACGCGAACCGCAGCACCTCGGCGACGAGCACGCCGAACACCATGCCCGCGACGGTCTCGGCGATCAGCCGCGGACGCGCGTCGCGCACGAGACCGAGGCTGGAGATCGTGACGGTCGTGGTCAGCAGCGGCGCGGGGTGTCCGAGCACCGTCACCGAGAAGGCGTACGCGGCCGTCGCGGCGACCACGATCTGCGTGATCGGCGCCCACGACTCGCGCAGTCGCCGCGCGCCCCGCCGCACATCGACGCGGCGCGGAGGCGTCGGCACCGAGGAGGTGATCGGGGCGTCCTCGGTCACCGGGATCGCTCCGTGCTCATGCCGAGGCGCGGCGTCCGAGGCGCGGGAGCCGCGGCACGTTCGCGGTGGCGCCGGCGTCGGCGGGGACGATCGCCTGCGCCGTCGCACTGACCGCGCCGTCGCCGGTGACGACCTGCAGCGCCGCGTCGGCCGGCACCCCGCGCCGCACCAGCGCGAGCGCGATCGGACCGTCCTCGTAGTGCCGCGCCGCGGAGGTGACGGTGCCGACGGCGTTCTCCCCCGCGCGCACCTCGTCGCCGGGCGCCGGCAGCAGCGCGTCGCTGCCGTCGAGGTGCAGCAGCACGAGGCGCCGCGGCGGGTGCCCCAGGTTGTGCACCTTCGCGACAGTCTCCTGGCCGCGGTAGCACCCCTTCGCGAGATGCACGGCCGTGCGCATCCAGTCGACCTCGTGCGGCAGCGTGCGCCCGTCGGCCTCGGTGACCGCACGCGGACGCCACGCCGCGACCCGCAGCGCCTCGGCGGCGAGGGTCCCGGCGAGCGGGCGCTCGGCGGCACGGGCGGCGAGGGTAGCGAGGGTCTCCGCCGGGACGACGACCTCGCTCCAGTCGCGCCCGACGGCGGCGTGCGTCTCCGCGGCGGCGTAGCCCCATCCTCCCGCGCTGACGCCCGGCCACGGGTCGGTCCACAGGGCGAGGGCGGGCAGGTCGGCGACGGCGGCTGCGGTGCCGCCGACGACGGCGTGGGTGGCGCCGGCATCCTGCGGGTCGACGCGCAGGCGGAAGCGCATGCGCGTGAGCCAGGCGAGCAGGCCCGCCGCGGCGGCGCGGTCGACGATCAGCCAGGTGCGCTCACCGTCGTCGACGACGGATGCCGCGTACTCGACGTGGCCGTGCGGGTCGAGCACGAGCAGCTCGGTGCTCTCCCCCGGCGCGAGGGCGGCGAGCGCCTGCGACGTCAGCGAATCGAGCCAGGTGAGCCGGTCGGCACCGTCGACAGTGAGCACGGTGCGGTCGCCGAGCGGCGCCACCGCGCGGCCTTCGGCGAGGAGTCGCTGCTCGCGAAGGGGAGCACCCAGATGCGTCAGGGCACCGTCGTCGAGCACGGCGCCCGCGACGTCGGCGAACACGGCCTGCGCGTCGCCCATCACTGCTCCCGGGCGAGTCGGGCCGAGGCGTGCGAGGAGAGCTCACCGCCGACGGCGGCGATGTCCCACGCCCACAGCAGGTGGGCGTCGACGAGCCCGTAGAGCCGGGTCGCCGCACCGTACTCCTTCGCGCCGGCCGGGCGCACGACGGCGTCGGTGGCGATGTCGATGCGCGGACCCTTCACCTGGCCGAGGTACAGCTCGCTGATGCCGTCGGAGTGGACGATCGAGACCTCGATCTCGAATCCGCCCTCGGCGGTGCGCAGGGTCTCGACGTCGTCGGCCGTGCGCGGCGCCGAGCGGGTGGCGCGGGCCGGCAGCAGTCCGGGTCCGGCATCCTCGTCGCCGGCGGGGCGCGCGAGACGCCAGTAGCCGATCTCCGACACGAGCGGCGTGCGGGTGTCGTCGTCGCCGACGATCCACGCCGACGCCGAGTAGTTGAGGTGGTCGCCGCCGTCGTGGCTGAAGCTCACCCGATGGGCGAACTCGCCGGTGTAGTGGTGGTCGCCGGTGTCGTAGTCGATGACGCCGGTGCCCTCCCACACCCCGAGCAGCCACGACAGCGGAACGAGGTCCGCCGGCAGGTCGGTGGGGAGGTCGATCACGAGGTCAGCGCTGACCGCGGTAGAGGTTCTTGAGCACGACGCCCGACACGAAGACGATGGCGAGCGAGGCGAGCCCGAGCAGCCCCACGAAGAACAGTTCGAGTGCGACGAGGTCCATGCGCCCAGTCTATGCCGACGGTGACTCAGACGGCTGCGCCGACCAGGGTCGCCAGGCCCAGCCCCGCACCGATGAGACCCATCACCACGAGCGCGCCCAGCACGCTCGCCGCCATGCGCGGCACGAAGCCCTGCGAGCGTCCGGTGGCGAGGTTGAGGGCGAACGCCACGATGAAGGCGAGCCCCATCGCCACCGCCATCCACTCGGCGCGTGCCTCGGTGGGCGCGAGCGCGCCGACGACGACGGCGAGGACGGCGGCGACGACCCACGTCGCGATCACGGCGCCGTAGGTGCGGCGCGGGGCGAGTTCGGGCAGGGTCACGCCTCCATTGTGACCCACCGACCGCGCGACGTGCATGCGGGTGGATGAGCCGGGCGTCGGAGGAGGCCCCCGTCGTGGTCCTAAGATGGGGGCACGTCTCCGGCGTATCCACCGGGAGGATCCCCCTTGGCACAGCTCCTCGTCTTGAGTTCCGCGCACGGCGGTGGTGCCGTGCTGCCCGCGCTCGAGCTGCTGAGCCACCGCGTGCGGCAGATCCCGGCCGAACCCGCCCAGCTCGTCAACGCGCCCAGCGCCGACGTCATCTTCGTCGACGCGCGCATCGACCTGGTCGGCGCCAAGTCGCTGTGCAAGATCCTCAACACGACCGGGCTCGACGCGCCGCTCGTGCTCGTGGTCACCGAGGGCGGCCTCACTGCCGTATCGACCGACTGGGGCGTGGACGACGTCATCCTCGTCACCGCCGGCCCCGCCGAGGTCGACGCCCGCATCCGGCTCGCGATCGGACGGATGACGAAAGACCCGGTCTCCTCCCGCATCCAGACCTCCGGCATCTCGATCGACGAGTCCTCCTATTCGGCGAAGGTGCACGGCAAGCCGCTGGATCTCACGTACAAGGAGTTCCAGCTGCTGCACTTCTTCGCGACCCACCCCTCGCGGGTGTTCACGCGCGAGCAGCTGCTGAGCGAGGTGTGGGGCTACGACTACTTCGGCGGCACCCGCACCGTCGACGTGCACGTGCGGCGCCTGCGGGCCAAGCTCGGCGACCTCGAGCAGCTCATCGGCACGGTGCGCAACGTCGGCTACCGGTTCAACGTCTACGACGACGACCAGGTGAGCGCCTCCCGCGGACGTGGCGAGGCCTGACCCGCGCCCAGGTCGCCCGCCGTTCACGACCCCGTCATCTGTCCCTGCCATGATGAAGGGATGATCGACACCGAGGTTCTCGACTCCGGACTGGGCGACGCCGACGACGACGACTTCGACGGGGTCGTCGAGGTCTTCGACTCGCAGCTGCCCGAACACCGCTACACCGACCGCGAGCTGAGCTGGCTGGCGTTCAACCAGCGCGTGCTCGAACTGGCCGAGGACGCGTCCCTGCCGGTGCTGGAGCGGGCCAACTTCCTGGCGATCTTCGCGAGCAACCTCGACGAGTTCTTCATGGTGCGCGTCGCGGGCCTCAAGCGCCGCATCGTCACCGGCCTGGCCGTGCCGACGAACGTCGGGACCGCACCGCAGGACGTGCTCGCCGACATCTCGGCCGCCGCCCACGCCCTGCAGACGCGTCACGCGCTGGCGTGGCGCGAGCAGGTGCGCCCCGCGATGGCCGAGGCCGGCATCGAGGTGCTCCACTGGGACGACCTCGACGCCGACGACCGGGCGCGGATGTACGACTATTTCCAGGCGCAGGTCTTCCCCGTGCTCATGCCACTGGCCGTCGACCCCGCCCACCCGTTCCCCTACATCTCGGGCCTGTCGCTGAACCTCGCCGTGCGCATCCGCAACGCGAAGACCGGACGGCAGGAGTTCGCGCGATTGAAGGTGCCGCCGATGCTCCCCCGCTTCGTCGAGGTCCCCTCCGAGCGCGGCGCCGCACGGTACCTCCCCCTCGAGGACCTCATCTCCCAGAACCTCGGCGACCTGTTCCCCGGCATGGAGATCCTCGAGCACCACAGCTTCCGGCTCACGCGCAACGAGGACGTCGTCATCGAGGAGGACGAGACCGAGAACCTCATCCAGGCGCTCGAGGCCGAACTGCTGCGGCGCCGCTTCGGCCCGCCGATCCGCCTCGAGGTCACCGAGAAGATGGACGAGGTGACCCTCGAGCTGCTCATCAGCGAGCTCGACATCACCGAGCAGGAGGTCTACCGCCTCCCCGGCCCGCTCGATCTGCGGGGCCTGTTCGACCTCACCCGCATCGACCGTCCGGAACTGCACTACGCGCCGCACGTGCCCAAGACCGCGCCGGCGTTCCAGCCGGCCGAGCAGAACGGCCGCGCCGACCTGTTCGCCGCGATCCGCAAGGGCGACGTGCTCGTGCACCACCCCTACGAATCGTTCACGACGAGCGTCGTCGCCTTCCTCGAGCAGGCGGCCCGCGACCCGCACGTGCTCGCGATCAAGCAGACGCTGTACCGCACCTCCGGAGACAGTCCGATCGTCGAGGCCCTCATCGACGCTGCGCAGAACGGCAAGCAGGTGCTGGCGCTCGTCGAGGTGAAGGCGCGCTTCGACGAGGCCGCGAACATCGTCTGGGCGCGCAAGCTCGAGAAGGCCGGTGTGCACGTCGTGTACGGCCTCGTGGGCCTGAAGACCCATTGCAAGCTGCTCCACGTCATCCGCGAGGAGGACGGGATGCTGCGCAGCTACAGCCACATCGGCACCGGCAACTACAACCCGAAGACGAGCCGCCTGTACGAGGACTTCGGCCTGTTCACCTGCAACGAGCAGGTCGGTCGCGACCTCACGCGTCTGTTCAACGAGCTCAGCGGGTACGCGATCGAGAAGAAGTTCAAGCGGCTCCTCGTCGCCCCGCTGCACCTGCGCAAGGGTCTGCTGCGGCACATCGACCACGAGCGGCGCAACGCGCAGGACGGCAAGAAGGCGCACATCCGCATCAAGGTCAACTCGATGGTCGACGAGCAGATCATCGACGCGCTCTACCGGGCGAGCCAAGCGGGCGTGAAGGTCGACGTGTGGGTGCGCGGCATCTGCTCGCTGCGCACCGATCTGCCCGGCGTCAGCGACAACATCACGGTGCGCTCGATCCTCGGACGCTACCTCGAGCACTCCCGCATCTTCGCGTTCGCGAACGACGGCGACCCGCAGGTGTACATCGGCAGCGCCGACATGATGCACCGCAACCTCGACCGCCGCGTCGAGGCCCTCGTGCGCGTCGTGGAGCCGGCGCAGATCGCCGAGCTCACCGACCTGTTCGACGTCGCGATGGCCGACATCACCAGCTCGTGGCACCTCGGCGGCGAGGGCACATGGACCCGTCACGCCGTGGGCGAGGACGGGAAGGCACTCGTCGACCTGCAGGACAAGACGATGGCGCAGGTGCAGCGCCGACGGCGCTCGCGGGCGGTGCGATGAGCGACACCGCCGTCTACGCGGCGGGCGGCGTCGTGTGGCGCCGGGTGGAAGGCCGCCTCATGGTGCTGCTCATCCACCGCACGGCCTACGTCGACGTCACCCTGCCCAAAGGCAAGGTCGACCCGGGCGAGATGCTCGCCGAGACGGCCGTGCGCGAGATCTTCGAGGAGACCGGCATCCGCGTCGCCCTCGGCGTCCCGGTCGGCGTCTCGCGGTACCGGATGCCGAACAAGCGGCAGAAGATCGTGCACTACTGGGCGGCCGAGGCGACAGACGACGCCATCCGCGGCTCGGCGTTCGTGCCGAACAAGGAGATCGCCGGCCTCGAATGGGTCAGCGCACGCAAGGCGCTGTCGCGCCTGAGCTACCCCGTCGACGTCGAGATCCTGCAGAACTTCCTGAAGCTCGTCGGCGACGGTGTGCTCTCCACGTTCCCGATCGTGGTGCTGCGCCACGCGAAGGCACTCTCCCGCGACGCCTGGAAGGGCTCGGACGGGATGCGCCCGCTCACCGACCGCGGCGTGCGGCAGGCGGCGGCGCTCGTCGGTCCGCTGCGGGCGTTCGGCGTGCGCAAGGTCGTCTCCAGCGACGCGGTGCGCTGCGTCGCGACCGTCACCCCGCTCGCCGCCGCCCTCGGCAAGCGCATCACCCGCGAGCCCGGGCTCAGCCAGGTCGCGTGGGAGGAGGGCGCGGGCGAGGTGCGCGCGGTGGTCGGCAAGCGGGTGCGCTCCGGCAAACCGGCGGTGCTCTGCAGTCACGGACCGGTGCTCCCCGACATCCTCACCGAGCTCGCCCTCGCGACGGGAACGATGCGCGGCTCGTACCTCGGAAGCGCGTCGGCGCTCGAGGTGGGCGCGTTCTCGGTCGTGCACCTGTCGGCATCCAACCCCGGGTCGGGCATCGTGATGATCGAGACGCACGAGCCCAAGGTCTGACGGCGGTGGACCGCGCGGCGCTGCGGCTGGCGTGGGCGGCAGCGCCCGACCGCGGCAGGCGCCGCGAGGTGTCGCGGCGGATGCTGCACGGGCTGCTGGCCGAGGTCGGCGCCGAGGACGCCGTGATCGTGCAGCGCTGCGATCGATGCGGTGCCCGCACGCACGGTCCGCTGCGCTTGTCCGATGCGCCGTGGCTCGTCTCGACGAGCTATGCGGGACCGCTCGCCGTCGTCGCCCTCCTCCCCCGGGCGGCAGGCGTCGACGCGCTCGGTCTGGATGCCGAGCCCCGCATCGACGCGGTGCGCGACGCCGCGGGACTGCGCGGCGTCGTCGCTGGCGGGCTCGCGCAGTGGGTGCGCGTGGAGGCGACGCTCAAAGCCGACGGGCGCGGGGTCGCCGTGCCCCCGCACGCGGTGGAGATCACCACGGAGGCGGGCGGCTGGACGGCGCGCGTGCCCGGGGTCGGCGAGCGCTTCCACGGTTGGGAGCCGGACGGCCCGCCGGGCGTGCTCGTCAGCGTCGCGGTGCGGGAAGCGGCGGGAGCGTCGTCTCGTCGAGCCACGGGGTGAGCACGGCATCCGCGCCGTCGCCGGCGATCTGCGAGACGCATGCCCGGAACTCGTCGGTCGTCGCGAGGGCGTGCCGGCGGGACGCCGCCCAGGTGCGCAGGATCTCGCCGAACGTCTCGTCCCCGACGGCGCAGCGCAGCGCGTACAGCGCGAGGGCACCGCGTTTGTAGACGCGGTCGTCGAACATCAGGTCGGGGCCGGGATCGGCGACGACGAGGTCGGCGGGGAGCGCCCGCAGCCGGGTGTGGTGGCGCGCCGCCTTCTGCGCGACGCTCGGACCGCCGGAGCGCTCCGACCACAGCCACTCCGCGAAGCACGCGAAGCCTTCGTTGAGCCAGATGTCCTGCCAGCGGCCGACGCCGACGCTGTTGCCGAACCACTGGTGGGCGAGCTCGTGCGCGATGAGGCGCTGCGAGTCGGGGTCGAGGTGGTTCGCACCGAAGACCGCCATCCCCTGCGCTTCGAGCGGGATCTCGAGCTCGTCGGGGGTGACCACGAGTGCGCAGTCCTCCTGCGGGTACGGCCCGAACGACTGCTCGAACAGCGCCATCATCTCGGGGACGCGCGCGAACCCGGCCTCCACCTCGGCGCGGAGTGCTGCCGGCGCGAACACGCGCACGCGAGGGTCGCCCGGCAGCGTCGACGCCCGATAGCGGCCGACGTGCACCGCGGCGAGGTAGGTCGCGACGGGGACGAGAGATTCGGCGACGACCGTGGTGCGGCCGCGGGCGGTCGCGGCGGAGACCGGCCGACCCGTCGGCACGGCGGTGTACTCGGACTCGGTGGTCACGCTGAGGCGCATCGCGGCGCGGTCGTCGGGACGGTCGTTGCAGGGGAACCACGTCGGCGCCCCGGTGGGCTGGGAGGCGACGAGCACGCCGTCCTCCAGCTCCTCCCACCCGATCGTGCCCCAGCGCGAGCGTCGGGGTGCCGGCGCCCCGGCGTAGGAGACGTCGATCGAGAACCTCTCCCCCGCCGCGATCGGCCGGGTCGGGGTGACGCGGAGCTTGCGCGGTCCCTGCCGGAAGGCGGTGCGCCGCTCGCCGTCGACGCGCACCTTCGTGGCCCGCAGCCCCACGAGGTCGAGGCTCAGCGCCGTGAGGTCGGTCGCGGCGGTGGCGTTGATGATCGCCCGCCCCTCGAGCCGGTTGGTGCGCACGGTGTAGTCGAGGGTGAGGTCGTAGCTGTCGACGTCGAAGGACGTGTCGCCGCTCTCGGGGGCGTACCGGTCGTGCCTCGCCATCAGTCGGTCGACTGGTAGGCGCGCACGGTGACGGCACGCCAGGGGCCGATCGGGTTGCCGCTCCACCGCGAGCCCACGGGGACCGATTCGCCGCGCATGACGAGCGAGGCGGGTCCTACGGTGGCGTCGGCGCCGATCGCGGCGGCGGGGAGGATGACACTGTGCGGGCCGAGCGTGGCGCCGGCTTCCAGTTCGACGGTGTCCATGCTCATGATTCGATCATGGAACAGGTGGGTCTGCACGACGCACCCGCGGTTGACCGTCGATCCGTCGCCCAGCGTGACGAGGTCGGGCTCGGGCAGCCAGTACGAGTCGCACCACACTCCCCGGCCGATCCGCGCCCCGAGCGAGCGCAGCCACACGGCCAGGGCCGGTGTGCCGGCCGCCGCGCGGGCGAACCACGGCGCCGCGAGCATCTCGGTGAAGGTGTCGGACACCTCCGTGCGCCACACGAAACTCGACCACAGCGGCTGCTCGCCGGCACGGATGGGGCCGACGATGAGCCACTTGGCCGCTGTGGAGACGGCGGCAGCGCCCGCGCCGGCGGCGAGGATCACGACGCCCGAGAGGACCACGGCCCAGCCGAGGCCGAGCGCGGCCTCGAGCGCGGCGAGCGCGAACAGCACGCACACACCCAGTGCGCACGTGACGAACACCGGGACGATCCGGCACAGCTCCCAGAGCGCGCGGGCCAGTCGCAGATGGGCGGCGGGGCGGTAGGTGCGCTCCTGGTCGCCCTCGGCGGTGATGCGGCGCAGGCGCACGGCCGGCGACCCGAGCCACGACGAGCCGGCCTTCGCCTTGGCCGGTGCCGACGACAGCACGGCGACCAGGCCGTTCTTCGGGACGCGGTGGCCCGGCGCCGCCATGCCGGAGTTGCCGAGGAACGCCCGCTTGCCGATGCGCACCTCACCCAGACGCAGCCAGCCGCGGTGCAGTTCGTAGGAGCCGACCATCGTGTCGTCGGCGAGGAAGGCGCCGTCTTCGATGCGCGTCAGCGACGGCACGAGCAGCACCGTCGAGGCCTCGACGTCGCGCCCGACCTGCGCTCCCAGCATCCGCAGCCAGACCGGGGTGAACAGGCTGGAGTAGAGCGGGAAGAGAAGGGTGCGCGCGGAGTCGAGCAGACGCTCGGTGGTCCACGCCTGCCAGCCGACACGGCTGCGCACCGGATGCACGCCCTCGTCGAGGCGGATCGACAGCAGCCGCACCGAGATCACGACGGCGCCGGCGAACACGACTCCCGCCACGAGCACGCCCGGGACGAGCCAGGCGAGCGCTCCCCCGAGCGCCTGCGTGAGCGTGTCGGCACCGCGGATCCCCTGAGCGACGACGAGTCCGCCGGCGGCGAAGGCGACCAGCGGCAGCAGCGCGAGCCCGACGGCCGACGCGGCATACGCCCACAGCCAACGATGCGGGGCGGGCGCGCGGTCCTGCGGCCACTGGCCCGACACGCCGCCGACGCGCACGGCGGGAGATCCCGCCCACGTCTGGTCGGCGCGGACGCGGCCGAAGACCGCCGAACCGGGCGCGATCTCGGCGCGGCGGCCGATGCGGGCACCGGGGGCGAGGGTGCTGCGCGCGCCCACCGACGCGTCGGCGCCGATGCGGATGCCGCCGATGCGCACGACGTCGCCGTCGATCCAGTATCCGGTGAGGTCGACCTCCGGCTCGACGGCCGCGCCGTCGCCGATCTCCAGCATCCCGGTGATGGGCGGGAGCGCGTGCAGGTCGACGCCGCGTCCGATCTTCGCGCCGAGCGCGCGGGCGTAGTAACTGACCCACGGGGCGCCGGCGAGGCCCACCGCGTCGACCTGGTCGGCGATCTGCTCGGCGAGCCACAGCCGCACGTGCACCCATCCCCCGCGCGGGTAGTCTCCCGGCCGCAGCCCCACCAGCAGGATGCGTGCGGCGACGACCGCGATCGCCATGCGTCCGAACGGGGTCGCGAACACGAGCAGGCCCAGCAGCAGCCCCCACAGCGGAACCTGCGGCAGCACCTCGAACCCGGGCACGGTGTGCAGGATCGCCGACGCGGTCAGCAGGTAGAGCATCCAGCGGATGCCGGTGAGCACGAACAACGGCGCGGCCAGCAGCGACTGCAGCCACTGCATCCGTCGCGGCGTGGGCGCGGGGCTGCGGTAGGCGGACGGGGTCTCGTCGCTCAGCGCGGTGCCGAGCGCTTTGGCCATGGCCCCCAGCCGCGGCACGTCGTAGATGTCGGCGACCGAGAACTCCGGCACGCGCGCGCGGATGCGCGAGACGAGCTGGGCCGCCGCGAGCGACCCGCCGCCGAGGTCGAAGAAGTCGGCCTTGCGGCCCGTGACGGGAAGTCCCAGCACCGCCTGCCACTGCTCGGCGAGCCACGCCTCCCCCGGGGTGAAGTCGGTCGCGGCGAGCTCGACGCCCGGCAGCGGCCAGGGCAGGGCGGCGCGGTCGACCTTGCCCGACGTGCGCACCGGCAGGTCGTCGACGACGGCCAGCAGCGGCACCATGGGCGCCGGGAGGCGGGCGGCGAGGTCGGCGCGCGCGGCGGCGCGGTCGAAATCGGCCGGGGCTGCGAGGTAGCCCACCAGCACCGGCACGCCCGCCTCGGTGGTGCGCACGGCCGCGGCGGCCCCGGTCACGCCGGGAAGGTCCTGCAGGGCGGATTCGACCTCACCCAACTCGATGCGGCGTCCGCCGACCTTGACCTGGTCGTCGGCGCGCCCCTGGAAGATGAGACCCTCGGCCTCGAAGCGCACGAGGTCGCCGGAGCGGTAGGCGCGCTCCCAGCCGAGGCTCGGCATCCCCGCGTACTTCTCGGCGTCCTTCGCCGGATCGAGATAGCGCGCGAGACCCACGCCGCCGATGATGAGCTCGCCGATGCCGCCGGCCTCGACGCGCGCTCCGTCGGCGTCGACGACGGCGAGCGCCCAGCCGTCCAGCGGCAGGCCGATGCGCACCGGGCCGTCGCCGCCGAGCGGCGCGGCGCAGGCGACGACGGTGGCCTCGGTCGGCCCGTACGTGTTCCAGACCTCGCGGCCCTCCGCGGTCAGCCGCGCGGCGAGCTCGGGCGGACATGCCTCGCCGCCGAAGATGAGCAGCCGGACGTTCTCGATCGCATCGCCCGGCCACATCGCGGCGAGGGTCGGCACGGTCGAGACCACCGTGATGCCCTGGCGCAGCAGCCACGGCGCGAGATCTTCACCCGAGCGCACGAGCGAGCGCGGCGCCGGCACGAGGCATGCCCCGTGGCGCCACGCGAGCCACATCTCCTCGCAGGAGGCGTCGAACGCGACCGACAGCCCCGCGAGCACCCGGTCGCCCGGGCCGATCGGGGCGTCCTGCAGGAACAGCCGCGCCTCCGCGTCGACGAACGCGGCGGCCGAGCGATGGCTCACGGCGACGCCCTTGGGCACACCCGTCGACCCGGAGGTGAAGATCACCCACGCGTCGTCGTCGGGTGTGGGCTGCGGCACGGCCCGGATCGCCTCCGTCGTGGGCTGCGGGGCGCCCCCGTCGAACAGCGCCGCCGGCGCCGCATCCGCGTGGTCGCCGGTCGGGCGGAACACGCCCGACCCCTCGATGACGCCGGCCACCGCCGCCTCGCCGAAGACCAGCCGTGCCCGCTCCTCGGGATCGTCGGCGTCGACCGGCACGTAGGCGGCCCCGGCCGCGATGGCACCCAGGATGCCGATGTACAGCTCCTTCGAGCCCGACGGCATGCGGATGCCGACCCGGTCGCCGCGGCGGACGCCGGCGGTCTGCAGCATCGCCGCCGTGCGGCCCACCCGCCGCATCAGCTCGACGTAGCTCAGTGCGCCGGAGCCGTCGTCGAGGGCGGACTCCTGCGGATGCCGCGCCGCGGTGTCCCGCAGGATGTCCAGGAGCGTGCGCTCGGCGGGTGCGAGCGACGACCGGTCGAGCACCTGCTGGACGCCCTCGGACGCGGCGGGGGCGACGATCTCGGCCACGGTCAGGAGAGCAGGTCGATCAGCTGCGCCTTCGACAGCCGCGAGTATGCGGTGCGCCCCTCGGCCTTCGCGCGGGCGCGCAGGTCGGCGACGGTGAGCGCGGAGAGGTCGACAGCGTCAGCCGCTTCGGGTTCGGGCGCGGGCTCCGGCTCGACGCCCTCCTCCGGCTCGGTGAGGGCCACGGCGAGCTCTTCGGCCGCGGCGGCCGACTCCAGTTCGGCGCGCGCGGCGGCCTTCTCTGCTTTGCGGGCCGCCTTCTTCAACGCCTTCGCCTCGGCCGCTCGGGCGGCGGCCTCCGCTTCGGCGCGGGCGGCATCCTCGGCGGCGCGCTTCGCCTCGGCACGAAGGCGCGACTTCCGCTCCGCCTTGGCGACGGCCTTCGCGACGGCGCGCTCCAGGCGGCGGGCGGCGCGTTCGGCCCGCGCGGCGACCTTCTTGGGCTTGGCCTTCAGCTTCTTCTTCGATACCTCGGCGGCGTCACGGGCGTCTTCGATGTAGTCGTCGAGATCGCTCGCGATCTTCTTGCCGAGGGTGCGGGCGGTCTTGGTGGCGCGGGCGGCGGCCGTCGCCGCGGCCGCGGTGGCCTCGCGGGCCGCGCGCTCGGCCTTCGTCTGCTTGCTCATGCCGCCGAGGGTAGTGCCCGCGGGTGAACGGTCCCGCCCTGTGTCCGCGCGAGTCGTTCACCTTCCGTTCACCGCCACAGCGCACTCTCGTAAGAGTCGGTGTCTACCGTCTCGGACGTGCCCTGCACCAGGGCCGTCCTCGCCCTGACCCGCAGGGCCTCACCTGACACCCGAAGGAATCACCCCGTGAAGCTTTCCCGTTTCGCCCAGATCGGCGCCCTCGGCGCCGTCGCCGCTCTCGCACTGGCCGGCTGCGCCGCCAACGAGGGCAACGCCGCCGCTCCCTCGGGTGACGCCTCCGCGTCGACCCTCGAGGGCACGCTCAACGCCACCGGCGCCTCGTCGCAGGATGCCGCGCAGCAGGCGTGGGTCGCGGCCTTCCAGATCGCCAACCCCGGCGTGACCATCAACTACCAGGCGACGGGTTCGGGCGTCGGCCGCGACAACTTCATCGCCGGCGGCCAGTCGTACATCGGCTCCGACCGCGCGTTCAACGAGGAGGAGATCGCCGCCGGCGGCTTCGCCTCCTGCACGAGCGACGCCATCGTCGAGGTCCCCGCGTACATCTCGCCCGTCGCCGTCATCTTCAACCTCGACGGCATCGACTCGCTGAACCTCGACGCCGCCACCATCGGCAAGATCTTCAACGGCGACATCACCACGTGGAACGACCCGGCCATCGCCGCCCTCAACGACGGCGTCGACCTGCCCGACACCGCCATCTCGCCGGTGCACCGCTCCGACCCTTCGGGCACGAGCGATATCTTCACCGGCTACCTCGAGTCGGTCGCGCCCGAGGCGTGGCCGCACGAGGCCTCGGACGAGTGGCCGCTGTCGTCGGGCGAGGCCGCGCAGGGCACCGCCGGTGTCGTCGCCGCCGTCAAGGGCGGCACGGGCACCATCGGCTACGCCGACGCCTCGCAGGCCGGCGACCTCGGCACCGCCGCGATCCAGGTCGGCGACGAGTTCGTGCCGTTCTCCTCGGAGGCCGCAGCCAAGCTCGTCGAGGCCTCGCCGCTGGTCGAGGGCCGCGGCGAGGGCGACCTCGTCTTCGACGTCGACCCCGCCGCCGCTCCCGCCGGCTCGTACCCGATCGCCCTGGTGAGCTACCTCATCGGCTGCGAGGCGTACGAGGACGAGGCCACCGCCGAGCTCGTGCGCGCCTACTTCGAGTTCGTCGTCTCGGCCGAGGGCCAGGACGTCGCCCACGAGGCCGCCGGCTCCGCCCCGCTCTCGGACACGCTCCGCGAGCAGATCAACGGCGCGATCGCCCTCATCGGCTGATCATTCCCGCACGCGGATGCCCCGGTCTCTTCCAGGCCGGGGCATCCGCCGGGAAACCACCCTCTCGCTGAGAACCCACTGACCCGGAACCAGGTTCGAGGAGAACATGACCACCGCCACACCGCCGGCACGACCGCAGACCATTCCGGCCAAGCGCCGCCTGGGCGATGCGGTGTTCTCCGGCACCGCGCTGGGCGCGGGCATCCTGATCCTGCTGATCCTCGTCGCCGTCACCGTCTTCCTCATCGCGCAGTCGATCCCCGCGCTGACCGAAGACCCCGCCGACAACTCGATCCTGCGCGGCCAGAGCTTCCTGGAGTACGTCGGGCCGCTCGTCTTCGGCACGATCTGGGCGGCCGCGCTCGCGCTCATCTTCGCCGCACCGCTGGCGATCGGCATCGCGCTGTTCATCTCGCACTACGCACCGCGCCGCATCGCGGCCGTGCTCGGCTACATCATCGACCTGCTCGCCGCCATCCCGTCGGTCGTCTTCGGCCTGTGGGGCGCGCTCGTGCTCGCCGGCTGGGTGCAGCCCTTCTACGTCTGGCTCACCCAGAACGTCGGCTGGTTCCCGCTGTTCTCCGGCGACGCCTCGGCCACCGGCCGCACGATCCTCACCGCGGCCATCGTGCTCGCCGTCATGATCCTCCCGATCATGACCGCCATCTGCCGCGAGGTCTTCCTGCAGACCCCGAAGCTCCACGAGGAGGCCGCGCTCGCCCTCGGGTCGACCCGCTGGGAGATGGTACGGATGTCGGTCTTCCCGTTCGCCCGCGGCGGCATGGTCTCCGCCGCGATGCTCGCCCTCGGTCGCGCCCTCGGCGAGACCATGGCCGTCACGATGGTGCTCTCGGCATCCGGCGTGGTCACCTTCCAGGTGCTCACCTCGACCAACCCGACGCCCATCCCCGCCAACATCGCCCTCAAGTTCGGCGAGGCCCACGGCACCGGCGTCAACGCGCTGATCGCGACCGGCCTTGTCCTGTTCATCGTCACCTTCGCCGTCAACGCGCTGGCCCGCTGGATCGTCAGCCGCCGCGCCGAGTTCTCGGGAGCCAACTGATGGCCACCACGACCACCGCGCCCGCGCCGGCCGCGCCGAAGACCTCCAACAGCCTCACCGCCGGTCAGCTCCCGAAGTGGCTGCCGTGGACGCTGCTCGGCATCGCCCTCGTGCTCTCGTGCGCCGTCTTCGCGATCCTCGCCGGCGGTGACGCCGCCGCCTTCAACATCGTCGCCGCGGTGCTGATCGCCGTCGTCCTGTTCTCCATCGGGCTCGTCGTGCTCTCCGCCGTCGTCGAGTCCCGGCGCCGCGCCGTCGACCGCCTCGCGACAGTGCTGGTGTCGATCGCGTTCACGATCGCCCTGCTGCCGCTGATCTCGCTGATGTACACCGTGATCCTCAACGGCATCGGCCGCTTCGACGCGTCCTTCTTCTCGTGGACGATGCGCAACGTCGTCGGCGAGGGCGGCGGCGCGCTGCACGCGATCTACGGCACGCTGCTGATCACGCTGCTCGCCGCCGTCATCTCGGTGCCGATCGGTCTGCTCACCTCGATCTACCTCGTCGAGTACGGCCGCGGCCGGCTCGCGAAGGCGATCACCTTCTTCGTCGACGTCATGACCGGCATCCCGTCGATCGTCGCCGGTCTGTTCATCGTCGCGCTGTTCTCGATGATCATCGGACCCGGAAAGTACATGGGCCTCATGGGCGCGCTGTCGCTCACGGTGCTCATGATCCCGGTCGTCGTCCGCTCCAGCGAGGAGATGCTGCGCCTGGTCCCCAACGAGCTGCGCGAAGCCTCGTACGCCCTCGGCGTGCCGAAGTGGCTCACGATCGCGAAGGTCGTGCTGCCCACCGCGATCGCCGGCATCACGACGGGCATCATGCTCGCCATCTCCCGCGTCATCGGCGAGACCGCGCCGCTGCTGCTGACCGCCGGGTTCACGACCTCGCTGAACCTCGACCTGACGAACCAGCCGATGATGACCCTCCCGGTCTTCGTCTACACGCAGTTCCAGAACCCGGGCACCAACATCGACGCCGCCCTCGGCCGCGCCTGGGCGGGCGCCCTGACACTGATCCTCATCGTCATGGTGCTCAACCTCGTCGCCCGTTTCATCGCGAAGAAGTTCGCCCCCAAGTTCGGCCGCTGACCCGGCGCCCCAGACAGAACCAGAGAGAAATCGACACGTGTCCAAGAGCATCGAAGTCAACGACCTCAACGTCTACTACGGCGACTTCCTCGCCGTCGAGGGTGTCGCCCTCGACATCCAGCCGCGCAGCGTCACCGCGTTCATCGGCCCGTCCGGCTGCGGCAAGTCCACGTTCCTGCGCACCCTCAACCGCATGCACGAGGTGATCCCCGGCGCCCGCGTCGAGGGTCAGGTGCTGCTCGACGGCGACGACCTGTACGGCCAGGGCGTCGACCCCGTGCTCGTGCGCCGCCAGGTGGGCATGGTCTTCCAGCGCCCCAACCCGTTCCCCACGATGTCGATCCGCGAGAACGTGCTGGCGGGCGTCAAGCTCAACAACAAGCGCATCTCCAAGAGCGACGCGGACGCGCTCGTCGAGAAGTCGCTGCAGGGCGCGAACCTGTGGAACGAGGTCAAGGACCGTCTCGACAAGCCCGGCTCGGGTCTGTCGGGCGGCCAGCAGCAGCGTCTGTGCATCGCGCGTGCGATCGCCGTCGCCCCCGACGTGCTGCTCATGGACGAGCCCTGCTCGGCCCTCGACCCGATCTCGACCTACGCGATCGAGGAGCTGATCGGCGAGCTCAAGAACGAGTACACGATCGTCATCGTGACCCACAACATGCAGCAGGCCTCGCGCGTGTCGGACAAGACGGCGTTCTTCAACATCGCCGGCACCGGCAAGCCCGGCAAGCTCATCGAGTACAACGACACCACGACGATCTTCACGACGCCGTCGGTGCAGGCCACCGAGGACTACGTCTCCGGCCGCTTCGGGTGACCACCCCGTCGCTCTGACACGCGGATGCCGCGGGCGCTGTGCTCGCGGCATCCGCGTTTGCGCAACTGCAAGGCCGCAGCCCGGACACGCCGTCCGAGCGGCCCGGAGCGGCGGCGCGTCCGGGCTGATGCCTTGCACTTCGGTCCCGTCCAACTGTTCCCCCCCGTGCCGCCGGTGGGGGTGACTGTCCCGGATCGGGCGAGGCGCGTCTCCGCGCGGACTCGCGGCCCTGCATCGTGGAGCGATGTGCGACGCCCTGGGCTCGATCCTCACGACCGCCGCGCTGGCCGCCGCCGGCTGCTCGGGCCGGCAGCTGCGCATCGACGTGGCCGCCGGCATCCTGATCCGCGCGCGGCGCGGTGTCTACACGACGCGGGGGACGTGTGCCGCGCTTCAGGACGTCGCCGCCCACGGCGGCCGGGCCGCGTGCATCACCGCCGCGCGACACCTCGGGCTGTGGGTGCTCTCCGACGACGCACGCACACACGTCTGGCTGCGCGACGGCCAGCGCACCTATCACTCCCGTGGTTCGTGCCGGTGCGTCGAGCACTGGGATGACGGCCCCGCCGGATCGCCCGCCGCGCTGCCGTCGGTGCCCCGCATCCTCGCGCAGATCTTCCGATGCTTCGATGCGGAGGAACTCTTCGTCGTCCTCGAGTCGGCGCTGCGGTCGGGACGCATCGACAGGGCGGGACTGCGGTGGCTGCGACAGCGCTCGAACGCCCGGATGCGGGAGGCGCTGGCGCATGCGCGAGCGGATGCCGACAGCGGGTTGGAGTCGCTGCTGCGGTGGCGCCTGCGACGGCATCGCCTGCGCGTGCGCACGCAGCGCCGAGTCGCGAGCGTCGGCGTCGTCGACGCGCTGATCGGTGACCGGCTCCTCGTCGAGACCGACGGGGTCGCCGGTCACGGCGATTCGCCCCATCGCCACAAGGATCTCGTGCGAGACGCGCACGCGGCCATGTGGGGGCTGTTCACCCTGCGCTTCGACTATGCGATGTTCGTGCACGACTGGGACCTCGTCGAGGCGGCGATCCTCGGCGCGTTGCGAGCTCTCGATGGCCTACCCGCTTCGCGCTGAGCGCGACATGCAAGGCCGTGCGCGCGACACGCCGTTGCCCGGGCTGATGCAGCGGCGTGTCGCCCACCATCCCTTGCAGTTGCGAGCGGCCGCCGAGCAGGTCCGCGCGCGCCGCGCGTCAGTCGCGCGGGCTCAGCAGGTACGCGTTCATCGCCGCCGTCAGATCCCGATCGACGGGCAGCGGGGCGCCGTCGACGGCGGTGACGGGGGCGGCGAGGCGCACGCTGGAGACGAGCCACGCGGCATCCGCGGTGGCGAGGTCGGATGCCGGGATCGTGTCGTAGCCGACCTCGTGGCCCTGCGCCTCGAGATGCTCGAACAGGCTCAGCTGGGTCGTCCCGTGCAGGATGCCGGCGTTCGGCGCGGGCGTCGTGAAGCGGTCGCCGCGGCGGAGAATGAGCGACGCGGTGGGTGCTTCGAGCACGTAGCCGTCGCTCGTCGTGAAGACGGCGTCGTCGGCGCCGCGCCGCTTGGCCTCGCGGATGGCGGCCATGTTCACGGCGTACGACAGCGTCTTTGCGCCCAGCAGCAGCCACGGCGCCTGCGCGGGCGTGTCGAGGCGGTAGCCGCGGTCGAGCGTGACCACGCGGATGCCGTCGGTGCGCGCCGCGGTGAAGTCGCCGGCGTCGGCCACGGTCACCCACGCGGTGGGGGTGGGCCCGTGCTCGACACCGCGACTGAGGATGAGCTTGATGACCGACTCCCCCGCGCCGGCGTGCGCGGCGGCACGGCCCACGGCCGCGCGCCATTGCGGCAGGTGCGGAGCGGGCAGGTCGCACAGCCGCGCCGAGTGCGCGAGGCGTTCGAGGTGGGCCGTGACCTCCTGCGCGTGGCCGTCCACGACGCCGATGGACTCGAAGATGCCGTCGCCGCGCTGGGTGCTGAGCTCCCCCACCGTCAGCGCGGGCGCCGAGGGATCGACCTCCGTGAACGTCGCGTCGAAGTCGGTGCGGGCGTCGTCGGATGCCGCGGGGTCGATCATGAGGGCAAAGCGCCAGGCCATGGCATCGAGCCTACGTCGGGAATGCCCGCCGCCGGGGCTCGGTTAGACTCTTACAGCCGGGCCGCAGCAAACCCCGGGCTCCATCTTCTGCCGCTTCGAGCGGCCTTGCGCCGAGAGGCGTTTCTGCGGTCCGGCACTTTCTTTCCCGCCCGGTCTCGCCTCGTGATGATGGCAGGCGGATGCCGTCGCGTGGCGCTCCCGCGTATGTCGCCGATCGGCGCCGGGGCGTAGCGTGCGAGCTTGCTCGAACTTCGCCCGAATTGCGAACGCTACGACCGCGATCTGCCCCCGCACGCCGAGGCCTACATCTGCTCCTTCGAGTGCACGTGGTGCGCGACCTGCGCGAAGGGCTTCGGCGCGGACGGATGCCCGAACTGCGGCGGCGACGTGCAACGGCGTCCGGGGCGTTCCGGCGACGCGTTGCGGCGGCATCCCGCCGGCACTCGGCGCGTGCTCGCCTCGACGTCGTGATCGGGGCCTTCGACCCCTCCCGACGCGCTCCGGTCAGGTGAGGGCGTCGCGGCGCCACAGCACCGCGGCGGCAGTGAGCTCCTCGGCGTAGGTCGCCAGGCGCAGGGCACGCGCGGTGAATCCACTCGCTCGCGCCGAGTCGACCGCATCCGCGTCGTCGGCGAGGTCGGCCGCCCCGGCCGCCTCCACCCGGCAGAAGGATGCGGCGCGGTCGAGAGCGACTCCGAAGTCGCCCGTGAACACTCCGCGCAGGATCGCGTCGGAGAGCGCGACGAGCTCATCGGGTCCCGCCGGCGTGGGTGCGCCCGCCACGACGTCGTCGGGAGAGGCGAGCGCGTGACGTCCCCGCTCGTACTGGAGGGCGGCGGTGCGCGCGTCGTCGTGCACCATCAGCTGCAGCAGGTAGATGCGCCACAACGCGCCCGGGAGCGAGCGCGCGGGCGAGCGCGACCAGAGCTCGGCGATGGTGTCGATGCCGTGCGCGTCGGTGAACCCGATCAGCCGGTCGACGACGCCGCCGGAGGGGTCGTCGCGCACGCGGGAGACGAGCGCGTTCGCGGTCGCGTGCGCGGCGCGGGACACCTCGGCGGGGTCGGTTCCGGAGTAGGCGCGGTCGAAGACCTCGCCGGGCCGGCGCACCGGCTTGTGGAACTCGCGGGAGTCGTCGCTCATCCGCTCCAGGCTACCCGCGACACCCGGGCACGGACGCGTCAGGTGGTGGTCGGGATGGCGACGATCGGGTCGCTCGTGGGTGCGCCGCTCGGCGATCCGCCGGCGGGTTCCACCGTGACGGCGACCACGTCGCCGGGCTGCATCGCTCCGCTCAGCTCGGTCGTCGTCCTCGCACCGGACGCCTCGAAGGTGCCGGCGGAAACCGGCGCGTCGCCGCGGACGAACCAGAGTTCGTAGGTCTGGTCGGCCGGCAGCGCCGCGAGGTCGTCCATGACCATCACGACCGAGCCGACGGACTCCGACCAGTGCAGCGTCGCGACCGTGCCGTCGCTGAGATCGGCGGAGGCGCTCTGCGCGTCGGGAGCCTCCTCGATGCGGTGCAGCGCCTGCACGTCGGCCGGCGTCTGCCACAGGTTCGAGAGCGCGCCCACCCCCCAGCCGAGGCCGACCAGCAGCACCATGGATGCGGCCAGTCCGAAGATCGCACGCGTCCAGTTGCGGCGCTGCACCGTCTGCATCATCTCGGTCGACGGTGCCGGCTCCGCGCTCGGCGGGGGCGCGTCGTTCTCGTCTGCGGGAGCGTCGTCGCGCGATACCGCAGCCGCCGCGATGTCTTCCGCAGCCGCTGCGGGAGTGTCGGGCGCCGCAGACGCCTCGGCCTCCGTCGGGTCGGCGATCTGCGCGAGCAGGCGTGCGCGCAGATCGCGCGGCGGGGCGAGTTCGGCGGGGACGTCCGCCAGAGACGCCGCCGTGGCGGCATCCGCCGACGCGATCGCCGCCCACTCCGGGTGCGCGTCGAGCGCATCGAGGAACGCACGCTCATCGGAGGGCGACAGCGCGTGCAGCGCGTGGCCCGCCGAGAGTTCGAGGAACTCGTCGAGGTTCACGATGTCACCCCCATCTCCGTGCGCAGACGCGACAGTCCGTCGCGCATCCGTGTCTTGATCGTCCCGAGCGGAGCGCCCACGAGAGCGGCGATCTCGCTCTGCGAGTAGCCACCGTAATACGAGAGGGTGAGGGCTTCCTGTTGCGGCTCAGGCAGCGCGGACAGCGCCCGCACCACCTTCTCCGCTTCGATCGCCGTCTCCACCCTCTCGTCCACTCTCTCGGACGGCGTGTTCAGCTCCCGCATCCCCGCCGCCACGTCGCGATCGGCCGCCGATTGCGACGACCGCACCCGATCCACGGCCCGACGATGCGCGATCGTCAGGATCCAGGATCGTCCCTGACCTTTGTTCGGAGCGAACGCCCCGGCGGATTGCCAGATCTCGAGGAAGACCTCCTGGAGCACTTCCTCGGCCTGTGCGCGGTTGACGATGACCCGCACGAGCAGGCCGAACACGCGCGGCGACAGCAGGTCGTAGAGGGCGGCGAAGGCGGCCTGGTCCCCGTCGGCGGTGCGCGCGAGCAGGGTGCCGACGGCGTCGATCGACGACCCGTCGTCGGGTACGTCCATGCCGTCGATGACCATCCCGTCAAGCATGCCCTATCGGGAGCGGATTCCCGCGACCGGACGAGAGCGGATGCGGATGCCACCCGCTCTCACCCGGAGCGGCCCGAGGCCGACGAGCCAGTAGGCTGGACGGTGAGGGCCTCTAGCTCAGTCGGTAGAGCATCGGACTTTTAATCCGCGGGTCGTGGGTTCGAGCCCCACGGGGCCCACCCTTCTATTCCGCCTCGATCCCCGGGAAACCACTGAGATCGCGGTCGCCGCGTGTGTCTCATCGTCGTCATAGGGTGTGCGGAGCGCTGCGATCCGACGCGTCGGATGCGGCGACCTGGAACTTGAAGCCCACGTGGGAGTCGACGAACCCGAGGCGGCGGTAGAAGCGGTGCGCGTCGGCTCGCGCAGCATCGGAGGTGAGTTGCACGAGGGAAGCACCCAGCTCGATCGCCGCCCGCTCGACTACCCAGCGCATCAGCGCTCCCCCGATGCCGGCGGAGCGCTGGTCACGCGCCACTCGTACCGCCTCGACCAGTAGCCGTGTGGTGCCACGACGGGACATCCCGGGAATCACCGTCAGCTGCAATGTTGCGACGATCGCCCCGGCGGGGTCGACGGCGACAATGAGCTCATTACTGGGATCACCGATGATTCGATCGAGCGCGGCTGCGTATGCCGGCTCGTCCTCTTCATTCGCGACATCGCCGCGGCCGGCGCTGATCGGATCGTCCGCCAAGAGCCGGATGAGTGCTCGAAGGTCATCACTTCGCGCCCGCCGGACGGCGACATCACCAGCCGCCGCGGCCACGGACTGGGGAAGAACCAAGCGATCGAGCACAGCCCATTCTCGCAACCCCGTGAGCTTGCGCCATGACGCACCCGCTCGGACAAGAATCGGCGCGTAAGAATCTCCCTGCTAGGAGTCCGCGTCAGTCGAAGCCGACGCTGGTGATGAGGTCTATCCGTCCGGCGCCGATGCCCTCGAGGACGACTCGTTCGTAGTCGGGGATGTCGGCGGGCAGATCGGAAAGGACGAACCACGCGATCCGTGCGCACTTGCGGGGCTCCATGATCTCTGGCTCACCGATCCAGTGGTGGGCGGTGAAGAACCAGCCGGATCGAGTGTTCGGGCGGCGCGAAACCGAACAGAAGCTCACCGGCAACGGCACCGCCTGGGTGCAGCTCGCCGGCGAGATCACCGAGTACGACCTGCCCGCCGGGCAGTCCCTGCTCATCCACCCCGGACACCTCGCCCTCTTCGACGCTTCGATGCAACTCGAGTTCACGTCTATCAAGGGCATCAAGAGCAGCTGATCGGCACACTGCATTTCACCGCCGATCCCGAGCCGCGGCACCGAACCGTCCCCGCGGCCTGAACGCGGAAGACGCGCCCTCCGCGCGCTGCTCTTCGCCGCCGTGCCAGGGGGCTAGCGTGGTGGGATGGGCGACGTCTTCCTCACGGGACTGCTGGTGTGCTCCACGAGAGAGGAGGCTGAGCTCGTGGAGCGGCTCCTCCCCGACCACGTGGCCCTCACCCGCGCGGAACCCGGCTGCGCGTCCTTCGAGGTGACGCGCCGACCGGACTCCCTGATGTGGGAGGTCCAGGAGCGCTTCAACAGCGAAGAGTCGTTCCGGGCTCACCAGTCGCGGGGCGCGCTGAGCGCGTGGGGACGCGAAACCGCAGGGATCGAGCGCCGCTACACCGTCACCGGCCTCACGAGCTGATCACCGAACCTCCGCGCGATGCACATCTCATCACGCTGCTACGGCCGATAGTCCTCCGGCCGGGAACGGGTCGCCGTGGGCGGGAAAACGAGGTCTCCGTTCATCTGCTCGGGTGGCTTCCCGACGGCGCCGATGAAGGCGACCGCCCGGAAGAGCGCCCGCCCGATCGCGCGGAGCACCTGCATCCCTCGTCGCCCTCGATCCTCCATGACACGAAGATGAGCCGTGACCCGGTCGAACCGCGGCTGAAGAGAATCGTCGGCACACCCCTCACGACCAGACCTCTCCGCGCGGGCAGTACGCTAACTGGCGGGGATGGAGAGCGAATGGTCCAACAGCAGCAGCGGGCGATCGAGACCAAGGAGCAGCTGCTCAGCGCGGCTGCGGAGGTGTTCGGCCGACAGGGCTACCGTGCGACGACGCTCAACGACATCCTGGGCTCGACAAACCTGACGCAGGGCGCCCTCTACTTCCACTTCAAGTCGAAGGTCGGCATCGCGGAGGAGATCCTCCGCCGTCAGCACGAACTGTCGAACGCGCTGGGCGCGTCGTTCCTGCAGTCCGGCGACGGCGGTCTCGTCAGCATTGTCCGGCTGTCCGGCGCGCTCGCCGCGCAGATCCTCACCGAACCGATCGTGCGCGCCGGCCTGCGCCTGGGCACGGAGTCCGCGGAAGACCTGCCCGGCGCCGCAGCTCCCTATCGGGACTGGATCGAGATGGCGCACGAACTGTTGCGCCGGGCCGACACCGAAGGCGACCTTCGTCCCGGCCTGAACCTGGAAGCAGCCGCAGAGCTGGTGATCTCGGCGTTCACCGGCACACAGTTCGTCTCGGCGGCCCTGTCGGGCAGTGCGGATCTGCTGGAGCGACTCGAGCGCCTGTGGCCGGTGCTGCTGGGGGGCATGGCCGGAGATCCGGGACATCCCGCGGTCGCCCGGGCATCCGAACTCGTCCGCGCGGGCGCGTCCACCGGGATGGACGCCGGAATCCCGAGTTGATGGCCGCCGCGATGCGGTGTCCAGGAGCTTGCAGCTTTACATAGTAGTTGCTACGTTTTGGGGAGCGTCCGCTCGATCGTCGCGCGCCGGGAGCCCGCCAGAGTTCCTACAGCGCGATCGCGGAGCAACGCCGATTCCGGGCGCTCGTCGCGGGGGCGCGGAGCGCGGGTCCTCGGAACACGACGGTCCCTCCCCGATGGCTTCCGGTGGAGGGACCGTCGACCACGCCCAACAGGGTTTTCTCCGCGGAGGCACGACGTCGAGCTGACCGCCCACCTCCTGACCCGCGGAATCGGGGGCAGTCGTCCGGGACTCACTTGCTGCTGCCGGCTCGTGCACCTGTGCCGAGAGCGGCCAATCCGTCCACCACGAGATCGCTGACCGTCGCTGCGTGACGTCCGTCGGGGTCGAGATCGGGGTCGAAGACGGTGACGGAGGCACCCACGGCACCCGGCGACAGGCACTGCAGCAGCGTGATCAGGCGCTCGAGGTCGCCCCCTCCCGGACTCGGGCTGTCGACGGCCGGCATGACGCGCGGATCCAACACATCGACATCGACCTGCACCCAGTAGTCCGGGCCCGCCACCCGCCGCGCGGCATCCGCAATGCCCGTCGCACCCGCACGGATCTCTGCCGACGTACGTCCTCGCCGCGACAGCGCCACGCCGATCCCGATGAGAACGCTGCAGTCGCCTCCGATGACCAACGGGGCGTGGCCCGACTCGAGCACATCCTGCCGTCGGTCGGCGAGCCGTCGTGCATGCCCGACGAGCTCGGTCTCGTTGCGGACACGACCGGACGGCCGCACCCCGTCGTCGTCGTCGACGTACCGCCCTGCGAGCACGACGCCCGCGTCGACGGCGCGCCGCTCGTGAAGCCGACGGTGGAGTCCCGCTTGCCGCAGCGCTTCCGGCGCCTTCCCCGCGCCGGGCATCCCTCCCGGCTGCGGAGGGCGGCGACCGAGGTTGCTCGGAACCGACAGCGGTGCGATCACGGCGACAGCCTGTCAGCGGCCACGGACATTCCCCGCTGCGCGCGGGTCAGCCGTCGGTCGCGGCCCGTCGGCTCAGCGCCTCGATCGCTGCACGCAGCGCCAGCCCCCGCACGGTCAGGGCGTAGGCGCGCGTGTTGTGATGTAGCGGGAGGCGTGCCAGCACGCCTGCGGCCTCCAGTTCGCGCAGCCGCGTGGCGAGGATGTTCGTCGGTACACCGAGGTCGGGGTGGAGGTCACCGTAGCGCTGCGGCCCATCGAGCAACCGCTCCACGATCAGCAGCGACCACCGGGCCCCGACCACCTCGAGGGCCGAAGCCAGCGCACTCACGCGGCGGGGTCGGGTTCCGGTTTCATCCAGAACGGGGAGTAGTGGTACCCGTCGGGGTCGTCGATGGCGAAGCACGACACGTTCTGATCCGACATCTCCGCGTTCAGCGACCACCCCAGCGCCCTGTAGAAGGCGGTGGCGCGTTCGACGCTCTGGACTGGGCAGGTGATGAACAGACTCATGGGCAGATGCCGGCAAAAGCAAGTGCCACGTCAAGGCTGCGGCGCTGCGTCGGTTAGCGTCTCGAGAGCGTCGAAGTCAAGCCTCGACGGAAATCCCGTTGCGCCGCATATCGTGGACCTCAGCCCGCCAGCCGGTTCGGGTCGGCCGCCGGGACAGGCTTCGGGTCGAGCACATCAGCCCGCTCCCCGAAGCCGCGGCGCCCCACCGCCCACCTGCTCGACCGCGGCACGATCATGGCCCGACCTCAGTTCGACGACGCGCCTGGGTCGTCACGCCTGAGGGCCGTAGCCCCGGCCCCACCGCAGCATCCAGGACTCCGGGGCGGTGAGCTGCTGGAAGCCGAACTGCTCGTACAGGCCGTGCGCGTCCGCCGTGAACAGCGCGATCCGTTTCAGGCCGAGCGGCTCGAGATCATCGACGATGCCCGCCATGATGCGCTTGCCGACCCCGCGGCCGCGCGCGCCGGGATCGACGAAGACATCCGCGATCCAGGCGAACGTCGCCGCGTCGGTGATCGCGCGCGCGTAGGCGAGCTGCCGACCGTCGCCCTCGTCGAACACGCCGTAGTTGCGCGATCCGGCCATCGCCGCCTCCTGCGCCTCGCGACTGCGCCCCCGGGCCCAATACGACTCCTCCGACAGCCAGCGGTGCACGCGCGCGACATCCATCGCGGCGGTGTCGGCGGAGAAGACGAGGTCGGATCCCATGCGACGATCCAACCACCGCGGCGGCCGCGGATCGGCGGTCCACGGCGACATCTGTGGACTGCCGCGGCCTCGACAGGATGAGCGTTGCATTGATCACGGGCGCGGCACGCGCCGACAGCATCGCTGCGGGGATCGTCCCGCGGTTGGCCGCTGACGGGTGGGATGTGGTCACGAGCGACCTCGACGGATGCGACTACGCCTGCGACCTGTCGACTCCGGAGGGACCGGGCGAGCTGGTTCGGCGGGTGATCGCCGACCGTGGACGGCTCGATGCGCTCGTGCTGTGCCATGCCCACGACGTCGAGTCGACGCCGGCACCCGCGATTCCCTGAGGGAGATGCATCCGCCGGCCGACTCGGCACGCCGCGCGACATCGCCGCACTGGTCTCGGCGCGCTACTGAGGCACCCGCACTCGCCGTCATTCGTGCTCCGGCAACTGCGGAGCCGACCACCCCGGATCCCGCCCGAGATGCGTCGCGCGTGCGAGCGCGTCGGCGCCGAATCGGTCGCGGACGGCGTCGAAGACCGTGTCGATCCGAGCCCCATCCCCCCAGTCGATGGGCAGCTCCTCCGGCACCTCCTCCCCTCGCGCCAGCTGGGCGAACGACAGGCCGATGAGCGTGATGCCGCGCGACTCGATCTCCGACCGCGCGGCGACCAGCAGCCCCCGCGCCGCCGCCAGCAGCACCGCTGTACGGTCGGTCGGCAGGCGGAGCGATCGCGATCTCGTCGCCCGCGAGAAGTCGCCGAACCGCAGCCGGAGCACGACAGTGCGGCATCCGCGCCCCCGATCGCGCAATCGCCGGGCGAGCCGGTCGACGATCTGTATGAGCATGACATCGAGCTCGGTCATCGAGCGCGGGCGCGAGCCGAGCGCCCGCTGCGAGCCGATCGATCCGCGCCGCGCCGTCGTGACGACGGGACGAGGGTCCCGCAGCCGCGCGAGGGCATGGAGGTGCGCTCCCGCCGCCCTGCCGAGCAGGCGCTCCGCCGAAGACGCCTCGAGCTCCGCAAGCTGACCGACCGTACGGATGCCGAGCCGGTGCAACTCCTCCGCCGTGACCGGGCCGACCCCCCACAGCCGCTCCACCGGCAGCGGCAGCAGGAAGTCCTCCTCGCCGTCCGGGTCGACGACCAGCAGCCCGTCGGGCTTGCTCACCGCGCTGGCGACCTTCGCCAGGAACTTCGTGCGCGCCACCCCCACCGAGATCGGAAGCCCGACTTCGGTGCGCACACGCTCGCGCAGCCGCGCTGCGATGAGTTCCGGTGAGCCGACCAGACGCCGCAGCCCGCCCACCTCGAGGAAGGCCTCGTCGATCGACAGACCTTCCACCAGCGGCGTCGTGTCGCGGAAGATCCCGAACACGGCGCGGCTGGCCTCGACGTACGCGTCCATCCGGGGCGGGACGACGACGGCATCCGGGCACACCTCACGAGCCTGCCGTCCGCCCATCGCCGTACGGACGCCTCGTGCTTTCGCCTCGTAGCTCGCCGCGAGCACGACTCCCCCGCCGACGATCACCGGCCGCCCTCGCAGCTCCGGAGCATCGCGCTGCTCGACCGACGCGTAGAATGCATCGAGGTCGGCGTGCAGCACTGTGGCTTCGTTTCTCATCCCCGCCTCGCATCGAATCTCTGTTCGACAGATGGTGGCAGCATCCTCGGACATCCGCGACGTCGGAGGCTCCTCGTAGCGTTCGACACGTGGCGGAACGCATCGAAGACTGGTGGGCGCGGCGGCGGTTCTCGCGCGATCGCGACATCCCCTACGACGTGGGGACCTACCGGGACGCCTGGCGCGCCTTCCCGATGCTCGTGCGCCAGTACCACCCGGAACTCAATGCGGGGATCGCCCTCTCGCAGATCCCGCCGGCGGCAGACGTGCTGCTGCTGTGGCAGTGCGAGGCCGGCCACCTCTTCGTGGCCACACCGACCGAGCAGCGGAGCCGGCCCGGTGGACGACGACGTCGCTCCGCGTGGTGCCCGGACTGCGCCGCGGGTGCCGTGCCGCCACGGATCGTCGCACGACCGCGTGCAGCTGTGGCGGCGGATGCGGCGGATGCGGCCGCTTCGCCGACCACTCGGAACCCGACGCTTCCGAGATCCGCGTCGAGCGGCGGCAACGCCGGAGCGCAACGATCCGGCGCGTCCCGTCGCCTCTGCGCGAAGACGCCTCACCTCGACACGGGCACCGCGTTCCACAGCGAATGCGCGCCGAGACCGGCGTCCGCGGCCGAGGACAGCCTCCGCGCCGCGGTCTTCGCCTCCCTCGCCGTCACGCCGGGGATGAACGCGGTGCGGGTGGCGCGGCCGTTCTTCGAGCACGTCGAGGTGTGGCCCGACATCCTGCTGCCCGAGCTCCGGGTTGCGGTCGAGTACGACACGACCGGCCGATTCGGGCTCGAGCACGTGGGGCCGCGTGAGGAGTCGGACCGGCGGAAGGACCGTCTGCTGCGGGAGGCGGGGTGGGAAGTGATCCGTCTGCGCGCGAGTCCGCTCCGGGCACTGGGCCCCCACGACGTCACGGAGGCGACGACGAGCAAGCGCACCGTCGCGCGGCTGCTGGATGCGCTCCGCGACATCCGAGGTCCGCTGATCGTGGACGCGTACGCGATGTGAGTACCGCCGGTGGTTGAGTAGCCGGCGCAGCCGGCGTATCGAAACCCGTGCACCCACCGCCGATGCCGGGCTCGGGGCGTTTCGACTCGTCGCTGCGCTCCTCGCTCAACGACCGGGAGAGCGGGTCAGTAGGACATGTACTGCATGTAGAGCATCATCTGGTTGAAGAAGTTGACGCTCCAGATGACGGTGATCACGATCGCGAGGACGACGCTGGCGATCCAGACCCACAGCACCGTCAGACCCTTGCCGGTCTCGCGCTTGACGACGACGGTGCGCCCGATGATGTAGACCGTGATCGACACCAGCAGGGCGAAGAACGAGTACGCCCAGTGGAACGGCCGCGCCACGCCGCGGCGCTTCAGCTCCCGCCAGTCGAGCCACGAGAACACGATCGACAGTGCGAGCATCGCGTAGCCGAACACGCTGATCAGCAGCGACTGGGCCACGAACCCGCCCATCGCACTCATCACCTCGGACTCCGAGTAGACCGGAGCCATCGAGGCGACCAGCATCCCGTTCCAGTCGATGAAGAAGACGCTCAGCACGGGAAGGAAGGAGACGAGGATCGCGAGGTACGCCCACACCGTGTCGGTCGACACCCCCGGCGCGGACGGACCCGTCGCCGCCGTCGCATACGCGGGGGCAGACGGGTAGGCCGGGTACCCGGCAGCGGACGACGCGCCGTACGCGGGAGCGGCCGGCGCGGCGGGGGCCGCGGGCGGCTGCCCTCCCGACACGTTCTCCGTCCACTGTGCGCCGTCCCACCAGCGGGTGCGCGACGGGTCGGCGGGGTCGGGGTACCAGCCGGCGGGGGTGGGCGTGCTCATCTGCTCTTACTCTCCTCGAGATCGGCGCCCGCGTGGGCGAGTTCGGCCAGGGCGGCCTCGCTCGTCTCGGGCGCCACGCCCGCGACGAGATCGGTCAGAATCCGCACGTGACGACCATGCTCCAGCGCGTCGAGCGCCGACGCCCGCACGCAGTAGTCGGTCGCGATACCGGTGATGTCGACGTCGACGACCCCGTGTGCGCTCAGCAGCTCGGCCACGGTGCGGCCGTCATCGGTCACACCCTCGAACAGCGAGTAGGCGGGAGCGCCCTGGCCCTTGCGCACGTGGTGGGTCACGGCGCTCGTGTCCAACCCGGGGTCGTAGTCGGCTCCGGGGGTCCCCGCCACGCAGTGCACGGGCCAGGTGTCGACGAAGTCGGGCTCGCCGGTGGCGAAGTGGCCGCCGTTGTCGCCGTCGCCGTCGTGCCAGTCGCGCGACGCGATGATCAGCGCGTAGTCGGCCGCATTCCGCTGGAGATATGCACTGATGGCGGACGCGACCGCGTCGCCCCCGTCCACGCCCAGTGCCCCGCCCTCGGTGAAGTCGTTCTGGACGTCGACGATGAACAATGCCGTGCTCATGTCTCGAGCGTAGCCCGGTACTCCGCTCTCGTGAGTCGATCGACGGGGATGTCCTCGTCCGCGGATGCCGGCGGCTCCGCATCCGCGCGGGCGAGACGCGACGGCCACCAGATCGCCCGGCCGATGTCGTAGGTGACAGCGGGAACGAGCAGCGAGCGCACCACGAACGTGTCCAGAAGCACGCCGAACGCGACGATGAACGCGAGCTGCGCGAGGAACAGGATCGGGATGACGCCGAGCGCGGCGAACGTCGCGGCCAGCACGAGCCCTGCCGAGGTGATCACCCCGCCGGTCGCGACGAGACCGCGCAGGATGCCGGGCCTCGTGCCGTGGACGCGCGACTCCTCGCGCACCCGCGACATCAGGAAGATGTTGTAGTCCACTCCGAGGGCGACGAGGAAGACGAAGCCGTACAGCGGCACCGCCGGATCTGCGCCCGGGAAGTCGAACACGTGGTTGAACACCAGCGCGCTCACGCCGAGCGCCGCCCCGAAGGACACGACGACGCTCAGGATGAGCAGGACGGGTGCGAGCACCGCGCGCAGCAGGAGCATGAGGATGATGAGGATGACGAGCAGGATCACCGGGATGATGACCGTGCGGTCGCGGATCGACGTGTCGTTCGTGTCCACGTCGAGGGCCGTCGAGCCGCCGACCAACGCATCGGGTACGGCATCCGCGTAGGCCGCCCGCAGGTCGCGGACGGTGTCCTCCGCCGCGATCGAATCCGCCGCATCCGTCAAGGTGCCCACGAGCATGACGTCGCCGTCCGAGACGGTCGGCTCGGGCGCCGGCGTGCCGGGCGGGCCCTGCGCCGTCACGACCGGCGCACCGTCCTCGAGCGCGATCGTCGCCTGCCCGGTCGGCGAGTCCGCCGACGCGATCGCGACGCTGTCGACCCCGTCGCTGTCGCCCAGCACGGTGAGGGCGTCGGCCAGCTCGTCTTCCGGGACGATGACGTACACCGGGCTCCCCGATCCGGCGGGGAAATGCTCGGCGAGCGCCGCCTGGCCGTCGCGGGCCTCGGAGGTACCGAGTACGAGGTCGCTGGCCGGAACGCCGTCGGCCTTCAACTGGAGCACCCCGACGCTCGCGGCCAGCAGCACGACGGTGCAGACGATCCACACCGTGCGCGCGCGCCGGGCGACGAATCGCGCCTGTCGCGCCCACAGCCCCTTCACCGGATGCGCGTCCATCGCCGTGGCCGGATCGGCGTCGAAGCGCTCCGGCAGCGCGACACCGGCATCCTTCGGGATGAACGGCCAGAACGCCGCGCGGCCGAACAGGGCCAGCAGCGCCGGAAGGAACGTCAGCGCGGACAGCACGGCGAACGCGATGCCGATCGAGGCGATGGGCCCGAGCGCGCGGTTGGAGGCGAGGTCGCTGAGCAGCAGACACAGCAGGCCGGCGATGACGGTGCCGCCCGAGGCGATGATCGGCTCGAACGCCCCCTTCCATGCGGTGACCGTCGCCTGCCAGCGCGACTGCCCCGATCCGACGGCCTCCCGGAATCTCGCCACGTACAGCAGGGCGTAGTCGGTCGCCGCCCCGATGACGAGGATGAACAAGATCCCCTGCACCTGCCCGTTGAGCAGGAAGATCCCCGCCTTGGCGAGCCACCACACCGTCAGCAGGGCGACGCACAGCGCGAAGACCGAGGTCAGCAGCACGAGGATCGGCAGCAGCGGTGACCGGTAGACGACGACGAGGATGACGAACACGGCGGCCAGCGCGGTGATCAGCAGGATGCCGTCGATGCCGAGGAAGCCCTTCACGAGGTCCGCGGTGAACCCGGCGGGACCCGTCACCCACGCTTCGAGACCGTCGCCGACGTCGGCCTGCACGACCGCGCGGACGTCGGCGACCACGTCACTCACCTCGCCGGTCGCGTCGATCGGCACGAAGATCTGCACGGCCTCGCCGTCCTCCGACGGGATCGGCGGCGACACCTCGCCCACGCCGTCCACGTCGGCCACGTCGTCGGCGAGGGTCTGCAGATCGGCCAGCTGCGTCTCAATGAGCGCGGAATCGGCCGTCACCACGACGACCGCCGGGATCGACTCGGTGCCGAGGAAGTCGCCGAGCCGTTCCTGCACCTGGGTGCCCTCGGCGCTCGAGGGCAGGAACGAGGACTGGTCGTTCGTCGCGACTTCGTCGATCTTGCCGAAGTAGGGCCCGCCGACCGACCCTCCGATGAGCCAGATCAGCACGAGGACGGCCGGAATGCCGATGCGCAGCCAGCGCGAAGGTCGAACGTTCGCCATATCGCTAGCTTATCTAGTAATTCGCTCGTCGAGCAATGTGAGCGGATCGCCCTCCGCGAGCGATCAGCCCCGCACGAAGAGCACGACCACCGACCCGACGACCGTCAGAACGCCGAGCACCGCGAACGCGACGGACGCCCAGGCGAGCAGCCGCAGCACCGCCGGCCGCCGTTCGAGGCGCACCAGTCCGGGCCGGCCGAGGCGGAACCAGATCGTCGCGTCGTCCGCATCCGCCAATGTCGCGGCATCCGAAGGCGTCAGCGGGGCGACGTGCGCACCGTCCGCGCCGAACCAGCGGACGACCGGCTCCGCGCCGTCACGGTCGACGATCGCCTCCGCCTGCGCCCACGAGCCGTCGGCGGCCCACACGATCAGCCACACCACCCCGAACAGCGCGGCTCCGGCGAATCCGATCCAGGAGAAGATCTCGAGCACCGCGTCCAGTGCGTGATCCATCCGGGGCGCCTCACTCGTGGGATGCGAAGAGGGGCTCCGCCCGGAACCCCTCTTCGTCGGAGCCGCCTAAGGGAATCGAACCCTTGACCTATTCATTACGAGTGAATCGCTCTGCCGTCTGAGCTAAGGCGGCGCAAGGCGCGAGCGCCGTGCACGATCAACGATCTTACAGTGTCGCGAAGGGTGCCGCGAACCACGCCTGTTACGCCGGGCTACGCCCCCTCCGGCACGCCACCCGGATGCCGCCTACCGTGGACATCGGCACCGCGACGAGGCGAGCGCGGTCCCCGATCCGCTCGGCGCCTGGCGCGCAATCCGGTGCCTCCATCTCACAAGGAGCACCACCATGTCCAAGAAGACGATCATCGCGGCGGCCGTCGGCCTGCCCCTTGCCCTGCTGCTCAGCGCGTGCGCCGGCGGGTCCGCCGACACTGCCGCGTCGGGCGAGGCCACGACCGAGACGGTGAAGATCGGCGTCGTCGGCGCCGGCGACGAGTACTGGCAGACCTACAAGGACGCCGCCGCCGCCGAGGGCATCGACGTCGAGCTCGTCGACTTCAGCGAGTACACGCAGCCGAACCCGGCGCTGTCGGCCGGCGAGCTGGACCTCAACCAGTTCCAGCACATCATCTACCTCGCGACGTACAACGTGCAGGCCGACGACGACCTCGTCCCGGTCGGCGCCACGGCGATCTATCCGCTCGGCCTGTACTCGGACAAGTACACCTCGCCCGACGAGATCCCCGCGGGCGAGACGGTCGCCGTCCCCAACGACGAGTCGAACCAGGCGCGCGGCCTGCTCGTGCTGCAGTCGGCGGGCCTGATCGAGCTGAAGGACGGCGGCTCACCGTTCTCCACCGTCGCCGATGTGCTGCCCGAGTCGAAGGTCAAGGTCGAGGCGCTCGACGCCGCCTTCACCGCCACCTCGCTCCCGGACGTCGCCGCCGCGATCATCAACAACGACTTCGTCGAGGATGCCGGACTCAGCTTCGACGACGCGATCGCGCAGGACGACCCGTCCGACCCGAACGCGGTGCCGTACATCAACATCTTCGCCGCCCGCGCGGAGGACGCCGACAACCCGACGTACAAGAAGCTCGTCGAGATCTACCAGAACACCCCCGAGGTGCAGGAGGGCGTGCAGAAGGCATCCGGCGACACCGCCGTGCTGCTGACCACGCCGGCCGACGAACTGGTCTCGTCACTCAAGAGCGTCGAGGACGACATCCGCGCCGCACAGTGACATCCTCGTGTGTGCGGCCCGTTCTCCGAGCGGGCCGCACACGCGCGCAAGGAGCAGGACCATGACCCTCATCCGCCTCCACGGCGTCACCAAGACCTTCCCCGGAAGCGGCAAGGACGCCGCCCCGGTCACCGCCGTCGACGACGTCTCGCTCGACGTCGCCGCCGGCGAGATCTGCGGCATCATCGGCTATTCCGGTGCCGGCAAGAGCACCGTGCTGCGGCTCGTCAACGCACTCGAGACCCCCACCTCCGGTGTCGTCGAGATCGACGGGCGTGACATCACCCGCCTGCGCGAGCGCGACCTGCGGGCACTGCGCGGCGACATCGGCATGATCTTCCAGCAGTTCAACCTCTTCGACTCTCGCACCGTGGCCGGCAACGTCGCCTACCCGCTCGAGGTCGCCGGCCGCCCCCGCGCCGAGATCGCCGCACGCGTCGCGGAGCTGCTCGCCTTCGTCGGCCTCTCCGACAAGGCGAAGAACCACCCCGAACAGCTCTCCGGCGGACAGAAGCAGCGGGTCGGCATCGCCCGCGCCCTGGCCACGAGTCCCCGCATCCTGCTCGCCGACGAGGCCACCAGCGCCCTCGACCCCGACACGACGCAGGAGGTGCTCGCGCTGCTGCGCCGCGTCAACGTCGAGCTGGGCGTCACGATCCTCGTCATCACCCACGAAATGGACGTCATCCGCACCCTCGCCGACCGGGTGGTCGTGATGGAGGCCGGTCGCGTCATCGAGCAGGGCCACGTGTTCGACGTCCTCTCCGCTCCCCGGCTCGCGGCGACGCGCCGCTTCGTCGCGAGCATCATCGAAGACGTGCCGACCGGCGAGCAGCTGCAGACGCTGCGCGCCCGGCATCCCGGCCGCATCGTGACCTTCACCGTGCGCGACGGCGATGTCACGCAGGCCGACGTGTTCGCCGCCTTGTCGGCGCACGGCGTGCGCTTCGAGCTCATCCACGGCGGCATCAACGACATCCGCGGGCGGGTGTTCGGACACCTCACGCTCGCGCTCACCGGACCGGCGGATGCCGTCGCCCGCGCCATCGACGCCGCCTCGGCCGTCGCGCCGCTCATCGAGGAGGACCCCCGTGGATAGGCTCATCGATCTGCTGCCCGAGCTGTGGTCCGCGACGGCGGAGACGCTGTTCGTCGTCTCGCTCGCCCTGGTGTTCGGTGGCCTCGCCGGACTGCTGCTCGGGCTGGCGCTGTACGCGACCCGCAGCGGCAGCCTCTACCCGAACCGCGCCGTCTTCGGCGTGCTCAACGTCGTCGTCAACTTCTTCCGACCGATCCCGTTCGTCATCCTGCTCGCGGCCGTGCAGCCCTTCGCGCGCGCCCTCGGCATCCCCGGCATCGGCCCGGAGTTCGGCGTGTTCGCGATCACGCTCGCCTCGATGTTCGCCATCAGCCGCATCGTGGAGCAGAACCTGCTGACCGTGCGCCCCGGCGTGATCGAGGCCGCCCGCGCCGCCGGCGCGAGCCGCGGCCGCATCCTGTTCCGGCTCGTCCCCCGCGAAGCCCTCGGCCCGCTGATCCTCGGCTACACGTTCATCGTCGTCGCCCTGGTGGACATGACCGCGATCGCCGGTGCCGTCGCCGCCGGCGGACTCGGCGAGTTCGCGATCGTCTACGGCTTCAAGCAGTTCAACCCCGCCGTCACCTGGGCGGCGGTGCTGATCATCATCGTGCTCGTGCAGGGCGTGCAGTTCCTGGGCAACGCGCTCGCGCGCCGCGTGCTGCGTCGCTGACCAAGCCGGATCAGCCGCAGCGCAGCCCGTCCTCGGGCACGGTGCCGTCGAGCATGTACGCGTTCACCGCATCGTCCACGCAGGCGTTGCCCTTGTTGTAGCCGGTGTGCCCCTCCCCCACACGGGTGACGAGCACGCCGGAGGAGAGCTGGTCGGCGAGGGACTGCGACCACGTGTACGGCGTCGCGGGGTCGTTCGTCGTGCCGACGACGACGATCGGCGCGGCGCCGTCGGCCGCGATCGGCTCGCGCACACCCGTCGGCGGGTACGGCCACGACGCGCAGACGTCGACGCCGTCCCAATACGGGGCGATCGTCGGCGCCTGGGCGGCGACGACGGCATCGGCCGCGTCGACGTCGGCCTGGTCGGTGTCCACCGGGTAGTCCATGCAGTTGTACGCGCGGAACGCCTCGGTGGAGTTGTCGGCGTAGCTCCCGTCGGGGTTGCGACCGTAGTAGAAGTCCGCCAGCTGGAACATCACCGACGCGTTCCCCTGCAGGGCGTCGGTGAGGCCCACCGTCAGGTACTGCCAGCTCGCCTGCGAGTACAGCGCCGAGATGATCCCGGTCATGAGCGAGTCGGCGCCCAGCATCCGCCCGTCGGAGTTCGCCAGCGGCGAGCGGTCGACGCTCGCCAGCAGCGTGCCGAGGTCGGCCATGGCATCGTCGACGTCGCCCGCGAACGGGCAGTCGCTCGTCGTGAGGCAGTCGGCCATGTAGGCGCGCAGCGCCGACTCGAAGCCGACGGCCTGCGTCGTGGACACGTCGAGCCCCGACACCGACGGATCGATCGCGCCGTCGAGCACGAGGCGGCCCACCCGGTCGGGGAACAGCTTCGCGTACGTCGCGCCGAGGAAGGTGCCGTACGAGTAGCCGAGGTAGTTGAGCTTCTCGTCGCCGAGCACGGCGCGCAGCAGGTCCATGTCGCGCGCCGCGTTGTCGGTCGTGATGTAGGGCAGGATGCCGTCGCTGGACTGCTCGCACCCGGCGACGAAGCCCTCGTTGCGCTGCGTGAGCTCGGCCGTCCACCCGTCGCTGCCCCGGGGGTCCGCCGGGATGTCGAACAGGTACGCGTCCATGTCGGCCGGCGAGAGGCAGGCGACGGCGCTGGATCTCCCGACGCCGCGCGGGTCGAACCCGATGACGTCGTACGCCTGCAGCAGTGGGGCAGCGACGGCGAAGCTCGCCGAATCGGCGATGAGGTCGTAGCCGCTCGCCCCGGGCCCGCCCGGGTTGGTCAGCAGCGACCCCATCGGCGAACCGGAGTCGGCGGAGCGTCGGATGAGCGCGAGGCTGAGGTCACCGGCATCCGGGTCGGACCAGTCCGACGGTGCGGTGACCTGTGTGCAGTCGTAGCTGCCGGCGTCGGCTCCGCTGCACCCCTCCCAGGTGAGGGTCTGCGTGTAGTACTCCTCGAACCCGGCGGGCGCGCCGTCGGAGACCGGCGCCTTGGTGGCCCCGGGCGTGGCCGACGATTCGGGTGGGATCGCAGCGGCCAGGCATCCGGTGAGGGCGAGGGTGGCGACGGCGAGGCCGGCCACGGCGGTCACGAGGCGTCGGGTGGGCGTCACGGGGTCCTTCCGCTGGCGACGGTGATGAGCATGCTCTCCAGGGCGAGCGCCGGCGCGGCGTTGCCCTGCAGATTCGTGCGGGTGAGGGCGATCTGGTCGAGCACGGTGAGGGTGCGCTCGGGCGTCCACGCGGTCGCGAGCGCCGCGAGCTCGGGGCCCAGCTCACGGTTGATGAGGTCTCCCTCCCGGCCGAGTTGCAGCATGAGCGTGTCGCGGTACATCGATTCGAGGTCGGTGAGCACCCGGTCGATGCCGTCGCGGAGGCTCCGGGTGGCGCGCCGCTTCTGCTCGTCTTCGAGTGCGCCGACCTGACCGCGGAACGCCGGCGGCACCGCGCCGCCGGGCGCGACGCCGAGCGTGCGCAGCAGCGCCTCGCGTTCGGCCTCGTCCCGCTCTGCGGTGAGCGCCTTCGCATCGTCGGTCGCGAGCGACACGATGCGGGCGGCGGCCTCGACCGCATCGCCGACCCCGCGCACACCGAGCACGGCCGTCAGCGTCTCCGCGCGGCGCTCGCGCGAGACCGCGTCGGTGGCGAGGCGCTGGGCCATGCCGATGTGCCGCTGCGCGAGCCGCGCCGACTGCTCGGCGACGGCCTCGTCGACGCCGGTGCGCTGCTGGATGAGGCGCGCGACGTCGGCGACCTCGGGCTCGCGCAGGCGCAGCGTGCGCACCCGCGAACGGATCGTGGGCAGCAGGTCGGCGTCGCTCGGTGCGCAGAGGATCCAGATGGTCTGTTCGGGCGGCTCCTCGAGGGCCTTCAGCAGCACGTTGCTGGTGCGCTCGACCATGCGGTCGGCGTCCTCCATGACGATGACGCGATACCGTCCCAGCGACGGAGCGAAGTACGAGCGCTCGACGAGGGTCCGGGCGTCCTTGATCGAGATGATCACGCCTTCGGCGCGCAGCGTCGTGAGGTCGGGATGGGTCCCCGCGACGACCTGCCGCATCGCCGCCTCGTCGCCCGGATCGGCGATGAGCGCCGCCGCGAACGCCGTCGCGATCGTCGACCGCCCCGATCCCGGCGGACCGGTGATGAGCCACGCGTGCGCCAGGAGCGCCGGATCGGCGGCGGCCGCCTGCAACTGCGCGACGGCGGCATCCTGGCCCCACACCTGCTCCCACGGCACAGCGTGGGAGGCGGTGACCGTCATGCCCTCAGCCTACGCGGTGGCACCGACGCGCTCGCGGACGGCGGCGGCGAGCTCGTCGGCGGGACGGGTCGCGTCGAGCACGAGGAAACGCTCCGGTTCGGCGTCCGCGAGCGCCAGGAACGCCGCGCGCACCCGCTCGTGGAACTCCTCCCGCTCGGCCTCCAACCGGTCGAACGGCTTGTCGTCGGCATCGAGCCGCCTCCGCGCGACCCCAGGGTCCAGGTCGAGCAGGACCGTGACGTCGGGAAGTGCTCCCTCGGCCGCCCACAGCGACAGGTCGCGGATCTCGCCCGCATCCAGCACCCGGCCCGCTCCCTGGTAGGCGACCGACGAGTCGAGATACCGGTCCTGGATGACGACGTCGCCGCGTGCGAGCGCGGGCCGCACGACCGTTGCGACGTGGTGTGCGCGGTCGGCGGCGTACAGGAGCGCCTCGGCACGCGGGGAGACGTCGCCGCGATGGTGCAGGACGATCTCCCGCACGAGCACACCGACCTCGGAGCCACCGGGCTCCCGGGTGCGCACGACGGTGCGTCCCTGATCGCGCAGCCACTCCTCGAGTAGGCGCGCCTGCGTCGTCTTGCCGGCGCCGTCACCGCCCTCGAAGGTCACCCAGAGCCCGGCGGGAGTGTCGAGACCGGTCACTTCTTCTTCGCCGGCGCCTTGCGCGTCGTCGTCGCCCGTCGGGTCGTGCGCTTGGGCGCCGGCCCCTTCGCGCGCTTGTCGGCGAGCATCTGCACGGCCACCTCGAACGTGATGTCGTCGGGAGTCTGCCCCTTCGGGATCGTCACGTTCGTCGTGCCGTCGGTGACGTACGCGCCGAAACGGCCGTCCTTGATGCGCACGGGCTTGCCGCTGACCGGGTCGGCCTCGAACTCCTTCAGGGAGGTCGCCGCGCGCGTCGCGTACTTCGGCTGCGCGTAGATCTCCAGTGCCTGCTCGAGCGTGATGTCGAAGATGAGGTCCTCGCTGCCGATCGACCGCGAGTCCGTCCCCTTCTTGATGTACGGGCCGTACGGACCGTTCTGCGCCGTGATGGGCTGTTCGGTCTCGGGGTCCACGCCGACGGTGCGCGGCAGCGCGAGCAGCTTGAGGGCGGTGTCGAGATCGATCGTCTCGGGCGACATGCTCTTGAACAGGGACGCGCGCTTCGGCTTGGGCGGCTCGACCTTCTTGGCGCCGCGCTTCTTCGGCGCAGCCGGTTCGGCCTCGTCCGTCTCGGGCAGCAGCTCCTCGAGGTACGGGCCGAAACGGCCGTCCTTGACGACGACGTCGCGCCCGTTCTCGGGGTTCTGACCCAGCACGCGGTCACCGCCCACCGGGGCGTCGACGAGCTCCTGCGCCCGCTCCGGCGTCAGTTCGTCGGGTGCCAGATCGGCGGGGACGTTGATGCGTCGCGGGGTCTCGGGGTCATCGCCCGGTACCTCGAGGTACGGGCCGTAGCGCCCGAGGCGCAGCACGGCGACGTCGCCGATCGGGGTCGAGTTGATCTCGCGGGCGTCGATGTCGCCGAGGTTGTCGACCACCTTGCGCAGCCCGACGTGGTCATCAGACCCGAAGTAGAAGCCCCGCAGCCACTCGGCGCGGTTCTCCTCGCCGCGCGAGATCGCGTCGAGATCGTCTTCCAGGCCGGCGGTGAAGTCGTAGTCGACGAGCTCGGCGAAGTGCTGCTCGAGCAGGCGGACGATGCTGAAGGCGAGCCAGCTCGGCACGAGCGCCTGTCCGCGCTTGCTGACGTAGCCGCGGTCGAGGATGACGTCGATGATCGACGCGAACGTCGACGGCCGGCCGATCCCCTTCTCTTCGAGCGCCTTCACGAGCGAGGCTTCGGTGTAGCGGGGCTTCGGGCTGGTGGCGTGCCCCTTCGGCTCGACGTCGCTCAGTCGCACGGCGTCGCCGACGGCGAGCTTGGGAAGCGACTGGTCGTCGGACTTGTCGGCATCCGACCGCTTCTCGTCACGCCCCTCCTCGTACGCCTCGAGGAAGCCCTTGAAGGTGTAGACGGTGCCGGATGCGGTGAAGGCGGCGACCTTGCCGGTCACCGTCGTCTCGAGCGTGACCGTGGTCGTCTCGTAGGTGGCATCCGACATCTGGCTGGCGATGGTGCGCTTCCAGATGAGGTCGTAGAGGCGCAACTCGTCGCGATCGAGGGCGGAGGCGACCGACGACGGGGTGCGGGAATCCTCGCCGGAGGGACGGATGGCCTCGTGCGCCTCCTGCGCGTTCTTGCTGTTGCTGCGGTAGGAGCGCGGGCTGGGCGGTACCGCGCGGTCGCCGTAGAGGGCGACGGCCTGCGTGCGCGCGGCGGAGATCGCCTGCGTCGACAGCGCCGTCGAGTCGGTGCGCATATAGGTGATGTAGCCCTTCTCGTAGAGCCGCTGCGCGACGCCCATGGCGTGCTTGGCGCTCATCGAGAGCTTGCGACCGGCCTCCTGCTGCATCGTGGAGGTCGTGAACGGGGGCTTGGGGCTGCGGGTGCCGGGCTTGGCCTCGACGGCGGTGACCGTCGCGGCGCCGTCGGCTTCGAGCGCGGCGGCGATCTCGCGCGCCTGATCTTCGGTGAGCACGACGACGGCCTTGCGCAGCGCGCCGCGGTCGTCGAAGTCGGTGCCGCGCGCGAGCGGGGCGCCGTCGAGCCGTGCCAGGCGGGTCGAGAAGCCGTCGGCGCCGGTCTCGGCGCGACGGGCGAGGGCTTCGACGTCCCAGTACGACGCGGACACGAACGCCATGCGCTCGCGCTCCCGGTCGACGATCAGCCGGGTGGCGGCGGACTGCACGCGTCCGGCGGAGGTGCCCTGACCGACCTTGCGGCGGGTGACGTCGGAGACGTCCCAGCCGTAGAGGCGGTCGACGATGCGGCGGGTCTCCTGCGCGTCGACGAGTGCGAGGTCGAGCTCGCGGGTGTTGTCGACGGCGGCGCGGATCGCGTCTTTCGTGATCTCGTGGAAGACCATGCGCTTGACGGGGACCTTGGGCTTGAGGGTCTCGAGCAGGTGCCACGCGATGGCTTCGCCTTCGCGGTCTTCATCGGTGGCGAGCAGGAGCTCGTCGGCGGTGCGCAGGGCGCGCTTGAGTTCGGCCACGGTTTTCTTGCCGCGCTCCGACTCCACATAGAGAGGAGTGAAGCCGTTCTCGATGTCGATCGAGTACTTGCCCACCGACGTCTTCTTCAGCTCGGCGGGGATGTCCTTCTTGTCGGCGAGGTCGCGGATGTGACCCACCGAGCTGAGCACCTCGTATCCGTCACCCAGGTACCCCTGGATCGACCGCATCTTCGTCGGCGACTCGACGATGACGAGCTTCTTGCCCTCGCTCTTGCCGCCCTTGACCTGTGCCACGTGGCCGTCCTTTCGTTCGATGCACACCATACACACCGCCCGGACATGAGGATGCTGGGAGGCGCCGAGCCCGCGATGCGGACGCTCAGGGAGGTGCCGCCGGTGGCTGTCCGGCCCTCGCGCGCGCTCCGACGCTGTGCACGCCGACCTCGACGGTCACCTCGACCGTCGCCGTGAGGCCGCTCAGCCCGCAGGCGACGAGACGGGCGCCGCCGCGCGCGGCGATCTCGGCGGCCCGCGCGCAGGGCTCACCCACGGCGAAGCCCGCAGCGGTGTCCGCGGCCGCGAGCGCGGCGGAGTCGGCGGCCGAAGCCGCGCGCACCGACGCGAGCGACACCGCTGCGGCCGCCCCGACGCCGACGGCGAGCACCGCCGACGCGGCGATGGTCCCGACGGCGAGCATCGCACCGGGCATGCGCGCTCACCCCGTCGAACCGGCGAGCGCGCACGATCGCGCGTGCTGGCTCGGGAAGGGCGGCGCCGCGCGAGTCGCCGTGACGCACACGAGGTCGCCCTCGGTGCGGACGGTCACGTCGTCGGCGGCGGCGATGCGGCGGGCGACGTCGACGGCGTGTGCGTCGGGCTCGCCCCGGGCGACGACACGGGCCGCCTGCGCGACGCCCTGCTCCAAACGCACCTGCCGGCCCGCCGCGCCCAGGCCACCGACGCACAGCGCGACGACCACGACGACGGCGGGAAGGGCGACGGCGAACTCGGCCGTCACCGCTCCCCGCTCGTCGCCGCCCATCAGGCCACCGTCAGCGCGCGGCGGACGAGGTCGGTGAGGATGCCGCGGACCTCGTCGGAGCGCATGATCACCACCAGCAGGCCGGCGAACGCGACGGCCGCCATCGTGGCGATGGCGTACTCGGCGGTCGCCGCACCGGTGTCGTCGGCGAGGGCCGCGCGGCCGTGTCGTCCGGCGCCGCGCTCCGGACGGAACAGGCGCCGCGCGCGGCGGCGGGTCAGCGTGGGGATCGGATCGGGATGGGTCATGGTGTTCCTCTCGGTCATCGGCACGATCGGGGTGGCACGGTCTGGTGGCAGGGACGTCACAGCATCAGCGGAGTGGACGCGAGCACGGACAGCACCATCGGAGCGACGCCGAGCAGCAGGAATGCGGGGAGCGTGCACACCCCGAGCGGCAGCAAGAGCGCGCCCGACAGCTTCGCCGCGCGCAGCCGCCCCTCGGTGCGCGCGGTGCGACGCTCGTCGTCGGCGGAGGCCCGCAGCAGATCGACGGCCGGCGCGCCGCTGGCGCGCGACAGTTCGAGCACCGGAGCCGTCCCCTCGCGCGCGTCGGGTCCGACGCCCGCGAGGGCGCGTTCGATCGACACACCGCCGGTCAAGGCGATCGCGACGAGATCGCATTCCAGGCCAGGGACGCGCGGATCCGGCTGCGCACGGGCGACGAGGCGCGTCGTCCACCGTCGCGCGACGAGGATGAGGAGCACGCCCGCAACCACGCAGGCGATGCCGATCGGCCCCGTCAGCACCTGAGCGACGTCGAAGCCGAACGCCGCGACGAGCACGACGGCGAGCAGCGGCAGCCACGTGACCAGCCGCGCCGTCGTGGCCGGCTCTGCCAGCGCGACGCGCACCTCGTCTCTGCCCGCCTCGGCGTCGCGCAGGGCGTCGGCGATGCCGCGCAGACTGGGCGCCAGCGGAGCACCCACCTCCGTCGCGACGCGCCACGCCCGCGCGATCTGCGGCCACGGCTCGGCCCGTGTCTCGAGCGCGTCGGCGACGCTGCCGCCCGCCTCCGTCGCAGCGATGACCGCCGCGGCGTCGGCGTCTCCGGCATCCGCGAGATGCCGCCACGCGCGCGGCGGGGCGAGCCCGGCCTCCAGCAGCACCGACAGCCGGTGGACGGATGCCGCCGCCGTCACGACCGCTCCCGGATCTCGAGCCGGTCCCCGACGACGACGGGACGCGCGATGCGGGTGACCCGCCGCACCCCGTCGACGCCACGGCCGACGTGCACGACGGCCCCGACCGCACTGGCGACCTGGCGCGCGAGAGCCCGGTCGTCGAGGCCGGCGAGCGCGCCCAGGGCTTCGAGCCGCGCGGGGACGTCGTCGATGCCGCCGGCGTGGACGGTGCCGGCACCGCCGTCGTGGCCCGTGTTGAGCGCGGAGAGCAGCTCCCGCACCTCCTCGCCGCGGCATTCCCCGACCACGAGTCGGTCGGGCCGCATCCGCAGGGCTTCGCGCACCAGCCGGGCCAGGCCCACTCCCCCGGCGCCCTCCAGGTTCGGCTGCCGCGACTCGAGACGCACGTGGTGGGGGTGGTCGATGCGTAGCTCGGCCACGTCTTCGATCGTGACGATCCGCTCGTCGTGGGGTACGAGGCCGAGCAGGGCCGACAGCAGGGTCGTCTTGCCCGCCCCGGTCGCCCCGCTGACGAGCACGTTCTCCCGGTCCGCGACGAAGCCCGCGAGCACGGCCCCGGTGGCCGCATCGAACATGCCCTGGCGCCCGAGGTCGTCGAGGCTCAGGCGCTGCGCCGACGGGAGGCGGATGGAGATGACGGCACCGTCGACGGCGACCGGCGCGAGCACGGCATGCACCCGCGCGCCGTTGTCCCACCGGACATCGACCAGCGGGGCGAGGTCGTCGAGGTGCCGGCCACCGATACCGATCAGGTCGACGGCGAGGTCGCGCACTTCGCCGGGCGTGGCATGCCATCCGGCGACCGGTTCCGCCCCGCGCCCGCGGTCGACGAACAGCGCACCACCGCCGTTGACGAAGACGTCGGTGACGTCGGGGTCGACGAGGTGCGCGCGGAGCGGCGCGATCGCGGGATGATCGGGCACGCGCCGGTTCGGCCGCGCCGAGGCGACGGGTGACTCGCCGCGGGGCCGGACGACGAAGGGCTCGGACATGCCGCAGACGCTACGCAGGGAGGTCCGGGCGTGGACGGCCGCTCCCCGCATCCGAGGAGTCGACGCGGTGAGGTGCGCCTTGGGGAGGAGGATGCGCGCCGCGCGGATCCCGACCGGCGGGGTGGATCACGGGAGCGGTTCCACGCAATGAAGAAGGGTGGCATCCCATGGGGGGAACGGGATGCCACCCTGCGCGGCATCCGACGAATCGGGGGGTGTGCGGATGCCGCGATGCCAGAATCGAAGTTCGGCCGCGACCGAGCATACGCATGCGGACGCATTCGACCAAAACACTCTCGGCGCGTCGCGCGGCGATATATCAGTCGGAATCCTCAGCCTGCCCCTCACCCACTAACGGCGGTAGTCGATCGACGGGGGCGGGGCTAGATTTCCCGCATCGTCGCGACGCGTGCGGCGACCGTCCCGCCGCAAAGGAGCGCGCCCGATGAGCAGCCAGATCGACCACCTGCTGACCGAGAACCGCAGATTCGCCCCGTCCGCCGAGTTCGCCGCCGACGCGGTCGCCACGGCCGACCTGTACGACCGCGCAGCCGCCGACCGCGAAGCGTTCTGGGCCGAGCAGGCCCGAGCGCTGCATTGGCACACTCCGTTCACACAGGTGCTGGATTGGACGAACCCTCCGTTCGCGCAGTGGTTCGCCGACGGCGAACTCAATGTCGCGTACAACTGCCTCGACCGCCACGTCGAGGCCGGCCACGGCGACCGTGTCGCGCTGCTGTGGGAAGGCGAGCCCGGTGACGAGCGTCGTGTCACATACGCCGAGCTCACCGAGGAGGTCAAGCGCGCGGCGAACGTGCTGATCGACCTGGGCGTCGGCGCCGGCGACCGTGTCGCGATCTACATGCCGATGATCCCCGAGGCGATCGCCGCGATGCTCGCCGTCGCCCGCATCGGCGCGATCCACTCCGTCGTCTTCGGCGGATTCTCTGCCGACAGTCTGCGTGCGCGCATCGACGACGCCGGCGCGAAACTGGTCATCACCGCCGACGGCGGCTACCGCAAGGGCAAGGTCTCACCGCTCAAGCCCGCGGTCGACCAGGCGCTCGGCGACCGGGGCAACGGCGTGCAGGAGACCGTCGAGCACGTGCTGGTGGTGCGCCGCGGCGAGAACGAGGTCGACTGGACCGACGGCCGCGACGTCTGGTGGCACGAGGTCGTGCCGGCGGCATCCGCGGAGCACGAGGCGCATCCGTTCCCGGCGGAGAACCCGCTGTTCATCCTCTACACGTCGGGGACGACGGGCAAGCCCAAGGGCATCCTCCACACCTCGGGCGGATACCTGACCCAGGCGACGTTCACGAACAAGGTCGTCCACGACCTGCATCCGGAGACCGACGTGTTCTGGTGCACCGCCGACATCGGCTGGATCACCGGACACTCCTACGTCGCCTACGGCCCCCTCGCGAACGGCGCGACGCAGGTGCTCTACGAAGGCACCCCCGACACCCCGCACCCCGGCCGGTGGTGGGAGCTCGTCGAGAAGTACGGCGTCACGATCCTCTACACGGCCCCCACCGCCATCCGCTCGTTCATGAAGCTGGGACGCGCCATCCCACAGCGCTTCGACCTGTCGTCGCTGCGCCTGCTGGGATCGGTCGGCGAACCCATCAACCCCGAGGCGTGGATGTGGTACCGCGAGATCATCGGCGCCGGCGCCGCCCCGATCGTCGACACGTGGTGGCAGACCGAGACCGGATCGATCATGGTCTCCGCGCTCCCCGGCGTCACCGAGACCAAGCCCGGCAGCGCGCAGGTGCCGCTGCCCGGCATCTCGGTGGACGTCGTCGACGAGGACGGCACGAAGGTCGGCAACGGCAACGGCGGACTGCTGGTGGTGACCGAGCCGTGGCCGTCGATGCTGCGCGGCATCTGGGGCGACCCCGACCGCTTCGTCGAGACGTACTGGGAGAAGTTCCGCAGCAAGGGCTACTACTTCGCCGGCGATGGTGCGCGTCTGGACGACGACGGCGACGTGTGGTTCCTCGGCCGCGTCGACGACGTCATGAACGTGTCGGGGCACCGGCTGTCGACGACCGAGATCGAGTCGGCGCTCGTGGGCAACGAGGCGGTGGCCGAAGCCGCCGTGGTCGGGGCGTCGGACGAGACGACCGGTCAGGCCGTGGTCGCGTTCGTCATCATCAAGCAGAGCTACCTCGACGCGCACTCGCCGGAGGGCCTGGCGGGCACGCTGCGCGCCTGGGTCGGCGAGCAGATGG
>NZ_RCDB01000003.1:127258-850239 GCF_003651225.1 Microbacterium telephonicum
GGCCGTGGTCGCGTTCGTCATCATCAAGCAGAGCTACCTCGACGCGCACTCGCCGGAGGGCCTGGCGGGCACGCTGCGCGCCTGGGTCGGCGAGCAGATCGGCCCGATCGCCCGCCCGCGCGACGTCTACATCGTGGGCGAGCTGCCCAAGACCCGCTCCGGCAAGATCATGCGGCGTCTGCTGCGCGACGTCGCCGAGGGTCGCGAGGTGGGCGACACGACGACGCTCGCCGACACGATGGTGATGAGCGTCATCTCCGCGCAGGTCAAGTAGCGGCGGTCCCGAACACCTCGTGCCGCTGATCGCGGTGCCGGGGTCACCGTGCGGGTACGCTCAGCGCCCTCATCCGCTCGCGCACCCTGCGAAACACGGCGGGGTCGAACGGGAAGTCCCCGCCGTCCTCACCCACCAGCCGCATAACCTCGTCGCCGAGCGTGATGGAGAAGTTCACGATCATCCGCGCCTCGGTGGCGTGATCGGCGTCCGCCAGGCGAGCCGATGCCGGATGTGCATCGAGCCAGTTCTCGATCACGTCCTGCAGTCCGGCGCGACTCGTCCCGGCCGCCCACGACACCGTCGTCGTCGTGCCCGGCTCCCGGGCAAAAAGCGCGAACCGCTTGCGCATGAGTTCGTCGCCACCCTGCCCACGGACCGTCTCCATCACGATCCGCGAGGCGGCGATCACGAGGTCGTCTCGGTGCGCGCCCAAGATGCGCTCGGTGAGCACAGGGTCGTAGACCAGGGCGGATCCGAAGATCGCATGCTCGAGCGAGGGGAAGTAGTTGAAGAACGTGCTGCGCGACACCATCGCCGCTTCGCAGATGCGGTCGACCGTCACGGCGCGAACGCCCTCCTCATAGGCGATTCCGACTGCGGCCTCCTCCATGCCCCGACGCGCGACGCGCATCTTCTTCTCGCGGAGCCCTTCCGTCATCGCCGTCCCTCCTCTCCCTTCATCCACCCTAGGTCATTCTTCCTGGATTGCGTATAAGTTTGGACTGAGTCCATACTTAGCCATGAACCACCAGAAGGGATCGCCATGCCTCACAACGTCGCACGACGACGTCGGAATCTGCTCTCCCCGCTACGCACCGCAGGTGTGCTGTCCGTAGCCACCGGCCTTGTCTTGGTGGGGCTGCCCGCGGTCGCCAGCGCCGCGGAGTCCGAGGCAGGCCACATACTCATCACAACGACTCTCTCCGACGGGACGGCATCCGCTCCGCTCGGCGGCGCGACGGTGACCGTGCTCTCCACCGGCGAGCTCGACCAGGTCATCGCCACCGGCACCACCTCGGCAGACGGAACCGTGTCGGTGCGCATACCCGCGACGGACACCAGCTTCATCGCCGAGGCATCCTGGCCCGGTGCTGTCGGCGACCTCCTCGAACCCGCGGTGAGGAGGGAGTTCAACCCCACGCTGGGAGATGCCGTCACCCTCCCACTGGAGGGCTCCTTCGGTGAGATCAGCGGCGCGGTGACCGCGACGTCGGATGCCTCCCCTCTCGCCGACCTCTCGGGCGCGAGCGTCACCATCCTCAGTGGCGGCACGGCAGTGCAGCGCGTCGCCGTCGCCGCAAACGGAACATTCCGATCAGGCTCATTGCCGACGACATCCACCGACGATTACAGCATCCGCTTCGAGCCGGCCACGGGATTCACGCTCGCGGATGCGCAGCCGTCGGACAATCCCGCCTTCGCGCTTCCCCGAGGCGAAGAGAGTCCCAGCCTCGTCGATGTGGCCCGCTCCTTCGCGCTCATCTCGGATACCGCGGCACCGACCCCCTCACCCACTCCCACAGACACCCCCACGCCCACGCCCACCGCCACCCCGACACCCACGCCCACCGCCACCCCGACACCCACGCCCACCTCCACCCCGACACCGACGCCCACGCCCACCTCCACCCCGACACCGACGCCCACGCCCTCCACCGACCCGGTGCAGCAGGCCTACATCGCGGTCTTCCAGCGCCCGGAGGATGTCGGCCTCACCGGCGCTTTCAGCGGCATCTCGGAGCCCGAGCTTGCCGACCTGCTCGCGGCCGCGGCAGGCACACCGAATGTCACATTCCCTCTCCTCAACGGCTCGGGACAGGCGCTCGGCCTGGCGGAGCGGCCGTCTACGAGCGAGGCGGCCGCCGCAGCCCAGCTGCTGTCGCCGGTGGTCTCCAGGCTGCCGGGTGTGACCGTGAACGAAATCTCGCTCACCGCGTTCGATCTCGAAGGGGCTCTGCGCGCTGTCCAGGATCAGCGTGTCCGGCTGCTCGACCAGCAGCTGTCCTCTCAGGTCACAGCTGTGCAGAAACGCAACGCCCGCGTGCTCACGCTCAACGCGGCCATCACGGCCCTGAACGCATACGTCGCCGGGCCGACTGATGAGTCGCTGGCCACAGCGATCGCGGCCGCACACCCGGCCGTGGAGTCGCACATTCTCCTTTCGGCGACGTCGGACTCCACCGAGGTGAGAACGGCCGCCGCCGACCTCGTCGCAACGCTGCGCGGAGAACTCGACGCCGTCACGAACACTCAGCAGATGGATATGTTGCGGCTGTCCAGCTTGACCGACAAGCGCAGTGAAGCGTTCGACCTGATGTCCTCATTCCTGACGAAGATGCAGGGTTCGCAGTCGTCGATCATCGGCAACATGCGATCGACCCCGATATCGCTCGGCACTGTCCAGTGGGACCGCGCCGCCATCACCGGCAGTTTCGACCTCACCGGCGTCACGAACGGGGAGCACCACCTCATCCTCAGCTTCGACGACATCGGCCTCACCGTCGTTGCCGCGGTGACCGTGCAGCGCAATGAACTCGCCGCGACCGGAGGCGAGTTGAGCCCGGCGCTCTGGGGCGGGGCAGTACTGCTCGTGCTCGGAGCGGGCGCACTGATCGGCTCATCGCTGCGGACGCGACGCCGCACGCGCGTCTGATGCGGTGACCCGCGCGGAGCCCGCCGGCGCCCTCGGCGCGGGCGGGCTCGGGCGAGCTCGAGCTGGCGATGCTCCCGATCGTCCGCGAGACCTGTCGCGGTCTCCTCACCGGAGCGGGCATCGCCACTCTCGACGCCGCGCAGATCCTCATGTCCTGGTCTCACGCCGGGCGATGCCGCGACGCGGTCGGGTTCGCTCGCTTGGGCGGCGTTGCACCACCGCAAGCCACCTCGGGTTAGTACCAGGTCCTCACGCGCGTGAGGGTTCAACCTGATCGAGTCTTCGAGCTCAAGCACTCGTCGTGGGATGCGAAAGTTCGGATAAGCGATGATGTGCGAGGACTCCCCGACGTCGCCCGCGCCCGCGCGAACATCTCCCCCTAGGCTGGCGGATCCGCGCCCGCGCCGGGATGTCGAGGGGGCGACGTCGGTGTCGATCTTCGCCCCGACGAAGAATGACAACGTCGCCCTTCTCCGCTCAACCCCAACGAACCGATCACTGACGCATACTTTGACAACAACCGGTCAGGGCGTGGTCGCGTTCGTCATCATCAAGCAGAGCTACCTCGACGCGCACTCGCCGGAGGGCCTGGCGGGCACGCTGCGCGCCTGGGTCGGCGAGCAGATCGGCCCGATCGCCCGCCCGCGCGACGTCTACATCGTGGGCGAGCTGCCCAAGACCCGCTCCGGCAAGATCATGCGGCGTCTGCTGCGCGACGTCGCCGAGGGTCGCGAGGTGGGCGACACGACGACGCTCGCCGACACGATGGTGATGAGCGTCATCTCCGCGCAGGTCAAGTAGCCGCCAAGTAGCCACATTCACGCGAGTTCGCCGGTCGCGCCGCGAGTTCGCCGGCGAACTCGCGGTCGGACCGGCGAACTCGGCGACGGACCGGCGAACTCGCGGGGTCAGTCGAGCGCGAGCGCGAAGACGACCTCGACCTCGACGGGCGAGTCCAGCGGGAGCACGGGCACCCCGACGGCGGAGCGGGCGTGGCGGCCGGCCTCGCCGAAGATCTCGCCGAGCACCTCGCTCGCGCCGTTGATCACCCCGGGCTGCCCCGTGAACTCGGGGACGGATGCCACGAATCCGGTGACCTTGACGACCTTCGCGATGCGGTCGACACCGCCCGCGACGGCGGCTGCGGCGGCGAGGGCGTTCAGCGCGCACTGCCGGGCGTAGGCCTGGGCGTCGGCGGCGGGCACGAGGCCGTGGCCGTCGCCGACCTTGCCCGTCGCGGGCAGGGATCCCGACACCATGGGGAGCTGACCGGACGTGTAGACGAGGTCGCCGTGCACTGTCGCGGGGATGTAGGCCGCAACCGGCGGGACGACGGCGGGAAGGTCGATGCCGAGCTCGGCCAGACGCGCGGAGACGCTCATCACGCCTCCTCGAACTGCTGCGCGGCCTGCGCGGCGGCGCCGAGACCGGCGTTCGCATCGCCGGCGCCGATGGGGCGCTTGAAGTACGCGACGAGGCCACCCTCGGGGCCGGGGACGATCTGCACGAGCTCCCACCCCTTCTTTCCCCAGTTGTTGAGGATGGCGGCGGTGTTGTGGATCAGCAGGGGGGTCGTGAGGTATTCCCACGTGGTCATGACAGGCTCCTGGAGGTCGACACGGCGCGGGGCGCCGAGGGTTCCTCTCAGCTATCTCCCCTAGCATCAAGCCTATGCCTCACTCGAAACGCACGGCCACCGGCGTGCTCGGCGGACTGCTCGGCCTCGTCGGCCTGAGCGCCGTCGCCGGCCTCCTCATCACCGCGACGGTCACCCCCGCCATCGCCGTGTCGGGGTACGCGGCCTCGTCGGCGATCACGATGTTCGACAACATGCCGAGCTACCTCCAGCCGGAGAAGCTCATGATGCCGACCGAGATCTACAAGAAGGCCTCGGACGGCTCCGACGTGCTGATGGCGGAGTTCTACGACCAGAACCGCATCCCCGTCACGTGGGAGGAGGTCGCGCCCGTCATGTACGACGCGATCCTCTCCAGTGAGGACAAGAACTTCTACTCTCACGGCGGCGTCGACCTGCTCGGGACGATGAAGGCGCTCGTCGGCAACGCGAGTTCGGGCTCGAACCGCGGTGGCTCCTCGATCACGCAGCAGTACGTGAAGAACGTGCTCCAGCAGAACTGCGAGGTCACGGCGAAGAGCCAGGAGGAAGTGCAGGACTGCTACCGCGAGACCACCGTCTCCAGCGGTGTCGAAGGCTACGAGCGCAAGCTGCAGGAGATGCGCTACGCCATCCAGCTCGAGCAGGAGGTCTCCAAGGACGACATCCTTCTCGGCTACCTCAACATCGCCGCCTTCGGCGGCACGACCTACGGCATCGGCGCCGCAGCCGAGCGCTACTTCGGCGTCGCCGCGAAGGACCTCACGATCGTGCAGGCCGCGACGATCGCCGGCATGGTGCAAGAGCCGAACACGCTGCGCATCGACCTGCCCGACGGCACGATGACCAACAAGGCCGGCGAAGCGGTCAACGGTGCCGCCGACGGCTATTCCGTCACCAAGGAGCGCCGCGACTACGTGCTCGGCCGCATGCTCACCGACGGCAAGATCACCCAGGCGGAGTACGACGAGGCGATCGCCACCCCGGTCACCCCCAACGTCACGACGCGCCCGGTCGGCTGCACGCAGGCCGTCGGTGCCGAGTTCTTCTGCGACTACGTGCGCTCGATCATCACGACCGACCCGGCGTTCGGCGAGACCGACGCCGACCGCGCGGCCGCCCTGCGCCGCGGCGGGCTCAAGGTCTACACGACCCTCGACTCCGACCTGCAGGCCGCGGCCGTCGACGCGATCAGCGTCGTGCCCGCCAGTGTCGGCTACATGAACCTCGGCGCCTCCGGCATCCAGCTGGAGGTCGGCACCGGACGTGTGCTCTCGATGGTCCAGAACCGCGGCTACGACCCGGCCGCGACGGAGGAGAACGCCCCCACGACCGCCGTCAACTACAACGTGCGCGGAATCAACGGCGGTGGCGGTCACGCGGCCGGTTCGACGTACAAGCTCTTCAGCCTCGTCAACTGGCTCGAACAGGGTCACTCGGTCAACGAGGTCATCAACGGACGCGTCGGCAAGAAGAAGGTGCAGACCTGCGACGGCGCGACCCAGACCGTCGACGCGGACAACTCCGGCCAGCCCGGCCACATCGGCAACTTCGAAAACAACTCGGGCTACAGCGGCACGCCGTACAACTTCACGCGCGACTCGCTGAACTCCGGCTTCTTCGCGATGGCGGAGAAGATCTCGGTCTGCTCGACGAACCGGGTCGCCATGAAGATGGGCGTCGTCCTCGGCAACGACGGCGGCGCGCTGGATCAGACGAACCTGCCCTACAACGTGCTCGGCGACCAGTACGTCGCTCCGATCGACATGGCCGCCGCCTATGCGACCGTCGCGGCCAACGGCGTGCTGTGCCAGCCGAAGGCGATCGACCGCGTCGTCGATCGTGACGGCACCGAGTTCACCCCGGAGCGCACCTGCGACCGCGTCATCAGTGAGGCCGTCGCGGCCACCGCGGCCGACACCCTGGTCGGCGTCATGAGCGGCACCGGTATCGGCGCCCGCATCGGCGACGGCACCCCGGTGTTCGGCAAGACCGGTATCCACGAGTACTTCCACACCTGGATGGACGGGTCGTCGACCAAGGTGACGACGGTCGTGTGGGTCGGCAACGTCAAGGGCGAGGCGCGCCTCAACGAGTACCGCGAGAGCGGCTATCAGCTCTCCCGCATCCGCAACTCGATCTGGCCCAAGATGCAGGGCGCCGCGAACTCCAAGTACGGCGGCGACCGCTTCCCCGAGCCGGCCGCAGAGCTCACCAAGCGCGTGCTCACCGACCTGCCGTCGGTGATCGGTCAGACGGTCGAGCAGGCGAGGAGCACGCTCCAGGCCGCCGGCTTCTCGGTGAACGTCGCCGACGCCGCCGACGGGGTCGAGGCCGCCGGCACGATCATCGCGCAGGACCCGGGCGCCGGGAAGGCGCCGGGTGGGGCGACGGTCACGATCACGCCGAGCAACGGCTCGGGTGTCGCGGTGCCGGGCGTCAGCGGAACCCCGCAGGATGCCGCCCGACAGCTCGCGCAGGCCGGATTCGCGTCGGTCTCTGCGGAGTGCACGCAGGGCGGCGACTCCGACCAGGGCGTCGTGACGGGCACCAACCCGGCCGCCGGCACGATCACGAACCGTGGCACGGCGATCACGATCCAGTACCAGGCCAAGGACTGCAGCCGCGCCGGTGGTGGCGGCGGCCGCGGCAACGGCTGATCGTGCACCATGCGACACGCACCGCCCTCACCGCGCTCGGCGTGGTGGGGGCGGTCGGCGCGGGGTGCGCGGTGTGGGGCGTCGGGATCGAGCGGTTCCTGTTCACGCTGCGCCGCCACGACCTCGCCGTCCTCCCCGCCGGCTCCCCCAGCCTGACGCTGCTGCACCTGTCCGACGCACACATGGCGCCGTGGCAGCACCGCAAACAGGAGTGGATCGCGCGGATCGCCGAGCACGTGCAACCCGACCTCGTCGTGAACACCGGCGACAACCTGGGGCACCCCGAGGGCCTCGTCGGCATCCGCGCCGCCTTCGCCCCGCTGCGCGGCGTGCCCGGTGTCTTCGTGCACGGCTCCAACGACGTCGTGGGCCCCTCGGCCCGCAACCCGCTGCGGTACTTCCAGGGGCCGTCGGCGCGTCCCAAGCGCGGCGACGTGCTCGACACCGCCGCGATGAACTCTTACTTCACCGACGAGCTCGGCTGGGCCGACATCAACAATGCCGCGACGCGCCTCGGCGTCGCCGGGCTCACGCTCGACACGTTCGGCGTGTCCGACGCGCACCGGGACTGGGACGACCTCGACGCGCTGCCGTCCGCGATCGATCGGATGCGGCGCGGCACGTGGTGGCGCGGCGCCCCCGCGGCGGCGCTGACGCTCGGCGTCACCCATGCGCCGTACCGTCGCGTGCTCGACCGGTTCACCGAGCTCGGCGCCGATGTGCTCATCGCCGGGCACACGCACGGCGGCCAGGTGCGCGTCCCGTTCAGCCGCTCCGCCCTCGTCGCCAACTGCGACATCCCGCTCGACCAAGCGCGCGGCCTGTCGACGTGGGAGCACGACGCGCGCCGCGTCCCACTGAACGTCAGCGCCGGTCTCGGCCACTCGATCTACGCGCCGGTGCGCTTCGGATGCCGCCCCGAGGCGAGCGTGCTGACCCTGCATCCGGTCGCCGCGGCGTGACCCCGCCCCGATTCGGTTCTGCGGCGCCGACAGGGTAGACTCATGGGGTTGTCTCCGGGGTGTGGCGCAGCTTGGTAGCGCGCTTCGTTCGGGACGAAGAGGCCGCAGGTTCAAATCCTGTCACCCCGACAACCGAGAGGCTCCACCCGCGGGTGGAGCCTCTCGCATATCCCCCGCAGAACCGGAGATCGCATGACCGCGCCCCGTCTCGTCGCCTTCGACCTCGACGACACCCTCGCCCCCTCGAAGAGCCCGATCGACGCCCGGATGGGCGCCTTGCTGGTGGCCCTCGCCGAGCGCGTCGAGGTCGCCATCATCTCGGGCGGCCAGCTGCAGCAGTTCCAGATGCAGGTCGTCGAGCGGCTGCCGGAGGGGACCGATACCGGCCTCCTGGACCGCTTCCACCTCATGCCCACGTGCGGCACGCAGTACTACCGCCTCAACGCCGACGGTGCGCAGACGGTGTACGCCCACGCACTCACCGACGACGAGAAGCAGCGCGCCCTGACCGCCGTCGAAGAGGAGGCTCGCCGCCTCGACCTGTGGGAGGCGCAGACCTGGGGCCCCATCCTCGAAGACCGCGGCTCGCAGATCACCTTCTCCGCGCTCGGCCAGGCGGCGCCGGTCGCCGCCAAGACCGCGTGGGATCCGACGGGCGCGAAGAAGAACGCGCTGCGCGACGCCGTCGCCGCCCGCATCCCCGACCTCGAGGTGCGCTCCGGCGGATCCACGTCGGTCGACATCACGCGGCAGGGCATCGACAAGGCCTACGGCATGCGTCAGCTCGCCGACCAGACGGGCATCGCCCTCGACGACATGCTGTTCGTCGGCGACCGACTCGACGAGCACGGCAACGACTACCCGGTGCTCGCGATGGGCGTCACCTGCCATGCCGTCGAGGGCTGGGAAGACACCGCCGGGTACCTCGACGCGCTCATCCCGACGCTGCCCACGCGCTGAGCGCGGACGGCGTCGGAGACCGCCTACCGGCTCAGGCCTTCGCCCGGGCGGGCGCGCGACGCGCCGCCGGCCGCGCGATCGGCGCGAGGCGCTGCAGCTGCGTGACGTGACGCGGCTCGAGCTCGGCCAGCGACGAGACGCCCAGCAGCGCCATGGTGCGCTCGATCTCGGTGCGCAGGATGGTGATCGTGCGGTCGACCCCGCGGCGCCCGCCGGCCATGAGGCCGTACAGGTAGGCGCGGCCGATGAGCGTGAACTTCGCCCCCAGCGCGACGGAGGCGACGATGTCGGCGCCGTTCATGATGCCGGTGTCGACCATGATCGTCGCGTCCTTGCCGACTTCGCGCACGACCTGCGGCAGCAGGTGGAACGGGATCGGCGCACGGTCGAGCTGTCGTCCGCCGTGGTTGGACAGCACGATGCCGTCGACGCCCAGGTCGATGAGCCGCTTGCTGTCGACGACGTTCTGCACGCCCTTGACGACGATCTTCCCCGGCCACATCGAGCGGATGATCTCGAGGTCCTCGTAGCTGATCGTCGGGTCCATCGCGGCGTTGAGCAGCTCTCCCACGGTGCCGCCCGTCGTCGTCAGCGACGCGAACTCCAGCTTGGGGGTCGTGAGGAAGTCGATCCACCACCAGGGGCGCGGGATCGCGTTGACGATCGTGCCGACGGTCAGCTGCGGCGGGATGGAGAAGCCGTTGCGCTTGTCGCGCAGGCGGGCGCCGGCGATCGGGGTGTCGACGGTGAACATGAGCGTGTCGAATCCGGCATCCGCGGCCCGCGTCACGAGCCCGTAGGACACCTCGCGCTCGCGCATCACGTACAGCTGGAACCAGTTGCGGCCGTGGGGGTTGGCGGCGCGCACGTTCTCGATCGAGGTCGTGCCCAGCGTCGACAGGGTGAACGGGATGCCGGCCGCCGCCGCCGCGCCCGCTCCGGCGACCTCGCCCTCGGTCTGCATGAGCCGCGTGAAGCCGGTCGGCGCGATGCCGAACGGCAGCGCCGAGGGTCCGCCGAGGATCTGCGTGGAGGTGTCGACGTGGGCGGCGGGGCGGAGGATGTCGGGGTGGAACTCGACGTCTTCGAACGCCTGCCGGGCCCGCGCCAACGAGATCTCGCCCTCCGCCGCGCCGTCGGTGTAGTCGAACGCCGCCTTCGGGGTGCGGCGTTTGGCGATCGTCCGCAGGTCGGCGATCGTCAGCGCGGACTCGAGCCGCCGCTTCGTGGCGTCGAGTTCGGGCTTCTTGAACTGCATCAGCTCGAGCAGCTCGCCGATCTTGGGGAGTTGACGCTGGACCATGCGGGGGTTCCTCAATTCTGTGCGGCGGGGTCTGCCAGACCCGCGTCGCGGTAGTAGCCGGAGATGTGCTCGCGCACGAGTTCGCGGGCGCGCTCGACGTCGCCCGCCTCGATCGCGTCGATCACCTCGTGGTGCTCGTGGCGCAGGCGCCGCGCCGTGCCGTCCCAGTCGGGGATGTTCGCCGCGCCGGTGCGGACGTAGCCGTCGATCGTGGGACGCAGCCCCGCCATCGTCGCGGCGACCACGATGTTGCCGGCGGCATCCGTCAGGCGCAGGTGGAACTGGGCGTCGAGGGCCAGGAAGTCCTCGACGGAGAGGCCCTCGGCGTCCATCGCGGCCAGCGTCGCCCGGGCGTCGGCGAGGGCCGGCGCGTCGGCGGCCGCGAGGTGGCTCACGGCCCACTCCTCCAGCAGCAGTCGCGTCTCGTACACGTCGGGGACGGGGAAGCCCTGCGCCGCCACCTGCAGGCGCAACAGCTGCGCGAGCCCGCCGTGGGGCGTCGCGACGATGATGGCACCGGAGGTCGGGCCCGACCCGGTCGCCGTGCGGATGAGGCCCATGACCTCGAGCACGCGGAGCGCTTCACGGACGCTGGAGCGCCCCACCCCGAGGGTGGCGGCGAGCTCGCGCTCGGGCTGCAGCCGGTCTCCGGGGCCCAGGCGCCCCTCCAGCAGGTCCGACTCGATCTTCTCGAGCACGACGCGCCATGCGCGCGGGGTCGCGGTTTCCGCCATCGGGTTCCTCTCGGTGTCAGACCACATTAACTCCGGTGGTCAGACCTTGCAAACCCGGCAGGGCGGTGTTACGCCAGACGTCCGCCCGACTCGCGCAGGTAGCACTCCGCGCACATCGACTCGTACGTCACCTTGTCGGCCGCGAGCTCGTCGATCGCGACCTGGTCGCCGTCGAACACGAAGCGCCCTCCGACCAGCCGCGCGTTGAACAGCGCCTTGCGCCCGCAGCGGCAGATGGTCTTCAGCTCCTCGAGGCTGTGGGCGAGCTCGAGCAGGCGCGCCGACCCGGGGAAGGCACGGGTCTGGAAATCGGTGCGGATGCCGTAGGCGAGCACCGGAATGCCGTCGTCCACGACGATCCGCAGCAGGTCGTCGACCTGGTGCGGCTGCAGGAACTGGGCCTCGTCGATCAGCAGGCAGGCGAGGTTCGGCACTCGGGCGCGGTGCTCGGCGAACAGGGCGCGCAGATCGTCGCCTGCCGCAATGAGGAAGTCGACCGGACGCGAGACCCCCAGCCGGCTCGCGATCTGGTCGGCGCCCTTCGTGTCGATCTCCGGCTTGGCCAGCAGCACGTGCTGGCCGCGCTCCTCGTAGTTGTAGGCGGCCTGCAGCAGCGCCGTCGACTTGCCCGAGTTCATCGCGCCGTAGCGGAAGTAGAGCTTCGCCACCGTCGGTCCCCCGCGTCAGCGCGCGATCGAGAGCACGTCGGCGGTGCGCGTCATCGACGCGTCGGCCGCGGCCGCATCCGGGTTCAGCGTCGTTCCGTAGCTCGGGATGAGCCCCCGCAGCGTCGGCTCCCACGCGGCCATCCGGTCGGGGAAGCACGTCTTGAGCAGTCCCAGCATGATCGACGCCGCCGTCGAGGCGCCCGGCGAGGCGCCCAGCAGACCGGCGATCGTGCCGTCCTCGGAGGTGACGACCTCGGTGCCGAACTGCAGCACGCCACCCTTCTCGGGGTCGCGCTTCATCACCTGCGCGCGCTGGCCGGCCTGGATGAGCTCCCAGTCCTCGTCCTTCGCGGTCGGCATGAACACGCGCAACGAGTCGACCTTCTTGCGGTGGGTCTTCGTGAGCTCGCCGACGAGGTACTTCACGAGGTCGACGTTGGTGACGGCGACCTTGAGCATGGGGCCGATGTTGCCGGGGCGCACCTGCGCGACGATGTCGGTGATGCGGCCGGTCTTGAGGAATTTGGGGCTGAACGTCGCGAACGGACCGAACAGCAGCGAGGTCTCCCCGTCGACGACACGCGTGTCGAGGTGGGGCACCGACATCGGCGGCGCCCCGACGGAGGCCTGCGAATACACCTTCGCCTTGTGCTGGGCGACGACGGCAGGGTTGGTCGTCTTCAGGAACTGGCCGCCGATCGGGAACACGCCGTACCCGGCGATCTCCGGGATGCCCGAGGACTGCAGCAGCTTGATCGCCCACCCGCCGGCGCCGACGAAGACGAAGCGGGAGCGGATCGCGCCGGGCGTGCGCCCCAGCGTACGCCGGTACGAGATCTTCCAGGTGCCGTCGTCCTGCTTGCGCAGGCGCCGCACCTCGGTGTTGGTGCGCACGTCGACGCCCTGCGCGACCAGGTGGTCGAGCATCTGCCGCGTGAGCGCGCCGAAGTCGACGTCGGTGCCGGCCGGCACGCGCGTCGCGGCGAACGGCTCCCCCGCGCGGCGCTGCTTCATCAGTAGCGGCGCCCACTGGTGGATGACGCGCGAGTCCTCGGAGTATTCGATGCCCTCGAACAGCGGCTGGTCCTTGAGCGCCTCGTAGCGCTTCTTGAGGTAGGCGACGTCCTTCTCACCGCGCACGAACGTCATGTGCGGCGCGGTGTTGATGAAGGAGCTGGGCTCGTCGAGCACGCCGCGCTCGACGAGCGAGGACCACAGCTGACGGCTCTGCTGGAACTGCTCGTTGATGGCGATCGCCTTCGCCGGATCGACCGAGCCGTCGGCCGCCTCGGGCATGTAGTTGAGCTCGCACAGCGCCGCGTGACCGGTGCCGGCATTGTTCCACGCGTTGGAGGACTCCTGGGCGACGTCGCTCAGCCGCTCGAGCACGAGAATCTTCCAGTCCGGCTGCAGCTGCGTGAGGAGGGTCCCGAGGGTGGCGCTCATGATGCCGCCGCCGATGAGGACCGCGTCGTACGTCTGGGTGGTCACGATGGTCCAGTCTAGGCCGGGAAAACCCGTGTCCCGTCCGTCCGGCGCCGCGCGCACCGGCAAGGATCGCGGTTCTTGCCCGGCTGTCAACCACGCCCCCCGCGCTGCGCTCAGGCCGCGTCGATCCCCAGGCGTGCGGCGACCAGCTCCGCGATCTGCACGGCGTTGAGTGCGGCGCCCTTGCGCAGGTTGTCGTTGGAGATGAACAGCACGAGGCCCTTGCCCTCGGGTGCGGACTGGTCGGCACGGATGCGGCCCACGAAACTCGGGTCGGCGCCGGCGGCCTGCAGCGGCGTCGGGACCTCTTCGAGGACCACGCCGGGGGCGGATGCGAGGATCTCGCGTGCCCGCTCGGGGGTGAGGTCGTCACGGAACTCGGCGTGGATCGACAGCGAGTGCCCGGTGAACACCGGCACGCGCACGCAGGTGCCCGCGACGCGGAGGTCCGGCAGTTCGAGGATCTTGCGGCTCTCGTTGCGGAGCTTCTTCTCCTCGTCGGTCTCGTTGTCGCCGTCGTCGACGAGGTTGCCGGCGAGCGGGATCACGTCGAACGCGATCGGCGCGACGTACTTCTCGGGCTGCGGGAAGTCGACGGCCGAGCCGTCGTGGACGAGGTCGAGCGTGCGGCCCTGGGCGAGCACGCCCTCGACCTGGCCGAGCAGCTCCTGCGCGCCGGCCAGGCCCGAGCCGGAGACGGCCTGGTACGTCGAGACGATCAGGCGCTCGAGTCCCGCGGCCGCGTGAAGGGGCTTGAGGACGGGCATCGCGGCCATCGTCGTGCAGTTCGGGTTGGCGATGATGCCCTTGGGCAGATCCTCAATGGCATGCGGGTTGACCTCGCTCACGACGAGCGGAACCTCGGGGTCCATGCGCCACGCGCTGGAGTTGTCGACGACGACGGCGCCGGCCTCCGCGAAGCGCGGGGCGTGCGCGCGCGAGCCGGTGGCTCCGGCCGAGAACAGGGCGATGTCGATGCCGGCCGGGTCGGCGGTCGCGATGTCTTCGACGACGATGGTCGCACCGCCGAACTCGACGGCCTGGCCCGCGCTGCGCGCCGTGGCGAACAGGCGCAGCTCGCGGATCGGGAATGCGCGCTCGGCCAGAATCTCGCGCATGACCGTCCCCACCTGGCCGGTGGCGCCGACGACGGCGACGGAGAGTCCGGAATCTGAGATGCGGGTCATGACGGATCCTTGCGATGGTGCGGGAGGGGGCCCGAGCGGGCGGATGCCGCGATTCTACCGGCCGCGCGCGCCGGGGGCGACGCGGTGTGACGCGCCGCGGCACCCGCCGTGCCTCAGGCCCACAGTCGCAGCTTGGCGGGGTTGCGCATGATCCAGACATCGGTGATGCGCGCGTCGGCGTCCGCCTCGCCGGAGACGCCCACAGTGACGACACCCAGCAGCGCGTCGCCGTCGCGGATCGCGACACCCGCGCCGTCGCCGGTGACGACGGGTTCGAGGCGCGCGGTCGGGTTCTTGCGTGCGAGCCCCAGCAGGAAGCGCGCCACGGCATCCGCGCCGTGCACCGGGCGACGGGCGGCCGAGACGACACCGCCGCCATCCGAGCGCAGCACGGCATCGGGGTCGAGCGCGGCCACGACGGCGGCGAGCTCCCCCGTCGCGCAGGCCGCCACGAAGGCGGCGACGAGTGTGTCGTGACGTTCGCGGGCCGCCGCGCGGCGGCGGCCGTCGCGCACGCGGCGGCGGGCGGACGAGGCGAGCTGGCGGCATGCCGCCGCCGAGCGGCCGATCACCGCCGCGATCTCGTCGAAGGACACCGCGAACACGTCGTGCAGCACGAAGACCACGCGTTCGGCGGGGGTGAGGGTCTCGAGCACGAGCAGCAGCGCGGTCGAGACGGCCTCGGATCTCTCGACCCGCTCGTAGGGATCGAGCGCGGCGTGGGCCACCGACGAGTCGGCGGGGACGGGCTCCGGCAGCCATTCCCCCACATACCTCTCGCGACGCGCCCGCGCCGACCCCAGCACGTCGAGGCAGATCCGACCGGTGACACGCGTCAACCACGCACCGGGCGAGCGGATGTCGGCGCGATCGGCATCCGGCAGCCGCATCCATCGCACGTACGTCTCCTGCACGGCGTCCTCGGCGTCGGCGAGGGTCCCCAGCATGCCGAAGGCTACCGCAGTCAGCGCCGCGCGGTGGGTCTCGAGGGGGTCCATCCCGACGAACATCTCACATTCCGCCTCGCTGCGTCGTCGAATCGGTGAGGGCGCCGACAGGCGGCGGCCGGAAGAGAGGACGTCATGAGGATCGCCGTCGCAGGTGCCACCGGAACCGTCGGGAGAGAGGTCGTCACGCATGCGCGCACACGCGGGCACGACGTCGTGGAACTGGCGCGCAGCCGCGGAGTCGACCTGGTCACCGGCGCCGGGGTCGCCGCGGCGCTGGCCGGCGCCGACACGGTGATCGACGTCGCAAGCGTCGGGACACTGAGCGCGCAGGCGTCGACGACGTTCTTCCGGGCCGCCACGGGCAACCTGCTGCGCGAGGCGCGACGGACGGGCGCGCAGCATGCCGTGCTGCTGTCGATCGTCGGGATCAACGCGAACCCGCACGGCTACTACGCCGGCAAGGTCGCGCAGGAGGAGCTCGTCACGACCGGCCCGGTGCCCTGGACGATCGTGCGTGCGACGCAGTTCCACGAGTTCGCCGGGCAGGTCGCCGCCCAGGCGAAGGCGGGACCGCTGCAGCTGGCTCCGCGGGCGCGTGTGCAGCCGATCGCCGCCGTCGAGGTCGCCCGGCACCTCGTGGGCATCGCCGAGAACGCGCCCATCGGTCGGGCGACCGACATCACCGGCCCCCGCGAGGAGGAGCTCGCCGAGATGGTGCGGGCGTGGGTTCGCCGACGCGGCGCGCGCGGCCCGGTGCTCGCCGTGCCGCTGCCGACGGCGCAGATGCGCGGGATGCGCCGCGGCGCGCAACTGCCCGGCGCCGACGCGCTGCGGCTCGGCCCGACATACGCGGACTGGCTCAGCGCACGCGGGTGAGGCGGGCCCGAGCGGTCGTCAGCGTCCCGTGCCGGCGTAGACGACCGCTTCGGTGTCGCCGTCGAGCCCGTACGCGGTGTGCACCACGCGGGCGGCGCCGGCGAGGTCGTCGCCGCGCACGACGACCGAGATGCGGATCTCGGAGGTCGAGATCATCTCGATGTTGACCCCCGCCGTCGACAGCGCCTCGAACAGCGTCGCCGAGACGCCCGAGTGGGTGCGCATGCCCGCTCCGACGACCGACAGCTTTCCGATCTGGTCGTCGTGGATGAGGCTCTCGAACCCGACCTCGGACTGCTCGGCCGCGAGGGCGCGCAGGGCCGACGGGGCGTCGGTCTTGGGCAGCGTGAACGAGATGTCGGTGCGGCCGGTGGCGGCGGCCGACACGTTCTGCACGATCATGTCGACGTTCGCGCCGCTCTTGGACACGATCTTGAAGATCTCGGCGGCCTTGCCCGGCACGTCCGGGACGCCGACGACCGTGATCTTGGCCTGGCTGAGGTCGGTGGCCACACCGGCGACGATCGGCTCTTCCATCTTCTCTCCTTCTGCATCGCCCGGCACCGTCATGCCCGGGCCCAGCACGTACGTGCCGACGCCGGGGCTGAAGGTGGAGCGGGCGTGGATCATGACGCCGTGCCGGCGAGCGTATTCGACGGCGCGGATGTAGAGGACCTTGGCGCCGTTGGCGGCGAGTTCGAGCATCTCCTCGGCGCTGACGACCGGGAGCTTGCGGGCCTGCGGCACGACGCGGGGGTCGGCGGTGAAGATGCCGTCGACGTCGCTGTAGATCTCGCATACGTCGGCCTCGAGGGCGGCGGCGAGCGCGACGGCCGTCGTGTCCGATCCGCCACGGCCGAGGGTCGTGATGTCGCGGGTGTCGCGGTTGAAACCCTGGAATCCGGCGACGATGACGATCGCGCCCTCGTCGAGCGCCTCACGCAGGCGCACCGGGGTGACGTCGACGATGCGGGCGCTGCCGTGGTCGGCGGTGGTGATCATGCCCGCCTGACTGCCGGTGAACGAGCGCGCCTCGAAGCCCATGGAGTGGATCGCCATCGCCAGCAGCGCCATCGAGATGCGCTCGCCCGAGCTGAGCAGCATGTCGAGCTCGCGCGGGGCGGGGATCGGGGCCACCTGGTGGGCGAGGTCGACGAGCTCGTCGGTCGTGTCGCCCATGGCGCTGACGGCGACGACCACGTCGTGCCCGGCGCGCCGCGCATCGACGATCCGCTTCGCGACGCGCTTGATGCTCTCGGCGTCGGAGACGGAGGACCCGCCGTACTTCTGGACGATCAGCGCCACGTTTCGATCTCCCGGGTGATGAGCGGCCGCGCAGCGACCGGCGGGCCGGCGGATGCCGCACCCGACGTCCCATCTTACGGAGCCGCCCATTCCGACCCGACCATGTGACGACGCGCCGACTACCATCGAGACAGCCGCATCCCCCTGCGGACAGCACCCCGAGTGGACCCCTCATGCCGACTCCGAATCGCCTTCTCTCGTCGCTGCGGGGGCTCGTCCACGCGGGCCCGGATGCCGCGGCGACCGAGATGCTGCCGGTCGTCGACGACGCCCTCACCGTGAAGATCCTCGACCTCGCGATCCGTATCGGCGAGACGATGCTCGTCGCCGGCGCCCCGGCGAGCGAGGTGACTCTCACGATCGTGCGCGTCGCGGGCGCGTATGGCGTCAAGCCCGTCAGCGTCGACGTCACGTACAACTCCATCACCGTGGCACACCATCGCACCGGCACCGACCGGCCCATCACCCTGATGCGCGTCGTCCGCGGGGCGGTCCCCGACCACACGAAGCTGCAGCTGCTGCAGGCGCTCGTCGCCGAGATCGCCGCGGGGCTGCCGCTGGAGGACGCGCTCGAGCGGGCGCGCCGTATCCGGCGCACCCCCTTCCGGTACGGTCCGCTCGTCGTCGTCTCGGCGCAGGCGCTGCTCGCCGTCGGCGTGGCCGTCATGTTCGGCGGCAATTGGCTCGTGCTGACGATGTCGTTCGTCGCGGCCGCGCTCGCCGCGGTGACGCAGTTCGCCCTCGCGAAGGCCTCGGTGCCCTACTTCTTCAGCCAGATCGCGGGCGCCTTCGTGCTCACCCTGGTCGCGGCGACCGCGCCGCTGCTGGCGGCGACCGGCTGGGAGGCGGCGGCGGGGCTGCGCCCGTCGGTGATCGTCGCCGCCGGTATCGTCCTCATGCTCGCGGGCCTCACCGTCGTCGGTGCGGCGCAGGACGCGATCGACGGGTTCGCGCTCACCGCGATGGGCCGCATCCTCGAGCTGACCACGAACACCCTCGGCGTCGTGGTGGGCATCCTCGCCGGCCTCGAGGCGGCACGCGTGCTCGGGCTCGGCATGGCGGCGCCGAGCGACGCCCTGCCGCTGGGGCCGGTACCACTGCAGTTCGCGGGCGCCGCGCTCATCGCGATCGCCGTCGCGGTGTTCAACGGCGCCGGCATCCGCATCGTCGTGGTGAGCGTCGTGCTGAGCCTCATCGGCTGGGCCGGCTACAGCGCGGTGGTCGCGGCCGGTCTCGACCCCGCCGCCGGTGCCGCGGTCGGCGCGTTCGCGGCGAGCCTGGTCGGCATCCTCCTCGCGTTCCGCCTGCACGTGCCGTCCGTCGCGATCACGACGGCGGCGATCCTGCCGATGGTGCCGGGCGCCGCGGTCTTCCGCGGGCTGCTGACGGTGGTGGAGTCGGGCGACGACACGACGGCACTGCTGACCGGGGCGGGCACGCTCGCGGCCGCGGCGACGATCGGTGCGGCGCTGGCCGTCGGCGCCTCGCTCGGCATCTACCTGGGCCAGCCGATGCGCGCGTCGCTGGATTCCGTTCTGCGCTCGCGCGCGCGACTGCGGGGGTGAGCGGACGCTAGCATCGGCGCATGGACGCCCTGGAGGCCTGGCACGAGTTCGACGTCGCGATGCTGGGCGCCACGGCGGCGCTCGCCGGACTCGTGATCGTCGCCGCCAGCGTGAACATCGAGGTCATCATCAAGGCCGCCTCGCTCACGGCTCGGCTCGCGTCGGCGATCGCGGGGCTCGTGCTGGCGATCATCGTCTGCGCCGTCGGGCTCGTCCCCTCGCTGGATGCCGTGGCCTACGGCTGGATCGTGGTGGCGGCCGCCGTGCTCGCGGCGCTGTTCGGCGTCGATGCGACCGTGCGGATCTTCCAGAACCGGCACCCCGAGAACCGGCTGCGCGCCGGGAAATCGCTGGTGGCGTTCCTCGCTCCGGCCGTCTACGCCGTGGGCGGGGTGCTGCTGGTCGTCGGAGACGTGGGCGGGCTCGTCTGGCTGGCCGCCGGGTCGATCGCGGCGATCGTCACGTCGCTGTTCGTGTCGTGGGTCGTGCTCGTCGAAGTGCTGCGCTGAGCCCGCCATCGGATGACGCCGCCGGTACCGGCCAACCAGCATCCGACGATCACGATCGGGAACCCGATCAGCAGCCCGACGCTGAGGTGCTCCCCCAGCACGATCGCGCCGAGCAGGATCGCGACGACCGGGTTGACGTAGGTGAACAGCGGGGCGCGCACCGGACCGACCTCGGCGATGAGTGCGAAGAAGGCGACGAACGCCACCGCCGTGCACAGGACCGCCAGCAGGATGAGAGCGACCCCGCTGCGGATGCTGGGCATCTCATGCTGGGTGAGGCCGGCCAGCGGCAGGTAGAAGAGTCCGACGGCGACCAGTGCCAGGGTGATCGTGCCGATCGCCGGCACGTCGGCGAGCTTGGTGGCGACGATGAACGGTGCGATCGCGTACAGCAGCGCGACCAGCAGCACCTCCCCGACGGCCACGAGGCCCGGCGCGCCGGCGACGGCGAGTCCGGGACCGGCGACGATGACGACGAGTCCGACGAAGCCGAGGGCGAGCCCGGCGATCCGGGACGGCCGCAGCGCCGAACGGTCACCGCGGCCGAAGGCGATGAGTGCGGCGAAGAGCGGGACGGTGGCCACGAGCAGGCCCGTGAGTCCCGACGGGAGCGTCTGCTCGGCGTGACCCAGCAGGAGGAAGGGCCCGGCCATCTCGATCGCACCGAAGGCGAGCACCCACGGCCACTTCTTCAGCGCGGGGCGCAGCGCCCGGCGGTGCAGCGCGATCGGCAGCAGCACGAGCGCTCCCAGGAGCGTGCGCCCCGCCACGACGGTGGCCGGGGTGAGCGTGTCGACGGCCTCTTTGATGAACAGGTACGGGACGCCCCACACGACCGCCATCACGGCGAAGAGGATCCAGCCTCGCGTGGTGAAGCCGGACATGGCCTCAGAGCACCCGTCGCCCCTCGAACGCGCGGCCGAGGGTGACCTCGTCGGCGTACTCGAGGTCGCCGCCGACCGGCAGACCCGACGCGAGGCGCGTGACGCGGATCTCGAGGGTGTGCAGCAGACGGCTGAGGTAGGTGGCCGTCGCTTCGCCTTCGAGGTTCGGGTTGGTCGCGAGGATCACTTCGGTCACCGTGCCGTCGGCGAGGCGCTGCATGAGCTGCGCGATGCGCAGATCGTCGGGACCGATGCCCGCGATCGGGCTGATCGCGCCGCCGAGCACGTGGTACAGACCCCGGAACTCGCGGGTGCGCTCGATCGCCGAGACGTCCTTCGCGTCTTCGACGACGCAGATGAAGCTCTGGTCGCGGCGCGGGTCGCGGCAGATGGCGCACCGGTCCTGCTCGGACACGTTGCCGCACAGGTCGCAGAACCGCACGCGCTCACGCAGCTCCCCCAGCAGCCGGGAGAGTTTGGAGACGTCGAAGGTCGGGGTCTGCAGGATGTGGAAGGCGATGCGCTGCGCCGACTTCGGGCCGATGCCGGGAAGGCGGCCGAACTCGTCGATCAGGTCTTGGACGATGCCGTCGTACATGCTCAGGCGAACCTCGTCGGAGCCGAGTACGGCTCTTCACGCACGAAGGTCGCGCCGAGCACCTGCCGCACGACCGACTCGCCGACCCGCTCGATGCCGGGTCGGCGGGGCGCGGCCGGAGGCTCGATCACGATGCGCGCCGGGATCGGCGCGTCGTCGTCGATCGGCGGCGGGGCGTCGTCGTCGTCGTCGGGCGCGTCGGCGTCGGTGTACTGCGGTGCCGGCTCGGCGGGCAGCACGACCCCGTCACGGGCGGGCGCGACGGTGAGCACGGGCGCCGCGGCGGCCTCTTCGGGTTCGTCGTCGATCGCCAGCGGCGGCACGGAGGCGTCGCCGCCGGGGATGGGGGCGACGGCCCACTCGGTCACCGGGGCGGCCGCGGATGCCGACGGGCGCGCTGTGGGCGCGCCGCCCACGGCGGCACCTCCACCGCCGCGCACGGGCGCGGAGGCGGGCACCGGCGCGGCGACCGCGGATGCCGGCGCTGCCGCTGCGGCGGCCGTCGCGCCGGGGCCGCCGGTCGGGCCGGCGCCGCCGCCCGGACCGGAGGACGGACCACCCCCGCCGGAGGGGTCGGCGTCGTGCCGGGCGACGTACTTGACGCGCACGCCGAGCACCTCGAGGATCGCGCCGCGCAGGTCTTCGCTGGGTCCCTTGCCGCCGGCGAGCTTCTTGAACGACGCGACGTCGGCCTGGCTCTGGAAGGCGAGGGTGAGCACGTCGTCGGAGAACGCGACGGGGCGTGCCGCCGTCGCGAGCATCCACGACGAGCGACTGACGGGCTCGAGTCGGTGGAGGACCTCGGGCCAGGCGTCGCGCAGCTGCGCGAACGTGATCGGGCCGGCGGGGACGACGGGGGCCGGGGCGACCGGCTCGGCCGGCACCGGAGCGGCGGGCGCCGCGGTCGCGGGCGCCCCGGACGGGGCAGCCGCCGCGGGCACGACCGCAGGGGCCGACGCCGGCGCGGACGCCGGGGCCGGCGTCGGGGCGGACGCGGGGGCCGCAGCCGGCGCCGGGGCGACCGCGGGTGCGGGCGCTGCCGCGGCGATCTGACCGGCGGAGGCGAGCACGCGGGCGACGAGCAGTTCCAGCTGCAGGCGCGGCGAGGTGGCGCCGCCCATGTCGTCGAGGGCCTTCGCGACGATGTCGGCGATGTGCGACAGGCGCGCGGCGCCGAAGACCGCCGCCTGGCGGTTCATCCGCTCGAGCTCGTCGGCGGGGATCCCGCGCAGCACCGCTGCGGCGCCGGCGCCGGTGGCGGCCACGATGATGAGATCGCGCACCCGCTCCAGCAGGTCGTCGACGAAGCGGCGCGGGTCCTGTCCGGTCTGCACGACCCGGTCGACGGCCGCGAACGCGGCGGAGGCGTCGGCGGTGCCGAACGCGTCGACGACCTCGTCGAGCAGCTCCGCGTGGGTGTAGCCGAGCAGGGCGACGGCGCGGGCGTAGGTGACGGCGCCGGCCTCGGAGCCCGCGATGAGCTGGTCGAGCAGCGAGAGCGTGTCGCGGGGCGATCCGCCGCCCGCGCGCACGACGAGCGGGAGCACTCCCGGTTCGACCTGCACGCCCTCCGCCGTGCACAGCTGCTCGACGTATTCGAGCATGGGTCCCGGCGCCACGAGGCGGAACGGGTAGTGGTGGGTGCGCGAGCGGATGGTGCCGATGACCTTCTCGGGCTCGGTCGTCGCGAAGATGAACTTGACGTGCGCCGGCGGCTCTTCGACGAGCTTGAGCAGGGCGTTGAAGCCCTGCGCGGTGACCATGTGGGCTTCGTCGAGGATGAAGATCTTGAAGCGGTCGCGTGCCGGGGCGAACACGGCGCGTTCGCGCAGGTCGCGGGCGTCGTCGACGCCGTTGTGCGACGCCGCGTCGATCTCGACGACGTCGAGCGATCCCCCGCCGCCGCGGCTGAGTTCGACGCAGCTGTCGCACGTGCCGCAGGGCGTGTCGGTGGGACCCTGGGCGCAGTTGAGGCAGCGCGCGAGGATGCGGGCAGAGGTCGTCTTGCCGCATCCGCGCGGACCCGAGAACAGGTACGCATGTCCGACGCGGTCGCCGCGCAGCGCCGTCATGAGCGGGTCGGTGACCTGCGACTGCCCGATCATCTCGCCGAACGTCTCGGGCCGGTAGCGGCGATACAGGGCGGTGGTCACGCAGAACAGACTACGGCGTGCGTCCGACATCGCGGCGCGCCGTCGACGCCCCGGTGGGAACAGCGCACCGGGGTCGGCGGTTGCATCCTGTCGTGGCAGCCACCCCCGTCGACGTCGCCGTGATCGGCGCGGGCCAGGCGGGCCTGTCGGCCGCCTACCATCTGCGCCGTCGCGGCTTCGCGCCGGACTCCGCCGCAGGCTCGTCGTTCATCGCGCTCGACGCCGACGCGGCTCCCGGCGGCGCCTGGCAGCACCGCTGGGCGTCGCTGCACATGGCGACGGTGAACGGCATCCACGAGCTGCCCGGATTCCCGGTGCCGGCCGCGGATCCCGCCGCCGAGGCGCGCGCCGTGCTGCCCGCGTACTTCGCCGCCTACGAGGAGCGCTTCGACCTGCGCGTGCGGCGTCCCGTGCGCGTCCGCGCGGTGACCCGCGCCGACGACGACCCGCGGGGCCGGCTGCTCGTGGCGACGGATGCCGGCGACTGGGCGGCGCGGTACGTCGTCAACGCGACGGGAACCTGGCGTCGCCCGTTCTGGCCGGCGGTCGCCGGGGCGGCAGGGTTCCGTGGGCGCCAGCTGCACGTGCACGACTACGTGTCGGCCGAGGAGTTCGCCGGCCGGCGCGTCGTGATCGTCGGGGCGGGAGTGTCGGCGGTGCAGCTGCTCGAGGAGATCTCGCACGTCGCCGAGACGTTCTGGGTCACGCGCCGGGAGGTGCGGTGGGACGCCGCCGAGTTCGACACCGCCGCGCGCATCGCGGCGATCGCCGGCGTCGAAGAGCGCGTGCGCCTCGGGCTCCCACCCGGCAGCGTCATCTCCGTCACCGGCCAGCACTGGACGCCGTGGGCACGCGCCGCGCAGCAGCGCGGCGTGCTCGTGCGGCATCCGATGTTCACGCGCATCGAGCCGGACGGCGTGCGGATGCCGGACGGCACGCTCGAGCGCGCCGACGTCATCCTGTGGGCCACCGGGTTCCGCGCCGACATCGGGCACCTCGCGCCGTTGGGGCTGCGCACCGCCGCGGGCGGCATCCGAGTCGCGGCAGGTCGCGCCCTCGACGAGCCGCGCCTGTTCCTCATCGGCTACGGCCCGTCGCAGTCGACGGTCGGCGCCAACCGCGCCGGACGCGACGCGGTGCGCGCGATCCTCGCCGAACGCGCACCGGTCGCCGTCTGACTCAGATGTCGACGCCCCGGCTCAGCTGTCAACGCCCAGGTTCGCGCCGTCGGCGGGATGCCCGGCGACGGGCACCGCGCCGGTGATGATCGGGATCGACGTCGTCGCCGTCGTGACGGGCACCGACGCCGACAGCACGGTGCCGTCCTCGCGCAGCTGCTCGCCGATGTCCCCGATCGTGGGGCGTCCGGCGCGCAGCGGGCCCTGCCCGCGGAGTGCGACGGCGACCGTCTCCCCCGCCGCGACGGTGTAGCCGTCACCGCGCACCGAGAACGGCACGGGGTCGCCCTCGCCCGCGGTGATCCGCAGCTCGTCGGCGGTGATGCGCACCTTCAGCGGCGTGCCCTGCCAGTGCAGCGTGTACGAGAGCGACGGCCAGTCGGCGGGGAGCCGCGGGTCGAAGCTCAGGTCGCCGACGTGGTCGCGCATGCCGCCGAAGCCGGAGACGAGCGCCGTCCACACGCCACCGGCGGAGGCGACGTGCACGCCGTCGGACGCGTTGTTGTGCAGGTCGCCGAGGTCGACGAAGATCGACTCCCGGAAGTACTCCAGGGCGAGGTCCTGGTAGCCGACCTCGGCCGCGAGGATCGACTGCACGACCGCCGACAGCGTCGAGTCGCCGGTCGTCAGCGGGTCGTAGTAGTCGAAGTCGGCGAGCTTCTCCTCGGCGGTGAAGTGGTTGCCCTGCAGGAAGAGGGCGAGCACGACGTCGGCCTGCTTGAGCACCTGGTACCGGTAGATGACGAGCGGGTGGAAGTGCAGCAGCAGCGGCCGCTGCGCGCTCGGGGTGTTGTCGAGGTCCCAGACCTCCCGCTCGAGGAACACGGCGTCCTGCGGGTGGATGCCGAGCCCCGCGCTGAAGGGGATGTGCATCGCCTCGGCGGCCGCCTCCCACGCGTCGGCCTCGGCCGGGTCGAGGGAGAGCCGGTCGACCATCTGCGCGTAGTCGGGCCCGTCCTGCTGGGCCATCTCGCGCACGACCCGCGCCGCGAAGCGCAGGTTGAAGCGCGCCATCACGTTCGTGAACAGGTTGTCGTTGACGACCGTCGTGTACTCGTCGGGGCCCGTCACGCCGTGGATGTGGAAGACCTCGGGGTCGCCGTGCTCGGTGAAGCGCCAGAACCCGAGCGTCGCCCACAGGCGCGCCGTCTCCACGGCGATGTCGACCGCCTCGCGGCGGAGGAACTCGTCGTCGCCCGTGGCCCGCACGTACTTGGCGAGGGCGAAGCTGACGTCGGCGTTGATGTGGTACTGCGCGGTGCCGGCGGCGTAATACGCCGACGCCTCCTCGCCGTTGATCGTGCGCCACGGGAAGAGGGCCCCGGCCTCGTTGAGCTGGCCGGCACGGCGCCGCGCGGCGGGGAGCATGAGGTACCGCATCCGCAGCGCGTTGCGGGCCCACAGCGGCGTCGTGTAGGTGAGGAACGGGAGCACGTAGATCTCGGTGTCCCAGAAGTAGTGGCCCGAGTACCCCGACCCCGACACGCCCTTGGCCGGCACGCCCTGCCCGTCGGCGCGGGCGGCGGCCTGGGCGAGCTGCCACAGGCACCAGCGCGTGGCCTGCTGCAGGTCGTCGTGACCCTCGATCTCGACGTCGGAGCGCTCCCAGAACGCCGTGCACCAGGCCGCCTGGCGGTCGTACTGGCGCTGCACGCCCTCGGCGCGCACCCGGTCGAGCGTGCGCCGACCGCGGTCGACGAGCTCCCGGGCGGGCACGCCCCGGGACGTGTGGTAGCTGACCAGCTTCGTGATGGTCACCGGCACGCCCTGCTTGGCCTGCACCCGGAACACGTTCTTCGCGATGTCGGGTTCGACGAGCGAGCGCGCCGAGTACTCGTTGTCGGTCTCGACGAGGTGGTCGGCGACGACCGCGATCGTCATGCCGGATGCCGTCACCCGGTACGACAGGGCTGCGCGACCGCCGTCCTGCCAGTACTCCTGCGGCTGCAGCACGCGGTCGTGCATCTTGTCGGACTTACGCGGGTCGAAGCCGCCGCCGGCGGCCTTCTTCGCGTAGGCGCCGCCGTAGACGTCCTCGCCGTCCTGCCGGTTGATGACCTGGCAGTTGACGGTGACGGGAGCGTCGGAGTTGAGCACCGTGACGGTCAGGCGCATGACGGCGAGGTGCTTCTCCTCGAACGAGACCATGCGGTCCACGTCGATGACGACGTCCTTGCCGCTGGGCGTCATCCAGCGCACGTGGCGGGTGAGCACACCGGTGCGGAAGTCGAGGGCGCGCTCGTACTCGCGCACGTCGTCGACGTCGAGGGCGAGCGGCTCGTCGTCGACGTACACGCGCATCACCTTCGCGTCGGGCGCGTTGATGATCGTCTGCCCCGTCTCGGCGAAGCCGAACGCCTGCTCGGCGTGGCGGATCGGGAACACCTCGTGGAAGCCGTTGACGAACGTGCCGTGCTCGTGCGCCTGGCGCCCTTCCGGGTGGTTGCCGCGCAGCCCCAGGTAGCCGTTCCCGAGCGAGAACAGCGTCTCGGTCACGCCGGTGTCCTCGAGTGAGGTGTGGTTCTCGACGAGACGCCAGGGGTCGACGGGGAAACGATCGCGGTCGATCATGCGGTCCTTTCGGGGAGATCGCGGAGAAGTCAGGCGAGGAATTCGGCGAGGTCGTCGACGACGACGTGGGCGCCGCAGGCGCGCAGCGCCTCGGCGCCGGCGCCGCGGTCGACGCCAACGACGAGGGCGTAGCCGGCCGCCGCGGCGGACTGCACGCCGGAGTGGGCGTCCTCGACGGCGACGCTGCGGGCGGGGTCGACCCCCAGCATCCGCGCCCCCTCGGCGAACACGGCGGGATCGGGCTTGGACGGCAGGTTCTCGCGTTCGGCGACGACCCCGTCCATCACGACCGGGAAGCGGTCCCGGATGCCGGCGACGCGCAGCACCTCTTCGGCGTTCTTCGAGCTCGACACGACCGCGATCGGGACACCGGCCGCCTGCAGGCGCTCGACGAGGGCGAGCGAGCCCGGATACGGGGCGATGCCGTCCTCGCGCAGGACGCGGGAGAACACCTCGTTCTTGCGGTTGCCGATGCCGCACACGGTGTCGGCGGACGGCGGGTCGGCGGGCTCACCCCAGGGCACCTCGACGTCGCGCGAGCGCAGCAGGCTCGCGACGCCGTCGTAGCGCTTCTTGCCGTCGAGGTGCACGAAGTAGTCGTCCTCGGTGTAGGGCGGCTCGATCCCCCACGCCGTGAACAGCTCGGTGAACATGCTCGCCCAGGCGTGCATGTGCACTTCGGCGGTCGGGGTCAGCACGCCGTCGAGATCGAACAGCACCGCGTCGTAAGCGGTCAGGTCGGGGAGATCGTTCGCCACTGGGCCAGCGTAGTCGGATGCTGTTACGAGCGGGTGAAGCGTCGGCGACGAGGCGGGGCGCTCAGCCGGCGGTCGCGACCGACAGGGTCTGCCGGGCGATCTCGAGCTCTTCGTTGGTGGGGACGACGAGCACGGTCACGGCGGAGTCGTCGGTCGAGATGACCCGGGTGTCGCGGCGGCGCTCCTCGTTGCGGACCGCGTCCACGTGCACCCCGAGGAAGCCGAGGGTCTCGAGGGCCGCGGCGCGCACGAGCGGCGAGTTCTCGCCGACGCCGGCGGTGAAGGAGATGACGTCGACGCCGCCGAGCTGGGCGATGTAGGACCCGAGGTAGGCGCGCAGGCGGTGGATGTAGACGTCGAAGGCGAGCATCGCCGCCCCGTCGCCGGCCTCGCGGCGGTCTTCGATGTCGCGCATGTCGGAGACGCCGGCCAGGCCGTAGACGCCCGAGCGCTTGTTGAGGAACCTGTCCAGGTCGCCGGGCGACATCTCCTCGCGGCGGGCGAGCACGAGCAGCACCGACGGATCGATGTCGCCGGAGCGGGTGCCCATGACGAGGCCCTCGAGCGGGGTGAGCCCCATCGAGGTCTCGACCGACAGTCCGCCGTCCACGGCGGTCACCGACGCGCCGTTGCCGAGGTGCAGGACGATCTGCTTGAGCTCGCGCAGCGGCTTGCCGACGTACTCGGCGGCGGCCTCGCTGACGAACTTGTGGCTCGTGCCGTGGAACCCGTACCGGCGGATGCGGTGCTTGCGGGCGAGGTCGCGGTCGATCGCGTAGGTGTAGGCCGCGGGCGGCAGCGTCTGGTGGAACGCGGTGTCGAACACCGCGACGTGTGCCAGCTCGGGGAACGCCGCCCGCGCCGCGCGGATGCCCTGCACGGCGCCGGGGTTGTGCAACGGCGCGAGCACCGACAGCTCGTCGATGTTGATCTCGACGAGGTCGTTGATGAGCGTCGGGTGGAAGAATCGCGCCCCGCCCTGCACGACGCGGTGTCCGATCGCGGTCGGCGGGTTCTCGGTGAGCGAGGGGCCGTGCTCCTCGAACGCGCGCAGCATGACCGCGAAGCCGGCGGCGTGGTCGGGGATCGGCAGCTCCGCCTCGCTCTTCGTGTCGCCCTCGACGTTCTTGTGAGTCGCCGCCCCGACGCTCTCGCCGATGCGCTCGACCAGACCCGACGCCAGCGGCATCTGGGTCTCGACGTCGATCAGCTGGTACTTGAACGACGACGAGCCGCTGTTGATGACGAGGACGACGGTCATGCGGACGCTCCCTGGTTCTGCGCCTGGATGGCGGTGATGGCGATGGTGTTGACGATGTCGTCGACGAGGGCGCCGCGCGACAGGTCGTTGATGGGCTTGTTCAGACCCTGTAGCACGGGCCCCATCGCCACGGCTCCGGCCGAGCGCTGCACGGCCTTGTACGTGTTGTTGCCGGTGTTCAGGTCGGGGAAGACGAACACGGTCGCCCGTCCGGCCACCTGCGAATCCGGCATCTTGGTCGCCGCCACGGCGGCGTCGGCGGCGGCGTCGTACTGGATCGGGCCCTCGACGAGCAGCTCGGGCGCACGCTCGCGCACCAGGGTGGTCGCGGCGCGCACCTTGTCGACGTCCTCCCCCGACCCGGACTCGCCGGTCGAGTACGACAGCATCGCCACGCGCGGGTCGATGCCGAACTGGTGGGCCGTCTCGGCGGAGCTGACGGCGATGTCGGCGAGCTGCTCGGCGCGCGGGTCGGGGATGACGGCGCAGTCTCCGTAGACGAGCACGCGGTCGGCGAGCGCCATGAGGAAGACGCTGGAGACGACCGAGACGCCGGGACGGGTCTTGATGATCTCGAACGCCGGGCGGATGGTGTGGGCCGTCGTGTGGGCGGCACCGGAGACCATGCCATCGGCCAGGCCCAGGTGCACCATCATCGTGCCGAAGTACGACACGTCGGTGACGGTGTCGGCGGCGCGCTCGTAGGTGATGCCCTTGTGCTTGCGCAGTTCGGCGTACTCGGTGGCGAAGCGGTGCACGTGGTCGGGGTCGTGCGGGCTCAGCACGGTCGCCGCGGAGATGTCGAGGCCCAGTTCGGTGGCCCGACCCCGCACGCTCGCCTCGTCGCCGAGGATGACGAGGTCGGCGATGCCGCGGGCGAGCACGGTGGCCGCGGCGCGCAGCACACGGTCATCGCCCCCTTCGGGCAGCACGATGCGCTTGCGGTGCGTGCGCGCGCGCTCGAGCAGGCGGTACTCGAACATGAGCGGGGTGACGACGCTGGAGCGGGCGAGGCCCAGCGAGGCGGTGAGTTCGGCGGTGTCGACGTTCTGCTCGAACAGGGCGATGGCGGTGTCGAAGCGGCGCTGCGACCCGGCGGCGAGCCGTCCGTTCGTGCTCATGACCCGCACGGCGGTGTCGTAGGTGTCGAGGTCGGTGCGCACGATGGGCAGCGTCGACTCGAGGCCCGCCATGAGTTGCTGCACGGCATCCGGCAGGTCGAACGGGCCGTTGAGCACAATCGCGGCGATCGACGGGAAGGTGCCGGCGGAGTGGGCCAGGAGGATCCCCAGCAGCACCTCGGTGCGGTCGGCCGGGACGATGACGATCGCGCTGTCGCTCAGGCGCGGCAGCACGTTGTTCAGCGACATGCCGGCGATCACGACGTCGACGACCTCACGGTCGAGCAGCTCGTCGTCGCCGCGCAGCAGCCGCCCGTCGAGGTTCAGCATGATGTCGCGCACCGACGGGGCGACGAGGAACAGGTCTTCGGGCAGCGCCCACACCCCGACCGCGGCCTCGCGGTGGCCGTCGGCGGCGGGGACGTCCTGCACGACCGAGCGGATCGTGGCGGTGATCTCGTCGAGGCGCGTCGGGTCGGCGCGGTTGGTGATCACCGCGAACAGCTCCGCCTTGTTGTGCGCGAGCTCCGGAAGGGCCAGCGCCGTCAGCTGGCCGAGCTGCTCGGGCGTGCGCGCGACGCTCATCCCGAGACGCTCACCCTGTCCTGCCCGACCGTTGACCACGAGCAGCACGGGGGCGCCGAGGTTCGCGGCGATGCGCGCGTTGTAGCCGAGCTCCGAGGTCGAGCCGACGTCGGTGAAGTCGCTGCCGACGATGACGACCGCGTCGCACTTGGCCTCGACGGCCTTGAAGCGCTCGACGATCTTCGACAGGGCGGCATCCGCGTCGCGTCGCACCTCGTCGTAGGTGACGCCGATGCACTCGTCGTAGTCGAGGTCGACGCCGACGTGGTCCAGCAGCATCTCGAGCACGTAGTCGCGCTCCGACGTGGACCGCGCGATCGCACGGAAGACGCCGACCCGCGGCGTCGTGCGACCGAGGGCGTCCAGCACCCCCAGCACGATCGTCGACTTCCCCGAGAGGCCTTCCACGGACGTGATGTAGATGCTCTGAGCCACCCGCTCAGCCTAGGGTCGGCACGCTGTGGGCGACCAGGGAGCGACCGGGAGAAAACCTGCCGCACCCCCGGCACCGGCTCCATCCAGGCGAATGCGGATGCGGAGGGTGAGGCGTCGGTCGGCGGGGAAAAGAAAAGACTCTCCGCGAACCCGGCAGAGCCTGGTTACCCTTGCTACGTTTCCGTCCTGGGGGAGTTGGCCTGGGTGCCGCCTCGCGGAGAGCTGACCCCAGTCTAGCCGATCGATCCGGGCGCGAGATCCGCCAGGAGATGCTCAGCGACACGGTACGGACGGCGGGTTAGCATCGATTCACGCGCATCCGACGCGTACGAGGGGGTCGCATGACGCAGTCCGCCGCGGGGTCTTCTCCCGTCACCGCCGAAGTGTTCGCCGAGGAGACCGAGGCCATCGTCTCGTCGGTCTCGCGCGTCATCGACGGCAAGCCCGCCGCCGTCCGCGCCGCCCTGGTGTGCCTGCTCGCCGAGGGGCATCTGCTCATCGAGGACGTGCCCGGCGTCGGCAAGACGATGCTCGCCCGGGCGCTGGCGGGATCGGTCGACGCGACGGTGCGCCGCATCCAGTTCACCCCCGATCTGCTCCCCGGTGACGTCACCGGCGTGAGCGTCTTCAATCCGGTCGACCGCTTCTTCGAGTTCAAGCCGGGTGCGATCTTCGCCCACCTGGTGATCGCCGACGAGATCAACCGCTCATCGCCGAAGACCCAGTCGGCGCTGCTGGAGGCGATGGAGGAGCGCCAGGTCACCGTCGACGGCGTCTCCCACGCCCTCCCCGACCCGTTCCTCGTGGTCGCGACCCAGAACCCGCTCGAGATGGAGGGCACGTACTCCCTGCCCGAGGCGCAGCGCGACCGCTTCATGATGCGCATCTCGATGGGGTATCCGGATGCCGCGGCCGAAGCGCTCATGCTCCGCCAGCGCGACGCGGTCAACCCGCTCGACGCGATCACACCGGTGATCGACGCCGTCCGCGTGCGGGAGCTGATCGGGTGGGCGCGGAGCGTGCACGTCTCCCCCGCCGTCGAGGAGTACGCCGTGGGCCTCTCGCGCGCGACCCGTTCGCACCCCGACCTGCGACTGGGGGCGAGCCCGCGCGCGACGCTGCAGCTGGTGCGCGCCGCGAAGGTGTGGGCCGCCCTCGACGGCCGCGAATTCGTCATCCCCGACGACGTCGCGACGCTGCTCGAACCCGTCTTCGCGCACCGCGTCATCGCCGCCCGGTCGTCGGCAGCGCGCGGGCGCACCTCCGCCGAGGCGATCGCGTCGGTGCTGCAGTCGATCGCGGGCGCCGTGCGCGTGCCGCTCGCCACCCGCTGAGGCCGGCGCCGTCGTGTCTCGCTGGCCGCTGACGGTGCGGGGAACGGGAGCGGTGCTGCTCGCCGTCGCGTGCTTCTTCCTGGCCCACGAGTTCTCCATCCCGGAGCTGCTGTACGTGTGCGTGCTGCTGCTGGCGGTCGTGGCGGCGAGCGTGCTCACCGTGCACCTGGTCGGTCGTTCGGAGTCGGTGACGCGCGCCTTCCTGCCCGACTCCGTCACCGTGGGCCGCACGGTGCGCGTGCGGCTCGACGTGACGGTGCGCTCGGCGCTGCCGGCCGCACAGGGGACGTGGCGCGACCAGCTCCCCGCCGGTCTCGACGGCGACGCCGGCGGCGTGTTCCCGGCGCTGTCGTCGGCGACCGGCACCCGGTCGGAGGCGGTCGCGCTCGAGTACGAGATCGAGGCCCAGCGGCGCGGTGTGCGCACGGTCGGGCCGCTGACGGTGACCTCGACCGATCCGTTCGGCTTCGCCCGGCGTCGCCACGTCGTCGGCGGCCCGGTGTCGTTGACGGTCGCGCCGGCGATCGTCGACCTCGGCGCAGTCGGCGATCTGCCCGGCGAGGCGGGCGGCAGTGTGCACACCTCCACGAACCAGCTGGGCCAGGGCGCCGACAACCTCGTGCCGCGTCACTACGTACCGGGCGATTCGATGCGCCGCATCCACTGGCGGGCGAGCGCGCACCGCGATGAGCTCATGGTGCGTCAGGAGGAGCAGGAGACGACGCCGCAGGCCGTCGTCGTGCTCGACCGCGGCATCCACCGGTGGTCGCCCGAGGCCTTCCGCGCGCCGGGCGAGGATCCCGGGTTCGAGGAGGGGGTGAGCGCGGCGATCTCGGTCGTCGCCCGCCTCGCGCACGAGGGGTTCACGGTGCACCTTCTCGACGTCGACGGCGCCGAGCTCGGCGACCGCGTCGAGGCACACGATCTCGCGGGCGTCGAGGTGCTCGCCGCCGACCTGGCGACGACCGTCGCACGCCGGGACCTGCCGCTCGAGCCGCTCGTGCGTCGCTTCCAGGCCACGATGACCGGACCGCTCGTGCTCGTGACCGGACGCATCGACGAGGCGGATGCCGAGGTGCTCGCCCCGTTGGCGGCGCACAGCGCGCTGCCGGTGCTGCTGGCGGTGGCGCCGCAGCACGACGCGCTCGAGCGCGCTGCGCGGGCGGGCTGGCGCGCCGCGGTCGTGCACCCGGACGGCGACCTCGCCGCCTCGTGGGCCGCCGCCGTCGAACGGGGGGCGAGCCGTGTCGACGCGTGAGAGCCCGGGACGATCCCGGCGCGGCCTCCGGTCGCGCCTCGCGCGCGATGCCGCCGCGCCGCGCCGCGACGGGGTGCTGACCCTCGCGCTGTGGCTGTCGATCGTCGCCTCGGTCGCGCCGCTGCTGTCGGTGGTGGCGGCCGGAACGTGGCTGCTGGGGGTGACGACCGGCGCCGCGGTTCTACTGGGCATCGGATACGGCATCCGCCGGGCGGGGCTGGCCTCGGGGGTCGCGACGGCCGTGCAGGCGGGCCTGTGGCTGCTCGGCACCACGCTGTTCTTCTTCACCGACGACGCGCTGCTCTGGGTGATCCCGACCGGGGACGTCGTGCACGAGGCGACGCTGCAGGTGCAGCAGGCCTCGAACGAGATCCTCGTCGGGGTGGCGCCGCTGGAGCCGACGTCGGCGGTGACCTTCGTCCTCGTCGCCGCGATGGGACTGCTGACGATCGCGCTCGACCACGTCGTGGTGACGGCGCGGATGCCGCTGCTGGGCGCCGTGGCGCTCATCGCGGTGTGGCTGATCCCCGCCATCGCCGTGCCGTCGGCCGTCAACGCGATCGGCTTCGCCCTGCTGGCCGCGGCGCTGCTGTTCCTCATCCGTGCCGAGACGCGCACGCGCGAGGCGCCCGCGGTGGAGCGGCGCTCGGCCGGCGTCGCGGCCGTCGCCGCCACGATCGGTGTCGTCGCGATCGTCGCGGCGCTCGTCGGGGGCTCGGCCCTGCCGCCGCCGACGGTGACCGCGGGCGCGGGCCTGCCCGCCAGCATCGACCCGACCCTCGAGCTCGGCGACGACCTGCGCCAGCGCAGCGACGTGCCGGTGCTGAGCGTGCGCTCCGACGCACCGACCCTCCCCTACCTGCGCGTGACGACGCTGTCCGGTTTCGACGGCGCCGTGTGGCAGCCCGACCGACTGCGCTCGGTCCCCCTCGAGGAGGGCGGGTTCGGTCCGGTCGAGGTGGCCGAGGGCGTGCGCGTCACCGAGTACCGCACGAACGTGACGGTCGAGCAGCTCAACTCCGTCTACCTGCCGGTCTCGTTCCCGGCCGTGTCGGTGACCGGGCTCGACGGCCAGTGGCGCGCCGTGCCGTTCAGCCGCACGGTGCGCACCGGGCAATCGAATACGCAGGGCCAGGAGTACGAGATCGTCACGCATGTGCCGCGGCCGACGCTCGAGCAGATCCAGGCCGCCGACGCACGGCTGGCGGAGTCGCGGGTCGGCGTCTACGCACTGCCCGCCGGCACTCCCCTGTCGATCGTGCGCACCGCGCAGGAGGTGACCGCCGGCGCCGTCACCGACTACGACAAGCTCGTCGCGCTGCAGGACTGGTTCCGCGGCCCGGAGTTCTCCTACTCGCTCAACGCGCCCGTCGCGGAGGGCTTCGACGGCACCGGGTCGGACGCCGTCGCCGACTTCCTGGAGGTCAAGTCGGGGTACTGCGTGCACTTCGCCGGCGCGTTCGCCCTCATGGCCCGAGCGCTCGACATGCCCTCCCGCATCGCGATCGGCTTCCTCCCCGGCAGCTACACGGGCGAGCGGGTCGACGACGAGCGGGTGGGCGAGGTGACGACGAGCCAGCTGCACGCGTGGCCCGAGGTGTACTTCACCGGCATCGGCTGGGTGCCGTTCGAGCCGACGAAGAGCCTGGGCGTGGCGACCGACTTCCCCGCCGAGACCGAGCCGGTGCCCGACGACGGCGGCACCGACGTCGCCGACGGGCCGACGCCGTCCACCGCGCCCACTTCCGCGTCGCCCGCGCCCTCGACGGCGCCCGACCGCCCGATCGACGACGAGGCGGGTCCGCTCGGCGAGTCGGCCGCGACCGTGGACTTCGGCCCGTACTTCGTCGCGCTGGGCACGGTGCTGCTGGTCGCGATGCTGCCGCTGCTGGCGGGCGCCGTACGACGCCGCTGGCTGCGGGCGCGAGGTGACGCACCCTCGGCGTGGCGTTACCTGCAGGACGCGGCGATCGACCTCGGCATGCACGTGCCGGCATCCGAGTCGCCGAGGGCGTTCGGCGCCCGGCTCGTCGCCGAGGGGTCGGCGGATGCGGCGGCGATGCGGCGTCTCGTGGCGGTGATCGAACGGGCGAGCTATGCCGCGGCGACGGGTGCGGCGGGTGCGTCGGGTGCGTCGGCGGACGGCCCGGATGCCTTCGCGGATGCGGTCGCGGTTCGTGCCGCGATGCTCGCCGCCGCCGACGGCGGCGTGCGCGCCCGCGCGCTCCTGCTCCCCCGCTCACTCGTCGTGCGCCCGGGATCCGCCTTCGCTGCGGGCTGACACGAGGCTGACGACGGGTCGCGCCGCGTCGCGCCCCGGAAAGCGAAGAGCGCCGCCCCGGCTCGGGGGCGACGCTCTTCAGGTGGCGGAAGTGACAGGATTTGAACCTGCGAGGCGAGTTACCCCGCCTACATGGATTCCAGCCATGCTCCTTAGGCCGCTCGGACACACTTCCAACGGAAGAGTTTATCAGTCGGATCCGGCTCGTCCGACCAGCATCCGGATGACGAAGAACACGATGACGGCGACGACCGCGACGACGAGCAGTTTGAAGACGAAGGCGAGCAGCCCGAACAGCACGTTCACGAGCCACCAGGCGATGACGACGGCGAGGATCACTCCCAGGACGGTCCAGACGGTGTTCTTGGTCACGCGTCCAGCCTAGATCGCGGGCCGGTAGCGTGAAGGCATGAGCTCCACCGCGCCCGAGAAGACCGCCGTCGCCGCACGCTGGGAGGCGGTGTCGGCCCCGCACGGCATTGCGTCGCTGCGCCACACGCACTGGCTCGACCAGACGCCGCGCGCGTTCGAGGGTGCTCCCGGCCGGTGGTCGGCGGACGCCGGCGAGGTGCGCGGGACGGGGCTTCCCGAGCGCGGCGACGTCGCGCTGGCCCCGTTCGAGACGGTGCACGAGGGCCGGCTGCTGCTGCGCGCGTTCTTCCGCGACGGCGCGTTCGCGCTGCGCGTCTACGACCCCGAGGCGCCCGGGCGGCTCTCGCTCACCGGGATCGAGACGTTTCCCGAGAGCGAGGGCGCGTGGCGGTTCGCCGGGCGCTTCGTGCCGGCATCCGACGGCGAGCAGATCACGGTCCGCAGCGTCGACGGGCACGAGCGCGCCGTCGCGGCGACCGGCACGGTCGCCTTCGAGATCGGGGGCACGCCCGTGGAGCTGTCGGTCTCCGGCGACGACACCGGGTTCGAGGCCGTGATCGCCGATGCGACGGCGCAGGACGGCGCGTACCGGTTCCGGTTCCTGCCGATCGATCTGCCGGGTGCGGACGGCGCGGTCACCGTCGACTTCGCGCGCGCCTACCTGCCGCCGTGCGCCTTCAGCGACCAGTACGTGTGCCCGCTGCCGCCCGCGCAGAACCGCTTCGCGTTCGCGATCCCCGCCGGCGAGCGCCGCGCGCTGCACGCCGAGGGCTGAGCGCGGACTTTCTCGGGGGCTCAAGGAGCTCAGCGGGCGACGTAGTGGCCGGAAGCGACCTCGGTCAGCGGGGCGTCCTCCGGGACGTCCGTCGCTTCGGCGGGGCGGGTCGCGATCTGCGCGAGGCGCTCGCGGGCCCGCGCCGGGTCGGGCACGAGCACCGCTTCCAGCAGGCGCTGCGTGTACGGATGCCGGGGCTCGGCGAACAGGGCCGCCGTCGGCGCCAGCTCGACGATGCGCCCGCGCCGCATGACCGCGGTGCGCGTCGCGATCTCGCGGACGACCGCCAGGTCGTGCGAGATGAACAGGTACGTCAGGCCGAACTCGCGCTGCAGCTCCTGCAGCAGAGTCGTCACCTGCGCCTGCACCTGCATGTCGAGGGCCGAGACCGGCTCGTCGCACACGATGAAGCGCGGCCGCGGCGCGATGGCGCGGGCGATCGCGATGCGCTGGCGCTGCCCGCCGCTGAACGCGCGGGGCCGCTTGTGCACCGCGTCGCCCTCGATGCCGACGGCGGCCAGCGACTCCCGCGCACGGTCGGCCGCGGCATCGGCGGAGAGGTCCGCAGTGACCTGCAGCGGCTCGAGCACGTTCTGCAGCGCGGTGCGGTGCGGATTCAGCGACGAGAACGGGTCCTGGTAGATCACCTGCACCGACCGTGCGAGCGCGCCGGGCGCGTCGACCGCACCGGCGGCGGCGACGGTCACGGTGCCCGACGTCGGCTTCTCGACCTGCAGGATGAGGCGACCGAGTGTGGACTTGCCCGAACCGGACTCCCCCACGACCCCGAGCGTCTCCCCCGCGTGCACATCGAGGTCGACGCCGGCGACGGCGTCGAGCGAGCCGGTGACCCGCCCCCAGGCGTTGCGCACCGGGTACGTCTTGCGGACGCCCGAGACGGACACGAGCACGTCGCTCACAGTTCCCCCCGATCGGGCGCGGCCGCCAGCAGCGACCGCGTGTACGGATGCTGCGGCGCCTCGAACACGGTCTCCACCGTCCCGCGCTCCACGATGGCGCCGTCCTTCATGACGGCGACGTCGTCGCACAGCGCCGCCACGACACCGAGATCGTGGGTGACGATGACGATCGTCAGGTCGCGTTCGCGCTGCAGTTGACGCAGCAGGGCGAGGATCTCGGCCTGCACCGTCGCGTCGAGGGCGGTCGTCGGCTCATCGGCCAGCAGCAGCCGCGGGTCGGCGAGCAGGCTCATCGCGATCATCGCGCGCTGGCGCAGGCCCCCCGACAGCTCGTGCGGATAGCGGCCGAACACGCGCTGCGGGTCGGGCACACGCACGGCGGCGAGCGCGTCGATCGCCTGCCGCTTCGCCTCGGCCCGCGACACTTTGCGGTGCCGCCGGGCGACCTCGACCAGGTGGGTGCCGATCCGCGCGAGCGGGTCGAACGAGGTCATCGGGTCCTGGAAGACCATCGCGACCGGCATCCGACGCTTCGCGTCGATCGGGGCGCCGTCGAAGGTCGCCGTCCACGTCCGCGTGGCACCGTCCGGGAGGATGTCCATGACCGCGCGCAGCAGCATCGTCTTGCCCGACCCCGATTCCCCGACGATGCCGAGGATGGCGCCGCGCTCGACGTCGAGGGACTGCGAGTCGAGTACGCGGAATGTGCCGCCCGAGGAGCCCCGGCGGGCGGGAAGGTCGACGGTCAGGTCGGTGATGCTCAGCAGCGCGCTCATGCGTCGTCCCTCTCCACGATCGCGCGTCGCAGGGCGTCGCCGAGCACGTTGAACGACAGCACGGTGAGCATGATCAGCAGACCCGGGATCAGCGCGAGCCACGGGTTGCGGGCGAGCGCGCCCTGCGCGCTCTCCAGGAGCGACCCCCACGAGGCCATCGGCGGCTGGATGCCGAGGCCGAGGAAGCTGAGGGCGGATTCGGTGAGCATCGCCGAGGAGATCGTCGCGGCGGCGGCCACGATGATGGTGGGCGCAGCATCGGGCATCACGTGCCGCCAGACCACCCGACGCGGCTTCTCACCGAGGAAGCGGGCGTACCCGACGTAGGTGCGTTCGCGCAGCGACAGCGTCTCGGCGCGCACGAGCCGCGCGGTCGGCATCCACGCGAACAGGCCGATGACGAGGATGATCGTCCACAGTCCCGGCCGCAGGAACACCGAGGCCACGATGACGAGCACCATCCACGGGATCGACGACAGGAAGTCGACGAGGCGCATGAGCGTCTCGTCGAGCCAACCGCGGGCGTAACCGGCGACGAGGCCGACGAGCACGCCGATGCCGGTCGCGGCGAGCATCGCGAGCACGCCGACGGTGAGCGAGATGCGTCCGCCGTAGACGACCCGCGCGAAGTAGTCGCGGCCGAGGTCGTCGGTGCCGAACAGGTGCTCGGCGCTGGGCGGCTGCCAGCGGGCGGCGAGGTCGGTCGTCGTCGGATCCAGCGGCAGGAGCGGGGCGAGCAGGCTCACCGCGGCGAGCACCGCGAGGAAGACGGCGGCCGCGATCGCCGGCAGCGAGCGCAGCGACCGGCCGTGCTGGCGCACCGACGCGAGGGCGACGGGGCCGGTGGTGTCGGACAGGGTCATGAGGCACCCCCGATGCGGATGCGCGGATCGACGACGACGTAGAGGATGTCGGCGATGAGGTTGCCGACGATCACGAGCACCGCCGAGAGCATGAGCACCGCGAGGATCACCGGGTAGTCGAGGCTCTTGGTCGCCGAGAGGAAGTACGGTCCGATGCCCGGCCAGGCGAACACCGACTCGGTGACGATCGCGCCGGTGACCAGCAGCGGCAGGGCCAGTCCCAGCTGGGTGATGATCGGCAGCAGCACGTTGCGGCTCACGTGGAAGCCGAGGATGCGGCCGCGCGAGGCGCCGTAGGCGCGCTGGACGAGCACGTAGTCCTGCGCGGTCTGGGTGATGGTCGCCGAGCGAACGTAGCGGGCCAGCTCGGGGAAGAAGGCGACGACGAGCACCGTGAACGGCAGCACGAAATGCAGCAGGAAGTCGACGGGGTCGCCCTCCTTGCCGACCGAGTGCATGCCGATGATCGGGAACCAGCGCAGCGCGTAGCCGAAGACGTAGATGAGCAGGAGCGCGAACCAGAACGACGGCGTCGCGATGCCGATGCCGGCGAGTGAGTCGATGACGCGGTCGGCGAGCTTGCCGCGACGGGAGCCGGCGATCAGGCCCAGCGCGACGGCGAGCACGAGGGCGGCGAGGTAGGCGGGGGCGACGAGGATGATCGTGTTGGGGATGCGGGCGGCGAGTTCTGCGGTGATGGGCTGACGGCTCGTGAGCGAGTAGCCGAGGTCGCCCTGCAGCACGTTGCCGAGCCACGACAGGTACTGCACGATGACGGGCTGGTCCAGGCCGTAGCGCTGCCGCATGATCTCGACGGTCTCGTCGGACATGTTCGGCGTCGTGATCGAGTCGACGACGTCGTAGGGGGCGAGCTGGATGAGGAAGAACACCACGAAGGTGAGCACCAGCAGCATCGGGATCACCTGCGCGAGGCGACGGAGGATGAAGCGGGTCACGGGCGTTTCCTGGGTGGGGCGGGTGGGGACAGGCGGATGCCGTGGGCGGGAGCTCGGCCCGCCCACGGCATCCGGTGTATCACTTCTCGGTCAGCAGACCGAAGTTCTCGAGCGTGTAGATCGGCACCGTGCGGGCCTCGTCGACGCCGCCGATGCGGGAGTTGACGGCGAGGATCTTGAGGTTGTCCGCGAGCGGGTAGACGACGGCATCCTGCGCGATCTGCGCCTGCAGATCGGCGTAGACGGCCTTGCGCTTGTCGGGGTCGAGCTCGGTCGCCCCCTGGTCGAACAGCGCGTCGGTGGCCGGGTTGGAGTAGCCGAAGTAGTTCGCCGAGGCGCCCGAGCGGTACAGCAGGCTGTACGCGTCGGGGTCCTGACCCATGATGTAGCCGCCGAGGAACGCGTCATACTGCGACGCCGCGCCCTTCTCGATCTCGGTGTAGACGGCCTGCGGCTCGACGCCCGCCAGCTGCACGCGGATGCCGATCGCCTGCAGCTGCTGCTGGATGATCGTGGCCTGGGTGGTCTGCACCGGGTCGGCGCCGGCGTAGGCGAGGGTGAACTCGACGTCCTGCACGCCGGACTCGGTGAGCAGCTTCGCCGACTCGTCGGTGTCCTGCTCGTACTTCTCGACGTCTTCGGTCGCGAACGGGTTGCTCGGCGGGAGGATCGTGTACGCCGGCTGGTAGTACTCGTCGGACAGGAATGCGGCGGTGTCGATCTCTTCGCGGTCGAGGGCGTAGAAGATGGCCTGGCGCACCTTCGGGTCGGTCAGCTTCGCGGCGTTCAGGCCCAGGTAGGCCACGCGCCCCTCCGCGTACGGGTAGATGTCGACGCCGGATGCGGTCAGCTCGTCGATCTGGTCGGCGGTGACGAACGAGGCGTCGGCCTCACCGGTCTGCAGCGCCGTCTTGACGGTGTCGGCGTTGGCGACGATGCGCAGCGTCAGCTCGGGGATGTTCGGCTTCGGGCCGTAGTAGTTCTCGTTCGCCTCGAACGTGAGGTACTGGCCGCGCTCGTACTTCGTGAGCTTGTAGGGGCCCGATCCGACGGCGGCCGGGTCGAGCTCGGCGGCGGAGAAGTCGGTGACGTCCTTGTAGACGTGCTCCGGGATGATGTAGGTCTCCGTCGCGATGTTGCTGAGGGCGGCGGCGCTGATGGACGGCAGGTGGAAGACGACGGTCTTCTCATCGGTCGCCTCGGCGGTGATCGGCTGGTCGCCCACCCACAGCAGGTCGGCGTTGCCGTTCTCCTTGACCGCCTTGTTCGTGTAGGTGAACACGACGTCGTCGGCGGTGACCGGCTCGCCGTCAGACCACAGCAGGCCGTCCTTGAGCACGACGGTGACCGACAGGCCGTCCTCGGCGGGGGTGATCGTGTCGGCCAGCTCGTTGACGACGGTGCCGTCGCCCTCGACGCGGGCCAGCGGCGAGTAGACGAGGTTCGTGACGGTGAGGCCCCAGCGGTCGCTGACGTTGATCGGGTTCAGCGACGTCGGGTCGCTCGCGATCGCGTAGGTGAAGCTGCCGGTGGCGGCGCTGGTCGAGGGCTCGGTCGTCGTGCCGGCGCTCGGCGCGCAGGCGGTGACCGCCAGCGCGGCGGCGGCGATGACCGCAGCCAGTCCGAATCGTCTCTTGTGCATGGGTGTCCTCAGCTGTGTGTGGGTGCCGCGTGGTGCGCGAAGCTGTGTGATGTGCGCGATGGCGCACTCCAAGGCTAAGCGGATTGCCCAGTCGGGCATTCCCTTCGGTGTCGAACTGTGACGTCGCGCGGCCGTGCCGCGGCGTCTCACACGCCCGTCTGCGTGTACTTGCCGCCGTTGACGAGCAGGTAGGCGCCGGTGACGCCGGCGGCGAGCTCGCTCAGGTAGAACGCGATGACGTCGCCGATGTCTTCGGGGTGGGGGCGCTGTCCGAGCGGCAGCTCGCGGGTGTACGACCGGGAGCCCTCCGACGCCTCGTCGGCGGCATCCGCGATCATCCAGCCGGGAGCCACCATGTTGACGGTGACTCCGCGGGGCGCGAGTTCCGCGGAGAGGCTGCGCGACAGGCCCACCATCGCGCCCTTCGCCGCGGTGTAGGGCGACCAGCCCGCCGGCGAGGAGTTCCACAGCTCGGAGACGACGTTGACGATGCGGCCGCCGCCGGCGCGTTCGAATGCCGGAAGCGCCGCCTGGGTGGTCGTGACGACGGCGCGCACCGCGAAGTCGTACATGCGGTCGTAGTGCGCGAGGGTCGCCTCGTCGAAGTCCTTCTGCTGGTCGCCGGCGATGGCGTTGTTGACGACGGCGTCGAGCCGGCCGAGCGTGCGCTCGATGTCGTCGACCATCGCGGCGACGGATGCCGGGTCGCGGACGTCGGCGCCGAATGCGGCGGCCGTGCCTCCGGCGGCGCGGATCTCGGCGACGAGGGCATCCGCGCCCTCGCGGCTGGCGGCGTAGTTGACGGCCACCGACGCGCCGTGGTCGGCGAGGCGGCGCGCGATGCCGACGCCGGCGCCCCGGCCGGCGCCGGTGACGAGCACGACGCGACCGTCGAGCAGGTGGGCGGTGGCTGCGGTGACCGGTGTCGCGGGCATCAGTCGAGGAACTCTGCCGGGTCGAACTGCTCGATCGGGATGACGCGCACCCGCGGCAGGGTGACGTCGAACGCGTGGGCGTCGTACTCGATGTCGAACAGCTCGATGCCGGGGATCGCCGAGAACTCGGAGCTGCGGAACTCGTGGAAGCCGAGCACGCCGACGCGGCGGCGTCCGTCGGCGAGCGCGCCGACCTCGTCGACGAAGTCGCGGTCGTGGCTGACGAGCACGACGTCGGCGTCGCGCGCTTCGAGTGCGCGCAGCGTGCGCTGTATGGCGAGGTCGACGACCTTCGCCTCGGCGGGGCCCGACAGCGGCACGGGCCGGTACCCGAGGGCGAGCAACGCCTGCACGAACGGCATCGGCAGGTGGGTCGACGCGTTCAGGAAGAACAGCCCCTGCGCGTGCTGGTCCCAGCGCTCCTCGATGAAGCCCAGCAGGCGGTCCCAGCGGGGACGCTCGTCGGACTGCGGGCGTCGGCCGAGGATCGAGCCGCCGAGCGTCGCGTCGATGTTCTCGCCGTCGACGAGGATCCAGGTGCTGCGTTCCGCCACGGAACCTCCAGTGTTCGCACAGTGTCGTCCGCAACCTATCAGCAGGCGACGTCCCGCTCGCGCCACCCCGCCTCACGGCCGATAGCGTGGACGGGTGGCTCTCTCCTCACGCACGACCGCCCGTCCGCCGCGTCCGACGCTCGAGTTCGAGGTGGTGGCGTCCGAGCGGCTCAGTCCGCACCTCGTGCGCATCACCCTCGGTGGCGACGGGTTCGCGCAGTTCGAGGACCGACCCGAGACCGACAAGTACGCGAAGCTCAAGTTCACCGGAGCGGACGGACTCCCCGTCACGCGCACCTACACCATCCGTCGTGTCGACCACGAGGCGCGCACGCTGACGATCGATTTCGTCGTGCACGGCGACGAGGGACTCGCGGGGCCGTGGGCTGCGGCGGCGCAGGGCGGCGAGCGCCTCAGTCTGATGGGTCCGGGAGGCGGCTACTCCCCCGATGCGGATGCCGATTGGCACCTGCTCGCGGGCGACCTTTCCGCGGTGCCCGCGATCGCCGCCGCGCTCGAGGCGCTGCCCGTCGACGCGGTCGGCACCGCGGTGATCGAGATCGACGGGCCGGAGGGGGAGATCCCGCTCTCCGCGCCGGCCGGTGTCACGGTCGTCTGGCTCGTGGACGCGTCCCACGATCCGGAGCATCTCGCTGCGGCGCTGCGCAATGTCGAGTGGCGCGAGGGGCGCGTGCAGGTCTTCGCCCACGGGGAGCGCGAGTCGATGAAGGCGATCCGGCGTGTGCTGTTCGATGAGCGGGGGCTCGAGCGCGGACAGGTGTCGCTCTCGGGTTACTGGGCGCGCGGCCGCACGGAGGACCGCTTCCAGGCTGAGAAGCGAGAGCCCATCGGCCAGATCCTCTGACATCCGGCGCACGGGTTTCGATACGCCGGCTACTCAACCACCGGAAGCTCCCGGTCGTTGAGCGAGGAGCTCCGCGACGAGTCGAAACGCGCCGGGCTTGGCATCGGTGGTCGTGCACGGGTTTCGATACGCCGGCTTCGCCGGCTACTCAACCACCGGGGGCTCCCGGTCGTTGAGCGAGGAGCGAAGCGACGAGTCGAAACGCGCCGGACCTCGGCGGTGTTGGTGGGTGCGCGGGTTTCGATACGCGCGCTGCGCGCGCTACTCAACCACCGGAGGGTGCGGGGGCGTCAGAACGGTGCCGGCTCGAGGGACTCGGCGCTGGCGGGTGGGGTGGCAGGGGTGAAGGCGACCGGGGGTTGTGGGGTGTCTTCGCGGTAGGTTCTGCCAAGGGGTGAGGTCCATTCCAGGACACCACCCGGGAGTTGTCGGACCCGCCACCGGGTGAACTGCTTCATCGAGTGATGCCTCTGACACAGGTGAGCGAGGTTGCCGAGGGTCGTGGGGCCGCCGAGGGCGTGGTCGATGGTGTGGTCGATCTCGCACCGGATCGCTGCCCTCCGGCATCCCGGGAACCGGCAATGCTGATCCCTCGCCCGAAGGAACCGACGCTGGGACCAGACGGGACGGTACGCGTCGATCGCGATCACCGACCCACGCACCGGATCGGTGAGCAACCTCGTCAACGACGGGGACTGTTGTGCGAGGCACCGAGCCGTGTCGGCATCGATCGGGGAACGCCCCACCAGATCAGCCGGACCCTCATCCGCACCCACCAACGTGAGCGCCGGGACGACCACCTGCACCTGCGCGCGAATCGACCCGAGGGTGCCGGGCTGATCACCAGTCGCGGTCGGGTCGAGGGCGGGCGTGCCGGCGAGGAGGAGGTCGGTGAGCACATCCGTGCGGACCGCGTCGATCCCACGTTCGTCACCTTCGTCCGGGTCGCGCGCGTCGATCACGGCCTGTGCTTGCTGAGTCAGGCGGTCGAGGATCCCGTCCCCGATCACCGTCGGCACCGTCGCGACCACGTCGCACATCCCATCCCGCCCCGGGAACACCCGCACGCACCGGGCCGCGGCGGCTTCCTGGTGGCGTTCCGTGAACGAACGGTCGGTGAATCGTTCCGCGAGGAGCTGCAGGATCGGACGCAGCCGGTTCGGGGTACGGCCCTCACACTGGGTGATCGCTTCCGCGTCGAACTCCGGGCGTCGAGACGCGGGGACGACGTCACCGGCATCCGTGATCACTTGAACCTGACCCTTGGTGATCTGCCCTGACTCCCATGCCGCGAGGGTCAGCGGGTACATCTCCACCAGCGACCGGGCATCACCGATCCGCGCCTGCACGGTGCGGTCGGTTACGTGCAGCACGCCGCCGATCTCGGCGGCGATGGACCGCAACGCCATGTCGTGCTCACGCACCCGCAAAGGAGAACCGGCGGTCTGCGCGTCGGCGAGCTGACCGGCACGGGCGAGAAGTCGCACTTCCGCGATTTGCGCGGCACGCAGCTCGACAGCGTTCGCTTCGAAGCCCGCGACGATCTCACCCAGGACGGTGAGATCGTCCTCCGGGGTGGTGATCTTCGTGAACGTCGACATGCTCTGATTCTCCCACTGGCCTCGGACATTGATTCGAAAGTCCGAGGGGGGTGTGGAGAACTCGACCCCGCCTGAGCACCCTCGACCGATGCCGGGTTCGGTGGGTTTCGATACGCGCGCTGCGCGCGCTACTCAACCACCGGACGGCGCGGGCGGGGGCTGCTCAACCATCGGACGGTGCGCGGAACCGGGACGGGGCCGGGGCGGCCGGCCCCGGGGCGGGCGGGTTAGTCGCCGGCGAGGCCGCCGAGGAGGTGGCCGAAGGAGCGGCCCTCGCCCAGGTAGTTCGCCGGATCGAACGGGTCGGCGCTTCCGGCGGGCTCGCGGCGCGCCACCGCGTCGGCCAGCTCGCGGGCGCCCCGGTCGACGCGCGAGCTCAGCGGCGCCACCTCGTCGGCGTGCGCGCCCCAGTCGGCGGATGCGGCGAACACACCCGTCGAGACCGCCTCGGCGTGGAGGTACGCGAACAGCGGACGGATCGCGTAGTCGATCGCCAGCGAGTGTCGGGCGGTGCCGGCGTTCGCGCCGATGAGCACCGGCATCCCGGTGAGCGCATCGGGGTCGAGCACGTCGATGAACGACTTGAACAGTCCCGAGTAGCTCGTCGAGAAGATCGGCGTCACCGCGATGAGCGCGTCGGCGGAGACGACGGTGTTGATCGCCGTCTCCAGCGCGGGCGGCGCGAAGCCGGTCAGCAGGTTGTTGGTGATGTCGTGCGCGAGGTCGCGCAGTTCGATCGTGTCGACGGATGCCTCCACACCGCGCTCGGCGAGCTGCGCGACAGTGGCCGCGGCGAGCCGGTCGGCCAGCATCCGGGTCGAGGAGGGGTTGGACAGTCCCGCCGACACGACGGCGATGCGCCGGGCGGTCATCGTGCACCACCCAGGCCGAACGCGGCACCTGCGGGGGCGGGGGCGTCCTGGTAGGGCGAAGGGCCCGAGAGGTTGTCGCCGCGGTTCGCTCGCGGCGTCGCCTGCCGCGACGGCCCGTCGCCGTACGCCGCGCGCACGAGGTTCGCGTGGGTCGGCGCGTCGGGCACGTTCGCCGGACGGTCCTTCGCGAACTCGCGGCGCAGCACCGGGACGACCTCGCCGCCGAGGATGTCGAGCTGCTCGAGCACCGTCTTCAGCGGCAGACCCGCGTGGTCCATGAGGAAGAGCTGACGCTGGTAGTCGCCGAACAGCTCGCGCATGCCGGCGTAGCGGTCGATGACCTGCTGCGGCGACCCGACGGTCAAGGGGGTCATCTCGGTGAAGTCCTCGAGCGAGGGCCCGTGCCCGTAGACGGGCGCGTTGTCGAAGTACGGACGGAACCGCGTGACGGCATCCTGCGAGTTCTTCGCCATGAACGCCTGCCCGCCGAGACCGACGACGGCCGTCTCGGGCGCGCCGTGTCCGTAGTGCTCCCAGCGCTGGCGGTAGAGCGCGATGAGACGCTGGTAGTGCTCGGCCGGCCAGAAGATGTTGTTCGCGAAGAATCCGTCACCGTAATATGCGGCCTGCTCGGCGATCTCCGGCGTGCGGATGGAGCCGTGCCACACGAACGGCGCGACACCGTCGAGCGGGCGCGGCGTCGACGTGAAGCCCTGCAACGGCGTGCGGAACTTGCCCTCCCAGTCCACGACGTCCTCACGCCACAGCTTGTGCAGCAGCGCGTAGTTCTCGATCGCCAGCGGCAGGCCCTGGCGGATGTCCTTGCCGAACCACGGATAGACCGGTCCGGTGTTGCCGCGGCCGAGCATGAGATCGGTGCGACCGCCGGAGACGTGCTGCAGCATCGCGAAGTCCTCGGCGATCTTCACCGGGTCGTTCGTCGTGATGAGGGTCGTTGCGGTCGACAAGACGAGGCGTTCGGTCTGCGCGGCGATGTACGCGAGGGTCGTCGTCGGCGAACTCGACCAGAACGGCGGGTTGTGGTGCTCGCCGAGCGCGAAGACGTCGAGGCCGACCTCCTCCGCGTGCTTGGCGATCGTCAGCGTGGCGCGGATGCGCTCGGCCTCGCTGGGCGTCTCCCCGGTCGTCGGATCCTGGGTGATGTCGCTGACCGTGAAGATGCCGAACTGCATTCCCGGCCAGGTGGTGTTCTCGCTCACGGTCTCTGCTCCTTCTCTGGACTCCGTCAGGCCCAGTCTATTCATTTGCATGTATCTGAGAGAACAGCGGCACGGCCACATTATTCCCGGCACCTCTCCGTCGGGCCTGCATCCGTCGTCCGGGCAGCACACGTTAGAGAATTCCCATTCACTTCCCCGCATCCTTGTGCTCGACTGAAGGCACGGCTATGTTAACGGCAAATCACAAGTGTTCGCCGGACGGGCTGCGATCGTGGAGGCATCGATGCGGATGCCGCGGACGCCGTCCGTCCCTCCTCGGAAGGCAGGTCCCCCAATGCCCGAACTGAGCAGACGCGGGTTACTCACCCTCGGCGCCGCGATGGGCTTCTCCGGCGTCGCCCTGGGCGCCGCCTCGCCGGCCTGGTCGTGGTCGTCCAGCGGATCGATCGCCGCGGTCGGCACCGGCACCGGCACCGATCCGCAGTGGGTCTGGGACGACGAGATCGACGGCATCATGAAGCGCGCGATCGAGGCGGGCCAGACCCGCCAGATCAACGACGCGATGCGCAATTGGGTCAACAACAACGACCCGATCCCGGTCGACACCCTCCCGCCCGAGCTCGGCACGTGGTTCACCCAGCACGTGAAGCTGCCGCCGTGGGCCGACATGAACAAGCTCAAGCTGGCCGCGGACTTCAACCGGCGCAAGGACATGTATATGTTCTTCATCTACGGCATCGGCGGCGGCATCATGAGCACGATGATCCCCCGCGAGGCCCGTTCGGTGTACTGGTCCAAGGGCGGCGCCGACATGCAGGATCGCGCCGCGAAGACCTTCACGTTCGGCTACGACCTGGGCGACCTCAAGGCGATGGAGCCGCAGGGGCAGTTCCTGGTCACGGCGAACAAGACGCGCATCGTGCACGCCTCGGTGCGCCACCTGCTGCCGCAGTCGCCCTACTGGCGCGCGGTCGCCGACGAGACGATACCCATCAGCAACCACGACATCCTCGTCACCTTCCACTCCACGGGCACCTTCGTGCACAAGAAGCTGAAGGAGTGGGGCGTGCGGATGTCGGCGGCCGACGAAGAGGCGTTCCTGCACTCCTGGCAGGTCGCGCTGCACCTGCTCGGCGTGCGGGACGAGTTCATCCCGGCGACGTGGGCGGCCGCGCACGCACAGGCGGCGCAGACGCTCGATCCGATCATGGTGTCCACGCCCGAGGGCAAGGACCTCGCCGAGGTGCTGCTCGGGCTGACGGCACAGATCGACCTCGGGCTGACGCGCGGCTTCCTCAACGAGTTCGTGCGGTATCAGCTCGGCGACTACGTGGCGGACTCCCTCTCGCTCAAGCGCGACTACGCGTCGGCCGCCCTCATCAAGACGGGATGGCCGGCCTACATCAGGTACCGCGAGGGGTTCCTCCCGATCATGCCCGCCACGTTCTGGATGTTCGACCAGCTCATCGAGGGCGTCGCGATGGCGTTCCTCAACCGGTTCACGTCGCCCACGACCACGGCGATCGAGGTGCCGGACATGAACCGTCCTGGCGTCTGACATCTCTCGCGCACGGATGCCGGCGGCCCGTTCCCCGGGGCCGCCGGCATCCGTCGTTCCCGGCCGACCTGGGTAGGGTTGCTCCAGCATGAGCACGCCCACCCCTCCCCGCACCGGACCTGTCCCCGCGACTGCCAAGCGCCGCCGTGTGCCGCTGTGGGACAACGCACGGTTCGCGTGCATCGTTCTGGTGGTGCTGGGACACGCGATCCAGCGGCTTACCTACGACTCGGATGTCGCGCTCGGCCTCTACCTGCTCGTCTACGCGTTCCACATGCCCGCGTTCGCGATCATCTCGGGCTACTTCTCCAAGTCGGACTCCCCCACGCGCACCCGCATGGCGCGGGTCATCACCGACATCGTGCTGCCGTACCTCATCTTCGAGGGCCTGTGGACGCTCACGAAGTGGCTCGTCGAGGGCCAGGCGGAGCCGAACTTCACCGAGCCGTCGTGGACCCTCTGGTTCCTCATCGCCCTCGCCCTGTTCCGGCTCGTCCTCCCCTATCTCGCGCTGCTGCGGTGGCCGCTGGCCTGGACGATCCTCATCTCGGTGCTCGTCGGCTACTGGGAGAACGTCGACTCGACACTCTCGCTGTCGCGCACCCTGGGCCTGCTGCCGTTCTTCACGCTCGGCTGGTGGCTCGCCCATCACAAGGTGCTCGAGCGGTTCGACCTGATCCGCCGGCGACGCTGGTGGGTGCGGGCACTCGCGGGCGCCGTGCTGGCGGTGGCCGGCTGGGCGGCGTGGTTCTTCGTCGACACCTGGCGTGCGGTGAACCTGCGCGAATGGCTGTTCTACGACGACAGCTACAGCGACCTCGGCGGGCCGTGGTGGTCGGGCGGAGTGCGCCTGTCGCTCATGGCGATCGCGCTCGTGCTGTCGGCTGCGTTCTTCGCGCTCGTGCCGCGCGGCTCGTACTGGTGGACCCACTTCGGCCAGTACACGATGTACGTCTACCTGCTCCACTCGTTCGTGCTGTACCCGTTCAGAGAGAACGGCCTGCTGCGGCACGCCGAGCCGACGTGGCTGTGGCTGCCGTCGGTGATCGCGGTCTCGGTCGCGATCGCCCTGGTGCTCGCGACGAAGCCGGTGCGCGTCGTCTTCCGTCCCTTCGTCGAGCCCCGCCCGGCATGGCTGTTCGCCGATGCGACACTCGCCGGCCGCGAGGGGCGCCGCGACGACCCGACGGGCTCGCGCCGCCCCCGCTGACGTCGTTCCCGGCCGCCGGCCGGTCATACGCGGCAACAAAGCGGATGCCGCTCCGCCGGCGTCCTAGCGTCGGACCATGACCGATCTGAACCTGCCGGTGCTCGACCTGTCGCTCCTGGACCAGGGACCCGCCGAGGCGGAGCGGTTCCGTGACGAGCTTCGCCGTGCGACCCACGACGTCGGGTTCTTCTACCTCACCGGCACGGGTCTCCCGCCCGACCTGGAGTCGCGGCTGCATCGCACGGCGCGGGCGTTCTTCGCGCTCCCCGAGGCCGACAAGCTCGCGATCGAGAACGTGCGCAGCCCGCACTTCCGCGGCTACACCCGCATCGGCGGCGAGCGCACGCAGGGGAAGGTGGACTGGCGGGAGCAGATCGACATCGGCCCCGAGCGTCCCGCGATCGACGACCCGGACGCCCCCGACTACGCGCGCCTGATCGGTCCGAACATCTGGCCCGAGGCGCAGCCGGAACTGCGCGAGGTGGCATCCGCCTGGCAGGAACACCTCGTCGGCGTCGCCCGCCGGCTGCTGCGGGCCTGGGCGGTCGCGCTCGGCGCTCCCGAGACGTTCTTCGACGAGCACTTCGGGGAACCCTCGACGCTGCTGAAGATCGTCCGCTACCCCGGCACCGACGCACCCGAGCCCCGGCAGGGCGTCGGCGCGCACAAGGACTCCGGCGTGCTGACCCTGCTGTGGGTGGAGCCGGGCAAGGGCGGACTGCAGGTCGAGCGCGACGGCACGTGGGTCGACGCCCCGCCGGTGTCCGGCGCGTTCGTGGTCAACATCGGCGAGATGCTCGAGTACGCGACCGGCGGATACCTCATCGCGACGAACCACCGCGTGGTGTCGCCCCGGCTCCCCGACGACCGCATCTCGGTGCCGTTCTTCTTCAACCCCGCGCTGGACACCAACCTGCCGCTGATCGAGCTGCCGCCGGAGCTCGCGGCGAAGGCGCGCGGAGTGACGCAGGATCCGTCCAACCCCATCCACGCTCGCTACGGCGAGAACGCACTGAAATCACGACTGCGCGCGCACCCCGACGTCGCCGAGCGGTGGCACGCCGACCTGCTCGCCGCCCGCGCCTGAGCGCCGCGCCGCTCACTGTGAACGCGACGAAGGCCGCCCACACCGTGGGCGGCCTTCTCAAGAATGTTTCGCGCGATTGAACGCTGGTGCGCTGATGCTCAGCGACGGAGACCGAGGCGCTCGATGAGCGAGCGGTAACGGTTGATGTCGACATCCTGGAGGTAGCCCAGGAGACGGCGGCGCTGACCGACGAGCAGGAACAGGCCACGACGCGAGTGGTGGTCGTGCTTGTGCTCCTTGAGGTGCTCGGTGAGGTCCTTGATGCGCTGCGTCAGCATCGCGACCTGCACCTCGGGGGATCCGGTGTCACCGGGGTGCGTCGCGTACTCTTCGATGATCGCCTTCTTGACGTCTGCTTCCAGTGCCATAGGTGATCCCCTTCCTCTTCGTTGCGCGGCGCCCGACGCCTGATACGTGGGCTCTCTTTATCCGCGGCCGATCGAACGGCAACCTGAAGAGTCTACCAGTCGCGCGGCCTCGGGCGCGACGCGGTCGGGACTACCCTGGACCGAGTGTCTGCCGATCCTCCCCCGCCCGGCCGGCCGCGCCTGCCGCGGCTGAGCCGCGACCACCTCATCGACCTCACGCCACTGAAGGCGAGCCCGGCGTTCGCGCGGATGTGGATCGGCTCGACGCTCGCGGGCCTCGGCGGTCAGCTCACGATCGTCGCGATCATGCTGCACATGTTCGAGCTCACCGGCGACACGTTCGCGGTGTCGATGATCGCCGTCGCGGGCCTCGTGCCGATGGTGATCGCGGGGCTGTGGGGAGGGATGCTGGCCGACGCGTTCGACCGCCGCCGGGTCGCGCTGATCGCGGCGACCGTGACGTTCGCCTCCACACTGCTGCTCGCGATCCTCGCGTGGAACGCGTGGGAGACGGTGTGGTGGCTGTACGTGCTGAGCGTCGTGAACTCGTCGGCGAACTCCATCGTCATGGCCGCGCGCCAGTCGATCGTGCCGCGCCTGCTCCCCCGCGAGCTGCTCCCGGCGGCGTCGGCGCTGCAGGGCATCACGGTCGGCATCATGGTCATGGCCGGTCCCGCCCTGGCCGGCGTGCTCGTCGCGTTCACCGGCTACGCCTGGACCTACACGCTCGATGTCGCGCTGATGTCGGCGATGTTCCTGGGGCTGCTGACCCTGCCCGCCATCCGCCCCGAGGGCGCGGTCGTGCGGCCCGGCCTCCAGTCGCTGCGCGACGGCATCCGCTTCCTGCGTCGCGCCGGCAACATCCGACTGCAGTTCCTGCTCGACATCATCGCGATGACCTTCGGCCAGCCGCTGTCGCTGCTCCCCGCGATCGGCGCGGTGCTGCTGGGCGGCGGACCGATCACGACCGGCGTGCTCACCGCCTCCGTCGCCGTCGGCGCCTTCGTCTCGAGCGTGTTCTCCGGCCCCGTGGGCCGCATCCGCCGTCAGGGGCTCGGCATCGAGCGGGCCATCCAGGTGTACGGCGCCGCGATCGCGGCCTTCGGTCTCGTGCTGCTGGGTGCCGCGTTCGGCCTGTTCGCGCCCGCCACCGTCGACGAGCACACGCCGAACCTCGCGCTCATCGCCGCCGCGGCGGTGTGCCTGGCCGTGTCGGGCGCCGCCGACAACGTGAGCTCGATCTTCCGCAACACGATGGTGCAGGCGGCGGTGCCGGATGCCGTGCGCGGCAGGCTGCAGGGCATCTTCATCGTCGTGGTCGCCGGCGGGCCGCGCGTAGGCGCGCTGTACGCGGGCACCCTCGCGACCTTCGCGGCGCTGTGGTTCCCGCCGCTGCTGGGAGGCCTCGTCATCATCGGCCTCGTCGGCCTGCTCGTGCGTCTGAACCCCCGCTTTCGCCACTACGACGCGCTGCATCCGGAGCCCTGACCCGCACCGACGTGGCGTCGGCGCCGCCCAGGCGGCGACGTCCACCGTCGGGATCCGGCCGAGTGACGGCGGATTCCGGACGCGGCACTGCGTGATGCCCCGCCTGTCGGCGCCCGGGCATAGAGTCGCGCCGTGTCCACCGCGTCCGCCCCGCCCGCCCCCGCCCGCGGGCCCTCCTCCCGCACGTCGTCGATCACGGCGCAGTTCGTGCTGGGCGGCATCGTCTGGGGCTCGAGCTTCCTCTTCATGAAGGTGGCCCTCGAGGGCGTCTCACCGGGGCAGGTGGTGTGGACCCGCCTCGTCCTCGGCGCGCTCACCCTCGGCGTCTTCGTGGCGGTGCGCCGCGAGCACCTCCCCCGCGGCGCACGCATCTGGGCGCACATGAGCGTCATCGCGACGACCTTCTGCGTGCTGCCTTTCCTGCTCTTCTCCTGGGCGCAGCAGTACGTCACCTCGGGGCTCGCGAGCATCTACAACGCGACGACGCCGATCATGACGGCGATCATGGCGTGGGCGGTGTTCCGGGTCGAGAAGCTCAGCGCGCTCCAGATCGCCGGCATCCTCGTCGGCATCGCCGGGGTGATGACGATCATCGCCCCGTGGCAGGGCCTCGACCTCTCGCAGAGCGTCGTCGCCCAGCTCGCGATCCTCGGCGCGACCGCCTGCTACGGGTTCTCGCTCGCGTACATGAGGCGCTTCACGGCCGACAGCGGCATGTCGGCCCTCACCTTCTCGTTCCTGAACATCGGCATCGGCGCCGCGATCCTCGTCGCCCTCACCCCGCTCGTCGCGGCGACCCCCGTACGGCTGGACGGCTGGATCGTCACGAGCCTCCTCTTGCTCGGATGCCTCGGAACCGGCGTCGCCTACATCTGGAACCAGAACGTGCTGCGGGCGTGGGGGCCCACCCGCGCCTCGACGGTGACGTACATCACGCCGGTGGTGGGCGTGCTGCTCGGCGTGGTCGTGCTGGGCGAGCGGCTCACCTGGAACGAGCCTGTCGGTGCGCTGCTCGTCTTCCTCGGTATCCTGCTGGCGCAGAACCGACTGCGTCCGCGACGGCGGCGCTAAGCTCACGCGACGCGGCGGCGCAACCGTCCGGGAGTCTCCCCCGTGGTCCGCGCGAAGGCACGACTGAAGGCGGCCTCCGAGCCGTAGCCGAGCGACGCGCCGACAGCCGCGACCGTCTCCCCCGCCGCGAGTCTCGTCCGGGCGGTGCGCATGCGCGTGGTCGTCACGTAGGTCATCGGCGGAACGCCGACGACCGCCGCGAAACGTGCCGCGAACGCGGACCGTGACATCCGGGCACGACGCGCCAGTTCGGACAGCGACCAGTCCGCACCGGGATCGCGGTGCACAGCGGCCAGCGCCGATCCGAGCTGCGCATCGCGGAGCGCCGCGAGCCATCCCTGGGCGGCATCCGGATCGTCGGCCAGCCACGCGCGCACCGTCTCGACGACGAGCACGTCGGCAAGCCGCGTCGCGACGGCGTCGCCGCCCGGTCGCGGCTCGCGGAGTTCACGGGAGAGCAGCGGGACGAGCGCCGCCATGACCGGGTGCCGCGCCGTGTCGACCTGCAGGATCGACGGCAACACCGCGAGCATGTCCTGCACGACCGGGGCGTCGAACGCGACGACCCCGCACAGCAGTGCGAGGTCGGGCGCCATCGCCTCCGGGCCGATCCGCAGCAGGGAGAACGCATCGCCGAGCATCGTCTGCGGAAGGTCCTCCGCGCGGCCGAGCAGAGGCGCCCCGGGGCCGGTGGAGACGCGGTGGCCGATGCCCCGCGGCACCAGCGCCAGGTGACCCGCCGGCAGCGCCACGGCGTCCCGGCCCTCCACCTCGAGGTACGCGGTGCCCTGCGCGACGATATGGAAGCTGAGCGTCTCGGCGACCTCCGGCATCGCGACCGATCCCGACCCCGACGCCTCCGTCCACGAATAGAACGCGCCTCGCATCCGCAGCCCGTAGAGCGCGTCGGTGAGGGCGTCGGCGTGCTCCCATGGGCGGACATCCATGTCAATTCGGACTTTCGATCAAGAATCAGGTACGCCCGACGATAGATCATCCGAATCGACAACGCCAGAGTGGTGGCACCTCGACGAATGGAGCACTCCCATGAACATCCTCGTGATCGGCGCCACCGGCGGCACCGGACGCGCCACCTGCGCCGCCCTGCTCGCCCGCGGCCACCGTGTGACCGGCTTTTCACGGCACGCGTCCGCCCTGCCCGGGCAGCCGGGGCTCACGACGGTCGACGGCGACGCGACCTCGTCGCGCGACCTCGACGCCGTGCTCCCCGGCCACGACGCGGTCGTCGTGATCCTGGGCATCTCCGAGCCCACGCTGCGCGTACGGCTGCGCGGCGCGCAGGGCACGCCCGACGACGTCCGCTCGCGCGCGACCGCACTCCTCGTCGCAGCGGCGCGACGGGCGGGTGTGCGCCGCGTGATCGTGCAGTCCTCGTACGGCGTCGGCGAGACGAGGACGCGGCTGCGGCTGCGCGATCGGCTCGTGTTCGCGATGTTCATCGCGCCGCAGATCGCCGACACCGAGATCCAGGAGGGCGTGCTGCGCGGGTCGGACCTCGACTGGACGATCGTGCAGCCCGTGTACCTCACCGACGGAGACGACCCGACGCACCTCGTCACCCTCGACGGCACGACGCGGCGCCGCTCGGTCTCAAGGCGCGGCGTCGCGGCCGTGCACGCCGACCTCGTCGAGCGCGCGGATCTCGCCCGGCGGACGGTGTCGGTGTCGGGCTGAGACGGCGAGAGGGGCGGATGCCGCGTGGCATCCGCCCCTCTCGTATCCGGGGGAAGCGGGGATCAGGCCTGCAGGGCGCCCTGGAGGTCGAGCGTGATCGTCACGTCCTTGCCGACGAGCACGCCTCCGGTCTCGAGCGCGGCGTTCCACGTGAGACCGAAGTCCTCGCGGTTGACGACCGTGGTCGCCGTCGCACCGGCCTTGTAGTTGCCCCACGGGTCGGTCCCGAAGCCGCCGAACTCGACCTCGAAGGTGACGGGCTTGGTGATGCCGCGGATCGTGAGGTCACCGTCGACGAGGAAGTCGCCGCCCTCGTAGCGCACGCCGGTGGAGGCGAACTCGAGCGTCGGGAACTGCTCGGCGTCGAAGAAGTCGCCCGAACGGAGGTGGTTGTCGCGGGCCTCGTCCTTGGTGTCGACCGATGCGACGTCGACCGAGGCGGTGACCTTCGCCTCGAGCGGGTTGGCCGGAGCTTCGATCGTGGCGCTCTTCAGACCGAAGTTGCCGCGCACCTTCGAGATCATCATGTGGCGGACGGAGAAGGTGACCTCGCTGTGGGAGGGGTCGAGCACCCAGGTGCCCGCCTTGTAGCCGGGGACGTCGATCGTGGTGGCAGCGGTCATGAGAGTTGTCCTTCGTGTGAGGGGAACGGTCTGCCTCCATCCAACACGGGGATCCTGGATGTATTCCCAAGAATGTAAAAACTTCCCGGGAACCACGAAGGGCGGATGCCGCGGCATCCGCCCTTCGCGTGGTGTGTGTCAGCCGACCTGCAGCAGGTCGATCACGAAGATGAGGGTCTTGCCGCCGAGGAAGTGCCCGCCGGCGGGACCGTAGGCCAGGTGCGGCGGGATGACGAGCTCGCGGCGGCCGCCGACCTTCATGCCGGGGATGCCGTCCTGCCAGCCCTGGATGAGGCCGCGCAGCGGGAACTGGATGCTCTCGCCACGCCCCCAGGAGGAGTCGAACTCCTCGCCGGACTCGTACTCGACGCCGGCGTAGTGGACCGTGACGGTGTCGCCGGGCTTGGCCTCGGCACCGTCGCCGACGATGATGTCGCGGATGACGAGCTGGCTGGGCGCCGGCTCGGTGGGGGCGTCGATCTCGGGCTTCGTGCGGTTGTCGCTCATGCGTCCATCCAAGCACGGGCCGAGGCGGCGCGGGGGCTCTTGACAGTCGCGACCGGGGTCGGCACCATGGTCGTAGATCAACTCAGCGCCCGGAAGACTCGCAGGCATCGCCGCAGCACCGGGCGCTGAGCTTTTGTCCGGGCTCCTGTCCGGGCGGGGTTCCGCCGGGTTCAGCCCACCAGTGCGCGACGCGCGGCCACCGTGCGCTCGAGGAAGATCCGCTCCTCCGCCGCAGCGTGCGGATCGCGTCCCGATACGGCGCGCTGCCGTGCCGCGGCGAGGGCGGTGGCATCGGCGATGAGCCGGCGCATCGCGTCGCGGCGGGCGGGCGGGGCGCCCCGCGACCAGGCGAGCGCCCGGGCGCGCCCGCCCCGTGTGGCGAGCATGTCCACCTCGGCGGCGGTGAACCACCCGGCGGCCGCGTAGGCGCCGAGGTGGGTGCGGGTGAGGCGCATCTCCTCGCGGCGGAGCATCGCGATCCCGACGACGAACAGCACGAACAGCGGCACCTGCAGCGTGACGTACAGCACGAGGAAGTCGCCGTAGACGGCCGCGGCGTTCCACAGACCGTGCAGCAGCATCGCACCCGCGAGCCCCCACGCGAACGCCACCGCGACACTCCCCGCCCGGCCGCGCCGCGCGGCGACGCCGACGGCGAACCCGGTGACGGCGGTGAACATGACGTGGGCGAACGGCGAGAGGATCCCGCGCAGGAAGAACGTCGTCGACGCCTCGGCCGCGCCGCCCTCGAGCAGACTCGTCGCGAAATAGAGGATGTTCTCGGTGAAGGCGAACCCCGCGCCGACGAGTGCCCCGTACACGACGCCGTCGACGGGTCCGTCGAATGCACGACGGCCCACGGCGAACACGATGAGCACCCCGATCCCCTTCGCGAGCTCCTCGATGATCGGCGCCTGCACGACGGCGGATGCCGCACCGATGTCGCCGACGGTCGCCGCGACGGCGAGGTCGACCAGCAGGGCGATCACGACCGCGGCCACCGCGCCCCACGCGACGGCGAATGCGACGAGGCTGCGCGGTTCGGGTTCCCAGCGGTCGACGAGACGGATCGCCAGCAGCACGGCTGCGAGCGGCACCAGCGCGAGCAGCATGCCGACGATCGCGGCCTCGGCGCCGAGGAACGTCAGGAGGTACGCGGCGAGCGCGGCGAGCAGCAGGATGAGCGGGGCGAACAGCCAGAGCGGCGCGCGTCGGCCCCGTCGGGCCGGCACCGGCACGGCCGGCACCCCCGCGGCAGGCGGGACGAGGGCCCCGTCGCCGTGGGGAGGCTGCGCGAGCGGCGACGGGAACGTCATGGCCGCCAGCGTAGCGTCCGGAGCGACCCCCACCCCGACCCGCCCGCGGAACGACGAAGCGCCCGCCCCGGGCGGGACGGGCGCTTCGCAGGTGTCAGCGGGTCACGGGCACGTGATGGTGGTGCCGTTGGACTCGTACACGCCCGAGCCGAGCTCGGAGCAGATCTCGTTGTACGCGTTCAGCCCGACGCCGAGGAACACGAAGAAGATGATCACGCCGATGATCGTCAGCACGAGGAAGATCCAGCCGAGGATGATCGCGACCGTCGCGGGGGTGTTCGGCACGCCCGCCTTCTTGCTCTGCGACTTCGCGACGTAGCCGAGGATCAGACCCACGAGGGATGCGAAGAAGACGACCACGAGCGCGACGATGCCGAGCGTCTTGCCGGGGACGGGGGCGCCGGGAGCGCCGCCGCCGTTGTACGCGGGCGGCGCTTGGTAGGCGGGAGCGGCCTGGTAGGCGGGCGCCGCGTACGCCGGCGCCGCCTCGGGGGCGGGCGGGGTGTAAGCCGGCGGCGCGTCCGCGGCGGGCGGCGGCGTCACGTGCTCCGACGCGGCCGGCGGCACGTCCGACGCCGGTGGCGACGGGGCGGGCGGCACATTTGCGGCGTCGCCGGTCGGGTCGTTCTGGGGGTTCTGGGGGTCGCTCATGAGGCCTCCTGGGTTCGCGGCCGGCGGGACGCCGACACGCTCACGGTAGTGGACCTCTCAGGAGACTCCAAGGGTCGGAGTGCGTGTCTCGTCGCGGTGTAGGATCCGCGGCGGCATTCAGCCTTCGACGAGATTCTCCGCAGGCTGGATGACGGGGATCGCCTGGGTCACCGCCTGCAGGCCCGACAGCCGGGCCGGCGACAGCTGCTTATCGACGTCGTCGCGGCTCATGAGCCCCGCCTCGACGACGAGGTCGCCGACGTTGCGGTGCGTGAGCAGCGCCGTCTTCGCGAGCGCCGCCGCGGCGGCGTATCCGATGAACGGCGTCAGCGCGGTCACGACGCCGACCGACGACCCGACCATCGCGCCCAGCCTCTCGCGGTTGGCCGTGATGCCGTCGACGCAGTTGACCCGGAGCGTGCGCATCGCCCGTCGCATCCAGGTGATCGACTGGAAGATCGAGTGGGCGATCACGGGCTCGAACGCGTTGAGCTGCAGCTGCCCAGCTTCGACGGCCATCGTGACGGTGAGATCGGCGCCGGCCACCGCGAAGGCGACCTGGTTCACCACCTCGGGAACGACCGGATTGACCTTGCCCGGCATGATCGACGATCCGGCCTGGCGTGCCGGGAGGTTGATCTCCCCGAGCCCCGCCTGCGGCCCCGACGACAGCAGTCGCAGATCGTTGCAGATCTTCGACAGCTTGATCGCGTTGCGCTTGAGCGACGACGAGAACGACATGAACGAGCCGGTGTCGCTCGTCGCCTCGACGAGGTCGTCGGCGGTCACGAGGTCGAGCCCGGTGATCTCGCGCAGGTGGCGCACGACGGCGGGCGCGTAGTCCGAGTGGGTCGTGATGCCGGTGCCGATGGCCGTCGCGCCCATGTTGATCTCGTACAGCAGGTAGGCGTTCTCGGTGAGGCGCTGGTGGTCGTACCCGAGCGTCGTGGCGAAGCCGTGGAACTCCTGACCGAGCGTCATCGGCACGGCATCCTGCAGCTGCGTGCGGCCGATCTTGAGCATGTCGTGGAACTCCGCCGCCTTCCCCAGGAACGAGCGGCGGAGGAGGTCGAGCTCCTCGAGCAGGCTGATGAGGTCGAGGCTGAGGCCGATCTTCACGGCCGTCGGGTAGACGTCGTTGGTCGACTGACTGCGGTTGGTGTGATCGATCGGCGAGAGGTAGGCGTAGTCGCCCTTCGGCCGCCCCGCCATCTCCAACGCGATGTTGGTGATCACCTCGTTCGCGTTCATGTTGGTCGAGGTGCCCGCGCCGCCCTGGATGACGCCGACGATGAACTGATCGTGGAACTCACCGTCGATGACGCGCTGCGACGCCCGGTCGATGAGGTCGGCGCGCTCGGGATCGAGGACGCCGATCTCGCGGTTGGCGCGCGCCGAGGCCTGCTTGACCATCGCGAGGGCCTTCACGAGGTCGGCGTAGACCGAGATGGCTCGACGCGAGATCGGGAAGTTCTCCAGCGCCCGGGCGGTGTGGATGCCCCAATAGGCGTCGGCGGGGATCTCGAGGGATCCCAGGGAGTCGGTCTCGGTGCGCGTGGGGGCGTCCAGTGCCATGTTCAGTCCTCGTGGGTCGTCACATCATCGTGAAGGGGTGCCTCCAGCCTAACCGCGGCGACGGTGCCGCCGACTGGACTCGATGTACAGTCGGCGGCCCCGCATCACCGCGAGGGCGAAGCCGCGCGCGTTGCCCTCAGCGGTTCGACGGCTCAGCGGTTGAGCGGCGTCATGTCCGCGTAGCGGTCGCCGACCGCCGGCGCGACGGCATCCAGCTCGGCGAGCTGAGCCGGCGAGAGCGAGAGGTGCGCCGCGGCGATGTTCTCCTCGACCCGTTCGATCCGGCGCGTGCCGGGGATCGGAGCGATGTCGTCGCCCTGCGCGAGCAGCCACGCCAGCGCGACCTGGGCAGGCGTCGCGTCGACCTCACCGGCGACCTTCTCGATGACCGTCACGATGCCGAGGTTCTGCTCGAGGGCCTCACCGGCGAACCGCGGGTTCTGGCGGCGGAAGTCGGATTCGGCGAGGGTGTCGACCGAGCGGATGGCGCCGGTGAGGAAGCCGCGCCCGAGCGGCGAGTACGGCACGAACCCGATGCCGAGCTCGCGCAGGGTGGGAAGGAGCTGTGCCTCGGGATCGCGCGACCACAGCGAGTACTCGGTCTGCACCGCGGTCACCGGGTGCACGGCGTGCGCGCGGCGGATCGTGTCGGCCGACGCCTCCGACAGCCCGTAGCCGCGGATCTTCCCCGCGGCGACGAGGTCGGCGAGCGCGCCGACGGTGTCCTCGATCGGCACACCCGGGTCCATGCGGTGCTGGTAGTAGAGGTCGATGCGGTCGGTCTGCAGGCGCCGCAGCGACCCTTCGATCGAGAGGCGCAGGTTGGCCGGGCTGCCGTCGAGGCCGCGGGTGTCGTCCTGCGTGTGGAGGATGGTGCCGAACTTGGTCGCGAGCACGACCTCGTCCCGCCGGCCGCTGCCCGAGAGCGTACGCCCGAGCAGTTCCTCGTTGGCGTACGGACCGTAGATCTCGGCGGTGTCGAGGAACGTGACGCCGCGGTCGAGCGCGCCGAGGATCGTGCGGGCGCCGCCGTCGTCGTCCTGGCCGGCGCCGGTGTAGAAGGCGCTGATGCCCATGAGCCCGAGGCCGATGCGGCTCACGGTCAGGCCGGTGGAGCCGAGGGCGATGGTGGGGAGGGAGGGGGTGGTCATGATGCGGCGATCTCCGTGTCGTAGAGGTGGATCTTGTGGTCGATGGCGGCGAGGCTCGCCGTCACGTCGGCGAGGCGGGCACGCACGACGTCACGATGGGCGCTCAGCAGGGCGCGCCGTTCCGCGACGGTCGCATCGCCCCGCCGCACAAGGTCGGTGTAGCGGCGGATGACGGCGATCGGCATTCCGGTCGACCGCAGCCGGGTGAGGAAGCGCACCCACGAGATGTCGGCATCCGTGTACCGGCGGTGCGACGAGGAGGCGCGTTCGACGGGGGTGAGCATCAGCCCGGAGCGCTCGTAGTAGCGCAACGCGTGGGTCGACAGACCCGTCTCCGCCGCCGCCTCGGCGATCGAGCGGGTGTCATCGAGAACGGTCATGTCCTCACGGTAGAACTTCGAGCGCGCTCGAAGTCAAGCCGAGGTCGAAACCGAGATCAGCGTTTGCGCGAGAACGCCTCGAGCCTCTCCTGCGGTGTGAGCTCCGACATCCGCGCGACCCACTCGTCGGAGAAGAAGTCCGCCGTCTCGGCGGCGACGACCGGCACGACCGAGTGCGTGATCGTCTCGTCGTAGACGTGCACGAGATGGAACGACTGCCCCGCGTCCATGCCGTTCACCTCGGCGGGCGGGCGCTGCAGGTTCATCGTGTAGCAGGTGGCGGCCGCGACGCTCACCGGTACCCCCGCGAACGACCCGTGCGTCGAGTAGTGCAGATGGCCGGCGAGGATGCCGCGCACATCGCTGCCGCGGACGATGTCGGCGAGCTCGTCCTGGTGGCGCAGCTCGAGGATGTCGAACAGCGGGACGTGACTCGGCAGCGGCGGATGGTGCAGCGCGAGAAGTGTGCCCGCCGGTGCGGGGGTGCGCAGCTCGTCGCGCAGCCACGCGAGCTGCTCGGCGTCGAGGTCGCCGTGGTGCCAGCCGGGCACGGTCGAATCCAGCGCGATGAGGCGCAGCCCCCCGAGATCCCACACGCCGGTCACGGGCTGCTCGGTGGCCGCGGCGCCCAGCAGCCCCGCGCGCAGCGCCGGACGCTCGTCGTGGTTTCCCGCGACCCACACGATCGGCGCCCCGAGACGCTCCGCGACCGGCTCGACGGCGTCGCGCAGGGCTCGGTAGGCGTCGGGCTCGCCGAGGTCGGTGAGGTCGCCCGTGACGACGATCGCGTCGGGGCGGACGCCGGTGCGCTCGACGGCGGCGAGGGTCACGGTCAGGTTCGCTGCGGAGTCGAACCGGCCTCCGAGCAGGCCGCTGCCGACGAGGTGCGTGTCGCTGAGGTGGACGATCGTGCGCGCCGCCGGGGCGTACCGGCCGAACTGCACGGGACCGGGCGTCGTCGTCATGGCCTCAGCCTAAGCGCCGCATCCGACGCCCTGCACGGCCCGCGAGGTCAGTGCCCGAAGACGATGAGCAGCAGCCCGCCCAGCACCGCGAGGGCGCACAGGGCGAACGCGCCGTACGCCGCCACCAGAGCGAACCGCTTCTGGCCGTCGGTCAGCGGGCTCTTCTTCGCGGCCTTCGCGGCCGCCTTCTCGGCCCGCCGGCGCTGCTTGTCGGTGATCACCGCGATCGCGTCGGTGAACTCTGCCGGGGCGACGACCGGCACGCGACCGGCGCGCACCAGCATCCGTAGCCCCAGCGCGTAGAAGCCGACGACGAGCACCGCGGCCGCCAGAGCGGCGGCGAACACCTGCAGGAAGGCGATCCAGTCGATCTCGATGGTCATCGCTCCCCCTCCCCGGTCTTGTCCTGCCCGGCCTCGGCGCGCTCCAGGCGGCGCTGGCGGCGGGTGGGCGGCGGGTTGCGCTTGACCTTCACGGCGAGCCCGGAGTCGGCGACCTCGCTCATGGCGTTGTCGGCGTGCACGGCGTCCTTGCGGGAGCGCAGGAACAGCCCGAGGATGATCGCGACGGCCAGCACCGCGTCGACGAGCACGCCCCACGTGCCGAACCAGACGACCAGCAGTGCCGCGAAGGCGCCGACGACGCCCGCCGCGGGGAGGGTGAGGATCCAGCCCACCGCGATGCGTCCGACGGTGCGCCAGCGCACGTGCGAGCCGCGGCGACCGAGGCCCGACCCGATGACCGAGCCCGAGGCGACCTGGGTCGTCGACAGCGCGAAGCCGAGGGCGGAGGAGGCGAGGATCGTCGCGGCCGTCGAACTCTCGGCGGAGAAGCCCTGGGCGGGCTTGACGTCGGTGAGGCCCTTGCCGAGGGTGCGGATGATGCGCCAGCCGCCCATGTAGGTGCCGAGGGCGATCGCGAACGCGCAGGTGAAGATGACCCACAGCTGCGGCTCGGAGTGCGCGCCGTCCTGCAGCCCCGCCGTGATGAGGGCGAGGGTGATGACGCCCATCGTCTTCTGCGCGTCGTTGGTGCCGTGGGCGAGGGCGACGAGGCTCGAGGTGAAGATCTGTCCCCATCGGAACCCGTCGCGGCCGTCGGGCTTGCCGTCGTAGCGGCGGGTGAGGGCGTAGGCGAGCTTCGTGACGGCGAACGCGATGAGCCCGGCCGTGAGCGGGGCGATGAGCGCGGGGAGCACGACCTTGCTGAGCACGGTGCCGAAGTCGATGGCCGCGGCGCTGGCGCCCACGAGCGTCGCGCCGATGAGGCCGCCGAAGAGGGCGTGCGACGAGCTGGACGGCAGTCCCAGCAGCCAGGTGAGCATGTTCCAGGTGATCGCGCCGATGAGCCCGGCGAAGATGATCGGCAGGAACGTGCCGGCGTCGATCCCGTCCTCGCGGATGATGCCGTGCGAGATGGTCTTGGACACCTCCGTCGACAGGAACGCGCCGACGAGATTGAGGCAGGCCGCCAGCAGGACGGCGACCTTGGGCTTGAGCGCGCCGGTCGCGATCGGCGTCGCCATGGCGTTCGCGGTGTCGTGGAAGCCGTTCGTGAAGTCGAAGAACAGCGCGAGTCCGACGACCAGCACGACGATGAGTACTGCTGTTTCCACCGTTCGCTTTCCGTGTGAGATGTGGGGAGGAGTGCCGAGACGATCGGCGGTGCGAACGAAGAGTTCACCGTGGGTTCAGCATCCGGCAACCGGACCGTAAGAATCCTCGCACACACCCGGCACAGCCGCCGACGTCCTGCCAGGATCAATTGCCCGGCGGATGCCGTCGCGACCGGCCGAGACCCGCGCGCATAGGCTGGAGCGGTGACCAGCGCACCGCCCGCGGCTCCCGTCGCCGCCGCCCGTCCGACCGTCCGCACGCATCACGGCGACGAGGTCGCCGATCCGTACGAGTGGCTGCGCGCCAAGGAGGATCCGGAGGTCATCGCGCACCTCGAGGCCGAGAACGCCTACACCGACGCGCGCACCGCGCACCTCGCCGGCCTGCGCGGACGGATCTTCGACGAGATCAAGGGACGCACGCTCGAGACCGACCTGTCGGTGCCGTCGCGCCACGGGGCGTGGTGGTACTACGGCCGCACCGTGGCGGGCAAGCAGTACGGCATCCACTGCCGCGCGCCGCTGGCCGGTCCCGACGACTGGACTCCGCCGGTGCTGTCCCCCGACGCGCCCGTGCCCGGCGAGGAGGTGCTGCTCGACGGCAACGTCGAGGCGGAGGGCCACGAGTTCTTCTCCCTCGGCAGCTTCGACGTCTCCACCGACGGCACGCGCCTGCTCTACGGCGTCGACACCGAAGGCGACGAGCGCTACACGCTCCGCATCCGCGACCTCGCCACCGGCGAGGATCTGGCCGACGTCGTGACCGGGACGTCGGCGGGCGCGTGCTTCTCCCCCGACGGCCGGCACGTCGTCTACACGACCGTCGACGACGCCTGGCGCCCCGACACCGTCTGGCTGCACGAGGTGGGCACGGATGCCGCCGGCGACGCGACGCTGTTCCACGAGAGCGACGAGCGGTACTGGGTCGGTGCGGGGTTCAGCCGCAGCGACCGGTTCCTGTTCATCGAGGTCGGCTCGTCGATCACGACCGAGGAGTACCTGGTCCCGGCCGACGACCTGCGCGCCGAGCCGCGCTCGATCTGGCCGCGGCGCGAGGGGGTCGAATACTCCGCGACCCACGCGGTCGTCGACGGCGAGGACGTGCTGTACATCGTGCACAATCAGGACGCGCTCGACTTCGAGCTCGTGCGCGTGGCCGCGTCCGACCCGCAGGGCGCGCGCGAGGTCGTGCTGCCCCACACGCCCGGACGCCGACTGCTGGACGTGTCGGCGTTCCGCGACTGGGGTGTCGTCTCGTACCGCCGCGAGGGCCTGGCCCGCATGGGCATGCTCGACTACGCGTCGGGCGCCGTCGCCGAGATGACCTTCGACGAGCCGCTGTACGCGGCGGGCCTCGGCGGCAACCCGGAATGGGCGCCGCCCGTGCTGCGCGTCGGATACGGCTCGTTCGTCACCCCGGGCACCGTTTACGACTACGTCGTCGCCACCGGCGAGCTGCTGCTGCGCAAGCAGCAGCCCGTGCTGGGCGGATACGACCCCGCCGAATACGGGCAGGAGCGCGTGTGGGCGACCGCGTCCGACGGCGCCGAGGTGCCGATCTCGCTCGTCTGGAAGCGTTCGTTCGGGGACCCCGGCGACGGCGTGCGCCCGGTGCACCTCTACGGCTACGGATCCTACGAGCACTCCATCGAACCGGGATTCTCGGTGGCGCGGCTGTCGATGCTCGACCGCGGCGTCGTCTTCGCGATCGCCCACGTGCGCGGCGGCGGTGAGATGGGCCGGCAGTGGTACGAGGACGGCAAGCTGCAGCACAAGCGCAACACCTTCACCGACTTCGTCGCCTGCGCCGAGCATCTCGTGGCCACCGGCGTCGCCGAGCCGTCCCGCCTCGTCGCCGAGGGCGGGTCGGCGGGCGGCCTGCTCATGGGCGCCGTCGCCAACCTCGCACCGGAGCTGTTCGCCGGGGTGCTCGCCGATGTGCCGTTCGTCGACGCCCTGACCACCATCCTCGACCCGTCACTGCCGCTGACGGTCATCGAGTGGGACGAGTGGGGCGACCCGCTGCACGACGCCGAGGTGTACGCGTACATGAAGTCGTACACGCCGTACGAGAACGTGCGTCCCGGGGTGCGGTATCCGCGGATCCTCGCGACCACCTCGCTCAACGACACCCGCGTCTACTACGTCGAGCCCGCCAAGTGGGTGGCGCGCCTGCGCGAGGAGGGCGTCGACGCGCTGCTGAAGTGCGAGATGGTCGCCGGCCACGGCGGCGTATCGGGCCGCTACAACGCCTGGCACCAGCGCGCGTACGAGCTCGCGTGGCTGCTCGACGTGCTCGGCCTCGCGGAGGTGTAGTCGGGGGTCTGCCGGGTCCGCGGCGGCTCGCCGCGTCGAGGGCGCGGCCGGGCGCGGCGAGGGCGCGGCGGGCATGTCACGCGATGCGCCGCCTCCGCGCGGAGCTCGCGGCCGTTCGAGTGACACGCCGACCATCCGTGTCACGCGAAGTGCCGGCTGAGGGTCGCTCCTCCGGCCATTCATGTGACACGCCGTCGGCCCGTGTCACGCGAACGGCCGCCTTGACCGCGCCGGCACCGCCGTCCGCGCGACACGCGCCCCGGGTCGACCGCGCGACGGGAGCGGGGTGCGCTCTCGATGGATGCTGTCCGTGCCATGTCACGCGATATGCCGCTCCGTGGCCGCACATCCGACCGTCTGCGTGACACAGCGACCATTCATGTCCCGCGAACGGTCGTCCCGCGGCTCGGAACGCGGCCGGACGTGTGACATGCACGCGGAGCGGCTCCATCCCAGAGGGCGCCCGATCTCCCGACGACTCTTCCTCCCCAACCGGCTTACGGATGCCGCACTCCACGGATCCGGGGTTCGGCACCCCACCGAGCGGTCAACGGGCGTCCACTGGGGACATGACCCGGACGACACCGCTTCCCGATTCGCTCCTCGACCGTCCCTTCACGGTGGGCGAGGCGCGCGCCGCCGGGGTGAACCGTGGACGGCTCCGGCGCAGCGATCTCGAGAGTCCGACCCACGGCGCCCGGGTGGCACGAGTGGCTCGCGTCGCTCCGCCCGCGGACGAGACACCGAGTGAGCGCCGCGCACGTCTGCGCGAGGAGCTTGTGCTGCGCGTCCAGCACCTCGCTCCCGCGCTCACGGTCGATCAGTTCTTCAGCCACGACACGGCACTCGCCCTTCTGGGTGCGCCACTCCCCTACGGGTCGGGTGCGGCGCTGCCCATCCACGTCTCTGCGCACCGGCCCGCCGGCCAGCCGCGCCGAAGGGAGGTCGTCGGGCACCGCCTGCAGGCACGACCGGTGGCCGAGTGGATCGCCGCGGGCGTACGCGTCGAGCATCCGGTCCGCGCGTGGCGCCAGGTCGCTGTGACATGGGGGCTCGACGACCTCATCGCGGCAGCCGATCACCTCGTGTCTCCGCGGGTGCGCTTCGCAACGGTCGACGACCTCCGCGCGGAGGTGGCGATGCTGGGCGATCTGCCGGGCGGCATCCTGCAGCGCGCCCTCGCGGAGGTGCGCGTGGGAGCGGAGACAGCGGAGGAGACGGCGGTGCGGCTGCTGATCACGCGCGCAGGGCTGCCGGAACCGGAGCTGAATTGGACGTTGCACACGCGCGAGGGTCGTTTCGTCGCGCGGCTGGACCTCGCCTACCCGGCGTATCGGGTCGCGATCGAGCACGACGGCCGCGTGCACGCGTTCGACGAGCGCCAGTTCGCCCGCGACGCGGACCGCTGGGACGACGTCCGCGCGCAGGGGTGGACGCATGTCCGCATCCTGAGTCACCATCTGCGACCCGACCCCGCAGTCGCGCTCGATCGCATCGTGACGGCGCTCCTGAGCCACGGCTGGCGCCCACCGCGCCGCTGACCCGCCCCGCCGCCCACTGCCGCGCCCCATGTCACACGATGTGTCGCCCCGATGCCGCCGCACCAGCCATTCGCGTGACACCCGTCACACCCGTGTCCCGCGAACGGCCGGCCGGTCCCGCGGGCACCCACCATCCGCGTGACATGCGCGCGGGAGCCCGCGCCGCCGCATCCGATGCCCGTCACCACCGCAGCCATGTCACACGAAGTGCTGCCCGCACCCCGCCGCACCGACCATCTGCGCGACACGCACCGCGGGCATGTCACATGGATCGCCGCCGAGACTCCGCCGCACCGGCCATTCGCGTGACACAACCCCGCGGAGACGACACAGCGCCCGGGGTCTCCCTCGGGCGCTGCGGACGGATGCCGGACTCAGCCGGGCGGATGCGGGTCAGCCGAAGAGGGCCGCCGCCTCCTCGTAGCGGTACAGCGGCACGGTGTGCAGCTCGTCGAGGGCTTCCTCGAAGCCCACGCGCACGATGTCGGTGCCCTTCATCGAGACCATCTGGCCCCACGCGCTCTCGGCGACGGCGTCGGCGGCGTGCAGGCCCAGACGCGTGGCGAGCACGCGGTCGAAGGCCGACGGCGAGCCGCCGCGCTGGATGTGTCCGAGCACGGTCGCGCGGGTCTCGATGCCCGTGATGCGCTCGATCTCGGGCGCGAGCACCTCGCCGATGCCGCCGAGGCGGGGACGGTTGAAGGCGTCGAGGCCCTTGTCGCTGTACGCCTCGTCCATGCCGGTGAGGGTGAAGCCCTCCGACACGACGACGAGCGGCGCGCGGCCGCGGTCGTGGGCCTTCTGCACCTGGGCGGTGATCTCGGCGATCGACATCGGCACCTCGGGGATGCAGATGACGTGGGCGCCGGCGGCGATCCCGGAGTGGAGGGCGATCCAGCCGACGTGGCGGCCCATGACCTCGGCGACCATGCAGCGCTGGTGCGAGTCACCGGTCGTGCGCAGGCGGTCCATCGCGTCGGTGGCGATGTTGACGGCGGTGTCGAAGCCGAACGAGTAGTCGGTCGCCTTGAGGTCGTTGTCGATCGTCTTCGGCACGCCCATGACGTTCACGCCGTCGTTGTAGAGGCGGTTGGCCGCCGCGAGGGTGCCCTCGCCGCCGATCGCGACGATGCCGTCGATGTGATGACCGTAGAGCGTCGCCTTGACGTTCTCGGCGCCGCCGCGGGGGCCCTCATACGGGTTGGTGCGGCTCGTACCGAGGATCGTTCCGCCGACCTTCGACAGGCCCTTGACCTCGTGGCGCGTCAGCGGGAAGAAGTCGCCCTCGACCACGCCGCGCCAGCCGTCGCGGATGCCGACGAACTCGATGTTGTAGTTGGTGGTGCCCTTGAGCACGAGACCGCGGATGACGGCGTTCAGACCGGGGCAGTCGCCGCCGCTGGTGAGGATGCCGATCTTCATGTGGGGATCCTTTGTGATGGTGAGAGAGCTTCCGGCGACACTGCCGAGTCCGACACTATCGTCCACCGGCGGCGCCCTGCCACCGGAGCGGCCGTCAGAAACGCCCGCGGCCGCCGGAGCGGACCGCGGGCGTCTGAAGAGGCGTCGGTGGCGACGGTCAGGCCGCGCCGAGCGCCTGACGCAGCAGGTGCAGGAGCGCCGACAGCTGCACGGAGTCGCTCGAGGACGGGTCGACCGCGATGCCGTCGAGGGCGCGCTGGGCGAGGCCCTGCTTCGCGTCGATGAGCTCGGCGATCTTCGTGTCCAGCGTGTGCGCGGCGATGATGCGCCACGCCGTGACGGGCTCGTCCTGACCGATGCGGTGCACGCGGTCGATCGCCTGCGTCTGCTCGGCGGCGGTCCACGACAGCTCGGCGAGCACGACGTTGGAGGCGGCCTGCATGTTGAGGCCGACGCCGGCGGCGGTCAGCGAGCACACCGCGATCGCGACATCCGGGTCGCCGTTGAACGCGTCGATCGCCTGCTGCCGCGCGGGCGTGGACTGGTCACCGCGGATCGACACGGTGCGCAGCCCGACACCGGCGAAGTGCGCCTCGGCGGCGTCCATCACGTCGATGTGCTTGGCGAAGAACACGACCTTGCCGACCGACCGCTGCAGCTGCGCGGCGTAGTCCGCCGCGAGCAGCGCCTTGGCCTGGCCGATCTTGCGCACCATCGTGAACACGTTGTCGGAGCCGGCGCCGGCGTTCTTGGCGTCTTCGAGCTCGCCGTGCGCGACGAGGCGCGCGATGTCGTCGTCGATCTCGCCCGGGATGACCTTGTCGCCGCGCGCCTCGATGATGCGGCGGTACTTCGCCGCGAGGCGCTGACCGAGCTCCTGCTCGGCGGCGCGGATCGACCGGCCGAACTCGTCGTCGAGCTCCACGGGGAGGTCGGCGATGAGCTTGTCGGGAAGGTCGGCGGCGACGTCCTTCTTCTTTCGGCGGACGATGCCGAGCGAGATGACCGCCTCACGCGCCTCCGGGTAGAACGCCTTGTCGGCCGGGGTGAGTCCGGTGGCGTCGAGCTTCGCCATCAGCTCGGGGCCGGGCTTCTCGCCGTTGGTCCAGCCGAGGAAGCGCCAGATCGCGTCGAAATCCTCGACGTCGTTGATCAGCGGCGTGCCGGTGAGGGCGAGCATCAGCGGGTCGCGCACCTGCTCGCGGATGCGGGCAGCGAGCGCGAGCACGTTCTGGGAGCGCTGCGAGGTGAGGTTCTTGATGAAGTGCGCCTCGTCGACGACCATGCCCTTCAGCCCGAGCGACCCGAGCCAGGACAGGTGCCGGTCGAGCACCTCGTAGTTGACGATGAACACGTCGGCGAACGCGTCGACGGCGGCGCCGTCGCCGTGGATGACGGTGGCACGGCGGTGCGGCGTCCAGCGTTCGACCTCGCGCGCCCAGTTCATCTTGACGACGTTGGGAACGACCGCGAGGAGCGGGTACGCACCCGCGACGGATGCCGCGAGCACCGACTGGGCCGTCTTGCCGAGTCCCGGTTCGTCGGCGAGCAGGAACGACCGGTGGCCGGCGCGCACCGCCTCGAGGAAGCGCGACTGGTGCGGCATGACCTCGAGCCCCTTGGGCGAGAGCCGGTCGAATTCGGGGACGGGCGGCAGATCCATGGAGGCCGACGCGCCGCCGGCTCCCGTCTCGAACGCCTTGTAGAGCGGCCCCATGAGCTCCCAGCCGTCGAGGCGACGGCGCGGCGTCGTGGCGGGGGCGCGCATCGTGAGGTCGGGGGCGAGGAACGGGTTGGACTCGCGGCGGGCCTCGATCTGCGGCGGCGTCACCTGACGCTCGGCGAGGGCTGCGGGCACGACGGTGGCCTGCACGGGCGGGGCGTCGGTGATGATGAGCTCGTCTTCCGGCAGCTCGGCACCGGATTCGAGCAGCCAGTCCCGGCGCATGCGGCGGGCGACCGGCGAGGTGGCCTGGTCGACCTCGAGCAGCTGGATGAGCGAGGTGTCGCGCGCGGCGGTCTTGGCGAGGATCGTCGCGACGCCGTCGAGGCGCTTGAGCAGCTCGACGCGCGCGCCGTCGGCGATCTCGGTGTCCGCCTTCACGCGGGCGCGCTCCTCGCGCACGAGGAAGGCGATCACCTGGAACTTGACGCGGTTGGTGGGGCCGAGCTTCCCACGCTGGGCCTTGGCTTCGACCTCGCGCACCTTGCGGGCGAGGATCGGGATGAGCGGCGCGTCGTCGTCGCGACGTGCCGAAGAGCCACGGCGACGGCGGTTCGCCGTCGGGGCGGTGGATGCCGTGGGCGGCATGCTCCTCCTGAGCGTGAATGCCGGTGCTCACCGGCGGGTGCCGGTGCGGACACCGGCCGGGTCGGAGTCGCGGCACGAGCCGCGGGGAATGCGCGGGGCTCGATCCGTGCGGCTGCGGGTACTCGCTTCGGCGAGCTGCGGCGACGACGGGGAGCGACCCCCGCGTGCAGTCTAGCGCGTCGCGGTGCCCGCCGACCGCAGGCGCAGGCTGTTGAGCACGACGAACACGCTCGAGAACGCCATCGCGGCGCCGGCGATCATCGGGTTGAGCAGTCCGAGCGCCGCCAGCGGCAGGGCGGCGACGTTGTACGCGAACGCCCAGAACAGGTTGCCGCGGATGATGCGCATCGTGCGCCTGCTGAGGTCGAGCGCCGTCAGGACGGGGGCGAGCCCGTGCCCGGTGAGGGCGATGTCCGACGCGTGCATCGCGGCATCCGTCCCGCCTCCCATGGCGATGCCGAGGTCGGCGGTCGCCAGCGCGGCGGCGTCGTTGACCCCGTCGCCGACCATGGCGACGCGGCGCCCCGCCGCTTGCAGCCGGACGATCTCGTCGACTTTCTGCTCGGGGAGCACCCCGGCGACGACTTCGCGGATGCCGACGGCATCGGCCGCGGCGCGGGCGGCGCCCTCGTTGTCGCCCGTGAGCAGGATGACGTCGAGGCCGCGATCGCGCAGGCGTGCGACGGTGTCGGCGCTGTCGCCGCGCACGGTGTCTGCCACCGCGTACACCGCGTGGACCGCGCCGTCCCAGCCGGCGACGACGGCGGTGGCGCCGGAGACCGCGGCCGCGTCGACGGCCTGCTGCACGTCGTCCGCGAGCTCGGCGCCCAGGTACTCGGCGACGAATGCGGGACGGCCGGCGAACACGGCGCGGCCGGCGACGGTTCCGGTGACGCCGCGGCCGGCGAGGCCCGCGAAGTCGGTGACGTCCTCGTGTTCGTCGACGAGGCCCGCGAGGGCCCGCGCGACGGGGTGCTCGGAGGCGTGCTCGAGCGAGGCGACGAGGCGGTCGGCATCCGCATCCGGATCGGCGAACACGGTGCGGCCGGCGACGCTCATGCGTCCCTCGGTGAGGGTGCCGGTCTTGTCGAGCACGATCGTGTCGACGCGCTCGGCGACCTCGAGGGCCTCGGGACCGGTGATGAGCACCCCGAGCTGGGCGCCACGGCCGGTGCCGACGAGGATCGCGATGGGCGTGGCGAGCCCCAGCGCGCACGGGCAGGCGATGATGAGCACCGCGACGGCGGCGGTGAAGCCGGCGGCGAGAGGCTGCCCGGCCACGAGCCAGCCGGCGAGGGTGAGCACGGCGAGCACGATGACGACGGGGACGAACACGCCGGAGATGCGGTCCGCGAGCCGCTGCACGCGGCTCTTGCCGGTCTGCGCGTCCTCGACGAGGCGCGCCAGGTGCGCGAGGCGGGTGTCGGCGCCGACGGAGGTCGCCTCGACGACCAGTCGGCCGTCGGCGGCGATCGTGCCGCCGGTGACGACGGATCCCGCGGCCGCGTCGACGGGCACGGACTCCCCCGTGATCATGCTCTCGTCGACCGACGCGCGGCCGTCCCGCACGACGCCGTCGGTCGCGATCTTCTCGCCCGGACGCACGACGAACAGGTCGCCCACGCTGAGTCGTCGCGCGTCGATGCGGCGCCCGTCGACGAGCTCGACGTCTTTCGCGGCGAGGTCGAGCAGGGCGTGCAGTGCGGCGCCGGCGCGGCGCTTCGAGCGCTGTTCGACGAAGCGACCCAGCAGCAGGAAGACGGTGACGGCCGCGGCGACCTCGAAGTAGACGTGCGACATCGCGTCGCCCGCCATGGCCTCGTGGGTCGCGCCGGATGCCGTCACGCCGAAGACCAGTTCCGCCGCGCTCCAGAGGTAGGCGGCGAAGGTGCCGAGGGTGATGAGCGTGTCCATCGTCATCGCACCGTGCCGGGCGTTGCGCAGCGTCGCCCGGTGGAACGGGGCCCCGCCCCAGAAGACGATGGGCGTCGTCAGCAGCAGACTCACCGCCTCCCACCCGGGGAACTGCAGCGCCGGGATCATCCCGAGGGCGACGACCGGGAGCGCGAGCAGGGCGCTGACGATGAGCCGCGTGCGCAGCGGGATCGTGCCCGGGCGGTCCTCGACGTCGTGGACGTGACCCCCGTCGCCGTGGTCGCCGTGCGTGCCGTCGGTGCCGGCGGCGGCATCCGCCGGCGGGGAGTACGGCGCGCGCACCCGCGCGTCGTAGCCGACGGCCCGCACGGCCGCCACGAGGGCCTCGGGGTCGGTGCCCGTCGGCGCGCTCACCCGCGCGGACTCCGTCGCGAGGTTCACGGATGCCGTCACGCCGTCGAGCGTGCCGAGCGAGCGCTCGACGCGCGCCACACAGCTCGCGCAGGTCATCCCTTCCACCTCGAGGATGACGTCGTCGGTGCGGGTGCTCATGGTCTCAGCGCCGTCCGGTGAGGGTGTAGCCGGCTTCCACGACGGCCGCGGCGACGGCGTCGTCGTCGAGCGGGGCCGACGAGTCGACCGTCGCGGTCCCGGCGGCGACGTCGACGCGCACGTCGGTGACGCCGGCGAGGGCGCGCAACTCGGATCCGACGGCGGCGGCGCAGTGGCCGCACGTCATTCCGTCGACGGTGTAGGTCTGGGTGCTCATGGGGTCTCCTCGGGGGATCGCGGCTCGACGACGATAACAGGATACCCCCTGGGGGTATTCCCGCGCCCCGGATGCCGCGGCGTCAGCCGTCGGCGGCAGCGCGTTGCCAGCCCGCGAGCATCCGCGGATCGTCCGTCACGATGCCGTCGACGCCGAGCTCGGTGGCAGCACCCCACTGCTCGTCGCTGTTGAGCGTGTAGACGACGACGCGCAGGTCTTCGGCGTGCAGCCGGTCGACGAGGTCGGGTTGCGCCTGCAACGCCTTGCGGTCGACGACGACGCCCCGCACCCCCGCCTGGCGCGCGGCGGCGACGACGTCGGCCGGCAGCCGCTTGAGGATCGCGAGTCGCGCGATCACCGCCGAGCGCGCGGCGATGTCGGCGAGCGTGCGCGCGTCGAAGCTCGCGACGACGACGCGGTCCTGCAGTCCGTGCGCCTCCACCGCCGCGACCAACGCCGCCGCGGCCTCGGAATCCCACAGCCCCTTCAGATCGAGGATCGCCCGGCCGTGGTGCGCCGCGAGCACGGCGAGGAACTCGTCGGCCGTGGGCACCGCGGTGCCGGCGAACCGAGCCGAGAACGACGATCCGGCATCCAGCTCCCGCACTTCGGCGAGCGTCAGCGCCGACACGCGGCCCCGCCCGTCGGTGGTGCGGTCGACGGTGGCGTCGTGCATCAGCACGATGTGCCGGTCGGCGGTGAGCTGCAGGTCGACCTCGACGTAGTCGTAACCGGCATCCAGGGCCGCACGCACGGCCGGCAGCGTGTTCTCGGGAGCATCCTGCGCTCCCCCGCGATGCCCGGCGATGAACGCGCTCTCGCCGGGCTCGCGCATCGCCCCCAGCAGCGCGCGGCCGCTGATCTGCGCGGGCGCGACGCCGAGCGTCGCGATGAGCACGGTCGCCGCGGCCAGCGCGCACAGGGTCAGCAGTGCGGGCAGTCCGTCGGTGCGCCTCGGGTGGGGCATCGTCGGGGTCCTTCGGGTGTGACGTCGTCGTCGTGCGCCCACTGTAGCCGCATCCGTTACCTTTCCGTTACCTCCGGTCTGCGCCGAGGGCCACGGCGTGTCGCGGCGTACGCTGGAGGCATGGCCACACTGACCGAGCGCGAGCTCGCCGCGACCCTCGACCACGCGATCCTCAAGCCCGAGCTGACCCGCTCCGACGTCGACGCCGAGCTCGACGTCGCCGCGGAATGGAAACCGTTCAGCGTGTGCGTGCGACCGAGCGACATCGCCTACGCCGTGCAGCGCCTTGCGGGCACGGGCGTGGCCGTCGGCACCGTCATCGGCTTCCCCCACGGCACCACCTCGACCGCCGGCAAGGTGGCCGAGGTGCGTCAGGCCCTCGCCGACGGCGCCGTCGAGCTCGACATGGTCGTCAACATCGGCTGGCTGCGATCGGGCCTGGACGACCTGGTCGTGGACGACATCCGCGCCGTCGTCGACGCCGCCGACGGCCACATCGTGAAGGTCATCCTCGAGACGGCCCTGCTCGACGACGAGCAGATCGCCCGCGGCAGCCGCCTCACCGAGGCCGGCGGCGCCGCGTTCGTGAAGACCTCCACCGGTTTCGCCGGCGGTGGCGCGACGGTGCCCCACGTCGAACTGATGCGCGCCAGCGTCGGTCCCGGCGTGCAGGTCAAGGCCTCCGGCGGGGTGCGCAGCCACGCCGACGCGGTCGCGATGCTCGAGGCCGGCGCGACCCGACTCGGCACGAGCGGCAGCGCCGTGATCCTCGGCGAAGCGCGACGCATCGACGCCGGCGAGCAGGCCACCGGCGCCGTCGACGACTCCTCGTACTGACCCCGCGACCCGCGGGCGGATGCCGTCGCGCAGCGCCTGCGGGCGGTCTCAGGCGACGACGGCGCGCATCTGCGCGACGTCTAGGTGTTCTTCCCCGGCACGTTGTGAACGTTTGAGGTAGCGAAGACCTCCGGGACGATGTGGGTACCACCCTCACTTCGTTCACCGGAGGTCTTCGTGACTCACGCTAATGCGCCCTTGACGCCGGAAGGGCGTCGTCGTCTTGCTTCCTCGATCGTTGATCACGGTTGGTCGGTGCGTGTCGCCGCCCAGCGGTTCCAGTGTTCGCCGGCGACGGCGTCGCGCTGGTCGCGTCGCTATCGCGCCGGACTACCGTTGACGGACCGCAGCTCGCGGCCGACGACGTCGCCGCACCGGCTGTCGACACGGGCCGAGCGGCGCGTGATCGCGCTGCGTTTTACCCGCCGTTGGGGTCCGCATCGCATCGCCTGGCACTTGGGCATCCCGCGCTCGACGGTCGGTCGAGTGCTGGCACGCTATCGGATGCCGTTGCTACGCCACCTGGATCAGTCCACCGGCCTACCAGTCCGCAAGCCCCGCGCCGTCCGTTACGAAATGAGCCGCCCCGGCGAACTCGTTCACGTCGATATCAAGAAGCTCGGTGCGATCCCGGACGGCGGTGGGTGGCGTATGCACGGCCGCGGCTCCACACAGGATCGGCGAGCCGGTATTGCACGCGACCGGGCCGCTCGCCGAGGCGCATCAGCATCACGCGGCTACGTGTTCCTGCACCATGCCGTCGATGATCACTCCAGACTCGCCTACTCGGAACGACTCGGAGACGAGCGCGGCGAGACCGCAGCGAGCTTCTGGATCCGTGCTCGCGCGTTCTTCGCCGACCACGACGTCACCGTCACCGCGGTGATGACCGACAACGGCGCCTGCTACCGCTCACACGTGTTCGCGGCAGCTCTCGGTGACGCCGTGAAGCACCGTCGAACGCGCCCCTTCCGACCGCAATCGAATGGCAAGGTCGAGCGCTTCAACCGCACCCTCGCCACCGAATGGGCCTACGCCCGCCCCTACGCCTCCGAAGCCGAGCGCGCAGCCGCCTACCCCGCATGGCTGCATCACTACAATCACCACAGACCCCACAGCGGAATCGGCGGCCTCGTTCCCTCAGCCCGCGTTCACAACCTCACGGGGAAGAACATCTAGGCGAGCGCGGCGCGCACCTGCGCGACGTCGCCCGCCATCTGCGTGATGAGCGTCTCGATGCCCTCGAAGGCCACCATGCCGCGGATGCGGGCGACGAACTGCACCTGCACGCGATGGCCGTACAGGTCGAGGTCGGTCTCGTCGAGCACGTACGCCTCCACCTGGCGCGCGTCGACGTCGTCGAAGGTCGGGTTCGTGCCGATCGAGATCGCCGCGGGATAGCGGGTGATCGCGTGCGCCGGCGCGTCGGCCGCGCCCTCGTCGACGAGCCACCCGGCGTAGATGCCGTCGGCGGGGATGAAACCCTCGGCATCCGCAGCCAGGTTCGCCGTCGGGAAGCCCAGCTCACGCCCCCGCTTGAGCCCGTGCACGACCTCGCCGCGCATCGCGTGCGGACGGCCGAGCAGTCGCGCGGCGCCCTCGACGTCCCCTGCGGTGAGGAGGTCGCGCACCCACGTCGACGAGACCCGCCTGCCGGCGCCCTCGACGTCTCCGACGACGTCGACGGCGAACCCGAACTCGCCGCCCAGCTCGGTGAGCGCGGCGGGATCACCCGCGCCCCCGCGCCCGAAGCGGAAGTCGTCGCCGACCATGACGCGGACGACGGCGAGGGCGTCCACGAGCACGTGCTCCACGAATTCCCGCGGCGCCAGTCCCGCCAGCGCGGCGTCGAAGCGCAGCACGAGCGTCGCGTCGACGCCGGCGTCGGAGAGCAGCGCGAGCTTCTGCTCGAGGCTGCACACCGGTTCAGGGCACAGCTCGGGCCGCAGAAGACTCAGCGGGTTGCGGTCGAAGGTGACGGCGACGACGCGGGCGCCGGCATCCGTCGCCGCGACGCGGGCACGGTCGATCACGGCGCGATGGCCGGAGTGCACGCCGTCGAACTTGCCGATCGCGACGATGCTCGGGCCGAAGCCGGCGGGGACTTCGGCGGGGTCGTGGAAGACGATCACCAGCGGGATCCCTCCGTGACGGGCTCGGGCTGCGGCTCCGGCGCGCCGGCGCGGTGGGTCCACAGCCACCACAGGCCGACGCAGGGCAGCGCGAGCGGAATCCAGAAATAGCCGTAGCCGTACCCCGACCACACGGTCGCGTCGTGGGCGAACAGCTCCGGGTGCGTGAGACTCAGCGTGCCGACGACGAGCACGCCGAGCAGCTCGAAGGCGATGGCGACCCAGGCCACGACGTACCACTCCCGCGAGTCGGCCTTCACGAGCGCGACGGTCGCGAGGATGTAGACGAGCGCAGCGACGGCCGACAGCGTGTATGCCACCGGAGCGGCGGCGAAGTCCTCGACGATCTGCACGAACGAGCGGCCGGTGGCCGCGAGGGCCATCACGGCATACACGACCACGAGCACCCGGCCGATGCCGGTCATGCGGGCGGTGGACCCGTGATCGGTGCGCTCAGTCATGACCGACCCATTTTAGGCGCCGGAACCGGTCCAGATGACCTGCATGCGCCACACCATCACCGCGACCGACAGTGCGGCGACGCCCATGATGACGGTGCTCCACCGGCTGCGTTCGATGAGGGCCCAGAAGACCGCGGCCGGCGGCAGCAGCACGGCCGAGACGAGGTACACCCAGAACTCGAGCACACTCTCCTGCGGTGGGTTGCCGGCGAACGGCGCGACGATCGAGACGACGACCTGTGCGAGCAGCAGCACGAGCACGAGCGCGAGCGCGCCGACACTGAGATCGCTGGGCCGGCGACCCACGAGCCCGAGCGTGACGCACAGGATGCCGGCGGCCGCCGCGACGGCGACCTGCGCGATCGCGAACCACTCGATCACGAAGATGCCTCTTCCGGCATGTTCATCGCGCTCTTCACGTCGGCACCCCGCCGCTCGACGATCCCGACGAGCGCCCCGTCCGGATCGATCGCCGCAGGAGTGGGGTCCGTCAGTCGTTCGGCGGCGCCGATCAGTCGCTTCCCGTGACGCAGGTCCCGCGCTTCGTCGGCAGTGACCGGGAAGACGCCGAGTACCGCGGCGGCGACCTCGGCGGGCGCGTGCAGCGCGGCATCCGGGGTGATCTCGGTGACGGCGTCGGCGACGGAGAACGGACCGATGCGGGTGCGCCGCAGCGCCGTGAGATGACCGCCGACCCCGAGCGTGTCGCCGAGGTCGCGGGCGAGGGCGCGGATGTAGGTGCCGCTCGTGCAGTCCACCACGACGTCGACGTCGAGCAGCCCGTCCGTTCGGCGGATCTCCCGCACGTCGAACCGGCTGACCGTCACGCGCCGGGCCTTCAGTTCGACGTGCTCGCCGGCGCGGGCGAGGTCGTACGCACGCCGCCCCGCGACCTTGATCGCCGACACCCGGCTGGGCACCTGATCGATCTCGCCGGTGAGGTCGCGGATGCCCGCGCGCACCGCATCGTCGTCGACGCCGGACGCATCGGTGCGTGCCGTCTGCTGCCCGTCGGCGTCGTCGGAGTCGGTCGCGACGCCGAGCCGGATCGTCGCCTCATACGTCTTGTCGAGTCCGACGAGGTACGTCAGCAGGCGCGTCGCGCCGTCGACGCCGAGCACGAGCAGCCCCGTCGCCATCGGGTCGAGAGTGCCGGCGTGCCCGATCTTTCGCGTGCCGAGCGCGCGGCGGGCGCGTGCGACGACGTCGTGGCTCGTGATCGCGCCGGGCTTGTCGACGAGGAGGATCCCGCTGGGCATGCCTTCCAGCCTAAGCGGCGGGGCTGCGCCCCTCCTCCGCGACGTAGGCTGGCCGGATGCCCGCCCTCGCCGACCCGCTGATCGCGTGGTACGCGGATGCGGCGCGCGACCTGCCCTGGCGACGCCCCGGTTTCGGTGCGTGGGGCACGCTTGTGAGCGAGTTCATGCTGCAGCAGACGCCGGTCGCCCGCGTGATCCCGCACCTGGAAGCGTGGCTGATGCGCTGGCCGACACCGACCGACCTCGCCGCGGCCGCGCCGGCCGACGCAGTGCGGCAGTGGGCGAACCTCGGATATCCGCGGCGTGCGCTGTGGCTGCACCGCGCGGCGGTCGAGATCCGCGACCGACACGACGGGGTCGTCCCCCGCGACGTCGATGCGCTGCTCGCCCTCACCGGCATCGGCGACTACACCGCACGCGCCGTCGCGGTCTTCGCGTACGGCGACCGGCATCCCGTGGTCGACACGAACACGCGCCGGGTGCTCGCGCGCGCCGTCGACGGCCGCGCGCAGCCGGGCGCCCCCGGTAAACGCGACCTCGCCGCGATGGCGGCGCAGCTGCCCGCCGACGACGCCGCGGCCGCCGTGGTCAACGCGGCCGCGATGGAACTCGGGGCCCTCGTGTGCACGGCGCGCAGCCCGCGTTGCGAGGACTGTCCCCTCGCAGGCCGCTGCACGTGGCGCGCGGCCGGCTACCCCGACACCGGCGACGCACGTCGCAAGCAGGCGCGCTACGAAGGCAGCGACCGGCAGGCCAGGGGCGCGGTGCTCAAGCGCCTGCGCGAGGACACCGCACACGCCCTGCCGCAGGACGCGGTGCTGCCGGACTGGCCCGACGCGCGCCAGCGCGACCGGGCGATCGACTCACTCGTCGCCGACGGGCTCGTCGAAGCGGAAGACGGCCTGTTGCGCCTCCCCCGCTGACGCGCAACGGGCCGAAGCCGTTCACTTCTCAGGACGAACGCACCGCCCGCACCGCCCGCACCGCGCGATCATGCGGCGGGAGCAGGCGACGGCGCGCGCTCATCCTGAGATGTGCGCGCACGCAGGGCGCCGACGCGACGCGCGCCCGGAACGGACGCGGGTCAGGCCTCGGCGGCCTCGGTGTCGTCGCCTTGTTCGCGGGGCTTGACGTAGGGGTCGGCCTCGCCCGCGTACGCGGCGCCGGTCGCGAGCCCCGCCACGGCGGCGTCACGCTCGCGCGCTTCGCGCAGCAGGTCCTCGATGTGTCCGGCGTTGTCGGGCAGCGCGTCGAGGATGAACTCGAGCGTCGGGGTGAGACGCACGTTGAGGTGCTTGCCGACCTCGCTGCGCAGCATCCCCGTCGCCGCCTTCAGCGCGGCGGCCGAGTCCTGGCGCTCCTGGTCGCTGCCGTACACCGTGTAGAACACCGACGCGTGCTGCAGGTCACCCGTGACGCGCACCTCGGTGATCGTGACGAAGCCGAGTCGCGGGTCGCGCAGACCCTTCTCGAGGCGCTCCGCGAGGATGACGCGGATGCGGTCTCCCAGGCGTGCCTGACGTTCGTTTGCCATCTTCTCTTCCTTCACGTGTGCGCGAAGGGCGCCCGCAAGTCTCCACGGGCGCCCCTCACGTCAAACGGATCAGCCGCGCGGCTTCTCCACCATCTCGGTGGTCTCGATCTCGTCGCCGACCTGGATGTCGTTGTACTTGCCCAGGCCGATACCGCACTCGAAGTCGGTGCGGACCTCGGTGACGTCGTCCTTGAAGCGACGCAGCGACTCGATGGCCAGGCCGTCGGCCAGCACCACGCCGTCGCGGATGACGCGCGCCTTGGCGTTGCGCGTGATCGTGCCCGAGCGGACGATGACACCGGCGATGTTGCCGAACTTCGAGGAGCGGAACACCTCGCGGATCTCGGCGACGCCCGACTGGACCTCTTCGTACTCCGGCTTGAGCAGGCCCTTCAGCGACTGCTCGACATCGTCGATCGCGTTGTAGATGACCGAGTAGAACCGGACGTCCACACCCTCGCGGGCGGCGCGCTCGCGCGCCTTCGTGTCGGGGCGGACGTTGAAGCCGATGACGATCGCGTTGTCGATCGTCGCCAGGTTGATGTCGGACTCGGTGATCGCACCCACACCGCGGTGGATGATGCGCAGCTGGACGCTGTCGTCGACCTCGATCTTGAGCAGCGACTCCTCGAGCGCCTCGACGGCACCGGAGACGTCACCCTTGATGATGAGGTTGAGCGACTCGACCTTGCCCTCTTCGAGCGCACGGGTGAAGTCCTCGAGCGAGATGCGCTTGCGGGCCTTGGCCAGCTGGGCGTTGCGCTCGGCGGCCTCGCGCTTCTCGGCGATCTGGCGGGCCATGCGGTCCTCGTCGGTGACGATGAAGATGTCACCGGCGCGCGGCACCGAGTTCAGACCCTGCACCTGCACGGGACGCGACGGGAAGGCCTCGTCGACCGCATCGCCGTTCTCGTCGATCATGGCGCGGACGCGGCCGTAAGCCGTTCCCGCGACGATCGCGTCGCCGACGCGGAGCGTTCCGGACTGGATGAGCACGGTCGCCACCGAGCCGCGGCCCTTGTCGAGCTTGGCTTCGATCGCGACACCGCGCGCCGCCTTGTTCGGGTTGGCCGTGAGGTCCAGACCCGCGTCGGCGGTGAGCAGCACGGCGTCGAGCAGGTCCTGGATGCCGGTGTTCTGACGCGCGGAGACGTCGACGAACATGACCTCGCCGCCGTACTCCTCGGCGACCAGACCGTACTCGGTCAGCTGCTGGCGCACCTTGGCCGGGTTGGCATCGGGCTTGTCGACCTTGTTGACCGCGACCACGATCGGCACGTTCGCCGCCTGGGCGTGGTTCAGGGCCTCCACCGTCTGCGGCATGATGCCGTCGTCGGCGGCGACCACGAGGATCGCGATGTCGGTCACCTGCGCACCACGGGCACGCATGGCGGTGAACGCCTCGTGACCCGGGGTGTCGATGAAGGTGATGGCGCGCTCGATGCCCTCGTGCTCGGTCCACACCTGGTAGGCACCGATGTGCTGGGTGATGCCGCCGGCCTCACCCGCGACCACGTTGGTCTGACGGATCGCGTCGAGGAGGCGCGTCTTACCGTGGTCGACGTGACCCATGACGGTCACCACCGGAGGACGGATCTCGAGGTCGTCCTCGCTCTCCGCCTCCAGCTCGGCCTCGAGGTCGAGACCGAAGCCCTCGAGGAGCTCTTTGTCCTCGTCCTCGGGCGAGACCATCTGGATGGTATAGCCGAGCTCGGCGCCGAGCACCTCGAAGGTGGCCTCGTCGAGCGACTCGGTCGCCGTCGCCATCTCGCCGAGGTTGAACAGGATCGTCACGAGCGTGCCGGGCTGCACGGTGTAGCCGCGCAGCGCCTCGAGCTTGTCGGCGAAGTCGGCGATCGACGCGCCGCGGCGCAGGCGGATGATCTCGCCGTTGCCCTTCTGGACGTTGACGCCGCCGACGACAGGCGCCGACCGCATCTCGAATTCCTGCCGCTTCGCCCGACGCGACTTGCGCTGCTTGGACTTGCCGCCGCCCTTGCCGAAGGCACCCGCGGTGCCGCCGCCGGGGCCACGGCCACGGCCGCCACCACCACCGGGGCGACCGGCGAAGCCGCCGGGAGCGCCACCGGGTGCACCGGGACGCTGGAAGCCACCGGCACCGCCGGGACGACCGGGACCGCCGGGACGCTGCTGGAAGGGCGCGCCGGGACGACCGCCGCCACCGGGGCGACCGGCACCGCCGGGACGCGGGGCGCCCGGGCGGGGTGCACCGGGACGCGGCGCCTGCGGGCGCGGGATGTTGCCGGGGGTGGGCCGCTGGCCCATGCCCTGCGCCGACGCGAAGGGGTTGTTCCCGGGGCGGGGGCCGGCGGGACGCTGACCCATGCCCTGCGACGACGCGAACGGGTTGTTGCCCGGACGCGGAGCGCCGCCACCGGGACGCGGGGCGCCCGGAGCGGGCGACGCGGCCGGCTTCGGACCGGGCGTCGGGGCGCCGGGCGCGGCCGGGGCACCCGTCGCGGGAGCGGCGGGAGCCGATGCGGACGGAGCCTCGGCCGCGGCGGGGGCCGCCGGAGCGGCGGGCTTGGCCGGGCCGGGGCGCGGGCCACCGGGCTTGGCTGCGGCACCGGGCTTGGCAGCGCCGGGCTTGGTCGCACCGGGGGCCGCGGGGGCGGACGCGGCGGGTGCCGCATCCGTCTTGCCTGCGCCGTCGGCCTCGAGGGCCGCACGGAGCTTGCGCGCCACCGGGGGCGCGATGGTGGAAGAGGGGCTCTTGACGTATTCGCCGAGCTCCTTCAGCTTCGCGAGGGCGACTTTGCTGTCGACACCGATCTCGGAAGCGATCTCGTGCACGCGTGGGTTTGCCACAAATTCTCCTGTCTGGGGTCTACCCGGACAGGGCAGACCGTTAGTTGCGGACGGGTCTCATTTCGAGCCGTTCACTTTGAGTCCATAGCCGTTCAGCCGTTTCGCTGGTGGGTGTTCTGAAAGGTCTGCGTGTCCAGGGGGCCGGACACCCGCAGTGCGCGTCCGAATGCGCGGCGCCGCAGGGCGGCATCCACACAGGTGTCCGTGTCATGCACCCACGCGCCCCGACCCGGCAGCGCGGCCCGCTCGTCTGCGACGAGCTCGCCGTCCCGCTGGACGACCCTCAGGAGCGAGGATCGGGGGGCACGCGCGCGGCATCCCACGCACGTTCGGACGGGTTCCATCCTACCCCCTTCGAGGGCTCTGGCGTTTCGACTCGCGCCTCGGGCGCTCGCTCAACGACCGGACGGAGACTCCGCCGCGCCCGGTCGTTGAGCGAGCGCAGCGAGTCGAAACGTCACGACTCCAGGATCGAGTCGGGCTGGATGTCGATCTTCGCGCCGGTGAGCTTGGCGGCGAGGCGGGCGTTCTGCCCCTCCTTGCCGATCGCGAGCGAGAGCTGGTAGTCGGGCACGAGGGCGCGGACGGCCTTCGTGTTCGCGTCGAGGATGAAGCTCGAGGTGACCTTGGCGGGCGACAGCGCGTTGGCGACGAACTTCGCGAGCTCGCCGTCGTAGTCGACGATGTCGATCTTCTCGCCGCCGAGCTCCTCGGTCACCGCGCGCACGCGGCGGCCGAGCTCGCCGATGCAGGCGCCCTTCGCGTTGATGGCCGGGTCGCTGGCCTTGACGGCGATCTTCGTGCGGTGGCCGGCCTCGCGGGCGAGCGAGACGATCTCGACGACGCCCGACGCGATCTCGGGAACCTCGAGCGCGAAGAGCTTGCGCACGAGTCCGGGGTGGGTGCGCGACACGGTGATCGACGGGCCCTTCGTGCCCTTGGACACCGAGGTGACGTAGACGCGGATGCGTGAGCCGTGCGGGTACTCCTCACCCGGCACCTGCTCCTCGGGGGGAAGGATCGCCTCGACCGAGCCGAGGTCGACGTGGACCATGCGGGGGTTCGGACCCTGCTGGATGACGCCGGCGACGATGTCGCCCTCCCTGCCGCGGAACTCGCCCAGGATCGCGTCGTCGGCGATGTCGCGCAGACGCTGGCCGATCACCTGCTTGGCCGCGAAGGCGGCGATGCGGCCGAAGTCCTCCGGAGTCGACTCCTCCTCGCCGATGACGGCGCCCTCGTCGTCGAGCAGCGGCACGAACACGGCGACGTGGCCGGTCTTGCGGTCGAGCTCGGCGCGGGCGCCCTGCGGCAGCTCACCGGTCGGGGAGGTGTGCTTCGCGTAGGCGGTGAGGATGGCCTGTTCGATGATGCGGACGAGTTCGTCGAAGGGGATCTCCTTCTCACGCTCGACCGTCCGCAGCAGTCCGAGATCGATGTCCACGATGCCTCCCTATTCAGCTCTCGCCGGCGGTCTCCCCCGGCATCCACACAACGTTACCCGATGACGCCTGAGAGCACCCCGGAGGGTTTTGCCCCGCGGTCGGTCCTTGCCCGGGACGGGGTCGATCGGGAGACTGGGGCGGTGGACGCGATCAACGACTGGCTGCTGACCTGGGGTGACCACCTGTGGACCTGGGTGGTGCTGCCCGTCGTCGTGCTGCTCGGCCTGTACTTCACGCTCCGCTCCGGGGTCGTGCAGTTCCGCCTCATCCCCGAGATGTTCCGCACCCTTACCGACAAGACCCCGCGTGATGCCTCCGGGCAACCGCAGTCGGTGTCGGCGTTCCAGGCGTTCACCATCTCGGCCGCCTCGCGCGTCGGCGTCGGCAACATCGCCGGGGTGGGCACCGCGATCGCGGTCGGCGGACCCGGTGCCGTGTTCTGGATGTGGCTCATGGCGTTCGTGGGCGGCGCGTCGAGCTTCATCGAATCCTCGCTCGCGCAGCTGTTCAAGGTGCGCGAGAAGGGGGCGTTCCGCGGTGGCCCGGCCTATTACATGGAGCGAGGGCTGAAGGCCCGCTGGATGGGCATCGTCTTCGCCGTCATCCTGATCGTCTGCTTCCCCTTCGCGTTCAGCTCGCTGCAGGCCAACACGATCGCCGCGACCGTGACCGCGACGATCGGCGGCGACCTGCCGTGGCTGCCCTGGGTGGTCGGCGGCGCCGTCGCCGTGCTCACCGGGCTCGTCGTCTTCGGCGGGGTGCGCCGCATCGCCTCGGTCACGCAGTTCCTGGTGCCGCTCATGGCGCTGGGCTACCTGCTGCTCGGTCTCATCGTCGTCGCCCTCCACGCCGACCGCATCGGCCCGGTGTTCGCCGAGATCTTCACCAATGCCTGGGGCACCGAGGAGGTGCTGGGTGCCACCCTCGGCGTCATCATCATGCAGGGCGTCAAGCGCGGCATGTTCTCGAACGAGGCGGGGCTCGGATCCGCTCCCAACGCGGGGGCCAGCGCCGCCGTCACCCACCCGGTGAAGCAGGGGCTCGTGCAGACCCTCGGCGTGTATTTCGACACATTCCTGGTGTGCTCGATCACCGCGTTCATCATCCTCGTGTCGGTGCCCGACCTCGCCGGCGCCGAACGCGGCATCGGGCTCACCCAGGGGGCGCTGACCTCGACGCTGGGCGCGTGGTCGTCGGTCGCGCTGAGCGTGATCATCTTCCTGCTCGCGTTCTCCTCGATCCTCGGCAACTACTACTACGGCGAGTCGAACATCGAATTCATCACGCGTCGCCCCTCGGTGCTCGCCGGCTACCGGGCGCTCGTCGTGGTCGCCGTCTTCGCGGGCTCCGTCGTCGGCGCCGACCTCGTCTGGAACCTCGCCGACGGCGTCATGGGTCTGATGGCCCTCACCAACCTCATCGCGATCGCACTGCTGTCGGGCATCGCGTTCCGCCTGCTCAAGGACTACACGGCGCAACGGCGCGCCGGTCTCGACCCCGTCTTCACCCGCGCCGTGCTCCCGGATGTCACCGGGATCGCGTGCTGGGAGGACGAGCTGACGGTGACCGGCCCGATCGATCTCCCGACACGGGATCGCCAGGCCGCGAAGCACCGCGACAACCTTCACCAAGGAGAACGATGAACGCCCCCGCCGCGACCGCCACGCCGAAACTCGCCGATCCCGGCCTGATCGGCCTTCTCGGATTCGTCATCGCGACGATCACCGCCCAGCTGGCCCACCTCGGGGTGCATAACGAGAGCCCGGTCTTCTGGGTCGGCGCCGTCTTCGGCGGCATCGTGCAGGTCATCGCCGGGATGCTGTCGTTCGTGGAGGGCGACAACTTCCACTTCATCGTCTACAACGCGTTCGGGTGGTACTGGGTGTGCATGCCGGGCTTCCTGCTCGGTGGGGAACTCGGCTTCTTCGAGGTCGAAGGGTCGGGCCGCGGCTTCTTCGTGCTGACCTTCGCGATCATCGCGCTCATGTTCGCCCCCGCGGGCGCCACCCACAACTCGGTCCTGCCGACGACCCTGCTCGCCGTCTCCGCGGGACTCGCCCTGCAGTCGGTCACGGCCTTCGGCGGCCCCGCCGGGTTCGGCACCGCCGGCTCGTACGTGCTCATCCTCGCCGCCGCCCTCGCGGCCTACATGCTGGTCGAGAAGTTCTACTGGACGACCATGGGGCGGCGCGTCGTGCCGCTCGGACCGGCGTGGGTCACCCCGCGCACCGACATCGAGTCCTGAGGACCGCGTGGGCGAGTCCATCCGCGCGGCGGCACGCGAGGCCGAGTCGACACCGGCCCTGCGCGCGCTCGCGCGGGGCGGCTTCGCCGCGAACGGCGCCGTGCACGTGCTCATCGGCATCCTGATCCTCGTCGTCGCGTTCGGCGGCGACGGCGAGAGCGATCAGGCGGGCGCGTTCAAGGCCGTCGCCGCCGCCCCGCTGGGGTTCGCACTGCTGTGGGTCCTTGCGATCGCGCTGTGGGGACTGGCCGCCTGGCACACGCTCGACGCGTTCCTCGCGCCCGGCGACGGCGCGCAGAAATGGGGGCGGCGCGCCTCGGAGGGCGGACAGGCACTCGTGTTCGCCGCGCTCGGCGTCATCGCCGCCTCGGTCGCCCTCGGCGCGCGACCGGATGCCGACGAGAGCGCCGAGACGGCCAGCCGCGGCGTGCTCGCGATCCCCGGCGGTGTCTTCCTGCTCGGCGCCGTCGGACTCGGGATCGGCGTCGCCGGAGTCGCGTTCGTCGTCATGGGCGTGCTGAGGTCGTTCCGCAAGAAGATGTCGATCCCGTCGGGCGCGCTCGGCCGCACCGTGACGGTCCTCGGTGTCGTCGGCTTCGTCGCGAAGGGCGTCGCACTCGGCATCATCGGCGTGCTGCTGGTCGTGGCGGCCGTGAAGGTCGACCCCGGCGCGGCGGGTGGCCTGGATGCGGCGGTGCAGACGCTCCTGTCGCTGCCCGCGGGCCCGTGGCTCGCGGGGATCGTGGGGGCAGGACTGATCGCGTACGGCGTCTTCTGCGGATTCCGCGCGCGCTACGCGCGGCTGTGACGTCGGGGCGGCGCTACTCGGCCCCGCGCGTCAGGATGCCGGAGCCGACGCCAGCGCGTTGACCGCGCGGATGAGGTGGAAAAGGTCGCCGACGCGGCGCTGATCGAATCGCATCGTCAGGCGCGGCAGGTCGAGCCGGTCGCCGTCTTCGACCTCCACCCGCAGCGGCGGCGTCTTCTCGATGCCGCCGCTGACGAGCAGGCCGCCGAAGCGCTCGTTCAGGGCGGCGACCTCGGCATCCGTCGGCTCGGCGCGCAGGCGCAGCACGAGCCGGCCTCCCGCCCAGCGCAACGAGTCGTAGTTGCGCCAGAAGCCGGTGACCGCCGCGGCGGCGTCATCGACGGAATCCGTGATGACGACGCGGTCGAGGTCGTCGGGCGAGATCACCCCGGACGGCACGAGCTGCTCGTCGGCGAAGCGGCGCAGCCCCTCCCAAGAGCGGCCCCCGGGAGCATCCAGCAGCACGATGGGGGTCGGCTCGGCCTTGCCGGTCTGCTGCAGCGTGAGCAGCTCGAACATCTCGTCCAGGGTGCCGAAGCCGCCCGGGACGCAGACGAACCCGCTGGATTCCTTCACGAGCATGAGCTTGCGCGTGAAGAAGTACTTCATCGCGACGACCTTCTCGGCCTCGGCGATGACGGCGTTCGGCTTCTCCTCGAACGGCAGCCGGATCGACACGCCGAGCGAGTGCGTCGGTCCCGCCCCCTCGGCCGCGGCCTGCATGATGCCGGGCCCGGCACCGGTGACGACCATCCAGCCGCGCGCGGCGAGCGCCGCGGCGACGTCGGCCGCGGCACGGTACAGCACGTCGTCGGGACGGGTGCGGGCCGAGCCGAAGATCGTGACCTTCGGCACGCCGCGGTACGGCGCGAACAGTCGGAACGCGGCGCGCATCTCGGTGAGGGCCGCAGATGTGATCTTCAGGTCGAGTCGGTCGGTGTCGTCGAGACCGAGGCCCACACCCGTCGCGAGGATGCGGGCGACGAGATCGGCACTGGCCTCGATGCCGGCATCCGCGATGACCCGGCGGATGTGCTCGGTGACCTCGGGTGGGATCGCGGCGCTGTCGGTCATGCCCCCAGCGTGTCACGGACGGATGCGGCCCGGGGACCGGACGTTGAACGGGCGGTGTCCCGGCCGGTGTCAACCCCCTCGGATGCGGGCCGTCGCGGTGGGAGCGTCGAGGCATGAGCGAGAGCAACGAACTGACCGGACCCGACGCCATCGCCCGCGTCAAGGAACTCGTGGAGGACATCGACTTCACGATGCTGACGACCCACGACGACGCCGACAACCTCGTGTCGCGGCCGATGTCGACGCGCGAGATGGACGAGGCCGGCGACATCTGGTTCTTCACCGCCGACGACACGAAGAAAGTCGATGAGGTGGAGGCCGACCGCACGGTGGGGCTGTCCTACCTCGACGCGAAGGGCATGCGCTTCGTCTCGGTGGCCGGCACCGCGCGGGTGGTCCACGACCGCGCCAAGATGGAGCAGCTGTACACGTCGTCGCTGGACATCTGGTTCGAGGACGGCCTCGACACCCCCGACATCGCGCTGCTGCGGGTGACGCCGAAGGAGGTCGAGTTCTGGGAGCCCGCGCACGGGAAGGTGGCCATGGCTGCCGGCATGCTCAAGGCGCTCGTGACCCGCGACACCCCCGACGACACCATGCGCCACGGCCGCGCCAGCTGCTGAGCGCGCCCGCGGCGCCCCGCGCGGGTCAGTGTGCGGTGAGCTTCGCCACCGCGTCGGCGACCGGCAGCACCTCGCGCTCGCCCGAACGGCGATCCCACAGCTCGACCTGACCGTCGGCGGCACCGCGGCCGACGATGACGATCTGCGGCACGCCGACGAGCTCGGCGTCGCCGAACTTCACGCCGGGCGAGACCTTGGGACGGTCGTCGTAGAGCACGTCCAGTCCCCCGGCCTCCAGCTGCGCCGACACCGCCTCGGCGACGTCGAACGCCGCCTGATCGCGGCCGGCGGCGACGACGTGCACGTCGAACGGCGCGATCGACGCCGGCCAGACCAGGCCCTTCTCGTCGTTGTTGAGCTCGGCGAGGATCGCGAGGATGCGGGTGACGCCGATGCCGTACGACCCCATCGTGACGGTGACGAGCTTGCCGTTCTCGTCGAGCACCTTGAGGCCGAGCGTCTCGGCGAAGAAGCGTCCGAGCTGGAAGACGTGTCCGATCTCCATGCCGCGGGCGAGCTCGACCGGACCCGACCCGTCCGGCGCCGGGTCGCCGGCGACGACGTTCGAGACCTCGACCACGCCGTCCGCGAAGAAGTCGCGGCCGGCGGTGACCGAGTGCGCGTGCTTCTGGTCGATGTTGGCACCGGTGATCCAGCTCGTCCCGGCGACGACGCGCGGGTCGAGCAGGTAGCGGATGCCGGTGGCCGACTCCTCGCCGAGCACGGCGCCCTCGGGCGACCACGGTCCGATGTAGCCCTTGACCAGCAGCGGGTGGCGCTCGAAGTCTTCGGGGGTGGCCGGTTCGACGGCGGCGGGCGCGAAGGCGACCTCGGCGCGCTTGTCGTCGATCTCGCGGTCGCCGGGCAGGCCAACGACGACCAGCTCGCGCGTGCCGTCGAGGTGCGTCAGCGCGAGCACGACGTTCTTGAGCGTGTCGGCGGCCGTGTACGCGCCGCCCGCGGGCGCCGGCAGCACGGCGTTGGAGTGCGCCACGAGCGTGTCGATCGTCGGGGTGTCGGGCGAGTCGAAGATCACCGGCGCGCCGGCCTCGTCGAACGGCACGGGCTCGGGGACGACGGTCGTGAACGCCTCGACGTTGGCCGCGTACCCGCCCGCCGAGCGGACGAACGTGTCCTCTCCGACAGCGATGGGGTGCAGGAACTCCTCGCTGCGCGCGCCGCCCATGAGACCGTTGTCGGCCGCGACGATGACGTACTCGAGCCCCAGCCGCTGGAAGATGCGCTCGTACGCGTCGCGCTGCGACATGTACGACGTCTCCAGGCCCTCGTCGGTGTGGTCGAACGAGTAGGCGTCCTTCATCGTGAACTCGCGACCGCGCAGCAGGCCCGCGCGGGGGCGCGCTTCGTCGCGGTACTTGTCCTGGATCTGGAAGATCGTCAGCGGGAGGTCCTTGTACGACGAGTACAGGTCCTTCACGAGGAGGGTGAACATCTCCTCGTGGGTCGGGGCGAGGAGATAGTCGGCGCCCTTGCGGTCTTCCAGCCGGAAGATGCCGTCGCCGTACGACGTCCAGCGGCCCGACTGCTCGTACGGGTCGCGGGGCAGCAGCGCGGGGAAGTGCACCTCGAAGGCACCCGCGGCGGCCATCTCGTCGCGGATGATCCCCTCGATCTTCGCCTTGACCCGCAGCCCCAGCGGCAGCCACGTGAAGATGCCCGGCGCGGCGCGGCGGATGTAGCCGGCGCGCACGAGCAGGCGGTGGCTCGTGACCTCGGCATCCGAGGGGTCTTCGCGGAGCGTGCGGAGGAAGAAGTTCGACAGACGGGTGACCACGAGCGTCAAGCCTAGTTGCTACCCAGTCGCGGGGCTGATGCCGCCATGCGTGCCCCGGCCTACACTGGCGCCGTGCCCGCACGCCGCTCCCGCCTCGCCGCCACGGAGGTGGCCGGCGAGCTGGCGGCGGCGCTGGCGGCGCTGCGGACCGAACTGGAGGTGCCGACCGCGTTCCCGCCCGAGGCGGTCGCGGAGGCGAAGGCCGCCGCCCGCGTGGTGACCGTCGCGGGGCTACCCGATCTGCGCGACATCGAGTTCCTGACGATCGATCCCGAGGGGTCCACCGACCTCGACCAGGCCGTGCACCTGGAGCGGACGGCATCCGGGGCCGTGTTGCACTACGCGATCGCGGACGTGCCCGCCTTCGTCGCGCCGGGCGGCGCGCTGGATGCCGAGACCCGGCGCCGCGGGCAGACGCTGTACGCCCCCGACGGCCGGGTACCGCTGCATCCGGAGGTGCTCAGCGAGGGCGCCGCGTCGCTGCTGCCGGGCCTCGACCGGCGCGCATTCGTGTGGCGGTTCGTGCTCGACGAGGGCGCGCGTCCGATCGAGACGACCCTCACCCGCGCGGTCGTGCGGTCGCGGACGCAGTGGTCCTACCCGGCCGCGCAGCGCGCGATCGACGACGGCACCGCGCCGCCGACCCTCGCCGCGATGCCGTGGTTCGGACGGGAGCGCGCCGAACGGGAGCGCGAGCGCGGCGGCGCCAGCCTGAACGTGCCCGAGATGGTGATCGTGCCGGATGCCGGCGGATACCGGCTCGAGCGCACCGAAGGGGTGCCGCTCGAGGACTGGAACGCCGACGTGTCGCTGCTGACGGGGATGGCGGCGGCCGAGATCATGCTGCGCGGTGGGGTGGGGATCCTCCGCACGATGCCGCCGGCGCCGCCCGCCGATGTCGAGAGGTTCCGCGCGCAGACGGTCGCGCTCGGCCTGCCGTGGCGGGCGGAGGGGGCCTACGGCGACTACCTGCGCTCCCTCGACCGCTCCCCCGCGGCGATGGCTGTGCGCGAGTTCGCGGCAGGCCTCTTCCGCGGCGCCGCCTACGCGCCGTTCGACGGCGAGCCGCCCGCCGAGACCGTGCAGTCGGCGATCGGCGCGCCCTACGCCCACACGACCGCACCGCTGCGCCGGCTCGTCGACCGGTGGGTGCTCGTGATCTGCGACGCGCTGGCGAACGGGCACGCCGTGCCGGAATGGGCACGATCGTCGCTCGGCGACCTGCCCGCGATCATGGGACGCACCTCGCAGCTCGCGAGCCGGCTCGACGCCGGCGCGCTCGATCGCGTCGAGGCCGCCGTGCTGTCCACGCGCGCCGGCGAGATCTTCGACGGCGTCGTGCTCGCCGCGCGCGGCGACGGCGCGCTCGTGCAGCTGGTGGATCCTCCCGTCGAGGCGAAGGTGCCGGGGCTCGATGCGGCAGCCGGCGCGACCGTGCGACTGAGACTGCTCGGCACCGACATCTCCGCCGGGTCGGTGCTGTTCGCCGAGGCCTGAGCGGCGCGTAGCGTGGGGACATGACGACCGTGCTGCTCACCGGATTCGAGCCGTTCGCCGGCGACCCGGCCAATCCGTCGGGCGAGGCCGTGCGCGCACTCGCGGCATCCTGGACGGGTCCGGCGACCCTCGTCGCGGAGGTGCTGCCGGTGACGTTCGCCGGTGCGGCAGCGCGGCTGCGCGCGCTCATCGACGCGCACTCCCCCGACGTCGTGATCGCGACGGGGCTCGCCGGCGGACGCGCCGCCGTCGGCGTCGAGCGCGTCGCGGTCAACCTGCAGGACGCGCGGATCCCCGACAACGGCGGCGCACAGCCCGTCGACGAGCCGTCGGTGCCCGGCGCCCCTGCCGCCGCGTTCGCGACGCTCCCCGTCAAGGCGATCGCCGCGGCGATCCGCGACGCGGGCGTGCCCGCCGAGGTCTCGTACACGGCCGGCACGTTCGTGTGCAATCACGTCATGTTCACGGCCCTCGACGCCGCTCCCGCGGGGGTGCGCGCCGGGTTCGTGCACGTGCCGTGGGCCAGCGGTCAGGGCCGCGACGGTCAGCCCGAGCTTGCGCTGGGCGACATCGTGCGTGCACTCGAGGTCGCGATCGAGGTCGCCGTGACCGCCGACGCCGATCTGCAGGGCGTCGCCGCCGGCACCGAGCACTGACCCGCGGCATCCGGGCGGTCCCGCCGTCGCAGCGCTCGCGCGCGAGCGGTTCGCAACTCCGGAGATTTCGCGCGTCGCAACAGCGTCCAGGCTCTCTGAGCCCCGTGAGCCCACGGATCTCCGGAGTTGCGAACGTCGGGCGAGGCAACCACCCGCAGCTGCCCTGCGGCGCGACGAAGCTCGGCTTCTGAGGTGCGATATATTGCATATCGTGCCCACACCCACCGAGCGTCTCGCGCCCCGTCCGCTGATGCGCGACGACGTCTACGCGCGCCTGCGCGACGCCATCGTCGACGGCACCTTCGCCCCCGACGAGCAGCTGCGCGACACCGACCTCGCCGCCTGGCTGGGCGTGAGCCGCACGCCCGTGCGGGAGGCGCTGCTCGAACTCGGCCGCGCCGGGCTGGTGCGCGCCGTCCCCGGACGCTCCACCGTCGTCGCCCCGCTCGAGCTCGCCGCGATCCGCGATGCCCAGGGCGTCGTCGCCGCGATGCACGCGCTCGTCGTGCGCACGGCGGTCCCCCGGCTCACGTCCGCCGACTTCGACCGCATGCGCGCGGCGAACGCCGCCTTCGCCGCCGCCCATGCCGCGGGCGACGCGGATGCCGCGCTGCACGCCGACGCCGAGTTCCACGCCGTGGCCCTCGCGGCCGCCGGCAACACCGCCGCCGCGGCGGTCATCGCCCAGTACGAGCCCGTACTCCACCGCGCGGAGCGGCTGCGGTTCGCCTCGCACGAAGGCGCCGCCTCGGTCGCGCGCCACGACGAGCTCATCCGGCTGTGCGCGGCCGGCGACGCCGACGGCGCCGCCGAACTCGCCGAACGCACCTGGCAGACCCTCACCATCGACCCCCGCCCCGCATCCCGACCCGCGACCGAAGGACACCCCGCATGAAGCTGCACGAGTTCCCCCGCCACCCGCTCACCTTCGGCCCGAGCCCGTTGCAGCACCTCAAGCGTCTCACCCAGCACCTCGGCGGCGCGCAGGTGTGGGCCAAGCGCGAAGACGTCAACAGCGGCCTCGCCTTCGGCGGCAACAAGGTGCGCAAGCTCGAATACATCGTCCCTGACGTGCTCGCCTCCGGCGCCGACACGCTCGTCTCCATCGGCGGCTACCAGTCCAACCACACGCGCCAGGTCGCGGCCGTCGCCGCCCACCTCGGACTCAAGGCCCGCCTCGTGCAGGAGAAGTGGGTGCCGTGGGACGACCCCACCAACGACAAGGTGGGCAACATCCTCCTCTCGCGCATGATGGGCGCCGATTCGCGTCTGGATGACGCCGGCTTCGACATCGGCATCCGCGATTCGTGGAAGCTCGCACTCGAAGAGGTGGAGGCCGCCGGCGGCACGCCGTACGCCATCCCCGCCGGCGCCTCGGAGCACCGCCTCGGCGGCCTCGGCTTCGCGAACTGGGCGTTCGAGGTCGCGGAGCAGGAGAAGCAGCTCGGAGTCTTCTTCGACACCATCGTGGTGTGCACCGTGACGGGCTCGACCCACGCCGGCATGATCGCCGGGTTCGCGGCACTCGAGCAGCTCACGGGCGTGAAGCGTCGGGTGCTCGGCATCGACGCCTCGGCGACGCTCGAGAAGACCCGGGACCAGGTCGCGCGGATCGCGCGGAACACAGCGCAGCTCATCGAGCTCGGCCGCGACCTCCGCGACGACGAGATCCAGGTGCTCGAGGGATGGGCGGGAGACCTGTACGGCATCCCCGTCGACTCGACCATGGAGGCGATGGCCCTCGGCGCGCAGCTCGAGGCGATGATCACCGACCCCGTCTACGAGGGCAAGTCGCTGGCCGGCCTCATCGACCTCGTCGAATCCGGCGACATCCCGCGCGATTCCACCGTGCTGTACGCGCACCTCGGCGGCCAGCCGGCGATCAACGCCTACCACTCGCTCTGGAGCTGAACAAGGGCGTCCCGCTCGAGACCGATCTGACGCAGAGTGGGTCTCATCCGAGTCGAAGGATGAGTGCATGAGCGAACCCGTCGAGCCCGCCCCGTACACGGCATCCATCCCGATCCTGACGCAGGAGCCGTTCCCGGACACCCCGGGCAGCCCCGCGCCGGAATGGTTCAAGACCGCCGTCTTCTACGAAGTGCTCGTCAGGTCGTTCAAGGACTCCGACGGCGACGGCACCGGCGACTTCCGGGGCCTCATCGACAAGCTCGACTACCTGCAGTGGCTGGGCGTCGACTGCCTGTGGGTGCCGCCGTTCTTCCCGTCGCCGCTGCGCGACGGCGGCTACGACGTGGCCGACTACACCGGCATCCAGCCCGGGCTCGGGACGATCGCGGACTTCCAGGAGTTCCTCGATGCCGCCCACGCGCGGGACATCAAGGTGATCATCGACTTCGTCATGAACCACACGAGCGACGAGCACCCGTGGTTTCAGGCGAGTCGCAGCGACCCCACCGGGCCGTACGGCGACTTCTACGTGTGGAGCGACACCGACGACCTGTACTCGGATGCGCGCATCATCTTCGTCGACACCGAACCGAGCAACTGGACGTGGGACCCGGTGCGCCAGCAGTACTTCTGGCACCGCTTCTTCTCGCACCAGCCCGACCTCAACTTCGACAACCCGCGCGTGCGCGAGGCGATGATCGACGCGATGCGCTTCTGGCTCGACATGGGGCTCGACGGGTTCCGTCTCGACGCGGTGCCCTATCTCTACGAGCGGCCGGGCACGAACGGCGAGAACCTCCCCGAGACGCACGGGTTCCTGCGCGAGGTGCGACGTTTCGTCGACGAGCAGTACCCCGGTCGGGTGCTGCTGGCCGAGGCGAACCAGTGGCCGGCCGATGTCGTCGACTACTTCGGGAACCCGGATGTCGGCGGCGACGAGTGCCACATGTGCTTCCACTTCCCGGTGATGCCGCGCATCTTCATGGCGGTGCGGCGGGAGTCGCGCTACCCGATCAGCGAGATCCTCGCCGAGACCCCCTCGATCCCGTCGGGATGCCAGTGGGGCATCTTCCTGCGCAACCACGACGAGCTGACCCTCGAGATGGTGACCGACGAAGATCGCGACTACATGTGGGACGAGTACGCCCAGGATCCGCGCATGAAGGCGAACATCGGCATCCGCCGTCGCCTGGCGCCGCTGCTGGACAACGACATCGACCGCATCGAGCTGTTCACCGCCCTCCTGCTCTCGCTGCCGGGCTCCCCCGTGCTCTACTACGGCGACGAGATCGGGATGGGCGACAACATCTGGCTCGGCGACCGTGACGGCGTGCGCACCCCGATGCAGTGGACGGGCGACCGGAATGCGGGATTCTCCACCGCGACCCCCGGGAAGCTCAGCCTCCCCCTCGTGCAGGATCCCGTCTACGGGTACCTCGCCGTCAACGTCGAAGCGCAGCAGGAGGACCGCTCCTCGCTGCTGCACTGGACGCGGCAGATGATCCAGGCCCGCAAGCGCCACCCCGCGTTCGGGCTCGGCAGCTTCAACGACCTCGGCGGATCGAACCCGTCGGTGCTGTCGTACTCGCGCGAGCACACCAACGACGACGGCACCGTGGACGTCATCCTGTGTGTCAACAACCTGTCGCAGTTCCCGCAGCCGGTCGAGCTGGATCTGCGCCGCTTCGAGGGGCTCGTCCCCGTCGAGCTCGTCGGCGGAGTGCCGTTCCCCCGCATCGGCGAGCTGCCCTACCTGCTGACCCTCGGCGGCCACGGATTCTTCTGGTTCCAGCTGCACGAGCCCGCCCAGCCGTTGGAGGGAGGCCTGCTGTGACCGACATCGATCCGGCCCTGTGGGAGGACTACCTCGTGCGCACCCGGTGGTTCGCTGCGAAGGGACGGCCGTTCCGGGTGACGACGTCCCGCGTGCTCGCCGAGATGGCGGGCGGCGACGGCCGGCCGGTCGTGTCGATCCACCTCGTGAGCGTGGCCTACGACGACGACGAGGGGGGCGGCGAGACCTATCAGGTGCCGTTGAGCGCCTACCCCGAGACGCAGGAGCGCCTGGCGCACGCGCACGTCGGACTCGCCCACAGCGAGCGCGGGACGCTCCACCTGTACGACGCGGTGCACGATGCCGACGCCATGGCGCTGTGGCTGGACGCCTTCGTCGACGCCGAGGACGGCGGTGTCGCCGAGGTCGGCGGACTGCGGTTCCACCGCGTCCCGAACGGCGGGGCGCTCGACCCCGCGCTGCGCTCGTCGCCGATGACGGGCGAGCAGTCCAACTCCTCGGCGCGCTTCGACGACACCGCCATCATGAAGCTGTTCCGCAAGGTGACGCGCGGCGTGAACCCCGACGTGGAGATCCACGACGAACTCACGCGCGGCGGATCCGAGCACATCGCCGCCCTCTACGGCTGGGTGGAGGCCACGATCGACGGCGAGGTCGTGCAGCTGGCGATGCTGCAGGAGTTCCTGCGCACGGCCGCCGACGGGTTCGAGCTGGCGACCGGCAGCATCCGCACCCTGCTCGCCGACCCCGAGCAGGAGCTCGTCGGATCGGGCGGCGACTTCGCCGGCGAGGCGGCGCGCCTGGGTGCGGCGCTGGCCGACGTGCACGCGATGCTGCGCTCGCGCTTCCCCGCCGAGCGCCGGGGGGCGGATGCGGCGACCGCACTCGCCGAGACGATGTCGGCGCGTCTGGAACGCGTCCTGCTGACGGCTCCCGAGTTGGAGCCGTACGCAGAGCGGCTGCGCGCCCTGTACGGATCGGTGGCGCAGGCCGGCGGGCTCGACGTTCAGCGCATCCACGGCGACCTGCACCTGGGCCAGACGCTGCGCACCGCGCACGGATGGCGCATCGTCGACTTCGAGGGCGAACCGGGACGCCCGATCGCCGAGCGCGCCCTCCCCGACTCGCCTTGGCGCGATGTCGCCGGGATGCTGCGCTCGTTCGACTACGCCGTGGGCGTCGTCGCGATGGCGGCGGCGGGCTCGTCGGACGACGACGATGCGCGGCGCACCGACCTGGCGCGGCAGTGGGCCGAGCGGGCCCGCACCCACTTCGTCGAGGCGTACGTCGACGCGCTGCTCGGCGATGCCGACGGAGACGACCGCCCCGACTCCGACGGCGCGACGCGCCGGCTCCTCCTCGACGCCTACGTCGCCGACAAGGCCGTCTACGAGGTGCTGTATGAGAAGCGCAACCGCCCCGCCTGGGTGTCGATCCCGCTCGCCGCCGTCGCGGAGGTCGCAGGCACCTGAGCGGCGCCCACCCCTCAGGCGGTGACGACCTGCGCGGTGCCGAGCGGGGCGTCCGGCCCCATCGCGTCGGCGATGCGGTTGGCCTCTTCGATCAGGGTCGCGACGATCTCGGCCTCGGGCACCGTCTTGATGACCTCGCCCTTGACGAAGATCTGGCCCTTGCCGTTGCCGGACGCGACGCCGAGGTCGGCCTCACGGGCCTCGCCCGGGCCGTTGACGACGCAGCCCATGACGGCCACGCGCAGCGGCACCGTCATGTCCTTCAAGCCGTCCGTCACGTCGTTCGCGAGCGTGTAGACGTCGACCTGGGCGCGGCCGCACGACGGGCAGGAGACGATCTCGAGCTTGCGCTCGCGAAGGTTCAGCGACTGGAGGATCTGGTGGCCGACCTTGACCTCCTCCGCCGGCGGCGCCGACAAGGACACGCGGATCGTGTCGCCGATCCCCTCGGCGAGCAGGATGCCGAACGCGGTGGCCGACTTGATCGTGCCCTGGAAGGCGGGGCCGGCTTCGGTGACGCCGAGGTGCAGCGGCCAGTCGCCCCGCTCCGCCAGCAGTCGATACGCCTTCACCATCACGATCGGGTCGTTGTGCTTGACCGAGATCTTGAAGTCGTGGAAGTCGTGCTCCTCGAACAGCGACGCCTCCCACACGGCGCTCTCCACGAGCGCCTCCGGGGTGGCCTTGCCGTACTTCTCGAGCAGCCGCTTGTCGAGCGAGCCCGCGTTCACGCCGATGCGCAGCGAGACTCCGGCGTCCTTCGCCGCCTTCGCGATGGCGCCCACCTGGTCGTCGAACTTGCGGATGTTGCCGGGGTTCACGCGCACCGCGCCGCAGCCGGCGTCGATGGCCTGGAAGACGTACTTCGGCTGGAAGTGGATGTCGGCGATCACCGGGATCTGACTCTTCTTCGCGATGATGTGCAGCACGTCGGCGTCGTCCTGCGACGGCACGGCCACGCGCACGATCTCGCACCCGGATGCCGTCAGCTCGGCGATCTGCTGCAGCGTCGCGTTGATGTCGGTCGTGGGCGTGGTGGTCATCGACTGCACGCTGACGGGGGCGTCGCCGCCCACGAGCACGCGGCCGACCTTGATCTGGCGGCTCTTGCGGCGGGGGGCGAGAAGATCCGGTACACGGGGCATCCCGAGATTCACAGCAGGCACGCGTGTCAGCCTACGCCGCGCCCGTGCGCCGGGGCTGGGAACCGGCCGGGGTGCGCGGCGCGTGCCGCGTGCTGATATCGTGACCCCATGCTCGCGACCCGCACCTGGTGGCCCGCCTCCTAGGCGGACGTCACGAGCGCAACGACAGACCGCCCCTCACCCCGGGCGGTCTTGCTGTTTCAGGCGATCGCCCGCCGAACCCGGAAGGCCCACCGATGTCCGACCCCGGTGTCCCCGCCGACCCCGCCGCCGTCCTCGACGACCTGATCTCCTCGGGCGCCCCGTTCGCCCTCCTCGCGCGCGACCGCGACACCGTCGAGGTGCTCACCGGCCCTGTCGTCGACGTCAACCTGCTCGCCGACATCCCGCTGACGGATGCCGCCGGTACGCCGCGCGAGGTGCTCGCCCTCGTCCCGTTCCGCCAGGTGGTCGAGCGCGGCTTCGAGTGCCACGACGACGCGGCGCCGCTGCGCTGCCTCGTGATCGACGGGCACACCGCCCTCCCCCGTGCCGCGACCGTCGCCGCCCTCCCCGACGCCCCGGTTGCGCTGGGCGAGCCGGGCTTCGACATCGCCGACGAGGACTATGCCGAGATCGTCCGCCGCGTGATCGCCGACGAGATCGGGCGCGGCGAAGGCGCCAACTTCGTCATCCGCCGCGACTTCGCCGCGTCCGTCGACACCGACCCGGTCACCGCCGGCCTCACCTGGTTCCGCGCGCTGCTGGAGCACGAGCGCGGCGCATACTGGACCTTCCTCGTCTCCACCCCCGGGCACGTCGCCGTCGGCGCGAGCCCCGAGGCGCACGTGAGCGCCCAGGACGGTGTCGTCACGATGAATCCGATCTCGGGCACGTTCCGCCACCCCGCCGGCGGCGCGACGGCCGAGACGCTCACGGAATTCCTCTCCTCCACGAAGGAGACCGAGGAGCTGTTCATGGTCGTCGACGAAGAGCTCAAGATGATGTCGGCGGTGTGCAGCGACGGCGGCCGCATCACCGGCCCGCATCTGAAGGAGATGTCGCGCCTCACCCACACCGAGTACATGCTGCGCGGGTCGAGCACGATGGATCCCCGCGACGTCCTGCGCGAGACGATGTTCGCCCCCACCGTCACCGGGTCGCCGATGCAGAACGCCTGCACGGTCATCACGCGGCACGAGCTCACCCCGCGCGGCTACTACTCCGGGGTCGCCGCCCTGTTCACGCCGCGTGCGGACGGCGGGCACGACCTGGACGCGCCCATCCTCATCCGCACCGCGTACCTGCAGGACGGCCGCCTGCGCGTCCCCGTCGGGGCCACCCTCGTGCGCCACTCCGACCCGTACGGCGAGGTCGGCGAGACCCACGGCAAGGCCGCGGGAGTGCTGGGCGCGATCGGCGCCGTGGCGCGGGACGATGCGCCCGTCGTCGACGAGGACGCCCCGGCATCCGCCCCGCGCCGGCTCGCCGACGACCCCGAGATCGCGAGCCTGCTCGCCCGCCGCAACGACCGGCTCGCCCCGTTCTGGCTCAACCCGCAGGACGGCGCGGGCGATGCCGCGGGGTCGCGACCGTACGCCGGAGTCGGCGCCCTCGTCGTCGACGCCGAGGACCGGTTCACGACGATGCTCGCCCACCAGCTGCGCCATCTCGGCTTCGACGTGACGATCGTGCACTGGTCGCAGGCGACCGCCGACGCGGTCGCCGCGGCCGCGTTGGTCGTCGCCGGGCCCGGCCCCGGCGATCCGCGCGACGACGCGAGCGCGCGCATCGCCCGCCTGCGCGAGGTCGTGGCCGCACGCCTCGACGCCGGCGCTCCGCTGCTCGCGGTGTGCCTGAGCCACCAGATCCTCGCCGACCGGCTCGGCTTCGAGCTGGGGCCGCTCGCCTCCCCGCACCAGGGGCTGCAGAAGACCGTCGACGTGTTCGGGCGGCCGGCCTCGATCGGCTTCTACAACACGTTCACCGCGCGGATGCCGCAGGGCGGCGCCCCCGACGGCGTCGAGGCGGCGGCCGATGCCGGCGGCGACGTCTACGCGCTGCGCGGCGACGGCTTCGCCTCGGTGCAGGGGCACCTGGAGTCGATCCTCTCGCGCGACGGCCTCGAGACGCTCGAGCGTCTCGTCGCGCACGCCCTGCGCTGAGTTCGCATCCCAAGTCAGCCGAGACGCAGGCGTCGCTCCAGCAGCCGCCGCTCCGCCTCGTTCGCAGTCAGCGTCCAGGCGCGGCGATCGGCGTCGTCCGCCTCGTCGTCGCGGCCGATTCCCCGCAGCAGTCCGGCGCGCACCGCATGCCACAGGTGGTAGTCGACGAGGCGGTCGGCGAGCTCGTCGACCTCGGCGAGCGCGGGTCCGGGACCGGCGACCTCGGCGAGGACGACGGCACGGTTCAGCCGCACGATCGGCGAACGGTCGTAGGCCGTCAGCATGTCGTAGAGCACGAGCAACTGCAGCCAGTCCGTGTCGTCGCCGCCGGCGGCGTCACTGTGACAGGCCGCGATCGCCGCGTGCAGCTGCCACCTGCCGGGGCGTCGCCGCCGCGCCGCGCGCTCGAGTTCGGCGTGCCCGCGGGTGAGCAGATGCCGGTCCCAGCGGGAGCGGTCCTGCTCGCCGAGGGGGACGAGGTCGCCGCCCACGGCGCGGGCTCCCTCGCGCGCCCGGTGCAACAGGAGGAGCGAATGCAGCCCCGCGGCCTCGGGCTCGTCCGGCAGCTCGTGGGCGATGACGCCGGCGAGCCACAGCGCGTCGTCGGCGAGGTCGCGGTCGGCGGCGGCATCGGCGCCGGGCACGAGATGCGCGCTGCTGTACATCACCGAGACGACGGCGAGGACCGTGTCGAGTCGCTCGGCGCGCTCCGCGCCGGTCGGCACGCGCACGGGAATGCCGCTCGCGCCGATCTTGCGCTTCGCGCGCGAGATGCGCTGGCCGACGGTCGCGACCGGCTCGAGGGTGGCGCGGGCGATCTGCTCGGTCGTGACCCCGAGCACGGCACGCAGCGTCAAGGCGAGTTGCGCTTCGGGCGCGAGCGACGGGTGGCAGCATCCGAACAGCAGCGGAAGGCGCTCGTCCGGTCCCGGCGCGTCCTCGTCGCCGATCGCCGCCACCGTGGCATCCGCGGCGAGCAGCGGCAGCTTCCCCCGCAGCGTCGCCTGCCGACGAAGACGATCGAGGGCGTTGTGCCGCGCCGCCTGCAGCAGCCACGCGCCCGGCCGCGGCGGAACGCCGCGGCGTCGCCACGCGACGAGCGCCTCCTCGATCGCCTCCGCGGTCGCCTCTTCGGCGATGTCGAGGCTCCCCGTCGCCGCGGTCAGGATGCCGGTGACGCGCGCGGCCTCGGCACGGAAGACCGCGGCGAGCGCGCGATCGGATGCCGCCGCGGAGGTGTCGGCGGCGGCATCCGACCCGGTCATCGCCGGATCACTCCTCGAACTGGCTGTAGTCGGTGACCGTCGGACGGATCTCCACCGACGTGCCCGGCAGCTCGAGCATGGGCCACGTGCGCGCCAGCGCGATCGCCGCGTCCATGTCGGCGACGTCGATCAGCGTGAATCCGCCGATGACCTCCTTCGCCTCGGAGAACGGGCCGTCGACGACGACACCGCCGCCGCGCACCGTCGTGGCGGTGTCGGCCGGCTGCAGTTCCGCTCCGGAGTCGATGATCTCGGCGTCGTGCTCCTGGAACCACTCGTAGACCCGCCCGTAGACCTGCTGGGCACGGGCGGGGTCGACCTCCGCATCGAGCGCGGGGGTCGAGGTGAACATGATGACGTACTTCACGGCCGTGTCCTTTCGTCATGGGAACCGTTTCATCCCCACAGCGAACGGACAAGTCCGATTTCGACACCGCGCCGACATCCGATCGCAGACGTCGCGCCGACCGGCGTCAGCCGAAGAGCTTCACCGGGTTGACGATGTCGGCGAGGATCAGCACGGCGCCCATGACCACGAGCGCGACGACGACGACGAAAGTCACCGGCACGAGCTTCGTGGCGTCGACGGGCTTCGGCGGCGGCCGGCGGAAGAGCTTCGCCCAGGCGCGCTTGAGGCCGTCCCACAGGGCGACGACGACATGGCCGCCGTCCAGCGGCAGCAGCGGGATGAGGTTGAAGACGAACAGCGCGATGTTCAACGAGGCGAGCAGGCCTAGCAAACTCGCGACACGGTCGAGCACCGGAGCGTCGACGGCGGCGACCTCGCCGGCCAGGCGCCCCGCACCCACGACCGACAGCGGGCCGTTCCGGTCGCGCTCCTGCCCGGTGAACATGTCGACCGCGGTCTGGTACACCTTCACCGGCAGCTGCCAGATGATGCCCATCACGGCACCGGTCTGCTCGATCGCCGCTTCGGGCCCCGCCCAGATCGGCTGCGGCACGTAGGCGACGGTCGCGGTCATCCCGACGAAGCCGACCTCCGCCGTCGTCACCTGGCCGTCCTCGCCCTGCACCTGCCGCTCGGCGAGCATCGGCGTCACAGTGAGCGTCTGCTCGCGCCCGTCCCGCTCCACGACGATCGGGAGCGGCTCGTCGGGCGAGGCCTGGATGATCGCCGACGCCTCGGCGAAGGTGTCCACCGGCGTGCCGTCGACCGACACGATGACGTCGCCCGGCTGGATGCCGGCCGCGGCGGCGGGCGAGGCGGGGTCGCCGCTCTCGCACTCGGTCTGCGTCGTGCCTGCGGGCAGCACGCACTCGTTCACGGCCGCCACGGTCGTCGTGGCCGTCTGCAGGCCGATACCGCTGACCACGATCGTCATGAGCACGATCGCGAGCAGGAAGTTCATGATCGGCCCGCCGAGCATGATGATGATCCGCTTGTGGACGGGCAGCTCGTAGAAGACGCGCTTCCCGTCCGATCCCGCGAGCGTCTCGTCGTTGGCGGTGCGGGCATCCTGCACCATCGTCGCGAAGAAACCGCCGCCGGCACGCCCCTCGGTGCCGCCCGCGGCACCGCCGTCGGCCGCGGCGGCGACGTCCTTCGGCGAGGGCGGGTACATGCCGGCCATCGAGATGTAGCCGCCGAGCGGCAGCGCCTTCACGCCGTACTCGGTCTCGCCGAACGTGCGCGACCACAGCGTCGGACCGAATCCGATCATGTACTGCCCGACCCGCACGCCGAACGCCTTCGCGGGCAGCAGATGCCCGATCTCGTGGAGTGCGATCGAGACGGCGAGGCCGACGACCAGCAGCACGACTCCGACGACGAAGGCGATGACGGTCACGAAGGGACAAGGTACCCCCGTCGGCTTTGAATCCGCCGTGCCGACGCGCAGCGGGATGCGGCTCCGCGCCCCGGTAGGCTCGAGGCGTGATCTCGGGGCGGATGACGATGCGACAGGTGCGCGCGCTGCGCGGCGCCGCGGCGTCCGCCGTCGCCGTCGTCATCGCCGCGGTCTCCCACACGATCGGCGGCGGGACGCCTCCCGCCCCGTGGCTCGTTCTGGCCGTCGCCCTGCTCTCGTGGCCCGTCGCGACGGCGCTCGTCGGGCGCCGCCCCTCCGTCCTGCGCACGTCCGCGGCCGTCGCGGCCGCGCAGGTGCTGCTGCACGTCGCGTTCGCCGCGGTCGGCGACGGGGCGCCGTATCTCGCCCACGATGCGCACAGCGCGCACGCGCACGCAGCGATGGCCCTGTCGCCGGCGGCGGAGATGGCCATGCCCCATCTCGATCCGACGATGCTGCTCGCACACGCGGTCGCCGCGATCGTCACCACGGTCCTCCTCGTCCGCGGCGAGCGGATGCTGCGCGCCGTCGCGCGGGGGATCCGGCGTCTGCTGACGCGCCCGCCGATCGCCGCGCCCCGCATCGTCCGGCCGCGCACGGTCGCCGTCACCGAGCCCGCGCCCCCCATCGCCGTCCTCTTCCTGTCGACGCTGTCCCGTCGCGGACCCCCCGCGCTCGCGCGCTGAGCACCGTCCGCTGCCTGATCGCGCGGTGCCGGGCGCATCCGGAACCCCATCGGCACCGAACAAGCGACATCCGCGTCGCACAGCATCGCGCGCCCGCCGCGCACACACAGACAAGAGACGTCATGACCACTCGCACCCCCGCCCGCCGCACCCGCCTCGCCGCCGCCGGCGTCATCGCCGGAGCCGCCCTCGTGCTGGCCGCTCCCCTCGCCGCCTCCGCCCACGTGCACGTCACCCCCGAGGACAGCGGCGCCGGCGCCTCGACCCGCCTGTCCTTCAGCTTCAGCCACGGCTGCGACGACTCCCCCACCACCGCGCTCGTCTTCGACGTCCCCGAGGGCATCGACGGCGTCACCCCGGTGCTCGACGGCGCCTGGACCATCTCCCGCGAACTCGGCGACGACGGCATCCCGACGCAGGTGACCTACACCGCCGTCACGCCGGTCGAGACCGGCATCGCGGCCGCCGTCGCCATGGATGTGATCTTCGCCTCCTCCGCGGCCGGCACCGATGTCGCCTTCCCCGTGCTGCAGCAGTGCGAGACGGGGTCGACCGACTGGAGCGAGGTGGCCGCGGACGGTGCGGATGCGGAGTCGCTGGAGGCGCCCGCCCCGATCGTCGCGGTCGGCGACGTGGTCGAGACCGACGGCCACGGGCACGCGGCATCCGACGGCCACGCCGACGAGGCGGCATCCGACGACCACACCGAAGCCGCCGCGACGACGACGGATCCGATCGGTCTCTGGCTCGGGGGCGGCGCGCTCGTCGTGGCCGTGGCCGCCCTCGTCATCGCGCTCACGGCCCGCCGCCGGGCCTGACACCCGCACCACCCCTCGCGAAAGGTCGCGACACGCCGCCGACTCCGCTCGGCGCACGGCGTGTCGCGACCTTTCGCCGGTTCAGGCACCGGGCTGCGGGCGGGGCGGGGTGAGAGGATGGTCAGGCTATGAGCACGCCCACCGGTTCGAACCTCCCGCCCGTCCTGCGCCCCGCCCGTCCCCCGCGCCGCGCGCTCGGCGATCTCGCGGCCCGCTTCGGCGGGGAGGTCGTCGGCGATGCGACCGGCGTCGTCGTCACCGGCATCACCCTCGCGACCGCCGACCTGCGTCCCGGCGAGGCCTTCGTCGCCCTGCGCGGGGTCAACCGCCACGGCGCCGAACTCGCGCAGACGGCCGTCGACGCCGGCGCGGCGGCGATCGTGACCGATGCCGACGGCGCACGGCTCGCGGCGGATGCCGGCGTGCCGATCGTCGTCGTCGACCACCCGCGCGCGCTGCTCGGCGAGCTGTCGGCCTGGGTCTACGACACGGCCGACGACATCCCGCTCACGCTCGGGACGACCGGGACGAACGGCAAGACGAGCGTCACACACCTGCTGGCCGGCATCCTCGGCCAGCTCGGCGTGACGGCGGGGCTCTCCTCCACCGCCGAGCGGCACATCGCCGGCGAGGTGATCGTCTCGCGCCTGACGACGCCCGAAGCGTCCGAGTTCCACGCCCTCCTCGCCCTCATGCGCGAGCGCGGCGTCGAGGCGGTCGCCGTCGAGGTGAGCGCACAGGCCCTGTCGCGTCACCGCGTCGACGGCGTCGTGTTCGACGTCGCCGGATTCACCAACCTCAGCCACGACCACCTCGACGACTACGCCGACATGCGCGAGTACTTCGAGGCCAAGATGGCCCTGTTCAGCCCGGAGCGCTCCCGTCGCGGCGTCATCAGCCTCGACTCCCCGTTCGGTGTCGAAGTCGCCGCGCGCAGCGCCGTTCCGAGCGTCACGATCCTCACGCCCGCGATCGCCCCCGACCCCGGCGCCGCCGCGGACTGGACCGTCGACATCCTCGACGAGCGTCAGGACGGCACCGAGTTCGCGCTGCGGGGGCCCGGCGGGCGCACGCTCACGACCACGGTCCCCGTCATCGGACCGCACATGGCCGCCAACGCGGGTCTCGCCATCGTCATGCTCGCCGAGGCCGGCTACGCGTGGGAGCGCCTCGTCACCGCCCTCGACGGCCGGCGCATCGACGCGCACCTGCCGGGGCGCACCCAGCGGGTCTCGGGCGATCGCGGGCCGGCGGTGTACGTCGACTTCGGCCACACCCCCGACGCGTTCGTCAAGACGCTCGCGGCCGTCCGCCGCGTCACGCCGGGCCGGGTCGTGATGCTCTTCGGCGCCGACGGCGACCGCGACAAGACCAAGCGGCTCGACATGGGCCGCACCGCGATCGACGGCAGCGATCTGCTCATCGTCACGGACCACCATCCGCGCTTCGAAGATGCCGACAGCATCCGCGCGACCCTGCTCGAGGGTGCGCGCGCCGCCGCTCCGGATGCCGAGATCCTCGAGTTCTCGCCGCCCGAGCGGGCGATCGTCGAGGCCGTCGCGCGGGTCGGCGAGGGCGACGCGATCCTGTGGGCGGGACCGGGACACCAGGACTACCGCGACATCCGCGGCGTGCGCACCCCGTACTCCGCGCGCGAGCTCGCCCGTCGCGCGTTGCAGGATGCCGGCTGGCCCGTGCCCGAGCCCTCATGGACGGTGCCGTACCCGGCCGACGAGACCCCGCTGTCGGACCCGTCGCGCGACTGGCGCTGATCCTCACCACTCCCCTCGCCCCTTGTGGTCAGTCCACAAGGGGCGAGGGCGTTCTCCGGGTTCTCCCTGCGCTTCCGAATAAACCCGGCGCTGTGGTCGGACCACGGGAGTAGCCTGGCGGAGACAGGTTCCCACGAGGATCGAGGAAGCGAATCATGACCACCGTCACCCCCTCCGCACAAGACGCGCAGCCCGCCGCCTGGAACGGCTTCACCGCCGGTCCGTGGCAGGACGAGATCGACGTGCGCGACTTCATCCAGCGCAACTACACGCCGTACGAGGGCGACGCCGCCTTCCTCGCCGGCGCCACCGCGCGCACCACGCGCATCTGGGACACCCTGTCGGCGATGTTCCCCGCCGAGCGCGAGAAGGGGATCTACGACGTCGACCCGCACACTCCGGCGGGCATCACCTCCCACGGCCCCGGGTACATCGTCGAGGGCGAGGAGGTCATCGTCGGCCTCCAGACAGACGCGCCGCTCAAGCGCGCCATCATGCCCAACGGCGGCTGGCGCATGGTCGAGGGCGCACTGGAGACCTACGGCTACGAGGTCGACCAGACCCTGAAGACGGTCTTCACCGAGTACCGCAAGACGCACAACCAGGCCGTCTTCGACGTGTACTCCCCCAACGTCCGCGCCGCGCGCAGCTCGCACATCATCACGGGCCTGCCCGACGCCTACGGCCGCGGCCGCATCATCGGCGACTACCGCCGCGTCGCCCTCTACGGCGTCGACCAGCTCATCGCCGCGAAGAAGGTCGACAAGCTCGGCCTCGACACGCAGCCGTTCACCGAGACGATCGCCCGCGAGCGCGAGGAGCACGCCGAGCAGATCCGTGCGCTGCAGGAGCTGAAGCAGATGGCGGCCTCGTACGGCATCGACATCTCGGGCCCCGCCACGACCGCGAAGGAAGCCGTGCAGTGGCTCTACTTCGCCTACCTCGGCGCGGTCAAGGAGCAGAACGGTGCGGCGATGTCGCTCGGGCGCACCTCCACGTTCCTCGACGTGTTCATCCAGCGCGACCTCGAGGCCGGCCTCATCACCGAGTCCGAGGCGCAGGAGATCATCGACGACTTCGTCATCAAGCTGCGCATCGTCCGGTTCCTGCGCACCCCCGAGTACGACGCCCTCTTCTCGGGCGACCCGACGTGGGTCACCGAGACGATCGGCGGCATGGGCGAGGACGGTCGTCCGCTCGTGACGAAGAACTCGTTCCGCTTCCTGCAGACCCTCTACAACCTGGGTCCGGCCCCGGAGCCGAACATGACGGTCTTCTGGAGCCCGTCGCTGCCGCAGGGGTTCAAGGACTACTGCGCGCAGGTGTCGATCGACACCTCGGCCGTGCAGTACGAGTCCGACGAGGTCATCCGCCCGGCCTGGGGCGACGACGCCGCCATCGCGTGCTGCGTGAGCCCCATGCGCGTCGGCAAGCAGATGCAGTTCTTCGGCGCGCGCGTCAACCTCGCCAAGACCCTGCTGTACGCCATCAACGGCGGCCGCGACGAGGTCTCCGGCAAGCAGGTCTCGCCGATCGCCCCCGCCGTCGCCGACGGCCCGATGTCGTACGACGACGTCATGGCCAAGTTCGACAGGACGATGGACTGGCTCGCCGAGACCTACGTCGAGGCGCTGAACTGCATCCACTGGTCGCACGACAAGTACGCGTACGAGCGTCTCGAGATGGCCCTGCACGACAAGGACGTGCTGCGCACGATGGCCTGCGGCATCGCCGGGCTCTCGGTCGCCGCCGACTCGCTGTCGGCCATCAAGTACGCCACCGTCACGCCGGTGCGCGACGAGCGCGGTATCGTGGTCGACTTCACCACCGAGGGCGACTTCCCCACCTACGGCAACGACGACGACCGCGCCGACGGCATCGCCGTCGACCTCGTCGAGCGTTTCATGGCGAAGATCCGCAAGCACCCGATGTATCGCGACGCCCTGCCGACGCAGTCGGTGCTCACGATCACCTCGAACGTCGTCTACGGCAAGGCCACCGGCAACACCCCCGACGGCCGCCGGGCCGGCGAGCCGTTCGCACCGGGCGCGAACCCGATGAACGGCCGCGACACGCACGGCATGCTCGCCTCGGCCCTGTCGGTCGCGAAGCTGCCGTACTCCGAGGCGCAGGACGGCATCTCGCTCACCAACACCGTCGTGCCCGCCGGTCTCGGCCGCACGAAGGACGAGCAGGTGCGCAACCTCGCCGGACTCCTGGATGCTTACATCGGCTCCGAGGGCTACCACATGAACGTGAACGTGCTCAACCGCGAGACGCTCCTGGACGCCATGGAGAACCCGGAGAACTACCCGCAGCTGACGATCCGCGTCTCGGGCTACGCCGTGAACTTCGTGCGGCTCACCCGCGAGCAGCAGCTCGACGTGCTCTCGCGCACCTTCCACGGCGCGCTCTGAGCGACGCCCCCACGCAAGGAGAGGACGACATGGCTGCGACGATGCTCCGTCAGCACCCGTGCACGCCGCTCCCCCTCCCCGCCGACGCGGTGCGCCTGGATGTCCCCGTCCAGGCGCCCGCCGTCGCGCGGCGGGCCGGAGCCGGACTCGACGGTCTGCACGTCGAGGACGTCGACCACCACGAGCGGCTCACGGCGATGCGGGAGGGCCGACTCGGCTCGGTGCACTCGTGGGAGCTCGTGACGGCGGTCGACGGCCCCGGCACCCGCCTCACGGTGTTCCTCAACGGGTGCCCGCTGCGGTGCCTGTACTGTCACAACCCCGACACCTTCGCGATGCGCGACGGACAGCCGGTCACCAGCGACGAACTGCTCGCACGCGTCGCCCGGTACCGTGCGGTCTTCGCCGCGACCGGCGGCGGCCTGACCCTCTCGGGCGGCGAGGTGCTCATGCAGCCCGCATTCGCCGGCCGTGTGCTGCGGGGCGCGAAGGAGCTCGGTGTGCACACCGCCATCGACACCTCCGGTTATCTCGGCCAGAACGCGTCCGACGCCCTGCTGGACGACGTCGACCTCGTGCTGCTCGACGTCAAGAGCGGCGACCCCGCCACCTACCGCCGCGTCACGGGACGCGACCTCGAGCCGACGCTCGCCTTCGGGCGACGCCTGGCCGAAGGCGCCGACGGACCCGAGGTCTGGGTGCGGTTCGTGCTCGTGCCGGGTCTGACCGACGACGCCGACAACGTCGAGGCCGTCGCCGCCTACGCCGCCGAGCTCAACAGCATCCGCCCGGGCACGGTCACCCGCGTCGAGGTGCTGCCGTTCCACCAGATGGGCCGCGACAAGTGGCAGGCGCTGGGACGCGAGTACGAACTCGACGACACCGAGCCCCCGTCCCCCGAGCTGACCGAACGGGTGCGCGACCGGTTCCGCGCCCACGGTCTTCCGACCTACTGATCGTTTACCCGACCGATCACTGGGGACCCGCACGACGGGTCCGGCACCAGCCCGTCCCCCCGCTTCCGGGGCGGGCTGGAGCCGTGTCCGGGGACGGATCGCCTCCGGTCAGGCGGCGATGATCCGGTCGGCTTCGGCGCGCGCCCAGCGCTCCGCCTCGGCGAGGCTCTCCCGGGTCAGCTCGTCCGGCGCGTCGTGCGCGTCGACGACGCGTGCGACCGTCTCGACGATGTCCGGGAAGCGCAGGGCGCCCTCGTGGAACGCATCGACGGCCTGCTCGTTGGCGGCGTTGAACACGGCGGGATACGTGCCTGCCGCGCGCCCCACGTGCTTGGCCAGGGCGACGGCGGGGAAGGCCGTCTCGTCGAGCGGCTCGAAGGTCCAGGATGCCGGAACCGTCCAGTCCAGCGGCATGCCGACGCCGGCGACGCGCTCCGGCCACTGGAGGCCGAGCGAGATGGGCAGCCGCATGTCGGGAGGAGAGGCCTGCGCGATCGTCGACCCGTCGACGAACTCGACCATCGAGTGCACGATCGACTGCGGGTGCACGACGACGTCGATCGCGTCGTAGTCGACGCCGAACAGCAGGTGCGCCTCGATCACTTCGAGGCCCTTGTTGACGAGCGTCGCCGAGTTGGTCGTGACGACCCGCCCCATGTCCCACGTCGGGTGCGCGAGCGCCTCGGCGGGGGTGACTCGCTCGAGGTCGGCGCGGCTGCGGCCGCGGAACGGGCCGCCGGATGCCGTGAGCACCAGCCGGCGCACCTCCGCGGACGTTCCGGAGCGCAGCGCCTGCGCGATGGCGGAGTGCTCCGAGTCGACCGGGACGATCTGCCCCGGGGCGGCGAGCGCCGTCACGAGGTCGCCGCCCACGATGAGCGATTCCTTGTTGGCCAGCGCGAGGGTGCGCCCGCACTCCAGCGCGGCGATCGTGGGACCGAGCCCGACCGAACCGGTGATGCCGTTGAGGACGACGTCTGCGTCGACGTCGCGCACGAGCCGCTCCGCGTCGGCGGCGCCGATCGCGGTGTGCGTCACGGCGAACTCGGCCGCTTGCGCGGCGAGCAGGTCGCGCTGGGATCCGGCGGCCAGCCCCACGACCTGGAAGCGGTCGCGACGGGTGCGGATGACGTCGAGGGCCTGCGTGCCGATCGATCCGGTGGAGCCGAGGATGAGGACGCGGCGCATGCCGTTCAGCCTAGCCGTGGACCCGGGTGCGTCCCGGGTCCACGGCCGGAGGTCACTGCTGGCCGGCGTTCACCTTCTGGGCACCGAGGATGTCGACGACGAACACGAGCGTCTCGCCCTTGAGGTCGGTGTCGTTGATCTCGCCCTCGCCGTAGCCGTCGGCCGGCGGGATGACGACCTCGACCTGCGAACCGACGGGGAAGCCCTCGAGCGCCTTCTGGAATCCCGCGACGAAGCTCGTCGTGGCGCCGGCGTAGGGGGTGCCGCCTTCCTTCCACGTCTCGTCGAAGACCTCGCCGTTGGACCAGCGCACGCCGGAGTACTGGATCAGCACGTAGTCGCCGGACTGCACGACGTAGCCGTCGCCCTGCTTGAGCGTCGCGACCTGCGTCTCGGTCGGCGCGGCGGCATCCGGGATGGTGATGGTCGGGGCGCCGTTCTCGGCGAGCTCGACGGCGGGCATGCCGGCGGTGGGCTCCTGCGGGGCGCCCCACGCCGCGGTCGGCACGGTGCCGAGCAGGTCGACGATGTACACCTCGGCGCCGGAGGCCTGGGTGGTGTCGGTCGCCTCGCTGGCCGGGAAGGTCGCGACGACGCGCTCACCGGGCTTGCCGCAGCCGAGCAGCTGGCCGAGGGGGTTGTCGGGCGAGATCTGGGCGGGCATGACCTCGCCCGGCTCGTAGCCGACCGTGACGAGCTTCTCGCCGGAGTCGGCGCTGTAGGCGGTGAGCGCGTACGAGATGAAGTCGCCGGCGGCGACCGCGTCACCCGCTCCCTCGTCGATGACCGTGGTCTGCAGGTCGGAGATGTCCAGCGGCGCGCTGAAGGTCGCCTCGGAGGGCGTACCGGGGTCGCCCGTCACCGTGACGGCCTCGGATGCCGCACCCGTCGCGGCCTGGGCGCCGCACAGATCGGCGGCCGCTCCCGACGCCGACGGCGAGGCGCCGTCGCCTCCGTTCCCGGAGCAGCCCGCCAGCAGGACGATCGACACGGCGGCGGCGGAAAGGGCGGTGATGCGGCGCAGGCGCACGGCGGAACCTCACAGGATCGACAGAAGGGGACCCCGCCATCCTCCCCCATATTCTTCTGCCCCGCCTGTGAGCATCGGCGCCGCCCTTTTGCATGGCGGGAGCGGAATGGATTCGGGAGTACCCTCTTCTGGTGACCGAACAGCAGGGGCCGTCGCCCGCCGAGCAGGCGCCGGAACCCGAGGAGGTCGGGGGCGTCGGTCTCACCTACTACCTCGGCCGCTGGGGTCTCGCCCCGCTCACGCGGCTCGTCTACCGCCCGCGCATCGAGGGGCGGCGCAACATCCCGCGTCGCGGGCCGGTGATCCTCGCGAGCAACCATCTGTCGTTCATCGACTCGTTCGTGATCCCGATGTACGCGCCCCGCCCGGTGTACTTCCTCGCGAAGTCGTCGTACTTCGAGGGCAAGGGCTTCTCGGGCTGGGTCAGCCGCACCTTCTTCACGGCGATCGGCGCCACCTCGGTGCGCCGCGGTGCGGGCCAGGCGGCCTTGGACGCGCTCGACCAGCAGCGCCGCATCCTCGCGTCGGGACGGGCCGTCGCGCTCTACCCCGAAGGCACGCGCTCCCTCGACGGGCGGCTCTACAAGGGCCGCACCGGTGTCGCGTTCCTCGCGCTCGAGACGGGCGCGAAGGTCGTGCCGGTGGGTCTGGTCGGCACCAACGAGGCGATGCCGGTCACGGCGAAGTGGCCGCGGACGAAGCCGCGCGTCACGATCCGCTACGGCGAGCCCATCGATCTGTCCCACCACGGCCCCGCCTCGTCGGGTCGCGCGCGGCGGCTCGCGACCGACGAGATCATGGCGGCGATCCACGAGCTGTCGGGTCAGGAGTTGGCGGGCACCTACAACGAGGCTCCGGCGCAGAACCCCGTCGAGCGCATCAAGCAGGTCCTCCCGCACGAGCGCCGCTGAGGCGCGTGGCGTGACTGCGGGCGTCGCGCGTCGGGCGCCCCGGGCGCCCACCCCGGCGTCAGGATGCCGCGACGGTGATCTGCGGCTCGTGCCGCACCGGGAAGTTGACGCTGTTCGCGATGAAGCACCACTCGCGCGCCTGCCGGTGCGCCGCCGTGGCGGCATCCACCATCGACGACTCCGCGACGACGACACGCGGGCGCAGCACCACTTCCCGGAACGCGCCCCCACCGCGGCCGTCCTCCACCATCGTTCCAGTCGCGTCGTCTTCGTAGGAGACGACCACGACGCCGGCCGTGACGCACGCGTGCAGGTAGGACAGCAGGTGGCATTCGCTGAGGGAGGCCAGCAGCAGGTCTTCGGGGTTCCACTTCGACGGGTCGCCGCGGAACGGCTTGTCGCTGGATGCCGCGACGTCGGGCTTGCCGGCCACGGAGAGGGTCACCGACCGGTCGTAGTCGCGGTAACCGGACGTGCCGGTGCCGCGGTTGCCGGTCCATTCGGAGCGCAGGGCGTAGTGGTGCTCGCCGATCATGCCGCCAGTCTCGCACGCCCGTCCGACTCGGGTCGCGGCCGGCCGCGGCGTTAGGCTGGGCGGGTGCCGCAGACCTTCTCCGTGTCCTCCTCGGTCGAGCTCGCCGTCGTCGAGCGCAGTGGTTTCATCGAGTCGCGGCACGCCGGGTCGGCGATCGTGCTCGACTCCGAGGGCGTCGTCATCGACACACTCGGCGACGTCGATCAGCCGATCCTCCCCCGCTCGAGCCTGAAGCCGCTGCAGGCGCTGGGCTGCCTCACCGCAGGCGCCCCGCTGGAGGGCCTGCCCCTGGGACTGGCGACCGCGAGCCACTCCGGCACCGACCGGCACGTCGCCGTCGTGCGCGACATCCTCGACGCCGCGGGCCTCGGCGAAGACGCCCTCCGCTGCCCGCCGTCCTGGCCGGGCGACACCGCCACACGCGACGAGCTCGTGCGCGAGCGGCTGCAGCCGGAGCGGGTGCGGATGAACTGCTCGGGCAAGCACGCGGCGATGCTGCTGACCTGCAGCGTCAACGGCTGGGACACCGCCACCTACCTCGACCCCGAGCATCCGTTGCAGGCCCACATCCGCGAGGTGATCGAGCGACTCACCGGCGCGAAGGTGTCGGCCACCGCGATCGACGGATGCGGCGCCCCCGTGTACGGCATGAGCCTCGCCGGACTGGCGCGCGCGGCGCACCGGATCGGCACGGCGTCGGAGCGGTCGCCGTTCGCCCTCCACCGCCATGCCGGCGCCCTCGTGCGCACCGTGCGCGAGAACCCGTGGACGATCGACGGCCCCGGCCGTGCCGACACGATCGCGATCGAGCGCCTCGGGGTGTTCACGAAGGGCGGCGCCGAGGGCGTCATGATCATGGTCGCCCCGAACGGCACCACGACGGCGCTCAAGGTGCTCGACGGCAGCGGACGCGCCGCGACCGCGATCGCGCTCGCCCTGCTCGTGAAGCACGGCGCCCTCGCCGCGGGCGAGGTCTCGGCGACCCTGGCCGCCCTGCCGCTGTCGATCCTCGGCGGCGGCGTCGAGGTCGGCGCCATCCGCGCCACCGTGTGAGTCGGGGCGCCTCGGGTCGCCTTCGCGTCGCCCCGAGTGTGTCACGCGAACGGTCGGTTCCTGCCTCTCGGGGCAGCACTCCGTGTGACACGTCTCGCGACCACGTCCCACGAACGGCGCCCACCGGCGTCCCGCACCGGCACTTTGCGTGACACGCCGGCCCTCGAGACCGCGGTCAGCGCGGCAGCCGGATGCGGCGCACGGCGCCGTCGCGCACGAGCCACCCGGAGCCGGGCGCGGCGTAGGGCGGGAGGTCCCGGATGCCGGTGACGGCTCGGAAATCCGCCGCGCACGCGGCATCGATCACCAGCACGCCGGCGTCGCGCGTCTCGGTCAGCGTGCGCCAGTGGGCGACCCACTGCTCCGCCGAGCCGACGAGCACCCCGCGCGTGCCGGCGACGGCCTCGGCGACGAGGACGGCGACGCGCTCCCAGGCCGCCAGGACGGCGGCGCCCGCGGTCGCGGACGGCACGACGAGCCCGACGAGGTCCTCGCCGTGCGGATGCCACGGCGAAGGCGTGCGCGTCCGCGTCGGCGCCGGCGGGTCCACGTACGCGAGTTGCACGGTGCGGCGCGCCCACACGGCCCGGCCCGGGCCGGCGTCCGGCGCGTGGTCGGCGGCGTCCCCTCCGGCGGCGACGAGGTCGGCACGGCCCGCGTGGGCCAGCAGGATGCGCTCGGGCAGCAGGTCGACGATGCGGGCGACGGCGGCGGTCGGGCGCTGCGCGGTGACGGCGAGACGGATGCCGCGCGCGCGGCCGTCGCGCGCCAGCAGCTCCAGCCGGTCGCGGGCGGCCGCGGCATGGTCGGCGGGGAGCCGCGCCAACAGCAGGTCGAGATCGTCGACGAGCACCACGCCGCCGGGCTCGGCCTCGTCCAACGCGGCGATCGCGTCCCAGGCCGTCTCCGGATCGGACCCGACGCGGTGGACGGCGGCGGCCTGCGCGGCGATGGCATGCAGTACCGTGCTGCGCCCGCTGCCCGCGCGCCCGAGCACCGCCAGGCCCGCCCCTTCCGGCAGGTCGACGATCGGCTGACGCTGCCGCGCCGGCTCGTCGGCTACGCCCAGGACGATCCGCCCCGGCACGGCGAGCCGGGCGAGCGGGATGCGCGCCGGAAGCGCGGGCAGCCAGGGTCGGCGCACGACGGTATCGGGCTCTCGTGCCGCGACGGAGGCGATGAGCTCGGGAGTCGCACGCGCGATCCGCACCGGGGTGGGCGCGTCGTCGCCCGCGCGCCGCACGAGCGCCACCCCGAGGTCGGCCGGGCGCCCCGACAGCCGCGCCGCCGCGTCGGAGCCGAGCACGGTGCGCGAATCGCCGGGGTCGGTGACGCGCAGCGCGATGCGCAGCGGCGCGTTGGCGAGGACGCCCTCCCGGAACGCGCCCGCCGCCCGCTGCGAGGCGAGCACCGCGTGCACGCCCAGCGCCCGGCCGCGCGCGACGATGTCGGCGAACAGATCGTGCACGGCCGGATGGGCGGCGGCGAGCGCGGCGAACTCGTCGACGACGACCACCAGTCGCGGCAGCAGGTCGGGCCGGTCGGCGAGGTCGCGCGCACCGGCGTCCGCCAGCACGCGCTCGCGGTGCAGCAGCTCGGCGCGCAGGCTCTCGACGGCGCGGACGGCGCCGGCCATGTCGAGGTCGGAGACGACACCGGTCACGTGCGGCAGGGCGCGCAACGGGTCGAACGCGCGTCCGCCCTTGAAGTCGACGAGCAGGAACGTCACACGGGAGGGCGGCGCGTGCGCAGCCAGCGCGACGATCCACGACGTCAGCAGCTCGCTCTTGCCCGACCCGGTGACGCCGACGACCACGGCGTGCGGACCGTCCGCGACGAGGTCTACGACCCCCGTGCCGCGCTCGGCCACGCCGATCGCCGCCGCCAGCCCCGCCGCGCCGTCCGGCGCCTCGTCCAGCAGCGCCGCCAGCGTCGGCGCCGCGCCGGAACGGCGGCCCAGCGACGCCTCCGCCCGTGCGGCGAGCGCCGCCACCATCCGCACCGTCTGGTCGCGCGAGGCCGCCTCGATCCGCACCTCCGTCGTCGTCCCGCCGTGGTCGAGCCTCGCGCGCCCGGCGGCCTGCATCGTCAGCACGGCACCGCACCGCGGCGGGGGCGGCGCCCCGGGCGCGACCCGCACGATCGGGATGTCTGCGCCGTCCGGGACGGCGTCGCCCGGTTCGCCGAGCCACACCGTGCGGCCGCCCACCGTGTCACGATGAGGTGCCCCGTCCCACGGCCCCGCCGGCTCCACGCGCAGTCGCGCGTCGGCGGGCGGGAGCATGCACAGCACCTGCAGCGTCAGCGCGCGCACCACGGCGGCCGCGACGATCGGCGGGCCGACGACGGCGATGCCGGCCCGGACGGGTACGGTGACCGGCACCTCCGCGATGACCCGCGCGGCGCGGCGCACCTCACCGGCATCCGCATCGCCGTCTCCCCCGCCGACACGAAGCGTGCTGGCGGCCTCTCCGGATCCCACGACGATCATCTCTTCGCGGCCGGGCACCGCTCGCCATATCTCGGCGGGGTCGGCGGCGTAGCGCTGCAGGTCGGGGTGCCGCGCCCACCGCTGCGCCCGCTCCCCCGCGTGCCGGTGCGCGACCTCCGCCGTGACGCGCACGCGCTCCGCCGCGGCATCGGTGCGTGCCCGCCGCCGCCCGCGCCGCTGCGTGCGCCGTGCGTCCCACACCGCGCCGAGCGCCATCAACGGCCCGAGCGCGGCGAACCACAGCGCGTACGGCGACTGCGTCACGGCCCACAGCACGACGGCGCCGACGACGGGCACGAGGGCCGAGGCGAGCGGGAAGGATGCCGGGGCCGACGGTGCCGGCGCCGACGACAGCGTCAGCGGCGTGTCGTCGTCGGGCAGCACCGACGACACGGAAGTCACCGATGCCACCGACGCCGACCGCGACGACGTCGGCCGTGCGGCATCCGCCGGCGGCCTGGATGCGAGGGGGCGGAGGCGGACCATCGCCCCATTCGAGCACCGCCCTCGGCACCCCGGCCGGACGACGATGCGGATCGGCGGAGGATCGGGGAGAACCCGCCTCAGTCGGTCGTTGGGGAGGAACCCCGACGGGCGACGTCGAGCACGATGATCGAGATGTTGTCGCGACCGCCGTTCTCCAGCGACGCCTCGAGCATCGCGTCCACCGCGTCGGCCGGGTCGGCGTTCTGCAGCAGGAAGTGCAGGATGCCGTAGTCGGTGAGCTCCTTGGTGAGCCCGTCACTGCACACGACGAACCGGTCGCCGTCGACGACGTCGAGGCGCACGTAGTCGGGCTCGACACCGTCGGTCGGGCCGACCGCACGCGTGATGACGTTGCCGTACGGGTGGTTCTCGGCCTCTTCGGGGCTGAGTCGTCCCGCAGCGATCAGCTCCTGCACGACGGAGTGGTCGGTCGTGATCTGCGCGAGCGCGCCGTCCCGGAACAGGTAGACGCGCGAGTCTCCGATGTTCAGGGTCACCCAGGTCGGCTCGTCGTCGTCGGTGTCGAGGAAGACGCCCGTGACGGTCGTGCCGGTGCCCTCGTCGGTGGCCTCCGGGTGCGCCCCGATGTCGTTCACGGCGCGGGCGAGGGCCTTCTCTATCGTGGCGGGACCGACGTCGCCCTTCGCGGTGACCGCACGCAGCCGCTCGATCGCGCTCGAGGAGGCGATCTCGCCGCCGACGTGGCCGCCCATCCCGTCGGCGACGACGAACAGCGGGTACGCCGCGAGGACGGCATCCTGGTTGATCTCGCGCCGCCGGCCGGTGTGCGTGGCTTCGGCCCACGACAGCTCCAGCGCGCCGCCCGCGATCGGGACGGTGCGCGTCGAGGTCGTGGTCTCGGTCACTGCGCTCTCTTTCCCTGGCCGGCAGTGCGTCCGTGCGCGCGATCGCGCGGCACGGAGCGTCTTCACACTCTAGTGGACGGCTCGCTCCCGGCCTCGTCGTCCGCGCCCACCGGGGCCTCGAACTGCGCGTCGTACAGCCGCCGGTAGGCGCCGCGGGCCTCGAGCAGCTCGCCGTGCGCCCCCTGCTCGACGATGCCGCCGTTCTCCATCACGAGGATGAGGTCGGCGTCGCGGATCGTCGAGAGTCGGTGCGCGATCACGAACGAGGTGCGATCGCGCCGCAGCCGCGACATCGCCCGCTGGATGAGCAGCTCGGTGCGGGTGTCGACCGAGCTCGTCGCCTCGTCGAGGATGAGGATGCGGGGATCGGCGAGGAAGGCGCGCGCGATCGTGACGAGCTGCCGCTCCCCGACCGAGAGGTTCGTCGCCTCGTCGTCGAGGACCGTGTCGTAGCCGTCGGGGAGGGCGTGCACGAAGCGGTCGACGTAGGCATCGGTGGCCGCCGCGACGATGTCCTCCTCGGTGGCGTCGGGCCGCCCGTAGGCGATGTTCTCGCGGATGGTGCCGGCGAACAGCCAGGCATGACCGCGGGGAACATGATCGCCATCAGGTTGCCGGCGCGCAGCCCCGTGACCATGACGTCGTCGCTCGCCGCGCGGAACCGCGCCCGCTCCTGGTGTTCGCGCACGAAGGCGCGCACGACGCGGATGCCGGTCAGCTGTTCGCGCAGGATCTGGTTGAGGCGGTCGATGCGCGCCTGCATGAGGCGGAACGCCGGGACCATCCGCACGACGATGAGCGAGACGATGATCAGCAGCACCGGGATCGCGACGACCATGAGCCACGACAGGCCGGCATCCTGCTGCACCGCCATGACGACACCGCCGATGGCGAGCATGGGGGCGGAGACCATGATCGTCGCCGACATCTGCACGAGCATCTGCACCTGCTGCACGTCGTTCGTGTTGCGGGTGATCAGCGACGGGGCGCCGAAGCGGCCGACCTCCCGCTGCGAGTACGCGACGACGCGGTGGAACAGGGCACCGCGCAGGTCGCGGCCCGTCGCCGTGGCCAGGCGCGAGCCGAAGTACACCGCCACGACCGAGCACACCACCTGCACGAGGCTGATGCCGAGCATGACGGCGCCGGTCGACCAGATGTAGGGGATGTCGCCCTTGACGACGCCGTCGTCGATGATGTCGGCGTTGAGGGTGGGCAGCAGCAGCGAGGCTATCGACTGCGCCAGCTGGAAAACGATGACGAGCAGGATGAGCGGCCATGCGGGTCGCAGGAATCGCACGAGGAGTCGGCCGAGCACGGCTCGACGCTACGCCCGCAGGCGCCGGGGCTTCACGCATGCGGGGCCGTGCATGTCGCCGGGGCGCGCGCGAGGCGGGTGGATCGCTAGCCTGGGGCCAGCATCGCCGAAAGGACCCGCCATGGCCGACGAGACATCGACTCCTCCCCCGCTGCCCGATCAGCCCGCCGCGCAGGCCGCCCGGTCCGCGGCACCCGCCGCCGCACCCGCCGCGCCGTCCGCGCCCGCCGCGGACGCGGGCCTCGGCGTCGACGACACCGGCGTGCCCCGCCTGGTCGGGGAGGTCGACGACATCGGCCGCGGGTTCCTCAGCGCCCTCTTCGACATCACGTTCTCGACGTTCATCACCCGCCGCCTGGCGAGCGTGTTCTACGTCGTGGGACTCGTGGCGATCGGGATCGGCTTCATCGCCGCGTTCTTCGGCGGGGTCATCGGCGGCATCCGCGCGCTGTGGTGGAACCTCGGCGGCGGGATCTCGCTGATCGTCTCGACCGTGATCGTCGCGCCGATCCTCGCGTTCCTCGCGGTGGTCGTGCTGCGCTTCGTCATCGAGGCGGTCGTCGCCCTCGTCGCCGTGGCCGAGAACACCGAGCGCACCGCCCGCAACACCGACCGCGTCTGAGCGCGGACCCTACGCGAACAGCTCCAGCTCGCCCGGCGCGCCACCGCGCACACGGATGCCGGCGCCGTCTGCCCAGTTGGTGAACGCCGCGAGACTGCGGATGCGGGGGCGCTGCGTCGCGAGGGCGCGCACGAGCGCGCCCTTCGCGTGCTTGTTGAAGTGGTTGAGCGCGCGCACCGCGCCGTCCGCGCCCTCGCTGACGACGCGCACATACGCGGAGGGGATGCCGGCGGGCAGCGGTCCGAGCGCGGCGTACGCCTCGGAGCGGAGGTCGAGCACGAACGGCGCGCCCGTGCCGGCGACGGCGGCGGTCACGGCATCCGCCCACACCCGACGCAGCGCGGGGACACCCGGGAGCGACGTGCCGGCGGCGAGGCGATAGGCGGGGATCGGGTCGAGGGCGCCGACCGGGCCGAAGGGGGCGGAGTGCACGAGCACATGCGCGCCGAGCCAGCGCCGCTCCGTGGCGGCGAGGGTCGAGGCGTCGAGCGCGTCGTACAGCACGCCGGTGTAGCGGTCGACGGCCGGGAGCGTCGGTCCGGTGCGCAGCGCCGCGTTGTCGGCGATGTCGCCGCGCTGCCGCTCGGAGAGCTTCAGGATGCGGGCGGCGGCATCCGGGTCGGCGCTCAGCGCGACGAGCGCGTCGACGACGAGCATGCGCTGCGGCGCGAGGTCCGGGAGGGCGAGCGCATCGAGGTCGAGCGGGCGCGGGCGTCCGCCGGGGCGCTTGGTCTCCGAGGGCGGCAGCAGGATGAGCATGGAAGTCTCCGGGAACGCGAGAAACCACTCCCCGCGCGAGGAATCAGTGCAGAGGCTGTTCCCCGCGCGAGAAGTGGTTTCTCGGCGAGAGTGTCGGTCAGGCGTCGAGCGTCGCGTGGCCGGCCACGATGGTGAGCTCGTCGCCCTCCATCGAGAGGAAGCCGTCCTGAGCCGCGGCCGTGACCTTCGTGCCGTCGGTCTGCGTGATGCGCACCTGACCTTCGGCGAGGATCGCCAGCACCGGCTCGTGACCGCTCATGAGGCCGATCTCGCCCTCGACGGTCTTGGCCACGACGAGGTTCGCCTCGCCCGACCAGACCTCCGCCTCAGCGGAGACGAGGGTGACGGTCAGCGCCATCTCAGCCGTTCTCCTTCTGGATCTTCGCCCACTTCTCCTCGACGTCGGAGATGCCGCCGACGTTGAAGAAGGCCTGCTCGGCCACGTGGTCGAAGTCGCCCTTGACGATCGCGTCGAACGACTCGATGGTCTCCTTGATCGGGACCGTGGAGCCCTCGACGCCGGTGAACTTCTTCGCCATGTAGGTGTTCTGCGAGAGGAACTGCTGGATGCGGCGCGCGCGGGCGACGACGACCTTGTCCTCTTCGGAGAGCTCGTCGACACCGAGGATCGCGATGATCTCCTGCAGCTCCTTGTTCTTCTGCAGGATCTGCTTCACGGCGATGGCCACGCGGTAGTGGTCGGCGCCGATGTAACGCGGGTCGAGGATGCGGCTCGTCGAGGTGAGCGGGTCGATGGCCGGGTACAGACCCTTCGACGCGATCTCACGCGAGAGCTCGGTCGTCGCGTCGAGGTGCGCGAAGGTCGTGGCCGGGGCCGGGTCGGTGTAGTCGTCGGCGGGGACGTAGATCGCCTGCAGCGAGGTGATCGAGTGTCCGCGCGTCGAGGTGATGCGCTCCTGGAGCACACCCATCTCGTCGGCGAGGTTCGGCTGGTAACCGACCGCGGAGGGCATGCGGCCGAGGAGCGTGGACACCTCGGAGCCGGCCTGCGTGAAGCGGAAGATGTTGTCGATGAACAACAGCACGTCCTGCTTCTGCACGTCGCGGAAGTACTCCGCCATCGTGAGGGCCGACAGGGCCACGCGCAGACGCGTCCCCGGCGGCTCGTCCATCTGGCCGAAGACGAGGGCGGTCTTGTCGAAGACGCCCGCCTCCTCCATCTCGCCGATGAGGTCGTTGCCCTCACGGGTGCGCTCGCCGACACCGGCAAACACCGACACACCACCGTGGTCCTGCGCGACGCGCTGGATCATCTCCTGGATGAGGACGGTCTTGCCGACACCGGCGCCGCCGAACAGGCCGATCTTGCCACCCTGCACGTACGGGGTCAGCAGGTCGATCGACTTGATGCCGGTCTCGAACATCTCGGTCTTCGACTCGAGCTGGTCGAAGTTCGGCGCCTGGCGGTGGATGCCCCAGCGCTCGGTGATCTCGACCTGCTCGCCCGGCTCGAGGTTGAGGATCTCGCCGGTGACGTTGAAGACCTTGCCCTTGGTGACGTCGCCGACGGGGACCGTGATGGGGCCGCCGGTGTCGCGCACCTCCTGGCCGCGGACCATGCCGTCGGTGGGCTTGAGCGAGATGGCGCGCACGAGGTCGTCGCCGAGGTGCTGCGCGACCTCGAGCGTGATCTCGGTGGACTCGCCCTCGATGGTGATGGTGGTCTTCAGCGCGTTGTAGATGTCGGGGATCGAGTCGTGCGGGAACTCGATGTCGACGACGGGGCCGGTGACGCGCGCGACGCGACCGACGACCGTGGTGGCGGCTTCGGCAGTGACGTTGGTCATTGTCTGTCTCTTTCGGTTGGTCTTACTTGCCCGATGCCAGGGCGTCGGCGCCGCCGACGATCTCGGCGATCTGCTGCGTGATCTCCGCCTGACGCGCGTTGTTGCGCAGACGGGTGTAGTCGGTGATGAGCTTGTCGGCGTTGTCGGAGGCCGACTTCATGGCCTTCTGGGTCGCGGCGTGCTTGGCCGCCGACGACTGCAGGAGCGCGTTGAACACGCGGCTCTGCACGTAGGTCGGCAGCAGCGCGTCGAGCACCACCTCGGGGCTCGGCTCGAACTCGTACAGCGGGTAGACCGCCTGCGAGCTCGACTCCTCCGCCTCGGAGGCCTCGACGACCTCGAGCGGAAGCAGGCGCACCGATTCGGGGCTCTGCGTCATCATGCTGACGAACTTGTTGTAGACGAGGTGGATCTCGTCGACGCCGCCGTCTTCGCCGCCGCGGTCGTAGGCGTCCAGCAGGGCGCCCGCGATCTGCTCCGCGGTGTTGAAGTGCGGGGTGTCGGTGTCGCCGACCCACTCACCGGCCGCCGTCATGCGACGGAACTGGAAGTACCCGACGGCCTTGCGGCCGACGAGGTAGTACTCCACGTCCTTGCCCTGCGACTTGAGCAGCTCGCTCAGCTGCAGACCCTCGCGGAGGATCTGCGAGTTGAACGCGCCCGCCAGGCCGCGGTCGGAGGCGAAGATCACGACCGCCGACCGGCGGATGACCTCGCGCTCCGTGGTCAGCGGATGCTGCACGTTCGAGTGCGTCGCCACGGCGGAGACGGCCCGCGTCACGGCACGCGCGAAGGGAGCCGACGCGCGAACGCGCGCCATCGCCTTCTGGATGCGCGAAGCCGCGATGAGTTCCATCGCCTTCGTGATCTTCTTGGTCGTCTGAGCAGAGGAGATCTTCTGCTTGTAGACCCGGAGTTGTGCGCCCATGGATTCTTCGTCTCAGACGCTCAGGAGCGACGGCCCTTGACGATCTTCTCCTGGTTCACGTCGTCGGCCTCGGCAGCGGCGACCTCTTCGTGGCCCGGCTTGTTGATGGCCTGGCCCTTGCCGCCCTGGAACTCCAGGATGAACGCGTCGGTGACCTTCTCGAGCTCGGCGACGGTGGCGTCGTCGAGGACGTTGGTGTCGCGGAGCGTGTCGAGGATCGTCGTGTTGCGCTTGAGGTAGTCCAGCAGGTCGCGCTCGAAGCGGAGCACGTCCTCGACCTCGATCGAGTCGAGCTTGCCGTTGGTGCCGGCCCAGATCGAGACGACCTGCTCTTCGACGGGGTACGGGTCGTACTGCGGCTGCTTGAGCAGCTCGGTCAGACGCGCACCGCGCTCGAGCTGACGGCGGGAGGCCGCGTCGAGGTCGGAGGCGAACATCGCGAACGCCTCGAGCGAGCGGTACTGGGCGAGCTCGAGCTTGAGCGTGCCGGAGACCTTCTTGATCGACTTGACCTGGGCGTCACCACCGACGCGGGACACCGAGATGCCGACGTCGACGGCGGGGCGCTGGTTGGCGTTGAACAGGTCGGACTGCAGGAAGATCTGACCGTCGGTGATCGAGATGACGTTCGTCGGGATGTAGGCCGACACGTCGTTGGCCTTCGTCTCGATGATCGGCAGACCCGTCATGGAACCGGCGCCGAGCTCGTCGGAGAGCTTCGCGCAACGCTCCAGCAGACGCGAGTGCAGGTAGAACACGTCGCCGGGGTAGGCCTCGCGTCCCGGCGGACGACGCAGCAGCAGCGAGACGGCGCGGTAGGCCTCGGCCTGCTTCGACAGGTCGTCGAAGATGATGAGCACGTGCTTGCCGCCGTACATCCAGTGCTGGCCGATGGCCGAGCCGGTGTAGGGGGCGAGGTACTTGAAGCCGGCGGGGTCGGATGCCGGGGCGGCGACGATGGTGGTGTACTCCATCGCGCCGGCGTCCTCGAGCGCACCCTTGACGGAGGCGATCGTGGAGCCCTTCTGGCCGATCGCGACGTAGATGCAGCGGACCTGCTTGTTCACGTCGCCCGAGTCCCAGTTGGACTTCTGGTTGATGATCGTGTCGATCGCGATGGCCGTCTTGCCGGTCTGGCGGTCGCCGATGATCAGCTGACGCTGGCCGCGGCCGACGGGGATCATCGCGTCGATGGCCTTGATGCCGGTCTGCATGGGCTCGTGCACGCTCTTGCGCTGCATGACGCCCGGCGCCTGCAGCTCGAGGGCGCGGCGGCCTTCGGTGGCGATCTCGCCGAGTCCGTCGATCGGGTTGCCGAGCGGGTCGACGACGCGGCCCAGGTAGCCGTCGCCGACGGCGACCGAGAGCACCTCGCCGGTGCGGGTGACCTTCTGACCGGCCTCGATGCCGGAGAAGTCGCCGAGGACGACCACGCCGATCTCGTGCTCGTCGAGGTTGAGGGCCAGGCCCTCGATGCCGTTCTCGAAGCGGACGAGCTCGTTCGCCATCACGCCGGGGAGGCCCTCGACGTGGGCGATGCCGTCGGCGGCGTCCACGACGGTGCCGACCTCGGTCGCCGCAGCGGCCGTGGGCTCGTAGGCCGCGACGAAGTCTTTCAGCGCGTCACGGATGACGTCGGGGCTGATGGACAGTTCTGCCATGGTCTTCCTTCTTGATGATGTCTGGTGGGGAGCCTCGGCTCCCCGTGTCCGCTCCGGTGGAGCGGGAAGATCTAGCCCGCCAGGCGCTGACGGAGGTCGTTGAGTCGGGACGAGACGGTGGCGTCGATGACGTCATCGCCGATCTCGACACGCACGCCGCCGACCACGGTGGGGTCGACGACGACGTTGAGGGAGACCTCGGTCCCGTAGCGCTTCGCGAGGGAGGCCTGCAGACGGGTCGCCTGCGCCTCGCTGAGCGCGGCGGCGGTGACCACTGTGGCGACGGTGCGCCCGCGCTGGTCGGCGACGATGCGCAGCGCCCGCGACAGGAGCGCACGCACCCGGCGGTCGCGCGGCTGCTGCACGAGCTGCGACACGATGAGCGTCGTCGCCTCGCTGGCGCGGCCGGCCAGCAGCTTCTCCACGAGCGCCCCCTTCGCCCCGGCGTCGCCGAGGCGACTGCCGAGCGCGAGCTCGAGCTCCGGGTTGGCCGCGACGTTGCGTGAGACGCCGAACAGCTCGCCGTCGAGGTCGATGCGGGGAGCCGCGGTGGCCGTCGCGCGGATCGCGAGCTCCTCGATGCCGGCGATGAGGTCGGCAGACGACGACCAGCGCTGCTGCGCGGCCGCCGTGAGCACGGCGACGCTCGCCGGGTGGAAGGCGCGGCCGAACACGTCGGCGACGACCTTCTCCCGCGCGGCGGTCGAGGCCGCGGCATCCGACAGCGCACCGCTCAGCTGCGACGACTCGCCGAGCACCCGCGCGGCTGCGAACAGCTCGCGGGCGACGTCGAGGTCGACACCGGTGGCGGCGTCCAGCGCCGTCGTCGTCGCCGCGAGGGCCTGAGTGGTGGCGCTGCCCATTACTTCGCCTGCTCCGACTCGAGCTCGGCGAGGAAGCGGTCGACGACGGCCTGGGCCTTCTGGTCGTCCGTGAGGGTCTCGCCGATCACGCCGCCGGCGAGGTCGAGGGCGAGGGTGCCCACCTCGCTGCGCAGCGACACGAGCGCCGACTGACGCTCGGCCTCGATCTGGGTCTGCGCGGCGGCGGTCACGCGGGCGGCCTCGGCCGACGCGGTGTCCTTCGCCTCGGCGACGATCTTCTTGCCGTCCTCACGGGCGGCGTCGCGGATCTCACCGGCTTCCTTGCGAGCGGAGGCGAGCTGGGCCGTGTACTCCTCGAGCGCGGCCTCGGCCTTGCGCTGGGCCTCGTCAGCCTTCGCGATGTTGCCCTCGATCGCGGCGGCACGCTGGTCGAGCAGCGCCCGCATCTTCGGAAGGGCGACCTTCCAGAAGACGAAGAGGATGACGACGAAGCAGACGCCGGACCAGATGATGTCGTACCACGCGGGGATGAGCGGGTTGTGCTCCGCACCCTCTTCCGCGGCGTACGTGACAAGAGCGTTCAGCATCCTGTCTCCTTAGGACTGGTGAGGCGGATCAGTAACCGAAGATGAAGGCGGTCGCGATGCCGATGAAGGCGAGCGCCTCGGTGAAGGCGATACCGATCCACATGAGGACCTGCAGGCGGCCGGCGAGCTCGGGCTGGCGAGCCGTGCCCTCGATCGTCTTGCCGACGACGATGCCCACACCGATGGCGGGGCCGATGGCGGCGAGGCCGTAGCCGACGGTCGCGATGGAGCCGGAGACGGAGGCGAGAACCGTAGTTGCGTCCACGGGGGTGTTTCCTTTCGTTGTGGGTGGCGGGCGCCGACCCGATTCAGTGCTCTTCTGCCACCGCGAGCTGGATGTAGACCGCGGTGAGGATGGTGAAGACGTAGGCCTGGAGGACGGCCACCAGGATCTCGAAGAGGGTGAAGGCGAAGCCGAAGGCGAGGGTTCCCGCCGCCAGTGCCGACCACCAGCCGCCGAGGTCGAGCAGGAAGAACTGCGTCGCGGCGAAGAAGAGGACGAGCATGAGGTGCCCGACCATCATGTTCATCAGCAGTCGCAGCGTCAGGGTGACGGGACGGATGATGAACGTCGAGATGAACTCGAGGGGCGTCACGATGATGTACAGGAACGGCGGGACGCCCGAGGGGAACAGCGCGTTCTTGAAGAAGTTCTTGGGGCTCTTCTTGATGCCCGCGTAGATGAACGTGACGTAGGAGACGACGGCCAGCAGCAGCGGCACCGCGATGATCGACGTGCCGGCGATGTTCATGAACGGGATGATGCCCGTCAGGTTCATGAACAGGACCATGAAGAAGATGGTCGTGAGGATCGGCAGGAACCGGCGGCCGTCCTTCTTGCCCAGGAGGTCTTCGGCGACGTTGACGCGCACGAAGTCCAGACCCATCTCGACGACGGACTGGAAGCGTCCGGGGACGACCTTCATGCGGCGCGTGCCCATCACGAAGATCACCACGAGGAGGATCGTCGCGAAGAACTGGATCAGGTGGATGCGCGTGACGGGGATGCCGGCGATGTCGAACAGCACCGCGGGGAAGAACTCGTCGATCGAAGGACCGTGGAATTCCGGGGCGTCTCCGGCAGATGTGGCGATCAGGGTCGCAGCTTGAGTGAACAGCGCTGGCTCCAGCATTGGGGCACCGGTCGGGACCGGGGCGACGATGGTCGGTGAGCGGACTCCGCACGCGCATCCCGAAGGACACGGGCGGGCTCGAAGGCAAGCCTATCAGTCCCTCGGCGCGCTCTCGCCCGTCGGGGATGATCCGTCCCGCTCGCCGTCTTCCACCTCGGCGAGGGTGGGGAGTTTCGCGTCGACCGTCGGCACGCGCATGCGCAGCATGACGACGACGTCGATCGCGAGGGAGGCGAGCACGCTCGCGACGAGCGCGATGAAGAACACGGTGCCGTCGAGCCAGGGCTGCCCGCGCAGCACGAGCAGCACGACGATGAACACGACGAACTTGAGGATCCAGCCACCCATGACCATGCCGAAGAAGATCGGCACGTAGAGGGGGTCGCCGAACCAGCGGTTGGCGATGAGGATCGTGGCGGCCGACAGCCCCATGAACAGCGCGGCCAGCAGCACGGCGGCCAGGGCGCTCCACATGCCGCCGGTCCCGGAGGTGAGATATCCGGCCACTCCCCCGGCGACGGCCAGCACGGCGGTGGCGACCCCCGACCAGATCAGGGTGGTGCGCAGCAGCGGGGTGCTGGAGACGACGGGACGGTTCATGCGGAGACCTTCGGTGGGGCGGCGCGGCGCCGCGAGGGCAGGAGGGTGACGGCGATGCAGGCGACCACGCCGAGGAGGAGGAAGCCGGCGCCGGGCAGGTACAGGCCCGGCCAGTCCGCGGTGGTGCCGATGTACATCAGCAGCACCCCGAGGCTCACCACGGCCGTCCATGCGTAGAAGATCAGCACGGCGTCGCGGTCGGTGTGCCCCATGTCGAGCATGCGGTGGTGCAGGTGCTTGCGGTCGGGAGAGAAGGGCGAGCGGCCCTTGCCCACCCGGCGGATGACGGCCATCGCGAAATCCAGCAGCGGCAGCAGCACGACCACGACCGGGAGGATGATCGGGATGAACGCACCCAGCAACTGCGAGCGCCCGAACACGTCGTTGTCGGCCAGCAGCTGGGGCGGCAGGGAGCCGGTGACGAGGATCGCCGCGCAGGCCATGAGCAGACCCAGCATGAGCGCGCCGGCATCCCCCATGAACATCTTCGCCGGGCTCCAGTTGAACGGGAGGAAGCCCGCGCACGCGGCGACGAGCACGACGGCGATGAAGGCGGCCAGGCTCGAGTAGCTCGAGAAGGCGAAGTCCCGGGCGAGCAGGTACGTGTAGGCGAAGAACACCGCGTTGGCGATGAGGCAGACACCGGCCACGAGGCCGTCGAGGCCGTCGATGAAGTTGACCGCGTTCATGACGATGACGATCGCCAGCACCGAGACGGTGACGCTGATCCAGCTCGAGACGACCGTGATCCCGCCGATGGGCAGGTAGAAGATCTGGATGCCGCCGGGCCCGACCACGAGCCACGCCGCGAGGAACTGCGCGCCCAGCTTGAGGAACCAGTCGAGGTCCCACAGGTCGTCGGCGACGCCGACGACGACGATGAGCAGCGTCGCCCCCAGCAGCGCCCAGTTGCGCGCCGGGTTGTCCCAGAAGATCGCGAAGTACGGCACCACCGACGACAGCGCGAACGCCGTGAGCACGCCGAGGAACATCGCCACGCCGCCCAGCCGCGGCGTCGGCGTGCGGTGCACGTCGCGCTCCCGGATCGCGGGGTACAGCTTGAACCGCAGCGCGAACCGCCAGACCAGCCACGCCAGCACGAAGGTGACGACGGCGGTGAGGATCGCGGCGAGGACGTAGAACTTCACGCGTCGTCTGTCGCCTCGGCGGCAGGGGCGGCGCCGCCGGCGGCCGGCCCGTCGGCGGCCTCGTCGTCCTCGGTCACCGGGTCGGGTTCGAGCAGGTCGCCGAGCACGCGTCGCAGCTCGGAACGCGGCACGGCGCCCTCGCGCAGCACCCGCACGGGGCGCTCGGCGCCGCCGACGAGTCCCGTCGCGTCCACGATCGTCGAGGAGATCCCGTGCTCGGACAGTCCGCCGTCGAGGTAGACCGCCACCGAATCGCCGAGCATCGTGATCGCCTCGTCGATGCCGATCGCGGCGGGCTTGCCTGTCTTGTTGGCGCTGGAGACCGCGAGCGGCCCGACCTCCTCCAGCAGCTCGAGGGTGAAGGCGTCGGCGGGCATGCGCACCGCGACGGTGCCGTGCGTGTCGCCCAGGTCCCACGACAGCGACGGCTGCGACGGGAGCACGATCGTCAGACCGCCGGGCCAGAACTCCTCGACGAGGCGCTCCACGGCCTCGGGCACCTCGGCGACGAGGGCGCGCATCGTGGTGATCCCCGCCACGAGCACGGGCGGCGGCGACTGCCGGCCACGCCCCTTCGCCGCGAGCAGACCGGCGACGGCGGCGGCGTTGAACGCATCGGCACCGACGCCGTAGACGGTGTCGGTGGGGAGCACGATCAGCTCACCGCGGCTGAGGGCCTGCCGGGTGGCGCGCACGGCGGGGAGCAGCTGCTGCGGATCGCGGCAGTCGAAGACGTTCGTCATAGCCGCTCCAGTCTACGGCGGGGCCGCCGTCGGCCCCGGTCAGGGCCGCAGCGCCGTCGTGGTGCGATCGCGCATCGTCAGGTCGGGGTGCGTCGCGGTGGCCCGCCAGCCGTCGGCCGCGAGCAGTTCGCGGATCGGTGCACCCTGCCACTCGCCGTGCTCGATCACGAGCGTGCCGCCGGGCCGCAGCAGCCGCATCCCCACGCCCGAGAGCACCCGGACGACGTCGAGCCCGTCCGGACCGCCGTAGAGGGCGGCCGGCGGGTCCCAGAGGCGCACCTCGGGATCGCGCGGGATGGCGTCGTCGGGCACGTAGGGCGGGTTGGAGACGAGCACCGAGACGGCGCCGTCGAGCTCGGGGAAGGCGTCGGCGAGGTCGACGAAGGCGATGCGCGCGTTGCCGGCGCCCACGAGCGCGAAGTTCTCCTTGGCCCACACGAACGCGTCGACGGAGTTCTCGGCGGCGTGGATGCGGGCGTGCGGCACCTCGGTGGCCATCGCGAGGGCGATGGCGCCCGACCCGGTTCCGAGGTCGACGCCGATCGGCTCCGGCTCGGCGCTGGCCCGCAGCGCATCGATCGCGAACTGCGCGACCGACTCGGTCTCGGGACGCGGCACGAACACGCCCGGCCCCACCCGCAACTCGAGGTGACGGAACGGGGCGGTGCCGGTCAGGTGCTGCAGCGGCTCGCGGGCGGCGCGGCGGGCGGCGAGGGCGTCGAGGCGTGCCTGATCCTGCTCCCCCAGCGCGTCGCCGCGCAGCGCCGCCGCGGCGAGCTCGCCGCGGGACAGTCCGAGCACGTGCGCGGCGAGCAGTTCGGCATCCGCGTCGGGGGTGGGCACGCCCGACGACGCGAGGCGGGTCGCGACCGCGCGGATCGCCGGCGCGAGCGGGGCGGATGCGGGCCGATCGATGTCGGGAGGAGTGCTGACCATCAGGACATCAAGCGTAGCTGTGAGAAAACGTCATATTCGGCGTCGTATGCGTGCGCGTGCATAGTCTGGGGCGAGGAACTCTCGCACCCGCACGAGAGCCGCAGACCCGCACGAAAGGCAGGCCATGTCCGGCATCCACCCCGACATCACGAGCGCGTTCGGCAACACCCCGCTCGTCAAGCTCAACCGCATCGCAGAGGGCCTCCCCGGCACGGTGCTCGCCAAGCTCGAGTTCTACAACCCGGCATCGTCGGTCAAGGACCGTCTCGGCATCGCCATCGTCGACGCCGCCGAGGCCTCGGGCGACCTCCAGCCCGGCGGCACGATCGTCGAGGGCACGAGCGGGAACACCGGCATCGCGCTGGCGATGGTGGGCGCGGCCCGCGGCTACAAGGTCATCCTCACGATGCCGGCGTCGATGTCGGTCGAGCGCCGCCTGCTGCTGAAGGCGTACGGCGCCGAGCTCGTGCTCACCGAGCCCGCCCTCGGCATGAAGGGCGCCGTCGCCAAGGCCGAGGAGATCGCCGCCGCGACCCCCGGCGCGATCCTGGCCAAGCAGTTCGCCAACGAGGCGAACCCGGCCATCCACCGCAAGACCACCGCCGAGGAGATCATCCGCGACACCGACGGCGAGATCGGCTACTTCGTGGCCGGCATCGGCACCGGCGGCACCATCACCGGCGTCGGCCAGGTGCTCAAGGAGCGCGTCCCCGGCGCGAAGGTCGTCGCCGTCGAGCCGGCCGACTCCCCCCTGCTGACCAAGGGCACCCCCGGCCCCCACAAGATCCAGGGCATCGGCCCGAACTTCATCCCCGAGATCCTCGACCAGGGTGTCATCGACGAGGTGCAGGACGTCGCGTTCGACGACGCCATCCGCGTCGCCCGCGAGGTCGCGACCACCGAGGGCGTCCTCGTCGGCATCTCCTCGGGTGCCGCGATCTGGGCGGCGCTGCAGGTCGCCGCGCGCCCCGAGGCCGAGGGCAAGAACATCGTCGTGATCATCCCGTCGTTCGGCGAGCGGTACCTGTCGACGGCGCTCTACGAGCACCTGCGCGACGAGCCCGCCGGCATCTGAGCGACCACGTGGGCCCGCTCCACCGCATCCGCGAGGACATCGCCTCCGCGAAGCTCCGCGACCCCGCCGCGCGCGGGGCCGCGGAGATCGCGCTGCTGTACCCGGGCCTGCACGCGATCTGGGCGCACCGCGTCTGGCACGCGCTGTGGAACCGGCGCGCGCGTTTCCTCGCGCGCGCCGGTTCGCAGCTGACGCGCCTGCTCACGGGCATCGAGATCCACCCCGGCGCGACGATCGGCCGCCGGTTCTTCATCGACCACGGCATGGGCGTCGTGATCGGCGAGACCGCCGAGATCGGCGACGACGTCATGCTCTACCACGGGGTCACGCTCGGCGGCCGCACCCGCGACGCCGGCAAGCGGCATCCGACCCTCGGCGACGGTGTCGCGGTCGGCTCGGGCGCGAAGATCCTCGGCCCCATCACGATCGGCGCGGGCTCGGTCGTCGGCTCGAACGCCGTCGTCACGCGCGACGCCCCCGAGGACTCGGTGCTCACCGGAATCCCCGCCAAGCCGCGCCACCGCCGTGCCGGCGAGGACAGCCGCGCACTGCTGACCACGCCCGAGTACTTCATCTGAGTCGTCGAGGGCGTCGCCCCCGCCGTCGGAGGAGGTGCCCGTCGTCGGAGGATTCCGGCGCCGTCCTCCGACGCGGATGCCGACCTCCGACATCCGTGCCCGCGAAGCTCCGGGGCCGCCGCGGTCAGCCCTTGGCGCGCGCCTGCGGCTTCTTGATCAGCAGGGGCGTCAGCAGCCAGGTCGCGAGCGCCGTCACGAGCCACACGATCACGGGCCCCAGGAACCATGCGAGGGGCTCCGAGATCGACAGGCCCGCCGCGGGGATCAGCACGACGATGACGATCGCGACGAACGTCGACAGGATGCCGATGCCGCCGAGCAGGGCCGGCGCATGCCGACGCCCGAGACGCGTCGCGATCGGCGTCAGGATGCTCTGGAACAGGGCGAACAGCACGATCGCCAGCACGAACCCCCACCAGTCCAGCCACGAGATGTGGAAGCCGGGCAGCGCGAGGTCGGCGACGATGAGGCCGAGCGCCGCCGAGGCGAGGAACACCAGCGCACGCAGCAGGAAGTCGATCATGCGCCGAGCGTAGCGGTGCGGGTCAGCCCAGCGCCGCCAGACGCGCTTCCTCGTCGGCGGCGATCGCCGATTCGACGATCGGCTCGAGCGCGCCGTCCATCACCTGGTCGAGGTTGTAGGCCTTGTACCCGGTGCGGTGGTCGGCGATGCGGTTCTCGGGGAAGTTGTAGGTGCGGATGCGCTCGGAGCGATCCATCCCGCGGATCTGCGAGCGCCGCGCGTCGGAGGCCGCGGCATCCCGCTCCTCCTGCTGCTTGGCGAGCAGCCGTGCCCGGAGCACCCGCATGCCCGCCTCGCGGTTCTGCAGCTGCGACTTCTCGTTCTGCATCGACACGACGATGCCGGTCGGCAGGTGGGTGATGCGCACCGCGGAGTCGGTCGTGTTGACCGACTGGCCGCCGGGGCCCGACGAGCGGAAGACGTCGATCTTCAGGTCGTTCGCGTCGATGTGGATCTCTTCGGGCTCGTCGACCTCGGGGAAGACGAGCACGCCCGTCGTCGAGGTGTGGATGCGGCCCTGCGACTCGGTCGCCGGCACCCGCTGCACGCGGTGCACGCCACCCTCGTATTTCAGGTGCGCCCAGACGCCCTGGGCGGGGTCGGTCGAGGTGCCCTTGATCGCGACCTGCACATCCTTGTAGCCGCCGAGGTCGGACTCGTTGCGCTCGAGCAGCTCGGTCTTCCAGCCCTTCGACGCCGCGTACTGCAGGTACATGCGCAGCAGGTCGGCGGCGAACAGCGCCGACTCGGCGCCGCCCTCGCCCTGCTTGATCTCCATGATGACGTCGCGCGCGTCGTCGGGGTCGCGCGGGATGAGCAGGCGCCGCAGGCGCTCCTGCGCCTGGGCGACACGCTCCTGCAGTGCGGGCACCTCGTCGGCGAACGCGTCGTCCTCCTTGGCGAGCTCGCGCGCCGCCTCGAGATCGTCGCCCGCCGCCGCCCACGCATCGTGGGCGGCGACGATCTTCGACAGTTCGGCGTACCGGCGGTTGACGCGTTTGGCGCGCGCCGCATCCGCGTGCACGGCGGGGTCGGAGAGCTCCTCCTGGACGGCGCGGTGCTCCTGGATCAGCCCTGCGACCGACTCGAACACGGCAGGCTCAGCGGATGTTGTTCTCGTGCCCGTGGCTGTGGCCGCCGCCGTGCCCGTTCGTGGGCGCGGGGATCGACTTCTGCATCTGCACGAGGAACTCGACGTTGGAGCTCGTCTCCTTGAGCTTGCCGAGCACGACCTCCAGCGCCTGCTGGGTGTCGAGGCCGGCGAGAGCGCGACGCAGCTTCCAGGTGATCTTGACCTCGTCGGAGCTCAGCAGCATCTCCTCGCGGCGCGTGGACGACGCGTTGACGTCGACGGCCGGGAAGATGCGCTTGTCGGCCAGCTGACGCGACAGGCGCAGCTCGCTGTTGCCGGTGCCCTTGAACTCCTCGAAGATGACTTCGTCCATTTTGGAGCCGGTCTCGACCAGCGCGGTGGCGAGGATCGTGAGCGATCCGCCGTTCTCGATGTTGCGCGCGGCGCCGAAGAAGCGCTTGGGCGGGTACAGCGCCGAGGCGTCGACACCGCCGGTGAGCACGCGACCCGAGGTCGGCGCCGACACGTTGTAGGCGCGGCCGAGGCGGGTGATCGAGTCGAGCAGCACGACGACGTCGCGGCCGAGCTCGACGAGACGCTTGGCGCGCTCGATGGCGAGCTCGGCGACAGTCGTGTGGTCCTCGGCGGGACGGTCGAACGTCGAGGCGATGACCTCGCCCTTGACCGTGCGCTGCATGTCGGTGACTTCTTCGGGGCGCTCGTCGACGAGCACGACCATGAGGTGCACCTCGGGGTTGTTCTGCGCGATCGCGTTCGCGATCTGCTGCAGCACGATCGTCTTGCCGGCCTTGGGCGGCGCGACGATGAGGCCGCGCTGGCCCTTGCCGATCGGGGCGACGAGGTCGATGATGCGCTGGGTCAGCTTCTCGGGCGCGGTCTCCAGGCGCAGGCGCTCCTGCGGGTACAGCGGCGTGAGCTTGCCGAACTCGACGCGCGTGGCGGCGTCGTCGACGGACAGGCCGTTGACGGCGTCGACCTTGACGAGCGCGTTGTACTTCTGGCGGCTGGACTGCTCGCCCTCGCGCGGCTGCTTGATGGCGCCCACGACGGCGTCGCCCTTGCGCAGGTTGTACTTCTTCACCTGGCCGAGCGAGACGTACACGTCGCTCGGGCCGGGCAGGTAGCCGGTGGTGCGCACGAACGCGTAGTTGTCGAGCACGTCGAGGATGCCGGCGACCGGGATGAGGACGTCGTCCTCACCGATCTCGGCCTCGAACTCGTCGCCGCCGTTCTGGCCGCGACGCTTCGGACGCTGACGGCCGCGGCCGTTCTGGCCCTGCGCCTGACCCTCGGATGCGGCGGACTCGTCGCCCTCGTCGGTCTTCTCCTCGGCGGGAGCGGCCTGTCCGTTCTGCGCGGCCTCGCCGCGGTTGCGGTTGCGGCTGCGGCTGCGGCTGCGCGAGCGGCTGCGGCCGGTGGACTCGCCTTCGGCCTTCTCACCCTCGGCCTTCTCACCCTCGGCCTTCTCACCCTCGGCCGCGGCGGCGTCGGACTTCTCGGCGTCGGCCTCGGCGGGCTTCTCGGCGTCGCCCGTGTCGGCGCCGGCCTTCTCGCCCTCGGTGGCGTCGGCGGCGACCTCGGTCACCGCTGCGGTCGCCTCGACGGGTGCCTCGGCGGCGGGCTTGGCCGCAGCGTCGGCCTCGGCGGCGGGCGCCTCGGCGGGGACGTCGGTGCTCTTGGCCCGGCGGGGGGCGCGCTTGCGGGGCGCCTTCACGGGCTTCTCGGCGACGGGCGCCTCCTCGACCGGCGCCTCGGCCGGAGCCTCGGGCGTCGCGTCGTCGGAGGGCGCAGCATCCGCGGGGGCCTCCTCCACGGGCGCCTCTTCGACGGGGGCCTCCTCGACGGGAGCCTCCTCCACGGGCGCCTCGACGGCCTCCGCGGGAGCGGCCTCGACGGCCTGGTCGGTGGTCACCTCGGCAGCGTCGCCGGTGGTGTCTTCGGTCTGGATCTCGGAGATGGACTCCACGAGTTCTCCTTCGTGAACGTGTTGTCGGAACATGTGGAAAGACGTGTCCGCACTCGGTGCCGTCCACAGCGGCGTCCGGCCCTCCCACGGCGGTGCGCGTCCGATCACGGACGGCGGTCGCCGAGGCGGGGGGTTTATGCGGCGGTTCGCAGAATTGCGACGGAGGCCAGATTCACGCTCAGGGCGTGGCACCCTCCGTATAGTCCCTCACTGTACCACCCCGCACATCGACGGCGAGCAGATGAGGAACCCAGGGCGTGTCCTGGCGCGCCGCGACCTCGACCGCGTCCAGGCGTCGCCCCGGACCGTCGGCGAGGACGAGCACCGAGGGGCCGGCACCCGAGACGACGGCCGCGTACCCTTCCGCGCGCAGCGCCCGCACCAGGGCGTCGGTGGCCGGCATCGCCTGCGCCCGATACGACTGGTGCAGCTTGTCCTCGGTCGCCGCGATCAGCAGCTCCGGACTCTGCGTCAGCGCCGCGATGAGCAGGGCCGAGCGCGACACGTTGAAGACGGCATCCTCCCGCGGCACCTGCACGGGGGCGAGGCTGCGGGCGACCGAGGTCGACATGCGGAAGTCGGGGACGAACACGAGCGGCGAGACGCCGCGGTGCACGAGCAGCTTCTTGTGCTGCGGCCCGGTCTCGTCGATCCACGCGATCGTCAGACCGCCGAAGAGGGCCGGCGCGACGTTGTCGGGGTGGCCTTCGAGTTCGGTCGCGAGGCGCAGCAGGGTGGCGTCGTCGAGGTGGACCTCGCCCTCCAGCAGGCCCTTCGCGGCGAGCAGCCCCGCCACGACGGCGGCACCGGACGAGCCCATGCCGCGCCCGTGCGGGATCGCGTTGTGGGCCTCGAGGTGCAGCCCCGGCATCGGACGGGCGACCGCCTCGTACGCGTACGCGATGGCGCGCACCACCAGGTGGGACGCGTCGGTGGGCACGTCCTCGGCGCCCTCCCCCGTGACGACGATCTCGAGGTCACCGGCGGGCAGCGTCGTGACCGTCAGTTCGTCGTAGACGCTGAGGGCGAGTCCGAGCGTGTCGAAGCCCGGTCCGAGGTTGGCGCTGGTGGCGGGCACGCGCACCGCCACCGTGCGGGGCGTGGTCACGCCGACGGAACCAGTTCGAGCACCGAGGCGACCTCCGACGTCGACGCGTCGACGACGGTGGGGGCGACCTCGGAGCCGTCGGCGTTGCGCAGGGCCCACTGCGGGTCCTTGAGGCCGTGTCCGGTGACGGTGAGCACCACGCGCGCGCCGGCCGGGATGACCCCCGCCTCAGCGCGGTCGAGCAGGCCCGCGACGCTGATGGCCGAGCCCGGCTCGACGAACACGCCGACGGTGCCCGCGAGCAGCTTCTGCGCCGCGAGGATCTTGTCGTCGCTGATCGCGCCGAACCACCCGTCGGTCGCGTCGCGCTGCTCGAGCGCGAGCTCCCACGACGCCGGATTGCCGATGCGGATGGCGGAGGCCACCGTCTCGGGGTTCTTCACGACCTCGCCGCGCACGATGGGCGCCGAACCCTCGGCCTGGAAGCCGAACATGCGCGGCACGCGGGTCGCGACGCCGCGCCCCTCCTCCTCGCGGTAACCCCGGGAGTAGGCGGTGTAGTTGCCGGCGTTGCCGACCGGGATGAAGTGGAAGTCGGGGGCGTCGCCGAGCTGCGAGACGACCTCGTACGCCGCGGTCTTCTGGCCCTCGATGCGGTCGGGGTTGACCGAGTTGACCAGGTGCACCGGGTAGTGGTCGGCGAGCTCGCGGGCGATCTCGAGGCAGTCGTCGAAGTTGCCGCGGATCTGGATGAGCCGGCCGCCGTGGATGACGGCCTGGCTGAGCTTGCCCATCGCGATCTTGCCCTCGGGCACGAGCACGGCCGCCGTGATGCCCGCGTGCGCGGCATAGGCCGCGGCCGAGGCCGACGTGTTGCCTGTCGAGGCGCAGATGACGGCCTTCGCTCCGTGCTCGACGGCCCGCGACAGCGCGACGGTCATGCCGCGGTCCTTGAAGGAGCCGGTCGGGTTCATGCCCTCGAACTTGATGTGGACGTCGGCGCCCGTGATCTTCGACAGGGCCGGGGCGGGGATCAGCGGCGTGCCGCCCTCGCCGAGGGTGACGACCGTCGAGGAGTCGGTGACCCCGAGCCGGTCGGCGTATTCGCGGAGCACCCCGCGCCAGACATGTGCCATTTCAGTCTCCTTCCATCCGCAGCACCGAGACGACCCGTTCGACGACGCCGCTGGCGGCGAGCGCGTCGACCGTGTCCTCGAGGTCCTGCTCGAGTGCGATGTGGGTGCCGATGACGAGGCGGGCGCGCGCCTGCTCGCCGTTCGGGATGATCGTCTGCTCGACGGTCGCGATCGACACGTGGCCGTCGGCGAGCGTGCCGGCGACGGTCGCGAGCACGCCGGAGCGGTCGTCGACCTCGAGGGTGATCTGATAGCGCGTGCGGGCGCGGCCGATCGGCAGGATCGGCAGGTTCGCCCGCGTCGACTCGCCGACGCCGACGCCGCCCGCGATGCGGCGGCGGGCGACCGAGACGAGGTCGCCGAGCACCGCGGATGCCGTCTGCACACCGCCGGCGCCCGCGCCGTAGAACATGAGGTTGCCGGCGGCCTCGGCCTGCACGAAGACGGCGTTGTTGGCGCCGTGCACGCTCGCGAGCGGGTGCTCGCGACGCACGAGGGCCGGGTGCACGCGCACCGAGATCGACTCGACGCCGGCGTCGTCGCGTCGCTCGCACACGGCGAGGAGCTTGACGACGTAGCCGACCTTGCGCGCGGCCTCGATCATCGCGGCGTCGACGCCGGTGATGCCCTCACGGTGCACGGCGTCGAGCGGGACGGTGGTGTGGAAGGCGAGGGAGGCGAGGATCGCCGCCTTCTGCGCGGCGTCGTAGCCTTCGACGTCGGCGGTCGGGTCGGCTTCCGCGTACCCGAGGCGCTGCGCGTCGGCGAGCACGTCGGCGTAGTCGGCGCCCTCCTGGTCCATGCGGTCGAGGATGTAGTTGGTCGTGCCGTTGACGATCGCCATGATCCGCTGCACGCGGTCGCCGGCGAGGGAGTCGCGCAGCGGCCGGATGATGGGGATGGCACCGGCGGCGGCGGCCTCGTAGTGCACCGAGGCGCCCACCTGGTCGGCGGCCTCGAAAAGCTCGGGACCGTGGGTGGCCAGCAGCGCCTTGTTGCCGGTGACCACGTCGGCGCCCGCGTTCAGCGCCTGCAGCAGGTAGCTGCGGGCCGGCTCGATGCCGCCCATGAGCTCGATGACGATGTCGCTGCCGACGAGGAGGCGCTCGGCATCCGTCGTCAGCAGTTCGCGCGGGATGTCGGTGTCGCGCTTCGCGTCGAGGTCGCGCACGGCGACGCCCACGAGGTCGAGGTGCGCTCCCGCGCGGTCGGCGAGCTCGGGTCCGTGCTGGAGGAGCAGCGCCGCGACCTGCGAGCCCACGGAGCCCGCTCCCAGCAGCGCCACCCGCAGTCGTCGGTAGTCAGTCATTCGGTTCCTTCACTCGTGCCTGGCTCGGGTGCGCGATGCCGGCATCACGCGCCAACAGGTCGTCGATCGTCTCGCCGCGCACGATGACGCGGGCGCGGCCGCCGTCGATCGCGACGACGGGCGGACGCGGGACGGCGTTGTAGTTGTTCGAAAGGGAATGGCAGTACGCCCCGGTCGCGGGGACGGCCAGCAGGTCGCCGGGAGTGATGTCGCCGGGCAGGTATTCGGCGTCGACCACGATGTCGCCCGATTCGCAATGGCGGCCGACGACGCGGGCCAGGGCGGGGGCCGCATCGGAGGTGCGGGAGGCGATGCGAGCGGAGTACTGGGCGCCGTAGAGCGCGGGCCGGGCATTGTCGCTCATGCCGCCGTCGACGCTCACGTACAGGCGCGTGAGGTCGTCGGAGACGGGGACGGGCTTGACGGTGCCGACTTCGTAGAGGGTGACCCCGGCGCGGCCGACGATCGTGCGTCCGGGCTCGAAGGCGAGATTCGGCACCGGGATGCCGCGCACGGCGCATTCGGCGGCGACGGCCTCGACGATGCCGGCGGCGAGCTCGGCGATCGGCGTGGGGTCGTCGACGGAGGTGTAGGCGATGCCGAATCCGCCGCCGAGGTTGAGCACCGGCACGTCGCCGCCCTCGCGCAGCTGCGCGTGCATGTCGACGACGCGCGCGGCCGACTCGGCGAAGCCGGCCGTGCCGAAGATCTGCGAGCCGATGTGGCAGTGCAGGCCGACGAACCGCAGCGACGGCAGCTCGCGGATGCGGGCGACGATCTCGGGGGCCGACGACAGCGGGAAGCCGAACTTCTGGTCTTCGTGGGCGGTCGCGAGGAAGTCGTGCGTCTCGGCGTGCACGCCGCTGTTGACGCGCACGAGCACCGGCTGGACGACGCCGCGGCGCTCGGCGATGACGGCGAGTCGTTCGAGCTCGATCACGCTGTCGAGCACGACCGATCCGACGCCGTGCTGCACGGCGGCCTCGAGCTCGGCGACCGACTTGTTGTTGCCGTGCAGGCCGAGGCGGGCCGGATCGGCGCCGGCGGCGAGCGCGATGGCGAGCTCTCCCCCGGTCGCGACGTCGACGGCCAGGCCCTCGGCGGTCACCCAGCGCACGACCTCGGTCGAGAGGAACGCCTTCCCCGCGTAGTACACACGCACCTGTGCCCCGTGGGCGGCCGCGGCCTGCGCGAACGCCTCGCGCACCTCGCGCGCGCGGGCGCGCACGGCCTGTTCGTCGAGCACGTACAGCGGGGTGCCGAACTCGGCGCGCAGCTGCGCGGCCGACACGCCCGCGATCGTCAGCACGCCGTCGTCGTCACGTGTCGCCGACTCGGGCCAGACGAGAGGGGCGAGCGCGTCGGCGTCGTCCGGGACGGTCAGCCACTCGGGCACGAGCGGACGGGAGGCGGAGGCGGACAACGTTCGGGAGCCAATCGGTGGGTGATCCGGCGGACGGTTCACGCCGGAGAAGAGGTGCGCGGACGCCGCCCGCGCGAGTGCTTGCAGTCTAGGGCACCGTCGCAGGCGCGCCCGCGTCGATGACGCCCCGCGGCGGCGGCGTCCTCGACCGCCGTGCGGCACGCGCCCGGATCAGGCGCAGGTGCCCGTCTCGCGCGCGGCCGGATCGGTGAGCACGGCGCTGTCGATGTCGAAGACGGCGACGACGGCATCCGATTCGACGGTCGTCGAGGTGAGGGTGAGCGCCCGCGGCAGGTACTGCGCGACGCAGACCTCCCAGTCGCGCACGACGGTGCGGGCGAGGGCGCCGAACTGGTCGACGAGCACCTGCGCCGGCACTTCGGCGCCGGCCAGGCGCAGGGTGTCGGGCGTCAGCAGCAGCGATCCGTCCTCGGTCGCGACCGACAGTCCCACGCCGACCGGGACCGAGGCGCCCAGCACGCTCAGCTCGGTCGAGAAGGCGATGTCGGGGGCGTCGAGGGTGACCGAGGATGCCGGGAACCCGTCGACGCGGCTGAGCAGCTGCTGTATCTGGGCCTCGTCGAGGCTGATGGTCGCGTGGCCCGAGCTCCAGTCGGCGCCGCCGCGGATCGGGACGTCGGCGGCGGTGACGGTGACGTCGCCCGTGATGCCCTGGAGGGTGACGTCGTCGGATTCGACGGTGACCTCGCCGAGGGAGCCGACGATCAGCTGCGGCAGGATCGCGCCGGGCACGTCGACGTCGATCTGCTGGTCGACCGGAAGCGACAGGTGCGTGACGATCTGCTCGCGGATGGTGCGCTCGACGATGCCGCGCGCGACCTGCTCGCCGATGAGCCACGCCGCCACGGCGAGCACGACCACGATCGCGCCGGCCAGCAGCCACGGCCATGCCCGACGACGCCGCGGGGCGGCATCCGGCTGCGACAGCACCCACCGCGCCTGCGGGTCGGGAAGCGGCAGGGTGGGCTGCGTGTCGCTCACGGCGCGTTACATCCGCTCCGGCGCGCTGACGCCGAGCAGGTCGAGGCCGTTGCGCAGCACCTGGCCGGTGGCGTCGTTGAGCCACAGGCGGGTGCGGTGCAGGTCGGTGACCGGCTCGTCGCCGAGCGGCGTCACCCGGCAGTTGTCGTACCAGCGGTGGTAGAGGCTCGCGAGCTCTTCGAGGTAGCGGGCGACCCGGTGCGGCTCGCGCAGCTCGGCCGCGAACGCGACGATGCGGGGGAACTCCTGCAGCGCCCCCAGCAGCGCGGACTCGGTCTCGTGGTCGAGCAGTTCGGGCGCGAACGCCTCGCGCGTGACGCCGACGCCGGCCGCGTTGCGGGCCACGTTATGGGTGCGGGCGTGCGCGTACTGTACGTAGAAAACGGGGTTGTCGTTCGTGCGCTTCGTGAGGATCTCGGGGTCGAGGGTCAGCGGCGAGTCGGCCGGGTAGCGCGCGAGCGAGTAGCGCAGCGCGTCGGTGCCGAGCCAGTCGCGCAGGTCGTCGAGCTCGATGATGTTGCCGGCGCGCTTGGAGAGCCGGGCGCCGTTGACCGACACGAGCTGCCCGATGAGCACCTCGATGTCCTTCTCCGGGTCATCGCCCGCCGCACCGGCGAGCGCCTTCAGGCGGTGGACGTAGCCGTGGTGGTCGGCGCCGAGCAGGTAGATCTTGTGCGCGAAGCCGCGGTCGCCCTTGTTCAGGTAGTACGCGGCGTCGGCGGCGAAGTAGGTGTACTCGCCGTTGGAGCGGCGGATGACGCGGTCCTTGTCGTCGCCGAACGCGGTCGTGCGCACCCACACGGCGTCGTCCTGGTCGAAGACGTGACCCTGCGCGCGCAGGCGGTCGACGGCCTCGTCGACGAGGCTCGGCTCGCCGTTCGGGCCCTTCGCGTGCAGGTCGCGCTCGCTGAAGAACACGTCGAAGTGCACGTTGAACTTCTCCAGCGACGCCTGCAGGTCGCCGAGCTGCAGCTGATAGGCGGCGTCGCGCGCGGTGACGAGCTGATCGTCCGCCGTGAGGTCGAGCAGGTCGGGGTGCGCGGCCAGCACGCGCCGGCCGAGGTCATCGATGTACGAGCCGGGGTAGCCGTCCTCGGGCGTCGGCTCCCCCTTGATCGAGGCGAGCACGGACCGGCCGAAACGGTCCATCTGCGCCCCGGCGTCGTTGACGTAGAACTCGCGCACGAGCGTCGCGCCCGAGGCGAGCAGCACGCGCGCCATCGCGTCGCCGAGCGCCGCCCAGCGGGTGTGACCGATGTGCATGGGGCCGGTCGGGTTCGCGCTGACGAACTCGAGGTTGATCGTGGCGCCGCGCTGGGTCTCGTTGGTGCCGAAGGCGGCACCGGCCTCGACGATCTGCTGCGCGAGGGCGCCGGCGGCGGCCGCATCCAGGCGGATGTTGATGAACCCCGGACCGGCGACCTCGACGGAGGCGACCCCGTCGACGGCGGCGAGGCCGTCGGCGATCTGCTGCGCGAACTCGCGCGGGTTGCCGCCCACGGCCTTGCCGAGCTTGAGGGCGGCGTTGGACGCCCAGTCGCCGTGGTCGCGGTTCTTCGGACGCTCCAGCGGCAGATCTGCTGCGGTCAGGCCCGCGCTCGAGCCCTCACGTCGCGCCTCGGCGAGCGGGACGATGACGGCGAGCAGGGCTTCAGAGAGGGCATCCGGGTTCATAACCCGTCAAGTCTACGGTCGCGCCCCGGACGTCTGCGGCGCGAGGGGCGGTCGGGCACGCGTGCCGTGCGCGCTCAGGCGATCGCGACGAGCTCGGCCAGGTCGTCGAGCGTCGGATCGGATACCGCCGCGGCGGCGCCGACGGCATCGACATCGGCTGCGTCATCCGGCACGACCCACGCGTCCACCCGCATCCGCTGCAGGCCCACGTGCGCGCCGTGGTAGCTGAGGAACGCGCAGTCGGCCGCGTCGCGACCGGTCGCGATGCGCACGAGCGAGCGACGGTTGGCGAGGCGCGTCGCGTCGATCGCGTACCAGCTGCCGTCGAGGTAGGCCTCGGCGACGGCGTGGAAGTCCATGGGGCGCAGGCCTGGCGCGAAGCAGGCGGCGTAGCGGGCGGGCATGTCCATGGCGCGCAGCAGCGCGATGACCACGTGCGCGTAGTCACGGCAGACGCCCTGCCCCGTCATGAGGGTCGTGACGGCGGAGTCGGTGCCCTGGCTCAGTCCCGGCGTGTAGGTGGTGCTCGTCGCGACGAACTCGCCGACGGCCGCGATGAGGTCGTGCCCCTGCAGACCGCGGAACTGACGGCGCGCCTGCGAGAACACCTCGTCGGACTGGCAGTAACGGCTCGGACGCAGGTACGTGATGGCCTCGAGGTCGCTCGTCGCCCGCGCGGCGACCGGTCCGTCCAGCAGCGCCTCGTAACGCACCTGGAGGGGCCCGGCGTCGCCGTGCAGCACGTGCAGACGACTGCCGGACTGGTCGACGATCTCGGTCGGCGTGTACACGCGATCGCCCTGCAGGAAGGTCAATTCCTCGCGGATGACGGGGGCCGGCTGGGCCGCCGTGATCTGGAAGATGAGGTCGACCGAGGACCCCAGATCCAGGTCGAGTTCGGCGGTCACGTTGCGCTGCACCGAAGTATCCTCGCACGCCGCGCGGGGTGCTTCGGCGCGGGCGTGCGCCGGCGGTTTCGGGACCGCTCCCACCGGCGCCGGCGAGCGCCGTTCGCGCGACGATTCGGCGCACGCGCGCGCGTGATCTACCCTCAACCCATGATCCGCGCCGACAGCCGCCCCCGACGCCGTGTCGCGTGGGCCGTGGGCGCCCTCGTCACGGCGCTCGCGCTGACGGTGACCGCGCTCGTCTGGCGCCCGTGGGCGGTGCCGGCCACGACGGTCGCCGCGGGTGACGGCGAGGCGGTCGGAACCGGGATCCCCGCGGCCCTCGACGTGCCGGACGATGCGACGGTGCTCGTCTTCGGCGACTCCTGGACGTACGGCTCGGCGGCATCCGACCCCACCCTCGGCTACGCCTACGTGCTGGGCGAGCTGACCGGCTGGACGACCGTCGTCGACGGCGTGCGCGGGTCCGGCTACCTGAAACCGGGCCTGGACGGCCCCGACTTCGGTACGCGCATCGCCGCCCTCGACCCCGCCCTGGATCCCGACCTCGTCATCATCCAGGGGTCGATCAACGACCGTCGCCTGCCCGCCGACGGATACGCCGCCGCCGTGGACGCGGCCTGGGACCGCCTGGCGGCGACCTACCCCGATGCCCGCATCGTCGTGCTGGGGCCTGCGCCGCAGGTGCTGCCGGTCGAGACGGCCACGGCGCGCATCGACCGCGACCTGTCGGGCCTGGCCGCCGAGCGCGGCTGGTGGTACATCTCCCCCGTGCGGGAGGGGTGGATCACCGAGGCCAACTACCTCGACGTCATCGACACCGGGGTCGGCCGCGACCACCCGTCGACGGCCGGGCACCGCTACCTCGCCGAGCGGTTGGCCGCGGCGTTGGCGCGTCTGTCGCGGTGATACCCTCGATCGGTACGCCTCCGTAGCTCAGGGGATAGAGCGTTGGTTTCCGGTACCAAAGGTCATCCTGCGGGAGAGTAGCAGTCACAACAGAATCACAGTCAGGGTGCATCCGGAAGTGCATCCTATGCCTCCGTAGCTCAGTGGATAGAGCGCCAGTTTCCGGTACTGGAAGTCAGGAGTTCGACTCTCCTCGGGGGCACTCAGGCAGATTTTTGCCGCTCGTACCATGCGCGGTACTGCGCACGCGCGCACGTAATGCATACACGTTGCGTGTAGCCGTCGCGCCGCCTCTTTAGCCTCAGGTTGTCGCCTGACAGCGGGTGACCCTTGGCACAGTGCGTGATCGCCGCCATGGCTCTTCGTGTGTTCTCACCGCGCGTGACAATCTCCATGTGCTCGATGTTGACGCATAGTCGCTGACGACACAGGTGGTCGACGGTCATGTTGGCTGGGATCGGCCCCTGCTCGCGCTCCCATGCTGCTCGATGAGCGAGCATCGAACCCCCGTGGCCGTTGCTGGTCGATCCGTATCCGTTCGTCTGGATGGCTCCCTCCCAGATGACGCAGGGAGTGGTGGCTTCTCTCGCGGTGTTCATACACCTATCGTATCGCGGTGTATGAACACCCGCTAGGATGGGTGTATGAACACTAGCCACACGAACAGGAGCGAATGATGGATGAAGTAGACGAGCGGATCGTCGCTTGGGAAGCGATCGCAGGACACCCGTTCTTCAAGCCCGCATACCACGGCGACGGCGCATTACTCCCGCGGATCATCGCCCGGTTGGACGCGATGTGCGAGCCCGCCGAGTCTGCCCTTGCTACCGAGGCGGAGGAACCTGCCGAGCATCGCGTGGCGCGGGCATTCGTCAACGGATACCGCGAGGGCATGGAGCGCGCGACCCGAGGGCGGCTCGACACATGGTGACCGAATCGGGTGATCCGTCATGAGCGTCGGAACCGGGGTGATCGACCCGGAGCCGGGCTGTGTGTTCTGTGAGATCGCGGCGGGCACCGCACCGGCCAAGCACCGCGGCGACTGGATCTCGACGATCATCTTCGAGCCACTGAACCCGGTCACCCCTGGGCACTTGCTCGTCGCACCGAGGATGCACGTCCGAGATGCGGTAGAGCATGCGGCGGTCGCGGCCTCCACGATGTCGGATGCCGCCTCGTGTGTGAACATGCTGCGGCGGATCGACCCTGCGTACAAGAGTGTCAATCTCATCACCAGCGTCGGCGCACCGGCAACGCAGACGGTGTTCCATCTGCACATCCACATCGTGCCTCGGCGCGCAGGAGACAACCTGATGCTGCCGTGGTCAGAACCGGGTGATCCGTCATGAAGGCGGGAGCGATGCCGGGAGGCGACGCCGTCTGCCACGGTCACCACGTCTGGGACGAGGACGAATGCCTGCGGTGCGGGCTGATCGACCTCGGTTACCACGGGAAGCAGCACCTATGTCCACAACCGAGCGAACCGGAGTCCGAAATGGTTGGGGAGGCAACATGAACACTGGCACACTTGAGCCCATGCCCAACAAGCCACGGACCAAGATCCGCGGCGTACGCGTCCCCGACGAACTATGGGAAGACGCCCAGAAGATCGCGAAAGCCCGCGGTGAAGACGTCAGCGCCGAAATCCGCGCCGGCCTCGAACGGTACGTAAAGCGTAACCGCAACTTGCTCGACTAGCGAGGTGTGCGGCACGGTGATGTATCCGGTGGACGGTGGCCTCGAGTGCCGGTGGTGTGGTCACCGCGAGGATGTGCCGTGGGTGGAGCGGCCGCGGGGCGGGGATGACCTGCCCGGGATCAGCGGGGGTTGACGTCGGGATAGCCGCGGAACGGTGCCGTCCGCGAGGGTGTCGAGGGTGGTCGCCCAGCCGATGAGCACGCCGCGGAACTCGCACCGGTAGCGGAGTTCGTTGCCGGCGACGCGGCGCAGCTCGACGCGGCCGTATTCGCCCGCCTGGTCGCGCATCGACCACACCGCCGGCTGGACCTCGACGGCGGCGAGGATCGGGCGCCATGTCACCGGGACAGTGTGCGCCGGACCCCGGACACGACGAAAGCCCCCTCGGCCGGCATCCGAAGATGCAAGCCAAGGGGGCGTTTCGTTGCAAGTTCACCGCGACGGTGCAACCCGAGTTGTCGGATGTAAACCGGTCTTCAGAGTGAACTATCGGTGAAGTAGTGCTCAGGTGAGCGGGGGTCTAAGATTCCCCCGTGGGGGACCGAGAGCCGATCTATCGACTTGTGGGGTGGTTCGCACATCGGCGAACGCTCTGTGTCGTCTGCCGGAAGGAACTCCGCGTCGACGCGCGCTACTGCTCCGATGCATGTGCTCGGGTCGACGCGGAGTTCCAGGCCCACGGCTGACCTATATGCTCCTGTCCTATGAGCGACGTGGAGGGTTGGCGTCTCGGCCGGCATGCCAGCCTGGACGGAATACGAGCAGTGGCGGTCGGGCTGGTTGTCCTAGCTCACAGCGGCCTGCCACTTGTCGGGAACGGCGGTGGCGTCGGTGTCGGGATCTTCTTCACGCTAAGTGGGTTCCTCATCACCAGCCTCCTGCTGGACGAGCGGGCAGAGTATGGATCGATCCGCCTCGGCTCGTTCTGGAAGAGGCGCTTGCTTCGGTTGGTCCCAGCCATGGTCGCGTGCGTCGTCTTCGCCATCTTCGTCGACCTGATCGTGTGGCATGGGGTATTCGATTGGTCACTCATCGTCGGGACCTTGACCTACACCTCGAATTGGGTCATCGCCGCGAACGCGTTCGATCAGCGAACCACGCTGGGCCACACCTGGTCCCTGGCGGTCGAGGAGCAGTTCTACTTGATCTGGCCTCTCATCCTGATCGCGCTTCTTCGCTGGATGCCTCGAAGCCGGATCGTTAAGAGCCTCGCGGTCGTCTCACTGCTCGTTGTCGTCTTGCGGGTGCTGCTCTGGGACGGCGGCGAGGGAATAGGGCGCATCTACGTCGGAACAGACACCCGCGCAGACGGTCTCCTGATTGGCGCTGCGGTGGCGTTGTGGCTATACCAGCGCAAGCCGGTCGTCTATCCGAAGTGGGTGCAGTGGGCATTCTTCGTCGCCATGGGGGCCTGCTGCCTGATCCCGGGCCCCGTGAATAGCTTCATAATGCCGACGGTTGTCGGGCTCGCTACAGCCGGGCTGATCCTCGCGGTCGTGCAGGGACGCGGCTTCTGGCCGCTCGAGTTGTCGTGGGTCCGGTGGATTGGAAAGCGGTCCTACGGGATCTATCTCTATGCCTCGCCCCTCCACCGACTCATTCTTGAGACGCTTGGCGACTCGATCCTCTGGTGGGTGCTGATCCAGATCCCGGGGACCGCCATCCTGGCGTGGGCCTCGTACCGCTGGATTGAGTCGCCATTCCTGCGCCTCAAGAACCGCGACCCGCGGTCGCACGCTGGGACGCTCGCGGCGGAGAGCTCGCAGAGCAAGCTCCCCGCCCAGCGTGTCAGGCGCCTTCGCTCGGCGACTGAGTAGCGCCCAGCAGCGCTTGCAGCTCTGCGACGGTGGTGCGGAGCGCCTCAATCTCGCGCTGCCGATCTGCGAGCAACAGGATTAGCGCGGTGTCGTTGTTCATCACGCCTCCGTCGCCAGCCACGTCGTCACACCGGACGGAAACTTCACGCCAAGGCGCGTCTTCCCCGCCCCGTTGTCGATTACGAACAGGCGCGCCTTGTCCGCGCCGGGGTTAGCCGGCTCTCCATCCATCTCGGAAATCTCCATGTACCTCTGTCCCATATTCACCTGGTTCGGCCCCGACGTGGCCGTGTCAGCCCCGAGCGCGACCGCGTTCGCGTGGGAGGCGTTCGCCCGCGCGCCGAGCGCCGTCGCGCTGGCGTCTCCCGCGATCGCGCGGTAGCCGACGGCGGTGATGTAGTCCACCTGTGTCGCCGACGCCTGACCCGACTGGAACCCGACCGCTGTCTGCCCCTGCGCCGTGGTGGTCGCGTTCGCGGTCACGTTGTTAGGCGCGTAGCCAGCGCCCGATCCCATGTAGGCGTTGTTCTGCCCGGTCGTGAGCGCCGCACCCGCCTCGTGGCCGATGGCGGTGTCGTTACTCGCGGTGGTCAGTTGACGCAGCGCACGCTGTCCCGCTGAGACGTTCTGCCCGCCCGTGGTGAGCGCGGCCTGCGCGTAGTGACCTACCGCAACGTTATTTGTGCCCGCGGTGAGCCCATCGTGCGCGTACGCACCCACGGAGGTGTTCTGCGCGCCCGTGGTCGTGGCACGCTGGGCCGACGATCCGACCGCGGTGTTCCCGGCGCCTGTGGTGAGGTTGAACTGTGCGCGGTCACCGAACGCGGAGTTGTCGATGCCGGTGGCCTGTTCCTGCGCGCGGTTGCCGAACGCTACCGAGTTCAGAGCGATCTTCGCTGACGTGAGGATCGCGGCCAGCGCATCCGCGACGGTCGCGCCGGGGCCTTTCAAGTCCCACTGGCCCGCCTGCGCCTTCGCGCGCGCGTTCTGCTGCACGGACACCTGCGAGCCGATCGACCCGTTCGTGTACTTCACGGGGCCGGTGTAGATCGGGACCGCGCCCAGTGCGCGCGTCTTCGCGATGATCGCGTCGACGTTCGCGGTCGCCGTCGCGGCGCTGGTGACGCCGTCCGCGTCATTCACGCCCGGCTCGTTGAAGATGACGTAGTCCGCGTCGGCGGGCACGTCCGTGTCGAACCGTGCGAGCAGCATCGCGGACGTGTTGCCGCCGACGCCGACGTTCACGGACACAGCGGTCGGGAAGAGCGCCGCGACGACCTGCCCAAACACGACGGACGACTGCTCCCCCCACGAGTTCGCGAGCAACACGATCTTGTCGCCCGCCTTCGGGTTGACGATCGGCGCGCCCTTCGCGTCGGTGCGGGTCAGCACCCACCGCCAGAACAGCTGGTAGCCGCCCGTCGTCGTCAGGTGCCCCGCCGAAGACCACAGCGACACGACCGCAGACGCCGCGGGGGCAGCGGCGGGAAGTGCGGGAGTGATCGTCAGATCGGTCCCGGCGATCGCGGTCACCTTGTGCTGCGACGCGTTCGCTGCGCCAGGGTTCACCACCAGGATCGTGTTCACGACGATGCCCGTCGCGGAGGCCACCGGCAGCGTCGTCGCGCCGGACGCCGCGCCGGGCGTGGTGGTCGCGACGTTCGCCTGCCCTGTGGCGAACCCGCCGAGGGTGAAGAACCCGTCGTAGCTGTTCAGGAAGTGCGGCCGGGGTCCGCCATCGAACGCCACATTGGTGTTCTTTACGTCCTGCGTGAACTGGGCGCTGTCGTCAGCGAACACGGCCGACATGGCGGCGTCGTTCGCGGTCGTCGCGCCGGCGATCACGGTCGCAGCGGACAACACCGCCGACACCTCGGCGGGGTCCATCGACGACCAGCCGAGACCGGACCACGATGTGATCCCGTCGCCGACCTTCATCCGCTTCGTGGTCGTGTCGACCGCAGGCTCGCCGACAGCGAGGACCGGGTTCACCGACGCCCAGTTCGCGGACGTGTCCTGCCTGACCCGCAGCTGCACAATCTCAGTCGCCATGCGGCGCTCCTCTCAAGGGGTGGGTCTGACGGTCACGCTTCGGGGGCGTAGTCGCCGGGGATGCCGCGGGCGAGGATGCTGAAGTACGACGCGGCGCCCGCGATCAGCGGCGACACGAGCGCGACACCCCATGTCACTGCGGTCGCGACGAGCGGGACCTCGCCCGTCACGACGGCGAGGACCGCGGTCGACGTGATGCCGCCCGCAAGGGACGTACCGTACGCCTGCGCGGTCGTGCGGATGAAGCCGCGCTTGGCGGCGAGCTGCGCGTCCGCGGGGATGAGCTTGTCGTTCATGATGTCTCCTTCGGGGTGAGCCAAGCGGTCGGGATGGTGTCTTCCTCGAGCTCGGCGATGTCGTACGTGTTGAACCGGGGGTACGGGGCGGCGGGCCACTGAGCGACGAACGACTTGATGATGCGGAGCGCCGCATGCTTCACGCGTTCCGCGTTCGTCGCCTGCGTGCGGAGCGCGTCGATCTCCTGCTCCTGGTCTTCGAGTTTCTGGTCCTGCTCGTCGATTCGGGCATCAAGCCGCTCGATCTCCTTCGTGAGACGCCCGTCGATCCTGGCGTCGAGGGATGCCCGCGAGTCCGCTCGCGTCTTCCCACGTGTGCCGGCGAGGGTGGCGAGACCGCCGAGGACGAGCGCGATCGCACCGACGAGCGCGACAACGACCTCCTGGCTCATGCGACGATCACCCGCCGCTCCTTCACTTCCTCGCCGAGAAGGTTCAGCCGAAAGAACGCGAGCGGGAGGCCGAAGGTCAGCATCCCCACGACGAACAGGTTCGACCCGGCCGACTCTGACAGCAGCAGGATCGTCGTCACGTACGCGGAGATCAGCCCGACGAGGACCACCTTCCCCGCTATCTCGAACCGCCACAGCGCGGGAAACGCGACGCCGAGAAGGCAGACGGTCGCGACCACGGCCATGGCCGTCCCGAGCGCGTCGACCAGCGATGCGGAGAACAGGACGTTCAGCAACGGGGACCCGTTCGAGACGGCCTGCACGCCGCAGAAGATCGCGATCAGGTCGTAGATCGGGAGCCACACCCGCTTCAGGTTCCGGTACTTCCACTCGTCGGGCGATATCGCACCGCGCGCCCAGATCGACGCCTGCCACAGGGCGCGCATCACGAGCCGGCCTGGACGATGAACTTCAGCGCCTTCACGCCCTCGATGCCGCCCTGCTTCGCCGCGTCCGCGATCTGCGCGAGCTGCTCCGCCGACAACACCACCGCGGGCACGTCGACAGCCGCGGCGATCTTCTTCGCGTCCTCGTCGGACAGTTCAAGGACCGCCTGCACCTGCGCTTCCTTCGGATCCGGGGACAGCGCCCCATGCACCGACTCGAGGTAGCTCAGCTCCACGTCCGTCAGCACCCGCTGGATGCTGTTGCCGGTGAGGCCGAGTGCCATCAGCAGGTTCCGGTGCTCACCCGACGGGATGATGTACTTCCGGCCACCGGGACCCATCAGGATCAGCGCGCCACCCCACTGGTACGTCTTGTACGGGCGGGACTCCCACTCGATCTTCTGGAACAGCGCTTCCTGCGCAGCGTCGTCGTACATGTCGTCCTCCTCGGGCGGGTCGAAAGGTCGGGACGTGTCGCCAGCGGCGGCGCCCGTTGTCACGGTGCGGGTGAAGTCGAAGTAGTTAGCCGGATCCACCCGGCGCCCCGTCTTCTTGTCCCACGTCTCGAGGTGCAGGTGCGCCGCATCGACGAGGCCGGTCGCGCCGATGAGCCCGAGCAGTGTCCCTTCGACCGTCTCCGCACCCACAGCTGGCGACGGCGAGCCGAGCGGGCGGTGCATGTATCGGGCGATGAAGTCGCCGTAGTCGACGTCGATGCTGTTGCCGGCGAGGCTGTTGGGTCGGTCGATCGTCGGAGTCACACCCGCGGGGCCGACACCGGAACGGACGACGACGCCCGGACCGGACGCGCGGATCACGGAGCCGGCGACAACACCCTGCGACCGCGACGAGAAGTCATCCCCCTTGTGTGGCGACGCGAACGTGTAGAACTTCCCGTCGACCGCCCCGTAGGGAAGACTGATCGTCGACGCCGGGAACGGGAGAGGAAGCATCGCCGCCTCCTACGCGTACGCGACCCAGTCGAACTGGACCGGGTTGCTCGCGAACGCCGACCCGCCGTTGTAGACCACGAACTGGATCTGCGTGTCGTTCACCGCGTTCACAACGATCTTGCGGGTCGCGACTGCGGTACCTCCGGATCGGTCCGTCGCGACGACCTGTGATGGCGTGACCCCCAACCCGTGCGTCACGGTTGCCGTTCCTGTGCCCGACGTCGCCGCGTTGAAGGTGCCGCGGGCGACCGCGTTGAGTCGAACCCAGGAACCCGAGACCCGCTGATACAGCCGACCAGTGTCCGTCTCCGAGAAGAACCAACCGTCCACCGACTCGTCAGTCGTCAACGCCTGACGCTCGACGGCGGTGCCCTTCAGGAGACCACCGATCTTCTTCGCGAACGTGACAGCGGCCTGCAGGTCAGCGACGGTCTGCGTCGGGGTGGGCGTGTATGTCGGTTCACCGGTCGGTGCGAGTGTGTGCCCCATGGGCTACCCCTTCCAAGAGATCTTCAGAGCGCCGGACATTCCGTCTTGCGCGAGGGACGCGAACTTGTTGTAGCCACCGTTCGGGAACCCGAAGCCGAGCGCGGAACCGCCGCCCTTGAGTGCGTCGAACATGACCGCGGCAAACGGGGGCGTCTGCCACCCGTTCCCGCCCGGGTGCCATGCGCCGAGACCCGTGAAGGACGGCACGCCGCTCTTGCTCGCCGAGCTGTGCAGCGCCCAGTTCGGTGCGGCGCCCTGCTTCTGGATGCGGTTGATGAACACCTGCAGTGACTCGAACGTCGCGCCGGCGGGGATCGTGTCGCGCACCTGCGAGCCGAAGAACCATGCACCGTCGTTGTTGTCAGCGGCCCAAACCTGTGCCTGCCACCAGTCGCCGTTCGAGTGTGTCGTTCCGGCATCGACCGCACGGAACTCGGCCACCTGCACGCGCCCTCCGCCACCGATCGGACCGGGCGGTTGTGCCGGCTCATCCGGAGAGGTGGAAAGCTTCGAGCACCACGGGCCCGACGACCACGAGATCCCGACCGTGTCACCGGACGTTGGCGGGGTGTCGCCGGCGAACGGCATCTGGAAGTCGCCGAAATCGGTCGTAACCGTCACGAGCGGGTCCGCAACTGTCGACACGACCCCCACACCAGGTCGGGGGCCGACAGGGCCAGTCATGAACACGACACGGTCGGAACCGTTCGCGATCGTCTCCACCCACACCGTGTCGTTCACCACCGGCACGAACCCGCCGGATGCCCACCTCGCCTGGAACCGTTCGTCGCCCATGTCGACGAGCGCGAATCCATCCTCATGTCCGACATACCGGCCCGCGCGCCTCGTGTACGACGTCTTCGCGTCGAGGAGGCGGAGGATCGCGTCAGCATCAAGCGGCATCGGGAACCTCCACGACCAGTTGAGTCGTCGCCGTGTCATGAGTCACCGACGCGACGCGCACGACACCGTCTTCGAAGGTGAGGACGTCGCCGAGTTCGCGGAGCGGGTTGAACGGTTCCACGATCTGACGGGTGACGCCACGGATACGAGACACGCGCTGCAACAGCCCGCGCGCGTACGCGTCAACCTGCGACTGCGTGTAGAGCTGGTCAGACGCGTACCGGTACACCGACACCCCGAACGGAGAAGCCGTGCCATCCACGTTCGAGACGCGGAGGAACCCCTCCGTCACGTCGGCGACACCATAGATCGGGTCGCCGCCTGCCGTTTTCCCCTCGACGACGACTCGGTTGTACGTCTTCGACGAGTCCATGCTGATCGGCGCGTCGACCACTCCGCGCACCGCGCCCACGGGTCCGGGCCACGTCTTCTGGCGGGCGGTCAGCGTCCCCGACGCGTCAACCTGCGGCCACGCGTCCAGCAGATCGAACAGCTTCGACAGTTGCGCGGCCTTCTCCCCCTCGTAGACGGTGCCGCCCGCGAGAGTCACATCCGACGCGTTACGGATCACTGGCATCCCCGACACAGCCTGGATCTCCTGCCATGCCGACGTCGACCGCGGCGCGGTCGGGAACGGGAACTCGTCCCGCGCAACCCGCATGAGAGGGTCCTTCAGGTTCAGCCCGAACGACTGCCCCACCCTGATCGGCCGCCCATCGAACAGGATCTCCCTGTCCGTAGCGTCCGGGACCGACTCGATCACGAACCGCCCCATCGGGACCCGCTCCGAGAACACCCCCGCCCCGAGGATCACATCAATCTGCAACTCTGCGCCGAACGGGGAGAACCAGTCGCCGAGCACCTTCGGGACCATCGAAGTCCCGAAGTCGTCCGACCAGACCACCCGCACCTGCGCGTCGCCGGCGACGAACTGGCCCGCGTCCCACGACACCCTCGGCCGCTCGATCGGGATGTTCGCGAGACGCCGCTCCCGGTCGTACATGAGGTCAGCGACCCACGTGACCTGCGGGACACCATCTGCGACAAGCTGCCGGACAGTGTCGGACGCTGCACGCATTACGCCCCCCCAGCAGCACCCGCGAGGGCCCAGTCCGTGTCCTGATCGTCGTACGAGGGGTACGCGTCGTCGCGTGCGTCATACGACGCATACGAGACATCGAGGTCGTCGTACGACAGTGGCGAAATCACCAGACCTGGGGCAGGTGGCGAGACCTCGGTGACGGTCGCCTGGAACCGTGACCATTCGTCGCCGTACCGGTAGTCGATGTCGACCTCGTTGAGCGTGGCGATGTGCGCGAACAGGCGCCGCGGGATGAACCCCGCGGGAGCGCGGATCAGCCACACAGGCACCTGCGGGGCATCATCGGTCCCGAGCGTCGCCCACACGGCGGCGGACTCGGCGGCATCCGTGACACCGAAGTCGATGTCCACATTCGTGAGCCCTTGACGGGGACCTGCGCCGACGACTACCGGACGCGTCGCGCCCTCGACCGTGACGAGCTCGCCGACCGCGGTCCGCGAGTACGACGGCCAGGCTCCCTCGAGATTGATGACCTGCGCGTTCAGGTTCGGGTTCAGCGGCTGCTGGATGACGACCGCGTTCTCGTCACCATCCCACGGCAATGACACCGTCCCGAGAGACACGCGCCCGAGAGATGTGTCGCCATCGAAGCATTCGAGCTCGTACGTGGTGAGCGCGTTCAGCCCGGCCTCGAGGTCGAGGAACCCGCCCGCTCCGGTGAAGAACCGCGACACGACACCGCGAACCTTCCCAGTGCGGCCCTCAGAACGCCACCAAAGGGTGACGCTGTCTGTCCCGGCGGGGAGGTCGACCGACGCTGTCGCCGCCGATCCGCCCGAGTAGATCGTCGGGCCGGTGCCGCCCGCCGACCCGCCCGACAGCGTGTCCGGGCCGGTGGCTGGCGCGGTGCCACCGGAGAACGCGGTGAACGGGTCGAACCCGATCTCGACACGCGGCACCGGGAAGAAGTCCGTCCGAGGGGTGAGGGTCACGATCATGCCGAAACCGCCCCTCCCGACAGGCGCACCGCGGACCGGTACTCTGACACGGCCATCTGCCGCTTCACGACGCCCGTCAAGGGAGTGCCCTCGACTTCAATCGTGATCCGGTCACCCGGCCGCAGGCCGCCGGCGTTCGCGATGTTCGGGTTTACCGACGCTCCCGCAGGCAGGTTCAGCAGCTCGGGGCCACGCTCACCAACGATCACGGACCCCGCGCGGGTGATCGTGCCACCGGTCGCGAGCATCGGGATCTTCGGGATCGCAATGTCCAGACCGATCAGCGACCCCGCACCGCCGACGAGCACGTTGACACCGTCGATGACACCGTTGATGAGGCGGATGATCGTGTTGATCGCGGACCGAATCCCGGAAATGATGCCGTCCCAGATCCCGCCGATGATCCGCCCGATCGAACCGAACACGTTCGCGATGACGTCACCGATGCCCTTCCAGACACCGTTCCACCAGTTCACGAGCCCCGAGATCACCCCGACGAGCCATGTCTGCACACTGTTCCACGCGTACTGGATCGCGAACACGATCCCGTTCCACACACTCGAGATCCACTGACCCACCGCAGACCAGACACCGTTCCACCAACCCACGAACCCATCGATTACACCCGTGATCCACGAGATGAACCCGGCCCACACGTCGGTGAGGAACTTCACCACCGTGTCCCAGTTCTGGACGAGGAGGATGATCGCGCCGATGAGGAGGCCGATGCCGACTATGATGATGCCGAGGGGGTTAGCGGTCATGGCGGCGTTGAGCGCCCACTGTGCGATGGCCCATGCGGCTACGGCGCCCGCGACGATCGCGATGCCGGCGGCGAGAGGACCGATCCAAGAGATATTGTCCTGGATGAACGTGACGAACCCGGCCAGCCCATTCACGATGTCGGTGAGGACGGGTTTGATTGTGGTGAACGCGTCCGACAGTCCGCCGACGATCGCGGCCTGCAGGTTCCCGACCGCGCCTTCCATCGTGGAGACGGAGGTGGCGGCTTCCTGAGCTACCGGCTCGGTACCGAGCTGCAGCAGCGCCGCGTTGAACTCGTCCGCGGTGATCTCGCCCTCTTGCATCGCTTCGCGGAAGTTGCCAGTGAACGCCCCAGCCTCGGAGAGCGCCGTCTGCAGCCGACCGGACGCACCGGGGATCGCGTCGGCGAGCTGGTTCCAGTTCTCCGTCGTGAGTTTCCCCGCTCCGGCGGTCTGGGTGAGCATCATCGCGACCGACGAGAACGTGTCCTGGTTGCCGCCCGCGACCGCGTTCAGGTTTCCGGCGGCTTCGGTCAGCTCGGTGTAGTTGCTGATCCCGTTCGCCGCGAGCTGCGCGGTCGTGTTCTGAATCGTCGACAGGTCGTACACCGTCGCGTCCGCGTACGCGCGAGACTTCGACATGGCCGAATCGATCGCGGACGTGTCGAGACCAGCGAACGTCAACGTCTGCGCGAACTTGTCAGTCGCATCCGACGCCGCGACCGCTTCCCCGACGAGGTCACCGATCGCACCGGCGGCGATGTTCGCGACGGAAGCGAAGATGCCACCGACCGCACCTGCCACGGCAGCCTGCTTCGTGCTGATGCCCTTACCGAGCCCGTCACCCAGCTTCGCGCCGGCACCCTCCGCGTCAGCCTCACCCAGCGCAGACTCGATGTCCTTCTTGACGCCAGGCATCTTCGTGTACAGGGCCACATATGCGGACGCGATCTCGTTAGCCACTGGCCCTCCGTTCGGCGCGCGGTAGGCTCAGCGCCATGTCAGAGACAGTCACGGCCAACGGCCGAAACGGTCAGGTCACGTTCGACGGGAAGACCGTCACGATCGCCCGCGAGGGGTTCGCCGCGCGGGCATCGCATGGACGCGGGGAGAAGTCGATCCCGATCCGGCAGATCGCGGCCGTGCAGTTCAAGCCGAACGCGCTCACGACGGTCGGTTTCATCCAGTTCACGGTCCCGGGCGAGCAGTCGTCTCGTACGTCGAAGGGTGGCCGGACGATGGATGCCGCGAAGGACGAGAACGCGGTCCTTTTCGCGAAGAAGGCGGAACCGGAGTTCATCGCGTTGCGTGACGCGGTCCGTGCGGCTATCGCAGAGCTTTAGCCTGACGGCGACGGTACGCGTCCGCTTTCCGGTCGTTCACCGCGTCGCGGGTCGCCCGCTCACCGGCGAGCGGCGGGTCTTTCGGGTACTCGGGCGCTTTGCCCTTCTTCCCGCCGTTGACCCACATCTGCTGCCGCAACCGGTAGTCGATGAGGAGCAGCGCTTGCTCTTCACGTGACCGTGCGAGCGGGCCCCCGTACGCCTGCCACAGGACGCACCCGGCGGGTAGCCATGCGGTCAGATCGGCGAGCTCGAGGACACCGACGTCACGGAGCCCGATCTTGTATTCCGCCCTCACCGCGGCCCGCAACGCATCCCGGTGATGCGTGTAGACCACGATGAGGGTCAGGAGTTTGGGTTGATCGCCGTGAACACCTGGAAGACGAACTGCACGGCCTCGGATGCCTTCACTCGTCCAGTGGCGGAGTCGCGGAGCCCATCGGTCACGGCCCGGAACCCGTCCGCACCGGCGAGGCGGCGGAGCATCCCCGGGACACGGGCCGCGCCCTTGACTTCGTCGGCCTGCAGTGCGGCGACGTCGTCGAGGAGTTCGAAGTCGTCGAGCGCTTCCTTCTGTACCTCGATCGTGATGCCGCGGTGGGTGATCTTCCAGCCGCTGTCGGTGGTCTCGACGTTCGGCTTCTCCGCCTTCGGGAGGTGATCCTGGGGCTGCTTCGGGGTGGTCATAGGTTTCTCCGTTTCGTCTCCGTGGGTGTGTGACCGTGGGTGGGGCGACGGAGGGCACCCCACCCACGGGACCTGGCTACGGGGTGACGGCGGGGTTCTCGAGGTCCGTGGACAGGACCGTGTAGTCGCCGATGATCTGCCCGATGAACGGGAACCCTGCGATGTCGCTGTTGACGTACACGCGGTCACCGTCGGGGACGATCTCGAGACGGTCGATGATCCACCGTTCCTTCACCGTCTCGTCGTCCGCGTCGAAGAAGTCGATCACCGCGGCACGCGGCGAGACCCGCTGGCCGGGGCTGCGGGTCTCGGTGCGGACACCCGCGGCGGTCGCGTCGGTCTTCACGTGGTAGCGGAGCTCTCGGGTCTGCGCCTTGTCCTCGAGCGCGATGAACGCGATCGTCGTCCCGCCACCCTCGACACGGGTACGGACGACACCGTTGCCCTGGTGCCCACGGATCTCTGTCTTCGATCCCGTCGCGGCTTCAGTGACACCGTCGGAGTGCAACCAGCCGACGTCCTCGTACGCGGCCGCGGGGTCCGCGTTGATCGTCGTAGGTTTCGTCGAACCGATCGGGGCGAGGTAGATCGCGTCGGAGTCGCCTCCGTAGATGCGGGCGAACTCAGCATTCTGTCCCATGACAGCTCCTTCTGAGGGGGTTGCCCGGGCTCCGGGCGTACTAGATGACCCGTCACGGTTGTGGCGGGTGGAGAGGCGTGCGCCTCTGGTTCAGGTGCGGGTCGCGCGGACCCGGAGAGAGTAGGTAGCCCGGTACCGTTCGGACGTTTCGTCGGGCTGCGAGTACGGGCGCGTCACCTCAGACACACCCCGCACTAGCGGGAAAGCGGCCTGCAGGTCGTTCAGGAACGCGGTGCGGATCGTCGCAGCGAGGGCGGACGCTGCGGGCTGCGACGGCGCCCACACGTCCACCGTGACCTGCACATCTTCGAGGACACGGTTGATCGCCGCGCCACCATTCGCCCACGCACGCACGAACGTGGCAGGCCGGGTCGCGGGGACCTTCGTCGACACGGTGACACCGCCGGCACGCGCCTTGATGAACGGGATGACTGCCGCTTCGACGTCCGCGAACCTCATCGCGACCCCAGCACGCGCTCAAGCACGGCATCGTTCGCCTGCTCTTTGACGCCCTCATAGTTCGCGGGCTGGATGAATCCGCGCGCGGTCCATCGGTGCGGCTTTTCGACGTACTCGAAGTTCTGTCCTGCAGCGGCTGCGCGTCGTCGCCCCTGAGCGTTGACTTCTGCCTGCACTGTGCCCGACGACATGAGCGCGTTGATACCACGGAGGTTGAGTTTCACCTTCGGCTTAGCCATCGACCCTCCTCAGGGGAATCTCGTACCCGCGGACGGTGTCGTTCACCCACTCGGGGTGGTCACCATCGACCTCATACACGAGGCCGCGCACTTCGACACGATCGCGTGGACCCATCGCCGTGGGCCCGTAGATGACTGGCTGCGTGATCGTGCGGTCGTGTCCCGCGAGGATCGGGTCTGTTGAGGTGCCCGGGCTGAATCGCCAGATTCCGACATCGAAAGGGCCGGCGTAGCCCTCTGACGGGTTCCCGTAGGCGTCCTCGCTGCCAGCCTCGAACCGATAGAGCTTGACCGTCTCTGTGATGATCCGGGTCACTGGTGCACGACCGTGTTCGAGAGGCGGGGCGCGCGGTAGGACAAGGCCACCGCCTCATCGGCGGGCGCGAGCATGAGCTGCCCGCCCACAGCCCACGACGCGAACGTTCCACCCTCGCTGAACGGGCCCGTGGTCTCCTGAAACTGGCTCATGCCCGCCTTTGCGCGCGCGTCGACGTTGAAGAGGCGGGCGACCATACCGGCGACCGTGTGCGTGACGAGGTCGGGGACTTCTCCGCCGCCCTCATAGTCGACGCGGACGAACTTGTGTGAGCGGAGGCAGGTCGTGACCGTCGATCCGAACGTCGTGTAGTCGATCGCGTTTCCGTCGTCGTCAGTGATGCTGTGGATGACGGTCACGGGAGAGTTGGGGAGGCGGATCTCGCCGCCGTTGACTTTGAGACGGTTCGCATACCGTCCAGGGGTGAAGTCGCGCCCTGCCGCCTTGCGGAACAGCGCCGATGCCTGCTCGAGCAGCGCATCGACTTGACCCGCCTCCGAGGAGGTCAGGTCACGGCCGAGCAGCGCTTCCACATCGTCAACGGACGCGAGGGGGGTTTGCTCAGCCATGACCTGACCTTTCTCAGAGGGGATGCGATCAGGCGACCGCGATGGACGGCGAGGTGCCGCCCGTGAACGATCCGGTCGCAGTGAACGTTGCGACGCGCTCGTTGAACGTGACGGTCTTCGCGTTGCCGGGGAACGTGCCGCCGGAGACCGAAGCGCCGGACACACCGGTCAGCTCGTTGATCTCCTTCGCGATGTCCGCGTTCGACGCGTTGTACGCGATGGCGTCCGTGGTCTGGCCATCGATCGTGAGGGTGAACGTGCCACCCGTCGGGGTGCCGGTGATGGTGACCGTGTAGGACGCCTTCTCCGAACCGCCCGCACCGAACGTGACCTTGATCGCACGCTGGAACTTCAGAACCACAGCGTCGTTCTCGTCACGGACGATCGATCCATCGGGGTTCTGCTCCGGGTCGAGGACCGCGGTCGCACCCGCGAAAGCGTGAACGATGGAACGGTCCTTCATGTACGTGCTGTCGTAGTCCCAGAGCTGGGTGACGGCGAGACCGTTGCCGGCCGCGACACCACCGCCCTTGGCGACACCGTTGGGCACTGCCGGCGCGACATTCGCGCTGGCAATTGCGGTCTCGTGTACGAAGTAGGACTCGTCGTCACCCAGTGCGTCGAGTTCGATAATGGTGAACCCGGCGAGCCGACCCACGACACCCTCACGAAGCGCCTCCGGGACACCCGAGGTATCCACGTCGAGCAGCTTCTCGTACGACGCGATCTCAGCGGAGACGTTCGCGCCGACGAGCCAGTAGCGCCCCCCCAGCGGCCAGTGGGCCTTCTGCGCGAGCTTGCGTGCCTGGATCGCGACCTTGCGGGGATCCTTCTCCTTCTCGTTCGACGACGCCACGTTGTAGGTGACGCCGAACACGAAGGCCGCTGCGCGCAACGCGCCGACCAGGATGTTCTCGAAGAAGTCGAGGATGGCCGCGACCTGCGGCGCCTGGACGTCGCGGACGTAGTCGATCTCGTCGAGGGTCTCCTCCTCGGGCGACAGTGCGACGGCGCTGTAGATGTGCCGGTTGAGCGTCACCTGGATCTTGGAGTTCGCGAGACGGTCGACGACGATCGCGTCATCACCGCGCCACGGCTTCTCACGCGCGACGAGGACGGCGGGTCGCTTGATGTTGACGACGTCACCCTCAGCGCCCTTGAAGTCGGCGATGCCGAACTTGTAGGTGAACAGGCCGGGGGCCTTCACCTGCTTGCGGAGCAGGGCGAGCGCGGTCTGCGCGAACTTCTGCCCCTTCACGAAGATGTTTGCCACGGTTCCTCCTTGGATTGATTGATGTGACCCGTGAGAGTTCGTGGCGAACTTCTACGGGGGTGTCTCAGCGGCTCGTTGCCGCGTTGACGATGTCGTCGGCCGACATGTCACCGTCGCTGATCGGCTCTCCTTCGTTGCCCTGACCGTCAGCGGACGGTGCCGGGGGCTTCTTCGGGAGGATGGTGAGGAGTTCGTCAGCGTGAGCTTCGAGCTCCTCGCGGGTCGACCCGCGGAGTGCGGAGACGGGCACGCCCTTCTCCTTCGCGACCTCTGCTGCCGTTGCGGCTGCGGCGTCCTTCGCTTCGCGGTCAGCACGCCACTTCTCTGCGGCCTCGGCCCGGGCGAGGAGTTTCTCCTGCTCGGTCTTGTTCGCCTCTTCGAGTTCGTCGTGCTTTTTGGCCTTCTCGGCGTTGGCTTTGGCCTGTTCCTCGTTCTTGCGGGACAGTGCCTTCCACTTCTCGACGTCCGCGAGCGCCTTCTCGAGGTCGCTCTTCGCGTCCGTTTCGGTCTGCGTGGTGTCGGTGGTGGTGTCGGTGTCGGGCATGGTGGTTTCCCCGTTTCGGAGTGATGGACGGCACACCGTTTCGGGTGCCGCTGCCCGCCCGTGAGCGGGAAGTTCAGTGGATGTCGCTGGGACCGGTGAAGTGGTCCTGGCGCCACGCGAGGGTTGCGCCGAGCTCGCCGTGCTCGCGGGTCACGATCATGTCCGTGAGATCCGAGATCGGCTTCCCAGCTGATGTCTTCTTCTCGCCCAACTCCGGCGAGGGATCACCAGACGCGAGTTTCGAGTCGACCTGCTCGTAAGTGAGATCGAGGAGACGCTGATCGACGACCTGCCCCGGGTCGCGTCCCGCACGCACCCCGCGTTCCCCGCAGTCGCATCCCGGGTGGATGGGCATGAGGCCCCCGGCGTGGTAGCGCTGCGTCGAGGCGATGACGCACAGCGCACAGTTCTCCGACCCGGAGAGGGTGCGGATCGTGTAGTCGAAGCCGGTTCCGCTGTACGCCTCCCTGGATTGCCGGTTCCGCGCCTGTTGCACGTCGGTGGTCACCAACGACTTAAGTCGCCCCAGACCCACTTCGCGGGCCGCTCCGAAGGGCTTCCCGTCTCTCAGGGCCGTGTACGTCTCGACTGCCGGTCGCCGGTAGACCTCCTCAGCAGGAACGCCTCGGTAACCCACGACCGCCGCGCGATCGACGGGGGGTGTGACGACAGTCACTCCCTCCAGCTTCGCGAGTTGCCCGACGTAGGCGTTCGTCAACCCCGCGACCTGAACCTGCCCGCCCTGAACGACAGGGACGATCCGTGCCACGAGACGTTCCACGTCGGCATCACGGAGCGATGTCGCGCTACCCCACATCGCGACCGCGTACGCGAGAACACGATCACGGACTGCGGCGACCTGCGCCATGTACGCGGCTGTGAGCCGGTCAGGAGTCAGTTCCACCACTGGGGATCGCTCCTGTCAGCGCGAGCGTCTGCAGTTGCTCCGCCGCACGGTCGGTCTCTTCGCGGTCGATCTCACCGGGCGACATGTTCCAGATGTTCTGATCGATCCACCGTTGGGACTTACCGCCGGCCTTCGCCTGTGCTGCTGCCGTGGCCTTCTCCGCCATCGACACGTACTCTGGGTTCTCGAACTTGACCTCTACGGTCTCGTCGTCGTCGATCCCGAGGATTCGCAGCGCCGCGAGGAGCGCCGCCTCCATCGGGGCTTTGACGCGGTCGCGCCGGTCCTTCGCGCGCTGTATCTCGCCCTTGTGGGCGCCCTTCGCGCCCTCCGCAGACTGGTTGTCGGGAACGAACGTCGCGACGGGCAGCTGCATGACGGCGGCGAAGTCCTTCGCGTCGGTCTTCTCGCCCTCGAGGAGGGGCCGGATGTCGACTGCGTCGGATTCCCACACGTCGATCTCGGTCGGGAGGTCGATGAGAGCACCGGGGGCGAAGTCGAGTCGCTTCGCCCAGTCGATGTCGTTGCCCTCTTCGTCCTTATCCGGGAGCCCCTTCAGCGCCCGCGCCTTGAACGCCTGATAGGCGGTGAGGACGAGACGTTGCAGCTTCCCGAGATTGATCCGGTCGATGACGTCGATGTGGGGCTCGAACTCAGCCCGCCCATCCTCGTTCTCCACCGCGAAGACGGGAACGGGGCCGTCGAACTCCTCAACCTCGCCATCCGAGACCCAGTCGCCGGTCACGGTGCCGCGGATCGTGCCACTGTCGGTCTTCACGTTGCGAGTGAACCGCTGACGGGCACCGGGCACCCAGACAAGGGCGTAGTCCTTCTGAGCGTCGTTGTCACGCCACGCCTTCAACGCTGCTCGCGCACGCCACGGCTGCGTCGGGTCGGGCGCCGTGATCACCCGCTCCGGGGGCTCCGACGTGATCACCGGCTCACCGTCGCGAATGCCCGTGATGAGGTAACCGACGCGGACAGCAAGCATCGTGCGGATCACGTCACGAAACACCACAGACAGGCGGTTGTCACGCCAAACGATCCGGAGCGCGGCGACCGCGGGGCTGTTGCGGTCCGTCCCCACCTCGACGCCGATCGGCACGATGCGTCCCGCGATCGACTGACACGCGAGGCCCGCGTAGTCCGTGCGCGCCTTCTTGCGGAATGCCTCCCACGAAGCACGCGTGTTCTTCCCCAACTCGGGAAGCGGCGCGTTCCCCGAAGCGTACTGGCGGAGCTCCGCGATCTTCGGAGCCCGGGCGTCCATGCGCTTCGTCAGGATGGGGAGCCATTCCTCGGGCGTGGTCGCCATCGTGCCCCCTTACCTCAGTTGTCGCGGCATCCGTGTCGTGGAGCTCGCCGTAACGCCCTTACCGAGCGCGTCGTTGCCTGCCGCGAATGCGAACGCCGCCCCGTAGGTCGCGTCGATCTTGCCGTAGTCCTGGTTGTCGTCGGCCTTCTTCAGCACGTACCCCGCACGTCGCGGATCACGTCGCGCGTTGAGGAAGTGCCGGAGCACGGTCGGGTTCCCGTCGAAGGAGACCTCGCCCTGCCGGATCTGCGAGTACAGCTGATCGAAAGTGTCGCAGGTGCGGCCGATGTCCTTCTGCTTCCACCGGATCGGCTCCTGCACGCTCATCTTCGCCTTGAGGCGCTTGTGATGGGCGGCCTCCCACTGCTTCACCTCACCGGCCCAGCCGGCGGACGGGTCCGCGTAGAAGCCGACGACGTTGTACTCCTTGAACGCCTTCGCCACCGCCTGCTCGATCTCGAGCTTCGGGGGGCGCCAGCCCTCGCCTTGGGGGCCGTCCGGCTGTTCCCAGATCCCGATAGTGAAGAAGTGCCGCTGCGTGACGGAGTATCCGATCAGCACGGTCGCGTCCGCGATGTGCTTGTCCTTGCGGCCTTCTGAACCGTCGAAGCCGAGCGTCACGGGCTCCGTGCGGGAGACCGTCTTGTCCCGGCCGGCATCCACACAGGCGCGCATCTCCGGGTCTGACACGTACGCGTCGCGCGCCGCGTCCACCTGGTTGAGGAAGTCCGCCCGCATCACTGCGGGGTCGTTCGCCGTGTCGAAGAAGTCCATCGCAGTGCGATGCACGTCCGACCAGCCCGGCGCGCATGGCGGCTCATGAAGAAGGCAGCCGTCAGCGTGAGCAGATGAGTCCCCGAACGCGACCCTCAGACCGTAGACCAGCGACTCCATGTCATCGATGCGGGTATCGGCCGGCGCTGGTCGATGGTCGAAGTAGATCGACCGCACATCCTCGAGGTTCTTGTACTTCCCCGACTGGATGTCATCCCAGAACCCGAACGATGCCTCCGCGACCGACCGCTCACCCAGCGTGTACGCGTTGGGCGTTTCGATCGTCACGCCGCCGAGCTTCGTGGCGTTGTTGCGGAGGGTCTGCGCGAGCTTCACCCCACCGTTACCCCGCACCCACGTTTCCGTCTGGTCGAGAGACGCAGCAACAGCCTTGAAGCCCTTGATCGAGTTCGGAGACGACGTAATCGGCTGGATGCGGCCGCGTCGGAGCGAGACGAACGAATCCATCGGGTCCAGGTCGAACTCATCGACCGCGTCACCCTGGCGGAGCATCTCGAGCAGCGGCTCCCACGTGTTCTTCGTCTGCTCCTCGGTGACAGCCGCGATCGCGACGTACGGGGTGCGGACCTTCGACCACGGCTTCCCTACCGGCTGTCCTTCAGAATCCCACCCATCGGGAACAACCTCGAAGATCGCCTCGGAGATCATGATGCCGGCAACGAACGGCGACTTTCCCCAGCCTCGTGGCCTGATGAGCGCGGCGCGGTGAATCAATCGCCGCCCGGTCGATGGGTCGATCCGGTACAGCTCGTTCAGGAACTCCTGCTGCTCAAGAGTGAGGATGAACGGGTCGAACACGTCATCGTCGCCAGCATCCGGACGGCCGAGGTACTCAGCCATCTGGTCAGCGACGTGCCATCCCAGTGTGGGGAAGTCACCCTCATGTTGTGGGACCCACGGCATCAGGCCGAGTCCTTCCGCGTAACCCCCCGCATCCGATCCCGCGACGACTCGACACGCTGAACCTTCTCAGCCGTATCGACCTCGGCACCCGTCGCCTGGGCGAACTGCAGACGCAGGCGGGCCCGGTCCTCCGGCGTGAAACCGTACTTCGCCTCACGCAACCGCAACTCGGGCGCGAGGGACATCTTGCCGGTCCAGAACTCCGCGTGAATACGCGCCGTCTCCATCAGGAATGCCCAGTCAGCCTCGATGAACTCACCGGCCAACGGGTGCCGTGACAGCATCGCCCACCAGTCGAGCGTCATCGCCGGCCACTCAAACTCTTGAGCGACAAGCTCCTTCTCGACCGTGACCATGACCGTGAACGCCGGCAACTCCGGCTGAGCGACAGGAGACGCCTCAATCACCCGCAGTTGCACGACATCCTTGTTACGCCGCGCCCGCTGATTCGGATTCTTCGGAGCAGGGCCACGTCCAGCCATAGGTCATCCCCGTTTCGGGTCAGCGGCGCCCGTTTCGGGCAAATTCCCCAGACATGTACGTGGGGAGAATCACAGCACCTCTCCGCGATTCTGGGGGTCGGGGGGAGGGGGTGGGGTAGGGGTCAGGTTCGTCCTGGGTGTTGTTCTCGTGTTCGGTACGCGCTCGGTCGGCGTGCGCGTCGCGCTGTGCTTGCTTGGGTCTGCGTCTCGCGGTTGTGGTGCCAGTGGCAGAGGGTTCGCACGTTGTTGATGGTGGTGGTTTCGCCGGGTTGCCATTGGGTGGTGTGAGCGGCTTGGAGGTTCGTGGTTGCGGGGCATCGTTGCCCGGTGTTGAGGGTGGCCGTGCATTGGTGTCCGTCGCGTGTGAGGCAGGCGTCTCGGATGCGGGTGGGGACGTGGGTGGGGCGGCTGTTTTCCCAAGGCATGGCAGGAGGGGCTAGTTGTAGCCGAGGGCGCCGTCCCAGACGGGGTCGCAACACTCTGCGGCAGCCATCGCGCTGGTGTATTCGCTGCCGCAGGTGGTGCATTCGGGCCGGGTGCCGGGGTGGTAGGTGGCTTGCTCGCTCATCTCGGGGAGCACCTTTCGCCGCGCATCCATGCGTCCATGCGCCTGTGGTGGCGCGCGCACATCGGTTGATAGTCGTCAAGGTTGCGGGAGTACTCGGCTCGTCGGCCCTTGTTCAGCCCCGCGATCCGCTCCGAGGAATCCGGACTGAGCGCCCATTCCGCAGCTGGTCCACCGCACTCGACGCAGACTTGCAGTGACGCCGGCCCGCGGTCTGCGTGGAGACGGCTGTGCGCGGTGGTGTAGGTGCCTATCTCTCCCCGTGCGGGGCCAGGCCGACAGGCGAGGCACCCGCGAGTCGCACCTTTGCGAAGTGCGGCTCCGTGGATGATCGATTCTTTCCCGCAGTCGCAGGTGCATCGCCAGTGAGCGCCGGTCGCGGATGTGTCCTTGGCGGTGACCTTCTCGATCACTCTCCATCTTCCGAACCTGCGTCCGGTGAGATCGATCACTCGCGACTTCTGGTAGGCACCATGCGGGGCAAGGGGGACGCCGCGCAGTCGTTGTCTGTAGTGCGCCTCGCAGAGGCCCTTGGAGCGGTTGGGTCGGCCGCATCCATCGAACGAACAGGTACGCTGATTGCCAGCCATCATCTGCCTCCTACGCAGGTGTTCGGTTAGGCCCGGCGAGTGTTGGTAGCACTCGTTCGGGCCGTTCTCATTCTCTCACTCGGGTCCGACACGCACCCACGGTCAGTCCTCGTCGTCGTTGGGGGTGCGCGCCTCACCGTGACGTGGCTCGCGCGCGCAGGTTACGTTTGCGTTCGACATTGCACGTGCGGCAATGCCGGTTGCCTGGGCTTCCGGGGTATTCCACCCAGTCGTTGTGGCCGCGACGGCAGAGTGCATCACCGGTCTTTGTCGCAAGGGGGGAACGTCGCATGTTCTCCGTGTGAGTCACAGCCTCTAGGTGATCGGGGTTGCAGCAAATGCGATTGCGGCACAGATGGTCAAGCTCGAGCCCTGTATCGTGTGCACCCTTTGCGAGGTAGTAGGCGATCCTGTGCGCGAGGAGTGGCTTCGACCGAAGTGTGAAAGAGCCGTAGCCTCGGCCGCTCTGAGCGGCAGTCCACACCCAGCACGACCCCGACTTGTCGACTTTCGCCCAGAAGCGCTCCAACTCCTCGGGAGTCTCTGGTGCAACTAGGTCTCGGTTCTCAGCTCGTCGTTTCGCTGCGTACGCTCGCGACTTGTCACGGAGGCATTGGATGCAGCCCCCATTCCGGCGACCAGTGTTGTGCCCCTCGGGGCAGGCTGTTTGTGCAACAATCGTCACGTCGATCTCCTCAACAGATCGGTCACGACCCCGGACGGTGCCAGCCGTTGCGGGGTCTTTCTACAAAGAGGGGCCTCTTACGGGGGCTGGTCGGGCCTATGCGCGCCAGGCCAGCGACATATGGAGTTGGTGACGCGTTCGGGTTGCGTCGTTGTGCCGCGTGTGTTGCGGCTCTCGACCCGCGCTTGCCTGGGCTGGGGGCACCTGATCTGGCGGGGAGTTAAACGGCAGAACCCCCGGCCGGTGTGGCTGGGGGTTCTGGGTTTGGACGTGGATGTCCGAGGCGTGACTATCGTAGCGGATGAATGACATGGTTGTCATTCGTGTTGTTGTGGCGTGTCGGCTCCTATTCGGTCGGTTCCTGGTCCCAGCCCCGGTCGTACCTTGCGTGTACGAGATTGCGCGGGTGGACGCGCTTGGTCTTGCTGTCTCGAGTGCGCACCACGACAAGGCCGTGGGTCGTCGGGTCGGTCGACCCGACGACGAGAAGCTCCTGCGTGACAAGGTGACGCACGCGATCGCCGAACATGAATCCATCAACGCTCACGACAGATCACCCGGGCAGGCGTGGGAATATCCTTCATCCCACGCGTCACCGAGGCGTGGGTGGCTTTCACCGGACCACCCGCACGTGTGACACCGCGCTTCGTACGTCTCGATGATCTCGATGTCGCGGCTCATGACGGATCACCCGATTGGTTCAGCGGTGCCAGTGGCCAGATGTCGAGATCTCGGCGGTTCAGGAAGATCCACGAGATCAGCGAGTCGGGGTCGATGAGTCCGATGTCATCGTCTCGGTCGATCTGCACGAGCACGTGCCGCCCATCGGGAGTGATGAATGCGGCCTGCGTTCGGCGCGTCGCCTCCATGTACGCGCGAACCTCGTTGGCGTTCTTCACGTCGTGCCCCCGTCCGTGTGGTCTTGACTTGGAGCGTCGGCGCCACGCTCCAACTGGGATGCCGACTCCCTTGGAGACAGTTCGGCCGAACCGGAAGCATGAACGCCACAGAGCCCCGCGACGCGGGCTTGACCGTAAAGGTATCCGCGCCATGCCGCGACGCCGCACACCTCGCAGGTCATGTCGGCCTTGCTCACTCGGACGTCGTGGATCGACATCGCACGCTTGGGGTAGACATCGCCCTTCTGGGTGTAGCCCTCGCCGTCCTTGACCTTTTCCAGCGCCTCAGCCTTGCTGCCTGCACGAACGTAGATGACGTGGTGCGTGACGAAATGCTCGGTGATGACGTACTCGCGCTCAGGCACCTCGGCCCCCGTTATCGTGGTTAGTGGTGGTCATGATGCGTCCCTTTCTGCGGTGGCGTACGCGCCGGCTTGGAGTGCGAGTTCCCCGACCCACCGCGACCCGCACGCGAGGCAGACGAGGACACCGTCCTGGACTCGGTCGCGCCACCGGAACCGGAGCGGCCACCGCATCTCGACCGGTCGCCCTTGGTCGTCGTCCGCGAGGTACGTGGTCGCGCCGCACTCGTCCATGTAGCAGGCGGCGAGGAGCTGCTTCTCTCGGGGTGGGAGGAGGCCGTTGCGGATCTCGCCTACCCATCCGCGGAGGGTGTGGACGTGCCAGGTGGGGTCGGTGAGTGTGGCGAGGGTGGCGGCTTGCCATGCTCGGAGACCGTCGATGGGGTGCGCTGGTCTGGGGAGCCCGGCGAGGCGGCACCAGTCTACGATCTGGGTGCTGATGATCGTGAACCGGTAGAGGGCGTCTCCGTCGAGAGGGATGGTTTCGCCGGGGAGGTTCGATGATGCACCGGATCCGGATCGCATGGACCCGTGGATCGCGGCCTCGAGCTGGGTGAGGAGGGGTTCCTGTTCGAGGTTGCGGGTGTAGGTGGTTCCGTTGACGAGCTGGGTGATGCGGGTTCGTGTGGGCTGGGTGAGGTCGTCGACGGCGTTGCGGAGGTCGCGTGCGTCGAACCGGGGGCGGGTGTCGATGTCAGTCATCACTGGTTCCTTCGCAGGTGGTCATGTTGTCGTCGTTGTCGATGGTCCAGCCGGTGCAGTTCCACGGCTTACCGTCGCGGCATTCGGGGCAGACAGGCGCGGTCATCGCACACCCACCCAGAGATCCGCTATTGGTGTGACGCCACATCCGGGCGGGCATCCGTACTCAGTGCAGGGCCGGGTGCACGGCTCGTGGTACTCGACCAGCCAGCCGTTCTCGATGCCGATGGTTCCTGCACGGAAGTCGGCCGTGATCTCGTCACGAAACTTGCGCTCGAGTTCCGCGCGGTGGGCGCGACGCGGGCTAGAACGGGGCGTCAGCTTCGCCATAGTTCCCGCCTCCCCACGTGTCCTGCCCGGGCTGCACGGTCGACCACGTCTGCTCAGCGGGCTGCTGCTGCCGTCCGCCACCGGACGAGGCCGCGCGCGTGACCTGAGCGGTCGCGTAACGCAGCGAGGGGCCGATCTCGTCGACCTCCAGCTCGATCGAGGTGCGGTTGTTGCCTTCGCGGTCCTGGTAGGAGCGCTGCTTCAGGCGACCGGTCGCGATGACACGGGAGCCCTTCGTCAGCGAACCGGCCACGTGCTCGGCGAACTCCCGCCACACCGACGCGCGCAGGAACAGGGCCTCGCCGTCCTTCCACTCGTTCGCCTGACGGTCGAACGTGCGGGGAGTGGACGCGATCGTGAAGTTCGCGACCGGGACGCCGTTCTGCGTGTACCGCAGCTCGGGGTCGCTGGTGAGGTTGCCGACGACGGTGAGGGTGGTTTCTTCAGCCATTGGTTGTCTCCTCTGTGATGGTGGCTTCGTGATTGATGCGGTTGATGAAGTCGATCCGGTAGAGGTTTCCCTGGCTGTCGGAAGTCTCGTTCGCGATCTGGATGATCTTTGCGGCGGTGAAGAGCCGGCCCCCTGCCCACGGGTCTTCGACGACGAGCTCTGCGCGGGTGACCTGGTCGGGCGTGATGACGCGGTCGACGCCCGTCCCGTTCAGCGGGGGAAGCATGACGAGCGCGGTCTCGTCGGTCCCGTGGGTGTATTGCGGGATGACGGTTGCGAGGCAGTCGTGGAACGTGCCCCCGTTCCGGTAGTTGCCTGTGATGCGCCAGATTGAGTGCTCGGTGGCGCCTTCGAGGATTTTCATGCTGTCGCCTTTCTGTTTCGGTATCTGGGGTTCGCGGGGAGTCCTTCGCCGCGCCTCACGCGTGCGATCTCCCCTGGGGTGCGATTTAGTTCGGTGGCTATATCGGCGTCGCACAGGCCGGCGAGGACACGGGCGCGTACACGGTCGCGGTACTCGAGGGTGGTGCGGCGGGGGGCGAGTTCGTTGCGGAGCGCTTGACCGGGTGTGATGCCTTCGCGTTCAGCGCGGTCTTGGATGCGCCACACGTCTTTCGGGTCGAGGTCGACGGTCACCTTCATGACGCGACTCCGATGTGTTCGTAGAGGTGCTTCTGCACTTCCGCGGGCGACTGCTCGATGCACGACAGGACGTACCGTTGCGGGGCGTCAGGCCAGTACTTCGCCTTCTCGAGCAGGTGGGTGCACACCTGGAACGCCTGGTCCGCGGTGACCTTCACTGCGGTGTGTCGGGCGATGGCGTCGACGATCGCGCGGAGGCTGGTGATGCCCTTCTGTGCTGCGAGGCGCCTGGTCATGTCTGACACTTCAATCGCGTCAGTCGTGAGCTTCGCGCGTGTATTTCGTGACTGACTCTTAGAAGGTGAGTAGAAGTCACGGGTACGGGACGGGGACGGGGCATCGGTTTGCGATCCATCGGCCATAGCGTTTGCCATCGGGTTGCCATCCGATTTGCCATGCCACCGTGATTCGGCGCCCTTCTTGCCTGCTGCGGATCGCTTCGCGCGTCGGTCGGCGACTTCTTCTGCGGTGGGCTGGTAGTCGAACCAGTCCCGGAACTGCCACGTGCGGTTGTCGACCTGGTCCCAGAGCCCTCCGAGCACGAGCTCGTCAGCGATCTCTCTTGCGCCGCCAAGCATCCGCAACGCGCCCGTCGTCACCTTCCCGTCCGTGAGGTGTTGCGCCGCGTACGATCCGGCACGCACCCACAGTGCGACGGCGTCGGCGGAGAGTTCCACGACCTTGGGGTGGGACCAGAACTGGTCGTCGACTTTAAACCAAGGCATCAGCGTCCTCCCTTGTGGCAGCGGCAGGCTTTGGTGTGCCAGTCGGGGTAGTTGTCGACGACTGTGGAGTGGCCGTGCGGTGTCCAGCAGCACCCGCGTCTGCAGGGCGACGGTGCTGGTTCGTGTGCGCTGGTTGTGGGCGCGTGGATGCCGTACTTCATCGGCCGAACTCCTCGACGCTGATGATGACGCCGGGACCGTCTTCGCCGGCCCACTCTTTGTCGACGTGGAGCGACACGATGAACCGGTCGTCCTGGATCAGCCCGGATGTGGTGAGTGCGTCACCGCAGGCGCGGGCGAGTTTGTCGAGGTCCCCGATTGTGGGGGCGACGGGGTGCGTGGCTCGTGTCGTGCGGGGCTTCTTGATGTAGAACCACATGTCGACTCGGTACGGGGGGTGGAGTGGTCCGAGGAGGCAGGCGTTGTCTGCGGCGATGCTCGCTGCTTGGGTGACGACTTCCCGCCATGGCTTCACGCGTCGGGAAGACTCGAACATCCCGTAGCGGGTGCGTGTCTTCGAGCCTTGGGGTGCGGGTGTGCCGTTGACGGTGAACGTGATGGCGGTCATGGCTGGGTGGTCTTTCTGAGCTGGCGGCGGGAGCGTGCGGACAGACCACCCCAGAACCCGTGTTCCTGGTTGGTTCGGAGCGCGTATTCGAGGCACTGGGTGGCGACAGGACAGGCGGCGCAGACTTTGCGGGCGCTGGTGGTGTCGCCTCCCTTCTCGGGGAAGAACGCTTCGGGGTCGGTTTGAGCGCAGAGGGCTTCGCGGGTCCACGGTTCGGGGTGGATGGCGAGGTTGGTGGGCGTGTCGGTGTGAGTGGGGATGATGAACGCGCTCATGCGGCCACCGCCAGGAATGCGAGGACGCGCGCCCAGAGGATGGTGAGCGCTGCGAATGCCTGCTGTGGGACGACTCCGTTGCCGCACGCCTTGATGGCGGGGTTGCGGTTGAGGATGTCGGTGACCCATCCGGCGGGGTAGCCCATCATCCATTCGGGGAACACTGCGGCGAGGCGGTGGTTGCCGTTCTTCCCATCCGGGAGCGTCGGGGCCGGCGCTGGGCGGGTGATCGACTCCCAAATGCGCACGGCAGCTTCGTACTGCCCCCAGTCGACCGATGCGGCACGTTCCCGCGCTATTCCGGGGAGAAGGAGCTCATCGGAGCGATCGCCCGAGCGCGATGCGTGCCCGCCTGATGCGTCCGCGACCTGCGGAGTCGGGAGCAATGCGACGTGAGCGAGCGCCTCGTCCATCCGCTTGCGGAAGTCCCCGCTGATCTGCCCATGCGCCGCTGGATTGCTCGACCCGACCATCGGCGTCGGGAAGAGCGCTAAGTCCCTGTCACCACGGCTATCGCCGTCCGCAGGTCGAGTCCCCCGGTCCCGTGCCGGCCAGGGCCGTTCGTATCGGAAGTCGCGGGCGTAGGCAAGTAGGAAGAACCGGAATCGTCCGTGAGGCGCGCCGACGTCGGCTGCTCGAAGACCTGTCCATTCCGCATCGAACCCGAGATCGGAAAGGTCTGCGAGTACGGCATCGAGTGCCCGCAGATGATACTCATCTGCGCCGTCTCCCATGCACCACGGGCAGGGTTCCACGTTGCTACCGGCGTCTGCACTGAGTAGTCCTCTCACGTTCTCGATGACGACCACGCTGGGTCGGACGATGTCGATTGCTCGGGCGAACTCTGACCAGAGTCCGGAGCGTGTGCCTTCCTTCATTCCTGCGCGGCGTCCGGCGAGTGATACGTCCTGGCAGGGGAAGCCACCGCACATGATGTCGACGGGTTCGACGGTGTCCCAGTTGACCGTGCGGACGTCGCGGTAGTTGGGGACGCCGGGCCAGCGGGAGGCGAGCACCTTTGACGGCTCGTCGTCCCACTCGCAGTGCCACGCAGTCTGTGCGTCGAAGAACGATTCGACGGCGAGGTCGAGTCCCCCGATGCCGGAGAACAGCGACCCGACGGTGAGGGCGCTCATGCTGCGTTCTCTTTCGTGGTGTCGATGAGTTCGCCGCGGAGGAACCGGAGTGCGTTCTCGGCGGTTTGGAGGCTGTTGGTGTGGATGATGGGTTCGCCGCGACTGTTGGTGACGATGTACCGGTCGGTCATGCGTTCACCTCGGCGGGGTGTGCGGTCTTCCACGCAGCAGCGATGCGGTCGATCTCCGCGGGAACGAATCCGGGAAACGCGGTGTCCTCGTATTCGGTGATGGGTGCTGACATGTAGCCGAGGCTCTTGAAGTGGGCGAGGTCGGCCGCGTGTTCTGGTGCGGTGATGTCGCGTTCCGTGTAGGTGACGCCGGCCTGGGTGAGGCGGTGTTTCACGAGGCGGCATTGGACGCAGTTCGGCTTCGTCCAGACGGTGATGTCACCTGTGGGTGCGGGGCGGGTGGCGTCGATGGTCATGCGGCACCGCCTGCGAGGGTCCACAGGTGGGCGCGTCGTCCACGGTCGGACTGCCCGAACTCGTCAAGGCGTCGGAAAGCGTCGAACCGGACAGACTCGCGGACGGACAGGCCGGCGCCCTCGTTCAGCACTGTGCGGACGCGTTCCTTGGAGCACATGTGGCCGAACGAGTGGATGCGGTGGTAGATCGCGTCAGCCGTCATCGGGTGGCCTTCGGATGCGAGTGCTTCTTCGACCCAGAGGGCGACGGTTGCCCGGTCGACGGAGCGGTCGGCGGCTTCGGATGACGTGATGGGGTCGGTGGATCTGACGCGGGGTGCGTCGTCCGGGTAGAGCATCGGGGGGAGGGTGTGGGGCATGATGGGTGTGCTCATCAGCGGGTCTCCTGTCAGGGATGGTTGGTGGGTTGTGGGCCGGTCCAGCTGCTATCTGGACCGGCCCCGTTCGTGTGGGGCGGGTGGCGGGTTGGGTGTGTGTTTGCCCTCACTCACCACTGGGTCTCAGGCCACCCGCCCCGGCTCATTCGCCGTAGTGGCGGAATGCGTTGAGGTATCGGGTGGTGAAGTAGCGGGCGTCGTGCCAGGTGGGGAAGTTCGCGAGGACGACATGTCCGGCGAGCACGCACCACGGGCGGGACGGGTTGCCCTTCCGGCGGATGCGGATCACTTCGGGACCTCCGCGACCGGCACCGCAGCCCACGCATCCTCAACAGACGCAGAGTGTCCAAGGGTCGCGCGGCGCTTCTCGATCGCGGTCCGCACCGTCGCGACCCCGTCGATGCCGCGTTGCTTCGCGAGCTGCGCGAGACTGTCGAGCGCTTCCGGCGTCGCCGCAGCGTCGATCGCGGTGACCGCGGCGGCGACAGTGTCCTGCGTCTGCCGCTGCTGTCTCACCCGCGGTGTCGAAGCGGCGTTCCCGTCGTCGTCTTCATCCGGTGTGATCCCCGTGATCGCGGACAGGATGTAGCGGCGGAAGTACGTGATCCAAGACCCATACTCCTGCGCCTTCGCGCCGTCGGGGAGACCGAAAGCGCCGGAGATCTGTTCCCCGCTGGTGTGGCGGAGCTCGTAGCGGAGGACGGGCCCGTGTTCGGTCTCGTCGGGGTAGGTGACGAACGCGAGCCCATGCTTCGACGCGACCGGGAACACGGCCTTGGTGATGTCGGGGAGGGTGGCGTACTTCGACTTGAACGCAGGGTTGGTGCCGCCCTTGGAAACGTCGGGAAGTTCGGCCTGGAACGCGACGAGCGCGGCGGTCAGGGACTTGTGGTCGGTCATGGTCAGTACTCCGTGAGGTCTTGTCCGCAGCCGGGGCAAACACCCTCGGCGGTGAACAGTTGGTTGGTTCTGCAGCGGTCGCACACGGCCCAGAACGTGGGGTCACCGTGCTTGATCGGCCAGTAGATCGACCCGTCCTGCTTCCGCAGTTCGACGACGAGTTCGGTGATGGTGAGGGCGTCGAACCCGGTCGTCTGCTGGTGGAGGAGCCATGCGATGCCGTCCCACCATCCGCGGCGGTGTCCCTGCCGGTAGGAGACGGTCCCGTACCGTTCGGCCATGGCCCGGACGGCGACGGTTTCGGCGTTGGCTTGGGCGAGGCCGTGGTCTTCGCGGATCTGGGTGAGGTTCTGTTCCGCGGTCATCGCGGCGTCCCAGCTCATGGTTGTTTTCCTTCGAGGGTTCTGAGTTCGGTGTCGACGCGGGTGTACCGGTCGGACGTGGCGCGGTCGGCGATGAGGGGCCCGCGTCCGTGGAGAGCGTTGATCAGCCAGCCGGCACCGATGATGGAGGCGGCTGCGACGTCGGCACCGTCGATGGTCGGGTTGGTGAGGCTGGTGAGGATCAGGAGGCTGACCCCGGCGAACACGAACAGGCGGGAGATCACCGCTGCCACCACTTCCGGACCATCCGCGGCGCCTCATCCGAAACGGTCACCGTCGGTGCGGGGACGGGTGCGTACGGTGCCGACTCGACCTCATCCACCACGTCACTCACCGGACACCCCAGCCACGAATCGGGCGTAGATGTCGGCTTTACCGTTCTTCTGGCCTCGGGTGGTGACCTCCACGCCGTCATAGCGTTTCAGGGTCTGAACGATGCTCATCCCGCCGCCTTCAGCGACAAAAGCCCACCTCCCAGGGTTTGCGCGCAACTGCTCTACGACAGGAGCCCACTTGCGATTCGGTCCCGAATTTGGGGCCGAAGGGGGCTCCTCCCACTTGAGGTCACTCATCGCACACTCCCGGCTCGAGATCCTCATCGGCCGGGTGAACGTCGACATGGCGACGCAGCTCACGGGGCTGGAAAACCGACAGGAAGGACGTACGCGCGTCCGTGATCGAGGCGATGTTGCGCTCCGCGACCTCCTGCAGGTTCGTTTCGCCCATACGGGCGAACGTGTCCCGGAGCCGCTCCGACGCAGCCATAGCTTCATCGAAGCTGGCGAGGATGTCCGGTATCTTCGTGTTCTGAACCATCTGTCTGGTTCCTCTCATTCGAGTGCTTGGAGCCCTCGCCCTGGCCGGCGGGGGCTTCGTTCATCTGGTGGCGGGCTTCTCGTCGGACAGCGATTCGAGCCACGAGTCAACGTCCGCGCTGAGGATGATCGGCTTCCGGTTCGGGTACTTGACCTTCAGGTCGCCCTTGTCGATCGCTTCACGCACGGACGTGACCGAGAGTCCGACGGCGGTGGCGACTTCCGGGATCGAGTACGCCTTCTTCTCACTCATGCGGTGAGTCCTTCCATGAATTGGGCTGCCGGTAGACGCAGAAAGCCGCCGACACGCACGAGGTCGTTGACCGTGAAGGACGCGTGCCCGTGGAGGCGTGCGTTCAGGTCTTCCTCGCGCATGTCGGCGGCTTGTGCGACCGTCGTCAGCGGGTGGGTGGAGATGAGGGCGGCGACGTTTGCCGCGACTCTTCTCTCCGAGTTGATGTCCATACGTGAACGCTACACGTCGGAACAGACATGTGCAAGCCCGTACAGACTTGTGGCGTGTCGCAATATGGGTTTGCGCCGCCTAAACTCGTGGGCGTGAATATCCCCGACAGCCTCATCAACCCCGTCGTGTCCCGTGTCCTACGAGGCGTGATGGAGGAATCCGGGCTGCAGCAGAAGACGTGGGCGCAGAAGTCGGGGATGTCGTTGACCGTCGTGCAGAAACTGCTATCCGGGAATCAGGCGGTGAAGCTCCCCCAGCTGCTCGCGCTCGCGCACGCGTCGATCTTCACCCCGGAAGAGGTGATGGAACGCATCGACCGGGCGGTGGCGCGGGCCGTGTCCGAAGCCGGCAGTAACGTGATCGAATTCCGACCTCAGCAATCCCCGAAGGACGGGGCCCAGGAAGACACGCATGGTCAGCGTCACGCCGCCAACTTCGACACCGAGCATGAACAGGACGAACCCGACACCCCCTAGAGGCCGCGCTTACGACCCGTGGGCCCACGCAGAGCAGCTGGGTATCGAGGTGGTGGTTCGCCCGTTGCGGACCGCTCACGGGTTGTGGCTTCCCGACGCGGGCACGATCCTGCTGCACTCACGGCTACGGGTGGGTGCGCAACGGAATGTGCTCGCGCATGAGATCGGGCACGCGGACCTCGGGCATGTGGATGACCGGCCGAAGCATGAACGTCAGGCGGACGTGTACGCGGCCCGGAACCTGATCTGTCCGGACGAGCTCGAGGACTTGTATAAGTGGTGTCCGGATGAGCAGCGGGTGATAAGCGAGCTTGGGGTGACTAGGCGCCTATTTCGGGCGTTCGTTCTGGGGTGAGTAGTGCGGACAGCTGCTCCATCGCGTTCACGAGACGCGCCCGATCTCCTCGCGACTGATACGCACGCGTCATCGCGATAGTGGAGTGTCCCACCAGGGCAGAAATGACGTCTTCGGGGACGCCGGCCGCGTACAGCAGGTCGACGGTCGTGTGGCGGACGTCATGGAGCCGGATGCCGCGGTCGTCGCCGAACGTGGCTCGCATGAGTTGGATCCACTGTTTGGAGTCCCAGTCGGGGTCGCGTGGTGCGCCGGCGGGTGTGGTGAAGATGAGCCCGTGCTGTCCCGGTGGGTGTTCGGCGATGTGGGCTTCGAGGGTTTCGCGTAGGGGTGACACGAGGGGGATGATCCGCCAGCCCGCACGTGACTTGGGGCGGGTGAAGTACAGGCCGCCTTCGATGTGACGGTATTCGTGGTCGGCGGGCACGTTGAGGTGTTTCTCGGGGCAGGATGCGGCGCGTTTGAACCCGCACAGGTAGCGCCCGTCCTGGTCGGGTGTGGGGGTGCATCCGTGGGCCCAGAGGATGCGTTGCAGTTGCCAGGACAGGTCGAGGACGTCACCGACCCGGTCTTGTTCGATGCCGATGACTTCGCCGCGTCGGGCGCCGGTGAGGAGGGATGTGGCCCAGCGTGCACGGTCGGGTCGGTGTTGGATCGCGCCGATGAGCGCGACCGCTTCTTCGAGGGACATGACGTCGAGGGTGCGGTTCGTTTTCCGGGGTGGGGTGACGTACTCGGTCGGGTTCGACGGGATCCGCCCCTCCCCCGCGGCGTCGGTGAGGGACGCGGCGAGGATGTGGTGTGCGTTGCGTGCGTAGGTGGAGGAACGGCCCGCGGCGAGGATGTCACGGCGGAGACGCTGCACGAGCGCGGGCGTGACCTTGTCGATGCGTGTCTTCTCCCCCAGTGACGGGACGATCTGGGATCGGATGGTGGACCGGTAAGAGGAGAGTGTCGCGGGGCGGAGGTTGGGGGCGGCGTAGTTCTCCACCCAGTACGCGAACCACTCCTGGACGTTGATGTTGTCGGTGCGGAGTGTTCCTTTGCGGCGGAGTTCTTCCTGCGCTTCCTTCAGCTTCCGGATCGCTTCACGCTTGTTCTTCGAGCGGACGTATTTCCGGTGGCGTTTGCGCCCGTCGATGGGTGGGAGTTCGACGACTCCTTGCCAGTATTTGAGGGGCTGGTTGGGGTCTGCGGGGACGCGGGAGAGTCCGCCTTCGCCTTTGCCACGCATTCAATCTCCCTGTTGCTTGTTGCCAGTGTCTAGAGCGTCGAGGATCGCGTAGAGCGCGGCATCCGCCTCGCGGTGCTCGTCGGTTCGTGGCCGCTCAGCGACCCAGACGGGCAGGAGCGCGCGGATGCGGTCGAAAGCGTGGGTGGTCACGGTGTGATCGTGATCGGCGAGCCACCTATCGAACGCTGCTTTCTGTGCATCGCGCGCACCGGGCTCGGGCCAGTCGATGTTTCCTGCGACGGTGGGGTTCTGGATCGCGGCGTGGACGCCGAATGCGAAGTTGCGACGTACATCGTCGGTTGTTGGCGTTGCGGCTGTGTTCTCGTTCATATGACCCATCTTCTCGGTGATTGTGGCGATCGCTTGGGTTGCCGGAGTGCGCGCATCACAGCCAATTTCCACGTGTGCACGCTCCTATTCGGTCGATTCCTGCACTTCGATCCACCAGTCCTCGTCCTCCCAGCACACGATCACCGGGTAGGTGCCGAGCGCTAGGCCGTCGAATGTCTCAATGTCGCCACGGGACTCGAAAACGAAACGGAGGGCGCAGTCGTCAGACTCGACCAGCCACTCGCCGTCGCGGTGAAAGTGGTAGCGCCCGTGCCGGGTGCGCTCGTCGCCCGCCACGTGTTCCGGGTCCATCGCCTGGCACGCCTTCTGCTTGCAGCGGTTGAAGACCTGGCAGTCGGAGCCGTGTGTGCCGCCGAACTCATAGCCGTAGTCGTCGGTCGTCTCATCGGGCAGGCTCGTGATCGTGACGGTGTGCGCCATCATTCACTCCCGTCCGTGTGGTCCCTGATCGCGGTCTCTGCGATGCTGTCCAACCAGTTGTCGAACGCGGTCAGAGCGTCACCCGCTTCCATGCCGCGCTTGGTGGTCGCGTAGATTTCCCACGCGCATCGAATCTGTCGGGTCATCGCCCGCTGCACGCCGTCAGGCATGGTTGCTCCCGTACGTGATACGCGGGCAGACCTCATCGTGCGAGACGTCCCACTCGACCGCCTCGGCCACGTTTTCGGTCTTGATCGCCGCACCGCAACGCTTACAGGTCATCGTGATCACTCCGCACTCCCGTTCTCGTGGTTAGTGGCTGCGTCTCGGACGGTGACGAGCGCGCGTGCCACCTTCTGGTCAAACGCGGGCGTACGGCATCCGAGGGTGAAGTGCTCGAGGTCGTTCGCCTCAGCCATGGCCCGAACCTCGGGGTCCTGGGCGAGTAGCCACACGACACCGGCGAGAGTCAGGTGCACGGCCTCCTGCATACGCGCATCAGACGCGGTCATGGCGTGGCATCCTTGGTCAAGATCCGACGGACGGCCTGCATCGCGTCGTAATAACCGATGTCCGCTTCACACGCCGGCTCAAACGAACCGTGCGGCAGAAGATCCGTTATCTCACCGATGACGGCGGCGAGGCGGTTGCGCTCGGTCTCAGCCTCCACGCGACGCTGTTCTTCTTCGAAGTGGTGGAGTTCGCGGGCGTGCATCTCGCGCTCTGCGTCTCGCATGCGCCGGTAGTACTTCGCGGACTGGTGATCAGACTCCGCGAACCTGGCGTCGAGATCCTTGATCGCACGTTCGAGCGCGTCAGCCGTGTTCAGCCAGAGCGAGACCAGCGAACCGTCATTGAGGTTCTGCTCCTGGTCGATCTCTGCGAGCGCCTTGCGGAACTCTGCTGCCTTCCCGATCAACTCTTCTGGGGCGCGGACCCCGTTGTCCGCGGGTCTTCTTCTCGTGCTTTCGACGTTCGTCACTTCTTGTTCCTTCCGGCCTGAAACGGTGCATCCGATTGGTGTAGACATTCCCGCGTGTTTGCACGGGCTCTAGCGACACTCTACACGTCTATTCGGACGGTTGGCAAGCCAGTTTAGGTTCCAATCTTTGGTTTCCGGTACCAAAGGTCGCAGGTTCGATTCCTGTCGGGGGCACAGCAGGGTCCCGGGTTCGCCCGGGACCTTTTCGTTTGCGTTCGGACGACGATCGACCCGACCCGATCGACGCGAAGAAAAAGCCCCGACCGTTACCACGCGGCCGGGGCGAGACGAATGAGAAGTTCGCCTATCCCGGCCGGCATACCGGGTGGGCCTGAGAGACGGCTCGGCGGCCGCCCGGCCGGACGATGCCGTATCACGGCGTCCGCTCCGCCCTCTTCACCTGTGCGACCACGGCGGTCGCCCAGGGATGAAAGAGCGAACCATGACGACCACCTTCGGCGTCGAGGCCATCCGGCATTTCGCGAACGCACGCGCTCACGGACCGGACTCCAAGGCCGCAGACCTGACATACACCTTCAATCGGAGCAACGGGTTCGATCGCGAGCTCCGCGACGCGCATCACGCGCGAGCGTTCTACTGGACCGAGCGCGACGTCTTCGAGAACGATCTGCAGGACTCGTCGCTCGGCGGGGATGATGCGAACTGGGTCGACAACGTCGACCTTTTCTGGATCGAGACGCACGGGAACAACGTGAACGGCGTCCCCATCATGCTGTACGACACTCCCGTCGACGATTGGCTGACCTGGGGTGACACCTGGGAGCTGGGCGAAGCTGCAGCCCGCACCCGCCGCGCGGCCTGACTCCGGAGATGCCGCGCCGGCACACCTTGTCGGCGCGGCATCTCGGCATCGAGCCGTCGCTGTCAAGCCCGTTCCGGATCGAGCGGCTCCTGCGTGACGGTGGAGTGTCGAAGGAGGACGCCATGGAACCGAACCCGCAGGACGACGCGGTGAACACCTCGCCCGAGGAGGCGCCGACGGATGCCGTGACCGACGAGGTGAAGCGCTCCGAGGTCGACGAGACCGGGCAGGTCGGGAATGCGGACGACCTGGCCGAGGCGCAGACCGAGGGACCGGACGAGACGTGACCGCGGCGACGTCCGCCGCGGGATGTCATCCCCGCGACTGAGCCGGGTCATCCCGCGGCCGGACGTCCGCCGGTGATGGGGTTTCTAGCGTGGAGGCATGACTTCCCGCGCCTCCACTCCCGGTATCTCGGCCCTCGGCCTCGTCTCCATCGTTCTCCTGCTCGCGGGCTGCTCCGCCTTCGACGCCACCGCCCACGGCAGCGCGGAGACCACGTATACCGGGGCGAGCGGACTGGCGAAGGAGCATCCGGAGGTCGCGAGCTGGCTCCCCTCGGACGCGACGTCGATCACCGTGGTGGATTCGACGCGCGCGGACGACACGATGACGGTCGGGTTCGACTCCGCCTCCGCGCCCGACGGGTGCGAGGCAGCCGCGCGACAGTCCGCGCCGACGATGAGCGTCGACACCGACGTGGACGTGTACGCCGTCGATTCCGTCCTGGTCTGCGGCGACTGGGCACTCGCGAGGGATGCGGACCATTGGGTCGCGTGGACGCCCGCTGTCGAAGCCGGGTGAGCCGGCTCAGACGGTGATCTCGACGAGGTCGGCCTCCGTGTCTCGGACGACGCTCTCGTAGTAGCCGGCTCCGGTGGTGCGCGGTCCGCTCACGACGGGGTGTCCGGCCTGCGCGAGGCGCTCGGTGAGCCCGTCGACCTCCTCCACCGACCCGACGGAGAAAGCGCGCCGCCGTCGAACGTGAGGAAGGGCTGACGAGACGACGGACCGACGTGTCAGTCGCGCGATGTCGCGTTGACGATGCCGGAGCGCTCCTGCCCGCTGAGTCGCGCGATGGCGGCCATCGTCCGCTCGGTGATCTCCCGCCGCGCCTTGCCGTCGGGCACCCCCTCGAGGTCCGCGAGATCGAGCGGCTCGCCGAAGCGCACCTCGAGACGCGGCTGCCCACGCCGCAGGTGACCGAACGGCGTCGGCGCGCCCGTGCCGATCAGTCCGACCGGTACGACCGCGGCGCCCGTCGCCCGCGCCATCCAGGCCGCGCCGCCGTGACCCTCGTGCAGCTTCCCGTCGCGGGAGCGCGTGCCCTCGGGGAACACCGCGAACACTCCCCCGGCCCGCAGGATGCCGCTGCCCGCGTCGAGCGCCGCCCTCGCATCCCGGCCGGCCGCGCGGTACACCGGCACGCCGCCGATCGACCGGAAGAACCAGCGCTTCAGACGACCGATCACCCCCGGGCCGGTGAAGTACGCGGATTTGATGAGGAACTGCACGGGACGCCGCGCCGACGTCGGAATGATGACGGTGTCGAGGGCCCCGAGGTGATTGCTCGCCAGCAGCACCGCGCCGCGCGCGGGAATGTTCTCGCGACCCACGATCCGCGGGCGGTAGAGCACCTGGAACAGCGGCCGCAGCAGGGCCCGCCCGACGAAGTAGATGGCGCCCGGTCGAGGCGCAGGAGGAGGGCTCGACGGAGCGGGCGCGGTCACCCCGCCACTTTATCCGCCGCTCCGAGGCCGATCCGCGTCGGCTCAGACGAAGACGCGGCACGCGTCGACGATGCGCTGCAGGAACAGCACCGTCGCGAAGCGCTCGGCTACGGCCGACTCCGCATCCGGGCGCAGCCCGGGGACGCGACGGAGCCGATCGAGTGACGCGGACGCCGCCTCGAGCCGCTCCACCGCATCGTCCGCACCCACCGGGGCGGCGAGCAGCTCCGCGGCGTCGGCGATGGCGCGGGCGAGACCCTCGCGCACCTCGGCGTCCAGCCACGGATCGGCCTCCTCCTTCAGTCGGCAGACGGTGTCGGCGAGTTCGCGCGTGGCGCGCCAGGCGGCGGCGATCCCCTGCATCCGCGCGTCGTTCTCGTTGATCTCCTCGCGGTGGCGTCGCCCTCTCGGGTTCACACGGCTGCTCTCGGCGGCTTCCCGCACCTCGGTCTCGACGGCGTCCATCGTCGCGGCGAGACCCGACATGTCCGCTTCGATGCGCTCCGGGTCGACGTCCCCGTCGGCGACGGCGGCGGCGAGCGCGCGCAGCTGCTCGGCGACCGCGTCGCGGAGGGCGTTCAGCCGCACGCGCGCGCGCCGCACGTACAGCGGGGGGAACACGACCAGGTTGACGACGAGCCCGACGGCGACGCCGAACGCCATCGTCACGAGGTAGGAGATCGAGAAGTCGTCCGCCTTGCCGCCCCCCAGCAGGAGGACGAAGAGTCCCGCGAGTGCGACCCAGTCGCTCCCCACGCCGAGCGCCCGCACGCCCCCGGCCAGCACGCCGACGAGCACGACGAGCGCGAGAGCCACCCCGCCGCGGACCCCGGCGTACACGAGGGCGAGCCCACCCAGGCCGACCACGATGCCGAGCCCGAGACCGAGCAGCGCCTCACCACCCGCGCGGGCGGTGCGCGCCACCGTGGGGTACATCGTCACGAGCACGCCCAGCGGCGCGTAGTACGAGTACTCGTCCTGCGCGAACGGAATGAGGGGCGCGAGGTACCACGCGATGACGGCGGCCACGGCGGTCTTCGCGGCCAGCAGCAGTCGCGGCGGGCTGCCCGCTGCCGCGAGCGCAGCGGTCGCGCGGCGACGGCGCGACGCCGCGGCAGCGGCGCTCATGCCGTCTCCCTCGTGCCGTGCAGCGCTCTGCGCGACCCGCGGAGACACCCAGGATCATCCCTCAGGCGGATGCCGCTGCGACCACCGGACGACGCGGCGGCGACATCTGCTTCGTAGCGTCGGATCATGACCACAGCAACCCTCTCGATCGCGGCCTTCACGGCGCGTCCCGCCGCGCGCTCCGCCGCCACCCGCAGCGCCGCGGCCGGCCGCGACATCGCTCTCTCGATCCTCGGCAACATCCTCCTCATCGGCATCGCCGCACTCGCCGCGCTCGTCATCCCGGTCGCCGCCGCGCTCGCCTTCGGCCCCGCGCTGCTGTCGGTCCTGTGACCTGCGCGGGCGATCCGTCGCGCGTCTGAACCGGATGCCGCGGGGTCAACGCCCCGCGCGCTCGGCGGCTTTCTCGGCATCCTTCTGCGCCTTCTCCGCAGCCTTGTCGGCGTCGCGCTGCGCCTTCTCGGCGTCCCGCGCGGCCCTCTCGGCTTCCTTCTCGGCAGCCTTCTGCGCCTTCTCGTCGGAGTTCTGCTGCGCCGGGTTCACGCCGGCAGGCTGGCCGCCCGGGTCCTCGACGCCGATCTCGTCGGTGAGCGGCGCCTCGTCGACCGCGACGTCGACGGTCGCCCCGTCGCCCGGGTCGACGATGGTCTCGTCCGCGGGTGCGGGATCCGGCGTCGACTCGGTCACCGGCGGGATCGGCGACGTGCCGCCCCCGGGAGCACCCAGCGCGCCGACCGCCCAGACCCCCACGACGACGATCAGCACCGTGGCGGCCGTCATCAGGGCGATCGGGAGCCGGCGACGGCGTCGCACCCGACGGGCGCGCGAACGCAGCGGCCCCGAGGCTGTTCCCGTCGCCGCCGACGCGGCGGCGACCTCGGGCGGCGTCGTCGGCAGCGGGGGCGGAACCGTCTCGGCGAGGGTGGGCTCGACGGGCGCCGGCAGCGGGAACGGCGCTGTCGCGGTCATCGTGTGCGCGGCGGTTGCGACGGATCCGCTGACCGAGGGGACGCCAGAGCCCGCGAGGATGTCGCCCGCGGCCACGGCCACCTCGAGCGCCGCGGGACGCATGTCGGGGTCGATCGCGGTCATGCGGGCCAGGAGCGACGTCCACCGGGGCCCGAGCGAGACCGGCAGCTCCGGCGGCGCGCTCAGGCGCGCCAGCGCCGTGCCGATGCCCTCGGCGTGCGGGTACGCGCGGCATCCCGTGAGCGCTTCGAGCAGCACCAGCCCGAGCGCATAGACGTCGGCGGGCGGCGCCGGGGCGGCACCCCGCACCTGCTCGGGCGCGAGATAGGCGGCCGTCCCCACGACCTGACCGGTGTCGGTGACGCGGGTGTCGTCGAGGAGGCGGGCGATGCCGAAGTCGGCGAGCTTCGCGCGGAACGGTCGTCCGGGAAGGTGCGATCGGTACAGCAGCACGTTCGACGGCTTGACGTCGCGATGGACGATGCCGGCAGCGTGGACGACGTGGAGCGCCTCGGCGAGCTCGGCGGCGAGCTGCGCGACGTCTTCTCGCGGCAGCGGGCCGCCGTCCATCCGGTGGCTGAGCGGCGGGCCGTCGACGAACTCCATGACCAGGTACTCGGTCTCGCCCTCGTCGAGGTGCGCATCGAAGAGCGTGACGAGCGATGGATGACTCAACGAGGCGAGCGCCGACACCTCGCCCCGCACCCTCTCCGGGGTGCCGACGCCGTCGATTCCGGGGCGGATGAGCTTGATGGCGACGGTGCGTCCCAGCAGGATGTCCTCGCCGCGGTGGACGCGCGCCATCCCGCCTTCACCGATGCATTCGCCGACCCGGTACCGACCGCCCAGCAGATGCTCGGCGTCGCCTTCGGGTGGGCGGGCCATCTCATCCTCCATCGGCGCGACAGATGTCACGCAAGAGCGACGTTATCCGCCCGAACGCACCTGGCGACGAGGGTTGACGGGACGGGGGCGATCTGCGATGGTTCGCTCCTCCTGCGGCCCGGACCGCGCGCCGGTTCAGGGCGAGACGAAGAAGATCGCGTCGAGGAGCCCCGGGTTGTGCGCGTGCACGAGCACGGCGAAGACGACGGCGTCGAAGAGCAGGTGCACGGTGACGACGTAGCCGAGCGAGCGCGTGCGCAGGAAGATCACGGCCTGCAGGAGCGCGAACGGGATCGTGAGGACCGGCCCCCACGCCTGATAGCCGAGCTCCCACAGGAACGACACGAACACGATCGCCTGGAGCACGTTCGCGGCGCCGTCGGCGAAGTGGCGACGCAGCAGCGCGAAGCACGTGCAGATGAAGAACAGCTCGTCCCAGATGCCGACCGCGCCGACGCCGACGAACAGGCGCGCGATGAGGTCGGGGCTGTCGACGACGGGCCAGTTGAGGTACACGCCCGACGTGATGAAGTAGAACGGCAGGATCAGCCAGCCGAGTACCAGCACGGCTCCCAGCCACAGCCACTGCCACCGCTTCCAGCGCCCGCCGCCGCGCCAGGGGAACGAGATCGCACGATCGCGGTACAGCCAGCGCGAGATCGCGTAGGGCACGGCGACAGCGCCGCCGAGCGCGAGCGTGAACCGCAGCATCGCCATGTCGTCGAGCTCGGCCTTCAGCGGGATGGCGCTGACGATCAGCAGACCCACGGCGATCAGCGACAGGTCGCGGGTCAGCGACGGCGCGGATGCCGTCACGCCGCGGCGCTCGAGCGCGAGCGCCCAGCCGAGGCCCGCGGCGAGCAGCATCCACCCCAGCCACGGCAGCAGCAGCACGAAGAACGCGGGCGCGGCCAAACACACCAGCAGCGCGGGACCGGTGCCGGCCGCAAGGACCGGCCGCGCGTCGGCTGCGGCGTGGGCGTTCATGTGCGGGGCGTGCGCCGGTACGTCAGATCGCGGATGTCGCGACCCTTCGCGATGCCCTTGCGCTCGAACGCCGTCATCGTGCGCCCCTCGAAACGCGGCGCCCACTCGCCGTCGAAGGCGGGGGCGAAGTCGGGCGCATCGCCGAGCACGTCCCGCATCTGCCGCGCGTAGTCCTCCCAGTCGGTCGCGAGCCGCAGCACACCGCCGTCGCGCAGCGCACGCGCGGCGATCCCGGGGAAGGCGGGGGCGACGAGGCGGCGCTTGTTGTGCTTGGCCTTGTGCCACGGGTCGGGGAAGAAGATCCACAGCTCGTCGACGGATGCAGGCGGCAGCAGGTGCTCGAGCACCTCGGGGGCGTTGGCCTCGACGAGACGGAGGTTGCGGGCGCCGGCCCGATCGGCGTCGAGCATGGTGCGGGCCAGGCCCGCGCGGAACACCTCGACGGCGAGGAAGTCGGTGTCGGGGTGCGACGCGGCGGCGTGCACGATCGCGTGCCCCTGGCCGGAGCCGATCTCCACGACGCGCCGCGCCTCCCGACCGAACACGGCGGCGGGGTCCATCGCGCTCCCGGGGAGGATGCTGGTGGCCGCGTCGTCGCGCTGCACCTCGATGACGTAGTGCGGGGCGAGGTGCTCCCAGGCCCCCTCCTGCGCGTCGGTCATCCGGCCGCTGCGCCGCACGAACGAGACCGGCTTCTCGCGGAAGCGGCGCGCGGGCTCGGCGCCGGGGACGTCGGGTGCGGGACTCGGGTCGCTCACTCCCCCAGGCTACCGGCGCACAACTCCGGAGACATCGCGCGCCTGCGGCCGCCGCGTGTGCTCTGCGGGGCGCTGGGCCACGGATCTCCGGAGTTGCGAACGGTGCCTCAGGCGGCGGGGTCGGTCACGAAGTCGATGAGCTCCTCGACGCGCCCGAGCAGCGCCGGGTCGAGGTCCCGGTAGGTGCGGACGGCACCGAGGATCCGCTGCCAGGTGCGGGCGATGTCGGCCTGGTCGTCGGCGGCCCACCCGAGCGCGCGGCTGACGCCGACCTTCCACTCGATCCCGCGCGGCACCTGCGGCCACGCCCGGATGCCGAGCACCTCCGGTCGCACGCACTGCCACACGTCGATGTGGGGGTGGCCGACGATCTTCAGGTGCGCGCCGTGCGGGCCGCGCATGGTCGCCTCCGCGATCCGGGACTCCTTCGAGCCCGCGACGAGGTGGTCGACGAGCACGCCGTAGCGACGTCCGGAGCCGGGCGGCTCGTCGCGGAGCAGATCGCCGAGCAGGTCGACACCCTGCAGGTACTCCACGACGACGCCTTCGGCCCGCAGGTCGTCGCCCCACACCTTCTCGACGAGTTCCGCGTCGTGGCGGCCCTCGACGAGGATGCGGGATGCCCGCGCCACCCGCGCGCGCTGCTGAGGCGCTGCGAACGACCCCGATGCCGTGCGCCGAGGTCCACTCGGCACCGCGACCGCGGGGGCCACCAGGTCGACGAGCACGCCGTCCACCAGGAACCCGGGGCCGAGCGGGAAGACGCGGACGCGGCCGTGCCGGTCCTCGAGCTCGACGTTGCCGCCGCGCACGCCGACGACCGCGCCGCAGTAGCCGTCGGCGGCGACCTCGACGACGAGGTCGCGGGTCGCGGGCGTCTTCTGCACGGTGGGTCGCCCGGCGGTGCGCCAGCCGGGGGCGAGCACGTCGTCGCCGTATCTGTCCATGGTGTCCTCCGAAGCGGTCACCCTAACCCGAGGCCGCGTCCGCCGGGCCCAGCGACGCGCACCGTTCCCCGCTCCGATACCGGCGCGACGCTCGGCACCTACGTGTTCTCTGTGAGCGTCCGCCCCACCTGGAATCGCATGCGCGCCGGGGCATAGGATCGGCGACGAGGGGCGGGAATCCAGGCCCCGCGGGAAGGGACCCCATGCGTTCGCGTCTGGTACTCGCGCTCGTCGCGGCCGGATCCGTCCTGCTCGGCGCAGCGCCCGCTGCCGTCGCCGCCGAGTCCGTGGCCGCCGTCGCCGCGGTCCCCGCGACCGCGCCCGTCGCCCTCGGCTCGGCCCACGTGCTCGACCAGGTCGACGTGCTCACGGATGCCGAGGAGCAAGCGCTCGAGGACCGCCTCCAGGCCCTGCCCGACGACGGCGTCGAACTGTGGGTCGCGTACGTCGACACCTTCACCGATCCGGCCGACGCGGCCGACTGGGCGAACACGACCGCCGCCGCGAACAACCTCGGACCGAACCAGTACCTCCTCGCCGTGGCGACGGAGGGCCGCGCGTACTACCTGTCGGGCGACAGCAGCGGCCCCGTCTCGGACACGCAGCTGACGGCGATCGAACAGGACCGCATCGCCCCGGCGCTGCGTTCCGGCGACTGGGTGGGCGCGGCCACGGCCGCCGCCGACGGGCTGGCCGACGCGGCCGGCGGAAGCGGCTTCCCGATCTGGCTCGTGCTGCTGGTCGTCGTGGTCGTGGGCATCGGCATCCTGCTGGCCGTGATCATCGCGCGCTCGCGGAAGAAGGCACCCTCCGGCGGCGCCGCGCCCGCCCCGCCGGCGAGGAGCACGGCCGATCTGCGCCGCGACGCGGCATCCGCCCTGGTGCAGGCCGACGACGCCATCAAGACCAGCGAGCAGGAGCTCGGCTTCGCGATCGCGCAGTTCGGCGACGAGACGGCACGCGAGTTCAGCGACGCCCTCGCGGCCGCCAAGACCGACATCGAGCAGGCGTTCACGCTGCAGCAGCAGCTCGACGACGAGACCGCCGACACCGAGCAGCAGATGCGGGCGTGGTGCGAGCAGATCCTGCAGCTGTGCGCGCACGCCGACGCGGTGCTCGACGAGAAGGCGGCCGCCTTCGACCGCCTGCGCGCGCTCGAGCAGAACGCGCCCGAGGCGCTCACCCGCGCCCAGGCGCTGCGCGTCGAGGTCGCCGCCGGCACCGATGCGGCATCCGCCCGGCTCGAGACGCTGCAGACCTCGTACGCGCCGGAGGCGCTGGCCCCCGTCGCCGACAACCCGGCGCAGGCGACGCAGCGCCTCGGCTTCGCCGACCAGCAGCTCTCGGGGGCGCAGCAGGCGATCGGTGCCGGCGACGGTTCGCAGGCCGCCGTGCACATCCGCGCCGCCGAGGAGGCGATCGCCCAGGCGCGTCAGCTGCAGGTCGCCGTCGCGACGCTCGGCGACGAGCTGGCCAAGGCCGACTCCGCAGCCGCGGCCCTCATCGCCGACATCGAGACCGACCTCGCCACCGCGAGCTCCGTCCCCGACCCCGACGGCCGCCTCGCCCCCGTGCTCGCCGGCACCCGCCGGCAGGTGGATGCCGCCTCCGCCCTCCTCGCCGGTGACGCACGCCGCCCCCTCGCGGCGCTCGAACAGCTCGAGGCCGCGAACACCCAGATCGACGCTCTGCTGGACGGCATCCGCGACGCGCAGGAGAAATCCCGCCGCGCCCAGCAGCAGCTGACGCAGCTGATGACGCAGGCGCAGGCGCAGGTGTCGGCCGCCGAGGACTTCATCACCGCCCGGCGCGGCGCGGTCGGCGCGACCGCCCGCACGCGGCTCGCCGAGGCGGGGTCTTCGCTCGTGCAGGCGCGCCAGCTCGCGGCATCCGATCCCGCCGCCGCACTCGGCGCGGCGCAGCGCGCGAACGATCTCGCCGCTCAGGCGCTGCGCGCCGCGCAGTCGGACGTCGGCGGCTTCTCGGGCGGCGGCTTCGGCGACACCGGCGGCGGGGGCGGCCTCGGCCAGGACGTCATGGGCGCCGTGCTCGGCGGCATCATCGTCAACGCCCTCAGCGGCGGCGGATCCCGCGGCCGATCCGGCGGCGGCTTCGGCGGGCTGGGCGGCGGCTCCCGCGGCGGCTCGCGCGGCGGCGGATTCAGCCCCGGCAGCTTCGGCGGCGGCGGGACACGGGCTCGACGCGGCGGCGGGCGATTCTGACAGCTCCCCCACGCACTCATCGCAGGACCAGCAGGAGACCTTCTCCAGGAAAGGAAAGACCGATGGCAAAGCAGTCCATCTTCGGCCGCATCTCGACTCTCGTGAAGGCGAACATCAACGCGATGCTCGACTCCGCGGAAGACCCGCAGAAGATGCTCGACCAGCTCGTGCGCGACTACACCAACAACATCGCCGACGCCGAGACCGCGATCGCCGAGACGATCGGCAACCTGCGGCTGCTCGAGCGCGACCACGCCGAGGACGTCAAGGCGGCGCAGGAGTGGGGCGGCAAGGCCCTCGCCGCGAGCCGCAAGGCCGACCAGCTGCGTCAGTCCGGCAACACGACCGACGCCGACAAGTTCGACAACCTCGCCAAGATCGCGCTGCAGCGTCAGATCAGCGAGGAGAACGAGGCGAGCGCCCTCGCTCCCTCGATCGCCGCGCAGACCGAGGTCGTCGACAAGCTCAAGGACGGCCTCAACGGCATGAAGCAGAAGCTCGTGGAGCTGAAGTCGAAGCGCTCCGAGCTGCTGGCCCGCGCCAAGACCGCCGAGGCGCAGAACAAGGTGCACGACGCCGTGAAGTCGATCGACGTGCTCGACCCGACCAGCGAGCTCGGCCGCTTCGAGGACAAGGTGCGCCGCCAGGAGGCGCTCGCGGCCGGCAAGGCCGAGATCGCGGCCTCGTCGCTCGATGCCCAGTTCACCCAGCTCGAGGACATGGGCGAGCTCACCGAGGTCGAGGCGCGACTGGCCGCGCTGAAGACCGGCGGCGCCGCGGGCGCGATCGAGCAGTGACACCCGCGGGGCATCACGCACCGGTGGGGACGGCACGCGCGTCGCGCCGTCCCCGGCCGGCCGTGATGCCCCGCGCGGATGTCGGCACCGCCCCGCGCGGATGCCGGAACGGAAGGATGTCGTCATGACGCGGTTCGTCGTGGTCCCGCAGTGGCAGGGCTCGCCCTCCTCGCGGGCGATGGTGCTGATCGACGGCGCCGAGGCGATCGCCGGCGACCTGCCGCGGTCGGCGACCACGGTCGTCGAGGTGCCCTCGGAGGCCGGCGAATCGCTCGGCACCGGCATCCGCAGGTTCAGTTCGCTCGGACGCGTGCGCGACGCCCTGACGGCGACACTCGCCGCCTCACCGGAACCGGCGATCGTCGTCGGCGGAGACTGCGGTGTCGCCGTCGCCGCCATCGGCGACGCCGCGCGCCGGAATCCGGACCTCGCCGTCGTGTGGCTCGACGCGCACGGCGACCTCAACTCCCCCGCCTCGTCGCCGTCGGGGGCGTTCTCGGGCATGGCGCTGCGCGCGGTGTTCGAGGAGACGCCGTTCGCCCCCGCCGCCGTCGGCGCCGACCGCGTCGTACTGGCCGGCACCCGCGAGTTCGACGACGTCGAATGGGAGCTCGTCGGCGCCGGGACCGTGCGCCACATCCCGGCGGACGCGTTCGGCGATGCCGACGTGCTGGCCGACGCGGTCGCCGCGACCGGCGCCGCCGCCGTCTACATCCACGTCGACCTCGACGTCATCGACCCGGCCGACCTCAGCGGCCTCGCCCTGCCTGTACCGTTCGGCGTGCCGGCGGCGCAGCTGACCGCGGCGATCGCCGCGCTGCGCGCGCGGTTGCCGCTGGCGGGCGCGTCGATCGCCGGATTCGCACCGGCCTCCCCCGCCGCCGCGGTCGAGGACATGGGCACGATCCTGCGCGTCGTGGGCGCGCTCGCGTGAGCACAGCGACCGACCCGATCGTGTCCCGCCGGCTCGGGACGCTCCGATGAGGCGGCCACCGGCCGGCTGGCGGGAACGGGCCGAGCGGGCCGTCGCCCGCGGCGCGCGCCTCGACGCCGCGATCCCGTTCCTCGACACGCCGCTGAGCCGAGTCGGGTCGTGGTGGGGCACTGCCGTCGGCTTCACGTGGGGCACCCTGTGGTCGACCGGACGCGTCGAGCGGCACGAGGGCCTGTGGGTGTTCCGAGGGATGCCGGCCTGGACGTTCCGTCGCGGCGGCACCTGCGTCGGCTCGTGCTATCTCACCGGCGACGCGCCGGTGAGCGCGGCGGTGCTGCGGCACGAAGCCGTGCACGCGGCGCAATGGCGGCGGTACGGCATCCTCATGCCGGTGCTGTACCTGCTGGCGGGGCAGGATCCGCTCACCAACCGGTTCGAGATCCTCGCCGGCCTCCAAGACGGCAACTACGTCCCGCGCGGGTCCTGACGCCGGTCGCGGCGGCGCGCGTCAGCGCGAGACGGCCAGCCCGAAGCGCTCGGGGGTGTGGATACCGGCCCCGTCGATGCCGAGCGCGTCGGTGAGGTGGTCGAAGATGTCGGCGGTGCCGAGGTAGGAGCCCAGCAGGTGGATGCGGGTCTCGTGCGCCGCGTCGCCGCAGAGCATCTCGTCGGCCCAGCCCGCAACCGCACGGCTGAGCGCCTGCCCCGGAGTGCATCCGCGTCCCGAGCCGGGGGCGCCGGTGCGCCGCGAACGGTCGAGCCAGGTCACCGTCATCCGCGCCGGGGCGGCCAGGTCGAAGGCCCAGTCGGCTTCCGGCACCTCGACGAAGATGCGGCCGGTCGAGCAGATCGGCAGCGTCGCGATGAGCGCCTGCAGTTCGGCCAGCGAGTTCTCGTCGGCGGTGATGAGGTGCTGCACGCGCACGTGACGCGACGCCTTGCAGGCGCTCGGGTCGTGGCTGGTGCGTGCGGACATGATGCCCCTACTATACGCCAGGAAGGTAGGCATGCCTAACCTTCGGCGGCCCTAGGTCCCCGCGGTCCCGTCCGGCGCGATGAGCACGTCCCGCAGGCGCGCGAGGTCGTCCTCGGGGAGCCCGTGCGCGGTGAGGAATCCCGCCGCCCCGCCGAAGTCCCGCGTCACCTCGGCCAGCAGTCCCCGCATCACCGGCGCGGGCGAGCGCGTCGCGAGCGCCTCGAGGTTGACGGCGCCGGGGTGCGCGCTGCGCAGATAGGCGAGCACCCGCTCGTTGCGCCCCGCCGGCAGGGCTGCCTCGGTGCGGGCGTAGTCGGCCACGATCTCGTCCTCGTCGACGCCCGCCGCCGCGAGCGCCAGGGCGACGGTGACCCCGGTGCGGTCCTTGCCGACGGTGCAGTGCACGAGCACGGGCGCGTGTCGCGCAATCGTGGCGACCGCCGCGACGATGGCCTGCGGGGCCTCGGTGAGGATCGTGCGGTACATGTCCTCGAGCGTCACGTCGGCGTCGAAGAACGAGGCCGTGGACCCGGCGAACAGCGGTGCGCGCACGGTTTCGAGCTCGCTGAGCCCGATGAGGTCGACCCGCGACGGTTCGAAGGCGACCTCCTCCCCCGACCGCAGGTCGACGATGCGACGGATGCCGAGGGCACGCAGTGCCGCGCCCCCGTCGGCGTCGAGGCGGGCGAGGTGCCCCGACCGCAGCAGCACGCCGTGCCGGGTGATGCCGCCGGCGGCGCGCAGCCCGCCGACGTCGCGGAAGTTCAGCGCGCCGGAGACCCCGCTCACGCGTCGCCGCGCCGTGGCGGGACCGGGTATTTGCCGGCGATGGTGATGCGGTTGAACGCGTTGATCGACACGAGCAGCCAGCTGAGGGCGACGTACTCCTGCTCGGAGAGGATGCCGCCGACGTGGTCGTAGACGGCATCCGAAACGCCCTCCTCGTGGATGCGCACGTACGACTCCGCCAGCAGCAGCGCCGCCCGCTCGCGCGCCGAGAAGACGCCGGACTCCCGCCAGGTGGTGATCTGCGCGATCTCGTCGGCGCTCAGACCCGCCGCGACGCCACGGTCCACGTGCACGCGCACGCAGTACGCGCAGCCGTTGAGCTGTGAGGTGTGGATGAGCGCGATCTCCTTGAGCCGCTCGTCGATGCCGGCGGTCTTCGCGAGCTCGCCCACCGTCTGCGAGAACGTCTCCAGCGCGTCGTAAGCGGGACGCGCCGAGCGGGAGAGATGGACGCGACGTTCCTCAGTCATGTCCTCACTCTGTCACGACCGTCCCGCGGGGCGGGCAGAATGACGTGCATGGACGAGTTGCGGTTCCTCCCCGAGCAGGCCGCCGCCCTGGGCGTGGCCGCCCCGCCCGTGCGACGACTGACCCACACTCTGCCCGACGGGCGCACCGTGAGCGCCCTGCGCTACGGCGACGCGCCCCCGGTGGTCACCTTCCTGCACGGCGCCGGGTTGAACGCGCACACGTGGGACACGACCGTGCTCGCGCTCGGGATGCCGGCGCTCAGCGTCGACCTCCCCGGCCACGGCGACTCCTCGTGGCGCGAGGACGCCGCCTACACCGGCGGGATCCTCGCCGCCGACCTCGCAGAACCGCTGGCGGCCTGGACCGACCGGCCGCAGGTGCTCGTCGGGCAGTCGCTGGGCGGCCTCACCGCCGCCGCCGTCGCCGCGGCCCACCCCGAACTCGCGCGCCGCCTGGTGATCGTCGACATCACCCCCGGCATCGACCCGGACGGCGACGCCGCCCAGATCGCGGCGTTCTTCGCCGGGCCCGCCGACTGGGCCTCACGCGAGGAGCTCACCGCGCGCGCCCTGTCGTTCGGACTGGGCGGCTCGCCCGACGCCGCCGCCCGCGGCGTCTTCCTGAACTCGCGCGTGCGCGCGGACGGGCGCGTGGAGTGGAAGCACCACTTCGCGCGCATCGCCAACGCTCTGGCCGCCGACCCGGATGCCGCGGCCGCCGCATCCGCGCGGCAGGGGGCGATGCGGGGGCTGCTGGCCGACAGCGGCTGGGACGATCTCGCTCGCGTCACCGCGCCCATCACGCTCGTGCGCGGCGAGCGCGGCTTCGTCACGCCTGCCGACGCCGTGGTGTTCCGCGAGCGGGTGCCGGCCGCCGAGGTGGTGGACCTGCCCACCGGGCACAACGTGCAGGAGGAGGCGCCCGTCGAGCTCGCCGGGATCGTCGCCGAGGTCGCGGAGCGCTGAGCGCCGCCGGCGGGCGCCGGGAAGCGATCGCGGGTCGACGGTGTTGATGACGGTTGATGACCGTCGCCTGCGCTGCGACACCTAGGCTGGGACGCGCACAAGAGTCGGCAGACCCGGCGCGATCCCGACGCTCCCCTGCCCCTGCGAAAGGACCATCCCCCGACATGTTCCGTCGTCTCACCCTCGCCGCCGCGGCCGTCGTCGCGGCGAGCGCCCTCGTCCTCACCGGCTGCTCCGGCGGCGGACAGACGGCGCCCTCCGCCAGTGCGGGCACCCCCGACGCGGACGCGTCGGTCGCCATCCGCATGGTGCTGGAGCCCGGGAACCTCGACATCCGCGAGACGGCCGGCGCCGCGCTCGACCAGATCCTGATCGACAACGTGTACCAGGGCCTGGTCTCGCGCACGGCCGACCAGGAGATCGTGCCCGCCCTCGCGAGCGATTACGACGTGTCCACCGACGGACTCACCTACACCTTCACACTGCGGGAGGGCGTCACCTTCCACAACGGCGAGGAGCTCACCCCCGACGACGTCGTCTGGTCGCTGCAGCAGGTGAAGGACACGGCCTCCTACGCCGACTCCGACCGACTCGCCCACGTGACCACGATCGCCGCCGAAGGGCAGACGATCACCCTCACCCTCGACCAGCCCGACTCGACCCTGCTGTGGAACCTCACCGGCCGCGCCGGCCTCGTCATGAAGAAGGACGACACGATCGACCGGAAGACGGCCGCCAACGGCACCGGGCCGTTCCGTCTCGCGGGCTGGAAGCAGGGCGACTCGATCACGTTCGAGCGCAACGACGCGTACTGGGGGGACAAGGCCCAGGTCGCCGAGGTCGTGTTCGACTACATCCCCGACACGCAGGCCGCCCTCACCGGCGCCCTCGCCGGCGAGCTCGACGTGCTCACCGGGTTCGACGCGACGCTCAAGGAGCAGATCGAGGCCGACGGCGCGTTCACGCTCGAGACCGGCAAGTCGACCGACAAGGGCACCCTCGCGATGAACTCCACGAAGGCCCCGCTCGACGACGTCCGCGTGCGCCAGGCGATCCGCCAGGCGATCGACAAGGACTCCATCGTCGCGGCCCTCGGCGCCGGCCAGACGCAGTACGGTCCGATCCCGGAGCTGGACCCCGGCTACGAAGACCTCTCCGACACCGCGCCGTTCGACCCCGCCGCCGCCCGGAAGCTGCTGGCCGAGGCCGGCGCCGACGACCTGACGCTGACCCTCACCCTCTACAGCGGGTACGGCACGACCGTCTCGCAGATCCTCGTCTCGAACCTCGCCGATGTGGGGATCACGCTGAAGGTGAACCCGGTCGAGTTCCCGACGTGGATCAACGACGTGTACGTCAACAAGGACTACGACCTCAGCTTCGTGCTGCACACCGAGGCGCGCGACTTCGAGAACTGGGCGGACCCGGACTACTACTTCACGTACGACAACCCCGAGGTGCAGCGCCTGTACGCCGAGTCGGTCGCCGCGACCGACCCCGCCGACGCCGCCGACCTGCTCGCCCAGGCCGCGCGCCTCGTCGCCGAGGACCAGGCCGCCGACTGGCTCTACAACGGCGCGTCGGTCGTCGCGGTCGGCACGAACGTCACCGGGATGCCGACGACCAACGTCAACGAGCGTCTCGACCTCGCCGAGCTGGCCAAGAGCAAGGGGTGATCCGCTACGCGCTGACCCGACTGTCCCTGCTGGTGCTGGGACTGTTCGTGGCCAGTGCGCTCATCTTCCTCACGCTCCGCGTGCTCCCGGGCGACGTGGCGCAGCTGATCGCCGGCATCAACGCCACACCCGACCAGCTCGCCGCCGTCCGGGAGCGGCTGGGCCTGGACGACCCACTGCCGGTGCAGTACCTCACCTGGATCGGCGGGGTGCTCACCGGCGACCTCGGCGTCTCGCAGCTGACCGGAACCCCCGTCGTCGACGAACTGCTCGAGAAGGCCGCCGTGACAGTGCCGCTCGGTCTCATGGCGATGACCGTCGCCCTCCTCATCGCCCTGCCGTTCGGCGTGCTGTCGGCGCTGCGGCGCGGGCGCTTCGGCGGCACGGCCCTGAGCGTGGCCGCCCAGACGGTCGCGGCCGTGCCGGTCGTGTGGGCGGGGATGATGCTCGTGGTCGTCGTCGCCGTGTGGCTCGGGCTCCTCCCCGCTCAGGGCTTCCCGCGGGGCGGCTGGGCCGACCCGGGGCTCGCCCTGCGCTCGCTGCTGCTGCCCGCCGTCACGATCGGCGTCATCGAAGGCGCGATGCTCCTGCGCTTCGTCCGCTCGGCGACGCTGCAGGCGGTGGGACAGGACTACGTGCGCACCGCCGCCGCCCGCGGCCTCACCCGGTCGCAGGCGCTGCTGCGCCACGGGCTGCCGAACGTGGGGCTGTCGATCATCACGGTGCTGGGGCTGCAGGTGGCCGGCATCATCGTCGGCGCCGTCGTCATCGAGCAGCTGTTCAGCCTGCCCGGCATCGGACGGATGCTGGTCGCCGACGTCGGCAACCGCGACCTCACCAAAGTGCAGGGCGAGCTGCTCGTGCTCACCGGGTTCGTACTCGTGATCGGCTTCCTCGTCGACCTGCTGCACCGCGCGGTCGACCCGCGCCTGCGGGAGGCGGGATGAGCACGCGCCCCGCATCCGCCCGCGCCTCGTGGCTGCGCCGACTCTGGCACCTCTCGACCGGCCGCTTCGGGATCATCGTCGTGCTCGTCGTGGCGGCCACTGCTCTCGTCTCACTCGTGTGGACCCCGTTCGACCCGCAACGCGTCGACGTCGCCGCGCGCTGGTCCCCTCCCGGATGGCCGCACCTGCTCGGCACCGACAACTCCGGGCGCGACATCCTGAGCCTGCTCATGGCCGGTGCGCGGACGACGGTGTGGGTCGCCGTCGGCGCGGGCCTGGTCGCGACCGTCATCGGCGTGCTGCTGGCCGCGCTCGGCGCCCTCACCGCGCGCTGGCTGCGTGAGAGCGTCGCCGTGGCGGTCGACATCCTCGTCGCCTTCCCGGTGCTGCTGATCGCGATGATGCTCTCCGCCGTGTGGGGCGGGTCGCTGTGGGTCGTCGTCGTCGCCGTCGGCATCGGCTTCGGCGTGAACATCGCGCGCGTGACCCGCCCGGAGCTGCGCCGCGTGCTGCACTCCGACTTCGTGCTCGCCGGCCGTGCGGCCGGTCTCACCCCGTTCCAGAATCTGTGGCGGCATCTGCTGCCCAACGTCGCCCCGGTGTTCATCGTGCAGCTGTCGTGGGGCATGGCGGTGGCCGTGCTCGCCGAGGCGGGCCTGAGCTACCTCGGCTTCGGCGCCCCCGTCACCGAGCCGTCGTGGGGCCTGCTGCTGAAGGATCTGCAGGCCTATCTGACGGTCTACCCGGGCAGCGTCCTGTGGCCCGGGCTCGCGATCACCCTCACGGTGCTGGGGCTGAACCTGCTCGGCGACGGCCTGCGCGAAGCCACCGACCCCACCCTCAGCCGCCGCCGCGGCGCCGCCGAGGTGCACCAGCCGGAGGTGATCGCATGAGCCTGCAGGTGCGCGACCTCGTCGTCGAGATCGACGGGACGCGGGTCGTCGACGGCGTCTCGTTCGATGTGCCCGACGGCGCGCGGGTCGGCCTGATCGGCGAGTCCGGGTCGGGCAAGTCCATGACCGCCCTCGCGATCCTGGGGCTCCTTCCCGAGGGCGCGACGGCGACCGGCAGCATCCGCTGGGACGGGCGAGAGCTGCTCAGCCTGTCCGACCGCGACCTCGCCGCCCTCCGCGGCGACGAGATCGGCATCGTCTTCCAGGATCCGCGCACCGCCCTCAACCCGATCCGCACCGTGGGGCGTCAGATCGGGGAGGCCTTCCGCATCCACGAAGGCGCCGGCCGGCGGGAGGCGCTGGCCCGCGCCGTCGCCGAAGCCGAGCGGGTCGCCCTCCCCGACCCCGCGCAGATCGTGCGCCGCTACCCCCATCAGCTCTCCGGCGGGCAGCGGCAGCGCGTCGCGATCGCCGCCGCCCTCGCCTGCCGGCCCCGGCTGCTGATCGCCGACGAACCGACGACGGCCCTGGACGTCACGATCCAGGCCGAGATCCTCGACCTGCTGCGCGCCCTCGTGGTCGACGACGGTATGTCCCTCGTGTTCATCACGCACGACCTCGCCGTGCTCTCGCAGATCGCGACGGATGCCGTCGTGCTCGACGCCGGCCGCGTCGTCGAGCAGGGACCGCTGTCCACGCTGCTGGGCGCACCCCACTCCCCCGTGACGCAGGGTCTGCTGCGGGATGCGACCGCGACGGTGTGGCGCCCGGGAGGCCGCTCGTGAGCGACATCCTCATCCGCGCCCGCGGGCTCGGCCGGCGCTTCCCGCAGCCGCGCGGCGGCCTGTTCGCCCCGAAGCGCTGGACGACCGCGCTCGAGGACGTCGACCTCGACGTCCGGGAGGGCACCGCGATGGGGATCATCGGGGAGTCGGGGTCGGGGAAATCCACCCTCGTCCGGCTGCTGCTGGGCCTGGACACCCCCACGACGGGCACCGTCGAGATCGACGGCCGTCCCGTGGCGGCCGGGGCCTCGGCGCGCAGCCTGCACTGGCTGCGCGCCCTCACCGGGGTCGTGTTCCAGGATCCGTACGCCTCACTGGATCCGCGGATGAGCGTCGGACGCATCGTCGGCGAGCCGCTGTGGGCCCTCGGGGTGCCGGGCGACCGCCGCGCGCGCGTGCGGGAGGTGCTCGAGGACGTCGGTCTCGACGCGGCGATGGCGCAGCGCTTCCCGCACGAGTTCTCCGGCGGGCAGCGGCAGCGCATCGCGCTGGCCCGCGCGATCGTGCACCGGCCGAAGATCCTCGTCGGGGACGAGCCGCTGTCGGCGCTGGATGTCACGGTCCGCGCCCAGATCCTCGACCTGCTGCGGGACCTGCGCCGTCGCGACGGACTCACCCTCGTCATGGTCTCGCACGACATCGGCGTCGTGCAGAACCTGTGCGACGACGTCGTCGTGATGACCGACGGCCGCATCGTCGAGGAGGGGCCGACCGAGAAGGTGCTGCTGCAGCCGCAGGTCGCCTACACACGGCGCCTGCTGGCCTCGATCCCCGTCATCGACCCGCACCGCCCGACCGCCTGACGTCACGGCGGGCGTGACCGCGGCGGGCGTGGTCGGCGTCGGAGGCCCCGGTTAGCCTGGGCGCATGCACGCGATCATCCCTCCGTACCTGCTGGCCCGACTCGCGGCATCCGACCAGCCGCACGTCGCCCGCGCCGCCGCGGCGGCCCGGCAGACCCTCGCCGCCCCCCGCGTCTACGCCCCCGTGCGCGCGAGCCTCGACCTCTCGGTCGAGGGCGACGCGCTCGTCCTGGAGGCCTCGCCCGCCCCCGACCGCGTCATCTCCGACGCGCAGAACCGGGAAGACCTTCCGGGGGTGCGCGTGCGCGGCGAAGACGACGGCGCGACCGGCGACGCGGCGGTCGACGAGGCCTTCGACGGGCTCGGCGCGACGTTCGCGCTGTATTGGGACGCCTACCGCCGCTCGTCGATCGACGGCGCCGGCGGCACGCTCGAGGCGACGGTGCACTACGGCGAGGACTACGACAACGCGTTCTGGAACGGCGAGCGCATGGTGTTCGGCGACGGCGACGGCGAGGTGTTCACCGGCTTCACCCGCTCGGTCTCGGTCATCGGGCACGAACTCACCCACGGCGTCGTCGAGCACTCCGGGGGCCTGCAGTACGTCGGGCAGTCCGGCGCGCTCAACGAGTCGCTGGCCGACGTGTTCGGCGCCCTCACCGAGCAGCACCTGCGCGGGCAGACCGCGGCCGAGGCGTCGTGGCTCATCGGCGCCGGGATCTTCACGGATGCCGTGCAGGGCGAGGCGCTGCGCTCGATGAGCGCGCCCGGCACCGCCTACGACGACGACGTGCTCGGCACCGACCCGCAGCCGGCCCACATGCGCGACTACGTGCACACGTCGGCCGACAACGGCGGTGTGCACATCAACTCCGGCATCCCCAATAAGGCCTTCCACCTCGTCGCCACCGCGCTCGGCGGCCCCGCCTGGGAGCGGGCCGGCCGCATCTGGTACCTGACGATGACCGGCGGCACGCTCAGCGACACCGCGGACTTCGCCGCGTTCGCGGCCGCCACCCACGCGGTCGCCGTGGGCGAGTACGGTGAGGGATCGGAGGAAGCCGACGCCGTCCACGCCGCGTGGATCGGTGTCGGCGTGATCGAGGATGCCGCACCCCGCTGACGATCCGCGCGACCGCGACCGCGAGCACGACCGTGACCGTGATGCCTCGGACGGTGGCGCCCCCGACGACGTCGACGTGACCGTCGAGATCACGGTCGTGCGCTCGGGCGGGCTCGCGGGGCTCGTGCGCACGTGGCGTGTGGCCGCGCCCGCGGCCGCAGAGCCGCGGTGGGTCGCCCTGATCGACGCGTGCGACTGGGACGACGCGACCGCTCCGGGCGCCGACCGGTACCAGTGGGACATCGAGGCGGCCGTGCCGCCCGTGTACCACCGCGCGCAGGTCGCCGACGGGGCGCTGCTCGGCCCGTGGCTCACCCTCGTGGATGCCGTCCGCGACGCCCACGCCGCCGCCGAGACGCGGGACGAGACCCCCGCCGAGACCCGCGGCGCGCGTCGAGACCCGCGTTCCTGACCCGGGTCTCGACGCGAATCCCGGGTCTCGACGCCGCCCCGTCCGACGCGCGCCCCAGGCCGACGCGACGTCCGCCGCGGCGGCGGGTCAGCCGCGGCCGAACAGCGAGCGCTTGCGCTTCTTCGGCGACAGCTGCTTCTGCAGGTACACCGTGCCCAGCCACCGCCCGAACTTGAAGCCGACGCGGCCCATCCGGCCCACCTCGACGAAACCGAGCTTCTCGTGCAGCGCGATCGACGACTCGGCGCCTTTGTCGCTGATGACGGCGACCATCTGGTGGATGCCGGCCTCCTCGGATGCGGCGATCAGCGCCACGAGCAGCGCGCGGCCCAGTCCCTTGCCGGTGGCGGCCTGCCCCAGGTATATCGAGTTCTCGACGCTGTAGCGGTAGGCCGACTTCGACGACATCGGCTGCACGAGGGCGTACCCGAGGATCTGGCCGGTCGGCCCCTCCGCGACGAGCACCGGCATCTGAAGCTTCCGCAGGTGGGCGAGCTTGTCGCGCCACTGCGCGAGCGACCACTTCTTCTCGTCGAAGGTCACCACCGAATTGGTGACGTAGTGGTTGTAGATCTCGCGGATGTCGGGGATGTCCCCCTCGCGCACCGGACGGATCTCGTACGAGAACGGGCGCTCGCTCTCCGTGCGCCGCAGATGCAGCGGCAGGCGGCGCCGCGTCTTCTCGTACTCCTCTTCCAGCATGCGCGACAGCCTACGCGGGCAGACGCCAGTCGACGGGGCCCGCCCCCTGCGCCTGCAGCAGCGCGTTGGCGCGCGAGAACGGCGCCGACCCGAAGAAGCCCCGGCTCGCCGACAGCGGAGACGGGTGCGCCGAGGCCACGATCGGCGTCTGCCCGAGCAGCGACCGCAGGTTCGCGGCATCCTTCCCCCACAGGATCGCCACGAGCGGGCGGTCCCGGGCGACGAGCGTGCGGATGGCGTGCTCGGTGACCTTCTCCCATCCCCAGCCGCGGTGCGAGGCCGGCGCACCGGGGGCGACGGTCAGCACACGGTTGAGCAGCATGACGCCCTGCTCGGTCCACGCCGACAGGTCGCCGTGGGCGGCGGGCGGGATGCCGAGGTCGCTCTCGAGCTCGCGGTAGATGTTGCCGAGACTGCGCGGCAGCGGCCGCACGTGCCGGTCGACGGCGAACGACAGGCCGATCGGATGCCCCGGGGTCGGGTACGGATCCTGCCCGACGATGAGCACCCGGACATCGGCGAGCGGACGGGCGAAGGCGCGCAGCACGCGGTCCCCCGCCGGCAGGTACCCGCGTCCGGCGGCGGTCTCGGCACGCAGCCGCTCGCCGAGGGCGGCGATGTCGGCACCGACCGGGGCGAGGGCGTGCGCCCATGCCGGATCGATCAGCCCCGCCTCCGCGAGCTGCGTCAGCGTGAGCGCCATCGCCGCGTCGCCGGTGCCCGCATCCGCGCCGCTCAGGCGCTCGCCTCGGCGCCGGAGTCCTCCTCGAGGACGGTGCCCTGCGCCGACCACGGGAAGTCGATCCACTGGCCGGTGGCCCGCCACGCGTAGTCGGGCGTCGCGATCGTGCCGGGCTTCGTGTAGATGCAGACCGAGCGCACCTCGGCGCCCGCCTCGCGCAGCATCGCGACGGCGAGGGCGAGGGTGCGCCCGCTGTCGGCGACGTCGTCGACGAGCAGCACACGCTTGCCGGGCAGGTAGCCGAGATCAAGGTCGGGCGGCAGCAGCGCGGGCGCCTCGAGCACCGTGCCGATGCCGGTGTAGAACTCGACGTTGAGGGCCCCGCAGCTCTTCACGCCGAGCCCGTAGGCGATGGCGCCGGCGGGCAGCAGGCCGCCGCGCGCGATGGCCACCACGACATCGGGGACGAAGCCGTCCGCCACGATCGTGCGCGACAGCTCCCGCGTCGCCTCACCGAATCCGTCCCACGTCAGCACTTCACGCTCGTTCGTCACCGCACCAGCCTAGGTCGTCTGCCTGCGGGGTTCGGGGCGCGTCGAGGCGGACTCCGCGCGGCGCGACACGGAGTGCCGTCCGCACTGCGACCGAGTCCGGTGGGCCTAGACTCACCGCGTGGCGACCCGAACCGCACTGCGCACCCCGCTGTCCTCCTCCGCACTGGGGATCACCGCCGGCCTCATCGGCTGGTTCATCCTCGTCGAGCTCGTGAGCGGCATCCTGCAGGGGTACTACGTGCCGCTGTTCAGCGACATCGTCGTGCACCTGGGCATCCACGACTCCGACGTCAACTGGTTCGAGGCGGCCCAACTGCTGCTGTCGGCGCTCGTCGTGCCGGTGCTCGCGAAGCTCGGCGACATGTACGGGCACAAGCGGATCCTGCTGATCGCCGCGATCCTCACCGCCGGGGCCACCTGGTGGCTCGCCTTCGCGGGATCGTTCTGGACGTTCCTCATCGCATGGGCCTTGCAGGGCTTCTACGTCGTCTGGCTGCCGCTGGAGATCGCGCTCATCTTCGAGCGCGGCCGCGTGCAGCAGCGGGGCGTGTCGCAGACCCGCCGGGCAGCGGGCCTGCTGGTGGTGGGCCTGCAGGCGGGGGCGATCATCGGAGCCCTGGCGGCGGGACGCGTGTTCGCGGCGACGGGCGGAGACCTCACGACCACCCTCATCGTGCCCGCCGTCGCCGTCACCCTCGTCGCCGTCGTCATCTGGCTGTGGGTGCCCGAATCCACGCCCGAGCCGGGCAGGCGCCTCGACACCGCCGGCTTCGTCCTGCTCGCCTGGGCGCTGCTGCTGGTGACCGGCGCGCTCGCGTGGATGCGGATGATCGGCGAGCTCGACCTCGGCGCGGGCGCCTGGTGGTGGGTGGCTGCGCTGCTGGTGGGCGGCATCCTGCTGTTCGTCTGGTTCGTGCGCTACGAGCTGCGCCAGGACGACCCAGCGATCGACATCCGGGTGCTGCGCAAGCCCGAGATGTGGCCGGTGCAGGCCACCGCGTTCCTCATCGGCATCAGCCTGCTCGGAGCCCAGGGGCCGCTGTCGACCTACGCCGGCACCGACCCGGCCGTCGGGTACGGACTCGGACTCGACGCGACAGAGCGCTCCAACATCATCGGCGTCTACCTCGTCTCGCTCATCGTCGGCGCCGTGCTGTTCGCGGTGACCTCCCGCAAGGCGAGTCCGCGCATCGTGCTGATCGGCGCCTCGCTGCTGGTCGGCATCGGCTACCTCCTGTTCCTGCCGTTCCACCTGGAGCTGTGGCAGGTGCTGCTGAACCTGTCGATCGCGGGCCTGGGCTGCGGCGCGCTCGTCGGCGCGATGCCGGCGGCGGCCGCTGCGGCGGCGCCCCGCGGTCAGACGGGCGTGGCCTCCGCCCTCACCAACACGACCAAGACGATCGGCGGCACGTTCGCCTCGGCGGTGTTCGGCGTCGTGCTGGCCGCCGGCGTGGGCGCGGTCGCGAGCCAGACCGCCGCCTCGCTCGGCGGCTACATCACGGTGTGGGCGGTGTGCGCGGCGGGAGGGTTCCTCGCCGCCGTGCTGCTGCTGTTCGTGCCGAAGGTCGCCTTCGCCGACGCTCCTCCCGCCTGAGAGGCTTCGCCCCAGGTCAGTGGCCGCGGGGGCGCAGCGGCCCGCGCGCGAGCTGGTGCGCGGCCGACTGGGCGACGGGGCGCATCGTCACGAGGTCGAGGTTGACGTGTCCGGGCGCGTTCAGCGCGTACGCGATGACGTCGGCGACATCGTGCGCCGTGAGCGGGTTCTCGACGTCTTCGTAGACCTTCTCGGCGGCGTTCGCGTCGCCGCCGAGCCGGTTCAGGGTGAACTCCGGCGTGTGCACCATGCCGGGCGCGATCTCGACGACGCGGATCGGCTCCCCGCCGAGTTCGAGTCGCAACGCATGCACGAGCATCGCCTCCCCCGCCTTCGCCGCGTTGTAGCCCGCGCCGCCCGGGTAGGCGATCTGCGCGGCCGTCGAGGTGACGAACACCGTGTCGGCGTGGCCGTCGGATGCCGCCGCCTCGCGCAGCAGCGGCAGCAGCGCCGCCGTCACGAGCTGCGTCGACAGCACGTTGGCCTCGAACATCCAGCGCCAGTCCTCGGCGCGGCCGTCCTCGACGCGATCGGCTCCGCGCGCGCCGCCGGCGACGTGCACGAGCGCGTGCACGGGTCCGGTCGCCGCCAGGTGCTCGGCGAGCGCGGCGACGTCGGCGGTGCGCGTGAGGTCGGCGGCGAACGAGGCCGACCCGACCTCGGAATCCAGCGTCTGGAGCCGCTCGGCGCGGCGCGCGACGCCCACGACGTCCCAGCCCGACGCCCGCAGCGCGCGCACCGCCGCCTCGCCGATCCCGGAACTGGCCCCTGTCACCACTGCACGTCGCGTCGTCATCCCCCCACGCTACCCGTGGCCCGCCGGCCCTGGATTACGCCCCGTGTCCGGGCCTTTGCCTCACGGATCCCTGCGGGCATACAGTCCTGGATGTCGGCATCCGCCGATCCCGCGTCGACGCGTTGCGCCGGCGCACCGACGGCATCCGACCGTCACCGAACCAGCACGTCCAGCACGACACCGGGGAGCCCGACATGACCGCATCCGAGAACTGGCGCTTCGAGACGAAGCAGATCCACACCGGCGCCCAGCCCGACCCGGTGACCAAGGCGCGGGCGACGCCGATCTACCAGACCACCTCGTACGTGTTCGACAACGCCGACCACGCCGCGAACCTGTTCGCGCTGGCCGAGTTCGGCAACATCTACACGCGCATCCAGAACCCGACCCAGGATGTCGTCGAGCAGCGCGTCGCCGCGCTCGAGGGCGGTACCGGGGCGCTGCTGGTGGCCTCCGGCCAGGCGGCCGAGACCTTCGCGGTGCTCAACATCGCGCAGGCGGGCGACCACATCGTCTCGTCGAGCTCGATCTACGGCGGCACCTACAACCTCTTCAAGTACACGCTGGCCAAGCTCGGCATCGAGACGACGTTCGTCGAGAACCAGGACGACGCCGAGGAGTGGCGCCGCGCCGTGCGTCCCAACACGAAGCTGTTCTTCGCCGAAACGGTCGGCAACCCGAAGATCAACATCCTCGACATCCGCACGGTCGCCGACGTCGCCCACGCCGCCGGCGTGCCGCTGATCGTCGACAACACGATCGCGACGCCGTACCTCATCCGCCCGTTCGAGCACGGCGCCGACATCGTCGTGCACTCGGCGACGAAGTTCCTCGGCGGCCACGGCACCGTCATCGGCGGCGTCATCGTCGACGGCGGATCGTTCCCGTGGTCGCAGAACGTCGAGAAGTTCCCGGGCCTCACCGAGCCCGACCCGTCGTACCACGGCGCCTCGTACACGACGGCCGTCGGCGACGGTCTGGCCTACATCATCAAGGCACGTGTGCAGCTGCTGCGCGACCTCGGTGCCGCCATCTCGCCGCAGAGCGCGTGGCTTCTCATCCAGGGCATCGAGACGCTGTCGCTGCGCATCGAGCGTCACGTGCAGAACGCGCAGGAGATCGCGGAGTGGCTCGAGAACCACCCCGACGTCGCCTCGGTCAACTACTCCGGCCTGCCGAGCTCGCCGTGGTACGCCGCCGCGAACTCCTACGCGCCGAAGGGCGTCGGCGCGGTGCTCTCGTTCGAGCTCAAGGGCGGTGTGGAAGCCGGCCGCGAGTTCGTCAACTCACTGACCCTGTTCAGCCACCTCGCCAACATCGGCGACGTGCGCTCGCTCGTGATCCACCCGGCATCCACGACCCACTCCCAGCTGACCCCCGAGCAGCAGCTCACGACCGGTGTCACCCCCGGCCTCGTGCGCCTGTCGGTCGGCCTCGAGAACATCGACGACCTGAAGGCCGACCTCGAGCAGGCGCTCGCCGCGGCGCGGCGGTTCGCCGAGGCCGCCCGGGCCTGACCGGGGTCACCGGCTCCGCACAACGCCGCGAACTCCGCATCCGATCACCGCATCGGACGCGGAGTTCGCGCGTTTCTGCGGAGCTCGCGCCCGCCGGATGCCGCAGACGTAACACGACGCGGCGGCCGCGACCCAGCCGAGAGAATGGACACCATGGACTGGCAGACCTCCGAAGACACGGTGCCGAGCGCGCCGATCACGGAGGCCGACGCGCGCCTGCTGCGCGCCCGTCCCCCGGCCACCGGCGCCTGGCGCGACGGCGACCCCGTCGGGAACCGGCACTTCGCGTGGCTCGGATCGTTCCGCACCGAGAGCGGCCGCGAGCTCCCCGGCATCCGGCTGGCGTACGAGACGTGGGGCGAGCTGTCGCCCGCCGCCGACAACGCGGTGCTCATCCTGCACGCCCTCACCGGCGACAGTCATGTCGTCGGCGACGCGGGCCCCGGACACCCCACCGACGGCTGGTGGAGCGAGGTCGTCGGCCCCGGGCGCGCGATCGACACCGACCGGTGGTTCGTCGTGGCCCCGAACATGCTGGGCGGATGCCAGGGCTCGACGGGCGCATCCTCCATCGCGCCGGACGGCCGCGAGTGGGCCTCGCGCTTCCCCTACCTGTCGATCCGCGACCAGGTGGCCGCCCAGGCGCTGCTCGCCGACCACCTCGGCATCGGCACCTGGGCCGCCGTCGTCGGCGGCTCGATGGGCGGCATGCAGGCGCTGGAGTGGGGCGCAGGCCTGCCGGAGCGCGTCGAGCGGCTCGCCGTCATCGCCGCTCCCCCGTACTCGACGGCCGACCAGGTCGCGCTGAACTCGGTACAGCTGGAGGCCATCCGCATCGATCCGCGGTTCTCCGGCGGTGAGTACTACGACGCCGCCGACGGCGAGGGCCCGCACCGCGGCCTCGCCCTCGCCCGCCGCATGGCGATGCTGAACTACCGGTCGATGATCGAGCTCAACCAGCGCTTCCAGCGCTCGTGGCAGTCCGGCGTGAGCCCGCTCGGCCACGGTGGTCGCTTCGCGGTGGAGAGCTACCTCGACTTCCACGGCAACAAGTTCACCCGCCGCTTCGACGCGAACACCTACCTCACCCTCGTCGAGGCGATGAACTCGCACGACATCGGTCGGGGCCGCGGCGGCGTCGAAGAGGCCCTCGCCCTCGTCACGGCCCGCACGCTCGTGCTCGGCATCGACAGCGACCGGCTGTTCCCGCTCGAGGGGCAGCAGCGTGTCTTCCGCGGCATCCGCTCCACGATCGACGACGAGCTGGTCGTGCTGACGAGCGACTTCGGCCACGACGGATTCCTCATCGAGACCGCCGAGGTCGGCGGCCATCTCGCCCGCCTCCTCGCGAGCTGAGCGGGTCGCTGCCGCGGCTCAGCCGGGGTCTCAGGCGACGACGAGCACTCTTCGCCGGTCGACCGCGACGGCGATGAGCGCGATCGCGAGTCCCGCCGCGGCGAGGCCCGCACCGAGCCAGATCGGGGCGACGAAGCCGAGGCCGGCCGAGATGACGAGCCCCCCGAGGAAGGCGCCCAGGGCGTTGCCGATGTTCAGCGCGGAGTGGTTCAGCGCGGCGGCGATCGACTGGTTGTCGCCGGCGACGTCCATGAGCCGCGTCTGGATGGCGGGGCTGATCGCCGAGGAGGCGAAGCCGACCAGGAAGACGAAGACGGCCGCCACGACCACCCACTGGGCGGTGAGGGCGAGCGCCACCTGCACCGCGATCAGCACGACGAAGCCGCCCAGCAGGGTCCGCACGAGGTCGCCGTCGGCGAGCCGGCCGCCGACGAGGTTGCCGACCGTCATGCCCAGGCCCATCACGACCAGCACGATCGGGACCACCCATTCCGGCGAGCCGGCGACGTCGGTGACGACCGGCGCGATGTAGCTGTAGCAGGCGAAGAACCCGCCGAAGCCGATGGCGCCGAAGGCGAGCGTGAACCACACCTGGCCGACGCGGAACACGCCCAGTTCGGCGCGCAGCGTGCGCCCCGGATCGCCGGCATGGGCCGGGACGAACATCCAGATGAGCAGGCTCGCGAGGGCGAAGATGCCGGCGACCACCGCGAACGCGGCCCGCCAGCCGACCTGCTGGCCGAGGAAGGTGCCCAGCGGCACACCGACGACATTGGCGATCGTGAGACCGGTGAGCACGAATGCGACGCCCTGCGCGCGCTTCCCCGGGCCGAGCACGTCGGCGGCGACGAGCGCGCCGATGCCGAAATACGCTCCGTGCGGGAGGCCCGCCAGCATCCGCGAGGCCAGCACCGTCTCGAAGGTGGGGAGCAGGAACGTCAGCGCGTTGAAGACGGTGAGGGCCAGCGCAAGCCCCAGCATGACGCGGTGTCGCGGGTACTTCGCGACGGACCCGGCGATGGTGGGGGCGCCCACGACGACCCCGAGGGCGTAGGCGGTGATGAGCCAGCCGGCACGGGCGATCGCGTCTTCAGGAGCATCGGCGTAGAGCGACGGGAGCAGGTTCTCGGCGATGCCGGGGAGCAGTCCCATCACCACGAATTCGGTCATGCCGATACCGAAGCTGCCGACGGCGAGGGAAAGGAGCGCCCACGTCGCCGCCCCCCTCGTGCTGTTCGAGGAGGTCACCGCATCAGCGTAGTGGCCTCAGCGGAGGTCGGGATTCGCGGCATCCTCGATCGCCTGTTCGAGGCGCTCGATCTTGCCGTCGATCTCGCCCGTGTAGCCGGGGCGGATGTCGGCCTTCAGCACGAGCGACACGCGCGAGCCGTAGGGCATGACGGCGTCGGTGGCCGCCTTCACGACGGCGAACACCTCGTCCCACTCCCCCTCGACCTCGGTGAACATCGACGTCGTGCGGTGCGGGAGGCCGGACGCGCGCACGACGGCGACGGCGGCGGCGACGGCGTCGTGCACCGAGCCGTCGGCGTTGCCGGTGCCGGACGGGGCGACGGAGAAGGCGATGAGCATGGGGGCTCCGATCAGACGGGGTCGGGGGTGGGACGGACGGAGAGGTCGGGGCGGGCCGCGGCGGCGGGACGCCTCACGCGGGTGCGCACGCGCGCGAGGCGTACGGTCATCCAGACCAGCAGTGCCACCAGTAGGAGGTTGCGCACCGTGAGGGTGACGACGGCGACCGGCTCCGGCGGGGCCGTGAGGATGCCGTTGTAGAGCACCGGGTAGACGATCTGCGTGAGCAGGGCGGTGGCGAGCACGAGCAGCGCGGGGCGCCACCAGCGGCGGCGGTCGAGCACCAGCCCGAGGATCACCGACGGGAACAGCCAGCAGATGTACTGCGGTGAGCCGACCTTGTTGAACGCGATGAAGGCGACCACGAGCGCGAGCGACAGCGTCGGGAACAGGGCCGCGAACGTCGCGCCGCGCCACGCCTTGACGCCGCCGAGCACGGCGACGGCGCCGACGGCCAGCACCAGGACGGGCGTCATCGCGGCGATCACGGGGTCGATCTGCGTGCCGGTGACCTGGAAGGTGAGGATGTCGGGGTCGTAGTACACCCAGAACCCGGGGATCTGCAGCAGGGCGCCCCACAGGTAGAACCCGCTCACGGGCGCCTCGACCTGGAGGCCGCGGGAGGTCTGCTCGCTCAGGAACCCGAACGCGTGGGCAGCTCCCCCCATCGCCGCGACGGTCAGCAGCGTGAGCGCGCTCACCGCAAGCGCGCCGCCGACGATCGCGAACCGTCGGCGCACGGCGACGACCGCCGCCGCCAGCAGGGCCGCCGGCCACACCTTCATCCATGTGGCGATCGCGAGCAGCACCGAGGCGACCCAGGGGCGGCCGACGAGCCACAGGCAGGCGGGCACCGCGAGGGCGACGGTGAACCCGTCGAGGCGGTACAGGCCCACCGGCCCGAGCAGTGCGATCGCGACGAGCCAGAACCAGGCGGCGACCGTGCGGGACTGCGAGCGGCCCCGCCCGACGAGCACGGCGAACGCGGCCGCGTCCGCCACCGTCACCAGCAGCGCCCAGCCGACGATGTAGCCGCCCCCGACCACCGCGAACAGATGCGCCAGCAGCATCGGCACGAGCGCGAGCTGCGGGTAGACCCAGGGGGTGTCGATCCCGACGACGCCGAGCCCGTGCAGCGCCTGGGTCGACCACGGCTCGTACACGTTGTAGACGTCGCCCATGGGCTGGTTCGGCATGACCCACCCGAGCCACGCGACGCCGAGGTGCACGAGGGCGAACGCCACCCACAGCACCACCCGTCTCGACACCCGCCCATCATACGGATGCCGGTGCACCGCAGCCGGGGCGCTCAGCCGTGACGCAGCAGCGCCCCGACGACCCCTGGCAGCGCCTCGGCGACGTCGAGCGCCGTCACCGGGCCGCCCCCCGCACGCTCCACGGCCGCGGCGGCGGCGTGGCCGTGCAGCCACGCGGCGGTGGCGGCGAGCGGCCCCAGATCGGCGGCGTCGAGCCGGCCTCCCTCCCGCTCGCGCGCGGCGGCCGCACCGGCCACGAGGGTGCCGAGCACGCCGCCGAGCACGTCCCCGGTGCCGGCGGTGGCCAGCCACGGCGTCGGCGCGGCGACCGTGCGCACCGCGCCGTCGGGGGTCGCGACGACGGTGAGAGCCCCCTTGCGCAGCACCGTGCCGCCCAGTCGCGCCGCCGTCTCGGCGACCGCCCCGGGATCGGCGGGGTCGGCGGAGTCGGCATCCGGGAGCCCGAGGGCCGCGCGCAGCCGACCGAACTCCCCGGCATGCGGGGTGACGACCAGCGGCGCGGATGCCGCCGGGGCGAGATCGAGCGCACCGGCGTCGACCACGACGGGCAGCTCGCCCGCCAGCAGTCCCCGAAGCGTCGCCGTCTCGGCGGGGCTGCGCTCGGCGGCATCCGTGCCCGACCCGACGAGCCACGCCTGCACGCGCCCGTCGGCGGCGACCGTCTCGGGGCGCCGGGCGAGCACGAGGGCGGTCGGGCGGGCACCGCCCAGGTAGCGCACCATGCCGATGCCCGTGCGCCACGCGGCCTCCACGCCCAGCACGGCGGCACCGGGGTAGCGCTCCGATCCGGTTCGGACACCGAGCACGCCGCGGGAATACTTGTCGTCGGACGCCGTTGGCTTCCGGAGCAGGGACGCCGCGTCGGCGGCCGTCCAGTCGTCGGTCATGGCGCCACCCTAGTCGGGGCACCCGCGCCGATCGGCCCCGGTGCCGGGCGTCCCGCATCCCCGTCCGCGCCGCGTCAGGAGCATCACCGCATGAGTCAGCTGTTCACCCCGATCGAGCTCGCCGGGCACACCGTCCGCAACCGCCTGTGGGTCGCACCGATGTGCATGTACTCCGCGACCGACGGGATGCCGAACGACTGGCACCACGTGCACCTCGCCCAGTTCGCCGCCGGCGGGGCCGGCATGGTGATCGCCGAGGCCACTGCCGTCGTGCCCGAGGGACGTATCTCCCCCGAGGACACCGGGATCTGGAACGACGCGCAGGCCGAGGCCTGGGCCCCCATCACCGCGGCGATCCGTGCCCGTGGCGCGGTGCCGGCCATCCAGCTCGCCCACGCCGGCCGCAAGGCCTCGACGTGGTCGCCGTTCGCCGGACGCGGTCACGGCTCGGTTCCCGAGGGCGAGGGCGGCTGGCCGACGCTCGCCCCGTCCGCCGTCGCCTTCGACGGGTACGCGACGCCCGCCGAGCTCGATGCGGCCCAGATCGACGCCCTCGTCGACGCGTTCGGCGCCGCCGCCGCCCGCGCGTGGGGCGCCGGGTTCGAGGCGCTCGAGGTGCACGCCGCGCACGGCTACCTGCTGCACGAATTCCTGTCCCCGCTGAGCAACCACCGCACCGACGAGTACGGCGGCAGCCTCGAGAACCGCGCGCGCCTGCTGCTGCGCATCCTCGACGCCGTGCGCGAGGCGGCGCCCGAGGCGCTGCTGATGGTGCGCTTCTCGGCGCAGGACTGGGCCGACGGCGGTTGGGACCTCGCGCAGACCGCGACCGTCGCGACTTGGGCCGCCGCGCACGGCGCCGCCTTCGTCGACGTCTCCAGCGGCGGGCTCGTGGCGCACCAGAAGATCACGACCGGTCCCGGATACCAGGTGCACCTGGCCGCCGGCATCCGCGAGGCGACGGGACTGCCCGTCGGCGCGGTCGGCGAGATCACAACCGGCCCGCAGGCCGAGGCGATCCTCGCCTCCGGCGAGGCGGATGTCGTGCTCGCCGCGCGGGAATGGCTGCGCGATCCGCACTTCGCCCTCCGCGCCGCAGGCGAGCTCGGCGACGCCGACCTCGCCCCGTGGCCCGCACAGTACCTGCGGGCCCGCCGCCGCGCCTGACGCGGCGCCCCACCCCACGCACGCGAGAGCCCGCCCCGACCGCAGTCGGAGCGGGCTCTCGTGCCTCTCGGATGCCGCGGGTCAGAAGCCGCGACGCGTCGCGTCGTGCACCTCGCCGACGAGCTCCTCGATGATGTCCTCGAGGAACAGCACCCCGGTGACCTCGCCACCGGGACCGCGCACCTGCGCGAGGTGGCGGCTGGAGCGGCGCATGAGGGCCAGCGCGTCCTCCAGGTCGGTCGATTCGGCGACGGAGACCATGTGGTGGATGCGCTTGGGCTTGATGGGCTCGGCGATGTCGTTCTCGGCATCCGCCCCCTCGGCCGCCCGCAGCACGTCCTTCAGGTGCACGTAGCCCAGCGGCACGCCCTGGTCGTCGACGATCACGTAGCGCGAGTAGCCGTGCTTGGCGACCGCGCGCTCGATCTCGTCGGGCGTCGTCGTCTCGGGCAGCGTGACGAGGTCGGTGAGCGGCACCGCGATGTCGGCGGCTTTCTTGTCGGTGAACTCGACGGCGGCGGCCACGGCACCCGACGCGTCGTCGAGCACCCCCTCGATCCGCGACTGGTTCACGATCGTGGCGACCTCGTCGAGGGTGAAGGTCGAGGCGGCCTCGTCCTTCGGCTCGACGCGGAACAGCCGCACGACGTGGTTCGCGATCCAGTTGAGCGCCACGATCAGCGGGTGGAACACCTTCGAGACCCACACGAGCGGCGTCGCCAGCAGCAGCACCGCGCGGTCGGGCAGCGAGAACGCCAGGTTCTTGGGCACCATCTCGCCGAACACGACGTGCAGGTACGACACCAGGATCAGCGCGATCGCGAACGCGACGCCGCCGATGACGGCCTCGCTCCAGCCGGTGAGTCCGAGCGGCCCCTCGAGCAGATGGTGGATCGCCGGCTCCGACACGTTCAGGATCAGCAGCGAGCAGATCGTGATGCCCAGCTGGCTGGTCGCGAGCATGAGCGTCGCGTGCTCCATGGCGTAGAGCGCGGTCTTGGCTGCCTTCGACCCCTTCTCGGCGAGCGGCTCGATCTGCGAGCGGCGCGCCGAGATGACGGCGAACTCCGCGCCGACGAAGAACGCGTTGAAGACCAGCAGCACGACCAGCCATGCGATTCCCGCCCAGTCGTTCATCGCTGCTCACCTCCCTCGCCGTCGACACCGGCCGGCAGCGGATGCGGTGTGAACTTCACCCGGTCGACGCGGCGACCGTCCATGCGCTGCACCGTGAGGGTGCCGTCTTCGAGCTCGACCACGTCGCCGACGACGGGGATGCGCTCGAGCGTGGACATGAGGAACCCGCCGACGGTGTCGTACACGTCGCCCTCGGGCACGCGGATGCCGGTGCGGTCGAGCACTTCGTCGGGGCGCAGGTCGCCGCCGAAGACGACGCCCCCGCCGATGCGGACGACCCCGGCGCGGTTGCGGTCGTGCTCGTCGAGCACCTCGCCGACGATCTCCTCCACGAGGTCTTCGAGGGTGACCACGCCCGCCGTGCCGCCGTACTCGTCGACGACGATCGCCATCTGGTAGCCGCGGGAGCGCAACTCCGACATGACGGAGTCCAGCTGCACCGCCTCGGGCACGCGCAGCGGCTCCTCGGCGATGGCCGCCGCCGGCACGTCGCCGCGACGGTCGCGCGGCACGCTCACGGCCTGCTTCAGGTGCGCGATGCCGGTGATGTCGTCCATGGACTCGTCGTACACCGGGAACCGGCTGTGACCGGTGCGGCGGGCGAGCTGGATCAGGTCTTCGACGCTGTCGCCGGCGGCGATCGCGTGCACGCTCGGCCGCGGGGTCATGACGTCGGCGGTCGTGAGGCGGGCGAAGGTGAGGGTGCGATCCAGCAGCGTCGCGGTGTCCTCCTCGAGCACGCCGGCGCTCGCGGAGCGGCGCACGAGGCTCGACAGTTCCTCCGCGGTGCGCGCGCCCGACAGCTCCTCCTTGGGCTCGACGCCCATCGAGCGCAGCACGCCGTTGGCGCTGCCGTTGAGCACCGTGATCGCCGGCTTGAACACCGTCGTGAACGCGACCTGGAACGGCATCACGAGCTTCGCGGTCTGGCGCGGCACCGCGAGGGCGAAGTTCTTCGGCACGAGCTCGCCGATGATCATCGAGAAGGTCGTCGCGATCGTGATCGCCACGACCACCGCGATCGGGCGGGCCGCGGCATCCGACAATCCCCACGCGGTGAAGACGGGACTCAGCAGGTTCGTGATCGCCGGTTCCATCGTGTAACCGGTCAGCAGCGTCGTGAGCGTGATGCCCAGCTGCGCGCTCGACAGGTGCGTCGAGGTGATCCGCAGCGCGCTGATCGTCAGCGCGAGTCGTGACTCACCGGCATCGCGCCGCGCTTCGAGATCCGCGCGGTCGAGGTTCACCAGCGCGAACTCGCTGGCCACGAACAGGCCGGTGCCCACCGTCAGAAGCAGCCCCACGCCCAACATGACGTAATCCATCACGCATCACCTCCGCTCTGGCGGAAGCAGGGTCGGTGGGGCGAGCGTCTATTAGGGGGGTCATCCATAGTCAGAAGATTCTAGGGGATCCCCGCCCCGCCGCGGCCGTGAACGCTGTCCGCCGAGTTCGCCGGTCGCGCGCCGAGTTCGCCGGCGATCTCGGCGCGGAGCGGGCGATCTCGGCGGGGAGGCGGCGAACTCGCGCGCACCCGGGCCGCGTCACCAGCTGACGGGGAGCGCCTTGCCCTCTTCGTAGCCGGCGGCGGACTGCAGGCCGACGAGCGCGCGGTCGTGGAATTCGGCCACGGTCGCCGCACCGGCGTAGGTGAAGGACGAGCGCACACCCGAGGTGATCATGTCCACGAGGTCCTCGACCGACGGCCGCAGCGGGTCGAGGTAGATCTTCGACGACGAGATACCCTCGGCGAACAGCTCCTTGCGGGCGCGCTCGTAGGCGTCCAGACGACCGAACCGCCCCTGTACCGCCTTCGTGGAGGCCATGCCCCACGACTCCTTGAACACCCGTCCGAGCTCGTCGACCTGCAGCCGGCCGGGGGCTTCGATCGTGCCGGCGAACCACGAGCCGATCATGACGGATGCCGCGCCCGCCGCCAGGGCCAGGGCGACGTCGCGGGGGTAGCGCACCCCGCCGTCGGCCCACACGTGCGCGCCCAGCTCGGCGGCGGCCTGCGCCGTCTCGAGCACGGCGGAGAACTGCGGGCGGCCGACGGCCGTCATCATGCGGGTCGTGCACATCGCGCCCGGACCGACACCGACCTTCAGCACCGACGCACCGGCATCCACGAGGTCGCGCACGCCGTCGGCGGTGACGATGTTGCCGGCGACGATCGGGATGCCCAGGCCCAGGCCGCTCACGGTGCGCAGCGCCCGCAGCATCCCCTCCTGGTGCCCGTGCGCGGTGTCGACCACGAGCACGTCGACACCGGCCGCGGCGAGCGCCTTCGCCTTCGCGGCGACGTCGCCGTTGATCCCCACGGCGGCGGCCACGATCAGCCGGCCCGAGGCGTCGACGGCCGGCCGGTAGAGCGAGCCGCGCAGCGCGGTGCGCTGCGAGAGCGTGCCGACGAGGTGTCCATGCTGCAGCACGCAGACGATCTCGGCGTCCGCGGCGACGAGCAGGTCGAAGGCGGCGCGCGGGCTGTCGACGTCGTCGGCGTCGATCGACGCGCTGCGTCCGCGGGCGAGGTCGCCGAGGCGGGCGTCGGGCAGCGCCGTGCCCAGCCGGGTCGCGGGGACGATGCCGAGGATGTCGTCGACGTGCACGGGCCCGTCGGTCTTCTCCGACACGACTATGCCGTGACCGACCGTCGCCGGCAGCAGCTCGGCGGCCTCCACCACCGTCGTCTCGGGCGCGAGCACGAGGGGGGTGTCCCAGCCGACGGGCTGATCCTTGACCCATCGGATGGCGGCATCGAGGTCCTGCAGGGGCATGTCCTGCGGCAGCACGCCGAGGCCGCCGCGCCGGGCGAGGGTGGCCGCGAGGCGGGGCCCCGTGACCGAGTTCATGTTCGAGGCGACCAGCGGCAGGGTCGCGCTCGTGCCGTCGCCGGGCGACAGGTCGACGTCGAGCCGGCTCGTGACGGCCGAGCGACGCGGCACGAGGAAGACGTCGGAGTAGGTCAGATCGACCGTGGGGAGGGCGCCGGAGAACTGCATGAGTCCACGGTACCCACCGAAGTCGGGTGCCCGGCTGGGAGGACCGCGTCGATGCCGCGGTATCAGCCGATCGGAAGGTGAACCTGGGCTACCCTGGATTGTTGTGCGCGTGGGGCTTCGCGCCCCCGCACGATCCGAGTCTTCATCGATGAAAGCAGGCGAACTCGTGTCCAGCCAGGTGACCGGCGTGGGAACTTCGAGCGACGGCGATTTCGGGGCCAACGAATGGCTCGTCGCCGAGATGTACGAGCAGTACGCGAAGGACAGGAACTCGGTCGACCAGTCCTGGTGGCCGATCCTCGACGCCTACAAGGCGAACACGGCGACGGATGCCGCTCCCGCCGCGCGTGACGCCGCTCCGGCGGCGGGGCCCGCCGCCGCGCCGCAGACCCCCGCCGCCGCGCAGCAGACTCCGGCCGCCGCGCAGCCGACGGCCGCCGAGCCGCGTCCCGTGACCGCCGCGGTGCCCGTCGCGGGCGCCCAGCCGGTGGCGCGCACGACGGCGCGTCCGGCATCCGCCCAGCCGGTGCCTGCGCAGGCGCCGAAGGCCGCGCCCACGACCCCCGCCGAGGCTCCCGACGACGACGTGGTCACGCCGCTGCGCGGCATGCCCAAGACGCTCGCCGCCAACATGGACGAGTCGCTGACGGTCCCGACCGCCACCTCGGTGCGCACCGTCCCGGCGAAGCTGATGATCGACAACCGCATCGTCATCAACAACCACATGGCCCGCACGCGCGGCGGCAAGATCAGCTTCACCCACCTCATCGGCTGGGCCCTCATCCAGGCGCTCAAGGAGTTCCCGAGCCAGAACGTGTCGTACGCCGAGGTCGACGGCAAGCCGTCGGTCGTCGCGCCGGCGCACGTCGGTCTCGGCATCGCGATCGACCTCCCCAAGCCCGACGGCACCCGTGCGCTCATGGTGCCGAGCATCAAGCGCGCCGAGACGCTGTCGTTCCACGAGTACCTCAACGCGTACGAGGACCTCGTCAAGCGGGCCCGCGCCGGAAAGCTGACCGGCGCCGACTTCCAGAACACGACGATCTCGCTCACCAACCCGGGCGGCATCGGAACGGTGCACTCCGTGCCGCGCCTGATGAAGGGCCAGGGCTGCATCGTCGGCGCGGGCGCCCTCGAGTACCCCGCGGAGTTCCAGGGCTCCAGCGAGCGCACCCTCACCGAGCTCGGCATCGGCAAGACGATCACGCTGACGAGCACCTACGACCACCGCGTCATCCAGGGCGCCGGGTCGGGCCAGTTCCTCAAGATCGTCCACGAGATGCTCATCGGCGGCCACGGCTTCTACGACGACATCTTCGCCGCGCTGCGCATCCCCTACGCTCCCATCCACTGGTCGAGCGACATCAACGTCGACCTCGCCGAGCGCGTCGACAAGGCCGCGCGCGTGCAGGAGCTCATCAACTCGTTCCGCGTGCGCGGCCACCTGATGGCCGACATCGACCCGCTCGAGTACGTGCAGCGCACGCACCCCGACCTCGAGATCGAGAACCACGGGCTGACCTTCTGGGACCTCGACCGCGAGTTCGTCACGGGCGGCTTCGGCGGCAAGCGCACGATGAAGCTGCGCGAGATCCTCGGCGTGCTCCGCGACTCGTACTGCCGCACGATCGGTATCGAGTACATGCACATCCAGGACCCGGCGCAGCGCAAGTGGTTCCAGGACAACGTCGAGGTCAAGTACCAGAAGCCGACGCACGACGAGCAGTTGCGCATCCTCGACAAGCTCAACCAGGCCGAGGCGTTCGAGACGTTCCTGCAGACGAAGTACGTGGGACAGAAGCGCTTCAGCCTCGAGGGCGGCGAATCGCTCATCCCGCTGCTCGACGAGATCCTCCAGGGCGCAGCCGGTGCGGGCCTCGACGGCGCCACGATCGGCATGGCGCACCGCGGTCGCCTCAACGTCCTCACGAACGTCGCCGGCAAGACCTACAGCCAGATCTTCCGCGAGTTCGAAGGCTCGGTCGCGATCGGCTCCAAGCGCGGCTCGGGCGATGTGAAGTACCACCTCGGCACCGAGGGCACGTTCGTCTCCGACGGCGGCTCCGAGCTTCCGGTCTACCTCGCCGCGAACCCCTCGCACCTCGAGACGGTCGACGGCGTGCTGGAGGGCATCACCCGCGCCAAGCAGGACCGCAAGCCGATCGGCACGTTCTCGTGGCTGCCCGTGCTCGTGCACGGCGACGCCGCGTTCTCGGGCCAGGGTGTCGTGGTCGAGACGCTGCAGATGTCGCAGCTGCGCGGCTACCGCACCGGCGGCACCGTGCACATCGTCGTCAACAACCAGGTCGGCTTCACGACGCTCCCCCAGGACGGGCGCACCTCGGTGTACGCGACCGACGTCGCCAAGACGATCCAGGCGCCGATCTTCCACGTCAACGGCGACGACCCCGAAGCGGTCGTCCGCGTCGCCGAGCTCGCCTTCCGCTACCGCCAGGAGTTCCAGCGCGACGTCGTCGTCGACCTCGTCTGCTACCGCCGCCGCGGTCACAACGAGGGCGACGACCCGTCGATGACGCAGCCCCTCATGACGAACCTCATCGAGGCCAAGCGCTCGGTGCGCCGCCTGTACACCGAGGCCCTCGTCGGCCGCGGCGACATCACCGAGGAGGAGTACGAGAAGGCGAAGCAGGACTTCCAGAACCGCCTGGAGGTGGCCTTCGCCGAGACGCACGAGGCCGAGACGGGTGCGGCATCCGTCGTGCCGACCACGACCGGATCCCTCGAAGTGGTCGCCGGCGAGCCCGAGACGACGGGTGTCGGCGAGGAGCTCATCCACCGCATCGGCGACGCGTTCGTCAACAAGCCCGACGGCTTCACCGTGCACGCCAAGCTGCAGCAGCTGCTCGACAAGCGCCGCGACATGAGCCGCAACGGCTCGGTGGACTGGGGCTTCGGCGAGCTGCTCGCGTTCGGCTCGCTGCTGGCCGAGGGCACGAACGTGCGTCTCGCCGGTCAGGATGCCCGCCGCGGCACGTTCGTTCAGCGCCACGCCGTGCTGCACGACCGCGACAACGGCCAGGAATGGCTGCCGCTGGCGAACATCGGCGACGGCCAGGGCCGCTTCTACGTGTACGACTCGCTGCTGAGCGAGTACGCGGCGATGGGCTTCGAGTACGGCTACTCGGTCGAGCGCCCCGACACCCTCACCCTCTGGGAGGCGCAGTTCGGCGACTTCGCCAACGGCGCCCAGTCCGTCATCGACGAGTACATCTCGGCGGCCGACCAGAAGTGGGGTCAGCAGTCGAGCGTCGTGCTGCTGCTCCCCCACGGTTACGAGGGTCAGGGACCCGACCACTCGTCGGCGCGTATCGAGCGCTACCTGCAGATGTGCGCGCAGGACAACATGACCGTCGCGCGCCCCTCGACCCCGGCGTCGTACTTCCACCTGCTGCGCCGTCAGGCCTACGCCCGCCCGCGGCGTCCGCTGATCGTGTTCACGCCCAAGGCCATGCTCCGTCTGCGCGGTGCGACCAGCCAGGTCGCCGACTTCACGTCGGGCCGCTTCGAGCCGGTGCTCGACGACGACCGCGGCGTCGACAAGAGCCAGGTCAAGCGGGTGCTGCTGCACTCCGGCAAGATCCACTGGGACCTCAAGGCCGAGCTCGACAAGAACCCCAACCCCGAGATCGCCCTCGTGCGCCTCGAGCAGTTCTACCCGGCCCCGATCGACGAGCTCAACGCCGTCATCGACGCCTACCCGAACGCGCAGCTGGTGTGGGTGCAGGACGAGCCCGAGAACCAGGGCGCCTGGCCGTTCATCTCGCTCGAGGTCGTCAAGCACCTGCACGGTCGCACGATCCGCCGCGTCTCCCGCCCGGCCGCCGCCTCGACGGCCACCGGGTCGCCGAAGGTGCACGCCGTCGAGCAGCAGGCGATCCTCGCGAAGGCGCTGACTCTCTGAACGCACCGCGCGCGGCCGGGACACCGGCCGCGCTCGCCTTCCTCGACAACCCGACCGCCCGTCACGGCGCGCGTACCGGGGCGTCGCGGCGTGCCCTCGAGCGGCTCCGCGCGGCCGGTGTCGATGTGCGGATGCTGACGGCGCGCACACCCGGCGAGGCTGCGACCGCGCTCGCCGCGGCGGCCACGACCGACGTCGGCGGCGTCGTCGTGGCGGGCGGCGACGGGACCGTCTCCCTCGCGCTGCAGGCACTGGCGGGCACCGGCATCCCGCTCGGCATCATCCCGACCGGGACCGGCAACGACCTCGCCACGAGCCTCGGACTGCGCGACCTCGACGCCGATGCGGCCGCCGACGCCGTCCTCGGCGGACGGGTGCGCACCGTCGACCTGGCGCGCCTCACCCGTGCCGACGGCTCCTCGACGCTCTACGGCACGGTGCTCGCGAGCGGGTTCGATTCTAAGGTCAACGACCGGGCGAACCGGATGCCGTGGCCCCGCGGACACGCGCGTTACGACATCGCGATCCTCGTCGAGTTCCTCCGCCTCGGCTCCGACCGGTACCGCCTGGACCTCGAACTCGACGACGGCTCGACCCGTGTCGTCGAGGATGACCTGCTGATGGCGACGATCGGCAACGGGCGCACCTACGGCGGCGGCATCCCGATCTGCCCCGACGCCGACCTCGAGGACGGACTGCTCGACGCCGTGATCGTCCGCGCCGTCTCACGCCCGCGCGTGTTGCGGCTGCTGCCCCGCGTCTACCGCGGCACGCATCGGTCGATCCCCGAAGTGACGATGCTGCGCGTGCGCGCGGCGACCCTGACGGCGCGCGGCGTCACCGCGTACGCCGACGGCGAGCCGCAGGGGCCGCTGCCGGTGCGCGTCGAGGTCGTGCCGGCCGCGATCGGCGTGTTCGCGCCCTGAAGCGCGCGCCTCAGCGGCTCAGTGACTCAGCGGCTCAGTGGTGCGTGGCCTGCTCGGCGCGCAGCCGGCTGAGCACGAGATCGCGCAGCTCCTCGGGCGCCGACTCCTTGCACGCCCGCGCGACGACGGCCGTGAGGGTCGTCGCGACGAGGGCCTCGTCCCGGCACGACGGGCAGTTCTCCAGATGCTCGCGGATGTCGGTGTGCTCGGTCTTGCACACCTCGTTCCGCAGATACTCCTCGAGATCCTTCCGGGCTTTGTCGCAGCCGCAGTCGCTCATTTCGCGCTCCTCGTGGCGGGCACCTCGATGCCCCGCTCTTTCGCATAGTCCGCCAGCAGGTCACGCAGCATCCGCCTGCCACGGTGCAGGCGGCTCATGACCGTGCCGATCGGGGTTTTCATGATGTCCGCGATCTCCTGATACGCGAAGCCTTCGACGTCGGCGAGGTACACCGCGAGCCGGAAGTCCTCGGGGATCGACTGCAGCGCGTCCTTCACGACCGACGCGGGCATGTGGTCGATCGCCTCGGCTTCGGCCGAGCGGCTGCTGGTCGCCGTCGTCGATTCCGCACCGCCCAGCTGCCAGTCCTCGAGGTCGTCGATCGTCCCCTGATACGGCTCGCGCTGCTTCTTGCGGTACGTGTTGATGTAGGTGTTGGTGAGGATCCGGTACAGCCACGCCTTGAGGTTCGTCCCCTGCGTGAACGACGCCCACGACGAGAACGCCTTGACGAACGTCTCCTGGACGAGGTCGGCGGCGTCGGCGGGGTTGCGCGTCATCCGCATGGCGGCGGCGTACAACTGGTCCATGAACGGCAGCGCCTGCTGCTCGAACTGGTCCCGGGGATCCTGGGGCTGCGGCGTGGCGTCCGCCTCGTGTTCCATCAGCGCCCAGTCTACGTCCGGGGTCGCCGGCACCTCGGGGTGTGGTGCGCGATCGAGCGTCGCGAGCATGTGCCTCCTTCGGAGCGTCCGGCCACCGCCGACGGCGCGCGATCGGTTCGGGTCGCGGTGTCGACGGGTTCGTTAGGGTAGAACCCGATGACCGCCACCGGGTATTCCCCAGCCCCGTCCGCACCGGACTCGTCCTGGGCGGCGCCCGTGGCCGGGGCCCCGGTCCATGCGACCGTCTCGATCCCCGGATCGAAGTCGCTGACCAACCGCAAGCTCGTGCTCGCCGCGATCGCCGACCAGCCCTCGACGCTGTCCGCCCCGCTGCACTCCGACGACTCCGCGCGGATGGTGGAGGCGCTGCAGGCGCTGGGCACGCAGATCGACGAGGTCGAGGGGACGGGCGAGTTCGGTCCCGACCTCTACATCACACCTCCCTCGTCCCTCCGCGGCGGGATCACCGTCGACTGCGGTCAGGCGGGCACCGTGATGCGCTTCATCGCCCCGCTGGCCGGGCTCGCCGACGGCGACGTCACGATCACGGCGCACGAGAGCGCGCTGCACCGCCCCATGGGAGTCATGGTCAAGGCACTGCGCGAGATCGGGGTCGACATCGACGACGGCGGCACCTGGTCGCTGCCGTTCACGGTGAAGGGGCGCGGTCACGTCCGCGGTGGCGAACTGACGATCGACGCGAGCACGTCGAGCCAGTTCGTCTCCGGCCTGCTGCTGGCGGCGCCGCGCTTCGACGTGGGACTGCACCTCGTGCACTCCGGCGAGCGCCTGCCCAGCATCCCGCACATCGACATGACCGTCGAGGTGCTCGCCCGTCGCGGCGTGCACGTCGAGCGGCCGACGCCGACGGAGTGGATCGTCCCGGCCGGCGCGCCGCGCGGACGCGATGCCACGATCGAACCCGACCTGTCCAACGCCGCCCCGTTCCTCGCCGCCGCCGTCGTGACAGGCGGCGCCGTCACGATCCCGGGGTGGCCGGCCTCGTCGACCCAGCCCGGCGCGCTGCTCAGCGACATCCTGCCGCTGCTCGGCGCCCGCGCGAGCCGGCGCGGCGGCGCCCTCACGGTCACGGGCGGACCGCGCATCGCCGGCGTCGACCTCGACCTCACGGCGGCGAGCGAGCTGACCCCCGCGCTGTTCGCCATCGCCGCCTTCGCCGACGCCCCCACGACGCTGCACGGCATCGGACACATCCGCGGCCACGAGACCGACCGCATCGCCGCACTGATCGACAACCTGCGCGCGCTCGGCGGCGAGGCGGAGGAGCTGCCCGACGGCATCCGCATCCTCCCCCGCCCGCTGCACGGCGGCCTGTGGCGCGCCCACCACGACCACCGGATGGCGACGGCCGGGGCGATCATCGGCCTGCGCGTTCCGGGGGTCGAGGTCGACGACATCGGCACGACCGCCAAGACCCTGCCCGAGTTCCCCGAGCTGTGGCGGCGGCTCCTCGACGGCGACGCGCCGGAGTGACGCGCATGACCTGCGGCGGCGATCGATGAGCTGGTTCGACGACGTCGACGACGAGGACGAGCCGCTCTTCGACGAGGCCGACGTGCGGGTGCGCCCCAATCCGAAGGCGAACCGCCCGCGCACCAAGCGCCGACCCGCGCACGCGGATGCCGAGATCGCACGCGTGCTCGGCGTCGACCGCGGCCGCTACACGGTGCTCGTCGACGAGGACGGCCCGCAAGAGCATCAGGTGCTCGCCTCGCGGGCGCGGGAGCTGCGCAAACAGCCCATCGTCACGGGGGATCTCGTGCGCACGGTGGGCGACACGAGCGGCACCGACGGCACCCTCGCGCGGATCGTCGGCATCACCGAGCGGACGTCGCTGCTGCGCCGCAGCGCCGACGACACCGACCAGGTGGAGCGCGTCGTCGTCGCCAACGCCGACCAGATGCTCGTGGTCGTCGCCGCCGCCGATCCGGAGCCGCGACCGCGCCTCGTCGACCGGTACCTCATCGCCGCCCTCGACGCGGGCATCCACCCGATGCTGGTCGTCACCAAGACCGATCTCGCCGACCCGGCCGACTTCCTCGGCCACTTCGAGGGCGTCGACGACCTCGAGGTGTTCACGTCCGGACGTGGGCAGATGCCGACGGCGGAGATCGGCGCGCGCCTCGTCGGCCACTCCACGGTGTTCGTCGGGCACTCCGGCGTCGGCAAGTCGACGCTCGTCAACGCCCTCGTCCCCGGGGCCTCCCGCGCCACCGGGCACGTCAACGAGGTGACCGGGCGGGGGCGCCACACGTCGAGCTCGACGGTGTCGCTGCGCTACGAGAGCCCCGCGGGGAAGGGATGGGTCATCGACACCCCCGGCGTGCGCTCGTTCGGGCTCGGGCACGTCGACCCGGCGAACATCCTCGCCGCGTTCACCGACCTCGCCGCCGTCGCCGAGGAGTGCCCCCGCGGCTGCACGCACCTGCCCGACGCCCCCGACTGCGCGATCATCGAGGCGGTCGCCGAGGGTCGTCTGGGCGAACGCGGCGCCGCCCGCCTCGACTCGCTGCAGCGCCTGCTCGCCACCTTCTCCTGAGCGCCGGAGCTCACCGACACACGTACGGGACGGCGTCTAGGCTGGACGGATGCCGCGCCTCGAACCCGGAACCCTCGCCCCCGCCTTCTCGCTCATCGATCAGGACGGGGAGACGGTTACGCGGGCGAGCCTCAAAGGCACGCGCGTGATCCTCTTCTTCTACCCGGCGGCGATGACCCCGGGCTGCACGAAGGAGGCCTGCGACTTCCGCGACAGCCTCGCCCCGCTGCAGGCGGCCGGGTACACCGTCGTCGGCATCTCCCGCGACGAGCCGGCGAAGCTGCGCGAGTTCCGCGAGCGCGACGGCCTCACGTACCCGCTGCTCAGCGACCCCGACCACCGCGTCCACAGCGCGTACGGCGCGTGGGGCGAGAAGATGAACTACGGCAAGGTCGTCGAGGGCGTCATCCGCTCGACCTTCGTGCTCGACACCCGCGGACGCATCGAGCACGCGCTCTACAACGTCAAGGCGACGGGGCACGTCGCACGGCTGCGCACCCTGCTGCAGATCGGCTGAGCGCCCGCGTCACTGGCCGCGTGACGCGTCGTCGCGCGGCGGCGCGGCCGCACGGACGGCGAGCACGAGCAGAACGCCGGTCAGGATGCCGGGCGCAGCGATCAGGGCCGCCCGCGCCGGGTCCCCCTCGGGACCGGTGAGCGCGCCGAGGGCGACGGCCAACAGCAGCAACTGTGTGACGATCCCACCCGAACGCCCCCAGGACATGCCGCGGGCGACCCCGATCGCGAACGCGACGACGACCGCCGCACCGACGACCGTGAGCACCAGCAGGGCGATCGAGCTCATCGGGTCGACGGTGTCGCCGCCGAGCAGGGCGACGAGCTCCCAGCCCGCGAGCACCAGAAGTCCCAGGGCCTCCAGAGCGAGCAGGAGGGCGGCGAAGCGGGCGGCGGGGGCGGTCGTCATGCGGGAACTCCGTCGTGCGCGGCTGCCGCCGGGCCGGTGGATTCATTCCTGAGAATAGGCGGCGAAACACTGAGGAAACAGGAAATTCACTCTTGATTCACTTCACGGGGCATGGAACCATAGAGGAAGCGTGTGCTCCCACAGCGTGGTGGGGCGAGCGACAAGCTCGCACACCCACCAGGGTAGCCGACGTCCCGAACGTCCCTCACCCGAATCTCACTCTCCACATCCCCGCAATATAGGAGCACGTCACTATGGACTGGCGCGACAAGTCTGCCTGCCTCACCGTCGACCCCGAGCTGTTCTTCCCCGTCGGCAACACCGGCCCCGCCGTCGACCAGATCGAGAAGGCCAAGAGCGTCTGCGCCCGCTGCACCGTGACCGAGATCTGCCTGCAGTACGCCCTCGAGACCGGTCAGGACTCGGGCGTGTGGGGCGGCCTCTCCGAAGACGAGCGTCGCGCTCTCAAGCGTCGCGCCGCCCGCGCCCGCCGCGCCTCCTGACGGACCCGCGCACCGACAGTTCGCGTGACACCGCCTCCCGGCGTGTCACGCGAACTGCTGTTTCCGGGCCCTGCGACCGACCGATCGTGTGACACAGCATCCAGGCATGTCACGCGAACGGCCCGCTGCCACCGCTCACACCGACCGATCGTGTGACACGAGTCCGGCGGCGGGGCCGACTCAGCCCTGACCGCGGCCGATGTAGCGCATCGGGATGTCGATGGTCACCTCGGTGCCACTGCCGACGAGGGTGTGCCAGTCGATCGTGCCGCTGAGCTCGCCCTGGATGAGCGTCCGCACGATCTGGGTTCCGAGTCCCCGGCCGACCTGACCCTCGGGCAGGCCGACGCCGTCGTCGCGCACCCGCACCTCGAGGTGGTCCTCGCTGCGCTGGGCGATGATCTCGACCTCGCCCTCCTTGTCGGCGAGCCCGTGCTCGACCGCGTTGGTGACGAGTTCGGTCAGCGCGAGCGCGAGCGGCGTGGCGTACTCGCTCGGCAGCGTGCCGAAAGTACCCGTCTTCCGGGTGCGCGCGCGGGTGCTGGGGGCTGCGGCGACCTCGGCGACGAGCTTGAGCACGCGGTTGAAGACGTCGTCGAAGTCGACGTTCTGGGCGAGCCCCTCCGAGAGGGTGTCGTGCACCACGGCGATCGCCGACACCCGACGCATCGCGTGCGTGAGGGCGTCGCGCGCCTCGTCGGAATGGGTGCGGCGCGACTGGATGCGCAGCAGCGACGCGACAGTCTGCAGGTTGTTCTTGACGCGGTGGTGGATCTCGCGGATCGTCGCGTCCTTGGTGATGAGCTCCTGCTCCTGATGGCGGATCTCGGTGACGTCGCGGCAGAGCACGACGGCCCCGACGCGGGTGCCGTGGTCTTTGAGCGGGATGGTCCGCAGCGACACGGTGACACCGCGCGCCTCGATGTCGGCACGCCAGGGAGCACGGCCGGCCATCACGAGCGGGAGCGACTCGTCGAACTGCCGCTTCGCAGGGAGGATGGCCGTGGTCACGGCCAGCAGGTCCTCCCCCTCGAGCTCGTCGTCGAAGCCGAGCCGGTTGAACGCCGAGAGGGCGTTGGGGCTCGCGAAGGTCGTGATGCCGTCCACGTCGATGCGGACGAGCCCGTCGGATGCGCGCGGCGCACCGCGGCGCGGCGACGTGGGCGCGGTCAGGTCGGGGAAATCGGCGGTGGCGATCATGCCGAACAGGTCGTCCGCGCAGTCGTTGAAGGTGATCTGCTGCCGAGACGGGGTGCGCGCCTCCCCCAGGTTGGTGTGCCGGGTGAGCACGCCGACGACGACCGGCCCGGAGGTCTCGGTTCCCAGCATCCGCACGATCGGCACGGCGCGCACGCGCGTCGGGGTCTCCTCGAACCAGTCCGGCGAGGCGGAGTCGACGATGCGCAGCTGCGTGAAGGCGTCGTTGACCTGCGTGCGCCACTGCGGCCGCACCGTGTCCCCGACGATGTCGCGGTAGAACAGCGTCGCCGCGCCGCTCGGGCGCGTGTGCGCGACGGCGACGAAGGAGTCGTCGGCGGTCGGCACCCAGATGACGATGTCGGCGAAGGCGAGGTCGGCCAGCAGCTGGCCGTCACCGGCCAGGCGGTGCAGCCACTCGACATCGGCCTCGCTGGACCGGCCCTGGGCGTACACGAGATCGCTGAGTGTCGACACGCCTCCAGGCTACCGATCCGCGGCTCACGCCGTGCGCGCGAGTGACCGGACGCGACGGTCGGATGCCGGCGGCGCAGGGGCCGCGCGCGGCGACGGGATCGCCTCGTCGGCGAAGCGCCGCAGCGCCACCGCGAACGGCGACCGCCCGGAGGCGCGGCCGACGGGCTGCGCCGTGAGCAGCGCGGCATCCGTCGTCTTCTGATCCCACGGCGCGAACCACATCTCGGAGATCCCGGCGAAGCGCTCTAGCGTGCGTCGCACCTGGGTGCGCGCATCGATCCCGAGTGCACCGCTGCGGGTCTTGTTCACGAGCACCCGCACCGGCGTCGCGCCGATCGCCGCGCGCAGCTCGGCATGGCCGCGCACGAAGCGGGAGACGCCCACCGGGTCGGCGGCGCAGACGGCGACGACGAGGTCGGCGCTCTGCAGCGCCGCGAGGGTCGCCGCGTTGCGCCTCGGGCCGTCGAGGTCGCTCACGATCTCCTCGTCCCGTTCCAGTGGCGCGGCGACGTCGACCACGGTCGTGCGCCTCCAGTCGCGGCAGACCTCCACCGCCGCCGTCACCCGTTCGTGCGAGAGCTCGGGCCAGCGCGCGGGGCGGTTGATGCCCGCGAGCACGTCGACGTCGCCGAGCGGCGTCGCGATCCGCTGCAGCTCGGCGACGGTGAGGGCACCGCGCGAGACCTGCCGGCACGCGGCCGGGAACCCCGGCCCCTCGTCGGCGATCCCCACCGACAGCGCCAGGGAGGCGGCGTGCGTGTCGGCGTCGACGAGCCCGACGCTCGGGTCGAGCCGTGCCAGTTCCATCGCGAGGCCGGTCGCGACGGTCGTGCGTCCCGGCGCGCCGGCCGGTCCCCACACGACGATCACGCGTCCGCGCCCGGCATCCGTCGACACGGTCGCCGCCGGGACGGCGGAGTTCAGGATGTCGCCTGCCACGACGTCTGTCGCACACGCGGTCACGCCGAACATCTCGGCGAGTCGGCGTCCGCCGTTCGATGCGCACACCGCGACGATGCGCACCCCGAACCGGTCGCAGACGGCCACGAGATCGGCAGTGAGGGCGTCGCGCGTCGCATCGACGACGAGCACGTCGGCGCGGCTCACAGTGGCCAATACCTGCACCGCGAGCGGACCGGCCACCGCCTCCCCGGCGGCCTCGGCGGGTGCGCGGGCGGCGACGACGTTGACCCCGGCATCCTCGAGACGCAACGCCTCGGCGAGCGCGCCACCGCCGCTGGCGAGCGCGACGAGGACCCTCACGGCGACGTCCCCGTCTGCGCCTCGCGGGCTGCCGTCGTGTCCACCCCCGCGACCGGGACGACCGAGAGGCTCGAACCGGCCGCGACGGCGGCGAGCGTGTCGGCGACGTCGGCGCGGTCGATGACGAGTTCGAGCGACGCGCCCGCGTTCGAGACGACGCCGTCGTCGACGGCCACGGCCGCGACGGTCGCCGCCGAGACCAGGATGCGGGGCGTGTCGAACCGGCCGCCGTCCAGCGGCGCGGCCGCCCAGAGCTCGACGACCGCGCCCGGCGCGATCGCGGCGGGCACGTCGGTGGCGCTGTCGACGACGACCGTCGTGGTGCGCGCGGCGGCGGGGTCGCCGACCGCGCTGCGGGGAACGAGCTCGCCCGATTCGATCGTGCGCGTCGCGACCGCGCCCGGCGCGAGGAGGCCGGGCGCGGCGTACGCGTCGCCGACCTGCCCGAGAGCCACTTCCACGACGCGCAGGTCATCGCCCGACACCGCCTCGCCCGGCACGATCGTGCGGGTCGCCGCGAACACCGGAACGGTGGTGCGCGCCGCGGCGACGACCGCCCAGACGCCGGCGATCGAGGCCACGATGAGCACGATGCCGAGCACGAACCGCGTGTCGGCCCAGAACGCACGGGCTCGGGGTCGCACGGTCTCCACGGCGGTCATGGGCACCATGATGGGCGACGCGCGCGAAGCTCGCGAGCCGTTATCCACAGGTCCGACCCGGCGCGGCGACGGAGACGGATAATGGCCTCATGCCCGAAGATCCTTCTGCCGGCGTGCGCGTGCTCACCCCCGCGCAGGTCGCGGAGATGCTGCAGCTCAGCGTCGACGAGGTGGTGGCGCTCGTCCTCGACGGGCGCCTGGAGGGCATGCGCGTCGGATCGCCCGCGCAGTGGCGTATTGTGCCGCAGAGCGTCGAGGCCTACCTCGACGACCAGACCGAGGAGGCGCGCCGGATGGCGCTGTGGCGCGAGTCGAACGCGGCGAGCTTCCCCGAGCTCTGGGGGCGCGGCGAGGTGCGTCGCCCGGACTGAACCTCGGTGCGGGGTGTCCGCAGGCCCCCGGCGGCCGGGGGGGGCGGACGGCGTCATCCGTTCAGGGGACGGCCGCGGGCGCGTCGGCCCGGACGGCCGCGACGGCGCCCTGCACCAGCATCCGATGCCCGGGGACGCTCTGCGGATGCCGTGGCGCGCCGGGGTCGTGCAGTGCCAGGTCGAGGTGGTCGGCACCCGCGCGGTCGATCGTGCCGGCGAGCGTGCGCCCGTCGACGAGGTGCACCGAGACGGGGATGCGCCGCCGGGCGAGGTCGCGCAGCACGAATCCGAAGGTCATCCGCCGCCGCAGCGCCTCGCCGGGTGCGGCGTCCCGCGCGCTGGAGAGCAGCTGCGCGTGCGGAACGGTGACGGCGAGGAGCGCCCGCAGCGGGACGATCAGCGGTCCCGCGCGCCGCATATCGGGCTCGAGCGCGCACCAGTCGGCACCGACGGCCGCCAGACGCCCGTCGACCGCGACGCCCCCGGTCAGGTCGAGGCCGAGACGCTGGCCGACGAGCGGGACGAGACGGTCGTGCAGCTCCAGCCGGGAGACCCGCAGCCGCTCGGCCTCGGTGTCCAGCGCGGCCCGCTCGGCCTCCCACTCGGAGTCGAGCTGATCCTCGAGGTCCTCGAAGAACCTGTCCCACTGCACCCGCCGAGGCTACGACGCCGACGTCGATCGCGGACGACTTGTCCACAGCGGGTGCCGCCGCGCCCGAGGATGCGGGGTTGTCCACACGTTGGAACATTCTCATCCTGCCGCGCGTGTCGCTGTGCTCTACTCGGTGCCACATCGCCTATCGCATCCCATCCGCTGCGCGTCGCCCGCCAGCCCGAGTCGAACGTCAAGGAGGCCGCCGTGGCCCCTCAGGATGACCACCCCGGACGTTCCGACGAGCGGCCCCTCCGCCGCGGGTCGAACGCGCTGCAGGTCGCGGAGTATTTCGCACCCCAGCGCACTCCCGGCGATCGGCTCCCCGACCCCGACCCCCTCCTGAAGAACCTCACGATCGGGGTGCTCGAGGTGCTGGCCGGCGTCCGCGAGGTCGATCAGCTGGCTCGGTGGCTGGGCGAGGACGCGTACCGCGTGCTCGTGACCCGCGCCAATCTCTCGGCGCGCGCCCGCAGCGCACGCGGCGTGACCGCGGCGCGCCCCGTGCACCAGATCCTCACGGTCCGGTCCTCCTCCCCGGCCGACGGCGTCGTCGAAGGCGTCGTGATCGCGGCGGGACCGGCGCGCACGCGCGCCGTCGCGATCCGCCTCGAGGGATGGGACGGGCGCTGGCGCGCCACGTCGCTGTCCCTCCTCTGAGGCGAGGGTACGCTCGATCGCCGGCCGGGACCCCAGCCCGCCGGTGATCGGGTGATGGGCGCTCACGCCCCATGCGCGACCATGTCACACGAACGGTCGCGCCCGCAGCATCCGCCCGGCACCTCGCGTGACACACCCCGCGACCCGGGCCGCCACCGCCTACTGCTTGTACGAGCTCAGGAAGTTGCCGAGCCGCTCGATCGCCTCGGTCAACACCCGCGCCTCGGGCAGCGTCACGATGCGGAAGTGATCGGGCGTGGGCCAGTTGAATCCGGTCCCCTGCACGAGCAACACGTGCTCGGCTACGAGGAAGTCATAGACGAACTTCGCGTCGTCGCGGATCTCGTACACGTTCGGGTCGAGCCGCGGGAACGCGTAGAGCGCCCCCTTCGGCTTCGCGCAGTCGATGCCGGGGATCGAAGTGAGCGCGGCGTACGCGGCGTCGCGCTGTTCGTGGAGCCGGCCGGTCGGCGCGATGAGCGCGTTGATCGACTGCACCCCCGACAGCGCCGCCTGCACGGCGTGCTGCGCCGGCACGTTCGGACACAGACGCGTCGAGGCGAGCAGCTGGATGCCCTCGAGGAAGCCCTCCGCGTGCTTCTGCGGACCGGTGATCACCATCCAGCCGGAGCGGTAGCCGGCGACACGGTACGTCTTCGACAGGCCGTTGAACGTGAGGCACAGCAGGTCCGGCGCGAGCGTCGCGAGCGGGATGTGCTGCGCGTCGTCGAAGAGGATGCGGTCGTAGATCTCGTCGGAGAGCAGCAGCAGCTCGTGCTCGCGCGCGATGTCGACGATGCCCTGCAGCACCTCGCGGCTGTACACCGCACCGGTCGGGTTGTTCGGGTTGATGACGACGATGGCCTTGGTGCGCTCGGTGATGAGCGAGCGGATGTGCTCGAGGTCGGGCTGCCAGTCGTTGTCGTTGTCGCAGCGGTAGTGCAGCGGGGTGCCGCCGGCGAGGCTCGTCATCGCCGTCCACAACGGGTAGTCCGGCGACGGGATGAGCACCTCGTCGCCGGTGTCGAGCAGCGCCTGCATGGTCATCGTGATCAGCTCGGACACGCCGTTGCCCAGGTACACGTGGTCGGGGTCGAACTGCGGGAACCCCGGCACCTGCTCGTAGCGGGAGACGACGGCGCGCCGCGCCGACATGATGCCGCGGCTGTCGCTGTAGCCGTGGGCGTGCGGCACGGCCTCGATCATGTCGCGCACGATCTGGAACGGCGCCTCGAACCCGAAAACGGCGGGGTTGCCGGTGTTGAGCTTGAGGATCGTGTGACCGTCGGCCTCGAGCCGATCGGCCTCGACGAGGGCGGCACCGCGGATCTCGTAGAGGACGTCCTTGAGCTTCGACGACTGATCCAGGATGCGCGGTGTCATCGCTTCAGACTACTGGCGCCGCGGCCGGGCCAATCGCCGCCCCGTGGCCTGCGCCCACCGCCCTCGCGCCGGGTCGGCGGCGCACGGACAGCCGTCCCGCGCCGTCGTCATTCCTGCCGGTGACGAGGGTGCGGGACGGATGCCGGCGTCACTTCTTCTTGTCGGCGGCGCGACGCTGGGCGCGGTTGAGCGGCGCGGCCGCACCGTCGGCGGCGTCGGTGCGCTGGCCGAAGGCGCCGCGCGGCGCCTCTTGCTGCTGCGGCGCCTGGGCCGCCTGCCCGGCGGACTGGGTCTGACGCAGCTTCGACGTCGCCGCCTGCTGCACCTGCCCGCGGTCGTTGCGCACTTCGACCTCGCCGTCCGAACCCGGGGCGGTGTACTCGAGACGCTGCTGGTCGACGGCGGGGGCGGTGGCCAGACCCTTGGCCTCGACCTGTCCTTCCGCGGCGCGCACCTCGACCTCGAGGTTGTAGAGGAATCCGACCGACTCCTCCTTGATCTGCCCCATCATCGCCTGGAACATCTGGTAGCCCTCGCGCTGGTACTCGATGAGCGGGTCGCGCTGGGCCATCGCGCGCAGGCCGATGCCGTCCTTGAGGTAGTCCATCTCGTAGAGGTGGTCGCGCCAGCGGCGGTCGAGCACCTGCAGCACGACGCGGCGCTCGAGTTCGCGCATCGCCGGCTTGCCGAGGGTCTCCTCGCGCTTGGCGTAGGCGATCTTCGCGTCGGAGAGGATCTCGCGCTTGAGCACGTCGGAGGTGACGCGACCCTTCGCGCCGCTCTCGGCCACGACCTCATCGATGGAGACGTCGACGGGGTAGAGGGTCTTCAGCTCGGTCCACAGGGCGTCGAAGTCCCAGCTCTCGGTGTGGCCGGTGCCGGTGTGGTCGTCGATGACGGCGCCGATCGCGTCTTCGATGAAGTGCTCGACGCGGCCGGCGATGTCATCGCCCTCGAGGATGTGGCGGCGGTCGGAGTAGATCGCCTCGCGCTGGCGGTTGAGCACGTCGTCGTACTTGAGGACGTTCTTGCGGATCTCGGCGTTGCGGGCCTCGACCTGGCTCTGCGCACTCTTGATCGCGCGCGAGACCATGGTCGACTCGATCGCGACGTCGTCGGGGAAGTTCGTGCGCGCCAGGATCGCCTCGGCGGCGCCCGACTGGAACAGCCGCATGAGGTCGTCGGTGAGCGAGAGGTAGAAGCGGCTCTCGCCGGGGTCGCCCTGACGTCCCGAGCGTCCGCGCAGCTGGTTGTCGATGCGGCGCGACTCGTGGCGCTCCGTGCCGAGCACGTACAGGCCGCCCGCCTCGACGACCTTGGTCGCCTCCTCGGCGACGATGTCGCGGGTCGCGGTGTACACCTCGTCCCATGCGGCTTCGTACTCGTCGGCCGTCTCGACCGGGTCGAGCCCCTTGGCCTTCATCTCCTGCACCGCCATGAACTCGGCGTTGCCGCCGAGCATGATGTCGGTACCGCGGCCGGCCATGTTGGTGGCGACGGTGACGGCGCCCAGCCGACCGGCGCGCGCGACGATCTCCGCCTCGCGCGCGTGGTTCTTCGCGTTGAGGACCTCGTGCTTGATGCCCTTCTTGGCGAGCAGGCGCGAGAGGTATTCGCTCTTCTCGACGCTGACGGTGCCGACGAGCACCGGCTGGCCGGCGGCGTGACGCTCGGCGATGTCCTCGACGACCTGCGCGAACTTCGCGGTCTCGTTCTTGTAGACGAGGTCGGCCTGGTCCTTGCGGATCATCGGCTTGTTCGTCGGGATGGGGACGACGCCGAGCTTGTAGGTCGACATGAACTCGGCCGCCTCGGTCTCGGCGGTTCCGGTCATGCCGGCGAGCTTGTCGTAGAGGCGGAAGTAGTTCTGCAGCGTGACCGTGGCGAGCGTCTGGTTCTCGGCCTTGACGGGCACGGCCTCCTTGGCCTCGATGGCCTGGTGGATGCCCTCGTTGTACCGACGTCCGACCAGGATGCGGCCGGTGTGCTCGTCGACGATCATGACCTCGTCGTTCATGACGACGTAGTCGGTGTCGCGCTTGAACAGCGCGAGCGCCTTGATCGAATTGTTGAGGAACGAGATCAGCGGGGTGTTCGCCGACTCGTACAGGTTGTCGATGCCGAGGTAGTCCTCGACCTTCTCGATACCCGGCTCGAGCACGCCGATCGTGCGCTTCTTCTCGTCGACCTCGTAGTCGACGCCCGCCTCGAGGGTCTTCGCGATCTTCGCGAACTCCACGAACCAGCGGTTGGCCTCGCCCGAGGACGGACCCGAGATGATCAGCGGGGTGCGCGCCTCGTCGATGAGGATCGAGTCGACCTCGTCGACGATCGCGAAGAAGTGACCGCGCTGGACGAGGTCCTCCTTGCGCCACGCCATGTTGTCGCGCAGGTAATCGAAGCCGAACTCGTTGTTCGTGCCGTAGGTGATGTCCGCGTTGTACTGCTCGCGGCGCACCTCGGGGGTCTGCCCGGCGATGATCGTGCCGGTCGTCATGCCGAGCGCGCGGTAGACGCGGCCCATGAGCTCGGACTGGTACGACGCGAGGAAGTCGTTGACCGTGATGACGTGCACGCCTTCGCCTGCGATCGCGTTGAGGTACACCGCGAAGGTCGCCGTCAGGGTCTTGCCCTCACCGGTCTTCATCTCGGCGATGTTGCCGAGGTGCAGGGCCGCACCGCCCATGATCTGCACGTCGTAGGGGCGCTGGCCGAGCGTGCGCTTGGCCGCCTCGCGGACGGCGGCGAACGCCTCGGGCATGAGCTTGTCGAGCGTCTCGCCGGCCTCGTAGCGGGCGCGCAGCTCGGCGGTCTCGCCGCGCAGCTCCTCATCGGTGAGCTGCGCGTAGTCCTCTTCGAGGGCGCCGACGGCCTTGACGACCTGCTGGAGCCGGCGGAGGATGCGTCCCTCACCGGCGCGGAGCAGTTTCTCGAGGGGATTCGCCACGGAGGGTCTCCATCTGTCGGGTACGGACGCCAGTGACGCGCCCGGGTCGCGCGCGGAAGGCACGGCACGACTTCCCATGTTATCCGCCCGTGACCTTTGCGGTTGCTGTGCACGGCGTCCCTTCAGGCGGCGCCCCTCCGCCCCGCCATAGGATCGGAGCATGGCCGGATTCTGGGGCAACCGTAAGAAGGAGCGCGAGGAGCTCGCGGCGAAGGATGCCGAACTCGGCCGGCGTGCCGGTGCCGCGCTCGTGGCCGCCGACGAGCGCATCCGCACGACGGCCGACGAGCTCATGTACGCCGAGATCGAGCTGGGCGCCGAGGCGACCGCCGAGCTGCGCGACGCCCTCACCGCCGTCCGCCAGCACCTGGGCGAGGCCTTCCACCTGCACCAGCTCAACCATGACGAGATCCCCGACACCCCGGAGGAGCTGCGCACGCGGCACGCCCGCATCCTGCAGCTGTGCGAGTGGGCCGAGGAGCTGCTCGACGACCGCACCGAGGCGCTGGCCGGTCCCATCGAGCGCGCGCGCCGCGCCCCGGAGATCATCACCGGCATCCGTCAGGACGTCGAGCGGCTGCGCACCCGACTCCCCCAGCTCGAGGCGACGCTCGACCGCCTCGCGGCGCGCTACTCCGACGACGCGCTGCGCAAGGTGTCGGGCAACGCCGCCGAGGCCAAGCAGCTGCTCGATTTCGCCCTCCACGGTTCGGAGGTGTCGGAGCGGCGCCGCGAGGCCGACCAGCGCGAACAGGCGAACCTGGCGCTGGAGACCGCGATCGAGGCTGCCCGGCGTGCCGGCACCCTGATCGAGGCGGTCGACCAGTTCGAGGTGGAGGCGCTGCGCGCCGAATCCACGCTCGACGCGATCGTGCTCGATTCCCGCGAGGACCTCGCCGTCGCGCGGGAGTTCGCGGCTGTCCCCGCCGTGTCGGCGGCGATGGCCGACCTGGACGCGGCGCTCGGCCAGCTGACGCCCGCCGGCCAGAAGCCCGACCCGTTCACCGAGCTCACGCGCCTGCGCGGGGCGAACGCGGCGCTGGATGCGGCCGTCGACAAAGCCCGCGAACGCGCCGCGCGACCGGTGCCGCCGGAGTCGCACGTACGGCACGCGATCGACGACGCCGACCGGCAGCTGGGCGTGGCCCGCAGCGTGATCTCGGGTCACCGCGGGTGGATCGGCGCCGACGCGCGCACGCGCCTGGCCGAGGCCGAACGCGTGCGCCTCGAGCTCGCGAACACCGTCGGCCCGACCATCCCGGAAGACGACCGCGAGCAGGTGATGGCCGTCGCCCGCCGCTGCGGCACGCTCGCCGCCGAGGCGCTTCAGCTCGCCCAGCGCGACATCGACTCCGGTCGCCCGAACGACGGCGGTTGGGGTCAGGGCGGCCCCGGCGGCTGGGGCGGTGGCGGCCGGCGCGGCGGCGGGAGCGACCTCGTCGGCGGCATCCTCGGCGGCCTCGTGATCGGCGGCCTGCTGGACGGCATGTTCGACTGAGCAGCCGCGACCGTCACACCGGGACATCGGCAGCCCGCGGCGGCGGTCGGCGGCGACCAGGGTGAACCCGGAGTCATCCCTGAGAACGAGGCGGCAGCGCGGCGCGCTCCCCTAGGTTCGAGGAGACCGATCCCCCACCACGGAGGCTGCCCATGCTCGTCTGGCGTCGCTGGATCTTCCCGATCCTCCTTCTCATCGTGTGCGCCGCGGTCGCGGCCGCGCTCGTCAAACTGGCGTTCTTCCCCGACCAGGCGGATGCGGCGACCCCCGCCGCCGGCGGAACACTCGACGCCCCCGTCGTCACGGTCGAGAAGGGGGACATCACCGACGAGCTCAGCGTGGACGGCACGATCGCCCGCGACGACGACGTGACGGTGCGCGCACAGGTCGAGGGCGTCATCACGAGCGTCGCCGTCGCGCAGGGCCAGTCGGTCGCGGCGGGCCAGGTGCTGTTCACCGTGAAGCAGACGTCCCCCGTGAAGAACGTCGACGTCACCGCCCCCGAGGCCGGCGAGGTCGCCTCGTTCGAACTCGTGAAGGGGCAGTCGGTGTCCCTCGGCAGCGAGGTGGCCACGCTCACTCCCGCTCGGTTCCACCTGGTCGGCACCGTGGACCCGGTGCTGCTCTACCGCCTGGCCGGCGCCCCGACCGACGGGCAGGTCACCATCCAGGGCGGCCCCGCCCCCTTCACGTGCACCGGACTGAACGTCCAGGTCTCGGACGACGGTGCGACGAGCGTCGTGTGCGCCGTGCCGACCGACCAACAGGTCTTCGCCGGACTCAAGGCGACACTCGCCGTCACCGTCGGCTCGGTCGAGGACGCGCTCGTCGTTCCGACGACGGCGGTCACCGGCGGCGCCGGCAGCGGCATCGTCTGGATCGACACGGACGGCGGGACCGAAGAGCGGAAGGTCGAACTGGGCGTCACCGACGGCACGCTCGTGCAGGTGGTGAGCGGTCTCGCCGAAGGCGACGTCGTCCGCCAGTACGTCCCGGGGACCACCGCGGGGACGGAGCCCGTCTGCTATGACGACGGCATGGGCGGCCAGTACTGCGAAGACCCCGGGATGACCTGGTGACGCTCGTCGACCTCCGCGGGGTCACGCGCCACGTGCTCCTCCCCGACGACACGCGGCTCGACATCCTGCGCGGGATCGATCTGTCGGTCGGCGCCGGAGACCACGTCGCGATCGTCGGCCGGAGCGGATCGGGCAAGTCGACGCTCCTGGGCATCCTCGGCATGCTCGACCTGCCGTCCTCGGGCGAGGTGGCCTTCCGCGGACAGAGCATCTACCGCGAGCGCGGACCCCGGATGCGGCGCGGCGCACTGGACAGGCTGCGCGGGCGTGAAGTGGGCTTCGTCTTCCAGCAGTTCCATCTGCTGGCGGGTCGCTCGGCCACCGAGAACGTCGCGATGCCGCTGGGCTACGCGCGCGGCCGGCAGTTCTGGCGACGTCGGCGCCTCGCGGAGGAGATGCTGGAGCGCGTCGGGCTCGGGCACCGGCTCGACTCGACGCCCGAGCAGCTCTCCGGCGGCGAACAGCAACGTGTCGCGATCGCGCGTGCCCTCGTCCGCCGACCCGCGCTGATCCTCGCCGATGAGCCGACGGGCGCACTCGACGTCGAGACCGGTGCCGCGGTGATGGCCCTCCTCGATGAGGTCGCCTCCGAGACGGAGGCGGCGCTCGTCACGATCACCCACGATCTGCACGTCGCCGCGCGCGCCCGGCGGCACTACCGACTCGAGAACGGGCTGCTCGGCGACGTCGACCTCGACGCCGCGACGCGCGAGACCGCGCTCGGAGCGCTGGCCGGCGCGTCGGTGCCGGCCCCGGGGGTCGCCGGATGAGCGCGTTCGTCGGTGCGCTGAGCGAGGCGTGGGCGGAGCTGCGTCATCACAAACTGCGCGTTCTGCTGAGCCTCATCGGCATCGCGGTGTCGGTGGGTGCGATCGCGGCGGTTCTCGCCCTGGGCGACTACATGCGCCAGAGCACCGTCGAGCAGTCCGATCGATACGGCGGCCGTGAGGCGACCGTGGCGATCTCGGTGTATCGCACCGACGGCGCCGTGGTGGACTGGGACGCTTTCGACACCGCCGTCCGCTCCGCCGCGGACCGGTTCGACCTCGAGTACGTGACGCGCCGCACCGACCAGCTCGGCACCGGCGTCACGGTGCAGATGCAGGACTACGTGCGCCCGGTCATGACCCGCCTGGCCGACGCGGACTACGCCGTCATCCATCGCACCGCGCTGCTGGCCGGACGCTGGTTCGACGATGCGGACTCCGACTGGCTCGCGCCGCCGGCGGTCGTCTCGGAATCGCTCTGGCATGCGCTGGGATCGCCGTCGCTGGACACCACTGCCGCCGCGGGGCCGTCGCCGACCCTGGAGCTCACCGGGGTCCTCGCCGGCACCTATCGCATCGTCGGGGTGACCCCGGCGGAGTGGCAGGGGGACACGCAGAAGGTCGTCACCCTGATGCCCGACACCTACCTCGACCGCGCCGAGGCACTCGGCGAAGGCGACGTGCTGAACTGGGAGGTGTGGGTCTCCGAGGACGCGGTCGATGCGATCGGACCGGAGCTCGCCGCGCAGCTGCGTGCCGCCGCGGGGCCCGGCACCGAGGTGACGGTGTCGCGGTCGGACTGGGGTTCACGCCCGGAGACGCAGCAGAGCGCGCAGATGTTCGAGATGATCACGGGACTGATCGCCGGTCTCGTCCTGCTGCTGGGCGGGCTCGGCCTCGTGAACATCCAGCTCGTCGCGATGCGTCAGCGCATCCGCGAGATCGGTGTGCGCCGGAGCTTCGGTGCCACCGGCGGGCGTATCTTCACCACCGTGCTGCTCGAGAACGTCGTGGCGACCGCCGTCGCCGGTGTCGTCGGCATCGCGCTCGCGATCGTCACGATGCGGGTCCTGTTCGCGTGGGAAGTGCTGACCCCGCTGCAGGAGAACCCGGCGTTCCCGCTGCGGGCAGCCCTGATCGCGCTCGGCGCGGCCGTCGGCATCGGCGCGATCGCCGGGTTCCTGCCCGCCCTCGCCGCCGTGCGCGCGAAGGTGATCGACGCGTTGCGGTTCTGATGACACGCGAACGGGGCGGATGCCGTCGGCACCCGCCCCGTTCGATGTCGGTGCGTCAGGACGCGATCTCGGCGGCGGGGGCAGCCGTCGTGTCGAGGGCGATCACGCCGTAGTCCCAGCCCTTGCGGCGGTAGACGACGGCGGGACGATCGGTGCGTGCGTCGATGAACAGGAAGAAGTCGTGGCCGACGAGCTCCATCCGGTCGACGGCCTCCTCGGCCGTCATCCATTCGGCGTCAAAGCTCTTCTGCCGGATGACGACCGGGGTGTAGTCCTCGTCGTCGAGACCGTCGGAGACGACCGGCACCTCGCCGGTCGCGACGGCGCGCAGCGTGTCGGCCGACGCGGGCTGCACGTCGATCCCCGACAGCGAGCCGCTGTTCTTGTCGAGCTTGGCGCCCCGCGGGTGGTTGCGGGCGTCGACGCGCTTGTCCTTCGCGCGGCGCAGCTGCTCGGCGAGCTTGTCGACGGCGAGATCGAGCGCCGTGAACTTGTCGCTGTCGGTGGCCTCGGCCCGTACCACGGGGCCCTTGCCGGTGACGGTGAGCTCCACCGTCTCCTCTTCGCGACTGCCGTTGTGGTACGCGCGATGGGTGACCTTCACGTCCATGCGCTGGGCGCGCGGCGCGATGTTCTCGATGCGAACGGACTTCTCTTCAGCAACGCTGCGGAACCGATCGGACACGCTCACTCCGACGCCGACAATGCTGGTTTCCATCCTGACCTCCTTGTTCCGGGTCCTCCCGGTCAAGGGCGGACCCTGAGTTCGCCTTGTCCCCACCACCGTACTGGCGCGGGCCGGTGATGTCACCTCTCGTTCCCGTGTTTAACGGATGCCGCAGCCCCATCGGCGTGTCGCGGAGTGGACGCGACCGTCGCCGCGCCCAGCACGACCGCGCCGGCCGCTTCGAGGACGCGGGCGGCCTCCCGCAGCGTCGACCCCGTCGTCACGACGTCGTCGACCACGACGACCCGGAGATCGGCCGCCGCGGATTCGGCCGTGAAGGCCCCGGCGAGGTTCTCGGCCCGCTCGGCGCGCGCGAGGCCACGCTGATCGGCAGTGCCGCGCGCGATCCGCAGCAGGCGCACCGGACGCGCACCGGCACGCCGCACGAGCAGTTCGGGCGCGACGAATCCGCGCCGCCGCATCGCCGCGCGCGAGCTCGGCACCGGTACGACCGCGAACGACGCCCCGTCTCGCCGCAGCGCGTCGGGCACGACTGTGGACACGGCGACGGCGAGCGCGGCGCCGAGCGGGCGCGCAAGGGGTGTGCGCCCGTCCTCCTTGAACGCCCTAAGGGCTCGGGCGCAGACGCCCTCGAACCGCAGCGCGCTGCACACACGCAGCGGCGCGCCCGCTCCCCTGTCCACGCTGCGGAGGGTGGGCCGCGCAGTCATCTCGGCCGCACACGAGGCGCACAGCAGGGCGCCCGGCTCGTCGCAGCCGGCGCACGTGGAGGCGAAGACGACGTCGAGCGCTTCGTCGAGGGCGCGACGCCAGGCCTCGGGGAGCGGCATCCGCCCAGTGTGCGTTCCGCCGGTCGACGTCGGGGGCGCGGATCGCGAAGTCGTGGCCGGTGCCCTGCAGAACCGCGTTGTGGAGGAAGACCGCGTGAAGGCTACTGCGGCGTGCCCTGCTGGACGGCGAGCAGGTCGACGCCGGTGTCGACCTGCTGCCAGGTCGACCCGCGCTGCACGAACAACCCACCGTCCGCGTCGCGCAGGCGTGCCGAACCGGACTGGTTTCCGCCGGCGACGCTCACCGTGCCCTCGCGCGCCCGGATGACGGTGCCCGGTCCGCCCACCGGCTGCGTGCGCAGGTACCGGTCCTCGCCGCTGGTGTACACGACCGCGGTGGTGACCCCGTCGAGCCAGGTGAGGGAGATGCCGTCCCCGTCCAGCACGGCCAGCGGCGTGCGCTCGCCGCTGAGCGAGGCGGGGGCACCGTCGTCGTCGCGGATGATCGAGGCGATCCACACCGCCGACTGCGTCCCTTCGCGCACGACCGCCGCGATGCGCGTGCCGTCACGGGAGACCCGCACCGAGAGGATGCGGGAGGCGCCCGTCCACGCCCCCGTCAATTCGAACGCGGTGCCGTCGGGGGCGTACGCGACGAGCGCGTCGGGCTCGTCGGCCGGCACGACGTAGATGTAGCCGTCGGGGTCGATCGTGGGCGCAAGCACCCCGGCGCGGGTGTCGAGCACCGTGACCGTGCCGTCGGCGCTCGCCCGGGCGACGACGCCGTCGCGGGTGCGCACCGCGGCGACCGCGCGATCGGCGGCGACCTCGACGGACTCGGCGTCGGCGGCGACGACGGCACCCGACAGGCCGGGGATCGGCGTGATCTCGTCTCCGGAGAGGAAGCCGAACGCTCCCTCGGACTGCACGATCATGCGTGCGTCCACACGCGTGTCCCGCACGGGCACGACACTGGCGGCGAGCGTCTGCCCGTCGACGAGCATCTCGACGTCCATGATCCCGGCGGTCGCGAGGCTCATCTCCAGCTGCGTCTGCATCCGGTCGAGCGTCCCCTGGTCGAGGCCCCGGGCGGCGCTGCGCAGCGTGACCTCCGCGGCCCCCTGACGCACCGGGACGGAACGCTGCGCGAGGCCGGCGCTCTCGGTGAACGACGTGCGCACCGCCGAGGCCAGCCACGGGCTCGGCGCCCCCTCGACGAGCGCCTCGGTGATGCGGGTCGCCGCCGTCTCGACGGGGAACCACCGCTGCTCGGGGACGAGGTAGCGCCAGTCCGGATCGAAGTACATGAGCGAGTACGGCCGGAAGACGCTCTGGAAGCGGGTCGTGTCGAGCACGATGCCGTCGGGCGCCTGCGTGATCCGCCACTCCCCGTCGGCCTGCTGCGCCAGCTGATAGGTCAGTTCGGTGGGCTGGGTGCCCTCGGCGATCACGTACGCGCCGGTCGCGTCGACGGTCGCCTCCGGGATGACGCCGACGACGATCCGCTCGTCGGAGACCGTCGTCACGGTGCGGTCGCCGGGCGCGTAGACGGTGACGGATGCCGCCGGCTTCCACACCGCCCGGGCCTCCTCGCTGAGGAACAACTGCGCCGTCTGCCAGTCGCTGCGCGGGCCGGAACCGGCCGCGATGAACCCGTCGACGATCTGCTGCGGCGTCATGCCCTCGGCGGGCCCGTTCGGCACGTACGCGAACGGCGGCTCGCCGTCTTCGACACCGGCCTGGCCGATGCGCACGGGCCCGGAGGTGGGCAGGCCGGCGCAGGCGGCGAGCGCCATCACGATCAGGAGCGAGGCGGCGGCGAGGGCGGCGCGCAGCGGGCGAGCGGTCATCGGCGGCCTCCGGCATCCGGGAGGGTGATGGGCTGGGTGAGTCCGAGGTCGCCGAGCGGGGCGCCCTCGTCGCCCGGGTCGAGCGGGATGGGGCTCACCCCGTCGAGGCTCTGGCCGTGGCGCGGAAGAGTGAGCACGAAGTGGGTGCCGCGGCCGAGCTCCGACCACACCCCCAGCATGCCGCCGTGCAGCTTGGCGTCGCCGAGTGCGATCGACAGGCCCAGCCCGGTGCCGCCGATCGTGCGCTTGCGCGACGGGTCGGCGCGCCAGAACCGGTCGAAGACCCGCTCCGTGTCTTCGGGGCGCATGCCCAGACCGTAGTCGCGCACCCCGAGGGCCACGGCGCGCTGATCGCTGTCGACGGTGACGACGATCGGCCGCCCCTCCCCGTGCTCGATCGCGTTGCCGAGCAGGTTGCGCACGATGCGGCGGATGCGGCGGGCATCCATGTCGACCGGGGAATATCCCCCGGGTGCGACGAGGCGCACATCGCTGCCGTGCTGCTCGGCCAGCTGCGCCATCGACTCGATGACGTCTTCGGCGAGCTGGGCGAGGCTCGTGGCCTCGTGCTCGAGCTGCACCGAGCCGGCGTCGTAGCGGCTGATCTCGAGCAGGTCGGCCAGCAGCACCTCGAAGCGCTGCACCTGCGCGTGGAGCAACTCCGCGGTGCGCGCCGTCGTCGGGTCGAACTCGCCTTTCTGGTCGTTGAGCATGTCGGAGGCGAGCCGGATCGTCGTCAGCGGCGTGCGCAGCTCGTGGGAGACGTCGGAGACGAAGCGCTGCTGCACGAGCGAGAGGTCGGCGAGCTCCTTGATCTGACTCTCGATGCTGTCGGCCATCGCGTTGAACGAGCGGCCGAGGGTCGCGAACTCGTCTTCGCCGGTCACCGGAAGGCGCACCCCGAGGTCGCCGCCGGCGAGCTTCGCACTCGTCTCGGCCGCCTGGGCGATCGGCACGGTCACCGAGCGCAGCACGATCCACACGATCGCGCCGATGAGCACGACGAGTGTGAGCCCGACGATCCACAGCGTCACCTGCACGAACCCGAGGGTGGACTGCTCCCCCGACAGGTCGTAGCCGAAGTACAGCTCGTACGCGCCCGCCTCGGGCACCTGCAGCTGCTGGCCGATGACGACCGCCGGGACGACCTCGCCGTCGTCACCGGGCAGGCCGATCGACTGCCACCACTGCTGGTCGGGCGCCGCCTGCACGCTCGCCCGCAGCTCCGGCGAGATCATCTGGGCGGTCAGCCCGCCGCGGTCGAAGTCCTGCGGGGCCAGCACGGAGGGCTCGTCGGAGATCCGCGAGACGACCATCATGTCGGTGGCCGCCTGCCGTGACACGACGTCGCGGAGGTCGGTCATGAGGTTCTGCAGCACGAGCGGGTCGCCCTCGACGACGGCGGCGTCCATCTTCTCCTGCGCCGCCTCCGTCGCCCGCGACGCCGCGGCCTCCGCCTGACGCACGCGCGAGTCGAAGAGGTCGTTCTGGATCGCGAGCGCCATCCACACGAGCGCCACGAGGATCGTGAGCACCGTGAGACCGAGGGTCACGGTGAGCGTGCGGAACCGCAGCGACCGGCGCCACGACTCGACCATGCGGTCCGGCCACGACCGCCAGTCGCGCCACAGCGCCCGGCGGGCGGCGCGCGAGACCGCCATGGGCGGTTACACCACCGCGCCGGCGCGGTACCCGACGCCGCGCACCGTCGTGACGATGCGGGGGTTGTCGGGGTCGAGCTCGACCTTGGCGCGCAGGCGCTGCACGTGCACGTTGACGAGCCGCGTGTCGGCTTTGTAGTGGTAGCCCCACACCTGCTCGAGCAGCATTTCGCGCGAGAACACCTGCTGCGGCTTCGAGGCGAGCGCCACGAGCAGCTCGAACTCGAGCGGTGTGAGGGCGATGACGGCGTCGCCGCGACGCACCTCGTGCGCCGAGACGTCGACGGTGAGGTCGCCGATACGCAGCGCCTCCTCGGTCGGCGGAGCGGCCGGGCGCAGGCGCGTGCGGATGCGGGCGACGAGCTCCTTCGGGTTGAAGGGCTTGACGATGTAGTCGTCGGCGCCGGATTCGAGGCCGCGCACCACGTCGGCGGTGTCGGTGCGGGCGGTCAGCATGATGATCGGCACACCCGACTCGCTGCGGATGCGAGTGCAGATCTCGATCCCGTCCATCCCGGGGAGCATGAGATCGAGCAGCACGAGCTCGGGACGCTCCTCGCGCCAGACGTCCACGGCGATCGCCCCGTCCGCGCAGAACGCCGGCTCGAAGCCCTCGGTGCGCAGCACGATGCCGATCATCTCGGCCAGGGCGGTGTCGTCGTCGACGACCAGGATGCGGGATGCCATGAACCCATTCGTCCTTCGGGTACTCGGGCGCGCCGGACGCGACGCGCAGTCCCACAGTATCCGACGGTGTATCCGGCGTCGCTGAACACCCGCCGGGCGCCGCCGAGCGGCATCCGCGCTGTGCCACGATAGGACGACCCGTGATGTCCCCCCGAGGAGGCCGCCCGTGACCGCCTATCCGTCGTGGACGCCTGCGTCGCGGCCGGGCATCGTCCCACTGCAGCCGCTCGGCTTCGGCACCGTGCTGGGCCGCTCCTTCACGGCGCTGCGCCACAATCCGCGCGTGCTTCTCGGCTTCGCGATGGGGGTGCAGCTGCTCGCGGTGCTGATCGTCGCCGGCGCCGGGCTCGGGCTCGGGATGCTGACCTTCTCGCGCCTGGCGAGCCTGCAGCCCGGGTCCGAGGACTTCGAGGCGGTCATGACCGGGTCGACGGCGCTGATGATCGTGATGGGCATCGTGCTCTCGGTCGCCTCGACCGCGTTGACGGTCGTCGTGCAGGCCGTCGTCGTGCTGGAGGTCACCCACGCGGTCGTCGCCGAAAAGCTCACGGTGCGGCAGCTGTGGCGTCAGGTGCGTCCCGCGCTGTGGCGCCTCATCGGCTATTCCCTGCTGCTGCTCGCGGTGATCGTCGTCGCGGTCGTGATCGCCGCGGCCGTGTTCTTCGCGCTGAGCGTCGCCATCGGCCCCGCCGCGATCGTGCCGGTGCTGCTGCTGGTGATCGCGACGATCCCGCTGTGGCTGTGGCTGAGCACCAAACTGATGCTGGTGCCGGCCGTCATCGTCGTCGAGGGGGCGGGCATCCGGGCCGCGATCGCGCGCTCGTGGCGTCTGATCCGGGGACGCTTCTGGGTGGGGCTGGGCGTGACGGTGGTCGTCTCGCTCGTCTTCGGCACGCTCGCCCAGGTCGTGAGCCTGCCGCTCACGTTCGCCGCACTCGGCATCAGCACCGCCCTGTCGCCGACCGGCGACCCCGAAGTCGGCGCGTTCGTGACGCTGGTGATCGTCACGCTCATCACCTACGCGTTGACCTTCGTCATCCAGTCGATCTCGCTCGTCGTGCTCGCGACGGCGACGACGCTCGTCTACGTCGACTGCCGGATGCGTCACGAGGGGCTCGATCTCGACCTGCTCGCGTACGTCGAGCGGCGCGACGCCGGGGAGACCGGCCTCGCCGACCCGTATCTCCTGCACATCGGCCGCTCGCTGCCGCGGTGGGCGCCGCCTGTCGCGGCCTCGCCATACGCCGCGGCCGCTGCGCCGGCTCCCCCGTCGCCGCCCGTGACCCGCGCACCGGTGCCGTTCGGCGCGCCGCCGCCCGCTCCCGCCGCTCCCGTGCCGGCGCCCGCCGGTGTCCCCACTCCCGGTGCGCCGCAGACGACGGATCGCGGCCCGGCAGCGCCCGGGCAGGCGGACACCCCGTCCGCGACGCAGTGGACCGCACCGGGCGCTCCCGCGGAGCGGCCGTGATCGTCTCCCTGGGCGCCTTTCCCCTCATCCCCGACGCCGATGAGGCACGGTCGTGGGCGGAGCAGGAACTCGCCGACCCGGTCTACCGCGCCGCCGAGCCGACGTGGTTCGACCGCGCCGCGCAGAGCGTGCTCGAATTCGTCACCGGTCTGTTCAGCGGACAGCTGCCCGCCGGCGCCGGGCCCCTGCTGGCGATCGGCGCGCTCGTGCTGGTCGCCGGGCTCGTCGTCGTCGCCCTCATCGTGTGGGGGCGCCCGCGACGCGTCGTGCGCTCCCGAGACGGCGGCGATCTGTTCGGCGAGCCCGAGGGTCGCACGGCCGCCGAACTGCGCCGCGCCGCCGCGGCCGCCGCCGACGCCGCCCGCTGGGAGGACGCGATGGTGCTGCGACTGCGTGCACTCGCGCGCGGCCTGTCGGAGCGGGTGATCGTCGATCCCGCGCCCGGGGCGACGGTGCACGCGTTCGCCCGTCAGGCCGCGGTCGCCTTCCCCGCCGAGGCGGACGCGCTCGCCGAGGCGGCGGACCTCTTCGACGACGTGCGGTACCTCCGCCGCCCCGGCTCCCCCGACGGCTATGCGCGCCTCGCCGCCCTCGACGACCGCGTCACCGCCGCCCGCCCCGTGCTGCCTGACGCCCTCGCCGGAGCCGCGTCGTGACGACACGGACCCGCGCGATCGGGACCTGGGCCGCGATCGCCGTCGGCGCGCTCGTCGTCGGCGGTGTGCTGGCCGCGATCGCCGGGATCTCCCAGCTCCCCGCTCAAGGGATGCTGGATCCGGAGGCGGCGGGACCCGATGGCTCGCGGGCGCTCGCCCACATCCTGTCCGACCACGGGGTCGAGGTCGTCGTCGCGCGGGACCGAGCGCAAGCCGTCGCGGCCACCTCCTCCGGTTCTGCCACGCTCGTGATCACCGACACCGCCCCGCTCTCGGACGACGACCTGCAGTCCGTGGTGGAGGGCGCCGCCGACGTCGTCCTGCTGCAGCCCCGCAGCCGCGACCTCGACCTGCTCTTCGACTCGGAACCGGCCGGAGTCGCGTGGGACGTGCTGCCCCCTTCGTGCGCCCTGCCCGAAGCACAGGCCGCGGGCGCGCTCGCGCCCGGCGCGCTGTTCGCCGCATCCGATGCCGCGATCGCCTGCTACCCGGAGGGCGACGCGGCCGGTCTGCTGGCCACCGCTGCCGACGGCGAGGCCGGCACCGGCACGCGCGTCGCGGTCGACGGAACGGTGCTGTTCACGAACGCGCATCTCGCCACCGACGGCAACGCCGCGCTCGGGATCGGCCTGCTCTCGCACCACCCGCGCGTCGTCTGGTACCTGCCGTCGCTGTCGGACAGCGACATCGTCGCCGCCCCGACCCTCGGCGAGCTCACGCCCCCGTGGGTGACGCCGGCGATGGTGCTGCTCGTGTGCGCCGCGGGGGCTGCGGCCCTGTGGCGGGGGCGCCGGTTCGGTCCGCTGGTGGCCGAGAACCTGCCCGTCACCGTGCGCGCGGGCGAGACCACCGAGGGACGCGCGCGTCTGTACTCGGCCGCCGCCGACCCCACGCACGCCGCCGACGAGCTGCGCATCGCGACGCTGCGCCGCGCCGCCCGCACCCTCGGGCTCGGACCGGCCACTCCCGCGCACGCCGTCAGCGACGCCGTCGCCGCCGCGCTCGGAGCCGATCGCTCCGCCGTGCGCGGCATCCTCGTCGACCGCGTCGTCCGCGACGACCGCGAACTCGTCGAGATCGCCGACCGCCTGCGCGAGATCGACCTGCGTCTGTCCCGCGCCATCCGTCCCGAGAGGAACACGCCATGAGCACGCCCCCCGCCCCCACCGACAGCGTCGCCGACGCCGAGCTGCGCGAGGCGATGAACCGCGTCCGCGTCGAGGTCGGCAAGGCCGTGATCGGCCAGGACGGCGCCGTCACCGGGCTGCTGATCGCCCTGCTCTCGCGCGGCCACGTGCTGCTGGAGGGTGTGCCGGGTGTCGCCAAGACCCTGCTGGTGCGGGCCTTCAGCACCGCGATCGGGCTCGAGACGACCCGCATCCAGTTCACCCCCGACCTCATGCCGGGTGATGTCACCGGGTCGCTCGTGTACGACGCCCGCAGCGGATCGTTCGAGTTCCGCGCCGGACCGGTGTTCACGAACGTGCTGCTGGCCGACGAGATCAACCGCACCCCGCCCAAGACCCAGGCGGCGCTGCTGGAGGCGATGGAGGAGCGGCAGGTCTCCGCCGACGGCGTCTCGCGCGCCCTCCCCGACCCGTTCCTGGTCGCCGCGACCCAGAACCCCGTCGAGCACGAGGGCACCTACTCCCTGCCGGAGGCCCAGCTCGACCGGTTCCTGCTCAAGCTCGTGATCGACGCGCCGGCGCGCGACGACGAGGTCTCGGTGCTGCGCCGCCACGCCGACGGCTTCTCGCCGCGCAGCCTCGCCGAGGCCGGCCTCGCCGCCGTCGTCGGCGCCGACGGCATCCGCGCCGCGCAGCGCGCCGCCGCCGCGGTGCAGGTCTCCGACGACGTGCTCGGCTACGTCGTCGATCTGGCGCGCGCGACCCGGTCTGCCCCGTCGGTGCAGCTGGGCGCGAGCCCGCGCGCCGCGACGGCGTTGCTGGCGACCGCGAAGACGTGGGCGTGGCTGGGCGGGTACCCCGCGATCACGCCCGACCACGTGCAGACGATGCTCGTGCCGACCTGGCGTCACCGGCTGCGGCTGCGGCCCGAGGCCGAGATCGAGGGCGTCTCGGCGGATGCCGTGCTCTCGGCCGTCGTGCAGCAGACGCGCGTTCCGGTCTGAGCGGTCCCCTCGTGTTCGTCACCGGCCGTTTCGCCTTCGCCGTGGGCATCGGCGTCGTCCCCACCGTGCTGCTGGGCTCGGCGGGGCTGTCGCCGTGGCTCGTCGCGGCGGCGTGGATGCTGTTGTGCCTCGTCGCCGTGGGCGTGGACGTCGCCGCGGCCGCCGACCTACGCCGCATCGCGGTGGAGCGGCGCGTGCCCGCACGAGCTCTCCGCGGCGAGCGCGTGCCCACCGCGGTCGTGCTGTGCAACGACGGCGCCCGGCGACTGCGGGGACTCCTGCGCGACGCGTGGCAGCCGACGGCCGGCGCGCCGGCGGCCCGGGTGCGCGTCGACGTGCCGGCCGGCGAGCGCCGCGCCGTCGACGTGCCACTGCGGCCGCGGCGCCGCGGCGAGCTGCGCAGCGCCTTCGTCGTGCTCCGCGGGGCGGGGCCGCTGGGGCTCGCCGGACGGCAGCGGCGCATCGACTCCCCGGCCGCGCTGCGCGTGCTGCCGCCGTTCCGGGCGCGCCGGCACCTCCCGTCGCGCCTCGTGCGGCTGCGTGAACTCGACGGCAACACGAGCGTGCAGGTGCGCGGGCAGGGCACCGAGTTCGACAGCCTGCGCGAGTACGTGCGCGGCGACGACGTGCGCTCCATCGACTGGCGCGCGACCGCGCGGGCGGGGACGACGATGCTGCGCACGTGGCGCCCCGAACGCGATAGGCACGTCGTCATCCTCGTCGACACCGGCCGCACCGCGGCCGCGCGCGTCGGTGACGGGGTGCGCCTGGACGCCGCCATGGAGGCCGCGCTCCTGCTCGGCGCGCTCGCGACGCGCGCCGGCGACCACGTGCACCTCGTCATGTTCGACCGCGTCGTGCGCGCCCGGGTCACCCGCGTCGACGGCGCGGCCCTGCTGCCGGCGCTCGTCGACGCGATGGCCCCCGTCGAGCCGCAGCTCATCGACACCGACTGGGATGCGGCCTTCGCGCAGGTGCGACTGCTCACCACGCGCCCCGCGCTCGTGGTCGTCCTCACGGCGCAGGATGCCGTCGCCTCGGCGCGGGCCTTCCTCGGGTCGCTGCCGGCCCTCACGGCCCGCAGCCGCGTGCTGGTCGGCACGGCGACCGACGACCGCGACGCCCCCGTCGCCCGGCGGGCCGCCGAGGACGTCTACCGGGAGGCCGCCTACGAACGCGCCGCGCGGGAAGCCGAGGAAGTCTCTGCAGCCGTCCGCCGCGCCGGTGCCGAGGCCCTCACCGCTTCCGCCGAGGACCTGCCGCCCGCGATCGCCGACCGCTACCTCGCGCTCAAGGCCGCCGGCCGCCTCTGACTCCGCCGCATCCATCCGCCCGTCGGGCGGGACGCGTCGAGACATCATCCCGCGCGCGAGAAATCACCGGCGCGATGATGTCTCGGCGCGCGGTCGGTTTCTCACCGGGCGACATGTGCGGATGACGCACCGCGACGCGCGGTGACGACTTCCGACGTCGGTACTGCACGAAACCCGCGATCAGCGGCAGAATCAGCGGCAACAGGCGATTCTTCGCGAAAGGAACGACCATGAGCCCCGATCCGATCCCCGACAAGCCCGTCGCCCCGACCCCGCTGGACCACGCACCGGCACCGGCGGGACCCACCACCACCCAGAAGCTGCTCGCCGAGGCGCTCGGCACGTTCGTGCTCGTCTTCGGCTCGATCGGCGCCGCGCTGTTCGCCTCCGACTTCGGCGTCGGCGCCAACGGCTCCTCTCTCGGCATCGGCTTCGTCGGCGTCGCGTTCGCGTTCGGCCTCACCGTCGTTGCAGGCGCCTACGCATGGGGTCCGATCTCGGGCGGTCACTTCAACCCGGCCGTCACGCTCGGGCTCGCCGCCGCGGGACGCTTCGCGTGGAAGGACTCGGTGGGCTACATCGTCGCCCAGGTCATCGGCGGCGCCGTCGGCACGAGCCTCATCGTGCTCATCGGCCTGTTCGGCCCGGGCAGCTGGCTCGCCGACGCGCAGGCGGGCGGCTTCGCCAGCAACGGCTACGGCGACGGCGACGGGTTCGGCTCGCCCGGCGGCTTCGGCCTCGGGGCGGCGATCGTCGCCGAGATCCTGTTCACGGGCATCTTCGTGCTCGTGATCCTCGGCGCGACGCACGCGACGCGGGGCACCAAGTTCGCGGGCCTCGTGATCGGCCTGACGCTCACGCTCATCCACCTCGCGTCGATCCCGATCGACAACACGTCGGTCAACCCGGCGCGCTCGATCGCCACCGCCATCTACGGCGGCGCCGAGCCGCTGCTGCAGTTGTGGGTGTTCCTCGTGTTCCCCATCGTCGGCGCGCTGCTGGCGGGCTTCCTGCACCGCGCGCTGTTCAGCACGAAAGGCATCGACCTCTGACCCGCTGAGAACGCGGAACGGCCCCGCCTGGCATCCAGGCGGGGCCGTTCGCTGCGTGCGGCGCGCGGGTCAGCGGTGCAGGTCGAAGCGGTCGAGCTCGGTGACCTTCACCCAGGCCGCGACGAAGTCGTGCACGAACTTCTCACGGGCGTCGTCCGAGGCATACACCTCTGCGAGGGCGCGAAGCTCGGAGTTCGAGCCGAACAGCAGGTCGACACGCGTGCCGATCCCGACCTTCTCGCCCGAGCCGTCCTTCGCGCCGGCGAACGCGTGGCTGCCCGGGTCGAGCGGCTTCCACGTCGTGCCGAGGTCGAGCAGGTTCACGAAGAAGTCGTTCGTGAGCACCCCCGGACGCTCGGTGAACACGCCGTGGTCCGAGCCGTCCCAGTTGGTGCCGAGCACCCGCAGTCCGCCGACCAGCACGGTCATCTCCGGCGCGGTGAGCGTCAGCAGGTTCGCGCGGTCGATCAGCAGGTGCTCCGCAGGGAGACCGGCGGCCGTCGCGAGCGGACCCTGGTAGTTGCGGAAGCCGTCGGCGGCGGGCTCGAGGTAGCCGAACGAGTGCACGTCGGTCTGCTCCTGCGAGGCGTCGGTGCGTCCCGGGCGGAACGGCACCTCGACGCCGACCCCGGCATCCGCCGCGGCCTTCTCGACACCGGCGTTGCCCGCGAGCACGATGAGGTCGGCCAGGGAGACGACCTTGCCGGTCGCGTCGAAGTCGGCCTTGATGCCGCCGAGCACGCTCAGTACGCGGTGCAGCTGCGTGGGGTTGTTGACTTCCCAGTCCTTCTGCGGCGCGAGGCGGATGCGGGCGCCGTTGACGCCGCCGCGCTTGTCGCTGCCGCGGAAGGTCGACGCCGCCGCCCACGTGGTTCCGACGAGCTCGGACACCGTGAGGCCCGACGCGAGGATGCGCTCCTTGAGGGTCGCGGCATCCGCGTCGCTGATCAGCTCGTGGGTCACGGCCGGCACCGGGTCCTGCCAGATGAGCTCCTCCTGGGGCACCTCGGGGCCGAGGTAGCGGGCGATCGGACCCATGTCGCGGTGCGTGAGCTTGAACCAGGCACGGGCGAACGCGTCGCCGAACGCCTCGGGGTCTTCCTTGAAGCGACGGCTGACGACGTCGTAGGCGGGGTCGACGCGCAGGGCGAGGTCGCTCGTGAGCATGCGGGGCTCGCGACGTCCGTTCGAGTGCGCCATCGGCACCATGTCGGCGCCGCCGCCGTTGACGGGACGCCACTGGTGCGCGCCGGCGGGGCTGCGCATGAGCTCCCACTCGTACGCGTAGAGGATGTGGAAGAACTCGTTGTCCCAGCGGGTCGGGTGGTAGGTCCACGTGACCTCGAGGCCCGAGGTGATGGTGTCGTCGCCGTGGCCGGTGCCGTGGTTGTTCTTCCAGCCGAGTCCCTGCTGCTCGATGCCGGCGGCCTCGGGGTTGTCCTCGATGTTCGTGTCGGGCGCGGCGCCGTGGGTCTTGCCGAACGTGTGACCACCGGCGATGAGGGCGACGGTCTCCTCGTCGTCCATGCCCATGCGGCCGAACGTCTCGCGGATGTCGCGGGCCGACGACAGCGGGTCGGGGTTGCCGTTGGGGCCCTCGGGGTTGACATAGATGAGGCCCATCTGCACGGCGGCGAGCGGCTTCTCGAGGTCGCGGTCGCCGGTGTAGCGCTCGTCGGCGAGCCACGTGGTCTCCGGACCCCAGTACACGTCGTCGTCCGGCTCCCACACATCGGGGCGTCCGCCGCCGAAGCCGAAGGTGGAGAAGCCCATGTTCTCGAGCGCGACGTTGCCGGTGAGGATCATGAGGTCGGCCCACGAGATCGACTGGCCGTACTTCTTCTTGACGGGCCACAGCAGACGCCGGGCCTTGTCGAGGTTGACGTTGTCGGGCCAGCTGTTCAGCGGCGCGAAGCGCTGCTGACCGGCTCCGCCACCGCCGCGGCCGTCGGTGACGCGGTAGGTGCCCGCGCTGTGCCAGGCCATGCGGATCATGAGCGGGCCGTAGTTGCCGAAGTCGGCGGGCCACCAGTCCTGCGACGTGGTGAGCACCTCGGCGATGTCGGCCTTGACGGCGGCGAGGTCGAGCCCGGCGAACGCGGCGGCGTAGTCGAAGTCGCCGCCGAGGGGGTTGCCCTCGACCGGGTTCTTCTTGAGGATGCGCAGGTTCAGCTGGTTGGGCCACCAGACGTGGTTGGCCGAGCCGCTGGTCGGATGCGGCTGCCCGCCGGTGTGCACGACGGGGCAGGAGCCCGCCTCGTCGGGGTTGGGGCGAGGACGGGTCTCGCCGTCGGCGCGCTCGTCGACGGGCGTGTCGATGGGGGTGACCGCCTGGTCGGTGTCGGTGACGTCCTCGCCGATGGGCGCGACGGTCTCGTCCGGGTTGCTCATGCGGGTTCCTTCCTCGGGGAGATGGTGGGGTGGTCGGTGGTGGAGGTGTCAGTCGCGCAGGGCGGCGCACGCGGTGCACAGGCCCCAGAAGGTGACCTCGGCGGCCGCGATGCGGTAGCCGTGGTCGTCGGAGGGCACGAGACACGGCGCATGCCCGACGGTGCAGTCGATGTCTTCGACGGCACCGCATCCGGTGCACACGAGGTGGTGGTGGTTGTCGTCGACGCGCAGCTCGAACAGCATCGGACGACCGGCCGGTTCGATGCGGCGCACCAGCCCGGCGTCGGCGAAGTCGCCGAGGGCGTTGTACACCGACTGGCGGCTCGTGCCGGGAACGGCCTCGCGGATGCGGTCGAAGACGTCGTCCGCGCTCGCGTGGGGGTGGCCGTGCAACGCGTCGTAGACCGCCGCGCGCGACTCCGTGACCCGCAGGCCGACACCGCGCAGGGCGTCGGTGGCGGAGGGCGCGAGGGAGGTCACGGCATCCACTGTACGCGTTGTTTTGACTCTGTCAAAACAACGTCGCGGGCCGGGGCGACGCCGTCGGTCACCCCGCGACGAGCCGTGTCGTGCCGGCCTCGTACTCGGTGAGGTCGCCGGTCTCCCCCGCCCGTGCGGCGCGGCGACCGACGACGAGCATGTACACGAGGAAGACCGCCAGCGCGGCGGTGCCGATCCCGATCTTCAGCGGCCACGGCCACGGCTGGCGCGTGACGAACCCCTCGACGAGGCCCGAGAGCGCGAGGGCCAGCACGAGTCCGACGGCGACCGTCGCGAGCGACCGGCCGGCGGCAGCGAGCGCCTCCCCTCGGCTGCGGGCGCCCGGGGCGATCCACGCCCAGAAGATGTGCAGGCCCGCGGCGGCCGCCACGAAGATGCTGGTGAGCTCGAGCTGCCCGTGCGGTGCGATGAACAGCAGGAACAGGTCGCCGCGACCGTGGGCGAACATCACGGCGGCGGCGGTGCCGACCCCGACGGCGTTCTGGATGACGACCATGACGGGCCAGAAGCCCGTCACTCCGAACAGCACGCACTGCGCGGCGATCCACGCGTTGTTCGTCCAGACCGTTCCCGCGAAGACGGCGGCCGGATTCTCGCTGTAGTAGTCGGTGAACTCGTGCTCGGCGTAGTACTGCAGGTCGGCCGGGTCGCCGAGGGCGGCGAGCACGGCCGGGTCGCGGGCGATCCACACGGCGACGAGCGCGCCCACGAGGAGGAAGCCGAGGGCGACGACGAGCGTCGTCCACCGCAGCCGGTACAGCGCGGCGGGCAGCTGGTGCAGGAAGAACCTCGGCACCTGTCGCAGCACGTTATCGGGTGCGCCAGTCAGGCGCAGGCGCGCACGGGCGAGCAACGTGGAGAGGTGGTCGCCTTCGACGCTGCGCCCGGCGGTCGTCTTGATCTCGGCCAGATCGGCGGATGCCGCGCGGTAGCGTGCGACGAGCTCATCGGCCTCGGCGGCGGTGGGACGGCGCAGCCTGCCCAGCTCATCGAGCCGCTCCCACTCCGCGCGCCGCGCGGCCGTGAGGGCGTCGAGGTCCATGTGGTTCACTGTACCCATGCCGCCGTCCGGGACCCTGCCAGCCGGCCCCGAGGCCCGACCCGGGATCGCCGTCATCCGCCAGGACGAGGTGCTCACCGGCGAGGCCGTCGCCCTCGACGTGCAGCCGCTCGCGTTCTTCCTGCGTGCGGTGGGCACGCTGATCGACATGCTCGCCGGCGTCGCGCTGCTGATCGCCGTGTGGGCCGCCGCCGGGTGGATCACCGGCACAGGCGCCGCCGCCGCGACCCTGTCCCCCATCCTCTCGGTCACCGCGCTCGTTCTCGTGCTCGTCGTCATCCCGACCGCCGTCGAGACCGCGACCCGCGGACGCAGCCTCGGCAAGCTCGCCGTCGGCGGGCGGATCGTGCGCCTCGACGGCGGAGCCGCCGGCTTCCGCCACGCGTTCATCCGCGCGCTCGTCGGCGTCTTCGAGCTGTGGTTCACCGTCGGCGCGGTCGCCGGTATCGTCGGTGCGCTGTCGCCGCGCTCGCAGCGCCTGGGCGACCTCCTGGCCGGCACCTACTCCGAGCGCACGCGCGCGCCGCGCCTGCCGGATCCCGCCGAGGGTGTGCCGGCGCCGCTCGCGGGCTGGGCGCACGTCGCCGACGTCGCGCGGCTCCCCGACCGGGTGGCCCGGCGCGCCGCGCGGTTCGTGCGCAGCGCCGACACGCTCGACCCCGCCGCACGGCTGCGGGCCGCGGCATCCGTCGCCGCCGATGTGACGCCGTTCGTGACCCCCGTGCCGCCCGTCGACCCGGAACTGTTCGTGCGGGGCGTCGTCGCGGTGCGCCGCGAGCGCGAGTTCCGCGCGCTGCACCTGGAGTCGGAGCGCGTCGCCGCGCTCACCGCCGGCGTCGCCGACGCTCCCCCCGGCTTCCCGCGCCGCTGACGCCCGGGCGGCGGGCGGTCAGTACCGGTAGTGGTCGAGCTTGTAGGGGCCCTCGACGGGCACGCCGATGTAGGCGGCCTGCTCGGCGGTCAGTTCGGTGAGCTCGACGCCGAGGGCGGCCAGGTGCAGGCGGGCGACCTTCTCGTCGAGCACCTTGGGCAGCGTGTAGACGCCGGTCGGGTACCGGTCGCGGCCGACCCACAGCTCGAGCTGGGCGAGCACCTGGTTGGCGAACGATGCGCTCATGACGAACGAGGGGTGGCCGGTCGCGTTGCCGAGGTTGAGCAGGCGCCCCTCACTGAGGACGAGTACCGAGCGCCCGCTGGGCAGCCGGAACTCGTGCACCTGCGGCTTGATCTCGACCTTCTCGACGCCGGCGACCGCTTCGAGACCCGCCATGTCGATCTCGTCGTCGAAGTGGCCGACGTTGCCGACGATCGCGAGGTGCTTGAGGCCGAGCAGGTGCTCGACGGTCACGACGCGGGTGTTGCCGGTGCCGGTGATGAGGATGTCGACCTGGTCGATCACCGACTCGAGCCGGGCGACCTGGAATCCGTCCATCGCGGCCTGCAGGGCGCAGATCGGGTCGATCTCGCCGATGATGACGCGCGCGCCCTGACCGCGGAGGGCCTCGGCCGCGCCCTTGCCGACGTCGCCGTAGCCGACGACGAAGGCGACCTTGCCGCCCATCAGCACGTCGGTCGCGCGGTTGATGCCGTCGGGCAGCGAGTGGCGGATGCCGTACTTGTTGTCGAACTTCGACTTCGTGACCGAGTCGTTGACGTTGATGGCGGGGAACAGCAGCTTCCCGGCTGCGTGCAGCTCGTACAGGCGGTGAACACCGGTCGTGGTCTCCTCGGTGACCCCGAGGATCTGCTCCGCCATGCGCGTGAACCGCTGCGGGTCGCGGGAGAGCGAGGCGCGGAGCGTGTCGAGCACGATGCGGTATTCGGCCGAGTCGGATGCCGTGGGCTCCGGCACGGCGCTGGCCGCCTCGAACTCGACGCCCTTGTGCACGAGCAGGGTCGCGTCGCCGCCGTCGTCGAGGATGAGGTTCGGGCCGTCGAAGCCCTCGGCCGACCAGTCGAAGATACGGTCCGCGAGCTCCCAGTATTCGGCGAGGGTCTCACCCTTGAAGGCGAACACCGGCACGCCTGCGGGAGCGTCGACCGTACCGGTCGGACCCACGACGACCGCCGCCGCGGCCTCGTCCTGCGTCGAGAAGATGTTGCACGACGCCCACCGCACCTGGGCGCCGAGGGCGACGAGGGTCTCGATGAGCACCGCCGTCTGCACCGTCATGTGCAGCGACCCGGCGATGCGGGCGCCGGCGAGCGGCTGCGAGGGACCGAACTCCTCACGCAGGGCCATCAGGCCCGGCATCTCGTTCTCGGCGAGGCGGATCTGGTGACGACCGGCGCCGGCGAGGGCGAGGTCGGCGACGACGTGGTCGAGGGTGCGCACGGGGGTCGGCATCCGGCCATTCTTCCACGCGGATGCCGGCGACACGGCGTGCGTCAGACGCGCAGCGTCTCGTGCCGCACGACCATCCACCCCTTGGGGACCGAGAGGCGGTCGGTGTGGATGGCGCAGAGGTCGTGCGCGTGCGGGTCGTTCCCGAGCCCGAGCGGGCCGAGGGCCGCCATCTGGTCGCCGTAGTCGTAGGTCAGGGTCGTGACGGCCTCGCGGGCGCAGCCCACCTTGGAGCAGAGTCTGGTGCGCATCGCGTCCACGCTATCCGCCCGACGGTCGGGCGGACGGATGCCGCGCCGCCGTGGTGGGAGACCGTGGACGCGCAGGCGCCCGGGTCAGAAGAAGCGGAAGCGCTCCGGCCCCAGGTCCCACGGGTCGCGGTCGAGGTACTCGGCGGCGGCGCGGAAAACGTAGGACTCGATGAGCATGCGCCGATGCAGGTCGTCGTCGCGGTGCAGGTGACTCAGTCGCTCGATCGGCAGGCGGAACAGCACGATGCGCTGCTCGTCGGGGCGGGCGTCCCACCGCGGGATGCCGTCGTCGTCGGTCGCGGGCGGCATCGCGGCGACTTCGAAGCGCACGTCGCGCAGCTCCGGCCAGGCGCTGCGCAGGAACTCCGCCGCCGTGCCGACGGCGAGGTCGAACGCGTCCTGGCGGGTCTCCAGTGGCGGCAGCGGCGGGCGGACGACCGGGCTGCGGCCTTCGCGGCCGTGGCGGCCGTGGCGCGATGGCCGCGCGATCGGGGTGCGGGCGCGGCGCCGGATCATGCCGCCATCCTATGCGTCGCACGTTCCCGGGGACGCCCGGGGCGTTTCGACTCGCTCCGCTCGCTCAACGACCGGTGGGGGCACCACCCCCGGTCGTTGAGCGAGGAGCGAAGTGACGAGTCGAAACGCCCTGAACGGCCGACGGGCGCTACTGCAGGTAGACGACGACGTCGGCGGCGGCGGCATCCGACGGGGCAACGGGGTAGCCGGCCAGCGCACCGGCGCCGGCGTAGGTCACACTCGCGCGGATGCCGGACGCAGACGTCTCCAGCACGTACGCGTCGCCGGCGGTCGCATCCACTTGCGCGGCGCCCCCGGCGGGCACGGTCACCTCGACGGGCGCGTCGGTGCCCGCCCCGGCGGTGACGGTGACGGTCACGTCGGAGGCGCCGTCGTTGGTGAGCGTCAGCACGGGCGAGGGGCCGTCGGCGACGACGGCGAGGCTGCGCTCCCCCAGTTCGGGGGCGGCCGCGTACCACGCGAAGTCGTCGGTGGCGCCGTAGCCGGTGGTCTCCCAGAGTCCCGCCACGACGGACGCGCTCGCCTCGACCCGCAGCGTGTAGGTGCCGGCGGCGAGGCCGCCGAGGTTGAGGCCGAGGGGCTGCCCGGCGACGAGGGTCACGTCGGTGGTGGAGGCCGCACCGCCGCCGGTCGGGGTGACGGTCACGGTCGCCGATGCCGCGTCGGTGGGCGCGAGCAGGCGCAGCGTCGTCGTGCCGTCGGAGTCGGCCGACGCCCCGCCGGCGACGGTGAAGGACGGGATCACCTGCGTGGCGGCGGGGTCGGCGGTGGTGCCGGTCTGGTCGACGCCGCCGGGGATGAGGGTGCGGGTGATGCTCGTCTGCACGGACGCGGTGACCGGCGCCGCGCTCGCGTCGACGCGGATGACGGGAGCGTCCTCACCGAGGGCGAGGGCGGCCATCGTCAGCACCCGCTGGGTGCCGGGCGCCACGACGATGTCGGTGCCGGCCGCGGGATGCTGCTCGCCCTGCGATCCGAAGACGGTGAGGTCGACGCTCGCGGCGACGTCTCCCGGGTTGGCGAGAACCACGAGGTCGGAGGCGCCGGTCTGTCCGCTGCCGGCGGCCAGCCACGACACCATGCGCGGGGTCTCGCAGGCCGCGGCGGTGAAGCCGCGCAGGTCGGGGTCGGCGAGAGTGGACGATCCCGCAGCGGCGACCTCGGCGGCGCCGCGTCCGGTGGGGACGGCGACGATCGCGTCGGGCCCGGTGCCGCCCGGCACGTCGCGGGCGGCGAGGCGGCGCGCGGACTCCTCGGACTGCCCGTCGACGGTGGCGGCCACGACATCGGAGTCGGCCGCATCCGCCACCGCGGCGGCGTCGGTCGCATCGCGGCCCGTCGCGAGCACGGGACCCGCGCAGGCGAGCAGGGCTGCCGCCGGTGCCGGCGCGGCGCTGACCGACAGGGGCGCGCGCTGCACGCCGGGCCACGGCAGCACGACGGCGGCGACGCCCCCGCCGATGCACAGCGCCGTCACGACGGCGCCGACGATCAGGCGCGCGGTGGTGCGGGGAAGGCTCATCGGCGGGCTCCGATCACGCGCGGGCTGCGGCGGGCCGCCCGCGCCGTGGTGGCGGTGGGGACGGCCAGCAGCAGGGCCAACAGCACGGCGCCGCCCTGCATCGCGATCCAGCCGACGCCGGGTGCACCCGGGTCGCGCGGGTCGACCTCGGCCGTGACGCGCCAGAGGATCCCCTTGCCGGTGTCGCCGACGTTCTCGAGGGAGTTGCGCAGGTCGAGTGCCGACGCGGCCGAGCGGCCGCTCGCCGCGGCGGCATCCGTCCCGGGGATCTCGACGAGAACGAACCCGACGCCGTGCGCGCCGAGGCGGTCGACGACGTCACCGGCACTTCCCGTGACGAGGTCGGCGACGACGGTCGCGAGCTGGTCATCCGCGGCATCGGCGTCGCCGCGGACCGAGACGAGCGTCGACTGTCCGCCGAGCGTCTGACTGCCGCCCCACACGACGCGGGCGACGTAGGCGCCGGAGTCCAACGGCGTGAGCACGAGCGTCGCGACCCCCGTGCCGCCGCGGCCCTCCGCGGCGACGTACGCGGGGAGGGTGCTCGCGGGCCCGTTGGTGAGCACACTCGCGCCGCGGGCGGATGCCGTGAGCGCCGGGACGGCGGCGACGGCGAGCGCGCCGAGCATGACGAGGGCGATGAGGCCCTGCGGCCGCGGCGCGAGGCGGTCGAGGGTGAGGGCGGCCGCACCGGCCAGGCCCGCCCAGCCGAGGCTGAGCGCGGTGCCCGGCCACAGCGGCGACGGGAGGGCTGCGGTCGATGCCACCGAGATGCCGGCGATCAGCAGCGCGGACCCGATGCCGACGGCGGCGATGACCAGCGTCACGACGGCGGGGATCAGTCGGGTGACGAGCGGGGCGGCGAGGGCCGCGGCGACGAACGGGACGACCAGGATCGGCACCCACCAGGTCGCTCCCCCGGTCCACGCTCCCCATCCGCCGGGGTCGGCGGTCGGGAACCCGGCCAGCAACGCGATGCGGGCGATCGGGTCGTCGCCGCCGGTGGCTCCGGCGACGGGCACGCCGGGGTCGGCGACGAGAGCCCACCACTGTCCGTCGCGGATGCGGGCGAGCGCGATCGGCAGGAACACCGCGAGGGCGGGGACAACGAGCCAGAGCACCCGTCCGATGCCGGTACCGCGCGTGGTCGCCACCAGCACGAGCTGCAGGGTCCACAGCACCAGCAGTGCGGGGGCGAGCGACGGTGCGCACGCGATCAGGGCGACCCCGATGACCGACGCGAGGCCGGCATACGTCCAGGAGCGGTGGGCGGCCGCGCCGGTGAACAGCAGCCACGGCAGCAGCAGGTGGGCGATGACGGCGGCGGGTCGTCCGTCGGTGAGCGCGGCCAGGAGCGGCGGGGCGAGCGTCCAGGCGATCGCAACCGCGGCGCGCGGCAGCGGCCGGTCGGTGACACGGGTCGCGGCGAACCAGCCGCCGAGCGCCGCGAGCGGCAGGGCGATGATCCACAGGACCACGATGGCGCGCGACGGCGCGAGCGGCGAGAGCGAGCCGAGCGTCGCGACCACGGCGCTGAACGGATCGGCGGGCCCGTCGGTCGCCCACCCGAGCATCCGGTCGCCGGCGGGAGCGGCATCCGCCCACAGCTGGGCGACGGTCGCGCGCAGCGGCGCCAGCGCGCCGCCGCCGAGCGTCGGCCAGGCCAGCAGCGCGGGGAAGGCGGCGATGCCGAGCACGAGCGCGGCCAGCACGATCCAGGCGCCGCCGCCCGTGAAGAAGCCGAGCTCGTGGCGGGCCTCGGGGCCGGACTCGATCTCGTGGCGTTCGCGCAGTTCGCGGGGCGTGATCCGCAGCGGTGCGAGCTGCAGCCATCCGGCGCGGCGCGTGCGGCGGATGCCGGCCCGGGCGCGCGCGACGGACGGCAGCCGAACCGCCGCCACGACGGCGGCGGCGATCTCGGGACCGACGCGCGAGGGATGCTTCGTGACGAGCAGGAAGAGGGCGCGCACGATCCCGAGGGGGACGAGGGTCAGCCAGTGCAGGAAGACGGCGGGGCCGGGTGCATAGACGAGGCGACGGTGCAGCTGCGCCGCGCGCACCGCGAACCGCGCGCGGGTGCGGCTCGCGCGGGAACGGTCGTCGGGCAGGCCCGCGACGCCGTCTCCCGCGACGGCGACGATCGCCCGGGGGGCGAGGGCGACGCGATCACCGGCGAGGCGCGCGCGGATGCCGAGGTCGAGACCTTCGTCGGCGCCGGCGAGGGCGGGATCGAGGCCGGCCAGTTGCGTCCAGCGATCGGCGCGCACGAGCAGCGCGCGCACGTCGGCGCCGAGCACGTCCTGCCGTCCGTCGTGCTGACCCTGGTCGAGCTCGCCCCCGGCCAGCCCCACCGTCGCGCCGCCGCGCGTCATCGTGACGCCGAGCGAGACGATGCGGTGCGGGTCGTCCCACCGCACGAGCTTGGGCACCGCGAACGCGACCGACGGCGCAGTCTCGAGGGCACCCGCGAGGTGCGCGAGCGCGTCGGGCTCGGGCGCGGTGTCCTGGGCGAGCAGCCAGACGGCGTCGCCGTCGATGCGTCGCGACGCGAGCTGCAGTGCCTCGGCGTACCGGGTGCCGCGGTCGGCCTCGATCACGCCCTCCGCGCCGGAGGCGGCCGCGATGGCGCGCACGTCGGCGTCGTCGCCGCACAGCACGATCGTGAGCGCGTCGACGGGACGCTTCTGCGCCGCGAGGGCGGCGAGAGTGCGTCGCAGGTGGATGTCGGCGGAGTCGCGCGCGTCGGGACGCACGACCAGAAGCGCATGGACTCGGGCGGGCATGACCCGGCAAGCCTAAGCGGGTCGGCGACGCGATCCGGGAGATCGGGGGCGATTCGGGAGATCGGCCGGGAATCGGCTCGTCATTCCTCCGATGGGGAAGCGGCGTGCGCGTCGAGCCGTGCGCGAGATGGGCTCAGCCGGCGCGGCGCTTGAGCTTGCGGCGCTCGCGCTCGCTGAGGCCACCCCAGATGCCGAAGCGCTCATCGTTCTGCAGCGCGTACTCGAGGCAGTGGTCGCGCACGTCGCACGATCCGCAGATGCGCTTGGCGTCGCGGGTGGAGCCGCCCTTCTCGGGGAAGAACGCCTCCGGGTCGGTCTGCGCGCACAGCGCGTCGGTCTGCCACGCGAGCGCGGTGTCTTCCTCGGTGGCGGCCGGTCGCCGCACCCCGGGGACGCCGAGGTCGACCGGGTCGACGAACCAGTTCTCGGGAACGCCGGATCGGTAACCCGTCATTTCACTCTCCCCCGTGTATGGCCTGCGCGATGCACTAATTACACCCGTGTCATTCCCGGAGGTCAAGTCGCAGATCGTAAACCCTCAACCCGTGATGGAAGGTTGTTGGGCGTCCCGGCGTGTCGGATCAGTGCGACACGCCCGGCTGCGCGACGAAGGCCTCGCCGGTGCCGGTCAGGACGATCTCGGACTCGTCGGCGGTGACGTAGGCCGCCGTCCCCGGCAGCAGCGTACGGCGGGCCGCACCCGCGGCCACCGACACCTCCCCCGCGGTCGCCAAGACGATCGTCGGTCCGGTGACGGGCAGGGTGCGCGCGGCGTCGCCCAGCTCGACCCGGGTGAGGCGGAAGTCGGGTACGCCCGCGTCGTAGACCGACACACCGTCGGTGCCGGCGGCGGCCACGCGCGGGGCGGGCCCGGGCGTGGTGTCGACGAGGCGCAGCAGCTCGGGAGCGTCGATGTGCTTGGGGGTGAGGCCGCCGCGCAGCACGTTGTCGCTGGCCGCCATGAGCTCCACACCGAGGCCCTCCTGATAGGCGTGGAGGGCGCCGGCGGGGGCGAACAGTGCTTCGCCGCGGCGCAGGTCGACGAGGTTCATGAGCAGCGCGACGACGAGTCCCGGATCCCCGGGGAAGTCGGCGGCGATGCGGCGCAGGTTCTCGAGCTCGCGCTCGAACCCGGGCGCGGCGGCATCCGGCAGCGCCGCTTCGACGTCGGCGATCGCGGCGGCGGCCTCGCCCGAGAACAGCCACGCGAGGGTCTCGCGCAGGGCGGCGGACGCGTCGTCGCCCTGCAGATGCGCGGCGAGGGCGCGGATGCCGGGGGCATCACCCGAAGATTCGCCGAGGGCGGCGACGAGCCGGCGGCTGCCGTCGAGCGGGCGCAGACCGACGAGCGCCGTGAATCGCTCGCTCAGGGCGACGATGATCTCCGGCTTGTGGTTGTCGTCGCGATAGGTCCGCTCCGCGGCGTCCCGCGGGATGCCGGCCGCCTCCTCGCGGGCGAACCCGCGGACGGCCTCGTCCTTGGAGGGGTGCGCCTGGATCGACAGCGACGAGCCGGCGGCGAGGATCTTCAGCAGGTAGGGCAGCGGGGCATCCGCCGTGACGGCGTCCAGGGTGCGCCCGTCGTCGGTGCGCGCGGGGCTGCCGGGATGGTCGCCGTACCAGATCTCGGCCTCGGGGACCTCGGAGGGCTCCCGGCCCTGCAGGGCGGGGATCAGCATGGCCGACCCCCAGGAGTAGTCGCGCGGGGTGTTGGTGAGGGCGAGCAGCACCCCACCAGCATAGAAGCGGCGCCGGTGGTGGCACGCCGGAGGAATCGCACGGCCTCGAAGGCTCGCGGCCCGCGCGCGATACCCTGAACGCGGGATGACGGTTCACACGAAGCACCCGATCGCGGCGCCTCCGGCAGCCCCGGTGCGGGAGACCACGGGCCACCTGCTGCTGCGCGGGTGGTGCATCTTCGTGCTCGCCGCGGGACTGGCGGGCACCGCGTGGCTGCTCGCGTTCGGCACGGCCGTCTCGGCGGGTGTCGCGGTCGGGACCGCGCTCGTGTCGGTCGTCCTGTGGATCGTGCTGCGTCCGGCGGTGCAGTGGCGGCGGCTCCCCTGGTTCGCGGTCGGCTACGTCCTGCTCGCGATCGCGTCGCTCCTGTGGTCGGCCTGGCCCGCGGCGACCGGGCTCACCCTCGTGCTGCTGGTGTCGACGAGCGTGCAGGCGATGTTCGTCGGCGCGGTGCTCACGTGGCGCGAGCTCGTGCGCGCCCTCGCGTCGGCGCTCAAGTGGGTGCTGGGGCTGTCGATCCTGTTCGAGCTGTGGGTGTCGCTCGTCTGGGGCGGCCCGATCCTGCCGCGGTTCGTGCGCCCGGAGGGCAAGGTCGCCGACCCGATCGTGCTGTGGTCGCGCGACAACCTGTTCGACGGCGGCCGCATCCAGGGGATCTTCGGCAACGCCAACTCGCTCGCGTACGTGTCGCTGCTCGCGGTCACGGTGTTCGCGATCCTCGTCGCGGCGCGCGCGCCGCGACGCACGCTGCTGTGGGGATGGATCGCGCTCGGCGTGTTCCTTTTCGTGCGCGCCGGGTCGGCGACCGCCTACCTGTCGGCGGCGTTATCGGTCGTCGTGCTCGTGACGGTCGTGCTCATGCGCACCACGCGGCGCGCCGGCGAGCGCAGCAAGTTCTACATCGCCTACGCGGTCGTCGCCGTCGGGGGCCTGACGGCGCTGTGGCTGCTGCGCGACCAGATCTTCGGGCTGCTCGGCCGCTCGTCCGACCTCACCGGCCGTGAGGGCATCTGGGAGCAGGTGATCGCCCGGGCCGGCGAGCGCCCGGTGCTCGGCTGGGGCTTCTCCACGCCCTGGGTGCCGTCCGATCCCGCCTTCGACGGCTGGATCGTCGACCACGGCGTCACGGTCATGCAGGCCCACAACATGTGGCTCGACGTCTCGCTCCAGCTCGGCATCGTCGGCGTCGTGTTCCTCGCGCTCACCTATCTCGCCTTCGTGTGGCGGGGCTGGTTCTTCGCCGTCGACCGCCCCCGCTGGGATCTCGTCTCCGACCGCCCGTACTCGCCCCTGACGCTGCTGCCGACCCTCGTCGCCGCGCAGCTGCTCGTGCAGGGCATCGCGGAGTCCTCCCCACTGCTGGCATGGGGGTGGCTGCTGCTCGTGCTGCTCGCCTTCAAGATCAAGCAGTCGCCGCTGATCGGCCGAGGCCCCTCGGAGGAACGCCTCGCCGGCGAGCGTGGCGAGCACCTCGGCGCGGCGCGTCCATGACCGGCGCTGCGGGCGAGAGCCGGCCGCCGCGCGACGCTCTGAGGGAGCTGCTGCGCTCGGCGGAGTTCGCTCGCGCCTACACACTCACGGTCATCGGCGCGATGCTCGGCACGCACCTCATCGAGCGGCTCATGGGGCAGACGGCCCTGCGCACCGTGATCGCGGGCCTCGCCGTCATCGGCGTGGCCGTCATCGTCGCGCGGCGCGAGGAGATCTCCTTCGTCCGGCTCGTGCCGACCTCGCTCGTGCTGCTGGTCGCCTGGGCCGGGGCGAGCGTGTTCTGGAGCTCGGATGCCGCCACGAGCCTCGGCCGGTGGATCGCGATGGTCGGGGTCGCCGTGCTCGCCGTCACGATCGGCCACGTCCGCGACACGCTGCAGACCGTGCGCGCCTTCGCCGACGTCGCCCGAGTGGCCCTGTGGCTCTCGCTGGGCCTCGAGGTGGTGTCCGGCATCCTGATCGACACTCCGCTGAAGATCATCGGCATCCAGGGCAACATCGCGCAGTGGGGCCCGATCCAGGGGATCTTCGGCACGCGCAACATGCTCGGGATCGTCGCGGTGCTCGCGCTGATCACCTTCCTCGTCGAGTGGCGCACCCATTCGGTGCGGCCCGCGGTGTCGTACCTCTCGATCGCCCTCGCCACCGCCCTCGCCCTGCTGTCGGCCTCGCCCACGGTGTACATCCTCGCGGCATCCGTCGGGGCCGCGACGGTCGCCCTCATCATCGTGCGGGCCGTCCCGGCGCGCAGCCGCGCGGGGGTGCAGTGGGGACTGGCGGGGTTGGTCGCGACGGTCGGGGTCGTGCTGTGGGTGCAGCGCAGCCGCATCCTCGAGCTCCTGGGGGCGACCGACGACCTCGCGATGCGCAACAGCCTGTGGACGCTCGCGAACTTCTACGTGCGGATGAAGCCCGTGCAGGGGTGGGGGTTCTTCGGGCCGTGGGAGCTCACCGAGCAGCCGTTCACGACGATCAACATGCTGCTGCGCCAGCGGCACACGACGGGCCTGAACGCGTTCGTCGACGTGCTCGTGCAGCTCGGCTGGGTCGGGATCGTGCTGTTCGTCGCGTTCGCCGGCATGGCCCTCGTGCGCTCGTGGCTGGACGCCGGCGAGCGACGCTCGGTCGTCTACGCCTGGACGCCGCTCACCCTCGTCGCGCTCGGCGTCACGAGCCTGTTCGAGAGCGTCGCGCTCTACGGCACGGGCTGGCTGCTGCTGGTCGTCTGCGCCGTGCGGGCGGGACAGTCGAGGTCATGGCGGGAGCGGTTGGACGCCATCGGGACGCAGAGGCCGCCGGGGTAGACTTTCGGGGCCATGACCTCCCCCAGCACGCAGCGCGAGTCCGCGTCCACCGACGCCTTCGACCCCGCCACGGCGACCATCGCGGTCGTGACGTTCAACCGCTCCGGGCTGCTCACGCGCCTGCTCGAGAGCATCGAGCGGATGGACCCGCATCCGGGTCACGTCGTCATCGTCGACAACGCGTCGACCGATGACACGACCGCCGTCGTCGAGTCCTTCCGCGAGCGCATCGGCGCCGAGATCGTCTACCGACGACTCGACACGAACACCGGCGGGTCCGGCGGGTTCAGCGAGGGCATGCGGGTCGCCTACGAGCTCGGTTCGCAGTGGATCTGGCTCATGGACGACGACGTCGAGGTGCTCCCCGACGGCCTCGCGCGCATGGGGAAGTGGTCGGGCCGGTTCAAGTCGATCCAGGGACGACGCTACGACTACGACGGCAGCGAGTTCTACTGGCAGTACCGCGTCGCCGAGCGGATGGGCATCCCGATCCCCTTCGCCCCGTCGGGTTTCGACGCTTCCGGGTACAAGGAGATGAACTCCGGCTGCTTCGAGGGCATGTTCATCCACCGCGACATCGTCGCGCAGATCGGCCTGCCCGACCCGCGGTTCTTCATCTACTGGGACGACCAGACCTACGGCTGGCTCGCCTCGCGCATCACGACATCCGTCATCGTCGACGAGTTCGTGCTGCGCCGCACGCGCGAGATCAAGCAGTGGGACATGGGCATCCGCCACATGAATGCGTCGAGCGACGCGTACCGCTACTACATCATGCGCAACCGCGCGATCATCAAGCGCTACCACCGCGCCCTCGGCGTCTACAACCCGGTGCTCTTCGGGTTCGGGACCGCGCTGACCTTCGGCAAGGAGCTCATCCGACTCCTCTTCGTCGAGCGCAAGGTACGCGGCACGTCGAACCTCTTCCGCGGCCTGCGCGACGGCCGCGCCATCGCCCGCGACCGGCAGTGGCGGCCGATGCCCCCGCTGGTGGCTGCGGCGTCCTGAGCGTTCTTCTGCTGAGCGCTCAGGATGCGGCTTTGCCGTAATCGGCGTTGTACGCGGCCAACACGGTGGCGATGTCGGCATCCATCTTGAGCGCGCCCTTGTCGAGATAGAGCCCGCGAGCGCAGAAGCGGCGCAGGTCCTTCTCGTTGTGGCTCACGAAGAACAGCGTGCGGCCCGAGGCGAGCATCTCGTCGATGCGTCGATAGCACTTGTCGCGGAACGCCTTGTCGCCCACGGCGAGCACCTCGTCGACCAGGAGGATCGGCTCGTCGAGCTGCGAGACCACGGCGAACGCGAGCCGCACCTTCATCCCGCTCGAGAGGTGCTTGTAGGGCATGTCGACGAAGTCGGCGAGCTCGGCGAAGGCGATGATGTCATCGAAGCGGCGCGCGATCTCGGCCTTCGTCATGCCGTGGAGTCCGGCCGTGAGCCGGACGTTCTCGCGGACGGTCAGATCGCCGACGAATCCGCCCGTGATCTCGATGAGCGGCGCGACTCCCCCGTGCACCGACACGTGGCCCTCGTCGGGGATGAGAACGCCCGCCACGAGTTTGAGGAGCGTGCTCTTGCCTTGGCCGTTGCGCCCGACGACGCCGATGGCCTCGCCCGGCAGCACGTCGAAGCTCACTCCGCGGAGCGCCCAGAAGGTTCCAGGTCTCGTGCGACGCGTGGCGCCGCCGAAGAGATCCTTGAGACTGCGTCGCCCGCGGCGGTTGCTACGGAAATTGACGCCGAGGTTTTCGACGCGGATCGCGGTCGTCGTCACGCTCACAGCTCCTTCAGGACGCCGGGCTCGAGCCGGCGGAAGACCAGCACGCCGAGCACGAGCACGAGCAGGCTGAACGCGACACCCACGACCACGGACAGCGTGTCCCACTGGCCCGGGAAGAACCCAATCCGGTACAGCGTGAAGATGCCCGACAGGGGGTTGAACGCGGCCAGCTCCGGGAAGATGCCAGGCAGGTCGGATACGCCGTAGATGATCGGGGTGGCGTAGAAGAGCGCGCGGAGCACGAGGCGCGTCGTGCGCTCCAAATCGGTCCACAGCACGCACAGCGGGGCGACGATCAGTCCGAGGCCGACGAGCAGCACGGCTTGGACGAGGATCGCGAGCGGGAAGGCGAGCAGCCCCCAGCCGACGTGCGCGCCCGCGACCACGGCGAAGAAGACGAGCACGGGGAGGGAGCAGAGGAACTCGATCCCCTTGCTCAGCACGATGCGGTTGACCCAGATCGACCGCGGGATAGCCGTCGACCGGACGAGCCTCGCGTCCTTCGTGAACGCCTTCGTGAAGTCGATGACCGCGGAGTTGAACCACACCCACGGCAGCAACGCGGTGATGAGGAAGACGATGTACGGCGCCTCCCCCACTCCGGATCGGTGGAAGACCTGGGTGAAGACGAACCAGTAGATCCCGCTCATCACGAGCGGGTCGAGGATCGACCACAAGTAGCCCAGCGCGCTCGTCGAGTAGCGCACCTTGAGGTCGCGCGCCGACAGCAGCCACAGCGAGTGGAAGTAGCGCCGAGGGGTTCCAGGGGCGCCGACGACGGCTGTGGTCACCAGTCGAGTCTAGAACGTCCCACTCCGCTCCCCGCGGGGCACGACGGTAGGGTTTTGCAAGTGGTCACGCACTCTCTCTCTGCCTCGCCGACGTCGCCCCGCCCCCGGGTGCTCATCATCACGGGCGACCCGATCACGGAACGCATGGCGGGACCGGCGATCCGGGTGTGGAACATGGCCGAGTTGCTTTCAGATGACTGCGACGTGCGCATCGTCTCCTGGAAGCGCATTGAGCGCCATAGCCCTCGATTCGCGTTGCACTTCGTACATGAAGCGGATGAGCGGGCCATGGAACCGCACGAGCGGTGGGCCGATGTGATCGTCGTACAGGGGATGTCACTACGGATCTTCCCGTCGGTCGCCCGCACGCAGAAGATCGTCGTGGCAGACCTCTACGACCCGTTCCAACTGGAGCAACTCGAACAGAACAAGTACGAGGCCGAGGCGCCATACGTCGACGAGATCCGTAAAGCGGTGTCCCTGCTCAATGAGCAACTCGGACGCGGCGACTTCTTTCTCTGCGCCTCCGAGCGCCAGCGCGATCTGTGGCTGGGCAACCTTTCGGCCCTGGGGCGGCTGAACCCGGCGACCTATCGTGCCGACCCGACTTTCGACTCTCTGATCGGCATCGCGCCGTTCGGGCTCCCCGCCGAGGCACCTAGGCAATCACGGCACGCCATCAAAGGTACGGTGCCCGGCATCGGCCTCGACGACAAGGTGCTCATCTGGGGTGGCGGCATCTACAACTGGTTCGACCCGGTGACACTCGTCGAGGCCATGGGCCTGCTCGCGTCGGCGCGTCCCGACATCAAACTGTTCTTCCTCAGCGCGAGCCACTTCAATCCCGAGGTCCCCGAGATGGCGGCCATCGCCGACACCGTCGCCGCCGCCGACCGGCTGGGGCTGACTGGCCGCACGGTCTTCTTCAACGACGAGTGGGTAGCCTACGAAGATCGCGTGAACTATCTGCTCGATGCCGACCTCGGCGTCAGTACTCACCCCATTCACGCGGAGACGCGGTTCTCATTCCGCACCCGCATCCTCGACTATCTCTGGGCCGGGTTGCCCGTCGTCAGTTCCGACGGCGATGCATTCGCGGAGGTGATCGCGGCGACCGGCTGTGGGCGGGTCGTGCCGCCGAAGGACGCGCCGGCACTTGCGGAGGCCATCCGCCATCTCCTGTCCGACGAGGCCGCCTACCGGGCGGCGAAGACGGCCGCCGAGAGTGTGCGTGGTGACTTCACCTGGCAGCGAACGCTAAGCCCGCTTCTCGACTTCTGCCGCGCGCCGCGCCCCGCCGCCGATCGTGCGCTGCTCGCCGCGAGCGGCCGAACTCTCACAGCGAGCCGGTTCGAGAGGATACTGCTCATGCCGCGCGGCCGGCGACGCGACTTCGCATTGCTCACGTACTACTTACGCCGTGGAGGCTGGGCACTCGTTCGCGAAAAGCTCGACGAACGACGCACCCGGCGGGATCGTGAGCGGTGAGCGACTCAGGAAGCGTGCGATGAAACGAGCCGGCGCGCTTGATGTGCCCATCGATGCATTCGGCCGGCCCTAATCCGCTGCAACTGCCCGACGGCATCCTCGAGCGCCTCTCGGCAGGCAGCGAGCTCTCCTCGGCTCGTCTCGAGCTCGACGGAGAGCTTCTCCAGGTCGCGCGCGCGATGTTCGGCCGCGACCCGCTCGTCCTCGACGGCAAGAAGCGGCACCAGGACGGCCCTCGCACGTTCGACATCCGCGTCGTCATAGTCCGGGGGACCGGAGCGGAGGGAGACGAGCAACCGCTCTGGCGAGCGCGTCGTCTGCTCTGCAGCGAGGTCACGTAGCCGGTGCGACAGCCACTCGTCGCGAGGGAGTTCAGCGTTGCCGAGCTCTGTGGCGAGCGGGTGTCGGAACACGTATGACTCCTCCAGAGCGCCGGCGCGAAGGAACCGATAGTCGCGCATACCGTGGTGGCGCGGGCTGGGCCGGATCCGCGGGTTCGCCTCGTATGCGACACCGGCGTTGCGCACCTTCCGCTCGAACTGACGAAACGACCGCCAGGGGAAGTGCAGGCTCTCGAGCTCGAGACCCGTCGGGACGGGGCCGTTACTCGCCAGACTCACATAATGGTTCCCCTGTGCCACTACGACGTTTGGGTCGCCGATGTGGATCGCGTCGTGTGTCGCGTGAGCGTGTAGGCCGCTGCGCCCGTACAACGTGAACTCATCCCGCTCGTCGCGGTGCAGCAACCGCGCCAATCCTGTGCCGTCGCGCCCCGGCGCGCCGGTCATGTCGACGACCGGGATGGTAGCCGAGACGATGCTCTTCGGCATCTGTGAGAACAACTCGCCCAGGGTCAGGGAACGGTCCTTCGGCACGAAGAATTCGTCAGCGTCGGCATTGATGACCCAGTCCGCTCCGAAGTCGGTCGCCGCGCGCCGCGCCATCGCGGTGACCTTCGCGGCCTGATTCTTGTCCTGCACGGGGTCGTCGACGACGAAGACACGAGGATCCCCCTCGTACTCGGCAAGGATCTCGCGGGTGCCGTCGACAGAGCCGTTGTCGGTGATGAGCAGCACGTCGACGCCGGAGGCGAGGTGATACTCGACCATCGCCGCAATGATGTCCGCCTCATCGCGGACCATGACCGTCATGACCAGTGTCATAGCCAGAACCCTATCAATCCGCTGGGAGAAAGCTGACTCACCGTTCGCGCAGAAGACGTGCCTCCGCGTAGACGGTCCCTGTCTGGCTCGCGACCATGGGCACGAAGAAGTGCGTACCCTGCCAGAGGACGTCCATCCGATTGCGATCACCGTCGGAGACGTCGGCGTTCACGAAGTACTGGCCCCCACCGAAGGTGATACGCGGGATCAGGTACTCCACGGTGACCGCCCCCGACGCGACAGCATCGTGCGCGGAGCCGAGCCTGTGTGCGCCGGTTCCGAAGACCTGCTGGCCGGTGGGCGTGTCGATGCTGAACGAGGTGTACCAGACATCGTGCGCGGCAGCGTGGTCGACGTCGATCTGGATGATCAAGTCCTCCCCCGGGTTCGCATCCTGGATCGGATCACCGGCGGCGTTGAGCACACGGATCGCCGTGACGCTCGCGGCCCGCTTCTCGTCGCCATCTGCGACGACCTCGCCGTTGGACTGGCGCTTGCCCTCGAGGATCTCGCGGTGCACCTTGGTCGCCTCGGCGGCATCACCGATGAAAGCGACCTCACCATGGCTGAGCACCACCCCCTGGTCGCAGATGTCCATGACCTGCGCGGCGGAGTGCGAGACAAGGATGATCGTGCGTCCCTCGCGCTGGAACTCGCGGATCTTGTCCATGCACTTGCGCTGGAACGCCTCGTCACCGACGGCCAGCACCTCGTCCACGAGCAGGATGTCGGGGTCGGTGTGGATCGCGACGGCGAAGGCGAGGCGCACATACATGCCCGAGGAATAGAACTTCACCTGCGTGTCGATGAAGTCGCCGATCTCGGAGAAGGCCACGATGCTGTCGAACCGCTCGTCGGTCTGCTCCCGCGTCAGGCCCAAGATGGAAGCGTTGAGATAGACGTTGTCTCGCCCGGACAGATCGGGATGGAACCCCGCGCCGAGCTCCAGCAGCGCTGCGAGACGCCCGCGGCGCAGGACGCTTCCCGAGCTGGGATCGATGATGCCGCCGATGACCTTCAGCATCGTGCTCTTACCCGAACCGTTCGGGCCCATCAGTGCAATGGAAGATCCGGCAGGGATGGCGAAGCTCACATCCTTGAGCGCCTGGAACTGTTCCTGGTGAGCCTTCCCTCGGCGCCCGAAGGTGACGACGCGTTCCTTGAGAGAGTTGTCCTTGCGCAACGTGAAGTGCTTGGACACCTGGTCGACGACCACGACGTCGGGAGCGGCGATGTACTCGGGCATGGTCACAGCTCCTGGGCGAAGTTGCCCTGCAGACGGGCGAAGACGCGCTGGCACAGCACCAGCAGGACGAGTCCGATGAGCGCCGCGATCCCCATCCGCAGCAGCAGGTCCGAGGGGTAATCGCCCTCACCGCCACCGCTCCAGAATGCCTTGTGGAAGCCGAGCACGGCGAGAGTGACGGGGCTCGCGGTGTAGATCTCCAGCAACCAGGTCGGCAAGTGGAAGTTGGCGATCACGGTCGTGACCATCGTCCAGGCGTAGACGATCGGAGAAGACCACAGCACGAGCATCAGGACCACCTGGATGAGATACTGCACGTCGCGCAAGTAGACGTTCAGCGCTGACAGCAGCAACCCGAGGGCGAGCGCGTAGATCAAGATCAACATCACGGAGGGGAAGAAGTACAGCAAGTCCCACGACAGCGGCGGGGTGCCCAGTGTGAAGCTCGCCACGATGAGCACGAGCGTCTGCACGCCGAAGGTGAACAGCGCCGATCCGACGGACGCAAGCGGGAACACCTCACGCGGGACATAGACCTTCTTGACCAGTCCGCCGTTGGCAACGATCGAACCCGTCGACCCCGAAAGCGTCTCGGAGAAGAGGCCGTAGATCGTGAGCCCGGAGAAAATGTAGACGGCGAACTCGGGGATGCCACGGGCGGCGCCGAGAATCTGCCCCATCACGAGGTAGTACACGGCCAGCTGCACCAGCGGGTTGATGAGCGTCCACAGCATGCCCAGGACGCTGTCCTTGTAGCGTGCCTTGACGTCGCGCCGCACCAGGAGGCTCAGCAACTGTCGGTGCGCCCAGATGTCTGCGACGGTACGCCAGAACCCTCCGATTCCCGCTCGCGCCGGGGTGACCGGTTGCAGGGACAGGGACGCCAATCGGTCGAACCGTGCGGCCGCGCTCTCGTTCAAGTGCTGCCCTCTACCTCTCGCTCACAACAGCCGTCAACTATACCCGCCGACCCTGCGTATCCCCCGGGTCGCGCGCCGGTTCCCGATACTGCGTTCACGGCAGCGGCCCGCACTGCTCGATCGCGTACAGCCGGGTCGTTCCAGCAGACTCGATCTCGGTGAACAGCCCCGCCTCCACGGCAGCGTGCACACCGGCATACCGATTGCCGGCCGGATCCCCTCCGCCGAACTCGTGCGGGTCATAGAGCACGTACCGCACCCGCAGCGAGTCGAGGGCGGCGCAGACCGCTGGATCCTCGTCGATGTCGCGCAGGTCAGTCGATAGGAGCGTGCGATCCGGGTCGAGAAGGCCATTGACGTGCGGGAACACGGGCTCGCGCCCGGAGTACACCTCGGACAACGCTGAGCCGTCCCAGGGGTCGCCGAGCAGTCGTTGACCGGCGGGTACGATTCGCGCTACCTCGTCACGCATGAAGTCGATCTGGGTTCGAGAGACCACCGCCGAGTCGGCCTGGACGTCCGGAAGGCGGAAGACGACGGCGGCCGATGCAGAGACGCCGCCCAGGCGCATCCCGACAGCGCTGGAGAGCACCGTCGCCACCACGGCAATCAGAGTGATCAGGGGGCGCCAGCGGGGCCGACGGCTGCTCAGCCGGCGCGAAAGCCAGAGGATGCCCAGGGTGGCGAAGGTGACGCCCAGCACCGGCAGAGCGGAGCTGAGTCGGTAGCGGTCCTTATACCAGAGCGCCGTCGCAAGCTTCGCGAACACGTCGTCGGCGCCCGCGGCGAGCGCGAAGAGCACGGCGAGGATCGCGTACGACAGCACTGCCCACCGCAGTTCCGGCCGCCGGGCCGCCAGAATCAGCCCCAGCCCGACCGCGAGGGCGAGCAGCAGCGAGGGGACCACCACGACCGACCCGACCCCGGTGGGCCAGGCCTGCGCCGCGACCTGCAGCAACCCGTCCGCGACGCTCTGTGTCGCCTGGGCCTGCGGGCCGCCGAGACGATCCTTCAGCGGACGCTCGAAAAGCCCGAGACTGAGCACGAGGAAGGCGAAACCGCCGGCGACGACCACGCATGTCGCGGCCGCCGTCGCGACAGCCCACCAACCGGCGCGGCGGCGGCGGATGGCGCCGGCGCGCCGTGCCCGCCGATAGGCACCCCAGGCCCGAGCAGCGACGAAGGGCGCGACGATGACGGCCCAAGTCATGAGCACACGCGGCTGCGAAGCGCCGATGGCGCCCAGGGCGAGGATGCTCACGGCCCCGCCGAGCCCGAAGCCGAGGCGCACACCGCGTCGCCGCGCGCGTCCGCGCCCGCCGAGCACCGCCACCGGCGCTGCGACCGCGACCGGCAACAACGCGGCGGCGAGGAAGGTGGGATAGAGCGTCCCCCAGGTGAGCAGGCTGTAAGGCATCGCCGCGAACGCCGAGCCGAGGGGGAGAGCGACGACGGCCACACGAGCGGGTGCGAACCGCGGCAACAGCACCTGCGCGAGCCAGGCCGCACCGGGGAGCCAGACCGCAGCGGCCACAGCGATCCACGCGGCATTTGCTGCGGCGGCGATGGACGCGCCTGTTGTCTGCACTACGGCGGCCACGAGCGTGTGCCAGGCCGCTGGATAGTACGAGAAGGTCTTGACCGTCTCGGTGATGGTGCGCAGGGTCAGCGATGAAGCGTTGCCGTCCGCGAGGATGCGGGCGGTTGCGGAGAGATGGAAGACGTTGTCGTAGGTCTGACTGATGCGATCCGCGGCCGGGATCTCGCCGAACGCGACGACGGCGACGATGACGGCGGCCACGAACCACGCGACACCCAGCCGCCACGATCGCACGACGGGTGTGGACGGCGATGCACCTCGGCTTCGACGGCTGTAGAGCCACGCGGCGCCGCCGAGCGCCGCGGCGACGACCAAGCTCTGCCAGGCACCGAACGGGACTCTCAACGCACCGAACACCACCCCGGCGAGGGCGAGGGCGGCGATCCCGATCATGCCGGACACCGCGATGCGGGTCACCACCGCCAGACGCAGCGGCGCTGTCGCGAGGAGTCCGGGAACGAGCACGACGAGCACCGCGGCCGCCACGATGGGTAGCAGCTCGAGCCAGCTCACGGACGGGGCCGTCCCGCGAACACATCCCGCCAGCTCTCATCCGAGGTGAGCACCCGAGCAGCCGATCGGAATGCGCGGGCCAGGGCCGGCCACCGCAACCACAGCACCGCATGCAGACGCAGGCTCCGAGCGAGTCCGCGCCAACTCGCCCGCCGACTGCGCCGGAACCAGTTCACCGCCTCCCCGTCCGCCGTCTGGACGAGTGCCGAATCCAGGACGGAGAACACCGGCCACCCCGCCCGTTCGGCCGACATCTGCGCCTGCGGAGCGCGCCGGGCGGCTACGGATACCGGCAGGAGGAACTGGCGCACGACCGCACGGAGTAGCGCGACCGCACCACCGGAGACCTCGGGGGCCGGCGGCAGTCCCGGCTGCGGCTCGACGACCGCGCCGTCGGGGAATCGCGCGCGCAGCGCGCGCACCTCGCTGAGGCGACTGTCGAGGTATCCGGGCAGGACGTCGGGGCCGGCGAGCACGTCCGAAATCGCGAGCGCGCGCAATCGCACTGCTCCGTACTGGAGGCCGAGCAGCGGTTTCAGATCGCCCAGCAACGAGTGGACCATGATGCCGAGCGGGCGCCGCGGAGCGGCGTGCAGGAGTTCGCCGATGAGCCTGTTCCGATGCAAGTAGTAGGCCTCCCAGCTTCGGGTGGGTGCCTTGCCTCGCCACCCGAGGTGCCAGACGGCGATGCCGGGGACGCTCACGGTGGGTACGCCAGCCGCCGCGGCGCGCCGTCCGAACTCCACATCGTCGCCCTTGATGAACAGCGGCCACGACAAGCCGTGATCGCGCAGCAGCGGCAGCGGGATGAGGCACATCCACCAACCGTTGAAATCGGAGCGCTGCAGCTGATGGAACGCCGGCGCATCCCGGAACGGGGCGCGGGCGAAGTCGTGGTCGTAGGCGTCGTCGCGGTCCAGGCATACCCACCCGATGCGCTTGTCCCACTGTTCGGACTGCGTGTAGAGCACGCCGGGGTCGTCGAGGTGGAGCATCCCGCCGCCGACCAGGAGCGGGCCGCGGGCGTTGTCGGCGTAGGCGACGGCGCGCAGTAGTGACTCGGGCTCGGAAACGGCGTCGTCGTCGAGCAGCACGACGTAGGCGTCCTCGTCTTCGGCGAGGGCCTCGGACATCGCTCGGGAGAACCCGCCCGATCCGCCGATGTTGCGCTGCCGAAGGACGTGGAGGCGATCGCCCAGCCGCGCCGCGACCTCGGCGAAGCCCGGCTGGTCCGCCACGAGATCGTCTCCCTGGTCGATCACGAAGATGCGACGAACGACGCGTTCCAGCTCGCCATCGTCGGCGAGTTGGCGGAGCTGGGACAGACACTCGACCGGACGGTTGAACGTCGTCATCCCCACCGACACGGTCGACCGTCGCGGAGGGTCACCAGGAAGCGACCAGTCGGCTTCGTCCAGACGGAGGGCACCACCACCGGCAGTCAAATCGAACCAGTAGGCGCCGCCGTCGTCGAACCCGGACAGCGGCAGGTCCAAGACCAGCGGCTCGGAGCCGAGGCCCTCGGTGCGCACGGTCGTCGCCCGCGCGGCTGCGTCCGAACGCCACACGCGCAGCGTACCCCCGCCGGCCGCGCGTACCGTCAGGCGCACGGTCCTCGCTCCGGTGTCGCGCTGCCAGTAGGCGGCCGGAAAAGCGTTGAAGTATGACCCGAAGGAGACCGTCGCGCCGGCCCGGAGATCGACGGAGCGCCGGCCGGTGATCACCACGCCGGCGGGGGCGCCGCCGTCGAGGTACAGAGGCACGGTCGCCTCGCGTCCATCGACGGGGAGCACGACGCGGGCGACGCGATGGTGCACGGCGGCTGCAGTCACGTCAGGCGAGGGTGTTGTTCCACATGCTCAGCGCGGAGCCGATCGCCATGTGCATGTCGAGGTACTGATATGTGCCCAGCCGGCCTCCGAAGTGCACGCCGACTTCGCCCTGTTGGAGGTCGCGGTAGGCCAGAAGCCCGGTGCGGTCGGCGGTGGTGTTGACCGGGTAGTACGGCTCGTCGGCGCGCTCGGCGAAGCGGGAGTACTCCCGCACGATGACGGTGCGGTCAGCGGGGTAGCGGTCGGCACGCTCGGGGTGGAAGTGCTTGAACTCGTGGATGCGGGTGTACGGCACGTCGGCGTCCGCATAGTTCATGACGCTCGTGCCCTGGAAGTCGCCGATCTCGAGCACTTCCTGCTCGAAGTCGAGCGTCCGCCACGACAGCTCTCCCGCGGCATAGTCGAAGTAGCGGTCGACCGGGCCGGTATAGACGATCGGCAGCTGGCCGACCGTCGCGTCCTTGTTGAGCGGCTGAGCCTCGTCGAAGAAGTCGACATCGAGGGCGACCTCGATGTTCGGATGGTCAGCCATCCGCTCCAGCCAGGCGGTGTAGCCGTCGACCGGCAGCCCCTCCCAGGTGTCGTTGAAGTAGCGGTTGTCGTAGGTATAGCGCACCGGCAGACGCGAAATCACGGATGCGGGCAGCTCGGTCGGCGCCGTTTGCCACTGCTTGGCGGTGTAGTCGCGGATGAACGCCTCGTACAGCGGGCGGCCGATCAGTCCGATCGCGCGTTCCTCGAGGTTCTGGGCCCGCGTGGGGTCGAACTCCCCCGCCAACTCGTGTACGAGCGCGCGCGCTTCGTCCGGCGTGTATGCGGCCTGGAAGAACTGGTTGATCGTGCCGAGGTTGATAGGCAGCGGGAACACCACACCCTTGTGCGTCGTGTAGACGCGGTGAACGTAAGAGGTGAACGCTGTGAAGCGGTTGACGTACTCCCACACCGTCGCATTCGAGGTGTGGAAGAGGTGTGCGCCATACTTGTGCACCTCGATGCCGGTACTCGGCTCGTTCTCGGTGTAGGCGTTGCCACCGATGTGGGAGCGCCGGTCTATGACGGTGACCTTCCGCCCCGCTGAGGCGGCGCGTTCGGCGACGGTCAGACCGAAGAAGCCCGACCCGACGACGAGGAGATCCGGGGAGGTGGTCATGCTCTGTCTTCCTTCCCGTTACCGACCGAGCGCCGTATCAGCGATCCCGCCCGATGAAAGGCTCGCCTCGGATGGCGGACGGCGCGGGCGGCCCGAGCGAGCCTATCGAAGGCGCCCATCCCCCGTTCCACATCCTGCGGACGATACATTCGCAGCCCGATCGCGAGGAAATCGCGCAAACGTCCGTCGCCGATCGGGCCGATCCGCTTCATCATCCCGATCTGGAAGGCGATATCGCCGGGGAGCGTCGAGGAGAACTGGTCGAGGTTGTACTCGAGGGCGGTGTGGCTGGCCGCCAGGTACCGCGGATGCGCGATTGTGCGAGCGTGGTAGCCGAGCTCGCCGGCCGCATAGACGGGGAGCCGCTCCAGCACGTGCGCGAGACTGCCGTCGTCGTATGCCCCCGCGAACTCCGCGTACGACCACTCCGCCTTGACCAGCAGTCGCAGCGCGGCGGGGCGCGCGAAGAACATGGAGCCGTACGGCGCCAGCGGCGAGGATTCGTCGACGGGCACGCGGATCCCCAGCCGGCCCGCGAGGGCGAGGAAGTTCGGTTTGTTCGCCCACCATGCGTGCCCGAGCGTGGGGTAGCCGAGATGGATCATCGGTGGGAAGGCGAGTCCCAGCCCTGGTTCTTTCTGGAACAGACCGACCACGTTCGCCGCGTAGCCGGACGACGGCAGCAGGTTGCCGAACTGTTGTTCGACGAAGTGGGCACCGACATTGCGGCCGTCCTGCGGCGTCTTCTTGGAATGGATCTTGACGACGAGGTCGTATTCGTCCGACAGCAGTTCCGCGCGGCATCCGATGAGGAACGCCGACTGGTCGCGCCCGTCGTTCGACGCGACGACTCGGACGTCGACGGCGCCCCGCGCCACGCGCTCGGCGAGCCGCTCGCGGAGGGCGACGGCGCGCCCCTCGTCGGGCGTCGTGACGATCAGGTCGTAGGCGCCCGGTAGCGTGTCGAGCCGGTCGACCATCTCGTCGATCATTTCGACGTAGAACACGTGCGCGACGGCGAGGATGCGCACCGGCGAATCCGGGTCATACCCCGCGGCCTCGTCGGAGAGCACCGAGAGCATGGCCGCGTCGGCGTTGAACACCTTGGGCGGAACGTTCCGGGCCAAGTCCGCATAGATCAGCTCGACCGGGTAGCCGTAGCGCTCCGCGGCGTCCAGGGTCCAGCGTCCCACAACGGCGAGCGCGTCCAGGAATGGCGGCCACTGGAAAAATGGACGACGCTTCAGCGTCGGGCAGCCCGCATCGAGCAGCTGCTCCGCGTAGAGCACCGCGTGGTTCTCGATCTTGTCGGTCAGTGTCGGGAAGGCGACCTCCCCGACGAATCGCTGCGACGTGAAGTGCTCGGTGAAGACCCCCTCGTGCTTGGAGACCGCGTCCGAGTAGGAGGTCATCTCGGGAAGGTCGCGCCAATAGGCGCGCCATTCCTCGCTCTCGAACATCTCTCGGCGCACGGCGACCCAGTACGACTGCAAGTGGTAAGGCAGGTAGGCGTCAGCTGTGAAGGGGTGCGGCTCGACGCGGATGTGGTCGGTCATCCCCCAGAAGTGCAGCGGGCGTCGGTCCATGCGCTCGAAGACGGGGCCGAATGGACGCACCGGCCCGAACCAGGTGTCGTTGACCAGCAGCACCTCGTCATAGGCGGCAATGCCGTCGCCGACGGAGTCCAGTCCCGCCTTGTAGCCCCAGATGTCGTACCCGCGGTTCTCGCGCTCGATCACCTCGTCGCTGACGACGGCCAGCCGCTCGCGACCACGGTCGGTCAGGGCGCCGTTGACCACGGTGACGATGCGCGTGCAATGTTCCCGGAGCGCGCTCAGCGCGTGTGGAATGTAGTCCTCGACGTCGCCGCGCGGGTCGTAGACGACGTAGATCAGCAGACGGGAGCCGTCGACGGGGAACGCCGTGTGCGCCCGGGGAGCGTCGACGACGAGCTCAGCGGTCTTCATCGTGCCTCCTGACGACGTGGACGAGGCGACCCAGCAACCGCTTGATACTGCTCACGAACCGCAGCCCCGCGAAAGCGACCCGGTAGAGGGGGCGCAGCACGGCGGACAGGTGCGGGTGGTTGAGGTTCACGTACATCCGCATGAGCGCGACCGGACCACCGTGTCCGGCCGCCCCGGCGCGCTGCATCAGCTGGATCTGCTCCACCGGGTAGCCACGGGTCGTCGAGAACAGCTCGTCGGTCTTGTAGTCGAGAGCGGTGTGGCTGATGGCCGCGTGCTCGGCCGTGAGGACCGTCCGAACGTGGAAGCCGCGCGACGCGGCGAACGACACGACGACGCGCTCCTGGAGCTTCGCGAGGTCGCCGTACCGGCCGGCTCCCCGATGCCCATAGTCGGCGAGTGACCATCCGTGCTCGGCGAGCGGACGCAGGGCCGCGGTGCGCGCGATCCACATCCCGCCGAACGGCGCCAATGGGGAGATCTCATCGAGCGGCACGTCGATTTTGTCGCGCGCCAGCATGCGGAGGGCGTACCCCCGCAGCCCTGCCCAGGCCCGGCCCATCATCGCGTAGCCGATGTGCATCGTCGGCGGGAACACCAGCCCGAGACCGGGCTCGCGCTGGAACATCGCGACAACGTTGCGCGCGTGCGCCGGCGTCCCGACGAGATTCTCGAGCTGGTACCGGCGGAAGTAGCGCAGGCGATTGACGGTCTTGCGGTCGGAGCGGCGGGCGTGCAGCTTGACCAGCAGATCGTAACGGTCGGGCAGGATGAGGTCGCGGCACCCGACGAACAGGTCGGCCATGTCGCGACCGCGACTTGTGGGGGTGACCCGCACCTCGACCGCCCCCGGCCGGCCGTTCGCCCAGTCCTCCATCAGTCGTTCCAAACGGGATGCCGCGAAGCCGCTCGACGTCGTGACGACGACGTCGACCGTCCCGGGTAGGTGAGCGATCCCACCGAATACGGCGTCGGCGCCTTCCGGGTCGCTCATGTGCGCGACGGCGACGGTGCGCAACGGCGCCGCTTCGTCGTACGCGTCGACCTCATCGTGAAGCACCTCGAGCATGCTGGCGTTGGTGTTGAGCGTCTTGGGTGAAGTCGTGCGGGCGAGCCCGGCCCACAGTGCCTCCGCGGGATACCCGCGTGAGATCATCGCCTCGGCGATGTCGCGACCCAGGATGGCCTTGCGATCGAGGAATGGCGGGTAGGACTGGAACACAGCCTTGTCCACGAACGGCCAACCGGCCTCCAGTAGCGGCACCGCGTCGAACAGGGCCGGATCCGCCGAGCCGATCACGCTCGCCGGGAACGCATAGGCGGTGCGGGCACCCGCCGCAGCCAGCGCGCTCAACAGTGCAGCGCGGTCGCGGTCCCTCAGGCTCTCCCCCTGATCCCAGAAGTCGTACCAAGCGGCGGAGCGTGCGATGCTCGCCGAGACGTCGAACCAGGCGAACGGTCGGTCGACAGCCGGGAATCCTTGAGAATCGAAGCTCTCGCGGACGTGATCCGCGTTCTGCACGCCGTCCCACGCGTCGATCTCGCCGGCGTCCATCCGCCCGATGAAGTCGGCGAGCCGTCCGACGGGCCCGATCACGACGTCACCGGTCAGAGCAACACGGACCGGGCGGCCGCCGACGCGGTCAACAAGCTCGGCAAGCGCCTTCGCATACCAGCGGCGCGAAAAGGTGTCGGCATCCGCGACGACGACAATCCCTCCGAGCGCCTTCGCCTGCGCCCGCATCGCCTCGCCCGAGGTTGCGGGCAGGAGCACGACCAGCGTGCGGGCGACGCCTGCGAGGGCGGTGAGCGCGAGGCGTACATCCGCGGGAAGCCCGTCCCCACGAGCGGTCACGGCATAGACGATGTCGCGCCCCAGGTTCTGTCGAGCTTCCTCGGGAACAACCGTCATCCGTGGGGCTCTTTCGTCGGTGGAGATGATGCAGACGGGATGCCGGCCACGCGGCTTCCGCCCTGGAATTCTAGCCGCCCCTCGCGCACGGAATGATGCGAAGCCCGTCACCGCGCCGACTATCGTGAGCGAATGCACAGCATCCCACGGCACGCTCTGGCCCGCGTCCGACGTGCCGCCCGGCGTGCCATCCGTGTCGCGCTCGTCCGATTCGGCGGCCTTCCGTACAGCGAGAAGGGACCGGATGCACTGACGCCGGAGACAGCGGCGGACGTCCGCTCGCTCTGGCTCAGGAACCTGCGGTCCCGGGTGCGTCTGATCGACCCGGCCGCGCACGAGACCGTCACCCTGACGAGCTTCGGGGACCGCGTGTCGACGGCGTGGCTCGCGATCGAATCCATCGGTCGCGGCACGGCCCTCCCCGGACGCATCATCCTCTGGCTCGAGACGCCCGTGCCGCGTCTCGGTCGCAAGTTGCGTCGGCTGCAGCGGCGGGGTCTCGAGATACTGGCCGCCGAGCCCGGTTTGGGTCCGTACACGAAGTTCTGGCCGTATCTGGAGTCCCACGAGCCGGACGGTCCGCTCGTCACCTGCGATGACGACATCGTGTATCCGCCGTGGTGGCTCGAGCGACTCCGCGGTCACGCCGTCGCACATGAGAACACGGTCGTCGCCCACCGCGCCCATCGCATCGTCATGGACGAGCCACAGGCTTTCCGCCCCTATCGCGGCTGGGCGCCCTGCCTGACGAACGAGCCCGGATTCGACCATTTCGCGACGTCGGTGTCCGGCCAATTGCTGCCGGTGGGACTCCAACACGAACTGCGCCGGCGCGGTCGTACGTTCCTGCAGCACGCGCCGCGTGCCGACGACATTTGGATCGACTTCGTCGCGGCGGAAGCGGGCTATCCGACGGCGCAGGTGGCTGTGGCCCCGGCGCATTGGGCCTTCGTCCCGGGATCCCAGGTCGTCACCCTCAACTCATCGAACGTATGGGCGGACGCGAACGACTCCCAGCTGCGCGACACGCACACCCCGCGGTCATACGCGCGCATCTGGTCCGATGCCCGCAACTCGACCGAGGGCAGGGCCTGGCCGGGCTGAGGATGATCAGGCCTGCTCGACAGCGATCCGACGCCCTTCGCCGTCTTCATCGGGAAAGACCCAGCGGTCGTAGGTGAAGAAGCGGAAGACAGTCGCGAGAGCCTGACCGATCAGCGTTCCGGAGATGTTGTCCGCCACCGGGCCCTCCAACCCCAGCACGTAACGCGAGAACGCCAGACAGCCCAATTGCAGCCCCATCGCGACCAGGTTCAAGAGCACGAATACGACGTACCGCGACAGGCGCCGCTTGATCTGCCGCGATCCGAAGGTCCAGTAGCGGTTGCCGATGTACGTGACCACCGTCGCGACGGCGATCGCGATGACCTTGGCAACGACCGGCAGGTCGTAGAGCGGGCCGGCACCGCTGAACCCGAAGGCCAGGAGGTTGAACGTCACGGCATCCACGACGAACGCTACGCCACCGACGACAAGGAAGGCTCCCCCCTTGCGCAGGTAGGAAACGAGGGAGTGGGACGAACTCACCGACCGGCCTCTCCGCGAGCCGGGCCCGCACCGCCTCCATGATAACTTGGTCATCGCCGCGCGCCGACGTCTTCCCGCGCGCTCGAGGAGTGGAATTCGTGCCTGAGCCGACGGCGCCGCGCATCGCCGCAATCGTCCCGTGTCACAACGAGGAGCTGGCCATCGCCAAGGTCGTGAGCGATCTGCGCGCTGCGGTCCCGGAGATGACGGTCTACGTCTTCGACAACGCGAGCACGGACCGTACGGTCAGGGTCGCGGAAGCGGCCGGAGCGATCGTCCGCCACGAGTACACCAAGGGCAAGGGCAACGTTGTGCGCCGCGCCTTCGCCGATATCGACGCGGACGTCTACGTCCTGATCGACGGCGATGACACCTATGCGACCGCCGATCTGCCTGCGATGATCGAGGCGCTGCTCACTGGTCCGTACGACCACGTGCTCGGGGTGCGGCGCGAGACCCAGGTCGGCGCGTACCGCCCGGGGCACGAACTCGGCAACAAGGGATTCAACTGGTTCGTCAGCGGGGTCTTCGGCTCGGCCGTGAGCGACATGCTCAGCGGATACCGCGTCTTCTCCCGCCGTTTCGTCAAGAGCTTCCCCGCACTATCGCGCGAGTTCGAGATCGAGACCGAGCTCACCGTACACGCCATGAGCCTGCGCGTCCCCCAGATCGAGGTGCCCGTCGGTTTCAAGGACCGCCCGGTCGGCAGCGAAAGCAAACTCCGCACATATCATGACGGGTTCCGCATCCTGTCGCTCATCGTCGGCCTGATCCGACACGAGCGCCCCATGCTCTTCTACGGGATCACCGGCACCCTGTTGGCACTGCTCGGCCTGATCATCGGGATGCCGGTGATCGTCGATTTCATCGCAACCGGTCTCGTACCACGCCTGCCGACGGCGATCCTCGCAGTCGGCATCGTCATCGTCGCCTTCCTCTCGTGGACCATCGGGCTCGTCCTCGACGGCGTCCTCAAAGCACGCCGGGAGATCAGCAGGCTGAACTACCTCTCCCACGCGGCGGTCTCGGGCACCGATGAGCATCACCGCGGCTGATCCGCACCCGAAGCCGGCGGCGAGGTTTCGCGTTCTACTGCGCACGGCTCTACCCCCGACGCGGGCCATGATCGCAGCACCGCTCGTCGTGTATCTGCTGCTGTGTCTGCTCGGCATCACCAACTCGAACATCGGGATCGACGCTCTCCGCCAGGATCCCAGCGACCCGACCGGTCTGCAGATCGGATCGTCGCAGGGCATCCGATCCGACGAGTGGGGCACGGAGTCGCCGCTGTGGCTGGGACAGATGGCGCGCGGCGGCGCTGCGGATCCGACGCCGTTGAGCGTCTCGAACGACTTCTTCGCACAGTTGCCCAGCGGGCCCGCTTCGGCAGTGGTGTTCTTCGACGGCACCGCTTTGGCCGCCGGCCAATGGATCCCCGCCGAGATTCTGTTCGCCGCGAAGTGGTGGTTGCCGACGCTCCTGCTCTTCCTGGGCCTGCCCTTCTGGTTCCGGTGGGTCGCCGGTTCAGCGCGGTGGGGCTATCTCGCCGCCGTGCTCATCACGATCGCGCCGGGCAGCGCGTGGTGGTCGGGTCGTCCGGTCAATACGCTCGGCTTCGTCGCTGCGGGGTGCGCGCTGGCGCTCGTGGGAGCCGAGGCCGTCGGCGCCCGGCGGTGGGTGCGCGCGACCGTCGCGATCCTCGCCTCCGGGATCCTGCTCGCCCGCCTCCCGAGCTATTACCAGCCGCTCGCGATCGTCATCGGCATCCCGCTTGTACTCGCGACGGCTGCGTTCCTCCTCTGCCAGCGCGACAGTTGGCGGGCGCGGCTCACCGCGCTCGGCGCCATCGCCGCATCCGGGGCCTTGTGGACGGGGCTGCTGCTGTGGGAGAACCGCGAGGCCCTCATCGCTGGACTGACGACGGCCTATCCCGGAGACCGCCAGAGCACAGGCTCGGCGCTGAGCCCCGGCATGGTCTTCGGTGCCTCCAACCTGGGCTGGCTCGAGTCCTTCGGCTACGAGGCACCACTGAACCAAACCGAACTCTCGAGCGCTTTCACCCTCCTGCTGCCGGTCGTGGTGGTGCTTTGGGCGGCGTCCCGATGGCGCGGCGGCGTGGCGCATGCCGCGGCGCTGATCCCCATCGTCGCGGTCGCGGCGTTCTGGTTGAGCTGGTGCACGATCAGCTGGGGTTCGTGGGGGGCAGCGCTGCCCCTTGTGAACCGCGTGCCGAACACCCGCGCGATGCTCGGCGTCGGGTACCTCGCGATCCTCGCTTTCTGCCTCTTCATGGCCCAGTGGAAAACCTCGCGACGACAAGCGGTTCCGCTCACGGCAGCCGTGACGGCGGGGTTCCTTTCCGGCTACGCCGGCTCGTCGCTCCAGTCATCGCAGTTGCCCCAGCTGACGACCTGGATGATCTGGCTCTGCGCCGCGGTCTCTGCCGCCGTGGTCTACGCCGTCGTCCGCTGGAGCAACTCATGGCTCGCCTGGAGCGCCATGGCCGTCGCGGCGGCGTCGCTGACGTTTGCGGCGACGCCGATCCTGGTGGGCGTAGGCGACCTGCGCGCCAGCGAGAGCGCCCGGAGCTTCCTCGCATGGGGAGCCGACAGCCTCGCCGACGGCACGACCTGGGCGTCGACCTCTCAGGACGTCGACTCGCTCATGATGGCGACAGGCACCCCGACGCTGAGCGGGCGTCAACAGGTCGGCCCGGACGCGGAGGCGTGGCGCCAGCTCGATCCGAGTGGCGCTTTCGAGGACATGTGGAACCGCGGCGGCCTGCATGTCATGTTCGCCTGGAACGACTCCGACGACATCGACTTCGCACTGCCGGTGGCCGATACGGTCGTGATCAGCACCTCGCCCTGCACGCTCGCCGAGCGGGTGCCTTCGTTCCGCTACGCCGTTTCGGCCGAGCCCCTGGATGGCGCCTGCCTCACCGAGTTCGACACCTTCGACTGGGGCGGCAACACCTACACCGTCTACGACGCACGCAGCTGAGCCGGGGCACCGCACACGAGAGGGCGGGCACGGCCAACGCCGCGCCCGTACTCTCGCTCAAGGGGTCAGTGGTGCCCGATCTCCAGGACCTTAAGCAGGTACTCGCCATAGCCGCTCTTGCGCAACGGCTCGGCTCGGTGGCGCAGCTCCTCGTCGGAGAGGAAGCCCAGCCGCCAGGCGACCTCCTCGGGCGCGCCGATGGAGAGCCCCTGGCGCTTCTGGACGGTGCGGATGAACTCGGTCGCCTCGCTCAGCGAGTCGAATGTGCCGGTGTCGAGCCAAGCGGTGCCGCGCGGCAGAAGCTCGACCTGCAGCGCGCCGCGCTCGAGGTATTTCTTGTTGACGTCGGTGATCTCCAGCTCGCCGCGCGGAGACGGCTTCAGGTCCTTGGCGATCTCGACCACGTCGTTGTCGTAGAAGTACAGACCGGGCACGGCGTAATTGCTCTTGGGCTGGGTCGGCTTCTCCTCGAGGGAGACGACGCGGCCGGCGTCGTCGAACTCGACCACGCCGTAGGCCGTGGGGTCGTCGACCCAGTAGCCGAAAACGACGCCGCCGTCGAGGTCTGCGTACTGGCGCAGCCGCGTCCCCATCCCGGGGCCGTAGAAGATGTTGTCGCCCAGCACCAGCGCGACGGAGTCGCCGCCGATGTGCGTCTCCCCGAGCGTGAACGCCTGCGCGAGTCCGTCGGGCGAGGGCTGCGTCTTGTACGTGATCGACACGCCGAACTGGCTGCCGTCACCCAGCAGTCGCTGGAACTGATCCGCATCGTGCGGCGTCGTGATCACCAGGATGTCCCGGATACCCGCCAGGATCAGCGTCGACAGCGGGTAGTAGATCATCGGCTTGTCGTAGACGGGAACGAGCTGCTTCGAGACGCCCAGGGTGATCGGGTGAAGCCGGGAGCCCGTGCCGCCGGCGAGGATGATGCCACGCATGGGCTCCAGTCTCGCCGATGGCCGGGCCGGGCGCCAACTCCCGGACCGCGCGCACAGGTCCACGCCCGCGCGGACGATACCCTGGAAGGCATGCGCAAGCTTCTCGTGACCGGTGGCGCCGGTTTCATCGGTTCCAACTTCGTCCACCACGTGCTGAGCCACACCGACGACCACGTCACGGTGCTCGACAAGCTCACCTACGCCGGCAACCTCGCCTCTCTGGATGGCCTGCCCGCCGACCGCTTCCGCTTCGTCGAGGGCGACATCGCCGACGCCGAGCTCATCGATGGCTTGTTCGACGACGTGGATGCCGTCGTGCACTACGCGGCCGAGTCGCACAACGACAACAGCTTGAACGACCCGCGGCCGTTCCTGGACACGAACATCATCGGCACCTACACGCTGCTGGAAGCGGCACGCAAGCACGACCGCCGCCTTCACCACATCTCCACGGACGAGGTCTACGGGGACCTGGAGCTCGATGACCCGGCGCGCTTCACCGAATCGACGCCGTACAACCCGTCGTCGCCTTACAGCAGCACGAAGGCAGGCTCGGACCTCCTCGTGCGCGCCTGGGTGCGCTCGTTCGGGGTTCAGGCGACGATCTCGAACTGCTCGAACAACTACGGCCCGTACCAACACGTGGAGAAGTTCATCCCACGCCAGATCACGAACGTCATCCGCGGCATCCGCCCCAAGCTCTACGGCGCGGGAGAGAACGTGCGCGACTGGATCCACGCCGACGACCACTCCTCCGCTGTTCTGACGATTCTGGAGAAGGGCGAAATCGGCGAGACTTACCTGATCGGCGCCGACGGCGAGAAGAACAACAAGGAGGTCGTCGAGCTGATTCTGGGCCTCATGGGCCAGCCGACCGACGCCTACGACCACGTCACCGACCGTGCCGGCCACGACCTGCGCTACGCGATCGACTCCACGAAGCTGCGTAGCGAGCTGGGCTGGACCCCGCAGTTCCAGAACTTCGAACAGGGCCTCACCGACACGATCGACTGGTACCGCGGTCACGAAGCATGGTGGGCCGGCGCCAAGGACGGCGTCGAGGCGTTCTATGCATCCAAGGGGCAGTGACCCGGTGACGATCGAGTTCGGCAAGCACCTGACAGTCACCGAGACCACGATCCCAGGGCTGGTCGTCCTCGAGCTGCCCGTTCACGGCGACTCTCGCGGCTGGTTCAAGGAGAACTGGCAGCTCGAGAAAATGGTGCCCGCCGGCTTGCCGGACTTCGGCCCGGTGCAGAACAACATCTCGTTCAACGACGCGGTCGGCACGACCCGCGGCATTCACGCGGAGCCCTGGGACAAGTACGTCTCCGTCGCGACCGGGCGCATCTTCGGAGCCTGGGTCGATCTGCGCGAGGGGCCGACGTTCGGCGCCGTGTTCACCACCGAGCTCGACCCCTCCCGCGCCATCTACGTGCCGCGCGGCGTCGGAAACTCCTATCAGACGCTCGAGCCCGACACCGCGTACACCTACTTGGTCAACGACCACTGGTCTGCCGCCGCGACATACTCGTTCCTCAACCTCGCCGACGAGACCGCGGCGATCGCCTGGCCGATCCCGCTCGCCGACGTGGAGATCAGCGAGAAAGACAAGAACCACCCACGACTGGCAGATGTCACCCCGATACCGGCGAAGAAGATCCTCGTGGTCGGCGCGAACGGCCAGCTCGGTCTGGCGCTTCGAGCCGAGTACGTGGACGACCCGCGCCTCGAGTTCGCCGGTCGCGAAGAGCTCGACCTCGCCGCCCCGGGACTGGAGACCGCCCGCCGCTGGCGCGATTACGCGACGATCGTGAACGCGGCGGCGTACACCGCCGTCGACATGGCGGAGACCGCGGAGGGCCGCAGTGAGGCCTGGGGCGCCAACGTCACGGCACTGACGACGCTCGCACGGATCGCCGCAGCTCACGGCATCACACTCGTGCACATTTCAAGCGATTACGTGTTCGACGGCACGAAAGACGGTGCTTACACCGAGCAGGACCCGCTCACCCCGCTCGGCGTCTACGGGCAGACCAAAGCGGCCGGCGATCAGGTCGTGGCCACCGTGCCGCGGCACTACATCCTGCGCACCAGTTGGGTGATCGGCGAGGGTAACAATTTCGTCCGCACAATGGCGAGCCTCGCGGAGCGCGGCATCGACCCGAAGGTCGTGAACGACCAGACCGGCCGGCTCACGTTCACTCCCACGATCGCCGCCGCGGTACGTCACCTTCTGGAGACGGAGGCGCCGTTCGGTGTGTACAACGTCACGAGCGACGGCGAGCCGGCGACATGGTTCGAGATCGCGCGGGAGGTTTTCGCGCTCACGGGACACGACCCGCTGCGTGTTACCGGCGTGTCCACTGAAGACTACTTCGCCGCCGCAACTACCCGCGTGGCACCACGCCCCCGCAATAGTGTCCTCGACCTACGACGCGTGCAAGAGACCGGTTTCACTCCCCTTGCCTCAGGGGTGCTTCTGCGTGATTATCTCTCGAGTTAGAAGAGGACCCAGCACCAGGTTGCGAAGGACGCGATCAATGCCACAAGCGCACTACCTCCGACCATTCCCCACGCCAGGGCGGGCTTCATCACGAGTCTCGCGAAGATGAGCATCGCCGCTCCTGCCGCCGCGGGAAGAAGCAGGGGAATCCAGTAGCGACCCTGCACACCGTGCGCCACAGGTGCGCCGACAGGAGTGAACGTCAAGTACAGTGTCCCGATGACGGCGCATACGGTGACTATTGCACAGGCGACGTAGACCGTTCCAGACCCAGGATTCCGTCGCGCTCCGTAAAACGCCGCCAGCGCGATTGCGATCGCGATCATCAGGAGTAGCGGCTGCGGTAACGTGACGATGTTCGTACCGAACATCGCCAAGGAACCCGGAAGCCACGAATCGCCGAATCGGACAAAGGTCCTCACCACCACGGCGAACATCTCCGCGGGATTCGCGAGCAGGAACTCGAGCTGTCGAGCACGGTCGATACGATCCGCGTTGGGGACCTGGAATCGGATGGCATCCGCGATCGAGCCGACGCGAGACATCGAAAACAGCAGCCATACCCCGAGCAACCCGAGCAAACCAATCTTCGCGAAGTTGCGATGGAGCGACCTCAATCCGATTGCGCGGTTCGGCACCAGGAGTAGAAGCGGTACCAGTAGCAAGTAGGTCGGCTTAGCTGCAATGAGAAGAAACGCAGCTACGGCAAGACCGATCAGCCTCCAGAGAGACCGTACCCGTGCCTCCTGCAACGACAAGACAAGCGCGACAAAGAGGATGGCAACCGCGTTGCAGAAGGTGTCGGCGCTGAGGACTGCCGCTTGGAACACGCTCAGCGGAATCAGGGCGACGAGTGCGGTCACCCAGCGCCATCGCGATCTTCGAAGCGCGTAGCAGGCAAGGACGATCAGCAGGAGGTAAACCAGCCCGCTCATTGCCTTTCCACTCAGGACGATGCCTGCGACCCCTGCGCCCGCGGCGGTGGCAAGCCGCATACCGATTGCAGCGAGAGCACAGGGGATGAAGCTCGAGGCCCCGGCATTTGTGAATTCCTCAACGCTGTCTTCACCTGGCACCGGGTGTGCGGAGCCCAGCGGCTTCACTTCGGCGGCTATCGCCCAGTCATTCCGTCCCACGGTAGCCCGATCCCCCGGGCTGAATTCGCCGCATCCGTGCCGGCGATGACGTAGTTCACGAGCGCGACCGGGATCGGCCCCCCGTACTGCTTCCCCTCGGTCAGCGTTCGCGGCTCGATTTCGCCTCGTGAGACTTGCCACGCTCGGTAGGTGTGATGCTCCTCGTCCAGCCCAAATCCGACAGGCGTCACAGCGATGAACGCCGCGATGAAAACGGCACCGACCGCAGCAACGGCAACAACAAAGATCAACGGGTCGTGGCGCAAGAATCCGACGCGCAGCCGTTGCACCCCAGCTCTCATCTTCATCAGTTCGTCGTGGTGATCGACTGGCACGCGAGCAACGCGTTCTCGCCGGGACCTCGGTTGATGCCATAACTGCATATCTGATGGGACCCGGGCGGCATCGAGATCTTCGCATCGATCCCGTGGCTTGGCCCGTAACCCGGATACGCTCGCGCCACGTCAGGACGGGGGGAATTCGCGGTGAGGACCGCGACTGCACGTCCGTCGACATATACATGCACGTCGATCGGCTCTACGACGTCAGGGTCGATCGTCCAACCGCGCAGCTGTACGCCGCCGGGGACGACTGTCACGTCGGTGCCGCCGAACGGCGAACGCGAGGGTACGACGAAATTCGTACAGCCCAAGAGGTTGTTCGAACCTGCCCCGACATTGATGCCGTAGGCGCAGAGCTGGTGCGACCCCGGAGAGACGTTCAGGAGCGCATCGATGCCGTGCAACGCCCCATAACCGGGGTAGACGCGGCCCACGTCGGGCCGCGAGGTGTTGGCGGTGATCGCCTGCGCCTGACCGTCGATGTAGACATGCACCGCGATCGGCTCCTGCGTGTCCGGGTCGATTGTCCACCCGCGCAGGCGCACCCCATCGCTCTCGAGTGTCGTGTCGATCCCTCCGAAGGGCGATCCCGACATGACCGTGACGCTCGTGCACGACAGCAGGGCGTTCGTTCCGAGTCCGATGTTGATGCCGTAGGTGCAGACCTGTTTGGTCCCTGCCGGGAGTTTCGCCGAAACGTCGTAGCCGTGGTTGGGGCCTACGCCAGGGTACGCGTCCGTCAGGTCGGTGCGGGCCAGGTCGGCGGTCGTGCTGGCGACGGCCTTGCCATCCGCGTACACGTGGACCCCGACGGACTTGCTTCCATCGTTGGGATCATGGGCCCAGCCGGTCACCCGCACGCCGCCCGCCTGCGCCACGGCGGTCATCCGGCCGACGGGATCACCCTTCGCGACAACTGTGACGTCGTGGCAGCCGATCAAAGCGTTCGATCCGCGGCCGACGTTGATTCCGTAGGCGCAAACCTTGTGGTCGCCGACGGCCGCAGGGATCGTCACATCGAGGCCGTGGAAGTCGCCGAATCCGGGGAACACTTTGGCCACGTCGGGACGATAGGCATTTGCGACGTGCGCGCTCACGCTGTCGTCGAGGTAGATGTGGACGGCGAGCGCATCCTTGGTGTCCGTGTCGAGCGTCCATCCGGTGACCCGAACCCCGCCGGGCACCGCCTCGGCTGACGTGCCGCCGTACGGCGAAGCGGTTGTGACCGAGATCGTCGAACAACCGAAATTGGCGTCCTGCCCGCGTCCGATGTTCTTGACCGTCACGCAGACGGTGTGTTCGCCCCCGTCGATCTCGAAGACACCGTTCATACCGTGGTTGTTCCCGGCGGCGGGATAGGCGGCTCCGACATCGGGGCGAGAGGAGTTCGCCGTGAACGTGCCCCAGTTCGCCACGCCATCGACGGTCAGCGAAACGGAGAGCGCCGTCGTCTGCTCGTCCGGGTCGATGGCCCAGCCCTGCACGGTGATCTGGCCGCGTTCCACCACAATGTTGTAGCCGCCGAATGGCGCGCGATCGGCATCGACATTCTGGGTCGACCCGAACCACAGCGTGTAGTAGTTGTAGAAGTTGCGGTTGCCGTAGCTCGCACAGGTGTCGCCCTCGCCGAATCCCGCGGCCAAAGCCGACGGGTTCGGTTGGTATGGCGTGTAGTTGTAGAGCGCCGCCGTCGCGTAGTTCACGACGTTGACGTTGGTGCCCTGACCCGCGCACGCCGCTTTCGGGCTGTAGGTGATGAAGTGGACTCCGGGCTGCCGACCGAACGCCGTCGCCTTATACGCCTTCAGCTGCTGGGTGCCCTTCATGATCTGAGGCCCGGTACCGGAAAACGCGGGGTCGCACGGAGCATTGTCGGGGCATGAAGCACCCATGGCAGCGGAGAGGTTCCAGTCAGTCGGGGCTTTACTCGTCACAAGGCCCTGCTCCTTCTGGAGCGTCACGAGGATGACCTTCGCAGAGATGCCGCACGCGACCTGTGCACGGTAGATCGCTTCCGAGGCGCGCATGCGCCCGCCCTTGATCGCATCGCAGACAAGCTGCCCGGTCGTCTGGGAGACGAATCGCGCGCGGTCGGAGAACTCGACCGTCAGCACATTCAGGCAGCGCCCATTCTGGCAACTGCCGATCTTCTGATCGAGGAACGTCTGGATCTCGGCGGCGCTCATGGCGCCACTGTCGTAGAAGAGCGCGTCAGAGATGATGTTGCCGGGATCGAATCCGACCACCGGTGCGGCCTTCACGATGGCCGCATCGGCGACAGACGCGTCCAGCGACGCGGAGACCGACGACGAGACATCCCCGACGGCCGTCGGCACGGCCAACGCCGGCTGGGCCACCAGAACCGCCGACAATACGGCCCACGCGCCGATCATCGCCGTGATCAGGCGGCGACCGCCCGGTGTGCCGAGGCGTGCGCGTGGGGATGTCTTTCGGGGGGACATGTGACCATTGTGACGGAAGTCACCTTCTGATACCACCACGCCGCGCCGCCGCGCAAGCACGACACGCGCTTCGCACGCCTCTCTCAGAGGTCCGCGTGCAGCAGCCAGACCTGCTCGGCGGCGCCGCGCCACGAGAAGGCGCGGCCGCGGTCTGCGGCGAGCACGCCCAGGCGTTCCACGGATGCAGCCGACTCGAGCGAGGTCGACAAGGTCGCGCCCAACAACTCGGGCGACGGCACCAGCAGACCCCCGTCGACGAGCACATCCCGATGCACAGGCGTGTCCAGCGCCACAACCGGCACCCCCGCGACCAGCGCCTCGACCAACCGCCACGGGAACGTCACCCGCGACCCCGGCGCGAGGAACGCCACCGCTCCCCCGAGCACCGCGCCCCTATCCGCGTCGTCGAGCACCCCGCGCACGTGCACCGACGCGGCACCCAACCCCGCGGCCTCTGCCAGGTCGAGCACGGCCGGCTCGGTACCCTCTCGCGCATCCAACACCACCACCGGCAGCTCCACCCCAGAAGCTACGACGGCCGCGAACGCCGCGGACAGGCCGTCCACCGCAGCAGCAGACCCGGCGACGAGCAAGAATCCTTCGGGCAGGTCGAGCGCGCGTCGGCGGCCGATCTCGTCGGTCGGCACCGCGAACCCGCGGGGCGCGGCGCCGGCGATCACGCGCACCCGGTCGCGCAGGCGCGGCTCGATCTCCACGAGCCGCTCCCCCATCGAGTGGGTCGGCACGACGACGGCGTCGGCGTGCTTGGCGGCACGGCGCAGCATCCCGCGGTGCCACATGACGGCGGGCTTCGGCAGGTCGTCCGGATGCAGCCACGGCGACAGGTCCCACACGGTGACGACAGTCTGGTCCGCATCGTGCACCCGGTCGTGTCGCACGAGAGGCGCCATCAAAGTGGGTGAATGGATGAGGCCGCCCGACGTCCCGGCGGGAACACCCAGCTGCCATGCGGCGGCGAGCTCCCGCCGCGCGAACGCGGTGCGCACGACATCCGACACGCCGCTCACGACATCCGCGACCTCGACGGTGCCGCCGGAGGGCACGATCGCCTCGACGCGGCATCCGGCCGGCGCGGCGGCGACGAGCGCCCGCCCGAGCTCGCGGGATGCCATCGCGAGGTCGGCGTCGGCGGGCGAGACGACCTGGTCGAGCACGACGCGGAGGATGGCGGTCATGGCTGCGGCGTGGGGGTCGGAGTCGGCGGGTGCAGGGTGGTCTGCACGAGATCGCGGATGAAGGCCCAGTCGTCGGCGTCGGGCGCGTCGGGGTCGAAGCCCGGCACGCCGTAGACCTGCAGCCCCTCGGGCGTGAGCTCGATCGTCTGCACGGGCTGCTCCTTCGCCTTCAGCGCGAGGTCGATCAGGAACGGCAGCAGCGCGTCGGGGATGTCGGTCTGCACGAGGTCCTGCCCGGCCTTCGCGATCTCACCGAAATGCGTGAGCACGTTCTGCGGGTTCGCCTGCGCGAGGATCGCCTGCTGCAGCTCGCGCTGCCGGCGCATGCGGTCCCAGTCGCTCGTCGTGTACCGCGACCGCGCGTACCACTGCGCGGTGTCGCCGTCCATGTGCTGCGGGCCGGCCTCGATCCAGCCGGTCGCCCACTCCTCGGCGGGCTGGTTGTGGTAGGTCGGGCCGCCGCCTTCGGGCAGGCGCTCCTGCACGGTGATGTCGACGCCGCCGAGCGCGTCGACGATGTCGGCGAAGCCCTTCATGTCGACGAAGACGTAGTACGGGATCTCGATGCCGAGGATGCCCTGCGCCGCATCGCGCGTCGCCTCGACGGCGGGCGTCGTGTGGGAGGTCGCGGCATCCGGGTAGATGTCGGCGCCGCGGTTCGGCTGACACGTCTCGACGGCGTTCATCAGCTGGTTGATGCCGGCACCCCACCCACAGGTCTGCGAGGAGTGACCCTCGAGGCCGTTCGGGTACAGCTCCTGCATCGGCCCCTCCGAGAACGGCACGTTCTGCAGGTCGCGCGGGATCCCGGTGATCGTGACGGCGCCGGATGCCGCATTCACCGAGACGACGGAGATGCTGTCGAAGCGCATGGAGTCGCGGCCGAGGCCGGAATCCGCGCCGAGCAGCAGGAAGTTGTAGTACCCGTCGGACGGCGGCACCGGCGGCGCGTTGTTGGCGAAGATCGCCCCGAGCGCCTCGCGCGCGGGCCCCAGCAACTGCTGCGCGCCGTAGACGGCGGTGCCGCTGGCGAGCACGGTGCCGGCGATCGCGAGCACCGCGATCCCGGCACGCGCCCGGGGCCGGGTGCGCACCAGTCGCACGAGCCGCAGCGTGTCGATGAGGAGCACGACCCACAGCACGGCGTAGGCGAGCAGCAGGATCTGCAGCGCAAGCAGCACCCAGCCCTGCGTGAAGACCGTGGACAGCACGGTCGGCGCGAGCAGCAGCGCGAGGACCGCGGCGACGACGAAGACCCAGACGAGGATCGTCGCGGTCAGTCCGACGCGGCCGAGCTTGCGGTTGCCGGCGAGCACCTGCGCCGACCCGGGCAGCAGGAAGTTGAGCGCGATCAGCCACCACGCGCGCCGGGTCATCACCTGCGGCGAACGGGTGTTCGGATGACGCAGCGGACGGTCGTCGAGCGCTCCCGCCGACGACAGGGCGGGAGCTTCGGGGACGGAGCCCGGAGACGCCGGACGCGGCGGGGTGGCGACGCTCACAGGGAGTCCTTCAGCCGCCGATTCTTCTCCTCGACCTGCGCCTCGAGGTCGCGGGCGTACTGCTCGACGCGGTCGCCGAGGGCGGCATCCGACGCGCCGAGGATGCGGGCTGCGAGCAGCCCTGCGTTCTTCGCGCCGTTGATCGACACGGTGGCGACCGGGATGCCGGCGGGCATCTGCACGATCGACAGCAGCGAATCCATGCCGTCGAGGGTGGCCAGCTGCACCGGCACGCCGACGACCGGCAGCGCGGTGACCGAGGCTAGCATGCCCGGCAGGTGCGCGGCGCCTCCGGCACCGGCGATGATCACCCGGATGCCGCGGCCCCGCGCCTCGCGCCCGTAGCGCAGCAGCTTGTCGGGGGTGCGGTGGGCCGAGACGACCTCGACCTCGTGCGGGACGCCGAACTCGGAGAGGATCTGCGAGGCGTCGCTCATGACGCGCCAGTCCGAGTCGGAGCCCATGACGACGCCGACCAGCGGCTCGGAGGAGGAGTGGAGAGCGCGTGTCACCGGTCCAGGGTAGGCGGCGCGCCTGGAAGATGCCCGCAGGCGCCGCGGTCAGTCGCCGAAGAAGGCGGCCGCGGCCCGCGCTTCGTACACGACGGCGTCGAGGTCGTCGCCGACGGCGTTGACGTGTCCGACCTTGCGACCGGGGCGCGGCGCCTTGCCGTACGTGTGCACCTTGACGCCGGGGTGGGCGGCGAACGCCGCCGGCATCCGGTCTTCGAGCGAGTCGGATGCCGGTCCGCCGAGGATGTTGACCATGACCGCCCACGGCTGCCGCGGCGACGGGTCTCCGAGCGGCAGGTCGAGCGCGGCGCGCACGTGCTGCTCGAACTGCGAGGTCACGGCGCCGTCCTGGCTCCAGTGGCCGCTGTTGTGCGGGCGCATGGCGAGCTCGTTGATGAGCAGGCGCTCGTCGGATGTTTCGAACAGCTCGACGGCGAGCATGCCGGTGACGCCGAGTCCCTCCGCGATCGCGGTGCCGATGGCCGCGGCCACCTCGACGAGCCGCTCGCCGGCGCGCGGGGCGGGCGCGATGACCTCGGCGCACACGCCGCCGCGCTGCACGGTCTCCACGACGGGATAGACGGCCAGCTCCCCCGACGGCCGCCGCGCGACCTGTTGGGCGAGCTCGCGGGTGAAGTCGACGAGCTCCTCGACGAGCAGCTGCCCACCGGGCGCAAGCCGGTCGAACCAGTCGTCGGCGTCGCCTGCCGCCGAGACGACGCGCACGCCCTTCCCGTCGTAGCCGCCGCGCGGGGTCTTCACGACCGCGCGGCCGCCGTGGGTGTCGAGGAACGTCTGCAGGCCTGCGGCATCCGTCACCGCCGCCCAGTCGGGCTGCGGCACGTCGAGCTCGGACAGGCGGGTGCGCATCGCGATCTTGTCCTGCGCGAATTGCAGGGCGTCGGGACCGGGGTGCACCTGCACGCCCTCGGCGTCGAGCGCGCGCAGCACCTCCTGCGGCACGTGCTCGTGGTCGAAGGTGACGACGTCGACGTCCTGCGCGAACGCACGGAGAGTGTCGAGGTCGCGATAGTCGCCGACGGCGGTCGCGGCGATCTGTGCCGACATGCCGGGCTCCTCGGCGAGCACCCGCACCTCGAGCCCCAGCTCGACCGCGGGCGCGATCATCATGCGGGCCAGCTGCCCACCCCCGACGATTCCGACACGCAAAGCCATACCGCTCCCTTCCGCCCTCCATCCTCTCAGCCCGCCGCCGTCGCGCGGACCCCCGGATGCGGCCGGATTCCCCAGTGGTCGGATACCGCCGCCCGCCGTGAGAGAACACCTCGGCGCCGAGGGCGCGATCGGATGCGGGCTCAGTCGTCGATGACGGTGGTGGTGCCGGTCTGGGCGTCGCGGTGCGCGAGGATCTGGTTGACCTCGACCTGATCGGCCAGCACCTCGTGCACGAGGCGCACCGACGGCACGTCCTTCATCCGCAGCGGCGCGTCGAGCCCGTTCGACAGCGTCAGCGTTCCGGTGCCCCACATCCGCTGCAGCGGGCCGCGCCGCTCGCCGATCGTGTAGCCGCGGGCGTGGCCGACCTCGGTGCGGTGGCGTCCGAACAGTCCGGACTGCTCGATGACGCGCCGCGTCGTGATCGTGTACGTGTGGGCGTACCAGCGCGCGAACGGCACGACGACCAGCAGCAGCACGACGGCTGCGGCGGCGGCCCACAGCATCCAGTCCTCGAACCCGTCGGGCAGATTCCCCGAGAAGAAGCCGACGGCGCCGGCGACCGCGACGAGCACGAGGGCCGACCAGAACAGCCGACGCGCGTGGCGGCGGAAGCGCACGAGCCGCAGTTCCGCGGGCGCCGGACCGGGGCCGGGCGTCAGCGGACGTCCCGGGTAAGCGGTCGGCTGCGTCACGTCACCATTGTGACCGAGGCCACCCCCGCGCACGCGCGCGGCGCGCCCGGATCAGCGGGCGTGGACGATGTCGCCGGCCGAGACGACGCTCTCCACGCCTTCGCGGGCGATCACGAGGCGTCCCGCGGGGTCGAGGCGCACGGCGGTGCCGGCGCGGGTCGTCCCGTCGGGAAGCGACACCGTCACGGCGGAACCGATCGTGCCGCACACCGCCTCGACGTCGCCGCGCACGGCCTCGCCCCCGCCGACGGCGAGCTCGGCGACGAGGTCGCGCAGGGCGGTGAGGTAGTCGGCGAGCAGGCGGTCGGCATCCGCTTCTCGCCCGAGCACGGCGAACGAGGTGGCCGTGGCAACGGGCAATTGATCCGCCGTCATCGCCGTGTTGACACCGGCCCCGACGACGACCGCATGCGGATGGCCCGGCACGACTTCCGCGAGGATGCCGCAGATCTTCTTCGCGGCCGGGTTCGTCGCGGTCGGCCCCCCGCCGACGAGCACGTCGTTGGGCCATTTGAGCGACACGTCGTCGAGCTGCGCCCCGACGGCCTTCGCCATCGCCGCACCGGCGACGAGGGGGATCCAGCCGCGGTCGGCGTCGGCGACGGCCTCGACGAGCAGCACGACCGAGACGGCGAGCGCGGACCCGGGCGGTGTCACCCACGTGCGGTCGAGCCGGCCCCGCCCCGCGGTCTGGTCGGTCGTGACGAGCGCCGCCAGATGCGGATGCCCGGCCGGGTCGTCCTGCACGTCGCGCAGCAATTTCGCGTTGGTGGATTCGACAGAGTCGATGAGGTGCAGCCTCGGGCTGACGGCGGCGGCGAGCGGGTATCCGAGCGGCGGGAACGTCATGGCGCCCACCCTAGCCGCGGGCCCGTCCCGGCGGAGCGCCTGCCCCGAGTTCGCCGGTCACGCCGCGAGTTCGCCGGGTCTGCGCCGAGCTCGTCGGCGATCTCGCGCGCGAACCGGCGAACTCGCCGCCGTACCGGCGAACTCGGCGTGCGGGGGCGGACGCGGCGGCGCTGGGGGGGTGCGCGCCGCGGGCGTGTCCCGGCGGGATCCCACAGCGGATGCGGCCGCGTGTTGTCGCCGACCGCCAACGCCGCGCGGGAGCCGCTCGCTAGGGTGGAACGCGTGACCGACGCGCCCGACATGTCCACGACCGCCGGCAAGATCGCCGACCTCCGCGCCCGCTACCAGCAGGCCGTGGTCGACGCCGAAGCCGTCGCCCTCGAGAAGCAGCACGCGAAGGGCAAGCTCACCGCCCGCGAGCGCATCGAGCTGCTCGTCGACCCGGGGTCGTTCGTCGAGCTCGACGAGTACGTGCGCCACCGCACCACCGCCTTCGGGATGGACAAGAGCCGCCCCTACGGCGACTCGGTCGTCACCGGCACCGGCACGATCCACGGCCGCACCGTCGCGGTGTACGCGCAGGACTTCACGACCTTCGGCGGTTCGCTCGGCGAGGTCGCCGGCGAGAAGATCATCAAGGTCATGGAGTTCGCCCTCCGCGGCGGGATGCCGATCATCGGCATCCTCGACTCCGGCGGCGCCCGCATCCAAGAGGGCGTGGTCGCCCTCGGCAAGTACGGCGAGATCTTCCGCCTGAACACCGCGGCATCCGGTGTCATCCCGCAGATCTCGATCATCATGGGCCCGGCCGCCGGCGGCGCCGTCTACTCCCCCGCCCTCACCGACTTCGTCATCATGGTCGACAAGACCAGCCAGATGTTCGTCACCGGCCCCGACGTCATCAAGACCGTCACCGGCGAGGACGTCGGCATGGAGGAGCTCGGCGGCGCGCACACGCACAACACCCGCTCCGGCGTCGCGCACTACCTCGCCGAAGACGAGGACGACGCGATCGACTACGTGCGCACACTGCTGGGTTACCTGCCCGACAACAACCTGTCCGAGATCCCCGTCTACGACACCGACTTCGAGTTCGAGACGACGGATTCCGACCGGGTGCTCAACACCGTCATCCCGGACTCGCCGAACCAGCCGTACGACATCCACCAGGTCATCTCGCACGTCGTGGATGCCGGCGAGTTCATCGAGGTGCAGCCGCTGTTCGCCCCGAACATCGTCATCGGCTTCGGCCGCATCGAGGGGCGCACGGTCGGCATCATCGCCAACCAGCCGTCGCAGATGGCCGGCACGCTGAACATCGACGCGGGCGAGAAGGCGAGCCGGTTCGTGCGGTTCTGCGACGCGTTCAGCGTGCCGATCGTCACGCTTGTCGACGTGCCCGGCTATCTGCCCGGCACCGACCAGGAGTGGACCGGCGTCATCCGCCGCGGCGCGAAGCTGCTGTACGCGTACGCCGAAGCGACCGTGCCGTTGGTCACCGTGATCCTGCGCAAGGCGTACGGCGGCGCGTACATCGTCATGGGCTCCAAGCAGCTCGGCGCCGACATCAACCTCGCCTGGCCGACGGCCGAGATCGCCGTGATGGGCGGCCAGGGCGCGGTCAACATCCTCTACCGCGGCGAGCTCAAGCGCGCCGCGGAGGCGGGCGAGGACGTCGCCGCCGTGCGCGCGCGCCTCGCGAGCGAGTACACCTACAACGTCGCCTCGCCCTTCCTCGCCGCCGAGCGCGGCGAGCTCGACGGCATCATCGAGCCGGCGGCCACCCGCGTCGCGATCGCGAAGGCGCTGCGGTCGCTCCGCGGCAAGCGCGCGAGCCTGCCGGCCAAGAAGCACGGGAACATCCCGCTGTGAGCATGGCCGACCCCGACGGCGTCGTGCGCGTGGACCTCGTCCGCGGGCACGCGGATGACGACGAGCTCGCGGCGGTGGTCGCCGTGGCGACCGCCGCCTATCTGCAGGAAACCCGGGCGGCCGTCGCGGAGGAGCAGCCGCGACGATCGGCGTGGCAGATCACGGCCACCGCACCGCGTGCTCCGCTGCGTCGCGATCTCGGCTGGAGCGCCCACTCGCTCTGAGTGCCGCGTTTGCGGCCGTGCGGATGCCGCGGGCACGGGTTCCGAACTCGTCCACCGCGATGTCCCCCAAAATACCTACAGACAATCCGTGGCCCCACCGGCGAGACTATGAGAGCTGGAACGCTTCTGCGTTCGGTCGGCCACCGTTCACGGTGACGTCGACCCACTGCGAGTCGGTTTTCGGGTAACCACTCGCGCGGCGAGGGGCGGGCGGCTTCGCCGCCCCTCGCCCTCCAGGCTCGGACTCACCAGTCAGGAACGGCGCCCTGGCGTGCGCGCAAGTCACCGCAAGTGACCGCTGACGTGCACCCGCGCGCACACCCGCCCCGCTCCCCAGCCACAAACGGTGGGGCGCAACATCCGCAAGCCACCGTTCGTGACTGCGGAAGCGCACGCGGCTACGGACGAGGGGCCTCGGGCTCCGCAGGCTCCTCGGCGCCGGCGGCGGCGCCGTCGCCGGCGGCGTTCCGACCTGGGAACACCGGGGTCGTGCGCTCGATTTCGTGCCAGAGGTCGACGACATCCTCGCCGTCGCCGCCCCGCGACCGACCGACGACCGTGACGGCGGTGTCGCCGTGCGTCGAAGTGCGCACGAACACCTGCTCCGACGACGTGTCGGTCAGCGCCGCGGCCAGCCGCGCGCGGATCTCGGTGAGCGTCTCGACGTCGAGGTCGTCGAGGCCGCCCTCGTCGGTGACCGAGACCACCGCGCCGCGGCGGCGCGCCGCGTCGAGCTGAGCGCGCACCTCGTCGTCGAGCAGGCGGGAGGCGCGCAACTCGTCGCGCAACGCTCCCTCGGCCAGGTGCGCCTGCTCGCGTTCGGCGTCGGAGAGCCGTCCGTCGGCTTCGACGACACGGGCGAGCACGGGACCGGCGATCGCGAGGGCGCGCTGCACCTGTGCGCGGCGCTCGCGCCGGCCGCCCTCCTGCGAGGCGAGCCACTCGGATGCCGCCCGCTGCAGCTGCGTGAGCTCGGCGGTGTCGCGCGCGGCGCGCCCGACGAGCCCCGTCACGAGGTGCGCGATGCCGACCCACAGCACGGCGCCGACGGCGCCGAGCGCGACGGCGTCGGCGACGCCGATCCAGAAGATCGCCTCACCGACGACGATGGCCACGCCCGCCCACGCGAACCAGACCCGGCCGCGCACCACGAGGATCGCCATGAGCGCGCCGATGCCGCCGAGGCCCCACGTCGCGAAGCTCTGCGACCGCGACGCCGCCTCGACCGACAGCCAGGTCGCGTTCGGGACGATCACGGCGACCCCGAGCGCGAGGACCGTGGTCCACAGCGGCAGCGGGGAGGGCCGGGTCAGCTCACCGGCGGGGCCGTCGCCTACCGTCGCGGTGGGCGCCGGCCAGAAGATGCAGACGAGGGCGGTGAGCAGGTAGAGCGCGAGGGAGGCGACCGCGACGACCGGCTGCTGCACGGCGCCGGGCGTCGTCCACAGCAGCCCGCCGATCGTCAGGTAGACGGTGAAGGCGACGGCCAGCCACGACAGGAACGGGCGGATGCTGGCGCTCACGACGACCGCCCCCAGTCGAGGGCGACGACGGTGCCACCGGGGCCCGACAGCACGCGGGCACGGCCGGCGACAGCCGCCATCCGCGCGTTGATCGAGCCGCGGATGCCGAGACGGTCGTCGGGGACGGCGGTGGGGTCGAAGCCGGGGCCGCGGTCGGAGATGCGGATGCCGATGGCCCACGGCTGCACCCGCACCTGCACCTCCATGCCCGAGGCGCCGGCGTGCTGCACCGAGTTGGCGATCGCCTGCGTCGCGGCCAGCACGAGGGCGCTGGCCACGCGTCCCGGAATGCGCAGCGTCGACGCGTCACCGGTGACGTCGACGGTGAGCGCGACGTGGAAGTCGTCGATCGCCTTCTGCAGCCGCGCGATGACGAGATCGGCCTCGATCGGCTCGTCGGAGCCCTCGTTCGCGTCGCGGTCGGCGTTGGCGAGGCGGGTGAGGGCCTCGCGGGCCATCGCCACGGCGAGGGTCTCCTCACGCTCAGTCGCGGCGCGCTCGCTGGAGATGAGGGCCGCGAGCACGCTGTCGTGCATGAGCGCCGCCACCGCCACGCGCTCCTTCTCGGCCGCTTCCGCCGCCGCGGCAGCCGCGTAGGAGGCGACCGTCTCACGACGGGACAGGTCGATCTGCGCCGCGACGGAGCGCAGGATCATGCCGAGCGCGACGATGACGCCGCCCAGGATCATCGCGAACATGCCGTCGAGCACGACGAGGATGATCTCGCCGGCCGGGAAGCCGAGCTGGATGAGGCGTGCCACGACGTAGACGACGGGGACACCGGCGGCCCACACGATCTGCAGCGGGACGCTGAAGGCGAAGACCGTCGCGGCCGACACGACGTTGAGCATGTACCAGACCCACGGCGAACCGACGCCGGGGTCGCGTCCCGCCGTCGCGATGGGCCAGCACACGAGCACGAGCGGCATCACGATCGCGAAGACCCGCGTCGACGCGCGCACGCCGCGACCGGTGAGCAGGGCCGCGATCATGACGGCCCACGGCGCGAAGGCCGTGATCAGCAGGATCCCGTGCCACGTCGGCGACTCCTGCGTGGAGGCGAAGGCGTTCAGCAGCGACTGCACGCCCAGCAGCGCGGTGCCGCCCGCGACGACGACCTCGAGGATGCGCTCCATGCGTGCGCGGGTGAAGTTGGCCGCTCCCGCCGAGATGCCGCTGAGCGCGCGGCGCACATCCGGGTCGATGCGCCCGACCGGCGCGTCAGTGCTCATCGGTGCTCTCGTCGACGAGGCCGTCTTCCATCGCCCGACGCAGCAGATCGACCTTCGTCGGGGCGGGCCGGCCGACCTCGACGTACTTGACGCGCACGCGCGTGATGTTCTCCTTGGCCGTCGAGTAGGCGATGCCGAGGCGGTCGGCGACCGCCTTCAGCGGCAGCCCGGCGGCGTACAGCCGCAACACGTCGCGCTCGCGGGCCGACAGCTGCGCGTCGGCGAATGCCCGGTCGCCCTCGACGGCGCTGGCCCATTCGACGTTGTCGAGCGGTTCGCCGCGCGCGACGACGCCGATCGCGGCGAGCACGTCGCCGGTGCGGGAGGCCTTGCTGATGACACCGGCGGCGCCGGCGGCGAGCGCTTCGCGCACCGAGGCGGGCCGGTCGGCGACGGAATGGATGATGACCGGGGAGCCGTCGCGGATGACGCGCGTCACGTTCTCGGTCGGCGTCGTGCCGTCGCCGAGGGTGAGGTCGAGCACGACGACGTCGGCGGGCGGCGCGGCCGCGTAGGTGCGCCACGCGAGGTACTCGCGCACGGTCGATCCCGAGAACACGACGTCCGTGGCGGCGACGCGCGCGCAGGCGGCTTCGATCCCGAGCCGCACCGACTCGTGGTCGTCGATGAGGGCGATGCGGGTCATGGCGCTCACTTTATCGGGAGAGCACCGCGACGGCCTCGACGTGATGCGAGTGCGGGAACAGATCGAGTCCGCGCACGGACGCGGTGTCGTAGCCGTGGGCGCGGAACGTGCGGAGGTCGCGGGCGAGGGCGACGGGGTCGCACGCGACGTAGACGACGTGCGCGGGACGCAGCCCCGCGACGAGGTCGACCACGTCGGCGCCGGCGCCCGCGCGCGGCGGGTCGAGCACGACCGTTCCGGCGGCCAGTCGCGCGCGCTGCGCGGCCGAGGCGGAAGCGGTCAGGGCGCCCAACCACCGGTCGACGCGGCCGGTCTCCGCACGCGCGCCCACCCACGACGCGAGGTTCTCCCCGGCGTGCTCGGTCGCGCGGGCATCGGACTCGACCGTCGTGATGCGGATGCCGGCGCCGCCGAGGTCGGCGACCGCCGCGGCGAGCAGCCCGACACCGCCGTACAGGTCGAGGTGCTCCGCCGCAGGGTCGACGAGCCCGTCCAGGGCGTCGGTGACGGCATCCGTGAGGGTGGTCGCCGCGAGGCGGTGCACCTGCCAGAAGCCGCCGGCGTCGACGCGGAACGCGCGCGACCCGACGGTCTCGATCACGACCTCCCGCGCGGCGGGGTCGACGGCTCCGGGGGCGCGTCCGCCGCGGCGCGGTCCGCGGCCACGGCCGGTGGGCGCGTCTGCCCGCGTGATCACGCGCACGCGCCCGTCGGCAGGCTGGACGAGGTCGATGCGGCCGGCGCCGCCGCCGTGGCGGTGCAGCGCCGCGCGGGCGATCTCGGGCGTCGCGAGGGGCAGGTCGTCGACCTCGATGACGCGGTGGCTGCGGGCGGCGTACGGCCCGACGCGGCCCGCGTCGTCGACGTGCAGGCTCACGCGGGTGCGCCATCCGAGCCCGTCGCCGTCCTCGCCGGCCTCGCCGTCGGCGCCGCGGCCGGCGTGAGCGGGCTCCATCGTCACCGGCACATCGACGTCGCCGACCCGCTGCAGGGCGTCGCGGATCACGTCGGTCTTGAGGGTGCGCTGGTGCGCAAGCGCGATGTGACCGAAGTCGGCGCCGCCGGGGCGCCGCTCGGGCGCGGTGTCGACGTCGGCGGCGCGCCACACGTGCGGACGCCGGTGCGGCGACGCATCCAGCACTTCGAGCACCTCGCCGCGCCAGAACGACGACTTGCGGGTATCGGTGAGCCGCACCCGCACCCGCTCGCCGGGGATCGTGTCGGGTACGAACACGACCCGGCCGCCGCGTCCCTCCGCCGCTGCATCGCCGTCCGCCTCGGCGGGCACGCGTGCGACGAACACGCCGCCGTGGGCGACGGCGGTCACGTCGAGGTCGAGGGTGTCTCCGGCATCCATCCCTCGACTCTCCCACACGCGGGGGCTTCGGTACGGCCCTGCGTCGACGTCCGCGAGACCTCAACGGGAGGACCAGACCGTGGGGTTCCGCCGCGGTCTCGTCGGGCAGTTGAGGTCTCGCGGTGGTGCGGTGCCTCCGCCGGCGCGTCGGTACGGTGGGGGGCATGCGCGTGTGCCTCGCCTCCACTTCGCCCGCCCGCCTCATGCTCATGCGGCAGGCGGGGATCGAACCGCTCACGATGGCCCCCCAGGTCGATGAGGAGGAGGTCATCGCGGCGATCGAGGTGCACGAGGGACGCACCCTTTCCCCCGAGGAGCACGTGCTCACCCTCGCCCGCCGCAAGGCCGCGGACGTCGCCGCGCGCCTGGCCGACGAGCAGCCGGACTTCGACGGCATCGTGGTCGGCGGCGACTCGATGTTCGAACTCGACGGCGAGATCCTCGGCAAGCCCTACACGCCCGAGGTGGCGACCGCCCGGTGGCGCGCGATGCGCGGCCGCACCGGCGTGCTTCATTCCGGCCACAGTGTATTCCGGCTCGCTCCGGGAACCGCGCCGAGCGAGGCGCACGCCGTGGCCGCCGCATCCGTGTCGTTCGCCGCCGACGTGACGGATGCCGAGATCGCCGCCTACGTGGCCACCGGCGAGCCGCTGCAGGTGGCCGGCGCGTTCACGGTCGACAGCCTCGGCGGCGCGTTCATCGAACGCGTCGAGGGCGACCCGTCCACGGTGGTCGGCATGTCGCTGTCGACGGTGCGGGCGCTCGCGCGCGAGCTGGACATCGTCTGGACCGACCTCTGGAGGACCTCCACAACGTCGTAGGCGTTCGCACATGTTTCGCGGTTGATCTTGTGCACCTGATCCAAAGAGCGGTTCTCCCGGCTCGGTAGGCTGGCATTCATGCCTCAGACCCCCACTCGGCGCATCTCCAAGGTTCTCGTCGCGAACCGGGGCGAGATCGCCGTCCGCGTCATCCGCGCCGCCCGCGATTCGGGCCGCGCCTCGGTCGCCGTCTACGCCGACCAGGACCGCGACGCGATGCACGTCCGCCTCGCCGACGAGGCCTACGCGCTCGACGGCGCCACGAGCGCCGAGACGTACCTGTCGATCGAGAAGATCCTCTCCGTCGCCCGGCGCTCCGGCGCCGACGCCGTGCACCCCGGATACGGCTTCCTCGCCGAGAACGCCGAGTTCGCCCGCGCCGTCGTCGACGCCGGAATGGTGTGGGTGGGCCCGTCGCCCGAGGCCATCGAGGCCCTCGGCGACAAGGTCACCGCGCGGGCCGTCGCCGAGAAGGTCGGGGCGCCTCTCGCCCCCGGAACCCCCGGCCCCGTCGCCGGCGCCGACGAGGTCATCGCCTTCGCGCAGGAGGTGGGCCTGCCCATCGCGATCAAGGCCGCCTACGGCGGCGGCGGCCGCGGCCTCAAGGTCGCGCGCGAAATCGACGAGGTCGCCGAACTGTTCGAATCCGCGACCCGCGAGGCGATCACGGCGTTCGGTCGCGGCGAGTGCTTCGTCGAGAAGTACCTCGACCAGCCCCGCCACGTCGAGACGCAGTGCCTGGCGGATGCCGAGGGCAACGTCGTCGTCGTCTCCACACGCGACTGCTCGCTGCAGCGCCGCCACCAGAAGCTCGTCGAGGAGGCGCCCGCGCCGTTCCTCACCGACGAGCAGAACCGCACGCTGTACACCGCATCCAAGGCCATTCTCAAGGAGGTCGGCTACCAGGGTGCGGGCACGTGCGAGTTCCTCATCGGCGCCGACGGCACGATCTCGTTCCTCGAGGTGAACACGCGCCTGCAGGTCGAGCATCCGGTCTCCGAGGAGGTCACCGGCATCGACCTCGTCCGCGAGCAGTTCCGCATCGCCGAGGGCGGCGTGCTCGACTACGACGACCCGGCCCCCGTCGGCCACTCGTTCGAGTTCCGCATCAACGGCGAGGACCCGGGCCGGAACTTCCTGCCGCAGCCGGGCCGCATCCACCAGTTCAAGACCTTCGGCGGTCCCGGCATCCGCCTGGACTCCGGCGTGACCGCCGGCGACTCGGTCTCGGGCGCGTTCGACTCGCTGCTCGGCAAGATCATCGTGACCGGCCGCGACCGCGCCGAGGCGCTCGAGCGGTCGCGACGCGCGCTCGACGAGTTCGAGGTCGCCGGCATGCCGACCGTGCTGCCCTTCCACCGCAAAGTCGTGCGCGACCCCGCCTTCACCGCCGACGACGGCGTGTTCGGCGTGTACACGCGCTGGATCGAGACCGAGTTCGTCAACGACATCCCGGCCTGGGACGGCGAGGCGGAGACCCCCGAGGCCGGCGCCCCGCGGCACACCGTCGTGGTGGAGGTGTCGGGCAAGCGCCTCGAGGTGAGCCTGCCCGAGCGCATCACCCAGTCCCCCGCGAAGGTCGGCCGCCCCACCGTGGTGCCACCTTCGCGCCGCTCGCACGCCACGACCGCGGTCGCCGGCGCCTCGGGCGACGCGGTGACCTCGCCGATGCAGGCGACGATCGTGAAGCTCGCCGTCGAGGACGGGCAGCAGGTCGTCAAGGGCGACCTCGTCGTCGTACTCGAGGCGATGAAGATGGAGCAGCCGATCCAGGCGCACAAGGACGGCGTCATCGGCGGGATCGACGCGCAGCCCGGCACGACCGTCGCCGCCGGCCACCGCCTCCTGACGATCAACTGACCCGGCTCCGCCGACTCCGGTGCGGGTCAGGCGAGGGCGTCCTCCTCGTCGCGGTGCACCTGGTGCATCGCGCGGGTGGCATCCGTGATCGAACCGCTGAGGGACGGGAACACGGCGAAGACGCGGGAGACCTGGTCGACGGTCAGCCGCCGCTCCACGGCGATCGCGAGCGGGTAGATGAGCTCCGAGGCGCGGGGCGCGACGATGACGGCGCCGAGCACCGTTCCGGATCCCTCCAGGGCGAGGATCTTCACGAAGCCGTCCTTGACCCGCATCATCTTCGCGCGGGCGTTCGCGGCCAACGGCAGCTTGTGCACGTAGCCCTTCAGGCCGCTGCCCTCCAGGTCCTTCTCCTGCCAGCCCACCGTCGCGATCTCGGGCGCCGTGAAGATGTTGGCCGTGATGCGGCGCTGCTCGAGCGGGATGACGGTGTCGCCGAGGGCGTGGAAGACCGCCATCCGCCCCTGCATCGAGGCGACCGAGGCCAGCGGCACGAAGGTCGTGCAGTCGCCCGCCGCGTAGATGTTCGACACCGACGTGCGCGCGACGCGGTTCACCTGGATGTGTCCGGATGCCGCGAGCTGCACGCCCGCCTCCTCGAGGCCGATCCCCGCGGTGTTCGGCACCGCGCCCACGGCCATGAGGCAGTGGCTGCCCTCGATCGTGCGCCCGTCCGCGAGGGTCACGACGACGCCGTCGCCGACACGCTCGACCTTCTCGGCGCGCGATCGGGACAGCAGCGTCATCCCGCCGCGGCGGAACACCTTCTCCAGCACGGCGGCGGCATCGGCATCCTCGCCGGGCAGCACCTGGTCGCGCGAGGAGACGAGGGTCACCTTCGCGCCGAGGTTCATGTACGCCGACGCGAACTCCGCACCGGTCACGCCCGAGCCGACCACGATGAGGTGCTCGGGCAGCGCCGTCATGTCGTAGAGCTGCGTCCAGGTGAGGATCCGCTCCCCGTCGGGGCGGGCCGACGGCAGTTCGCGCGGCGATGCGCCGACCGAGACGACGAGCGTGTCCGCCTCGACGCGCTCGAAATCGGTGCCGCCGGGGCCGGTCGACACGACGAGCGCGCGCGGCCCGTCGAGACGTCCGTGGCCAGAGACGATGCGCACGCCCGCCTCGACCAGCTGCGCCCGCATGTCGTCGGACTGCTGCCGGGCCAGCGCCAGCAGGCGCTTGTTGACGGCGGCGAGGTTGATCGCGATCTCGGGGCGCAGGGGCGTTCCGGTGTCGCCCTTCGCATACAGCTGCACGCCGAGCTCGGAGGCCTCCGCGATCGCGACGGCGGCGTCGGCGGTGGCGATGAGGCTCTTCGACGGGACCACGTCGGTGATGACCGCGGCCCCGCCGACCCCGGCGCGCTCGACGAGGGTCACCTCGGCGCCCAGCTGGGCGGCGGCCAGCGCCGCCTCGTAGCCGCCGGGACCGCCGCCGAGCACGGCGACGGTCTGGGTGTTCACGAAGCTCGAGGTCATGATGTCCATTGTCTCAAGTCCCCTGAAGGTCCCGATGCCGTCCGGGCGGTCGATTTCCTAGACTCGGATCATGTCCCACACGACCAGCAACCCGCTCGACGATCCGACCGCCGACCCGTTCGAGATCGCCGCGGCCGCCGCCGCCGACATCGCACGCCTTTCCGGCGTCGACCACCACGACATCGCCCTCACGCTCGGCAGCGGCTGGGGCAAGGCCGCCGACCTCGTCGGCGAGACCACCGTCACCATCCCGGCCACCGAGGTCACCGGCTTCAGCGCGCCCGCCCTGGCGGGGCACGTCGGCTCACTGCGCAGCATCCTGACCCCGAAGGGGAAGCGCGTGCTCGTCATCGGCGCCCGCACCCACTACTACGAGGGCCACGGTGTGCGTCGCGTCGTGCACAGTGTGCGCACGGCCGCCGCGACCGGCGCGAAGACGATGGTGCTCACCAACGGCGCGGGCGGCATCAAGAGCACGTGGAAGGCCGGCACGCCGGTGCTCATCAGCGACCACATCAACCTCACCGGCGACTCGCCGCTGGAGGGCGCGACCTTCATCGACCTCACCGACCTGTACTCGACGCGGCTGCGCGACGTCGCACGGCGCGTGGACCCGAGCCTCGACGAGGGCGTCTACTGCCAGTTCCGCGGCCCCCAGTACGAGACGCCGGCCGAGGTGCGGATGGCGAAGACGATCGGCGGCCACATCGTCGGCATGTCCACCGCCCTCGAGGCGATCGCCGCCCGTCAGGCGGGCATGGAGATCCTCGGTTTCTCGCTCATCACGAACATGGCCGCCGGCATCCAGACCACCCCGCTCAGCCACCAGGAGGTCATCGAAGCCGGGCGCGAGGCCGAGCCGGTCATCTCCGATCTGCTCGCCCGCGTCATCGGAGAGCTGTGATGTCGGCCCTCGCGGCCGCGCGCGCCTGGCTCGCGCAGGACCCCGACGAGGTCACGCGCGCCGAGCTCGCCGACCTGATCGAGCGGGCGGATGCCGGCGACGCCGACGCGCAGGCCGACCTCGACGACCGCTTCGCCGGACGACTCGCGTTCGGCACGGCGGGACTGCGAGGACGGCTCGGCGCCGGGTCGAACCGCATGAACCGCGTGCTCGTGGGGCAGGCCGCGGCGGGGCTCGCCGCCTACCTGAACGACAAGGCCGGCCCCGACGCGCCGCCGACGGTCGTCATCGGCTACGACGGCCGGCGCAACTCCGACGTGTTCGCGCGTGACAGCGCCGAGTTGTTCGCCGGGGCCGGCCTGCGGGCGATCCTGCTGCCGCGGCTGCTGCCGACCCCGGTGCTCGCCTACGCCGTGCGGCACCTGGGCGCGGATGCCGGTGTCATGGTCACCGCCTCGCACAACCCGCCCGACGACAACGGATACAAGGTGTACCTGGGCGGTGCGGACGGCGGCTCGCAGATCGTCTCGCCCGCCGACGCCGAGATCGCCGCGCACATCCAGCGCGTCGCCGATGCCGAAGACCTGGGTACGCTCCCCCGCGGCGTATACGAGATCGCCGACGAGGAGGTCGTCGACGCCTACGTCACCGCGACCGCCACGGTCGCCCCCGCCCCGGCGGGCGCCGCCGGGATGCGGTGGGTCTACACCGCGATGCACGGGGTCGGGCACGAGACGCTCGCCCGCATCCTCGACCTCGCCGGCTACCCGCAGCCGACGGTCGTCGACGCCCAGATCGAACCGGACGGCGCGTTCCCGACGGTGTCGTTCCCGAACCCGGAGGAGCCGGGGGCGATGGACCTCTCCTACGAGACCGCACGCGCGGCGGGGGCCGAGTTCATCCTCGCGAACGACCCCGATGCCGATCGCCTGGCCGTCGCGATCCCGGACGCGGATGCCGACGGCGGCTGGCGCCGGCTCACCGGAAACCAGGTGGGGCTGCTGCTGGGCTGGCGCGCCGCGCGCACGGCGACGTCGGGCGGGTCGCTCGCGTGCTCGCTCGTGTCGTCGCCCGGCCTGCAGGCGGTCGCCGAGCACTACGGCCTCGACTTCCACGCGACCCTCACCGGCTTCAAGTGGATCTCGCGCGCCCCCGGCATCGTCTACGGCTTCGAGGAAGCCCTCGGCTACCTCGTGAACCCCGGCACCGTGCGCGACAAGGACGGCATCTCGGCCGCGATCGCGATGCTCGGACTGATCGCGGAAGCACGTGAAGAGGGACGCACGCTCGCCGACCTGCTCGCGCAGTTCGACGAGACGTTCGGCGCGTTCGCGTCGGGGCAGGTCTCGGTGCGCGTGGACGACGTCGCGATCATCGGACGCATCATGGCCGCCCTGCGCCTGGACCCGCCGGCATCCGTCGGCGAGGTCGGGGTGGCCCGGATCGAGGACCTCGCCGAGGGCGGCGGTGACGCGCCCGCCGGCGACGTGCTGCGGTACTGGCTCGACGACGGTTCGCGTGTCATCGTGCGCCCCAGCGGCACCGAGCCGAAGCTCAAGGTGTACCTCGACGTGCGGGGCGAGTCCGCCGTCGACGCCGAGGCGCGGCTGGCGGCGCTCGATGCGGGCGCCCGCGCGCTCGTGTCCGCGGCGCAGGGCTGAAACAGACGCACCCGGCGGGCGAAGCAACGGCGCCGACCGTTCACAACTCCGGAGGATCGCACACGGCCGGTGCGGCGACCCCCGCGATCACGCGGGGCACCGACCGGCGGTGCCCCGTTCTTCCGGAGTTGTGAACGGCCGTAGGCTCGCACGTGTGCTGCTGACCGACCCCGTCGTCCTCGAGAACGCCCACGTGCGGCTCGAACCGCTCTCCCCGGACCACGCCGCCGACCTCACCCGCGCGGCGGAGGGGCTCGCGTACGCCTGGTACACGTCGGTGCCCGCTTCGGCGCCCGACGAGATCGCGCACCGGCGTTCAGAGCACGCGGCGGGTCGGATGAACCCGTTCGCGGTCGTCCACGCCGGGGTCGCGGTCGGCATGACGACGCTGTGCAGCATCGACCAGCCGAACCGGCACGTCGAAATCGGCTACACGTGGCTCTCGCCCACCGTGCAGCGCACGGCGGTCAACACCGCCGCCAAGCTCCTGCTGCTCGGCCACGCGTTCGAGACGTGCGACGCCATCGCCGTCGAGTTCCGCACCCACTGGCACAACCGCCAGTCCCGCGCCGCGATCGAGCGGCTCGGCGCCAAGCTCGACGGCGTGCTGCGCAACCACCGCCTCGGTCCCGACGGCACGCTCCGCGACACCGTGGTCTACTCGGTGCTGCCGCACGAGTGGCCCGCCGTCAAGCGCGGCCTGCAGGAGCGACTCGCCCGCGGCTGACCGCGCGCGCCTCCGGTGCCGTCGGGTCCCGAGCGACCGGATGCCGCCGGCTCAGCCGTCGACGACGGCGACGAGCTCGTCGAGGAACGCGCCGAACGTCGTGCCGCGCCGCACGATGCGCTGCACGCTGTCACGCTCGCTGAACACCTCGACGAGCTGCTCGAACACGGTCTGGAACGCGGCGCGGTCCGACTCCGAGAAAGCGACCATCGCGACCACTTGCACGCGGCCGTCGCCCCACGGCATCGACGGGTCGGCGATCCCGACCGCGATCGCGGTGCGCGTCGCGGTCATCCCGATCGCGTGCGGGACGGCGAGCGCGTCGGTGAACGCCGTCGACGACAGCTTCTCCCGCTCCAGCGCCCGCGTGACGTAATCGTCGTCGATGACGCCCTGGGCCACCAGCAGCGCCCCCAGCCGGGCGATCGCCCCGTCGGAGCCGGCGTCCGGGTCGAGCCCGAACACGAACGCGTCGGGCGAGAAGTAGCGCTCCAGCTCGGCGCGCAGTCGCGCGAGCCGCCGCGCCCGGCGCACCCGCCCCGCCGCGGCCTGCACCCGCTCGATGTCGGCTTCGGTGAGGAACGGCTGGATGCGCACGATCCGGTCGCCGCCGACGGGGGCGTCGATCGTGGTGAGCACGAGGTCGGTGTCGATCGCCGCCCAGTCGGGGTCGACGTGCGTGTCGACCCCGACGACGTCGATCGCCTGACCGAGCGAGCGCGAGATCGACGAGTGCAGCAGCTCGTGCAGCTCGTAGTAGCCGGGGCACACGATCGTGGCGGTGAGCAGCCCGCCGTCGCTGCGGCTGCGCTCGAGACGGCCTCCGACGTGCATCGCGATGTAGGCGATCTCGTCGTCGAGCAGCGCGATGCCGAGCAGCCCCCGCAGCCGGTCGGCGATGAAGACGGCCACCTCGAAGATCATCGGATACGTCGTCTTCAGCGACCGGGTGAGCGGGTTGCGCGACCACGCCTGCTCGGCGGCGCGCTGGCGAAGGTTCTGCACGTGCAGGGCGAGGCGCAGCACGAAGTCCTCGTGGTCGATGTCGACGAGGAACTCGGATGCCGCCAGGCTCACCGCCTCGCGCACCGCCGTCTCGACGGCGGGATCGAGGCCCTTGCGGATCGTCGCGATCGGCGCGGTCGCACCGGGCGCGACGACGCGGCTCTGCACGAGCGCCGCGAGATGGGCGAGGTCGCCGGCACCGAACCCGATGTCGAGGTGGCGCCGGGAAAGGCGGTCGACGACGTCCGAGATGCGTGCGGCGGCGTCCCCCACGGGGGCGCTGACGGCCTCGTCGAGTCCGCGGTCGCGGGTGACGCGGTCGGCGGCGATGGCGATGTGCATGAGCACGTCGCCGATGCCGAACTCGTTGACGTAGTAGCCGAGCCCCGACAGCTCGGCGACGAGGTCGCGCTTGAGCGGACCGAAGACGCCGGCGCCGACCGTGGATCGTCCGAGCGCGCGGCGCAGCGTCACGAGGTCGAACGCGCCGTCGTCGGTCTCGTCGTGCGCGAGCCGGCTGAGCAGGCGCCGCTGGTCCATCTCGCTGCCGCGCAGTCGCGCGCGGGGGCCGGAGCGTTCCAGCGTCAGCCGCGTGCCGGTCAGCAGCGACCGCACCCGGCTCAAGTCGGATTCGATCGTCGCGGCGCTGACGAAGTAGGCGTCGGCCGTCTCGTAGACGTCGAGCCCGTCGGGCGCGGCGAGGATGTCGCGGATGAGTCGGTGCAGCCGCTCGCGGGGGGTGCCCTCCTCGATCCCCCCGGCTCGGGCCGCCGTCGGCAGCTCCGGCCCGCCGCGATAGCCGAGCGGACCGGACTCGATCGCCGTGCCGACGCGGACGCGGGCGTTGACCGCCGTGACGTAGCTGCGGATGCTGCGCGGCGTGACACCGATGAGGTCGGCGAGCTCCGCGGCGGTGATCCAGTCGTCCTCGCGGGAGAGCAGCGTCACCAGCCGGTCCTGTCGCGCTCTGCTCACCGCCCCAGTCTTCCATGCGGTGCGGACCCGGTTTCCGCCCGGGCGGAAGTTCCCCTGGTTGTCTGCGTTCAGGGGTTTCACAAGAATGGCTCCGAAGGAGGCGGGTCGATGAGGATCCTGGTGGTGTGCGGCGCGGGAGCGTCCAGCACATTCGTCGCGCAGCGTGTCCGACACGCGGCGCACGCGCGCGGGCGCGACCTGAGTGCCGTCGCCGGCACCGAGCAGTCGCTCCCGATCGACCTGGACGCCGCCGACGTCGTGCTCGTGGGACCCCACCTCGAGCACGTCCTCGATCAGATCACCCGTGCCGCCGGCCCGCGCGGCACCCGTGTCGTGCTCCTTCCGGCCGACGTGTTCGGCGACATCGACGGGTCGCGCACCCTCGCGCTCGTCGACGCCGCCCTCACCGCCGAGGCCGACGCGGCCACCGAGAACCACCCCACCCCCAGCGAAGGGACCATGCCATGAGCACCGCCACCCGCACCATCCGCATCGGGTCGTCGAACGGGCTGCACGCGCGCCCCGCCAAGCTCTTCGCACAGGCGGTGAAGGATGCCGGCATCCCCGTGACGATCGCCAAGGGCGCCGGTGCACCCGCCAACGCGGGCAGCATCCTGGGTGTCATCGCGCTGGGCGCCGAGAAGGGCGACTACGTGACCCTCACGGCGGAGGGCGACAACGCCGACAGCGTGCTGGACACGCTCGCAGAACTGCTGACGACCGATCACGACGAGTGACGGCCGCCCCACCACCGACAACGACGAAGGAGACGAAGGAACAATGAGCGAACTGCGTGGAGTCGGCATCGGACTGGGCGTGGCCCAGGGACCCGTGGCCCGGATGGCGGAGCCGCTGCCCGCCCCGAGCGACGCCCCCAGCACCCTGGGAGCCGACGCAGAGCTGGCCCGGGTGCGCGAGGCCGTCGCCGCGGTCGCCCGTGAGCTCGAAGAGCGCGGGGCCACCGCCGGCGGAGCGGCTCGGGAGGTGCTCGAGGCGCAGGCCATGATGGCCGAGGACCCCACCCTCGACAGCGAGGTCTCCACCCGCACCGCCGCCGGCAAGACCGGCGAGTTCGCCGTCTACGACGCGTTCGCCTCGTTCCGCGACCAGCTGGCCGCGATGGGCGGCTACCTCGGCGAGCGCGCGGCCGACCTCGACGACGTCGCCCAGCGCGTCATCGCGCGCCTGCGCGGCGTGGCCGCCCCCGGCGTCCCCGACCCCGGTCACCCGTTCGTGCTCGTCGCGAAGGACCTCGCGCCCGCCGACACCGCACTGCTCGACCTCGACAAGGTGCTGGCCCTGGTCACCACCGACGGCGGCCCGACCTCGCACACCGCGATCCTCGCCCGCGAGAAGTCGATCGTCGCCGTCGTCGGCGCCGTCGACGCGAAGGGCCTCGTCGACGGCGAGACGGTGATCGTCGACGCCGCCAAGGGCGCCGTCACGACCCAGCCGACCGCCGACGAGCTCGCGCAGGCGCAGAACCGCGCCGACGCCCGCAAGGCCGCCGCATCCGCCCCGCTCACCCCGGGCGCCCTGAAGGACGGCACCGCCGTCCCGCTGCTGGCGAACCTCGGCAAGCCCGGCGGCGCCGCCGAGGCCGTCGAGCTCGGCGCCGAAGGCGTGGGCCTGTTCCGCACCGAGTTCCTGTTCCTCTCGGCCACGCAGGCGCCGACCGTCGAGGAACAGAAGAAGTCGTACGTCGAGCTGCTGAGCGCCTTCCCCGGCAAGAAGGTCGTCGTGCGCGCCCTGGATGCCGGTGCCGACAAGCCGCTGGCCTTCCTCAACGACGCCCACGAGGAGAACCCCGCTCTCGGCCTGCGTGGCCTGCGCGCCCTCCGCGCCAGCGAGGACATCCTCCGCGAGCAGCTCACCGCCCTCGCCCAGGCCGACGCCGAGACCGAGGCCGACCTGTGGGTCATGGCGCCGATGGTGTCCACCGTCGAGGAGACCACCTACTTCACCGAGCTCGCCCGCGAGTACGGCATCAAGACGGCCGGCGTCATGGTCGAGGTCCCCTCGTCGGCGCTCCTGGCCGACCGCGTGCTGCAGATCGCGGACTTCGCCTCGATCGGCACCAACGACCTCACCCAGTACACGCTCGCCGCCGACCGCCTCCTCGGCTCGGTCGCGTCGTTCCAGGACCCGTGGCACCCCGCCGTCCTCCGCCTCATCAAGGCGACCGGCGACGGCGGGCGCGTCAACGGCAAGCCGGTCGGCATCTGCGGCGAGGCCGCCGCCGACCCCCTGCTGGCGGTCGTGCTCGTCGGCCTCGGTGCGACGACCCTGTCGATGGCGCCCACGGCCCTGGCCGACGTGCGCGCATCGCTGCTGCAGTACACCCGCGAAGATGCCGAGCGCATCGCCGCGGCCGCCCTCGCCGCCGATGACGCGGCATCCGCCCGTTCCGCCGCTCAGGACGCGGCTGAGACCGCCGGATAACTCCGGCGACACCCGAAAAGGAGAAAACCCGATAATGACAACGGCGTCCACCACCGCCACTTCAGCGAAGAAGGGCAGTGCACGAGTCGCGGTACAGCGATTCGGCACATTCCTGTCCGGCATGATCATGCCGAACATCGCGGCGTTCATCGCCTGGGGCTTCATCACGATGCTCTTCATCCCGGCCGGGTTCTTCGGCGCCAAGAGCCCCTTCGGCTGGCACTGGTTCCCGGTCGCCGAGATCATCGGCGGCGGCGGCGACGCGGCGGCCATCGGCTGGCAGGGTGCGATGACCCAGCTCGCCGAGGGCGACGCGGGCACCTTCCAGGCCTACACCGGCCTCGTCGGCGCGATGGTCACCTACCTGCTTCCGCTTCTGATCGCCAACACCGCCGGCCGCATGGTCTACGACGCCCGCGGTGGCGTCGTGGCGACCATCGCGACGATGGGTGTCATCGTCGGCACCAACATCCCGATGTTCCTCGGCGCGATGATCATGGGTCCCCTCGCGGCCTGGATCACCAAGCAGATGGACAAGCTGTGGGACGGCAAGATCAAGCCCGGCTTCGAGATGCTCGTCAACAACTTCTCCGCCGGCATCCTCGGCATGATCCTCGCGATCGTCGGCTTCTTCGCCTTCGGTCCGTTCTTCCTCGGGATCAGCACGGTGCTGGGCAGCGTCGTCGACTGGCTCGTCTCGTTCAACCTGCTGCCGATCGTCTCGATCATCGTCGAGCCGGCGAAGGTGCTGTTCCTCAACAACGCGATCAACCACGGCGTGTTCACCCCGCTCGGCATCGAGCAGGCCACCGAGACCGGCAAGTCGATCCTGTTCCTCATCGAGGCCAACCCCGGCCCCGGTGTGGGTCTGCTGCTCGCCTTCACGTTCTTCGGCGTCGGCGCGGCCAAGGCCTCGGCTCCCGGTGCGGCGATCATCCAGTTCGTCGGCGGCATCCACGAGATCTACTTCCCGTACGCCCTCAGCAAGCCGATGACGATCCTCGCCCTCATCGCGGGCGGCGCGACCGGTGTCACCACGAACATGCTCCTCGGCGGCGGCCTCGGCTTCCCCGCGGCGCCCGGCAGCATCATCGCGGTCACCGCCGCGGCGATCGGCCCCGGCGTGGCAAACCTGCTCGTCGTGTACCTCTCGGTGATCCTCGCCGCGGTCGTCACGTTTCTCATCACGGCCGTGATCCTGCGCGCCTCGCGCAAGCGGGACCTCGCCGCCGAGGCCGAGGCGTCGGCGAACTTCGAGGCCGCGATCGCGCAGACCGAGGCCAACAAGGGCAAGTCGTCCGACACGCTCGCCGGTCTGCGGTCCGGTGCGGCCTCCAACGCGGGCGTCGGCGGCGGTCAGATGCCGATCCAGGCCGACTTCGCGGCCGACGCGATCGCCGGCGGCGGTGTCGGCACCGTCGCCCCGATCAAGAGTGTCGTGTTCGCGTGCGACGCGGGCATGGGCTCGTCGGCGATGGGCGCGAGCGTGCTCCGCAACAAGATCAAGAAGGCGGGCTACGACGACGTCTCGGTGACCAACAAGGCCATCGCGAACCTCGACGGCAGCGAAGACCTCGTCATCACGCAGCAGCAGCTGACCGACCGCGCCCGCGGTCGCACCCCCAGCGCGCTGCACGTGTCGGTGGACAACTTCATGAACTCCCCGAAGTACGACGAGGTCGTCGACCTCATCCGCCAGCAGCACGAAGACGGCGCGTGACGGGTCGGGGCGCAGCGGCACACGTCGCTGCGCCCCGCATCCGTCCGCCCGCATCCCCAGAGGCATCGACACAGAAGGAGACCCCATGTCCGACCAGGTTCTGAAGCTCGAGCAGGTGCGCATCCACTCCGGCTCCGTCAGCAAGGACGACGCGATGCGCGAGGCCGCCGCCATCCTGCAGGAGGCCGGCGCCGTCACCGCCGCCTACTACGACGCCATGCAGTTGCGGGAGGAGACCGTCTCCACCTACATGGGCAACGAGCTCGCCATCCCGCACGGCACGAACGAGACGAAGGACACCATCCTCGACTCGGCGCTGTCGTTCGTGCGCTACGACGGCGGAGTCGACTGGGGCGGGCAGCCGGTGACCTTCGTCGTCGGCATCGCCGGAAAGGGCGACGAGCACCTCGAGATCCTCTCCCAGATCGCCCTGATCTTCTCCGACGACGACGAGGTCGCGACCCTCAAGGCCGCCTCGAGCCCCGAGGAGATCTTCCAGCGCCTGTCGTCGGTCAACAGCTGATGAAGGCCGTCCACTTCGGCGCCGGCAACATCGGTCGCGGGTTCGTCGGGCTGCTGCTGCACGAAGGCGGGTACGAACTCGTCTTCTCCGACGTCGCCGCACCCCTCGTCGACGCGATCAACGCGGCATCCGAATACACCGTGCACGAGGTCGGCGAAGGCGGCACCGACAAGGTCGTGACCGGGTTCCGGGCGCTCAACAGCGCCGCCCAGCCCGACGAGCTCGTCGCCGAGATCGCCTCGGCCGACGTCGTCACGACGGCCGTCGGCCCCACGATCCTGAAGTTCGTGGCGCCGCCCGTCCTCGCCGCGCTCCGTGCGCGACCCGCGGATGCCGCACCCCTGCAGGTGATGGCCTGCGAGAACGCGATCGGGGCCACCGATCTGCTGCGCGCCGAGATCGTCGCGCAGGCGGGCGCGGAGTGGGAGTCGCTGTCCGGGCGAGCGGTGTTCGCCAACACCGCGGTGGACCGGATCGTGCCCGCCCAGCCCGCCGGTGCCGGCGTGGACGTGACCGTCGAGCCCTTCTACGAGTGGGCCATCGAGCGGCCGCCGTTCGGCGACACTCCCCCGCACATCCCGGGCGCCCACTTCGTGGACGACCTCGCCCCGTACATCGAGCGCAAGCTCTTCACCGTCAACACCGGCCACGCGACCACCGCGTACCTCGGGGCGCAGGCGGGGGCCGACAAGATCTCCGACGCCCTCGCCGACCCGTCGGTGGCCGCGCAGGTCGCCGCGACGCTCGAGGAGACCTCGGCGCTGCTCGTGGCCAAACACGGCCTCGACCCCGCCGAGCTCGCCGACTACCGCGCGACGATCCTGCGCCGGTTCGCGAACCCGGAACTGCCCGACACCGTCGGCCGGGTGGGCCGTCAGCCGCTGCGCAAGCTCTCGCGCCACGAGCGCTTCATCGGCCCCGCCGCCCAAGCCGCCGAGCGCGGTCTGTCGACGACGGCGCTGGTGGCCGCGATCGCAGCCGCGCTGCGGTTCACCGACGCCGAAGACGCGCAGGCCGTCGAGCTGCAGCAGCGCCTGCGCGACGAGGACCCCGCCGCGTTCACAGCGTCCGTCACGGGCCTGGAGCCGCAGCATCCGCTGTTCGGGCAGGTGCAGGAGGTCGTGGCGGCGCGACAGGCGGAGCTCGCTTCGTAGACTCGATCCATGACCGCCGACGTCCCCGTCCCCTCCCCGCCGCGGAAGAGACGGGGACGTCGCATCGTGGGGTGGATCTTCGGCGCCCTCGGCGCCCTCGTGCTCCTCGCGGCCGTCGGCGTGTTCGTGTGGAGCCAGGTCGACGTGGCCGCCGCCGAACCCGCGCCGCTCGCGGCGGTGCGGGCAGATCCCGCGATCGCCCTCAGCGACGACGGCGCCGCGATCGTGATGGCACCGGCATCCGGCGGGTCCGACACCGGTCTCGTGTTCATCCCCGGCGGCAAGGTCGACCCGTGGGCGTATGCGAGCAAACTGTCGGGGCTCGTCGCCGACGACGGCCTCACCGTCGTCATCACCAAGCCCTGGCTGAACCTCGCGTTCTTCGACATGCGGCCGCTGTCGACGTTCACCGACCTCGTGCCGGGCGTCGACCGCTGGCTCGTCGGCGGCCATTCCCTGGGCGGCGTGCGCGCGTGCATGCTCGCCGGCGATGCCGACGGGGTCGTGCTGTTCGCGTCGTACTGCGCCGAGGACCTGTCCGACTCCGGCCTGCCCGTACTGAGTCTCGCCGGCAGCGAAGACGGCCTGTCGACGCCGCAGAAGATCGCGGATGCGGCGCCGAAGCTGCCGGCGGACGCGACGTTCGTCGAGATCGACGGCGCCTCGCACTCCTCGTTCGGCGACTACGGCCTGCAGGACGGCGACGGAACACCCAGCATCCCCGACGACGAGATGATCGCGCGGATCACCGACGAGGTGGCCGTGTTCGAGACCTCCGTCCCGCTCCCCTGACCCGCCCGTTCGCCCGCGCCCGCTAGGGTGTCGCCCCGTGACCCTCCTGCTTGCATGCTTCGCGACGCTCGTCGCCGCCGTCATCCAGCGGATCACCGGCCTCGGCTTCGTGCTCGTGCTGATCGGGCCCGTCGTGCTGCTGTACGGCCCCGGCGAGGGGGTCACCGTCGCCGTGCTGCTCGCCCTCGTGGCCGCGGTCGCCGCGGTGCCGCTCGTGTGGCGGGAGGTCGACTGGCGCCGCTCGTCGTGGCTCGTCTGGCCCGGCCTGATCACGGCGCCGATCGGCATCCTGGTCTCGCACGTGCTCCCCGAGCCGGCACTGCTGCTGCTGATCGGGGCTTTGGCCGTGTTCGCGCTGACCGCCGGGTTCCTCCCCGCCCTCGCCCGGGCGCTCAGCGGACGGTCGGGGGCGATCGCCGCCGGCGCGGCGGCCGGGTTCATGCAAACGGCGAGCGGGCTGTCCGGGCCGGCGCTGGCCGCCCACGCCGTCGGCGACCGGTGGCCGCAGCGGTCGTTCGCGGCGAGCGTGCAGGTGATCTTCGTCGTCTTCAGCGGCGTCGGCGTGCTGCTGCGCGGGCTCCCCGCCCTGCCGCTTTCGGACACCGGCATCCTGATCGGCGTCACGGTGGTCGGCATCCTGATCGGCACGCTCGCGGCGCACCGCGTGCCCGCCCCGCTCGCGCGCCGCGCGATGCTCGCGATCGCGTGGGCCGGCGCCGTCGTCGTCCTCGCCCGCGGCGTCGTCGCCCTCCTCGGGACCTGACTCACGCTCGGTCGCCGTTCACAACTCCGGAGAACTGCGCCGCAGTGCGACGCTCAGCGCCGAAGTCGCACGGTCCGCGGGCGGTTTTCCGGAGTTGCGGACGCGACGACGCCGCCGCCGGTAGCGAGATCGTCGGGCTGCCCTCGCCGGGTGGGACACGGACGGTGTGCTCGGGCAGCGTTCGCAACTCCGGAATCTCGCGTGCAGAATGGCGCCCGGTGCACGGTTCCGGCAAGATCGGGCCCGCATCTCCGGACTTCTGAACGTCTCTGCTCATCCTCCCCAAGCCGCGACAGTCCCGCCGCAGTCCCCATCTCGGCCGCGCGCCGTCCCGCCGCGTCCCACAACGCACCACCGTGGACGCCATGTTCCGCATCGCGAAGCTCTCCGCCTTCCTCCCCGCCGATGTGCCACCCGCCTGCCTCGAGAGATCGGAGCTGATCGCGCAGGGTGTCACACCACGTGCGATCACGACCGCGATTCGACTCGGGATGCTGCTGCGCCCGCGCCGTGGCCGCTACCTGCCCGCCGGCACACGACAGGACCTGCACGAGGCGGTGCGACTCGGCGGCCGCCTCGACTGCGTCTCATTGCTGGCGATCTGCGGCGTCTTCGTGCAGGCCGCAGATGCGCTGCATTTCCAGCTCGACCCCGACAGCACGCGCGTGCCGACGCCCGGACCGGCAGTGGTGCGCCACTGGCGACCGACGGCCGCGGGTCCCACCGCGGTTCTCACCGATCCGGTGGAAGCACTCGCTCAGGCGGTGCTCTGCCAGGCTCCGCGCGCGGCGATCGCCACACTGGACAGCGCCTGGCATCTCGGATTCGTCGACGCGGTCGGCATCGCCGAGGTGTTCACCCGCCTGCCGCGACGCTACCGCCGTCTGCGTGCGCTGCTGGACCCGCGAGCGGAGTCGGGGACCGAGACCCTCGTTCGTCTGATCCTCCGCACGCTCGGGTGCTCGTTCGACCTCCAGGTCGAGATCGGCACCGTCGGTCGCGTGGACTTCGTGGTCGACGGGTGGCTCATCGTCGAGTGCGACAGCGCGGCGCACCACGGCGACTGGGCGGCGCGCAAGCGCGACATCCGTCGCGACGCCGCGGCCGCGCGCCTCGGCTTCACGACCGTGCGGCTGCTCGCCGAAGACATCCTGCACCGCCCCGACGAGGTCGCGGCGACTCTCCGCGACGCGCTGGCGCACGGCGCGCCCCGGACGCGACGTCCGTAACTCCGGAGGAGCGCGGGCTAGCGGCGGCCGGCCTCCTCGTACGGCAAGCGAACGCCGCGATTCTCCGGAGTTGTGGCCGTGTGGGTGCGCGGCGGCCGGGCGCCGGTCCCCGAGTCGAACCGTGCGGGGGCTCGCCCGAGCGCTCCGTTCACAACTCCGGAGAAGCCGAGGCAGAGCGCACGGCTTCCCGCGATTCGCTCGCCGTCACCCCGATTTCTCCGGAGTTGTGAACACGGACGAGGCGGACGCCGCGGGGGCGCGGGTCAGCGGGTGAAGCCGTCGCCGATGAGCTCGATGAGTTCCTCGCGCTCCTCGACCGACAGGAACGCGGCGGCGGCGGCGTTCAGCTGGAAGGCCTCGAGGTCGTCGAGGCCGTACTCGAACGCGTCGGCCAGCAGTGCGAGCTCGCGGGTCAACGACGTGCGGCTCATGAGACGGTTGTCGACGTTCACGGTCACCGAGAAGCCGAGCTGGTACAGCAGGTCGAACGGGTGGTCGGCCAGCTCGCTGCCCCACGCGGCGATCGCGCCGGTCTGCAGGTTCGACGACGGCGACAGCTCGAGTGGGATCTCGCGGTCGCGCACCCAGCGGGCCAGATCGCCGAACGTGACGAAGGTCTCCTCGCCCTTCTGCGAGACGACCTCGAGGTCTTCCGCGATGCGCACGCCGTGGCCGAGCCGCAACGCGCGCCCGTCGATGAGGGCGGAGCGGATCGAGTCGAGACCGGCGGCCTCGCCGGCGTGCACCGTCACCGGGAAGAATTCGGATGCCAGGTAGTCGAACGCCGCGCGGTGGTTCGACGCCGGGAAGCCGTCCTCCGCCCCCGCGATGTCGAACCCGACGGCGCCGCGTCCGCGGAACGCGACGGCGAGCTTCGCGATCTCGAGCGAGCGGTCGGCGTGGCGCATCGCGGTGATGAGCTGGCCGACGCGGATGTCGTGGCCCGCCGCCTCGGCGGCGTCCTCGCCCTCCTCGATGCCGTCCTGCACGGCTTCGACGGCATCTTCCAGCGACAGTCCGCGGGCGAGGTGCTGCTCGGGCGCCCACCGCACTTCGCCGTAGATCACGCCGTCCGCGGCGAGGTCCTCGACGAACTCCTTCGCGACCCGGCGCAGCCCGTCGGCGGTCTGCATGACCGACGTCGTGACGTCGAACGTCTTCAGGTACTCCACGAGCGACCCGGAGTCGCTCTTCTCGGCGAACCAGTCGCCGAGCTCCGCGGCATTCTGCTCGGGCACGTCGAGACCGATCGCGTCGGCGAGCTCGATGACCGTCGCCGGCCGCAGCGCGCCGTCGAGGTGGTCGTGCAGCGACACCTTGGGGAGCGAGCGGATCGAGACGCCCTGCAGCTTCGGGTCGGCGTGCGGGTCGATGGCCATGACGGCTCCTTCGGGGGTGGTTCGGGTCAGGCGGTGATGCGCTCGAGCACGAGCGGGGCGGATGCCGGTGCCTGCGCACCGACCTCCCACGCGCCCTCGAGGGCGTCGAGGCCACGGGCGAAGCGCGACTCATCGTCGGCGAGAAGGGTGAACAGCGGCTGACCGGCGCGCACCGTGTCGCCGGGCTTGACGTGCAGGTCGATGCCGGCGGCGTGGATGACGGGATCCTGCGCGCGGGCGCGCCCGGCGCCGAGGCGCCACGCGGCGATGCCGAACGGCAGGGCCTCCATGCGGGTGACGACGCCGTCGGCGGATGCCGTGACGGTGTGGGTCTCGCGCGGCGTGGGCAGCGCGGCATCCGGGTCGCCGTCCTGGGCGCGGATCATCTCGCGCCAGGCGTCCATCGCGCGGCCGTCCTGCAACGCCTGCTCGACGTCGGCGTCGGGGTGCCCGGCGAGGGTGAGCATCTCGCGGGCGAGGGCGACGGTGAGTTCGACGACGTCGGCGGGGCCTCCGCCGGCGAGCACCTCGACCGACTCGCGCACCTCGTTGGCGTTGCCGATCGTGAGGCCGAGGGGCGTGTTCATGTCGGTCAGGAGCGCGGTCGTCGCCACACCCGAGTCGGTGCCGAGGGCGACCATCGTGCGGGCGAGCTCGCGCGCCTTGTCGACGTCCTTCATGAACGCGCCGGACCCGAACTTCACGTCGAGCACGAGAGCACCGGTGCCCTCCGCGATCTTCTTCGACATGATGCTCGAGGCGATCAGCGGGATCGCCTCGACGGTGCCGGTGACGTCGCGCAGCGCGTACAGCTTCTTGTCGGCCGGGGCGAGGCCCGAGCCCGCCGCGCAGATGACGGCGCCGACGCCGCCGAGCTGCGCGAACATCTCGTCGTTGCTGAGCGCCGCCCGCCAGCCGGGGATCGACTCGAGCTTGTCGAGCGTGCCGCCGGTGTGGCCGAGGCCGCGGCCCGACAGCTGCGGCACGGCGACGCCGAACGAGGCCACGAGGGGTGCCAGCGGCAGGGTGATCTTGTCGCCGACGCCACCGGTCGAGTGCTTGTCGACGGTGGCCTTGCCGAGCGAGGCGAAGCTCATGCGCTCGCCCGACGCGATCATCGCGTCGGTCATGACGCGGATCTCGTCGCGCGTCATGCCGTTGAGCAGCACCGCCATCGTGAACGCGGACATCTGCGCGTCGGCGACGTAGCCGCGCGTGTAGGCGTCGACCATCCAGCGCAGCGCGTCGTCGGGCACGGCGCCGCCGTCGCGCTTGATGCTGATGACCTGGACGGCGTCGAACGGCTCGACGCCCGCGGTGCCGTCGGCGCTCATCGGGCGACGTCCTCGAGATCGCGCGGACCGAATGCGTCGGGCAGCACCTCGTCGATCGTGCGGATGCCGGACACGGTCTCCAGCAGCATCCCGGGCAGGGCGAACTCGTTGAGCAGCTGGCGGCAACGGCCGCACGGCATGATCGTCTGCCCCTCGCTGTTGACGCACACGAACGCGACGAGCTGACCGCCGCCGGACATGTGCAGGTCGCCGACCAGGGCGCATTCGGCGCACAGTCCGACGCCGTACGACGCGTTCTCGACGTTGCATCCCGACACGATGCGTCCGTCGCTCACGAGCGCGGCGGCGCCCACCTTGTAGCGGGAGTACGGCGCGTAGGCGCGGCCCATCGCGTCGACCGCGGCGGCGCGCAGCTCATCCCAGTCGATATCGGTCATGTCAGTCCTTCGCTTCGGCTTCGATCGTCGGGCGGATGCCGCTCAGCCCTTGATGTAGGGCACGCCGTCGGCGGCGGGGGCCCTCGACTTCCCGACGACACCGGCCACGACGAAGATCGTGACGAGGTACGGGAGCATGAGCATGAACTCGCTCGGCACCGGCGAGCCGATGACGCTCAGGGTGTTCTGAAGGTTCGACGCGAAGCCGAACAGCAGTGCCGCGAGGGTCGCCTTGATCGGGTCCCATTGTCCGAAGATCACCGCGGCGAGGGCGATGAAGCCGGCGCCGGCGGTCATCTCCTTGTTGAAGGCGATGCCGTTGCCGATCGTGAACACGGTGCCGCCGATGCCAGCGAGGGCGCCGGCGAGCAGCACGTTCCAGAACCGGGTCGCGTTGACCTTGATGCCGACGGTGTCGGCGGCCTGCGGGTGCTCGCCGACGGCGCGCAGGCGCAGACCCCAGCGGGTCTTGAACATGCCGATCCACACCAGGACGACCGCGATGTACATGAGGTACACGATGAGCGTCTGGCGGAAGAACACCGGCCCGATCACGGGGATGTCGCTCAGCAGCGGGATCGGGATGCGGTCGAAGCGCGGCGGCGTGTTCAGTGTGGCCTTGTTGGGCTGCAGCACCTGCGAGAACAGGAAGCTGGTGAGACCGGCGACGAGCACGTTGAGCACGACACCGACGATGACCTGGTCGACGAGGTACTTGATCGAGAACGCCGCGAGCACCGCCGCGACGAGCATGCCGGCGACGGCCGCCGCGATCAGACCCGCGATCGGGGCACCGGTGATCGATGCCACGAGCGCCGCCGTGAACGCACCGGCGAGCAGCTGCCCCTCGATCGCGATGTTGACGACACCGGCCCGCTCGCCGATGACGCCGGCGAGGGCGCCGTAGATGAGCGGCACGGCCAGGCCGAGGGAGCCCGCCAGCAGACCCGCGACGGGGACCGTGCCCCCGGCGGCGGCCCACGTGAGGAAGCCGACGACGAGCACGACGATGTAGACGATCACGACCCACAGCGGCGAGCGCCCGAACGTGCGCACGAAGTAGGCGGAAACGCCCGCGAGCACGAGCGAGAGCACGAGGCACGTCCACGCGGTCGCCGTGACCGGGGCGACGAGGTCGGCGACCTGGAACAGGTCGGTGCCGGTCGCGAGGCGGAAGGTCGTCTCGCCACCCGGGCGGGGCGCGGCGAGCAGCAGGATCGCGAACAGCGCCGTGAAGATCAGCAGCGCGATCGGCGTCTTCCAGCTGCGGATGATCGTCGTCTCGGGGAGGACGGCATCCGTCGACGTCTGCACGGTGGCGCTCATGCCGTCACCTCCTCGTCTGCCTTCACTTCGGCTTTCAGCTCCTTGGCCCGCGCCTTCTCGCGCCGGCGCTTGTCACGCTCGGGGGACGGCAGGAAGAAGATCGTGCGCACGAGCGGCGGGGCCGCGATGAACAGCACGATGAGCGACTGCACGACGGTGACGATCTCGATCGGGATCTGCTCGCCGGCCTGCATCGCGAATCCGCCGGCCTTGAACGCGCCGAACAGGATGCCGGCGGCGAACGTGCCCCAGGGGGTCGAGCGTCCCAGCAGCGCGACGGTGATCGCGTCGAAGCCGATGCCGGCGTCGATGCCGGCGGTGAAGCCGGTGGTGATCGTGCCGAGCACCTGGTTGACGCCCGCGAGGCCCGCGAGCGCGCCGGCGATGAGCATGCCGTACACGTACATGTTCTTGACGTCGATGCCGGCCACGCGCGCCGCGTTCGGGTTCTCGCCGACGGCGCGGAACTTGAACCCGAGGCTCGAGCGCGTCAGCAGCCACCACACGACGACCGTCGCGATGATGACCAGGATGAAGCCGAAGTGCAGGTTGTAGCCCGGTCCGAGCAGGCCCGGGAAGATCGCGGTCTCCTTCATCGCGGGCGACTTGGGGTTGCTCGACCCGGGGGCCTGCAGCAGACCCGGGGTGCGCAGCATCCACGAGATCAGGTAGAACGCGACGTAGTTCAGCATGATCGTGACGATCACCTCGTGGGCGCCGGTGCGGGCCTTGAGCAGACCCGCGATCCCGCCCCACACGGCGCCGCACAGCATGCCGACGACGACGGCGAGCAGCATGTGCAGGCCGAACGGCAGGTCGAATCCGAAGGCGATCCAGCCGGCGCCGGCCGAGGCCATGAGCATCTGGCCGCGGCCGCCGATGTTGAACATGCCGATGCGGAACGCGAGCGCGACGCCGAGGCCGGCGGCGATCAGCGGGGTCGCGAAGGTGAGCGTCTCGGTGAACGGGCGGATGCCGCGCGCGAAGTCGGGCGCGTTGAAGTTGTAGATCGAGCCGCGGAACAGCGCCGTGTAGGCACCGCTGACGGACTGCCAGATCGCGGCGAACGTGTCGCCGGGGCGGGCGAAGAAGTAGACGGATGCGGACTGCACGCGCTCGTCGGTGGCGGCGATCATGATGCCGCCGACGATGAGGGCGAGCACGACGGCGAGCACCGAGATCAGCCAGTTGCCCTGCGTGATACGCACGAACGTGTCGTGCCATTTCGAGGGCGGCGCCACCTCGGTGATCTTGTCGCCCCCGGTGTTGATGGTCGGCGAGCTCACGCGGCCACCCCTTCCCCGTCGGGGTGCTCCCCCGCCATCATGAGGCCCAGCACGTCTCTGGGGGTGTCCCCGGGCACGATCCCGACGATCCGGCCGCGGTACATGACCATGATCCGGTCGGCGAGCGCGGAGACCTCGTCCAGTTCGGTCGAGACGACGATCACCGGGATGCCGGAGTCGCGCGTCTCGACGATGCGCTTGTGGATGAATTCGATCGAGCCGACGTCGACGCCGCGGGTGGGCTGGGCGGCGACGAACAGCGCGAGGTCGCGGCTGAGCTCCCGGGCGAGGACCACCTTCTGCTGGTTGCCGCCGGAGAGCCGCCCCACGGGCGTGTCGATGCCGGGTGCGCGCACGTCGAACTCCGCGAACTTCTCGCGGGCGAACTCGTCGAGCTGGCGCCGCTGCACGGTGCCGCCCTTGACGAACGGCGCGCCGTTGGCGCGGTCGAGCATGAGGTTCTCGGCGATCGAGAACTCGCCGACGAGGCCGTCGACCTTGCGGTCCTCGGGCACGAATCCGACACCCTCGTCGAGGATGCGGCGGATGCTGCGCCCGACGAGCTGCTCGCCGCCGAGCGTGATGGAGCCGCGCACCTGCGGCTGCATGCCGATGAGGGCCTCGGTGAGCTCGGTCTGCCCGTTGCCCTGCACGCCGGCGATCGCGAGCACTTCGCCGCCGCGCACGCTGAAGCTGACGTCGTTGACGACGATCTGGCCGAGCGGGTCGATGACGGAGAGGTTCTCGACGACGAGGTCCTCGTCACCGAGCTTGGGCGCGTCCTTGTGCACGGTGAGCTCGACGGCGCGGCCGACCATCATGGAGGCGAGTTCGGCGTTGGACGCGGTGGGGCTCGCCTCGCCGACGACCTTGCCGAGCCGGATGACGGTGATGCGGTCGGCGACTTCGCGCACCTCGCGCAGCTTGTGGGTGATGAAGACGATGGACGAGCCCGACTCCTTGAGCTGGCGCATGATCGCCATGAGCTCGTCGGTCTCCTGCGGGGTCAGCACGGCGGTCGGCTCGTCGAAGACGAGCACCCGCGCGTCGCGCGAGAGGGCCTTGATGATCTCCACACGCTGCTGCACGCCGACCGGCAGATCCTCGACGATCGCGTCGGGGTCGACGTCGAACCCGAAGCGCGCCGAGATCTCGCGGACGCGCTCGCGCGCGGTCTTGAGGTCGAGCATCCCGCCGCCCTTGGTCGGCTCGTGCCCCAGCATGACGTTCTCGGCGACGGTGAACACCGGCACGAGCATGAAGTGCTGGTGGACCATGCCGATACCGGCACGCATCGCGTCGCCGGGTCCGCGGAAGTCCTGCGGGTGGTCGTCGAGCAGGATGATGCCGTCGTCAGCGGTGTACAGGCCGTAGAGCACGTTCATCAGGGTCGACTTGCCGGCGCCGTTCTCGCCGAGAAGGCAGTGGATCTCGCCGGGCTCGACGACCAGATCGATGTGGTCGTTCGCGACGAGACTGCCGAACCGCTTGGTGATGCCGCGGAGTTCGAGCTTCATGGATCCCGATCCTACTGAGGGGGTGCGCTGCACGCACCCGGGACAAACAAGCGCGCGGGGAGGCCGGCGGACCGGCCTCCCCGCGCGGGAGGAGTGTTACTCCGAGAGGTACGAGGTGACCTCGATCGAGCCGTCGATGATGCCGGCCTTGATCGTGTCGAGCTCACCCTGCAGGTCGGCGGAGACCTTCGACTCGAAGTCGTGGAACGGGGCCAGGCCCACGCCCTCGTTCTCGAGCGTGCCGACGAACGGCGCCGCGTCGAAGTTGCCCTCGCCGGCGGCCGTGACGGCCTCCTCGACACCCACGTCGATGCCCTTGCGGATCGAGGTGAGCAGCAGGTCGCCGATCGACGGGTCGGTCTCGAAGACGTCGGCGTCGACACCGATCATCGCGATCTCACGACCCGAGTCGCGGATCACCGAGGCGGCCGACTGGTAGATCGGGCCACCGACGGGCAGCAGCACGTCGACACCCTGGTCGACGATGCCCTGCGCGGCGTTGATCGCGTCCTGGTTGGCCTCGAAGCCACCGGTGAAGACACCGTCGGTGCCGTCCCAGCCCACGACCTGGACGCTCGCACCCTTCTGCTCGTTGAAGTACTCCACACCCTGCTTGAAGCCGTCCATGAAGATGGTGACGGTCGGGATGTTCATGCCGCCGAAGGTGCCCACCTTGCCGGCGGTCGAGTACGACGCCGCGGCGTAGCCGGCGAGGAACGCGGCCTGGGCGGTGTCGAAGATGATCGGCTTGATGTTCTCTGCGTCGGTCTTGCCGTCGAAGTCGTTGTCGACCATGTCGTCGATCGAGACGAACTCGACGTCGGGGTTGGCGACGGCGGCCTCACCGGCGGCCGAGGCGAGGAGGAAGCCGACGGTGATGACGAGCTTGCAGCCCTCGTCGACGAGGCTCTGGATGTTCGGCGCGTAGTCCGACTCCGAGCCGGACTCGACCTTCTTGGACTCGACACCGAGCGTCGCGGCCGCGGCCTCGAGGCCCTCGGCGCCCAGCTGGTTGAACGACTTGTCCTCGAAGCCACCGGCGTCGGAGACCATGCAGGGCTTGAAGTCGCTGACGGCCTCGCCGCCGGCCGAACCGGACGGGGAGCTCTCGGGTGCGGATGCGCAGCCGGCGAGGGCGACGAACATGCTGGCGGCGACGAGGCTGCCGAGCACGCGCTTTCGGGTGGAAATGGTCAACTCTGCCTCCACGGAAGAAGACCCGCGGATTTCGCGGGGGTTTTCCCATGAAGTTACCTACTGTGACGCGCCGTTTGCGGCCGGATCGGGGCCGTGGGCGGGAATGGTTACAAAGACGCAATCATCCCGATACGCGGGCGGCATGCAGCCCCGCGGGAGGTCGGGCGGACGCCGGTCAGAGCACGTCGCCGCGACCGGTGAGCTTGAGCGCGTCGACGACGCCCTTCACCCGCTGCGCGTTCTCGCTCGTGGTGACCAGCAGCGCGTCGGGGGTGTCGACGACGACGATGTCCTTCACGCCGATGAGGCTGATGACGCGGGTGGTGTGGCTCACCACGATGCCGCTCGCGGCATCCGAGAGGATGCGGGCGTTCTCGCCGAGGATCGCGAGGTCGTTCTTGCGCCCGCCGGAGTTGAGCTTGGCGAGGCTCGCGAAGTCGCCCACGTCGTCCCAGTCGAAATGGCCGGGGACGACGGCGAGCTTGCCCTTCTCGGCGGCGGGCTCGGCGACGACGTAGTCGATCGCGATCTTCGGCAGCGTCGGCCATACCCGGTCGACGACGGGGCCACGGCGGTCGCGGTCGTCCCATGCCTCGGCGAGCTCCATGAGTCCGGCATGCAGGGCGGGGTTGTTCGCCTCGATCTCGGCCAGCAGCACGTCGGCACGGGAGATGAACATGCCCGCGTTCCACAGGTAGGAGCGGTCGGCGACGTAGGCCTTCGCGGTCTCGAGGTCGGGCTTCTCGACGAAGCGGTCCACGAGCGACGCGTCGCGGGCGCCGTCGACGATGAGCTCGCCGCCGCGCTGGATGTAGCCGAATCCGATCGCCGGCTCGGACGGGGTGATGCCGATCGTGCTGATGTAGCCCTCGCGCGCCACGGCGACCGCGTCGCGCACGGCGAACTCGAACACGCGCGTACCGCGGATCACGTGGTCGGCGGCGAACGAGCCGATGATGACGTCGGGCTCGCGACGGTGCAGGATCGCGGCGGCCAGTCCGATGGCGGCGGCCGAGTCGCGCGGCTCCGACTCGAGGAAGACGTTGCGGTCGGGGATGCCGGGCAGCTGGGCCTCGACGGCGGCACGGTGCGCGCGCCCGGTGACGACGGCGATGCGGTCCTCGCCGGCCAGCGGCGCGAGGCGCTCCCACGTGTCGCGCAGCAGCGAGTGGCCCGAGCCGGTGAGGTCGTGGAGGAACTTCGGGGCGTCGGCGCGCGAGAGCGGCCACAGCCGGCTGCCGACGCCTCCGGCGGGGATCACGGCGTAGAAGTCCTGGAGCGCGTCGGCCATGCCCACGAGCCTACCGGCGCGGCATCCGCCCGCCCGGATCACCCCCGTAAGAACGGGGCTTCCTTCGGATATCTCGACATCGAGAGAACTTAGGGTCGCCTTCGTCGCCGCCCCCGCAGGCCGGGAATAAGATGGACGAGCGCCCGTCTGCGACGCCGGGGATCTCCCCGTGCGGGCATCGACAGCCCACATCGCCGCGTTCGAGGTGTCCTACTTCACAAAGGGAGGACGACCGTGTCTGCACCAGCACGTGTCACACCGTCGGTCACACAGACCACCTCGAAGACCCCGCGCGGAACCCTGTACCGCGGTCGCGAGGGCATGTGGTCGTGGGTACTGCACCGCATCACCGGCGTCGCCATCTTCTTCTTCCTGCTCGTGCACGTGCTCGACACGGCGCTCATCCGCGTCGCGCCCGAGGCGTATGACGCCGTCATGAGCACGTACAAGAACCCGATCATGGGTCTCGGCGAGACGGTGCTCGTCGCCGCGATCGTCTACCACGCGTTCAACGGCCTGCGCATCATCGCGGTCGACCTGTGGCCGTGGGCGACGCGCAACCAGCGCAAGCTGTGGTGGGCCGTGCTCGTGCTCTGGGTGGTGACCGTGGGAGGCTTCGCCGCCCGCCACCTCCCGATCGTCTTCTCCTCGATGGGAGGCGGTCACTGATGGCCACCGACACCCTCGCCGCACCCCGCTCGCCGCGCTCGGACATCCGCAAGAAGGGTCCGAACCTCGAGAAGTGGGGCTGGATCTACATGCGCGTCTCCGGCGTGCTGCTGATCGTGCTCATCTTCGGGCACCTCTTCGTCAACCTGATGCTGGGCGAAGGCATCCACGGGATCGACTTCGCGTTCGTCGCCGGCAAGTTCGCCTCGCCGTTCTGGCAGTGGTGGGACGTGCTGATGCTGTGGCTCGCCTTCATCCACGGGGCCAACGGCATGCGCACGATCGTCAACGACTACGTGACCGGGCCGAAGGTGCGCGCCGCGCTCGTCTGGGCGATCTGGGTGGCCGCCGCCCTGCTCATCCTGCTCGGCACGCTGGTCGTGTTCACCTTCGATCCCTGCATCCCCAACCTCAGCGACGGCAGCGTCCTGGTCGAGGTGTGCGCGGCGCAGTGACCGCGCCGCCGACCGACTCCCCGAGACCCCGACGCATCCGACGCGAAAAAACGAAGGCATCCCACACGTGAGCACCCAGACCGCAGACACCGTCGTGAAGGACGGCGTCCACTACCACCAGTTCGACATCGTCATCGTGGGAGCCGGCGGCGCCGGCATGCGCGCGGCGATCGAGGCCGGCCCCGGCGCGAAGACCGCCGTGATCACCAAGCTCTACCCGACGCGCTCGCACACCGGTGCGGCACAGGGCGGCATGGCCGCGGCGCTCGCCAATGTCGAAGAGGACTCGTGGGAATGGCACACCTTCGACACCGTCAAGGGCGGCGACTACCTCGTCGACCAGGATGCCGCGGAGATCCTCGCAAAGGAGGCGATCGACGCCGTCATCGACCTCGAGAACATGGGCCTGCCGTTCAACCGCACGCCCGACGGCAAGATCGACCAGCGCCGCTTCGGCGGGCACACCGCCGACCACGGCAAGACCCCCGTGCGCCGCGCCTGCTACGCCGCCGACCGCACCGGCCACATGATCCTGCAGACGCTGTTCCAGAACTGCGTCAAGCTCGGCATCAACTTCTTCAACGAGTTCTACGTGCTCGACCTCGTCACCGTCGGCGAGGGCAAGGACACCCAGGTCGCGGGTGTCGTCGCATACGAGCTCGCCACCGGCGACCTGCACGTGTTCCAGTCGAAGGCCGTCGTCTTCGCGACCGGCGGCTTCGGCAAGATCTTCAAGACCACCTCCAACGCCCACACCCTCACCGGTGACGGCGTCGGCGTCATCTGGCGCAAGAAGCTGCCGCTGGAGGACATGGAGTTCTTCCAGTTCCACCCGACCGGACTCGCCGGCCTCGGCATCCTGCTCACGGAGGGCGCCCGCGGCGAGGGCGCGATCCTGCGCAACGCCTCGGGCGAGCGGTTCATGGAGCGGTACGCGCCGACGATCAAGGACCTCGCCCCGCGCGACATCGTGAGCCGCTGCATGGTGCAGGAGGTCGCGGAAGGCCGCGGCGCCGGCCCGCACCGCGACTACGTGCTGCTGGACTGCACGCACCTGGGCGCCGAGGTGCTCGAGACCAAGCTCCCCGACATCACCGAGTTCGCGCGCACGTACCTCGGCGTCGACCCCGTCGTCGAGCCGGTGCCGGTGATGCCCACCGCCCACTACGCGATGGGCGGCATCCCGACCAACGTCAAGGCCGAGGTCCTCTCGGACAACGACACCGTCGTGCCGGGCCTGTACGCCGCCGGCGAGTGCGCATGCGTCTCGGTGCACGGCTCGAACCGCCTCGGCACCAACTCGCTGCTCGACATCAACGTGTTCGGCAAGCGCGCCGGCCGCAACGCCGTCGAGTACGTGCAGACCGCCGACTTCGTCCCGCTGCCCGAAGATCCCGCCAAGGACGTGCGCGACATGCTCGAGGGGCTGCGGAACAACCCCGGCGGCGAGCGCATCGCGGTGCTGCGCAAGACGCTGCAGGACGAGATGGACCGCAAGGCCCAGGTGTTCCGCACCGACGAGTCGCTCGGCGAGGTGCTCGTCACCATCGAAGAGCTGCGCGAGCGCTACAAGAACGTGCACGTCGACGACAAGGGCAAGCGGTTCAACACCGATCTGCTCGAGGCCGTCGAGCTCGGATTCCTGCTCGACATCGCCGAGGTCGTCGTCGTCGCCGCGAAGAACCGCAAGGAGAGCCGCGGCGGTCACATGCGCGACGACTTCCCGACGCGCGACGACGAGAACTACATGCAGCACACGATGGCCTACCTCACCGGCGACCCGCTTTCGTCGAACGCCGAAGACCACATCCAGCTCGGCTGGAAGCCCGTCGTGTTCACGAAGAACGAGAAGGGCGAGTTGAATTACCCGCCGATGGAGAGGAAGTACTGATGACGCTCGTCGCCCCCGACGTCGCCTCGTCCGCCGAGGCGGACGCGAACGACACCGGCATCCAGTCGTTCCTGGTCACCTTCATCATCCGTCGCTTCGATCCCGAGGTGGATGCCGAGCCCCGCTGGGTCGACTACGACGTGGAGCTGTACTCCACCGACCGCGTGCTCGACGCCCTGCACAAGATCAAGTGGGAGGTCGACGGCTCGCTGACCTTCCGCCGCTCGTGCGCGCACGGCATCTGCGGGTCGGACGCCATGCGCATCAACGGCCGCAACCGTCTCGCGTGCAAGACGCTGATCAAGGACCTCGACATCTCGAAGCCGATCTACGTCGAGGCCATCAAGGGCCTCCCGCTGGAGAAGGACCTCGTCGTCGACATGGAGCCGTTCTTCGCGTCGTACCGCGAGGTGCAGCCCTTCCTCATCGCGAACTCGAAGCCGGAGCCCGGCAAGGAGCGCGTGCAGTCCATCAAGGACCGCGCGATCTACGACGACACCACCAAGTGCATCCTCTGCGCCGCGTGCACCTCGTCGTGCCCCGTATTCTGGACCGACGGCCAGTACTTCGGCCCCGCCGCGATCGTCAACGCGCACCGCTTCATCTTCGACTCGCGCGACGACGCGGGCGACGTACGCCTCGACATTCTCAACGACAAGGAGGGCGTGTGGCGCTGCCGCACGACCTTCAACTGCACCGAGGCGTGCCCCCGCGGCATCGAGGTGACCAAGGCGATCGCCGAGGTCAAGCAGGCCGTCCTGCGCGGCTGATCCTCCGCTTCACAGGTGTCGAGCCGGTTCTCGCTACGCTGACGGCGTGACCTCTCCGCACACCAAGCGCGCCGTGGCCGATGTCGCGCGCGCCGAAGAGGAGAGCCTGCGCGAGCGGTGGGAGTCCACCCAGGCCGAGCTGCGCGAGCGTTTCGACGCGCCCATCAGCCGCGCCACCGAGCTGACGCGCCGCACCCTCGCGTGGTTCCCGGTGCGGGTGTGGCGCCATTTCCTGCTGAGCAACGGGTTCCTCCTCGCGGCGAGCATCAGCTACCAGTCGTTGTTCGCGATGTTCGCGGTGATCTACGTCGCCTTCGCCGGCGTCGGACTGTGGCTCGGCGGCAGCCAGGCCGCGATCGACGGCCTCATCGGGCTCATCAACAGCTACATCCCCAACCTCATCAGCGCGAACGGCCTGGTCACCCCGGAAGCGGTCGCCGAAGTCGCGAAAGGCAGCAGCGGGGTGCTGGCGATCACCGGTGCCATCGCGCTCGGCGTCGCGATCTGGACCGCGATCGGTTTCGTCACCTTCACACGCCGCGCGGTCCGCGACATCTTCAGGCTGCCCTTCGACCGCCGCAACTACTTCTTCCTCAAGGCGCGCGATTTCCTCGCCGCCGCGGTGTTCGGCATCTCACTCATCCTCGGCGTCGTGCTCGGTGCCATCGCGAGCGGCGCGGTGCGCGCCGTGCTCGAGGTGCTCGGCCTGCCCGGGAACTCGTTCTGGACGCACGCCGGCCTGCAGCTGCTCTCGTTCGCCGTCGGCTTCGCCATCAACGCGGCCGCGCTGGCAGCGCTGTTCCAGTTCCTCACCGGCGCCCGGGTCCCCTGGCGCCGGGTGTGGCCGGGCTCCCTCCTCGGTGGCGGGGCCATCTCGATCCTGCAGCTCGGCGCGGGCCTGCTCCTGATCTACACTCCCTCGAACCCGCTGCTGGCGACGTTCTCGGTGTTCATCGGGTTCCTCGTGTGGTTCCGGCTGGTGGGCATCGTCATCCTCGTCGCGGCGTCGTGGATCGCGGTGGCGGCCGCGGATGCCGACATCCCGCTGCGGGTGCCGACCGAGGCCGAGCGGCTGCGCGCCGAACATGAGGCGCTGCTGCTGGCCGCGCGCGTGCGCCTGCGCACGGCCCGCGAGGCGCACGACACCGCGCCGTGGTTCCGCCGGTGGCCCACCGCGCGGGCGCTGCACGACGCGGAGGAGGAGCTCGCCCAGGTGCGCGCGAGTGCTCCCCCACCCCCGAAGCCGCACGGGCTGCTGCCGGACTGACGGCGCGTGCGCCGGCGCGAGTCCGTGTCGGGGGCGCTGGCTAGGCTGTCACGGTGCCCCGGAACCTTCGCATCGCCTCCGTCAACGTCAACGGCATCCGCGCCGCCGCCCGCAAGGGCATGGGCGCCTGGCTCGAGACGGCGGATGTCGACATCCTGACCCTGCAGGAGGTGCGCGCCGAGGCGGCCGACCTCGCCGCCGCGCTCCCCGGCTGGCACGTCGTCGGCGACGAGGCGCTCGCCAAGGGACGCGCGGGGGTCGCGATCGCCGCCCGCGAGCCCCTGGAGATCTGGCGCATCGACCTCGGCGACGAGACGCTCGATTCGAAGGGCCGCTGGATCGAGGCCGACGTGCGTGTCGGCGACGAGACCCTCACCGTCGTGAGCGCGTACGTGTTCACCGGTGAGGACGGCACCGAGAAGCAGGTCGCCAAGTACGCGTTCCTCGACGCCATGGAGGCGCGGATGCCGCAGCTCGGCGACCTCGCCCTCATCACGGGCGACCTGAACGTCGGACACCGGGAGTTCGACATCCGCAACTGGAAGGGGAACCTCAAGAAGGCCGGGTTCCTCCCCCGTGAGCGCGCGTACTTCGACCGGTTCCTGGGCGCCGCCGGCGAGACGGTCACGACGGTCGACGGCGGATCGGGCACGGGCCTGGGATGGGTCGATGTGGGCCGCACGTGGGCGGGCGAGGTCGACGGCCCGTACTCGTGGTGGTCGAACCGCGGCAAAGCCTTCGACACCGACACCGGCTGGCGCATCGACTACCACCTCGCCACCCCGGCCCTCGCGGCGCGGGTCGCGGACTACCGCATCGTGCGCGCGCCGTCGTGGGACACGCGCTGGAGCGACCACGCCCCCGTCGTCGCCGACTACACGTTCTGACGCGGGGCCTGCAGCCGCGGCTCGGGGCCGCGGCATCCGCTCGTAGGATTGTCGGGTGAGCAAACCCCGCCTGTACTCCGGTATGCAGCCGTCCGCCGACTCCCTCCAGATCGGCAACTACATCGGTGCGCTCATGCAGTGGCGCGACCTGCAGGAGGCGTACGACGCGTTCTTCTCCGTCGTCGACCTGCACGCCCTCACGCAGCCGAACGACCCGGCCGAGCTGCGCGAGAAGACCCGCCGCACCGCCGCGCAGTACATCGCGGCCGGCATCGAGCCGGCGCGCTCGACCCTCTACGTGCAGTCGCACGTGCGCGCCCACGCCGAGCTCGCCTGGATCCTCTCCACGATCACCGGCTTCGGCGAGGCCGGGCGCATGACACAGTTCAAGGACAAGTCGCAGCGGTACGGCAGCGACGCGACGTCGGTGGGACTGTTCACCTACCCCGTGCTGATGGCCGCCGACATCCTGCTGTACCAGACCGACATCGTGCCCGTCGGAGACGACCAGAAGCAGCACGTCGAGCTGACCCGCGACCTCGCGGAGCGGTTCAACAGCCGCTACGGCCAGACGTTCCGCGTGCCGATGCCGGTGATCCAGCAGGAGACCGCCCGCATCTACGACCTGCAGGTGCCGACGGCGAAGATGTCGAAGTCGGCGGAGTCGGATGCCGGCGTGCTGTGGCTGCTGGACGACCCGGCCAAGTCGGCGAAGAAGGTCATGCGCGCCGTCACCGACTCCGAGGGCTCCGTGCGCTACGACCGCGAGAACAAGCCGGGCGTCTCGAACCTGCTCGTGATCTACGCGGCCCTCACCGGACGGCAGATCCCGTCGATCGAGGACGAGTACGCCGGCCGCGGCTACGGAGACTTCAAGAAGGGCCTGGCCGAGGTCGTCGTGAACGAGTTCGGCCCGGTGCGCGAGCGCGCCCTCGAGCTGCTCGCCGACCCCGCCGAGCTCGACCGCGTGCTGGCCGCCAACGCCGCCCGCGCCGACGAGGTCGCCGACGCGACCCTCGCCTCGGTCTACGACAAGGTGGGCCTCCTCCGCCGCGTGTGAGCTGCCGCGGGCCGGGGCGGTGCCCTGGGCGCGGCGTGTCACACGAGGTGCCGGTCACGGCCGCTCGCAGCGGCCGTTCGTGTGACATGCAGCATCCGCGTGTCACAGGAAGTGCCGGTCACGACGCCTCGCACCGGCCGTCCGTGTGACATGTGCCGCACCGGCCGGGGCGGGTAGTGTCGCGGCATGGAACCGGTCACGCTGCGCACCGCGCGGCTCGTGCTGTCGCCGCCGGCGGACGACGACGTCGACGCGATCTTCGAGGCCTGCCAGGATCCGCTCATCCAGCGCTACACCACGGTGCCGTCGCCCTACGAGCGCGCGCACGCGGAGGGGTTCGTCGAGAAGACCCGCGGATGGTGGGAGTCGGGGAGCGAGGCCACCTGGGCGGTGCGCGTCGACGGACGGCTCGGCGGCATGGTCGGCCTGCACCGCATGGGCACGGGCTCCGGCTCCGCCGAGCTCGGCTACTGGATGGCGCCCGGGTTCCGCCGCGGCGGATTCCTCACCGAGGCGTGCCGGCCGATCATCGACTTCGGATTCTCGCCCGACGGGTTCGACCTCGTGCGCCTGGACTGGCGTGCGGTGGCCGGCAACGAGGCGTCGGCGCGCGCGGCCCGCCGGCTCGGATTCCGCTACGAGGGCACGATGCGTGAGGCGCTCGTCAACGGTGCCGGCGTGCGCGCCGACGGCTGGGTCGCGGGGCTGCTGCGCACCGACGAGCGCACCCCGCAGGCCTGGCCGGTGCTCGGCGACGTCTGACAGGATGGCGGCATGCCCGAGATGCCGGAGGTGCAGGGCCTCGTCGCGTTCCTCGACGAGCGGCTGCGCGGCGTGCAGATCAGCCGGATGATGCTCGCCGGCATCGCCGCGCTGAAGACCTACGACCCGCCGATCGACGCCCTGAAGGGCACGACGGTCACCGGCGCCTCGCGTCACGGCAAGTTCGTCGACCTTTCGACGGATGCCGGGATCCACCTCGTCTTCCACCTGGCGAAGGCCGGCTGGCTGCGCTTCACCGACACCCTCCCCGCGACCCTCATCAAGCCGGGGAAGACGCCCATCGCGCTGCGGGTCGCCTTCGCCGACGGCAGCGGGTTCGACCTCACCGAGGCGGGCACGAAGAAGTCCCTCGCGATCTACGTCGTCCGCTCCCCCGCCGACGTGCCCGGGATCGCACGGCTCGGCCCCGACCCGCTCGAGGCCTCCTTCACCCGCGACACCCTCGCGGGTCTGCTCGCGGGGCGCCGCACGCAGATCAAAGGAGTGCTGCGCGACCAGTCGGTCGTCGCCGGGATCGGCAACGCCTACTCCGACGAGATCCTCCACGCCGCGCGGATGTCGCCGTACGCCCTCGCGGCCACGCTCGACGACGCCGAGATCGACCGGCTGTACGCCGCGATGCGCGACACCCTCGCGGATGCCGTCGCCACGGCATCCGGCAAGCCTCCGGCCGAACTCAAGGACGCGAAGCGGCGGGGCATGGCCGTGCACGGTCGACGCGGCCAGGCGTGCCCGGTCTGCGGCGACGAGGTGCGCAGCGTCTTCTTCGCGGACAACTCCCTCGAGTACTGCCCGACGTGTCAGACCGGCGGGAGGATCCTCGCCGACCGTCGGCTGTCGCGCCTGCTGAAGTAGCCCTCCCTCGAGTTCGCCGGTTCCGCGTCGAGTTCGCCGGCGACGTCGCGGCGGAACCGGCGAAGTCGCGCGGGAACCGGCGAAGTCGCGGGGCAGGTCAGTCGGTCGTGCCCATGAGGATGCGGGCGTCGTCGTCGAGCCAGTCGATCGACTTCGAGACGGCCTTTTTCCACAGCCGGTAGCGACGGGCCCGCTCGTCCTGCGCCATCTGCGGTTCGAAGCGGGCGTCCTCACGCCACTGACCCCGCAGTTCGTCGAGGTCCTTCCAGAATCCGACCGACAGACCCGCCGCGTATGCTGCGCCGAGCGCCGTCGTCTCGACCACGGCGGGGCGGACGACGGGGATGCCGAGGATGTCGGCCTGGAACTGCAGCAGGGCGTCGTTGCGTGTCATCCCGCCGTCGACGCGCAGCTCGTCGAGCGTGCGCCCCGCGTCGGCGACGACGGCCTCGATGACGTCGCGGGTCTGGAAGGCCGTCGCCTCCAGCGCCGCCTTCGCGATGTGCGCCTTCGTGACGTAGCGGGTGAGCCCCACGAGCGTGCCCCGCGCGTCAGGGCGCCAGTACGGCGCGAACAGTCCCGAGAAGGCCGGCACGAAGTAGGCGCCGCCGTTGTCGTCGACGCTCGCCGCGAGGGTCTCGACCTCTTCCGACCTGGAGATGATGCCGAGGTTGTCGCGCAGCCACTGCACGAGGGATCCGGTGACGGCGATCGACCCCTCCAATGCGTAGCGCGCCGGCTCGTCGCCCCGGCGGTAGGCGACGGTGGTGATCAGCCCCGCCCGCGAGCGGACGATCTCGGTGCCGGTGCCGACGAGGAGGAAGTTGCCGGTGCCGTAGGTGTTCTTCGACTCCCCCGCCTCGAACGCCGTCTGCCCGAAGGTGGCGGCCTGCTGGTCGCCGAGGATGCCGGCGATCGGCACCCCGGCCAGCACCGACGGGGTGCGCACCTGCCCGAAGTCGCCGATCGACGAGCGGATTTCGGGGAGCATCGCCCGAGGGATGTCCCACACCTCGAGCAGCTCCTCGGCCCAGTCGAGGGTGCGCAGGTCCATGAGCAGGGTGCGGCTCGCGTTGGTCACGTCGGTGACGTGGAGGCCGCCGTCCGGGCCCCCCGTCAGGTTCCACACGACCCACGTGTCGGGCGTGCCGAAGAGCAGATCGCCGCGGGCGGCCGCCTCCCGCGCGCCGTCGACGTGGTCGAGGATCCACGCGATCTTCGAGGCCGAGAAGTAGGTCGCCAGCGGCAGCCCGGTGGTCTCGACGAACGCGGAGACGCCGCGCGCCCGGATCAGGCGGTCGATCCGCGGCTGCGTGCGGGTGTCCTGCCAGACGAGTGCGTTGTGCACGGGCTCGCCGGTGCGCCGGTCCCAGACGATCGCCGTTTCGCGCTGGTTGGTGACACCGACGGCGGCGATGTCGGATGCGGCGAGGCCGGCATCCTGCACGACCTCCTCGAGCACGCGCGCGGTGTGGGCCCAGATCTCCGCGGCGTCGTGCTCGACCCGCCCCGCCCGCGGGAAGATCTGCGCGTGCTCGAGCTGCGCGGTGCGCCCGGGGACGCCGGAGCGGTCGAAGAGCATCGCCCGCGTGGAGGTGGTGCCCTGATCGAGCGCGATCACATAGTCGGCCACAGCGGCTCCTCACCGAGTCGTCGGGATGGGACGGACGCCCCGGGGATCCACGCTATCGCGCGGTGGTGGCCGGCTCGGCGGCGCGGACACCCGCGAGCCCCCGTGCGACCTCGGCGCGCTGCGTGTCGTCGTCCCAGCCGAGCACCGGCGCGATGACGGCGGCCACCTCGGCGGCCACGGCCTCGGTCGCGGCGCCCACGAACGCGATGGCGGTGCGGCGCAGCAGCAGGTCGTCGAGGTGCACAACGCGCTCGGTGCGCGCGAGATGCCGCAGCTCGTCGGTGCTGTACGACGGCAGCGTCCGCAGCGGGGCGTCGTCGCCTGTGAGCGCGGCGATGACCTCCGCCGCGATCGTGCCGTACCGGTCGAGCAGCACCTCGGCGCGTTCGGCGCCGACGGCGGACGCATGCGCGCGGACCCACGCGGCGCGCGCCGCATCCGTCGTCGGGTAGCCGGCGCCGCCGCCGATCGGCAGCCCCTTCGTGCTCACGCGACGCGGGCGGGCGAGCAGGGCCAGCGCCCGGTCGGCGAGGTGCGCCGCCGAGGCGCGGAAGGTCGTCCACTTGCCGCCGACGAGGCTCAGCACGTGGGCGCTGCCCCCTCGCAGCGGCGCCTGCTCGATGCGGTAGTCGCGTGAGACGAAGCCGGGCGCGAGGTCGCCGTGTCCGGGCAGGGGCCGCACACCGGCGAAGCGGTGCACGATCTGCTCGCGTGTGACGAGGATGCTGGGCAGCACGTGCGAGACGAGGTCGATGAAGTAGTCGACCTCCGCCTCGGTGCACACGATGGGCTCGTCGATGTCGTGCTCGAGGTCGGTGGTGCCCACGAGCACCCGGCCCTTCAGCGGATAGATCAGCACGATGCGACCGTCGGAGTGCTCGAAGAACAGCTCGCGGCCGCCGGTCGCCGCCAGCAGCTCCGGGTGGTCGAGCACGATGTGCGACCCCTTCGTCCCGCCCATGTAGCGGGTCGGGTCGCCGAGGGCGGCGTTGGTGAGGTCGGTCCACGGGCCCGAGGCGTTCACCACGACGGATGCCGCGAACGCGAACTCCTCGCCGTCTTCGCCGCGCAACACCACGGATCCGTCATCCGTACCGACCGCCGCCGTGTACGTCGCGGCGCGCGCCCGCTCGCCGCCGGCGGCGAGCGCGTCGCGGAGCACGTCGACGGCCAACCGCTCCGGGTCGTGCAGGGATGCGTCCCAATAGGTCGCGGTGTAGCGGATGCCGGGGTTGAGCTCGGGCAGCATCCGCAGCGACCGACGCCGGCCGTGGAAAGCGTGACGCGGCACGACGCCGTGGCCGAGCAGCCCGCCGCCCCGCGAGAAGGAGTCGTAGATGACGAGCCCCACCTTGACGAGCACGGCGCCGCGGCCGCGACGCGGCCCCGCACCGTGCCGCAGGAACCGCAGCGGCGCCGACAGCACACCGGCGAACGTCGAGAAGATCGGGATGGTCGTCTGCAACGGGCGCACGTAATGGGGCGCGATCTTCAACAGCCCGTTGCGCTCGGTCACCGCCTCGTGCACGAGCCGGAACTCGCCGTTCTCGAGATAGCGGATCCCGCCGTGGATCATGTGGCTGGATGCCGCCGACGCCCCACCGACGATGTCGCCGCGCTCGACGAGGGCGACGTCCACCCCCTGCAGGGCGAGATCGCGGAACGTCGCGAGCCCGTTGATCCCCCCGCCGATGATGAGCACGTCGGCGTACGGCCGGTCGCGCAGTCCCCGGTTCGGTGTCTGCATGCCTGGCACCTCCCGCCTCAAGGCTACGGCGCGCGGTGGGGGGCGGGCGCCGCGACACCGGGCGTCACAGTCGATCGACAGGAATGAATCGCCCACGGCCACGTTGAGTACACTCGTGAGCACAACGTGCTCCGGGGTCGGTGGGAATCCGAACCGGCGGTGACAGTCCGCGAACCCCTCCTGTGAGGGGCCGATCCGGTGGAATTCCGGGACCGACGGTGATGCGAGACGCTTCTGCGGAAGCGGGTCGCTAGTCCGGATGGGAGGAAGCACGAGCGGTGTCGCGTGCGCCCGCCCTCATCCTCCCGGAGCCGGATCGAAGGACCGAAGGATGACCGCGACCGACCGCGAACGAGACGCGATGCACGCCGCGCTGGCGCTCGCGCTGCGCGGCCCCCGCGGAGTGAACCCGCAGGTCGGCGCCGTGCTCCTCTCCCCCGACGGAGAGGTGCTCGCCGAGGGCTGGCACCGCGGTGCCGGCACCGCGCACGCCGAGGTCGACGCCCTGTCGCAGCTGCCCGCCGGCGCGGCGCGCGGCGCGACCGCCGTGGTGACGCTGGAACCGTGCAACCACACCGGACGGACGGGCCCGTGCGCCGAGGCGCTGATCGCCGCGGGAGTGGCGCGGGTCGTGTACGCGATCGACGACCCGGGCGAGCGCTCGTCCGGCGGCGGCGCACGGCTGCGGGATGCAGGGGTCGAGGTCGTCTCGGGTGTGCTCGCCGACGAGGCGGCCGCCCTGCTCGAGTCCTGGCTGACCGTGCAGCGGCTCGGCCGTCCGCACGTGAGCGTCAAATGGGCGCAGTCCCTCGACGGGCGCGCGGCCGCCGCCGACGGCACCAGCCAGTGGATCACCGGCCCTGTCGCGCGCGCCGACGTGCACGAGCGCCGCGCCGCCGCGGACGCGATCGTCGTCGGCACCGGCACCGTGCTGGCCGACGACCCCGCCCTCACCGCCCGCCGCCCCGACGGGTCGCTCTTCGACCACCAGCCCCGTCCGGTTGTCGTGGGCCGCCGCGCCGTCCCGAGCGGGGCTGCGCTCACCCGGCATCCGCTCCCGCTGCTGCAGGACGACGGCACCGACCTGGCCGCGCTGCTGGGCCGCCTCGCCGGCGAGGGCGTGCAGCGCGTGTTCGTCGAGGGCGGGCCGGCCCTGGCGAGCTCCTTCCTGCGCGCCGGCCTGGTCGACGAGGTGCTCGTCTACCTCGCCCCCACACTGCTCGGCGGCGACCGCCTCGCCGTCGGCGACATCGGCGTCGCCACGATCGACGCCCAGCGACGCCTCGACGTGGCATCCGTCACTCCCCTCGGCCGCGATCTGCTGATCGTCGCCACCCCCGCGAAGGAGACCCCCTGATGTTCACCGGGATCATCGAAGAACGCGGCACCGTCACCGCGGTCACCGCCTCCGGCGACGGCGTGCGCCTGACCGTGCAGGCACCGCTCGCCGTCTCCGACGCGCAGCACGGCGACTCGATCTCGGTCAGCGGCGTGTGCCTGACCGTCGCCGACCAGGGCCCGGACTGGTTCACCGCCGACGTCATGCGCCAGACCCTCGACATGACGACGATCGGCGCGCTGGAGGCCGGCGCCCCGGTCAACCTGGAGCGCGCCCTCGCCGCCCACACCCGCCTCGGCGGGCACATCGTGCAGGGTCACGTCGACGGCACCGGCGAACTGCTCGAGGTGCGACCCGGCGACCAGTGGCGCGTGCTGCGCATCTCGCTGCCGGCGGAGCTCGCCCCCCTCGTCGTCGACAAGGGCTCGATCTGCGTCGACGGCGTCTCCCTCACCGTTTCGGCGGTGTCGGATGCGGCCACCCCCGAGCCGTGGTTCGAGGTGTCGCTCATCCCCGAGACCCTCGAGATCACGACCCTCGGCGCGCGCACCGTCGGCGACCGCGTCAACCTCGAGACCGACATCCTGGCGCGGCACGTGCAGCGCCTGCTCAGCTTCACCCCCACCACCGAAGGAGGCTCCCGATGAGCCTTTCATCCCTGTCCGACGCCCTCGACGCCCTGCGCGCCGGCCGCCCCGTCATCGTCGCCGACGACGAGAACCGCGAGAACGAGGGTGACGTCATCCTCTCCGCGGAGCTCGCGACGCCCGAGTGGATCGCCTGGACCGTGCGGCACTCCAGCGGCTTCATCTGCGCGCCGATGCCGGCCGACTGGGCCGACCGCCTCGACCTGCCGCCGATGGTCGAGATGAACGAGGATGCACGCGGCACCGCGTACACCGTCAGCGTCGACGCGGCCGACCGCGTCTCGACCGGCATCAGCGCGCACGACCGCTCCCACACCCTCAACGTGCTCGCGAACCCGGAGAGCACGCCGGGGTCGGTCATCCGTCCCGGCCACATCCTGCCGCTGCGCGCGGTCGACGGGGGCGTGCGCGAACGCGCCGGTCACACCGAGGCGGCCGTCGAGCTCATGCAGCTCGCGGGGCTGCAGCCCGTGGGCGCGATCGCCGAGGTCGTCGCCGACGACGGGTCGATGATGCGCCTGCCCGGACTCATCGAGCTCGGCGAGCGCGACGGCGTGCCGGTGATCACGATCGAGCAGATCATCGCCCACCTCGAAGAGGCCGACCCGCGCGAGATCGCCGTCGGCGGCGCGAACCGTCGCCGGGTGAGCCTGCGCGCCGAGGCCCAGGTGCCCACGTCGCACGGCTCGTTCCGCTTTCTCGCCTACAAGGACCGCTCCACCGGCACCGACCACATCGCGGTCGTCTCGGGCGACCTCACCGAGAAGGCCCCGCTCGTGCGCGTGCACTCGGAGTGCCTCACCGGTGAGGCGTTCGGCTCGCTCAAGTGCGAGTGCGGACCCCAGCTGGATGCCGCCCTCGACGCGATCGAGCAGGACGGAGGCGTCGTCATCTACATGCGCGGTCACGAGGGACGCGGCATCGGCCTGATCAACAAGCTGCGCGCATACAGCCTGCAGGAGCGGGGCCTGGACACCGTCGACGCGAACCTGGCGCTGGGCCTTCCCGCCGATGCCCGCGACTACGCCGCCGCGGCCGGCATCCTCGCCGACCTCGGCGTGGAGCAACTGCGACTGCTCACCAACAACACCGACAAGGTGCACCAGCTGCGCGCCCTGGGTCTCGACATCGTCGAGCAGGTGCCGCTGCTGGTCGGCGTCGGCGCGAACAACCACCAGTACCTCGCCACGAAGGCCGAGCGCATGGGACACATCATCGACGCGAGCGCGCTGGATGCCGCCCTCGCCCACAGCACGGAGGAGCACGCATGAGCGGCCACGGAGCCCCCGCCACCGCCCCGATCGACGCGAGCGACCTGAAGGTCGTCGTCGTCGCCGGTCAGTGGCACGATGTCATCACCGACGGTCTGATCGCCGGCGCCGAACGCGTGCTGGAGGCCTCCGGCGCCGCGTGGCGCCTCGTGCGGGTGCCCGGGTCGTTCGAGCTGCCGGTTGCGAGCAAGGCGGCGCTGGATGCCGGAGCCGACGCCGTCGTGGCGCTCGGGGTCATCATCCGCGGCGGCACCCCGCACTTCGAGTACGTCTCGGCGGCGGCCACCGACGGGCTCACCCGCGTCGCCCTCGACACCGGCAAGCCGGTCGGCTTCGGCGTGCTGACCCTCGACGACGAGCAGCAGGGTCTCGACCGAGCCGGGCTCGAGGGGTCGAAGGAGGACAAGGGCGCCGAAGCGGCCGACGCCGCGCTGCGCACAGCCCTGGTGCTGCGCGACCTGCGCCGCTGAACTGCCGGGCTCGGGCCCGGGTCGCTTGCGCCGCGCTTGCGCCGGCCGAACCCTCGGTCTCCGGCCGAACCCTCGGTCCTGGGCCGCCCCGGGGCGAAGGGTTCGGCCCAGGAGCGAGGGTTCGGCGGATGCGGCACGCCCCCACCTTCAGCTAGGCTGAGGGTATGGAGATCCTGCGCCACGCCGTCGTCCTCGTCCACCTCGTCGGGTTCGCCGTGCTGTTCGGCGCTTGGGTCGTCGAGGCGTTCGGGCAGCGTCGCGTCACGCGGCTGCAGCACTGGGGCATGGCCATCGCCGCCGTCGCCGGTCTCGCCCTCGCCGCGCCCTGGGGCATCGAGTACGACCTGAACTACGTCAAGCTCGGCACCAAGCTCGTCGTCCTGCTGATCATCGGCGCGCTGCTCGGAGTCGGTGCCGGCCGCCAGCGCCGCACCGGCTCGGTGCCGCCCGCGGTCTTCTGGCTCATCGGCATCCTGACGCTGCTCAACGCCGCCCTCGCGGTGCTCTGGCGCTGACCGACTCTCGCACGCGCGCGGCCGGCATCCGCCTCGCCGCGTAGACTGGACGATCGCGCGTCGGCCACCCCGCCGACGCCGCGGTGCCCATCGTCGTGGCGCCCGCCGCATCACCCCTGCCCCGGACGCCCGCCACCGCCGTGTCCGACCCCGGACTTGTCACACTCCTCAGACAGGTTCCCCACCGCATGTCCTCCGCCACCGCGGCCCCCGCCGCGTCCGCCTCCTCCCCCACTCCGGCCAATCCGCGCTCCCGCGTCATCACCGCGAGCCTCATCGGCACGACGATCGAGTTCTACGACTTCTACGCGTACGCCACGGCGGCCGTGCTCGTCTTCCCGATCCTCTTTTTCCCCACCGGCAACGAGACCACGGCCCTCCTCGCCTCGTTCGGCGTCTTCGGCGCCGCCATGGTCGCCCGCCCCATCGGCGCGATCATCTTCGGCCACTTCGGCGACCGGTTCGGTCGCAAGGCGACCCTCGTCGCGTCGCTGCTGACGATGGGTGTCGCGACCTTCCTCATCGGCCTGCTCCCCACGTTCGACCAGATCGGCTGGTGGGCCGCGCTGCTGCTGCTCGTCATGCGCCTCGCCCAGGGCTTCGCGCTCGGCGGCGAGTGGTCGGGTGCCGCCCTCGTGGCCACCGAGAACGCCCCGAAGGGCAAGCGTGCCTGGTACGGCACGTTCCCGCAGCTGGGCGCCCCGATCGGCTTCATCATCGCCAACGGCGTGTTCCTCATCATCAACTTCGCCCTGCCGCACCCCGACGGCACGGCGCAGCGGTCGGAGGAGTTTCTGTCGTGGGGCTGGCGCGTGCCGTTCCTGTTCTCGGCCGTCATGGTGATCGTCGGGCTCTGGGTGCGCCTGCGCCTCGTCGAGTCCGACGCGTTCGCGCGCGTCGAGAAGACCGGCGCCGTGCGCAAGTTCCCGCTGGGCTCCGTCATCCGCCACCACTGGAAGGAGCTGATCCTCGGCACCTTCATCATGCTGGCCACCTACGTGCTCTTCTACCTGATGACGAGCTTCACGCTGTCGTACGCGACCAAGCCGACTCTCGAGGGCGCCCAGACGGCCGCGGATGCCGCGGGCACCGCGTTCGACGCCGCCGCCTACGTGCCCGGACTCGGCTTCGGCTACACCGACTTCGTCATCATGCAGATCATCGGCGTCGTGTTCTTCGGCATCTTCACGATGCTGTCGGGGCCGCTGGCCGACTCGATCGGCCGCCGGAAGCTGCTCATCTGGGTCACGGTGGGCATCATCGTGTTCGGCCTGGCGTTCAACGTCTTCCTCTCCCCGCACGTCGACCCGAAGTTCACCGGCGCGCTCGTGCAGGCCGGCCTCGTGTTCGGCTTCATGCTCATGGGGGCGACGTTCGGCCCGATGGGCGCGGTGCTGCCCGAGCTGTTCCCGACGAACGTCCGTTACACCGGCTCGGCGATCTCGTACAACCTGTCGTCGATCCTCGGCGCCGCACTCGCCCCGATCGTGGCGGTCGCGCTGTGGGCGCTCGCGGGCGGCTCACCGTGGCTGGTGGGCGTGTACCTCGCCGCGATGGGCGTGCTCACGCTCATCGCCCTCATCGTCTCGAAGGAGACGAAGGACGTCGACTACGACACGAACATCGGCGTCGGAGCGACCGGCTCGCTCTGACACGCACACACCGGACGGCGGATGCCGCGGGGCTTCGGCTCCGCGGCATCCGCCGTTCTGCGCCCCGGCATCCGCCCCCGCCCGTCGAGACCCGGTCCACGCGCCGAGACCCGCGTGTGGAACGCGAGTTTCGGCGCGAACAGCGGGTCTCGGCGGGCGCGGCGACGTGCGGTGCCTCGCGGCGCGCGCGTCAGTCGAGGAACAGGGCGCGGAGGCGCTTGGTCGTGAAGACGAGCCCGATCGCGATCATGACGACGTAGTAAAGCACGTGCCAGACCATGTCGGGCGTGATGATTCCCGTCGTCAGCTGGCGCACCATCTCGACACCGTGCCACAGCGGCAGGGCCATCACGATCTGCTGCACCCACCCGGGGTAGACGGTGATCGGGTAGAACGTCGCCGAGAACAGGAACATCGGCAGCAGCACGAAGTTGATCCAGTCCATGTGCTGGAAGGTCTTCATGTAGCTCGTGACCGCCATACCGAGGCTCGCGAAGCCGAAGGCGATCAGCAGCACGGCAGGGATGGCGAGCACGGCCGTCCAGGCGAGGTTGAGCCCGGCGATCTGCATGATGATCATGAAGCCGGTCGCGTACAGCAGCCCCCGCAGCAGCGCGTAGAGGATCTCGCCGAGGGCCACGTCGAGCGGACCGAGCGAGGTCGACAGCATCCCCTCGTAGAGCTTGCCGTAGTGCAGCTTGAAGAAGACGTTCCACGTCGAGTCGTAGATCGCGCCGTTCATCGCCGACACGGCCAGCAGCGCCGGGGCGATGAACGCGGCGTACGAGACGGTCACGCCCTGCGCGGTCTCGACGTCGCCGATGAGGGCGCCGAGCCCGATGCCCATCGAGGCCAGGTAGAACACCGGCTCGAAGAAGCCCGACACGACGATGATCCAGCTCGACGAGCGCGCGGCGATGAGCCCCCGCTGCAGCACCGACCAGGGGTTGCCCGCCCACAGGGCCCGCACGCCGCCGGTGCGACGCGGCGCCTCCGCGATCCCCGCGCGCGAGGTCGGCGGGGCGCTCACTTCGCGAGCCTTTCGATGAACACGCGTCGGCCCCACAGGTATCCGGCCACGCTCAGCACCACGAGGTAGGCGATGTGCACCACGACCATCGCGGGTGCGACGTCGGAGTGGTAGGTCGCGACGCGGCCGAGCTCGGTGCCGTGCCACAGCGGCGAGATCCACCCGATCCACTGCAGCCAGACGGGCAGGGTGTCCAGCGGATAGAACGTGCCCGAGAACAGGAACATCGGCATGAACAGGAACCGCTGCACGAGCGCGAACTGGCCCTTGTCGTCTTCGATCGATCCCGCGTAGGCCATGAGCGGGATGCCGAACGCCAGGCCCGCGGCGACACCGGCGAGGACCGACAGCCAGCCCGTCTCGGGATGCGGCACGGTCTCGAGGCCGAACAGCCCGAAGATCCACAGGAACAGGTAGAACGCCCCGGCGGCGACGATCATGCGCGCCGTCGCCCCGGCGATCACACCGTTGGCGATCTGCGGGCTCGACAGCGGCGACGCGTTGAACCCGTAGAAGTAGCGGCGCCATTTGAACCCGGCCATGACCGGATAGGTCATCTCCTCGGACGCCACCGAGATCGCCGCGGTCGCCAGCAGCGCCGGCCCGACGAACATGAGGTAGCCGACCTCGCGACCGTGATCGACGATCGGCGCCTGGATGAGGGCGGCCAGTCCCAACGCGAGTCCCAGCAGGTACATGACCGGCTGCCCGAGCGCGCCGACGACGATCGTCCAGCCGTAGGCGCGCATGGCGCGCACCATGTGCTCGGTGACGTACCAGGAGCCGCGGGCGCGGGGCTTGCGCCCCCATTCCACGGCCTCCGCGCGCAGCTCGTCGAGCGAGGGGTGCGCGGCGGGCGGCGACGAGGGGAGGGTGGTGCCGCTCATTCGATCAACGACCGTCCCGTGAGGCGCAGGAACACGTCTTCCAGCGACGAGCGCCGCACGAGGCTCGTGATCGGCTGCAGACCGGCCGCCGTCACGCGCTCGAGGGCCGCCTCGCCGTCACCCGCGTAGATGAGCACGCGGTCGGGCAGCACCTCGACACGGTCGCCGATCCCCTGAAGCTGGGCCGCGACCTGCTCGTTGCGGTCGGAGCCGAAGCGCACCTCGAGAACCTCGCGGCTGGAGTGCTCGCGGATGAGCGACGCGGGCGTGCCCTCGGCCATGATGCGGCCCTTGTCGACGACGATGAGGCGGTCGCACAGCTGCTCGGCCTCGTCCATGTAGTGGGTCGTGAGCACGAGGGTCGTGCCCCGCTCCTTGAGCCGGAAGAGGCGATCCCACAGCACGTGGCGCGCCTGCGGGTCGAGGCCCGTCGTCGGCTCGTCGAGCAGCAGGATGCGGGGGTCGTTGATGAGGCCGCGCGCGATCGTGAGCCGCCGCTTCATGCCGCCCGAGAGCTGGTCGACCTTGTTCTTCGCCTTGTCTTCGAGCTGCGCGAAGGCGAGCAGCTCGTCGGCCTTCTCGTGGCAGACCTTGCCGGGCAGCCCGAAGTAGCGGCCGTAGATGTAGAGGTTCTCGCGGGCGTTGAGCTCGCCGTCGAGGTTGTCCTGCTGTGGGACGACGCCCAGTCGCGAGCGGATCTCGGGCCCGTAGCCGTCGGGGTCGAGACCCAGGATCGACAGCGACCCGCTCGTGCGCGTCGAGACGGCGCCGATCATCTTCATCGTCGTCGACTTGCCGGCGCCGTTGGGGCCGAGCAGCCCGAACGACTCACCGGGAGCGACCTCGAACGACAGGCCGTCGACGGCCAGGAAGTCGGGCTTGCCCTTGGTCTTGTACGCCTTCACGAGGTTCTGGGCGGAGATGACGGGTTCAGGCACCGCACCACACTAGCGCCGCCCTCGGACACTCCTGCGCGCCTTGCACGCCGACCTCGCCCGCGCCGAAGCCGAGCAGGTGCGTCGTGCCCGCGCCCTCGGCTTCTCGTGGGTCGCGATCGCCGACGCCATGGGCATCAGCCGACGGGCAGTGCACAAGAAGTACGGGAGACAATAGAGACGGCAACGTCGCCCGATCACCACCCGACACCGAGGACGCCCCACCATGTCTTCCGACGCCCGCCGCAGCGCTCGACCTTCCCGCTCCCCCCGCCGCCCCCGCGAGGATGCCGGCCCGCGGGCGAGCCTGCGCCAGCTGCTGCCGTTCCTGTTCGAGCACAAGGCGGTGCTGATCGTCGTCGCCGTGCTGAGCGTGCTGGCCGCCGCCGCGACGCTCGCCCAGCCGCTCGTGGTCGGTCAGGTCATCGCCCTCGTGCAGGTCGGCGACCCCCTCGGCACCCTCGTGTGGGTGCTCGTCGCGCTCGTCGTGGTCGCGTCGGTCATCAGCGGGGTGCAGCACTACCTGCTGCAGCGCACCGGTACCGCCGTCGTCTATTCGAGCAGGCGTCGACTCGTCGCGCAGCTGCTGCATCTGCCGGTCAAGGAGTACGACGCGCGCCGCACCGGCGACCTCGTCTCGCGCGTGGGCACCGACACGACCCTGCTGTACGCCGTGCTCACCCAGGGCCTGGCCGACTCGGTCGGCAACGCGCTCATCTTCGTCGGCGCCGTCATCGCGATGCTCGTCATCGACCCGCTCCTGCTCGTGATGATCCTCGTCGTCGTGGGCGCATCGGTCGCGATCGTCGGCGTGCTCTCGGGCCGCATCCGCCGCGCCACCCACGCGCAGCAGGAGGCCGTCGGAGAACTCGCGTCGGGCGTCGAGCGGGCGGTCGGCTCGATCCGCACGATCCGCGCCGCGGGCGCGTCGGGCCGCGAGCAGGCCGCGATCGAGACCACGGCGCGCGGTGCGTTCGACGCGGGCGTGCGGGTCGCGAAGTCGTCCGCGCTCGTCGTGCCGATCGCCGGGATCGCGCTGCAGCTCTCGCTGCTGGTGGTGCTGGGCGTCGGCGGCTTCCGCGTCGCGTCGGGGGCGATCTCGATCGCCCAGCTCGTGACGTTCGTCATGTTCCTGTTCTTCCTGGTGCAGCCGCTCGGCTCGTTCTTCGGGGCGATCACCTCGGTCAACCAGGCACTCGGCGCGCTCGGCCGCATCCAGGAGGTGCTGGACCTGCCGACCGAGACCGCCGACGACGACGCGATCGCGACGACCGTGCAGCAGGCCCGGCTGGCCGATCCGGCATCCGACCTCACCGGCCCGATCAACACGCTCGACGACCTGCTCGCCACCCGCGACGCGCCCGCGATCGAGTTCCGCGACGTGCACTTCGCCTACCCGGCCGCCGTCGTGCGCGCCCGCCGCGACGCCGAGGCCGAGGTGGCCCGCACCCTCGCCGACGTCCACGCCGACACGGTGAGCATGCCGGATGCGGACGGCGACGTGCTGCGCGGCGTCTCGTTCGCCGTCCCCCGCGGCGCGCGCGTCGCCCTCGTCGGCCCGTCGGGCGCGGGCAAGTCGACGACGCTCGCCCTCATCGAGCGCTTCTACGACCCGGATGCCGGCGCCGTGCTGCTCGACGGCACCGACGTGCGCCGCATCGACCGCACGCGGCTGCGCGCGCAGCTGGGCTACGTCGAGCAGGACGCCCCGACCCTCGCCGGCACCCTCGCCGACAACCTGCGCCTGGCCGCGCCCCACGCCGACGACGAGGAGTGCGAACGCGTGCTGCGCGCCGTCAACCTCGGCGACGTGCTCGAGCGCAGCCCGCTCGGCCTCGAGGCCCCGGTGGGCGAGGCCGGCGTCATGCTCTCCGGCGGCGAGCGCCAGCGTCTCGCGATCGCCCGGGCACTGCTGGCGGCGCCGCCCATCCTGCTGCTGGACGAGTCGACGTCGTCGCTCGACGGCCTCAACGAACAGCGGATGCGGGAGGCCATCGACGCGGTCGCCACGGGGCGCACGCTCGTGCTGATCGCGCACCGCCTGTCGACCGTCGTCGACAGCGACCTCATCGTCGTGATGGACCGCGGCCGCGTCGTCGGCCAGGGCACTCACGAGGAGCTGCTGGCGACGACCCCGCTGTACCGCGAGCTCGCCCGCCACCAACTGCTGGTCTGAAGCGCGGGCGGGTTCGAGGCGTTTCGACTCGCTCCGCTCGCTCAACGACCGGGGGGCCTCCGGTCGTTGAGCGAGGAGCGCAGCGACGAGTCGAAACGCCCCGAACGACGCACAGGCGTTTCGACTCGCTCCGCTCGCTCAACGACCGGGGGCCGGGGCGGCGGGCGGGTCAGTCGCGGGTGAGGCGGTAGCGCAGGGCGGCGAGCTCGGCGTTGAGGGCGGCGGGGATGCGGCCCTCGAAGCCGGCGTAGAACTCGGCGGTGAGGTCGGTCTCCTGCAGCCAGGTCTCGCGGTCGATCGCGAACAGCTCCTGCAGGTCGGCCTCGGGCACCTCGATGCCGTCGAGGTTCAGGTCGTCGATGCGCGGGAGGCGTCCGATCGGGCTCGGAACCGCCTCGACCTGGCCCTGCAGACGCCGCACGATCCACTCCACGACCCGGGCGTTGTCGCCGAATCCGGGCCACAGGAAGCGACCGTCCTGCCCCTTGCGGAACCAGTTCACCTGGAAGATGCGGGGCGCCCGGTCGAACCGCAGCGCCTGCCCGACCTTCAACCAGTGACCGAAGTAGTCGGCCATGTTGTATCCGCAGAACGGCAGCATGGCGAACGGGTCGCGACGCAGTTCGCCGACCGTCCCCTCGGCCGCCGCGGTGCGCTCGGACGAGATGTTCGAGCCGAGGAAGACGCCGTGCGTCCAGTCAGTCGCCTCCACGACGAGCGGCACGTTGGTGGCGCGCCGGCCGCCGAACAAGATGGCATCCAGCGGCACCGCTTCGGCCCAGTCCCCGGCGATCTGCGGGCACTGGCCGGCGCTGACGGTGAAGCGCGAGTTCGGGTGGGCGGCGGGCGTGCCGGATGCCGGGGTCCACGCGTTGCCCTGCCAGTCGGTGAGCTCCTCGGGGATGTCGTCGGTGAGCCCCTCCCACCACACGTCGCCGTCGGGGCGCAGCGCCACGTTCGTGAAGATCGTGTTCCCCCACAGGGTCTCGACGGCCGTGACATTGGTCGACTCGCCGGTTCCCGGCGCGACGCCGAAGAAGCCCGCCTCGGGGTTGATCGCCCACAGCCGGCCGTCCTCCCCCGGACGCAGCCACGCGATGTCGTCGCCCAGGGTCTCGACGCGCCATCCGGGGATGGTCGGACGCAGCATCGCGAGGTTCGTCTTCCCGCATGCCGACGGGAACGCCGCGGCGATGTGGAAGGCCTTGCCGGCGGGGTCGATGACGCGGATGAGGAGCATGTGCTCGGCGAGCCACCCCTCGTCCCGGCCGATGACCGACGCGATCCGCAGCGCAAAGCACTTCTTGGCGAGGATCGCGTTGCCGCCGTAGCCGGAGCCGAACGACCACACCTCGAGGGTGTCGGGGAAGTGCACGATGTACTTCTCGTCGTTGCACGGCCACGCCTCGTCCGCTTGCCCGGGGCGCAGCGGCGCGCCCACGCTGTGCACCGTCTTCACCCACGGCTTGCCGGCGGCGATCTGCTCGAGCACGGCCGTTCCGACGCGCGTCATGATGCCGATCGACGCGACGGCGTACGCGGAGTCGGTGACCTGCACGCCGATGTGGCTGAGCGGGCCGCCGACCGCGCCCATCGAGAACGGCACGACGTACATCGTGCGTCCGCGCATCGACCCCTCGAACAGCGGGGTGAGGGTCGCGCGGATCTCGGCGGGGTCGACCCAGTTGTTGGTGGGGCCGGCGTCCGCCTCATCCTCGGATGCGATGAACGTGCGCCCCTCGGTGCGGGCGACGTCGCTCGGGTGCGAGCGGGCGAGGTAGGAGCCCGGCCGCCACTCCGGGTTGAGCTTGATGAGCTTGCCCTCGTCGACCATCTCGCGCAGGAGCGCCTCGTTCTCGGCGCGCGACCCGTCGACCCAGTGGATGCGGTCGGGCTGCGTGAGCGCGGCCACCTCGTCGACCCACGCGACGAGGGCTTCGGCGGCCGGGCCGCTCATGGCGGGACGGGCACCGTGGGTCTGCGCCGGCGCGGCGGCCAGCGCGCCGCCCTGCGTGGTGGGGACCGGTCGGGTGAAGATGTCCGCGAGGGCCATGTCGTCTCCTTCGTCTGTCGCGGGCGACTGCGCCCGCCCTTCCACTGTCATCCCAATCCCGCTGGACTTTCCGGCCCCGAGCGGCACAAGAATCCGACTTCTTTCCGTATGCTCAAGGAATGACACCGACCGCGCTAGAACTGTCGACCCTGGGCCACCGCATCCGCCATCAGCGGGTGACGCAGGGGTACACGCTCGACGAGCTGGGCGCGCTCGTCGGCGTCGCGGGCAGCCAGCTCAGCCTCATCGAGAACGGCAAACGCGAGCCGAAGCTGTCGCTGCTGCAGGCGATCGCCCACGCGACCGGCACCGACGTGACCGATCTGCTGTCGACCGAGCCGCCGAACGCCCGCGCGGCGCTCGAGCTGGAGCTGGAGAGGGCGCAGGCCAGCACGGTGTTCCGCCGTCTCGGCATCGCTCCGGTGAAGGTCACCAAGACGATGACCGACGAGACGATCGCCTCCGTGCTGGGGCTGCACCGCGAACTGCAGCGCCGTGAGCGGGAAGCGATCGCCACCCCGGAGGAAGCCCGCCGCGCCAACACCGAGCTGCGACTGGCCCTGCGCGCGAAGGACAACTACCTCCCCGACATCGAGAAGCTCGCCGAGAAGCAGCTCAAGGCGGCGGGGCACGTCGCCGGCGCCCTCACGCATCGCACCGTGAGTCTCATGGCCGAGCAGCTCGGGTTCGAGCTCATCTACGTCAACGACCTGCCGCATTCGGCGCGGTCGGTCACCGACCTCGAGAACGGGCGCATCTACCTTCCGCCCGCCTCCATCCCGGGCGGGCACGGCCTGCGGTCGATGGCGCTGCAGGCGATGGCGCACCGGCTGCTCGGACACACACCGCCCACCGACTATGCCGACTTCCTGCAGCAGCGGCTCGAGATCAACTACTTCGCGGCGTGCTGCCTGATGCCGGAGTCGAACGCCGTCGCCTTCCTGCAGCAGGCCAAGAAGGACCGCGACCTCGCCGTCGAGGACTTCCGCGACGCGTTCGGGGTCACGCACGAGGCGGCGGGCATGCGGATGACGAACCTCCTGACCGTGCACCTCGGCATCCCTCTGCACTTCCTGCGTGTCGACGGGTCGGGCGCGATCAACCGCGTCTACGAGAACGACGAGCTGCCGCTGCCCACCGACGTGACCGGCGCGGTCGAGGGGCAGATCGTCTGCCGCCGCTTCGCCGCGCGCGCCGCCTTCGGGGAGCAGAACCGCACGATCGAGCACTACCAGTACACCGACACCCCCGCCGGCACCTTCTGGTGCTCGAGCCAGACCGGCACGACGTCGGCGGGCGAGTTCTCGATCACCGTGGGCGTGCCCTTCGACGACGCCCGCTGGTTCCGCGGCCGCGAGACGCAGAAGCGCGCGACGTCGACGTGCCCCGACGACGCCTGCTGCCGCAGCGCCGGCGCCGACCTCACCCGCCGCTGGGAGGGCAAGGCGTGGCCGAGCGCGCGCGTGCACATGCAGATGTTCACCCCGCTCCCCCGCGGCGCGTTCCCCGGCGTCGACGACGGGGAGGTCTACGCGTTCCTCGACCGGCACGCCGAGGTCGACTGAGCCCGAGGGGGCGCGCTCAGCCGGTGACGAAGCGCGACACCCGCGCGAGTGCGGCGTCGACGGCGGATGCCGGTACGTCGACATGCCCGAACAGCTCCGGCACCGGCATCCGGTGGTGGCGGCCGACCGCCATCGAGTGGGTCCACAGGCCCACGACCTCGCCGCGGGCGACGAGCACCGGACGCACGAGTCCCTGGATGCTCGGTCCGACGCGGGCGGTGAACGCGTCGGAGCACGCGAGCGTGCGGTCGGCGTACGACAGGTAATACTCGTCGAAGGGCGGCAACGCCAGTACCGCGGGGTCGGCTGCGACCGGCTCCCGGAAAGCCTGGGCCGGGGGCGGCGCGGACACGACGAACAGCCCGTCGTCGACCTCGACCACCCGATCGGATGCCGCCTCCCGCGCGCTCCGGGCGACGCCGACGGGCAGCCCCGCCCACCAGCGGAAGTCGTCGACACCGGCGGGACCGTGGGAGCGGATGTAGCCGACGAACAGCGCGGCGAGCGGGTCGGCGGGGGCCGCCGCATCCGCGATCCAGTCCGCCGGGGCGACGAGGTACTGGTCGCGGGTGGGGCCGCCCTCCCGCGCGATCACGGGCCCCAGCACGACGTCTTCGCGGATCGCCAGCGCCGTCAGCAGCAGATTGCCGCGCATCCCGGTCGCCTCCACCCCGGCGGCGGTGAGCACCGCGGCGAACTCCGCCCGCGTGAGTCGGTTGCCGCCGGCCAGCGCCGCGCCGACCGCACGCGCGGCGACCTCGACGTGCTCCTCGGGGATGCCGTGTCCGCGCCGCACGCTCGCGAACTGCTGCAACTGGCGGTCGCGGGTGACCCGCAGGATCCAGGCCAGATCCCGCGCGGCGACGATGTGCAGCGTGCCCCGCTGCGTCCATGCGCGCACGAGGGCCCCGCTCTCGAACGCCGCATCGACCTCCGAGAGCGTCGGCTCCCCGCCGGTGCGCACACCCAGCGCCCACCGCCCGCCCCAGAACTCCTGCGCCTGCGTCGCCGTGATGTGCGCGGCGGCGCCGGCGACGTCGGGCGCGGGAACATCGAGCAGCTGCGACTGCAGGCGGGCCCGGCGCACGGAGGCGGCATCCATGGCCCCATCCTGCCGCGCCGCACCGACACGACGCCGCAGAGATTGCTTGCAGGGATGACATGCTGTGCGGATGGAGAGAGAAGTCCGCAGCAGGATCGAGCTCGACGTCACCGAGACGGCCGACCTCGTGTTGTCGGTCGCGGTGTCGGCGCACTACGAGCCGGACCACGAGACGTTCGCCGCGACGCTCGACGGCGCGCGCATCGCGACGTCGGAGTTCCAGGACCACAACGGGACCCGTCTGCACCGGGTGAGCGTCCCGCCGGGCACGTTCGTCGCCGAGTACCACGCCCGCATTCTGGGCGAGGGGGCGCACACGATCGGCCGCGACTACGATCTCTTCTCCTACCGGCTGCCGAGCCGCTACGTCGAATCCGACACCCTCGCACCGACGGCGCTGGCGGAGTTCGACGGCATCGACGACGAGGTGGACCTGCTCGCGGCGGTGTCGTCGTGGGTCGGCACCCGCCTGGACTACGTTCCGGGTGCCTCCCGCCCCACGGACGGCGCGGTCCGCACGCTGCTCGGACGCCAAGGGGTCTGCCGCGACTACGCGCACCTGTGCATCGCGCTGCTGCGCGCGCGCGGCGTGGCGGCGCGCTTCGCCTCGGTCTACGCACCGGGTCTCGCGCCCATGGAGTTCCACGCGGTGGCCGAGGCCTGGGTGGACGGCGCATGGCGCGTCGTCGACGCCACCGCGCTCGCACCTCGGCAGACGCTCCTGCGGATCGCGACAGGGCGCGACGCAGCCGACACCGCGTTCCTCACCGTGCTCAGCGGCCGCGCCGACCTGACCTCGATCGAGGTGACGGCCGTCGCCGACGCGCTCCCCGCCGACGACGTCACGGAGCTCGTCTCGATCCGCTGAGACGGCGCGAGTCAACCTGTTGACAGACGCTGAGTCAACTGGTTGACTCGGCGTCATGGCCGATCGCCTCACCGTCACCCTCCACGAACTCGTCGCCGAGCTCGACATCTACGCCGACGCGTACTTGCAGCGCGTCCACGGCGTCTCGTTCAACCTGTTCGAGCTGCTCAACGTGCTCGTCGAACGGGCGCCGATCGACATCTCCGGACTCGCCCGCTGCCTGCGGGTCACGAAAGCTGCGGTGAGCAAGCGTCTCCCGGCGCTCGAGGCCGACGGCTGGGTGAAGACGACGCCCGGACAGGGACGGCAGATCATGATCGCCCCCACCGAGAAGACCCTCTCCCTCGTGCAGCACGCCGGCGGCGAGCTCGAGGCGCACTTCGCCGAGATGCTCGCCGACCCGCGCCTCGCACCCGGCGCCGACGCCGTGGAATCGGAACTGCTCAACCGGCACCTGACCGCCCTCACGCAGATCGTCATCGAGAAGGGAACGCCCGCATGACCGCCCGCATCCTCGTCGTCATCGGCACACCGCTGCCCGACACCTACACGCATGCCCTTGCCGCGGCGTACACCGAGGCAGCCCGCTCCGCCGGCGCCGACGTGCGCGTCGTCGACCTCGCGAACGACCCGATCCCCGGCCACCCGCGCTCCCGCGCTCAGCTGCGGGCGCCCCGCACCGACGCGGACACCCCGCTCGATCCCGAGGTCGCCGCCTATCTCGACGATGTGCGCTGGGCCCAGCACCTGGTCTTCTTCCACCCGCAGTGGTGGGGGACGATGCCGGCGGCGCTGAAGGCGTTCATCGACCGGGTGTTCCTCTCCGGCGCCGCCTTCCGCTACCGTGAGGGCACCCCGATCCCCGAGCGGCTGCTGACGGGCCGCACCGCCCGGATGGTGATGACCATGGACTCACCCCGATGGTGGAACCGGTTCGTGTACCGCGGGGCGGCGGAGGCGGGACTCACCCGCGCCACCCTCGGCTACTGCGGCATCCGCACGATCGGGATCACCCGGCTGAGCCCCATCCGACTCGGCGACGAGACCCGGCGCGCCCGCTGGCTCAGCCGGATCGCCGCCCTCGGCACTCGCGACGGGGGCGTGGCCGCGCGGGAGGTCGTCGGCGCACCGTCGTGACGGATGCGGGGCCGCGCGCGGCGTGGGACGCTGGAGCCATGAGGTCCTGGATCGTGCGCTTCGCCGCCCTGTACGTCTTCAACGTCGTCGTGCTGCTGCTGATCGGGCTGCTCACCCCGGCGAAGGTGGGCTTCGCCGTGATCTGGGCGGCGCTGATCATGACGCTCGCCGAGCTGTGGGTGCGCCCGTTCGTGCAGCGGCGCATGCAGGCGTCGGCCGCGAAGTCGGCCGGCACGCGCACCCGCACCGGCGAAGCACTCGTGCAGGCGGGGATCGTGCTGATCGTCGCCGCCCTCGTGTGGGTGCTCACGCTGCTGCTGTCCGGCGTCCACGTCTCGATCGGCTGGAACCCCCTCGGCTGGTTCGGCGCGTGGATCGTGCCGCCGGTCATCATCGCGCTCGGCGGACTCGTCTACGCGCGCATCAGCGGCCGGATCGAGACGCACGCGGGTGCCGTGTACGACCGCGCCGAGACCGGCATCCGCGGCTCCCGCACCGCCGATCGCGGGACGGATGCCGTCGGCACCGCCTCGGGCGAAGCCCGCGCGGACGATGCCCGCGCGCAGGGCCGGCAGGAGCTCGACGACGGTCTCACGGCCGAGCAGCGCCGCATGCTCGACGATCTCGGCTGAGCCGGACGCCGGACCGTGCCGGCCGTTCGAATATCTGGACTGCGTAACGAAACGTCGCAGGACGGCCCCGAGGGCCACCGGTTCGGGGAAGATGAAGGACGCGGCACCACAGCATCCGCCGCCCCTCCCGTCCTCCGACCACCAAGGACCCGCCATGCCCCGGACCCGCCTGCGCGTCACCCTCGCCTCCGCCGCGGCCGCCACCGCCCTCCTCCTCGCCGGCTGCGCCGGCGGTGTGGCCCCGGCCGCCTCCGGCTCGGCCGACGCCGCATCCGACGACTACATCACGCCCGGGAAGCTCACCATCGCCACCGGCGAGGTCGCCTATTACCCGTACGTCGTCGACGACGACCCGGAGTCGGGTGAGGGATTCGAGGCCGCGATCGCGTACGCCGTCGCGGAGAAGCTCGGATTCGCGAAGGAAGACGTCGTCTGGGTGCGCACGTCGTTCGAGTCGGCGATCGCGCCGGGTCCGAAGGACTTCGATTTCAACATCCAGCAGTACTCGATCACCGACGAGCGCAAGCAGGCCGTCGACTTCTCGTCGCCGTACTACCAGGCCAGCCAGGCGATCGTGGCGATCAAGGGCTCCGCGGCCGAGGGCGTGGACACGCTCGCGGGCGCGAAAGACCTGCTGCTGGGCGCCATGGCCGGATCCACGAGCGCGCAGACGATCGAGGAGGCCGTGCAGCCCACGACCCCGGCGCAGCTCTACAACTCCAACGAGGACGCCCGCGCCGCGCTCGAGGCCGGCCAGATCGACGGCCTCGTGCTGGACACGCCGACGGCGTACTACGCGACGAGCGAGTACATCGCGGACTCGTTCATCGTGGGCGAACTCCCCGCCGCCGGCGTGCCCGACGAGTGGGGCCTGCTGCTGGGCAAGGACTCCCCGCTGACGGCCGAGGTCACCGCCGCCGTCGACGCCCTGCGCGAAGACGGCACCCTCGCGAAGATCACCGACGAGTGGCTCGGGTCGGGCCAGGGCGTCACGCTGCTGCAGTGACCTGGTGCGCGGCCGCCCCGGGTCGGCCCGGCGCGGCCGCGTCGACTACCGTCGTCCTGTGACCTCCGACGATCCCGCCCCCGGCGCGCCTCCCGCGCGCGCGGTGAGCACGCTCGAGCTCGAGCGACGCGCTTACCGGCGACGCAGGTCGCAGCGGTCGGTGGTCGTCGCGATCGCATCGACGCTCGCCTTCGCGGCCATCGTGTGGGTGACGGTGCTGAACACCCCCGGGTGGGCGCAGGTGCAGGAGTCGTTCTTCGACCCCGCGACCGCGATCGCCTCGTTCCCCCGCATCTGGGACGGCTTCCTGCTGAACCTGCAGGTGCTCGCGATCTCGGTCGTCACGGTGGGCGCCGCCGCGCTCGTCCTCGCGATCCTGCGGACGCTGCGGGGGCCGGTGTTCTTCCCGGTGCGCGCGATCGTCGCCGGCTACACCGACGTCTTCCGCGGGCTGCCGTTCATCATCGTGCTCTACCTCGTCGGATTCGGCATCCCGACGCTGCTGAACGAGCGCATCCCCCCGGTCGTCCTCGGTGTCACTGCCGTGACCATCACGTATTCGGCATACGTCGCCGAGGTCATCCGCGCCGGCATCGAGGCGGTGCACCCGTCGCAGCGCCTCGCCGCCCGGGCGCTCGGCCTCGGCTACGTGCAGACACTGCGCCGCGTCGTGCTGCCGCAGGCGCTGCGCAAGATCACCCCGCCGCTCATGAACGACTTCATCTCGATGCAGAAGGACGTGGGACTCATCTCGATCCTCGGGGCGATGGATGCCGTCCGCGCCGCGCAGGCCGAGACCTCCCTCGCCTACAACTTCACGCCGTATGTCGTCGCCGGCATCCTGTTCATCCTGCTCGCGATCCCGACGATCCGGGTGACCGACTGGTACACGGAGCGGCTGCGCCGCCGCGAGCAGACGGGGTCGATCCTGTGACCGCGCTGCTGCGCGCCGAGGACGTCTGGAAGGCGTTCGGCGACCGTGACGTGCTCCGGGGCGTCTCGCTCGATCTCGCGGCGCACGAGGTCGTCGCGCTCATCGGTGCCTCGGGCTCGGGCAAGTCGACCCTGCTGCGCTGCCTCAACCTGCTCGAACCGATCGACGACGGCCGCCTGTGGCTCGGCGGCGACGACATCTCCGATCCGCGCGTGGACGCCAACGCTGTGCGGCAGCGCTTCGGGATCGTCTTCCAGAGCTACAACCTGTTCCCGCACCTGTCGGTGCTCGACAACGTGACCCTCGCCGCCCGGGTGGTGCACCGAGAGCGCCGCGCCGTGGCCGAGGAGCGCGCACTGGCACTGCTGGAGCGCATCGGCCTCGCCGACAAGGCGAAGGAGCATCCGGATCGACTCTCCGGCGGACAGCAGCAGCGGGTCGCGCTGGTGCGCGCCCTGGCGACCGACCCCGAGGTGCTGCTGCTCGACGAGATCACCTCGGCCCTCGACCCCGAGCTCGTCGGCGAGGTGCTGGAACTCGTGCGGGAACTGGCCGAGGGCGGCGCGACGATCCTCATGGCCACCCACGAGATGGCCTTCGCGCGCGACGTCGCCGACCGCGTCGTGTTCCTCGACGACGGCGTCATCGTGGAGCAGGGCACGCCCGCGCAGCTGTTCGGCGCTCCGCGCGAGGCGCGCACCCGCGCGTTCCTGTCCCGCTTCACGTCCTGAGCTGTGGCTCGCGGCCGGTCAGGGGCCGCGAGTTCGCCGGTTCGGCCGCGAGTTCGCCGGTTCGGTCGCGAGATCGCCGGTTCGGTCGCGAGATCGCCGGCGAACTCAGCGCGCGACCGGCGAACTCGGCGCCGGACCGGCGAACTCGCGACGGTCAGGGACGCGAGCGTTCGGCGGCCTCGACGACGTTCGTCATCAGCAGCGCCACGGTCATCGGGCCCACGCCCCCGGGGTTCGGGGAGAGGAAGCCGGCGACCTCGGCCGCATCCGGGTGCACGTCGCCGAAGACGCGGCTCTTCCCGGTCTCGGGATCGTCCTCACGGGTGACGCCGACGTCGAGCACGGCAGCGCCGGGCTTCAGGTCGGCGCCGCGCACGATGTGCTTCACGCCCGCGGCGGCCACCACGACGTCGGCCTGCCGCAGGTGCGCGGCGAGGTCGACGGTGCCGGTGTGGGTGAGGGTGACGGTCGCGTTGTACTCGCGGCGGGTCAGCAGCAGTCCGATCGAGCGGCCGATCGTCACGCCGCGCCCGACGACGACGACGTGCTTGCCGTTCAGGTCGTACCCGCCCCGCACGAGAAGCTCGATGACTCCCCGCGGCGTGCACGGCAGCGGCGAGGTGATGGGCCTGTTGACGTTGAGCACCAGGCGGCCGAGGTTCGTCGGATGCAGGCCGTCGGCATCCTTGTCGGGGTCGATGCGCTCGAGGATCGCATCGGTGTCGAGGTGCTTCGGCAGCGGCAGCTGCACGATGTAGCCGTGGCAGTCGGGGTCGCGGTTGAGCTCGTCGATCAGCGCCTCGACCTGCTCCTGTGTCGCATCGGCGGGCAGCTCGCGCTGGATCGAGTTCATCCCGATCTCCTCGGACTGCCGGTGCTTCATCCCGACGTACAGCTGCGAGGCGGGATCGGCGCCGACGAGCACCGTCGCGATGCCCGGGACGATGCCGCGCTCCTTGAGCGCCGCGACGCGCTCGGCGAGCTCGGCCTTGATCTCGGCCGCCGCGAGCTTGCCGTCCAGTCTGGTTGCGGTCATGGTGTCCTCCAGGTCGTGCGGTCCGCGCCATCCGCCGACCGCGAGACCTCATCTGCGCGACGAGACCGCGGGGTGACCCCCAGGTCTCGTCCGCCCGTTGAGGTCTCGCGGTCGGGGCGGGCGGATGCCGCGGGGCGGGGTTACTGCTGCAGCGAGGGGTAGAGCGGGAAGGCGGCGGCCAGGGCGTCGACGCGGGCGCGCAGGGCGTCGAGGTCGGCACCGGGCTGCAGCGCGAGGGCGATGACGTCGGCCACCTCGGTGAATTCGGCGTCGCCGAAGCCGCGGGTCGCGAGGGCGGGCGTGCCGATGCGCAGGCCCGAGGTCACCATCGGCGGACGCGGGTCGTTGGGGACCGCGTTGCGGTTGACGGTGATGTGGATCTCGTGCAGCAGGTCTTCGGCCTGCTTGCCGTCGAGCTCGGCGTCGCGCAGGTCGACGAGCACGAGGTGCACGTCGGTGCCGCCCGAGCGCAGGGCGATTCCGGCATCCGTCACATCCTGCTGCGAGAGACGCTCGGCGAGGATCGCCGCGCCGCGAACGACGCGCTCCTGGCGCTCGCGGAACTCGGGCGTCGCGGCGAGCTTGAACGCGGTCGCCTTGGCGGCGATCACGTGCATGAGCGGGCCGCCCTGCTGCCCCGGGAAGACGGCCGTGTTGATCTTTTTCGCGATGTCGGCGTCGTTGGTGAGGATGAAGCCCGAGCGCGGGCCGCCGATGGTCTTGTGCACCGTCGAGGAGACGACGTGGGCGTGCGGCACGGGGTTCGGGTGCAGCCCGGCCGCGACGAGGCCGGCGAAGTGGGCCATGTCGACCCACAGCAGGGCGCCGACCTTGTCGGCGATCTCGCGGAACCGTGCGAAGTCGAGCTGACGCGGGTAGGCCGACCAGCCGGCGATGATCACCTTGGGCGAGTGCTCGACCGCGAGGCGCTCGACCTCATCCATGTCGATGATCGAGGTCTCGGGGTCGACGCCGTAGGCGACGATGTCGTAGAGGCGGCCCGAGAAGTTGATCTTCATGCCGTGGGTCAGGTGCCCGCCGTGGTCGAGCGAGAGACCGAGCAGCGTGTCGCCGGGGCGGGCGATGGCGTGCAGCACGGCGGCGTTGGCCGATGCGCCGGAGTGCGGCTGCACGTTGGCGAACTCGGCGCCGAACAGCTCCTTCGCGCGGGAGATCGCGAGCTCCTCGGCGACGTCGACCTCTTCGCAGCCGCCGTAGTAGCGGCGGCCCGGGTAGCCCTCGGCGTACTTGTTCGTGAGCACGGAGCCCTGCGACTGCAGCACCGAGACGGGCACGAAGTTCTCGGAGGCGATCATCTCGAGGAACGTGCGCTGGCGGTTCAGCTCGCGCTCGAGCACCTCGGCGATCTCGGGGTCGACCTCGGCGAGCGGGGCGTTGAAGACGGAATCGGTCATCGGTGTTCTCCTGGTTGTCCGTTCGTGGAATGCCGACGCCGCAGCGGCGACGGAACCAGGCCGGCCCAGGCGTGCGGTCGATTGCCCATGTGGTCGCTTCCCGGTGGTGTCCCACCTCAACGCCAGTCGCGACGGGGAAAGCCTATCGGATGCCGTCACGCGCTAGGCTGGGGATGTTCTATTTGTTAGGACTCTTTACAACACCGTATGCCACGAAGCCGGAGACCCCGTGACCGACCCCGCGATCGTCCCCCTGCCCTCTTCACTGAGCACGCTGTCGGAGGCGCCGTTCGTCGTGGATGCCGCCACGCGCGTCCTCGGCGACACCGACGCGGCGGACGCTCTGCGACGGCTGGTCGCGCCGCGCACCGGGCTGACCCTCGCCGGCGCCGACGGTGACACCGATCCGGCATCCACCCCCGCCATCACCCTCGCCGTCGACGCCGGGTCAGGCCCCGCGGAGTCGTACCGGCTGACCGCCTCGGCGAGCGGGGTGGCCGTCACGGGCGCCGACGCCGCGGGCCTGTTCTACGGCGTGCAGACGCTCGGCCAGCTGCTGGCCTCCGACGCCGGCACCTGGCAGGTGCCCGCCGTCGAGATCGACGACACCCCGCGGTTCACCTACCGCGGCGTCATGCTCGACGTCGCCCGCCACTTCCACGGAGTGCCGACCGTCGAGGCGTACATCGACCGCGCCGCGGCCCTCAAGCTCAACGTGCTGCACCTGCACCTGAGCGACGACCAGGGCTGGCGTCTGCAGATCCGCTCCCGGCCCGAGCTCACCGCGCGCGCGTCGGCGAGCGCCGTCGGCGGCGACCCGGGCGGATTCTTCACCCAGGACGACTACCGGCACCTCGTCGCCTATGCGGCATCCCGGCACATGACGGTCGTGCCCGAGTTCGACACCCCCGGTCACACGCATGCCGTGTCCCTGGCCTACCCGGAGCTCAGCGAGGAGCCGGTGCTGAGCGAGCACATCCGCGAGATCATCCGCGACTACGGCGGGGAGCTGCCGGTCAACGGCACCGCGTTCGAGGGGATGGCGGTCGGCTTCTCGTCGCTGAAGATCCACGACGAGGCCACCTACGCGTTCCTCGAGGACGTGTTCGGCGAGCTCGCCGCCCTCACCCCGGGCCCCTGGCTGCACCTCGGCGGCGACGAGGCGCTGGGCACGTCGCCCGAAGACTTCGACGTCTTCGTCGCCCGCGCGTCGGAGATCATCGTGCGCCTGGGCAAGACGCCGATGGCGTGGCACGAGGCGGGCTCCGCCGCGGGCCTTGCCGCCGGCACCGTCGGCCAGTACTGGGGGTACGTGTCCCCCGTCGGCGGCATGGACGCCAGGGCGCGCGCGTTCGTGGAGCGCGGCGGCAAGGTCGTGCTCTCCCCGGCCGACGCGATCTACCTCGACATGAAGTTCGACGCCGACTCCCCGCTCGGGCTCACCTGGGCGCGCGGGGTCACCTCCGCGCAGCGCGCCTACGAATGGGACCCGGCCTCGGTGATCGAGGGGGTCGCCGACGCGCAGATCCTCGGCGTCGAGGCGCCGCTGTGGACCGAGACGGTGCGCAGCCTCGCCGACATCGACGCGCTCGCGTTCCCCCGGATCACGGCGGCCGCCGAGGCCGGCTGGTCACCGGCGGTCGGCGCACACCCCGAGCGCACGTGGGAATCCCACCGCGCCCGGGTGGGCGCGCAGGCGCCGCTGTGGAAGAGTCTGGGCATCGGATACACCGCGCTCGCCGAGATCCCCTGGCAGGACGCCGACTGAGACGAGCACCGGCCGCACCGCTCTTCACCCCAGGAGGCCCCATGACGACCGTCATCCACTCCGTCGTCCTCGTGGACGACGGCACGGCGCAGGAAGACGCCTGGATCGCGTTCACCGACGGGGTCGTGGCCGGTCGGGGCACGGGCGAGGACTGGCGCGCGCTCTCGGTCGCCGAGGCGATCGACGGCGGCGGGCGCGTGCTCACCCCCGGCTTCCTCGACATCCATCACCACGGCGGCGGCGGCGCGGCCTACGACGACGGCGCGGAGGCGATCGTGACGGCCCGTGCCGCGCACCGGGCCCACGGCACGACACGCGCCGTGCTTTCGCTCGTGACCGCGTCGGTCGACGACCTCGCCGCGCGCGTCGCGGTCATCGCGGACGCCGCCGAGCGCGACGCCACGATCCTCGGCTCGCACCTGGAGGGTCCCTTCCTCGACGTCGGGCACAAGGGCGCGCACACCGCCTCCCTGCTGCGCGCGCTCGACGCCGCCGCGATCGAGCGTCTCGTGGATGCCGGGCGCGGCACGGTGCGCCAGGTCACCCTCGCGCCCGAGCTGCCGGGCGGCATCGACGCCGTGTCGCGCTTCGTCGAGGCCGGGGTCGTCGTCGCAGTCGGTCACACGAACGCCACCTACGCCGAGGCGCGCGCCGCCTTCGACGTCGGCGCGACCCTCGTCACACATGCGTTCAACGCGATGCCCGGCATCCACCACCGCGAGCCGGGCCCGATCGTGGCGGCGATGGCCGACGAGCGGGTGACGCTCGAGCTCATCGCCGACGGCATCCACGTGCATCCGGATGTCGTCGCGCTCGCCTTCGCGGGCGCGCCGGGCCGCATCGCGCTGGTGACCGACGCGATGGCCGCCGCGTGCGCCGCCGACGGCGCGTACGAGCTCGGCGGCCTCGCCGTGACCGTGATCGACGGAACGGCGCGGCTGGACTCCGACGGGGCGATCGCGGGGTCGACGCTGACCCAGGATGCCGCCCTGCGGCTCGTCGTGGCGGGAGGACTGCCGCTGCCCGACGCTGTCGCGGCGCTGACGACGACGCCCGCGCGGGTCTTCGGGTGGGAGGGGCGGTACGGGTCGCTGCGCCCCGGCGCGTCCGCCGACGCGGTGCTGCTGAGCCCTGACCTGCGCGTGCAGGCCGTGTGGGTCGACGGCGCCCGCGTCTGATCGACGGGGACCGCCCGCCGTAGACTGGAGGGCATGTCCGAGCTCCCCACCGTGCGCCCCGAGCCGCCCGCGCCACCGCAGGCGCAGCCCGCCGGCACCCGCCCCGCGCTGACGGTCGTGGACGTGCTCGCCTTCCTCAGCGAGCTGTTCGCGTTCGCGTCGCTCGCGATCTGGGGATTCCTCGCCTTCGCGTTCCCGTGGAACATCGTCGCCGGCATCGGCGCGCCCGTGCTCGCGATCCTCGTGTGGGCGCTGTTCGTGTCGCCGAAGGCGGTCGTGCGGGTGCACCCGTTCGCGCGCGCCCTCGTCGAGCTCATGGTCTACGCGGCCGCGACCATCGCGTGGTGGACCGCCGGCCAAGCCTGGATCGGCCTCGTCTACGGCGTGTTCGCCGTCACCGTCGGCGTGATCGCCGGCCGCCGCCGCCTCGCGGCATGACCGCATGACCGTCGACGTCGTCGCCCGGCTGCGCGAGCGCCTCGGCGAGCGGATCGACACCTCCCCCGCCTCCCTCGACGCCGCGCGGGCCGACAAGTCGGGCCACGCGGCATCCGCCCCGCCGCTCGCGGTCGTGCACGCGGCCTCCGTCGCCGACGTGCAGGAGACGCTGCGGATCGCCCACGCCACCGGCACGCCCGTCGTCACGCGGGGCGCCGGCACCGGGCTCGCCGGCGGCGCGAACGCCGGGCCTGGCGAGATCGCGCTGTCGGTGCGCGCGATGGACCGGCTCGTCGAGGTGTGCCCCGACGACCTGCTCGCCGTGGTCGAGCCCGGCATCCTCAACGCCGAACTCGACCGGATGCTGGAGCCCTACGGACTGTGGTGGCCGCCCGACCCCGCCAGCCGCGAGATCTCGACCGTCGGCGGGAACATCGCGACCGGCGCCGGCGGGCTGCTGTGCGCGAAGTACGGCGTCGTGCGCGACGCGGTGCTCGCGGTCGACGTCGTGCTCTCCGACGGGCGACTGCTGAAGCTCGGCCACCGCACAGTCAAGGGCGTCACGGGGCTCGACCTCACCTCCCTGGTCATCGGGTCGGAGGGGACGCTGGGCGTCATCGTCGGCGCGACGCTCAAGCTCCGCAGGCGCAGCCCCTTCACCCCGCGCACGCTCACCGCCGTCTTCCCCGACGTGCGCGCCGCCGCGAGGGCCTCGGCGGCGGTCACCGCATCCGGGGCGCAGCCGGCGATCATGGAGCTCATGGACGCGCTCTCGCTCGCCGCCGTCCACCGGCTCCTCGGCCTGCCCGCGCCCGCCGCGGACGCCGCGCAGCTGACGATCCAGACCGACGGACCGGGCGCGGATGCCGAAGCGACGCAGATCGCGCACGTGCTCGCCGCCGCGGGCGGCACGGTGCGCGTCGCCGCCGATGAGGCGGAGGCGGCGCTGCTGTGGCGCATCCGCCGGTCGATGCACCCCGCGATGGAGACGCTCGGGACCACGCTCATCGAGGACGTGTCGGTGCCGCGCAGTGCTCTGCCCGACATGTTCGATGAGATCGCGCGGATCGAGGCGGCGTACGGCATCCGGATCCCGACGGTGTGCCACGCCGGCGACGGCAACCTGCATCCGAACTTCGTGTTCGACGGCCCCGACGTGCCGCCCCTGATCTGGGAGGCGGCGGGCGACCTGTTCCGCGCGGCGCTCGCCCTCGGCGGCACGCTCACCGGCGAGCACGGCGTCGGCGTGCTCAAGCGGCGCTGGCTGGCCGACGAGCTCGGCGAGGATCAGTGGGAGCTGCAGCGCGGCATCCGGCGCCTGTTCGACCCGACCGGCATCCTCAACCCCGGCAAGGTTTTCGCCGACTGAGCGCGAGCTCGCCGGTACGCGCGCGAGCTCGCCGGCGAACTCGGCGCGCGACCGGCGAACTCAGCGCGGAAGCGGCGAGCTCGGCGGGTCAGAGACCCTGCCAGTCGGGCTTGTTGGCGTACGCGTAGCGGTAGTAGTCGGCGTTCTGCAGCTGCGAGGCGGCGGCCTCGTCGACGACCACCGTGACGTGCGGATGCAGCTGGATCGCCGATCCCGGCAGCGACGACGACACCGGGCCCTCGACCGCGCCGGCGACGGCGTGCGCCTTGCTCTCGCCGAACGCGAGCAGGAAGAGGTGCCGCGCCGAGAGGATCGTGCCGAGGCCCTGCGTGATGCAGTGCATCGGCACCTCGTCGATCGAATCGAAGAACCGCGCGTTGTCTTCGCGCGTCTGCTGGATCAGCGTCTTCACGCGCGTGCGCGATGCGAACGACGAGCCGGGCTCGTTGAAGCCGATGTGCCCCGACGTGCCGATGCCGAGGATCTGCAGATCCACCCCGCCGGCGGCGGCGATCGCCTGCTCGTAGTCCTCACCGGCGTGCGAGATGGTCTCGAGCGCACCGTTGGGCGTGTGGATCCGCGCGGGGTCGAGGCCCAGCGGCTCGACGACCTCCTTGGTGATGACCGACCGGTAGCTCTCCGGATGCTGCGGGTCGATGCCCACGTACTCGTCGAGGGCGAAGCCGCGCACCTGCGACACGTCGACGCCGGCGAGCCGGGGCCGCAGCGCCTCGTAGACGGGGAGCGGGGTCGAGCCGGTCGCGAGACCGAGCACCGCGTCGGGGCGCGAGGCGATGAGCTTCACGATCTCGTCGGCGACGAGGATGCCGGCATCGGCGGGGGACGGGACGATGACGATCTCAGCCATGGGCGTGAGCCTCCTGTTCGTGGGGGTGGACGGCGATGAGCGCGGCCCCGAGCGCGGCGACGGGAGAGCGCGCCGGCAGCACCGAGACGCGGGAGGACAGATCGAGCGACGCCAGGAACGGCGACGCCTCGGCCGCCCGCTCCAGCTCGGCCATCACGCGAGTCAGCATACGGTCGCCGAGGGCGGTCACGCCTCCCCCCAGCACCATGAAATCCGGATCGATCGACAGCGCGATCAACCGCAGCGCGGAGGCCACACCGAACGCGATCCCGTCACGCAGGACGACGGCCTCGGGGTCGCCGGCATCCGCCGCGTCGAAGACGTCGACGACCGGGAAGGCGACGTCCTTCCCCCAGCGCCGGGCGATCGCGCCGCCGCCGGCGTACATCTCGATGCAGCCGCGCTGACCGCAGCGGCAGAGCGGACCGTTCGGGTCGGCGACGATGTGGCCGACCTCGCCCGAGGTGCCGCGTGCGCCACGCCACAGCACGCCGTCGGTGACGAACCCCGCGGCGATGCCGGTGCCGATGTTGAGGTAGGCGGTCGTGCCGGGGCGGCCGTGCAGCTTCGCCGCGCCGAGGGCGGCGGCCTTGACGTCGTTCTCGGTGCGCACGCGCGTGCCGAGCACAGGCTCCAGCGCCGCGGCGAGGTCGAGCCGCTCGATGCCGAGGTTGACGGCGTGGCTGATCGTGCGCTGGTCGGCGTCGGCCTGCCCGGGGATGCCGACGCCCACCGACGCGAACGCCGAGGTCGGCACGCCGAGGTCGTCGGCCATCGCGACCGCGGTCTCGGCGACGGCGCCGACCACGGCATCCGCGCCCCAGCCGGTGGAGCGGCGCACGCGGCGCACGATCTCGCCGGTGTCGGTCGCGGCGACGGCGTCGATCTTCGAGCCGCCGACGTCGAACCCGAGTCGGAGGACACGCAGGGCAGGGGCAGGGGAGGTCACGGGGAGATACTCGGCGGGGCGGGTGGGACGGCAGGCGGGATGGCGGGCGGCAGGACGGTCACGAGACGCCGAGGCGCGCAGAGAGCACCATCACCGCGGCGCCGCGCAGCACGTCGTCTTCACCGTGGGGGCTCAGCCCGATGCGCACGGCGTCGTGGAAGCGGGCGAGCGAGCGGGCACGCACCGTGAGCGCGGCGGTCTCCAGCAGCACGCCCGACAGCAGATCGGTCGGGCCGGACAGCACGATGTCGGCGAGGTCGAGCACACCGATGACGGGCGCCAGCGCGATGCCGAGACGCTCGCCCGCGTCACGCAGGATCTCCTCGCGCGCCGCGGGGTCGGCCTCGATGCGGGCGGTGAGCTGCGGAACGGCGAGCCACGCCTCGAGGCAGCCGGTCTTGCCGCACGCGCAGCGCGGTCCGCCGTCGGTGCCGACGGTGACGTGACCGATCTCACCGGCGGCGAAGTGGCTGCCGCGGATGGGCCGACCGTTCATGAGCAGTCCGGAGCCGACACCGCGGCCGATGCGCACGAGCAGCACGTCGCCGGCAGCACCGCCGAGCGTGTACTCGGCGAGCACTGCGGCATCCGCGTCGTTGGCGACCGTCACCGGAAGCGCGGTCGCGTGGGCGATCTCCTCCTGCAGGCCGACCCCTGTCCACTCCAGGTTGGGCGCGACGAGCACGACGCCCTGATCATCGACGATGCCGGGCGAGCCCACCCCGATCCCGAGCACGGGGGCGTCGGCCGCCGCCGCGAGGTCGCGGGCGAGCGCGGTGGCCGCGGCGAGGCTCGCATCGGCGCCGGCCGGGACGGGACGCTCCTCCCGCGTGAGGATCTCGCCCTCGAGGGTCATGATCGCGCCGACGAACCGGTCGGAGCGCGACAGGTCGAGCCCGATGATGCGGTGGCCGTCTCGGGCGATGTCGACGAGCACGGCGGGTTTGCCGGGGCCGGATGCGGGCCGCAGGCCGCCCTCGACGACGAGATCGTCGTCGATGAGCGCGGCGACGAGGTCGGAGACCGTGACCCGCGTGAGACCGGTCGCGCGGGACAGATCGGCCCGGCTCATCGCCCCTTGATGGAACAGCGTCTGCAGGATCAGCGCCCGGTTGTGCGTGCGCGCGTGCTCGGGGAGGACCTTCGCGGCGTCGCGAGCGGGCGGGGTGATCGTGTCCATATTTGTTAGTGAACCTTACGAATCGATTCCGCGCAAGTGCGCCGCGCCCGCGGCATCCGTGGAGCATCCGCGTGGCGTCCGGGGCGGCGACGGATGCGGGATGTCGGCGGGTCGGCATCCGGTCAGGCGGCCTTGCTACCGTGGGCCACTGCGCGGCCGTCCGGGTGCGCAGGGAGGGACTTCCGTGAGCAGCCGACTTCCGCTGGCACTGACCGCCGCCGCCCTGGGCGCCGTACTCCTGGCCGGCTGCACCGCCGACCCGACGGCCGGGAGCACCTCCGCACCGCAGTCCACCACCGCGCCCGACACGCAGACGACGGCCGACGCGTGCGCGGCCGTCGAGGATGCCGTCACCGGCGCCGTCGACGCGTTCCAGAAGGTCGATCCGACCGACCCCCAGGCCGCGGCGCAGGCGTTCGACGATCTCGCCTCCTCACTCGGCACCGCCGCCGACGCCGTGTCGGACAGCGAGGTGGGCGCCCTCCTCCCCCGCCTGCAGCAGGACTTCGCCACCGCCGCCGAGGTGATGGGCGCCGTCGCCGGCGGCGACCTCGGACGCGTCGGCGACCTGCAGGCGCCGACCGCCGACATCCAGGACGCCTTCGGAGAGTTCGCCGCCCTCTGCCGCTGATCCCGCGTCGCGCCCGCGTCGGACCGCGTCACGTCCACGTCACGAGACGGTGACGATCGGTCACCTCCGGCGCCCTCCGGATCGCGCGCGCGCCGGCATCCATTACCATGAGGGAGCGCCGTGGCGCCAATTCCGGGGGGAGACGCCGTGACCGACCTGACCACCAAGCCCGAGTTCGGGGCAGACGCCGACGAGCCGAACGGCTCCGGCGACCAGCCCGTGCAGTGGGCGCCGGCCGAGCCGAAGCCGAAGAACCGCACGCTGCGCCTCGCGCTGTGGATCGGCATCCCCTCCGCGCTGGTCCTGGCCGGTGCCGGTGTCGCGTCGGCCGTGCTCATCGCCCCCGGCACCTCGATCGCCGGGGTCCCGGTCGGGTTCATGACTGCGGGAGCGGCGACCGACGCCGTGCAGCAGCGCCTCGCCTCGAGCACCGTGACGCTCGGCGACGGCGGCTCGACCGTGTCGGCGAGCGACCTCGGCGCGACGGTCGACGCCGACGCCCTCGCCAAGACCGCCTTCGAGGACCGCCCGCTGTGGAACGTCTCGCAGTGGTTCGGCGACCCGATCGACGCGCCGGTCACCCTCGACGCCGACGCGGCCACGGCGGCGCTGACGGCCGCCGCGCCCGACCTGTACATCGACGCCACGCCCGCCGCCGTCTCCTTCGACGGTGCCGCTTACGTCGTGACCCCCGCCGTGGACGGTGAGGGCGTCGACGTCGATGCGCTGCGCACCTCGTTCGAGCAGGCCTTCGACGCCGGTACGACCGCCGCCGTCGTCGAGCCCGAGATGGCGCCGGTCCCCTCCACGACGACCACGGCGAAGGCCGACGGCATCGCGCAGTCGCTCAACGGCATGCTCGCGAACGTCGGCTTCTACGTCGGCGAGGAGCGCACCGTCCCCGTCGACGCCGCCACCGCCGCGAGCTGGATCACGGTCACCGCCGGCGCCGACGGCGAGTTCGCCGTCACCGCCGACCCCGCCAAGATCCAGGGCGCCGTGGACGGACTGAAGCCGCTGGTCGACCGCGCGCCGGTCAACGGCACCGTCATCACCGACTCCGACGGCACGGTGCTGGAGACCACGGTCGCCGGCGCGGACGGCCGGGTGCTCGGCGACACCACGAACGTCGCGCAGGACTTCGCGACCCAGCTCGCCTCCGGCAACGGCGTGTACTCGCTGCCGGTCGAGGTCACGCCGGTCACCACGACGACGCTCGCGCGTCTGCTCGAGGTCGACCTCAGCGAGCAGCGCCTCTACATGAAGGAGAACGGCGTCGTCGTCGACTCCTGGGCCATCTCCAGCGGCGAGTCGCGCTCCCCCACGATCACGGGGCACTTCAAGGTCAACAGCCACTACACGGTGCAGACAATGAGCTCGACCTCGGCGACCGACCCGTACTGGAACTACGAGGTCCCCAACATCCGCTGGATCATGTACTTCAACGGCAGCCAGGCCTTCCACGGCGTGTACTGGCACAACAACTTCGGCACGCCGATGAGCCACGGTTGCGTCGGCATGCCCAACGCGCGCGCGAAGCAGATCTACGACTGGTCGCCCAACGGCGTCGACGTCTGGATCCACTCCTGACGCGCTGACCCGCATCCAATTGCGACCTGCCGCCCGGACTCCTGGAAGTCTCGGGCTGCAGGTCGCGCTTCGGCCGGCATCCGAATGTCGAAGCGCTTCGCCACGCGGGTCTAGCATGAGGGCATGCCCCGCTTCGACCTGTCCCCCGCCGAGCTCGCCGCCTACCTCCCGGAGGTGAGGGAGCCCGCCGACTTCGACGCATTCTGGCAGTCCACGCTCGCGCAGTCGCGCGCCGCGGGTGGCGGCGTCACCGTCACCCCGGTGCCGCATCCGTTCACGACCGTCGACGTCTCCGACGTCACCTTCCCCGGTTTCGCCGGAGACCCGGTCAAGGCCTGGCTCATCACCCCGCGCGGGGTCGACGGCCCGCTTCCCGTCGTCGTCGAGTACATCGGCTACGGCGGCGGCCGCGGCGTCATCGGCGAGAAGCTCGGCTGGGCCAGCGCCGGGTACGCGCACTTCGTGATGGACACCCGCGGGCAGGGCTCGGCGTGGGGAACGGGCGGCGACACCCCCGATCCGCACGGCTCCGGCGCCGCCTTCCCCGGCTACATGACCCGCGGCATCGACGACCCCGCCGCGTACTACTACCGCCGCGTGTTCACGGATGCCGCGCGCGCCGTCGACGCCGTGCGCACGCTGCCGGGCATCGACCCCGCCCGGGTGTCGGTCGTCGGCGCGAGCCAGGGCGGCGGCATCGCGATCGCCGCGGCCGGGCTCAGTGACGGTCTGGTCGCCTCGCTGCCCGAGGTGCCGTTCCTCTGCCACTTCGAGCGCGCGATCGGCCTCACCGACCGCGACCCGTACAACGAGGTCGTGCGCTACCTGTCGGTGCACCGCGGCGCGGAAGACCGGGTGTTCGAGACGCTCTCGTACTTCGACGGCGCGAACTTCGCGAAGCGGGCGACGTCGGCGACGCTGTTCTCGGTCGCCCTCATGGACTTCACCTGCCCGCCGTCCACCGTCTACGCGGCCTTCAACCACTACCGCACCGACGACAAGCAGATCGAGGTCTACCCCTACAACGACCACGAGGGCGGGCAGACCGTGCAGTTCCTCCGCCAGGCCGCCTTCCTCGCCGCCCGCGTCTGACGCCGCGCACCTGCGCGGGCAGGAACGGGACAGGGGCCGGATGCCACAGCATCCGGCCCCTGTCCGTGCGACGAAGTGTCAGGCCAGGAGGCCGTCCACGATCGCGTTGAGCGTCTGCGACGGGCGCATGACCGCGGCCACGAGCGCGGCATCCGGGTGGTAGTACCCGCCGATCTCGACGGCTTCGCCCTGCACCGCGTTCAGCTCGGCGACGATGGTCTGCTCCTGCGCGGTGAGCTGCTCGGCGACGGGCGCGAAGGCGGCCGCCAGCTCGGCGTCGGCCGTCTGCTTCGCGAGTTCCTGCATCCAGTACAGCGCGAGGTAGAAGTGGCTGCCCCGGTTGTCGATCGTGCCGAGGGCGCGACCCGGCGACTTGTCGTTCTCGAGGAACGTGCCGGTCGCGGCATCGAGCGTGTCGGCGAGGATCTGCGCGCGGGCGTTGCCGGTGCGCTGGGCGAGGTGCTCGAGCGACGCGGCGAGGGCGAAGAACTCGCCGAGCGAGTCCCAGCGCAGGTAGTCCTCCTCGAGCAGCTGCTGCACGTGCTTGGGAGCCGAGCCGCCGGCGCCCGTCTCGAACAGACCGCCGCCCGCGAGCAGCGGCACGATGGAGAGCATCTTGGCCGACGTGCCCACCTCGAGGATCGGGAACAGGTCGGTCAGGTAGTCGCGCAGCACGTTGCCGGTGACCGAGATGGTGTCCAGGCCCTGACGCATGCGCGCGAGCGAGTAGCGCGTGGCCTCGGCCGGCGGCAGGATCGTGATCTGCACGCCGGTCGTGTCGAGGGTCGCCAGCGCCTGGTGCAGCTTCGCGATCAGCTGCGCGTCGTGGGCACGGTTCTGGTCGAGCCAGAACACCGCCGGCGAGCCGGTCGCCTTCGCCCGCGAGACGGCCAGGCGCACCCAGTCCATGACGGCGATGTGCTTGGTCTGCGTCGCACGCCAGATGTCGCCGGTGCCGACCTCGTGCTCGATGAGCACGGTGCCGTCGGAGTCGAGCACCTGCACCGTGCCGGGCGCGGCGATCTCGAAGGTCTTGTCGTGGCTGCCGTACTCCTCGGCCGCCTGCGCCATGAGGCCGACGTTGGGGACCGTGCCGATGGTCGCCGGGTCGAGCGGGCCGTTGGCGATGACGTCGTCGATGACCGCCTGGTAGACGCCGGCGTACGACGAGTCGGGGATGACGGCGAGCGTGTCGTCCTCGCCGCCGTCGACACCCCACAGCTTGCCGCCGTTGCGCACGAGCGCCGGCATCGACGCGTCGACGATGACGTCGCTGGGCACGTGCAGGTTCGTGATGCCCTTGTCGGAGTTGACGTACGACAGTCGCGGACCGGCGGCGAGCGCCGCGTTGACCTCGTCGCGGATGGCGGCGCCGCCGTCGACGGCGTCCAGGCCCGACAGGATCGCGCCGAGACCGTTGTTCGGGGTGAGGCCGGCGGCGGCGAGCGCGGCGCCGTGTGTCTGGAATAGCTCGGCGAAGTACGCCTTGACGACGTGGCCGAAGATGATCGGGTCACTGACCTTCATCATCGTCGCCTTGAGGTGCACCGAGTAGAGCACGTCGTCGGCCTTCGCGGAGGCGAGCGTCTCGGCGAGGAAGGCGTCGAGGGCGGATGCCGACAGGAACGTCGCGTCGATGATCTCGCGCGGCAGCACCTTCAGACCCTCCTTGAGCACCGTGACGGTGCCGTCCTGGGCGATGTGGCGGATGCTGAGCACGTCGTCGTGGGCGGCGACCCACGACTTCTCGTTGCTCTTGAAGTCGTCGTGACCCATCGTCGCCACGCGCGTCTTCGATCCGGCGGCGAACGCCTTGTTGCGGTGCGGGTGCTTACGGGCGTAGTTCTTCACCGACAGCGGCGCGCGGCGGTCGCTGTTGCCCTCGCGCAGCACCGGGTTGACGGCGGAACCCTTGATGCGGTCGTAGCGGGCGCGGATGTCCTTGTCCTCGATCGAGGCGGCGTCGTCCGGGTAGTCGGGGATGTCGTAGCCCTGCGCCTGCAGTTCGGCGATGGCCGCCTTCAGCTGCGGGATGGACGCCGAGATGTTGGGCAGCTTGATGATGTTCGCTTCGGGGAGCGTGGCGAGGCCGCCCAGCTCGGCGAGCGCGTCGCCGACCTGCTGCTCGGGCGTGAGACGCTGCGGGAACGCGGCGAGGATGCGCCCGGCGAGGGAGATGTCGCGGGTCTCGATCTCGACGCCCGCCTGACCGGTGACGGCCTGGATGATGGGCAGGAACGAGGCGGTCGCCAGCGCCGGAGCCTCGTCGGTGTACGTGTAGATGATGGTGGACTCAGGCACGTCTGATCTCTCTGTCTCGAGCGTCGCAGCGGCCGCTGTTCGAGCGTCGCGGGGTCGGGTCCCAGCCTAACGCACCGAGGCAAAGTCTCTTGATGTCGAGATATCTCGGCGGCCGGTCGGCGGCGGCCGCACGCCCCGACGCTCAGAGCCGGGTGAGATGCAGCACGAACGCCTGTGCCGGCCACAGCGCGGGAAGCTGGAGGCCCACTTCGCGCAGCACCGCGCCGGGCAGGTCGATCACGCCGGCAGAGAACCATTCCGGGGTGATCCACGAGGCGCTGCGGGCCGGGCCGATCTCGTCGCGCAGCCGCACGCGGTACCGGGCGTCGGGGTCGAGGCCCCGCAGCCGCAGACGTTCGGGGCGGGCATCTTCCAGGCTGCGCACGGTCGCGACGACGACCACGGCCTCGGCGCGGTCCGGCGCGGTGAAGGCGGTGATGCGCCACGCCGGGTCGCGCAGGTCGGGGTGGGAGACGGTCCCGGTGTGCACGACGGGTCGCAGCTCTCGGTACAGCGCGGCGAAGCGCCGCACGACGGCGAGGTCATCCGTCGACAGGGCGGCGAGGTCCGTTTCGAACCCGGCCGATCCCAGCAGGCTGGTCGCCATCCGGTAGGCGAGGTCGGTGACCCGCCCCGAACTGTGGGAGGCCTCGGGCCCCACGTGGGCGCCGATGAGCTCGGGAGGCAGGAGCAGCCCCGTCCACCGCTGGATGTCCTGGCGCTCGACGGGATCGTTCGAGTCGCTCGCCCAGACCCGGTCGGCGACCTCGAGGATCCCCAGGTCGGTGCGGGCACCCCCGCTCGAGCACGACTCGATCTCGAGGCCGGGGTGCGCGCCGGTGAGCTCGGCGAACAGCCGGTAGACGGCGGTCATCTGGGCGTGCCCGCCCGGCCGCCCCTCGTGACGACTGTCGACGAGGTCGCGATTGTGATCCCACTTGATGAAGTCGATGCCGACGTCCGCGACGAGCGCCGAGATCTGGTCGCGCACGTGTGCGTAGGCGCCGGGATGCGCGAGATCGAGCACGTACTGCGACCGCCACGACAGCGCCGGATCGTGCTGCAGCGACGGCGCATCGTGCAGGAGCCAGTCCGGATGCGCACGCGCGAGATCGGAGTCGAGGCTGACCATCTCGGGCTCGAACCACAGGCCGAACTGCATGCCGAGCTCGTGCACCCGCGTCGCGAGCGGACCGAGACCGTCGGGCCAGACGGTGCGGTCGACGATCCAGTCGCCGAGACTCGTGGTGTCGTCGCGGCGCCCCTGGAACCAGCCGTCGTCGAGCACGAACCGCTCGATCCCGACGGATGCCGCGAGCTCGGCGAGCGCGATCAGTCGCGTGGGGTCGTGGTCGAAGTACACCGCCTCCCACGTGTTCAGCGTCAGCGGTCGCGGGGCGCGCGGATGCCGGGGGCGCGCACGCAGGAAGGCGTGCACGCGGGCCGCCATGCCGTCGAGGCCCTCGGCACTGTGGACGAACGCGGTCGAGGGCGCGGCGTACTCCTCGCCCGCTGCGAGCACGATCTCGCCGGGGCGCAGCAGTTCACCGGCCCCGAGCACGGTGACCGCGTCGGTGACGCGGTCGGTGCGGTATGTGACGTCGGAGGACCAGGCGGTGTGCACCGCCCACAGGGCGCCGCTCCCCCAGCGCGGCTCCCCGACCGAGAGGATGCCGGCGGTGGGCGCGTCATGGCCGGGCCTGCCGCGCCGGGACTGCCGTGCGACCGCTCCGGCGGGGACGACGGTCGTGACGGGCCGCTTCTCCCTCGTCCATCGGCCGTCGAAGGTCGTGAGGTGGGTCGTGGACGTCGGCACCGGCAGGGTCGCCTCCAGCCATTCGACCTCGACGGGCGTCGCGCCGCCGTTGCGCAGCGCGGCATCGACCCACACCACCCCGCCGGCGCCGATGCGGGCGCGCCACGTGAGCTCGACACCGGACCTCGCGTCGCGGGCGGTGACGGCCAGGGCGTCACGCTGCGTCTCGAGGGATTCGACCTCCCAGACCGGCACCAGGATGCCGCGGCTGTCGCGCATCTGCAGGCCGGGACGCCCCGTCCATCCATCCGACTCGGCGGGCACGACCGAGACCTCCCACGCGGCGTCCAGCGTGCCCGGCGGCGTCTGCCGACTCGAGCCCTGCGCGAGCGCGCGCAGGTCCGCGGGCGTCAGCGGGCCGAGTCCCGCTCCCCAGTGCAGCACGCGCGGAAGCCCGCGGGCGGGCACCTCCACGACGAGTGCCACACCGTCGGATTCGAGGACGACGTCGGTGGGTGTCATACGTTCTCCTGCGTGTCGAGAGGGGGACGCTCCCCCGAACCGCGTTCGACGATCCAGGTGGGCAGCGTGATCTGACGGGTGAATCCGGACGGGTCGGCGATCCGCTCGATCGCGAGTCGCGCCGCCTGCCGTCCCAGTTCGAGCGGATCGTAGGAGACGACGGTGACCCCGAGCACGTCTGCGGTGTCGAAGTCGTCGAACCCGATGACGGCGGTGCGGCCCGCGTCGTCCGCCGCGCGCAGCGCGCGCAGAGCGCCGATGGTCATCCGGTTGTTCCCCGTGATGAGGGCGGTCGGCCGGTCGGGGCGGTCGAACAGGGAGCGCGCCATGACGGTGGGATCCAGCGCGAGGTCATCGCGCAGCACCTCCCACGGCGAGGTGTCGACCACACCCGCCTCGGCCATCGCCTGCCGGTAGCCGGCGAGCCGCTCGGCCTGCGTGTACACCGAAGCGGGATTGCAGATATAGGCGATGCGGCGGTGCCCGCGCGCGGTGAGGCGACGCGTCGCCTCGAGCACTCCCGTCCGGTTGTCGAGCACGATCGAATCGGCCACGAGGCTGCGGGCGGGGCGGTCGATCGCGATCACGGGCGTGCCGAGCTGGCGCTCGCCCTCGAGATACGACTGGTCCTCGCTCACCGGGATCAGCAGCAGCGCCCCCACCCGCTGCGACAGGAGGGCGTCCGCGACGCGACCCTCACCTTCCTCGGTGTCGTCGGTGGTCGCCACGACGAGGCTGAACCCGTGGGCGGCGAGCTCTTTCTCGATGCCGGCGGCGACCTTGTAGTAGAACGGGTTGCCCAGCTCGCCGATGATGAGGCCGACCGTCTTGGTACCGCCGCCGCGCCGCAGGCCCTGCGCGAGCGTGTTGGGCCGGAAGCGCAGACGCTTGGCCGCCGTCAGGACCCGCTCCACCGTCTGCGGCGCCACGAGCTCGCGCTGCGTGAACACGCGCGAGACCGTCTTGGAACTGACCCCCGCCAGTCGTGCGACGTCGTCGAGTGTCGCGCGTTGCTGAACCGTCATCGGTCCTCCCGTCCGTGGTCAGGTTAGCAGGAAGAATGCGGAATGACGACGATGGACATTTCAGAGACATCTCGGCCTGGGCCGACGCGACGGCGCCGCCCTAAATCCCCGATCAGAATTAGTTCCATGCTTTCCAGTTCCGATCGGACACGAAGAGACAGCGTTGACATTCCACCCTTGTGTGCGGCCTCGCAAGCGGTCTACGGTGGGCCCCGCGAGCCCCTCGACGATGACGCGCGGGCGGCACGTGGCGGTTTCAAGGGTGAACCTGACAAGGAGAAGAACACATGGCACGCAAGACATTCGTCGCCATCGCGGGGCTCGTCGCCGCGGGCATCGCACTGGCCGGCTGCGCCGGCGGCGGAGGCGGCTCGGCCGACCCCGACAACACGATCGACGGCGAGGTGAAGGGCGACGTCAAGGTCGTCACCTGGCGCACCGATCTCGTCGAGGACGGCACCTACGACACCTGGATCGCGGCGTTCAACGAGGAGTACCCCGACGTGAACGTCACGGTGGAGGGCATCACCGACTACGCCGGCGAGATGCTGACCCGCATGAGCACGAGCAACTACGGCGACGTGATCGGCATCCCGGCGATCAAGCCCGAGCAGTACGACCAGTTCCTCGAGCCGCTCGGCGACACGTCGAGCTTCGAGGAGAAGTACCGCTTCCTCCCCGCCGCCAGCTACGACGGCACGCAGTACGGCATCGCCTGGGGCGGCAACGCGAACGGCGTGGTCTACAACAAGCGCATCTGGGAGGAGGCCGGCATCACGACCCCGCCCACGAGCGAGGAGGAATGGCTCGAGGATCTGCAGAAGATCAAGGACAACACCGACGCCATCCCGCTCTACACGAACTACAAGGACGGCTGGCCGCTCACGCAGAGCTTCGGCAACCTCGGCGTCGTCACGAACGACCCCGACGCCCCCGTCACGATGGCCGAGGACCCGGCACCGTGGACCGAGGGCACCGACGTCTACGCGATCGACTCGCTGCTGTTCGACTCCGTCGCCGCCGGCCTCACCGAAGAAGACCCGCTCACCACGAACTGGGAGCAGTCCAAGGTCGACCTCGGCACCGGCAAGATCGCGACCATGACGCTCGGCTCGTGGGCGATCTCGCAGATGCAGACCGCCGCGGAGGACAACGGCGCCTCGGCCGACGACATCGGCTACATGGCGTTCCCCGCCAACGTCGACGGCCAGCAGTACGCCGTCATCGGCGGCGACTACAACCTCGCGGTGAGCAAGCACTCCAAGGCCAAGGCCGCGGCGTGGGCGTTCATCACGTTCCTCGTCGAGAAGTCCGGCTACACCGAGGATCAGGGCATGATCTCGACGCTCAAGAGCGCCGACCTGCCGCCCAACCTGCAGGGCTTCACCGACGCGGGCGTCGAGCTGATGGAGATCAACCCGGCCCCGGCCGGCAAGGAAGGCCTCATCAACGAGATCGCCGACGACTCCAAGGTCGACCTGTACGGCCCGATCTACCGCCAGAAGCTCATCGACATCGCCCGCGGCGCCGCCGGCGGCGACAAGGAGAGCTACTTCGCCGAGCTCAACACGGCGTGGGGCGCCTCGGTGGAGAAGATCGCGGGCTGAGGCCCGCACACGGTCGGAAGGACGACAGACGATGGCGATCACGGCACCCGGCTCCGCGCCCGCGGACGCCCCTGCCGTCCTCTCGGCACCGGTGCGCGCCGGTCGGTTCCGCGGCTTCCGCCGCGGGGCCGGCCGGCGGCCCGGCCGCACCGCAGGACAGCGCACACTGCAAGCCCTCACCCCGTGGCTGTTCCTGGCTCTGGCGGTCGGGCTGCTCCTCCTGTTCACCTACTGGCCGGCCCTCAACCTCTTCTACTTCTCGGTCACCGACTGGGACGGCATCGACCTCGAGAAGGAGTTCGTCGGGCTCGCCAACTACGTCGAGGTCTTCACCGACCCGCGCATCTTCAGCGTCTTCGGCGTCAGCCTCTACTACTTCCTCGGCTCCTTCGTGCAGATGGCGATCGCCCTCTACTTCGCGACGATCCTGAGCTTCTCGACCCGCTTCCAGAACCTGTTCCGCGGCATCCTCTTCTTCCCCTACCTCATCAACGGCGTCGCGATCGGTTTCGTGTTCCTCTACCTGTTCCAGCCGGGCGGCACACTCGACTCCGTGCTGTCGTGGTTCGGCGTCAGTGATCCGCCGCAGTGGCTCGGCGACCCCTCGATCGTCAACTGGTCGCTCGCCGGGACGTCGGTCTGGCGATACACCGGCCTGAACTTCGTGCTCTTCCTCGGCGCGATCCAATCCATCCCGCGCGAGCTGTACGAAGCGGCCGAACTCGACGGAGCCTCGAGGTGGCAGCAGTTCTGGGCGCTCATCTTCCCCGGCATCCGCCGCATCATCGGACTCTCGTTCATCCTCGCCGTCGCCGGCGCGCTGAGCGTGTTCGAGATCCCGTTCATCATGACCGGAGGCGCCAACGGCTCGGCGACGTTCGTCATCCAAACGCTGCAGACCGCCTTCAACTTCCGCCAGGTGGGACTGGCCTCCGCGATGGCGGTCGTGCTCCTGATCATCGTGCTGCTGGTCACCTGGGTGCAGCGCAAAGTCTTCCCCGACGAGAAGGTCGACCTGACATGACCGCCACCACGACGTCCCGCCCCGTGCGTCCGGGCATGACTCCGCTGCTGCGCCTGCGCGGCATGAGCGCGACCGCGGCGAAGTACACGAGCCTCGTCATCGGCGCCCTCTTCACGCTGCTGCCGCTGTCGGTCGTGCTGTTCGCGAGCCTGAAGACCTCGCAGGAGTACGGCTCCACCGGCCCGCTCACGCCGCCGTCGAACTGGGTCAACTTCGACAACTTCGTGACCGCGTGGAACAGCGGCAAGATGCTCGAGGGCTTCGTCAACACGACGGTCGTCCTCGTGATCTCCCTCATCGGCACGATCTTCATCGGCACGATGGCCGCGTACGCCCTCGACCGGTTCGCCTTCCGCGGCAAGAAGCTCGTCATGGGGCTGTTCCTCGTGGCGACCCTCATCCCGAGCGTCACGAGCCAGGTCGCGACCTTCCAACTCATCAACGCGATCGGTCTCTACGACACCAAGACGGCGCTCGTGCTGCTGTTCATGGGCACCGACATCATCGCGATCTACCTCTTCATCCAGTTCATGCAGTCGATCCCGATCTCGCTCGACGAGGCGGCTATGATCGACGGCGCGAACCGCTGGACGGTCTACTGGCGCGTCGTGCTGCCGCTGCTGAAGCCGGCGATCGCCACCGTCGTGATCATCAAGGGCATCGCGATCTACAACGAGTTCTACGCACCGTTCCTCTACCTGCCCTCGGAGGGCCTCATCTCCACCTCGCTGTTCCGGTTCAAGGGACCGTTCGGTGCGCAGTGGGAGGTCATCGCGGCCGGCACCATCGTCGTCATCATCCCGACCCTCATCGCGTTCATCCTGCTGCAGCGGTGGATCTACCGAGGCCTGACCTCTGGAGCCGTCAAGTGACCCTCTCCTCCCGATTCCTCCACGACGACTGGACCGTGCGCGTCGCGGCCGGCCCGGCTCCCCACGAGGTCGCCGCCGCCGGCGCGATCCCGGCGACCGTGCCCGGTACGGTGCATGTCGATTTGCTCGCCGCGGGACTCATCCCCGACCCCTTCCACGGCGTCAACGAGGCGGCGGTGGCCTGGGTGGGCCTGGTCGACTGGACCTACGAGACCACCTTCACGTGGGCTCCCGACGGGCAGGCACGCCAGGACCTCGTCTTCGACGGGCTCGACACCGTCACCGAGATCCGCCTCAACGGCGCCCTGCTGGGCGTGACGGCCAACCAGCACCGTTCGTACCGGTTCGACATCGGCGCGGTGCTCGTCGAGGGCGAGAACGTCGTCGAGCTCGCCTTCCGTGCACCCGTACCGTACGCCAACGCGCAGAGCCTGGAGCTGGGTGTACGGCCGCGGCCTTATCCCCTCCCGTACGATGCGATCCGCAAGTCGGCGTGCAACTTCGGCTGGGACTGGGGCATCGCCACCTTCACGAGCGGGCCGTGGAAGCCGGTGCGGCTCGAGTCGTGGTCGGGCGCGCGCATCGCCGAGGTGCGTGTGAGCGCGACGCCCGACGGCACCGGCGGGCGCGTGCACGCCGATGTCGTGATCGAGCGCGACGGCCGGTCGGATGCAGATGCGGCCCTCACTCTGGCGGTGTCGGGACAGTGCGCCGCGGCGGAGGCGCGCGTCGACGTCACCGGCGACACGGCACGCATCGCCGTCGAGCTCGAGGCCGTGCAGCGGTGGTGGCCGGTCGGCTACGGCGCGCAGCCGCGCTACGACGTCACCGTCGCGCTTGCGGCGGCCGGTGCCGATGCCGACAGCGCGCACCGCACGGTGGGCTTCCGCACGGTCCATTGGGACACCACCGCCGACGAGGCCGGGAACGCGTTCACCCTCGTCGTCAACGACCAGCCCGTCTTCGTCAAGGGCGTCAACTGGATCCCCGACGACGCGCTCCCGGTGCGCGTGGACCGCGCACGCCTCGAGCGCCGCTTCCGCCAGGCCCTCGATGCGAACCTCAACCTCGTGCGGGTCTGGGGCGGCGGGCTCTACGAGTCCGACGACTTCTACGACCTCGCCGACGAGCTGGGCCTGCTGACCTGGCAGGACTTCCTCTTCGCCTGCGCCGCCTACGCCGAGGAGGAGCCGCTGCGCTCGGAGATCGAGCAGGAGGCACGGGAGAACATCGCCCGACTCGCCTCGCACCCGTCGCTCGTGCTCATGACCGGCAACAACGAGGCCCTCGAGGGATTCGAGAACTGGGGCTGGAAGCTGCGCCTGGACGGCCGGACGTGGGGCGCGTACTACTACTACGACCTGTTCCCGCGGCTCGTCGGGGAACTCGCCCCGCACCTGCACTACATCCCGGGCAGCCCGTTCAGCCAGGGCATGGGCTGGGATCCCACCCCCACCCCGGAATCGCCGAGCGGGACGCAGACGGGACCGCATCCGCTCGATCCCGGCTCGGGCACGGTGCATCTGTGGCGGCAGTGGAACGACCGCGACTGGACGACCTACCGCGAGCACACCCCGCGCTTCGTCGCGGAGTTCGGCTGGCAGGGTCCGCCGACCTGGTCGACCCTCACGGGGTCGCTCGATGACGCACCGCTCACCCCCGAATCGCCCGGGATGATCGTGCACCAGAAGGCCGCGGAGGGGAACGTCAAGCTCACGAACGGTCTGCTCCCCCACTTCCGGCTGCCGGACGACATGGAGACCTGGCACTGGGCGATGCAGCTCAACCAGGCGAACGCGGTCGGTGCCGCCCTCGACCACTTCCGCTCCTGGGCTCCTCACACGATGGGGGCGATCGTGTGGCAGCTGAACGACTGCTGGCCGGTCACCTCGTGGGCCGCGATCGACGGCGAGGAGCGCCCCAAGCCGCTCTTCCACGCCCTGCGCAACGCGTTCGCGCCGCGCGTGGTGACCCTGCAGCCGCGCGGCGACGAGCTCGCCGCGGTGATCGGCAACGACACCGGCGAGACCTGGACGGGCCGGCTCGACCTGCGGCGGCTCGCCTACGACGGCAGCGAACTGGCCGGAATCTCGGTCGAGGTGAGTGTGGCGCCGCGATCCACCGCGACGGTGACGGTGGATGCCGGTGTGGCGACGCCGGGCGACGCGGCATCCGAGCTGCTCGTGGCGGAGGTCGGTGCGGTGCGCGGCCTCTGGTTCTTCGCCGAACCGCGCGACTCCGCGCTGGGCACCGCCGAGGTCGACCTGTCGGCGCGCGGCGTGTCCGAGGGGACCGAGGTGACGCTCACCGCGCGGTCGCTGGCGCGCGACGTGACGCTGCTCGTCGACAAGCTCTCCCCGACGGCGCACGCCGAGGACGCCCTCGTGACGCTGCTCCCGGGAGAGTCCGCCCGCATCCTCGTGCGCCACGACGGCGAAGCGCTGGACGCCGCCGCCCTCGCCGACCCACGGGTGCTGCGCAGCGCGAATCAGCTGGTGACCCCGTGACCGCACTCGACGCCGCCGTGTGCGGAATGACCTGGGGGTGGACGGGCGTCCGCGGCACCTGGGCGACGCCGGACGCTGCCGCGTCGATGCGTGCGATGCGCGATCACGCCGTCACCTGGACGGCGCTGGCCTACGCGGCCGTGCAGGAGACGCCGTTCTCCACCGACATCCCGTTCGAGGCGGAGCCGACGGTCACGGACGACGAGATCGTGTGGGCGATCCGCGAGGCGAAGGCGCTCGGTATGAAGGTGTGCCTGAAGCCGGTCGTGAACGTCGCCGACGGCACCTGGCGCGCCCACATCGGCTTCTTCGACTGGGACGTGCCGGGCGAGCCGAGCTGGACCGAATGGTTCTCGTCGTACCGCCGCTTCCTGCTCCACGCCGCACAGCTGGCCGAGGCGGAGGGCTGCGAGATGCTGTGCGTCGGATGCGAGATGGTGCGCGCCGACGGTCAGGAGCAGCACTGGCGCGCCCTCATCGCCGAGATCCGCGAGGTCTACTCGGGGCTGGTGACCTACAACTGCGACAAGTATCAGGAGGACCGCATCACGTGGTGGGACGCGGTCGACGTGATCTCGTCGAGCGGCTACTACCCGATCGACGAGTGGGAGCAGAACCTCGACCGCATCGAACGCGTGGTCACGGCGAGCGACCGCCCGTTCGTCTTCCTCGAGGCGGGCTGCCCGTCGCGCGAGGGCTCCCCCGCGCGTCCCAACGACTGGAGTCTGCCGGGCGCGCCCTCGGGCGCCGCCCAGCTGTCCTACTACGAGGCGATGTTCGCGGCGTGCGCCCGACGCGACTGGGTCGGCGGCTTCTTCCTGTGGGATTGGCCGCCCCGACTCTACGCCGCCGCCGACGCGGCGACGAACGACGACTACTGCCCGTTCGGCAAGCCCGCCGGCGAGTACCTCCGCGCGACGTACGCCGCTCTGAGCACGAAGGAGACCTCGCGATGACGAGGAGCGTTCTCGCGATCGACGCGGGACAGACCGGCATGAAGGTGCGGGTCGACACGCCCGACGGGCGAGACGAGCTGCTGTTCCGGGGCATCGACACCCATGAGCCGCTGCTGCCGCAGCTCGCAGAGGTCGTGCGCGCCTCGCTCACCCGCACGCACGCCTCACCCGACGTCGTCGCCGCGGGTATCTCCGGACTCACCGACCGCGACGCCGACGCCGACGCCCTGCTGGCCCTCGTCGCCGGCACCGGCATCCGCTCGGCCGCACTCGCGCACGATTCCACCACCTCGTTCCTCGGCGCGCTCGGCGACCGTCACGGCGCGGTCGTCGCGTCCGGCACCGGCGTCGTGACCCTCGCCGTCGGCGCCCGCGACGTCGCCCGGGTCGACGGCTGGGGCTACATCATGGGCGACGCCGGCAGCGGCTACTGGATCGGACGCGAGGCGCTCGACGCCGTCATGCGCGCCTACGACGGCCGCGGCCCCGCGACGGCGCTGACCGACGTCGTCTGCGAGCTCTGGCCCGACCTGTCGCAGGCCTACATCGCCCTGCAGGGCGACGAGGGGCGCGTGCGCATCGTCGCCGGTTTCGCCGCCTCCGTCGCCCGGTGCGCCGACGCCGGCGACGCGGTCGCGCTCGCGATCACCGCCCGAGCCGCACGCGAGCTCGCGCACAGCGTCTCCACCGCGATCGCGCGCGTGCGCGGCGGGGAGACCGAGACGTTCGCGGTGTGCACGGTGGGCGGAGTCTTCCGCTCCGCCCCGCTGCGCGCCGCTTTCGCCGACGCGCTCACCGACGGCGGTCGCCGCGGCGACGTCGAGATCGTCGCACCGCGGGGCGCCGGCATCGACGGGGTGGTGGCCCTACCCGGTCTCGCGCCGTCGCATCCGCTGACCGCCGCCGTGCACCGCGCCGGCATCGCGTGATGAGCGCGCCGAAGACCGGCGTCATCCCCACCGTCGACCCGGAGCTGCTGCTGACCTCGGGGGTGCGACGCGCGCAGCCGCTGCGGTCGCTGTTGCGCCTGCTGCATCCGCACCGCTGGGGCATGTCGCTGGCCGTCGTCGCCTTCGTCATCAAAGACAGCGCCGTCTGGGTGCTGCCACCGGTCACCGCGGCCGTCGTCGACATCGTCGTCGCGGGCGGCCCGCTCGTGAACATCGCGTGGTGGGGGTTGCTGGCCCTCGTCGTGCTCGCCGTGAACTACCCGTTCAACATGATCGTGGTGCGGCTGACGAGCTCGGCCAACCGCACGCTCGCCTACACCGTGCGCGCGGGGCTCGCCGCCCGTCTTCAGCGACTCTCGCTCGGGTTCCACAACCGGCAGAGCCAGTCGATCGTGCAGACCAAGATCGTCCGCGACGTCGAGAACCTCGAGCTCATGCTCGCGCAGGTGTTCCCCACGGTCGTCTCGGCGCTGTCCACGCTCGTCGGAGCGGTGCTGATCACGGCACTGAACGTGCCCATGTTCGTCGCGGTGTTCGCCGTCGCGATCCCCATCGCCGCCTCCCTCATCGTCTACATCCGACGACGCGCCGCCCTGCGCAACGAGCAGTTCCGGGTCGAGGTGGAGCAGCTCTCGGCGCGGGTGAGCGAGATGGCCGCACTCATGCCCATCACCCGCGGCCACGGACTCGAAGACGTCGCGACGGCCCGCGTCGCCGAGCGGGCCGACTCGGTGCGCCAGGCGGGTCGCGCGCTCGATGTGCTCAACGGCCGGTTCGGCGCGATCTCCTGGATCTCGTACCAGGTGCTGGGTCTGCTCTGCCTGCTCGGCGCGGCCACACTCGCCGTCACCGGGCTCGTCGACATCACCCCCGGCCAGGTCGTGCTGCTGAGCACCTACTTCGGCATGCTGACCAACGCGATCGTCATGCTCATGAACGCCGCCCCCGTCTTCACCCGCGGCATGGATGCCGTGCGCTCGATCGCCGACGTCGCCGAGGAACTGGACGTCGAGGACAGCCGCGGCAAGGACGAGGTGCGCGCCGTGCGCGGCGAGATCACCCTCGACGACGTCGTCGTGACCTACCCGGGCGACGAACGCCCGGCACTCGACGGTGTGGACCTGCACATCGACGCGGGCCGGACGGTCGCCTTCGTCGGCCCGTCCGGCTCGGGCAAGTCCACGATCCTCAACACCGTCCTCGGCTTCGTCGTCCCGGCATCCGGAGCCGTGCGCATCGACGGACGCGACCTCGCCGGGCTCGACCTGCGGTCGCTGCGACGATTCGTCTCCATCGTCCCGCAGGAGACGGTGCTGCTGGCGGGATCGGTGCGCGAGAACGTCGCCTACGGGGCCACCGACGTCACCGACGTCGACATCTACGCCGCCCTGGCCGAGGCCAACGCCCTCGACATCGTGCAGGGCAGCGACGACGGACTCGACACCGTCGTCGGCGAGCGCGGGTCGCGCCTGTCGGGCGGGCAGCGGCAGCGGCTCGCGATCGCCCGCGCCCTCATCCGCGATCCCCGCATCCTCGTGCTCGACGAGGCGACCAGCGCTCTCGACCCCGAGTCGGAGGCACGGGTCACGGATGCCCTCGACCGGGCCCGGCACGGCCGCACGACCCTTATCGTCGCCCACCGCCTGTCGACCGTGCGCGGCGCCGACACGATCGTCGTCGTCGAGCACGGCCGCATCGTGGAGACCGGAACGCACACCGAGCTGCTCGCCGCGGGCGGGCTCTACTCGCGGCTCGCGCTCGTGCAGGGCGGCGGCGCCTGACCTTCTGAAATCCACGGCCCGCGCCCCGGAGGCGGACGCTAGCCTGGTGCCATGACCGAACTGCGCCTGGTGGAACTGTCGGCCGCGACGATCGTCGCAGTGAACGCGATGTCGCTCAAGCCCGGGCAGGAGCAGTACCTCGCGCCCACGAGCTATGCCGTCGCCGGCGCGGTCACCAACCCGAAGACGGCGTGGCAGCGGGTCGTGCTCGACGAGAACGAGGTCGTCGGGTTCGTCAGCGCGAACTTCGACGAGGATGCGGCGCAGGAGCACTTCCGCTCCGTGCTGTGGCGCATCAACGTCGACGCCGACGACCAGGGCCGCGGCGTCGGCCGATTCGCGGTCGCGCAGCTGCTCGAAGAGGCCCGCAGCCGCGGCTGGGACCACGTCGACGTCATCTACGAGGCCGGCGAGGGCGGCCCCGAGGCCTTCTTCCGCCGCGTCGGCTTCACGCCCGTCGGCGAGACCGAGTACGGCGAGGTCATCGCCGAGATCCGGCTCTAGCCCCGGCCGTAAATCAGGCCAGCCGGGCGCACCGGGATCGGCCGGGCGGCGCGGACCGTCGGATGTCGGAGGATTGCGCCTTTGTCGGACCCTGCGGCCCGCATCCTCCGAGTTCGGTGCGTGCCTCCGACAGAGATCGCGCCGACGCGCTTCGCGCACTCCTTCTCCCCCTCCGCACGGAGCGGCGCACAGTCCACGGATCGAGCCGGGCGGCACCCACGAGGGGCGCGGCGTCCGCATACTCTCCGGCATGGACATCCCTGCAATCGTGGAGGCCCGCGGCGGGATCGTGCACCGTCAGGAGCTGCTCGACCTCGGCGCGTCACCGCAGGCGCTGCGCCGCGCGGTGGATGACGGCGCCGTCACCCGCATCCGCCGGTCGTGGATCGCGGGACCGACGGCACCCGCGCAGCTGCGCGCGGCGGCAGGCGCCTCCGGGCGGCTGGCCTGTGTGAGCGCGGCGCGTCATCGCGGGTGGTGGATGCCGCCCGGTCTCGATCCGTCGGCGCTTCACCTCCACCTCCACCCGCACGCCCGGATGCCGGCCCCTGGCGCCGTGCTGCACTGGTCGGTTCCGCTCGTGCCGGTGGGACGACAGGCGCTCATCGAGTCCGTCATCGACACCCTCGAGCACATCGCGGTCTGTCAGATCCGCGAGGACGCGCTGATCGTCTGGGAGTCGGCCGCGCAGCACGAGCGCCTCGCCGTCGAGACCTTGCGCCGGGTCGACTGGCGCTCCCGCCGCGCCGCCGCCCTCGCCGAGGAAGTGAGCGGACGGATGGACTCGGGTCTCGAGACGATCTTCGCCTCGCGATTGAGGCGGCGCGGCATCGACGTGCGCGTGCAGGTCAAGATCGCAGGGCACGAGGTCGACGCGCTCATCGGCGAGCGCCTGATCGCGCAGCTCGACGGCTTCGCGTTCCACTCCTCGTCGGCCGAACGCACGCGTGACACGCGCCACGACCGCGAGCTCATCGCGCGGGGCTACACCGTGCTGCGCTTCACCTACGCCGACGTCGTGCACGGGTGGCCGGAGGTCGAGCGGGCGATCGCGCTGGCCGTGGCGCAGGGGCTGCACCGCGCCGCCTGAGGCTCCGCTCGAGCCCGCCCCTCGTCACCGTTGTCGGAGGATGGAACGCTTGTCGGAGGATGCGTGTGTCATCCTCCGACAAGCATGCGTTCCTCCGACGAGCGTGTCGGATGCCGCCGCACCGGGCCGCCGGACGGGGCTCAGACGAGCGACTCCTTCCAGGCGGCGTGCAGCTGGGCGAACTTGCCGGTGCCGGCGATGAGGGCGTCGGGGTGGTCGTCCTCGATGATGCGGCCGTGCTCCATGACGAGCACCCGGTCGGCGATCGCGACCGTCGACAGTCGGTGCGCGATGATGATCGCCGTGCGGTCGGCCAGCAGCGTCTGCAGCGCCTCCTGCACCTGGCGCTCGCTGGGCATGTCCAGCGACGCCGTCGCCTCGTCGAGGATCAGCACCGCGGGGTTGGCCAAGAAGGCCCGGGCGAACGAGATCAGCTGCCGCTGACCCGCCGACACGCGCCCGCCGCGCTTGTTCACGTCGGTCGCATAGCCGTCGGGGAGCTGCGAGATGAAGGCGTCCGCCCCCACCGCGCGCGCGGCGGCCTTGATCTCGTCGAGGGTGGCATCGGGCTTGCCGAGCGCGATGTTGTCGGCGACGGTCCCGCTGAACAGGTACGCCTCTTGAGTGACCATGACGATCGCGCGACGCAGGTCCTTCGGGTGCATGTCCCGCAGGTCGACGCCGTCGAGGGTGACGGCGCCGCGCGAGGGGTCGTAGAACCGCGAGACGAGCTTGGCGAGCGTCGACTTGCCGGCGCCGGTCGTGCCGACCAGCGCGACCGTCTGACCGGCCGGCAGGTCGAGCGAGAACCCGGGCAGGATGACGCGGTCGTCGCTGTAGCCGAACGTGACGTCCCGGAACTCGACGTGACCCTTCGCCTCCCAGAGGTCGACGGGGGCGTCGGGGTCGGGCACCGTCGGCTGCTCCTCGAGCACTCCCGACACCTTCTCGAGCGCCGCGGTCGCCGCCTGGTAGGAGTTCAGGAAGAACGCCACCTCCTGCAGCGGGGCGAAGAAGTTGCGCACGTACAGCACCACCGCGAGCGTGCCGATGCCGATGACGCCGTCGATGAGACGCCACCCGGCCCACAGCAGCACGAGCGAGACGGCCACCGCCGAGACGACCATGAGCGCCGGCTCGAACGTGCCGAACAGGCGGATCGCGCGCATGTTGTTGTCGCGGTACTGGCTGGCGAGCTCACCGAACTCCTTGTCGCCCCGCTCCTCCGTGCGGAACGCCTTCACGGCGCGGATGCCGGTCATCGTCTCGACGAACTTGACGATCACCTTGGCGCTCACGACGCGCGACTCGCGGTAGACGACCTGCGAGCGCAGGTAGAACCAGCGCATGAGGAGGTACATCGGCACCGCCATCGCGAGCAGGATGACACCCGACTCCCAGTCCAACAGCACGAGGGCCACGAGGGTGAACGAGCAGTACAGGATGCCGCTGACCAACTGGTTCAGCCCGCCGTCGAGCAGTTCCCGGATCGACTCCAGGTCGCTCGTCTGCCGCGAGATGATGCGGCCCGAGGTGTACGACTCGTGGAACTCGAGGCTCAGTCGCTGCGTGTGCAAGAAGATCCTGCGGCGCAGGTCGAACATGACCGCCTGGGTGAGTCGCGCCGAGATCACGGCGTACCAGCCGATGAGGGCGGCGCCGGTGGCGCCGGCGACGAGGTAGACCGCGGTGACCATGGCCGACGGCATCCAGTCGCCGTCCTCGATCACACGCGGCAGCGCGGTGTTGATGCCGTAGGCGATCAGGGCGGGGCCGGCGACCTGCGCGGCGGTCGAGACCACGAGCACGACGGCGGCGAGGGTGACCTGCGCCTTCAGCGGGCTCAGGAGCGAGCCGAGCAGGCGCAGCGAACGCCGCCGGATCTCGCGGCTCTCGGCCTTGGTGTAGTCGGTGCGGTCTTCACCGGTGGTTCCGGAGACGCTGCTCATCGGGTCACCTCCTCTTTCGCGGGGTCGAGATCTCGGGCTTCGCGTTCGGCATCCTCGAGGCTCGAGATGACGTGGCGGTAGTGTTCGCTCGTGCGCAGCAGTTCGGTGTGGGTGCCGACCGCCGTGACGCGGCCCGCCTCGAGCAGCGCGACGCGGTCGGCGAGCATGACCGTCGACGGGCGGTGCGCGACGACGAGGGTCGTCGTGTCGGCCATCACCTCGCGCAGGGCGTCCTCGACGAGTGCCTCGGTGTCGACGTCGAGCGCCGACAGAGGGTCGTCGAGCACGAGCACGGTCGGGCGGGCGGCGACGGCCCGCGCCAGGGCGAGTCGCTGACGCTGACCACCGGACAGGCTCAGCCCCTCTTCGCCGATGACGGTGTCGAGGCCCTCGGGGAGGTCCTCGACGAACCCGGCCTGGGCGACCTGCAGCGCCTCGCGGAGCACGGCCTCCGCCTCGGGGCTGCCCGGAGCGAGATCCTCTCGCCCGAGCAGCACGTTCTCGCGCACGGTCTGCGAGAACAGGGTCGAGTCCTCGAACGCCATGCCGACGTGCGTGCGCAGTTCTTTCAGCGTGAGCGCGCGCACGTCGACGCCGTCGAGTGTGACCCGGCCGCCGGTGACGTCGTACAGCCGTGCGGGCAGCGTCGTGAGGGTCGTCTTGCCGGATCCGGTCAGGCCGACGAGCGCCATCGTCTCGCCCGGTTCGAGGGCGAGGTCGATGCCGTCGAGCAGGTCGCGCTCGTGCTCGCCGGCATCCTGGTACCGGAAGCGGGCGCCCTCGAACACGAGGCGTCCCTTCGGGTCGCGGATGCGGGTGGGCTCGGCGGGGTCGGTGATGGTGTTCTCCTCGTCGAACACCTCGAAGATGCGGTCGGTCGCGGTGCGGGCGTCGAGCAGGAACGAGAAGAGGAAGCCGAGCGACTCCATCGGCCAGCGCAGCACGGTCGCCATCGCGAAGAACGCGAGCAGGCCCGCGACGTCGAGTTCGCCGAGCTGCACGAGCACGATGCCCGACAGCAGCGACAGCGCGAAGGCGATGTCGGGCAGGATGATGAGCCAGAACCAGATGAGGCCGACGGCGCGCGCCTTGCGGATCTCGGTCTCACGCAGCGTCTCGGCCTGACGCGTGAACTTGTGCAGCGCGTGCTTGCCGCGTCCGAACGCCTTCAGCACGCGGATGCCGTGGACACTCTCCTCGACGGCGGTCGCGAGGTCGCCGGCCTGGTCTTGGCTCTGCCGTGCGAGCACGCCGTAGGTCTTCTCGAAGTGGTACCCGGCGTACCACAGCGGCGCGCACGAGATGAGGAAGACGGTGCCGAGCAGCCAGTGCCAGTTGAACAGCAGCACGGCGCCGACGACGATCGTGATCATGTTGACGACGAGCAGCACGAGGCCGAACGCGAGCCACCGGCGCACCATGCCGATGTCCTGCATCATGCGGCTGAGCAGCTGGCCGGACTGCCAGCGGTCGTGGAACGCGACAGGCAATCGCTGCAGGCGCGCGTAGAAGCCGTGACGCAGCTCGTACTCGACGCGGGTCGCGGGGCCGAGCACGAACCAGCGCCGCAGCCACACCATGGCGGCTTCGGCGAGGCCCAGCACGAGGATCACGACGACGCCCCACACGAGCATCGCGCGGTCGCCGGAGGTGATGGGCCCGGCGATGATCTGCTCGAGCACGAGCGGGATGCCGAGGGCGAGCAGACTCGCCACGAGCGCGGAGACCCCGCCCAGGATGAGGCGCGGCAGCACGGGCCGCGCGTGGGGCAGGAGTCGGAGGAGTGCTTTGGCGGTGGACAGTCGTTGCGGAGGGTGCGTGTTCATGGTCATCGTTGTCGTCACAGTCGCGGATCGAATCGGTTCGAGGAAGGAAAGGGGAAGAGGGAAAGGTCGCGGCGGGCGCGACGGGAGACGCCGGGCGGGAGGCCCTGACGGAGAGAACGCTGCGGATGCGGCGGCTTATGCCGCGGTGCGCGAAATCGCGCGAGCGTGACCCCGTCGACGGCCGTACCCCGGGGCGCCCGTGATCGGGGCGCGGAGGACGGCGGGCTTCGTGGCGACGATGGCCTGTGACATGGCTTCCTCCTCGGGTCAGCGGACGGGGGCTGCCGCGACGTGCGCGACAGCCCTCCAGCCTAAACCTGGGAATCAGCCGAAAGCAAGACCGGACTCGCGATCCAGCAGTGACCGCTTGACCGGCTCGCCCCACGCGAAGCCCCCGAGCGAGCCGTCGCCGCGCAGTACCCGGTGGCACGGCACGAACAGCGCGGGCGCGTTGCGGGCGCAGATGGAGGCCGCCGCCCGCACCGCGCGCGGCGATCCGAGCTCCGCGGCGAACGCGCTGTAGCTGAGCGGCCGTCCCGGTGCGATGCGCCGCAGCGCGGCCCATCCGGCCAACTGCATCGCCGTGCCGTGCTGTGCCACCGCGACGTCGTCGATCGCGGCGAGGTCGCCGTCGTAGTACGCCACGACGGCGGCGGCGGCATCCGTCTCCCCCGCGCGCACGTCGCTCGGCGCGGTCCGGACGCGGCCGAGAATCGCGGCGGGGTCGGCGGTCCACCCGCTGGCCAGCACGCGCCCGCCCTCGTCGGCCAGGATCGTGAAGGCGCCGTCGGGGGTCTCGACGGTCTGGATGGTCGCGGTCATGTCGTCTCCTGGTCGTGAGGTGTCTCGTCGTGGGGCGTCGGGGCGGCATCCGGTCGGCTCCGTCCCGGTGCGCGGACCGCGGGGCCGGCGTCGGCCGCGGCCGCGGCCGCTCGGGCGGCGCGACCCGTGCGCCCCGCCGGAGCGCGCGGCGGCACCGCCGCCCACAGGTGCGCGGTGAGGTAGCTGCGCCACGGCGCCGTGCGCGCGGCCCACGCGTCGAACCCGCGCGGGTCGGACGGGATGCCGAGGGCGACGGCGCCGGCGCGCACGGCGACGTCGCCGGGAAGGGTGATGTCGGGGTCGCCGAGCACCCGCATCCGCACGTAATCGGCCGTCCACGGGCCGATCCCGGGCATCGTCAGCAGGGCGGCGCGCTGCTGGGCGCCGTCGTCGCCCGACGTGAGCAGGAGCGAGCCGTCGGCGAGGGCCGCCGCGGCACCGGTGATCGCGCGGATGCGCGCCCCCGGACCGCGCAGCACCTCGTGCCCGTGCTCGGCGATGGCCGCCATCGTCGGGAACAGCCGGGCCGTTCCCTCGACCTCGGGGGCCGACTCCCCCAGCGCGTCGCTCAGCGCCGTCAGCGCGGTGCGCGCCGACGCCACCGAGATCTGCTGGCCCACCATCGCGCGGATGAGCATCTCGTGCGGATCGGCGGCGCCGGGCACGCGGATGCCGGGGATCCGCGCGACGCGGGGGGCGATCTCGGGATGCGCGGCGAGTGCGGCGTCGACGGCGGCGGGGTCGGCATCCAGGTCGAAGAGGCGCCGCGCCCGCGCGACGAGCGTGCCGAGGTCGGCCAGACGCGACAGCCTGGCGCGCATGCGCAGGCGGTCGGCGCCGTCGCGACGCAGCTCGAACCAGGCCACTCCGCCGGGCAGGCGCAGCGTGCGGGCGAAGCTCGTTCGCCCGGCGACCTCCACGCCGGGCACGGCGCGCACGGCCATCCACGCGAAGAGCCCGTCGAGATCGAGGGGCGCGCGGTACGGGAGCACGAGGTCGATCGCACCCGACGCCGCCGCCGCGCCGGAGGGCCGTCGCAGCGCGCGCAGCGCGCCGGGCGTCATGCCGAACACCTCCTGCACGGTGTCGTTGAACTGCCGCACGCTCGCGAACCCCGCCGAGAAGGCGATGTCGGATGCCGGCAGGTCGGTGCCGACGAGCAGCATGCGGGCGGTGTGAGCGCGCTGCGCCCGCGCGAGGGCGAGGGGCCCGGCGCCGAGCTCGGCGGTGAGGATGCGGCCGAGGTGCCGCGGCGAGTACCCCAGGCGCGCGGCGAGACCGGGCACGCCCTCGCGCTCGACGACGCCGTCGGCGATGAGGCGCATGGCGCGGCCGGCGACGTCGCCGCGCAGGTTCCACTCCGGCGATCCCGGCGCGGCCTCGGGGAGGCACCGCCTGCAGGCGCGATACCCGGCCTCGTGCGCCGCGGCGCTCGTGGGGTAGAAGGTGACGTTCGCGGGCTTCGGGGTGCGGGCGGGGCACGACGGACGGCAGTAGATGCCGGTGGAGCGCACCGCCGTGACGAACTGTCCGTCGAACCGCGCGTCGCGCGCGTCGATCGCACGGTAACGCTCGTCGAACGTCATCCCGCCCGTGGTCATCCCGCTCATGGTCACCCCCTCAGCCTGCCACTCCCGCATCCCCCGCGCTCGCGGAAATCGGACACGACGGTGAGGGTCGTCGCCGGTCACGAACTCCGCAGAAACGCACGAACTCCGCATCCGAAGCGACGCTCGGATGCGGAGTTCGTGGGATCGTGCGGAGTTCGAAGCACCGCACCTCGCCAGCGGGTCAGTGGAAGAAGTGACGCTCGCCGGTGAAGAACATGGTCACGCCGGCGGCCTTGGCCGCGTCGACGACCTCCTGGTCGCGCACCGATCCGCCGGGCTGGATGATCGTGCGGATGCCGGCGTCGATGAGCACCTGCGGTCCGTCGGCGAACGGGAAGAACGCGTCCGAAGCGGCGACCGAGCCGGCCGCGCGGTCACCGGCGCGCTCCACCGCGAGGCGGCAGGAGTCGACCCGGTTCACCTGGCCCATGCCGATGCCGACCGTCGCCGACCCCTGGGCCAGCACGATCGCGTTGCTCTTGACGGCGCGGCACGCCTTCCACGCGAAGGCGAGGTTCGACTTCGCGGCGTCGTCGGGCATCTCGCCCGTGACGAGCTCCCAGCCGTCGACGAGCGACTCGACCTCGGCCGGGAAGCGGTCGGCATCCTGCAGCAGCAGGCCTCCCGAGACGAGACGGACGTCCATCGGCTCCTGCCGCCAGTCGTCGGGCAGCTGCAGCACGCGCAGGTTCTTCTTGAGCTTGAACACCTCCAGCGCCTCCGGCTCGAAGCCCGGGGCGACGATGACCTCGGTGAAGATGTCGCGCAGGTTCTCGGCCATCTTCAGCGTCACGGTGCGGTTGGCCGCGATCACGCCGCCGAAGGCCGAGACCGGGTCGCACTCGTGGGCGCGCAGGTGCGCGGAGGCGATGGGGTCGAGCGCCTGCGGCGCGGCGATCGCGATGCCGCACGGGTTGGCGTGCTTGATGATGGCGACCGCCGGTTTGACCATGTCGAACGCGGCGCGGAGGGCGGCATCCGCGTCGACGTAGTTGTTGTACGACATCTCCTTGCCCTGCAGCTGCGTGGCCTGGGCGATGCCGTGGCCGCCGGTGCGGGTGTAGATCGCGGCGCGCTGGTGCGAGTTCTCGCCGTAGCGCAGGGTCTCGAGCCGCTCGGCGCGGATCGTGAGGTGCTGCGGCAGGTCGACGCCGTCGGCGAGGGTCTCGTCGGCGAACCACGTCGAGACGGCCCGGTCGTAGGCGGCGGTGTGGGCGAAGGCGCGCGCGGCGAGCTCCCGCCGCTGCGACAGCGTCGTGCCGCCCTGGCCGATCGCGTCGATGATGGCGGGGTACGACTCCGGCGAGACGACGATCGCGACGTTCGCGAAGTTCTTGGCCGACGCGCGCACCATGGCGGGTCCGCCGATGTCGATCTGCTCGACCACGGCGTCGCCCGTCGCGCCGGAGGCGACGGTCTCGACGAACGGATAGAGGTTCACGACGACGAGCTCGAAGGGGCGGATGCCGAGCTCGGCGAGCTGGGCCTCGTGGTCTTCGAGCCGCAGGTCGGCGAGCAGGCCTGCGTGGACGCTGGGGTGCAGGGTCTTCACGCGGCCGCCGAGCGACTCGGGGAACCCGGTGATCTCGGCGACGTCTTTCACGTCGAGACCGGCCTCGCGCAGCAGCGCGGCCGAGCCTCCGGTCGAGACGAGCTCGACGCCGTCGGCGGCGAGGGCCTGGGCGAGCGGCAGCAGCCCCGTCTTGTCGCTGACCGAGATCAGCGCACGGCGGATGGCGACGGCGTCGCGCGGACGGTAGAGGGCGGGGTCGATGGTGGGACCGGCCATGGCGGAGGGCTCCTCGGGGTCGGAGTGCGGGACGTGCGGTGGTCAGGGGGTCGGCGCGGGCGCGCCGGCGCGGGAGAGGTCGAGCTCGCCGGTCGCGATGCGGCGCACGACGTCGATCAGCAACCGTCGCTCGACGGGCTTGATGCGCTCGTGCAGGCTGTGCTCGGTGTCATCGGCGAGCACGGGCACCCGCTCCTGCGCGAGGATCGGGCCGGTGTCCACGCCGGTGTCGACGACGATGACGCTCGCGCCGGTCTCGGTCGCGCCCGCGGCGAGCGCGTCGCGCACGCCGTGCGCGCCGGGGAACTCGGGCAGGTACGCGGGGTGGGTGTTGATGAGCCGCGGCGCCCACGCGTCGACGACGGATGCCGGGAGCAGACGCATGAGACCGCTCAGCACGACGAGGTCGGGGTTCCACACCGCCAGCTGCCGCTGCAGCTCCTCGCCCCAGTGCTCGCGCGACTCGAATTCGCGGAACGGCACGAGGAACGTCGGGATGCCGAACTGCTCGGCGTGGGCGAATCCGTCGGCCTGCCGGTCGGCGCCGACGACGACGACGCGGGCGGGGAAGTCGGCGGATGCCGCCGCCTCCAGCAGTGCCCGCAGGTTCGAGCCGGTGCCCGAGATGAGGACGGCGACCGTGAGCATCAGGCCAGTCTAGTGCGCCGCCGTGCGCGCCACCGGGGCGCTGGCGGCTCAGCGCGGGGGCTCGGCGCAGGCGCCCACCGCAGGGGCTCAGCGCGGCGGGGCGGTGGGGTCGTCGAGGTCGAGCGGCTCGGTGAGGTTGTCGTCGGGCGCCGGGGGGTCTGCCGAGGCGGTGGGTGCGGTATCCGGCTCCGCGTCGTCGGACAGGAACGCGATCGGGGCGATCTCCTCGGTGGCCTGCATGTCGACGTCGACCACCGGGACGGAACGGGCGTTGCCGGTCGCCGATGACCACCCGCCGTCCGGCTGCGGCAGCGACGTCGCGGCCCCGCCGGCCACGACCGTCGGGACGAGGGCGACGTCCGAGTCGGGCATCGTGTCGTACCGGTCGACGTCGTCACCGCGCTCGCGCGTGGACGCGCGCAGACCGAACAGCGTGATCGCGGCGCCGACCGCGATCTCGGCGCCGACGGCGAGGGCGAGCGGCCCGGGCTGCGTGCCGACGACGGCCAGCCGGCCCGGGCCGATCGACCCGGAGGCGACGACGGCCAGCAGCGCCGCCGCTCCCCCGGCACCGACGACGAGGATGCCGAGCACGGCGAGACGGGTGGCGACGGCATCCGTCTGCTCGTCGACGAGGCGCCGGCGGGCGATCCAGCCGGCGAACGCGCCGACGGCGACCACGACGACGGCCAGGAGCAGCAGCCACTGCGACGGGTCCTCGGGGACGATGCCGAGCACGGGGATCGCGGGCAGTACGCCGACATCCGTTCCGGCGGCGGAGACCGTGGCGCCGTCGCCGAGCAGCAATCCGGGGCCCGCGGCGAACGAGAGGCCCCAGACGACGAGCGTCGGCAGATAGGCGACCTGGGCGAGTCCGATCGCGACCGCCCCGACGAGGTCGACGTGCGCGGATTCGAACAGGGCGACGACATCTCCGCCGCCTACGGCGAGCGCGACCGCCAGCACGGCGGCCCCCACTCCGATCATGCCGACCAGCGCGGCCGCGAGCCCGCGCGCCGCGGCGGGCACGGCGCCGCGCCACAGCTCGGAGTCGTCGGCGAGGTCGTGCACCGCGTCGACGACGCCGTCGTCGCCTTCGCGCCACGCGGTGACGAGCGCGCCGGCCGCCGCCGGCAGCGCGTAGACGAGCACGGGGAGGAGGATCGCCTGCCAGGTCTCGACGGCCGCGACCGGGGCGTGCGCGGAGAGCGTCACGAGGCTCGCCAGCGCCGCGAAGACGACGCCCCCCGACAGGACGCCGATCAGGCCGGCACCGGAGTGCGCGGCCCGGGCGCCGGAACGGGCGGCGAACAGGGCCGTGAACACGGCGAACGCGAGCGGGGAGAGCGAGAGCAGGAACGCGGCACCCTCGACGGGGACCCCGGCGGACACGAGGTACGCGTCGGGCAGGTCGACCTGTACGGGCACGAGCAGACCGAACTGCCAGATGCGGGCCGAGGCCGGCCAGAGCAGTCCCCAATCGGCGCCGCCCCCGAAGCCGAACACCCACAGCAGGGTGAGCGGAGCGAGGGCTGCGGCGAGACCGACGGCCGCGGCGATGGCGGCGTCGAAGGCGGCGAGGATGACGACGAGGAGGCGGTTCATGCGCCTTCGACCCTATCCGCGGTACCGTCGACGGAATGAGCACCACTCCGCCTTCCCCGACGTCCACCACCCGCGGCCGCCTCGATTCCTTCTTCGAGATCACCCGTCGCGGCTCCACCGTCGGCACCGAGATCCGCGGCGGCCTCGTCACCTTCGTGACGATGGCCTACATCGTCATCCTGAACCCGCTGATCCTGTCGACCCCCGACGTCGAGGGGACGGTGCTCGACGGCCACGCCGTCGCCGCGGCCACGGCGCTCACCGCCGGCGTCATGACGGTGCTGTTCGGCCTCGTGACCCGCCTGCCGTTCGCGTTCGCGGCGGGCCTGGGGATCAACGCGTTCCTCGCGTTCTCGGTCGTCGGATCGGTGTCGTGGCCCGAGGCGATGGCGCTCGTCATGATCAACGGCCTCATCATCGTCGTCCTCGCCGCGACCGGCCTGCGGAAGATGATCTTCGACGCCGTCCCGGTGCAGTTGAAGCTCGCCATCACGGTCGGCATCGGCCTGTTCATCGCGTTCATCGGCTTCGTCAACGCCGGCTTCGTCTCGGCGACCGGCAACGCGTCACCCCCGGTCGACCTCGGCATCGGCGGGTCGGTCGCGTCGCTGCCGACGCTGATGTTCGTCATCACCCTGCTGATCGGCGGCACCCTCATCGCGCTGCGGGTCAAGGGCGCGATCCTCATCGCCCTCGTCGGCGGAACCGTGCTGTCGGCGATCGTCAATGCGATCTGGCCGTTCGGTCTGGACTTCGGCTTCGCGAACGGCATCGTCGCGCTCCCCGACTTCAGCCTCATCGGCGCCGTCGACTTCGGCTTCGACCTGCAGCGCGTGAGCGTCGTCGCCCTCGTCATGTTCGTGTTCACCCTGCTGTTCTCGAACTTCTTCGACGCGATGGGCACCATGACCGGCCTCGCCAAGGAGGCCGACCTCGCCGATGCCAACGGCGACTTCCCGCGCATCAAGTCGGCGCTGGTCGTCGAGGGCCTCGGCGCCGTCGTCGGCGGTGGCACGTCGTCCTCGTCGGCGACGGTGTTCGTCGAGTCGGGCTCCGGCATCGGCGAGGGCGCCCGCACGGGGCTCGCGTCGGTCGTGACCGGCGCGCTGTTCCTGCTCGCGATGTTCTTCACGCCGCTGACCTCGCTCGTGCCGGGCGGTGTCGCCGCGGCGGCGCTCGTGCTCGTCGGCGCGATGATGCTCACCCAGATCAAGAACATCGACTTCACCGACTTCCGAGTGCTGCTGCCGGTGTTCCTGACCGCGACGGTCATGCCGATGACCTACTCGATCGCCAACGGCATCGGCGCGGGCTTCGTGTCGTGGATCGTGCTGCACGCCTTCTCGGGCCGCGCGAAGCAGATCCACCCGCTGCTGTGGATCGTGGGCGCCGGCTTCGTCGTCTTCTTCGCCCGCGGCCCGCTCGAGGCGCTGCTCGGCGTCGCCTGAGGCGCGACGGCGCACGAACGACGAAGGGGACGGATGCCGCGGCATCCGTCCCCTTCGTCGTTCAGCGTTACAGCGTCTCGATGATCTCGCGCATGAGGGCGGCGGTCTCGGACGGGGTCTTCCCGACCTTGACGCCGGCGGCCTCGAGGGCTTCCTTCTTGGCCTGCGCGGTGCCCGCCGAGCCGGAGACGATCGCGCCGGCGTGGCCCATCGTCTTGCCCTCGGGAGCGGTGAAGCCGGCGACGTAGCCGACGACCGGCTTGGTGACGTTGGCCTTGATGAACTCGGCGGCGCGCTCCTCGGCGTCGCCGCCGATCTCGCCGATCATGACGATCGCCTTGGTCTCGGGGTCGGCCTCGAACGCGGCGAGCGCGTCGATGTGCGTCGTGCCGATGACCGGGTCGCCGCCGATGCCGATGGCCGTCGAGAAGCCCAGGTCGCGCAGCTCGAACATCATCTGGTAGGTCAGGGTGCCCGACTTCGAGACGAGGCCGATCGGGCCCTTGCCGGTGATGTTGGCGGGGGTGATGCCCACGAGCGCCTCACCGGGGGTGATGATGCCGGGGCAGTTCGGGCCGATGATGCGGGTCTTGTTGCCGCGGCTCTTCGCGTACGCCCACGCCTCGGCGGTGTCGCCGACGGGCACGCCCTCGGTGATGACGACCAGCAGCGGGATGTCGGTGTCGATGGCCTCGACCATGGCGTCCTTCGTGAACGCCGGCGGCACGAACGCGATCGACACGTCGGCGCCGGTGGCCTCGATCGCCTCGGCGACCGAGGCGAACACGGGCAGCTCGACGGCGTTGCCGGCGGCATCCGTGTGCGAGACGGTCGTGCCGGCCTTGCGCGCGTTGACGCCGCCGACCACGTTGGTGCCGGCCTTGAGCATCAGGGCGGTGTGCTTGGTGCCTTCACCGCCGGTGATGCCCTGGACGATGACCTTGGAGTCCTTGTTCAGATAGATAGACATGTCTGTTTCCTGGTTCCTGAGCGTGTCGAAGGGCCGCGGATCAGGCGGCGGCCAGCTCGGCGGCCTTGTCCGCGCCCTCGTCCATACCGGCGGCGAGGGTCACGAGCGGGTGGTTCGCGGCGGCGAGGATGGCACGGCCCTCCTCGACCTGGTTGCCGTCGAGGCGCACGACGAGCGGCTTGGTCGCCGTGTCGCCGAGGATCTCGAGGGCCTTGACGATGCCGTCGGCGACGGCGACGCACGAGGTGATGCCGCCGAAGACGTTGACGAACACCGACTTGACCTGCTCGTCGCCCAGGATGACGTCCAGGCCCGCGGCCATGACGGTCGCCGAGGCGCCGCCGCCGATGTCGAGGAAGTTGGCGGGCTTCACGCCGCCGTGGTTCTCGCCGGCGTACGCGACGACGTCGAGCGTCGACATGACCAGGCCCGCGCCGTTTCCGATGATGCCGACCTCGCCGTCGAGCTTGACGTAGTTGAGGCCCGACGCCTTCGCCTTGGCCTCGAGCGGGTCGGTCGCGCCCTTGTCCTCGAGCTCTTCGTGCTCGGGGTGGCGCACCTCGCTGGCGTTGTCGTCGAGGGTCACCTTGCCGTCGAGGGCGATGATGTTGCCGTCGGCGTCCTGGATGAGGGGGTTGACCTCGACGAGGGTCGCGCCCTCGCCCTTGTAGACGTCGTAGAGCTTGACGAAGACGGGAGCGACCTTCGCGGCGGTCTCGTCGTCGAAGCCGCCGGCCTTGGCGATCTCGAGCGCCTTGGCCTCGTCGATGCCGCCGAGCGGGTCGACCTCGACACGCGCGAGCGCCTCGGGCTTCTCGACCGCGAGCTGCTCGATCTCCATGCCACCCTCGACCGAGCACAGGCTGAGGTACGAGCGGTTGGCGCGGTCCAGCAGCACCGAGAAGTAGTACTCCTTCTCGATCCGGGCGCCGGCGGCGACCATGACGCGCTGCACGACGTGACCCTTGATGTCCAGGCCCAGGATGGCCTGGGCCGCCTCGTACGCCTCGTCGGGGGTCTTGGCGACCTTCACGCCGCCGGCCTTGCCGCGTCCGCCGGTCTTGACCTGGGCCTTGACCACGACGACGCCGCCGAGCTTCTCGGCTGCCGCTTTCACCTCCTCGGGGGTGTCCGCGACGATACCGGCGAGCACCGGCACCTCGTACTTCTCGAACAGGTCTCGTGCCTGGTACTCGTACAGATCCACGTGCAATCCTTCGCTGGGCGACTGTGGGGTGTGAAGCGCCGAAGAAGTCTCGATGTCGAGATATCGACGCGCCCAGCCTAATACGCGCGGCTGGATGCCTCCGACCGTCCGATCCTCAGTCCGGGGTGCGCGGCAGCGTCTCCAGATCGTGCACTGCCGGCCCCTCGATGCGCGTGCCGTCGGCGCGGAACCGCGAGGCGTGCAGTGGGCAATCCCACGTGCATTCGGCGTCGTTCCACCGCAGCACACCGCCCAGGTGCGGGCAGACCGCCCGCACGCCGCGAGTGATCCCGTCGACCGTCGAGACGCCCACCGGCGTGAGGCCCCGATGGGCGATGACCCCCTCCCCCTCGGCAGGCCGCGGGACGGGCACGGGTCGTCGTTGCGCGTCGACCCATCCGGATGCCGCCTCCCACCCGACCGCGACGTTCTCCACCCCGCCGCGGCCGAGATCGGCCGGCACCGTCATCCGGCGCGCGATCGTCCGCATCCAGTCCGGACGCTCGGCCCACGGCACACCCGTGATCTCGGCGGTGATGCGCGCGGCGGCGGCCGGCGCGAGCGTGAGGCCCCATTTGCCGTACCCGGTGGCGAAACGCACCGCGCCGCCGGTGCGGGGCATGACACCGATGAAGGGGATCAGATCGTGGGATTCGTAGTCCTGCGCCGACCACGCGGTGACGGGACGCGCCGACGGGAAGTGCGTGCGGGTCCACGCCACGAGGTCGTCGACGGCCGCCCGCTCCGAGTACGCGCGCCCGACGGGGCTTCCGTTTCCGCCGACGATGAGCCGCGCGACGTCGCCGGGGCCGTCATCCGGCGTGACCGCACGCAGCGACCGGGTCGCGCCGTCGACCGAAAGGTACATCCCCTCGGGCGCCGGCTCGTCGAGCTCGAACGCGACGGCGTGACTGCGCAGGCCGCGGGTCTTGGCGAAGTACAGGCCGCGGTCCAGCAGCGGTGTCGCCGTCGCCAGCACGATGCTGTCCGCCTCGATCGGACCGGCATCCGTCGTCAGCCGCGGATGCGGGAGCGTGCGCACGCCGGTCACGCGGATGCCGGCGTGGACCGTGCCGCCCTCGGCGCGCAGCCGGCGGGCGAGCGCGCGCAGCACCGCCATCGGGTCGAGCGCGGACTGCCCCGCGAGCGCGACGCCGCCCACGAGGGGGAACGGGAGGGAGCCGTCGGGCACGAGCCGGTGCACCGGGAGGCCCGCCTCGGCGGCGGCGCGCTCCTCGGCCTCGACGTGCCGCATCCCCGCCTCGGTCTGCGCGTACGACACGGCGGTGCGCGTCGTGATGGGCACGCCCTCGGCCTCCGCGAACGCGCGCAGCCACGCGGCGCCCTCAGCGTTCGCCTCGACGTAGGCGCGCACGAGCGAGGCCGGATGGTGGCGCCGCAGCGTGCCGAGCACCTTCCCCTGCAGCAGCGACACCTTGCCCGTGTTGCCGCCGCTGGCGAGCTCCCCCACGGTGCCCGCTTCGACGACGGCCACGCGGCGTCCGGCCCGGGTGAGCCGGAGTGCGGTGACGAGACCGGTCAGTCCCGCCCCGACCACGACGACGTCGGGCGTGCCCGCCGGCAGTCCGGGATCGGTCTCGACGGGAGGGGCGGAGAGCTTCCAGAGCGGCGGGCGCGAGGCGGGCATGCGGCCAGCCAACGCGGCGACAGCGGCCCGGACAACCCGCTTGACACGCGCCGTCCACCGGCGCCGGGCTACGGCGCCGGTGCGGGGATCCTCAGATCCAGCCGCGCTCGCGGGCGACGATCGCAGCCTGCTGCCGCGTGGGCACGTGCAGCTTTCCGAGGATCGACGAGACGTGGTTGCGCACCGTGCCGCCCGACAGGTGCAGGGTCGCCGCGATCTGCGCGATCGTCTCGCCGCGCTGCCCGACGCGCAGCACGTCGAGCTCGCGGTCGGTGAGCGGACTGCGCTCGTCGCGCAGGGCGTCGGCGGCGATCTCGGGGTCGACGTAGCGGCGCCCCGCGGCGACGTCGCGGATGACGGCGGCGACGTCCTCGGCGCGGCGCGACTTCGGCACGAACCCGTCGACGCCCTCGCTCAGCGCCCGCCGCAGCACGCCGGGACGGGCGTGGCGGGTCACGACGATGCAGCGCGCGGGCACGTGACGGCGGATGCGGGCGGCCGCCTCGACCCCGTCGATGCCGGGCATCTCGAGGTCGAGCAGGCACACGTCGGGGCGGAGGGCCAGCGCCTGGTCGACCGCGCTCTCGCCGTCGGCGCATTCGGCGACGATCTCGAGGTCGTCCTCCAGGCGCAGCAGCGACGCGAGCGCGGAGCGGATCATGTCCTCGTCGTCGGCGATCAGCACGCGGATCATCGGGTCTCCTCCCCCGGGACGGACGAGCGTGCGTTCTCGGACGGCCCGGCGGGGACCGCCCCCGGCACGGTGACCGTCACCTCGAACCGGCCTCCGGCGCGGTCGGCGCGCACCGACCCGCCGACGGCTCCCACCCGATGGGTGATGCCCGCGAGCCCCGCGCTGCCGCTCTCGGCGCCGAGGTCCCGGAGCCCGTCGTCGCCCGCGGCCGTGTCGTTGGCCGCGGACAGGCGCCAGGCGGCGCCGATCCACTCCAGGCGCAACTGCGCCCACGCCCCGCCGCCGTGCTTGAGGATGTTCGTCGTCACCTCGCGCACGACGGGGCCGAGCAGGTCGGCCGGGGCGTAGCCGGCTTCGCGCGCGACGTCCAGGCGTACGTCGACGCCCGCGGCGCGCAGCAGGTCGGCGGCATTGGCGAGCTCGTCGGGCAGCGGCACCCCGCGGAACCGGCCGGCGAGCGCGCGGGTGCCCGAACGCGCCTCGTCGACGGAGGCCTGCGCGAGCCGGATCTGCTCGCCGGCGGCGGCGGGGTCGCGCGCCAGCATCCGCTCGGCCAGCTCCAGCTGCAGGGCGATCACCTGCAGGTGGTGCCCCTGCAGGTCGTGCAGCTCCGCCGCGAGGCGCAGCCGCTCCTGCGTGGCGGCCAGACGCGCCTCGGTCGTGCGGGCGCGGTCGAGTTCGGCGACGACGTCCCACGACCACAACGACAGCGCCGTCATGCTCGGCAATCCCACCGCGAACAGCAGCCCGGCGAACTCGAGCTGGGCGGTGTCGACGTCGATCGGGATCCGCATCGGCATCGCGAACGCACCGAAGACGAGCGCGACCGTCGCCAGCACGACGCCCCACAGCCGCACACCCCGCGGCCAGCGGATGACGCACAGCGCCGTCACGACCACCGACAGGCCGAGCAGGATGCTGCCCGTCGCGACACCGATGAGCACCGCGCCGAGGGCGGTCAGCCCGGGCTGCCACGCGAACACGCGGCGCTGCAACGGCGCCCGCTCGGCTTCGCCGAGCCGCCCGTCGCGGTGATACGCCACCAGCTGCACCGTCAGTCCGGAGAGCACCGCGAGGCTTCCGATCACGTAGCCGACCGCGCGCGGGGCGGCGGCATCCGACGACGAGAACACCACCACGAGCGACCAGAACAGCAGCGCGCCGGCCACGAGGAACACGACGGAGACGCCGATGTACCAGGCCGTCGCGGTGACACGGCGCGCGAGCGAGGTGGGCGGTGCGGTGGTCACACCCGCCACAGTACGGCCATGACATCCGTCATGCCCCGCGGCGCCGGACGTCACGGCAGCAGGTGACAGGGCGGCACTGCCGCCGCCGCCCTCCTCCGGATGGGATGGATACCGCACCCCGCACCATCGATCAGAGGAGCACCCCATGAGCACGACCGAGCCCGGCCTCATCTCCGGCTTCCAGGACCTCGTCGCGCAGGTCCCCGACCTGCTGCAGCCCGTCATCGTCGCCCTCGCCGGCGCCGTGCCCTTCGTCGAGGGCGAGGGAGGCGCCGCGATCGGCATCATCGGCGGCCTGCCGCCCGTGGTCGCCGCGGTCTCGGCCGCGATCGGCAACTTTCTGTGCGTGCTCGTCGTCGTGCTCGTCAGTTCCCGCGTGCGCACGGCGGTGACGAGCCGCGTCGGCCGTCGCGGCGACGCCGACGCCCCCTCCGACGCGCCGTCGCCTCGGCGCGAGAAGTTCCAGCGCGCGTACCACCGCTATGGCACGCCCGGCGTGAGCCTGCTCGGCCCCCTGCTGCTGCCGACCCAGTTCACCGCCGCCGCCCTCGTCGGCACCGGCGTGCCGGCCCGGCGCGTGCTGCAGTGGCAGGGCCTCGCGATCGTGCTGTGGACGACCGCGGTGACCCTCATCATCACGGGCGTCATCCGCTTCGTCGCCTGAGGGTCGGTAGGCTCAGCGTCATGAGTGACGCCGCTCCCCCTCCCACCCGAGGCGCCGTCGTGGCCGCAGCGCTCGAGCTGTTCGCGACACAAGGCTTCGAGGCGACGTCGGTCGAGCAGATCGCGCAGGCCGCCGGCGTCTCCCGGTCCACGTTCTTCCGCCAGTTCGGAGGCAAGGACGACGTCGTCTTCACCGACCACGACGAACTGCTCGCCGAACTGCGGGCGAGCCTGGCCGAGCCGAACGACAATCCGTGGGCTGCCGTGTGCGCGGCCTCGGTCGATGTGTTCCGCCACTTCGCCGCCGATCCCGAGATGGCCCGCCGCCGCTACGGCGTGGTGCGTCAGGTCCCTGCGCTGCGCGAGCGCGAGATCGTCACGGTCTTCCAGTACGAGCGACTGTTCGACGACTACCTGCGCGGCGCGCTGCCGGGACTCGACCCCGTCGACGCCGTCGCCTACGCCGCGGCCGTCACCGCGGTGCACAACCACGTGCTGCGCCGGCTGCTGCGCGGCACGGCCGACGTGCCGGCATCCGTCCTGTCGGAGGCCTACGACCGACTCATGCACCGCTTCGGCGTGCACCCCGACGGCGAGGACCCGGCGGCCGACGACCTCATCATCGCGGCTTTCCCCCGCCGCATGCCGACGGCCGAGATCGCCCGGCGCCTGCGCTCCGACCTGGCCTGACCCACCTGGTCGCGGCGCCGCCCTCAGTGCACCGGCCCACGCGTCCGTCCGCCCGACGCCCGAGGCCGCGCACTTCTCAGGACGGATCGGCGCCCCACGGCCCCGTCCGCCACGGGATCCCCGGGATCACGCGGCCCTCCTTCGGCCTCCGGCTCACCCGTCCTGAGAACTGCACACATGGCGGCGTCGCGCGACGCGTCACCCCGCCGCCACCACGAGCGATACGCAGTTTCACGGGACATGGCATCGAGTATCATCGGGGACATGACAGAGCTGTTCCCCGGCGAGCGCACGACCGGCTACGACGTCACCGGTCGGCTCGGCACCGACTACTACGCCGTGTTCGCCGACCTGGACGACGCCGACCGCGAGGTGTGGGAGCGGGCGCAGCGCTTCGTCGACGAGGTCGCCGACCGGATGCGGGAGGCCTGGGACACGGCGCAGTACCCGCTCGAGGTCGCGCGGCGTTTCGGCGAGCTCGATCTGCTGACCGACGGCATCGACCACCCCGCCCTCACGCGGATGAGCCCGCTCGCGGCGGGCCTGGTCAACATGGAGGTGTCGCGCGGCGACGGGTCGCTGGGCACCGTGCTGGCCGTGCAGGGCGGTCTGGCCCTGCGCACCCTCGCCCTCTTCGGCAGCCCCGCGCAGCAGGACGACTACCTCGTGCCCGTCGCGCGCGGCGAGGTGCTGGCCTCCTTCGCCCTCACCGAGCCCGACCACGGTTCCGACTCGGTGTCGCTGGAGACCGTCGCCCGCCGCACCGAAACGGGGTGGATGCTGCGCGGCGCGAAGAAGTGGATCGGCAACGGCGCCTCGGGCGGCATCACCTTCGTCTGGGCGCGCGTCGACGACGAGGGCGCCGACCACCACGGCGCGGTGCAGTGCTTCCTCGTGCCGCAGGACACCCCCGGCTACACCGGCACGGTGATCACCGGCAAGGCGTCGCTGCGCGGCATCCATCAGGCCCACATCACGCTCGACGACGTGCAGCTCGACGCCGACGCGCTCCTTCCCGGGGCGCACACGTTCAAGGACGCGTCGACCGTGCTGTACTCGACGCGGTCGGGTGTCGCGTGGTCCGCGCTCGGACACGCGACCGCCTGCTACGAGGCCGCCCTGCAGTACGCGCAGCAGCGCGTGCAGTTCGGCAAGCCGCTCGCGAAGTTCCAGATGGTGCAGGAGCGCTTGACCGGCATGCTCGAAGACCTCACCGCGATGCAGCTGTACTGCCGGTGGATGGCCGACCTCGAGACCCGCGGGCAGCTGCGTCCGGTGCAGGCCTCGCTCGCGAAGTACCACAACACCCGGGCCGCGCGGCGGATCGCCCAGGTCGCGCGCGACCTGCTCGGCGGCAACGGCATCCTGCTCGAGTACGGCGTCATGCAGCACATGTCCGACATCGAGGCGATCCACACCTACGAGGGCACCGAGAGCGTGCAGGCGCTGCTGATCGGCCGCGACATCACCGGGATGAGCGCCTTCGCCTGAGGCGACCGCCCCCCGACGCGGCTCCGCACGCGCCCGGCGGCCGTGTCAAGGCCCGGCGGGCGATCGCGGCCGGCGGATAGCCTGAGGCGATGGGACTGTTCCGACGCCAGCCGACCACCGTCCGCCTGGAGCCGGGTGCGTCCGTGCCGGTCGCCATCGGCACGCGCCGCGCACCGTGGAGCCTGTGGGCCGACGGCCTGGGCCGCGCCGCGACTCGCTCGCTGCAGGTGCTGCTCGTCGTCGCGGTCACCGCGGCGGCGATCTGGGGCATCCAGCAGCTGACCCTGGTCACGATCCCCCTCGTCCTGGCCCTCATCTTCGCGGCCGCGTTCGCCCCCGCGATGACGTGGATGCGGGCGCGCGGCGTGCCGTCGCTGCTCGCGACCCTGCTGACCCTGCTGGTGATCGCGGTGCTGCTGACCGGCGTCGGCTGGCTCATCGTCTGGGCGGTGCGCAACCAGTGGCCGGAGCTGTCGGAGCAGGCCGTCGACGGCTTCACCGAACTGATGGCGTGGGTGCAGACGCTCCCGTTCGCCCCCACGTCGGATCAGATCGAGGAGTGGACGGATGCGGCCCTCGACTTCGTGACGAGCGCGCAGTTCGGGTCGGGCGCGGTGGCCGGTGTCGGCGCCGTCGCGAACTTCGTCACGGGGCTCGTGCTCATGGTGACGATCCTGTTCTTCTTCCTCAAGGACGGTCCGCAGATGTGGTCGTTCGTGCTGCGTCCGTTCGAGGGCGAGCAGTACGCGCGGGGCCGCCGCATCGGCGACAAGACGATCTCGGTGCTCGGCTCGTATGTGCGCGGCACCGCGACGGTGGCCCTCGTCGACGCGCTCGGCATCCTGATCGGGTTGATCATCCTGCAGGTGCCGCTGTACATCCCGCTCGCGGTGCTCGTGTTCCTGCTGGCGTTCATCCCGATCGTCGGCGCGACGCTCGCCGGCATCCTCGCCGCCCTCGTCGCCCTCGTCGCCAACGGCTGGGTCAACGCGCTGTTCGTCGTCGGCGTCGTCGTGCTGGTCAACCAGCTCGAGGGCAACTTCCTGCAGCCCTTCCTCATGGGCCGGTCGATGAAGCTGCACGCGTTCGTCATCCTCATCGCCCTGACGGTCGGCACCGTGCTGGGCGGCATCGTCGGCGCCGTGCTCGCCGTGCCGATCGCCGCCGTCGCGTGGGGCATCGTGCAAGTGTGGGACGGCGAGGCGACCCCCGCCCGCTGGGCGCGCCCGAAGCATCGCACCACCTGACCCCGGCGGTCCGCGTCCGCCGCGCCCGGCAGCCCGCATCCCGCATCCCGCCTCCGCTGAGAGAACAGCGCGCCGCCGAGAGCGCGGGTGGCAGCCGTCGCCTCGGCGCCCAGGTGTTCCCTCGCGGACCGGAGCACGGCGCGGCAGGATGGGCGCATGCCGTATGACATCCCCGCGCCGATGCTCACCAAGGCCGTCGCCGCCGTGCCCGACCCGGCCAAGACCCCCGGCGGCCTGCTGTACGAGCCGAAGTGGGACGGCTTCCGCGCCCTCGTGTCGTGGGACGGCGCCGACGTCGAGATCGGCTCGCGCGGCGCGAAGCCGCTGACCCGCTACTTCCCCGAGCTCGTCGACGCGTTCGCCCGGTTGCTGCCGGAGCCCTGCCTGCTCGACGGCGAGATCGTCGTCGCCGTCGACGGACGGCTGCAGTGGGAGGTGCTGTCGCAGCGCATCCACCCCGCCGCGTCGCGCGTGAGCCTGCTGAGCGGCCAGTTTCCGGCGATGTTCATCGCGTTCGACCTGCTCGCCCGCGGCGACCGCGACCTGCAGGGCGAGCCGTTCGCGAGCCGCCGCGCCGCGCTCGAGCACCTGCTCGCGGCCGTGCCCGATCCGATCCACCTCACCCGCACGACGACGGATGCGGGCACCGCACGCCGCTGGCTCGCCGAGTTCGAGGGCGCCGGGCTCGACGGCGTCGTCGCCAAGCCGCTCGCCGCCCCCTACGCCCCGGGCAAGCGCACGCTGTTCAAGATCAAGCACGCCCGCACCGCCGACGTCGTCGCGATCGGCTACCGCGTGCACAAGAGCGGACAGGGCGTCGGCTCGCTGCTCGTCGGGCTGTACGACGACACCGGCGAGTTGCGCAACGTCGGCGGCGTCGCCGCCTGGTCCGACAAGAAGCGTCTCGAGCTCGTCGACGAGCTCGCCCCGCTCGTCGTGACGGATGCGGAGGGGCACGCGGTCACGGGCGAGACGGAGCGCTCCCGCTTCACCGCGTCGAAGGACGTCTCGTTCGTCAAGCTGCGCCCGGAGCGCGTGCTCGAAGTGCGCTACGACCAGCTGGAGGGCCACCGGTTTCGCCACACCGTGCAGTTCGAGCGGTGGCGTCCCGACCGCGATCCCGCGTCGTGCACGTATGCGCAGCTCGAGACCGTCGCCGCCTACGACCTGGGCGACGTGCTGCAGTAGCGGCGGTCGCGGCATCCGCAAAACGGGATCGGCCCGGGGGAACACAGTCCGGGCCCGCATCGGCGCCGGATGCCGGCGGCTCGGACATGCGGGCCCGAGATCTGTGGAGCCGCCTTGGGGGGCGCGGCTCTTGAGTACGACTCTAGGGACCGTCGTGCCCGCGCCGAGGGTCGTGGGCCGTGAAAAACGCCGATGGGCGAAACCCGTCCCAGGGTGCCAGGATCGAGGCATGTCGCAGCCTCCCGACGACCCCCGCGCTCAGGACGATTCCTGGCTGTCGCACACCCAGGAGCTGCGGTTGGAGCCCGTGCAGTTCATCGCGCGCACGGATGCCGTCATGCGCCTGGGCGCGCTCATGCTCGGCGCCGGCGCCTCTTCGGCGCGGGTGCGCGACAGCATGGAACGCGCCGCGCACGCCCTCGGCATCGAACAGCTGCACTGCCGCGTGGGGATGAAGGACATCGTCGCCACGGCCAGTCGCGGTCAGATGTTCCGCACGCGGGTCGCCGAGATCGCCCGTCCCGCGATCGACGCCGACCGACTCACCGAACTCAAGCGTCTGACCGAACAGCTGCGTCCCGGAACGACCGCACCTGAGCTGCAGCAGCGACTGGACGACGTGGAGGCGCGGCCGCGCCGGTACCCGACCGTCGTGCGCGTGGTCGGTGCCGGCCTCGCCTGCGCCGCGTTCGCCCTGCTCAACAACGGAGGGTGGCAGGAGTTCGTCGCGGTCGGGCTCGCCGCCGCCGCCGGGCAGTTCGTGCGGATGCGGCTCGCGCGACTGCGCACCAACGAGTATCTCGTCGTGTTCACCGCGGCGATCGCGGCCCTTCTGGGATATCTGCTCGTGGCCGCACTGTTCACTCTCGCGGGCGTCCCCGGCGGACAGCACGACGCGGCGCTCACGAGCGCCGTGCTGTTCCTCGTCCCCGGGTTCCCCCTCGTGACCGGCGCGCTCGACCTCGCGCGCCTCGACCTGAACTCCGGGATCGCGCGGGTGGTCTATGCGACGCTCATCCTCCTGGCGACGGGGACAGCGGTATGGGGCATCGCCGCCGTCTTCCAGGCCACGGTCACCCAGACGGCGGGGCCGCTGTTCGACGAGCCGGTGCTCACGATCGTGCGACTTCTCGCAGGGTTCGTGGGCGTGCTGGGGTTCGCGGTGCTCTTCGACACCCCGCCGGCGATCGCGCTGACGGCGGCGACCTTGGGAACCGTCGCGAACGCGGGCCGTCTCGCGATGGTGGACGCCGGGATCACCCCGCCGGTCGGCGCCGCCGCGGCGGCCCTGGCGGTGGGCCTCGGCGCCGCACTGGTGGGTGGGCGCCTGCGGGCGGCGCGGGTGACGATCACGGTGCCTGCGGTGCTGATCATGGTGCCCGGCGCGGCGGCATACCGCGCCATCACCGGTGTCATCGGAGGCGACACGCTCACGGCGATCCAGAACGGGTTCACCGCCGTGTTCGTCGTGGTCGCCCTCGCGATCGGGCTGACGGTCGCCCGCGTGGTCACCGAACGGGAGTGGTCGCCCCCGCCGCGCGCGTGATCACTCGGTCTTCTTCGCGCGGCTGGGCTGGACGCGCGGGGGCTCCCCCGGCATCTTGGGGAACTCGGGCGGGAACGGGAGCTCGCCCAGGCCCGCGTCGAGGTCGCGCTGCCACCACTCCAGCAGTGTGTCGATGCGCCCGGGGTCGGCCTGCAGCTGCGCCCACGGGTCGCCGATGTCGGCGAGACGCTCCGGCACCGTGCGCACGGTGAACGCGGTCGGATCCACGCCGGCGGCCAGCTCGTCCCAGGTGATCGGCGTCGCCACGGTGGCCCCGGGCAGGGAGCGCGGACTGTATGCGCCGGCCATCGTCCGGTCGCGGTTGGCCTGGTTGAAGTCGACGAAGATCCGCTCGCCGCGCTCCTCCTTCCACCAGGCCGTGGTCACCTTGTCCGGCATCCGCCGTTCGAGTTCGCGTCCCGCCGCGATCACGGCGTGCCGGACGTCGAGGAACTCGTGCGTCGGCTCGATGGGGCAGAACACGTGGATGCCGCGGTTGCCGCTCGTCTTCAGCCACGCCTCGAGTCCTGCCTCGCGCAGCACGTCCCGCAGCGCCGGGGCGACGGCGGCGGCGTCGGCGAAGTCGGTGCCCGGCTGCGGGTCGAGGTCGATGCGCAGTTCGACGGGATTGTCGGTGTCGGCGGCGAGGGAAGCCCACGGATGGAACACGACCGTGTTCATCTGGATCGCCCACACGATCGCGGCGACCTCGTCGAGCACGACCTGCGGATGCCGGCGGCCGCTGTTGTAGGTGCACATGACCTCGTGCACGTAGTCGGGCGCGCCGCGGGGCGGGTTCTTCGAGAAGAACTTCTCGCCGTCGACGGTGTCGGGGAAGCGTTCGAGCGAAACGGGCCGGTGCCCGTTCGCGGCGAGGAACGGCGCGGCGACGGCGATCGCGTACTCGGCGAGCTCGCGCTTGGTGATCCCGAGGTCCGGCCAGATCACGCGGTTCGGGCTCGACAGCGACACCTCACGGTCGCCGGCGGTCAGGGTGATGCGCTCGGAGGCCATGCGCTCACCCTAGGTGCTGGCGGCCGCGCGCGTCAGGGCCTGGTGCGCATCCCGCGAGCTCGCCGGTCCCGCGCCGAGTTCGCCGGTCGCGCGCCGAGATCGCCGGCGAGCTCGCGGCAGGACCGGCGAACTCGCGGCCGGACTGGCGAACTCGCGGCTCAGACGCGTCAGGCCGGACCGGGTCAGGCCAGGGCGAGCAGCGGGGCGAGGTCGGCGCGGCTGAGCTCGATCCACGGACCGGCGGGGTCGATCACGATGCCGGTGAGCCCGGGCTCGGCGGTGACCGCCTTCGCGAGCTGCTCGGGGGTCAGCGGCAGCGGGCGGTCGCCGCGGCCGAGGGCCAGCACCTCGAGCGGGTGCGAGAAGACCTCGAGATGACGGGACCCGCTCTCGCGTCGCGCTTCGGCGAGTCCCATCTGCCCCTCGGGGCCGCTGTTGCCCGCGACCCAGAGCTTGGCGGTCGGAAGCGCGGCGACGACCTCGCCCGCCGTCGCGTCGGTGCGCGCACCCGAGAGCAGACGCTTGAGCGTGAAGGCCGGGTCGCCCTCCTCGACCGCCTTCTGCACGAGGGCCTTCGGCAGCACGAGCCGTGCGCCCGAGGTCGCGTGATCGAGCCACAGCCCGTCGTATGGCCCCGCGAGCAGGTTCTGCAGCACCGCGAGGAACGGCTGCGCGATCGTCGACGTGCCGGCGTCGCCGTCGGCGCGCACGCTGTCCTGCAGCGCCGCGCCGCCCGAGAAGGCGAGCAGGAACCGGCGTCCGTCGTGCTCGGCGACGCCGAGGTTGAGCGGCTTGCCCTCGGCCATGAGCGCCCGGGCGTCGCCCTGCACGCGCAGGTAGAGCGGTCCCTGCAGGGTCTGCCGCATGACGTTGAGGATGTGCAGGTTCTCGATGTCGGTCGGCAGCGCCTGCAGCGCGGCCCGCAGGTACACGTTGTCGGGAAGCCCGGGCACGGTCGTCGTCGGCTCGGCGGATGCGGCGGGGCGCGTCTCGGGACCGGCCGCGCGTGCGGCGGGCGCCGCCGCGGCCGAGGTCGCGGTCACCGGCGGGGCGCCGTACGTCGAGACCGAGATGTTCACCGTCGGGACCTGTTCGGCGGGGGCCTGCGTCGCGTCGGCCTCGGCGTCGGCGGTGGCGGCATCCGCCGCGTTCGACTCGGGCTCCTCCGGAGTGGACGCGGACGATCGACGGGAGAACAGGGCCATGCTCCGAGCCTAAGCGCTCACCGCGGCCCTGCCGCCGTCTCAGAGTTTGGTGATCGGGGCGACCTTGATGAGCAGCTTTTTGGCGCCGGCGCTGTCGAAGCGCACGTGGGCGACGCGCTTGGCCCCCTCGCCGGTGACCATGTCGACGCGTCCCTCACCGAAGTCGTCGTGGCGGATGCGGTCGCCGGCGGCCAGTTCGAGGTCGCCGTTGTCGCGGATCTTCGCGGGGATGCGGTTGGCGAACTTCGTGACGTCGCCGGCGGGTCGCTCGCGCCGCGGCAGGGGCACGAGGTCGTCGCCGTACCGGGAGCCGCCCCCGCCGAACCCACCGCCGGGCCGCCGTGCGTTGAGCGCGCGGGACTGCATGCCGCCGCGGGAATTCACGTCGCCGGGCGACTGACGCCAGTCGATGAGCTCGTGCGGGATCTCCTGCAGGAAGCGGCTCGGCATCGCGACCGACACCTCGCCGAATTGGGCGCGGGTCATCGCGAGCGACAGGTGCAGGCGCTTGCGGGCCCGGGTGATCGCGACGTAGAACAGCCGGCGCTCCTCCTGCGGGCCGCCGGGTTCGCCGGCCGAGATGCGGTGCGGGATGAGGTCTTCCTCGACGCCGGTGACGAACACCGCGTCGTACTCGAGGCCCTTCGCGGTGTGCATCGTCATGAGCGAGACCGACCCCGACGCGTCGTCGAGGTCGTCGGCGTCGGAGACGAGGGCGACCTCGGTGAGGAAGTCGAGGAGGGTCCCTTCCGGGTTGTTGCGCGCGAACTCGCGGGTGACGGCGACGAGTTCGTCGAGGTTCTCGACCCGCGCCTCGTCCTGCGGGTCTTTCGAGCGCCGCAGCGCGTCGGCGTACCCCGACTTGTTGAGCAGCAGCGTGAGGCCCTCGGCGACCGAAGTGGGCGGCGCGATCTCGCCCGAGCTCGGCAGCATGATCTCGCTCGCCTCGGCGAGCACCGCATCGAGCTGCGCGATCGCCTGCTGGATCTTGGGTCCGACGCCGAGCGCCGACGCGTTCGCGAGCGCGTCGCGGAACGTGATGCCCTCCTCGGCCGCATACCGGGCGATCGCGGTCTCGGTGACGTCGCCGATGCCGCGCCGCGGCTTGTTCAGGATGCGGCGCACGCTGAGCTCGTCGGCGGGGTTGGCGACGGCGATGAGGTACGCCATGGCGTCTTTGATCTCGGCGCGCTCGTAGAACTTCGTGCCGCCCATGATCTTGTAGGGCACGGCCGAGCGGATGAAGATCTCCTCCAGCGCGCGGGACTGCGAGTTGGTGCGGTAGAACACCGCCATCTCGCTGTACGGCGCCCCGGCGCGGTGCAGCGCCTCGATCTCGTCGGCGACGAACTGCGCCTCGTCGTGCTGCGAGTAGCCGGTGAACCCGATGATCGCGTCGCCGGCGCCGACGTCGGTCCACAGCTTCTTGTCTTTGCGGTCGAAGTTGTGGCTGATGACGGCGTTCGCCGCCGACAGGATGTTCTGCGTCGACCGGTAGTTCTGTTCGAGCAGCACGACCTTCGCGCCCGGGAAGTCGCGCTCGAACTCGCTGATGTTGCGGATGTCGGCGCCGCGGAAGGCGTAGATCGACTGATCGGAGTCGCCGACGACGGTCAGCAACGCCCCCGGCTCGTCGCTCGGCGCGTCGAAGATCATCAGCCCGCCGTGCTCGGTGGGGGCGGCATCCGACCCGGGCGCGCGGGTGAGCTCGTGGATGAGCGCGTACTGCGCGTGGTTGGTGTCCTGGTACTCGTCGACGAGGATGTGCCGGAACCGGCGGCGGTATGTGTCGGCGACGGCCGGGAACGCGCGGAACAGGTACACCGTCTGCGCGATGAGGTCGTCGAAGTCGAAGGCGTTCGCCCGCTGCAGCGCGCGCTGGTAGTCGGCGAAGATGGCCGCGAACAGACGCTCGGCCGGGTCGCTCATGTTGGCCTGCCGCGCGAACGACTCGGCGTCGGCGAGCTCGTTCTTGAGCTTGGAGATGCGGCCCTGCACGGAGGCCGGGGTCATGCCGTAGGCGTCGGCCTCGTGCTCTTTCACGAGCCGCTTGACGAGGGCCCGCGAGTCGCCGGAGTCGTAGATCGTGAAGTTCTTGGTGAATCCGAACTGGTCGGCCTCGCGCCGCAGGATGCGCACGCACGCGGAGTGGAACGTCGAGATCCACATGCCGCGCACGACGTCGCCGACGAGCTGCCCGACGCGCTCGCGCATCTCGCCGGCCGCCTTGTTGGTGAACGTGATCGCGAGGATCTGGCTCGGCCAGGCTTCGCGCGAGCGCAGCAGCGAGGCGATGCGGCGGGTCAGCACGCTCGTCTTCCCCGAGCCGGCGCCGGCGACGATCAGCAGGGCGGGCCCGCGGTAGGTGACGGCCTCGCGCTGGGGCGGGTTGAGCCCGCGCAGCAGGTCGTCGTCGGGTCGTGCGCGGTCGCCGGCGGCGGCCGCGTTGACGGAACGGTCGGAGGGGGCGGATCCCGAGACGATGACGGGTTTGATCGGGTCGCTCATGTCCCGTCAAGTGTAGTTCGGGGCACCGACACCGCCTCCGCGGGGGCTACAGCAGCCGACGCTCCGAGGCCCACGCCGTCAGCTCGTGACGCGACGACAGCTGGAGCTTGCGCAGCACCGACGAGACGTGCGTCTCGACGGTCTTGATGGAGATGAACAGCTCCGACGCCACCTCCTTGTAGGCGTATCCGCGGGCGATGAGGCGCATGACCTCCTGCTCGCGGGCCGAAAGCCGGTCCAGCTCGTCGTCGATCGCCGCGGTCTCGCCCGCGACGGCGCCGAACGCATCGAGCACGAAGCCGGCCAGGCGCGGCGAGAACACGGCGTCGCCGCCGGCCACCGCGTGCGCGGCGCGACTGACCTCGACCCCCGAGGATCCCTTCGTGATGTAGCCCCGCGCGCCGGCGCGGATGACGCGCACGACGTCTTCGGCCGCATCCGACACGCTCAGCGCGAGGAACCGCGTCGGCACGCCCGCGCTCCCGCGGATGACCTCCTCGCCGCCGGTCGCGTCGACGCCGCTGCCTCCGGGCAGGTGCACGTCGAGCAGCACGACGTCGGGACGCGTGTCGCGGATGACGGCGACCGCCGAGGGGACGTCGGCGGCCTCGCCGACCACGGCGACGGTCGCGTCGAGATCGCTGCGCAGACCGGAACGGAAGATGGAGTGGTCGTCGACGATGACCACGCGGATGCTGTCAGCCACGCGTGCCACCCTCCGCGCCGACCGTGCCGACCGGCACCGTTCCGAAGTGCAGGTGTACCTCGGTTCCGGCATCCGAGGAGCGCACGGCGGCGGTTCCCCCAGCCCGCCGCATCCGCCCGAGGATCGACTGGCGCACGCCGAGCCGGTCGTCCGGGACGGCGTCGACGTCGAAGCCGTCGCCGCGGTCGCGGATGTACACGTCGACTCCGCCCGCGCCGCCCTCGATGTAGACCGACACCTCCCCGCCGGCGTGACGGGCCGCGTTGAGCATGGCCTCGCGGGCCGCCGCGGCCAGCTCGCCGCTCGCGCGTTCGGTCGACAGCCCGGCCGAGACGACGTCGATGCGCACCGGATAGTCGAGTTCGAGCGCGCCCGCGTAGTCGCGCAGGTCGGTGGGCAGATCGCTGTCGGCGGGCTGGTCGCCGTCGTACAGCCAGGCGCGCAGCTCGCGCTCCTGCGCGCGGGCGAGCCGCGCGACCTCGCTGGAGGCACCGCTGCGGTTCTGGATGAGGGCGAGCGTCTGCAGCACCGAGTCGTGCAGGTGCGCGGCCATCTCGGCACGCTGCTCCTCGCGGATGCGCCCCACGCGCTCCCCCGACAGCTCCCGCCAGCGCTCGATCAGCGTCGTCGACAGCAGCGCGATGAGCCCGACGACCGGCAGCAGCGCGATGAACACGATCGGCAGCGCGTCGACGGCGAGGCGGCGCAGCGGAATGAGGAAGGCGACGACGAGCACGACGGATGCGGCGATGCGCACCGTCGCCGCGTGGCGCGGGCCGCGCCCGGGGTCGGTGCGGTCGACGAGCGCCGCCCACATCCCCGCCGCCACGGCGAGGACGACGGCGGCCAGCGTGGTCACCGCGAGCATGGCCGGCACGTCCTGCAGGAAGGGCGGCGCGACGATCCACCACTGTCCCCACGGGTCGGAGGAGGCGATGGCCATCGGAACGAGCGCCGCGCCGGCGGCCGCCACGAGGATCCAGGCGACCGGAGCCGAGCGCGTGACGGCGGCCTGCCCGACCTCTCGGGGCGTGAGCGCCCAGCACCACACGTAGAGCAGCACGCCGGCACCCGAGCACAGCCCGAGCACGACGAACAGGGTGCGCACGACCTCGACGCGCACGCCCAGGTGGCGGGCGAGCCCCGCGCTGACACCGGTGACGACGCATTCCCGCGGCAGCTGCAGCGCCGGGCGCGGCACGGCCGGACGCACCGGCGGCCGGGGACGCGGGCCGGCGGCAGGCCGGGACGTCGGCGCGGACGGGGCCGGCGCCGGGGGCGCGGCGGAGGGTGACATGCCGCAATCCAATCACCCCGACCTGCGCACGCCGACGGACGGACGCGGGAATCAGGGGGCGCTCAGGGGATCACCCCATGGCAGGCAGGGCGCGCCGCCACGCAGGATCGAGGTATGACAGACACCTCCGTCCAGGATCCCGGGGCGCCGCAGCCGGCACCGCCGACCCCGCCGCCGGCCCGCCCGACGCGCCCGGGCGCGTCCGACGGGTTCTTCGCGTGGACGGCCGGGCTCGGCGTCGTGCGCGGCGACGGCTGGATCGGCGGTGTCGCCGCCGGCGCGGCCGCGCGGCTGCGGATCGACCCGCTCATCGTGCGCGGCATCCTCGTCGTCGTGGGGCTCTTCGGCTTCCCCGTGCTGTTCCTCTATGCGATCGCGTGGGCTCTGCTGCCCGACCTGGAGGGACGAATCCCGCTGCAGGACGCGCTGCGCGGGCGGTTCGTCGCCGCGCACGCCGGCATCCTCGCGTGCCTGCTGCTGGGACTGCTGCCGGCGCCGCTTGCCGTGTTCGTCGGTGCACCGACGTGGTGGTCGTTCGCGGGTGCCGGCGGGGTGTTCACGGCGCTGAGCGTGCTGTGGATGCTGGGGCTCGTCGCCCTCGCCGGCGGCCTGCTGTTCGTCGTGATCCGCGGCGCGGTGGCCGCCGGACGCCCCGTGTCGAACGCGTCCGCCGCCACGGAGACGGCTCCCTCCACCCCCACCATCCCGGCCTCTGAGACCGCACCGCGCACGGCTTCCGCCGCGGACTCGGACGCGTCCGCGGCGCCGACCGATTCGGGAACGGTCGAGTCCGCGGGCGCCCTCGCGGCTGCGGACGACGACGCCCCGTTCGACGAGATGGCCGCGTGGCGCGCGCAGCACGCGGCGTGGAAGGTGGAGTCGGAGGCCTGGCGACGCGAGCAGCAGGATCTCGCCCGCACCGCGCGCGATCAGGCGCGCCGCGAGCGGCACGCCCACGCAGCCGCGTTCACCGCGGAGGCCGCCGAGCGTCGCCGCATCCGCCGACTCACCAAGCCCCGCACGCCGTTCGCCTACGTCGCCGCCCTCGTCGGTCTCGCTGTGCTCGTGGGCACGCTCACCGCGCTCGCGGCCGACGGGATGTTCGCCGTCGCGCAGGGCCTGTTCTGGGGCGCGCTCGTGCTGGCCGCCGCGATGGTCGTCGCGGGGGCGCTGCGGTGGCGCAGCGGATTCGTCGCCTTCGCCACGATGCTGACCCTCGCCGGCGGGCTGGTGGCGACGGCCGTTCCGACCGTGCTCGCGATGCACGCGGGCAGCTACGGGATCTCGAACATCGGCGATGCGCAGCCTTATCCGCGGGATGCCCCGTTCCGGCAGCCGTGGGGCGACCTGAGCGTCTACCTCGACGACACCGGGTCGAGCATCCCGCTGCACATCGACAAGGGCATGGGCACGACGTGGATCACCGTCGAGCCGGGCGTCGAACTCGTCGTCGAGGCGACCACGACCGACGAGAGCGAGCTCTACCTCTCCGACGACGACGGCAACACGCGTCGCCTGGCCGACGAGGCCCGCACCCAGAACGACCGGCTCTCCGACGGGCGCACGCGCTCGACCGCCGTCCTCGCCGCGGCCGATGCGCCGATCACCACCCGGCAGACGCTCGTCATCACGCAGGACGTCGGCCCGATCCAGATCCGTCTGCTGCCGGCCGCCGACGCCGACTCCGCGGGCACCGCCGACGCCCTCGAGGGAGAGAACCGATGAGCGACCCCACCACCGATACGAACGCCGACACCGCCGCCGAGACCGTCGTGCTCTCACTCGAGTCAGATGCCGCACCCGCTGAGGCCGAGACGGCTTCCGCCGCACCCCTCCGTGCCCGCACCCGCTGGGCGGGGATCGTCTGGGGGCTCGTCTTCGCCGGGCTCGCGGCCGCCGGTCTGTGGCTCACCGCATCCGACGGCAGGGCCGACGACCTGGCGGCATGGATCTCAGGGCTCGATGTCGCGACCGCCGTCGGCTACGGCCTGCTGGCCGTCGGCGCCCTCGTGCTCGTCACGGGTCTCGTCGGCCTGCTGCGCCGCGCGCAGCGCGCCATCGCCGCCCGCTCCACGGGCGCATAACTCAGGCAGAGCAGGACGCGCGAGAATGGCACCATGCGCACGCTCCTGAACATCATCTGGATCATCTTCGCGGGGTTCTGGCTGTTCCTCGGCTATGTCCTGGCCGGCGTGCTGCTGTGCATCCCGATCATCACGATCCCGTGGGCGATCGCGTCGTTGCGCACGGCGGGGTACGTCATCTGGCCGTTCGGCCGGACGATCGTCGCCAAGCCCACGGCGGGCGTCGGCTCGTTCCTCGGGAACGTCGTCTGGGTGATCCTCGCGGGCTGGTGGCTCGCGCTCGGCCACCTGACGAGCGGCATCGCGCTGTGCCTCACGATCATCGGCATCCCCATGGCCATCGCCGACTTCAAGATGATCCCGATCTCGCTCATGCCGCTCGGCAAGGACATCGTCTCGACCCGCGAGGGTGCCTTCGCCTGACGGCGGATGCCGGATGCCGGATGCCGGGGCGCCCGCGACGGGCGAGCCCCGGCATCATCGCTCACGCGACGACGTCGACGACCACCTCGGCGGCGGCCGCGGCCTTGCGCGCCGAGTACTCCTTGACGCCGATGATCGCGAGCGCCGAGACCGCGAAGCCCGCCACCAGCGCGACGACGAACAGCAGCGGGTGGCCGATGAGCGGCAGCACCCAGATGCCTCCGTGCGGCGCCAGCTGCCCGACGCCGAACGCCATCACGAGTCCGCCGGCGACGGCCCCGCCGAGCATGAACGACGGGATCATGCGGAGCGGATCGGATGCCGCGAACGGGATCGCGCCCTCCGAGATGAACGAGGCTCCCAGCAGCCAGCAGGACTTGCCGGACTCACGCTCCTGCTTCGTCCACAGCTTCGGGCGCACGACGGTCGCCAGCGCGATCGCCAGCGGCGGAACCATCCCGGCCGCCATGACGGCGGCCATGATCTGCGCCGGCGCATCGGCGGCGGTGGCCGCATTGACCAGTCCCGTCGTGGCGAACACGTACGCGACCTTGTTGACCGGGCCGCCCAGATCGAAGCACTGCATCAGCCCGAGGATGACGCCCAGCAGGATCGCGCTGCCTCCGCTGAGCGAGGTCAGGGCGACCGTGAGCGTGTCGTTGATCCACTTCATCGGCGGTCCGATGACGAGCACCGTCGCGACGCTCGTGACGGCGACCGAGATGAGCGGGATGACGACGACCGGCATGATCCCGCGGACGCCCGCCGGCACCTTCCAGCGCGAGATCCACAGCGCCAGGTAGCCGCCGAGGAAACCCGTGACGATGCCGCCGAGGAAGCCCGCGCCGACCAGGCCCGCGACGAAGCCGCCGACGAAGCCCGGCGCGATGCCGGGGCGGTCGGCGATCCCGTAGGCGATGTAGCCCGACAACGCCGGGACGAGGAAGGCGAACGACCACTTGCCCACCCAGAACAGCAGCACGGCCCACGACTGCGCGGACAGCCAGGAGAAGTCGGAGGAGAGCCAGGCCATGAGCGCCGTGGGGTCGGAGCCGTCGACGACCCCGGTGACCTCGATGGCGCCGTTGCTGGGCCAGGCGACCGTCGCGATGAGGAACCCGATGGCGATGAGGATGCCTCCTGCGGCGACGAACGGGATCATGTGCGAGACGCCGGTCATGAGGGCCCGGCGGATGCCGCTGCCCCGGCCCTCGCGACGGACGGGGACGTCCTGCGCCGGCACGACCTCCACCGCCACGTCGGGCGAGAAGGCCTCGACGGCGGCGACCGCCTCGTCGAGCACGCGCGCCGCGTCGCTGACGCCGCGCTTGACGCCGACGCTGACGGTGGGCTTGCCGGCGAATCGCTCCTTGTTCTTCACTTCGAGGTCGGCGGCGAACACGACGCCGTCTGCTCCTGCGATGAGGGCAGGATCGAGTGGGGTCGCGCCGATCGCGCCCTGCGTCTCGACCGAGATCTCGTGCCCGGCCGCGGCGGCGGCCTGTTCGAGTGCCTCGGCGGCCATGTACGTGTGCGCGATGCCGGTGGGGCACGACGTCACTGCGACGAACTTCATCGTCTTCGTCTCCTTGCTGTGCGGTGGGTGGTGGGGTGGTGCTGTGCAGGTGGTGCGGTGTCGGCGGGTCACACGACGAGCACATCGACGCCGGCCGAACGGATCTCGTCGACCAGCTCCGGCTCGGCGGCGCTGTCGGTGATCAGGAGGTCGATGTCCTCGAGCGGGCATATCACTCCGAAGTCGGTGCGCCCGAGTTTCGTGTGGTCGGCGAGGAGGATCACGCGCTCCGCGTGGCGCACCATGGCCCGCTTGACGGCCGCCTCGCGCAGGTCGGGGGCGCACAGGCCTCTGCCGACCGACACGGCGTTCGTCCCGACGAAAGCGACGTCGATCGCCGTCTCGGCGTAGGCGCGTTCGGCCCAGGAGCCGACGGCGGCGAGGGTGAGGGAGCGGATCTCACCACCGGCGAGGTGCAGGGTGATGCCCGAACGGGCTGCGAGCGCGGGGATGAGCGCGGGCGCGTGCGTGATGACCGTGAGCGCGACGTCGTCGGGCAGCAGATCCACCATGCGTGACACCGACGTGCCCGCGTCGAAGGACACCGACCCACCGTCGGGCAGCTCGGAAAGGGCAGCGCGCGCGATGCGCTCCTTCTCGTCCTGCTGCGCGTGGGTACGGTCGGCGAGGCTCGGCTCGTATCCGAGCCGAGCCAGCGGGATCGCTCCCCCGTACACGCGGTGCACGAGCCCCTTGCGCTCGAGCGAGGTCAGGTCGCGCCGGATCGTCTCGGCCGTGACGTCGAAGCGCTCGGCGAGCGCGGCGACCTCGACGCGGCCGTCGGCGCGGGCGGCGTCGATGATGAGGCTCTGTCGGATCGATGACTTCATCGTGGTGACTCCGGTGTCTGCTCGATGGCCGTGGGGGCGGCTACAGTGACGCGAGGTACGCGTCGGGGTCGGCGGAGAAGAGCTCCGCTCGATCGATCTGCTCGTCCGTCGGGGTGACGCCGGTGTACAGCGCGAACTGCTCCTTGGCCTGACGCACCATCACCTGGTCGCCGGTGATGACCGTCTTGCCCTCGCTGCGCGCCAGTTTCACGAGCGGCGTGTCGGCGGGCAGATAGACGACGTCGAACACGTAGTCGGCCGCGCGGACGGCATCCGCGTCGAAGGAGAGCGCATCGGCCTCGGGGCCGCCCGCCATCCCGACCGGGGTCGCGTTGATCAGGAGTCCCGGCCGGCGTCCGCCGAGCTCGGAGTCCGCCTCGACACCGTACCGCGCGGCGAGCAGCCGACCTCGCTCGAGGTCGGTCGGTGCGAGCACGACGCCGTCGCGGAAGCCCGCGTCGGTGAGCGCGGCGAGCACGGCCTTCGCCATGCCGCCCGCACCGAACAGGGCGAATGTCGTGGTCGGCGGCACCGCGTAGTCGTCCAGGAGGGTCCGCACGGCGATGAAGTCGGTGTTCAGCCCGGTGAGCCGGCCCCCGTCGTTGACGATGGTGTTGACGGAGTCGATCGCGCGGGCCGAGTCCTCCAGCGCGTCGAGGAACGGGATGCAGGACTCCTTGTACGGCATGGACACGCTCGCACCTCGGATGCCGAGCGAGCGGATGCCGCCGATCGTGGCCCCGATATCGGACGAGCTGAACGACTTGTAGAGGTAGTTCAGGCGGAGCTCGGCGTAGAGGAAGTTGTGGAAGCGATTCCCGTGGTTGCCCGGCCGCGCGGCCAGCGAGATGCACATGACGGTGTCCCGGTCGACCATGTTCACCATTGGACGTTCCCTTCGTCTTCGAAGTCGGACGGTATCTTCTGCAAATCCGACGTTGTTTTTATTGATTTTACGTTGCTTTCTGTCTGTTTGCCTAGTCTCTTGTGATTCTTTCCTCAGATTTGGCGGCAAAGCACACAAGAATGCAGATCCATCGGGCATCTGTTGTGAGGCAACGACGGCCGCGCGGACTCCTCCTGCGGCCGCGGACGCCACCCGACGGGTCCACCGGCGGACGTCACCGAACGACACATCGCGGAACCACAGGAAATGCGCGCGACAGTCCGGCGCCCGGCGCGTTAGCGTGGGGTCATCGCGGCGATCCGGGCGGTCCCGGGCACCGGCTCATACCCGGTCGCGTTGCGGGTTCGACTCCCGCCGTCGCGTCCACTCCCGACTAGCCCGGGAACTTCTCCCAGTGCCCCTCCGACACGACCGTCGCGGCGCCGCCGACGACGCTGATCGCGGTCGCGTCGTCGATCGCGTACGCCCGGTGCGGCATCCGCGCGGCCCACTCCCGGGCCTTCTCCCGGGTGTTCTCCGTCCAGCCGGGGTAGTCGACGTGGGGGAAGATCGCGAAGTCCACGACGCCGAGCGTCCGGTCGCCGTCGCCGGGCCGCCAGTCGACGAACTCGTCACCGATGCGAGGCGTCAGCACCATGCTGCCCGCGCTGACGCCCACCCAGACGGTGTCGTCGAGCGCGGGGAGCAGGTCGGCGAGCCCTGATTCCCGCATCCAATGGGCGAGGTAGACGGCCTCGCCGCCGTCGACGAGCAGCACGTCGGCGTCCCGCACCCAGGGAGTCCAGCGCTCCGGCCCGATGCTGGGCAAGGCGGTGAGCTCCAGGATGCCGACCGACCGCCAGCCGAGATCGACGAGACCGGCCCTTCCGGACGAACGGCCGGATGTCGTGCGCCACACCGACTGCGGCGAGCAGGCGGGCTGGCCCCACTGCGCCGTGGGGATGAGGAGCGCGTCGCTGTCGGCGATGTCCTTTCCGAGCAGGCGGGTCAGCTCGGCGCGGATCGTGTCGTTCGTGATCCCGCCCGAGGTCAGCAGCAGCTTCACGGGTGTCCCTTCTCGTGTCCGCCCGTCCTCCCCCGTCGGCGGCGCCGCGCGACAGACCGCGCCGTGACGGAGGACGCCAGTACGGTGTCGTCATGGGAGTGCACCGCGCGCGCATCGTCGAGACCGTCGACCCGCAGGGGCGCGGGCGCGTGCAGATCGCACTGCCGTCGACGGATGCGCTACTGTGGGCGCCCACTGTCGTGCCGTTCGCGGCGTTCACCGCCGCCGTCACCGAGATCGGGGCGGACGTGTGGGTCGCCTTCGAAGCCGACGACCCCGATCGACCCGTCGTGCTCGGCCTCGTCGAGCCGCCACCACGCACCCCCGCGCGGGCGCGCGACCGAGAGGCGCTCGGCGACGCCTGGGACCGGGGCCATGCAGCCGGCAGCGCCGACGCCGCCGCCGACGGCGACACGACGAACCCGTATCGCTAGCGCGGGACTCCCTGGCGATTGGCAGGAGCGCGGCCTAGCCTGGCGGCATCCGACCACGTCGGACCGACCGCGACCGAGGAGGATCCATGCGACGCATCACGGCAGCGACGGCGATCGTCGGACTCGCCCTCATCCTGACCGCCTGCGCGACGGAGGCTCCGATGTCCGACCCCACGCCCACTCCGACCTCGAGCACGCGGCCCCCGCTGGCGACGACCACCCCCGGACCGATCACCCCGACCGGCACGCCCGCCGACGTCCCGGCCGCGCGCTGGAGCGCGATCGAAGACGACCTGGTGGCGCGCGGTGTCGCCGGTGAGCCGGTGCTCGTCTCGGCCGAGAACGTCACCTTCAACGACGGGTCGCTCGGCTGCGCCGAGCCGGGCCAGGCCTACACGCAGGCGATCGTCGAGGGCATGCGCGTGGTCGTGCAGGTCGACGGCACCGCCTACGACTACCGCTTCGGCGCCGGCGACTCCCCCAAGCTCTGCACCCGCTGACCTCCCGGGCGGATGCCGGGCCCCGGGTGACGGCATCCGCACCGCGCGGGGCCTCACGGCGCCGGTATGTCACACGAATGGTGCCTCCGGCATCCGCGGCGCGGCACATCGTGTGACACGCGTCAGGGCCATGTCACACGAACGGCCGCTCCGGCATCCGCGGCACGGCGCATCGTGTGACACGCACCCCCGCGGCGTCACGCGGACGGCCCGCCCGGCATCTGCGGCGCCAAGGCGGGCTCCTCGACGCGTGTCACACGAATGGCGCCTCCAGCATCGGCTGCACGGCACATCCCGTGACACGCGTCCGGGCCATGTCACACGAACGGCCTCCCCGGCATCCGTGGCACGGCACATCGTGTGACACGCGCCGCAACACCGCTACCGCCCCCCAACCCAACCCCACACAGCACCGGAGGGGCGGGCGCTTGCGCGCACCGCCCCTCCGGCATCGGGGAGAGGTCTACTTCACCTTCACCAGCAGCGCCTCGTCGGAGCCCGACTGGTTGTCGGGGACGACGATCATGGCGCCCAGCGGCTTCTGCGCCTCGTACGCGGCACCGTTCACCGCGAGCGAGACGTCGGCCTTGCCGCGCTTGGGCACGGTGACGTACTGACCGTTGGAGATCGCCGGCGCGGTGTGGTCATACGTCGCCCACCCGTCGACGGTGTCTTCGCCGCCGGAGGTGACGCTGAACGCCTGCACCGTGTAATCGAACGCACCCGTGAGGCCCAGCTGGCTCGCCGTGACCGGCAGCAGGATGGTGCTGCTGTCGGTGGGCGCCTGCGCGAGGAACCCGGTGGCGAACAGGGCACCGGTCGAGATGTTCTGCGCGAACACCTCGGTGATGCCGTTGACGTCACCGGCGCGCACCGCTCCGGAGTCGTACGAGAACACGACCCAGTCGGCCTGACCGTCGCGGTTCACGTCGAGGACGACGTCGAACTCGTTGCCGGCCGCGTTCGACCAGCGCTTGTGGGTGTTCACCGCGAACACGAGCACCTGGTCGTCGCCGTCGGCCCACGACTGCACACCGGCGGCGCGGATGTCGTAGCCGGTGTCGGCGAGCGCCTTCGACGCGTCCTTGTCGTCGGACAGGCCCCACGTGTACACGTCGGCGGCCGCGTCGATCGCGCCCAGCGTGTTGCGCAGGGTCACAGACTTGGTGCCGTCTGCGACGGCCTGCTTCTTGCCGAACCACGGCGCGGACGACCCGGTGGTCACCTTGCTGTTCGAGCGGGGTACGAGCAGGTAGGGCACCCGCAGGGTCGAGTCCGCCGAGGTCAGCACGACGTCACCGGAGATCTCGGAGAACGAGAACTGGTCGTCGGCCGACAGCGAGCCCGGCACGTCCTTGGCAGCCGCGGCGACCGTGACGATGAGCTTGGCCGTGCCGCCCGGGCGCACCGTCAGCTTCTTGCTGCTGACGTTCACCGACGCCTTCTGCGACTGCGCCGACGGAGCGGTCGACACCTGGTAGGTGACGGGCTGGTCGCCCTCGTTCTTGACCGTGACGGTCTTGACGCCGCCGAAGCCCAGCACCGACTCCTGGAAGCCGAAGCTCAGCGCCGACTCGCGCGCCCAGCCACTCTCGGTGCGGAACGCGTCACCGGTCGCCGTGACCTTCGTCGCGACCGCCTGGGCGGTGTCGACGAGGCCGACGCCACCACGGGTGAGCGACTGACCGGCGACCTTGTCGGGGTCGGCGGTGGAGACGATCGCCGCCGACACCTGTGGGGCCGACCAGTCCGGGTGGGACTCGACGGTCAGCGCCGCGACGCCCGCGACGTGCGGGGCCGCCATCGAGGTGCCCGACAGGATGGCCGCGCCGTTGCCGGAGCCGACGTCGGCCGAGGCGATCGAGACGCCGGGGGCGGCGACATCCGGGCTGATCGCGCTGTCGCCCGAGCGGGGGCCCGACGAGCTGAACGACGCGTAGGAGCGGAAGCCGGGGTTGCCGATCTGGGCGGCCTCGAAGGTCGCCGTGGCACCGGTGGTGAACACCGCGCCGTCCGAGGACCGCACACCCAGGAACGGGATGTCGACCGTGTACCGCTCACCCGTGTCGGGGTTCGACGTGATGCGTCCCTCGTAGGGCGGCAGCGTGTCGGCGTTGTTGACCATGAGCACGGCGGCGGCGCCGGCCTGGTCTCCGAACAGACCCTTGGCGACGCGGGCGCAGGTGCCGCGTTCGACGACGGCGAGCTGGCCCCCGCCGGGCACGATGCCGGCGTCGGTGAACGCCTGCGCCGAGCAGCCCAGGGCGTTCGCGCCGGTCAGTCGCACGACGGTGAGCTCGCCCAGGCCCTCGACCGACTCGCCGTTGGCGTTGATGGCCTCGATCTCCTGACCGGCGATCGTGATCTTCGCACCCGGGAACGTCTCGGAGCTGTCGATCGCCGACACCGCGATGACACCGTCGCCGGTGCCCGGTGAGCCGGTGAGGTACGGACTCGGGCCGGAGTTGCCGGCGGATGCCACGACCACCACACCCGCGCCGACCGCGTTGGCGGCCGCGACGGCGTCGGGGTCGTCCCCGCGGCCGAACGACGAGCCGAGCGACATGTTGACGACGTCCATGCCGTTCTCGACGGCCCAGTCCAGGGCGGGGACGACGACGTCGGTCGAACCGTCGCAGCCGAAGACGCGCACAGCGTACAGGTCGGCCTGCGGCGCGACGCCCGGGCCGACGAGGAAGTCGTTCGACGGGGTCGTCGTGTCGTACGGGCCGGCATAGGTGGCGCCGTCGACGGTCACGCCGGATCCGCCGGTGGTCCCGGCGACGTGGGAGCCGTGGCCCTGGCAGTCGAGCGGGTTGTCGTCGGGCACGGGGATGAGCGCGTCGCCCTCGCCGCCCGCGTCGTACGCGTCGCCGACGAGGTCGATGCCGCCCTTCACGCGCGGCGCGTCGGGGCCGAACAGCGCGGGGTCGGCGGGTTGGGTCGACGATGCCGCGGCCGCCTCGAACGCTTCGACCGTGCCGGGGCCGCCGAAGGTGGCGTGCGTGTAGTCGATGCCGGTGTCGAGGATGGCGACCTTGACGTTCTGGCCGGTGTAGCCGGTGGACTCCCACACCTGGGGCACGCCGAGGTAGGGCACAGACACGGCGTTCTCGAGTTCGTAGGTGCGCACCGGGTGGATCGCGACGACGTTGGGCAGCGTGGCGACGGCGTCGACCTGGTCGGCCGGGATGGTGGCCTGGATGCCGTTGTACGCCGACTGCATCTCCGCTTCGACCTCGCCGCCCTTGTCGGCGACGGCATCCGAGACGGGCGCCTGCTTCTGCTCCAGATCGCCCTTGATCTGGTCCTTCTCCCCGTCGGAGAGTTCTCGTCCGTGCTCGGCCTCGACGACGGCCACGGGGTCACCGGTCATCTCGATGATGACTTTGACCGTGCCGTCGGAGGAGATCGCCGACGCCTGGAACGTCGAGTCGATCTGACCCGCGGAATCCGAGCGGGGCAGACGCGACGAGGGATCCTCGTCGGTTGCGGCGAAGGCCGCGGTTGCGGGCAGTGTCAGCGCGAGGGCGCCGACGGCCGCGAGGATGCGTCGATGCAAGAGGGAACCGCCTTTCGTGAGGGGCATGACCGACCCGCGGGATGTGCGGGGGCTGACAGGAGGCTATGCATCCGCCGAGATTCACAGGGGAACCATGAGAAAAGTTTCATTCTCATTGGCACTCGGTCCCACCTGCGCTATGGCCGCTGTCGCGCATGCCCCGCGCTATCGTGACGAGCGATGCCCGCGCCCTCCGCACCACGCTTCGGCGACACGATCCCGATGCCCGACGGCGTGCCACTGCGCGCCGTCACGTTCCGCCGGCCGACCGCCCCCACGCCGGGCGCCGAGACGATGCTGCAGCTGATCGGCGTCACCGATCCCGGCGCGATCGACGCGATGCTGCTGCGCCCCGACGGCGTCGACGGGGCATCGCTCACGCTGCACCTGCCCGACGACCTCGTCGCCGGGTATGGATTCGTCACCGCCGAGCACATCCCGCGCGACGCGGCGGACGACTTCTTCGCCTGGATCGCGGTGCTGCAGTCGGCCAGGCCGGATCCGGCCGTGGCCGAACGCATCCCCGACCAGCTCGGCGGAACCGCCTCCGTCCTGCGGATGCCGGGTTCCCGACGCCATCCCGCCGAGCTCCCGGATGCCGCATCCCTGCGCCGGTACGTCCGCACACCGATCGACCTCGGCGCCGACGGCGTCGCGACGGTGCTCGTGCCGGATTCCGCGCCGGGCGCCGGGGCCGTCCGCGTGCTCGTGCTCTTCGACGCCGAGAACTGGGCGCAACTCCCCCTCGCCGACGACCTGTCGCGGCATCCGCTCGGCGACACCGCTGTGCTGCTGATGCCGTCCGGCGACCCCTACCGCCGGTTCGCTACCCTGCCCGACCGGGCCGCCGTCGCCGACTGGACGCGGCGAGCTCTGGCCGGGGCCCAGGATGCCGGGGCGTTCGGCGAGACTCCGGTCGCCGCGATCACGGCGGCGGGGCAGAGCTACGGTGCGCTGGCCGCCGTCGGGCTCGTGCTCGACGGCATCGCCGGTGCCGCGATCGCCCAGTCCGGGTCGTTCGAGCAGCGCGCCGACACGACGGCGGGCGAGGAGGGCGACCGGCCCGGCGACCTCATCGAGGCGCTCGCGACGACGCCGCTGCCGCAAGCGCGGTTCGTCGTGCAGCACGGCTCACTCGAACCCGTCGCCTCATGCGTCGCGCCACTGTTCGCGGCCGCGGCCCGTGACGCCGGCGCCGCCGTGCTCGAGCGGGAGTACCGCGGCGGGCACGACTACGCCTGGTGGCGCACCGGACTGCTCGACGGACTCGACGCGCTCGAGGAGCTGCGCGGCCTGCCACCCGTGTCGCACGCATCGGCCTGAACGGACCCAGCCCGGTCAGGCGATGCGGGTGCCCTTCGCGAGCGTGCGCGCGGGAGTGCGGGTGCGCGCCCACGCCCACCACAGCAGCCCGCCGGCGAGCACCACCTGCACCCCGAGACCGACGAACCAGCTCGGCACCGTCGAATCGATGACCTCCTGCGCCGTCCGGTAGGTCTGCTCGGGCTGCACGGCGCACTCGTCGTACCGGGATTCGAATTCGGGCGTCTGCTGCGCCATCCGCACGCCGTACTTGATCTGCCCGAACAGGTCCTCGGGGCTGCCGTACGAGTCGTAGGCGGTCGGGACGGCGTCCGCGAGGATGACGAACGGGTTCGCCGCGAGCAGCCACCACACGCGATCGAAACGCGGTGCCGTGTACGTGCTCGTCTGCCACTGCCCGCACTCCCAGTTCTCCGGCGCGTTGACGCAGCTCTCGACCCCCTCGATGCACCGCGGGTACCCGCGGGCGTCGTATTCGGCGTACCGCTGCGTGGAGGTGAACGTCGACTGCGAGCTCGCCCCGACCAGGCCGAACCCGATGAGCGTGCCGATCGCGAGCGCGGCCACGACGAGGTACGTCGTCGCGACGGAGAACAGCGGGCGGGCGAGGATGCCGGACAGCGCGACGCCGATCGCGGCGACGATCCCGATCTCGACGACGAGCACGAGCGCCGAGACCAGCACGGTGAGCGGAGGCACATCGCCGGCGAGCGTCGCGATCAGCAGGAACGGCACGGCGACACCCGCGAACGCGAGGCCGGTGATCCAGGCGGCGAGCAGCTTGCCGAACAGGATCTCGCCGGTCGTGGCGAGCGTCACCTGCACGCCCGCCAGCGTCGCGGCGTCGCGGTCGCCGTTGATGCTGTTGCCGCTGAGCGTCGGCGAGACGAGCACCACCAGCAGCAGCGTGATGTAGACGACCGTCGAGTAGACGCCCGGACCGCCGGAGCCGCGGAAGCCCCCGAACGCGAGGAACGACAGGGCGGTGACACCGACCAGGATCGCGGCGAAGACGCCGAGCAGCACATACCACGACACCGACCGCACGCGCTGGAGCAGCTCCAGCCGCGCGATCGTCCACAGGCGCTGCGCGTTCATCGGACTCCTCCCCCGTCGCCCGGCCGCGGATCGCCGCCGCCCTCGAGATCCAGGAACGTGTGCTCGAGCATGCCCGTGGCCGCCGAGTACTCCGCCACCGGGAGCCCCGCACCGACGAGCGACGCGAGCGCGGCCGCGGCATCCGCGTCGGACGCGAAGGCGAGCAGCAGGTCGCGGCGGTCGACCGGGAGCAGGCCGGCATCGAGCCCCAGCGTCTCGGCCACCGGCAGCACGGCGGCGCGTGCGTCGCGGTCGGCCAGGCGCAGCCGCCACGTCCGAGTGCGGCTCGCGGCGGCCGCGACCCGCTCGGAGGTGACCGTCTGCCCCTGCACGAGGAAGACCGCGTCGTCGACGACCTCTTCGAGCTCGGAGAGGATGTGGCTCGACAGCAGCACGGTGCGCCCGTCGGCGGCGAGCCGGCGCAGCAGCCGGCGCAGGTCGATGCGCCCCTGCGGGTCGAGACCGGACGCCGGCTCGTCCAGCAGCAGCACCCGCGGGTCGTGCACGAGCGCGCGTGCCAGACCCAAGCGCTGCTTCTGCCCCCGCGAGAGCACGCGTGCGGGGGCGTCGGCGACCTCCGCCAGTCCGACCTCGACGAGCAGCTGCGCCGCACGGGCCTGGGCCACGGCGCGGTCGAGGTCGTACAGGCGCGCCGTCGTGACGATCGTCTCGCGCGCGGTGAGGTTGGGCCAGGCGCCCAGCGAGTCCGGCATCCAGCCCAGCAGCATCCGCGCCGCGCCGGGGTCGGCGACGGGATCGACACCGCCGATGCGCACCTCACCGGCATCCGGTGCCAGCAGGGAGGCGAGCATGAGCAGCAGCGTCGTCTTGCCCGAGCCGTTGGGGCCGACGAGTCCGGTGACGGCGCCCTCCCGGGCTTCGAGCGTGACGCCGCGGACGGCATGCACCTCGCCGAACGAGCGGCGCACATCCCGGGCGACGATGCCTGCTGTGGTCATGCCCTCACCCTATGGGGTGGCTGTGAACAGGTCGGGCAGCCCGGGGTGAACACTCAGCGTGCGCGCAGGAGCGCAGCGCTCAGCGGAAGAACGACACCCCGAGGTCGGGATGGTCGACGAACACGCCGTCGACGCCCGACTCCGCCAGCAGCGCCCACTCCTGCTGCCAATGCCCGTGCGCGGCCTTGTCGCGGCCGCGCCGGAACTGCGGCAGCAGGAACCGGTTCTCCGGACGCGCCGTCCACGTGTACACCCGCAGACCGCGTTCGCGCGCGGCGGCGACGAACGGTGCGGGGCCGGTCGCGCGACCGAGCCGGTCGGGCGCGAGGATCATCTTCTTGTCGACGCTGATCCCGTCGACCGCCCCGACGAGCCCGTCGAGCCCGGCATCCGACACGACGCGCGCGTAGGGGGTCGCGCTCTTCCCGTCCCGCGCGACGAGGTCGTAGGGCGCGCCGGCGGACTCGAGCAGGTACACGTACGTCCCGCGGATGCCGGTGTCCCGCAGTTCGGCCAGCACGGTCGCCTCGAACGACTCGATCACGAGCGGCAGCTCGCCCGCCCCCCAGCCCGCGGCGCGGAGTTCGGCGGCCAGCAGCTTGGCGACGTCGAACCCGGCGGACGCGAAGTAGGTGGCGTGCTTGACCTCGACGACCGCGCCGATCTCGCGGCCCTGGTCGAGCGCGGCACGCCGCACGAGGTCGAGCACGTCGGCCAGCCGCAGCATCGGCTGCGTGCCGTCGAAGGTCGCGCTCGACGGGCGCGTCTGCGGAATGCGCTCGCGGCAGCGCACGGTCTGCAGCTCGGCCCACGTGAAGTCCTCGGTGAACCAGCCGGTCTGCTCGACACCGTCGATCGTCTTCGTCGTGCGGCGGTCGGCGAACTCCGGACGATCGGCGACGTCGGTCGTCGTCGAGATCTCGTTCTCATGCCGCACGACCGCGACCGCATCCTTCGTCCACACGACGTCGGGCTCGACGGCATCCACTCCCATTGCCAGCGCCAGATCGTAAGCCGATCGGGTGTGCTCCGGACGGTAGCCGGGCGCTCCGCGGTGGCCGATGACGAGGGGGCGACGTCTGGGCATGCGACCAGGCTACGGGGCGGGTTCCGCGCGGTTCATAGAGTGCTCACAGCGAGGCCCCGAGACGCCCGAAATCACGTGGGCTACGCTGGAAATCCGCAGTAACTCAGTGCGGCACCCTTCGTATTGGAGTTGAGACCACGATGGCCTCCAGCAGCAACCCCGCTTTCAGCAACCCCGCGTTCCAGGAGCAGCGGCCCGGGCTGACCCCGCCGGCTGCGCAGACCCAGTTCTCCGCGACGTCGCACCAGTCGGTCGACGCCGCGACCCAGGCCCAGCTCGAGGGCGCCTACGCCGCCCCCGCCGCCGGGTCGTTGCAGACCGGTCGCATGACCGTCGAGGACACCGTCTTCAAGACCCTCGGCCTGTTCGCGGTGCTGCTCGTCACCGCCGTCGCCGGCTGGATCTGGACGATGTCGACGGTGTCGGTCACCAACCCGAACCCGACCCTCGTGCCGTGGATGGTCGGCGCGCTCGGCGGCTTCGTGCTGTCGATGATCGTGATCTTCACGTCGCGCAAGAAGGTGCGCCCGGGCCTCATCCTCGGCTACGCGGCCTTCGAGGGCCTGTTCGTCGGCGCGATCTCGGCGTACTTCGAGTTCATCTGGCCCGGCATCGTGCTGCAGGCCACCCTCGCGACCCTCTCGGTCGTCGGTGTGACCCTGGCCCTGTTCGCCAGCGGCAAGGTGCGCGCGTCGAAGAAGGCCACCAAGGTCTTCATGATCGCGATGATCGGTTACCTCGTCTTCTCGCTCATCAACGTCGTGATGATGATGTTCGGCGCCTTCGGCCCCGACAGCGGCGGCCCCTTCGGTCTGCTGAGCCAGACGGTCGCCGGCATCCCGCTGGGTCTCATCATCGGCGTGCTCGTGGTCATCATGGCCGCGTACTCGCTCGTGCTCGACTTCGACTCGATCCAGCAGGGCGTGCGCAACGGCGCTCCCCGCCAGTTCGCCTGGATGGGTGCCTTCGGCATCATGGTCACGGTCGTCTGGCTCTACATCGAGATCCTGCGCATCATCGCCATCCTCCGCGGCAGCAACTGAGTCGAGCGGAGCACGAGCTCCGCAACATCACACGGACTCCGCATCCATTCCCCGGTCTGGATGCGGAGTCCGTGCTTTTCTGCGGGGTTCCCCGCCCGAAGACCCCGGAGAACGGCGGATGCCGGAACCCCGAAGGGCCCCGGCATCCGTTCAGCGCGTGCGCGCGCTCACTCCCATTCGATGGTCCCCGGCGGCTTGCTGGTGACGTCGAGCACGACGCGGTTGACCTCGCGCACCTCGTTGGTGATGCGGTTGCTGATCTTCGACAGCACGTCGTAGGGCAGGCGCGTCCAGTCCGCCGTCATCGCGTCTTCCGACGAGACCGGGCGCAGCACGATCGGGTGGCCGTAGGTGCGACCGTCGCCCTGCACGCCCACCGAGCGCACGTCGGCCAGCAGCACGACGGGGCACTGCCAGATCTCGCCGTCCAGGCCCGCCTTGGTCAGCTCGGCGCGGGCGATGGCGTCGGCGTCACGCAGGATCTCGAGACGGTCAGCGGTGACCTCACCCACGATCCGGATGCCGAGGCCGGGGCCCGGAAACGGCTGGCGGCCGACGATCTCGGCGGGAAGGCCCAGTTCGCGGCCGATCGCGCGCACCTCGTCCTTGAAGAGGGTGCGCAGCGGCTCGACGAGCTCGAACTGCAGGTCTTCCGGAAGGCCGCCGACGTTATGGTGGCTCTTGATGTTGGCGGTGCCGGCACCGCCACCGGACTCGACGACGTCGGGGTACAGCGTGCCCTGCACCAGGAAGCGGATGGGGTCACCCTCGGCCGCGGCCTCGGCGATGAGCTCCTGCTGCACCTTCTCGAAGGCGCGGATGAACTCGCGGCCTATGATCTTGCGCTTCTGCTCGGGGTCGCTGACGCCGGCGAGGGCGTTCAGGAACGTCTCACGGGCGTCGACGGTGATCAGGCGCACGCCGGTGGAGGCGACGTAGTCGTTCTCGACCTGTTCGCGCTCGCCCTTGCGCAGCAGCCCGTGGTCGATGAAGACGGCGACGAGCTGGTCGCCGACCGCCTCGTGCACGAGCGCCGTCGAGACGGCCGAGTCGACGCCGCCGGACAGCGCCGACAGCACGCGACCGGTGCCGACCTGCGCGCGGATGCGCTCGACCTGCTCGGCGATCACGTTGCCGCTGTTCCAGTCGGCGGGAAGACCGGCGGCCTTGTGCAGGAAGTTCTCGAGCACGGCCTGACCGTGGTCGGAGTGCTTGACCTCGGGGTGCCACTGCACGCCGTAGAACTTGCGGGCGTCGTCGGCGAACGCGGCCACGGGGGTCGCGGAGGTGCGGGCGAGCACCTCGAAGCCGGCGGGGGCCTTCGAGACCTGGTCGCCGTGGCTCATCCAGACGTTCTGCTCGGCGGGCTGGCCGTCCAGGAGCGTGCCCTCGGTGATGACCGTGGCATCCGTCGCGCCGTACTCGCGCAGACCCGTGTTGGCGACCTCGCCGCCGAGGGTCTGGGCCATCACCTGGAAGCCGTAGCAGATGCCGAGCGTCGGCACGCCGAGGTCGAAGACGCCCGGGTCCAGGCGCGGCGCGCCCTCTTCGTACACCGACGACGGTCCGCCCGAGAGCACGAGGGCGACGGGGTTGCGCTCGGCGATCTCGGCGGCCGTGGCGGTGTGGGGGACGATCTCGCTGTAGACGCCGGCCTCGCGCACGCGCCGCGCGATGAGCTGCGCGTACTGGGCTCCGAAGTCGACGACGAGGACGGGTCGCTGATCCGTCTCGGTCTGGGTGGTCACCGCTTGTTCTCCGTGGGGATCTCGTGGGTCAGGGAAGAGTGCTCGGCACGCGAGTGCAGCTCGTCGGCCTCGCGCTGGGCGAGGTAGGCCTTCACCTCGCGGCCGACGCGCGCCTCCATGAAGAACGACAGGAGGGGAACGATGCCGCCGAGTGCGAGCATGATGAAGCGCACGAAGTTCCAGCGCATCAGGCTCCACACCCGGAAGCACGCGAACAGGTACACGACGTAGAACCAGCCGTGCGCGATGAGGATGCCCAGCGACAGGTTGGCCCCGTCGCCGGTGGACTCGCCGAAGGCGTCGACCTGGGCGAACCACAGGAACCCGCCCGACCCGCCGAGGAACAACTCGTAGTGGAAGGCGTACTTGATGATCATCTCGGCGCACAGCAGCAGCAGCATGACACCGGTGATCACCGAGGCGATCTGGTAGAACCGCAGCGCGCCCCGGATCGCCGGAAAGCTGGCGAGCTTGGGCTGAGGCATGGGGTCCAGTCTAGTTGTCGGCGGGCGCCGCCCCGGCGGCCTGGCGCTCCTCGAACGCCTCGACCTCCTTCTCGCGCGCGTCGCGGGCGAGCCGGTACCACATGTAGAACGCGAAACCCGCGAAGATCGCCCACTCGAGCGCGTAGAAGATGTTGAGCCAGTTGACGCTGGACCGCTCGTTCGGCGCCGGGGAGTGGATGGCCTCGAGGCCGCCGAAGGCCTCCGCGCTCGTGAGGTAGGAGCGATAGACGTCGAGGCCGTCGATGTCGTGCCAGATCCCCAGCAGCGCGGCGGGCGACATCCGCGTCATCTCGGTCGGGTCATCGCGCGGCGGCAGGGCGGGGCCCTCGTCGGAGATGATCCGGCCGGTGAGCGAGACGTCCTGCGGCGGGTCGTCCGTCAGCGCGGATGCCGCGGCCTCGGCCTGCGCGCGGTCGGCGGTCCAGCCCACCGCGACGGCGAGCGAGGTGGGCGTGTCCGTTCCGGCGACCCGCAGCTGGCCGGCGACCCAGAAGCCCTCCGCGCCGTCGTTGTACCGCGAGGAGATCACCGTGAAGTCGCCCGGGACGAAGGAGCCGGTGACCTCGACCTTCTGTCCGACGAGCGGCTCCGCCAGGTACTCCCCCGGCTCGGCGACCTCGGCGAGCGGACGCAACTGCTCGGTCGCACCCGCGGGCGGCGGGTCGGTGTCGATGGCGCTCGACAGCTGCCACTGACCCAGCCACGCGAAGACCGCGGCGACCACGAGGGCGAGGGCGAGCATCGCGATCCACCACGGCCGCAGCATCACCTCGCGCAGCGTCGGCGGGAACTCCCCCGCGGGCGCGGTCGGATCGGGCGCGGGGGTCGTGCTCACGGTGCTCACACGTCGTACGGCGCGACGACGACCTCGACGCGCTGGAACTCCTTGAGGTCCGAGTAGCCGGTGGTCGCCATGGACTTGCGCAGCGCGCCGATGAGGTTGGCGGTGCCGTCGGCGACGGGCGCCGGACCGTAGAGGATCTCCTCGAGCGGCGCGACCTGGCCCACCTCGACGCGCTTGCCGCGCGGGAGCTTCGAATGGTGCGCCTCGGGGCCCCAATGGAAGCCCTGGCCGGGAGCGTCGGTCGCACGGGCGAGTGCGACGCCGAGCATGACGGCATCCGCGCCCATCGCGAGAGCCTTGACGATGTCGCCCGACGTGCCCACTCCGCCGTCGGCGATGACATGCACGTACCGGCCGCCCGACTCGTCCAGGTAGTCGCGGCGCGCGCCGGCGACGTCGGCGACAGCGGTCGCCATCGGCGCGTGCACGCCGAGGGTCGCGCGGGTCGTCGACGCGGCACCGCCGCCGAAGCCGACGAGCACGCCGGCCGCGCCCGTGCGCATGAGGTGCAGCGCCGCCGTGTACGTCGACGCGCCGCCGACGATGACGGGAACGTCGAGGTCGTAGATGAACTTCTTCAGGTTCAGGGGAGCGGCATCCGAGGAGACATGCTCGGCGGAGACCGTCGTGCCGCGGATGACGAACAGGTCGACACCGGCGGCGACGACCGTCTCGTACAGGTCCTGCGTGCGCTGCGGCGTGAGGGCGCCCGCGACGGTCACGCCGCCGGCGCGGATCTCGGCGAGACGGTCGCGGACGAGCTCGGGCTTGATCGGCTCGGCGTAGAGCTCCTGCATGCGGCGGGTGGCCTCGACGGCGGGCAGACTCGCGATCTCGGCGAGCAGCGGCGCCGGGTCGTCGTAGCGCGTCCAGACGCCCTCGAGATCGAGCACGCCGAGTCCGCCGAGCTGGCCGAGCATGATCGCCGTCTCGGGGCTCATGACCGAGTCCATCGGCGCGCCGAGGACGGGGATGTCGAAACCGAACGCGTCGATCGACCAGGCCGTCGAGACGTCCTCGGGGTTGCGCGTGCGCCGCGAGGGCACGACCGCGATGTCGTCGAACGCGTACGCGCGGCGGGCGCGCTTGGCGCGGCCGAGCTCGATGTCCATACTCACGGTCTCAGCCTACCCGGGGTGCCTCTCACTCATGCCGCGGCACCCTCGTCGTCACGCGTCGCGGTCGGCGGATGCCGGCGCTCAGGCAGATGCGGAAGCAGACGCGTCGGCCGCGCGCTGGTTCGCGAGCGCGTCGGCGTCGTCCTCGCCCGGCTCGGCCGGCTCGCCCAGCGACAGCATGAGGCGGTTCGCCCAGGCGAAGAACGCCGCCGCCTCGACGACGTCCTGGACGTCGCTGCGGGTGAGCCCGGCATCGAGCAGGGCGCGGACGTGGTGCGCGCCGAATCGGGGCGGTGAGGCGGTGAGCGCCGCCGACGCGTCGACGATCACACGCCACCGCTCGTCGAGATCGGTCTCTACCCCCTCTTCGAGCAGGCGGCGGACCTCGTCCCCCCGCTTCGTGAACGTCACAGTGAAACGCGAGTGGACGCTCGCGCACAGCTCGCACCCGTTGACCCGCGAGGCGACGGTCGCCGCGAGCTCGCGCTCACCGCGACCGAGGCCGGGGCGCGCGAGGAAGATCGCCCGGTCGAGCGCTGTGCGCGCCTCGAGCGAGGCGGGGTGCCATGCCAGCAGACGGAAGTAGGGCGAGTCGGGCCAGACGCTCGATTCGTAGGCGTGGATCTGTTCGGGCGAACCGGTCTCGGGCCCGACGGGTTCGGCCCACGCGTGCCAGGCGCGCTCGGCCGTCGTGAATCGTGTGCTCATCGCGAGCCTTCCTCGTGGATCTCGTGGCCGAACAGATCGTCCTGCACGCGCAGCGCCTGCGCGACGCGCACCTGGTAGCTGACGAGTCCGACGATCTGCCCGAGGACGACGATCTCGGCGGCACTCCAGCCGGCGGCAACGAGGCCCGCCAGGTCGTCGGCCGTCGTCGAAGCCGGCCTCGTCACGAGAGCGTCGACGTGCCGCAGTGCCGCGCGCAGCCTGCGCCCGGCGCGCACCCCCGCGGCACCGTCGGCTCCCCCGACGGCCAGGTCCGCGGCGTCCGCCACACCGCCGGTCCGGGCGAGGTACCAGTCCGCCGCGGAGCGGTCGCCCTCGAGCCACGCGGCGCGCGCCGCGATCAGGTGGCGCAGATCCCGCCCGACGCCGGGCACGGGGTCGTCCAGCGGCACGGCGAACAGCGCGTCGTAGGCCGACTGGGCCGCCTCGCGCACCACCGGTCGGTGGTCGCGTGGGCGATCGTCGTCGATCTCGGCGATGTCGCGGATCACGTCAGTCATGAGCCCTCCTCGGGTCGGGTCGGGTCGTCGGCTCGTCGCCGGGGCGGATGCCGTCGGCCAGCGCGATCGGGTCGAGAGCGGCGTCACCCGCGCCGGCCGCACCCCCGCCGCCGAGATACGCCTCGCGGACGCCCGGATTCGCGAGCAGTTCGCGGGCCGTGCCGGCGACGGCGATCTCGCCCGTGCGCAGCACGTAGCCGCGGTCGGCGACCTGCAGGGCGAGCTCGGCGTTCTGCTCCACGAGGAACACGCTGACGCCGAGCTCCTGCGAGATGCGCGAGATGTGCTCGAGCACCCGCTCGACCACGATGGGGGCGAGCCCCATCGTCGGCTCGTCCATGCAGATCAGTCGCGGGCGGCTCATCAGGGCGCGGCCGAACGCGAGCATCTGCTGCTCGCCCCCCGACATCGTTCCGGCGAGCTGTCGCCGCCGCTCGCGCAGCCGCGGGAAGAAGGTGTAGACCTCGTCGAGCGTCGCACGCACCGCCCGATCACGCCGGGTGTACGCGCCGGTGAGCAGGTTGTCCTCGACGGTCATCTCGGGGAACACCCTCCGCGCCTCGGGCACGGACGCGAGACCCGCCTGCACGCGCCGCGGCGTCGACCACTTCGTGATGTCGGCCCCGTCGAGGTGCACCGACCCCGCCGCGGGGCGGACGAGCCCCAGGATCGTCTTCATCGTCGTCGACTTGCCCGACGCGTTGCCGCCCAGCAGGCACACGACGTGCCCGGCATCCAGCGTCAGCGACACGTCGCTCAGGGCCCGGCTCGGGCCGTAGTCGACGCTGACGCCCCGGAACTCCAGCAGCGGCTCACTCATCGTCCATCGCCTCCGCGAACGCCTTTCCGAGGTAGGCCTCGACGACGCGGGGATCGCGTCGCACCCGATCGGGCGGACCCTGCGAGATCACGACGCCGTCGTCGAGCACGAGCACCCGATCGGACAGCGTCATCACGAGGTCGATCTTGTGCTCCACGAGCAGGATCGTCTGGCCGCGCCGCTTGAGCTCCTGCAGCTGCTGCAGCACTTCGGCGGTCTCGGTCTGGTTCATCCCCGCCGTCGGCTCGTCGAGCACGAGCAGCCGCGGAGCGGACACGAGGGCGCGCGCGATCTCGGTGCGCCGGCGGTTCGCATACGACAGGGTGTACGCGTACTGCGCGATGCGGGGCGCGAGTCGCGTGCCGAAGCGGTCGAGTTCGCGAGCGACGCGTTCGCGGTCGGCCGCGTCCTGCTGCCGGCGGGTACGGGACGGGACGAGCGCGGATGCCGTCTCCGCCAGCAGCGGGATCCAGCGGAGCCCCACGAGGTGGCGCAGCCGCGGGAACGGGCGCCCCACCCGCTGCACCGGCTCCAGCCCGACGAGCACGTTGTCGGCGACCGTGAGGTTGCCGATGACCCGCCCGTTCTGGAAGGTGCGTGCGAGGCCCAACTCGGCGATGCGGTCGGGCCGACGGCCCATGATCGACCGGCCGGCGACACGGACCGATCCGGCCGATGCGGGCAACGTGCCGGAGATGATGTTGAGCGTCGTCGTCTTGCCGCTGCCGTTCGGCCCGATGATCGAGACGACCTCACCCTCCCCGACGTCGAAGGTGACATCGTCGACGACCGTCATGCCGCCGAAACGCTTGACGAGTCCGCGCACTTCGAGAAGCGCCGTCATGACGCCACCTCCTTCCGTCGCCCGGTGGCTTTCCGCCACACGCGCGCGACCGGTTCGACGTGCGACCACAGCCCCTGCGGGCGCACGAGGATCAGCACGAGCAGCACGATGCCGTAGAAGAGCAGCCGCCATTCGGCGAGCGGGCGGAACAGCTCGGGGATGCCCACGAGCACGATCGCGCCGACGACCGCTCCCATGGGCGCCCGCAGTCCGCCGAGGATCACGATCGTGACAGCGAGGACCGACAGCGAGATGCCGAACTGCGCGGGCTCGATGTAGGTCACCTGCGAGGCGTACAGCGCGCCCGCGAAGCCCGCGAGGGTCGACCCGAGTCCAAACGCGAGGGACTTGTACGCCGCGGGGTGGATGCCGGAGGCGGCGGCGGCGACCTCGTCCTCGCGGACGGCGGCCCACGTCCGTCCGAGGTGCGAGGAGCCCAGACGCGAGGCGAAGACGACGCCCACGACCAGGATCGCGAAGGTGAGCAGGTACATCCCGGTGGCCGAGCTGATCGGCACACCGAACAGATCGGGCCGCGGGATGCCGAAGATGCCCCGCGCACCGTTCGTGAGATCGGGCAGGTTCAGCGCGAGTGCGCCGATGAACGCGCCGGTCGCGAGGGTCGCCATCGACACGTAATGTCCGCGCAGCCGCCAGGTCGGTGCTGTGAGCACGACGCTGATGACCGCAGCGAGCAGACCCGCCGCGAGGAAGGCCGGCCAGAACCCCCAGCCCGCCTTCGTCACGAGCAGCGCCGAGGTGTAGGCGCCGACGGCGAGCGCCCCCGCCTGTCCGAGCACGATCTGACCGGCGAACCCGCCCGCGAGAGTGACCGAGAGGGCGAAGAGGGCGTAGATCCATACGAGGGAGCCCGTCCGCAGCAGGTAGTCGCCCGCGACGAGCGGTACGAGGGCGCCGACGACGATGAGCCCGAGCGCCACCAAAGGCGGTAGGCGCAGCGGCCGGCCGGCGCCGAAGAACGTGCCGGTCATCGGTTCGCTCGCGATCGTCGGAACCTTCCCGAGGATCCCGCCGGGCCGGATCCACAGCACCAGGATGAGCGAGCCGAAGGTGATCAGCTGGCGCACCGAGTCGCCCCCGAGCGCGACACCGAAGGCCTCCGCGACGCCGAGCACGAGCCCGCCGACGATGGCTCCGGGCAGCGATCCGAGCCCGCCGATCGTCGCGGCGGCGAAGGCCTGCACGCCCGCGGTGAATCCCATCGACGGCGCGACGTTCGAGAAGTACATGCCGACGAGCACGCCCGCGACACCGCCGAGGGCCGACGCAATGACGAACGACAGCGCCTGCACGCGCGCCACCGGGATGCCCATCTGCGCGGCGGCATCCGCATCCTGCGACGTGGCGCGGATCGCACGACCCAGCCGCGTCCGGGTGAGGACGATCGCCAGCACGCTCACGCACACGACGCTGACGCCCACGATGACGAGCGCGATCGTGCCGAACCGGAAGCCGAACAGCTCGAGGTTGCTGCGTTCGAGCAGCGCTGGGAACCTGCGCGTCTCGGCCCCGAAGGTCCGCTGCGACGTGTTGTCGAGGATGATCCCGACGGCGAAGGTCGCGAGCAGCACGGCGATGCCGGGCGCGGCCCGCAGCGGCCGCACCGCGACGAGGTAGATCGCGAGGCCGAGCACGCTCGTCGCGAGGACGACGCCGGTCAGCACCGCCCACAGCGGCCAGCCGAGCACCGCCGCGAGGAACCACCCGAGCATGCCGCCGATTGCGAAGACGGCCCCGTGGGCGAAGTTGACGATGTTCGAGACGCCGAAGATCAGCGAGACGCCGACAGCGAGCAGGGCGTACGTGCTGCCGCTGACGAGCCCCGCGAGGAGAATGTCCATGATGTTGCCTCTCGTGGCGCAGGCCTGGGCGCCCCGTCACGGGGCGCCCAGGCCGGAGCGCGCGGTGCGGTGATCAGTCGCGCAGGACGAACTGGCCGTCTTCGACGACGAGCGCGTACTGCTCGGCGTCGGTCACGCGGCGGTCCTCCGAGAACGTGATCGGACCGTACAGGATCGTCTCGAAGTCGCTGCCATCGTCGAGCGCGTCGCGCAGCGTCGAGCGGTCGAGGTCGCCGGCATCCGCAGCCTGGGCGGCGGCGGCCGCGACGACGGTGAATGCGTCGTACGCGCGGATCGCGTAGTCCGAGGGGGTCTCGACGTCGTAGGCCTCGTCGAAGTCAGCGATGAACTGCTGCACGCGCTCGTCCGGGTTGGCGGGCGTGAAGTAGCTCAGCGTCTGCACGCCCTCCGCGGCGTCGCCGGCCAGCTCGATGAACTGCTGGTTGTAGATCGAGCTGATGCCGACGATCGGCACCTCGATGCCGAGCTCGCGCGCCTGCGCCGTGATGAGCGCACCGTCGGCCGCGTACGAGATCAGCACGATGACCTCGGGATCGGCGGCCTGCGCGGCGAGCAGCAGCGGTCGGAAGTCGGTGCTCTCGGGGTTGTAGCCGGTCGCGTACACCTCGTCGAGTCCGGCGTCCGCGGCGCCGTCGGAGAAGAAGCCGTGGGTGTTCAGACCCCAATCGGTGTCGTGGTAGAACACCGCGGCCTTCTCGCCCTGCTCGGCGGCGAACTGGGCGAGTCGCGGCGCCTCGTACTCCTGCGAAACCCACGTCGCGAAGATGTAGTCACCCGGATCTGTGACGGTGGATGCCGAGGCGGAGAACGCGAACTGCGTGAGCCCCGCGGACTGCAGGATCGGGCTCGCGGCGGCCGTGGCCGGGCTGCCGAAGTCGCCGAGCACCGCGAGGATCGACGCGTCGTCGACGAACTTCTGCGCGACGGCGGGTGCCTGCGCGGGGTCGGCCTGTGTGTCCTCGTAGACGAGCTCGACCGTGCGACCGTCGATACCCCCGGCATCGTTGAGCTGGGCGAGTGCGAGGTCGAGACCCTGCTCGAAGTACTCGCCGTACTGCGCCTGGTCGCCGGTCTGCGGCAGCGCGACGCCGAAGCGGATCGGCTCGGACGACGAACCCCCGCCGGATACGGTGGGGTCGGAGTCTCCGGAGCACGCGGCGAGACCGAGCGTGAGGGCGAGGGCGGCGGTCCCGGCGATCAGGACGGTGGGACGGGTGGGCATGTCGACTCCTGGTGAGAGAGGGTGCGGGGCGGCCCGTGCGGAGTGCTGTGCGCGGGGCGTGCTCCGATCCAACCCGAGCAGGCGCACGGTATTCCATTCGAATGAAACAGAGTGATACACAGCGTCGACCGCCCGCACGGCGGATGGCAGACTGACGGAGGCATGAGCGAATACTCCGCAGACGCCCCGGGCGTGACGATCGCCGTCGTCGGCGGCAGCGTGCGCGGCACCTCTCTCGTCGAGCGCCTCGTGTCGCATGCGGCACAGATGCACGGCGACGTCCCCGTCGAGATCACGGTCTTCGATCCGCATCCCCCCGGCTCGGGGCGCATCTGGCGCGACGGGCAGCCGCAGACGCTCATCATGAACACCGTCGCGGCGCAGTCGACGGTGTTCCTCGACGACTCCGTCGAGGTCGAGGGCCCGCGGATCGCCGGGCCGACCCTCGCGCAGTGGTGCGCCGACGTCGTCGCCGCCCCCGCGGCCGAGGCCGCTGCGCTCCCGGCACCCGTCGCGGCGGAAGCGGCGCGGACGCGCGACGACTCCAGCCCCTCGCGGCTGCTCTACGGGCACTATCTGCGGTGGGCGTTCGCGCGCATCGTCGCCGCCGCCCCGGCATCCGTCACCGTCACGGTCGTGCCGGCGCGGGTCGACGCGCTCGCGCGCGAAGGCCGCGGGTGGCGTCTCACGGCGAACGGCACGCGGTACGCGGCGGATGCCGTGGTGCTCGCCGTCGGCTGGCTCGAGCGGGACGATGTCGCCGTGCACCCGCGGATCGTGCCGCCGGGAAACCCGATCGACCAGGACCTCAGCGCCGTCACGCCCGGTGAGACGGTCGCGATCCGCGGGCTCGGGATGGGCTTCTTCGACACTCTGAGCCTGCTCACCGAGGGGCGAGGCGGTCGATTCTCGGACGACCTGACGCGCTACGAACCCTCAGGACGCGAACCGCGCATCGTCGCAGGATCGCGGCGCGGGGTGCCCTACCGCGCGAAGCCGGCGTTCGGCGCGCCGCCGTTCTTCCCGGCGCAGCGGATCCTCCGTGCCGCGCTGCCCGCGCTGCACGCCCGGCGCCCCGTCGACTTCGCCCGCGACGTCCTGCCGCTCATCGAGCGCGACGCGCAGTACGACCACTACACGGCGCTCGATCGGGTGCGCCCCGGCGCCGTCACCGACCTCGCCGCCCTGCAGTCGGCGCTCGTCGCCGGTGACCCCGTCGACCTCGACACGCTCGTGCCCGACGGGGCGGACCGACTCGACCTGCACCGCGCGGCTGCGCCGCTCGAAGTACGGGGAGACGACGGCGGGCGGCGCGGCGCGAACGCCGATGCCGAGGTCGCGGCGTTCGTCCGCGCGGATGCCGCACAGGCGGCGCTCGGCGCCGACAGCCCAGTCAAGCTGGGCCTGCACTCCTACGCCGCCGCCCGGGGCGCGCTTATCGACCTCGTCGCGTTCGGCGGGGTGACGGCGGCGTCCTTCCCCGCCTACCGGCGATTCCTCGCGGTCGCGGCGTCGTTCGGGTCGGGCCCGCCGCTACGGCGGGCGCGACAGCTGCTCGCGCTGCACGATGCCGGTATCGTCACGTTCACGGGGCCCGCGATGGCGGTCCTGCCGCACGCGACCGGCGTGCGGGTCACCGCGCCGGGCCTGCCTGCGCCGGTCGAGGCGAGCAGGCTCGTCGAGGCGTGGCTGCCGACGCCGACGGTCGCCCACACGGCCGACCCGTTGCTGCGGAGCCTCCGCGACGCGGGTTTCGCTCGTGCCTGGCGACACCGTGTCGACGACGGCGACGGTGTGACGAGCGATGCCCTCGACATCCGCCCTGCCGACGGCGCCGTCATCGGAGGCGACGGCGAGGTTGTGCCGGGACTCTTCTCGGTCGGGGTGCCGCATGAGGACATCCGGGTCTTCACGATCATCGCTCCCGTGCCGGGCACGAACTCGTCCGTGCTGCGCGAGACCGACGCCGCGGCGCGGGCCTCCCTCGCGCATGCGGCAGCCGTGCACGCGGCGGTCACCGGTGAGCGGCACGCGCAGTCGGAGGGAGAAGCGGCATGAGCGACCGGCGGATCGTCGTGATCGGCGGTGGGGTGATGGGGCTCGCGACGGCGTGGCAGCTGGCGCGCCGCGGTGCGCGGCCGATCGTCGTGGAGCGCTTCGCCCGGGGACACCACGAGGGCGCCTCGCACGGTGAGACCCGCAACTACAACAACGCGTACGCCGACACGCACTACCTCGACCTGCTCGCCCTCGCGCGCGAGGGGTGGGATGACCTGGGCGAGGTCGACGGCGAACCGCTGCTGCGGCTGCACGGCCTCGTCTCGCACGGCTCGGGCGCCTCCCTCGGCAGCGCGGGCAGCGCGCCGCGCACCGGGTCGGCGCTCGAGGCCATCGCGGCGGGGCTCGCCGCGCGGGGCATCCCGGCGGAGCTGCTCGACCCCGCCGAAGCGGCGCGGCGGTGGCCGGGCATGCGGTTCGACGGCACCGTGCTGCACTCCCCCGACGCCGGCGTCGCGAGGGCTGCCGCGACGCTTCGCGAACTCGAGCGTCGCATCGTCGCCGCCGGCGGCGACGTGCGATGGAGCGCCCCCGCGCGCCGCGTCGTCCCCGGTGCCGACGGGTTCGACGTGGTGACGGATGCCGGAACGATCCGCGCCGACGTCGCCGTCGTGACGGCGGGCGCTTGGACCCGCCCGCTGATCGAGGCGAGCGGTCTCGGCATCCGGCTGCCGCGCCTGCGCGTCACGGAGGAGACCCCCGCCCACTTCGCGCCGCGCGCGACGGCCGCGGGCGCCGGACCGTGGCCCTCGTTCAACCACTTCGTCGCGCCGGGCTCCCAGCCGGCGAACGTCTACGGCATGCCGACCCCAGGCGAAGGCGTCAAGGTCGGATTCCACGGCATCGGCGACGAGACCGATCCCGACGCGCGCCCACATCGGCCGGTGCTCCAGCGCGAGCTGCGCGACTATGTGCGCGAGTGGTTCCCGGGGCTCGACCCCGGCACGGCCGCGCCGATCTCGTGCACCTACACGACGACACCCGATGAGGCATTCGTGCTCGATCGCCGCGACCGCATCGTCGTGGGGGCCGGCTTCTCGGGGCAGGGCTTCAAGTTCGCGCCCGGCGTCGGGGCGACCCTCGCGGGCCTCGCCCTCGACGCCGACCACCCCGTCGCGCCCGCTTTCCGCCTGGGACGCTGACCCGCGGGCGCACCCCCGTCGGGGCCGCCAGCCTGGGCGCCTGATCCGAACGCGCAGCCACGCGACGGTCTCGACGCGCCGCCTCGACGCCTTCACCGACGGTGTGTTCGCGATCGCCGCGACGCTGCTCGTGCTCGACCTCACATCGCACTCGCTCGGCGAGATCCACTCCGACGCCGACATGTGGGCGGCGCTCGGCGCGATGGGCCGCGCTCGTGCTGAACTTCGTGCTGAGCTTTCTACTCCTCTGCCTGCTGTGGATGACGCACGTCCGGCGTCGCCCGTCCGCCGGAGGCACGAACTCCGCAGAATCTCACGTACTCCGCATCCGATCGCGCGTCTCGATGCGGAGTTGGTGTCATGCTGCGGAGTTGATGTGCAGCCCGGCGGCGAGTGCCCGCTGGATGAGGCGCATCGTGCCGCGTTTGTCGTGCACGACCTGCGCGTGCGAGAAGCGCAGCACGGTGTAGCCCCGAAGGCGCAGCTCGGCGTCGTGCGCGAGGTCTTTGCCTCGCTGCGCCGCGCTGGAGTGGTGCGCCCACCCGTCGATCTGGACGACGAGCCACCGGCCGACGAGCACGTCGACCGGCTTGCCGGCGAGCACGACCTGCTGCCGCACCTGAACCCACAGCCGCCGCAGCGGCGCGCACACGAGCACCTCGAGCCCGGAGTCGGCGAGACCGTTGACTTCGGCGGCGAGCTCTCGCGCCGCCGGCGAGTCCCACCGGATGTTGCGCAGCGCCTCGGGCGACAGGTTCTCGACGCGGGTCGCCGCCTCCCACAGCACGAGGGCCGCGTCGTGGGGTTGGCACACCGCGATGTGGGCCAGGGCGTCCTCGATGCTCGCGACGAGCGTCCGGCCGAGCGGCGCGAGCGGGCGCGTCCAGTGCCGCACACCCGGCCAGTCCGCCGGTGCCCGCGGCCCGGTGCTGCCGGGCGGGAAGTGGAGGTGCAGCTCGTCGCCGATGCCCTCCGGCATCCACCACCCCCGCTGCGGAGCGAGGGTCGTGCACGTCAGCCGACCTCCCAGACGGGCCGCTTCGCGCAGGTCGTCGGGGGCGGATGCCGAGACGAACCACGCACGACGGAACACCTCTACGCCGCCCGCCCGCACCTCCGCCCGCAGGCGGGCGTCGGAGTACCCCTCGGCGCGCAGCTGGGAGCGGTGGAGGGCGGAACCCTCGAGGCGTTCGGCGAGCGGGAGGAGCAGCATCTCGGCATCCTGCCGCCGCGCGCGGAGGCGTGGCGGAGCGAGCCGCAGATCCGTGGACGGATCCACGAGGAGGCGAGCTGGGGAGGGCGCTACGAACTCCGCAGAATTTCACGTACTCCGCACCCGAACCAGCGTCTGGGTGCGGAGTTCGTGCGGTCGTGCGGAGTTGGTGCGCGAGATTCCGATTGAGAGCGGGCCCGGCGCCTACTTCTTGTAGTTGGGCGCCTCGACGACGATCTGCACGTCGTGGGGGTGCGATTCCTTGAGGCCGGCGGCGGTGATCCGCACGAACTTGCCCTTGGCCTTCAGCTCGTCGACCGTGCGCGCGCCGACGTAGAACATCGACTGACGCAGCCCGCCGATGAGCTGGTAGGCGACGGCCGAGACGGGGCCCCGGTAGGCGACCTGACCCTCGATGCCCTCGGGGATGAGCTTGTCGTCGCTGGGCACGTCGGCCTGGAAGTAGCGGTCCTTCGAGTACGAGGTCTTCTTGCCGCGGGTCTGCAGCGCGCCCAGCGACCCCATGCCGCGGTAGAGCTTGAACTGCTTGCCGCCCTGGAAGACGACTTCGCCCGGCGACTCGTCGGTACCGGCGAGCAGCGAGCCGATCATGACCGAGTCGGCACCGGCGACGAGCGCCTTGGCGATGTCGCCGGAGTACTGCAGACCGCCGTCGGCGATGACGGGGACACCGGCCTCGCGGGCGGCGAGGGAGGCCTCGTAGATCGCGGTGACCTGCGGCACGCCGACGCCGGCGATGATACGGGTCGTGCAGATCGAGCCGGGGCCGACGCCGACCTTGACGGCATCCGCACCGGCGTCGATGAGGGCCTGCGCGCCCTCGCGCGTGGCAACGTTGCCGCCGATGACGTCGATGTGGGCGAACGTGGGGTCGGCCTTGATGCGCGCGACCATGTCGATCACGCCGGCGGACTGGCCGTTGGCGGTGTCGACGACGAGCACGTCGACGCCGGCGTCGCGCAGCGCCTCGGCGCGCTCCCACGCGTCGCCGAAGAAGCCGATGGCGGCGCCGACGCGCAGGCGTCCCTGGTCGTCCTTGGTCGCGAGCGGGTACTTCTCGCTCTTGTCGAAGTCCTTGATCGTGATGAGGCCGGCCAGTGCCCCGTGCTCGTCGAGGAGCGGCAGCTTCTCGACGCGGTGCTGCGCGAACAGGGCGATGACATCGCCCGCGCCGATGCCGACGCGACCGGTGACGAGGCCCTCGCTGGTCATGACGTCGCGCACCTTCGTGGTCTGACGCTCGAAGCCCGACACGAACCGCATGTCGCGGTTGGTGATGATGCCCACGAGCTTGCCCGCCTCGTCGACGACCGGCAGGCCGGAGATGCGGTACTGGGCGCACAGCGCGTCGACCTCGTCGATCGTGGCGTCGGGGTGCGTCGTGATCGGGTCGGTGATCATGCCCGACTCGGACCGCTTGACCTGGTCGACCATCGCGGCCTGATCCTGGATCGAGAGGTTGCGGTGGATGATCCCGAGCCCGCCCTCGCGCGCGACGGCGATGGCAAGCCGCGCCTCGGTGACGGTGTCCATGGCCGCCGACAGCAGGGGCGTCGCGACCGTGATGCGACGGGTGACGCGCGAGGACGTGTCGGCCTCCGACGGGATGACGTCGGTGTGCCCCGGCAGCAGCAGCACGTCGTCGTAGGTCAGTCCGACGAAACCGAACGGGTCGTTGTACTCCATGCGCTGAATCTCCTGCGTGTCGCGTGCGGTGGGCCCTTGAGAATTCTAAGCGGCGCACCCGAAGATCCATTCCCGCGGACGCCGCCGCAGCAGCGCTTCCGGCGACCGGAAACACATCACTTGCTCACCGAAACAAGGACGACACATTACGCTCGTACCGTCGTTCATCAATGTCGATGCGACCGCACCACCCGAGGGTGCGCCCTGACTGGAGGAACCTTTGAGTCCCACGACCGTCGCGGCACGCCGGCCTCTGCGCTGGACCGTGCTGCTGCTGGGCGCCCTGCTGGCGGCCGTACTGCTGATATCCGGCAGTCCGCTCGCCGCGCACGCCGCCGCACCCGACACCCCCGGCGCCGACCAGGAGCAGACCCCGTTCTACTTCGGCGGCGTCATCACCAACGCCGACCAGCCCGTCCCCGACGTGACCGTCTCGATCACCGGCAACGGCTTCGAGGCCGAGACGATCACGGATGCCGAGGGCCGCTGGCGCCTGTACGTCCCCGAGAAGGAGACCTACACACTCGTCATCACGGAGTCCGACCTCCCCGACGGCGTGATCGTCGACCCGGCGCAGCTGCCGGAGGGCCTGCAGCCGAAGTCCGGAACCACGGGCGAGTTCGAAGTCGAGTTCGGCCTCACGAACACGAAGATCGTGAACCTGTTCCTCGGTGCGGGCGAGCGGGTGACGACGTCGTTCGTCGACCAGTTGGCGATCCGCCTGGTCAACGGCCTGAACTTCGGGCTGCTGCTCGCGCTCGCGGCGATGGGTGCGGCGCTGATCTACGGCACGACGGGACTGTCGAACTTCGCCCACGGTGAAATGGTGACGTGGGGCGCGCTCGTCGCGCTCGTGTTCTCCACGACGTGGTCGCTGCCGCTGTGGCTCGGCATCGTCGCCGCCATCCTCGGCGGTGCGGCGCTCGGCCTCGCGATGGATGCGGGACTGTGGCGGCCGCTGCGACGGCGCGGGCTGGGTGTCGTCCAGCTCATGATCGTGAGCATCGGCCTGTCGCTGGCGCTGCGCTACACGTTCCAGTTCTTCGTCGGCGGCAAGACCTACCAGTTGCCCGGCGCGAGCCCCGCGCCCTTCCAACTGGGGCCGATCCAGCTCTCCTACATCGACCTCATCTCGATGGCCGTGAGCATCGTCGTCATCGTCGCCGTCGCGTTCTTCCTGCTGCGCACCCGCGTCGGAAAGGCCACACGCGCCATCAGCGACAACCCGCAGCTGGCGGCGGCCTCCGGCATCAACGTCGACCGCGTCATCCGCACGGTCTGGGTGCTCGCCGGCACGCTGGCGGCGATCTCGGGCGTGCTGTGGGCGTACTTCCGCCCCGGCGTGCGCTGGGACATGGGCACGCAGATGCTGCTGCTCATCTTCGCGGCCATCACGCTCGGCGGCCTCGGCACCGCGTTCGGCGCGTTGCTGGGCTCGCTCATCGTCGGCATCGTCGTAGAGACCTCGACGCTGTGGATCCCGTCCGACCTCAAGTACGCGGGCGCCCTCGTCGTGCTGATCCTCATCCTGCTGGTCAGACCCCAGGGTCTGCTCGGTCGTAAAGAAAGGCTCGGGTGACCGCCATGGATTGGGGTGGCATCCTCTCCAACACGCTCGGGTACATCCTGAGCCCCGTCACCATCGCGTACGCGCTGGCGGCCACGGGCCTCGCGGTCCACTTCGGCTATGCGGGACTGTTGAACTTCGGCATGGCGGGCTTCATGGCCCTCGGCGCCTACGGCTACGCGATCTCGGTGCTGACCTTCGGTCTGCCGTGGTACCTGGCGATGATCGTCGGCCTGCTGCTGGCGGCCGTCTTCGCGGTGATCCTCGGCATCCCGACCCTGCGCCTGCGCGCCGACTACCTCGCCATCGTGACGATCGCGGCCGCCGAGATCGTGCGTCTGCTGTTCACGACGCAGGTCTTCGACGAGTGGACCAACTCGGCTGACGGCCTCGGCAACTACAACGGCTCGTTCCAGTCCGCGAACCCGTTCCCCACGCTCGAGCGCGGCGAGCGCTACGGCTGGGGACCGTGGACCTTCACGGCGCAGCAGCTGTGGGTCGTCGTGTTCGGCCTCATCCTGCTGGCGATCTCGCTGTTCGTCGTGTGGGCGCTCATGCGCAGCCCGTGGGGGCGCGTGCTGAAGGGCATCCGCGAGGACGAGGACGCGGTGCGTTCGCTCGGCAAGAACGTGTTCGCCTACAAGATGCAGGCGCTCGTCGTCGGCGGCGTGATCGGCGCACTCGGCGGCGTCGTCTACGTGCTGCCCTCGGCGGTCATCCCGTCGAGCTACACCACGGCACTGACCTTCTTCCTGTGGACGATCCTGCTGCTCGGCGGCGCCTCGACGATCTTCGGCCCGAGCCTGGGCGCGGTCATCTTCTGGATGGTCATGGCCCTACTCGGCAACCTGCTGCCCGAGATGGCGCAGGAGGGCTGGCTGCCGATGACCGACATCCAGGCGGGCACGCTCCGCTACATCCTCGTGGGCGTCGCGCTCATGCTCCTCGTGATCTTCAGGCCGCAGGGCATCCTCGGCGACAAGAGGGAGATGACCTTTGTCAAATAACCAGCCGCCAAGTAACCAGCCGCCCAGCGAGCAGCCGCAGACTCCGGATGCCGGCGGCGAGCCCGCCCCGGTGACCGGCAGCGTCCCGCGTCCGAAGACCACCGGCCTCGCGAAGGGCCCCGCGGCCCCCGGCGTGGCCAAGGTCGACCCGATCATGGTCGTCGACGGCGTCACCCGTCGCTTCGGCGGACTCACCGCCGTCGACGTCGACCACATCGAGATCCCGCGCAACGCCATCACGGCCCTCATCGGCCCCAACGGCGCCGGCAAGACCACGCTGTTCAACCTGCTGTGCGGGTTCGACAAGCCGAACTCGGGCACGTGGTCGTACGACGGGCAGAACCTCTCCGGCATCCCGGCGTTCAAGGTGGCCCGCATGGGCCAGGTGCGCACCTTCCAGCTCACCAAGGCGCTCTCGCTGCTGACGGTGCTCGAGAACATGAAGCTCGGCGCCCCGGACCAGCGCGGCGAGAAGTTCTGGCAGGCCTTCGTCCCGGGTGTGTGGCGCTCGCAGGAGGAGGCCAACGAGGTCAAGGCGCGCGATCTGCTCAAGCGCTTCAAGCTCGACGCGAAGGAGAAGGACTTCGCCGCATCGCTGTCGGGCGGTCAGCGCAAGCTCCTCGAGATGGCGCGGGCGCTCATGAGCGACCCGAACCTCATCATGCTCGACGAGCCGATGGCCGGCGTCAACCCGGCCCTCACCCAGTCGCTCCTGGACCACATCCTCGACCTCAAGGATCTGGGTGTGAGCGTGCTGTTCGTCGAGCACGACATGCACATGGTGCGTCACATCGCCGACTGGGTGATCGTGATGGCCGAGGGCAAGGTCGTCGCCGAGGGCCCGCCGGACACCGTCATGCAGGACCAGGCGGTCATCGACGCGTATCTCGGCAGCCACCAGGACGTCGACCTGGGCGTCGTCACCGGCCGCGTCGCCGGAGAGCTCGACGCCGAGGCGAAGGAGCTGCTCGAGGAGATCAAGGAAGACGAGGCGGCGGCGATCGCCGACGCCGAGGAGGAGAACAAGTGAGCACTCCCGCAACGGCTCCCGCGTCGCCGGCTCCCGCATCCGAGGGCGAGATCGTCGTGCAGGTCACCGACCTGCTCGCCGGCTACCTGCCCGGCATCAACATCATCAACAACGCCAACCTCGTCGCCCGCAAGGGCGAGCTGATCGGCATCATCGGCCCGAACGGCGCCGGCAAGTCGACACTGCTGAAGTCGATCTTCGGCCTCGTGAAGGTGCGCGGCGGCGACATCACCGTCAACGGCGAATCGATCGTGGGTTTGAAGGCTGACAAGCTCGTGCAGCGCGGTGTCGCGTTCGTGCCGCAGACGAACAACGTCTTCCCCTCGCTGTCGATCGAGGAGAACCTGCAGATGGGGCTCTACCAGAACCCCAAGATCTACGCCGAGCGGCTCGAGTTCGTCACCGGCATCTTCGCGGAGCTCGGCAAGCGCCTCAAGCAGCGCGCCGGATCGCTGTCGGGTGGTGAGCGGCAGATGGTCGCGATGAGCCGCGCCCTCATGATGGACCCGTCGGTGCTGCTGCTCGACGAGCCGTCGGCGGGCCTGTCGCCCGTCCGTCAGGACGACGCCTTCATCCGGGTCTCCGACATCAACAAGGCGGGCGTGACGACGATCATGGTCGAGCAGAACGCCCGGCGCTGCCTGCAGATCTGCGACCGCGGCTACGTGCTCGACCAGGGCCGTGACGCCTACGAGGGCACCGGCCGCGAGCTGCTGAACGACCCGCAGGTCATCGGCCTGTACCTGGGCACTCTGGGCGCCGAGGACTGAGTCCTCGCGCCCGGGTGGGGCGGATGCCGGGTTCCGGCATCCGCCCCTCTTTCTGTTGTGCGCTTCGGGGAGGCTCGGAGCGTTTCGACTCGCTGCGCTCGCTCAACGACCGGGGTGGGTAAGAGTGCCGGCCACCGGTCGTTGAGCGAGGAGCACAGCGACGAGTCGAAACGCTCGCACCCGCGGAGCCCCGGAGACGGGGAACGGCCCCGGAGCGGTGCTCCGGGGCCGTTCGGTGATCGAGATCAGCTGGTCTGGGATCAGCGGGTGTCGATGCGGGTGTGGGTGTTGTCGGCGGCGTACTGGAAGATACCGATCGACGCCTGGGTCGGGTCGCCGTTCTCGTCGAACGTGACCGGGCCGGAGTAGCCGTCGTAGTCGGCGACGTCACCGGCGAGGATGATGTCGGCGCACTCCGCGAACGAGGTGCACTTCGTGCCGTCACCCGTGCCGCCGGAGACCTCCTGCAGCTTGCCGGCGATGTCGGCACCCTCGGTCGAGCCGGCCGCGAGCGAGGCCAGCGCGAGCAGCACGACCGCGTCGTACGACTCGGCCGAGTACGAGTAGTCCTCGAGCTCGGCGTTGCCACCCTCGGTCCACGCGTCGTTGAGACGCTGCTGGAAGTCGTCCTCCAGCACCGGGCCGGGCGTGGTGCCCTTGGCGCCCTCGAGCGAGACGGACACGTCCGAGCCCCACTGCTTGAGGTTGCCGTCGACGAGGTAGAAGTTCTCCGCCGCGATACCCGCGTTCACCAGCAGCGGCGCGATGGTCGCGAACTGGTCGAACGAGATCACGACGACCGCGTCGGGCTGGGCTGCCGCGATCGTGGCCACCTGGGCGTCGAAGGAGCTGTCACCGTCGTTGTACGAGGCCTCGGCGACGACCGTGCCGCCGGTGGACTCGAAGACGTCCTTGACAACGCCGTAGAGACCCGTGCCGTAGGCGTCGTTCTGGTAGATGATGCCGATGTTCTTGTGGCCGTCCTCGGCGACGAGGTTGCCGAGCACCTCACCCTGGAGAAGGTCGCTGGGAGCGGTGCGCCAGTAGAGGTTGTCGTCGTCCCACGTCGTGAAGTCGGGCGAGGTGTTGGCGGGCGAGAAGGTGATGATGCCGGCCGACACGTTGGAGTCGAGGAACAGCTTCGTCACGCCCGACGCCGCGGCGCCGATCATGGCCGAGACGCCCTCGCTCTGCAGCTTCGGGACCGTGGTCTCGAACGCCTTGTTGTCGGCGTCGCCCGAGTCACCCGGCGTGAAGTCGATCGTGACGCCCTTCGCGGCTTCGTTGACCTCGTTGACGGCCAGCAGGACGCCGGCCTCCTCGGGCGGGCCGAGGAAGGCGAGGCTGCCGGTCTGGGGCAGCACGCTGCCGATCTTGAGAGTCAGATCCTCGGCGGGGGCAGCCGACTCGCTCGGCTCCGAGGTCGTCCCCCCACCGGCGCAGCCGGCGAGGAGGACGGCGCTGACAGCGGCGACGGCGATGCCGCCGACGACCTTGCCGGCACCTGAACGCGTGAAGACGCTCATATTGCTCCTTGTATAGGTGAACAAGAGGCGACCTCGGGTGCCGCCTCAGTGCGTCAAACCTAATCGCAGCGTGATCTCGCGAATGTTGCGGCTCGTTAACGATGTGTCACGTGTGCATCACGGTGCGATAACGGTCCCGCGCGAGCGGCGCGCGTGGTGCACCGAGTCCGCCATCAGCACGACCAGCGCGAGCCAGACGAGGCCGAAGCCGATCCAGCGCTCCAGCGGCATGGGCTCCTGCAGCAGCCACGCACCGGTCGCGAACTGCAGGATGGGCGCGACGAACTGCAGCAGCCCGATGACGGTGAGGCTCGCCCGCCGCGCCCCGGCGGCGAACAGCAGCAGCGGCACCGCCGTGACGGCGCCCGCCAGCAGCAGCAGCACCGTGTGGCCGGGCCCGTCGGTGCCCAGCGTGATCCCCGTGGTCGCGGCGACGACGCCGAGCTGGATGGCGGCGACCGGCGCAAGCCAGAGCGATTCCAGGGTCAGGCCGCTGACGGCATCCACACTCGGGCCGATCTGCTTCTTCACGAGCCCGTAGGTGCCGAAGCTGCCGGCCAGCAGCAGCGCGATCCACGGGAACGCCCCGTAGCCGACCACGATGACGAGCACCGCGACGACGCTGATGCCGATCGCCGCCCACTGGGCGGGACGCAGGCGCTCCTTCAGCACCAGCACGCCGAGCAGCACCGTCACGATCGGATTGATGAAGTAGCCGAGGCTGCCCTCGATGACGTGACCGGTGAGGGTCGAGATGAGGAAGACCTGCCAGTTCACGTAGATGAGCAGGCCGGCCACGACCGTCCACAGCACGAGGCGCCGGTTGCGCAGGATCGCGAGGAGCTTGCCCCAGCTGCGGGTGACCGTCAGCAGGATCGCGCAGAACAGCAGCGAGAACAGGATGCGCCACGACACGACCTCCCACGGCCCGGTCGGGGCGAGCGTGAGGAAGTACAGGGGCATGAACCCCCAGAGGAAGTAGGCCGCGAAGGCGTAGACCCCGCCGAGGACCTGTTCGCGGGAGCTCTCCTCGGGTGTCATGAGTCCAAGACTAGGACGGTCATGACGGATGCCGGCGCGGACGAGCGTCGGCATCCTGCCGAATGGGGCGACCTTCCTGCCATGAGACGGCGGCCGCCGCATCCGCGCACATGCAGAAGGGCCCGAATGCCGAAGCATCCGGGCCCTTCCGACGGGATCGTCAGCGGACGACGACCGCCAGGACGTCGCGAGCCGACAGGACGAGGAACTCGTCACCGCCGAACTTCACCTCGGTGCCGCCGTACTTGCTGTAGATGACGCGGTCGCCGACGGCGACGTCGAGCGGCACGCGGTTGCCGTTGTCGTCGATGCGACCCGGACCCACGGCGACGACCTCGCCCTCCTGGGGCTTCTCCTTCGCGGTGTCCGGGATGACCAGGCCACTGGACGTGACCTGCTCGGCCTCGACCTGCTTGATGACGATGCGGTCCTCGAGCGGCTTGATGGAAACCGACACGGTCTACCTCTTTCTCAGAACTAAGACTGATCAGCACTCCCACCTGGCGAGTGCTAACGCCCAGTGTAGGGTGCGGCTGGCACTCATGCAACGCGAGTGCCAATCATCGTCACCCTCGATCCCCCATCCCCCTAACGCCGCGGGGGCCCCGATCCCCCCATGCCCGGTTTCGAGGGGCGATCCGCGAGGAGGGGTGTCGGAACCCGATCGAGAGGAGTAGGAAAGTCACGGGGCTGACAGGGGTTGCCGTGTCCGAGGACACGCGCAAGAGGCCGGGGGAAGGCATTGTCAGAAGAGTTCGTGCACGTAGCGGTGGACGTCGGGACGTCGAGCACATCGGCGGCGATCGGGACAGCGGGGGATGACGGAACGGTCGTGCGCGCGCTGCGCCTCGGCCGCGGCGGCGACACCGCGTCGTCGGCGGTGTTCGTGTCGGAGGACGACGTGCTGCACGGCGACGCCGCCGAGCGCAGAGGCGTCGGCGAGCCGACACGCCTGATCCGCGGCGTCAAACGCCGCGTCGGCGACCCGGTGCCGTTCACGGTCGCCGGACGCACCCTCACCGCCGAGGAGCTGTTCGCCCGTACCGTCGGCTGGGTCGTCACCGCGGCGGGCGAGGTCGGACTCGGCGTCCGCGGCGTCACGGTCACGGTGCCGGCCGCATGGGGCGCTCATCGCCGCGACGGCGTGCGTGCCGCGATCGAACGGCACGGCATCACCGTGGCCGCGATGCCGAGCGAGCCTGAAGCGGCCGCCGCCCACTACGCCGCGACGCACGACATCCCGCCGGGTGCCGTGCTGGCCGTCTACGACCTCGGCGCCGGCACCTTCGACCTCGCCTTCGTGCGCGTCGGCGAGCCCGACGAACCCGCCGTCGTGCTCCACTCCGAGGGCATCGACGACCTCGGCGGCGCCGACTTCGACGACGCCGTCGTCGATCACGTGCTCTCCTCGGCCGACCTCGACCATGCTCCCGGCGCCGCCGTCACCCTCGCCGCAGTGCGGCGCGAGTGCGTCGCGGCGAAGGAGGCGCTCTCGTTCGACGCCGACGCCCTCATCCCGCTGCTCGACGGATCGGGACGGTCGGTGCGCATCGTCCGCAGCGAGTTCGAGGCCATGATCGAAGCCGACATCGAGCGCACCGTCGACGCGTTCGGCCGGGCCCGGGACCGTGCGGGGCTGCGCCCTGACGACATCCACGCGATCGTGCTCTCGGGCGGCTCGAGCCGCATCCCGAGAGTCGCGCAGCTGCTGTCGGAGGCCTTCGACGTGCCGTTGCAGGCGGATGCCGATCCCAAGGCCGTCGTCGCCCTCGGCGCCGCGCGCCTCGGCGCCGATGCGGCGCGGCGGCGGACGGTACTCGCGCTCCCCTCGGTGCCCGCCGACGCCGATGCGGCCGTGCTGCACTTGGCGCCGCGTCCCCCGCGGTGGCGGGTCGCGATGACCAGCACGGCGGCCGCGGCGGCCCTCCTGGGCGGCGCGACATTCGGCGGCTCGGCGATGGCGCTGAGCGTCGTCGCCGCACCGGACACCTCAGTCGCCGCCGGCGCCGACGACAGCGCCCTGCCGCTGCAGAATCCGTTCCTTCCCCTCCCGGTCAGCGAAGTCGCCGAGGGCGCGGATCCCGCCGTCGCGGAGCCCGCTCCCCCGGCCGTCGCGCCGCCGGTCGCGGCACCTCCCGCGGCCGAGGCAGACACCCCGGTCCTGCGACCTCCGCTCAAGCCGGGGGTCACGCCGAAGGCGCCTCCCGCGCCACGGGCCGTGGAGCGTCTGCTGACGCCGACCTCTCCGGCACCGCAAGCACCGGGCGCGGCGCCGGAGAACCGACCGCCGGAGGCACGACCCTCTGCGGATCGGCCGCCCGCCGTGCCGCCGGCACCGCCGGCGCCGACGCCCACGCCGGTGACCGAGCCCGAGCCAGCGGGCGAGCCCGAGCCGACGACCCCGCCGGAGCCTCAGCCGACGTCCGACCCCGAACCGACGCAGGAACCGCAGCCGGAGCCGACACAGGAACCGCAGCCGGAGCCCACGCAGGAACCGCAGCCCGAGCCCACGACCGAGCCCGAACCCCAGCCGACTCAGGAACCCTCGCCCGAGCCGCAGCCCACCGAACCGGATCCTTCCCCTCCACCGGGTCCCGAACCGTCTCCGACCGAGGCGCCTGTTCCGATCTGACCCGTGAAGGGCGAGGAAGACATCATGATGAGCACAGCACCGAGGTCGCTGCTGGCCCTGGGGGTACCGATCGCACCCACGCGCGGTCCCGGCGAGGATCTCGCCCGACTGATCGGCGACACGGCGGCGAGCGCGCTGGTCGGGGCGACGCTCCCCGTCCGCGGCGTGGTCCTCGGCCCCGCGGGCTCGGGCAAGACGGCCGCACTGGACGCCCTGCGCGCCGAACTGCGCGCCCGCGGACTCACCGTCGCCGACCGGGCGGACGCGCCGGCGGAGCACGTCGTCGTCCTCGACGACGCGCACGCGCTCGACGATGCCGCACTCGAGGCGGCCAGCGCGTGCGTCGACGACCCCGACCGGAGCATCGTCGTCGCCTATCGCGATCACGCGGCGCCGCCGCGCCTGCGCGCCCTCGCGGCACGGCTCGAGAAGACGACCGCGCCGGTGCTGCTGGGGACGGTCGAGGTGGAGCAGATCGCCGAGGCGACCCGCGTGCCGCTCGCCTGCGCGCACGCCATCATCCGTCGCACGCAGGGTCTCACGTGGCTGACCCTCGCCGCGCTCGACGCCCACGACTCCGGAACGTGCGAGCTCGACCCCGAGCACCGCGACCTCGCACGCGGACTCCGGGGAGGGATCGCCCATCGCCTGGCCCAGGTGCCGGCCGCCGCACGCGACGCCGTCGAGGCGCTGTGCCTGTTCCCGCCCGCCGAGATCGCCGCACAGGATCCACCGGAGATCGGCTGGGACGACGCGATCGAGCACGGGCACGCCGTGGGCCTGCTGGCCGTCAACGGCTCCCCGCCCTCGATCGTGCGCGCCGCGGTGCGTGCGTCGCTTCCCGTGCACCGCATCACGCGTCTGCTCGCCCTCGCGCACATCGGCGACGACGACGAGTGGGACGAGGATGCCACCGCGAGCGCGCCGGACCGCCTGCAGACACGGGGCGATGCCGTGCGTGCGGACGATCCCGCCCGCGCCCTGCAGCTGTACCGGGAGGCGCTCGTGGCCGGCGCCGCACCCTCCGACCTCGCCCTGCGGTTCGGCGTCGCGGCGTTCGGCACGGGCGATCTCGACACCGCCGCCGCGGGCGTCGACCGGCTTCTCGCCCACCCCGAGCATCCGGATCGCGACGACGCGCAGAGCGCCGCCGCCGCGGTGTGGGCTGCGCGCGGCGCTCTCGCCGCCGGCGCACCGGCCGCGGCGCCCGCCGTATCGGCGGTGTCCGCGGCCCGGCGCGCGCTCATCGATCTGGGCGTCGGCCGCCGCCCCCAGACCGCCCCCGCGGGCACCGTCGCGGACACACTCACGGTCGCCTCGGACGCCCTCACCGCGGCGCTGCGCGGCTCGCTCGGCCTCGACGTCGCGCGCGCGGTCGACGACCTCGTGCTGGCCTCGGAGCTCTACAGCGCGAGCCGCTGCGACTTCCCGCTCGTGGAGCCGCCGGCCGTCGTCGCCGCGGCCGCCGCGATGGCGACCGGGGATCTCGGCGTGGCGGCATCCGTTCTCGAGTCGGCCGTCGACGCCGGTCAGGGGGGCGCGTGGGCACGCCCGCGGCTGCGCCTGTGGCGCGCATGGGTGGCGATCGCCGCCGCGCGTCCCGACGAGGCCCGCTCGCACCTGGATGCGGCACGCGACACGGCCACCGCCCTGCAGCCGCGCGATCGGCTCATCGAGGCCGCCTGCGAGACGGCCCTGGCCCGGCGCTACGCCAACACGGCGACCCTGCTGGCGGTCTTCCGCGACGCGCGACCGCACCTGCTGCGGCGGCGGTTCGACGCGTACCTGCTCCCGTTCCTCGGCGAGCTGATGCTGGCGGCTGTGCGCGTCGGTGCGGCCGACGCCGTCGACCGTCATTTCGACGCCGCCGTCGAGGGCCTCGCCGCCCTCGAAGACCCGCCGCTGTGGTCGCCGCTGCTCCACTGGGCCGGCATCCAACGCGGGATCCTGCTCAATCGTCCCGAGCTGCTCGTGCCGCACGCACGCGCCCTGCTGGCCGCCGCCGCGCACAGCCCGTTCGCGGCGCGTCTGGCCGAAGCCGGGCACGTCTGGACCGACGTGCTGGGGGGCACCGTCGAGCCCCTGCGGGTCGAGGCGGCCGCGCACGCCCTCGCCCACGACGGCCTCGCGTGGGACGGTGCCCGACTGGCCGCCCACGGCGCCGCCCGCACCGGCGACCGGCAGGCGTACGCGCAGCTGCTCGCGTGCGCGCGGGAGCTGCATCCCAAGCAGGTGCTGCAGCCCGAGGCGGTGCGCCCCGAGGCGACCGCGCCCCTCGGGGACGGCACCCCGCTGAGCGCCCGCGAACTCGATGTCGCCCGTCTCGTCGTGCAGGGGAAGACCTACGTCGAGATCGGGCAGACGCTGTTCATCTCGCCGCGCACCGCCGAGCACCACATCGCCCGCATCCGCCGCCGACTCGACGCGAACTCGCGTTCGGAGCTGCTGACAAAGCTGCGCGACGTGCTGCACTCCGACGACCCGACCGGCCGGGAGGGCGCCGCATGACCACCCACTTCCCCCCTACCGGGGGACACCGGGCACGGGGGCACTCCCCGATGCCGCGGCCCACGGACTCCCCTAACCTCGGGATGCCGATCTGCGAACGCACGGAGGACTCATGAGCACCGCGATCTCGACCATGGCCAATGCGCTGATCGACTTCATCCTGAGCCTGCTGCGAGATCCGGAGGCGCAAGCGCAGTTCGACGCCGAACCGGAGGCGACGCTCGCCGCGAACGGGATGCAGGGCGTCTCGTACCACGACCTGTGCGCCGTGCTGCCGATGGTCTACGACAATCCGCAGGTCGCCCAGCGGGCAGAGCCGGCGGCGATCGTGACCCCGCGGCAGACCGATCCGGAGGTGATCCGGGAACTGCGCGACGTCATCAACAACAACGCCTACATCACGAACAACTCGACCCTCGTCGACCAGTCCGTCAACCAGAACATCTGGGCCGAGGGCGACGTCATGCAGCTGTTCGACAACGAGGCGATCATCGCGAGCGGCCAGGGCTCCGCGGCCGCCGGTGGCGACATCGTCCACGACAGCAGCACCGACTCGTCGACGACGATCACCGCCGGCGGCGACGCCGTGGTCGACAACGACGTCGACGTGACCACGACCGAGGACTCGTACAACCAGACCACCGACGCGCCGACCACCGACAATTCGACGACGACCACGATCACCGATTCGACCATCGCCGCTCCGGCGCCCGAGCCCGCACCCGACCCGATGGCGGAGGCTGCGACGTACGCCGACCAGGACACGGCGACGCTGCCCGAGGGCGACGGCTTCGACGACGCCTACGCCGACGATGACTTCTGAGGACCGCGCGGCACCGCAGCTGCGCACGACGCGGACGCAGCCGGAGCGCCCGACGCTGACGACCGCCAACCACGCGCCCGTCGTCGCGCAACTGCCGCCGCCGGTGTCGGTGCGCATCAGCCAGCTGCTGTGGATCCTCGCCCTCGCCGTCGGCGCGTTCGCCGTCGCCTACGCGTACATCATCCGGGAGGACCAGCTCGAGGTGATCTCCGACCGGGTGCGCACCGTGAACCCGAACCGCGCCGACGAGACCGTCACGACGACCGCCGACATCCTCTACTGGTCGCTGTTCGGCGCCCTCGTCGCGGTCGTGCTGCTGCAGCTGGTGTTCCTCGTGTCATTCATGAACCGCCGCCGCCGCGCGCGCTGGTGGCTGCTGGCGACGCTGCTGCTGCTGGGGGCGATCGCGGTGGTCGGCGTCGAGTTCGTCGGCGTCGGCACGACCGCCGACCCGATGCGCATGATCCTGCTGCTGCAGGCCGGCCTCGCCGTGCTCGCGCTGCTCGTGGGGCTGCTGCCCCCCGCCATCCGCTGGACCGCCCGCGGGATCGACGTGCGCCGCGGTCCCACGGCCGCTGCCGCCGGTCCCGACTTCTGAGACCACGCCCTCGAGGCTCCGCACGACGGCGGCGCACACGCGGGCCCGCGCGGCCGACCCCAGAGGGGATGCCGCTTCCGCCCGCCAACGGTCGAGGAGTGCGAGGGCGCGTTCGCGTGCGACGCCCTGATGCGCGCCGGGCGGAAGGCCGAGGCGCGTCGCGACGTCGGTGCCCTCGCCGCCCAGCAGTCGCTCGGCCTCGACGTCGAGGGCGCCGTCGGCGTCCGAGACGGTCACCTCCCGCGCGTCCGGCGACATCGCGGGCCCGAGGCCCAGTCCGGTCGCGCGGGCGCGGGCGAGCAGTTCGAGCTCGCGCAGCTCGTGCGACTCGGCGGCGAGCCGCTCGATGCCCGCCTCGAGGGCACCGGCATCCGCCCGCGGGCGGTCGCGGACGAGCATCTCGAGTCCGCCGAGCACGCTGCGCACCTTCAGGGCCGCCTCACGTCCCCGGAACTGACGACGGATCACCCCGCGCAACTCGTCGAGGCCCGACTGCTCCAGCAGGCGTTCCGACAGCTGCTGCGCCGAGCGGGCCCCACCGCGCAGCAGCGCGATCGCGAGCCGGATGCCGGAGATGCCGAACCGATCGACGAGGCCGGCACGGGCCTCCGCGGTCACCGGAGTGTCGCCGCCGCGGGTGAAACGGTCGACCGACAGCAGCATCCGCTCGCGCTCGGCACGGTCGAGCTCCGCGAGCACGCGCAGCGCCTGGAACTCCCGCTCCCGCAGCGTGCGGGCCGTCTCGGCGAGCAGGCCGGCGACCGGCAGCACCGTGACCGACAGTCGTCGCATCTGCGGATCGGCGCGGTAGCGCTCGGCGATGGTGCGAGCCGACAGCATCGCATCGAGCCGGCCCGCTCCCACCTCGTCTGCCCGCGAGAGCACCGCCAGGGCGTTGACGGCGCGCGCCGCCCCCGCCGCGGTGTCGCGGAACGCCTCGAGGAAGGCGAGATCCGAGGTGTGCAGGTGCCGCAGCAGGTAGACGATCGCATCGGCGTCGGAAGGACCGTCGTCGGGCGGGAGGAGGAAGCGGCGAGTGCGTTCGGACACGCGCTCCGACACCGACTCGATCCCCGAGGTGTCGATCAGCACCATCGACCGCAGTCCGACAGAGGGCCAGCGCACGTCGATGGCCTCGACATCGTCGACCGAGGTGCCGCCCAGATCGAACGCGAGGCGCCCCTGCGTGCGTCGCAGGGCGAGCCGCTGCGTCCCGCCGCCGAGCAGGCGGGCCGTCACCGCCGGGGTGTCTCCGTAGCGGTACCAGGTGACCGCGCGTGTGCACTCGCCGGCATCCGTCGGCGCGACGCGCTCACCGAGCATCGCGTTCAGTAGCGTGGACTTGCCCGCCTTGACCATCCCGGCGATGCCGAGGCGCAGCGGATCGTGCAGACGGGCGCGCCATTGCGTGATGCGCGCCGAGGCCGTCGGATCGTCGGCATACGCGGCCGCGGCGAGGTCGAGCAGCGCCCGCGCGTCGTCGCCGATGTTCACACCGGCTCCGCGGCACCGAGCGCCCGTCCCGCGGATGCGGCCCCCACGGCGACCGCGGCCACCTCGCGGCTCGGGGCCGTGCCGGCCGGCAGCGCGCGGCGCAGCCCGGTCAGCAGTTGCGCGTGCTCGCGCAGCTGTGCGATGCGGCCGTCGCGGTCTTTCGCGTAGGTTCCGGCGGCCAGCCGCGCGGCATCGGCGGCGGTGGTCAGCGACCGATGGATCTCGTCGGCGCGGGCGCCGAAGTGGTCGCGCGTCGCGCGCTGCACCGCGCGCAGCCGGTCGCGCAGCTGCTTGCCGACCTGGAAGGCGACCTCGTCGATGTAGCGGCGCACGAGGGTCTTCGCCTCGGACTGCCGCCGGGAGAGGCGGGCCTGCTTGTCTTCGCGGTACGCACGGCGCCCGACGAGCACACCGGCCAGCAGCGAGAGGGGGTTGAGCACCGACAGCCCCAGCACGCTGGTGGCGAGTCCCACCATCAGCACGCCGCCGTACGAGCCGCGCACGCCGATGTAGATCTTCTCGGCCGCCGACATGCTCGCGGCGTCCATCCCGGTCATCTCGTCGACGGGGTCGAGCACGCCGGTGATGTCGCTGACGTCGATGTCGGGGATGTCGTCCTCGCCCTCGAGGAACTGCTCGGCGACCTCGCGCGCCAGCCACTGCTGCCGCTCGTTGGTCCACACGAACGTGTCGGACACCGCTTCGCCGACCCGCTCGTCGAGCCACCCGGAGAACTGGTCCCAGATGGGCGCCGGATCGCCCTCGTCGATGGCCTCCTCCGCCTGCCGCTGCACGCGGCGCAGGCGGTCGCGCAGGTCGTGCTCGGTGTCGGCGATGAGGTCGCCGATCCCGTCGGTGAGGGTCGTCTGCCACCGCGAGGACCGGCTGCGGAACTCGTCGGCACGGCTCTTGGCGACCTCGAGCCGCGCGACGATCTCGGGCGTCTGCTCCGGGTGCTCGAGTGCGCGCAGCTCCGCCTGGACGACCAGCAGGAGCTGTTCGGCGACGACGCCCAGGTCGGCGGAGGCCGCCTCGCGCTGCAGCTCCTCCGTGCGTCCGACGACGTGCGTGCGCAGGTGGGTGACCAGCGCCGGGAATCCGGATTCCTCGTTCAGCTCACGATCGCGCTCGGCGGCGGCCGTGAGGCGCAGGTCGCTCGAGACGGCGAACACCGGCACGTCGCCGAGCCCGTCGAGGTGCTCGCGGTCGATCTGCTCGATGCGGCGCCATTCCGGATAGACGTCGGTCTTCGACACGACCGCCGACACGTTCGGCGTCACCCGCAGCGCCTGGCGCAGCAGTCGCAGCTCCGGCGCGGTGTACTCCTGCGAAGCGTCGGAGACGAGCAGCATGGCGTGCGCGCCGGCCAGCGACGACAGCGTCGACAGCTCGCGGAACGTCGCGACGTCGGAGACCCCGGGCGAATCGACCAGCCGCAGCCCGCCCTTGAGGATCTCGCGCGGCAGCATCACCTCCGCGCCGACCACGGGCACGCCCTCGTGCGCCGGCTCCGCGGCCGTCACGACACCGGCCACCTCGTCGATCGGGACGGGCCGCCGCTGCGGTTCGGCATCCGCCCGCTCCTGCATGAGCAGCGCCGCCTCGGGCGGGTCGCCGTACCCGACCACCGTGGCGACCCGCGTGGCGATGTCGTCGTCGACCGGGCACACCGGGGCCCCGACGAGGGCGTTGATGAGCTTGCTCTTGCCCTGTTTGTACTCCCCGACCACGAGCACGCGCACATACGGGTCGAGCAGCCGCGCCCGCGTGTGCACGAGGTGTTCGGCGAGGTCGTCGCGTCCCGCGTCCCGGCTCAGCTGCGCCAGCCGGTCAGCCGCCCCCACCAGCTCGTCCGCCGTGGGCACGGATGCCCGCCCCGCATCCGTCGTCTTCTTGCTCATCGATGTCTCGATCCCCCCACGCGCCGTCGCGCGAGTCCCCCACTGGGCACGGTACTGGGCGCGGCCGGGACGCTCAAGGCCCGGCGCACATGACCGGCGCCCCGGACGGCGAGGGGCCGTCCGGGGCGCCGGGTGCGGTGTGCGGTCAGAACAGATCCACGTCCTCGACGTCGATGTTTGTTCCCCCGTTGTCGGCGATGTCGTTGCCGACCTGCCACATGTTGCTCGACTCGTCGGTCCAGCTCTGCTCGTTGCTCACCGTGGGCGAGAACTCCTCGTTGAACGAGTCGTTGAGCGAGTCGGAGATCGACGTGTTGATGCTCTCGTCGACCGCGGAGTTCCACTCGTTGGTGAACGAGTCGGTGATCGTGGTCTGCAGCGAGTTGTCGGTCATCGAGTTGTCGACCGCGCTGTTGAACGAGTTGAGGTTCATCGTGGTGTTCGTCTCGTTGCCGATCCACGCGTCGCCGCCGACCATGTAGTTCACCGAGTTGTCGATCGAACTGTCGAACGTGATGTCGCCGCCGGCCGCGTTGGCGCCCGTGCCGGTGGCGGCCAGTGCCGACGCCGACGAGCCGACCGCGACATCGCCTCCCGCATCGATGTTGTTGTTCAGCGACTGGTCGATGTTGGTCGACGTGTTGTTGACCGTCACCGAGCCGCCCACGGTCCCCAGACCCGCAAGCGGAGCAGCCGAGCCGCCGAACGCCGTCGAGTACTCCCGCACACCCGCGTTGACGGAGTTGTCGTTCGCGGAGTCGTGGATCGAGTTGTCCTCGTCGTAGTCCAGGTGCTGGTTGTACGACCCGAAGTTGCCGGAGTCGTTCGTCGAGTTGTCGGAGCTGTCGTTGAACGAGTCCGAGATCGACGTGTTGATCGAGTTGTCGGAGTTGTCCGAGTTGTCGGAGTTGTCCGAGTTGTCGCTGTTGTCCGAGTTGTCGCTGTTGTCCGAGTTGTCGCTGTTGTCCGAGTTGTCGCTGTTGTTCGCGATGCCGTTGACTGAGTCGTCGGTCGAGTTGTCGGAGTTGTCCGAGTTGTCACTGTTGTCGCTGTTGTTGGCGACACCCCAGCCGTTGACGCTGCTGTCACTGTTGTCCGAGTTGTCGGAGTTGTCGCTGTTGTCGGAGTTGTCGCTGTTGTCGGAGTTGTCACTGTTGTCGGAATTGTCACTGTTGTCCGAGTTGTCGGAATTGTCGCTGTTGTCCGAGTTGTCGGAGTTGTCGGAGTTGTTCGCAACCCCGTTCACCGAGTCGTTCGTCGAGTTGTCGGAGTTGTCGCTGTTGTCCGAGTTGTCCGAGTTGTCCGTCAGCGCCACGTCGACGTCGACACCGACGTTCGTCTCGTCCACGTCACTGAGGATGTTGCCGTCAGCCATTTCGAGTTCCTCTCATCGGGCGCCCCACGCGCCAGTGAGATGAGTCTTCGCCGCAGGCCGCGCCACGGCATCCGGGAGCATCCCCCCGGTGCACCCCGAGACCTCGGGGACCCGTAGGGGGTTCGCAGCCCGGGGGTGGGGGATGCGGGCACCTAGGCTGGTCGGATGGAGATGGCCGAGCTCGCCGCACTGCTGACCCCCGACGGGCTGCGGCTGCTCGACACGCTCGGCGCGCCCGCCGCCGTCGACGATGTCGCCGGGATCGTGTCGCGTCTACGACGCGACGGACACTCCCCCGACCTCGTCTCGGCGGTCGTCGGGCAGGCGCGCCTGCGCGCGAAGGCGGCGACCAAGTTCGGGCCGTTCGCCGATCGGATGCTGTTCACGCGCGCCGGGCTCGAACAGGCGACGCGGCTCGAGATCGCCGCGCGGCACGCGGCACGCTTCCGCGACGCCGGACTCGCCCGCGTCGCCGACCTCGGCTGCGGCATCGGCGGCGACGCCCTGGGGCTCGCCGGCATCGGCCTGGATGTGCTGGCCGTCGACGCCGACGAGATCACCGCGGCGATCGCCGCCTACAACCTCGCGCCGTTCGGCGACGCGGTCACCGTACGTCACGCCCGCGCCGAGGACGTCGACCTCGGCGGCGTCGACGCCGTCTGGCTCGACCCCGCCCGCCGCACCGCCGGTCACGCCGAGACCGCCCGTCTCGGCGCCGACGCGTGGTCGCCGTCGCTGGATTGGGTCCTGGGCCTGGCCGAACACATGCCGACGGGCGTGAAGCTCGGTCCGGGGCTGGACCGCGACCGCATCCCCGACGGTGTCGAGGCGCAGTGGATCAGCGTCGACGGCTCGACGATCGAGCTCGTGCTGTGGTCGGGCGCGCTCGCCCGGCCGGGCGTCGCCCGCGCCGCCTTCGTGGTGCGCGGCGACACGGCCGCCGAGCTGACGGCATCCGCCGACACCGAGGACGAACCGGTGCGGCCGCTCGGCGCGTTCGTGCACGAGCCGGAGGGGGCCGTCATCCGGGCGCGGCTCATCGGCGACGTCGCCCGCACGCTGCAGGCGGGGATGGTGGCGGAGGGGATCGCCTACCTGACCTCGGATGCCGCCTTGACGAGCCCGTTCGTGCAGACGTTCCGCGTGCGCGAGGTGCTGCCCCTCAAGGTGCCGGCGATCACCGCCGCGCTGGTGGCCGCCGACGTCGGGACCGTCGAGATCAAGAAGCGTGGCGTCGACATCGATCCGGCGCAGTTCCGACGCAAGCTGAAGCTCCGCGGCACGCGGACGGCGACGCTGATCCTGACGCGCACCGCCGCGGGGCGGGTGGCGATTCTCGCCGACCGCGTCTGAGCGGCGCAGCGTGCACCGCGCGCGGGCGCGACTCAGCCGAAGAGCGGGCCCTGCGTCGAGGCCCACCACAGCCAGCCGGCGCTGTACAGCAGGGATGCGACGCTGAGGCACAGCGCCCAGACCGCGAGACCGCGGCTCTCCCAGGGCCGGCGCAGCGCGACGAGAGCCAGCACCGCGCCGAGGATGCCGATGAGGAAGCCCCACCCGACCACGAGCGCGACCGCGAGGGCGAGCACGGCGAACAGCAGCGCCCACGGCGCGAGCCGCAGCGGGCGACTCTGCGCGATCTCCGCCTGCACCGCGTCGATGCGCACCGGCTCGGTCGCCGTGAGCGGCACGTCGACGGGCGCCGTCATCGCACGCGAGTAGCCGCCGCGGTGGGCGCCCGGCAGGGCGGTCACGTCCACGGCGAGGTCGACGTCCTCCCCCGGCACATCGATGCGCGGCGACGCGGGAGCGGGTGTGGGGGCGGATGCGGATGCCGGCTCGGCCGCAGGGGCGGCATCCGCCGTGACATCGATACGGGATGCGGCCGCCGCCCGAACCGCGTCGGCCATCGGCGTCGGCTCGAGGCCCGGAGTGCGCTCGCCGCTCATACCGGCGCCGCCACCTGGATCTCGGTCACCGGCAGCGTCGAGTCCGCACCGAACCCGAGGGTCGAGGCGGGGCGTCCCGAGCGGATGAGCTCGGCGGCGAGGGCGGCGATCATGGCTCCATTGTCGGTGCACAGGCTCAGCGGCGGAATGCGCACCGCGACACCGGCCGCCGCGGCGCGCTCCAGGGCGACCTCGCGCAGTCGACGGTTGGCGATGACGCCGCCGCCGAGCAGCAGCCGCGGAACATCGTGGCGCGCGCAGGCGTCGAGCGCCTTGGTGACGAGCACGTCGACCACCGCTTCGCGGAAGGATGCCGCGACGTCGGCGACGGGAAGGTCCGCACCGTCCCGCTCGGCCTGCTCGGTCCACCGGGCGACGGCGGTCTTCAGCCCGGAGAACGAGAAGTCGTAGCGGTGCTCGGCCATGTCGGAGGCCCGCGACAGGCCGCGCGGGAAGCGGATCGCGTTCGGGTCGCCCGCCGCCGCGGCCCGGTCGATCTCGGGACCGCCGGGGTAGGGGAGCCCCAGGATGCGCGCGATCTTGTCGAACGCCTCGCCGGCCGCGTCGTCCATCGTCTCGCCGAGCAGCTCGACGTCGCCGACGAGGTCGCGCACGAGCAGCAACGAGGTGTGGCCGCCGCTGACCAGCAGCGCCACGGTCGGATACTCGACCTCTTCGCCCGTCAGGATGTCGGCGGCGATGTGCCCGACGAGATGGTTCACGGCGTACAACGGCTTGTCGAGGCTGACGGCGAGCGCTTTGGCCGCACCGATGCCGACCATGAGCGCTCCGGCCAGACCCGGCCCGCTCGTGACCGCGATCGCGTCGAGGTCCTCCAGGCGGACACCGGCCTCGGCCACAGCGGCGTCGATCGACGGCTGCAGCGCCTCGAGATGGGCGCGGGCGGCGACCTCGGGAACGACGCCGCCGTAGCGGGCGTGCTCGTCCATCGAGCTGGCGATGGTGTTGCTCAGCAGCATCCGCCCGCGCACGATGCCGATGCCGGTCTCGTCGCAACTGGTCTCGATGCCGAGCACGAGGGGTGCGTCGCGATTCATCAGCAGGCTCCCGTCTGATCGAGGGTGCGAGCGGCGCTCCACGCCGGCACGTCGAGCTGCATGACGATCGCGTCGACACCGTCGGCGGCGTAGTAGTTCGCGCGGATGCCGATCTCCCGGAACCCCTCCGAGGCGTACAGCTTCTGCGCGACGGCGTTGTCGGCGCGCACGTCGAGGAAGACGTGGCGCACGTCGCGCAGCGCCGCCTGCTCCAGGAGGGCCGCCAGCAGGGCGCGGCCGGCGCCGCGACCACGCGCGCTGTCGGCGAGGGCGATCGTCTGGATGTCGCCGTCGTTCGCGCCGGCGGGTGCCCGCAGTCCCGCGTAGCCGACGACGCGGCCACCGTCCTCGGCGACCAGGTAGTGGTTGTGGGGCGAGGCGAGCTCGGCTGCCATCATCGGCTCGCTCCAGGCATCCGACGGGAACGAGGCGTGCTCGATCGCCATGATGGCGGCGAGGTCTGCGGGGGTGGCGGGGCGCAGCGTCATCCGGTCACCTTCTTCGGGGCGCCGGGCAGGGTGACGTCGGGGGCGCGCAGGTAGAGCGGTTCACCCTCGGCCAGCGTGCGTCCCGCGGCCACGGCACGGGCCGCGGCGAGGGCGATCATCGCGGCGGGGATCGCGGTGACATCGCGGCGCACGGCGCCGAGGGCGGCGAGCCGGTCGTCGAGGTCGACCTGCGGCACGAGCGCCGGCTCCGTCGCACGGATCGGCAGCCCGTCGTCGTCGAGGCCGTCGTAGACCGTGTAGGCGAACTCGCGGCGGCGCGCGTCGGTGACGACGGCGAAGCGGGGCAGGTCGGCGAACGGGTCGGCGAGGAGGATCGCCAGGGCTGCGGCGTCGTGGCTCGGCACCGGGACGACCGGCAGGCCCCGCCCGAGCGCGAAGGCGCGGGCCGCCGCGATCCCGACCCGCAGGCCGGTGAACGGGCCGGGTCCCATTCCCGCCGCGACATGCGTCAGCTCGACCGGCGCGGGAGCGGCGGTCGAGCCGATGGGTCCGCGGGCGGCGTCGCGGAGGGCGTCGGCGAGCAGCGTACCGATCACTTCGGCGTGGCCGAGCGGATTCGCACTCTGCGCCTCGGCGCGCACCGCGCCGTCGGAGTCGACGACCGCGACCGCCGTTCCGAGGGAGGTGTCGATGCCGAGGATCACACCCTCCAGGGTAGTCGCGCCCACCGGGACAGCTCTCGGGCGGGGTACTCGGCGTCGTCGTGGGCTATGGGCGGCGGGTGATGGTGACCTCGCGCGGCGCGGCGTCCTCCATCTCGGCGTAGGCGGGTCCTGCGGTGCCGCACGCGTTGTCGATGCCGGTGCCGCTCCAGCCGCGGGCGATCTCGATCTCCCACCAGTGGTCGACGAGGCCGTCGACCATCCCGCGCCCCCATTCGACGATGACGGCGGAGTGCGCGAGGTCGATGTCGAGGTCGTCGAGCTCTGCGGGCGAGCCCAGCCGATACGCGTCGACGTGCACGAGGGCGGGGCCGCCGACGAGTGACGGGTGGGTGCGGGCGAGCACGAACGTGGGGCTCTGCACCGGTCCCCGGATGCCGAGTCCGGCACCTATGCCGCGGGTCAGCGTCGTCTTGCCCGCCCCGAGGGGTCCGGTCAGGACGACGAGATCACCCGCTCCCAGCGCCGCGCCGATCTCGCGTCCGAGCTGCTCCATGGCCTCGGGCGACGCGATCTGCCGCTCCCCGACGAAGGCGTCGAGCCCCGTCACCGTCTGTTCCCTGTCCACAACTCAGGAAGAACGCGGGCCGCCCGGCGCGCATTCCGCGGGATCCCGCGGGCCGGCATCCGCCGCACGCGCGAATGTCCTGAGAAGTGAACGGCGGCCGCCGCGCTCACTTCCCGGCCTCCCGGCGCGGCACGCGCGGCCCGATGCGCGTGACGATCTCGTAGTTGATGGTGCCGGCCGACTCCGCCCAGGCCTCGACGGGCGGGGCGCCGAGCGTCGGGTCGCCGAAGAGCACCGCCTCATCGCCGACCGCGACCGGGGTGTCGCCGACGTCGACGACGAACTGGTCCATCGCGATGCGGCCCGCGACCGGGAACGTGCGGCCGCCGATGCGCACCGCCGCACCGCTCGAGGCGGCGCGCGGCACCCCATCGGCGTAGCCGAGCGGCACGAGGGCGAGCGTCGTCTCCCCCGCGGTCCGATGCGTGTACCCGTACGACACGCCCTGCCCGGCCGGCACCCGCCGCACCGCGGCGACGGCAGCGCGGAGCGTCATCGCGGGACGCAGTCCGAGGTCGGCCGAGGTCTTGTCGGCGAACGGCGACAGCCCGTAGATCGCGATGCCCAGGCGCACGCAGTTCAGTCGGGCCTCGGGCAGCGCGATGGCCGCGTGCGAGGCGGCGATGTGGGTCAGGTGCGGCCGCAGTCCGTAGCTGCCGGCGCCGGCGAGGGCGACCTGGAAACGCGCGAGGGCGGCGCGATCCTCGTCTTCGGACGTGTTCGACAGGTGGCTGAAGATGCCGGCGACCCGCAGCTTGCCGATGCGCTCGAGCCGCGCGGCCTCGGCGAAGACGAGGGCGTAGTCGGCGGGGGCGATGCCGTTGCGGCCGAGGCCCGTTTCGACCTTCAGCTGCACCGTGACGGGGTGGTCGCCGCGCGACGCGGCGGCCGCGGCCTGCAGCTGATCGTGCGACGAGATGCCGAGTTCGATGCCGCGTGAGGCCGCCTGGGCGAAGTCGGCGTCGGGGCCGTGCAGCCACGCGAGGACCGGCGCGTCGATCCCGCCGCGGCGCAGCGCGAGGGCTTCGTCGATGTCGGCGACGGCGACCCGGCCGGCGCCGCCGGCGAGCGCGGCCCGGGCGGAGCGCACCGCGCCGTGGCCGTAGCCGTCGGCCTTGACGACGGCGATCACCTCGGAAGCGGTCAGGCGCCGCAGGTGGCGGACGTTGTCCTCGATGGCGTCGGTGTCGATGACGGCCTCGCGCATCGTGCCGTGCGGCATCCGGGTCACGTCGGGGTCCCTTCGGTCACGGAGTGTTCGGCGGGGCGTGCGGCGGATGCCGCATCACCCGCTTCGGCGACGACATACGCGGTCGCGAGGCCGGCGTCGTGCGACAGTGAGAGGTGCACCGCGGTGATGCCGCGGCCCGTGACGACGGCCGCCGTCGACCCCGACAGCGCGAACACCGGACGTCCGCTGGGCTCGGAGGCAACCTCGATGTCGGCCCAGTGCACGCCGTCCGAGCCGCCGAGCGCCTTGATGAGCGCCTCCTTCGCGGCGTACCGCGCGGCCAGCGAGTGGGGTTTCAGCATCCGCTCGCCCGGCGCGAAGAGCCGCTCGAGCAGCTTCGGAGTGCGGGAGAGGGCGCGTTCGAACCGGGGGATGTCGACGAGGTCGACCCCGATGCCCACGATCATCCGTTCAGCCTACCGACGGCGCCCGCACCGCCGGCACGGTGCCGCCCGTCCGCGAAACCTCATCTGTCCGCCGAGACCGCGGGTGGCACCCGAGGTCTCGTCCGTCCGTTGAGGTCTCGCCGACTCGGACCCCGCGCCGGCGGGCAGGGCGGATGCCGTCACTCGACGGTGACGGACTTCGCGAGGTTGCGGGGCTTGTCGACGTCGAGGCCCTTGGCCGTCGACAGACCCATGGCGAAGATGTGCAGCGGGACGACGGCGAGCAGCGGCTCGAACAGGGGGTCGGCGAGCGGGATGCGCAGCACCTCGTCGGCGAACGGCAGCACGGCGGCGTCGCCCTCTTCGGCGACGACGATGACGCGTGCGCCGCGGGCGCGGATCTCCTGGATGTTGGAGACGACCTTCTTGTGCAGCTCGCCGGAGTGACGCGGCGACGGCACGATCACAAAGACCGGCTGGCCCGGCTCGACGAGGGCGATCGGCCCGTGCTTGAGCTCGCCGGCGGCGAAGCCCTCGGCGTGGATGTACGAGATCTCCTTGAGCTTGAGCGCACCCTCGAGCGCGATCGGGTAGCCCACGTGGCGGCCGAGGAACAGCACCGACTGGGTGTCGGCCATCCAGCGCGAGAACTGCTCGATGTGCTGCTGCTCGTTCTCGAGCACCAACTGGATCTTCTCCGGCACCGCTTCGAGCTCGGCGACCGCCTGGGCCGCAGCATCCGCGTCGAGCGATCCGCGCAGGCGCGCCACGTGGAGTCCGAGCAGGTACAGCGCCGTGATCTGGGCGACGAAGGCCTTGGTGGAGGCGACCGCGACCTCGGGGCCGGCGTGCGTGTAGACGACGGCATCCGATTCGCGCGGGATCGTCGCTCCCTGGGTGTTGCAGATCGAGAGGGTCTTCGCGCCCTGCTCGCGGGCGTACTTGACCGCCATGAGCGTGTCCATCGTCTCGCCCGACTGCGAGATCGACACGACGAGCGTGTCCTCGCCGATCACCGGGTCGCGGTAGCGGAACTCGTGTGCGAGTTCGACGTCGGTCGGGATGCGGGTCCACTGCTCGAGTGCGTACTTGCCGGTCTGCCCGGCGTAAGCGGCCGTACCGCACGCGACGACGATGATGCGGCGGATGCCGGTGAACAGGTCGTCGAGACCCTCGAGCTCGGGGATTACGACCTGGCCGTCGTGCACGCGGCCGCGCACCGTGTTGGCGACGGCCTCGGGCTCCTCGGAGACCTCCTTGGCCATGAACGACGACCAGCCGCCCTTCTCGGCTGCCGACGCGTCCCAGTGCACCTCGAACGGCTCGGCCTCGACGGCGGCGCCGTCGAAGTCGGTCACCTCGACCCCGCCCGGGGTGATCGTGACGATCTGGTCGTGGCCGATCGCGAGGGCGCGGCGGGTGTGCTCGACGAAGGCGGCGACGTCCGAGCCGAGGAAGTTCTCCCCCTCGCCGAGGCCGATCACGAGCGGCGAGTTGCGCCGCGCGCCGACGACGACTCCCGGCTGGTCGCGGTGCATCGCGAGCAACGTGAACGCGCCCTCGAGGCGGCGGGCGACGGCGCGGAAGGCCTCGACGAGGTCTCCGGATGCCGTGAACTCGCGGCCCAGCAGCACGGCGGCGACCTCGGTGTCGGTCTCGCTGCGGAACGTGAAGCCCTCGGCGACGAGCTCGGCCTTCAGTTCGGCGAAGTTCTCGATGATGCCGTTGTGGATGACGGCGAGCCGGTCGTGATCGGCGAGGTGCGGGTGCGCGTTCGCGTCGGTCGGGCCGCCGTGCGTCGCCCAGCGGGTGTGGCCGATGCCGGTCGTGCCGTCGGGCATGCCGTGGGCGGTGAGGTCGTCGCGCAGCACCTGCAGCTTGCCGGCACGCTTGCGCATCTGCAGTTCACCGTCGTCGGAGATGACCGCGATGCCCGTCGAGTCGTAGCCCCGGTACTCGAGGCGGGCGAGGCCCGAGAGCAGGATGTCCTGGCTGGGACGGGGGCCGACGTATCCGACGATTCCACACATGCGGTCCATCGTAGGTCGCGTGCTTTTGCGCGGCGTCCTGACAAAAGCCGGGTGGGCCGGAACAAAGACGGGGCCCTCTGAAATGAGCCGTTGGGGACGGTCGGACTCAGAGGACCCCTACCACGCTTCTCCCGGAGGACCGTTGGGGTGGTCTGATTCCGGAACGCCGCTTGGGGGCAGCTGAGGACGGCGCGGACAGGTGGATTCTATCGAATCGACCTCGACGGCACCCGGAGGGCGGTGGCCGCCACGCGGAACGAATCCGCTCTTCCGCCCACCGAGGGCCTGTGCCATACTCGAGCCACGTCCGCCGCCGAGAGGTGGGACGGAAGCCGAGGGGTCGGCATCCGTGGGACGGAATCCGATCGGGATGGGACCCGGTCGGAGGTCCGGACGCAGTTGGGGGTACGTCTCTTCGGAGCCGTACGTATTGGGGACAGCGGGGTTCGCTCCGCGACTTGGGGACAACGGGGACACTGTCATGGGGAGACGTCTCGACCTGTGCGCACGCGCTGACGCGCGCTGCGCCGTGCATCGGATCACGGGCGCGAGCCCGGCGACGCTCGGGCGCGGGGCACCGCGGTGAGCGCCGCGGCGCCGACCCTGGTGACAGGTGCGGATGCCGTCGGAGCTCCTCGCGTCATGCCGCTGCTCGAGCAGCGACTGACCGAGGTGCGCCGTCTGCGTGCGCGCACCGGGGTCGTGGACACGGCGGTGATCGCCGTCACGGCGGCGATCACCGCCACCCTCGCCGTCTCGCCGGGGATCGTGACCACCGTCACGACGGCCGTCTTCGCCCTCACCTGGGCTGCGGCGCTCGTCGTGCTGCGTGCGCGCGCCCATCGGCACGGCACCGGACGGCGACTGGAGCTGATGCCGATCGCGCATTCCGCGGTCATCGCCGTCGCCGCACTGGCCGTCGCCGCGGTCGCGGCGGGCGGGGACATCGCGGCACCGCATCTGTACGCGACGCTGCCGGTGGCCGCCGCCGGTCTGCTGACGGTGCGGGCCGTGCGGCGCGCATGGTTCATCCGCCGTACGGATGCCGACGCGCTCGCGCCGCGGACCCTCGTGGTCGGGGACGAGGACGGCATCGCCGAGCTCATCCGTTCGCTGTCCACCGACAACGAGATCGGACATCGGATCGTCGGGGCCGCGCTGCGGGGCAGCGACGCCGGCACGATCAGTGTCGGAGCGCAGTCGTATCCGGTGCTGGGGACGCCGGAGCAGGTCGCCGAGATCGCCCGGCAATGCTGCATCGAGACCGTGGTCGTCGCCGGGGGCACCGACGACCCCGACTACCTGAGGAAGTTGTCGTGGAGCCTCGAAGGGGCTGCCACCGATCTCGTCCTCGCGACCCGCCTGGCGGATGTCGCCCGTTCCCGCATCGCCTTCGAGCGATCGAACGGGCTTGCTCTCACCCATGTGAGCCTCCCCAGGTTCGACCGCTCGAGCATGCGCGCCAAGCGCGCACTCGACGTGGTCGTCGCGCTCGCCGCGCTCGTTCCGATCGCGCTGATCACCCCAGTGATCGCGCTGATGATCGCTGTGGACACTCCGGGGGGCGTGTTCTTCCGACAGCGACGGATCGGGCGCGGCGGGCGTGAATTCGACATCCTCAAATTCCGCACGATGACGGCCACCGCCGAGGCCGACCGGGCCGCGCTGGAAGCGGCGAACGAGGGTTCGGGGCCCCTGTTCAAGTTGAAGCACGACCCGCGCGTGACGCGCGTGGGCGCCGTGCTGCGCCGGTTCTCGCTCGACGAGCTGCCGCAGTTCTGGAACGTGCTGATGGGCGAGATGAGCGTGGTGGGGCCGCGGCCTCCCCTCCCGAAGGAAGTCACCGAGTACGACGGGCCGGTGTTCCGCCGCCTGTACGTGCAGCCCGGCATCACCGGGCTCTGGCAGGTGAGCGGCCGCAGCGACCTCAGCTGGGAGCAGTCGGTGCGCCTCGACCTGCACTACGTGGAGAACTGGTCGCTCGCGACCGACTTGCAGATCATCGCCCGCACCGCCGCGGTGATGGTCCGGCCGAAGGGGGCCTACTGATGTCTCGTAACAGCCTCATCCTCACCCCGCCCGTTCCGGGAGTGCGGCGCCGCGCGCGCCCGATCACCCGTGCGGTGCCGACCGTCGCCGACGACGCGGCGGTGCTGAGCCAGACGATCGCGATCGGCGGCAGCCCGGTGCACCTTGTCGACGAACGGCAGGCGCGCCGGGTGATCGCTCGGGCGATGCACGAGACGGATGCCGCCCCGCTCGGCGTCTGCTCGGTGAACCTCGACCACGTCCACCACTTCGCGAAGTCGGGCGACTCGTTCGCCTCCGATGACCGCGTGCGCTGGATGAACCTCATCGACGGGGCGCCGATCGCCGTGCAGGCACGGAAGATGACCGGTATCGCCTATCCGCGACTCGCCGGCAGCGACATCATCTCCGGGATCCTCGACGATCTCGGAGCCTCCGGCCTGTCGGTGGCGGTCGTCGGCGGGTCCGACGCCGTCACTGAGCCGTTGCGGCAGCGGCTGGCATCCGGCTGGCCCGGTCTTCGCTTCGCCGGTCACTTCACCCCGAGTCGTGACGATCTCGCCTCACCGGCGAAGAACCGCGAGCTCTGCGCGCGCCTACAGGACGCGCAGGCCAACGCGATTCTGGTCTGCCTCGGCAAGCCCCGGCAGGAGCGTTGGATCGCCGACTACGGCCGCGAGTCCGGCGCGCAGGCGCTCCTCGCGTTCGGTGCGGTTGTCGACTTTCTGGCGGGGAAGGTCTCGCGTGCGCCGCAGTGGGTCAGCGACGCGCATGCGGAATGGATGTGGCGGCTCATGCTCGAGCCGAGACGGCTGGCACGGCGGTACCTCATCGAGGGGCCTCCCGCCTATTTCGCCGTGAGGGCGTCGGGCTCGAACCCCGGGGGGCGACGAGCCGCCACATGAGAGGCGCGCCCGCCTCATGCCCCCACATCGGGGCGGGCGCGTCACTTGTCGTTCACCATCCCGTCCGATTCGGGTGTTCCGCATCAGCGCCGAGCGGAGTACAGTCGGGCGCAGAGCCGTCGCTGGGGAAACGACGACGGCGAGGCCGCGGGGGCGGCCGACTGCAGTACACATGGGGAAGGTCGTCGATGTTCGACGGCCGCACACTGGGGGCACGTGCATGGGGACACGGCAGAGCGCGCGAGCGCGCGCGGAATCGAAAGAGCGCGGCGGGGTGACACCCGGAATGCGGTGGGTCATCGCCGCCGTCGCGCTCGTCGTCGCGGGCGGACTCGGCTGGGCGATGACGCTCGGCCTGACCCGCTCGGCCGACACGGCGGACGTCGCTGACGGCGCGGATGGGGCCGCGCCGTCAGCAACCCCCGCGGCGCAGACCGTCGAGCCGACGCCGGTGGACGGCAGCGAGGTGCTGCCGCCGCAGCGGGCGCAGACGGCTTCGGACCGCCTGCCGCCCCTGCCCCAGGCGACCCCGCGGATCACGGTGCCACTTCCCGCGAGCGCGGCAACATCGGGCGGGCTCGTCGACGGCTTCCCGGCCGAGCTCGCCGGGCCGACTCCCGCGTCCGACGTGATCGACAGTTCGATCGCGAGCGACGGCTCGACGGCGCAGGTCGCGCTGACGGCTCGCACCGACGAGGCACCAGATTCCGTCATCGAGACGTTCCGCTCGCGATGGACGGAGGCAGGACTCGCGCCGGCGACAGCCTCGGATGCCGCCCTCGCCTTCGCAGACGGCTACACCGCGATCAGCCTCGCCGTCTCGACGACCGGGACCGGCACCGTCTACACGGTGTACGCGACACTGCGGACGGAGTGACGCGTGTACATATCGCTGACCAACTCACCCACGCCTGCATCCGACGCGCCGCCCGCGAAGCGTGGACCGCGCGGTATCCGGACCGTCTCGTCGACGGTGATCACCCTCGGCATCGTCTCGATGCTCACCGACATCTCGTCGGAGTCGGTCTCGGCGATCCTGCCGCTGTACATCACCGGGTTCCTCGGTCTGTCGACCATCGCGTTCGGCGTGCTCGACGGGCTCTACCAGGGCACGAGCGCGGTCGTGCGGATCGCCGGCGGGTACGCGTCGGACCGGCTCGACCAGCCGAAGTGGGTCGCCTTCGTCGGCTACGCGCTCGCCGCCGTCGCCCGCGTCGGGCTGCTGTTCTGGTCGGGGTTTGCCGCGCTGACCGCGGTCATCACGGCCGACCGGATCGGCAAAGGCATCCGCACCGCGCCGCGTGACGCGCTCATCACCGCGACGAGCGACCCGGCCCGGCTCGCCTCGGCGTTCGGCGTGCACCGGATGCTCGACAACATCGGCGCGGCGATCGGACCGTTCCTCGCGTTCGTCATCCTGCTCGTGGTGCCCGATGGCTTCCACGTCGTGTTCGTGGCGTCGCTCGCGTTCGCGGCGATCGGCGTCGCGATCCTCGCGCTCGTCGTGCCCAACGTACGACGTCGCCGGGCCGCCGGCCCCTCTCGCGTGAGGGTGCCGTGGCGCGATGTGGTGCGCGGTCCGATGCGCCGCGTACTCGCCGCCGCCGGTGTGCTCGGACTCGTCACGATCGGCGACGGCTTCGTCTACCTGGTGCTGCAGGCGCGCAGCGACTTCGCCGCGATGTGGTTCCCGCTGCTGTACGTGGGAACGAACGTCGCGTTCCTCGCGCTGGCGATCCCACTCGGACGACTCGCCGACCGCATCGGTCGGGCTCGGGTGTTCGTCTGGGGTCACGCGGGACTGCTCGCCGCGTACGTCGTCGCCGTGCTGCCGATGGCAGACGTCGCCGCGACGATCCTATGCCTCGCATTTCTGGGCGGCTTCTACGCCGCCACCGACGGGGTGCTCTCGGCACTCACCTCGCAGCTGTCGTCGCCCGACGGCCGCGCGACCGCGATCGCGAGCGCGCAGACGGTCGTCGCGATCGCCCGCTTCGTCTCAGCCGCCGGATTCGGCGTGCTCTGGTTCGCCCTCGGCCGCGACGCCGCGATGCTCGTCGTCGCCGTCGTGCTGGCTGTCGCGATCCCGCTGGTCGCGCTGCTGCTGCGCCCGTTGCTCCGCGCGCCGGGTGCCGGTATCGCCGCGTCACGGGAGGCGGAGTGAAGACGCGCACATCTTGGCTCGTCATCGCCGGGTTCTCGGTCGTCGCGCTCGGCGCCACCGGCGCGGTCGGCGCATCGGCGTGGGCGGACTATCAATCCCGCCAGCTCGCACCGAGCTCCGTGTCGACGACGGATGCCGCGAAGCTCACCGGTGCGGGGCGGGTGGTGTTCCGCAACACCGCAGCGGGCGCCGGGTATGGGCACGTGGCATCCGTGCCGCATGACGCGCCCGGCGCCGAACGCGAGGTGTCCGTGATCGCCTGCGACCGTGTCGACGCGACGGCGGACGAGGTCTCCTGCCTGCGCACGGTTCGCGGGATCACTCCTCTATATACAGGCACGCTCTACGGCGCCGACGGCGACGAGCGGGGCACCTGGCCGCTGACCGGAATCCCGAGTCGCACGCGCCTCTCCGATGACGGCTCGATGATCGCGACGACTGCCTTCGTCACGGGCCACTCCTACGCGACGATCGGCTTCTCGACCGCGACGACGATCCACTCCCCCGACGGCGCCGACCTCGGCAACCTCGAGGAGTGGACCCTGCTGATCGACGGACAGGTCAGCGCTCCGGTCGATCGCAACTACTGGGGAATCACGTTCGCCGACGACGACACGTTCTATGCCACCGCCGGCATGACTACCCAGGGCGTCACGTACCTGGTGCGCGGATCGATCGCGGCGCGGACGATGGAGACCCTCGCGACGAACGTCGAGTGCCCGTCGCTGTCGCCCGACGGCACCCGTGTCGCCTTCAAACGGGTGACAGCCGGGTCGGGCCCGACGGTGCACTGGACGCCGGCGATCTACGACCTCGCGACGGGCGCCGTGTCGCTGCTGCCGGAGAAGCGCTCGATCGACGACCAGATCGAGTGGCTCGACGACGACACGATCCTCTACGGGATGCCGCGGGTCGGTGTCGCCGGCGACACCGATGTGTGGTCGCTGGCGGCAGACGGGTCAGGCGGGCCGGAGGTCTTCATCGAGCACGCGTGGTCTCCGTCGGTCGTGCGGGGCGGTGACGGCGGACGATGAGCCAGGCGATGAGCGCACCGAGAAGAGTGCCGAGGGCGTTGGCGACGATGTCGCGAAGGCTCGTGACACGATTCGGCAGCAACGTCTGGATCAGCTCCGCCGACACCGACAGGCCGACCGCAAGGAGCATCCCGACCCATGGCCGCCCTGACAGCATCGTCAGCAGAAGCCCGAGGGGAAGGAAGAGAAGGATGTTCGCCGCGAACTCCACCCACCCCTGTCGCACGACGCCTCCGCCCGGGAACGATTGGAGCAGCGTGGTCAGCCGTTCCACGATCTCGCCCGGTCCGACGGGCGAGAGCAGGAGAGCGACCGCAAGAAGGACGTACACGATGAGCGCGATGCCGATTCGACGGCGGAACTGGGGCACACCGACACTGTCGCACACGGACCCGCACGGCCCCGGGGTCTGCTGATGAACACTGCCGAATCAGCGCCGGAGTTCCGGCCGGAGGGTCGCGCGGACGTCGCGATCGTCGTCGTCACCTACAACAGTTGCGCCGACCTCGACGGCCTGATCGCCTCGGTGCGCGAAGAGGCGCGTCACGTCTCCATCCGGTTGATCATCGCCGACAACTCCTCCAGCGATGACTCGCTCATGCGAGCTCGCGCCCATTCCGACGTCGTCGTCGTCTCGACGGGAGGCAACCTCGGCTACGCAGGCGGCATCAACGTAGCGATGCGCCGGATGGGTGACGTCGAATCGATCCTGATCCTCAACCCCGATCTGCGGATCGAGCCTGGCGCGGTGGCGCGACTGCTGACCACCCTGCGCGGCGAGGCTTCCATCGGGGCTGTCGTCCCGCGGATGCTCGACGCCGATGGCAACCTCTACCTTTCGCTGCGGCGGGAGCCGACGTTGTTGCGTGCGGCAGCCGATGCGGTGCTCGGAAGACGATGGATTGGTCGCCCGGCACCGCTGTCCGAGTACGTGCGCACTCCCTCAGACTATGTCCGAGCCCGCGACGTGGATTGGGCGACGGGTGCCGCGATCATGGTGCGCGCGAGCGTCGCGGAAGCGGTCGGCGAGTGGGATGAGCGCTTCTTCCTCTACTCAGAGGAGACGGACTACCTGCGGCGTGTCCGCGTCCTCGGATGGCGGGTGCGCTATGAGCCCGAGGCCACCGTCGTGCACCGACGTGGCGGTTCGGGTGTGTCGGATGAACTCACTGCGCTGACGGTCGTCAATCGCGTGAGGTATGCGCAAAAGCACCACCCTCGGACGGCGGGGATGTATCGCCTACTGGTGCGCGCCGGCGAGCAGTTGCGGCGCGCCGACCGAACCCACGATCGCGCGCGCTGGGCGCTTGCCCGCGTCGATCGGTGGGCCCTCCTGCCGCGGGCCACGTACGACCCCCTCCCTGTGCCCACGTTCCCGGAAGCGTGTGTGATCATCCCGGCGCACAACGAGGCCGCGGTCATCGATCGCACTCTCGCCCCGCTGTCCGATCTCGCCGCGGCTGGGCGAATCGAGGTGATCGTCTCCTGCAATGGCTGCTCCGACGATACGGCGGCGCGCGCTGCCGCCCGTCCGGGGGTGCGGGTGATCGAGTCTCCCATCGGCTCCAAGGTCGCCGCGATCGACGCGGCGGAGCGCGTGGCGACGATGTGGCCGCGCGTGTACCTCGACGCCGACGTGGTGCTCTCGCCGCGAGCCCTCGCGGCGCTCGTGGCCGAGCTCGACGACGAGCAACCCCTCGCGGGCCGTCCTGTCGCCGTCGTCGACGCCGAAGCGTCATCTCGCACCGTGCGCCGCTACCAGCGCGCCCGCGAACGGATGCCGTCGCTGTCCACGCATCTGTGGGGCGCGGGCATCTATGCCCTCAACGCCGCTGCGCGTGCGCGATTCGATGAGTTCCCCAAGGTGATCGCCGACGATGTGTTCGTCGACGAGATGTTCGCGCCCGAGGAGAAGCGGATCGTCGCGACCGACCCGGTCATCGTCCAGGCGCCACGTGACTCGGCGAGCCTGATCGGCGTGCTCACACGAGCTCGGCGCGGCCCTGCACAGCAGGGTGTCGACTCAGGCCGCGAGACGGTGCGGGAGCTGGGCAGATCGGTGCGCGGCCCGGCGAGCGCGGCGGACGCAGTGACCTACCTCGCCTTCGCTGGCCGTGCCCGCCTTCGCGCGCGACGCACGTCATCGGTATGGGAGCGCGACGATTCGACGCGGATACCGCTTCATACCGCTACCGCTACCGCAGCCGCAGCCGCAGCCGCAGCCGCAGCCGCGCCGATGATCACGCCTCCCCTGCGGATGGACCACGTCGTCCTCACCCGCTTCAATCTGCCGACGCCGGGGCCCGAGAGCCTCATCCGCGCGCAAGAGGGGTGGCTGCGCAACCGCATCGCACTCTTCGAGCGCTACACAGTGCCGAGCATGAAAGCGCAGTCGACAGACGCCTTCACCTGGGTCGTCTACGTCGACCCGCTCAGCCCGACATGGCTGCTCGACTCGCTCGCCGTACACGAAGCGGCGGGAGTGCTGCACGTCCTCCCCCGCGAGAGCGTCACGTGGCGCGATGCGGCGGCAGATGCGCGGGCGATCAGCGGAGCGCACGGCGACCTCCTGGTCACGACCAACCTCGACAACGACGACGCCGTGGGCTCGGACTTCATCGCCCGCATCCAACAGGCTGCACAGACGACGCCGCGGGCCGCGATCTACCTGCGAGATGGACTCGTCATCGCCGGAGACGAGGTCTACCTGCGTCGCGATCCCGACAACGCGTTCTGCAGCGTTTCCGAACCTTGGAGCGCCGAACCGCTGACGGCGTGGCGGGACTGGCACACCATGTTGCACCGACATCTGCCCGCCGTGTCGGTGTCGGGTGAGCCCGGTTGGCTGCAGGTCATCCACGGCCAGAACGTGAGCAATCGCGCACGTGGGCGACGTGTCTCGCCGCGACGATACGACGCGCGTTTCCCCGGCCTGCTCGACACCATCCCGGTGCCGAGCCGAGTCGAGTTGGCCTCGGACAGCCTCCTCCAGCGCCCCCTCCGCGCCGCTGTCGACACGGCACGCGGCGCGGCGAAGGCGACGGTGCTCGCCGTCGCCGGCAAGGACGGGCTCGACTCGGTGAAGGAACGCCTGGCCCGGGTGGGGTGAGCATCCGCGGTACCGGCTGGATGCCGTCGGCGCATTCACCGAGTTCGCGCGGCGATGCTCCGATCCGCCGCACCGACCGTGCGCACCGCACCCGCGAGCCCGACGAGCAGGAACGGCAGGGCCGCCGCGATCGGGAATGAGAGGCCGTCGAAGAACCCGAAGAGTACGGCCACCGTCACGAGCGATGCGACGAGGGCATGCCCGATGAGCGGCACGTCGGTGTGGATGGAGACGCGCGCCGCGTGGAGCGAACTCCAGACACCGGCGACGAACAGCGCGACCACTGTCAGGACTCCCAGGACTCCGAGCTCCACAGCGAGAAGCACCCACTGGTTGTCGAAGATGTAGTACCTCGGCAGAAATGTGCCGAACCCGTTGCCGTAGACCGGCGACGTCGACACGAAAAGCGGGGCACGATCGAGCGCGTTGACTCGTGACGTCGTACTCGCGTCGCTTCCGGCGCTGCTGAAGAGCCCAACCATCGTTCCCAGCAGCCCGGGCACCGCCACCACGACGATCGCCGCCAATGCGCTGGCGCCGATGATGACCGGCATGCGGGTGCGCCGAGGAAGACCGGGAATGAGCGCGATCAGCGCGACGCCGATCCCGACGACGGCCGACCGTGACACCGCCAGGAACGACGCCAGCCCGATCGCCCCGACCGGCACCCACCAGAGGACGCGCCGTGCTGCGCTGACCGGATGAAAGCCGTGACCGATCGCCGCGGCGACCGCGAGCGGGAGGACGGCGCTGAGAGCCGTCGCATACTCGAGCGGGTGCGTCGCCGTGCCCGAGGAACGGGTGAATGAGCCACGTGCATCGACGCCGCCGTCGACGCCGGTCATGCCCGGTAACGCACCGAAGATCTCGATGAGGTTCTGCCCCGTCACGAACTGTGCGATTCCTAGAGCGGCCAGGAGCGCACCCGCGATGACCACCCGGCGCAGCACTCGCGACAACTCACGTACGGTACGGATGCCGTCCATCGCCACCAGCATGACCCCGCCCCACGACAGCAGCCGCAGCACGCCGGTGACGGCCGGGCTGATCTGGTCGAAGGGCTGTCCTCGCAGCAAGGACGCCGCGAGACTGACCAGCGCGATGACGATGAGCGCCCCGTACGCGAGCTTGGCCGGTTGCCACACCGGCCGCACCGAGAAGCTGGGCGCCTGCAGTCGCGCGAGACTCCACCACGCCAGCAGGCACAGCCCCCACAGGAACGACGGTCGTCCGAGCGAGCCGAGTATCGCGATGCCCACGTTGGAGGGCACCGCGAACAGCAACACGAGGTAGACGGTGAGCATCGTGGTCGCATCGATCCCGCGACGCCGCACCGAGGTCGCCTGCGCCGCGGCCATCGGATGCGCGATGGATCGCCGCGTGAGCGCCACGGTGACCCCGTCCATCGCCGCTCGCCCTACCTCGAGGCCAGGTGCGCGCCCGCGGCCACGGCGTCCATCTCGCCCACGCCCTCATCCGTGGCACCGGGGGGCCCGCCGAAGCCGTCGTCGGCCGCCTCCCCGACAGGGGGCTTTTCGCGCGTGGCGCGCGACCGCGAGCGGCCGGCGCGCGGGGGCCGGCCGCGAACGTGCTCGACCGCATCCGCGTCCGCTTCTGCATCCAGTCGGAGATCAGCGGCGTCGGCGGCTTCCTGGTCGACGTCGGAAGCCGCATCTGCCGCAGGTTCGGCGGCCGTCGTGGGCGATGCGGGCGCGACACGGCGACGCCGCGCCCGTGAGATCAGGAGCCCGTCGATCAGCGATGCGGCAATGATCGTCACGACGACGACGCCCGCACCGACGAGTGCGGTCATGGTGAGCCGGTTCTTCTGCTGCACAGTGCTGTGATCGTCGACGGTGATCGTGTTGACGGAGATGCGGTTGTCGGCGGCGATCCCCTGCTCGTCCTGGAGTCGGTCGAGGACGGCGGCGGTGTCGTCGACGAGCCAGCCCACCACCGCGCCGACGGCGGCGTCCGATGGGCCGGTTGCCGTCACGACGATCACCGGGCTCGCCGTGGAGGTGTCCCGGGTCACCTGCACGTCGGTTCCCGGGTAGCGTTCGGCCACGTCGGCGAGCGTATTCGCGGAGCCGACGGCGAGCACCACCACATCCGCAGCCTGTGACAGCCCTCCGATGTACAGGTACGGGTTGCCCCCCTCGGGCACGCTTGTCTCACCTGGGATGAGCAGCTGGCGGGCGCTGCGCTCATACGCCGGTCCGATGCTCACCCATGCGGCGCCGGCGATAGCGATCGCCAACACGATCCCGGGCACGACGATGTACCACCTGCGTCGGAGTCCGCGAAGGGTTTCTGCGAGATTCATGAGACGATCTCCTCGACGCGCCGCCGTTGCGGTGCGATGCGTGCGGCACGCGGAGGCACTCCCCCACGGGCAGCGATCCGGTCGAGCAGTGTCGAGCCCCATGCCGCCATGGCGACGGCGGCGGCGACCAGCGCGGCGAAAGCGATCACGATCGCGCTGCGGGAGGGGTGGATCTCGTCGATCGCGGACGTGAGAGGGACCACGGATGCCGCGATGCGTTCTTCCGGCGCGATCCCGGCCTCAGCCTGGCGTGCGTCGGACGTCGAGAGGACCTGGGCGACGAGCTCCTCCTGCTTGTCCTGGACCCACTCCCGCGTGCGCCCGACGATCTGTACCTCTATCTGCGCGGCCCCGAAGCTGGTCACCCATTGCCCGCCCTCGTTGCGCAGCGAGACCGCGATGCCCTCCCGCACTCCCGCCCCGTAGAACGGCGCATCGGCGCCGGCGTACCGGAATGGCTGTTCGCCACCGTTGATGTCCTGTGCGACGCCATCGGCGAACGCGATCACGCTCGCATCGCGCGCACCGCTGTCAGGAAGAAGGAGTGTCTGGCCGGGAAGGGTGAACACGACCGCCGTACGCGTTGCGTAGATCCCGCCGTCGCGTAAGAGCAGGGCGCCGGCCGCACCCGCGACGACGAGCATCGCGACCAACACATACCAACGCGTCCCCATCGAGCGCAAGAGCTCACGCAGTGTCATCTCATCCCCCCAGACGAAAAGTGACCCCTCCTGATTAAACCACTGATCGATCCTGGAATCGACCGCCGATTTCCTGATGGCTGCGAGTGCTCGGCGCCCGCACCCGACGAACATGAGATTCCTCTCACGCCACGTGAGAGTCCTCGAATGTGCCGGGGGCGGCGCATCTCCGGTTGTTAGCGTGACTCGAAGACTTCGCCCGCACACCCGATGCGCCGACCTCCGAACGAGGCCCACCCCCATGTCACGCCGAATCTCGGGCCGCCGAGCCCGCATCCTCACCGCACTCTCGATCGCCGCCCTCGTGGCAGCCGGCGTCGCACTCCCCGCGAGCGCCGCGCAGCCAGCAACGCGGGGCATCTTCGCCGACGATCTCACCCCGGCGATCGGCATCGACCCCGACCGGCGGACCGTCGAGCTGGGGGTGCGGTTCACGCCGCGATCCGACGGAACGGTGACGGCGTTGCAGTTCTACCGTAGTGCCGCGCAGAAGTCCGCCTACGCGGCGACGCTGTGGGATCCCCGCGGGCGCAAGCTCGCGACGGCTACGCTTCCCGCATCGACGCGAACGGGATGGCAGACGGTCTCGCTTCCTTCGACCGTCTCCGTGGCGGCCGGCCGCACCTACACGGCGTCGTACCTGGCAACAGGCGGCGCCTACGCCGTGACCGAGGATGCGCTCCATCGCGGCAAGCGCACGACCGACTTCATCGTTCCGCGCGGCGGCGGGGTGTATCGCTACGGCGGTGGCATGCCGTCATCCACCCACGCCGGATCGAACTACCTCGTCGACGTCGTCTTCGCACCGTCGGACACTCGGCCGTCCATGCCACGACCGACCGTCACGCCCGCGCCGACGACCTCACCTCGCCCCACCACGTCGCCCCGTCCGACCACGCCGACGCCCTCTCCGACAGCGAACCCGACGACACCCACACCAATCCCGACAGCGAACCCGACGACGCCCCCGCCCACCCCCACACCGCGTCCGACCGACGGGACGGGTAGCGATGCGGGCCTGGATCTCCCGCGTATTCCCTGGGAAGGCGGACCGTCCTATTGGAACCAGTTCTCGGACGCGAAGGACTGGACCGATCCCGCGTTCTTCCCGATCGCCATCTGGTACAACGGGATCAGCTCGGACGCCGAAGTTCAGTGGGACAAGAAGCACGGCATCAACACCTATGCCGGCATGTGGGAAGGCACCGATTTCGGGCTGTTCGAGCGCAACGACGTCTACTGGCTCGGTGGAAAGCTGAACGCGACCTTCCGAGACGACTCTCCTCACTGGCCGGGTGTACTCCTCGACGATGAAGTCGACGGTCGCTTCACCCCGGCGGCGGGCCTGCAGCACCTGAGAGACCTCGCAGCCCCGCACGCCGGCAGCGGAAAGTTCACCTACGCCAACTACACCCAACTCGTGATCGGCTCGGATATGGCCGTTGCCGACCAGCAGGCCTACGTCAATCTTCCCGACGCGGTTTCGCTCGACATGTATTGGTACACGATCCCGTTCTGCGATTGGACCCCGTACCGGGGCAACCTCTACGCAGACCCGGTGCCGCAGTCCACCTGCCGCACCGCGTCCAGCTACGGCAAGGCGATGAACGGGCTCACCCAGCGCGACGCATCGGATGGCTCACTTCAGCCTCGGTGGATGTTCCTGGAGAACCTCAACGGACTGTCGGGCCAGTCACACGTCGCATACATCACACCCGCGCAGGTGAAGGGGGCGGCGATGAGCTCAGTCATCAACGAGGCGCGCGGCCTGTTCTGGTTCAACCAGTCCTTCACCGGACCCTGCCAGGCCTCGAGCGCGCTGCGGCAGGCGCAGACGCAAGGCGCACGCTTCTGCGGGTACCCGCAGATGGAGGCGATGGGGCAGGTCAACACCTTCATCCAGTCGCTCGCGCCGGTGATCAACACGCAGTCGTACTCGTGGACGTTCGGCACCGGCCTGGACACGATGTTGAAGACCTACGGCGGTGACGCGTACATCTTCGCCATGACCGACGGGACGACCGGCGCACGCACCTTCACCCTGCCCCCGGGCATCGACGGCAAGAGCGTCGAGGTCGTCGGGGAGGATCGCAGCCTCGCCGTCGAGGGCACGACGTTCAGCGACGGGTTCGCGGCCGAATCGACGTACCACGTGTACAGGATCGCGCTCGATTAGGACTCGGCAATCACACCCCGGACAGGGCGCGCAGATCCTCTGCCCGCCGTGTCCAACTGTGCTCGGCGGCGACCGCACGACGCTCAGCGGCCTTCCCGTCGGGATGCGCGATGAACTCGCGCGTCGAGGCGACGAAGCCGGGGGTATCGGCCGCGATCCGCACGTGCGCGGACCTCACCGCCCGCGACGCGGGAAGATCGGTCGAGACGACGGGCAGTCCGGCAGCCAGGTACTCGAGCGTCTTGAGCGGGTAGCTCGCCCGATTGAACGAGGTGTCGGCGTACGGGGTGAGACCGACGCTGAGCGCCGCGAGGTGCGCCGGGATTGCGGTAGGAGCGACGGGTCCGGTCCATTCGACACCGGGCATACGCAACAGCGCGTCGAGTCGCGACGCGAAGGCATCGCCGCACGCGGCGCGTGGGCCGATCAGCCGAAGGCGGATGCCGGCCGCGACGACGGCCTCGAGCAACTCGAGGTCAAGGCGCTCGTTCAGCTGTCCGACGACACCGGCTACCGGCTCCCTGCGCACGGAGTCGACGATGGGGGCATCGGGCGCACCGTTGGGAATCACGATCGCTCGCGTCCCGCCCAGATCGAGCGAGTCCAGCAACCCCGGGCTGACCGCGACGACGACGTCGGCCTCTGCGATGTTGTGTCGGATGCACTCGCGCACCCATGCCGTGGAGTAGCCCATCAGTGGGGCGCCGGAGATCCAGTCGTCCGTGACGTAGTAGATGCGTCTACCGGTGTGGCGTGGAGGAAAGCGCACGACCGGATTGGCCACCACGACTGCGCGGATCGCGTTCGGGCTCACATTCCGCCGCAGCGTCGCGCGACGCAGCGCGCCCGTTGCGACGCGCATCGGCGGACGGCTGAATCCGGGTGGCGCCGGCACACGAAGCCGCGTCACGCCTGGCTGCGGGTGTGTGACAGCCGGTTCGCTGCGCGCCCGCCATCCACTCCACACACCAGGGCGCGAGGCATCCATCCACACCACGTCGACACCCGCCTCGGCCAGTGCGCCCACCATCCGGCGGTCGGTGCCGGGCACGTCCTCCCACCCCACACCGGCGAACCACACCAGCGTCACGAGTCCCCCCTCCGGCCCGCGGAGGTCAACGCGACAGGGCGGGCGTTGAAATCGTCGGATCGCTCGCGCCTAACGAGGCGACGCATCCGCTTGAGCGCGTAATAGCGCGCGTACCGTGCGAGGGCAGCCGCCTCCGCTGCCGTATCGGTGGCCGTCGGGCGCGCCATGGCCTCTTCGTACCGCGCGAGCTGTCGGTCGGCTGCACCCTCGGTGGAGAACCGCTCCGCGACAACTCGACGACCGAAGCGGGCGAGCCGCTCGCGGAGCGCAGGGTCGATCAACAACGGACTCAGCTCTGTGTGGAAGGCCGCCGAGCCTGCCGCGGTCTCGGCCCCGATCCCGTACCACCCCGCCCAGAGGAACTCGGGAAGCGAATCCGGGGTCAGCGTACGCCAGTATCCGCGCTCGCCCTGCACGATCAGGGGGGCTCCGTACGCGAGCGCACGCAGGGCAGACCCGCCCATCCCGATCGCGACATCCGCCGCAGCATACGCCGGTCGCGGGTCGAGCATGCCGCCGGTGAGGATCACCCGGGCATGTCCCAGCTCGTCGTTGACAGCCGCCGCTCGCTCACCGACGGTGTCGGCCGCAGGGCCGTCGCCGACGACGATGAGCCGGACGGGCGCGTTCCGGGGCACATCGCGCATGGCGTCGATCGCCGTCAGGATGCCCTCGAGTTTGAGCTCATGGGCCAGTCGCGTGACGGCGACGACGAGCACCTCGTCGTCACGCACACCCCATCGCGCGCGGAACGCGCCGGCGCCGACTTCAGCGTCGCCATCGTTGAAGGTCAGGTCGACGGGCGGCTCGAGAACGCTTACTCTTGCACGCCCCGCCTGACGCTCCGCCTCGGCGATCTGCTCGGTGCCCACGATCAGATCGACCGAGCGCGGAACGAAAGGCGGCACCGACATCGACATGACGGTCGAGACGACACGCACATCCGGGACGCTGCGCGCCGCGAGCACCGCGTCCAGCGTCGGCGGCCACTCGTATCCGTGGAGAACATCGATCTCGCGCCGGCGCACCAGCTCGACGAGGGCGCGTGCCGTCGTTGGCGACGGGCGCCGCCCCGGCGCGGGTGCGTCGACGAACTCCAAACCGAGCGCGTCGATGCGCGCATTGAGGGCCCCCCGACGACCGAAGACGATGACGTCGTGACCGCGATCACGCACCGCCGCTGCGATCTCGATCGCGTTGAGCTGGCTGCCGCCGAGCTCGAGATCGTGGGGATAGACCAGGATCCTCATGACCCGCCGCTCCCCCGCGAGAGCACCCGGATGCTGCCACGCGACAGGGCGATCGTGCCGGCGGCGACGGCGACCGTCACGAGGCCTCCCCCGAGGATCGCGACGACGCCGGCTTCGACGACCTGCGCGAACACCCAGGCGGCCACGCCGACCACCAGCGCTGAGATCGCGGGCAGAAGCGCGTTGGACGCGAGCCTCCGCACGTCGACTCCCGTCGACGCGAGCGCCCAGCCGTACCCTCCGACCAGAATGACCACGCCGACCATGGCCTGGGCGAACGCGACCCCGGCGATACCGGCGACCTGTGACCCGAGCACGACGGCGGGCACCAGCAGAACGAGCCAGGCGATCTGGATGCCCATCAGCGTCATCGAGCGATGCCGGACCGACAGGAAGTCGTAGGCGAGCTCGAAGCAGATCCGCACGGCGGCCGTCACGGCCAGCCACTGCAACGCGAGCGCCGCGGGCGCCCACACCTCCCCGTAGACGAAAGTGATGATCGGGAGGGCGCCACCGGCGAGGAAGCCGCACACCGGCAGCGCCGCCGCCGTCAGCAGCCTGAAGGTCGCCCGGAAGGCGGAATCCAGATGAGTCGGGTCGGATTGGAGCCGTGCGAACACCGCGGGCGTGATGGCACGCACGGGCTGAGAGAACATCGAGACCGGCCATCCGGCGAGATTGGCCGCCAGCACGTAGAACCCGAGCGCTTGAGCTCCGAGGGCGGCACCCACCACGAGCTGGTCTGCGTAGCCCACCAGGAACACGACGATGCTCGCCGCCGCGAGCGGCAAACCGAATCGCAGCAGGGCTCCGACGATCGTGCGGTCCCAGCCGAACCGCAGCGGCGCGGGCGAGAACCACAGCAGGAGCACCACGAAGACCACCGAGGCGGCGACGCGCCCGATCGCCAGGCTCATCGCACCCAGGCCTCCGAGAGCCAGCAGCACCGAGATCACCGCACCGAGCCACGTGTTGACTTGGTCGGCGATCGTGCGGCGCCCCTGCAGGAAGTCGCGCTGGAGAAGGGCGGCCGCCGTCGCGACCAGTCCGTTGAGGGGCACGCAGACAACCATCAGCTGCACGACGCCCGCAGCCGATTCGTCGCCCATCGCAACCGCGAAGGCGGGTGCGGCGATCCACGCCAGAACGGCGATGAGCACACTCGCGGCGACCGAGATCGTCGTGACCGTGGGCGCGATCGTCCGCGGGTCTCCTGGCCATCGGATGATCGCCAGACTCACGCCGAGCTCGTTGAAGCTCAGGATCGCGGTGAGGGCGACGAGCGCGATGGCGTACGTCCCGAAATCCTCTGGACCGAGCACACGCGCGATGACCACGCCGATGAGCAATGTCCCGACCTTGGACATCGCCGTGTTCATTACGCTCCACCCGAGAGCGCGCTTCGCGCCCGGCGGGCGCTTGAGTGCCGTGACCATCTCAGCCCGCGCGGAGGGGCGCGGCGACCGCCACCCGCAGCGCCGCAGCGACCGCCTCCTGCTGATGCGCGGTCAAGTGCGGGAACATCGGCAGCGAGAGGATGCGGGCCGCGGCCGCCTCGGCGACGGGGAACTCCCCGGCTCGGTGGCCGAGAGACCGATAGGCGTCGGTCGACGGCACCAGGGTGGGGTAGTGGATGCCGACGCCGATGCCGGCCGACGCCAGATCGGCGGCGACCCGGTCGCGCTCGTCCAGGCGCACCACGTACAGGTGCCATACATCGCTGCTGGCCACCCGCGACTGCGGTAGCCGTACCCCGTCGATGTCGCCGAGGAGGTCGGCGTATCGCGCGGCGGCGGCGCGACGCGCCTCGTTCCACGCCTCGAGCCGGCGGAGTTTGGCCCGTAGGACCGGCGCCTGCACGGCATCGAGCCGCGCGTTCATTCCGACGCGGTCGTGCACGTACTTGACAGAGCTGCCGTGCGCGGCGAGGTTTCGGACGATCTCCGCGATGCCGGGGTCGTCTGTCATGACCGCGCCCGCGTCTCCGGCAGCGCCGAGATTCTTGCCGGGGTAGAAGCTCGTCGCGGCTACCGTCCCGAGCGTGCCCGCGCGTCCGAGGCGGGACGACGCACCCTGCGCCTGGGCGGCGTCTTCGACGATCGGCACGCCCGCGCGTTCGGCGAGCGCGCGGAGCCGACTGAGCGGGGCCGTCTGCCCGTACAGGTGCACGGGGACGATCGCGCGCGTGCGGGGCGTGAGCGCCGCCTCGACGGCATCGGGATCGATCAGAAGGAACTCGTCGTCGACGTCGACGAACACCGGCACCGCACCGATGCGCGACGCCGCTTCGGCGGTGGCGATGAACGTGTTGGCGGGCATGATGACCTCGTCGCCCGCAGTGACTCCGACGGCGCGGTACGCGAGTTCGAGGGCGTCGGTGCCGTTGGAGACGCCGATGACGTGGTCGGCGCCGATGTAGGCGGCGTACTCCGACTCGAAGGCCGCGACTTCGTCGCCCCCGATGAACGCGGCGTCCCGAAGCTGCCGCTCCCAGACCGGCATCACCTCGTCGACGATCTCCGCCTGCTGCGCGGCCAGATCCAGGAACGGGACGTTCGTCATGCGTGCTCCCCCAGCACTCCGGCGGGAACGGTGTTCCGCGCGTCGATGGGCCGCGCGGGAACGCCGGCCCAGGTCTCACCCGCGGGGACATCGTTCAACACGACCGCCCCCATTCCGACGACCGCCCCCGAGCCGATGGTCACGCCGGGTTTGATCGACGCGTTCATCCCGATGTACGCACTGTGCCCGATATGCACACCGCCGCCGAGCGATACACCTGCCGCCAGCGTGGCGACGTCGTCGATCACGTCGTCGTGGGTCACCGTGCAGAGCGGCATGATGACGACGTGGCGGCCGATCTGCACGTCGGCCGTGATGACGGTGCCGTCCAACACGATCGACCCCGTCTCGATGTGGCTGCTGCTGCCGACACGGGCCGAGCGGGCGACGAACGTCGCGAAGCCGCCCACCTCGTCGCCATCGGCGTCGAGGAGCCGCTCGACGACGCACCGGCGGGTGGCACTGGGTCCCACGCAGACCAGCAGGTGCTCACGTCGACGCGCGGCGGAGTCGATCGTCCCCACCACGGGGACTCCTCCGATGATGCGCCCCTGCAGCGTCGGGTCGTCATCGAGGATGCCCCGCACCCCCGAGATCCCGGCCGCCAGCACCTCGCGGGCCAGTCCGCTCGCCCCGACGAGTAGGAGTCCCACGCTCATGCCGCGACCTCGCCGATCGGCTTCGACAGCACGGAGATGACCCGGTTCTGGTCTTCGGCGGTGAGCGAGTGGTACACCGGCAGGATCAGCGTGGCGTCCGTGAGGTGATCAGTCACAGGCAGCGCGGCCTCGACGTCGCGATACGGCGGCTGCCGGTGTGCGGCCATGATTCCGCGGCGCGCGGATATACCCGCGCGGGCGAGCGCGGCGAGCAGCCCGTCCCGGTCGACGGGGTACCCGTTCGTCACCTCGACCCAGAAGGACTGGAAGTTCGAGGTGCCGTACTCGGGATCGGCGACGGCGCGCAGCCCTCGGATGTGGGAGATCGAGTCGGCGTAGTGCCGTGCGATCTCCCGGCGGCGCTCCACGATCGCGGGGAGCTTGCCCAGCTGCACCAGCCCGACGGCAGCCTGGAGATCCGTCATCCGGTAGTTGAAGCCGACTTCGCCGTACTCCTCGGCGGGCGGGAGCACCGAGCGGTGGCGGTCGGCGGCCGAGACGCTCATCGCGTGCTCGCGCAGGCGGCGCGCGCGTGCCGCCCAGTCGGCGCGCGAGGTGGTGAGCATGCCACCCTCCCCCGTCGTCAACAGCTTGCGGGGGTGGAACGACCAGGCGGCGATGTCGGCGCCGGCGCCGACGGGGCGCCCTTTGTACGTGGAGCCCGCGCCGCACGCGGCGTCTTCGATCACGACGATGCCGAGCGGGTCGGCGACACTGCGGATCTCGTCGAGGTCGACGGGCACGCCACCTTGGTCCACGGCGATCACTGCGCGCGTGGCCGAGGTCAGCACACGCTCGATCGCCGCGGCCGTCAGATTCCCGGTGATCGGATCGACGTCGGCGAACACCGGCGATGCACCGACGTACCGCACCGCATTGGTCGTCGCGATGAACGAGAAGGAGGGCACGATCACCTCGTCACCCGTGCCGATCCCGGCGACGACGAGGGCGAGATGCAGCGCCGAGGTGCAGCTCGTCGTGGCGACGGCGTACGGCACCTGCATGGCCTCGGCGAACGCCGACTCGAACCGTGCCACGCGAGGACCCTGTGCCACCCAGCCTGACGCGATGACCTCCGCCACGGCATCCGCCTCATCCTGGCCGAGCCACGGGATCATCACGTTTAGTCGTTCGCTCATGCGCCCACCACCTGCCGTCCCGCCGCGATCTCCTCGCGCAGCGGCGCCCACCATTCCACGAGCTGCCGCAGGCCGTCTTCAATGCCGATCGTCGCTTCGAAGCCGAGCTCCCGTCGGGCGGCGGCCACGTCGGCGAGCCGTCGGACCACGCCGTTGACCGCGCGCTCGGGCCCGTGCTCGACACCGAGCTCCTCGGCATCCATCACCCTCAGCAGAGCCTGCGCGAGTTCGAGCAGGCTCGTCTCGGTGCCGCTGGCGACGTTGTAGGTCCCTTCGACGACGGCGCTCTGCCCGGCGAGCACGTTGGCACGGGCGATGTCGGGGACGCAGACGAAGTCCATCGTCTGCTGCCCGTCGCCGAAGATGAGCGGCGGTCGGCCGTCGGCGATCCGTTCCATCCACCGCACCAGCACTTCGGTGTAGAGCCCGTGGACGTCCATGCGCGGCCCGTACACGTTGAAGTAGCGCAGCAGCACGTAATCCAGGCCCTGCATCGCGCGGAAGCTGCGCACGAGCCCTTCGTTGAACGTCTTCGAGGCGCCGTAGATCGTGTCGTTGTTCTCGTGATGGTGACGCTCGTCGGTGGGGAACACCTCCGCCATCCCGTAGACCGAGGCACTGGATGCCGCGATCAACTTCCCGACGCGGTGCCGGGCGGCGGCTTCGACGACGTTGAACGTGCCGTCGACGAGCACCTCGAGGGCAAGCCGAGGCTCCTCGGCGCACTGCGTGATGCGGATCGCCGCCTGGTGGTAGACGAGGTCCTTGCCGGCGACAAGGTCGTCGACGAGGCGCGCATCGCGGATGTCGCCGTCGATGAGCGTGGCACGGCCGGTCGCGATCGCATCGTCGAGATTCGCGAGCCGACCGCGCACGAGGTTGTCGAGCACGTCGACGTGGGCGGCCCCGGCATCCAGCAGCTGGTCGACGAGGGTGGATCCGATCGTGCCGGCCCCGCCGGTGACGAGGATGCGGCTTCCTTCGATGCGGGTCATGCGGCTGCCCCCCGGGTCGTGCGGTGCGGTTGGATGTCGAGCGTCATGGGCGCGGGGGCGCCACCGGCGGCGAGGCTGCGCTGGGCGGCGTCGAGCACGGCGAGCACCCGCAGCCCGGCGTCGCCGCTCGTGCGCGCGGGGCGGCCTTCCCGGATCGCGGCCGCGAACTCGGCGACGACGCCGCCGAGGGCCTCCCGCTCGGGAAGCGCCGGCGACCACGTGTCGCCGAGCCGGTAGGAGATGTTCGCGGAGCGTCGGTCGAGCGTCGTCTCCTTCGAGACGGTGTCGATGTCGACGCCGCGGTCGTACACGCTGATGCGCTGCTGCGGGTTCAGGTCGTCCCACACGAGCGTGCGCTGCGTGCCGCCGATGACCATCTGGCGGATCTTCGTCGGGCTCAGCCAGTTGACGTTGACGTGCGCCATCGCGCCGCCGGCGAGCGGCATCGCGAGGTACCCGACGCACGCCTTGCCGGTGCGCAGAGGATCGGACCCGTGCGCCGAGACGGATGTCGTGTCGAGCCCACCGGGCAGCACGAAATCGAGGATCGACAGGTCGTGGGGCGCGAGGTCCCAGAAGACGTCCACGTCGGGCTGGATGAGCCCCAGGTTGATGCGCACGCTGTCGACGAACAGGATGTCGCCGAGCATGCCCTCCGCGATGATCTCGCGGATCTTCAGCACCGCCGGCGTGTAGCAGTAGGTGTGGTCGGCCATGAGCACGAGCCCGCGTTCGGCGGCGAGCGCCACCATGTCCTCGCCGCGCATGCGGTCGTCGGCGAGGGGCTTTTCGACCATGACGTGCTTGCCGGCCTCGAGCGCGGCCGTCACGATCGGGTGGTGGGTGCGCGCCGGCGTCGCGACGGCGATCGCGTCGACCGTCTCGTCGGCGAGCACGTCGGCGAGACTCGTTCTGACCGGCACCCCGCCGAGGCTGTCCGCGAGCAGCTGCGCGCGCGTCTCGTCGAGATCGCAGATCGCCGCGAGCTCCCAGTCCGCGCTCGCGCGGAAATTGCGCGCGAGATTCGGCCCCCAGTAGCCGGCCCCCACGACCACGATCCTCTTCTTCGTCTCTGTCACCGTGCACCCTCCCTTGTGCATGTGCGCTGTCCCCCCAGCGGCTAGTCGCGCGGCGTGAACGACACGTCGACCCAGTAGTTGTGATTGCTCGTGTTGTCCGGATAGTTCTGCGAGTACGTGTACGCCGCCCCGGATGCCGGCGTGGTGAACACCCCGGTCGTCGTCGGCTGCGCGAGCGTGCCCAGGTCCACGGCGTAGCGTCCGGTCGTGCTGTGCAGCCCGACGCGGTACTCGACGCCCGGTTCGAGGTCGACGGGCTGGGTGAGCGCCATCTCCTGCCACCCGGATGCCGTCTCCCCGATGAACGCGACCTCCGCGAGCTTGGTCCCGTCAGCCCGCCAGAGGTACCCGGTGTGAAGGCCCGTGTTCGCGTCGCCCTTGTAGAAGCGGATGCTGGTCGCCTGGCCGGCGACGCTCACGCTGAACCGCGTCGCGACCTGCACGCTGTCGGGGTCGTTCCAGGCCGAGTTCTGCGGTGTCGCCGCACCGAAGATGGTCTGCGCGTCGAGCACGGGCGGTGCGTCGCCGGTGGTGAACGTCCACTCGCCGCCCGCGACGGCGGCGGCGGCCACGGTGACGGTCGCCGTGTAGGCGGTCGCCCAGGCGAGCGGGTCGGTCGGGGTGAACGTGAGTGTGCGCGTGGCCTCGTCGTACGTGCTCGCACCGGGGACGCTCGCTGCCCCCGCGCGCAGTGTCATGGCCGGCGCCGTTGCCGCCGTGTCGAATGCCGCGGTGACGGTGATCGTCGGCGACACGTCCGTGGCTCCCGGCGACGGCGTGACCGTCGTCACGGTTACCGGCGCGGGCGTCGGGGTCGGCGCGGGCGTCGGGGTCGGAGTGGGCGTCGGGGTCGGAGTGGGAGTCGGAGTCGGAGTCGGCGTCGGCGTCGGCGTCGGCGTAGGCGTCGGCGTCGGCGTCGGCGTCGGCGTGACTGTCGGCGACGGCGACGGCGTCGGCGTGACGGTCGGCGTCGCGGTCGGCGTCGCCGAAGGCGCGACCGTACCGAACGTGACCTCCGCGTCCACGAAGTACGACGACGAGTTCCATGAACCGGTGGGGAATCCACCGGTGCTGCCGTAGAGGAACCGTCCGTTCGCCCCCGCGGGTGCGGTGATGGATCCGCTGGTGCGCGCGTTCGAGAAGTAGTTCGCCTCGATGGCGTAGCGACCCGACGGGGCGAAGTACGACACGACGTAGGTCTGGCCCGGGACGACGGCGACCGGCGTCGACAGCGCGGCGCGCTGCCACCCCGCGCTGGTCTCTCCGGCGAACGCCACCGTGGCGAGGCGCTCACCGGTCGAGCTCCACAGGCTGCCGGTGTGCGCACCGACGTTGGCCGCCCCCTTGTAGAAACGGATCGCGGTGACGGTGCCGGCTCGGGCGACGCTGAACGCGGTGCCCAGCTCCACGGCATCCGTGTCGGTCGCCGCGGTGGTCGACGGCGTCACGTTGCCGAAGAGGTTCTCCACCGATCCGGGCACGTCGGGCTCGACCGTCGAGAACGTCCACTGCTGCAGCGCCTGCCCGCCGATGCGCACCGTGGCGGTGTAGGTGGTCGCCCCCGTCAGCGGCGCGGCCGGCGTGAAGCGCACGGTGCGCGTCGGCGCGTCGTAGGTCGACGATCCGGCGACCGCCTGGCCGCCGGTGGTCACGCCGAGCGTCGGCGCGGCGGCATCCTGCGACAGCGTCGCCGTGATCGCGGCGTCGAGTGCGGCATCCGTCCCCGTCGGCGCGTGCGCCGTCACGGTCGGAGCCGGCTCACCGCTGGTGCCGGGGACGAACACGACGTCGGCGAAGTAGTTCGACCCCTGCCACGACTCCGTGGGCGCAATACCCCCAGACCCGTATCGATAGGTTCCGGCAGTGGCCGTGAGCGGGCCGCTCGCGTGCGGCTGCGCGAAGAATCCGGTCGCGTACGGGTAGCGACCCTGCGGCGAGAGGAACGACACGGTGTAGCTCGTGCCCGCGGTGAGCGTCACCGGCGCAGACAGGGCGGCCGTCTGCCATCCGGATGCCGATTCGTTCTCGAACACGACGTCGGCGAGAGCCTGGCCGGACGGCCCCCAGAGCGTGCCGGTGTGGGCGCCGGTGTCACCGGCGGTCTTGAAGAACCGCAGCGCGGTCACTCGGCCCGCGACCGACGCGGAGAACACCGTGCCCAGCTCGACCGAGGCGCCGTCGGAACCGTTCGTCGCGACGGGAGCCGCCGTTCCGAACAGCGTCACGGGCGCGGCCGTATCGGGGTCGGGGACGATGGTGAACGTCCACGAGCGGTCGGCCGATGTGCCCTCGGCACCGGCGATTCCGCTCACGTGCACCGCGACGACTGCGCCGTACGGAAGCAGCGTGCCGGGCGCGAAGGAGACCGTCGCCCCGTTCACTGTCGCGGTTCCCGCGACCGCCGTCCCGCCGACCGAGACCGAGATCGTCGGCGTTCCGACGAGCGGTTCGCTGAATGTCGCAGTGATCGAGGTGGTGCGTGCAACGCCGGTGGCTCCGGCGGCAGGGCTCGTGGCGACCAGCGTCGGCCCGTCACCGGCTCGCTCGAAGATCACATCGACGAAGTAGCTCGTGTTCGACCGGTTGCCGGGGAATCCGCCGGCGTAGGAGTAGGCGCCACCGCCGGCGACCGCCGTCAGCGGTCCGCGGGAGACAGGTGCGGTGAACGCGTTGGGGGTCGCCGAGTAGCGGCCGACAGGTGCGTCGTACGAGACGACGTACTCGACGCCGGGTGTGACGGCGACGGGGGTCGCGAAGGCGGCGCTCTGCCAGCCGGACGCCGACTCGTTCTGGAACTCCACGTCGGCGAGCTTCTGCCCGTCCGCCGTCCAGAGCGCACCGCGGTGGACCCCGGTGTTGAGCAGGTGCTTGAAGAACCGCACCCCGGTGATCTCGCCCGGCTCTGCGACGGTGAAGGCCATGCCGAGCGTCACCGGCACGTCGTCGGGGTCGGCCGCGACGGCCGGCCGGTCGAGGTCGGTGTACAGCGAGCACGGGCACGTGCCTTCGGGAACCTGCTCGGCCGCCGTGGTGAAGGTCCACGCCGGGCCGCCGTCGAACGCCGAGCCGTCGACGGGTGTCGCGGCGACGGTCACGCTGTACGACGTGGACGCGGCGAACGGCTCGGTCGGAGCGAAGCGGATGGTGCGTGTCGCCGCGGTGTACGAGACCGTCCCCGCGACCGGTCCGTCGGGTCCGGTCACGGTGATCGATGCGGCGGTGACGTCCCGTGTGGTGACGGCCACGACCGTGGTGTCGTTCGGCACCGACGCCGCGCCGGGCGCGGGCGTGCGCGCGGCGAGGCGGGTCGGAGAGTCGGCCGTCGCCTCGAACACGGCGTCCACGTAGTAGTTGGACGTGCCCCACGTGAGGGTCGGGAACGTGCCGGGCTGTCCGTAGACGCCGGGGCTGGCGGCTCCGACGCCGGGGGTGACGCTCAGCGGCGACGACGCGCGGTTGCGGTAAGGCCAGTAGTCGTCGACGTACGCGTAGCCGCCGTTCGGCGCGGTGTACGAGACCACGTAGGTGGTGCCGGCGGTGACGGCGACCGGCTGGGCGAACAACGCGCTCTGCCACCCGGTGGCCGTCTCGCCGGTGAACGACACGCGCGCCAGCTCCTCGCCGGCGGCGCTCCAGAGCGTGCCGGTGTGGGTGCCGGTGTTGGTCGGCCCTTTGTAGAAGCGCACGCCGGAGACGAAGCCGTCCTGCTCGGGCGTGAAGGTGATGCCGAGTTCGACGGCCTGCTGATCGTCGGCGGACGGGCGCGAGGGCACCTCTTCGCCGAAGATCGACGCGGCCCCGGTGACCGACACCGCGCGAGTGACCCCGGTTGCGGAGTAGTTGGCACTGTCGTCGATCGCGCGCGCCATCACGGTCGCCTGCGGCGCCCCCTGCTGGATGTACGAGTACGTCCATGAGGTCGTGCCCGTCGCCGGATGCCAGGTGTCGCCGCCGTCGGTCGAGACTTCGACCCCGGCCACACGCCCGCCCCCGGCATCCGCCGCCGTGCCGGTCACCGTGACGCGCGAACCGTGCGCCACCTGCTGCCCCTCGATCGGCGTCGCGATCGTCGTGGTGGGGGCGACGGTGTCGGAGCTCGCCGAGGCCGGCACGAGGCCAGACATGAGCGTTCCGGGCTGCGCCCCCATGTCGGCGAGCAGGTTGACCTGCGCCTGCTGCATCCGCTGGTCGGCCGGCGCTCCGTTGCCGTCGTGGGTCTGGTCCAGACCCCAGCCCCACTGGATGCTTGCCGACGAGAAGACGAGAGCGCCGCTCGGTGCGCGGTACAGGGTGACGTGGTGAGTGGTCGAACCGGCGACGACGGTGTTGCCGTAGTCGGTCAGGTATTGCGGGACGGCGCCGGTCGTGGTGGACAGACGGATGAGCCCCGCAGGGCGGAAGCCGTTGTCGATGTCTTCATTGGATTCGTACCCGACCGTGTGCGGCGCGAGTTCGGCGCTGGACCCCGCGGCCAGCGACGCGAGGGACGTGTTGCGCCACAGCCGCGTCTTGCCCTCCTCCGCCGACACGGTGACGGGAAGGTCGCCGTCGTTGATCATGTACATCGTGCCGGTGAGGGCGTTCTCGGGCGAGTGCCCGCCCTGCGCCGCATCGGCGAAGCGCGGATCGCGCCACGTGCCCGTCCACTCAGCGCTGGGGTCGATCTTGGCGTTCGACCAGGTCTCCTTGTACGAGACGAGCGTGCGGTAGGGCGTGCCCACACCGTCGACGGAGTTCTCGTAGCGGGTGCGCCAGTAGCCCTCGTTGCCGGTGAGGAACTGCAGGTTCACGCCGGCGTCGCGTGCCGCCTCGATGTTGGCCCGCTGCGCGCCCGACCAGTACTCGTCGTGACCGACCGAGAGGAAGACGTTGTGGTTGCGCAGCTCGCCACCGCGGCGATCGGTGTCGACGCCGGCGATGTACGACACGTCGTAGCCGTTGCGCTCGAGGAAGCGGACGGTCGCGTACTCGGAGCTGAAGTAGAAGTCGCGACCGTCGCTCACCCCCCGCGTCGTGAACGGCCTGTTGTAGCTGATCTTGTAAGCGCGACCGTTCGCGGCACCCTGGTAGAAGTCCGACCCACCGTAGGTGTTGTAGGCGTGCCAGGTCGGATCCGACGTCTGGAACACCACGTCCGACGTGTTTCCGTCATTGCGCACGATGAACAGAATGTGGCTCGCGCCGCCGTCGTCCGCGCGGGTGAGCTTGGCGAGATACACCCCCGAGACGGCCGTCGCCGGCACGTCCCACCCCGCCGACACTCCCCAGGTGCCGCAGTCGTAGAGCTCCGTGCTGACGTCCGAGATGCACTCGGGCTGGTGCTGCGGCAGCGTCGCCGTCACCGGCACCGAGGTGATGAACCGGGCACCCAGGCCCTGGTACCACCCGGTGCGGTAGATGTCGATGTCGTAGGCGGCGGCATCCGTGTCGATCTTGAAGTCGATGCGCGATCCCGCATTGACGGAGATGTCGGTCGCGAAGCCCTGGATGGATGCGTCCCCCGCGCCGGAGATGTCCCACACGTCGGGGTCGGTGCCCTGCTGCTGGTTCTCGCACGCGATCGGGTTGATCCCCGGCCCGCAGGCGCTCGCCGCGTCCGCGCGCGTCGGCAGCGCCGACACGACGAGCGTGGCGGCGAGCGCCGCGGTGATGGCAAGCAGCGCGACGGCGCGTCGATGCCATGACGTGGTCGGTGCGACAGATGCACCGGTCCCCCGGTTCGTCCCCATTACTCAATCCCCAGTCACCCGCCTCGCGAGTAGACGAGGCGGGTCATTGCACTCCGAATGGCGTCGATCGCTCGACCCCAGATCCGCGCCCCCCAGAGGCAGGATCGATCGGAGTGTCCCCCGCTCGGCAGTGTAGCCAGATGCGCCGAGCAGGCACAATACTGAATCGCAGATGCGTCATCGATCCCTGGGGAGGATGTCATGACCGATCACACGACTGCGGCGGATGCTGCGCTCGACGACCCGGTCGTCCAGCCGTCGGCCGACATCGACGACGATGTCTCGCTCGGTGCGCGGACGCGCGTGTGGCATCTCGCGCAGGTGCGCACGGGCGCCCGGATCGGCGCGGACTGCAACATCGGGCGGGGCGCGTACATCGGCCCAGGGGTCGTCCTCGGCGACGCGTGCAAGGTGCAGAACTACGCGCTCGTCTACGAGCCCGCCGTCGTCGGCGACGGCGTGTTCATCGGCCCGGCCGTGGTTTTCACGAACGACGAGTTCCCGCGGGCAGCCAACCCGGATGGATCGTTGAAGGGCGCCGACGACTGGCATGCCGTCGGCGTCACCGTCGAACGCGGCGCCTCGATCGGTGCACGGTCGGTGTGCATCGCTCCGGTGACGATCGGCGCCTGGTCGCTGGTCGCCGCCGGCGCCGTGGTGACGAAGGACGTGCCCGCCCACGCGCTCGTCGCCGGCGTGCCCGCGCGCCGCATCGGGTGGGTCGGACGCACGGGTCGGCCGCTCACCTCGGACGGCGACGGGTGGGTCTGCCCCGAGACCGGCGAGCGCTACGTCACCGAGGGCGAGGGGCTGCGCCTGGCCTGAGCCGCCCTACAGCTTGCGCAGCAGCACAGACTCCACGGCGTGATTCGCGGCCTTGCGCAGCACGAGGTTCGCGCGGTGCTTGGTGGGCTCGACGTTCTCCCGCAGGTTCGGGAGGTTGATGTCGTTCCAGAATCCGAGCGCGCGCGGCACGGCGTCCTCGTCCGAGAGGTCGGCGAAACGGTTGAAGAACGACGTCGGGTTGCTGAACGCGCTCTCGCGCAGGGCCAGGAACCGGTCGACGAACCACTGCCGGATGTGGTCGGGATCCGCATCGATGTAGACCGAGAAGTCGAACAGGTCGCTGACGGCGACCTCGTTGGGCGAGGGCGGCGGCTGCAGCACATTGAGACCCTCGACGATGACGACGTCGGGACGCCGGACGACGACCTGCGCGTCGGGCATGATGTCGTACCGCACGTGCGAATAGAAGGGCGCGCGCGCCTCGGCGGCGCCGGACTTCACGTCTATGAGGAACTTCACGAGCGCCCGCCGGTCGTAGGACTCGGGGAAGCCCTTGCGGTGCATGATTCCCCGGCGCTCGAGCTCCGCGTTCGGGTAGAGGAAGCCGTCGGTCGTCACGAGCTCGACGCGCGGGGTGCCGGGCCAGCGGCTCATGAGCTCGCGCAACAGGCGCGCGATCGTCGACTTGCCGACGGCGACCGAGCCGGCGACCCCGACGACGAACGGCGTCGTGGAGTCGTGCTCGCCGAGGAACTCGGCACTCTCGACGCCGAGCCGTTTCGTGTTCTCGGCGTACGTGCTCAGCAGCCGGCTGAGCGGCAGGTAGACCTCGCGCACCTCGGTGGGGTCGAGGCGGTCGCCGATGCCGCGCAGCTGCACGATCTCCGCGTCCGTCAGCGGGTTGCGGATGCCGGACGCCAACCGCGCCCACTCCTCGCGACGGATCTCGCGGTACAGGGAGTCGATCGGCGTCTGCGCCTCGGTGTCGTCGGGGACCATCGGCGACCACTCTATCCGCCGCCCGCCGCGGCGGTCGCCGCCGCCCCGCTGCGCACTTCTCAGGACGGATGCCGCCGCACACGTGACCACCCCGCGCGAACACGCGACAGCATCCACCCGCCCGCCCGATCCGTCCTGAGAAGTGAACGCCCCGCTACGCTGACCTCGTGCGCCTGGGAGTCCTCGACATCGGTTCGAACACCGTCCACCTGCTCGTCGCCGACGTGCGACCGGGCGGCCGCCCGCTCGCGACGACGAGCAACCGCACGGTGTTGCGGCTCATGCGGTACCTCGAACCGGACGGATCGATCAGCGAGGCGGGCGTGACCGCCCTCGTGGATGCCGTCACGCAGGCGCGCGAGGTCGCCCGCACCGAGAACGTCGTCGAACTGCTCGCCACCGCGACCAGCGCCGTGCGGGAAGCCGCCAACGGTGCCGAGGTGATCGCACGCATCGAGGCGGCGCTCGGCCAGGAACTGCAGGTGCTCGGCGGCGAATCCGAGGCGCGCTTCACCTTCCTCGCGGTGCGCCGCTGGTTCGGGTGGTCGGCGGGTCAGATCCTGCTCTTCGACATCGGCGGCGGGTCGCTCGAGATCGCGGCCGGCGCCGACGAGCTGCCGGAGGTCGCGGCATCCGTCCCGCTCGGCGCGGGACGCATGACGATCGAGTTCCTGCCCGACGACCCGCCCGGGGATGATGCCGTCGCCGCCCTCCGCGACCACGCCCACGGAACGCTCGCCCCGGTCGTCGAGCTCATGCGCGACCAGCCGAACCCCAATCACGTCGTCGGCTCGTCGAAGGCGATCCGGTCGCTCGCGAAGCTGGCCGGCTATCCGGTTCCGGGGTGGAGCGGATCGGACCGGATGCTGCTCCCCCGCCACGCGCTCGGCTCGTGGATCCCGCGCCTGGCGCGCATCCCCGCATCCGCCCGCCAGGAACTGCCGGGGATCACCGCCGACCGCGCGTTCCAGATCGTCGCCGGCGCGGTCGTGCTGCATACCGCGATGACGGCGATGAAGGTCGACGAACTCGAAGTGAGTCCGTGGGCCCTCCGCGAGGGCGTGCTGCTGCGCTACATCGAGTCGCTCAGCTGGAACGACCCGACCTGACGTCGACCTGACGCAACGGTCCCCGCGCCCGCCGAACCCACACGCCTGGGCCGAACCCACCGCCCCAGGCCGTCCTGAACGTGTGGGTTCGGCCTGGGACTGTGGGTTCGGCGATGCGCCGGAATCAGATCAGGCGCGTCGGCGGCGGACGACGAACGCCGATCCGAGTGCCACCAGCAGAACTCCGCCGAGCAGCAGCGCGAACGGGATCGTTCCGCCGGTGCGCACCAGCGTGTCCCCGGCGAGCGGCGCGGCCGTGGCACCGGGCGTCGGCGAGACCACCGGCGCGCCCGTCTGCGTCGGCGCGGGGGTCGGGGTCGGCGTCGGCTCCGGCGTGGGCGTCGCGGTCGGCTCCGGCGTCGGCGTCACGGTCGGCTCCGGCGTGGGCGTCACCGTCGGCTGCGGCGTCGCGGTCGGCTCCGGCGTGGGCGTCGGCTCCGGCGTCGGCTCCGGCGTCGGCGTCGGCTCCGGCGTCGGCTGCGGATCGATCGGCCCCACCGGCGCGGGGGTGTTGAAGATCGTGGTCGCCTCGGCGCCCGTGACCGCATCCACCGTCACGCGGATCAACTCGTCCGAGAGCGCGTAGCCCTTCGGTGCGACGCGCTCGCGCACCCAGTACGTGCCCGCATCCTCCACAGTCGGCGTCTTCCCGTCGGCGGTCACGAGGCTGCCCCCTGCCACCCGGAGGTCGGCGAGCACCACGGTGACCTTGTCGGCGGCGAGCACGTCGAAACGGGCATCCGCGTCGTCGATCACGTGGGACGGGTCGGTCGCGTCGCGCTTGAGCAACGCCAGCGGGTATCCGTCCGACGGCGTGATCGTCGCCGTCGTGCCGCCGATCGTGTTGACGATGCCGACGTTCGCCGTCGCGTCGGCGGCGCGCACCTGGAAGTAGAGCACGATGCTCTCGCCGCCGCTGAAGCGACCGCGTTCGACCGTGACCGTTCGGGTACCCGCGTCGTACGAGGCCGTCACCGCGGTGCCGGGGATCGTGTACGGCCCGGTGCCGACGGTCGTGCCGTCGCCGATGTGGGCGGCATCCACCCAGCCGGAGAACTCCAGCCCGGACGGCAGGATGTCGTCGACGTCGGCGACCATGGTCGAGAACGTGCCGTGCGGGATGAGTTCGACGCGGTAGACGAACGTGTCGTCGATGAGACTGCCGGCCCCGTCGATCGGGGCGCGCGGGTTCGACGTGAAGCGGTCGTTCTGCGCGTCGAAGACGGTCTTCGACACCTCCATCTCATTGCCGAAGCTCGTGGCCGACGTCGTGACCGACGAGACGTAGACGACCTCGTTGTCGGCCCCTGTGAAGCTCGCGCTGTTGACGACGTCGAATGTCGTCGTGGCGGGGAACACGTGGGTCTGCAGCGGGATGGTGACGCTGAGGCGGAGTTTGTTCGAGATGCCGGTGTCGAGCAAACGGAGCCCGGGCCCGGGGCGAAGGGTTCGACCCAGGAGCGAGGGTTCGGCGGGAAAGGACTACAGCGCGAGGCGCTCGCGCACGACGTCGGCGAGGCGCTCGGCGACCTCGGCGGCGACGTCGGCGGTCGAAGCCTCCACCATCACGCGCACGAGCGGCTCGGTGCCCGAGGCGCGCAGCAGCACTCGTCCCGACATGCCGAGGCGGGCGGATGCGGCAGCCACCGCATCCTGCACGACGGTATCGGTGTCGACCCCGTCGCGGTCGACGCCCTTCACGTTGATCAGCACCTGCGGGAACACCGTCATCACCGACGCGAGTTCGGCCAGCGTCTTGCGCTGCCGCGCCATCTCGGCCACGAGGTGCAGTCCGGTGAGCAGTCCGTCGCCGGTGGTGGCGAAGTCGCTCATGATGACGTGGCCGCTCTGCTCGCCGCCGAGCGAGTAGCCCGCTTCGGTCATGCGCTCGAGCACGTAGCGGTCGCCGACGGCGGTCGTCTCGATGTGGATGCCGTGCTCCGACATCGCACGGTGCAGGCCGAGGTTGCTCATCACGGTGGCGACGAGCGTGTTCTGGTTCAGGCGTCCGCGCTGCTTCATCGCGACGGCGAGGATCGCCATGATCTGGTCGCCGTCGACGACGTTGCCGTCGGCATCCACGGCGAGGCAGCGGTCGGCATCGCCGTCGTGCGCGATGCCGACGTCGGCACCCACGCGCACGACCTCGGCGGCGAGCTTGTCGAGGTGGGTCGACCCGACGCCGTCGTTGATGTTCATGCCGTCGGGGTCGGCCCCGATGACGGTCACCTTGGCGCCGGCGTTGCGGAACGTCTCAGGTGAGACCCCGGATGCGGCGCCGTGCGCGCAGTCGAGCACGACGTGGATGCCGTCGAGGCGATGCGGCAGCGACGCGAGCAGGTGCAGCACGTAGCGGTCCTCGGCATCCGAGAACCGGGTGACGCGGCCGACGTCGCCGCCGGTGGGGCGCAGCTTCTCGCCGTCCATGGCGGCTTCGATGCGCTGCTCGACCGAGTCGGGCAGCTTCACGCCGCCGCGGGCGAAGATCTTGATGCCGTTGTCGGGTGCCGGGTTGTGCGACGCCGAGATCATGACGCCGAAGTCGGCGTCGATGTCGCCGATGAGGAACGCGGCCGCCGGGGTGGGCAGCGTGCCCGCGTCGAGCACGTCGACGCCGGACGAGGCGAGGCCCGCCTCGACGGCGGCGGAGAGGAACTGGCCCGACACGCGCGGGTCGCGGGCGATGACGGCCGTGAGGCGCTTGCCTCCGGCGCGTCGCGCGTCCGCGATACGCCCCTGGCCCAGGACGACAGCTGTCGCCTGGGCCAGGGAGAGCGCGAGATCGGCGGTCAGGATGCCGTTGGCAAGCCCACGGACACCGTCCGTACCGAAAAGCGCCATGCGCGGATCAGCGCTTGGAGTACTGCGGAGCCTTGCGGGCCTTCTTGAGACCGGCCTTCTTGCGCTCGATGACGCGGGCGTCGCGCGAGAGGAAGCCGGCCTTCTTCAGGGTCGGGCGGTTGTTCTCGGCGTCGATCTCGTTGAGCGCACGGGCGATGCCGAGGCGCAGCGCGCCGGCCTGGCCCGAGGGGCCACCGCCGGAGATGCGCACGATGACGTCGTAGGCGCCGGTGAGGTTGAGCACCGTGAACGGGTCGGTGATCAGCTGCTGGTGCAGCTTGTTGGGGAAGTAGTCCTCGAACTCGCGGCCGTTGACCGTGATGGTGCCCGAACCGGGGACCAGGCGCACGCGGGCGATGGCCTGCTTGCGGCGGCCCACGGCCGAGCCGGGGACGGTGAGCACCGGGCGGGGAGCCGCGGCGGCCTCGACGGGCGCGCTCTCGGTGGTGTAGGACTCGGGGGTCTCGTCGATGGAGTCAGCGATCTTCGCCATCAGATGTTCCTTATCTCTTTCGGCGGCGCTTACTGGGCGACCTGGTCGAAGACGTACGGGGTGGGCTGCTGCGCGGCGTGCGGGTGCTCGGCACCGGCGTACACCTTGAGCTTCGACAGCTGCTGGGCGCCCAGGCTGTTCTTGGGGAGCATGCCGCGCACGGCCTTCTCGATGGCGCGGACGGGGTTCTTCTCGAGAAGCTCCGCGTAGGTGACCGAGCTGAGGCCGCCCGGGTAGCCCGAGTGGCGGTAGGCCTTCTTCTGGGCCAGCTTCTGACCGGTGAGGGCCACCTTCTCCGCGTTGATGACGATGACGAAGTCGCCGGCATCCATGTGGTTCGCGAAGGTGGGCTTGTGCTTGCCGCGCAGGAGCACGGCAGCGTGGGATGCGAGGCGGCCGAGGACGACGTCAGTCGCGTCGATGACCAGCCACTCGCGCTGGGCTTCGCCAGCCTTGGGGGTGTAAGTGCGCGTCACAGTAGTGCTGCTTTCTTGATCGAACGGAGAGGTTCGTGAATCCCGCTCCGGGGTGGTTGTCCGCCGCCGATCCCGCCTTCTCCGCTCGTTGAGCGAGCGAAGCGAGTCGAAACGCGGCGAGCCAACACGCCAGTGGAGGGCTCACGTTCGCGGTGTCGGCCAGCAACAGCCGCACACCAAAGAGCAAGCATACGGCATGCGCGGGCGAAAGCCAAAGGGAGCGGGGGGCGAGGCGAGGCCTCGAGCCCCCCGCGCGAGACGCCACATGGGGATGCGTGAGTCTCTGCGACGTGCCGCAATTGGGGGGCGCGACATGTCGTGCCTCCAGCCTAATCACCGCGGATGCCGCCCGGCACCACGAGAGGAACCTTTTTCACCTGATCGTCACACGGCTCGAAGCCCGCGTTCAGAAGAGCAGGAGCAGCACCCCGCCGAGGTTGAAGAAGACGTGCACGAGGATGCCGGGCGCAAGCCGTCCGGTGACGGCGACGAGTATGCCGGATGCCACGCCGACGAGAGCCGGCGACAGCACCGCACCGATGGGAGCCGACGCCCCGTACGGCAGCACGTGCAGCAGCACGAACACGACGGTCGAGACGATCACGGCGATGCTCGCGCTGACAGCCCGTCCGCTCCCCCTCAACGCAGTCTCGAGCCCACGCTGCAGGGCGCCGCGGAACAGCAGCTCTTCGCACACCGGCACGAGCAGCACCGCGCCGAGCGCCATCACCACGAGCACGAGCGTCTGGTCACCGTCGGCGAACGGCGACCCGAGACTGCCGACGGTCGGCTGCACGATCTCGAGCACCGCGCGGGCGATCAGCGCGACGAAGAGTCCGAGGGCGAGATCGATCGCCCGAAACCTCAGACCGAGTGCGCGACGGATGCCGGGGCCACCAACGCGGGCGGCAACGACGGCACCGAGCGCAAGCGGGCCGGCGATGACGACGATGTCGAGCAGCGCCCCGAGCGCGTCAGCGCCGATCCCGAGGTTCGCGCGGGCACCGGGCCAGGTGAGCACGAGCGCACCGTCGACCACGAGGGTGAAGGCGACGACCGCGAGCGCCGCCCACGGCCGCGCCCAGTCAGCGGCGGCAGAAACGGACGAAGGCCCCGAGCCGGAGCCCGGGGCCTTCGTCATGAAGAGCTTTGCTGAGTGATCAGCGCTGCGCCGCGCGGCGGCGAGCCGTGGCGGCGACGACGGCGAGACCGCCGAGGCCGAGCGCACCGGCACCGACCCACAGGGCGGCCGGCGAGAAGTCGCCACCCGTGGCGACGAGGCCCGGGGCCGCCGGGTCTGCAGCTGCCGCAGCGACGGCCACGGTGGACGTGCCGAGCGCGGTGCCCGACTGCGCGCCGGCGGCGCTCACGGTGTACGTACCGGGAACGGTCGTAGTGAAGGACACCGTGGCGGTGCCATTCTGAATCGGCTCGGTGGTCTGCGAGGTGACCGTCGTCGCAGCGGACACGATCGACGCGAAGTTGACCGTCGCCGGACCCGTCACGGTGAAGATCACCGAGGTGTCGATGGTCGGGAGGCCGCTCGCGTCGAAGGTGATCGTCGCCGTGCCGCCCACGCTCACCGTGATGGTCGAACCGGGAGGCGTTACCGGCGGGTAGTTGTTGGCGGCGGTGGCAGCAGACGCGCCACCGAAGATGAGAGCGCCGGCAACGACGGCCGCGGCGAGAGTCTTCTTCAGCATGATTTCGGTCCTTCGGTCTCGACGTATTCTCAGTTGAGCTACGGATTTCGGCGGACACGTGTCCCCCACCCACGTTCGACGCTAGCGCCTGCGGCCGCTTCCTCAAAATCGCCTGGGTTACCACTATGTAACGTCTGGGTGACTTCGACCCGCCGCCACTGAACGGAAAATCGACGCGTATCAGCCGACGAACGTGCCCACGAGCAGCAGACCAGCACCGAGAACGTTGTAGACGATGTGCACGAGCACGGCGGTCCAGATGCGCCCCGTGAGCAGTACGGCGAGTCCGGTCGTGAGCGCGAGCACCGCGAGAGCAATGACATCCGAGACGGCACCGGGAGCAAGCGCTGTGTGCAACACGACGAACACGGCAGCGGTGACGAGTAGCGCTGTGAGGCCCGCCGTGAAGCCACCGAGCGGACGCCGCAGCCAGGCGTAGAACGCGACCAGCAGCACTCCGTGAAAGAAGAATTCCTCCACCACGGGCGCGATCAGCACCGGCGCGATGAGATCCGTGAACCACCAGCCCGTCGGCAGCGCGCCGTCGATGCGCACCAGCGACGGGAATTCGACTTCGCGCCCGGCCGTCCACCCCTGAATCATCCAGACGAGAAGCCCCAGCCCGACTCCCCACAACAGGTCGATCGCCCGGAACCGCAGCAGCCCGACGGGCCGTGACCACACGAGCGCGAGCACGACCGGCACGAGCATCGACACCCACAGCACGACCTGCCCCAGCAGCGGCACGGCCACGCCGACGAGATCGCCGAGCACGACACCCGCCCCCAGAGAGAGGAGGGCGATCGCGAGCAGCTTCTCGCGCCACCGCGTGACGGTGGATCCGCCGAGGCGCCAATCGTTGCGGCGCTCGCGTCGACGCGACGAACGGTCGTCGCCCGACGGCTCCGACGGCGAGGCCTGGGAGCGGCGCGAGGGCGCGACGACGGTCTCGCTAGAGTGATCGGGCACCCGCCCACGTTACCCGGAGCGCGCCATGGAACTGATGACCGTCTGCACCGGCAACATCTGCCGCTCCCCTCTCGCACAGCTGATCCTCGCGACGCGCCTGCGCGATCTGGGTGCGAGCGTGCACAGCGCCGGGGTGCGCGGACTGCCTGCCGCCGTCATGACGCCGGAGGCAATCGATCTCGCGCTCGAAAGCGGCGTCTCTGAAGCGGATGCCGACGCCCACCGCTCCCGCTACCTCACCGAGGCGATGCTCTCGGCACCCGATCTCATCCTCGCGATGACACGCGACCACCGCCGCGAACTCGCCGAGCTCGCCCCCGCGCGCCTGCGCTCCACATTCACCGTGCGCGAGTTCGCACGCCTCGCCGCGTCACTCGACGACACCACGATCGCCTCATCGGCCGCCGCCGCCGGCTCAGATCCGTCGGCGCGTCTGCGCGCGGCGGCCGCCGCCGTCGCCGGTCAGCGCGGCCTGGCGATCCCGCCCGCCGACCCCGCCGACGACGATGTGATCGACCCCTACCGCCGGGAGTGGAGCGTGTACCAGCGCTCCGCGCAGCAGTTGCTGCCGGCGCTCGACCAGGTCGAGCGCGTCGTGCGCCTCGCCGCCGCCTGACCCGCCGGGCGCCGCAGACCCCCTGTGGCAGACTGAACCTGCCGCGGACGCGCGGTGACACTCCCCTTCTGAGAGGTAGCGCCCACCGAGCATGGAGCTGAGCGACTACATCCGCGTTCTGCGGAAGAACTGGCTGCTGATCATCATCGCGCTGCTCGTCGGCATCGGGGTCGCCGCGGCGTACTCGCTGACGCGCGCGCCCGAGTACGAGGCGTCGAGCACGGTGGCCGTGTCGACGCAGGGCAGCGGTTCGGTGGCCGAGCTGCAGCAAGGGTCGAGCTTCGCGCAGACGCGCATCAACACGTACGTGGGTCTCGTGAAGACCCCCATCGTGCTCAACCCGGTGATCGCGACGCTCGACATGGGCATGACCTCGACCGAGCTGGGCGTGCAGGTTGCGGCATCCGCTGCACTGAACACGACCCTCATCACGATCACCGTGACCGACCCCGACCCGGTGAAGGCGGCCGAAATCGCGAACGCCGTGGCCGCGAGCCTGTCGGAGGTCGTTCCGCAGATCGAGCCGACCGTGGCCGAGGGCGCGAGCCCGGTGCGCTTGACGCGCGTGTCCGACGCGCTTCCGCCGCTGCGTCCGTCGAGCCCGAACGTGCCGCTCAACCTCGCGCTCGGCGCTCTGATCGGCCTCGCCCTCGGCGTGGGCGCGGCCGTGCTGCGCACCGTGCTCGACACGCGCGTGCGCACGCAGCGCGATGTGCAGCAGGTCACCGATGTGCCCCTCATCGGCGCGATCGCGTTCGATCAGAAGGCCAAGGAGCGCCCGCTCATCGTGCACGCCGACCCGCTCAGCCCGCGGGCTGAGTCGTTCCGCGCGCTGCGCACCAACCTGCAGTTCCTCGACATGGGCGGCCGCGCGAGCTTCGTGGTCACGAGCTCGGTGCCGAGCGAGGGCAAGTCGACCACGACCATCAACCTGGCCATCGCGCTGGCGGATGCCGGCAAGAAGGTGGCTCTGCTCGACACCGATCTGCGCAAGCCGAAGGTGGCCGAGTACCTCGGCATCGAGGGCGGCGTCGGTCTCACCGATGTGCTCATCGGGCGTGTGCGCGTCGGCGATGTGATGCTGCCGTGGGGCGGCCGCTCGCTCTACGTGCTGCCGGCCGGCAAGATCCCACCCAACCCGAGCGAGCTGCTCGGGTCGCAGCAGATGCAGACCCTGCTCGAGATTCTCGAGCGCGACTTCGACGTCGTGCTGTGCGACGCTCCCCCGCTGCTGCCCGTGACGGATGCGGCGATCCTCGCGAAGTCGACCAGCGGCGCGATCCTCGCGATCGCCGCCGGCCGCACGACCCGTCACCAGCTCTCCGGCGCGGTCGAGGCCCTCGACACCGTCGGAGCGAAGACCGCCGGCCTCGTGCTCACGATGGTGCCGACCCGCGGCCCCGACGCGTATTACACGCAGTACGGCGGCTACGGATACGGCTACGGCTACCGCGCCAACCCCAAGGAAGCGAAGAAGGCCGCCAAGGCGGCCGAGAAGGCAGCGAAGAAGGCCAAGAGCGAAGGCACGGTGCCGCCCCCCGCCCCGGTCGTCGCACCCGAACCGTCCCTTCCGTCGGCCGCCCGCCGCACGTTCACCGTGACCGGCACGACGCCCACCGCGGCGCCGAAGTCTGCGCCGATACAGCCGCCCGCCGCGCAGCCTCAGCCCACCGTGATCGCTCCCGACGGCTCGTCGAACGAGCCCGCGCCGCAGCGCGCGGCCCGCGAGCAGCAGGAGCAACAGCAGTCCCGCCCCCGGTCGGCCCAGGAGGCGTTCGACGAGCTGCTGGCCGGCCAGGCCGCAGACGAGGCTGACTCAACCACGCGCCGCCGCCCCTGACCTGCGATGCGCGGCGGCTTCTCGACCGGCACGGGACGATCACGTATCGCCGCGATCGTCGCCGTCGTCGTGCTTGCAGCGATCGTGGGCGTGCTCGCGGTGTTCGCTCTGCAGAGCACGCGCGGCGGCGCACCCGCCGGCGAAACGATGAGCCCGGCGCCGACCTTCACGTTCGGCGACCGCACATCCCCGAACGCGAGTCCCACTCAGACATCAGCGCCCGCGACGGCCGCGGCCGACGAGCGTTTCCTGGCGATCGAAGGCGACACGATGTGGCGGGCGACGGCCGGCCAGTGCGGCGGCGCCGCTCCCGTCGTCGAGATGTCGACGGATGCCGGTTCCACCTGGCGCAACCTCACCCCGGCCGACGCGCGGCAGGTGCTCGGACTCTCGACGTTCGACGGCAACGGCGAAGTGATCGCCGCCACCGGCGACACCTGCGAGCCCACCGCCCTGCGCACCTACACGGCCGGAGTCGCATGGGAGTCGTACCCCGACGTGCTTGCCGGCTCGACGTACGCGAGTCCCGCCGACCCCGCCTCGATCATCGTCTCCGGCTCGCCCGTCGCCGCCCCGTGCGCCGAGCCCCGCAGCGTCCGCACAAGCCGCGGCGTCGTCGGCACCGTCTGCAACAACACCGCCTACGCCTACCTCGACAACACCTGGTCCGAGCTGACAACCGACGCCATCGCGCTTGACGCGGTCTCCGGCGCCGTCGTGGTGGCTCACACCTCCCCCGATTGCCTCACCGGGGTGACCGTCACCCGCTACACCGGCACTGAGCCGACGCCCGAGGGCTGCATCCCCGACGCCGCCCCCACAACTCCCGCCGCTCTGTCAGTGCTAGGCCCCGACACCGTCCTCTGGACCGCCGACGCCCTCCTCCGCCCCACCCCGTGACCTCTCCGGTCGTTGAGCGAGCGAAGCGAGTCGAAACGCTCCCCGGTCGTTGAGCGAGCAAAGCGAGTCGAAACGCCCCGAGCCGCCCGCAACCGCGCCCACCCCACCCCGCCCCACCCCACCGGTGATTGAGTAGCCCGCGCCAGCGGGCGTATCGAAATCCCCCGAACAGGCATCAGTCCGCGCGCAAGCACGCCCCACCGGCCAAGCAACCACCACCTCAAGGTCACCCCCAACACGTGGTTTCCAACGCCCCGCGCGTAACACGCCCGCCACACCATGGAAGTATGATCCTCAAGGCCACCGCCACAGAGAAGTCGCGGTTCAGATCAAGACTGGAGGTGGAATGACGGTGACTGCGCCCGTCGACGACGCCTCCCCGTCGACCTCCCCCACGCCGCTTCTCCCGAAGCCTGATGCGTGGCGCGGGCGATACGCGATGCGGCTTCGAGTAACCGACCTCCTCGTGCTGATCTGGGTTGTCTACGGCACGCAGATCATCTGGTTCGGCCTCGGACGTGTAGACGTGTCGGTGCGTGAAGACAGTCGCATCAACGAGTTCTCCTACTGGCTCTTCTCAGCGATCCTGGTCGTCATCTGGATGGCAGCCCTCGCCCTCGTGGATTCTCGAAGTGATCGCGTCGTTGGCACCGGAACGACCGAATACACCCGCGTCGTCCGCGCGAGCTTCGGCGTGTTCGGTGGCATCGCCATCGTCGCCTTTCTGACTCGAGTCGACGTCGCGCGAGGCTATCTGGTCATCGCGCTACCCGCGGGTGTACTGCTACTCGTCTTCACGCGATGGCTTTGGCGTCAGTGGCTAGTCGCGCAGCGCCAAATGGGCCGCTACTCGGCGCAGGTTCTCCTGGTCGGGTCGCGCCAGTCAGTGGCGCACATCGCTAACGAACTGGGCCGAACCCCCACCGCCGGCTACCACGTCGTCGGCGCTTGCGTGCCGAGCGGTCGGGTGGCCGAGATGATCCCGGGCACCGACATCCCGATCATGGGTAACGTCAACGCGATCGACCGCGCCATCGCGATCACCGGCGCCGACACGATCGCCGTGACGAGCACCGACGATCTGCCTCCGAACAAAGTCAAGGAGATCTCGTGGTCGCTCGAGGGTGGCCAGCAGCACCTCGTGCTCGCCCCGAGCATCACCGATATCGCCGGCCCGCGCATACACACGCGCCCCGTGTCGGGTTTGCCCCTGATTCATGTCGAGACCCCGCGCTTCACCTCGGGCCAGCGCTTCTCGAAGCGGATGATGGACCTGACGATCGCGGGCGTCGGGGTGGTCATCATCAGCCCATTGCTACTCGTGCTGGCGTTGGTCGTCCGGCTTTCCAGCCCTGGGCCTGTGATCTTCCGCCAGTCGCGCGTGGGCCACCACGGACAGGAGTTTGAGATGCTCAAATTCCGCTCCATGGTCGTCGACGCCGAGGACCGCTTAGCCGACCTCAAAGCAGGATTGGCGCAGGATGCCGGCAACGAGGTCCTTTTCAAGATGACCAACGATCCGCGCGTCACTCGCGTCGGGCGCTTCATGCGCCGTTACAGCCTCGATGAGCTGCCCCAATTGTTCAACGTTCTCGGCGGCTCGATGAGCCTCGTTGGTCCGCGCCCTCCGCTCGTGAGCGAGGTCGCCTCGTATGCAGAGCACGTTCACCGCCGATTCCTTGCGAAGCCCGGCATTACGGGCGCCTGGCAAGTTGGCGGCCGCTCCACGCTGTCTTGGGAGGACTCCGTGCGCCTTGACCTCGGCTACGTCGAGAACTGGTCGCTCGTCGGAGACGTCGTCATCCTGCTGCGCACCGCCAAAGCCACTCTCGCCCCTAACGGAACCTCGCTCTAGCTCGCCCCTAACATCCGGAACAGATTTCGTGCCTTCAGTTGCAATCATCGGAACTCGCGGTTACCCCAGTTATTACGGCGGGTTTGAGACTGCGGTCCGCAAGCTCGCCCCCTATCTCGTCGAGCAGGGTTGGGACGTCACCGTCTATAGCCGCCCTGCGGGCACGCGGGCCGACGACCCGGGACGCGACCCCCGCGTCCGGGTGATCGAGACGAGGGGCCTCGAGAAGAAGTCGCTGAGCACCTTGACCTATGGTCTCACCGCCGCTCTTCACGCCGCGAAGGAGAAGCCGGACGTGGCGCTCGTCATGAACGTGGCGAACGGGTTCTGGCTGCCGATCCTCAAGCGCGCCGGCATTCCCACTTTGGTGAATGTCGACGGCATCGAGTGGGACCGCGCCAAGTGGGGACGGTTCGCGAAGTGGGTCTTCCATCAAGGCGGCAAGTGGACCGCCAAGTACGGAACACGCATGGTGTACGACTCGCACGAAATCGCACGTCGCTGGAAAGACGAGTTCGGTCTCGACGGCGAGTACATCCCGTATGGAGGCGATCCCGTGGATCAGGATCTCCCGGTCGAGCCCGGCCTGACGCACCGCGGTTACGCGCTGGTCGTAGCTCGATTCGTTCCCGAGAATTCCATCCCCGAGTTCCTCGAGGCGGCACCGCACATCGCTGAGCACACCGAGGTCGTGATCGTCGGCTCGTCGGGCTACGGCGGGGAACTCGATGATCACGCGCGAGCCCTGGCTGCGACCAATCCACGCATACACTGGCTGGGGCACGTCAGCGACGACCGCCGTCTCTTCAGCCTGTGGCAGCACTGCGCCGTCTACTTCCACGGTCACACCGTCGGCGGAACGAATCCCGCTCTCGTGCAGGCGATGGCTCTGGGCGCCCCGGTCGTCGCCCGCGACACCCCGTATAATCGCGAGGTCACGGGCGCAACCGGAGCGTTCACCGACGGGGCAATCGGCGACATAGTCGCGACAGTGAGCCGTCTCGCAGCGTCACGGGACGTCGAGGATGCGAGCAGCGCCTTGAAGCAGCGCGCTCGCGAGTCCTTCTCTTGGGAAGCGGTCAACGCACGCTACCTAGAATCGCTTCGATATGTGTCATCCGAGCGCGGAGTGGACCTTGCCGACGCATGATCGTTCTGACACTCACTCCCACCGTCGCGACGTGAGCTATGGCGCAGTCATCCTGTACTACCGGCTCGGGGCGGAGGTGTTCGAGACCGTCAGCACACTCTTGGCGCAGTCACGTCCTCCCATCGCCATCGTGATCGTCGACAACAATTCCGATGATGGCGTATTGCAGGCGATGTCGGGAGAATACGACGGCGTGGTCAAGGTCTTGAATCTCTCGACCAATGTCGGCTACTCCAGAGGCATGGCTGCTGGCGTCGAGTCGCTGCCCCGAGGTTTGGAGTACTGCCTCCTGATGACCCACGAGGTGCGACTCGCCGAGCAATGCGTGGAGCGGATGCTGGACGCGATGGTCGCAGATACCAGCATCGCTCAGACCGGACCATTGGTCTCTTCACCAAACGGGGAAGTGTGGTCAGCGGGAGGAAGACTCGATTGGCGCGGTCGCGCGCTCCACCGGGTCGTCCGCCCCGGCAATGAACTTGTCAATGCCGACTGGCTCGAAGGATGTTGCACCATGGTGCGCCGTGATGCGATCAACGATGTTTTCGATGACCGATTCTTCTTGTACTGGGACGATGTCGACATATCGCTCCAACTATCCATGAAGGGGACGATCCGAGTCGTGTCAACCGCGCACGCCGAACAAAAAACCCTTTCCGCACCGATCTACTTTGCGGTGCGCAATCGCATTCTCTTGTGGCGCAAGTACGGTCGCGGCGCGAAGGTATTCATGGCCAGCGTCGAAGGAGCGGTGAAGATACTGTTGGATACCGCAAGAGGGAGGCGCGACCAGAGAGTCGCGCGTCTCGCCGGGCTACGAGACGGCTTCAACGGCGCGTTGCGCCTTGAGTACTCAAGCACGCGCGAGCATGATCTTGCGAGTAGTCCCCGATGACATGGCCCGACTGACCGAAGTTATGCGACCCATGCCTCGCGAATATGACACGTGATACCCGAATAGCGCCGATACGAGCACACACATGAGGCTAAGTTGAACCAGACGACAGACGCAGTTCTGATCAATCCTCTCGGCGCCGCCCTCGCCCATTATCAGGAGGAGTTGCGCCAGACGCTCATGCGGTACGGCGCTTCGGTGACGAGCACCGCATTCCTCGAGCCGTCTGCCAGCGGGGCCTCACGCATTAGGTGGGTACGTGAGTACATCGCTCACCTGCGGCGCGCCCGACGTATGGGGGCTGGCTGTGTGGTGATCCTGTGGCCTGTGCTTGGGTATCTGGACTTTATCGTCCTGCGGTTCCTGCGCCTTGCCAACGCGAGCGTCGTGATCCATGACCCGACTCCACTTGTTCGTGCGGTGGGTTATGGTGCATGGGCACGGGCTTTCGCAAGAGTACTTGGACGAGGGTCGGCAATCACTCACAGCCAAATCGCCCGCGAGGAAGTTGTGGCTCATCTTGGCGAGAGCCGTACACGGCTGATCCACCACCCCATACTCTCAATTGACGGACGCGTCAGTGCGGAAAGGGAGCCTCGCGTCGTGCGCGTCTTGGGCCAGTACAAGCCCTCACGGAACGTGGAAGCGCTGGAGTCGATCGCAGCGGACGACCGCATAAGTGGCCATTCGTTTGAAATTGTGGGTCGAGGCTGGCCGCTCGTTCGCGGCTGGAAAGTAACACCAGAGTTCGTAGCCGAGCAAGAGTTGGATCACCTCATTAGCGACAGTGCGGCAATCGTGATCCCATATACCCGTTTCTACCAGAGCGGAATAGCCGTCAGAGCCATCGAACTTGGGCGGCCCGTGGTCGGCCCTCGACGCTCGAGTCTCGCAGCACTTTTCGGCGTAGACGCTATTTGCCTCGTGGATGAGGATTGGGGGAAAGGAATCGCCAATGCGTTGAGCATTACAGAGGAACAACTGTCGACTGTACGCGTCAACTACACAGCATTGGTCGACTCGACAACCCGTCGATATTTTGAGACCGAAAACTAGCCACGCCCCGCACCGTCGAATACGGAATACATTCGCTCTAGCAATGACAGCAATAACACCAAACCCGGCCCGCCGCAGTGTGGGCATACACTACGGCAAGAGCTTGTCGGTAGATGCCTGGTCGCAGCAGTGGCAGGATGGCAAGGTCCCTGGACGGTGGCCGTACGGCCTCGACAAGCTTACAGATCATGGGTTAGTTGTCTCCGACGCATCTAGCGGCCCCCGCACTGACATCAAACTAGGTTTCGATGAGGGGGTTGCCCGGGAAGTAGCGCGAGGTCGGCAACGATCGGTATGCGGGACTATCTGGATTACCGACCAACTTATGGCGCGTCGCCCTTCGACTCGCGTACGAGCGCGGCGCGCCGTTCTCGCTCACTCTCTGCGCCGCATGGATCGGATTCTGACATTCAGTTCTGCGACACCTCGCTTGTTGTCACAACTGCTTGAGATCCCATGTGAACGGATTAAGTACGTGCCCCTGGGCATAGATACGGAGTATTATGCCCAGACGCCCTACCCGGATTCTCGCCTAGTCTTAAGTGTTGGGAACGATCAGGCACGAGATAGTCGCACGTTGTATGGTTCGTTTGAAGAACTACTTTCGATGGACCCATCTATAGAAATCGTCGTACAAACCAAGGATCCGCAACTACCACCCCGTGGGGTGACAAAGGTGACGCGCTTTAGCGATCACTCCGAATTGAGAAACTACTATCAGCGCGCCGCTGTCATCGTAGTCGCCTCTCGGCCAAACTTGTACACGTCTGGTTCGACGGTCGCACTCGAAGCACAAGCGATTGGCCGTCCGGTTGTGATTTCTGATACCCCCGGAATGTCAGACTACGTTCACGACCGGGAGACGGGCGTTCTCACACCTCCGGAAGACGCAATGGCCATGGCCAGCGCAGTGAAGAGTCTTCTCGATGCCCCTGAGAAGGCTGCGGACATGGGACTGAGCGGCGCGCGAGCAGTACGCGCCGGCAACGCGAGTGAGCAAATGATCGGCCAGATTGCCGAGATTCTCCACGGTCTGCCACCTAGATAGACTTCAGCCGTATTTGCCCCATCGATCACGACGCCGCTCTCGCCCATTTCCATCGTTGTGCGCGTCCGCGAACGCGGATATAGAGCTTGCTGGCAATTAGCGAATCCCACAGCTTCATTCCAAGCCTGTACCTATACCCATGCCCATACAACAGCTCACGCTTCTTCGGCAAGACGTCGGCTCGGAGCCAGGTGTGAATCTCGGACTCGCCATTGACGAGGCGCATTGGCGAGACGGTCACCCCAGAGACATGCAACGCATAGTTCACCGAGAGCTGATCTCGTCGGGAATGTAAGAAGACCAGATCTCGCCATATCTGCATCGCTCTACTGACATCCTCAGTGTCGCGGCGAATCAAGATGGCCGTCCAAAATGGGATCTGCGCCAAGACATCTGGTGTTGCGCGTTCGAGAAAGTACCTTTGCTCTCGCACCCGCCACGGGTGGTCGATGCCAGCCGCGAGCACTTCCCGGAACTCATCGTCGACTGACGCCCGGTGATCATGTATCGGCAATGCAATGTCGGCATCGCCGAGAAATCGCTCGACTATCAACTCCGGAATCACACGCAGAACTACTCGGTTATCAATCCATATCGATACCCGCGCCCCCAATTCTCGGTACCCCGCGATCTTCGCGCTTCGCGCCATGCGGGTCGGATCCCAACTCACCGTTGATTCAACGAGCCGAACCTCCCAAGTGTCGCTGCGCAGCGAAGGGTCGTCCGTAAAGCAAATGAATCTGGCGGCCGACAACATTGCTGTCGGCTGCTCAACGAGGGTCTCGTATGACCCGAAAAGCGCGGTATAGACCACCAGGTCACTAGCTTCGTCGTTCATCCTGATCATCCGTTCCTGAGCTACACATCTAGGCGGCGGGGCGCGCACGGCCCTCGCGCCGCACGCCACGTAGAACCTGAATGGAGGAGAGTCCGTTCACGGCCGCGCTGACGAACTCGCTGGCGGCAACCGCTAACCCGATTCCCGACACACCGAAAGCCGAGTAGAACGGCCAGATCCCACCGAGCCCAACCGTAAGAGCGAGCGCGGTCGCGACTAGGGGGAGCCTACGTCGACCGTGAGGAATCAGAACGTTTCTCACAAGCGGGGTCGTGATCGAAGCGAACAGAAATGCAACTCCGAAGGCGATGCTAGTCGAATACTCAACCCGGAGTTCGCTGCCGAACAGCAAGTGGGTCGCCCAAGGGGTGAGAACAGCGAGCATCGAGCCTCCGACGATGCCCCAGCCGATGTGGAAACTGATCGCGAACATCTGTCGACGATACGTCTCCGCCGATAACACCCAGCCTTGCAACGTGTTGCCTAGAGCGACGATCGTGAATCGTGAGGCCTTATATAGTTTGTCACCGGCTACGTACGGCGCCAACGCGCCATTGGTCGCAAGCGCAGAAGCTACTGGTATGGTCAACTGCCCGTACGCCGCACCCAAGATGTTTGAGGCCGCAATCGGCATGTTGGACCTGAGATTGCGCAGCCCGGACTTAAGCGAAACGGTCATCCCCGAAGAACGTGGAGTTTCGAGATGTATCATCAGCAGATAGGCAATTGCTGCGGCAACTAACTGGGTTAGCGGATACCAAATGATGTCCCGTGTGAGCAATATTGCCCCAACCCCGACAACGATACCGAACGCGCGGGGCCCGGTCTCGTAAAGTGCAAGTTTTGCGGGCCGTCGCATGGCGATGAAGTACCAGTCGGGCGTGAAACCGTAGCTCGCCATTGCGAGGTTCGCGAGAACGGCGATCAAGAGAAAGTCGGGTGGAGTGATCATCGCGACCACGACGAACGAAATCGGCAAGGCAACCGAGGCAACAATCGCCCGCTCAAGTACGCTTTGTCGATAGAGGAGCGCTCGTGCAGCTTTTCCGCTGCGCCGATAGTATTCACTGGGCCCGGCAGTCCACCAGCCAAACAAGATGACAGCCGCGGTAAGCGAACCGATTGCTTGCGCTGACGCTAGGTGCACCCACTCGGCCGCGCCGACCATTCGCGCGATCACTGGCAGCGCGATGAAAGGCGCCGCAAATCCCACTAGTTGAATCGCAGTGAACCCGCCGAGAGACCTGGCCAGCGCCGAAAACGAACTCGTTCTAGCGCGCATGATCAACGAAATTCTTCCTTCAACCATTCCAAGGTGTCGCGCAGGCAATCATCAGGATCCGCGTTGGCCGTACTGAGCGAGGAGGTGCGACCTCCACCGATCCCCGTATTCCCCAACCGGCCAAAACGTGGCCTTCCGCGTCGCCCCCTCCCGATACTCTTCGAGCGACTTGAGACGCCGGGCGGGCACGCCTGCCCACACCTCGTTCGATGGGATGTTTCGCGTGACGATACTGCCAGCGCCGACAACCACATCGTCACCGATCTCGACACCTGGCATGATCATCGCGCCTACGCCGATGAATACACGATCGCCGACCCGGATTGGCGCGTATACGTGAAGATCAGGGATCTCCGTCCTAAACACCCGAACCCCGCCGTCGTGGGTGAGGAAACGCACGCCGTCTGCGATCGTGACATCCGAGCCGAGCGAAATCAGAAATGGTTCTGACCCGAAATTCACGTCGCCAGTCAACCTGACTCGCTGGCCTCTGATGACCCCAGGATAGAACGCAATACGATCCAGCTCCCCTGCGCGCGACATCCGAAAACGGCGAATCTGCGCCCTGGCGCGGTTCAGTACTCCACGAACGAATCTCACACGGGCCAATTTAGCGGAGCGTCGCCACCGGCTTGGCGCGTTCGAACGCGTGAATCGGCCTGACTTTCGTTCCGTTCTTCAAGTAAGGATGGAACTCGATGAACAGGAAGTACTCGCCGGAGATGCGTGAGCGGGCTTTGCGGATGCTCGCGGAGACGCGGCCGTCGCACCCGAACATGATGAGCGCGGTCCGTCACGTGGCCGGGCTGCTGGGGATGAGCCCGGAGACGCTGCGGTTGTGGCAGCGCCGTTACGAGGTCGACGCTGGCGTGACGCCGGGGCTGACGAGCGATGCGGCGGCGGAGATCAAGCGGTTACAGAAGGAGAACGCCGAGCTGCGCAAGGCGAATGAGATCCTCAAGGCTGCGAGCGTGTTTTTCGCGAAGGAGCTCGACCGCCCCTGACCGAGATGATCCGGTTCATCAGCGAACACCGGGATCGTTTCGGGGTCGAGCTCATCTGTCGAGTCCTCCGACCGGCAGTTCAGGGGTTCCTCACCGCGCGCGGCTACCGCGCCGCCGTCGGCCGTGCGCCCTCGGCGCGGCAGCTGAAGGACGAACTCCTCGCGCCCGAGGTCGCCAGGTTGCATGCGGAGAACTACGGCGTCTACGGGCGCCGGAAGATGCATGCGCTCATGCGCCGGCAAGGGTGGGACATCGGCCGCGACCAGACCGAGCGCCTCATGCGCCTCGCCGGGGTTCGGGGCGTGAAGAAGTCGAAGCGAGTGTTCACGACCCGCGCCGACAAGACGGCGGCGCTGCCGAGTGATCTCGTGAACCGCCGTTTCAAGGCGCCCGCGCCAAGGCGGCTCTGGGTCAGCGACGTGACCTACGTCGCGACCTGGTCCGGTTTCGCTTACGTCGCGTTCGTCACCGACGTCTACTCGAGACGCATCGTCGGATGGAACGTCGCATCGACGCTGCGCGCCGAGATCCTGCCCCTGCAGGCGCTCGACATGGCCGCTTGGGGCGCCGGCGGCGACCTCACCGGCCTGACGCATCACTCGGACCACGGTTCGAACGGCGGATTCAACTGGTTGTCGCAACACCTCGATCGAGAGGTGTTCAGCGATGGTGACGGCGGATTGGAGCAAGAAGACCAGCGAAGTGCCCGTGAGTGCGCGTCGGCAGTGGCGTGCGGATCGGGCGTTGCGTCCGCCGATGCGCTCGCCCGGGCGGCCTGAGCCTTCGCGGGAGGTGCAACGGCAGTTCTGGCGTCTGATCGCGACGGGTATCACCTCCGCCGAAGCGGCGCTGATGGTGGGCGTGTCTGTGCCGGTCGGGACCCGCTGGTTTCGTCACGCTGGCGGCATGCCGCCGATCAGCCTCGCCCCGCCCACGGGTCGCTATCTGTCCTTCGAGGAACGCGAGGAGATCGCGCTTCTCCGCGCCAAACAGGTCGGCGTGCGTGAGATCGCCCGCAGGATTGGCCGCGACCCGGGAACGATCTCCCGCGAGCTGCGCCGCAATGCCGCCACGCGCAGCGGCAAGCAGGAATACCGGGCGCTGGTGGCGCAGTGGAAGGCGCAGCAGGCGGCGAAGCGGCCGAAGAAGGCGAGGTTGGTGACCAACGCTAGGCTGCGCGAGTACGTCCAGGACCGTCTCGCCGGCAACGTCCGCCGATCCGATGGCAGCGTGGTCGTCGGGCCTGAGCCGCTGGCATGGAAGGGGCGGAACAAGCCGCATCGGCAGGACCGGCGGTGGGCGATCGCGTGGAGCCCGGAGCAGATCTCACACCGCCTGAAGGTCGACTTCCCGGATGATGAGTCCATGCGCATCAGCCACGAGGCGATCTACCAGTCGCTGTTCATCCAGGGCCGTGGCGCGCTTAAACGCGAACTCGTCACCTGCCTGCGAACCGGTCGCGCACTCCGGCAGCCACGAGCTCGAGCGCAGAACCGTCCGCAAGGGCATGTCACCGCCGATGTCGTGTTCTCCGAACGTCCTGCGGAGGCGGCGGACCGCGCCGTTCCTGGGCACTGGGAGGGGGATCTGATCATCGGCACGGGCCGATCGGCGATCGGCACTGTCGTCGAGCGCAAGAGCCGCTCGACTCTCCTGGTGCACCTGCCCCGCCTGGAGGGCTGGGGCGAGAACCCATATGTGAAGAACGGTCCTGCTCTGGGAGGCTACGGCGCCGTCGCGATGAACGCTGCTCTCGTCGCGACCATGACGAAGCTTCCAGAACAGCTTCGCAAGACACTCACCTGGGATCGCGGCAAGGAACTCTCTGCGCATGCCCAGTTCGCGCTTGAGACGGGCACGAAGGTGTTCTTCGCCGACCCCCACTCGCCCTGGCAGCGGCCGACGAACGAGAACACAAACGGGTTGCTGCGTCAATACTTCCCGAAGGGCACGGACCTCTCGCGGTGGTCAGCCGAGGACCTCGAAGCCGTCGCTCTCGCGCTCAACAACCGGCCACGGAAAAGCCTGGACTGGCGCACTCCCGCGGAAGTCTTCGAGGAGCAGCTACGCTCGCTTCAACAACCCGGTGTTGCAACGACCGGTTGAGCCCAGGAACTACATGGCGATGGTCTACACCGACCGCATCGTCGAACTCGGCGCCGTCCCCTCCACCGGGACCATCGGCGACAGCTACGACAACGCCCTCGCCGAGGCGATCAACAACCTCTACAAGACCGAACTGATCCGTCAGCGCGGCCCCTGGAGGACGGTCGAGCAGGTCGAGCTCGCGACCCTCGAATACGTGTGGTGGTGGAACAACCAGCGCCTCCACGGCGAACTCGACATTCGCACCCCACTCGAGGTCGAGCACGCGTACTACGCTGACCAAGAATCAGGCCAGCCGGCACCTGCCGGACAAGGCTCCCGATAGGAACGAAAGTCAGGCCGATTCAGTTCGCCTTGTGCGCGGTCTTGATGTCGATGACCAGTTCTGCGTCTTGGACCGCTCTCGCGGACGGCTGCCGGGTCTTCGCGGCGTAGTAGGTGCTCGGGGCGATCTGCATCCCGCTCTCGCGCAGGACCTGGCAGATCGGCTCGACCCCGTACCTGTCGCGGTGCCCGTCGATGTACTCGACGAGCACCGCGGTCGGCACCTCGGCCACTTCAGCTTGCGGTCGAGCTCCGCCGCCGCGAAAACGCTGACGCAGCCTTCAGGATCTCGTTCGCCCGGCGCAGGTCCCGAACCTCCCGCTCGAGGTCCGCGATCCGCTGCGCGTCCGCGGTAGTCGTCCCTGGCGCGGTCCCGCCGTCGATCTCGGCCTGCCGCACCCAAGTGCGCAACGCCTCGGGATGGATCCCGAGCTGGTCAGCGATCCGCTTGATCGCCCCGACTTTGCTCGCGGGGTCGCGGCGGGCGTCCAACGCCAACCGCGTCGCACGCTCCCTCATCTCCTCGGTGTACTTTCGTGGTGCAGCCATAACTCTCATCCTTCACAGGTTTGAGAGCCTCCATCACACCCCGGGCGTTTCAATCCGTATAAGGGTGTTCTGCCGATCGGCGAACCGGTCTACACGAGCGATCAGGCGACGATCCTGGGGGCAACGGCCGCGGTGTCTCCAAGGCCCCTCTCGCGCCGTTCGATGCGGCGTTTGAGTTCGCGCATGGGTCGCTCGACGGCATACCAACTGACCGTCGCCGCCGCGATCGTCAAAGGCAGTGACAGCAGCGCACCAAAGGGAACTCCTGCGACTTCAAGCCACAGTGCGACGGGCAAGTTCCAGAGGTAGGCAGCGTATGAGATGGTCCCGAGCCACAGCATAGGGCGCATCATGCCATTGACTCTCTGCCACTGGCGCACGTAGTTCACAACGAGCACGGTCAGTACTGCGATCGCGGGGCCGCCGAGTAGGTAGGCCGCGATCGAGTCCTTGAAGTTGGGAATGAGGCTCATGGCAACGAGCGCGATGATCGCAGCAGGCGCGATCAAGCGACCACGTTTCGGGAGCCAGCTTGAGATGCGGTCCTGCGCAAAGTACGCGGCGGCTCCGATGAGAATCGTCACCGCCCACGAGGAGGGAAGGGTGTAGGCGTCGCCATAGTTCGGGGCGACGTATGCCAGCGAGGCGACGCAGACAGCCAGGATCGCTATCGCGGATCCTCCGATCACCCACCACAGCTTCCGCCATCGCAGTCCAAGCACCAGCACGATCGGCCATAAGAGATAGAACTGCTCCTCGGTGGCGAGTGTCCAGATGTGATTGATGGCGGGGCTACCGTGATCAAAGGGTAGATTGCCGGTATAGGGCCGGTATAGGTCAGTGCGACAAGCCATGTACGGAGTAGCTCTCCCCGATCCCCGAGCAAGTTTGTTGAGAGCGCGATGACGGTAATCCCGAGCAGCATCAACATCAAGGCGGGGATGAGGCGGAATGCCCTGTCACGATAGAACCGCCCGTAGCGAACGCGCCCGTATTGAGTGATCGAGCCGTGCAAAATGGCCGTGATCAGGTAGCCAGAAAGCGTGAAGAACACCACGACCCCGACGATTCCGCCGCCGCCGAAGAGGCTCGGCCACGCGTGACGCAGCATGACGAGCAAAATGGCGAGGCCGCGCAGAGCGTCGAGCCCTTCGATTCGGTTACGTGCCACGCGCTCCACCCTTCTGCCCTCGCAACTGGTCACCCGGGCACCGTTGGAGTGTAGCGAGTCGGTGTCGCGGTGCTGATCGACTTCGCCACGAATCAGGTCGGTCCCGTTATCATGATCGGCATGGCTAAGCGCCCTCAGATTCCACCACTGCAGCTGAATAGGACGCCAGGGCTTCTCACCGCAAACTTGCGAATCAGCGAGGGTCTGTTTGCGCGGACGTTACTTGCTCCGCTCTCAGATCGCGACGGCAGGGGCGCGTACGAGACGGTGGGATTCCCGGCCGCGTCAACGGTCTCTGCAGTGGGCATCTATCGGTCGTGGCCGTCGCACGATGCGTAGCATCCTCCCCGCGGTGTTTGCGGTGGCAGCACTCCTCGGCAGCGTCATGGTCGCGGGTCCCACAATCACGATGGCTCTGGTCGTTGCGCTCTGGATGCTGGCCATCACGTGGCGAAAACCGCTTGTGTCCGCCTACTTGTGGTGGATCGCAGTGGCCGTCGTCCCGACTTGGATCGGATTCGGAGTCGCGAACTCGCAGTTCGTGTTTGGGTCAGCGCTCGCGCTCGTTCTGGTACCCGGCGTGATGGCCGCAAGCGGGACGCGCGTGAAGATTAATGCCTTGGATTGGGCCATGTTCGCCCTCGTCGCGCTCATGGTCTTCGCATTCCTGACAGGCGGATCGCGTGGACTAGCGGCGGACTCCGTGTTCCAGTGGGCGCTGCCCTATGTACTTCTCCGCCTCATATCGTTGAGGGCTGCGCCTGAAGCTCTTGCTCGCATGATCCTCGGCGTCGGCCTCGCTTGCGCTGCGTGGGCGATCATCGAGTTCGTGTTCGGCTTGCACGTCTTCGAGACGCTGCAGTTGCCCGGCAGCCTACCCAATCTCCAGGCCGTTTGGCAGTCGATCCAAATGCGCGCCGGTGTCGCGCGGTCCGAAGCGTCATTCGGTACCTCTATTGCGTTGTCCGGGTTCTTGGCCATCGCTATCCCGTACTCCCTTCAACTGCGATTGCCGTGGCTCCTCCTCTCGCTCGCTGTGCTCGGCGGAGGGATGGTTTGCACGTTCGCGAGGACAGGAGCGTTAGCGGCTGCCGTGATCGTCGGGCTAACCCTCATCCTCCGCGCGCAGCGCTACCGTATTCCGCTCGCACTCGCCTTCATTTCCGCAGTGATTGCCGTCGGACCAGTAATCACCGGACAAAACGTCGACAGCGCGACAGCTAACGACTTCGCGAGCTCGAACGGTTACCGCGACTACGTCTTCTCGACAGCCGTTCCGCAATCTGCATGGTTCGGACCTGCCAACCTCCAGTTCGGCGCGTACGTCAGCGTCGACAACGCCTACTTGCGGGTTGCGCTCGAGAGCGGGTTGGTGCCGGCGTTGGCGTTGCTTGCAGTATTCGGGATAGCGCTGCTTCAGTACCTTCGCCACCGGCAGGGCCCCGCCCTCGCGGCGAGCATCGCCATGGGCATGAGTCTGTATGTCGTCGCACTGATCACTCAGTGGCAGATGTTTATTTTCGCGGTGCTGGGAATCGCATCTACCGAGATTCAGCGAGCGCGAGAGGAGCGAACCGACACCCCTCAGATTCGCCGAGAGATCGTTCGACCCCACTCGACTCGTCAGATACTCGCACCGCGCAAGACGAACTCGTAGACGAGGTCGGCCATGCACCGGCGCCTTGCGCGACAGGCGCACGTAACCGGTGACCACCGCAGCCCCGCTGACTGCGTGATGACGCGGCCGCCGAAGCTGGCGTTGAAGTCGGCGTACGCCACATTCGCTGATTCCGCTGCTTGCTCCGCGAGCGCGTTCCGATTGTCGTTGCCCAAGAACACGTAGTCTGTCTCTCCGTTCTGCACGGCGGGGCACCCATGAGTAGAACGCACGCGTCGCCCGCGACGGCGCTGTTCACGAGCGTCGCGATGTTGCTCGTGTACGTCGTGCGGTGTAGCGAGCGCGCGCGGACGACTGGTGACCCCATCCAGCAGCGACCGCGCATCCGCTGTCTCAACTTGCGCGTACCTTGCCTTCCGGCAAGTGAGGGCGGCGTCCTCGGAGGTGCCGCATCTCGTGGCTAGCAGTTCGCGGCCGCTGTGCCGTTGACGCTGCCCGTTCATTACCGAGCAACATTCGGAAACGACCAAGAAATCTGCGGCTGAAAGAGTCCGGGTATCCCCCCGGACGCGCCGATGCGACTCACGCACCACGGCGCGTCGGCTGTCCATTCCCCACCCGAAAGGAATGGCATCCGCATGCCTGCACTCCGCACAGCGGCGAGCCCACGCCGGCTCGGCGGTCGATGGGCGGCCCTGGCCGCCGCGACCGTCGCGCTCTTCGGCGCCTCACTCGCCCTCGCCCCGGCCGCCGTCGCCGCCGGCGGCTCGATCGGCGCCGTCACCGTCTCGGCGCCCGCCACGGCCGACGAAGGCGACACCGTCACCGTCACCATCCCGGTCGACGCCAGCACCGACCTGTACGCCTACGACCTCGTCGTGACGTTCGACCCGGCCCTGCTCGACTTCGACGACGCCTCGGCCACCTTCCCGGCCGGCGGACACGACACCGTCACCGAGACCGCCGGCAGCGTGCAGCTCACCCACACGCGCCTCGGATCGTCGCCGGGACTCACGGGCGCGCAGACGCTCGCGACCTTCACGTTCACCGCCCTCGGCGGCGGCAGCGCGGCGATCCAGCTCGCCGGCGCCACGTTCGTCGACTCGACCGGCGGCACCATCGCCCTCCCCGCACCCGTCACCGCGACCGTGGCCGTCACCGCCGCGCCGACCGCGCCGACCCCGGGCGCGACCGGCACGCCGTCGCCCACCGCCACGGCCTCCCCCACCGCCACGCCGGCACCGTCAGGCAGCGGGCCCGCAGCATCCGACCCGCTCGTCGCGACCGGAGGCGACCCGACGGGCGTTCTCGTCGCCGGCTCCGTCGCCGCGGCACTGCTCGCCCTGGGCATCGTGCTCGTGATCCGTCGTCGCCGCGGTTTCAGAAGCAGCACCATCAGCCAGGAGGTCGTCCGATGAACCGCCCCGTCTTCACCCGCCGCCGCGTGCTCACCGGCACCGCGACCCTCGGCATCCTCGCCCTCTGCGTCACCGGCGCGCCCGCCGCATACGCAGAGCCGGTCGACGCACCCGTGTCGGCCGCGCTGCCGCCGTTCTACACGCAGCTCGACCTCACCGGCGACGGACTGGTCACCGCAGCCGACCTCGACGTGGCATCGGCGGCGCTCGGTACCACCTCGGCCGATGCCGCATGGGGCTCGGTCAAGCTGATCGACCTCGATGTCGACGGCGAGATCACCGTCGCCGATCTGGCCGCGCTGTCGCAGCGGATGGTCTACGACGACGGACCGTTCGACGTCGTCGAAGCCACGACGCTCGACATGCAGGCCGCCATGAACGCCGGGGTCACCACCTCGGTCGAGATCACGCAGAGCTACATCGACCGCATCGCCGCCTACGACCGCACCGTCGTCACCGGCGCCACGCGCGCACTCAACTCGATCATCACCGTCAGCGACGTCGCGCTGAAAGCGGCGGCGGATGCAGATGCCGAGCGCGCCGCGAACGGCATGACCAGCCTGCTGCTGGGCGTGCCGATCGCGCTGAAAGACAACTACGACACCGTCGACATGGTCACCACCGGCGGGTGCGGATGCTGGAACGACAACCAGACGTCGACCGACGCGTTCATGGTCGAAGGCCTGCGCGACGCCGGCGCCGTCATCCTCGCCAAGGCATCGCTCGACGAGTTCGCCTACGGGTTCGCGTCGGAGTTCTCGTCGTTCCAGCCGGTCGGGTCGACGCTGCTCGTCGCCTCGCCGTACGACACGTCGAAGACGGCCGGCGGGTCTTCCGGCGGCACGGGCGCGGCGATCGCCGCGAACCTCGCCGGCATCGGCTTCGGCACCGACACCGGTGGATCGATCCGTGTGCCCTCGTCGTACAACCAGTTGGTCGGCATCCGCCCCACCGTGGGTCTTGCCAGCCGTGACGGGATCATCCCGCTCGCTTTGTCGCAAGACACCGGCGGACCCATCGCGCGTTCGGTGATCGACGCGGCCGTCGCGCTCGACGCCGTCGTCGGCGTCGACCCCGCGGATGCCGTCACCTCCCGCCAGGCCGGACTCGTGCCGTCGTCGTACACGTCGGAGCTGTCGGACACCGCGCTGCAGGGCGCCCGCATCGGGTACATCCCGTCGATGATCGGCAACAACGCGGCGACGGTCGGGCTTTGGAATCAGGCGAAGGCGACGCTCGAGGCGCAGGGGGCGACCCTCGTCGAGCTGACCGCGCCCACCGGGTTCTCGGCAGTGCTGAACGAAGGGTCGGGCTCGACCAACGAGTTCAAGCACGACCTCGACCAGTACGTCGCGACCCACCTCTCACCCAAGGTGACGCAGCGGTCGATCCAGCAGATCCTCGACGGCGGCAACTACGTCACCTCGCGCCGCAGCGTGTACGTGCAGCGCAACGGCGTCACCGACAAGGTGTACCAGGACTGGGCCGGAGTCGAAGGCTCGCACACCAAGCAGCTCGCCGCCGGCAAGGTGCTCGTAACGAAGCTCATGGACGACAACGACCTCGACACGATCATCTACCCGTCGACGAACGCGTACGGAACCATCGGCACCAACATGCGCCTCAGCCCCAACACGGGCATGCCGGCCGTGACGCTGCCGATGGGCACCACGGGCGCCGGCCAGGGCGGATCGTCGGTCGGCGTCAACCTCGAATGGCTCGGACGCGACTTCGCCGAGGGCACGCTGCTCGGCCTCGCGTACGACTTCGAGCAGGCCACGCACTACCGCACCGCTCCGGTGCTGTACCCGGCGCTCGGCTCGGCGGTGACGCCGCTCGGCTGAGCTGTTCGGGCCCACTGCCGGCGGCCCCGGCATCCGATCGACGGATGCTGGGGCCGCTGGTTTGTGGCGGGGGGCGAGAGCTGGGCCAGAGTGGGGCCATGCTGATTCCGCTTCTGCTCTCGGTGGCGAGTCTCGCCATCGCCGTCGTCTCCCTGCGCGGAGCCTTTCGCGACACCGACACCATGGTCCGCGACGAGCCCGAGTTCATCGGGCTTGCCCAGGTCGTCGGAGCGCACAGCAGCCGCCGCACATGGAAGGCCGTCGGAGGGTTCGCGCTGGCGTGTGGACTCACCGTCGTCGTGGTGCTGATCGATCTGGGCTGAGGCTCGGGGACCTTCTCGCGACGGACTGAGCTGGGGTGCGGGCGGGCCGACATCCGCGCGTCGGATGCCGGCGGCACGGGTCGTCTGCCGCCCCTCTTGCTGTGGACAACTCGAGCCAGTGTCGGAGGTACGTTCTAAAGTCGAAGCATGAAGAACCTGCTGCTCGACCGAATCGCGGAGGCGCTGGACGCGCTCGACGCGGTGGTCGGCGAGCGCGCAGCCGAGGCGCTCACGCCCGGCGAGCTGGTGCAGGCGAACGCGGCGTTCGGCGCGTTGAAGCGACGGGTCGACGCGGCTTTCGCTCCACTGGCTGCGGAGATCGCCCGCCAGTCACGGGCGGAACTCGGAAAGGACTCGCTCGCGAAGAAGCAGGGCTTCCGCACGCCGGTGGCGCTGATCCAGACCACCACCGGTTCCAGCGTGGGTGAGGCGATGAAGCTCGTGCAGGTCGGCGAGGCCACCGCTCCGCGCATGTCGCTCACCGGCGAGACGCTGCCCGCCAAGCATCCCGCGGTCGCCGACGGGGTCGCCGCCGGCGACCTGGGCGTCACCGCGGCCGCGGCGATCGTCTCGCTGCTCGACCGGGTCGCGCCGCGCGTCGAGCCCGACCGGCTCGATGCCGCAGAGCGGGAGCTCGCGGCCATGGCACCCGGCCTGCGCGCCGATGAGCTGTCGCGCATGCTCGCGCGCGCCGAGGCGCACCTCGACCCCGACGGCGTCGAACCCCGGCATGAGCAAGCGCGCGCGGAGCGGTCTCTCACCTTTCAGGAGCGGGACGGCCGGTTCCACTTCCAGGGAGTGTGCGACCTCGAGTCCGCCGCCCCGATCCGCGCGGTGGTCGAGGGCATCGTCACGGGCGTGCTCCATCGCAACGAGCACGCCGACGATGCCGAGCGCGACCAGCGCAGCGTCAAGCAGATGCGGCTCGACGCCCTCGCCGAACTGTGCGCCCACGCGCTCGGATGCGACACGGTCGCGACCGGCGTCACCACGACCGTCGTCGTGCGCATGACGCTCGAGCAGCTCGAGAGCGGGGTGGGCGCGGCATCCGTCGACGGATTCGACGCCCCGATCCCCGCCGGAGCGGTGCGACGGATGGCCGCTGACGCACAGGTCATCCCGTGCGTACTCGGGGGAGGCAGCGAGATCCTCGACTGGGGTCGCGCGAAGCGCCTGTTCACCCCCGCCCAGAAGCTCGCCCTCGTCGAACGAGACGGCGGCTGCGCACGCTGCGGAGCCCCACCCGAACGCACCCAGGTGCACCACATCGACTGGTGGAAACGAGATCGGGGAAGAACCGACCTCGCCCGCGGCGCGCTGCTGTGCACTCCCTGTCACCACGCCGTCCACGACGACGGGTGGGAGATCCGGGTCGACGACCCCGGGGCCGGCACCCCGGCGAAGGTGTGGTTCATTCCACCGCAGTGGATCGACCCCACCCGCACGCCCCGCCTCGGCGGCAACGCCCGCTACGCCCTCACCGCCTGAACGCCCTCGCATTCGCCTTCGCCTTCGCCTTCGCCTTCACCCTCGCCTTCGCCTTCGCCTTCGCCTTCGAGCATTTGTTCGAATCACGAATGCCCGAACCCCCTGAGCGGCGTGGGCGAAAACTCTCGCAAGGGGCGCATTTCGCCGATGTTTCGACGGCCCTCCCAAAGTGAACATCTCGTGACGAAGGGCGCTGAGCGTTTGACCGACCGCATCCACGATGGGAGAGTCGACCACGCCTCCCGACGACGCTGGACCGCAACCCCGATTACGCGGATCCGAGACGTAAGGCCACCGACGACCTGGGATATGCGACGACCCTTACTTCTTGGTTTCGCGTTCGACGGTGGCTTGCATCTATCCGCTGCTCTGGGGACAGCGCACGACTTGGGGGAGTCGCCATGCTCCGTACTTCGACGTACCTTTTTTCCGGCATCCGACCGACGGACATGCCGAACTTTCCGACCATCTGGCAGTCGATCACCGACTTCTGGACCACCATCGCACCGTTCTTCCCGCTGGCCGTCGCCGGCACCATCGTCTGGGCACTGTGGCTGTACCGCGTGATCCTCTCGGCACGCACACCCGCGATCGAGAGCGACTTCCGCACGACGACCTCGGTCATCGTGCCGTCGTTCCATGAAGATCCCGACATCCTCATGCGCTGTCTCACCACGTGGCGCGCGCAGGATCCGACCGAGATCATCATCGTCCTCGACGTCGCGGACCTCGAGGCGTACGACCGCATCGTCGCCCTGAACGACCCCATCATCACGCCCGTACTGTTCGAACACGCCGGCAAGCGCTCGGCACTCGGATGCGGCATCCGGCTGGCGAAGGGCGAGATCCTCGTGCTCGTCGACAGCGACACCTCGTGGACCCACGGGCTGCTGGCCAACGTGCAGAAGCCGTTCATCGACCCCATGGTCGGCGGGGTGTCGACGCAGCAGAACGTGTACCAGCGGGGCACGAGCATCTGGCGCCGCGTCGCCGACTGGCTCGTCGACCTGCGCTACTACAACTACGTGCCCGCGATGGGCCGATACGGAGCCGTCGCCTGCATCTCGGGACGCACCGCCGTCTACCGTCGCGACGCCGTGCTGCCCGTGCTCGAAAACCTCGAGAACGAGTACTTCCTCGGCCGGCGCTGCATCGCCGGCGACGACGGCCGCCTCACGTGGCTCGTGTTGGCCTCCGGCTACAAGACCGTGCACCAGCGTTCCGCGAAGGCGCTGTCGATGTTCCCGTCCAGCTTCCGCGCCTTCGTGAAGCAGCGCATCCGCTGGAGCCGCAACTCCTACCGCACCTACCTCACCGCGATCGCCAAGGGCTGGCTGTGGCGCACCCCGTTCGTCACCAAGATCACCGTGCTGCAGATCCTGCTCACTCCGGTCACCATGGGCCTGACGGTCTTCTACGTCGCCTTCAGCCGGCTCGAGATCTCGACCATCGGAATCTGGGCGGTCGTCGCCTGGGTGCTGCTCACCCGCGGGATCCGCGGCATCTCCCACCTGCGCCGGCGCCCGCTCGACATCTTCCTGCTGCCCATCGTCGCGCTGACGGTCGTGTTCATCGCCCTGCCCATCAAGCTCTACGCATTCGTCACCATGAACAAGCAGGGATGGCTCACCCGCCACGCCGACCAGATCGGCGGCGACGGCCAGACCGCGAAGACCCTCGTGGCGGAACTGCCGGTGCCCGAGAAGCAGGTCGAGCCGTTCGACGAGCGCGGGGCGGTGGCAGCGTGAATCGCTCCCTCGTGACCACCGCTGCCATCGTGGGCCTGCTCGCCGCTCTCGTCCTTCCGACCGGGGCGTGGGCGGAAGACCTCGAAGGAACCACCTACGACGAGACCGAAGTCGTCTCCGGCGACGCATACCCGGGCGACCCCGACGTCGAAGCCATGCTCGTCTCATCCGAGGAGCGCCGCCTCATCGACGTGCGCGCCATCGCCAACGCCGCGGGATGGACCAACATCAACCAAGGCCGCCCCTACCGCCTCGTCACCGGAAACACCTACACGCTGGTGCTCATCCCCCGCGAGTCGCCGTACACCCTCGCCGACCTGCTGCAATACGCGCCGAGCACCTTCGTGCGCCAGCCCGACGGCAGCTACCTGCTCAGCGAGAACATCGTCGTCGAACAGGGCGCCACCCTGAAGCTCGAAGACGAAGAGGGCCTCGTGCTCCACCTGGCCAGCACACCCGACGCGTTCGTCTCCATCGTCACGATCGGAGGGTCGATCGAACTGGCGGGCACCGCCGAGAAGCCGATCGAGGTCGCCGCGTGGGACCCGGTGTCGCAGACCGCCGACACCGACACCACCGACGGCCGCGCCTACCTCCGCGTCACCGGCGGCGTCGCCCGCTTCTCCCACGTCGACTTCCACGACCTCGGATTCTGGTCGGGCGCCACCGGCGGTGTCGCGCTCACCGGCAACGCCGCACCCGACACCCTCAAGGAATACGACGACCTCAACCGTGTCGGCCGCGACACCGAAGACGCCGGCACGACCACCGTGTACGGCACCGAGATCTTCCCCGCCGACGGGGCCGAGCTGCTCACCACCGAGCCCGACCTCGGCGCGTACAGCTACGTCGCCGCCGACATCGACGACATCTCCGTACGCGACAACGCCTTCGGACTGTTCATCACCAGCGCGCAGGGCGTCGACATCCGCAATTCGAGCTTCGAGCACAACCTGGTCGACGGTCTCGTGCTGCACCGCGACGTGACCAACACCGTCGTGCACAACACCACCGTCTCGCACAACGCCGTCGACGGCGTCGCCGTCACCCGCGCGGCCACCGGAGTCGTGCTGTCACGGCTCACCGTCGAGCAGAACGGCCGCAACGGCATCACCATCGAGGGCGGCCCCCTCGCCGACGGCCCGAGCGCGATGGGCACCTCCGTCGGCGACTACGGCAACAACGAGGTCGAGGACTCCATGGTCAGCGGCAACGGCCGCTACGGCATCGAGATCCTCGGCGGCGAGCACCTCACCGTCGACGCCAACACCGTCGACGGGCACGATATGGGCATCGTCGTCGCGGATGCCGTCTCCGACGTCACGATCACCGACAACCTCGTGCAGCACTCCAGCGAGCACGCCATCGCACTCCGCGGCGGGGTGACCGGGGCGACGGTGCAGGGCAACGACATCGACGGCGGCGAAGTCGGCATCTACTTGCGCGACGCCTCCGGCAGCGTCGATCGGAACACGATCATCGGCGTCTCCAACCACGCCGTGACACTGATCGCCGCCACCGGTGCCACACAGATCACCAACAACGACGTCTCCGGTCGTGGTCCCAGCGCGATCGACATCGCGCGCGCCGGCTCCATCGACCCCACCACTCGAGCCAACGACGTCGACGCCTGGGTGTCGACCAAACCGCTCGACGTGATCCTGCGGAGCATCTTCCAGCCGCTCACCGTGCTGTGGCTGATCCTCGGCGCGCTCGTCGTGTTCAGCGCCATCAGCGGCGTGCGAGCGCGGCGCAAGAACGCCGGTATCCGGCATCCGTACGCTTCGCACACTCCGCTGTCTCAACTCACCTCCGGCATCGCCGACCCGACCGCCTTCGGACGACCGCCGGCCCACGAGGGGAACTCCCGATGACCCACCCCACCCCGCCCCCGCTGCCCACCCCGCCGAGCCGATCGCTGTTCGCCGCGCTCACCTCCCGGCCGTGGCTCCTGGCCGCCGTCGCGTTCGTCGCCGGCGCGCTCGTGACCTCGCTCATGTGGGGCATCGGAGCACTCGCCGCGGGACCGGCGCCCACCGTCGCCGCGCCGACGTCCGCACCCGGTCGCACCGCGAGCGTGCAGCCCACACCGACTTCGACGGGAAGCATGCCCTCCGCGCAGCTGCCGTCGTCTCAGGCCGCGTCGGCCGAGTGCCCCACCCCCACCGTTTCCGTGGCTTCGGCCGACGCGCTCTCCACCGCCCTCGCCCAAGCCCAGCCCGGAGACGTGATCTCGCTGGCACCGGGCACGTACGTGGGGAAGTTCGTCGCGACCGCCTCGGGCACCGCGGACGATCCGATCACCCTGTGCGGTCCGCAGGACGCCGTGCTCGACGGCGACGGTGTGAAGGGCGGGTATGTCTTCCACCTCGACGGCGCGCAGCACTGGCATCTGCTCGGCTTCACCGTCACCAACGGGCAGAAGGGCGTGATGGCCGACGGCACCACCGGGACCACGATCGAAGGTCTCACCGTCTTCCACATCGGGGATGAGGCCATCCACCTGCGCAAGCACTCCACCGACAACCGCGTCGTCGGCAACGACATCAGCGAGACAGGCCTGCGCCGCGACAAGTTCGGCGAAGGCGTCTACATCGGCACCGCCGACAGCAACTGGTGCAACATCACCGACTGCAAACCCGACGAGTCCAACGGCAACATCATCGAAGGCAACTACATCCACGGGACGAGCTCGGAAGCCGTCGACATCAAAGAGGGCACGCGCGACGGCATCCTGCGCGGCAACACCTTCGACGGTTCGTCGATCGTCGGCGCCGACAGCTGGGTCGACGTCAAGGGGAACAACTGGCTCATCGAGGGGAACACCGGCACGAACTCGCCCCTCGACGGGTTCCAGACCCATGAGATCGGCAACGAAGGCTACGGCAGCAACAATACGTTCCGAGGCAACAAGGCCACCGTCAACGGACCAGGCTTCGGCTTCTCGTTCACACCCGTCAACGACAACGTCGTCACGTGCGACAACGTCGTCGAAAGCGCAGCGGAGGGGTACGCCAATGTCGACTGCTCCTGACCGCTCCCCGATGTCCTCGCGTGCCACTGGGGTGCACGCGCAGGACCGCCGTCCCGATCGGCGTCATGCAACCCGACGACATGACTGGAGGAAGTCGTGAACCTGCATCGCCTCGAGCCCGCTCAGAACGTCTTGAGCGGAACGCTCCCCCGTATCACCGTCATCGGCACCGGATACCTCGGTGCCACGCACGCCATCTGCATGGCCGTGCTCGGCTACGACGTGCTCGGCGTCGACGTCGATCCCGCCAAGGTCGCGCAGCTCACCAGGGGAGAGGTGCCGTTCTACGAGCCCGGCCTGCCCGAGAAGCTCCGCGAAGCGCTCGACTACGGTCGCATCCGCTTCACGACCGACTTCGACGAGGCCGCAGCCTTCGGCGACGTGCACTTCATCTGCGTCGGCACGCCGCAGCAGAAGGGATCGCACGCCGCAGACCTGCGCTACGTCGAGTCGGCGTTCACCGAGCTCGCGCGGCGCATCGATCGCAAGGCGCTCCTCGTCGGCAAGTCGACCGTGCCCATCGGCACGGCCGCCCGCCTCACCTCGCTGGTGCAGTCGGTCTCGCCCGCCGGCGACGCACTCGAAGTCGCCTGGAACCCCGAGTTCCTGCGCGAAGGATTCGCCGTCGAAGACACGCTGCAGCCCGACCGGCTCGTCTTCGGGGTGGCATCCGACTACGCCGAACGGATGCTGCGGGACGCATTCGCGCCGATCCTGGCGGTGGGGACTCCGCTCGTGGTCGCCGACACCGCCACCGCCGAGCTCGTCAAGGTGGCGGCGAACTCCTTCCTCGCGACGAAGATCTCCTACATCAACGCGATGGCCGAGGTCTGCGAGGCGACGGGTGCCGACGTGAATCTGCTGGCGAAGGCGCTGTCGTTCGACGACCGCATCGGCGGGCGGTTCCTCAAGCCGGGGCTCGGCTTCGGCGGCGGATGCCTGCCGAAGGACATCCGCGCCTTCCGCCACCGTGCCGAGGAGCTGGGTGTCGGCGCTGCGGTGAAGTTCCTCGACGAGGTCGACCAGATCAACCTGCGCCGCCGCTCCCGCACCGTCGACCTGGTCCGTGAGCTCGCCGGCGGATCGCTGGTCGGTGTGCGCGTGGCCGCGCTGGGCGCCGCGTTCAAGCCGAACTCCGACGACGTGCGCGACGCGCCGGCGCTGGACGTGGCGCGCCAGCTCTACCTCGAAGGCGCCCTCGTGTCGGTGTTCGACCCGGAGGCGAACATCAATGCGCACAAGGTGTACCCCGATCTGGAGTACGCCGAGAATCTCGGCAAGTGCGTCCGCGGCGCCGACGTCACGGTGCTGCTGACCGAGTGGGATCAGTTTCGGCGGGCCGACCCGACGCTGCTCGGCGAGATCGTCGCGCAGAAGAAGATCGTCGACGGGCGCCACGCCCTCGACGCGTCGGCGTACCGGCGGGCGGGTTGGGAGTACCGGGCGCTCGGACGGCCCGTCGTCGCCGAGACGTTCGAGCTCGGCACCCACGAGAAGGACAGCGTCGCCGCCTGACGACTCCCGTGATCGCGGGCGCCGCTCGGCGCACCGCGCGGGTGGTCGTGCGGTCAGACGCGCGCGCGTTCTGACGGGGTCGATGGAATCGGGCCGGACACTCTCTCAGAACACACTGCTCCGCCGGAGTGGAGGTATCGGGCCTCCGCTCCGGCGGAGTTCTCTGCGCGCATTAGGCTCGTGCTCATGCGTATGTCTGTGATCGGCTGTGGCTATCTCGGGGCCGTGCATGCCGCGGCCATGGCATCTATCGGCCACGAAGTCGTCGGCATCGACGTCGACGCGCGCAAGATCGACGCGCTGTCGAAGGGCGAGGCGCCGTTCTTCGAGCCCGGGCTGCCCGAGATCCTCCGCGACGGTGTCGCGTCCGGCCGGCTCAGCTTCACCACCGACATGGCCGCCGCGCACGGCGCGAAGGTGCACTTCATCGGCGTCGGCACCCCGCAGCGCGCCGACGGGTACGCCGCCGACCTCACCTACGTCAACGCCGCCGTCGACGCCCTCCTCCCCCACCTCTCCGCCGGCGACATCGTCGCGGGCAAGTCGACCGTCCCGGTCGGCACCGCCGCCGAACTCGCCGAACGCGTCGAGGCCACGGGCGCCACGCTCGTGTGGAACCCCGAGTTCCTCCGCGAAGGCTGGGCCGTGCAAGACACCATCGACCCCGACCGCCTCGTCGTCGGGGTCCCGGGGGGTTCGGACGTTTCGACTCACTCCGCTCGCTCAACGACCGGGGAGACCGCGGCCGACGTGCTGCGCGAGGTCTACCACCCGGCCGTGGCCAAGGGGACACCGTTCATCGTCACCGACCTCGCCACCGCCGAACTCGTCAAAGTCGCCGCCAACGCGTTCCTCGCCACCAAGATCAGCTTCATCAACGCGATGGCCGAAATCGCCGAAGTCACCGGCGCCGACGTCACCCAGCTCGCCGACGCCATCGGCCACGACGCCCGCATCGGCCGCCGCTTCCTCGGCGCCGGCATCGGCTTCGGCGGCGGATGCCTCCCCAAAGACATCCGCGCCTTCTCCGCCCGCGCCGAAGAACTCGGCCGCGGCGAATCCGTCGCGTTCCTGCGCGAAGTCGACGAGATCAACCTCCGCCGCCGCGACCGCGCCGTCCAACTCGTCGTCGACGGCCTCGGCGGAACCGTCTTCGAGAAGAAGATCGCCGTCCTCGGCGCCGCCTTCAAACCCCACTCCGACGACATCCGCGACTCCCCCGCCCTCGACGTCGCCGTCCGCCTCCACGGCCTCGGCGCCCGCGTCGTCGTCACCGACCCCGAAGCCATCGACAACGCCCGCGCGAAGCATCCGCAGCTCACCTACGAGACCTCACGCGACGAGACCATCCGAGACGCGGATGCCGTCATCCTCGTCACCGAATGGGACGAATACCGCCGCGAACTGCCCCCCGAGCACGCGTCCACCCTCACCCGCGGCCGCGTCGTCGTCGACGGACGCAACGGCCTCGACGCCGCCGCCTGGCGCGCCGCCGGCTGGACCTACTACGGCATGGGACGGCCGTAAGCCGACCGCGCTGAGAACGGGGCGTTCTTGACGACGATCACGACCAGCACGCCGATCGCCGTCCCGGTGGTGTTCGCGACGACATCGAGCAGGCTCGGCGTGCGTTCGGCGAGCAGCAGCCCCTGCAGGCCCTCGACCAGCAGGGACACGGCCATCCCGACCGGGATCGCCAGGAGCGCACGTCGAAGCATCAGCGCCACGAGCACCCCGAACGGCACGAACAGGGCGATGTTCGCCAGGAACTCGATCCGCCCGTAGGTCAGCACAGGCAGCATCCGCGTGATCCAGGCCAGCAGCGGCCCTGCATCGCGGTCGACCGGCGATGGCCAGAACGCGATCGGGGCGAGCACGGCGACGTAGACGAGCAACCACGTCACCGGCGCGCGCAGGGCACGGCGGACGGGTGTGGGCATCGCGGGCCTCCTCTCGGACGAGACGACGCCGCGACGGTGCGGGTTGCTACGACGGTACTCCGCCGTCAGGCGACGAGCTCTTCGATGCGGGCGCGCAGAGCCCGCGGGGAGAACGGCTTCGTCAGGTACTCGTCGGCGCCGGCGGCGTAGGCGCGTTCGACATCCGCCTCGGTCGCACGCGCGGTCAGCATCACGATCTTCGTCGTCGAGAAGCCCTCATCGGCGCGCAGCTCGGTGCACACGTCGAGGCCGCTCTTGACCGGCATCATCCAGTCGAGGATCACGAGATGATGGTGGCTCGCGCGAGCCGCGACCAGGCCCGCGCCCCCGTCGGAGGCGACGTCGACGTGATGGCCGGATGCCGACAGCACATGCTCGAGCAGACGCGCGACGTCGACATCGTCATCGACGACAAGGATGTCTGCCACGGCGCCTCCACCGACACAAAGAGTTGATCAACCGTACCCTGCGCGCAGCACCATCCGCGACGGGATACATTCCTCTCATGCCACAGGTCGCCGCGCGGCTCACCGCCGCCCCGACGGCGCGTCGCGACCTGCCCTGGTGGGGGTGGCTCGCCGCCGGCCTTGCCGCCTATGCCCTGGCGGTCCTGACCCTCCGCATCACCGCGAGCGGAGCCGTGATCGCCCCGTGGTGGCCGGCCGCGGGCCTCACCACGATCCTGCTGCTGATGGCACCGAAGCGGCAGCTGTGGGCGCCGATCGTCCTCACCCTGATCGTCACGCTGGCAGCCAACCTCACCATCGGCCGCCCCCCGCTGCTGGCCGCGCTGTACTGCATCGCGAACACCGTCGAGATGGTCGTCCTGGCCGGCATCCTCGGTCTGCATCGACGCCCCTTCACCCTCGATACGATGCGCGCGGCCGTGCGCTTCATCATGGCGACGCTCGTCGCCGCCATCGTGCTCGGGTCCTTGGTCGGATCCGCCGCGTGGATGCTCACCGGCGTCAGCTTCCTGACGACCAGCTCCACCGCGGCCGCCTCCCACATCGCGGCGGTCCTGCTCATCGGGCCCTTCGGCGCGCTGCCTCCCGCCGCCGCGGCGCGCTCGCGCGTTCCGCTCTGGGAAGCCCTTCTCCAAGCAGCGCTGCTCGCCGCCGCCGTGGCCGCGGCCTTCCGCCCCGGTGCCGACCTGCCGCTGAGCTTCGTCGTCTTCTCCTTCCTCGGCTGGGGACTGCTGCGCCAGCGCGTGGTGATCGCCTACGCACAGACCCTGGTGACCGCGATCGCGGTCCTGCTCCTGACCCGCTTCGATCCCACATCCTTCGGAAGCCAGGCGCTTCCGAAACCGGATGTCGTGCTCACCACGGTGGTATTCCTGTGCACGCTCGGCATCTTCACCGTGCTTATGGTGACGGCCCGCTATGAGATCGAGCGCGCGCATGCCATCTCGTTGCGCACCACGCAGGACCTGCTGGACACCGAGCGGGAACGCACCGAAGTACTGCGGCTCAAGCTCGAGCTCGAACGCCAGCGCGAGGACTTCGTCGCCACCACCAGCCACGAGCTGCGCACCCCCATCACGAGCATCGCCGGCTACACCGAACTGCTGAGCGAGTCCCCGCACCTCGACCCGCGCGAACGCGACTGGGTCGATGTGATCGACCGCAACACCGCGCGCCTCACCGAGCTCGTCGAAGACCTGCTCGCGCTGGGGCGCGCATCCTCACCCGTGCCGTCACGCGCGGTGCAGCCGGTGCCCGCCCGCGAACTCGTCGACGACACGATCGCCACCCACCGCCCCTCAGCAGACGCCAAGGCGATCACCGTGACGGCATCCGTCGACGACACGGTGCTGCACGGCAGCCCGTCCGACATCCGTCGCGCCCTCACGAACCTCGTCACGAACGCGATCAAGTTCACCCCCGCATCCGGCGTGATCGAGATCAGCGTCGTGCGCCGAGACGACACGGCGACCGTCACCGTGACCGACACCGGCCCCGGGATGTCGGCCGACACGTTCGCGCACGCCTTCGAGCGTTTCTACCGCGGGGCCGACGCCGAACAGCTCAGCACCCCGGGAACGGGACTCGGGCTGTCCATCGTGCGCGAGCTCATCGAGCGCAACGGCGGACGCGTGTGGCTCGAGCACCCCGACGGGGGTGGTCTGCGCGCGGGCTTCGCCCTGCCCGCGACGGCGGGCACGGCATCCTGAATCCGGCGGTTCAGCGCACGACAGCGGTGACGGTGCTGAGGCGCGAGAGCACCTCGTGGCTCACCGAACCGAGCAGGAACCGCGCGATCGCCCCACGCCCGTGCGTGCCGACCACGGCCATCCGCGCGGTCTGCGCCGCCTCGTCGATGACCTGGGACGGGAACCCCTGCTCGACGCGGCGGATCACCTCGAGATCGGGATGGTCGCTCGCGATGCCGGCGAGCGCGAGCGCCTGGATCTCCTCGGTCGTCGCCTGCATGTTCGTCAGGTACAGCTCGGGGTAGACGGCGAGGTCGTTGCGGGGCGCGGCCAACGGCGTCCACACGCTCACGACGGTGAGCGGCTCGCCCAGCCGGTCGGCCTCGGCCGCCGCGAAGCGCAGCGCGTGCTCCGAGACCTGACCGCCGTCGACGCCGACCACCACGCCGCGGCGGCCTTTGGGATCGATGTCGGGCACGACGACCACCGGGCAGTGCGCACCCGCGGCGAGGCGGATACCGTGGGCGCCGCGCGCGGGGCCCTGACCCTGGCCGCGGTAGTCGCTGCCGATGACGAGCAGATCGGCCGACTCCGACGCCTCGAGCAGCACCGCGACCGGGTTGCCCGCCTCGACCCGGGTCGTGACGGTGAGCGTCGGGTGGGCCTCGGCGATCCGCTCCGCAGCGGTGGCCAGGTTCGCGGCGGCGGCATCCATCGCCTGCACGAGCACGTCGCCCTCGCCGACGGCGCCGATCGCCCCGCCGACGACCGAGATGAGCGTGAGATCGTGCCGACGTTCGGCTGCGCGCGCGACCGCCCACTCCAGTGCCCGGGCCGCAGCCGGGGCCGCGGTCACTCCGACGATGATGTTGGTCGACATGGACATCCCCTCCCTTGGGTACATCTCTGTCTCTCCCACGTTACGCGGCGCGGGTGGGGTGAGCACGAGCGCGGGCCGTGCATTTCGCCGAACCCTCACCTCTGGGGCGAACCCTCGGTCTCAGGGCGGCCCAGGACCGAGGGTTCGGCCCGGGACCGAGGGTTCGGCGGGAGAGCAGATCAGATCTCGGCGGTCAGCCGGTAGCCCACGCCGCGCACCGTCTCGATGTAGCGCGGGTTGCTCGGGTCGTCGGCGAGCTTGCGGCGCAGATTCGTCATGTGCGCCTCGATCGCGCGCTTGTCGGCATCCCCCACGAAGTACGTCGTGACGTACGACTCACCGCGCAGCACGAGCGCGAGGTCGGCCTTGCTGCGCACGCGCCGCTTCGACTCCATCAGCGCGTTCAGCAGGTCGAACTCGGTGCGCGTCAACTCGAGCTCACGATTGCCGAGGCGGACGAGCCGCGAATCGGGGTCGAGCTGCAGATCGCGGTGCACGAGCCACGACTCCTGCGCCTGCACGACCTGCGTGGCCGGAGCGTCGGCGACCGGACGCAGCACGATCGCGCCGTCCGAGGTGGTGACGATCTGCTCCCCCGCGTCTGCAGGGGCGTGGGCGACCGACGCATCGGATGCGGCCTGCACCGGCACCGAACGGGTCGGGAATGACGGCCCCACCCTGTCCTGCGTCGGAGCCGCGGCCGGGGTCGACCCGGCGCGCGGGCGCCGCAGCAGCGCCTCGATGCGGGCCCGCAGCTCCCGCGGACGGAACGGCTTCGTGATGAACTCGTCGGCTCCGGCCGCAAGGCCCAGCACGACGTCGGCCTCGTCGCCGAGTCCGGTCATCATGACGATGTAGGTGTCGCTGCGCTGGCGGATGCGGCGCGCGGCCTCGAACCCGTCCATTCCCGGCATGTTGACGTCGAGCGTTGTCACGAGAGGCTGATACGCCTCGACCGCACGGATGCCGTCGATGCCGTTTCCGACGGTGATCGTCGAGAATCCTGCGGCCTCGAGAACGTCGGCGAGCATGTGCCGGACCTCGGGGTCATCCTCGATGATGACGGCGGTCTTGTCCGTCGCGTCGTCACTCATGTCACACTCCTCACCCTGGTCGCCATGCTACACAGCGCCGATATACCGGCCCGTCACCCGACCGCGTCGCGGGTCAGATCCACCGCACCCTGCGGCCACCAGTTCCCGGCATCCGGACCCCCGTTGCACGTGCCGTCGCTCTCGCCCGGCACCTTGATCCACAGGTTCGTGTCGACGACGTCATCGCCGTAGGTGCCGGGGGCGTCGCCGACGAGCCGTCCCGGCGGATTGCACCACTGTCCGTCGGAGCCGGCGCCGTTGCGGGAGGTGTCGATGATCGCGTGCGCACCGCCGCCGAGGGCATCGGACAGCCGGTGGGCGTACGCGAACTCGTCGGCGGTCGTGTTGAAGTTCGAGACGTTGAGCGAGAAGCCCCGCACCCCGTCGAGTCCGACGTACTGCAGGTACGACGCCATGTCGGCGGCGCTGTGCCAGTTCGAGTGTCCGCCGTCGAGGTACACCCAGACGCCGGGAAGCTGCAGCTTCGCGACCACCTGACGCAGCTGCAGCGCGCGGTCCTCGAGATTGCCGCACTCGTCGGCGAGGGCGATCGAGTCGGGCTCGAGCACGACGACGCGCATCAGATCGTCGGCAGCCGCGAGCGCGTCGGCGATCTCGGTCGTCCAGACGTCGTAGTCGGGGCCGTCGAGTCCGCCCGCGGAGTGGTTGCCGCAGTCGCGCTCGGGCAGTCCGTAGATCACGACGGCGAGCGCGGCATCCTGCTCGCGCGCCTCGGCCGCGAGGGTCTCGATGCGCGTCCCCGCCGCGCCGATCGGGTCGCGTTCGGGCGTGAGCCACCACGCCGTCGGCTGCTCGGCGAGGTAGGCCGCGGCATCCGCTTCAGGTGTCCCGGCGGTGGCGGATGCGGTGGCGGTCGCGGCGCTCGAATCGGCGGCGACGGCGAACCGTGTTCCGACACCCGGCGGCTCGGGATCGTGCGGGGTCACCAGCGCGATCACGACGGCCGTCGCCCCCGCCGCGAAGAGCAGCAGCACCGCGAGCAGCGTCGCGGTGAGCGTGTGCCGACGCCGGCGCCGCGTCGTGGCGCGGTGCGCATCGGCGGCTGCGGAAGTGGGGGACACGGGGTCGATCGTACGGGGTCGAGGTTTCCTCCCCATGTCGCCCGCGGCTCGCATCCGTCCCCGAATCCGCCTCTCCGGCGCCTGCTCCGCGCCCGCCATCGGCACACTCGGCGCATGACACCGCATCGCACGGGCCTCCGGCTCGAAACACACGCAGGCCTCCGGACGGCGGGCGTGACGCAGCGCGCCATCGTCGACGCGGTCGACGGCGGTGCGCTCATCCGGCTATCGCGGGGTCTCTACGTCTCCGCCGCGGACTGGCGCAGCGCGCGCACCGAGCAGCGTGAGCTTCTGCACGTCGCTGCGGCCCAGCGGCGGCTGCGTCTGGAGCGACCGCTGTTCGTGCTCTCCTCGGCCGCCGCGTTGCACGGGCTCCCCCTGGCACGCGCATCAGCCCGAGGTGCCCACATCGCCTCGGCCCGGTCGAACGGCCGAGTGCGGTCGCGCAACCCGCTCGTCGCGCGACATGAGATCGAGGTCGCAGAAGCCGACGTGGTCGAGGTAGACGGCATCTGCTGTACCTCCGTGACACGCACGGTCGCCGATCTCGCTCGCCTCGCACGACCCGAGACAGCCTTGGCTGCGGCGGATGCGGCACTGCGCGCGATCGCCTGGGACCACGACGATCATGTCTACGACGACAATGCCGCCGAGGCGTACCGGTCGGCGATGCTCGCTCACCTGCGGACCGGAGCGCGCGGCGTGGTGCAGGCACGACGCCTGCTCACCCTCGCGGACGGTCGCGCCGATCGGCCGGGTGAGAGTATCAGCCGGCTGTATCTGCACGAGATCGGGTTCCGGAACATCCGTCCGCAAGTGCCCGTCGCCGGGCCACACGGGTCGCCGTATTGGCTCGACTTCTCCCTCGACGACGCCGATGTCTGGGCCGAGTTCGATGGGCTGGGCAAGTACGTCGACGACGCGTTCCGCCGTCAGGGCGAGTCGGCCGACGACGTCGTGCTGCGAGAGAAGGAGCGGGAGGACTGGATCCGCGGCGCCACCGGGCGCCGTGTGGTCCGCTGGAACTGGGAGCACATCGCCTCCGCGGATACGCTCGCCGCCCGCCTCGCCGCGTTCGGCATCCGCCCGCGCCCCTGACCCGTGCCCCACCCCTGCCGAACCCTCACCCCTGGGCCGAACCCTCCGTTCCGGGGCGGCCTGGGACCGAGGGTTCGGCCTGGGACCGAGGGTTCGGCGCAAAACTCGGGCCGCAACCAGAAAGGCGCCCCGGCCGTGCGGGGCACGACCGGGGCGCTGGTTCTGACGCGAAACGGGTGGGAGTGCGTCAGACCTTGTAACCGTGCTGGCGACGCACGAGCTTGAAGAACATCGAGAGGGTCTGGATGACGGTGATGACACCGACGATGGGCCAGCCGATCCACAGGATCGTGGACTGCACCATGATCGGCAGCATCATCCAGATCGCGACCATGGCCGCGACGATCGCGACGGCGAAGATGAGCGGGGTCCAGTGCCCGAAGCCGCCACCGCGCTCGGCTTTGGCCTGCATGGCCCAGTTGTCGACCTTCTTGCGGGAAAGGAAGCGCGTCCACGACCGCAGGAAGTGCGAGCAGCGGATCCACATGTAGATCTCCGCGGGCGCCAGGGTCAGGCCGAACAGCACGTCGCGAGTGGAGCGGTTGTTCATGGTCATCGCCATGCGCGTGTTCAGCGCGATGGCCACGACTGGCGGGATCAGCCACCAGAACGAGAAGACGAAGGCCCCGATCGACAGCGACGCCGCGAGCAGCGTCACGAACGCGATGCGCACGAACATGTTCATGAGCATGTCGAAGTGCTCCAGCCACCGGACGCGCAGGTTCGGGTGGAACGGCTGCCCCTTCGTGTCGCCGCGCTGGCCGGGCCACATGAGCTCGATGGCGCCGTAGGTCCACTTGACCTGCTGCGCGTCGAGCGCGCGCAGGGTCGTCATGCCGCCCACGTCGGCGCGGGCGAACGGGCTGATCTTGGTGAGGTAGCCGGCGCTCTTGATCTGCAGCGACAGTAGCGAGTCCTCCACCTCGGAGTCCTTCACCCACGGCGTCATCTGACGGTTCTCGCGCATCACGTCGCGCAGGGCCTGCGTCGAGAAGATCGAGAACTGCCCGCCGAGCACGGCCATGTTGCGACCGCGCAGCAGGTTGTGCAGGTTGAACGCGGCGAACTGCGAGCGCTGACCGGTGATGAGGAACTTCGCGAGGAACCCGGTGATCGGCTTCTCGTCGATCGAGTAGATCGCCGAGATGCCGCCGATGCGGGTGTCGGCGACGGCCTCCGCTTCGAGGTACTCGACGGCGCGGTCGTCGGCGACGGTGTCGCCGTCGACGCCGAGCAGGTAGTCGTAGCCCTCGACGAGCGTGTAGCCGTAGTTGAGCGCGCCGACCTTCTTGTCGGGGTTCTTGCCGATGTCGTGGACGAAGACCTCGGTGAACTGGTCGCCGAGCACGGTGCTGAGCTCGTGCGGACCGGCATACTGCGACGCGATCTTCACGGTCGCGTCGGTCGTGTTGTTGACGACCACGTGGATGACGTCGGGCACACGCGTCTGACGCAGCAGGCTCGCGATCACATCGGCGATCGACTCCTCCTCGTTGTACGCCGGGATGACGCAGCCGATCGTGGAGCGGTGCGTCGTGCCCTCGTCGAGCACGTCGGCGAAGTCGTCGGGGAAGGAGTTCTCCAGCGTGTGGATCTGCTCGTCCTCGTTGCTGCGCTCGTAGCGGGCGACGTCGTTCGTGGTCATGGCATCAACTATGGCGGGCGAAACGCAAGATTCCGCACGCGCCCCGACCCCGGACCCGCAAGGTTTCCGCAAGGCTTGCGCAACGCGCCTCGGATGCCGTCACGGCGGCGTCGATAGACTCGCGGCATGTCAGGGGAAGGAGAGGCGCGCATCAGTTCGCGCTCCCGGTCCATCTGGCTGTGGCAGCTCGTGCTGACGGCCGCGGTGGTCGTGCTGACGCTCGTGCTGCTGGTGCTCTCGCCCGACCTGCTGTCGACGATCACGATTCCGCTCGGGATCGGCATGGTGATCGCGACGACCGTGGTCGTCATGCTCGTCCCGTGGGACCGCGTCAGCACGCGGATCGTCGCCCTCATCCCCTTCTCGGGGATCGTCTCGATCGGCGCGCTCGCGTGGGGGTCGGACCTGCGCATGGGGTTCCTCTGGGTCTTCCCGCTCGCGTGGCTCGCGACCTATTACCGCATCGCGTGGATCGGCGGCCTGGTGCTGGTCGCCGCCCTCATCGTGCTCGACGCGGTGACCCACCAGGCGAACACGAGCGCGAGCCTGCGCTTCACGATCGTGCTGTTGTCGCTGACGTTCCTCGCGATCACGATCAACATGGAGTCGCGCAAGACCGGCGCCGCCACCCGCCTGCTGCGGCGCCAGAGCGCGCGGCTCGAGGAGACGATCCGGCGCGTCCGGGCCCAGGAGCGGCGCGTCAATCAGATGCTCAACGGGCTGGAGGCCGGCATCGCCCGCGTCGACCGGCACGGACAGCTGCTCGCCGCCAACGACTCCTACATCGCCCTGTACGGCCTCGACCGCCGCGACCTGACCCAGCCGGGCTCTTCGGTCGAGTATGACGGCCACGGCGGCACCGCGCTGCGCGAGGCCGAGCGACCCCGTGCCCGCGCTGCACGCGGCGAGCGCTTCACCGACGAGCGGATGTGGCTGTTCGACGCCCAAGGCGAGTGGCACACCGTCAACGCCTCCACCGTCGATCTCGTGAGCGGGCCCGGCGAGCCCGACGTCACGATGCTCATCGTCACCGACGTCACCGCCGCCGAGGCGGCGCAGCAGGCGACGCGCACGATGGCGCGGACCGTCTCGCACGAACTCTCCAACCCATTGACGGCGATCCTCGGCTACACCGATCTGCTCCTCGACGACGACGCACTCACCGACCGGCAACGAGAACGGCTCGAGCTCGTCGAGGCGGCCGGGCAGCGGATGGAGCGCCTCATCGCCGACGTGCTGCGCGCGGGAGGCACGGCCCAGCCCGCCGAGGCCCCCCGCCGCCTCGTCGACCTGCGCGAGGTGCTCACGGCATCCGCGGAGTCGTTCTCCCCCGCCGCGCGCCTCGGCGACGTCGCCCTCGAGGTGGCGGGCGGCGACCCGCTGCCGGTCATGGCCGACGCGTTCCGCGTGCGCCAGGTCTTCGACAACCTCATCAGCAATGCCGTCAAGTACACGCCGCCCACCGGGGAAGTGTCGGTGACCGCGAGCGCCGACGACCGTGAGGCCGTCGTCGTCATCCGCGACTCGGGGATCGGCATCGCCGCCGACGACCTGCCGCTCGTGTTCACCGACTACTTCCGCGCCGGCACGGCACTGGAGAGCGGCACCCCCGGCACGGGCCTCGGGATGGGTATCGCGCGCGCGATCGTCGAGCAGCATTCGGGCACCCTGGGCATCGAGAGCACGCCCGGCGTCGGCACGACCATCACGCTGCGGATGCCCCTCACCGACGTGACCGAGGCCGACCTCGGCCCCACCGACACCCAGCAGATCCGCGTCGTGCGCGGCGGCGACACGAAGGAGTCCACGTGATCGGGCTGGAACTGGCCCACGTCGCCCTGTCGACGGTCGCGTCGATGATCATGATCGGGCTGGGATTCCTCGCCCGCCCGAGCCGTGCGACCGCACTGTGGTCGCTGACGTTCGTGCTGGCGATGGTCAGCTCGTACGGACAGCTGGCCGGTGTCTCCATGGACAACGAGACCCTGCGCGTCGCGTCGCTCGGCGCCATCCTCGGGGCGCCCGTCCTGATCTGGTCGGGTCTGCGCGCGTTCCGCGGCGCCGTCGCGGTCCCGTGGGCCACGATCCTCGTGGCCGGCGGAGCGGCGACGGCGTTCGCCTTGGCCTCCGACACGACCGCGTTCGCGTGGACGTTCCGGCTGGCCTATACGGTGACCGCGGTCTTCGCGGGGCTGACCCTGTGGGAGCTCATCCGCCGACCTGAGCGCGGTGGCGGCACGTCGTTCCCCTTGAGCCTGTTCTCCGCGGCCTTCGTCGCGATGGCGGCTCTGAGCCTCATCACCGGTATCTTCGCCCCGACGGCCGAAGCGTCGGGGCTCGGGCTGCTGCGCGACGTGAACCTGCTCGGGATGCTCATCTACATCACGTGCGCGCTGATCACCCTCCTCTTCCTCGCGCGAGGCACGGCCGGCGGTCGCACCGCGGCATCCGCGTCGCAGTTCGAGACGGTGGCGGCCGACCGGCTCGAGCGCGCCCAGGCGGCCGGCGAGCGGTCGTGGGCGCTGCTGGTGGTCACCCTCGACGACAGCGCGGATCTGCGGCTGGCCGCGGGCGAAGCGGGCTACGCCGGCATCGCGTCGCGCTTCGTGCGGGAGGTGCGCGAGGCGATGCCGACCGACGCCGACGTGGGGCGGCTCGACGCGTCGACGTGCGCGATCCTCATCGCCCGCCCGGCGGCGGTGCTCTCGGAGCAGATCAGCACCCTGCTGCACGACATCACCACTCCCGGCGGAGCGGGCACCGAGGCCATCCCGGTGTCGGCGTCGGTCGGGTGGGCCGCGCCCGCCGAGCACGGATACCGCCTCGACGACACCCTCGCCGCCGCGCGCGCCGCCGCCGTCGCGGCCGCCGTCGCCGGCGGCGATCGCTGGGTGCGCGCGGGCCTCGCCTGACCGGGCCGGTCTCGCGGTGCCTCTAGACTGACGCGGACCACACACCCCAGGGGGATTCGCATGCCGACACGACGGGCCGCACGACTCGCCGCGACCTTCGCCGCGGGTGCGCTCGCGCTCACCCTCGCCGGATGCGGCGCCCCACCGTGGGCCGACGGCGACGGAGCGAGCGCCAGCCCTTCGGCCTCGACCACCCCGACGACCGTGCCGACGCCGGTGTCGAACGACCTGTCGACCGGATCGACGCAGCGCACCATCGCCGCCGGCGCCGTGACGGCGAACGTGAACTACTGGTCGGATCTGCGCATGGACAAGTGGACGCCGTCGGCCGTCAAGCCGGTGCAGCTGTCGATGGTCACCACCATCACGCCGAACGACGGCCAGAAGGTGTACCTGCAGAAGGCCACGATGACGGCCGTCCCCGGCAACGCGACGCAGTCGTTCGAGGCCCTGGGCGCGCAGGTCGACCAGGCGACCACCTCCCCGGGCTACCTCGTGCTCGACCCGTACAGCTACTCCCAGGTGTTCAACGTGGGCGCGGTCCCGGATGCGGCGACGTTCGTGACGCTGCAGTTCACGTACGACTTCCTCATCCAGACCACGCCGACCTCGAACGAGTACGCGAAGCAGACGGCCACCGACAGCCTCACCGTGGCCATCGCCCAGGGCTGAGCGCCGTGACCACGCCGGCCGCGCCGACGACGACGCTGCGACTCGACGAGGCGAACGAGCTGCTCACGGCGTGGGCGCAGCACCGCGCCCGCGAGCGCGGCATCCGGCTGCTCGTCCTCAAGGGGCGCCCTCTCTCGGATGACGGTCTGCGCGCGGCCCGCGTCTCGGCCGACGTCGACGTGCTCGTCGAGCCGGCACGGTTCGACGAGTACTGCGCGGTGGTGCTCGACGCCGGGTGGGAGGAGTTCCCGAGCACCTTCGCGAGCGCGCACTTCACGCTGCACTCTCGCTCGTTCCGCAAGAACGGCTGGCCGAACTCGTTCGACGTGCACAGCGAGTACCCCGGCTTCCTGCGCGACCGCGTCGCGGTGTTCGAGGCCCTATGGGACGGGCGGCGTGAGGCGGCGTTCGCACATCAGCCGTGCGACATCCCGAGCCGGGCCGCGAACGTGCTCGTGCTCGCGTTGCATTCCCTGCGCGGCACGCACACGCAGGAACGGCATCGCGCCGAACTGCAGCACCTGCAGGCGGCGTCGTTCACGGCCGACGAGCGGCAGGCGATCGGCGAGGTCGCCGAGCGCACCGGAGCGGCGACCGCGATCCCCGCCTTCCTCGAAGGCATCGGCGTGGCGGTGGCGACGGACCCCGACCTCGCCCGCGGGGCAGCGGCCCGCGAGTGGCGGCGCAAGGTCGCCGAGGCCGACGGCGCGGCCGCATCCTGGCTGCTCCTCGTTGCCCGGGCCCCCTGGCGCGAGAAGCCGGTGATCGTCGCCCGAGCGCTCTGGCCGAGTCGGCGCGACTTCGCCATCAACCACCCCGAGATCCCCGATCGCGTGTGGCCGCAGCTGCACGGGCGCCTGGCCCGGCTCGGCCGCGGATTCCGGCGGCTTCCCGTCGTGGCGCGGTCGCGGGCCCGGCGCTGACCGGAACATCTTTCTCGTTCTGGCAGAATCATCGAAAACCGACGCACCCCCGAGCGTCGAGAACCAGGAGTGCACGCCATGGGGCGCAACACCGCGGTCGTGATCGACGACGACCCCGACGTGCGTGCATTGATCGTCAACATCCTCTCCAGCTCGGGGTTCGACGTCATCGAGACCGACAACGGCGTCGAGGGCGTCGAGGCGGTCTTCTCCCACGACCCCGTGATCACGACGCTCGACGTCAACATGCCCGGCATCGACGGCTACGAGACGGCCCGCCGCATCCGCGAGCGCAGCAGCACCTACATCGTCATCATCACGGCGCTCACCGATGAGGCCGACGCGGTGCTCGGCTTCAGCGTCGGCGCCGACGACGTCGTCGTGAAACCGTTCCGCGCCCGGGAGCTGCGGGCCCGGCTGCTCGCCGCGCAGCGCCGGCAGGTCTCCACCGCCACCCCCGCCGTGGGCGCCCCCGTCATCGACACGCTCGGCTGGAACGGACTCAAACTCGTCCGCGGCGCGCACGTCGTCACCGTCGACGACGAACCCGTCTCCCTCACCCGCACCGAGTTCGACCTGCTCGCCACCATCCTCGAGTCGGCGCCCGACGTGCGTTCCAAAGCCGACCTCGTGCACTCGGTGCGCGACGATCCTCGGCTGTTGCCGGTGCGCGACGCCGACGAACGTGCGATCGAGACGCACATGGCGAACCTGCGCCGCAAGCTCGGTGAATCGGCGGCGACGCCCCGGTTCATCGAGACCGTGCGCGGCGTGGGCTATCGGGCGATCACGAGCCCCGTCGAGGTGTGACCTCGTGACGGGGCCGGAAGCCGCCATCCGCGCCCCCCGCACCGGGGCGTGGGGCGATGTGCGCTCGCGCTCCATCTGGCGCTGGCAGCTCATCTTCGCGGCGAGCGCCGTGACGGCCGTCGTGATCTACGTGCTGCTGTCGCCCCATCTCTTCGCCGACGTGGGCTTCGTGTGCGGCATCGCGGCGGTCGTGGTGCTCTCGGGCGCGTCGCTGGTGCTGCCGTGGCACCGGATGCCGGCATCCGCCGTGCTCGTCCTCCCCCTCGCCGATGCCGTCGCCGTCGGTCTGATGTCGCAGAGCGGCGAGTCCCGCGCCTCGCTGCTGTGGGTGTTCCCCATCGCCTGGGTCGCGACGTACTACGGCTTCCCTGCCCTGCTCGCCCTCCTGGGCGTCATCGCGGGGATGCTCGCCGTCGACGTGCTGCAGGCCGGCATCTCGGCCGCGCAGTCGCAGCGAGCGCTCATCATCCTGCTCTGCTTCGGATTCATGGGCGTGACCGTGCAGTTGGGGGCGCGACGTGCCCGCGCCTACCGGGAGCTGCTGGGACGGCAGCTCGATCAGGTCGACCGGATGCGGCAGCGCTCCGAACGGCAGAACCGGCGGATCGAGCTGCTCGCCGACACCTTGGACACCGGCATCGCACTGATCGACCGGGACGGCGTTCTGCTGGATGCCAACGCGGCCTTCCTGCGCATGTACGGCGCGACCGCCATCCCGGATTTCTCGGCGTCGGGTGCGATCGAGTACAGCGATTACCGCGGCACGGTCGTCGCCCCGGGCGAGACGATCGTCGATCACGCCATCGCCGGTGTCCGACTGGAGGACCGCCGCGCGTGGCTGCACGGGCGGGACGGGCAATGGCGGGCGATCGAAGTCTCGACTCGATCCGTCGCGGGCGAGGGCGACGAGTACAGCGGCACCCTCATGGTCATCCGCGACGTCACCGTGGCCGCCGATTCCGAGCGCGAGCGTCAGACCGTCGCGACGATCGTCTCGCACGAGTTGCGCAACCCGCTCACCGCGATCACCGGCCACGTCGAGCTGCTGCTCGAGCGCGACGACCTCCCCGACGATGTGCTGCGCCAGCTGGCGGTCGTCGACAACGCCGGGCAGCGGATGGAGCGGCTCATCACCTCGACGCTCGACCGCTACCGCCCCGAAGCCCCGCACCGTGAGGCCGTCCTGCTGCGCACGATCACGGAATCCTCCCTCACGGCCTTCGCGGCGAGCGCCGGCAACGCGCAGGTCGAGCTGACGAGTGATCTGACCGACGACTGCCCGGTGGTCGCCGATGCGTTCGCCCTGCGCCAGGCCGTCGACAATCTGGTCGGCAACGCGGTGAAGTACACCGCGCGCGGAGGCGCGGTGCGCGTCAGCCTGCACGCCCTCGAGGACAGTGCCCGACTCACGGTCAGCGACTCCGGCATCGGCATGGGGGCCGACGACGTCGCCCGCATCTTCGACCGAGGCTTCCGGTCGGCGGCCGCGCGCGCCAGCGGCATCCCGGGCACGGGACTCGGGATGGCGCAGGTGCGTGAGGTCGTCGACGAGCACGGCGGCTCCCTGCACATCACGAGCGAGCTGGGGCGCGGGACGACCGTCGAACTCGATCTGCCGATGAGCGCCGTCCGGGAGGCCGTCCGATGATCGACAACGCCGTCGTGATCTCCCTCGTTGCGATCGCCACCCTCTGCACCGTCGTCTACATCGGTCTCGGTTTCCTTCCGCGGCCCAGCCGCGCCGCCGCGTGGTGGTCGTCGGCGTTCATCGTCTTCATGCTCGCCGGGTATGTCTGGATCGCCGCGGACGCTACGGGCTCGACCGCCGTGCGGGCCGTCGCATCGGGCATCATGCTCGGCGCGCCGGGACTCATCTGGGCGGGGCTGCGCATCGACCGCGGAATGCACCCCGGCGCCCGCGCGTGGTGGCCCGCCGCGGCATGGACCCTAGTCGCCCCCGTCGCGCTGCTGCTGACGTCGGACCAGCCATGGTTCTTGACGGTCGTGCGCGTCACGTTCGCCGGCGGAGGCGCATTCGCGGCTCTCGTCGTCATCGAGCTGATCCGTCGCGGCGCGCGGTGGCGAGACGAGTCGCTCCCCCTGGGGCTCGTCAGCGGTGGGTACGTGTTCCTGGCCATGCTCAATCTGTTCCACGAGGTCGTGCGACTGGCGACCGGAGCGGCCGCCGAGGTCGCCCTCGACGACACGCGCAGCCTCAACATCCTCGGGTCGCAGCTGTTCGTCATCTGCGCGGCCTTCACGCTGTTGCTGTTCACGAGAGGCAGCGATGCGGCGCCGCCGGTCGATCGCACGTTCGCGTCGGTCGCGCGCGATCGGCTCACCCGCGCAGAGGCCGTCGGCGATCGCTGGTGGTCGGTGATCGTCGTGCGTCTCGACGACCCCGAAGCCCTGCGCGTCGCGTCGAGCACCAACGCGTTCGACCACCTGTCCGCGCGGTTCCGCGACACGGTCGTGCGGTCACTGCCGGCGGATGCCGATCTCGAGCGACGGGGCGACGTCGAATTCGTCGTGCTGCTGCCGCGCCCGGAGGGTGCCGTACGGCAGGTGCTCGCCCGGCTGCTGTCCGACGTCGCCGCGACCGGCGAGGGCTCCGCCGTGGGGGTGCGCCCCTCGGCGAGCGTCGGGTGGGCCCAGGTCGAGGTCGTCGGTTACGACCTGGGCGACCTGGTCGAGGCTGCTGATGCCGCCGCGCTCCGCGCTCACGCCCTGGGCGGCGATCGCTGGGACCGCACGACCCCGCCGGTGTCCTGACCCGCGATTCCTCAGGAATAGCTCAAGTCGGCTGAAGAGTCCCTCAAGTAGCTGAAGTCCCCCATTTGGGGGACATACCGTCGGTATCGGAGCAGCGCACATGGGGCCCGGATCCCGAAATCCGGTGGCGCTGCTCCCACAACTTACTGGGTACGGGACAGGGGGCTCTCCCGAGAAGTGTTTCTGGGGAGAGACATGCAGGACGCTCTGCCGCGCCTCGACGACGCCTTCGACGGGTCGAAGCGCAACGGAATGGACCGTCGTCAGCTGCTCAAGATGGGCGCCTGGGCCGCCCCCGTCATCGTGCTCGCCACCGCCGCCCCCGCCGCCGCCGCGTCGACCGATCCGCCGACGACCGCACCGTACACCCCTCCGAACGTCGTGGCGGTAACCAACGGCGACACAGAGATGCTCCCCCGGTACGTCTCCGGAGCGACTTCGGTGACGGGCAAGCCTTGGTGGGACAACGGCAGCTATATCGACTTCCAAAACCCGAACCGTTTGGGCACGAACCTCTGGATCGAAGGCATTCCCCAGGCCAGCACGCCGCGCTCGGTCTCGGTCTACTTCTACGTGCCCTACTCGACAGGCCCACTCGCGCGTCCGAAGCCATCGCAGTGGGAGTGGTCGATGACGCAGAGCAACTTTTCATCGATGGCAGCCGTCTATGAGCCCCTCAACGCAACTCAGGGCGTATGGCGCCTGGACTTCCTAATGCCATCGTGGGGAACGGACTCTGGCACTCAGTTGTTTGTGAAGACAGCGTGATCGCGACGATCAAAGGGTCTTGATTACGCGTGCCCGGCCTAGCGAGTGGAGGAACTCTCGTACCTCCTCAAGAGCCTGAGTACGCCCCTCCACATCACGTTCCGCCAAACCGCCATCGGCGAGCATGGTCCAGATCAGCGCCGCCGCACCTCCGAGCGCGAGCACTTCAGTGGTAGGCACGTCGAGGTTCAGCACGACGACGCGGGACTCGTCGCCGTACCAGGCCACGTTGTCGGCGATGCGCCAGACGGCCTCCTCGCCGACGGCCAGCACACCGGCATCGACGAGCTCCCCGATGGCGGCGCTCACCAGCTCCTCCGCATCGACACCCTCCGGCGCACCGAAGCGACCGACAGTCGCGGCGACCATCACTTCAGCATCCACGTCGTCGGCGGCCTCCCACAGCGCGGGCGCGATGCCGCCGAGCACGCGCACCATGCCGTTCTCACCGTCGGCCTGCAGCACGACGACGCGGTCGGGGTCTTCGAGGTGCACAGCGTCCAGCACCGCGGCACGCGAGTAGCGACCCTCCCCCGGTGGTGCCGCCGCGATCGGTGCGGGGGCCCAGGTAACAGCGCGCACAGCATCCGTCACCGCAGGCACGGCCTCGGCGAGATCCGACGCGTCGCGGTACCGCCATCGCCGCACCCCACCGGTCCGGCCGAGGGTCTCGGCGATCCACTGCAGCGGACGGTCCATCGCGGCGAGGTAGCTCGTCTGCGTCACGAGCTCGTCGATCACGTCGCCGAGGTCGACGGGCTCGACCCGCGGGGACTCGGGACCGTCGGGCTCGCGGTCGAGCAGCACCACGCCCGCCAACGTCAGTGGCCCGTCCGGCAGCGGCTGCAGCCCCAGATCCGACGGCGCACGCTGCGTCTTCACGGCATCGCCTTCGATGATCGACAGCGGCTTGCGGTACGGGTAGACCCGTCCGTCGCGGTCGATGCCCACCGTCTCGTCCGACACGTAGCCGTAGAGACCGCCGAGCGCCCGCGCGGCGGTGGTCTTGCCCCGGCCCGACGGACCGACGAGCACGATCACCCGCCCATCCGGCAGCGCGAGTCCCGCGGCGTGCAGCATCCACAGCTCGCCCCGGCGCGCGGTGATCGCCTCGAGCGTGACGCGCTGCGACAGATCCGACAGCACCTGCGCATCGGAGCCGCCGGCCGACACCAGCCCGGCCACCGGCACGACGACGACGGGCTCCTCCGCATCCGTCTCAGCATCGCGCCACACCGAGCGCACCGCATCCGCCAGCGCCTCGTCGACGCCCGAGAGGTCCAGCTCGACGACGACGCCGAGCGCCTCGATCAGAAGCCGCCTCACCACACGGGATAGTGTACGGAGGACGAGAAGGAGCGCCGGGCGATGGAACTGCGGGACTACCTGCGCATTCTGCGTGCGCACTGGGTCGGCATCCTGCTGCTCACGATCCTCGGTGCCGCGGTCGGCTACGGGTACTCGGCACTGCAGCCGAAGGTGTACACGGCCAGCGCGAGCGGCATCGTGCAGGCCACCGGCGGCGGCACCGACACCGGGTCGGCCCTCGTGGGCAACCAACTGGCGCAGAGCAAGGTCTCGTCGTACGTCGACATCGGCGGATGGCGTTCGGTCGCCGAGTCGGCGATCGACTACCTCGACCTCGACACGACACCGGAAGCGCTCGTCACGCGGGTGACGGTGTCGAACCCGCTGAACACCGTCATCATCAACGTCTCCGCCGACGGCGCCTCACCGGAGGAGGCGCGCGACCTCGCCGAGGCCTGGGTGCGCGGCATGGTCGAGCAGATCAACATGCTCGAGAACGGCACGCCGGGTCAGGCCGGCGCGGTCACGCTGGTCGCCGGGGAGTCCGCGTCACTGCCGACCGAACCCTCGTCGCCCAACACCCGCCTGAACATCGCGCTGGGCACCCTCATCGGCCTCGCCCTCGGCATCGGGTACGCCGTCATCCGCCACGTGCTCGACCGTCGCGTCCGCGATCCCCGGGCGATCGAACGCGAGACCGGCGTCTCGGTGGTCGGCACCATCCCGCTCGAGAAGCAGCTCACCGACGCCCGCAAGGTGTTCCGGTTCGACACGTCGCTGTCGTCGGCGACCGGCGCGGCGATCACCGAGGCGATGCGCGAGCTGCGCACGAACCTGCAATTCATGGACGTCGACAATCCGCCACGGGTCATCGTCGTCACGAGCCCCATTCCCGGCGACGGCAAATCCACGAGCGCCGCGAACCTCGCCCTGAGCCTCGCCGCCGCCGGACAGCGCACGATCCTCATCGACGCCGACCTGCGCCGCCCCGTCGTCGGCACGGTCTTCGACCTGCCCGAGGGCGCGGGGCTGACCGACGTCCTCGCCGGGCGGGCACGGTTCGAGGATGTCGCCCACCAACCCGATGCCTCCGGCAACCTCCAGGTGCTCACCGCGGGCCGCATCCCACCCAACCCGAGCGAGGTGCTCGGTTCGCAGCGGATGCGCGATCTCGTGCGCGAACTCGGCAACACGTCGACCGTGATCATCGACTCCCCGCCGACCATCCCGGTGACGGATGCCGCCGTGCTCGGGGCCGCCGCGGACGGCGTGCTCCTGGTGGTCTCCGCCGGCCGCACGACCTACGACATGATGCTCAAGGCCCTCGAGAACATCGCGAAGGCCAACGGACGCGTGCTCGGCGTCGTGCTGAACAAGGTGCCCAAGCGCGGTGCCGAGTCGGGTTATTACGGGTACCGCTACCGCGGCGGGTACTACGCCGCCGAACCCGCGCCCACGCGGCGCGCGCTGCGCCGCACCCGCGCACGCGAGCAGGCCGAGACGCACGCGCTCGCGGAGGAGAAGCTCACCTCGGCACCGTAGGGTTGACGGGTGAGCTCCCCCCACCCCCTGCCCGCGTCCGCGCGCACTGCCGGCCGTGTGTTCGCGTGGGTGCTCGCAGCCGCCCTGGTCGCGCTGCTGGCGGCATCCGTCTGGATCGGCGTGCGCGCCGTCGCCGCCTACGGCCACCTGATGGACGTGCAATCCGCCGCGGCCACCGCGACCGATGCGCTGCGCGACCCCGCCACCGCACCCGCGCTCGTGGATGCGATCGCCGCCGACACCTCTGCCGCCCGCGAGCTCACGAGCGACCCGGTCTGGCGCGCCGCGGAACAGCTGCCGTGGATCGGTCCGCAGCTGTCGGCCGTGTCGACCGTCGCCGCCGCGGCCGACGACGTCGCCACCAACGCGCTCACCCCGCTGAGCCAGGTCGCGTCCTCGTTCTCGGTCGACCAGCTGCGCCCCGTCGACGGCCGAATCGACCTCGCCCCCTTCACGACGATCGCGGATGCTGCGCGCACCAGCGCGAGCGGCCTCTCCGCGGCGCGCTCGTCGGTCGACGGCCTGGAGCAGCAGGCCCTCGTCGGACCGGTCCGCTCCGCCGTGACCGAGGTGAGCACCCTGCTCGGCACGACGTCGGAGGCCACCGACGCCCTCGCCCGCGCGATGCAGCTGCTGCCGGCGATGCTCGGCCAGGATGGCGCGCGCGACTACCTGATCGTTTTCCAGAACAACGCCGAATGGCGCTCTCTGGGCGGCATCGTCGGTGCGATGGCGCTCGTGCACACCGACGGCGGCAGCCTGTCGATGACGACACAGGGATCGAGCTCGGACTTCGCGCGGTACGACGACCCCGTCATGGACCTCGGACCGGAGGTGACGGCGGTCTTCGGCACCCATCCGGCCCGCTGGATCCAGAACGTCACCCAGGTTCCCGACTTCACGGTGGCGGCGCCGCTCGCGCGCGAGATGTGGAGCCGCGAGTTCGGCGTCAGCCCCGACGGCGTCATCGCGCTCGACCCGGTCGCCCTCTCCTACCTGCTGGCCGCGACCGGTCCGGTCGCGCTTCCCACCGGCGACACCCTGACCGCCGACAACGCCGTCAGCCTGCTGCTGAACGAGGTGTACCTGCGCTACGAGCGTCCGGCCGATCAGGATGCGTTCTTCGCCGCGGCCGCCGCGGCGGTGTTCGACAAGCTCGCCGGCGGCGCCGCGAACCCCACCGCGCTCGTCGAGGCGCTGGCCCGTGCCGGCGATGAGCGTCGCCTGCTGCTGTGGTCGGCGATCCCCGAGGATCAGGCGGTCCTGGCCGACACCACGCTCGCCGGTCCGCTCCCTCCCACCGACGCGACGCAGCTCGGTTTCGGCGTGTACCTCAACGACGGCACCGGCTCGAAAATGGACTACTACGTGACCCCGGAGACCACGGTTGCGTGGGGGGAGTGCACCGTCGACGACGCCGGTCGTGCCAGCGGCACCGTGACGCTGACGCTCACGCTCACCAACAACGCCCCCGCGGATGCCGCCACCTCGCTGCCCGAGTACATCACCGGCGGCGGCAGCTTCGGCACGCCCGCCGGCACCGCGAAGACGGTCAGCTACCTGTACCTGCCGGCCGGCGCGGAGCTCGTCGAATCGACGCGGTCCGACGGCGGCGGCTTCGGCGGCGCCTTCCACGACGGCCGTCAGGTCATGTCGTTCGGCGCCTCCCTCACGCCGGGCCAGTCGGCATCCGCCACGGTGACGGTGCGCACCACGGTTCCCGGGGCGGCCGAGGCGGTCGCCTGGGTCACCCCCACCGCGGATGCCGCGCTCGCACCGCGAGTTGGCGATTCCTGCCGGGGTTCGTAGAATCGGGGAGTCGGGGGGACGGCTCCCTCCGGCTACCCCCTCGAGACCGGATGTCCGAATGCCGCACCTTCCGCGCAAGGTCCTCGTCGCTGCGACGCTGATCGCCGCCGCCGTCTTCGGTGCGCCCGCCGCCGCACAGGCGAACTCGATCTATCCGCCGAGCGACGCGTGCTCCGTGACACCGACGACTTCCACCCCCAACGGGGTGCTGACCTTCTCGTGCGCAGACGGCACGTTCGGAGCCGACGAGGCCGTCACGGTCACGATCACCGGCGAGAGCGGCTCGGATGTGTCCTGGGGCATGCTGAAGTTCGCGATCTCGACCGGGTCGACCGGGTCGACGTCGGGTCCGTCTGGTGAACTGCCCGCCATGCGGATCACGCTGCCCGCCAACGCGACCGGCGTGTACAACATCGCCGCCGTCTCGGCCTCGTCCGCCGGCGGCGCCGCCAGCGCGACCGTCTCGACGAACGGCTCGGGCCTGCCCTCCACCGGTGGCGACGCGACCGCGGTCGCGATCTGGACCGGTGCGGGCCTGCTGGCCGTCGCCGCCGGTGCGGTCATCATCGCGGGCGTCCGTCGCCGCGCACAGCGCGCCTGACCCCGCCCGCGTCTACGCCGTCGCGGCCTGCGCCCGACGCTCCTTGAGTTCGGCCGTGACCAGGATCGGCAGATGGTCGCTCGCGCCCTGCGGAAGCGTCGTGATCGTGTCGATGTCGAAGCCGACGCTCGTCGCGAAGTCGTAGTGCCCCTTGAAGAACCGGTAGCGCGTGTAGGTGCGTGAGTCGCTGAGGCTCAGCTCGTAGCCGGCGGCGCGCACTTTCTGACTCAGGCTCTCCTTGAACACCGGATAGTTGTAGTCGCCGACCATGAGGATGGGCAGCTCCTCACCGAGCGAGGCGAGTTCGGCGAGCGCTGCCTCGATCTGCTTGCGGCGGAGCGAGTTCAGCGCGGTCAGCGGGGCGGCGTGGAAGCTCGCCACGATGAGCTCGCGCCCGTGGTCGATGTCGTACAGGCGCACCCCCAGCAGCCGCTCCTCGGCGGGCTTCAGCACCATGTCGTGCAGTGACTTCTTGAGCGCCAGGGTGCGCACCTCACGCGCCGCGAAGAGGTTCTCGCGGTAGTAGACGGCCAGCCCCAGACGGTTGCGCGCGGTCGCGTCCGCCAATCGCAGCCCCGCCACCTCATCCGGGATCTCGGCCGACCGCGCCTCCTGGAGGCACAGCACATCGGCGTCGTGGGCGGAGACCAGCGTCTCCAGCTCCCCCGCCGCCTTGTGCTTGTTGAGGTTGTACGAGATGACCTTCATGGCGGTGCCAGCATAGGCCCGCAGGTTCGGTGCCGCCTGTGCCTTGCGCCAGATGTCGCCGTACGTTAACGCTCAGTCCTCATCGGGCGACAGTGAGCGCCGCGCGCGGGTCTGCTCCGCACGCGAGGCCAACAGGTCGTCGGGCGGGTAGCCGACCTCGGCGAGCGTGAGCCCGCGCGCGGCGAGCACCGGGAACGCGCTCGTGCGCGTCGCCTCATCGCGCAGGCGCACGACGTCGTCGACCCCCAGCCGCCCCTCGCCGACGGCGACGCACGCCCCGACGAGGGCACGCACCATCGAGTGGCAGAAGGCATCGGCGCGCACGTTCGCGATCAGCACGCCCTCGCCGTCCCGATGCCAGTCGAACTCGAGGAGGGTCCGGATCGTCGTCGCCTCCTCGCGCGCCTTGCAGTAGGCGGCGAAGTCGTGCAGTCCGATGAGCGTGCGCGCGGCGGCATCCATCGCCGTCACATCGAGAGGGGCGTGCACCGTGGTCGTCCGTGCGCGCTCGAGCGGGTCGTATCCGCTGACGCGGTCGGCGATCCGGTACGCGTATCGCCGCCACACGGCCGAGAAGCGCGCGTCGAAGCCGTCCGGCGCCACCCGCACGCTGTGCACGGCGACGTCTGAGTAGGCGCGCAACACCCCGTTGATCCGACCGGCGAGCGCCTCCGGCGATGCGTCGCGCCCCTTCGCGAGCCGCTCCTGCTGGGCGCCTGTGAGGTCCAGGTGCGCCACCTGACCGCTCGCGTGCACCCCGGCATCCGTCCGCCCCGCGACCACGAGCTGCGCGTCGCCGCCCAGGATGCGGGAGATCGCGGCCTCGAGCGTGCCCTGCACGGTGCGCAGACCCGGCTGCCGCGCCCAGCCCCGGAAGTCGGTGCCGTCGTAGGCGAGGTCCAGGCGCAGGCGCATCCGTCCAGCCTATTCGGCGGGCGGTGCCGTCATCGCGTCGACCTCGCGGCGCCGCGGCGGGTCGGCGCCCTCGCGCGACACGGTGATCCCCGCCATGACCGCCGCCCGCCGCAGCGCCAGGGCGAACGCGTCGGCGTCGTCGAAGAGCGCCGTGTCGGTCAGCGCGCTGTACAGCAGGCTCGCCATGTACGCATCGCCCGCGCCGATCGTGTCGGCCACTGCGACGGGCAGCGCCTCGGCCGCGACGACGCCGCCGGGACCGCGGGCGAGCACCCCGTCGCCGCCGCGCGTGATGACGACCAGTCGCGGCCCGAAGCCCGCCACCTCGTCGAGCACCGCCAGCGGGTTCAGCGTGGGATAGAGCCAGGCGGCATCCTCGTCGCTGAGCTTGACGAGGTCCGCGGATGCCGCCGCCCGGCCGAACTGCGCGAGTGCGGCGTCGTGCGGGCCCACGAGGGCGGGTCGGATGTTGGGGTCCAGGGTGACCAGCGATCGGCCGGCCGCGCGCTCGAGGGCTTCGAGCACGGTCGCGCCGCCCGGCTGCAGGAACAGCGCGATCGAGCCGGTGTGGACGAGAGCCACCTCTCCCGCATCGGGAGCGGGCACGCGCCAGTCGATGTCGAAGTCGTACTGCGCCGAGCCGTCGGCCTGGATGCGTGCCCGCGCGGTGGAGGTCGCGGCATCCGTCCACGACGCCGCGGCCAGCGCGACCCCCGCGGAGGCGACGTGCTCGGCGATCGCAGCGCCCCGGGCATCCCGCCCGATCCGGGTCAGCAACCGCACCGGGAGACCCTGTCGGGCGAGTCCGACGGCGACATTCGCCGGGCTGCCACCGACGACCTCACGGGTTCCGTCGGCGGTCTCGACGATGTCGATGAGCGCCTCGCCGATGACGAGAGTGCGAGCGTCCATGCTCCTCCTTCTCCGACTTCCCTCCCTAGCCTAGACACGGTCCTGCGGTCACCGATCGTTCAGGCTCACGGTCGTAAAATCGTCCGATGGCGCACCGGGGTAGCGCCGGGATCGCGACCTGATGAGCACGCAGACGAGACGTTTCGCAGGACTGGACGGCCTCCGTGCCGTGGCAGTCCTGCTCGTCGTGGTCTACCACCTCTTCCCCGGCGCCGGACTGTCGTCCGGCTTCGTCGGCGTCGACGTGTTCTTCGTGATCTCCGGATTCCTCATCACCTCGCTCCTCCTGCGCGAGAAGGCCGCCACGGGGCGGATCGCGCTCGGACCGTTCTGGAAGCGCCGTGCCCGACGCCTGCTGCCGGCCCTGTTCGTCGTGGTGACCGTCAGCTGCACGATGGCGTTCCTGCTCGGCGGCGACCTGCTCGTCGGCCTCGGGATGCAGGTGGTGGGCGCCGCGACGTTCTCGTTCAACTGGCTCGCCGTCGCCGGCGGGTCGGATTACTTCGCCTCCGGCACCCCCGAACTGCTGCGCAACCTGTGGTCGCTCGCGGTCGAGGAGCAGTTCTACGTGCTGTGGCCCCTCGTCTTCCCGCTCTTCCTGCTGCTCCGCCGCCGCTGGGCGAGCGTCGTCGCCGCCCTCGGTCTCGCGGCCGCCTCCGCCGGCTGGGCCGTGTTCCTCACCGTCCAGGGCGCCGACGCCAGCCGCGTCTACTACGGCACCGACACCCACGCCTTCGGGCTGCTGCTCGGCGTTGCGCTCGCGTTCGCCCTCTACCCCGTCGGCGACCGCAAACCGTCGATCCTCGGCGTCCGCTCGGTCTGGGAGCTCCTGTCCGGCATCGTCGCCCTCGTCGCCCTCGTCGTCGTCGCCGCGACGGATGCCGGCGCGCAGACGTGGGTGCTCGGCGCGGCATCGCTGCTGACGGCCCTTCTCATCCTCGTGTCGGTGTGGCCGGGGTCGTGGCTCGGCCGTGCACTCGACATCCCGCCGCTGCGCTGGATCGGCGCCCGCTCGTACGGCATCTACCTGTGGCATTGGCCGCTCATGGTGCTGCTCGTCGACGCGACCGTCGGCGGCGCCGCCGACGGCGCCATCCCCGTCTGGCTGGGTTTCGTCGTGCTCGCGCTCACACTGGTGCTGTCGGCCCTGTCGTACCGGTTCATCGAGCAGCCGGTGCGCCGGCACGGGTTCCGCGGCTCGCTGCGGTGGCTCGGCGACGCGCTGCGCGCCACGCCGGCACGCCGCATCCGCGCCATCGCGACGCTCGCCGCCGGCGTGCTCGTGGTGGGCGGCACCACCGCCGCCGTGGCCGCGGCGCCGGAGATCACGTCCAGCGAAGCGGTCGTCGCGGCGGGTCAGAAGGCGCTGGACGAAGCCGATACCGCATCGGCGGCGGGGATCGACGGCCCACCGATCGCACCGCAGCCGGCCCCAACGCCGTCGGGGCTGGCGTGCCCGACCGACGAGCTGCCGCTCGACCCCGCCGACGGTGTGCACGCCCAATGCCCGCCGGGCTCCGACGGGCGGCCGCTCCCACCGGTGCCGCAGCCCGTCGCCGGCGAGCGCATCACGGCCGTCGGCGACTCGGTCATGCTTGCTTCGGCGCCCGGCCTGCTGGCGGAGTTCCCCGGCATCCAGGTCGACGCCGCGGTCTCGCGGTCGATGTATGCCGGAACCGGCATCATCTCGTCACTGGCGGCGAACGGGCAACTGCGGGAGTTCGTCGTCGTCGGCCTGGGCACGAACGGTCCGGTGTCGGAGGACGCACTGCAGTCTATCCTCGACACCGTCGGGCCCAAGCGGCACCTCATCCTCGTCAACGCGTACGCCCCGCGCGACTGGATCCCCGGAGTCAACGCGGAGTTGTCCGCCTTCGCCGCCGCCCATCCCGGCGTGAGCGTCGCGGACTGGTCGAGCGCGATCGGCGCGCACACCGACTTCCTGGCCGGAGACCACATCCACCCCGGCGCCGCCGGCGGGCGCGTGTTCGCGGACACCGTCGCCGCCGTCGCAGAGGACGTCGACAACCGTCGCGCACAGCTGACGTATCAGGTGGAGCTGCTGCAGTGGCAGAGCGCCCGCGCGTTCGGTCGGCCGACCTCGGTGGGCGGCTGACTCAGAGCCGCTCGACGAACGCGACCGAACGCTCGGTCGCACGGAAGCCGAGTCCTTCGTAGAGGGTGTTCGCCCCGGTGGGGCTCGCGGTGTCGACGTCGAGCACGGTCTGCTGCAGCCCGGCATCCGCGATCGCCGCGAGCGCTCCCGCGATGACGGCCGGGGCGAGACCGCGCCGCCGGTGGCCGCGCACGACGCCGATGAGGTCGATGTACGCGTGGCTGGCGCCGAGAAGCTCCCAGTCGTCCTCATTCACCGACGCGAGGCAGAACGCCGCGATCGCACCGTCGGCGTCGACGGCGATGCGCGACAGATCGGGGCGGAAGTGCTCGCCGCCGACGAACTTCGCCCAGCTCTCCGACTGGGTCGGCAGCGACCCCCAATGGTCACGGAACGCGTCGTTGCGGGCGACGCGGGCATCCTCATCCCGATCGCGCGTGTACGGCACGATGCGGATGTCGTTCGGAGCCTCGACCGCGGGTGCACCGGCATCCATCGACCGCACCATCGTCGCGAACTACCGCTCCGGCACCATCCCGGCAGCCTCGGCGATCCGTCGATGCGGGGCGTTGGACTCCTCGGCGTAGACCTTGAGGTCGGCGGTCCAGGCCGTGGTCCCGTCGAGGCTCGGCAGCACCTCGGCGATGTGCTGCCGCCCCCGAGCTCGCTGCCAGGCGAGCACCGCCGTCCCGATGCCACGACCGCGGACCTCCGGGTGCACGCAGCCGCCGAGCGTGACCGTCAGGGCTCCCGCGCGGGAGGGGTGGAGGAACGCGCTTCCGAGCGCGACCACACGGCCGCCCGCGTCGACGCCGATGATCGAGTCGCGACGGTGGTCGATGTGCGGCAGGTCGAAGGTGTCGGCGACCTCATCGCGTGGGGTGATCCAGGTCGGGTGGTCGACGGTATCCGCCGCCGCCATCAGCGCGTGCACGGCGTCGATGTCGTCCTCGGTCGGGGCACGCCAGGCCGCGACGTACGGATGCTGCGGCACCTCCGGCGGCGGCACCTCGCCCAGTCGCCGTCCCAACTCCGCCACCGTGCTCGCCTCGTCCACCCCGCCACCCTACCGTCGGCGTCGCGCGCCGCGTCGGCTCGCTCAGCCCGCGCACTTCTCAGGATGAACGCATCCCGCGGCCTCCCGCCATGACGGAACCCCGCGCCTCGGCCACCCGCCGAGGCCCGGCATCCTGAGAAGTGAACGGCCGGCACGCAGCACGGGTCAGCCGCGACGGCCCACGGTGACGTCATCTCGAGCACCCCGCGGTGCAGCAGGCTGTCGAGGGTCGCGACCACGTAGGTCGGTGGGCAGCACCGCGCGACGTCGCACACTGCGGCCCCGATCGACACTGCATCTCGGGCGCTCGAGCTATCGTCGTCCATCCAATGCACCCGCAAGGACGACGTGGCGTCGCCCGTACGGAGTCCGCGCAGGCGGCCCGCATTGTGCGCGACGCGAACGTGCAACCGCTCATCGCGCAGCGCGAAGACACCGAGCGCCCGCATCAGGCTGATACACGTCAACCGTCCGCCGGCAGCTACCGCGCCGTCTGCATCCGCGTGAGCCCTGTCCGCCGTCACGTAGCGATCCCGACGCAAGCGGATCAGGCGACCGTCGCGTATCGCCGTCGTGATCCCGCGCCCGGACAGTCCCGCATCGAGCAGCTCCGCTCGCGTCATCACCCGCTGTGGCGTGTCGTTCATGCGCGCCATCGTGGCCCCGACGCCTGCACGGCTGGTCGCACGAGGCCGCCTTCAGGGGCGGCCGACGTGACTTACGAGGTTGGGGAGGAAGACTTCGCGCCACGGCGCCGAAGACGCACCTCCGCCTCCTCGCGCGTTTCTCAGGACCGATGGATGCCGCCGCCCCGTGCGGGGCCACAATCACGCTGATCCCGCACGACACCCGGGCGATCCGTCCTGAGAAGCGAACGCGCGCGCCGCGCCCCGCAACGGCGGAAGGCCCGCCCCGGCGAACCGGTGCGGGCCTTCTCGGCGGTGCGGGAAGCGGATTACTCCGACTTCTCCTCGGCCTTCTCGTCGGCGGGGGCCTCGACGGCCTCCTCGGCGGCGGCCTCGGCGGCAGCACCCTCGGCCTGCGACTCGGCGCCGGCCTCGGCGTCGGTCGACTCGGCGACCTCGGCCTCGGGGGCCTCCTCCACCGGGGTCTCCTCGGCGACGGGCGCGGCGGCGGCCGGAGCGGCCTTCTTGGCCTTGGCCTTCGGGGTGACGGGCTCGAGCACGAGCTCGATCACGGCCATGGGGGCGTTGTCGCCCTTGCGGTTGCCGACCTTGGTGATGCGGGTGTAGCCGCCGGGACGGTCCGCGACGAGCGGCGCGATCTCGGTGAACAGGACGTGCACGACTTCCTTGTCACCGATGACCGACAGCACGCGACGACGCGCGTGCAGGTCGCCGCGCTTGGCGAACGTGACGAGACGCTCGGCCAGCGGACGCAGGCGCTTGGCCTTGGTCTCGGTGGTCGTGATCGACTTGTGCGTGAACAGCGCGGCAGCGAGGTTCGCGAGCAGCAGACGCTCGTGGGCGGGGCCGCCTCCGAGGCGGGGACCCTTCGTGGGCTTGGGCATTCTCAGTTACTCCAGTGTGAAAAAGTGCGGTCGGGCCGGTCAGACGGTCTCGTCGTCGTAGCCGCTGTAGAAGTGCGCGCCGTCGAACCCGGGGACCGAGTCCTTCAGCGACAGGCCGAGCGAGATGAGCTTGTCGCGCACCTCGTCGACGGACTTCTGACCGAAGTTGCGGATGTTCATCAGCTGGGTCTCCGAGAGGGCGACCAGCTCGGAGACGGTGTTGATGCCCTCGCGCTTGAGGCAGTTGTACGAACGCACCGACAGGTCGAGGTCCTCGATCGGCATCGACAGCTCGTTGGTGAGCACCTCGGCGACCGGCGCGGGGCCGATCTCGATGCCCTCGGCCTCGACGTTCAGCTCGCGCGCCAGACCGAACAGCTCGGTGAGGGTGCGGCCGGCCGACGCGACGGCGTCACGCGGCGAGATCGACGGCTTCGACTCGACGTCCAGGATGAGCTTGTCGAAGTCGGTGCGCTCACCGGCACGGGTCGCGTCCACGCGGTACGAGACCTTGAGGACGGGCGAGTAGATCGAGTCGACCGGAATCTGGCCGGCCTCGGCGTACTCGTTGCGGTTCTGCGTCGCCGAGACGTAGCCGCGGCCGCGCTCGATCGTCAGCTCGAGCTCGAACTTCGCCGAGTCGTTGAGCGTCGCGATGACCAGCTCGGGGTTGTGGATCTCGACACCGGCCGGCGCGGAGATGTCGGCGGCGGTGACCTCACCGGCGCCGGTCTTGCGCAGGTACGCGGTGATGGGCTCGTCGCGCTCCGACGAGACCACGAGCTGCTTGATGTTGAGGATGATCTCGGTCGCATCCTCCTTGACACCGGGGATGGTGCTGAACTCGTGCAGCACACCGTCGACGCGGATGCTGGTGACCGCGGCGCCGGGGATGGACGAGAGGAGGCTGCGACGCAGCGCGTTGCCGATGGTGTAGCCGAAGCCGGGCTCGAGCGGTTCGATGACGAACCGGCTGCGGAACTCGCCGACCTTCTCCTCGGTCAGAGTGGGACGCTGTGCGATGAGCACTATGTGTTCCTTTCAGTCACGTGCCCGCTATATGACACGTGGATGTTCTGAGGTGTTGAGTTTTTCTAGAACGACGGATGCCGGATCCCGCAACCCGTGGAGGGAAGCGGGATCCGGCCCGGGAAATCAGACGCGGCGGCGCTTCGGGGGACGGCAGCCGTTGTGGGCCTGCGGGGTGACGTCCTGGATGGAGCCCACCTCGAGGCCGGCGGCCTGCAGCGAACGGATCGCGGTCTCGCGACCCGAGCCCGGACCCTTCACGAAGACGTCGACCTTCTTGACACCGTGCTCGGCGGCCTGGCGGGCGGCCGACTCGGCGGCCATGCCGGCCGCGTACGGGGTCGACTTGCGCGAGCCCTTGAAGCCCACGCCACCTGAGGACGCCCAGCTGATGACGGCGCCCGACGGGTCGGTGATCGAGACGATCGTGTTGTTGAACGTCGACTTGATGTGGGCCTGGCCCAGCGCGATGTTCTTCTTCTCCTTGCGGCGCGGCTTGCGCGCGGCGGACTTGGCCTGTGCCATGTGCTTGTTCTCCTAAACCTGCGGCGGCGCCTTAGCGCGCCTTCTTCTTGCCGGCCACGGTGCGCTTCGGGCCCTTGCGGGTACGCGCGTTCGTCTTCGTGCGCTGACCGCGCACCGGAAGGCCGCGGCGGTGGCGCAGGCCCTCGTAGGAGCCGATCTCGACCTTGCGGCGGATGTCGGCGGCGACCTCGCGGCGCAGGTCACCCTCCACCTTGTAGTTGCCTTCGATGTAGTCGCGCAGGGCGACGAGCTGGTCGTCGGTGAGGTCCTTGACGCGGATCGACTCGTCGATCTCGGTGGTCTTGAGGATCTCGGCCGAACGGGTACGGCCGATGCCGTAGATGTACGTGAGGGCGATCACCACGCGCTTGTCGCGCGGGATGTCGACGCCGGCAAGACGTGCCATGCGGGTTCTCCTGGGAGTGAGTGAAGGTGTGGAGCAGAATCGGTGCCCGGGCCTTCACCCCGGGGTGTCCCCCGCCCTCGCGGACGGGATCTGAGACTGCCTGTCTGTGTGTTCAGTTGTGAGGGTTTCGACTCGGCCGCTGCGCGGCCTCGCTCAACCTTGACGTTCGCGTGTCAACGCCGCTGCGCGGCATTGACACGACTCACGTCAACCCTGGCGCTGCTTGTGACGCGGGTTCGACTTGCAGATGACCATGACGCGACCGTGGCGACGGATGACCTTGCAGTGGTCGCAGATGGGCTTGACGGAGGGGTTGACCTTCATGATTTTCCTGATTCGCTGTCTTCACCGGGCACGCCGGAGCGTGGGGTGTTACTTCTCGACCGGGGCTCAGCGGTAGCGGTAGACGATGCGTCCGCGCGTGAGGTCGTAGGGCGAAAGCTCGACGACGACACGGTCCTCCGGGATGATGCGGATGTAGTTCTGCCGCATCTTGCCGGAGATCGTGGCCAAGACCTTGTGCCCGTTGGTCAGCTCGACGCGGAACATCGCGTTGGGCAGAGCCTCGGAGATCACACCTTCGATCTCGATGACGCCGTCTTTCTTGGCCATACGCTCGCTTACAGTTGTGCAGACCGGTCGATCTGCGGTGGGTGGGATTGCGGTGCCGATGCGTCGGAAGACGACACGCCAATGAAGGCGCAAGGCACCAAAGATCCAGTGTACGTGGTAAGGCCCCCGGAGGCAAACCACCGGGGGCCCTCCGCTCAGGATCCGTGGGTCACTGCCCCGTGAGGTTCGCGACGATGTCAGTCTGCGGGTTCATCGTGATGGGCACGAGGGTGCCGTTGACCGCGAGCGTCGGCGTGCCGGTGGCCCCCTCGGGCAGCTGTTGCGCCTGAGCGAACTTCACGTACTTGTGGGAGGTGATGTCGTCGGCGAGCTGGTCGGTGACGGCGACGCCGGCATCCTTGGCGATCTGGATGATCTCCTCGTCGGTCAGACCCGTGCTGCTCTCGGCGGGCTGGTTCTCGTACATCGCCTGCATGAACGCGTAGGCGTTGTCGGGGTCGGATGCGGCGACCGCATACATCGCGGCGGCGGAGCGGCTCGAGAACTCGGTGCCCTGCGAGAGGCGGTCGAGGATCGCGACCGGGTGCAGCTCGAGCGTGACGGAACCGTCGTCGACGAGACCCTTGATGGTCTCCCCCTCGGTCTGCTCGAACTGGTTGCAATAGGGGCACATGAAGTCGACGTAGGTGGCCACGGTGTCGGGGCCGTCGCCGAAGACGATCGCGCCGGTCTCGGTGTCGATGTTCGACGCCTGGGGCGCTTCGCCGGGGGCGGTCGCGGAGTTGTTCATCCAGACGACCGCGCCGATCACGACGGCGACGACGGCCACGACCGCCACGCTCGTCCAGATCGCGAACCAATTCGTCTTGCGGGCCGGTGTGCCTGCCATGTCCTCGCCTCTCGTGACGCCGCCTCTCGGCGCACTGTCTCCATCTTCGCGCAACCGCGCTATGCGTTTCCCCTGAGCAGCGCCGTGCATTCAGGCGATGGGGGTGGGCGTCACGCCGAACGGCGCGAGACCCGCCGCACCGCCGTCGGCGGCGGTGAGAACCCAGATGCCGCCCGCGTGCACGGCGACACTGTGCTCCCAGTGCGAGCCGTCGGTGCCGTCGACGGTCGAGACCGTCCAGTCGTCGTCCTCGACGAACGTGTCGTGCGAGCCGCCGACCACCATGGGCTCGATGGCCAGGCACAGACCCGGCTTGATCTCCGGACCGAGGTCGGGCGTGCGGTAGTTGAAAACCGTCGGCCCCTCGTGCATCTTGCGACCGATGCCGTGGCCGACGTAGTCGCGCAGGATGCCGTAGCCCTCCCCCGACGCCTCGATGGAGGCCTGCACGGCGGCGCCGATCTCACCGACACGTCGCGCGGTTGCCATCGCCGCGATCCCCGCCCACAGCGACGCCTCGGTGACCGACGACAGCCGCTCGCGCGCGGCCACCAGGTCGGGCCGCGACGGGTCGGGGACGACGACGGTGATCGCGGAGTCGCCGTTCCAGCCCTGGAACTGGGCGCCGGCGTCGATCGAGACGATGTCGCCCGGCTCGAGCACGCGGCCACCGGGGATGCCGTGCACGACCTGCTCGTTGACCGAGACGCACGTCGTGTGGCGGTACCCGCGGACCATCTGGAAGTTCGACTCCGCGCCGCGGGCCCGCACGACCTCGGCGGCGGCGGCGTCCAGGTCGAGCGTCGTGAGGCCGGGCGCGATCACGGCGCGCACCGCGTCGAGCGCGGCGGCGGTGATGCGTCCGGGCTCCACCATCCCGCGCAGCTGCGCGGGGGTCTTGTAGATCGAGCGGCGCAGGCCCATCAGGCGGTGATGCCGCGGGCGGCGAGGGCGACGACGATGCGCTCGAAGACCTCGTCGAGCGTGCCGACCCCGTCGACGGCGTCGACGATGCCCCGCTCGCGGTAGACGCCGAGGATCGGCGCCGTCTCGGACTCGTAGATCGACAGACGCTTGGCGATCGCCTCTTCGTTGTCGTCGGCGCGACCCTGCTCGGCGGCGCGGCGCGACAGGCGCTGGATCGACTCCTCGCGCGGCACGGCGAGCTCGATGACGGCGGTCAGCGGCGAGTCACGGCCGTCGAGGAAGGCGTCGAGGTCGGCGACCTGGCCGAGATTGCGGGGATAGCCGTCGAGCAGGAAGCCGGCGGCGGCGTCATCCTGCGCGAGACGGTCGCGCACGATCGCCCCGGTCAGCTCGTCGGGGACGAGGTCGCCGGCGTCGATGATCGCCTTGACCTGCAGGCCGAGCTCGGTGCCGTCCTTGACGTTCGCGCGGAACACGTCGCCGGTCGAGACGGCCGGGATGCCGAACGCCTCGGCGATGCGCACGCCCTGCGTGCCCTTGCCGGAGCCCTGCGGCCCGACGATGAGAAGACGGGGCGCGGTCATCGCAGAAGCCCTTCGTAGTGGCGCTGCTGCAGCTGCGCGTCGATCTGCTTCACGGTCTCCAGACCCACACCCACGATGATGAGGATCGACGCGCCGCCGAACGGGAAGTTCTGGTTGGCGCCGACCGTCGCGAGAGCCACGAGCGGCAGCAGGGCGATCAGACCGAGGTAGATCGAGCCGGGCAGCGTGATGCGCGTGAGCACGTAGTCGAGGTACTCGGCCGTGGGGCGACCCGCGCGGATGCCGGGGATGAAGCCGCCGTACTTCTTCATGTTGTCGGCGACCTCCACCGGGTTGAACGTGATCGCGACGTAGAAGTAGGTGAACCCGACGATGAGCAGGAAGTACAGCAGCATGTACAGCGGGTGGTCACCCTTGGTCAGGTACGCCTGGATCCAGGCGACCCAGCCGGGGACGTTGCCGTCGGCATCCGGGGTCTGGTTGAACTGCGCGATGAGCGCGGGGATGTACAGCAGCGACGAGGCGAAGATGACGGGCACGACGCCGGCCATGTTGACCTTGATCGGGATGTACGTGTTCGTGCCGCCGAGCGTGCGGCGGCCCACCATGCGCTTGGCGTACTGCACCGGGATGCGGCGCTGCGACTGCTCGACGAAGACGACGAGCGCGACGGTCGCGATGCCGACCGCGAGCACGAGGAGGAAGACCTCGAAGCCGCGCGCCTGCCAGATCGACCACATCGCGACGGGGAAGCTCGCGGCGATCGAGGTGAAGATGAGGATCGACATGCCGTTGCCGACACCGCGCTCGGTGACGAGCTCGGCGAACCACATGATCAGGCCCGTGCCGGCGGTCATCGTGATGATCATCAGCAGCTGCGCCCACCAGGCGTCGTTGGTCAGCAGCGTGTTGCACTCGGCGATGTTCGTCGTGCCGAACAGCTGGCCGGAGCGCGCGACGGTGACCAGCGTGGTCGACTGCAGCAGCGCCAGGGCGATCGTGAGGTAGCGCGTGTACTGCGTGAGCTTGGCCTGGCCCGCCTGACCCTCCTTGTAGAGGGTCTCGAAGTGCGGGATGACCACGCGCAGCAGCTGCACGATGATCGTCGCGGTGATGTAGGGCATGACGCCGAGCGCGAAGATCGACAGCTGCAGCAGCGCACCGCCCGAGAACAGGTTCACCAGCGACAGCAGGCCGTCGGTGGAACCGGACTGTGCGAGACACTCCTGCACGTTCGGGAAGTTCACGAACGGCGTCGGGACGTGTGCACCGAAGCGGTAGATGGCGATGATGCCGAGGGTGAAGGCGATCTTCCGCCGGAGGTCCGGTGTGCGGAAGACCCGCGCGATGGCGCTGAACAAAGTGGATATCCTCCAGTGGGAACGACCGGGCCTCGAAAGGCACCGTTCCCCAGAATACGGCAACAGGGGCCGGAGTCTCCTCCGGCCCCTGCCGACGCGATTACTTGACCGAACCGCCCGCGGCGACGATCTTCTGCTCTGCCGAGCCGGAGACCTTGTCGACCGACACGGTGAGCTTGACCGAGATGTCGCCGGTGCCGAGCACCTTGACCTTCTCGTTCTTGCGGACGGCACCCTTGGCGACCAGGTCGCCCACGGTGACGTCGCCGCCCTGGGGGTACAGCTCGGCGAGCTTGTCGAGGTTGACCACCTGGTACTCGACGCGGAACGGGTTCTTGAACCCGCGCAGCTTCGGCGTACGCATGTGCAGCGGCATCTGACCGCCCTCGAAGCCGACCTTCACCTGGTAACGGGCCTTCGTGCCCTTGGTGCCGCGGCCGGCGGTCTTGCCCTTGGAGCCCTCACCACGACCCACGCGGGTCTTGGCGGTGTTGGCGCCCGGAACCGGACGCAGGTGGTGCACCTTCAGCACGCCCGGGCGCGAAGCCGGTGCATCCTTCTTGGGCGCAGCCTTCGCGGCGGTGTCCTTCTTGGCAGCAGGCTTCTTGGCCGCCGCCTTCTTCTCGACGACCTCATCGGTCGTCTTGTCGGCCTTCTCAGCCATCAGTCGATCTCCTCAACCTTCACGAGGTGGGCGACGGTCTTGACGTAGCCGCGCGTCTGCGCGTCGTCGGGACGGACGACCGAGTCGCCGATCCGCTTGAGACCCAGCGAACGCAGCGTGTCGCGCTGATTCTGCTTCTCGCTCACCTTGGACTTGACCTGCGTGACCTTCAGACGGGCGGCCATCAGGCACCTACCTTCTGTGCCTTGAGCGCCTCGGCCTCGGCACGGATCAGACGGGCCGGCGCGACCTGGTCGAAGTCCAGACCACGACGGGCGGCGACGGCGCGCGGCTCCTCGAGCTGCTTCAGCGCCTCGACGGTCGCGTGCACGATGTTGATCGTGTTCGACGAGCCGAGCGACTTCGACAGGACGTCGTGGATGCCGGCGCACTCGAGCACGGCACGCACCGGACCACCGGCGATGACACCGGTACCGGCAGCGGCCGGACGCAGCAGCACGACGCCGGCAGCGGCCTCGCCCTGCACCGGGTGCGGGATGGTGGAACCGGCACGGGGCACACGGAAGAAGTTCCGCTTGGCCTCTTCGACACCCTTCGAGATCGCCAGGGGAACCTCGCGGGCCTTGCCGTAGCCGACGCCGACCAGGCCGTTGCCGTCGCCCACGACGACGAGCGCCGTGAAGCTGAAGCGGCGACCGCCCTTGACGACCTTCGACACGCGGTTGATGGTCACGACGCGCTCGAGGAACTGGTTCTCGCCACGGTCACGGCCACCGCGGTCGCGGGTCTGGCTGCGCTCGCGGCCACCGCGGCGCGGCTCGCGCTCGCGCTCGGCGGGCGCCTCGGCCGCAGCAGCAGGAGCCTGCTCGGTCACTTCGTTCTCCACATTCTGAGTTGCTTCGCTCACAGGTTCAGACCTCCTTCGCGAGCGCCGTCGGCGATCGCGGCGACACGACCCGCGTAGCGGTTGCCACCGCGGTCGAACACGACGTCCTCGACGCCGGCGGCCTTCGCACGCTCGGCGACGAGCTCGCCGACCTTGCGGGCCTTGGCGGTCTTGTCACCGTCGAACGTGCGCAGATCCGCTTCGAGCGTCGACGCGGATGCCACGGTGTGACCCTTGCTGTCGTCCACGACCTGGACGAAAACGTGGCGGGCCGAGCGGGTGACGACCAGGCGCGGGCGCGCCTCGGTACCGACGACCTTCTTGCGAAGGCGCAGGTGACGACGCGTACGCGCGTCGGTCTTCGACTTGACAGCCATGATTACTTACCACTCTTTCCGGCCTTGCGGCGGACGACCTCGCCGGCGTACCGCACACCCTTGCCCTTGTACGGCTCGGGCTTGCGGATCTTGCGGATGTTCGCTGCGGCTTCGCCGACGGCCTGCTTCGAGATGCCGCTCACGGTCACCTTGTTGTTGCCCTCGACGGTCAGCGTGATGCCCGCCGGCGGCTCGACCAGGACCGGGTGCGAGAAGCCGAGCGCGAACTCGATGGCCGCACCCTTCTGCGCGACGCGGTAACCGGTGCCGACGACCTCGAGGCCCTTGGTGTAGCCCTGGGTCACGCCGATGATGTTGTTGTTGATGAGGGTGCGGGTCAGTCCGTGCAGCGAACGCGACTCGCGCTCGTCGTCGGGACGCGAGACCAGAACCTGGTTCTCCTCGACCTTGACCTCGATGGGCTTGGAGACGGGGAGCACGAGCTCGCCCTTCGGGCCCTTGACCGTGACGTCCTGACCGGCGACCGAGACGGTCACGCCGGCGGGGATGTCGATGGGAAGACGTCCAATACGCGACATGTCAGATCACCACACGTAGGCGAGGACTTCCCCACCCACGCCCTTCTGCTCGGCCTGACGGTCCGTCAGGAGACCGGAGGAGGTGGACAGGATCGCGACGCCCAGGCCGCCGAGGACCTTGGGGATCTCGGTGGACTTCGCGTACACGCGGAGACCGGGCTTCGAGACACGCTTGATGCCGGCGATCGACCGCTCGCGGTTCGGGCCGTACTTGAGCGTCAGGGTGAGGGTCTGACCCACGCGGGCGTCGGACACCTCCCAGCCGCTGATGTAGCCCTCCTGCTGGAGGATCTCGGCGATGTGGGTCTTGAGCTTCGAGCTCGGCAGCGCGACGGAGTCGTGGTGCGCCGAGTTCGCGTTGCGCAGACGGGTCAGCATGTCTGCGACCGGGTCTGTCATCGTCATGATGTGTTCCTTTGTTCAGTGGTTTCGGATGCCGTTACACGACAGCCGACCTTCCGGATGAGTGGTCACCGGACGGTGACCGGGTGCCGGCGCCCCGAAGGACGCCGGCCACGACACTTTACTTGGCGTCGTCGGTCTTGAAGGGGAAGCCCAGGTGACGCAGCAGCGAGCGGCCTTCGGCATCCGTCTTCGCCGAGGTGACGATCGTGATGTCGAAACCGCGGACGCGGTCGATCTTGTCCTGGTTGATCTCGTGGAACACCGACTGCTCCTGGAGACCGAAGGTGTAGTTCCCGTTGCCGTCGAACTGCGCGGCCGACAGGCCGCGGAAGTCGCGGATGCGCGGCAGGGCGAGGTTCACGAGACGGTCGATGAACTCCCACGCGCGGTCACCGCGGAGGGTGACGTGCGCGCCGATGGCCTGGCCCTCGCGCAGCTTGAACTGCGCGATGGACTTGCGGGCCTTGGTGACGACGGGCTTCTGGCCGGTGATCTTGGTGAGATCGTCGACCGCGCCGTCGATCACCTTGGAGTCGCGAGCAGCCTCGCCGACACCGGTGTTCACGACGACCTTCACGAGACCGGGGATCTGCATGACGTTCGGGTAGCCGAACTCGTCCTGCAGCGCCTTCTTGATCTCGCCCTGGTACTTCTGCTTCAGGCGGGGCTGGATCTTGCCAGCCTCCACGGCAGTTGCGTTGCTCATGTTCAGAGGTCCTTGCCGCTCTTCTTCGCGTAGCGGACGCGGACGGTGCGCTTGACGCCGTCCTTCGTCTGCTCCTCGACGCGCTTGCCGATGCGGGTCGGCTTCTTGGTCGAGGGGTCGACCAGCGCGACGTTCGAGATGTGGATGGGGGCCTCGAAGGTCTCGATGCCGCCCGTCTTCGTGCCGCGCTGGCTCTGGCCGACGCGGTTGTGCTTGGTGACGTAGTTCACGCCCTCGACGATGACGCGGTTCTGCTCGACGAGGACCTCGAGGACCTTGCCCTGCTTACCGCGGTCGCCGCCGCGCTCGGGCTTGGCGCCCGAGATGACCTGAACCAGGTCGCCCTTCTTGATCTTGGCCATGGGGTCAGATCACCTCCGGTGCGAGCGAGACGATCTTCATGAACTTCTTGTCGCGAAGCTCACGGCCGACCGGGCCGAAGATGCGGGTGCCGCGGGGCTCCCCGTCGTTCTTCAGGATGACGGCGGCGTTCTCGTCGAACTTGATGTAGGAACCGTCGGGACGACGGGTCTGCTTCTTGGTGCGGACGACGACGGCCTTGACCACGTCGCCCTTCTTGACGTTGCCGCCCGGGATCGCGTCCTTGACGGTCGCCACGATGATGTCGCCCAGCCCCGCGTAGCGGCGGTTGGAACCACCGAGCACGCGGATCGTGAGCAGCTCCTTGGCGCCGGTGTTGTCGGCGACCTTGAGGCGGGACTCAGTCTGGATCATTTCTTACTTCGCCTTCTCGAGGATCTCGACCAGACGCCACCGCTTGGTGGCGCTCAGCGGACGGGTCTCGTTGATGACGACGAGGTCGCCGATGCCGGCAGAGTTCTGCTCGTCGTGCGCCTTGACCTTGGTCGTGCGACGGATGACCTTGCCGTAGAGGGGGTGCTTCACGCGGTCCTCGACCTCGACGACGATGGTCTTGTCCATCTTGTCGCTGACGACGTAGCCGCGACGCTCCTTGCGGTAGCCGCGGGCGCCGGCCTCGCGCACGTCGTGCGCAGCCGACTCGTGCCCGGCCTCGGCCGTCTTCTTCTCAGCCATCACTCGGCCTCTTCCTTCGCGGCGGCCTCGTCGGCGGCATCCGCCTTCTTGGTCGTCTTCTTCTTCGCCTTCGTGGTCTCGACGGGCGCGGGCGTGGCACGGATGCCGAGCTCGCGCTCACGGATCACGGTGTAGAGCCGCGCGATGTCGCGCTTGACCGCACGGATGCGGCCGTGGCTCTCGAGCTGGCCGGTGGCCGACTGGAAGCGCAGGTTGAACAGCTCTTCCTTGGCCTTGCGCAGCTCCTCGACGAGGCGCTGGTCCTCGAACGTGTCCAGCTCGCTGGGAGCGAGCGTCTTGGTTCCGACAGCCATTACGCGTCGCCCTCCTCGCGCTTGATGATGCGTGCCTTCAGGGGCAGCTTGTGGATTGCACGGGTCAGTGCCTCACGAGCGAGTTCCTCGTTGACACCGGCGACCTCGAACAGGACGCGACCCGGCTTGACGTTGGCGACCCACCACTCCGGCGAACCCTTACCGGAACCCATGCGGGTTTCGGCCGGCTTCTTGGTGAGCGGACGGTCGGGGTAGATGTTGATCCACACCTTGCCGCCACGCTTGATGTGACGGGTCATCGCGATACGAGCGGACTCGATCTGACGGTTCGTCACGTACGCGGGCGTGAGGGCCTGGATGCCGAACTCGCCGAAGGAGACCTTCGTGCCGCCGGTGGCCTGGCCATCGCGCTTGGGGTGGTGCTGCTTGCGGTACTTGACCTTGCGGGGGATAAGCATCAGGCCGACGCTCCTTCTGCCACGGGGGCCTCGTTGCGACGGTCGCCACGGTCGCCGCGGGGGCCGCGACGGTCGCCGCGGTCGCGCGACTTCGGCGCGTTCGCCTGCTCGCGAGCGAGCTCCTTGTTGGTGAGGTCGCCCTTGTAGATCCAGACCTTCACGCCGATGCGGCCGAAGGTGGTCTTCGCCTCGTAGAAGCCGTAGTCGATGTTCGCGCGCAGCGTGTGCAGCGGCACACGACCCTCGCGGTAGAACTCCGAGCGGCTCATCTCGGCGCCGCCGAGGCGGCCGGAGACCTGGATGCGGATGCCCTTGGCACCGGCGCGCTGCGCGCCCTGCAGACCCTTGCGCATCGCGCGGCGGAAGGCCACGCGGGCGGAGAGCTGCTCGGCGATGCCCTGCGCGACGAGCTGGGCGTCGGCCTCGGGGTTCTTCACCTCGAGGATGTTCAGCTGGATCTGCTTGCCCGTGAGCTTCTCGAGGTCGGCGCGGATGCGCTCGGCCTCGGCGCCACGACGACCGATCACGATGCCCGGACGGGCGGTGTGGATGTCGACGCGGACGCGGTCACGGGTGCGCTCGATCTCGATGCCGGACACGCCGGCGCGGTCGAGCTGCGTCTGCAGCAGCTTGCGGATCTTGACGTCCTCGGCGACGTAGTCGGCGTAACGCTGGCCGGGCTTCGTCGAGTCCGAGAACCAACGCGACACGTGGTCCGTCGTGATGCCGAGGCGGAAGCCGTACGGGTTGACCTTCTGTCCCATTACTTGCTCGCCTTCTTGTTCTTGGCACCGGCGGCGCCTGCGACCTCGGGGGTCGCGAGCTCGACGGTGATGTGGCTCGTGCGCTTCTTGATCTGGAACGCGCGACCCTGGGCGCGGGGCTGGAAACGCTTGAGCGTCGTGCCCTCGTCCACGTACGCGTTGCGCACGTACAGGTCCTGCTCGTCCAGGAACTCGCCGTCCTTGTCCGCCTTCACGCGGGCGTTGGCGACCGCAGCGGCGACGAGCTTGTAGATCGGCTCGCTGGCACCCTGGGGCGCGAACTTCAGGATGGCGAGAGCCTCCTGAGCCTGCTTGCCCTTGATGAGCGCGACGACACGACGAGCCTTCTGAGGGGTCACGCGGATGTGCTTCACGCGTGCGATGGATTCCACCATGTCTCTCCTCCTCTAGTCCTCTCTGGAACGCCCCCGCCTCAGCGGCGGCGGCCCTTCTTGTCGTCCTTCACGTGGCCGCGGAAGGTGCGGGTGGGCGCGAACTCGCCCAGCTTGTGGCCGACCATGGTCTCGGACACGAACACGGGGATGTGCTTGCGTCCGTCGTGCACGGCGATCGTGTGACCCAGCATGGCCGGGATGATCATCGAGCGGCGCGACCAGGTCTTGATGACGTTCTTGGTGCCGGCTTCGTTCTGTACGACGACCTTGCGGAGCAGGTGCTCGTCGACGAAGGGGCCCTTCTTCAGGCTGCGAGGCATCTTCCTCTACTCCTACTTGCGCTTCTTGCCGGCGTTGCGACGACGGACGATGTACTTGTCGCTTTCCTTGTTGGCGTGGCGGGTGCGACCCTCAGCCTGGCCCCAAGGAGTGACGGGGTGACGACCACCGGAGGTCTTACCCTCACCACCACCGTGCGGGTGGTCGACCGGGTTCATCGCGACACCGCGGACGGTCGGGCGGACGCCCTTCCAGCGCTTGCGGCCGGCCTTGCCCCAGTTGATGTTCGACTGCTCGGCGTTGCCGACCTCGCCGATGGTCGCGCGGCAGCGCGCATCGACGTTGCGGATCTCGCCCGAGGGCAGACGCAGCTGGGCATACGGGCCGTCCTTCGCCACGAGGCGCACCGACGTGCCGGCCGAGCGAGCCAGCTTCGCGCCGCCGCCGGGGCGGAGCTCGATCGCGTGGATCACGGTACCCGTGGGGATGTTCTTCAGCGGCAGGTTGTTGCCCGGCTTGATGTCGGCCGAGGCACCCGACTCGACGATGTCACCCTGCGACAGCTTGTTCGGGGCGAGGATGTAGCGCTTCTCGCCGTCGAAGTAGTGCAGCAGCGCGATGCGCGCGGTGCGGTTGGGGTCGTACTCGATGTGAGCGACCTTGGCGTTCACGCCGTCCTTGTCGTTGCGACGGAAGTCGATGACGCGGTACTGGCGCTTGTGGCCACCGCCGATGTGGCGGGTGGTGATGCGGCCCTGGTTGTTGCGGCCACCGGTCTTCGAGAGCGGGCGCAGCAGCGACTTCTCGGGCGTCGATCGGGTGATCTCGGCGAAGTCGGCCACCGACGAACCGCGACGACCCGGGGTCGTGGGCTTGTACTTGCGAATAGCCATGTGTCTAGTCCTCTATCCCGACTGTCAGCCGACGGCCGTGAAGATGTCGATGGTGCCCGACTTCAGGGTGACGATCGCGCGCTTGGTGTCCTTGCGCTTGCCGATGCCGAAGCGGGTGCGGCGGGCCTTGCCGACGCGGTTGAGCGTGTTGACCGACGCCACCTTGACGCCGAAGATCTTCTCGATGGCGAGCTTGATCTCGGTCTTCGAGGCGCGGGGGTCCACGAGGAACGTGTACTTGCCCTCGTCGATGAGCCCGTAGCTCTTCTCGGAGACGACCGGCTTCAGGATGATGTCGCGCGGGTCCTTGTTCAGGGCGTTCTGCAGCGTGGTCATGCCGAGACCTCCTCGGTGGTGGCCTTGGACGCGACGAACGCGTCGTACGCGGCCTTGGTGAAGACGATGTCGTCGGAGACGAGCACGTCGTAGGCGTTGAGCTGGTCGAACGTCAGCACGTGGACGTACGACAGGTTGCGCACGCTCTTGACGGTCAGCTCGTCGGCACGCTCGATGACGACCAGGACGTTCTTGACCGCGGCGAGCTGCGTGAGGACCGCGGCGGCGGCCTTCGTCGAGGGGGCGCCGTCGATGCCGAAGGAGTCGACGATGTGCAGGCGGCCACCACGAGCACGGTCGCTGAGCGCGCCCAGCAGGGCGGCGGCGATCATCTTCTTGGGGGTGCGCTGCGCGTAGTCGCGCGGCTTCGGGCCGTGGACGATGCCACCACCGGTCATGTGCGGCGCGCGGATCGAGCCCTGACGGGCGTTACCCGTGCCCTTCTGCTTGAAGGGCTTGCGGCCGGCACCGGAGACCTCACCGCGACGCTTGGTCGAGTGGGTGCCCTGGCGAGCAGCCGCGAGCTGCGCGACGACGACCTGGTGGATGAGGGGGATGTTCGTCTTGACGTCGAACACCGAGGCGGGCAGGTTCACGGAACCGGCCTTCTTGCCGTCGGCCTTCACGACGTCGAGCGCGAGAGTCGAGTCAGCCATGATCAGGCACCCTTCACTGCGTTGCGGACGTAGACGATGCGGCCGCGCGCACCGGGGACGGCGCCCTTGACGAGCAGCAGACCCTTCTCGGCGTCGACGGCGTGCACCGTGAGGTTGAGGACGGTCACGCGCTCGCCACCCATACGGCCGGCCATGCGCATGCCCTTGAAGACGCGGCTCGGGGTCGACGAGGCGCCGATCGAACCGGGCTTGCGGTGGTTGCGGTGCGCACCGTGCGAAGCGGAGACGCCCTTGAAGTTGTGGCGCTTCATGACACCCGCGGTGCCCTTGCCCTTGCTGGTGCCGACGACGTCGACCAGCTGGCCGGCCTCGAACGTGCCGTCCACCGTGAGCTCCTGACCGAGTGAGTAGTCAGCGGCATCCGCGGTGCGGATCTCGGTGAGGTGACGGCGCGGGGTGACACCGGCGGCCTCGAAGTGGGCCGTCAGGGGCTGGTTGACCTTGCGGGGGTCGATCTGGCCGTAGGCGATCTGGACGGCCTTGTAGCCGTCCTTCTCGGGCGTGCGGACCTGCGTCACGACGTTCGGCGCGATCTCGATGACGGTGACGGGAACGAGCTTGCCGTTCGCGTCCCACACCTGGGTCATGCCGAGCTTGGTGCCGAGGAGGCCCTTCGAAGTCTTGGAGTTGATGTCAGCCATGTCGAACCTCAGAGCTTGATCTCGATGTTGACATCGGCCGGGAGGTCGAGGCGCATCAGCGAGTCGACGGCCTTGGGCGTCGGGTCGATGATGTCGATGAGGCGCTTGTGGGTGCGCATCTCGAAGTGCTCGCGGCTGTCCTTGTACTTGTGGGGCGACCGGATGACGCACACGACGTTCTTCTCGGTCGGAAGCGGCACGGGGCCGACGACGGTCGCGCCCGCACGGGTCACGGTGTCGACGATCTTCCGGGCCGACGTGTCGATGACCTCGTGGTCGTACGACTTCAGGCGAATGCGGATCTTCTGTCCCGCCATTGTCTGCTCACTCTCTTTCTCGCGTCATACCTCTGGGGCATCGGACGCACATGGCGCGGTTGCGCCGGGCACTTCACCTCGCGGTTGCGAGGGATGCTGCACCGCTGTTCTCGTGTCAATCCCGCCGTTCCGCACGCGTGCGGAACCCGTTTCCGGGTGTCGGTGGGGTTTTCGTTCTGCTGCCCGCGGCCTAGGACCCTGCGCTGATGCGCCGCCTATGCACTGCCCTGGCAGTGATCCCGCTGCGCGCTTTCGCGCACGCAGGAATGTGGAACCTGACTAGTCTACGTGCAGCCCGGGCGTGTCGCAAACCCGGGCGTGTCGCGCTGGGTGTATTGCCAGCCAGCACGCCGAGCTCGCCGCTTCCCCGCCGAGATCGCCGGTTCCGGCGCGAGTTCGCCGGCGAACTCGGGAACGAGGCGGCGAACTCGGCGGCGACGCGGCGAACTCGCGATCAGCGGTGGAACGCGATCGCCTCCGCGAGCGCGGCGAAGGCGGACGACGACACGACGTGCGCCCACTGCACTCGGTCGCATCGCCATCCCGTCGCCCGTTCGGCGGCCGCCTGTCGGCCGGCCTGCGCGAGTCGCACCTCGTCCGATGTGCGTCCGGCGAGCATCGTGGCGTCGGTGTACTTGATGCCGCCGTCGAACTCGAGCCACCGGCGCCGCTCGGGAAAGGCCAGGTCGAGGAGGGCGTACCGGCCCCCACCGAGCTCGACCCGGTGCTGCAGTGACGGCGCGGGGAGACTCGCCTGCCAGATCCGCAGCCTCAGGAGCGACTCACCCGGCAACTGCGCACGCCCGTCGGCGAACTCGACCACGAACCGCGCCTGCCGGATGCCGCGCGCTCCGGTGTGAGCGGAGATGCGCATCCTGATCCTGTCGCGAAAGTGCTCGGCCGCGGACTCGTCGTAGGTGTTGTCATCCTCGTTCCACGCCACCCGCCGGAGAGCAGCGTCGAACGCGACCACCGCGGCCTCGAGCGAACCGAGACGGATCACGTCGTACACCGTGCGCTCGATGTTCGTGGCGCGCACGCCGTCGAGCACTGAGACGTCATCGTCCGGCAGCGGGCTGTGATGACGGCGTACGTCGCCGGCGTTGTGACGGGTGCATGAACCGCCGACGATGAGGTCGATGCGATCGTCGAGCCCGAACACCGGAAGTCCGTGCAGAGCGAGGGCCGCGGCCCCGGCGAACGCGTCGCGATCCGTCGCGAGCCGCCGCGCGACGACCTCGATGCGCGTACGCAGTCGCGATCCGATGAACAGGCGGTCCCACTCCTCCTCGAGGACGAGAGCCCCGCGTCCGATGCTCACCGTCTCGGCGCGATCGAGTCCGGTCAACGGCAGCGGGCGCTCAGCGGTGAAGGTCAGCGAGGCGGCGGGTCGGTGCGGCATGCGTCGAGCATGCGGCATCCGCCGGGGGCTCGGATCCCTCGGTACTCGTTTTGGGGATGGCGAGCGACTCGATTCGACCGGGGGAGGAACATCTCCTCGCACTCGTACAGCGCCGAGTTCGCCGGTTCCGCAGCGAGATCGCCGGCGAGCTCGGCGGGAGACCGGCGAACTCGGCAGCGGACCGGCGAACTCGGGGAGGGCTACTCGTTGCCGATCTTCGAGTCGATCGTGCTGCGGACGTTGTCGACATGTTCGTCGACCGCATCCGGGGCGATCTTCTTGACGAAGTCGGCGGCGGCGTCGAGCACGCTGTCGCTGACCCCCTCGGCCTGCTCGGACTTCAACGTCTCGTCGATCTTGTCCTTGTTCTGCTCCAGGAACTGCTTGGCCTGGTTCACCACGTCGTCGACACCCATGATGGGATCCCCCTTCGGATCGGTTGCCCGACCATCATGGCAACGCCGCCGGGCACGCGAAAGGGGCCGGGCCCGAAGGCCCGACCCCTTTCGGTGAGTCCGGAGACTTACTTGTTGATCTTGGTGACGGTACCGGCACCGACGGTGCGGCCACCCTCACGGATCGCGAAGCCGAGGCCCTCTTCCATGGCGATCGGCTGGATGAGCTCGACCGACATCTCGGTGGTGTCACCGGGCATAACCATCTCGGTGCCCTCGGGCAGCGTGATGACGCCGGTCACGTCCGTGGTGCGGAAGTAGAACTGCGGGCGGTAGTTCGTGAAGAACGGGTTGTGGCGGCCGCCCTCCTCCTTGGACAGGATGTACGCCTGGCCCTCGAAGTTGGTGTGCGGGGTGACCGAACCGGGCTTCACGACGACCTGGCCGCGCTCGACGTCGTCACGCTTGGTGCCGCGCAGGAGCAGACCACAGTTCTCGCCGGCCCAGGCCTCGTCGAGCTGCTTGTGGAACATCTCGATACCCGTGACCGTGGTCTTCTGCGTCGGGCGGATGCCGACGATCTCGACCTCGGAGTTGATCGCGAGGGTACCGCGCTCGGCGCGGCCCGTGACGACCGTGCCACGACCGGTGATCGTGAAGACGTCCTCGATGGGCATGAGGAACGGCTTGTCCTTGTCGCGCACCGGGTCGGGGATCGACTCGTCGACGGCGTCCATGAGCTCGACGATCTTCTCGACCCACTCGGGGTCGCCCTCGAGAGCCTTCAGGCCCGAGACGCGCACGACGGGGGCGTTGTCGCCGTCGAAGTCCTGCGACGACAGCAGCTCGCGAACCTCGAGCTCGACGAGCTCCAGGATCTCCTCGTCGTCGACCATGTCCGACTTGTTCAGCGCGACGAGCAGGTAGGGCACGCCGACCTGCTTGGCGAGCAGCACGTGCTCACGCGTCTGAGCCATCGGGCCGTCGGTGGCGGCGACCACGAGGATCGCGCCGTCCATCTGAGCGGCACCGGTGATCATGTTCTTGATGTAGTCGGCGTGACCCGGGGCGTCGACGTGGGCGTAGTGACGCTTCGGGGTCTCGTACTCGACGTGCGAGATGTTGATCGTGATGCCGCGCTGACGCTCCTCGGGAGCGGAGTCGATCGACGCGAAGTCGCGCTGCACGTTGGTCGCGGACGGGTACTTGTCGGCGAGCACCTTCGAGATCGCGGCAGTCAGCGTCGTCTTGCCGTGGTCGACGTGACCGATCGTTCCGATGTTGACGTGCGGCTTGGTCCGCTCGAACTTGGCCTTGGCCACTGGGTCCTCCTCAGGACTTTCTTCGTGTAGAGGTTCCGGGCGCTGGATTGCGACCGGTGCTCTACGGGGATGGGGGTCAGTCTAAACGACTGGGTCTGTATTCAGTTTGAGAACGGATGCCGGGGGCCGGACCCCCGGCATCCGAAGCGGGTTACTCGCCCTTGTTCTTCTGGACGATCTCGTCGGCCACGGCGCGCGGGACCTCGGAGTAGGAGTCGAACTCCATCGCGTACACGGCGCGGCCCGACGTCTTCGAACGCAGGTCGCCGATGTAGCCGAACATCTCGGAGAGCGGGACGAGGGCGCGGACGATCTTGATGCCCGAGCCGTCCTCCATCGACTGGATCTGGCCACGACGCGAGTTCAGGTCGCCGATGACGTCGCCCATGTACTCCTCGGGAGTACGCACCTCGACGGCCATGAGCGGCTCGAGGATGACGGGGTTCGCCTTGCGGACGGCCTCCTTGAAGCCCATCGAGCCGGCGATCTTGAACGCCATCTCGGACGAGTCGACGTCGTGCGACGCGCCGTCGAGCAGGATCGCCTTGACACCCACCATGGGGTAGCCGGCGAGCACGCCGACGTTCATGGCGTCCTGGAAGCCCTGGTTGGTCGGCTCGATGTACTCGCGCGGGATGCGGCCACCGGTGACCTTGTTCTCGAACTCGTACGTCTTGTCGGCCGTGACCTCGAGCGGCTCGAGCGCGAACTGGATCTTCGCGAACTGGCCCGAACCACCGGTCTGCTTCTTGTGGGTGTAGTCGTGACGCTCGACGACCTTGCGGATCGTCTCGCGGTACGCCACCTGCGGCTTGCCGACGTTCGCCTCGACGCGGAATTCGCGCTTCATGCGGTCGACGAGGATGTCGAGGTGCAGCTCGCCCATGCCCTTGATGACCGTCTGGCCGGTCTCCGGGTTGAGCTCGGTGCGGAAGGTCGGGTCCTCTTCGGCGAGCTTCTGGATCGCGACGCCGAGCTTCTCCTGGTCGGCTTTGGTCTTCGGCTCGATGGCGACCTCGATGACGGGCTCCGGGAAGGTCATCGACTCGAGGACGACGGGCGCGTTCGGGTCGGCGAGGGTGTCACCGGTGGTGGTGTCCTTCAGGCCGATGACCGCGTAGATGTTGCCCGCGGTGACCGAGTCGACCGGGTTCTCCTTGTTGGCGTGCATCTGGAAGATCTTGCCGATGCGCTCCTTCTTGCCCTTGGTCGAGTTGATGACCTGGGCACCGGAGTCGAGGTGACCGGAGTAGACGCGGATGTAGGTGAGGCGACCGAAGAACGGGTGCACCGCGACCTTGAACGCCAGCGCCGCGAACGGGTCGTTCGCGTCGGGGTGACGCTCGATGACCTTCTCCTCGTCCTTCGGGTCGTGCGCCTCGATGGCGGGCACGTCGAGGGGCGACGGGAGGAAGTCGATGACGGCGTCGAGCATGGGCTGCACGCCGCGGTTCTTGAACGCGGAGCCGCAGAGCACGGGGTAGAGCTCGCCGGCGACGGTCATCTTGCGGATGGCGCCCTTGATCTCGGCGATCGTGAGCTCCTCACCGCCGAAGTACTTCTCGAGCAGCGCCTCGTCGGACTCGGCGACCGTCTCGAGCAGCTTCTCGCGGTACTCGGCGGCGCGGTCGGCGAGGTCGGCCGGGATCTCCTGGATCTCGTACTTGGCACCCATGGTCACGTCGCCCTTGGCGTCGCCGGGCCACACCAGGGCGCGCATCTCGACGAGGTCGATGACGCCGACGAAGTCGTTCTCGGCACCGATGGGCAGCTGCAGCACGAGCGGGCGCGCACCGAGGCGGTTCACGATGGTGTCGACGGTGAAGTAGAAGTCCGCGCCGAGCTTGTCCATCTTGTTGACGAAGCAGATGCGGGGGACGTCGTACTTGTCGGCCTGACGCCAGACGGTCTCGGACTGGGGCTCGACGCCCTCCTTGCCGTCGAAGACGGCGACGGCACCGTCGAGCACGCGGAGCGAGCGCTCCACCTCGACCGTGAAGTCGACGTGTCCGGGGGTGTCGATGATGTTGATCTGGTTCTTGTTCCAGAAGCAGGTGACGGCGGCAGACGTGATCGTGATGCCGCGCTCCTTCTCCTGCTCCATCCAGTCGGTCGTCGAGGCGCCGTCGTGGGTCTCGCCCAGCTTGTGGTTGACACCCGTGTAGAACAGGATGCGCTCGGTCGTCGTCGTCTTGCCGGCATCGATGTGCGCCATGATGCCGATGTTGCGGACCTTGTTGAGGTCGGTGAGCACTTCTTGTGCCACGGGGTGTCCTTACTTGTGGTGTTGGGCGGCGGGATACGCGGCCGCGCGACTACTCCGGTGATCGAGTAGCGGCGCAGCCGCGTATCGAAATCACCAGCGGTAGTGCGCGAAGGCGCGGTTCGACTCGGCCATCTTGTGGGTGTCTTCGCGGCGCTTGACCGCGGCACCCAGGCCGTTCGAGGCGTCGAGGATCTCGTTCTGCAGACGCTCGGTCATCGTCTTCTCACGACGACCCTTCGCGTAGGAGACGAGCCAGCGCAGCGCGAGCGTGTTCGCGCGGTGCGGCTTGACCTCGACGGGCACCTGGTAGGTCGAGCCGCCGACGCGGCGGGACTTGACCTCGAGGGTCGGACGGACGTTGTCGAGCGCCTTCTTGAGCGTCGCCACGGCGTCCTGGCCGTTCTTGGCCTCGACACCCTTGAGGGCGTTGTAGACGATGGCCTCGGCGATCGACTTCTTGCCGTCGACGAGGATCTTGTTCACCAGCTGGGTGACGATCGGAGCACCGTAGACCGGGTCGTTGACGACGACGCGGCGGGGTGCGGGTCCCTTGCGAGGCATCTGACTCAGCCCTTCTTGGCGCCGTAGCGGCTACGGGCCTGCTTGCGGTTCTTGACGGCCTGGGTGTCCAGGGCGCCGCGAACGATCTTGTAGCGGACACCGGGGAGGTCCTTGACACGGCCTCCACGGACGAGCACCAGCGAGTGCTCCTGCAGGTTGTGGCCCTCGCCGGGGATGTAGGCCGTGACCTCGGTGCCGTTGCGGAGCTTCACACGGGCGACCTTGCGCATCGCCGAGTTCGGCTTCTTGGGCGTGGTCGTGTAGACGCGGGTGCAGACACCCGCCTGCTGCGGGTTCGCCTTCAGGGCGGGCGCCTTGGTCTTGGTGACCTTCGGCGAGCGACCCTTGCGAACCAACTGCTGAATGGTTGGCACGTTCTCTCCTTGTTGTGCTGCACGGTGACAGCGATGGTGTTTTCACCACAGATCCACCGGCACGGCTGTTCGCCGGGCTTTCAGGTGGTGGATATGCCGTGGGGGTGCCCTGTTCGCAGGACCTTCCCTGAGGTGCGACCGCCCGTCCCGTCCCGCACCGAGGCACGACACAGGGCGCGCGTGTACGCACACCCGATCAATGATACGCGGGATTACGGATGCCGGTCAAACGCGCACGGATGCCGCCCGCGCGGCTCACTCGTGCTGCAGCCGGAACTCTTCGTCGCCGAGGAAGAAGCGCTCCCCCGCGGCGAGTTCGGTGCCGGGCTCGATCTCCACTTCGTCGCCCATCAGGGTGCGCACGAGCACGCCGTTGGTGGAGCCGAGGTCGGTGATGAGCCACTTCTCGCCCCGCAGCTCGATGCGCGCGTGCGTCTTCGAGACGGTGCGGGCGAGGTCTTCGACCACGACGAGCTGGGCGGCGGGGAACGACGGGTCTGCGGAGGGCCGGCGTCCGAGGATCACGACGTCTCCGGAGAGGGCGACGGGCGACCCGGCCGACGGGACGAGCTGCCACGTCGGGAGCTTGCGGCGCACCATGATCGTGCGGTCGACGTCGTCCTCGTCGGGGTGCGCGCGCTCCTCGGCGCGCCGCTGCTGGGCCGACACCGCGCCGAGCGCGGAGCGCGGTGCGCCGGCAGCCGGGGAGCCGACGACGGCCGACACCTCGCCGGACAGCTCCGGGAAGGCGTCGGGATCGGGCGCCGTCCAGCGGGCGCGCGTCGCGGCGCGCGAGGCCGGCGGCTCGGAGACGGGTGCCGGGGCAGGCTCCGCCGCGACGGGCTCCGGGTCGGGGACGGACACGGGCGGCACGGCCGGCATCCGTGCGACGTCGTCGGAGGCGGTCGAGCGGCGACCGGGCACGAAGGAGATGACCTCGTCGTCCTCCGACACCGGGGGCGAGACGTGCCGCGCTCCGGGGACGGCGGCGGAGCTCGGCGGGAACGGCGACGGCGAGATCGCCGAGACGTCGTCGACTTCGGAGGGCCAGCCGTCGTCGGCGGCCGGCTCGGGCCAGCCGTCGTCGTCGGACTCCCCCGCGTCGGATGCCGCGGCGATCGGCGCCGGCGCGGCGGGCGGAACGCTTTCGGCGGGGACGCTGGGGGCGGCGGGGGACGCGGCGCCGCCGGGCGGAGCCCAGGCCTGCGGCACGGTCGAGACGGGCCCGGTGCCCGCGGTACGGCCGACGATCGGGGCGTCGGGTTCCGGTGCGGCGGGAGCGGGGGCGACCCGCGGCGCAAAGGATGCCGCCACGGCCGGGGCGAGCACGGGTTCGGTGCCGGGGGCACCGTCGGCGGGCGCAGGGCGACGGGCGGGACCCGGCGGCGTCTCGCCGAGGGTGGCGGGGCGTGCACCGCGCCACGGGGCGGGACCGAAGCCGAGGATCGATGCCCAGACGACGAACAGCAGCGCGGCGAGCACCGTCATCCCGGCGCCGTAGCCGTACCCCGGGTTGATGCGGTGCGCCGAGATCACCAGCAGCACCCAGACCACGAGGGGACCCACGACCGGAACGAGCACGAGCAGCACGAGCCACGGGTTGTGCCCGCCCCACCGCAGCACCGTGGCGAGGTTCAGGATCGGGACCCAGCCCTTCCACGTCTCCTCGCCCATCTTGCGGAACATGGCGCCGAGGGCCAGCGCGGTCCAGACGTACAGGGCGACGCCGATCACCGTCGACAGCACGCCGGTGACGATCAGGAGCGAGCCGTCGACGGAGGCGGTCATGACGGACAGGGTCATGCTCTCCACCCTAGGGCCCCGGGCGCGCGCGGCTCCGTCACAGCTCGGGAAGGCCCGGCTCGGCGTTCGGATCGAACGGCGCATCGAGCGACCGCGTCAGCTCGTCGAGCATCGCGGAGATCTGCGGCTCGACGTACTGCGCGACGGCGGCCTGGATGCGCAGACGGTGGCGCAGCAGCACCGCGCACACCTCCCGACCGACGAGGTTCGCGTAGTCGTCGGCGAGACCGACCTCCTGCCGCAGCGCCGCCTTGGCCTCGTCGCTGAGCGGCGGCAGGGCGGGCACCCCGGCATCCGCTTCGTCGGCGAGGCCGGCGACGGTGAACAGGAACGGCGCGCCCGGGATCGGATCCGGGTCCAGCGGCAGTCCCTCGAATTCGGGTTCGAGCCCCTCGGCCGGCCGGTAACTGCGGGCGCGGTTGCGGGCGGCCTGCTGGTCGAGTTCGGCCTGCAGCATCGGCAGGTTGTCGGAGGTGTACTCGGCGACGGCGTGGTCGACGAGCGTCTTGATCCGGATCGACAGACCGTGCTGCACCCCGTGCGGCACGTCGGATCCGAGTCCGGCCGCCGAGAGCACGGGCGAACCGAGGCAGCGACGGCACGGGGCGACGCGGCCGCGATGGGTCGCCGGCTCCCACCGGGGCAGCCAGCGCAGCCAGGCGTCGACGGCCTGGCTCACCTGCGTCTCGAGCGAGCGCTCCACAACGACCATTGTTCCCGGTCCCCCGGCGTTTGCGGTGGATTTCCGGGTCGGCGGGCGTCATTCCTCGTCGTCGTGCTCCCACGGCCACTGCGGCCGGCGCGCCCGCGTGCGCACGAGGGCGACTCCGCCCCACCCCCCGACGAGTGCCGCTGCGGCAAGCAGCAGCGCGAACCACGAGCCCGCGAAGCCCGCGGCGACGCCGACGGCGCGGGCCGGATCGGCACCCTGCACGAGCGCGCCGACGAGCAGTCCGAGCAGGTAACCGGCGAGGACGGCGACGATCACGCCGATCACCCCGACGTACGACGGCCGGGCCCGGCGCAGCACTCCCCACAGCGTCACGGTGAACCCGGCGACGGCGAGGATCGTGCCGAGGATGCCGGGCAGCTGGCCGAGCTCGGGCGCGTCGACGACCTCGGCGCCGCTCATGAGGCTCAGGATGCCGAACCCCGCGATCAGCAGAGCGAAGAAGCCGACGGCCGCGAAGGCGAGTGCCACCGGTGGTGACACGCCCCCGCGACCGTCGGTCGACATCGGAAACTCAGACGCGGTGCAGCTGCGGCCCCGCCTCGAGGGTGCGCTCGTACTCGCGGCGCGCTTCGACGTTGAGCTCGGTGACGCGCTTGCCGCGCGCGGCGGCCCAGGCGCCGAACCAGATCGTGATCTCGCGGCCCAGCACGAAGGCGACGATCGCGAGCGGTGCGAACAGCTGACCCTCGACGAGCTCGGCGCCCTGGCGCGCGGTGAGCGTCCAGAACTGCGCCTGGAAGAGCTGGCCGAGCAGGTGCCCGCCGTAGGCGGCGAGTCCGACGAGCAGTCCGAAGATCACCCAAGCGCCCCAACGGCCGCGGTTGATGATCGCGCCCAGCAGCCAGAAGGCGAGGAAGAAGACGGCCACCGGCACCCAGAACCACCACGACGTGAGCGCCGAGACGGCCTCGGTGGCGAGGTTCGTCGCGGTCACGTCGCCGTCGACGACGCGGATCACGAGGGCGGCGATGAGATAGAGCACGCCGAACGACAGTGCCGCGAGCAGGCCGATCGCGCCGACCGCGCCGCGGTTGCCGCGGGGGCGCGGCGCTTCGGGCGCCTGCACGAAGATCGGCTGCGGGGCCGCCGGGGCGACGACGGTGGGCTCGCTCGCGGTGACGGCGGTGGCGCCGGCAGCGCCCGCCAGGCCCGCGCCCGCACCGTAGATGGCGGGGTCGAGGTCGCCCGCCGTGCCGGCGTAGGCGGCCTCGGCGGTGTGCGACGGCTCGTAGACGGCGGTGGGCTCGGACTCCACGCGCGGCGCGGCGACCGGCGCCGCGACGGTCTCGGCATCCGCGACGGGGCTCTCCACCACGCGCTCCTCGACGACGCGCTCCTCGACGACGACCGGCTCGGCCGGCTCGACGGTCTCGGGGGTGACGGCCTCGCGCGAGGCGGCCTCGGCGTCGGCCAGGCCCGCGTTCGCGCTGCTGACGACGTCCGCGACGTCGGTGGACGCGTCGGTGGAGGTGGTCTCCTCGACGGGCTCGCCGTTCTTGTGGTCGCTCATGGCGGGTGCTCCTCACGCGGGGCGCACGCCACCGCATGCCGAGCGTAACGCCGGGCCGCCCTCTCTCCCGGGAGGCATGCCGACGTGTCACCGGGCCGATCGCGATCCCGTGCCTATCGTGGAGGGATGACCCGCCCGCGCCCGTCTCTCCGCATCCGTCGCCGCCGTGCGCACCTGGTCGCCGCCGTCCTGCTCGGCGCGGGCCTGGCCGTTGGAGCGACGGCCTGCGCGCCCGAGGCGGCGCCGACCTCGTCGCAGAGCCCGTCGGCAGCGGTCACCGTCTCACCGTCGACCGCCGCTGCGGCGCCGGAGCTGCTGCCGTTCCCGACCGGCCCGTCGACGTCGACCACCGCACTGCCGAACGACTGCAAGGCGATCCTGACCGCATCCGTGCTCACCGCCCTCGACGGAGTGCCTCTGAACGCGACTGGGATGGGCGGCGGCATCCGCCCCGACAGCAGCCGCGTATGCGTCTGGGGCGAGCCCGGCTCGATCGGCACCTGGCTGGCGACCGTCATCGGCTACTCCCCCGACCGCGAGGCCCGCGACGCGCTCTACGCCCTCGGGAACGAGGGGTACACCTGCTACGAGCCGAAGGGCGGTGTCCGCTGCGAGAAGACGTGGCAGCATCCGTCGCTGCCCGTCGAGCAGGGGCGCACCCTTTTCTACCGCGACGGGGTGATCGTCGACACCCAGTACTCGAACCTGGCACCGAAGGGATACACCGACGCCGTCATCACGGCCCTGTGGCCCACAGGCTGACGCCGGGGGCCCACCGGGCTGCGACGCGGGGCCTCAGCCCGCCCAGACCCGGTCGGCGACCCGCGACTGGTACTCCACCGGCGCCCACGTGGTGCGCACCGTCGAGACCCACAGGCCCTCGCCGGTCTCGATCGTGTCGGTCGTCTCACCCTCGGTACGGGTGCACGTGACCCGCGTGCCCGACTCGCTGCAGCCGTAGCCCGCGGTCGTGAGCGCCGTCGCGGCGATGGCACCGGCATCCGCCGGCACATGGGCGACGGTCGTCGAGATGGCGCCGTCGTCACTGGTCCAATCGCACGTGAACATGACCTGCGGCTGCAGGGCGGCCACGAGGTCGACGGCGGCCGTGCGCGGCGGCTCGGTCGACGGGCTCATCACGGCGCCAGGCGTCCACACGAGCGAGGCCCACAGCGCGTTGTCGTAGAGGTCACGGCAGTCGACGAGGCCGACCGGCCCGTCCGCGGATGCCGAATCCGACGGCGCGGGACGGGCGACGGAATCGTTCATCCACGCGAGGGAAGGCTGCACGAGCGGCCAGGCGATGACCCCCAGCGCGGCGACGACGCCCAGGCAGACGATGCCGACGATCCACGCGAACGCCGCGTTCCTGCCGCCGACCCGAGCCATGCCTCCACGCTACGTGGTGGCCCCGCGACGGCCGGTCGCGACACCCGCGCCGAGACCGAAACGAGACGCCGGGAACGCCGGAGGCCCCGGGTCGCTGCGTGGAGCAGGACCCGGGGCCTCCGGTCGATCGGTCGAGGAGATCTCGACGTCAGTTGTACGACGTGAAGTCGTCGGTGGTGAAGCTGTCGAAGTCGACGTAGCTCAGGTCGGCGTCGCTGTAGGCGCCGTCCGAGGCGAAGATGCGGTTGGGGTACCGCTCGCTCTTGGCCTCCTCCGTCGCCTCGACCGTGACGTTGCGGTACTTCGCAAGACCGGTTCCGGCGGGGATGAGCTTTCCGATGATGACGTTCTCCTTGAGGCCGACGAGCGGGTCGCTCTTGCCCTCCATGGCCGCCTGCGTCAGGACGCGGGTGGTCTCCTGGAACGACGCGGCCGACAGCCACGACTCCGTCGCGAGCGACGCCTTCGTGATACCCATCAGCTCGGGACGACCCGACGCGGGGCGCTTCCCCTCGACCACCGCGGAGCGGTTGATCTCCTGGTAGCGCTTGAAGTCCACCAGCTCACCGGGCAGCAGGTCGGTGTCGCCGTGGTCGACGACGGTGACCTTGCGCAGCATCTGGCGCACGATGACCTCGATGTGCTTGTCGTGGATCGGCACTCCCTGCGAGCGGTACACGCCCTGCACACCGCCGACGAGGTACTTCTGCACCTCGCGGGCACCCATGACGCGCATGACCTCCTTGGGGTCGAGCGTGCCGACCTGCAGGGGCTGGCCCACCTCGACGTGCTGGCCGTCCTCGACCAGCAGCGTCGCGCGCTTGAGCACGGGGTAGACGTGCGGCTCGTCGCCGTTGTCGGGCGTCAGGATGACCTTCTTGGCCTTGTCGGTCTCGTCGATCGTGATGCGACCGGCGGCCTCCGCGATCGGCGACGCGCCCTTGGGGGTACGCGCCTCGAAGAGCTCCTGCACACGGGGCAGACCCTGCGTGATGTCGTCCGCGCCGGCGGTACCACCGGTGTGGAAGGTACGCATCGTCAGCTGGGTGCCGGGCTCACCGATCGACTGGGCCGCGATGATGCCGACGGCCTCGCCGATGTCGACGAGCTTGCCGGTCGCGAGCGAACGGCCGTAGCACTTCGCGCAGACGCCGACCGCCGAGTCGCAGGTGAGCACGGAGCGCACCTTGATGGTCTCCACACCGGCCGCGACCAGCTTGTCGATGAGCACGTCGCCCACGTCGTCGCCGGCATCCGCCAGCACGGTGCCGGCGGCGTCGACGACGTCGGCGGCCAGCGTGCGGGCGAACACCGAGTTCTCGACGTTCGCGTCGCGCACCAGCGTGCCGGTCGAGTCGGGCGCCGCGATGACGAACTCGAGACCCTTCGACGTGGCGCAGTCCTCCTCGCGGATGATGACATCCTGCGAGACGTCGACGAGACGACGCGTGAGGTAACCCGAGTCGGCGGTACGGAGGGCCGTGTCGGCCAGACCCTTGCGGGCACCGTGCGTCGCGATGAAGTACTCCGCCACCGACAGACCCTCGCGGTACGAGGAGATGATCGGACGGGGGATGATCTCACCCTTGGGGTTGTTCACCAGGCCTCGCATACCCGCGATGTTGCGGATCTGCAGCCAGTTGCCTCGGGCGCCGGAGCTCACCATGCGGTTGATGGTGTTGTCCTCGGGGAAGTTGTCCCGCATCGCCTTCTGGATCTCGTCGGTCGCCTCGGTCCAGATCTTGATGAGCTCCTGACGACGCTCGGCGTCGGTGGTGAGACCCTTCTCGAACTGACCCTGGACCTTCGCGGCCTGCTTCTCGTAGCCCGCGACGATCTCGCCCTTGTTGGGCGGGGTGAGCACGTCGCTGAGGGCGACGGTCACACCCGAGCGCGTGGCCCAGTAGAACCCGGCGTCCTTGATGCGGTCGAGCGAGGCGGCCGTCTCGGTCTTGGTGTACTCCTCGGCCAGCTTGTTGACGATCTGCGACAGCTTGCCCTTGTCGGCCTGCTCGCGCACGAACGGGTAGCCCTTGGGGAGCGTGTCGTTGAAGATCGCCTGGCCGAGCGAGGCGTCCACGAGACCGTGGCGCTCGTAGCCCTCGGGGGCTTCGCCCTCGAGGAAGGTGAGACCGGGGATGCGGATGCGGACCTTGGCCTGCAGGTCGAGGGTGCCCTCGTCCTTGGCCAGGATCGCCTCGCCGACCGAGCCGAACACGCGGCCCTCACCCGAGGCGCCCTCCTTGAGGGTCGTCAGGTGGTGCAGACCGATGATCATGTCCTGCGAGGGCAGGGTGACCGGACGGCCGTCCGAGGGCTTCAGGATGTTGTTCGACGCGAGCATGAGCACGCGGGCCTCGGCCTGGGCCTCGACCGACAGCGGCAGGTGCACGGCCATCTGGTCACCGTCGAAGTCGGCGTTGAACGCCGCGCAGACGAGCGGGTGCAGCTGGATGGCCTTGCCCTCGACGAGCTGCGGCTCGAAGGCCTGGATGCCCAGGCGGTGCAGGGTGGGGGCACGGTTGAGCAGCACCGGGCGCTCGCGGATGATCTCCTCGAGCACGTCCCAGACCTCGGGACGCGTGCGCTCGACGGCGCGCTTGGCGGCCTTGATGTTCTGCGAGTGACCGAGGTCGATGAGGCGCTTGATCACGAACGGCTTGAACAGCTCGAGGGCCATCTGCTTGGGCAGACCGCACTGGTGGAGCTTGAGCTGCGGGCCGACGATGATGACCGAACGGCCCGAGTAGTCCACGCGCTTGCCGAGCAGGTTCTGGCGGAACCGGCCCTGCTTGCCCTTGAGCATGTCGGACAGCGACTTCAGCGCACGGTTGCCGGTGCCCGTGACGGGGCGACCGCGGCGGCCGTTGTCGAACAGCGCGTCGACGGCCTCCTGCAGCATCCGCTTCTCGTTGTTGACGATGATCTCGGGGGCACCGAGGTCGATCAGGCGACGCAGGCGGTTGTTGCGGTTGATCACGCGGCGGTACAGGTCGTTGAGGTCGGAGGTCGCGAAGCGGCCACCGTCCAGCTGCACCATCGGACGCAGCTCCGGCGGGATCACCGGGACGACGTCGAGCACCATCGAGGCCGGGGTCATGCCGGTCGACAGGAAGGAGTTGACGACCTTGAGGCGCTTGATCGCACGGATCTTGCGCTGGCCCTTGCCCTCCGAGATCTGCAGGTGCAGGTTCTCGGCCTCGGCGGCCAGGTCGAACGCCTGCAGGCGACGCTGGATCGACTCCGCGCCCATGTAGGCCTCGAAGTACTGGCCGAAGCGGTCCTGCAGCTCGTGGAAGACGTCGTCCTCCTGCTTGAGCTGGCCGACCTCGAGCGTGCGGAACTCCTCCCACATGCGCTCGAGCTTGGCGATCTGCTCGTCCATGTTCTTGCGGACGGATGCCATGTCCTTCTCGGCGGCATCCTTGACCTTCTTCTTCTGGTCGGCCTTGGCGCCTTCCGCCTCGAGGGCGGCGAGCTCCTCCTCCAGCTTGGCCAGACGCGTCGCGATGCGCGCGTCACGGCGGTCGCCGAGGTTCTTGATCTCGAGGCGGAGGTTGGCCTCGTGCGTCGGGAGGTCGCGGTGACGCGCCTCCTCGTCGACCGAGATCACCATGTAGGCGGCGAAGTAGATGACCTTCTCGAGGTCCTTCGGCGCCATGTCGAGCAGGTAGCCCAGGCGCGAGGGCACGCCCTTGAAGTACCAGATGTGGGTGACGGGGGCGGCGAGCTCGATGTGGCCCATGCGCTCACGACGGACCGAGCTCTTGGTGACCTCGACGCCGCAGCGCTCGCAGACGATGCCCTTGAAGCGCACGCGCTTGTACTTGCCGCAGGCGCACTCCCAGTCACGGGAAGGGCCGAAGATCTGCTCGCCGAACAGACCGTCCTTCTCGGGCTTGAGGGTGCGGTAGTTGATGGTCTCGGGCTTCTTGACCTCGCCGTAGGACCACTTGCGGATGTCGTCGGCGGTCGCGAGGCCGATGCGAAGCTGATCGAAGGTGTGTGACTCGAGCACTAGTTCTCAGTTCTCCTGTGTCGAAATTCTTAAGAGGGCCGGCCGGGTCAGATCTCGTCGATCGACGAGGACTCGAAACGGCTGGAGATGTTGATGCCGAGCTCCTCCGCCGCGCGGAAGGCCTCGTCGTCGGTGTCGCGCAGGTTGACCTGGGTGCCGTCGGCCGCGAGGACCTCGACGTTCAGGCAGAGCGACTGCATCTCCTTCATGAGCACCTTGAAGGACTCGGGGATGCCGGGCTCCTGGATGTTCTCGCCCTTGACGATCGCCTCGTAGACCTTGACGCGGCCCACGATGTCGTCGGACTTGATCGTGAGGAGCTCCTGGAGCGCGTACGCGGCGCCGTAGGCCTCGAGGGCCCACACCTCCATCTCACCGAAGCGCTGGCCGCCGAACTGCGCCTTACCACCGAGCGGCTGCTGGGTGATCATCGAGTACGGGCCGGTGGAGCGCGCGTGGATCTTGTCGTCCACGAGGTGGTGCAGCTTCAGGATGTACATGTAGCCGACCGAGATCGGAGCCGGGAACGGGTCGCCCGTGCGGCCGTCGAAGAGGATCGTCTTGCCCGAGCCGCCGATGAGGCGGTCGCCGTCGCGGTTGGGGAGCGTCGAGTCGAGCAGACCGACGATCTCCTCCTCGCGCGCACCGTCGAACACCGGGGTGGCGACCTTCGTGCCGGGGACGGCCTCGCGGGCGGCCTCGGGCAGGTCCTTGGCCCACTCCGGGTCGCCCTCGACCTTCCAGCCCTGCTTCGCGATCCACCCGAGGTGGGTCTCGAGCACCTGGCCGAAGTTCATTCGACCCGGGATGCCGAGCGGGTTGAGCACGACGTCGACGGGGGTGCCGTCGGCGAGGAAGGGCATGTCCTCGACGGGGAGGATCTTCGCGATGACGCCCTTGTTGCCGTGACGGCCGGCGAGCTTGTCGCCCTCGGTGATCTTGCGCTTCTGGGCGATGTAGACCACGACGCGGCGGTTGACGCCCGAGCCGAGCTCGTCGTCGCCGTCCTCGGCGTTGAACTCCTTGACGGCGATGATCGTGCCCTGCTCGCCGTGGGGCACCTTCAGCGAGGTGTCACGGACTTCGCGGCTCTTCTCGTTGAAGATCGCGCGCAGCAGGCGCTCCTCGGCCGACAGCTCGGTCTCGCCCTTGGGCGTGACCTTGCCGACGAGGATGTCGCCGGGACGCACCTCGGCGCCGATGCGGATGATGCCGCGCTCGTCGAGGTCCTTCAGCAGGTCGGGGCTGACGTTGGGGAGGTCACGGGTGATCTCCTCCTTGCCGAGCTTGGTGTCGCGCGCGTCGACCTCGTACTCCTCGATGTGGATCGAGGAGAGCGTGTCGTTCTTGACGAGCTCCTGGCTGAGGATGATGGCGTCCTCGAAGTTGTGGCCCTCCCACGTCATGAAGGCGACGAGGAGGTTCTTGCCGATGGCCAGCTCGCCGTTCTCGGTGGCCGGGCCGTCGGCGAGGACCTCGCCGACCTCGACACGGTCGCCCGCCGAGACGATGACGCGCTGGTTGTAGGAGTTGCCCTGGTTGGAGCGGTCGAACTTGCGCAGGAAGTAGTCCTGCGTGCCGCCCTCGTCCAGCTGCACGGTCACGACGTCGGCCGAGACCTCGAGCACGACACCGGCCTTCTCGGCGGTGACGACGTCACCGGCGTCGATGGCGGCGTAGCCCTCCATACCCGTGCCCACGAACGGCGAGTCGCTGCGCAGCAGCGGCACGGCCTGACGCTGCATGTTCGCACCCATGAGGGCGCGGTTCGCGTCGTCGTGCTCGAGGAAGGGGATGAGCGACGTGCCGACCGACACCATCTGGCGCGGCGAGACGTCCATGTAGCCGATCTCGTCGGCGTGGAACAGGTCGACCTCGCCACCCTGGCCGCGGCGGGCGAGCACGCGGTCGCTGGCGAACGAGCCGTCGGAGGTGAGCTCGACACCGGCCTGGGCGACGATGTAGTCGGCCTCCTGCGAGGCGGTCAGGTAGTCGATGTTGTCGGTGACCTTGCCGTTCTCGACACGGCGGTACGGCGTCTCGATGAAGCCGAACGCGTTGATGCGCGCGAACGAGGCGAGCGAGCCGATGAGGCCGATGTTCGGGCCTTCCGGGGTCTCGATCGGGCACATGCGGCCGTAGTGCGACGGGTGGACGTCACGGACCTCGACGCCGGCACGCTCACGCGAGAGACCGCCGGGGCCGAGCGCCGACAGGCGGCGCTTGTGGGTCAGACCCGCGAGCGGGTTGTTCTGGTCCATGAACTGCGACAGCTGCGAGGTGCCGAAGAACTCCTTGATCGCGGCCACGACGGGGCGCACGTTGATCAGGGTCTGCGGCGTGATCGCCTCGATGTCCTGCGTGGTCATGCGCTCGCGGACGACGCGCTCCATGCGCGACAGACCGGTGCGGACCTGGTTCTGGATGAGCTCGCCGACGGCGCGGATGCGACGGTTGCCGAAGTTGTCGATGTCGTCGACGTCGAGACGGATCTCGGCGGCCTTGCCGTCGCGCGTGCCGGTGATGCTGGCGTCGCCGCGGTGCAGCGCGACGAGGTACTTGATCGTCGCGACGATGTCTTCGACCGTGAGCACGGAGTCGGAGAGAGGGCCCTCCAGGCCGAGCTTCTGGTTGATCTTGTACCGGCCGACCTTGGCGAGGTCGTAGCGCTTCGGGTTGAAGTAGAAGTTGTCCAGCAGCGCGCGGGCGGCCTCGGCGGCGACCTGCTCGCCCGGACGGAGCTTGCGGTAGATGTCGCGGAGCGCGTCCTCCTTGGTGAGGATCGTGTCCTTGCTGAGGGTGTCCTCGATCGACTCGTAGCCGGCGAACTCGCTCAGGATGTCCTCGCTGGACAGGCCGAGGGCCTTGAGGAACACGGTCACCGACTGCTTGCGCTTGCGGTCGATGCGCACGCCGACCTGGTCGCGCTTGTCGATCTCGAACTCGAGCCAGGCGCCGCGGCTGGGGATGACGCGCGCCGAGACGATGTCCTTGTCGGAGGTCTTGTCGGCCGTCTTGTCGAAGTAGACGCCGGGCGAACGGACGAGCTGCGACACGACGACGCGCTCGGTGCCGTTGATGATGAAGGTGCCCTTGCCGGTCTGGAGCGGGAAGTCGCCCATGAAGACCGTCTGGGTCTTGATCTCGCCGGTGAGGTGGTTCATGAACTCGGCCTCGACGTACAGCGGGGCGGCGTAGGTCTTGCCGCGCTCCTTGCACTCCTCGATCGAGTACTTCTCGGGCTCGAGGTAGGGGTTCGTGAACGAGAGCTGCATGGTCTCGCCGAGGTCCTCGATGGGCGAGATCTCCTCGAAGATCTCCTCGAGACCGCTCGTGCCGGGCACGTCGGTGCGGCCGTCGGCCTGCGCCTGGGCGACACGGGCCTTCCATGCCTCGTTGCCGACGAGCCAGTCGAACGACTCGGTCTGCAGCGCCAGCAGGTCGGGGACCGTGAGCGTGTCGGTGATCTTCGCGAACGACAGACGCGATGCGCCGCGGCCGTTCTTGGGGGTGGTGGTGGGGTTGGTTGCGTTGCGCGCAGCAGCCAAGGGGATTACCTCCGTGGGCCCGGGGCGGGCCGGTTCCTTGTCGTCAGGTGGAGTGCTCCCTGGTCCATCACCTGCGGCACCACCCGTCATCGTCGGAACGGGGCGCAGGCACAAGCCGACCACCATATGAAGGCAAGGGGGACGGGAGCGCAACTACCCACTATACGTGTCGTGACACGCCATGTCCAGCGCGATCCTTGACGAGTTCCGCGAGGTGCGGTATAACCCTGTGGTCCTACCTCAAGGTGGCGTGCCGGAAGCGGATGCGGGTGCCCGGCCGCGCCTGCGCGAGGGCGTCGCGCGCGGCATCCGTCACCACCGCGATGACGGGATAGCCACCCGTGACCGGGCCGTCGGGCCCGAGGATGACGGGCAGCCCGCTCGGCGGGATCTGGATCGCGCCCGGCAGCATCCCCTCGCTCGGCAGCTCCCCGTCACGCGCCCGTTCGAGCGGAGCGCCGTCGAGGCGGATGCCGACCCGGTCGGCGGCGGCGGAGACCGTCCACGTCTGCTCGAACAGGGCGCCGCGGGCGGCATCCGTGAACCACGCGGCGCGCGGCCCCGGAGCCAGCGGCACCTCGAGCACGGCGTCCTCGGGCGGCGCCCAGGGGTGGAGGTCGAGGGGTGGGACGGGGACGACGGGATCGCCGGCCAGGGCGACGACCGCGCCCGGAGCCAGCGGCGGGGGGCCGAGGCCGGAGAGCGTGTCGGCGGACCGGGAGCCGACCGCGGGGCGCGCGTCGACGCCGCCGCGGACGGCGAGGTAGACCCGCGCGCCGTGCGCCGCGAGGTCGATGCGCAGGTCGGTACCGGCGGGCCAGGGCGCGGCGGTGTACGGGTCGACGGGATGTCCGTCGATGCGGATGGGCGCCCACGCGCCGGTGACCGCGACCCAGAGGTCGGTGCGGGCGCGGGCGGCGAATCCGCCCAGGGTGATCTCGAGTGCGGCCGCATCCTCGGGGTTGCCGACGAGGCGGTGGGCGGTGCGCAGGGCCGCGCGGTCCGCCGCCCCCGAGACGGCGATGCCCTCCGCGAGCCGGCCGGGCCGCCCGAGGTCCTGGACCGTCGCGCGCGGCCCGGTGGTCAGCACCTCGAACGCGGGGGCGGGCGTGGGGTCGGGGATGGGCACGGGGTCGGGGCTGTCGGGGCGGTGAGAGTGCACCTCGGCGCCGAGGGCGCGGGTGGCGCCCGTCGCCTCGGCCGCGGGTTGTTCTCTCACGGATGCGGGGGCGGCGGGCGCCGGAGGTGCGGGGGCGATCGGGACGAAGCGGACGCGGGCGCCGGGCGTCAGCAGGGCGGGCGGGTCGGCATCCGGGTCGAACAAGGCGGCGGGGGTCGTGCCGATGAGCTGCCAGCCGCCCGGGGTCTCGCGCGGGTAGGCACCGGCGAACGGTCCGGCGAGGCCGACGGCGCCGGCCGGCACGCGGGTGCGCGGGGAGGCGAGGCGCGGAACGTCGAAGGGCCAGTCGTCGCTGACGAGGTAGCCGAAGCCGGGGGCGAATCCGGTGAACGCGACGGTCCAGACGGCGGCGGCGTGCCGGGCGACGAGTGCCTCCGGCGACAGCCCCAGTAGATCGGCGAGGTCCCCGAGGTCGGCGCCGTCGTAGACGACGGGCAGCTCGACGGTCGGAGCGGGCGCGCTGGTGGCGGCGGTGTGCGGATCGGTTGCGGCGATCCAGGCGCGCGCGGCGGCCAGGGAGAGACGGACGGGATCGACGTGCACGAGAACCGTGCGGGCCGCGGGCACGAGGTCGACCACACCGGCGGGACGGTCGGCGGCCAGTGCCGCGTGCAGGGCGATCACCGCGGCGAGGGAGTCGACCTCGGCCAAGACGGCGCGGTCGCCGAACGGCAGGATCCGCACCGTGTCGCGTCGGGGCACGGGGCTCACCACGGTGCGGCGATCCGGATGCCGTCGGCGACGAGCGCGGCGCGCACCGCGCGGGCCATTGCGACGGCGCCGGGCGAGTCGCCGTGGACGCACAGCGAGACGGCGTCGGCGGGGACGAGCGTGCCGTCGACCGCCGCGACCACGCGCTCGCGCACGAGGCGGACGGCGCGGGCCGCCACTTCGTCGGGGTCGTGCAGCAGCGCGCCCGGGTCGGAGCGCGGCACGAGGGCGCCGTCCGGGAGATAGCCGCGATCGAGGAAGGCCTCGCCGCGGAACGGCAGCCCGGCTGCGGCGGCCGCGGCGACGATCTCGCCCGGAAGACCGAGCACCGGGAGCGGGCGACCCAGGCGCGCCGAGAGGTCGGCGACGGCGGCGGCGACCGCATCCGCCTGCGCCCGGTCGTCGCGCACCGCGTGGTAGAGCGCTCCGTGCGGCTTGACGTAGCGGATGTCGGCACCGGCGGCGGCGAGCGCGGACAGTTGCGTCGAGACGCTGCTCCGCAGGTCGGCGGGGTCGAGGGCCTGACGGGTGCGGCCGAAGCCGGCGCGGTCGGGGTAGGACGGGTGCGCGCCGATCGTCACGCCGGCGTGGGCGGCGCGGGCGACCGCATCCGCCATCGACGCGGCGTCGCCGGCGTGCCCACCGCACGCGACACTGGCGCTGGAGACGACGGCGAACATCGCCGCGTCGTCGGCCGTCGGCACGCCGTCGACGGACTCGCCGAGGTCCGCGTTCAGGTCGATGGCCGCCATGCGTCCACGGTAGCGGGGCGGATGCGGGAGGGGACCGTGCCGCAACTCCTCCAGATCGCGGCCGCAGGGGGTCTTTCGGCGCCGGATCGCGCCTCTCCGGACCGAAGTGGAGGAGTTGGGGCGGCGGGCGGGTTCACTACTCCGGAGAATCTGGCGCGGAAATGCCCGAAGGGGCCGCATCCGAGACTGCGGCGCCCAGATCTCCGGAATTATGGACAGAGCGGCGCCGATAACGTGGAGGCATGGCCCGCGCGCACGTCGAAGAACCACCCCCTCAGGTGCGGCTGGGCGACGGCACGATCGCGAAGGTCGTGCCGAGCCGGTTCGCGTCGGGCTGGGAGCTCGACGTCGACGGCACCCCGCAGTCGCACGTCGACCTCGACGACCCGACGCACCTGCACTTCGAGTACGTCGCGCGCATGGGCGCCGTCATCGACCGACTGCGGATGCCGGGCCAGCCGCTGACGGCGGTGCACCTGGGCGCGGGGGCCCTCACCCTCCCCCGCTACATCGCGCACACCCGCCCCGGCTCGCGTCAGCAGGTGGTGGAGCTGGAGCAGCCGCTCGTCGACCTCGTCCGCAGCGCCCTGCCGCTGCCGCGCGACGCGCAGGTACGCGTGCGGATCGGCGACGCGAGGGACGTCGCCGGGCGGCTCCCCGCCGGGCTCACCGGCGTCGTCGACCTCGTGGTGTCCGACGTGTTCGCGGGCGCGCAGACACCGGCGCACCTCACGAGCGTCGAGTACTTCCGCGTGCTCACCCGCCTGCTCGCCCCCGACGGCATGCTGCTTGTCAACGTCGCCGACGGCGCCGGGCTCGCCTTCGCACGCCGCGAGGTCGCGACGATCCGCGACGTGCTCCCCCACGTGATCGTGCTCGCCGAGGTGCAGACCCTCAAAGGCCGCCGCTTCGGCAACCTCGTCATCGCGGCGTCCGCGGCGCCCCTTCCCACCGAGTGGCTGCCTCGCCTGATGGCCGCCGGCCCCCACCCCGCCAAAGTCGCCCAGGGCGCCGAGATCGACGAGTTCGTGCGGGGCGCGCGACCGGTGACGGATGCCGACGCCCTCGCGTCGCCGAAGCCCGCATCCTCGATCTTCGACGTCTGACCGCAGCCCGGACCTCGGCCTCTCGGCGTGCCCCCGGCCGATTCGGAGGCACCCCGGGTGACACTGGGGAGGCGAGCCTCGTGGGGGCGAAGGGAGTCACGGTGAGCTACATCCTCGGTTACGACCCGGAGACCCTGCGGGAGCAGGTCGACCTGGCGCGCTGCCACGAGCGACTCGAGGAACTCGGCGACCAGCGCAGCCTCGCGGCGCTGCTCGAGCGCGTATGGCTGCTGAAGGTGCAGGGACGACTGGACGACGCCCTCGCCGTGTCGGAGCAGTCGGTGCGGGTCGCGCGCATGGCGGGTCCGCGCAAGGACTTGCTGCGGGCGCGCATCCTGCACGCCACCGTCCTGCAGTTCCGCGGCGCGTACGCGGCCGCCGAGCAGGAGCTCACCACCTGCGCCGACGAGGCCGAGGGGCAGGGCTGGGCGGCGCTGGCCGCCTTCGCGCTGCAGCATCGCGGCAAGGTGCACTTCGACGCCGGCGACTTCGACGCGGCCCGCGCGGATTTCAAGCGCACCCTGTTCCTGCGTCAGGAGTCGGGGGCGCCGGAGGACCAGTTGGAGTCGACCCTCCTCGCGATCGAGGCCGCCGACCACCGGCGCAGCCGCGTCGCGAGCTGAGTGTCGTAGGTTTGTTCTAGCGTTCCGGGCATGTCAGAACCTGCTCACGTCCGCCGGGAGGCGGAGCTGCTCATCGCGACCCATCTGGATGCCGGGTGGACGTTCGCGTTCGACAACGCCAAGCGCCGTGCCGGCGCGTGCGACTACACGCGTCAGCGGATCACGGTCTCGCGCTACCTGTCGGCCCGCTACGACGACGAGACGAACCGGCAGACACTGCTGCACGAGGTCGCCCACGCTTTGGCGGGCGCCCAGGCCGCGCACGGTCCGCGCTGGAAGCGCATCGCCCTGTCGCTCGGCTACACCGGCGGCACCACGCATCACGGCGAGACCGCGACCGAGCTGGCCCCCTGGGTGGGGACGTGTCCGAACGGCCACGTCGCGTATCGACATCGCCGCACGACACGCGCGACCTCATGCGCGAGGTGCTCGCCGCGGTTCGATGACCGCTACCTGTTCCGGTGGGCCAAGCGCGAGATCACGACGGCGACACGGCTGTCGGCGATGACCCCGCGCTGACGGGGAACACGTCGGCGCGGGGGCCGGCTCAGACGACGGACGGCTCCGGTGGCGACTCCGGCTCAGGCGGCGACGAAGGCGCCGCCCTGCAGCATCGGCGCGACGTCGACGGCGTCGATCTCGGCCGCGGCGAGCACCTCGTGGCGCAGGTCGCGTCCGACGAGCTCCTGACCCGACGCGGATGCCGTCAGCAGGTGCCGGACGGCGCCGCGCAGTCCGCGGAACGATTCGCAGGCGGCGGCCGCCTCGGGAGAGGTGTGGTCGATGCCGAGCGCGCCGAGGGCGTCGATGATCGCGCCGGCGCCGAGCTGATCCTCGACGGCGACGCGCACGGGACCCCCACGGCCGTCGCGCTCGCCCGCGGCGATGACCGAGATCGAGGTGCGTGCCGCACGCCGCGTCTGCTCGGCGAGTACCGCCCTGGCGACGGCGGACGCGTTGCGCAGACTCCCGAGCAGCACCACCGTGCCGTCATGTGCCGCAGCGGCCGCGGTGATGGCCGCACCGTTGAGCGACGTCGCGTGCGCACCCGAGTCGAGACGGGCCGGGATGCCGGCGGCGACGGCATCCGCGATGCTCGTCGAGAACCGCAGCACGTCGACCACGACGACGATGTCGGCGGGTGCGAGTCGGGCGAGGCCGTCGATCCCCCACTCGAAGCGCACCTGGTAGCGGGACTGGTCGAAGGGGGAGGTCACCGGTTCAGGGTACGCGCCGGCCGCCGGCGGGCCGCCGGTGAAAACGGCCCGCCGACGTCGTCGCTCACGCCCGTGCGTCGACGACGGGGGCGAGGGCCAGCACGAGTCGCAGCACGTTGCGGGCGGTGCGCTGCAGCTCGCCGAGCGTGATGCCGCCCTCCTGAGCGAACGACGCGAGGATCGTCTCGTCGGCGTACGCCTGGGGCCCCTCGTCGGTCTTCACGCCGCCCGGCATGAGCACATCCACCTGCGCGCGCACGCGGTACGCGTTGTCGGCGAGCGCCGGGAAGTCCGGGTCGACGGCATCCTCCATCCACCAGTCGGTGATGACGGCACCCTCGTAACCCCACTCCCCGCGCAGGATCGTGGTGACCAGATCGTGGTGGTAGTGCGACCAGACGCCGTTGACCTTGTTGTACGACGTCATGAGCGCGCGCGGCGACGCCTCGCGGAGGCAGAGCTCGAAGCCGCGCAGGTAGATCTCCCGCAGCGCCCGCTCCGACAGCCGCGAGTCGTTGCGGGTGCGGTTGGTCTCCTGGTTGTTCACGGCGAAGTGCTTGGGGCAGGCAGCCACGCCGACCGACTGCACGCCTTGCACGACCGCGGCCGCGGTGAGACCGGTGACGAGCGGGTCCTCCGAGAAGTACTCGAAGTTGCGGCCGCACAGCGGGTCGCGGTGGATGTTCATGCCCGGGCTCAGCAGCACGTCGGAGCCCTTGCGCACCATCTCCTCGCCGTGGCGGGCGGTGAGCTCACGCACGAGCGCCGGGTTCCACGTCGAGGCCAGCGCCGTGCCGCACGGCAGCAGCGACGCGTAGGCGGAGACGCGGATGCCGGACGGTCCGTCGGTGGTCGTGACGGGGCGGACGCCCTTCTCGCGCAGGGATTCCGACACGCCTCCGAGCACGCCGGCATTGCCGGGCACGCCGAGCGGGCTGTGCATCGTGACGTCGCCACGGGCCAGCAGGGACAGCTCCTCGACGCTCAGCTGTGCGACGAACGCGTCGAGCGACGCGGCGCCGGCCGCCACGTCATCGAGACGGATGCCGAGATCGCCGGTCGGGGTGATCTCGGCGGGGAGGGTGTCGAGGATACGCTCGCGCCGCGAGACGGTCGCGGTGGGCACGTCCTCATAGGCGACGACGGCTGCACCGTCCGCATCCGCCCTGCGCACCATGCGGGTGAACGGGTGGGCGGGCGAGGCGGCGGCGGCCTCGGTCACCTCGCGGACGACCTGCAGCTCCGGCAGCGTCACGGTAAATGCGGGCGCCGCCGAGCGCACGTCGGTGCCGACGTGGAAGACGTGATCGCCCGCCTCCAGCACCCATGCGCTGCGGTGGCCGGTGACCCCGGAGTCGTCGTACGAGGCCAGGTCGTCGAGGGCGAACTCGACGGTGACGCGCTCGCTCTCGCCGGGCGCGAGCAGGCCCGTCTTCGCGAAGCCGGCGAGGCGCCGCACGGGCTGCGACAAGGCGCCCTGCGGGGAGGCGACGTAGACCTGCACGGTCTCCTTGCCCGCATGTTCGGCGCCCGTGTTGGTCACCTCGGCGACGATGCGCACGCGACCGGCATCCGTCGCCGCGTCGACGACCGCGACGGCGAACGTCGAGTACCCCAGGCCGAATCCGAACGGATACTGCACCTTGTCGGGGGCGAACGTCTCGAAGTAGCGGTAGCCGACGAAGATGTCCTCGCGGTAGTGGTTGTGGTCGGGGTCACCGAAGTTCTCGGCGCTCGGATAGTCCGCGTACGACCAGGCGATGGTGTCGGTGAGCTTGCCACTGGGCGAGACCTCACCCGAGAGCACCGCGGCGACGGCGCGCGCGCCCTCCATGCCGCCCTGCCACGCATAGAGCACGGACCCGATGCGCTCCCCGTAGCCGGCGACCCACGACAGGTCCATGACGTTGCCGGCGTCGATGACGACGACCGTCCGCGCGAACGCGGACGTCACGGCGTCGAGCATCGCGCGCTCGTCGGCGGTGAGGTGGAAGCTCCCGTCCTCGAGCGTCGACTCGCGGGCCTCGCCCGCGGCCCGTCCGAGCACGACGACCGCGGTGCGTGCCCGCGAGGCGGCGGCGGAGACGACCTCGGACGCCAGCGGCATCTCGGCGAAGTGGTGCGGCCACTGACCCCAGGTGCCGTCGAGCTTCGGACGGTTCTCGGCGGACCAGGCGGAGTACACGGCGGCGAGGTCGTCGTCGACGCGGACCCCGGCATCCCGCAGCGCCGACAGCAGATTCCAGATGTAGGGGACCTTGACGTCGCCGCCCGAGCCGTACCCGACGGCGAACCAGTCGATCTGCACACGGCCGAACACGGCGACGGCCTGCTCGCCGCCCAGGGGAAGCGTGCCGTCGTTGGCCAGCAGCACGACGCCCTCCGTCGCGGCCTCGCGCGCCAGGGCGGCGAGGGCGGGGTCGAGCGTGGGGTCGGTGTCGAGCAGCAGGGTCGAGATCTGCGCGACGGACTCGACGGGAGCGACGGAGTGGGAGCGGTCGCCGGATTCGATGGCGGGAGAAAGGGGCATGAGGATCCAGTCGTGGGAGCGGTTCCACAAGTATGCCATCGAAACGATTCGAAGTGGGAGCGGGTTTCCTCGGGTTCCCGCGCGGCGGCAGCTGATGTGAGACTGGGCCCATGCGCGTGATGCTGAAACTGGTGATCGACTGCGATGCGGATGCCGCGTGGCGCGCGCTGCACTCGCCTCGTGCCGTCGCCGAGCTGTACGGTCCGCTGCTGCAGCTCGAACCGCTCGCCGCGGGCGGACTGCCGACCCGGCTGGAGCCGGGAGCCGATGTCCCGGTGCGCATGCGCGCGGCCGGAATGGCGCTCGGCGATCAGCTCATCCACGTGAGCGATCGCCATGTCGACAGCTCCGACGGTCCCGTGCGGATCATGCGCGACAGCGGCATCCCCCTCACCGGTCCGCTCGCGGCGCTCGACGTGTGGGACCACCAGCTCGCCGTCGCCCCGGCACCGGGTGACCCCGCGCGCACCCTGTGGCGCGAACGGCTCGTGATCGGGGGCGCCACGGCCCCCGCGCTGTGGCCCGTGCTCTGGGGCGTCTGGCAGTGGCGGGGCTCCCGCATCCGCACGCTCGCCCCGACGTGGGCGCACGATCCCGAGCCGGCTGAGGCGGTGGAGGGCGCCGCTGCCGAGTGAGGCAGGTGTGGTGCTGGGGGTGGTGTCACACGAACGGTCGGTTCTCAGGTTCGGAGGCGACGCTTCGCGGGACTCGGATGCGGGGCGTGTCACGCGAACGGCGCCTTCTGGGCCGCCGGGGCGACACTTCGCGTGACATGCTCGGCACGGCGGGTGCAGGCGGCGGCAGGCAGGTCCGCTGCCTGACTACTCGGCGAGGGCGGCGACGGGAGTCACGCGGGTGGCGAGCCGCGTCGGGGTGACGGCGGCCAGTGCGGTCAGCAGCGCCGTGGCGACCATGACACCCAGAATGGTGAGCCACGGCATCCCGGGGGCGACGAAGGTCGGCGACGACCAGTCCGGCGGGATCTGGACCGAGCCCAGCAGCGACTGCGCGCCCGCCCAGCCGTAGGCGACACCGAGCACCAGCCCGAATGCGAGGGAGGTCACCGTGACGTGGACCGCCTCCAGCAGGACGACGCGCCGCACCTGGCCGGAGCTGAGTCCGAGCGCGCGCAGCAGTCCGAGTTCGCGGCGCCGCTGGACGACGCCGATCGTGAGCAGGTTGACGAGGCCGACCGCCGCGATGACGGCCGAGACGCCGACGAGCCCCATCATGATGCCCGTGAAGGTGTCGAGGATCTGCGCCATCTCCGCCGGCAGCTCACCTCCGCCCGACGCGGCGATGACGCCCTTCACGCTCTCGTTCGCGACCGCGAACATCGTCACGAGCGCGACGCCCATGACCACCCCGATCGCCATGCGGCTCGAGCGCTCGGGATAGCGCAGGGCGTTCTCGGCCGCGAGTCGTGCGGGCACCGACGAACCGAACGCGCGTCCGGTGAAGCGCAGCAACGGCGGCATGACGTGCACGGCGCCCAGGGTGAGCCCGGTGAACGAGAACAACCCTCCGGCGAAGGCGACGACCACGCCGAGCGGCGAAAGCAGCCCCACGAGGATGCCGACTCCCAGCAGTGCGACGCCCGCGACGACGAGCAGGCCGGCAGCGATCGCGCGACCGCGGGAGGCGGTGACCTCGTCGTGCGTGCGGGGGGTCGAACCGGCGAGCGCCTGGAGCGGCGTGACGGTGAGCACCCGACGCGACCCCACCCACGCGGACAGCCCCGTCGTCACGGCGACCACGACGGCGGGCGCGAGCAGCGTCGGCTGCACCAGGGCGAAGGCGACATCGAGCGAGGTGACCGCTTCGACCACCGCGACCAGCAGCGCCGCCGCCCCGGTTCCGAGCACCAAGCCCAGCACGGCGCCGACGACACCGACGACAAGTCCCTGTCGGGCGATCTCCGCCCGCTGCGACCGCGCCGAGGCGCCGATGAGCCGCAGGAGCGCGATGCGCCGCGTGCGCCCGGCGACGATCGTGGCGAAGGTGTTGGCGGTCACGATCGAGGCCACGTACACGGCCACACCGAGCAGCAGCACGCTCAGGATGCCGACCACCGCCGCGACGGTCTCGCCGCCCCCGATGTACGGATCGCTCTGGAGCCAAGCTCCCAGGAACCCGGTCGCGCTCAGCAGCAGCACGCCGAAGGCCGTCGAGATGGCCGCGACGAGCACCGTCGCCCCCATGCCGCGCTCCCGCATCCAGTCGAGCCCGCGACGGCGGCGGGCGGATGCCGGGCGCAACATTCCCGTGGGCCGGGCGGCGTCGACGGCGGATGCGGACGTGACGGCGCTCATGCGCCGACCTCGACATCCGCGGCGGCGGCCGCTTCCGCACCCATCGTCTCGGCGGCGAGCATGTGCGCCGAGATCTGCTCGGCGCTCTGCCGCGGCTTGTCGGCGACGAGGCGTCCGTCGCCGAGGAACAGCACACGGTCGGCGGCGGCCGCCGCGATCGGGTCGTGGGTGACCATCGCGATGGACTGGCCGTGCTCACGGCTGGCGGCGGCCAGCAGCGACAGCACCTCGCGGCCGCTGCGGGAGTCGAGGTTGCCGGTCGGCTCGTCGGCGAAGACGAGATCGGGGGCGGTCGCGAGCGCCCGGGCGATCGCGACGCGCTGCTGCTGACCCCCCGAGAGTTCGTGCGGCCGATGCGCCAGACGCGCGCCGAGCCCCAGCGTCTCGATAAGTCCGTCGATGCGGCCGCGCTGGATCGCACTCGGACGCCGGCCGTCGAGGTCGAAAGGCAGCAGGATGTTGCCGATCGCGTCGAGGGTGGGCACCAGGTTGAACGACTGGAAGACGAAGCCGACGCGGCGGCGGCGAAGGATGGTCAGCTCGAGGTCGGACAGGCCCGTGATCTCGGTGTCGCCGATCCACGCGCGTCCCGAGGTCGGCGCGTCGAGGCCGGCCATGATGTGCATCAGCGTCGACTTGCCGGAGCCGGACGGTCCCATGATCGCGGTGAACTCGCCGCGGCGGATGCCCACGGTCACCTCGTCGAGCGCGCGCACGCCGCTCTCGCCGCCGCCGTAGGTCTTCGTCAGTCGCTGCACACGGGCAGCGAGGCCCATTTCGCTCGTCGTGATCTCCATGTGTCCGACGCTACGGACGGCGCGGGGCGTCGCCATCCGTCGGCGGTCGCGGGCGTATACATCGCGAGGATGATCCCGGTGCCGACGGGGTTCGGGCGTTTCGACTCGCTCCGCTCGCTCAACGACCGGTCGGCGTCGGGGCGTTTCGACTCGCTCCGCTCGCTCAACGACCGGTCGGGGTGCAGCGTCCGGTCGTTGAGCGAGGAGCGCAGCGACGAGTCGAAACGCCCCGAGCGTCAGGCGAGGTTGTGCTCGAACGCGAAGACGACGAGCTGCACGCGGTCGCGCAGCCCGAGCTTCATGAGGATGCGGCTGATGTGCGTCTTCACGGTCGCCTCGGAGAGGAACTCGCGTGCGGCGATCTCGCCGTTGGACAGGCCCCGGGCGGCGAGCGCGAAGATCTCCCGCTCCCGCTCCGTCAGCGTCTCGTAGTCGGCGGGCACCTCGCGGGTCGGGGCCGAGAAGTGCGCGAACAGGTCCCGCGTGGCCGCGGCGGCGATCACCGACGAGCCGGCGTGCACCGTGCGCACCGCCGCGAGCAGGAATTCGGGGTCGGCATCCTTGAGCAGGAAGCCGCTCGCGCCCTGCCTGATCGCCTTCGCGGCGGCCTCGTCGAGGTCGAAAGTCGTCAGCATCACGACCCTCGGCGGGTCGGGCTGCTCGAGCAGGGCGGCGGTCGCGGTCAGTCCGTCCATGACCGGCATCCGAATGTCCATGAGGACGACATCCGGCGCGGTCTGGGCGACCACGCGCAGGCCCTCGGCGCCGTCCCCGGCCTCACCGACCACTTCGAGGTCGGGCTGCGAGTCGATCACCATGCGGATGCCGGCGCGGAACAGCGCCTGGTCGTCGACGAGGACGACGCGGATCGGGGCGCTCACGCGACGCTCCGGATCGGCAGGGTGGCCACGACGGCGAAATCCGAGCCATCCGGGGCGGCGGTGAGCGCTCCCCCGACGAGCGCGGCGCGCTCCCCCATCCCGACCAGCCCGTGACCGTGGCCGCTCGCGGCCGCCGCCGGTCGCGTCGTCAAGGAGTTGCGCACATCGAGTTCCACCCGGTCAGGATGCCACGACAGCCCCACCCGCACCGTTCCCGGGCCGCCGTGCCGCAGCGCATTGGTCAGGGCCTCCTGCAGGATGCGGTACACCGCCAGCTGCACCGCCGCGGGCGGATCGCCCTGTGGCGCGGGGTCGACGTCGACCCGCAGGTCCACGCCGGCCGCCCGCACCTGACCGTAGAGGGCCTCGAGGTCGGCGAGCGTCGGCTGCGGCCCGTCGGCCTGGGAATGCCGCAGCTGGGTGAGCAGCAGACGCACATCCGACAGCGCCGACCGCGCCGTCGACGATATCGTGCCGAGCGCGCGGGTTGCCGCATCCGGATCGGCCGCGGCGGCGTACCGCGCCCCGTCGGCCTGCGCGATGACGACCGCGAGCGAATGCGCGACGACGTCGTGCATGTCGCGGGCGATGCGCACCCGCTCCTGTTCGGCCGCGGCATCCGCCTCGGCCCGCACCTGGGCGGCCCGGTTCGCGCGCGCCCGGATGCCGGTGCGCACCAGCGCGCCGATCGTCCAGGCGAGGCCGAGACCGAACAGCGCCGCGATGAGCACGGCGATCGCGGTGGCGACATCCGACAGCGCGGGGCCCGTGGACCAGATCACGAGCGGCGCGAACAGGTAGCCGACGATGACGATCGCACCCACGAACACCGAGGCGAATCCGGCCCAGAAGGTGCGACGGCCACCGTAGGCCGCGGTCGCGAACAGCGCGACGAACACCGGGATGTCCGTGGGACTCGGATCGCGACCGAAGGCCATCTGCACGATCGCGCCCGCCCACGCGGCCGACAGCGCCAGAGCCGGTGAGACCGAGGTGAACGCGAGGCTCGTGGCCATCGCGAGCACGAACAGGGTCGTCGACAGCCCGTTGAACGCGAGCATGCGGCCGGCTTCGAGCTCCGGGAAGAACGCGATGACCGCGAAGATCCCGGCGAAGACGACACTCGCGATCAGGCTGCGGCGCGGGACGTCTCGGAACACGCTTCGACGCTACGCGAGACGCCGGTCGACGGCATCCGCCCGGAGATGTATCCGCGGCGCCGAGCACGCGCTCACGCGGGGATCGCGGCGCGCCCCTCGAAGAAGGTCTGCAGGACGACCGTGGTGCGGGTGTTGACGGATGCCGCCTGCCGGATGTCGCGGATGAGGGTCTCGAGGTCGCGCGGCGAGGCGACCCGCACGAAGAGCATGTACGCCGCCTGCCCCGCGATCGAGTGGCAGGCCTCGATCTGCGGCAGGTGCACGAGCAGTTCCGGCGCGTTGTCGGGTTGGGCGGGGTCGAGCGGGGTGATCTCGACGAACGCCGACAGCGGCATTCCGACGGCGTCGGGATCGATGACGGCGCGGTAGCCGACGATCGCGCCGCGTGCCTCGAGCCGCTTCACCCGCGCCTGCACCGCCGACACCGACAGCCCCGTGGCCGCGGCGAGGTGGGCGAGCGTCGCCCGGCCGTCGTCGGCGACCAGGCGCAGGAGGCAGAGGTCGAGGTCGTCGGGAGCGGAGGTGGGCACACCAGGACGATACCGGAATTCTTCCGGCGCTAGGGGTTTGCATCCGCAGGAATTCCTAGAATCGCGGGCGAGGAAAGGATACGACGATGACGCTCACCGCTCCGCACCCGGCACCGCGCCGCGCCGATCTCGCACAGCACCCCGACTGGCTCGCCCTGAAGGAGGCCGCCACCGCCCTGCAGGACCTGCAGGCTCAGGACGGCTCCGTGCCCGACGCCGGCGACCACGCCGCGGCCGGCGGCCATCTCGCCACGATCGTCGCCGCGATCGACGCCCTCGCCCCCACCTTCCCGCACGACGCCGCCTACCTCGCCGCGCTCACCGCCGACTTCCGCCGGTGGGAGGCGGCGGGTTTCGGGGTGCCTGACTTCCTCGACTCCCTCGTCGCGTTCCAGCCGCAGCGCGATCGCGTCGACGGGCTCCCCCATCTCGTCGTGTTCCCCATGTACACGCAGAACGGCTCCCGCCGCCGCCTCGTCGAAGCGGTGCTGTGCGAGGTCATCTGGCCGGAGTTCATCGACCGGCTCGAAACCGAGTACACCAACGGCCTGTTCGTCTCGCTCCGGCTCATCGACTTCACCCCCGGCTACGACACCGACTCGGCCGTGCTGTTCCCCGAGACCGTCGCGATGCGCGAGGTCCCGACGTTCACGTGGGGCGCGATCTTCCAGGACCGCGAGGCCGCGCGCTACCGGCGCGTCGTGGCCGCGGCATCCGCGATCACCAAGCTCGACCTACCGGAGGCGGCGGCCCGGATGCTGGACGACCAGGCTCTCGCGGAGAAGACGTTCGTGATGTGGGATCTCATCCACGACCGCACCCACATGCGCGGCGACCTGCCGTTCGACCCGTTCATGATCAAGCAGCGCATGCCGTTCTTCCTGTACTCGCTCGAGGAGCTGCGGTGCGATCTGACGGCGTTCCGCGAGAGCGTGCGCATCGGGGAGCGCCTCGCCGCCGCCCGCGACGCCGGGACCGCGCTCGACGATGCCGAGGCGGAGATGCTCGAGCATGCGGCACTGGTGCAGTACGCCGTCGTGTTCGATCGGATCTTCCGGTTCGCGATCACCGGCACCCGCGTACGCAACTACGACGGCCTCGGCGGGCAGCTGCTGTTCGCGTGGCTGCACCAGCGCGGCGTGCTGCACTGGACCGACACCGCGCTCGCCTTCGACTGGGACGCCGTGCCGGATGCCGTCGTGGTGCTCGCCGACGCGATCGACGAGCTGTACTGGCGCTCGATCGACCGGCCGAAGACGGCGCACTGGCTCGCCGCCTACGACCTCGTGCGCTCGGTCCTGACCCCGCACCCCGCCTCGCGCTGGGCGCGCGGGCTGCCCGACGACGTTCTCGCCGGGCCGCCGTCGGGGTTTACCGACGCCGTGCTCGACGACGAGTTCCCACTGTCGATGTTCTACGAGGCGCTCGAGAAGAAGATGCGCACCGTGATCTCCTCGACGGCCGGGATCACCGGTGCCACGCCGAGCGGACCGACCCCGGTCGCACCCGCCTGACCCACCGGGCCCTCACCGGTGTTCGACGTCGGTCACTCCCGCACGCGTGCGCGTCTCGGGGCCGGGCGCCTCGGCGACCGGGACGGATGCGGGCTGGTCGGCGTATTCGGCCGACAACGTGCGGTAGGCCTTCGTCGTGAACGCCAGGGCCGCGATCGCGATCATGATGATGCCCGCGAAGAAGAACACGAGCGCGATCCCGCGGGCCTCGCCGTCGCCGAGCAGCCATCCCCAGGTGCGGGCTCCGGCATCCGAGTCCATGAAGGGGATGAGCCAGAACTGGGCGAGCGGCGCGATGAGGAAGGCCGTGACCGGGGCGGCGGCGGCCTCGAAGGCCTGCGCGAACCCGAACACGCGCCCCTGCGTCTCATAGGGCACGATCTTCTGGATGACGGTCTGCTCGCTCGCCTCGATCACCGGAATGAGGCACATGTACGCCCAGATGCCGACGACGTACAGCCAGCCCCACTCGCGGATCGTGAACAGCGACCCGAGGGCGCCCATCACCATGACGAACAGCAGCATGGTGCGGATCGGATTGCGCCCGAGGCCGAACTTGGCGATGAGCGCGCCGCCGATGATGAAGCCCGTCGCCGTCACGCCGAGGATGACGCCCCACCACTCCACCGGGAACAGCTCGAGCCCGTACGGGTCCATCAGCGCCATGTAGACACCGCCGACGAGGTTGTTGAGCATCGAGAAGAGGATGAGGGCGAACAGACCGCCGACGGCCGACACGGCGCGCCAGCTGCCGCGCAGGTCGACGAGCGGCGCCTTCTCGGCGGGAGCCGCCGGCTCGGGCTCGGGGATGCGGATGAACAGCAGGTGGAGGAAGGCGAGGACGGTGAACGCGATCGCCAGGGCGAGCGTCCACCCCATGCCGAGCAGCCCCACCGACAGTCCGCTGAAGACGCTCGTCACCATGAACGCGAGGCCCTGCACCGTGCCGACGAGGCCGTTGGCGTTCGCGTGCCGCTCCACCGGCACGAGCAGGGTCACCGTCGTCGACAGCGCGATGTTGCGGAGGTTCTCGATGACCGCACCGGCGAGCAGGATCGTCGAGAACAGCCAGAACCACGGCTGACCCAGGTCGCTGAGCGCCTGCTCGCCGAGCGCGATCCACATGCCCCCGCAGACGACGAACGCCGCGAGGGTGACCAGCCCCGACATCAGCATGACCCGGTGCTTGCGGTGCCGGTCGACGACGGTGCCGAAGACCATGCCGAACAGCGCGATGAGCAGCATGTAGGCGCCGCCGATGATGCCCGTCGCGAGCACCGACTGCGTCTGGAGGTACGCCCAGAACGTGAGGGCGAACCAGAGGAAGCTCGTCGTCACGTTGGCCACGGCGGTGTTGATCAGCACCTGCAGGAACACGCGCTGACCGCCCGGCGGCGCCAGGTCGGCGCTCGCAGCGTCGGGAGTCGACGCTGCGGCGCCCGGAGGCGGGTCGGCCGACCGCCCCCCGGTGTGGTCGGTCATGCGGCGAGGATAACCCGGTCCCCCGACATCGGTAACCCCGATGGGAGGATGGCGCCATGGACGACCCCGTGACCGGACGCACGATCCTGCCCGGACGAACGATCCTGCTGAGCGGCGGCACGAGCCGGGCCGGTGCCGTCGTCGCCGCAGCGGGCCTCGCCGCCGGTGCGACCGTCCTGGTCGCCGGTCGCGACCCGCACAAACTCGACCGGCTGCGCGCCGAAGTCGCCGGGATCGCGACCTTCCGGTGCGACCTCACCGACGAGGCCGACGTCGACGCGCTCCGGTCCGCCGTGCACGCCGCCCATGGCGCGGTCGACGGCATCCTGCACCTCGTCGGAGGATGGCGCGGCGGCGGGGGCCTCGCGGGCCAGACCGAGACCGACTACCGCGCGCTCGAGACCTCGCTGACCGCGCTGCGCCTGGTGAGCCGCGCGTTCGACGCCGATCTGCGGGCATCGGATGCCGGCCGCGAGGCGATCGTCTCGTCGACGGCGGTCGCCCGGCCGCTCGCGGGCGGTGCGAACTACGCGGCCGTCAAGGCGGCGTGCGAAGCGTGGACGAGGGCGGTCGCGCAGGGCTTCGCGAAGGCCGCACGCGACGCCGACGAGCCGCAGCGCGCCGCCGCGGTCATCTTCCGCGTGCGCGCGCTGGCGGGGCTCGAGCAGACGCTCGCCGACGCGTTCCTGGGCCTGTGGTCGGCGTCCGCGGCCGACCTCGGAACCGAGCCCGTCGAACTCGGCGCGGGCACCCCGAACTAGGCTGGACACTCGTGACCCCACTGCATGACACCGGCATCCGCAGCTTCGCCAGCGACAACTACTCGGGGGTCCACCCCGAGGTGCTCGCCGCGATCGGGGCCGCCAACGACGGACACCAGGTCGCGTACGGCGACGACCTCTACACGGCGCACCTGCAGGAGCTGTTCGTCCGCCAGTTCGGCGAAGGCGTCGAGGCGTTCCCGGTCTTCAACGGCACCGGCGCCAACGTCGTCGGCCTGCAGTCGATGCTCCCCCGCTGGGGCGCGGTCGTGGCCGCGACGACGGCGCACATCAACGTCGATGAGGGCGGCGCCCCCGAGCGCGTGGCGGGCATCAAGATCCTCGGCGTGCCCACCGACGACGGCAAGCTCACCCCGGAGCTCATCGACCGGGAGGCGTGGGGCTGGGGCGACGAGCACCGCGCCCAGCCGCTCGTGGTCTCGATCACGCAGACCACCGAGCTCGGCACCCTCTACACGCCCGACGAGATCCGCGCGATCGCCGACCACATCCACCCGCTCGGCATGCGACTGCACCTCGACGGGGCCCGCATCTCCAACGCCGCCGCGGCCCTCGACCTGCCGCTGCGCGCCTTCACACGCGATGCCGGCGTCGACGTCGTGAGCTTCGGCGGCACGAAGAACGGGGCGCTCGGCGCCGAGGCGATCGTCGTGCTCGAGCCCGCGGCATCCACCGGCCTCACCTACCTGCGCAAGCTCAACATGCAGTTGGGCAGCAAGATGCGCTTCATCTCGGCACAGCTGATCGCACTGCTCGAGGACGACCTGTTCCTGCGCAATGCCCGCCACGCCAACGCGATGGCCGCCAAGCTGCGTGCCGACGTCGAGGCGGGGCTTGCGAGCGGCTCGGTCGCGGGCGTCGCGTTCACGCAGCCGACGCAGTCCAACGGCGTCTTCGCGAGCCTGCCCGACGGAATCGCCGACGCCCTGCGCGAGAGCTTCCGCTTCTACGACTGGGATGCCGCGAAGAACGAGGTGCGCTGGATGTGCTCGTTCGACACGCAGCCCGCCGACGTCGACGCGTTCGTCGCCGAGCTCGGCCGCCTCACGACCGCGCGCTGACCGCGGCGCTCCGGCACGCGAGTTCGCCGGCTGCCCGCCGAGATCGCCGGCTCCGCGCCGAGATCGCCGGCGATCTCGCGGCGGAAGCGCCGAACTCGCGGCCTGAGCGCCGAGGTCGGCGCGCGGGCGTGCCGATCGGCGGGCCCGTCAGGCGTTGTCGGCGGCCTCGACGATGGCCTCGGCCTCGTCGATGACGGCGGCCGCGTCCTCGTCCGAACCGGGGGCGTCGGCATCCGTCGCGCCTGCGTCCGTCGCCGCGGCGGCGGATGCCGGGGCCACGGTGTCGGAGCGCATGAGGTCCTTGACCTCGGACATGAAGCTCGTCAGCTGGTGCTGCTGCCAGCGCAGCTGACGGGCACGGTCCTCGGCGTCGCGCAGCACGCCCTGCGAATGCGCCGTCACGGTGTCGATGATCTTCTGCGCCTTCACCCGCGCACGCTCGAGGTGCTCGCGGGCGCGCACGTCGGCGTCGGCCTCGATCTGCAGCGCCTGCGCGCGCATGAGGCGGTCGAAGTCGTCGGCCTTCGACGACACGCGCTGCGCGTGGTCGAGCGAGGCGGCGACCTGGTCGTTGGCATCCTGCGTGATGCGCTCGGCGTGGGCGACGGCCTGGTTGTGCAGCACGAGGAACTCCTGCTGGGCGTCGTCCTGCCGGCGCGTCAGCGACTCCTCGAACTCGAGGGTGCGCACCCGCAGCTCGCGCACGGCGTCTTCAGCCTCGGCACGCTGCTGCTCGGTCTCGCGGGCCACAAGCGCGCGCAGCGACGCGGCGCCCTTCTCGGCCTCGGTGCGGATGGTGGCCGCCTCCTGCTCCGCCTGCGACACCTTCTCGGCGGCGTGCGCGGCCTGACGCTCGAGCTGCGCCTGGTGGGCGGTCAGCTCGGTGTCGATGCGCAACCGCACCTGCTGGGCGTCGTGGTCGGCCCGCGCGCGGATGGCGTGGGCATCCGCCTGCGCCTGCACCCGGCGGCTCTGCGTCTCTTCGTGCGCGGCCTCCATGAGCCGGTCGGCCTGGATCGACGCGTTCTTGATGATGACGCTCGCCTGCTCTTCGGCGACGCGCAGCACCTCTTCGAACTGGTGCCGGTTCGCCGACTCGCCCGGCGCGGCCACGAGTTCGTCGGAGAGGGTCTGCACCTTCTCCTCGGCGTTCGAGGCCTTCGCGCTCTCCAGCGCGAGGTCGGCCTCGAGCTGCTCGACCTTCTTCGCGTGGCTCTTCGCCGTCGCGACGGCGCGGCGGTAGCGGTCCTTCAGCTCGTCGAGCTCGCGGGCGAGTGCGTCGACCTCGCTCTTGGCGCCGCTGAGCTCGCCGGTGTGCGCGTTCTGCCGACTCGACAGGGCGGTGATCGCGGCATCCACCTCGGCCTTGTCGTACCCACGGAACACCGTGGTGAACGACGTGCCGCCCGCAGCGGCCGAACCGCTCAGCAGCTCGTCGAACGGCGACGAGTCGTGGGCACGGGACGAGGGCTGGTCGGACACGGGCGCACTCCGGTTCACGCGGGCGCGGCCGGTGTCGGGGGATGCGGCGGCGCGAGTGGATGCCGGCACGGGCACGCCGACAGCACGAATGCTACCGCCTCACGAGGCCACCGAAAGCCACTCCCGGTAGGCGTCGAACGAGCCCTCCCGCCCGAGGAACGCGGCGACCAGGTCGACGGCGTCGCGGCTGCCGCCGCGCTCCAGGATCTCGGTGCGGTAGCGGGCGGCGACCTCGGCGTCGGAGAGGTCGCCGTGCCAGGCCGACAGCAGGTCGCGCGCGATGACGAGGCTCCACTGGTACGTGTAATAGCAGGCCCCGTAGCCGGTGAGATGGCCGAAGCCGGCGTACGGATGCCGGCCGGGCAGCGGCTGCACGGGTGACGTCTGCGCGTAGAGCCGCTCGGTCGCCGCCTGCAGGTCGGCGGGGCGGTCGACGTGCAGGCGGTACGACACGCTCGCGTGCCCGAGTTGGCGCCGCACCTCGAGGGCGCGTCCGAACGCGTCGGCGACCTTCATGCGCTCCACGAGCTCCCGGGGGATGGGCGCGCCGTCGGCGCCGGCGGTGAACGTCGCGAGCACGTCGGGATCCCACGCCCACTCCTCCAGCAGCTGGCTCGGCGCCTCGACGAAGTCCCATTCGGTCTCGAACCCGGTGAAGCGCACCCACTCCTGGTCGCCGCCGAGGATGAAGTGCACGAGGTGCCCGAACTCGTGGAAGAAGGTGACGACCTCGTCGTGCTCCATCGCGCCGCGCGAGAAGTTGCACAGCAGCGCCGCCTCCGCCATCCCGCGACCGCGCAGGCCCGGGGCGACGGGGAAGCACGCGGCGTGGGAGTACTTGCCCTCGCGCGGATGCAGGTCGAGGTGGATGCGGCCGAGGGTGCGGCCGCCGCGCACGACGTCGTAGCTGGCGACGTCCGGGTGCCACGCGGGCGCGTCGACGGGCACGTAGGCGATGTCGAGCAGCCGGGCCGTCGTGTCGAGCAGGCCCTGCCGCACGCGGTCGAACGTGAAGTACGAGCGGACGAGCTGTGCGTCGACGTCGTGCCGCTCCCGCTTCAGCACCCCGAGTAGGTGGAAGAAATCCGCGATCGTGACGGCGCCGGCATCCGGGTCGTCCTGCCGAAGGCGATCGAGCAGGATCGGGTACTCCGTGTCGGCGGCCTCGCGCGACGCGTCGTCGAGGCGTTCGAGGAACGCGGCGATCGCCGCGCCCGACCCGATCATGCGGGTGTCGGCCTCGTAATCGGCCCAGTCGGTGAAGCCGAGCAGCGCGGCGCGTTCGGCGCGCACCTCCAGCAGCTCGGCCAGCACGGCGTCGTTCACGGGCCAGGCGAGGTCGTTGTACGCGCCGACGAGGGCGGCGCGCGTGGCACGGTCGGTCGCGTATTCGCGCACCGGCATGAGGTCGGGGTAGTCGGTCGAGAGCGCGACGAGGCCGTCGGCGCCGACGGGGTGCGCGTCGACGAAGTCCTGCGGCAGCCCGGCGAGCGCGGCGGGCGCGACGCGGATCTCGCGGCGTCCCTCCCGGATGTTGCGCGAGAACGCGAGCGAGAGGGTGGTGTCACGGTCGGCGAGCGCGCGGGCGCGGTCGCGGTCGCACTCCGGCAGGTCGACGCCGCCGCGGCGGAAGTCGCGCTGCACGACCGAGAGGTAGCGCGCCGCGAGGGGATCGAGGTCGTCGGATGCGGCCTGCGCGAACGCGGCCCACAGTGACGGGTCGGCGGTGCGCTCGGCGGCGAGTTCGGAGCCCGCCTGCACGATCGCCTCGGCGGCCTCGCGCACGGCGGCATCCGGGTGCGCCTCGGAGAGGACCGAGGCGACGCTGCCAACCCGGGTGAGTTCGGTCTCGGCGGCGTCCCACAGCGCGAGCTTCTCGGCCGTCGTGCGCGCCGCACCGTCGCGCAGCCGGGCGTCGAGCTCGCGGACGGTGTCGAGCCGCGCGCGGGTGTCGGCGAGGAAGACGGGCCAATCGGCGGGCGCGGACGGGAAGGCGACGGGCTCGGGCGCGGTCATCCTCCGAGCCTACGAGGTCGGGGGGTGCAGCCCGTCGGCGGAGCCGCCGGCAGGGATACCGGGCGGTCAGGGGCGGCCGAGCACCAGCGTACGCAGCGACGGCTTGAAGTGCCGCGACACGTAGGAGACGGCCTCGTCGACGCCGAACGCGCGGGTGGAGTTTCCGACGCGCACCCACAGGTCGGTCGAATCGCCCTTGCCGAGGAACACCGGCTCAGGCGAACGCGGGCACCGCACGGCGCACAGGGTCTGCCCGTCGATCTCGGCGAAACGGATGCGGGGCAGCGCCGCGGCGTTCTTGCCGAGGGAGGTCGCGAGCATGTCGCGCAGCCAGAGCTCGAACCGGTCGGCATCCGGGGTGCGCAGGGTGGCGAAGTCGCGGTCGAGGCCCAGCGGCGTGCCGGCGTCGTCGGCGCCGATGACGAGTGTGCCGCCGCGACTGTTGAGGAAGGCGGCCACGGTCTTGGCGACCACCTGCTCCATGCGCCCGTCCTTGCGCTGCTCGCGCACGTTCCAGCGGGCCGTCTCTTTGAACTCGACGCGGTCGTTCTCACCCGCCGCCAGCAGGGCGGCCACGTCGACCGCGCGGGCGTCGGCGCCCAGGGCCGCCGCGATGCCGGCGACGAGGAACGACAGTCCGACGCTGCACCCGAAGGCGAGCAGGACGACGTTCACGATCCAGGCGCGGGCGCCGGCGGCGAACAGGCTCGCGAGCACGATGCCGCCCGACAGGCCCAGCACCGAGACGATCACCATCACCGAGAGGGGCAACGAGAGGCGCCGCCCGAACAGGCGACGCACGACCCACGCGATGACCGCGGCGACCAGCAGCGCGATGGGGAGGGCGATGCCCAGCTGCAGCAGGGTGTCGGCGCGCGTCATCAGCGCAGTGCGCCGACGCTGGCGAGTGCGAGTCGGATGAGCGTCGCCCGGCCGCCCTCCATCTCGTCGGCGAGCGAGTCCGACGCCGCCTCCTCGGGCGACATCCACGTCACCTCGAGCGCGTCCTGCCGCGGTTCGCACGTGCCGGTGACCGGCACGACGAAAGCCAGCGAGACGGCATGCTGCCGGTCGTCGTGGAAGGCGCTGACCCCCGGGATGGGGAAGTACTCGGCGACCGTGAACGGGAGGGGCTGCGGCGGCAGCAGGGGGAACGCCATCGGGCCGAGGTCGTTCTCGAGGTGGCGGAACAGGGCGTCGCGGATCGTCTCGCCGTAGCGCACCCGACCCGACACGATCGTGCGGGTGATCTCCCCGACGGGGGTCGCCCGGAGCAGGATGCCGACCTCGGTGACCGTGCCGACCCCGTCGGTGCGCACCGGAACGGCCTCGACGTAGAGCATCGGCAGGCGGCGACGAGCCTCGGCGAGCTCGATGTCGGTGAGCCAGGCGGGGTTGGCCGCGTTGCCCGGAGCGGGCGAGCCGAAAGACCCGTCGCCGAGCGGATGGCCGGGGCGTCCCTGACCGCCGAAGCCGCCGCCGAGACCGCGCAACGGGTCGCGCGGGTCGTCGTCGCCGTGCTCGTTCGGGTCGGGGTCGGGGGTGCGGACGGCCATGGTCCATGTATACCCCAGCGTCCCCGCGGGCGCGGGGACGGGCGATGTCAGGGCTGGTGGTGTCGGGGCTGGTCGGTGTCGGTGGGGGCTGGTTGGATGGCGGGGTGAGCGAGATCCCCGACCTGGATGCCGGTGCGGTCGTGTGGTCGCACCCCGAAGGCGACCGCGACGGCCGACCGTTGCTCGTACTGCTGCACGGCTACGGCTCGCACGAGCAGGACCTGTTCGGTCTCGTGCCGTTCCTGCCGGATGCGTTCACGTTCGCGGCCGTGCGCGCGCCGCTGTCGCCGCCGTTCCCGACGCCCGGCTGGTCGTGGTTCCCGATCGAGGGTCTCTACGAGCGCGACTCCGAGACGACGACGCGCGCCGCCGAGCGGTTCCTCGCGTGGGTCGACGCCCTCGGACACGACGGGCCGATCGGTCTGCTCGGGTTCTCGCAGGGCGCGGTCATCGCGACCCAGGCGCTACGCCTGCGTCCCGACGGGTTCGCGTTCGCGGTGACGCTCGCCGGGTACGCCGACCCCGGCATCCTGCCGACCGACGCGGCCCTCAAAGAGCTGCGCCCGCCCGTGTTCTGGGGCAGGGGTGCCCGCGACGAGGTCATCCCCGCGCCGCTCGTGGAACACACCGTCGCGTGGCTGCCCGAACACGTCGAGCTGAGCGGGCGCGTCTACGCGGGCCTCGCGCACAGCGTCTCGCAGGACGAACTCGACGACGTCGTCGCCTTCCTCGGCAAGCGCCTCGACGACCCCGCGGGCTGACGGCCGGTCAGTTCCGCGTTGCGCGCACGCGCGGCCAAGCGTACCGCCCGGTGACCAGTCCCATCAGCCACTCGATCGGACCGATCCCGACGAACCGCCACCACAGGGTACCCACCGTCATGAGTCCGGGGACGAGCACCAGCCACGGCAGCGGCTCGTTGCCGTGCCACCCCAGTCCCTGCGAAGACCACGACGCGATCAGCGCGATCTGCAGCACGTAGAGACTGAGCGCGACCGACCCGCACGCGCGGAACGGCACGAAGACGACGTCGACCACGCGGCGCACCGCGGGCGCGCGGATGCCGGCCAGCGCCCCCACGCCGGCATAGGCGAACGCGACGAGCCCGACGTCGCCGGCGGTGTCGGCCCACGTGCCCGACACCGGCGGGTAGCCCTGGAACACCAGGGCGGCGCGCTCCGCGCTGAACGCCACGAGACCGATCAGCGCCGTGACCGACAGGGCGCGCCATGAGGCCGGGATCCCCGCACGCAGCAGCAGGGCGCCGGCGAGGAACATCGGGAGCAGATTGATCAGCCGGTAGTACGGATCCAGGCTGATCCATCCGGCCGGGTGCATCAGCACCGGATACTGCGCGACGAGCGGCACCAGCATCCGGTTCAGTTCGAGGATGAGCGGCTCGGAGACCGCGACGACGAGCACGAGCACGACCGCCACGACCCGGCCGGACAGCAGCAGGAGCGGCGCGCCGACGAGGAGGGTGAGCCCCAGGAACGCGAGCACGATCGCCACCCAGCTCCCCCACGACGTCAGCCACACTCCGAGCGCGATCAAGATGACGCCCCGCGCGAGCTGCTGGGCGGTGACGACGCCGCGGGAAGCCCCGGGACGCTGCAGCACGATCTGCGCCGACATCCCCATGACGAGGGCGAACAGGGGCGAGGCGACGTCGTTCAGCATCTCCGAGACCACCGAGACCGCCCACGGCACGTCGGTCATCAGCGGGATGCCGTGCGCAACGAGCATCGCGAAGATCGCGACGCCGCGCAGCACGTCCGGGATCAGCAGGCGCTGCGGCTGACGTCGCGGCGCGATCGCGGGACGGAGCGCGGCCATGCCTCTCCTCTGGGGTGCGGCGGATGCGGGCGTGCGAGGTGTGCGGGTCCGCGCGGGGCGGCGGTGCGGCCAGCCTAGCGACGACCCTGTCTTCTCCCAGCCGGCGGGGGTACTCTCGGAAGGTCCTTGTCCCGAGTGTGAGGAAGACCGTTGAAGGGTACCGACGCGACCGCGCTGTGATCTCGCGCTGATCGTCGACCTCCGGTCTCGGGCTTCGCCGCCCGCATCCAGGCCGCTTCGACGTGTCCGCGCATCGAAACCGATCCGCGCAGGCACGTCGAGACCCCCTCTCCCGGCTGACCGGTGATCGGCGTCCCCGTGCATGCGCACGACCCCTCCGGGAGGCCCTCATGCTGCACACCTCATCTCCGGCCGTCGTCCTCGACGGCCTCACCTTCACCTGGCCCGACGGCTCGACCGCCCTGGACACCGTCTCGGGCGCGATCGGCTCCGGTCGCACCGGGCTCATCGGCCGCAACGGCGCCGGCAAGTCGACGCTGCTGCGACTGATCTCCGGCGAGCTCGAGCCGACGTCGGGCTCGGTCGCCTGCGTCGGGACCGTCGACCGGCTGCCGCAGCAGCTGACGCTCGACGTCGACCGGCCCGTCGCCGACCTGCTCGGCGTCGGCCCGGCGCTGCGTGCCGTGCGCGCGATCGAGTCCGGCGACGTCGACCCCGCGCACTTCGAGACGGTCGGCGACGACTGGGACATCGAAGCCCGCGCGAACGCCGCCCTCGCCGAGGCCGGCCTCCCCGCCGGGGCCCTCGACCGCCGCGTCGGCTCGCTCTCGGGCGGTGAGGCCGTCTTGGCGGCTCTCACCGGCATCCGTCTGCGCCGCGCACCGATCGCCCTGCTCGACGAGCCGACCAACAACCTCGACGGCGAGGCCCGGGCGCGGCTGTACGACCTGGTGCGCGGATGGCGCGGGGCGCTGATCGTGGTGAGCCACGACACGGCGCTGCTCGAGCTCATGGACGACACGGCGGAGCTGTACGGCAACACGCTGAGCGTCTACGGCGGGCCCTACTCGCAGTGGCGCCAGTGGCTCGACGCCGAACAGGCCGCGGCCCGGCAGGCCGAGACCGCGGCGCGCGCCGACCTCAAGCGCGAGAAGCGGGACCGCATCCAGCAGGACCAGGTGATCGCGACGCGGGCCGCGATGGGCCGCAAAGCGCAGGTCGAGAAGCGCGTGCCCGGGATCATCGCGGGCGCCCGCAAACGTGCGGCGCAGGTCTCGGCCGGCCGCGTGCGCGGGATCGCCTCCGACCGGGAGGGTGCCGCCCGCGCCGCGCTCGACGTCGCCGAGCGGCGGGTGCGAGACGACGAGGCGGTGCGCATCGACCTGCCCGACCCGGGCGTCGCTGCGGGCCGCCGCATCGCGACGATCGGCGACGGCGAGCGGACCTGGACCGTCCAGGGCCCCGAGCGCGTGGCGCTCATCGGACCGAACGGTGCCGGGAAGACGACGCTGCTGCAGCGGATGCTCGCGGGGGCGGGCGCTGGGTCGGGGGCGCCGGTCGTTCACAACTCCGGAGATCCGGTGCAGATGGCGCCCGATCCGGACGTGGACGCCGGCTTGTCGCCGGATCTCCGGAGTTGTGCGCACGCGACCGCGCACACCGAACGCATCGGGTACCTGTCGCAGCGCGTCGACGGGCTCGACGAGACGGCATCGGTGCTCGAGAACGTGCGGGCCTCGGCACCGGGCGTCGGCGACGTACTGCTGCGCAACCGGCTCGCGCGGTTCCTCGTGCGGGGCGACACGGTGCTGCGGCCGGTGGCGGCGCTGTCCGGCGGCGAGCGGTTCCGCGTCGCGCTGGCCCGCATCCTGCTGGCCGACCCGGCACCGCAGCTGCTCGTGCTCGACGAGCCGACGAACAATCTCGATCTCGACACGATCGATCAGCTCGTCGACGCCCTCGGCGCGTATCGGGGTGCGGTGCTGGTGGTGAGCCACGACACCGGCTTCCTGCAGCGGCTCGCACCCGACCTGACCCTCGAGCTGCGGGACGGGGTGCTGACCGCGGCGCCCGCCATCGCGCGGGCCTGAACAGGGAGGGCCGGATCCGGTCGATAGGCTCGCTCTCGAGGAGAGACGATGACCGACACCGAACCGGATCCGGCCCGCACCCCCCGCCCGTGGCTGCCCTGGACGATCGCCGGCGCTGCGGCTGTCGCCGTCGTCATCGCCGCGGCGTTCGTCGTGGCCCCGCGCCTCCTGGCGGCTCCGGCGAGTCCGTCGGCTGCACCTTCGACGCCGCCTGCGCCGATCCCCACCGCGTCACCCACACCGTCCTGCTCGGTCACGGTCGTCGACGCGACGTGGCGCGACGGGTACGAGCTCGATCTCCCGATCGACGGCAGAGTGACCGAGACGACGCTGGGCGAGGCGCGCGGCGCCCACGCATCGCCGTTCGAGATCGACGACACGCACACCGGCGTACTCGTCCAGGGCGAGTACGGCGCAGGCCCGAGCACACTGCTGGTCGTCGACCACGACGCCGCGACGGTCGTATGGTCGGCGGAGGTCCCGTACGGCACGAGCGCGGTCGCGACTCCGGCCAATGCCGGATTGGACGACCGCATCGTCGTCTCCCACGGCGTCGAGCCGTCGTATACGGAGAGCGTGCTGACCATGTACGACCTGACGTCTGGCGCAGTGGTGGCCGAGCGCACGCTCGCCGGCGATTGGGCGGGCGGCATCCACGCCGGTGCGGGCGTGACCGGCTACGGCCTCATCGCCCCCGCGGATGCCGACGGCTTCGCGGTGACCACGCGGGAGACCGCAACTTACCTCGATGCCGAGACGCTCGAGCCGCGCTGGGCCGTCACCGGCGAACAGTTCGGGGTCGGCCAGTTCGAAGGCGGCGTCCCCTTCCGGGTGGCAGGTGACGTGCTGTTCGTCGGCGGACATGCCGTGAGCATCGACACCGGGGAGGCGCTCGGCTGGTCGGTCGACGGCAGCCCCCTCGTCGCGGCCGGGCGCGTCATGGCGACGCCGATCGTGTACGACTCGCTCGACCCGTACCCGCTGTCGGGCATCGACATCCGCACCGGCGAGGCGTGCTGGAGCCACCAGGTGATCAGCGCGGCATCCGATGACGAGACGCTGTGGGTCGTGACCGCCGACGGTGTGCTGCAGCGCATCGATCCCGAGGCCGGCAGCGTCGTCGAGGACCGCGGACAGGTGGGCGACATGAGCGTGCGCCTGGTCGCCGATGCCCTGGTGCTCTCGCCACGGACCTATGACGCGGACCCCGCGGACGCGACGGTGCAGCCGGCCTCCGGCGGCAGCTGGACTCTCGCCGAATACGCCTCGCAGCCGTTGCAGTCCTCGAACGGGCAGATCCTCGTCACCGACTGGGGGACGGTCTCGACGGCGGGCATCACGACCGCGTACGACGCCGCGACCGGGGAGGTCGCGTGGTCTCTCGAGACCTCACCTGTGGACCGTTCTTCGGGCATCGGCGTCGGCGGCGGCGTGATGCTGCGCACCACCGATCTCGGCGACGGCCGGATGCGCCTCGACCTGCTGCATTGATCGCCCCCGCGCGCAACCCGGCGCCGATGTCGGTGGTGGGGACGAAGATGGTGTGATGGCCGATGTGCTCGAGAGGTTCGGTCCTGCCACGCAGGACTGGTTCCGCTCGGCCTTCGCAAGCCCGACCGACGCGCAGGCGGGTGCCTGGACGGCGATCTCGGCCGGCAAGCATGCGCTCGTGGTCGCCCCGACCGGGTCGGGCAAGACCCTCTCCGCCTTCCTGTGGGCGATCGACCGGATCTTCCACGACAAGGATGCCGAGCCCGCGGCGCCGGCGGAGAAGCCGACGAAGGGGCGCGGCCGCGAGGCCCGGCCGCCCCGCACCCAGGTGCTCTACATCTCGCCGCTGAAGGCGCTCGGCGTCGACGTCGAACGCAACCTCCGCTCCCCCCTCGTGGGCATCGGGCAGTCGGCGAGGCGCCTCGGCGTCGCCGTTCCCGAGGTCACCGTCGGCGTGCGCTCCGGCGACACCGCCTCCGCCGACCGGCGGCGCCTCGTCTCCCAGCCTCCCGACATCCTCATCACCACGCCCGAGTCGCTGTACCTGATGCTCACGTCGCAGGCGGCGGAGACGCTCACCGGGGTGCACACGGTCATCATCGACGAGGTGCACGCCGTCGCCGCCACGAAGCGCGGCGCGCATCTCGCGGTCAGCCTCGAACGTCTCGACGCGCTGCTCGAGCGGCCGGCGCAGCGCATCGGGCTGTCGGCGACGGTACGTCCGATCGACGAAGTCGCCCGCTTCCTCGGCGGCGCCGCCCCGGTCGAGATCGTGGCGCCGAAGGCGTCGAAGGCGTTCGACCTGTCGGTCGTGGTGCCGATCGACGACATGTCGAACCCGCCCCCCGCTCCCGGATCGGAGGCGCCGGCGGAGGACGGCGCGGCCGCAGACGCCGGGGGCGAGTGGTACTCGCCGCCGCCGACCGAGGTCACGGGGTCGGTGTGGCCGCATGTGGAGGAGGCGATCGTCGACCGCATCCTGGCGCACCGCTCGACGATCGTCTTCGCCAACGCCCGGCGTCTGGCCGAGCGCCTCACCGGGCGACTCAACGAGATCTACGCGGAGCGGATGGGGCTCGACGTGCCCGAGCCGACGGTCCCGGCGGCCATGATGGCGCAGGCGGGGGCCACTGCGGGCGTCGCGCCGATCCTCGCGAAGGCGCACCACGGCTCGGTCTCGAAAGAACAGCGCGCGCAGGTCGAGGACGAACTGAAGTCGGGGGTGCTGCGCTGCGTCGTCGCCACGAGCTCGCTCGAACTCGGCATCGACATGGGCGCCGTCGACCTCGTCATCCAAGTCGAGGCACCGCCGTCGGCGGCATCCGGCCTGCAGCGCGTGGGGCGGGCCGGACACCAGGTCGGCGAGGTCAGCCGAGCGGCTCTGTTCCCGAAGCACCGGGGCGACGTCCTGCACACGGCGGTCGTGACCGAGCGGATGCTGGCGGGCAGCATCGAGGCGATCGCGATCCCGCAGAACCCGCTCGACATCCTCGCGCAGCAGACGATCGCCGCGTGCGCGACCGGGCCGGTCGACGTCGAAGGCTGGTTCGAGACCGTGAAGCGCTCGGCGCCGTTCCGCTCGCTGCCCCGCTCCGCCTACGAGGCGACACTCGATCTGCTCGCCGGGCGGTACCCGTCCGACGAGTTTGCGGAATTGCGGCCTCGGGTCGTCTGGGATCGAGACCAGGGCGTGCTGACAGGTCGTCCGGGCGCGCAGCGCGTCGCGGTCACGAGCGGTGGCACGATCCCCGACCGCGGCCTGTTCGGCGTCTTCGTCGCCGGCGAGACCCGCAACGCCCGTGTCGGCGAGCTCGACGAGGAGATGGTCTACGAGTCGCGCGTGGGCGACGTGTTCACGCTCGGCACGACGAGCTGGCGCATCGCCGAGATCACGCACGACCGCGTGAACGTGACGCCCGCGTTCGGCCAGCCCGGAAAGGTGCCGTTCTGGCACGGCGACGGCCTGGGTCGACCCGCCGAGCTCGGTGAGGCGCTCGGCAGGTTCTCGCGGGAGGTCGCCGCCTCCGGCGCGGAGAAGGCGACCGCGCGTCTGCGCGAATCGGGACTCGACGACAACGCGATCGGCAACCTGCTCGGCTACCTCGACGAGCAGAAGGAGGCGACCGGCACGCTGCCGACCGACAAGACGCTCACGGTGGAGCGCTCCCGCGACGAGGTGGGCGACTGGCGGATCATCCTGCATTCCCCGTACGGCATGCATGTGCACTCCCCTTGGGCGCTGGCGGTGAACGCCCGCATCCGCGAGCGGCTGGGCGTCGAAGGATCGGCGGTCGCGAGCGACGACGGGATCATCGCCCGCGTGCCGGATGCCGAGGCCGAGCCGCCCGGTGCCGAGTTGTTCGTCTTCGACCCCGATGAACTCGAGCAGATCGTGACCGACGAGGTGGGCGGGTCGGCGCTGTTCGCGTCCCGGTTCCGCGAGTGCGCTGCGCGCGCCCTGCTGCTGCCCCGGCTGAATCCCAACCGACGATCGCCGCTGTGGCAGCAGCGGCAGAAATCCGCACAGCTCCTCGAGGTCGCGAAGAACCATCCGACCTTCCCGATCATCCTGGAGACACTGCGCGAGGTGCTGCAGGACGTCTACGACCTGCCCGCGCTCCTGCGCATCACCCGGGCGATCGGCGACCGCCGCATCCGCCTCGTCGAGACGACGACCAGCCAGCCGTCGCCGTTCGCGCGCGACCTGCTTTTCGGGTACGTCGGGGCGTTCATGTACGAGGGCGATTCGCCGCTGGCCGAACGCCGCGCGGCGGCACTCTCGGTCGACCCGGCGCTGCTGAGCGAACTGCTGGGCAAGGTCGAGATGCGCGAGCTGCTCGACCCCGACGTCATCGCCCAGTTCGAACGCGAGACCCAGCGCCTGGACCCCACCCGCCGCGCCCGCGGGGTGGAGGGTGTCGCCGACCTGCTGCGCGTGCTCGGTCCGCTGTCGCCTGATGAGGTGGCCGACCGGCTCGAGGCCGACGACGGCAGCGCCCGGTCGACACCGGTCGAGGGCGCCGTCCCCCCGCCCGCTCCCGCCGCGACGATCGCGGAGGCGCAGTCCGCCCTCGACACCCTCGTCGACACCCGCCGCGCGATCGCCGTGACGATCGGCGGGGTGCCGCGCGTCGCCGCGATCGAGGATGCGGCGCGCCTGCGCGACGCACTGGGCATCGCGCTGCCCGTCGGCATCCCGACCGCGTTCCTCGAGCCGGTGCCCGATCCGCTCGCCGACCTCGTCGCCCGCCACGCCCGCACCCACGGGCCGTTCCGCACCTCGGAGGTGGCCGAGCGCCTCGGCGTGGGAGCGGCGGTCGCCCGTCAGACGCTGCAGCGTCTCGAGTCGCAGGGACGCCTCGCGAGCGGATTCTTCCTCCCCGCGACCGGCACCGGCTCGGACGAGGTCGAGTGGTGCGACCGCGAAGTGCTGCGCCGGCTGCGCTTGCGTTCCCTCGCCGCGATCCGCGGGTCGGTCGAGCCCGTCGCGCCCGAGGCGTTCGCCCGCTTCCTGCCGGAATGGCAGCACCTCGCGCGCCCGCTGGAGGGCGTCGACGGCGTGCTCGCCGTGATCGAGCAGCTCGCGGGCGTGCCGATCCCCGCCAGCGCGTGGGAGTCGCTCGTACTCCCGTCCCGCGTCTCCGACTACAGTCCGGCGATGCTCGACGAGCTCGCGTCGACCGGCGAGGTGGTGTGGTCGGGGCACGGGTCGCTCCCGGGACGGGACGGCTGGATCGCCCTCCACCCCGCCGACACCGCGCCGCTGACGCTCCGCCCCGCCGACGACGACGAGCCGCCGTCCGAACTCGAGCAGCGCGTGCTCGACGCCCTCGCCGGTGGGGGCGCGTTCTTCGCGGGTCAGCTCGTCGCCGGGGCCGGCGCCGAGAACGAGCAGCAGGTCGTCGACGCGCTGTGGAACCTGGCCTGGACGGGGCGGGTCACGGGCGACACGTTCGCGCCGATCCGCGCCCTGCTCGGCGGCGGGTCCCAGGCGCACCGCGTGAAGCGCCGCACGCCCCGCACCCGCATGTTCCGCGGGGTGCCGCTGGCGGCGACGGGTGGGGTGGTCACCGCCCCGCAGCGACCCGCGCTCGTCGGAGGTCGGTGGTCGCTGCTTCCCGAACCCGTGGCGGATGCCGGGCTGCGCGCCGCGGCGGCGGCGAGCCTGCTGCTGGAGCGGCACGGTGTCGTCACGCGCGGCGCCGTGCAGGCCGAGAGCGTGCCGGGCGGCTTCGCGCAGGTGTATCGCACCCTCGCGGGCTTCGAGGATGCCGGACACTGCCGGCGTGGCTACTTCATCGAAAGGCTCGGTGCCGCCCAGTTCGCCACCTCGGCCACCGTCGACCGGCTGCGCGGCTACGCGGGCCTGGCCGACCCGCCGCCGCGTCACGCGGTGACCCTGGCGGCGACCGACCCGGCGAATCCCTACGGCGCGGCGCTCGCCTGGCCGACTCTCGACGGCGTCGGTCACCGCCCGGGCCGGAAGGCCGGGGGCCTCGTCGTGCTCGTCGACGGCGCACTCGTGCTGTACCTCGAACGCGGTGGCCGCACGGCGCTCGTCTTCCCCGGCGACAACGAGGCCGCCACCGCCGGCGAGGCCGCCACCGACGCCGAGGTGCTCGCGGCCGCGGCGCGCAGCCTCGTCGACACGGCGCGCCGACGCCGCCTCGACACCCTGACGATCGAACAGGTCGGCGGCGAGTTCGTCTACGGCACCGCGTTCGGCGCCGCGCTCCGGAGCGCGGGCTTCGTCGAGTCCGCCCGCGGCCTCACCCTGCGGCGGGTCACCGGCTGATGCCCGAGGGCGACACCGTCTTCCGCACCGCGCGGCGACTGCACGAGGCCTTGGCGGGACAGGAGGTCACGCGCTTCGACATCCGGGTGCCGGGCAGCGCCACCGCCGACCTCACGGGGCAGACGGTGCGGGAGGTCGTCCCGCGCGGCAAGCATCTGCTGCTGCGGGTCGGCGCGCACACCCTGCACTCGCATCTGAAGATGGAGGGCGAGTGGCACGTGTACCGCCCGGGAGAGCGGTGGCGCAAACCCGCCTACACCGCCCGGGCGATCGTCGGCGTCGCGCGGGCGGATGCCGTCGGCTTCGACCTCGCCCAGGTCGAAGTGCTGCCCACCCGCGAGGAGGACCGGGTCGTCGGCCACCTGGGCCCCGACCTGCTCGACCCGGCGTGGACGGCGGCCGACGCGGCCGAGGCCGCCCGCCGTGTCGGTTCCGACGCGCGTGAAGCCCACGTCGCCCTGCTCGACCAGCGCAACGTCGCCGGATTCGGGAACGTCTACGCGAACGAGCTGCTGTTCGTGCGCGGCATCCGCCCCACCACGCCGGCGGCGCAGGTCGACGCCGCGAAGCTCATCGACACCGGGCTGCGGATGATCCGCGCGAACCGCGACCGTCCGCATCGCACGTTCACGGGCGAGGATCGCCCGGGCCGTCGCACCTGGGTGTACGGGCGGGAGCGGCAGCCGTGCCGCCGCTGCGGCACCGCCATCGAGAAGACCGAGCTGGGCGCCGACCCGACCGCGGAGCGCATCGTGTTCTGGTGCCCGCGCTGTCAGAGCTGACGGGTGGGACGGCCGGGGGTTCAGTGCCCGAGGTACCGTCCCGGTCGGTGGTTGAGGGCCAGCACGAGGTTCAGCAGCACCGCGCCGACGGCGCTGAGCAGCACGATCGGCCACGGCACCACCAGCAGCGACAGCGCGATGACGATGGTGTCGAAGATCATGAGCGTCCACCCGACGCTGAAGCCGGTCGCGTCCTGGATGATGAGGCCGACGACGTTGAATCCGCCCACGCTGCCGCGATGGCGGAACAGGATGAGCACGCCGACCCCGGCGACGAGGTTGCCGGCGAGGATGCCGTAGAACGGCTGCAGATCGGTGATCGGGAAGAACGTGTCGTGCACGACCGCGAACCCCGACACGAGGGCGATGCACACGATGGTGCGCAGCGTGAAGCTCCAGCCGCGTTTCCACAGCGCGAGCAGCGCGAACGGCACGTTGATCAGGAAGAACAGCACCGGAACGCCCCACCCGGTCGCGTACGTGACCAGCAGCGCGAGACCCGCCGTGCCGCCCGTGACGGCGCCGGCGGCGTGGAGCAGATGCAGACCGAGCGAGACCAAGAAAGTGCCGGTCAGGATGCCGAGTACGTCTTCGGGCACCGAGTGGGCGTGGGCCTTCGAATCGAAGACCAGCGTCGGCTGCGTGGTCGGGTCGGCGGGGTCGGTCACCACGACATCCTGCCAAATCACCGGGCCCGTGCCGAACGCGGGGCGCCGGGAATGCCCGGAGGCCCGTCGCGGTTGGTGTGTACAGGAGGTTCTGTTGGGAAAGAACTACGTCGACATCGAGAACGACCGCGGCGAGATGCTGCGCTACCGCAAGCACGTCAACGGTCGCGGACTCATCGCGAACGGCGCGAAGGTGCACGCGAGCGCGCTCGTCGAAGCGGGTGCCTATGTCGAACCGGGCGTGCAGATCGCCGCGGGCGCGCACGTCGGACGCGGCGTGTGGATCGAACCGGATGCCGTCATCGGCCCGAACGCCGAGATCGCGCCGCACGCCCACATCGGCTCGGGAGCCGCGATCGGCGGGGGCGCCAAGATCGGGGTGCGCACGGTCGTCGGCCGCGGCGCGCTGGTCGCGACCGGCTCGCTCATCGGCGACGACGAGACGATCGCCGACGGCGAGCGAGTCGCCACCGACCGTCGCGGACTGCGACTCGCGGCCTGATCGCTCCGCATGACGGCCCGCGCCGTCAGGCGAAGATGAGCAGGACGACCGCGATGAGCGGGAGCGTGCCCTGGATCGCGGCGGCGCGCAGGTAGCGGCGGCCCGATGTGGTGAGCACGATCGCGGCGGCGAGCATCGAGCCGACGCTGAAGATGGCGAGCACACGCCCGGCGAGACCGACATCGCCTCCAATGGCGAAGAGCACGAGCCCGACGATGGTCCCGATCGCGAGGAACAGGTTGTAGAAGCCCTGGTTGTACGCCATGGGCGCCGTCGTGTCGGCGGCGGCCTGGTCGGCGACGCCGAACCGCTTCCACGTGGCCGGGGTGCGCCAGGTGATGCTCTCCATCGCGAAGATGTAGACGTGCAGGGCGGCGGCGAGAGCGGCGACGAGCGTGGCCAGGGTCGCGATCATGCTCCGACGATAGCGATATCCCCGGCCGGCGCGCCGTCGCCGATCCACGCCGCGCCGTAGAGTGCCACGCGGTGGACCCCTTCTACGATCCCGCGCTGAGCTACGAGCAGAACTACGTCCGTGGCCCGTTCGGCGTCTTCGTCGAGCCCGTTGCCGACGGGCCGATGCTCGCGGGCGACCCGGCGCACCGGTTCGTCGGCATCCCGGTGCGCACGCCGTTCGGCATCCCGGCCGGTCCGCTGCTGAACGCCCGGTTCGCCGCGGCGGCTTTCGCGCACGGATTCGACGTGTGCGTGTACAAGACGGTGCGCACCCGCGCGCACGCGTGCCACCCGTTCCCGAACGTGCTCGCGGTGCACGTCGACGGCGATCTGACGCCCGAGCGTGCGCGTCGTCCCCTCGTCGCCGACGACGACTTCGCCGAGCCGCGCTCGATCAGCAACTCGTTCGGCGTCCCCTCCCGTGACCCTGACCGGTGGCAGCCCGACATGGCGGCGGCCGTCGCGGCCGCGGCGACCGGCCAGGTGCTCGTCGGCGGGTTCCAGGGCACGAAGGGTGACGGCGGTGCAGGCGCCTACGTCGCCGACCATGTGCGCGCGGCGCGGCTGGTCGTCGAGACCGGAGCCCCCGTTCTCGAGCTCAACCTCTCGTGCCCCAACGAGGGCACATCGGCGCTGCTGTGCTTCGACGTGCCGCGTGTGCGGCGCATCCTCGAAGCGGTGAAGGAAGAGATCGGCGACGTGCCGCTGCTCGTGAAGCTCGCGCACTTCCCCGACAACGACGCGCTGCGCACACTCGTCGCCGCGACCGCGACGCTGGTCGCGGGGTACTCGGCGATCAACACGATCCCCGCCCGCCTCGTCACACCGGGCGGCGCGCAGGCGCTCCCCGGACGCGACGTCAGCGGCGTCTGCGGCGCGGCGATCCGCTGGGCGGGCCTCGACATGGTCCGGCGCCTCGCCCGGGCGCGCGACGACCTCGGCCACGACGTCGCGATCGTCGGCGTCGGCGGCGTCACGACACCGGCCGACGTCCTCGCCCTGCGCGCTGCCGGGGCGGATGCCGTCATGAGCGCGACCGGGGCGATGTGGAATCCGAACCTCGGGCACGAGGTGCGCGCGGTCCTCTGACCGGGGCACGCCGCGGGCGGACGCGCGGGGTCGCGGTTACGCTGGAGCGCATGGCTGGGCAGGCACGCGGACGCGGGGGGACCCCCGCGCGCAAGGGGCGCCCCGCGCCGAACCCGAAGGCTGCGGTTCCGGCATCCGTCGACCCGATCCCCGCGGGACCGTTCCGGCTCGGCGCCATCCCCGGCGCGACGCCCGGCAAATGGATCGACCTGTGGCACGAGCGGATGCCGCGCACGCCGCTCGAACTCGTGCCGCTGGAGGTCGCCGGGCAGCGAGGGGCCGTCTCCTCCGGAGCGGTCGACGCCGCGCTCGTGCGATTGCCCGTCGAGCGCGAGGGGCTCAGCGTCATCGCCCTGTACGACGAGGTCCCCGTCGTCGTGTGCGCCGCCGATTCGCACCTGACCGCGGCCGACGAACTCACGATCGCCGACCTCGCCGGCGAGGTCGTGATCCGTCCCGTCGACGATGTGCTCGGCGTCGACGTCCCGGATGCCGTCGCCCCGCGCTTCACAGCGCCGGAGACGACCGAGGACGCCGTCGCGACGGTCGCGACCGGGGTCGGCGTCGTCATCGTGCCGATGTCGCTGGCCCGCCTGCACCACCGCAAAGACGTCGAGTACCGTCCGCTCGCCGATGGCCCCGTCTCGGGCGTCGCGCTCGCCTGGCCCACCGACCGCACGACGCCCCTCGTCGAGGCGTTCATCGGCATCGTGCGCGGTCGCACCGCGAACTCCTCCCGCCGCTGACGCCGCGCCCCCGGCTCCCGGTGGTTGAGTAGCCGGCGGAGCCGGCGTATCGAAACCCTCGCACCAGCCGTTGATGCCGGGTTCGGGGCGTTTCGACTCGCTCCGCTCGCTCAACGACCGGGGAGGGCCGGGCTCGGGGCGTTTCGACTCGCTCCGCTCGCTCAACGGCCGGGAGGGGGCGAGGCGGGGCGGACGGGTCGGTGAGGCCCCACTCCTCACCGACCCGCGGACGGGCATGGAAACCCCCCGGTCAGCCGTCCAAGTGGAATGCGCGTTCGCCGCTCCCCAGCGACTCTGGCTTCCGCGGCGAATCGGCGGGGTCCCCCGACCCCCACCGCGCGGTCATTCCGTATGAGAAGAGCACCCTCCGCCGCCCCTGATACCTCGGCGCGGAAGAAAAATCAGAATCCGTTCCCGTGCACCTGGAACGGCGCCGAGATCCCGGTGCTCGCGGTCGCCGCGGCGAGCGCGAGCGACGGCTCGAGGCCGCGGGCGAGCTCGGCGTGCACGGCTCCCAGCAGCTCGCACGCGTCGTCGTCGGCGACCACGACCGGCGCGGCGATCACCGCGCCCGCACCGGCGTGCAGCCAGGCGCGCGTCATGCCGACCGCCTCCTCACCCCACCGCACCGACGATCGTCCCGCCTCGCACGCCGACAGCACGACCGTGCGCGGCAGCCGCGGCATCCGGTCGATGTCGTAGCCGAAGAGCACCCCGTCGGCCAGCTGCAGACCGGAGAAGATCGGGTTGTCGACCGCATGCCGTCCGTGCGCGGCCACGTGGAGCACGTCGGCGGATGCCGCGGCCTCCGACACGGCGGCGACCGTCGCGTCGGCACCGCTCAGGAGGGTGGGATCCGTCCAGGCCGCCGCCCCGACCGCCGCCTCCTCCCGGCCGCGCGGCACCCGCGGACCGACGGCGAAGACGACGCGCTCGGCGCCCGGCGCCGCGGCAGGCCGCGCCTCGCGCGCGTGCACCCAACGCGAGACGGATCCCGCCAGCGTGAACGCCCGTCCGCGCAATGCCGGCAGCATCGCCCACGGCATGCCGGCGAGCACACCGGGGGCGGTGAGCACGATCCGTCGCGCGTCGACGCCGCGCAGCGGCTCGTCCAGCAGCATCCGCGACAGCCGCTCCACACGTCCGGCGAGCGAGCGCGCGACGACGTCGACCATCGGTCCGGTGCGCACCATCGCCGACATGTCGAGGTCGGAGCGCAGCCCCGCGAAGGCGGCGCGGACATCGGACCATCCCGGTAGCGGCACGACACGCGCCTCGGTGGTCGTGACGACCAGGCACGTCAGTCCCTGCGGGCTGAAGACGAACGACACGATCGCGATGTCGTCATCTAGCGCCGCGACCGCGGCGTCCAGAGCGACGCGTTGCTCGACGTCGGCGACGCCCGTCGTTGTCCACTGACGATGCCGCAGGGTGTCGGCGAGCTCGATCGCCCGCGGATCCGAGGCCCAGTCGGCGCTGGCGAGGTCGGCGCGCAGCGCGCGCAGCTCACCGAGCTCGGCGGCCTGCTGCGGGTCGCTGGGCGGCCGCAGCGGCAGCACCTGGATACTGAGATGCCGCGCGCGCTCAGACCAGTCGAACACCGACTCGGGCTGCGCCGTGCGCACCGCGGCGCCGAGGCCCGACAGCACGAGCCCCATCCCGTACATCGACAGCGACGTCTGCAGGTCGAGGCTTCCGAAAGAGGAGCGCCAGGCCGACAGCTCGTCGAGCCCCGCCGCGGCCTCGGCCTGCACACTGCGGTCCCGGCGGGCTCGTGCCGACCGCTCCGCACGCACCTCGGCGGCAAGCAGCCGCACCTCCAGCGGGGCCGATGCGGGCAGCGCCGGCATCCGGCCTCCGGCGTGGCCGTGCCGCGCCCGCCAGAGCTCGAGCGACAGCCGCAGCGCCGTCGCCTCGCCCGCGAGCCCCGCCGCGGCGAGGCGGCGCGCGACCGGCGCCACTTCACGCGTGTCGACCGGGCGCTCGGGCACGACCTTCCCGACCCGGTCGATCGCGCCGGCAGCGAGCCGCGCCCGCAAGCGGATGCCGTCGGCCCGCGCAGCCCACGACTGCGATCCGAGCGCCGTGAAGCGCCGCGACGCGCTGCCGGCCGCCTTCGCGGCGGCGACCGGATCGTGGCGCAGCAGCGACCGGGCGAGCTGCAGCTCGGCTTCCGCGCGCGCCTGCGGCATCCCGTTCGCCCCGAACGTGCGCGCCGCGCGCTGCAGCAGCGTCTCGGCCTCCGCTGTCAGACCGGCGTCGCGCAGCGCTTCGGCCATGTCGACGTCGCCGATCGCCGCGCTCGCATCCGACGTCTCCCCGGCGAGCGTGCGGGCGTCGCCCATCTCGCGCATCGCGCGCACGAGGTCGCCGGCCAGCAGGGCGACGTAACCGAGGTTGTGCTGTGCTTCGGCGACGTCGACCGGTTCCCCGTGTCGGCGGTAGACGTCGCGCGCCTGCTCGAGGTCGGCCGTCGCGGCCGACAGGTCGCGCAGCTGCATGCCGACGAGGCTGCGGTTCATCCGCAGGTTCGCCGCCGCCATCGGGTCGTCCTCGAGCGCATCGATCCCGCGCCCCAGCCACAGCGCGGCCTCGTCGAGTCGCCCCTGGTACAGCAGGGTCGCGCCGAGCTGACCGGCCAGCACCCCCGACGTGTGCGCGCTGATCCCCGGCAGCGCCAGTGTGTCGCGCACGAGCTGCTCGCCCTCGTCCTGCGCGCCGGTCTGGGCCATCACGTACGCCGTCGTGCCGGCGATGCGGGCGCGGAGGTCGACGTCGGGCGCCGCCGCAGCGGCATCGGCGAGCAGGCGTCGCGCCTCGTCGAAGCGACGCTGATCGGTCAGCTCACGCGCACGCGCGTAGAGATCGAGCGCACGCGCAGCAGGATCGGTGGTGAGGGCCACCTTCACAGCATGCCGTGTCGCGTACCCTCACCGCGATTCCTCGGTCAGTCGTCGTCGCCGAGCACCCCGTCGAGCGCGTCGAGCGCATCCGACACGGCGGCCCCCGCATCCGGACCCTCCGACGGACGCAGCCGGGCGGCGACCCGTCCGGCGACCAGCGGCGCGGCGAACGACGTGCCGCTCCACACGGCGAACCCGCCACGGAAATCCTCCGGCGCGATCGTCAGGCGCCGCCGCGCGTACTCGTCGTCACGCGCCGACGCCTGCAGCCCACCGACGAAGTCGGGAAGGATGCTGACCACCCCGGCGCCGGGCGCGTAGGTGCGCACCCACGGCCCCACGTTCGAGAACAGTGCCGTGGAGCGCCGATCGGGGTTGAGCGCGCCGACCGAGAGGTGCGGCGCCCCGCCGTCGGACGGGAGCCCGTTGTCCGAACCCGGCCACGGCCACAGCGATGCGGGGAAGGTCGGACGGTCGACAGCGTCGTTGCCCGCCGACACCACGACGGTCGTGCCGAGGCTGCGCATCGTGGCGAGGAGGTCGAAGAGGTCTTGCGAATACAGGCCGTCCTGCGGGGTCTCGTGGTAGTAGCCGAGCGACATGTTGACGACGTCGACGGGCCGCCCGTCCGCTCCGCCGCTGTCGACCCAGCGCTGCATGAGCACGCCGAGGTCTTCGACCACCTGCAGGAGGTTCGACTCCTCGACCACCCCGAGCGCGTCGGCGACGCGGATCGCGAGCAGGTCGGCATCCGGCGCCGCCTGGCGGACGATCCCCGCGATGAACGTGCCGTGCCCCGCCACCGGATCGATCTCGCCGTCGAGCGGCCCGTACATGTCGGGGTAGACCTCGGGGTTCGCCTGATCGTGGAAGCCGACGTGGCGGCCGTCGATCGTCACGTCGCGGTCGACGACGTCGTCCGGCAGCCACGAGTGTGTTCCCGCTCCGGTGTCGAGGATGGCGACGACGGGGCGCCGACGACCGGCCGCAGGCTCGGAGCGCACCGGCCCGGGGCCGATCCACGCGACCGGCTGCCTGCCGCCCGAGCCCGCTTCCGCGTACTCGCCGACCGGGTTGGTGCGACCGTACGGGTTCGTGCGACCGTACGGGTTCGTGCGGCCGTAGGGGTTCGTCCGACCGTACGGATTGGTGCGACCGTACGGGTTGGCCTCCGTGAACGGATTGATCCCGATGGGATCGACGGTCAGCACGTGGTCGAGGCCGACGCGGTCGAGCCCCGCCTTCTTCAGCGCTTCGCCCGCGGCGACGCCGTCGAGGCGGGCGTCGGGACCGAGCACCTCGCGCCGCAGGCGCTGCAGCACGCGCCACGCGTCGGGAAGCGACGGCGAGACGCGCTCTTTGTCGTCGGGCGCGGTCAGACGCACGCGCACGACGACCGGCGCGCCCGGCAGTCGGGGTTCCGGGCGCTCTCCGTCACGCAGCTCGGTGCCGTCCAGGCGCTCCCGCACCGCGCCCCATCCGAAGGCCTCCGCAGCGGCGCGCACGCGGTCGAAGTTGCCCTCGACGAGGCTGCCGTCCTCGCCGCCGCCGATCAGCAGCCGGTCGGGCACGTAGACGGTCGGGAACGCGGGGATACCGTCCAGCGGCTCGGTTCCCGTGTCGAGCACGACGGCACGGGTCACCGACCCCCGAGCGCGGTCGCGCCACGTCCAGCCCTTCGGCTGCGGGTCGGCGGGGTTCGCGGCGTCTTCAACGGGCATGGATCCTCCAGGGCTCGGCGGTGAGGGCAGGGATCAGAGTTTCGAAGAAGGGGTCAGAGCTCGAAGCGGGGAGTCAGCAGCTCGGCGCCGCGCCCGGAGTCGTCGGCCGCGAGAGCGAACCGCAGCCGCACCACGCCGGACCCGACATCCTCGAACGCGAATCGCCCCTCGACGACCGGCGCGGTCTGTGCGACGTCCCCCGTGATCAGCTGTGCGTCGGTCGCCTCGCCGTCGACCCATCCGTCGAGGCGTCGTCGGCCGTCGGAGTCGGCGGTCACATGCACGAGCACGCTCGTCGTCCCGTCGCCGAACTGCAGGGTGAGCATGTCGGCGTCGCCGCGCACCGCCGCGACGGCGTCGCTGTCGACGAGGGCGAGCAGGGCGTACTCCCGGTCGAGATCGGCGGCGGCGACGGCGACGATCACGTCGGTCGCGAGCCCCGCGGGGACGGGATCGGCGGCGGCGTACATGTCGCGCAGACCCGTCCACAGTGCGTCATCGGTGAAGGCGGCGTCAGAGGTCATGAGGATCTCCCTTCCCGTCGGCGGCCGCTTCTCCGGGGGCGAGTGCGGTCCGCAGCTTGCCGAGGCAACGCTGCCTCGTGGGTCCGATCGACCCCACCGGCATGGCGAGGTCCTGGGCGATGCGCGCGTAGTCGGGGCGCTCCTCGAACGCGACGATCCGCAGCAGGCGGCGGCAACGCTCCTCGAGGGACGCGACGGCGCTCCACAGCCGCTCGTCGCGGAGACGCAGCTGCGCGGCATCCTCCGCGGAGTCGGCCAGCGGAAGGCGCGGCTCGAGGTCGGCGTCCTCCACGGGATGCTGACGCTGCTGCGCGCGTCCGACGCGCCACGCCTCGCGCCGGGCGGTCGTGGTCAGCCAGCCGGCGACGGCGCGCGGCTCGTGGATGTCGCCGGCCCGGCGCACGAGGGTGAGCCAGGTCGACTGCACGACGTCTTCGGCCAGCATCCGCTCGAGCCCGTAGGCGCGCACGACGTGCCACAGCACGGGTGTCATCAGGCGCACGAGGTCGTCCATGGCGCGCGGGTCGCCGCCGCGCCAGCGCGCGAAGCTCTCGGACGCCCGCTCCCAGACGCCGGGCGCGGACGTCGGCCCCACGTCGCCGGGGGCTTGGTCGGCGGACGTGGGGTCGATGTCGCTCATAGCGCCCATTCTGGCCACATCTGAAGGAGCGCGGCCAGGCGCGGCGTGATACATCGCGCGGTGTTGAATTCCGGCAACCGCGTCGCGGGCGTGTTCGCGCCCGATCTAGACTCGGCGCATGGCCCCGCTCGTGTACCTCTGCGTGCGCCCGCAGCAGGATGCCGCGCACGCGGAGTACGCATCGTTCCGCGATGCGATGCGCCTCGACGAGACGGGCCTGGAGCGGTGGGACCTCGTGCGCGACGCGCTGCCGGACGACGCGTTCACGCGCTGGCGCGGCTTCGTCGTCGGGGGCAGCCCGTACAACGTCACCGACCCCGAGTCGACCAAGACCGACGCGCAGCGCCGCCTCGAACACGCTCTCGCCGCGATCGCCCGCGCCGCCGCCGAGGGACGCACGGCGGCGCTGTTCACCTGCTACGGCATCGGCGTCGCGACCCGCACCCTGGGCGGCGAGGTGACCCGCGGGTACCCCGAGGACACCGGTCCGACCGCGGTGACGGTGACCGCCGACGGCTCCCGCGACCCGCTGTTCGGCTCATTGGCCGATGCGTTCACCGCGCTCACCGCGCACAAGGAGGGCACGCAGCGGCTCCCGGAGGGCGCGGTGCTGCTGGCCGGCAACGACGCGTGCCCCGTGCAGGCGTACCGCGTCGGCGATCGCCTCTACGCGACCCAGTTCCACCCCGAGCCGACCGGCACCGCGTTCACCGAGCGGATGGCGATCTACCGCGACGACGGCTACTTCGACGCGCGCGACTACGACCGCATCGCCTCCCGCGTGCTGGCGGCCTCGCTCACCGAGCCGCCCCGCATCCTGCGCGCGTTCGCCCGCGCGTTCTGACGACGCCGCTCCGACGCCGGCGCATTCGGCGGCCGGAGCGGGACTCACACTCCTTCGCGCCGGCGTCGCAGACCCGTGACGACGAAGGGCGCGGCCAGCACGACGACCGCCGCGGCGAACGCCGCGATCGCGACCGCCGGCGCCTGCGGCTCCCCCGTCAGGCGCGCCACGCCGATCCACACGAGCCCCCAGGCCATCGCGAGCGGGGGCGCGATGCGCTGGCCGCGAGTGCCGACGGCGACCAGGATGCCGGTGACGGCGACGACCGCGAGCACCGCCACGCCCCAGGCGGCCTGAGCGCCCGCATCCATCGGCGGGGCGACCTCGGCGGCCAGCCACGCCGTGACGTTCGCGACCGTCGCGAGGGTCACCCACCCGAGATGCAAGCCGACCGTGCCGTCCAACAACAGCCGGTCGGTGAAGCTCTCGGTGCGGAACACGGTGAGCACCCGCACCGTGAGACCGAGCGCCGCCAGCAGCACGACGATCGCGACCACCGTGAGCGGCAGCGTCGTGAACTGTGCGGCCAGCAGCCAGCCGCCGTTGAGCACGGCCGTCAGCGCGACCCACCAGCCCGCGCGGCGCTGCCGCGTGCGCGCGCGCTGCGAGGGCAGCGCCTGCCAGATCGCGTACGCGATCATGAGCAGGTAGATGAGGCTCCAGATGGAGAACGCGGGCCGACCGGGTGCGAGCACGGTCGCATCGGCGTCGAGCGCCCCGCCCTGCAGGTCGCGCACGTTCGTGCCGCCGAGCAGCCCCGTCCCCACCATCGCGGCGATGATCATGAACACGACGGCGCTGATCACGACGATCTGCCGCAGCAGGTCGCCGCCGGTCGCCGTCGTGGTCATCGGGGCGCGCGGGGTCGTGGTGGACATGGCGTCACGGTAGCCGCGCAGGCGCGTCGGCGTCAGCCCCCTTGACCGCGACGGATCGGATGCTAGGACCGACGACGATCGCGGCGTCGGCGGCGATCACGTGCACCCCGGATGCCGCGGGCACCTCGGGCGGCGCCGTCGACAGCCAGACCTCCTCGCCGGAGAGCGCGGGCACCTCCCACGGCTGCGTCGACAGGTTCACGAGTACGCGGGCGTCGCCCCGCCCGAGCGTGTAGCGCAGACCTCCCGGGCCTTCCTCGACGGTGCCGCTCGGCCACGCCGGGTCGGTCAGCTGCGGTCGAGCGCGGCGCAGCGCCGCCAGGCGCCGGTAGAGGGCGAGCAGCTCGCCGTGGGCGCCGGCATCCGCCTCGGCCCAGTCCAGGCGCGAGCGCTCGAACGTCTGCGGATCGTTCGGCGACGGTACGAGCGACTCGTCCCAGCCCATCTGCGCGAATTCGCGCTTGCGGCCGGCGTCGGTCGCGGCGGCGAGTTCGGGTTCGGGATGCGAGGTGAAGAACTGCCAGGGGGTGTTCGCGCCCCACTCCTCTCCCATGAACAGCATCGGCGTGCCGGGCGCGGTGAGGGTGAGCACCGCGGCGACCGCGAGACGCGCGGGTGAGAGCATCTGCGACAGCCGATCGCCGGCGGCCCGGTTGCCGATCTGGTCGTGATCCTGCGCGAAGGTCACCAGGTGCCAGGTCGCTGCGGCATCCGGGATCGTCGTGCCGTGGTCGCGACCGCGGAACGACGAGAAGGTGCCGTCGTGGTAGAAACCGCGCGTCCAGGTCTTCACGAGCGCCTGCGGGTCGGCGAAGTCGGCGTAGTAGCCGCTCGTCTCCCCGGTGAGGGCGACGTGGACGGCATGGTGCCAGTCGTCCGACCACTGCGCCGCGAGCCCGTAGCCGCCGGCCTCGCGCGGCAGGAACATCACGGGGTCGTTGAGGTCGCTTTCGGCGATGAGGGTGAGCGGCCTGCCCTGGTGCGCGCTGAGGGCGTCGGCCGTCTCGGCGAGCTGCTGCAGGATGTGCACCGGCTGCTCCGCCGACTCGTGCAGGGCATGCACGGCGTCGAGCCGCAGCCCGTCGACGTGGAAGTCGACCAGCCACTGTCGGGCGTTGTCGAGGATGTAGGCGCGCACCTCCGGTTCGTCGAGGTTCACGCTCGACCCCCACGTGTTCGAGTGCCCCTCGCGCAGGTACGGACCGAACTCGGGCAGGTAGTTGCCGCTCGGCCCGAGGTGGTTGTAGACGACGTCCTGGATGACAGCGAGCCCTGCCGCGTGGGCGGCGTCGACGAAGCGCTGGTAGGCGGCAGGGCCGCCGTAGTCCTCCTGCACGGTGTACCAGAGCACGCCGTCGTAGCCCCAGTTGTGGGTGCCGTTGAAGCCGTTCACCGGCAGCAGCTCGATGTGGCTGACCCCGAGCGCGACGAGGTGGTCGAGCTTGCCGGCCGCGGCGTCGAGGGTCCCCTCCGGCGTGAACGTGCCGATGTGCAGTTCGTACACGAGACCGCCGGCGAGCTGGCGTCCGGTCCAGCCCGCGTCGGTCCAGGCGAAGTCCGCCGGATCGAACCACGCGGATGCCGCATGCACGCCGTCCGGCTGGCGCCGCGAGCGCGGATCGGGGCGCAGGTCGTCGGCGTCGCCGAGCACGAACCCGTACCGGTCGCCCGGGGCGAGCGCCGCATCCGCGTGCCAGCGCCCACCCGCATCCGCCGTCATCTCGACGTCGCCCTGTCCGGGGCGGCGCAGCCGCACCCGCGCCGCCCGCGGCGCCCACACCTCGATCATCCGGCCTCCTCCGTCACTGTGGGTCCGTCACTGCGCCGTGAGACCTCATCGGACGGACGAGACCGCGGTGGAACCCCACGGTCTCGGCATGCAGATGAGGTTTCGCGGATCATGGTCGGTCGGCCACCAGCAGGGCGACCGGGTAGTCGGCGAGCAGTTCGGCCAGCGGCACCTCGCCGCCGGTGAAGCGCCGGCCCGTGAACGCGTCGACGGTCGGGCCGTCGTGACGCAGCAGCACCGTGTCGCCCCAGCCGTGTGCGGCCAGGCACACCGGCAGCCGCGTCGCGACGGCCAGCGCCCCGCCGCGGTCGAACGCGACCGCGTGGTCGGATGCGGCACCGGCGAGCGTCATGGGGGTGTACCGGGTGAACAGGTCGGGGCGGTCGCGGCGCAGCCGCAGCGTGCGCGAGACGATGAGCAGCTTCGCGGCGCCGGTGTCGTCGACGGGCGGCATCCACCCGCCGTCGATCCGCTCGAGCAGGTCGCGGCGCTCCCGGAAGTCGACGGGGCGGCGGTTGTCGGGGTCGACGAGCGAGTGGTCCCACAGCTCGGTGCCCTGGTACACGTCGGGCACGCCCGGACCGGCCAGTTGCAGCAGCTTGGCGGCGAGCGCGTTCGACCGTCCGGCCGCGCGGATCTCGGCCACGAACGCCTCGAGCACGGGGCGCGCCGCGCCGTGCGCGGCGTCGACGACACCGGCGACGCGCGCCTCGAAGGCCTCGTCGGGGTCGGTCCAGCTGGTGTGCACGCCGGCTTCGCGCGCGGCCTTCTCGGCGTACGCGTGCAGCCGCTCGGGGCTCGCCGGCCAGGCTCCGACGATCGCCTGCCACAGCAGGTCGTCGAAGACCGCGTCGCCGCACGAGGCGTGACCGCGCAGCTCGGCGAGCACCTCCCGCCACCGCTCGGGGACCTCGGCGAGCACGTCGATGCGCGCACGGGTGTCTTCGGAGCGCTTCGTGTCGTGCGTGGTCAGCGCGGTGAGCGCGCGCGGCCACGCGGCCTGGCGCGCGGTGAGGGCGGCGTGGAAGCCGGCGACGTCGAGCGCGGGATGCGACGGGTCACCGCCGACCTCGGTGAGCGAGGTCAGCCGGGTGTAGCGGTAGAACGCGCGGTCCTCGACGCCCTTGGCCGTCACCGGTCCGGTGGTCTGCATGAACCGCGTCGAGAACTCCGTGCCGGCCTCGGCCACGTGCGCGGCGACGATCGCGATCGTGTCGGCGAGGTCGGGGCGGCGGGCGGCGGCATCCCGGACGGCCGCATCCAGAAGTTCGGCGCCGGCGGGGAGATACGCGCGGTAGACGGGGAAGGCGGCCAGCAGCGCGGCGATCGCGTCGCGGGCGACGGCGGGGTCGAGATCGGATGCCGGCAGGCAGCGTGCCAGTCGCGAGACCTCTGCCGCCTGCGAGGTGTCGGCGACGTCCCGCTTCGTGGCGGCGATGAGCTCGGACCACGACTCGGATTCGGCGAGCGCCTCGACGCCGACGGGGTCGATGAGCACCCGCTCGATCTCGCCGAGCGCGTCGTACCCGGTGGTGCCGTCGGTCGCCCACCAGCCCGGCAGCGCCTCGCCGTGCTCGAGGATCTTCTCCACCACGGTGTAGGCCGAGGCTGTGGCATCCGCGAGGCGGGCGAGGTACGCACCGGGGTCGGCGAGGCCGTCGGGGTGGTCGATGCGCAGGCCGTCGACGAGGCCCTCGCGCAGCCACCGCAGGATCTCGGCGTGCGTCGCGTCGAACACCTCGGGCAGCTCGACCCGCACGCCGGCGAGGGAGGTGACCGTGAAGAACCGGCGGTAGTTCAACAGCACGTCGTCACGCCAGAACACGAGTTCGAAGTGCTGGCGGGCGAGCACCGTCTCGACGTCGTCGGTCTCGACGCCGTCGAGCGACCCGGGCGCGAGCGGCAGCGCGAGGTCGTAGTACCTCAGCCGGTCCGCCGCGGCGTCGACGGTGATCTCGCCCTCCGCGATCGCCTCGGCCACGGGACGGCCGAGCACGGGAAGGCGCACGCGCCCCTCCCCGTACTCCCAGTCGATGTCGAACGCCGCCGCGTGCGCCGAAGCGGCACCGTGACGGAGCACATCCCACCACCACGGATTCTGCGCGGGATCGGCGACCCCCTGGTGGTTGGGCACGATGTCGACGAGCACGCCGAGACCGTGCGACCGGGCCGCCGCCGAGAATCGGGCGAGCGCCTCGGGCCCGCCTCGGGAGTCGTCCACGCGGGTCGGGTCGACGACGTCGTAGCCGTGGTCGGAGCCGGTCGCCGCCTGCAGGATCGGCGACAGGTAGGCCCAGTCGGCGCCGAGGGTGTGCAGGTAGCCGGTGACGTCGGCCGCGGCATCCAGGTCGAATCCGGCCCGCACCTGCAGACGGTACGTGGATGCCGGGACGCGCACGTCAGAGCTCCGGCTTGGGCGCCGGCGACGGGACGATGTCGATCGGCGTCGTCAGCGCCGCGAGCGATGCCGCGACGGAGTGGTCGATCTCGGTCGGCTCCTCGCGGTGATCACGCAGCACCACGACCGACTTGCCTGTCAGCGGAAGGGAGGTGCCATGGTCGACCAGGCCCATGTCGTCGACGCGGCCCGCGGTGTCGATGATGACCTCCCACTGCACGTCTCCGCCGCCGCTCGGGATGGTGAAGTCGAGCGTCTCGTCGCCGCCGTTGAACAGCACGAAGAAGTTGCGGTCGACGATCTCCTGCCCGCGCCGATCGCGTTCGTGGATGCCTTCGCCGTTGAGGAAGACGCCGATCGCGCGGCCGAAGCCGGAATCCCAGTCGTCGGGCTTCATCTGGGTGCCGTCGGGGCGCAGCCACGCGATGTCGGGGAGCCGCTGTCCTTCCTCGGTGGGCACCGGACGGCCGTCGAAGAACCGGCTGCGGCGGAAGATCGGATGATCGTGCCGCAGCCGCGCGACGGCCGCCGTGAACTCGATGAGCGGCTGGTCGACGGAGTCCCAGTGCACCCACGTCGTCTCGTTGTCCTGCGCGTAGCCGTTGTTGTTGCCGCCCTGCGTGCGGCCGAGCTCGTCGCCGTGGCTCAGCATCGGCACGCCCTGGCTGAGCAGCAGCGTCGCGAGGAAGTTGCGCTGCTGCCGGGCGCGCAGCGCCAGCACGTCGGGGTCGTCGGTCGGCCCTTCGACGCCGCAGTTCCACGAGCGGTTGTGCGACTCGCCGTCGTTGCCGTCCTCGCCGTTGGCGTCGTTGTGCTTCTCGTTGTACGACACGAGGTCGCGCAGCGTGAACCCGTCGTGCGCGGTGACGAAGTTGATCGAGGCCACCGGGCGGCGCCCGTCGTGCTCGTAGAGGTCGGCGGAGCCGGTGAGCCGGGAGGCGAACTCGCCGAGGGTCGACGGCTCACCGCGCCAGAAGTCTCGGACGGTGTCGCGGTACTTTCCGTTCCACTCCGTCCACTGCGGCGGGAAGTTGCCCACCTGGTACCCGCCGGGGCCGATGTCCCACGGCTCGGCGATGAGCTTGACCTGCGAGACCACCGGGTCCTGCTGCACGATCTCGAAGAAGGCGGCGAGCCGGTCGACCTCGTAGAACTCGCGTGCGAGGGTCGCGGCGAGGTCGAAGCGGAACCCGTCGACGTGCATCTCGAGCACCCAGTACCGCAGCGAGTCCATGATCAGCTGCAGCGTGTGGGGGTTCCCCACGTTCATGCTGTTTCCGGTGCCGGTGTAGTCGGTGTAGTACCGCTTGTCGCTGTCTTCGAGCCGGTAGTAGGCCTCGTTGTCGATGCCGCGCATCGACAGCGTCGGTCCCAGGTGGTTGCCCTCGGCGGTGTGGTTGTAGACGACGTCGAGGATCACCTCGATGCCGGCGGCGTGCAGGGCGCGCACCATGCCCTTGAACTCCTGCACCTGCTGGCCGCGCTGCCCCGTCGAGGCGTACGTGTTCTGCGGGGCGAGGAAGGCGATCGTGTTGTAGCCCCAGTAGTTCGACAGTCCTTTGTCCTGCAGGGTGGAGTCGTTGACGAACTGGTGCACCGGCATGAGCTCGATCGCCGTCGCGCCGATCTTCTTCAGGTGCTCGATGATCACCGGGTGCGCGATCGCGCTGTAGGTGCCTCGGATCTCCTCGGGGATCTCCGGATGCAGCGCCGTGAGGCCCTTGACGTGCGCCTCGTAGATGACCGATTCGGCGTACGGCGTCTTGGGGAGTCGGTCGCCCGCCCAGTCGAAGAAGGGGTTGACGACGACGCCCTTCATCATCGCGGCGGCGGAGTCGTCGTCGTTGCGGGAATCGGGCTCGCCGAAGTCATAGCCGAACACCGACTGTCCCCACGCGACCTGGCCCTCGACGGCCTTCGCGTACGGGTCGAGCAGCAGCTTGTTCGGGTTGAAGCGCTGGCCGTTGGCCGGGTCGTTCGGCCCGTGCACGCGGTAGCCGTAGCGCTGCCCCGGCTGGATCGTCGGCAGGTAGGCGTGCCAGACGTGCGCGTCGACGTCGACGAGGTCGACGCGGGTCTCCTTGCCGCGGTCGCCGAACAGGCACAGCTCCACCCGATCGGCGCCTTCGCTGAACAGCGCGAAGTTGGTGCCGTTGCCGTCGAAGGTCGCCCCGAGGGGATACGCGGATCCGGGCCAAACCTGCATGTGATCCTCCAGTGTCGGTGGGATCACCCTACTTCGCGGACACGAACGCTCGATGACCCCTTGACAGCGGACCCGCCGCTGATGGCAGCTGCTCAGCGAAGGGACAGCTGATCGTCGAGGTAGTCCGCGAGCGGGCGGATGCCGCCGGCCGCGTTCCAGACCACGCTCGGCACATCGTCCTGCATCAGCAGCGGTCCGGAGCGGCCGCCGGCGGCGACGGCATCCGGGTCGATCTGCTGCCAGTCCACATGCACCGTCTCACCCTCGGCGAATCCGCCGCGGAAGGCGGCCGCCGCCAGCTCGGCGCGGGCGCGCTGCGCATCGGCGGTGTAACCGCGGATCGCCTCCTCGCGGGCGCGGAGGATGCCGCCCGTCGCGAAGACGGCATCCGCCCCGATCAGCAGCACCCCGACATGCCACGCGTCCCCGACCGGGACGATGCGCGGTGCGCGTCCGAATCCGAGCAGCCGCCGCGACGAGGCCGTCACCCCGAGCCGCTCGGTGGGAGATCCGGCCAGGCGCGCGCGGGCGGCATCCAGGAGGTCGGGGAGGGTCGCCGTCATCAGGCCTCCTCGTCGATGGCCCCGGCCGCGCGCTTCACGCGTTCGCCGCGCACGGTGAGCGCGATGAGCGGGAACAGCAGCACCGAGACCATGCCGCCCGCCACGAGCACGGGCGTCACCCAGGGGTCGAACAGGCCCTCGTCGCCGGCGATGCCCGTGACGGCGACGATGATCGGAAGCCCGGTGGCGCTGAGCAGGCCGAACGAGACGCGGTCGCGCGGCGTCGCACCGGGCGGTGCCGCGAGCACGGCCGGCAGGCCGCGCACGATCAGCAGGCACACCGCGACGACGAGCACGCCCAGCCACAGCGTCGGCGTCTCCAGGAGCGTGGTCAGGTCGAACGTCACGCCGGTGTAGATGAAGAACACCGGCACGAGGAAGCCGAAGGCGACGCCCTCGATCTTGCTCTCCACGGCGTGCCGGCTCTTCTCGTCGGCGTCGCGGATGAGCAGCGACCACACGATGCCGGCGGCGAACGCCCCCAGCAGCACGTCGAGGTCGAGCACGTAGCTGAGGGCGACGAGCACGCCGATGATGAGCAGGATCACGCGGATCGCGAACTGCGCCGAGGTGTGCAGGGTCGTCTCGACGAAGTCGTGCAGGGCCCCCTTCGGGATGCGGTTGGCGAGGATGATGGCCCCTGCCGTGAGCAGCGCGAACAGGACGAGCACGATCGTCGAGGCGCCGAGATCACGCGCGCCGAGGAACAGCGAGATCGCGATGAGCGGGCCGAACTCGCCGACGGCGCCGACCGCGAGCACCGCCTTGCCGAAGGGGGTGGTGGTCTCACCGGCATCGCGCAGGATCGGCAGGATCGTGCCGACGGCGGTCGAGCACAGGGCGATGCCGATCACGATCGCGACCTCGGGACCGGCCACGGTGAGTCCGGCCGCGACACCGAGGGCGAGGCTGATGAGCCAGGTGCCGACGGCGCGGCGGCCGGTGCGGCCGCGCAGGCTCGCTGGCTCGATCTCCGAGCCCGCGACGAAGAACAGCAGCACGAGGCCGAGCTCGGCGAGCTGGTCGATGAACTCGTTCGGCTGCGCCCAGCCGAGAACGCTCGGTCCGATCACGATGCCGAGCACGAGCTCGAAGACCACGACCGGGATGCGCACCCAGCGCCCGATCCCTCGGGCCGCGATCGGCGCGAGGAAGGCGACGAGCGGGATCAGCAGCAGCGACGAGCGCACGCCGGTCAGCGTAGCGCGACGGAGCGCGCCGTCACGGCACGGTCGTCGCGCCGCCGGACGCGCTCAGCGCGGGCCGGGGCGCACCGTGAGGTCGCTGATGACGGCGTCGCGCGGTAGGTCGAGCGCGGTGAGGATCGCCGTGACGACGGATGCCGGGTCGATGAACGCCTCGGGGTGGTAGGCGGCGCCCTCCTGCTCGTGCACCTTCGCCTGCATGGGCGTGGCGGTGCGGCCCGGGTAGACGGTCGTCACCCGCACGCCGCGCGGCGCCTCCTCGCCGCGCAGCGCGTCGGCGAGTGCCTTGAGGCCGTGCTTCGACGCGGCGTACGCCGCCCACTGCGGGTGCGCGGTGAGCCCCGCCCCGGAGTTGACGAACAGCACCTGGCCGCGGACGGCGCGCACGCGCGGCAGCACGAGTCGGGTTAGCTCGGCCGGCGCGACGAGGTTGACGGCGACCTGGCTCGTCCACGCGTCCAGGGGGAGGTCGGCGACGTCGCCGAGCTCGACGATTCCGGCGGCGTGCACGACACTGTCGAGCCCTTCCGGGAAGTCGGCGGCGGCCACGGCGTCGGCGATCCGCTCGGGGTGGGCGAGGTCGACGATGAGCGGGGCCGCGCTCGGGAAGTCGGTGGTCAGTTCGGCGGCGCGGGCGGCGTCGCGGGCGACGAGCACGAGGCGGTCGCCGCGCGCGGCGAGGCGCTCGGCGAGCAGGCGTCCGATGCCCGAGCCGGCGCCGGTCAGGAGATGGGTCTGCGGCATCCGTCCATTCTCGCCGCCGCAGCCGCGGCCGCGCACCGGCGATCCTGCCGCCGGCGGCTCACCCCCATGCCGCCGGCGGACAGGAGCTCAGATGCCGCCGTCGATCGAGCGGACGAAGTCGCCGGGTTCGTCGGGGACCATGACGGGCGTCTCGCGGTTGAGGCTGCGTCCGCCGAAGAACGGCTTCGACCGCGGGAACAGGAACCAGACGAGCATCAGCACCACGCCGAGCAGCAGCGCGCCGATGCCGATGACGAACGTGCCGCCGATGCCGAGCAGCACCGAGTAGCCGTAGTCGACGTCGTACATGTCGATCGCCGACTGCACGAACGCGAACGTCAGCATGAGGGCGCCCAGCAGCGGGATCACGCCGCGGTAGAAGAGGTTGCGCGCCGACGAGAACAGCGAGGAGCGGAAGTACCAGACGCACGCGAAGCCGGTGATGGCGTAGTAGAACGCGATCGCGAGCCCGAGGGACAGGATCGAGTCCTGCAGGATGTTGTCGCTGATCAGGGTCATGCCGACGTAGTAGCTGATCGCGACCACGCCGCCGACGATCGTCGAGAACGACGGCGTCTTGTAGCGCGGGTGCACGGTCTTGAACCGGGCCGGCAGTGCCCGGTAGACGCCCATCGCGAGCGTGCCGCGGGCGGTCGGCAGGATCGTGGTCTGCGTCGAGGAGACCGCCGAGATGAGCACGGCGACCACGAGCAGCCAGCCGAACGGGCCGAGCAGGCCGTCCTTGATCGCGAGGAAGAAGTCGTCGGCGTTGGCCTCGTTGCCCAGGCCGGGACCGTCGGCGCCGAGGCCCGCGTACATCATCGCGGCGATCGTCACCGAGACGTACGTGAACAGCAGGATGACGGTGGTCAGCAGGGCGGCCCGTCCCGGGATGCGCTTGGGGTCCTTCGTCTCCTCGTTGAGGGCGAGGCAGGTGTCCCAGCCCCAGTAGATGAACAGGGCCAGCAGGATCGCCTCGGTGAAGCCGTGGAAGTCGGTGAATCCGAGCGGGTTCAGCCACTCCCACGAGAACGGCGTCGCGTCGGGCGCCGCGCCGGTGAAGTACTGCCACAGGGCGGCGACGACGAAGATGCCGAGCGCGAGGTACTGGATGCCGAGCAGCACGTTCTGGAGGCGCTCGCCGATCTCGACCCCGCGCCAGCTCACCCACGTCATCGCGGCGATGAAGAAGACGGCCACGAGGATGATGCGCCAGTCGTCGTTGTCGAGGTCCATGCCGAACAGGGCCCAGAAGTAGACCGACGCGATCTGGGCGAGGTTGGCGAGCACGACCATGCCGGCCACGGCGACTCCCCAGCCGCCCATCCACCCTACCCACGGGCCGAACGCCTTCGTGCCCCACGTGAAGGTGGTGCCGCAGTCGGGCACGTCGTTGTTGAGCTCGCGGTAGGCGAAGGCGATGAACAGCATCGGCACGAACGCGATGATGAACGCGATCGGCGCCTGCGCGCCGACGGCGAGCACGACGAAGCCGAGGGTCGCGACGAGCGAGTAGACGGGCGCCGTCGAGGCGAGGCCGATGACCGTCGAGCCCCACAGACCCAGAGTGCCGGCGGCGAGCCCTTTGCCCTCGCTCCTCTCGAGGCGGACCGGGGTGGTGGATCCGAAGTCGCTCATCGGCTGTCTCCTGCTCGGGCGGCGGGCGGTCGCCGCCGTCGGCGACCTGCGGGGCAGACTACCGTCGGGGTGCGACAGCGCGATGCGGCCACTAGGGCGATGGTGGCGGCATCCGATGGACGCGGTGTACACCGGCGTCGGCATCGGGGTCGGTGGCCCTCGCTAGGCTCGCACCATGACGAGCGACGACGCTGCCTCCGACCGCCTGGGCATCCCGCGCGAGGCGGTGGACCGGCTCGTGCAGCGCCTCGAGGACGAGGGGCTCGACCCGCACGCGCTGATGATCACCCGCGGCGGGACGATCGCGTTCGAGGCCGCCTGGGCGCCGTATCGCAGCGGCGAGCCGGCGCTCGTCTACTCGGTGTCGAAGACGTGGACCGCCCTCGCGATCGGGCTGCTCGTCGACGACGGCCTGCTGCAGGTGGGGGACGACGCCGGCGCGATCCTGGGGCTGCCCAATCCGCACGGCATCACGGTGCGACACCTGCTGACGATGAACACGGGACACACACCCGAGCAGATCGACGGCCTCGGGATGGACCCGGCGACCCTGCTGTCGACCCCGCCCGCGCACGCGCCCGGGTCGTTCTTCGCGTACAACTCCGACGCCACCTACGCCCTGTCGTGCATCGTCACGGCCGTCACGGGAGAGCGCGTGACCGACGTGCTGCGCCCCCGCCTGCTCGACCCGCTCGGCATCGGCGCGCGCTGGATGGCGCCGTGGCGCGGCCTCGAGCAGGGGTACTCCGGGTACCACCTCACCGTGCACGACCTCGCCCGGGTCGGCACGCTGCTGTGCGACGGCGGTGTCCGCGACGGTCGCCGTCTGGTCTCGCGGGAGTTCCTCGACGAACTCGCGCACGCCTGGTCGGACACGTCGGCGCACGAGGACCGCGCCCCCGACGACGACTGGACCCTCGGCTACGGCTACCAGGTGTGGCGGAGCACCCACGGATTCCGCCTCGACGGTGCGTACGGGCAGTTCGGACTCGTCGTACCCGACCTCGACCTCGTCATCGCCTACCAGGGCGCGACGATGACGACGCAGGCGACACTGCGCGCGTTCTGGGAGCTGGTGGACGCGGTCGCGGCTGCCGGCGCGGCGTTCGATCCCGCGGCCGGGATCGTGCGTCCGGACGAGGTCGTGCGCGACAGCTGGGAGTCCCGCGACCGGCTCGTGCCGGCGCCCGACGGCGCGATGGCCGAGGCGGCCGGCTGGAGCCTCGATGAGGCCGCCGTGGGCTGGACGCTCACGATGCCGGAGCTCGGCGCGATCGCCGTCGCCCCCGACGACTGGGCCCGCACCGTGCTCACAGACGACCGTCCCGAGGTCGACGACCGCCCGCAGCCGGTGCCCGGCCCGGCGACCGCGCCCGGGCGCGCCGTGCACGTCGCCGCACGCGGCGAGCGCCGCCCCGACGGCGGCGTGCGCGTGCACGTCGTGAGCACGACCTCACCGCACCGCATCCTCGTGGACGCCGCCGACGACGGCACGATCACCGCCGCCTGGCACACCGTGCCGCTGCAGGAGCGGCGGCTCGGCATCCTGCGCGTCCCCGCCTGATCGGCGGGTCGCCGTCGCGGCCGTCGCCGGCCCGGCCGGCCCGGTGTCAGTCGCGGTGTCAGTCGCGGTGGCGGGGCTTGCGCGGCGGCCGGTCGTCGCGGTCCTGACGCGGCCGGTCGCCGTAGTCGCGACGCGGACGGTCGTCGTGGTCCCGGCGGGGACGGTCGCCGTAGTCCCGGCGCGGCCGGTCGTCACGGCCCTGGTAGCCGCCGCCGTCGCGGTCGCGGCGACGGGGAGCCCCGGTGTCGAGGCGCAGGTCGATGAGCTGACCCGAGATGCGGGTGTCCTTCAGCCGTTCGAGCGTCTCGGCGGACAGGTCGGCGGGCAGCTCGACGAGCGAGAAGTCGGGGCGGATCTGGATCGCGCCGAAGTCGTCGCGGCGCAGACCCCCCTCGTTCGCGAGGGCGCCGACGATCTGGCGCGGCTCGACGCGCTGACGGCGGCCCACGGCGATGCGGTACGTCGCGAGGCGGCTGTCGCGCGGGCGACGCGGACGGTCGTCGCGGTCACTGCGGTCGTTCCGGTCGAAGCGGTCGCTGCGGTCGCCGCGGTCTCCGCGGTCGAACCGGTCACGCGCGGCGGGCTCGGGGTCGGGCTCGAGCAGCAGCGGCGACTCGCCCTGCGCGACGACGGCGAGCGCGGCGGCGACGTCGGCCTCGGGCACGTCGTGGTGACGCACGTAGTGGGCGATGATGTCGCGGAAACGCTCGACGCGGTCGGTCTGCGACAGCGCCTCGGTGATGCGGTCGTCGAAGCGGGCCAGACGCGTGACGTTGACGTCATCCGCGGTCGGCAGCTGCATCTGCTCCATCGGCTGGCGCGTGGCCTTCTCGATGCGGGCGAGGAGCCCCCGCTCGCGCGGGGTGACGAAGCTGATCGCGTCGCCGGTGCGGCCGGCGCGCCCGGTGCGGCCGATGCGGTGCACGTACGGCTCGCTGTCGGTGGGGATGTCGAAGTTGACCACGTGGCTGATGCGGTCGACGTCGAGTCCGCGCGCGGCGACGTCGGTCGCGACGAGGATGTCGAGCTTGCCCGACTTCAGCTGGTTGACGGTGCGCTCGCGCTGGGCCTGCGCGACGTCGCCGCTGATCGCGGCGGCCGAGTACCCGCGGGCGCGCAGTTTCTCGGCGAGCTCCTCGGTGATGCTCTTGGTGCGCACGAAGATGATCATCCCCTCGAAGTTCTCGACCTCGAGGATGCGGGTGAGGGCGTCGACCTTCTGCTGGAACGAGACGACGAGGTACCGCTGGCGGATGTTCGCGGAGGTCTGCGTCTTCGCCTTGACCGTGATCTCCTCGGGCATGTTCAGGTACTGCTGCGACATGCGGCGGATGGCGGGCGGCATCGTCGCGGAGAACAGCGCGACCTGCTTGGTGTCGGGGGTGTCGGCGAGGATCGTCTCGACGTCCTCCGCGAAGCCCATCTGCAGCATCTCGTCGGCCTCGTCGAGCACGAGGAACTTCAGCTCCGACAGGTCGAGGGTGCCCTTGTCGAGGTGGTCCATGATGCGGCCGGGGGTGCCGACGACGATGTGCACACCGCGGCGCAGCGCCGACAGCTGCACGCCGTAGCCCTGCCCACCGTAGACGGGGAGGATGTGCACGCCCTTCATCCGCGAGGCGTACTTCTCGAACGCCTCGCACACCTGCAGCGCGAGCTCGCGCGTCGGGGCGAGCACGAGGGCCTGCGGGGTCTTCTGCGTCACGTCGAGCTGCGCGAGCACCGGCAGCGCGAACGCCGCCGTCTTTCCGGTGCCGGTCTGGGCCATGCCGACGACGTCGCGACCTGCCAGCAGCGGCGGGATCGTCGCCGCCTGGATCGCCGACGGCGTCTCGTAGCCGACGTCGTCGAGTGCCTTGAGCACGGCGCCCTCGAGCCCCAGGTCGGCGAAGGTCGGGCCGGCCGGCTCCTCGACCGGGGCATCGACGGATGCCTCCACGGGAGCCTCGGCGGTGTCGTCTGCGAAGTCGTCGGTCGTCGGGTCCTGCGGGGCGGATTCGTCGGAAGTCACGTCTCAGGGTAGCCCGCCCCGCCTGAGAATCGGGGGTCGGCATCCGTGGGCGATGATCGTATACGATCGCGCCGTCCGCGGGTATACTCAGGACGTCCGGCCGCGACGACCGCCGCCGGTGCCCGCAAAAGGGGCACGCAGCCACCGCATCGCCGCGGACGCGAGACACATACGGCATCCGTCCACCCGTCCGTTTCGGAGTCCCCATGCCCACCGTGTCCGCACACGTCGCCCTCACCCTCGCCCGTCACATCGACCACGTCTTCGGGGTGATGGGCAACGGCAACGCCCACTTCCTCGACGCGCTCGAGCGTGCCACCGACGTGCACTACACCGCCGTGCGCCACGAAGCCGGCGGTGTCGTCGCCGCCGACGCCCACTTCCGCGCGGGCGGCGGGCTCGCGGCGGCGACCGCCACCTACGGCGCCGGCTTCACCAACACGCTGACCGCCCTCGCCGAGGCGGTGCAGGCGCACGTGCCGCTCATCCTCGTCGTCGGCGACGAGCCGACGTCGGGTCCGCGCCCGTGGGACGTCGACCAGATCGCGCTCGCGTCGGCCGTCGGCGCACGCACCTACACGGTCGGCCGGGCCGACGCCGCCGCGACGACGGTCATCGCCATCGAGCACGCCCTCGCCTACCGCGTGCCGACGGTGCTCGCGATCCCCTACGACGTCGCGAAGCTCGAGGCGGGCGCGGTGCCCGAGGCGCCCGAACCGCGCGTGCCGGCCCCGCTCACCCCGGTCTCGCCCTTCGCCGTCGCGACCCTCGACGGCATCGCCGACGCCCTCGCGAGTGCGCGGCGTCCGATGCTCATCGCCGGCCGCGGCGCATGGCTGGCCGGAGCGGGCTCCGCCCTCGACGCCCTCGCCGACGCGACCGGCGCCCTCACCGCCACGACCGCGCTCGGCCGCGGCGTCTTCTCACGCGGCGAGTACGACCTCGGGGTGACCGGCGGCTTCGGCGCCGACGGAGCCATGGAGCTCATCGCGCGCGCCGACGTCGCCGTCGTGTTCGGCGCCTCGCTCAACCAGTTCACGATGCGCTTCGGCGCGCTCTTCTCCCCCGGCACGCGCATCGTGCAGGTCGACACCGCCCCCGCCGCGACCCATCCGCACGTCGGCACCTACCTGCGGGCGGATGCCGCCGTCGCCGCCGCCGCGCTCGTCGAGCGCCTGGCCGCGCGCCTCGCCGCCGCGCGCGCGTCGGCCTCGGACGCGTCGGCCTCGAGAAACCACTCCGGCACCGAGAAACCAACGCACGACGTGAGTCTCGCGACGGGAGTGGTTTCTCGCGAGCGGTGGTGCAGCGCCGACGACGTGGCGACGGCGCGCGGCTACGCGGCCGGGGAGCGGGCGGCATCCGACGGGCGCCTCGACCCGCGCTCGGCGGCAGCACGCCTCGGGCAGCTGCTCCCCGACGACCGGGTGGTCGTCTCCGACGGTGGTCACTTCATCGGCTGGGCGAACATGTACTGGCCGGTCGCCTCGCCCGACCGGATGATGATGATCGGCACGGCCTACCAGTCGATCGGCCTCGGATTCCCCTCCGTCGCCGGTGCGGCGCTGGCCCGACCGGAGTCGACGGTCGTGCTCACCACCGGCGACGGCGGCGGGCTCATGGCGCTCGCCGACCTCGAGACGGCGGTGCGGGTGGCCGCCGGCCGCGGGCTCGCGGTGGTGTGGAACGACAACGCCTACGGCGCCGAGATCCACCTGTACGGCGCGCAGGGCCTCGCCCGCGAGCCGATGCTCATCCCCGAGGTCGACTTCGCAGGGCTCGCCGCCGCGGTCGGTGCCGACGGCGTCGTCGTGCGCACCCTCGACGACCTCGCGGCGCTCGAGCGCTGGGCGGCGACCCCCGTGTCCGACCGCCGGTTCCTGCTGCTGGACCTCCGCATCAGCGGCGCCGTGCGCGCCCCGTACCAGGACGAGATCCTGCGTGTGAACTCCTGACGCCGTTCACAACTCCGGAGTTCCGAGGTCGGGCCGGATGCACGGCCCGACCGAACTCCTCCACTTCGGGTGGCGGCCGCCCGGCGACGCCCGTGATTCCGGGGAGGACGGGCCGCGCGGTCGACGGAGTGGAGGAGTTGCGGCGCGGGCGCCGGCCGGATCTCCGGAGTTGTGAACGCGCCGGCCCGCGCACCCCGGGCTCAGCGGGCGGCGGATGCCGGGCGCAGCGCCCCGGCGAAGAACGCGGCGAGCTCGTCGGTCGCCGTCAGCGGCAGCACGGCCGCCACGTACTGGTCGGGCCGCACCACGACGACCACGCCGTCCCGCGACAGCGCGCGCTCGTCGAAGATGTCGACGCGGTTCCAGGCGCTCGGGGCGGCGGCGAACACCTTCTCCCAGTCGACGAGGCCGAGCGGACCGCTGCGGGGTCGGAACAGGGCCGGCACCCGCGCGACGTCGACGTCTTCGTGCGCCTGCTGGTAGACGACCTTGACGTCGAAGACGGCGTCGACGTCGGCGCCCGCCGGCGTGTGCCGCGCGACGAAACCCTCCTCGGAGCCCGCCCACGCGGCCCAGTCCGCGAGCGCCGAGGGCACCCCGGGCGCGGCGGCGTCGGCGAACGCGTACACCCGCCAGCGGCCGTCGGCCTTCGCATGGTGCCCGAGGTGCACGGCGTTGCCGTCGGCGACCAGGGACACCGTCGCGCTCTGGAACCGCTTGCCGAGAGGGAAGCCTCCCGCGAGGTGCTGATGCTCGGCACCGCCGACGATCGCCGACGGCCCGTACTGCGTCATGAATCCCGACGGGAATTCGGCGGTCGCGAGGTAGTAGGTCGCGAGCTCGCCGGGATCGGAGATCTCCTCGGGTTTGCGCGCCATGAGCGCCGACCATTCGCGGTCGAAGTCGATGAGCTGCTGTGCGACGGGCCGGCGCTCGGCCGCGTAGGTCGCCAGCAGGTCCGGATCGGCGAGGCCGGTGAGCACGTGGCCGAGCTTCCAGCCGAGGTTGAACCCGTCCTGCATCGACACGTTCATGCCCTGACCGGCCTTCGCACTGTGGGTGTGGCAGGCGTCGCCGGTGAGGAAGACCCGCGGATGCCGGCGCTCCCCCGCATCGACGTCGTCGAAGCCGTCGGTGACCCGATGACCGACCTCGTACACGCTGTGCCACGCCACCTCCTTCACCTCGACCGTGTAGGGGTGCAGGATCTCGTTCGCGCGGCGGATGACCTCGTCGAGCGGGGTCTGCCGCACCCGGTGCGCGTCGTCTTCGGCGACGGCGCCGAGGTCGATGTACATGCGGCTGAGGTAGCCGCCTTCGCGCGGGATGTGCAGGATGTTGCCCGCCGAGGAGTTGATGGCGCATTTGGTGCGCCAGTCGGGGAAGTCGGTCTCGACGAGCACGTCCATCACGCCCCAGGCGTGCAGGGAGACGCCGCCGACGTGCACACGTCCGATCGCCTCGCGCACGCCGCTGCGGGCCCCGTCGCAGCCGGCGACGTACTTCGCGTGGATCGTGCGCTCCTCGCCGGCGCGCGGCCCCGCGACGTGCCGCACGCGCACGGCGACGGGGTATTCGCCCTCGCCGACGGTGAGCCCCAGGAATTCGACGCCGTAGTCCGGCTCGATGCGGCCGGGCCCGTATGCCGCGGCTTCGGCGAAGTAGTCGAGCACGCGCGCCTGGTTGACGATGAGGTGCGGGAACTCGCTGATCTGCAGCGCGTAGTCCTCCGTGCGGGCGGTGCGCACGATGTTCTCGGGGTGCTCCGGGTCGGGGCCCCAGAAGTTCATGTACGCGATGTTGTACGCCTCGGCGACGATGCGCTCCGCGAACCCGAACGCCTGGAACGTCTCGACGCTGCGCGGCTGGATGCCGTCGGCCTGACCGCGCACAAGTCGTCCGTCGCGCCGCTCGATGATGCGCGTCGTCACCTGCGGGAACTGCGACATCTGCGCGGCCAGCAGCATCCCCGCCGGCCCCGACCCGACGATGAGCACATCGGTGCGGTCGGGGAGGTCGGCCGGGCGCTCCGTGCCGGTGTCGGATGCCGGGAGCACCCGCGGGTCGCCCGACACGTAGCCGTGGTGGTGGAACTGCATCGCGTGGCCCTTCCGGTGATCAGGCCTTGGCGAGCCCGTAGACGGGGCTCTTCTCCTGCTCGGCCTCGTGGTCGGGGCCGAGCGGGATGCCGCTGCGGTCCTTGAGCAGCAGCGTCGCGACGAGGCCGAGCACCGTCATGCCCGCGAGGTACCAGGTGACGCCCATGGTCGAGCCGGTCGCCTGCACGATCGCCTGGGCGATGGTCGGCGCGAAGGCGCCGCCGAGGATCGCCCCGATCGCGTACGAGATCGAGACGCCCGAGAAGCGGATCGAGGCGGGGAAGAGCTCGGAGTACAGCGCGGCCTGCGGCCCGTAGGTGAATCCGAGACCGACGGTGAGCACGACCAGGCCCAGGGTGAGGTTCACGATCGAGCCCGAGTTGACGAGCGGGAACAGCAGGAACACGCCCGCCAGCTGCAGCACCCAGCCGATGATGTAGGTGGTGCGGCGGCCGATGCGGTCGGAGAGCCAGCCGGCGATCCACGTGAACACGAGCCACGAGACGGCCGAGAGGGTGACGGCGCCGAGCACGTCGGCGGTGGTGAGACCGACCGGCCCGTTCGGGTCGGTCGCGTAGCGCTGGATGTAGCCGCCGGTGGTCATGTAGCCGACGGCGTTGTTGCCGGCGAAGACGAACGCGGCGATGACCACCAGCAGCGCGTGCTTACGGAACAGCTGCACGATCGGCATCCGGGTCTCTTCCTTGCGCTCGGCGAGCTCGGTGAACACCGGGCTCTCCTCGACGCGGCGGCGGATGTAGTAGCCGACGAGGATGAGCACGACCGACAGCAGGAACGGCACGCGCCAGCCCCACGCGAGGAACGCGTCGCCGGGGGCGATGAGCGCCATCAGCCCCATGACGCCGGAGGCCAGCAGCAGGCCGAGGGGCACGCCGATCTGCGGCGAGGCGCCGAACAGCCCACGCTTGGTCTTGGGGGCGTGCTCGACGGCCATCAGCACGGCGCCGCCCCACTCGCCGCCGGCGGAGATGCCCTGCAGGATGCGGAGCGTGATCAGCAGGATCGGCGCGGCCATGCCGATCGCGGCATACGTCGGCAGCAGACCGACCAGCGTCGTCGCGACGCCCATCAGGACGAGGGTGAGCATCAGCACGAGGCGGCGGCCGTACTTGTCGCCGAGGTGCCCCGCGAGGAAGGCGCCGAAGGGGCGGAAGAGGAAGCTGATGCCGACCGTGATGAACGACAGGATCTGCGCGAATCCCTCGCCGGCCGGGGCGAAGAACAGCTGACCGAACACGAGGCCGGCGGCCGAGGCGTAGATGAAGAAGTCGTACCACTCGACGGTGGTGCCGACGACCGTCGCGAACACGACGCGTCGGCGATCGGCGTGGGTGGCGATCGTGCCGGTGGGGGTGAAGCCCTCCGGGACTCTGCGGGAGGCGGGTGCGCTCATGGTCGTTGACTCCTATGTCGATCCGACGTCTTCGTCGAGCGGGACGGTGGCGCTTGCCCGCTCGAGACCGATAATATACGATTTCAGATACGACGCAAGAGCGAGGGAGCTCATGACCATCGACCACACCAGCGCCGATCCACGCTTCGCCGGCCTTCCCGGCCGCCCGGGCAAGATCGTCGCGGTCCACCTCAGCTACGCCTCGCGCGCCGCCCAGCGCGGTCGCACCCCCGAGGCCCCGTCGTACTTCTTCAAGGCGTCGAGCTCGGTCGCCGCCTCCGGCGGCACCGTGGAGCGCCCCGCCGGCACCGAGCTGCTCGCCTTCGAGGGCGAGATCGCGCTCGTGATCGGCGCGCCCGCGCGTCGGGTGGGCGAGGACACCGCGTGGGACCACGTCGCGTGGGTGACGGCATCCGACGACCTCGGTCTGTACGACCTGCGGGCGAACGACAAGGGCTCGAACGTGCGGTCCAAGGGCGGCGACGGCTTCACGCCGATCGGGCCCGACCTCATCGACGCGCGCACGGTCGACCCGGGCGCGCTCCGCGTGCGCACGTGGGTCAACGGCACGCTCGCGCAGGACGACACGACCGCCGGGCTTCTCTTCCCGCTGGCCCGGATCGTCGCAGACCTGTCGCAGCACTTCACGCTCGAGACGGGCGACGTCATCCTCACCGGCACGCCCGCCGGCTCGTCGGTCGTCGTCCCCGGCGACGTCGTCGAGGTCGAAGTCGACAGTCCCGCGACCGGCGCCACCAGTGGACGTCTCGTGACGACGGTCGTCGAGGGTCCGGATGCCGGCTTCGATGCCGCCCTCGGATCGCTCCCCGCCGTCGACGACACGCAGCGCGAAGAGGCGTGGGGATCCCGCGCCGCCGCGGGCCTGGCGCCGGAGTCCGAGTCCGAACCCGTCACGCTCACCCCCGCGCTGCGTGCCAAGCTCGCCGAGGCGCCCGTCGCCGGGCTCTCGCAGCAGCTGCGCAGGCGCGGCCTCGACAACGTCTCCATCGACGGCGTGCGGCCGCTGCACCCCGACGCGAAGCTCGTCGGCACGGCCCGCACCCTGCGGTTCGTGCCGAACCGCGAAGACCTGTTCGCCTCCCACGGCGGCGGCTACAACGCGCAGAAGCGCACCTTCGACGCCGTCTCAGAGGGCGAGGTCATCGTCATCGAGGCCCGCGGCGAGGCCGGATCGGGCACCCTCGGCGACGTCCTCGCCATCCGTGCCCATGCCCGCGGCGCCGCCGGCATCGTCACCGACGGTGGCGTGCGCGACCTCGACGCGGTCGCGGCGGTCGGCATCCCGGTCTACACGACCGGCGCCCACCCGGCCGTGCTCGGGCGGCGGCACGTGCCGTGGGACCACGACCTCACGATCGCGTGCGGCGGCGCCACCGTGCAGCCCGGCGACATCATCGTCGGCGACGCCGACGGCGTCATCGTCATCCCGCCCGCGCTCGCCGACGAGGTCGCGGATGCCGCGCTCGCGCAGGAGGTCGAGGACGCGTGGGTCGCCGCCCGCGTAGCGGAGGGGCATCCGATCGAGGGGCTCTTCCCGATGGACGCCGCCTGGCGCGCCCGCTACATCGAGGAGACCGGCCGATGACCACTCCCCAGGTCGCGGCCGGCAGCAAGTCGCAGGTGGCCTACGACTGGATCCGCGAGCGCATCGCGCGCCACGAGTTCGGCCCCGGCTACCGCCTCGTACTCGGGGCGATCGCCGCCGAGCTCGACATGAGCGTCGTCCCCGTCCGCGAGGCCATCCGGCGTCTCGAAGCCGAACACCTGGTGACGTTCGAGAAGAACGTCGGCGCCCGCGTCTCGGTCGTCGACGAAGACCAGTACGTCCACACGATGCAGACCCTCGGACTGCTCGAGGGCTACGCGACCCGGCTGGCGGCCCCCCACCTGACCGCCGACGACCTCGCCCACGCCGCCGAGATCAACGCCCGCATGCACCGGCTGATCGACGACTTCGACCCGCACGTGTACACCCAGCTCAACCAGCGCTTCCACGCCGTGCTGTTCGACCGCTGCCCGAATCCCGATGTGCGGGACCTGGTCGAGCGCACGTGGGGGCGCCTGGCGGGTCTGCGTGACACGTCGTTCTCGCTCATCCCGCACCGGCCCCGCCACTCCGTCGAGGAGCACGACCGCATCCTCGACCTCATCCGCGACGGCGCCGACCCCACCGAGCTCGAACTCACGACCCGCAACCACCGACTGCGCACGCTCGACGCGTTCCTCGACGCGCGGCATCCGGAGACCGCCCACCGATCGGAGACGACATGACCACCGCCCCCGCGCTCGACGCGCGTCATGTTCCGGCAGCGCTGCCGGACCGCATCCGCCACTACATCGACGGCGCCTTCGTCGACTCGCAGGACGGCGACACGTTCGACGTGCTCGAGCCGGTGAGCAACGAGGTGTACGTGCAGGCCGCGGCCGGCAAGAAGGCCGACATCGATCTCGCCGTCGCCGCCGCACGTCACGCGTTCACCGACGGACCGTGGCCGCGGATGCTGCCGCGCGAGCGCTCCCGGGTGCTGCACCGCATCGCGGACATCGTCGAGTCACGCGATGCCCGCCTCGCCGAGCTCGAGTCGTTCGACTCGGGGCTGCCGATCACGCAGGCGCTCGGGCAGGCCCGCCGGGCCGCCGAGAACTTCCGCTTCTTCGCCGATCTCGTCGTCGCGCAGGCCGACGACACCTTCAAGGTGCCGGGTCGGCAGATCAACTACGTCAACCGCAAGCCCATCGGCGTCGCGGGGCTCATCACGCCCTGGAACACGCCGTTCATGCTCGAGTCGTGGAAGCTCGGACCGGCGCTGGCCACCGGCAACACCGTCGTGCTCAAGCCGGCGGAGTTCACACCGCTGTCGGCGTCGCTGTGGGCGGAGATCTTCGAGGAGGCGGGGCTGCCTCAGGGCGTGTTCAACCTCGTCAACGGCCTCGGCGAGGAGGCCGGCGACGCGCTCGTGAAGCATCCCGACGTGCCCCTCATCTCGTTCACCGGCGAATCCTCGACCGGCAAGCTCATCTTCGCCAACGCGGCCCCGCACCTGAAGGGACTGTCGATGGAGCTGGGCGGGAAGTCTCCCGCGATCGTGTTCGCCGACGCCGACCTCGACGCGGCGATCGACGCGACGATCTTCGGGGTGTTCTCGCTCAACGGCGAACGCTGCACGGCCGGCAGCCGCATCCTGGTGCAGCGCGAGGTCTACGCCGAGTTCGTCGAGCGCTACGCGGCGCAGGCGCGGCGCGTGAGGGTCGGCTACCCGCACGACCCCGCGACCGAGGTCGGCGCGCTCGTGCACCCCGAGCACTTCGCCAAGGTCATGTCGTACGTCGAGATCGGCAAGACCGAGGGACGCCTGGTCGCCGGCGGCGGTCAGCCCGACGGCTTCGCGTTCGGCAACTTCGTCGCCCCGACGGTGTTCGCCGACGTCTCTCCCGACGCGAGGATCTTCCAGGAGGAGATCTTCGGCCCGGTCGTCGCCATCACCCCGTTCGACACCGACGACGAGGCGCTCGCGCTCGCCAACGACACGAAGTACGGCCTGGCCGCCTACGTGTGGACGAACGACCTGAAGCGCGCGCACAACTTCTCGCAGGCGATCGAGGCGGGCATGGTGTGGCTCAACTCGAACAACGTGCGCGACCTGCGCACCCCGTTCGGCGGCGTCAAGGCCTCCGGCCTCGGGCACGAGGGCGGCTACCGCTCGATCGACTTCTACACCGACCAGCAGGCCGTGCACATCACGCTCGGCGAGGTGCACAACCCCACCTTCGGCAAGCACTGACCTCCGCAGACCGACCAGCAAGGACGCTGACATGACTTCCCACCGCGATCAGATGACCCTCACCTCCTCGGGCTACTACGTCTCCCCCGAGGCCCCGATCCACGCCGAGAACCCCGTCGCCACCCCGCAGTCGGCGCCGCCCGACATCCTGCGCTGCGCCTACATGGAGCTCGTCGTCACCGACCTCGCCGCGTCGCGGGAGTTCTACGTCGACGTGCTCGGCCTGTACGTCACCGCCGAGGACGACGACGCGGTCTACCTGCGCTCGACCGAGGAGTTCATCCACCACAATCTCGTGCTGCGCCGCGGGCCGATCGCCGCCGTCGCCGCCTTCAGCTACCGCGTCCGCTCGGCGGAGGACCTCGACCGCGCAGTCGCGTTCTACACCGAGCTCGGCTGCCGCGTGGAACGGCGTGCGGAGGGCTTCGTGAAGGGCATCGGCGATTCGGTGCGCGTCGAGGACCCGCTCGGGTTCCCGTACGAGTTCTTCTTCGAGACGACGCACGTCGAGCGCCTGAGCTGGCGCTACGACCTGCACACCCCCGGCGAGCTCGTGCGTCTCGACCACTTCAACCAGGTCACACCCGACGTGCCGCGGGCCGTGCGCCACTACCAGGATCTCGGGTTCCGGGTCACCGAGGACATCCAGGACGAGGACGGCACCGTCTACGCGGCGTGGATGCGGCGCAAGCCCACCGTGCACGACACCGCGGCGACCGGCGGCGACGGGCCGCGGATGCACCACGTCGCCTTCGCGACGCACGAGAAGCACAACATCCTCGCGATCTGCGACAAGCTCGGGGCGCTGCGCCGCTCGGACGCGATCGAGCGCGGCCCCGGCCGCCACGGGGTCTCGAACGCGTTCTACCTGTATCTGCGCGACCCCGACGGGCACCGCGTGGAGATCTACACGCAGGACTACTACACCGGCGATCCCGACAACCCGGTCGTCACGTGGGACGTGCACGACAACCAGCGCCGCGACTGGTGGGGCAACCCCGTCGTCCCGTCGTGGTACACCGAAGCTTCGCTCGTGCTCGACCTCGACGGCAACCCGCAGCCGGTGCGCGCCCGCACCGACGCGTCGGAGATGGCCGTGACGATCGGCGCCGACGGTTTCAGCTACACGCGCCGCGACGAGGGCGAGTCGTCGATGCCGGAGTACAAGCAGGGCGAGTACAAGCTCGGGCACCAGCTGTGAGCCTGCCCGCGCGTTTCGACTCGCTCCGCTCGCTCAACGACCGAATGGACTCCCCATGCTGACACCCGAGGCGATCGCCTCCCTCGCCGACGAGCTCGCCGAGGCCGATCGCGCGCACACCGTCATCCCGCGCATCACGGCACGCCACCCGGATGCCACGGTCGAGGATGCGTACGCGATCCAGGCGGTCTGGCGCGACCGGATGACGGCATCCGGGAGGCGCCTGGTCGGTCGCAAGATCGGGCTCACCTCGAAGGCGATGCAGCAGGCGACGGGCATCACCGAGCCCGACTACGGAGTCATGTTCGACGACACCGTGTACGACGACGGCGCCGAGATCCCGGTCGACCTGTTCTCGAACGTGCGCATCGAGGTGGAGCTCGCGTTCGTGCTCGCTTCCCCGCTCGAAGGGCCCGACTGCACGCTTGCGGACGTGCTCGCCGCCGTCGACCAGGTCGTGCCGGCGCTGGAGGTGCTGAACTCGCACATCGAGCTGGAGGGCCGCACGATCGTCGACACCATCAGCGACAACGCGGCCTACGGGGCGATGGTGCTGGGCTCGACGCGGCGACGGGTCGACGAGGTCGACCTGCCGTGGGTGCCGGGCGTGCTCAGCCGCAACGGCGAGATCGAGGAGACGGGCGTCGCGGCCGGGGTGCTCGGGCACCCGGCGAGTGGCGTCGCGTGGCTCGCGAACAAGCTGCACCAGCACGGTGACAGACTCGAGGCGGGCGAGATCATCCTGGCGGGGTCGTTCACCCGGCCGATGTGGGTCTCGCGCGGCGACACCGTCCACTGCGACTACGGACCGATGGGGACCATCACATGCCGATTCGTCTGACCCCCACCTTCCGTGACGCGCTCGCGGCGTCAGGCCGCCCGCTCGCCGGCGCCTGGGCGTGCACGGGCTCGCCGCTGGTGACCGAGATCGTCGCGGGTGCGGGTCTGGACTGGCTGCTGATCGACATGGAGCATTCGCCGCTCGGCCTCGAGTCGGTGCTCGCGCAGCTGCAGGTCGCGGCCGGCTACCCCACGACCCCCGTCGTGCGGGTGCCGTTCGGCGATGTCGTGACGATCAAGCAGGTGCTCGACCTGGGCGCGCAGAACCTGCTCGTGCCGATGGTCTCCTCGGCGGCGCAGGCCGAAGAGGTCGTCGCGGCCGTGCGCTACCCGCCGCGCGGACGTCGCGGCGTCGGATCGGCGCTGGCGCGCTCGGCACGCTGGAACCGCGTCGACGACTACCTGCAGAACGCCGACGCGCACGTGTCGCTGTTCGTGCAGATCGAGACCGTCGAGGGCGTCGAGAACGCGGCCGCGATCGCGGCGGTCGACGGCGTCGACGGCGTGTTCGTCGGACCGAGCGACCTCGCTGCGTCGATGGGCGTGCTCGGGCAGCAGACGCACCCCGACGTCACCGCCGCGGTGCTGCGTGCGTTTGCCGCCGTCCGCACGGCCGGCAAGCCCGTCGGCGTCAACGCGTTCGACCCGGCCGTCGCACAGGCCTACGTCGACGCGGGCGCGTCGTTCCTGCTCGTCGGGGCGGACGTCGCCCTGCTCGCCCGGGCGACGGAGAGCCTGGCGCAGCGCTGGGTGCCCGCATCCGACGACGGGGGACGCGCCTCGTATTGAGGCCGGCGCACGTCGGGCGGGCTGTCGCGCCGTTCAGTTCTCAGGATGGCTGCCCGCGGTCCCGGCCGCCGGCCGCCGGATTCCCGCGCACCCCGGGCCGTCTGACCGCCATCCGTCCTGAGAAGTGAACAGGCAGGCGGCTCACACCGGGTCGCCGTGCAGTTCGCGGCTGAGCACGGTGGCGCCGGCGACGGCGGCCGGCATCGTGATCACGGCGCCGAGCGGCACGAGGAAGCACAGCTGCGTGGCGACGCCGAACCCCAGCACGCGGGCGCGGTGCGCGCGGCGCAGGCGCCGCCGCTCGGGCGCCCGTACGCCTCGGGCGGCGAGCCCGCGCGCGGTGAGCTCGTCGGCGAGCAGCCAACCCGTGCACAGCACCGCGACCACCGCGCTGACCGCGCCGCCGACGACGGGGATGAGCCCGAGCAGCGCGGCGATGAGGGCGAACACGATGCCGCGCACGACGAGCACGAGCCCGTCGCGCACCGAGCGCCAGAAGCCGGAGATGTCGGCGATGTCGGGGCTGCCGAGGTCGGCCTCGACGGCGCGCCAGATGCGCTCGTAGAACGGGTCGCCGATGATGAGGGTGAGCGCCGTGAACGAGACCGCCGCCAGCACGATGGCCGCCCCGAGCATCGCGGTGCCGATCGCGACGCGCAGCACCGTGGCCCAGAATCCGGGCCAGCCGTCGGCGAACGGGGTGACGGCATCCGTCAGCGCCGGCAGCGAGACGCCGAGGGCGACGAGGGCGGTCAGCAGCAGCGCACCGGCGATCGCGGCCGGGATGATCCCGAGCGCCATGGGCCCCGGCAGCCGCCGCCAGTAGCCGAAGCCGCGGCCGAGCACGGCCATCCCCCCGACGAACGCACGCATCGCCCTCAGCCTACGGCGCGGGAGGGGATCGCCGGAGCCGTGGACCGGGGCCTCAGCGTGCGCGGCGGGCTCAGGCCTGGGCGAAGGTGAGGCAGTCGGCGGCGTCGGCGCCGGGGCCGATGCGCACGGCGGCGGCGGTGCACTCGAGCGACTCGTTGTGCACGCAGTCGGCGCGCTTGCAGGCGCCCACGTGCGTCACGACCTTGTCGAGGCCACCCTTGGTGCCCAGCGGCACGAAGGTCGCACACTCGACGTCGCCGGCATCCTTGCCGATCGTGACGGCGGCGGCGTGGCAGTGCGAGTGGTCGTTGTACGAGCAGCCCGCCACCGAGCACTCGGAGATGCGGGACAGGTCGTCGAGGGTCATGCTCATGGGAGCCTCCAGGGTTCGTCTGCCGCCGACGGTACGCCGATCGACGCGTCGGCGTAACCCCTACGGCCGTGTTTTATCCCTGGTCAGACCTGAAAATCAGGTTAGGGTTGCCTTCCCTGCATGCACGCCGCCCCGCGCATCCTCACGCACCGGGAACAGCACGCGCAACGAGAACCACCGTTCGTCGGAGTGCACCGAGACGGCTCCGCCGTACGCGGCGGCCGCCGTCTCGATGTTGCGCAGACCGTAGCCGTGGCCCGGCCCCTGCTGTCGGGTCACGATGCGGTCGCCGTCGCGCAGCACGACGCCGTCGAAGGTGTTCTCGACGCGCACCATCACGAAGTCGTCCTGAGCGAACACCGCGAACTTGATCATGCGCAGCTTGCCCGTCGCCACGCGCGCCGCCCCCTCGATGGCGTTGTCGAGGGCGTTGCCGACGAGCGAGGTGAGTTCGAGCGGCCGCATGAACGACAGCAGCGCGCCGTCGGCGACGACCGAGACCTCGATGTCGCGCTCATGCGCGCGGGAGAGCTTCGCGGTGACGATCGCATCGAGCACGTGGTTGCCGGTGCGCACGACCGCGCCGTAGCGACGGATCGACTCCTCGAGGTCGTCGAGCATGCGCGATCGGGCCGACGCGTCCTGCTCGGAGCGGATCGCATCGAGGTGGTGCTTCATGTCGTGGTGCTTGCGGTTGACCTCGTCGATCGTGCGCCGCGTGATCTCGTACTGGTCGTGCTGACTGCGCAGCAGCTGCGCCATCGCCTCCGTGTCGCGGCGCGCCACCGCCTCCCGGTGGATGCGCAACTGCACGTGCAGCGCGATGAAGCCGCAGAGGTCGACGAGCGTGCGGATGTAGAGGATCTCGCTGCCGAACCGGCCGCTGAAGGGCGTGTCGGCACTGACGAAGCTGAGGTTGGAGATGCCGAAGGTCGCCGCCGCGATCGCCATGGCGCCCACCAGCTGCGCGCCCCCGACGTCGAAGCGCTCGTCGCGGCGGAACTGCCGGCGCTCCGCGTACCCGACGACGGCGAACACCACCGCGTACAGGGCGGCGGCCGACAGCAGGTCCGTCACCGGCTCGGTGCGGCTGCTGTAGAACCGGTCCATCTGCCAGTACCCGGATGCGGCGAGCTCGGCGAGCACGAAGGTGCGCGCGAGCACGAACCCGGCGCCGCGGGCGGTGGCATCCAGCCCGGCGAAGACGAAGCCGTACATCGTGCCGGCGGCGACCAGCATCCCGGGGATCCACCAGGCGATCGGCAGCGTGCCCGCCCACCACTGCACGCCGAGCAGGGCGACGAGGGCCAGCAGGCAGATCGCGACGGTGCCGGGCACGCGGAAGCGGCGGCGTGCGACGACGATGTACACGACGCACGCGCCCCACTCCGCGATCGCGGTGAGGTAGCGGGGGATCTCGGCGAGGACGGGTCCGGCGACGTCGTTCACGCGGAGATCCCGCGGGAGCCGACGTACTCGGCGAGCGCCGCGTAGAACTCGCGCTTGCGGGGCCGGCTGATCGGCAGGCGCCCGCCGCCTCGGATGCGGCAGTCGTTGCCGTCGATGCCGGTGACGTGCCGCAGGTTGACGAGCAGTCCGCTGTGGCAGCGCAGGAATCCCTGCTCGGCGAGTTCCGCATCCATGGCCTTCAGCGTCGTCGCGATGCTGAAGGTCTCGTCGAGCGTGTAGAGGTCGACGCGGTGGCGCACCGACTCGACGTAGCGGATGTCGTCGACGGCGATGCGGTGATGGGCGCCGTCGGTGGCGGTGAACAGCAGCTCGCGTCGCGGCCGGCGCTGCAGGCGCAGCAGGATACGCGACATCTCCTGCTCGAACGACGCGTAGGCGACGGGCTTGAGCAGGTAGCTCAGCGCGTCGACTTCGTAACCGCTGACGGCGTAGTGCGGCGAACTCGTGATGAAGACGATGATCACCTCGGAGTCGACCTCGCGGATGCGGCGCGCCGCCGTCATCCCGTCGACCCGCGGCATCTGCACATCCAGCAGCAGCACGTCCCAGTCGGGACGGTAGTCGGAGATCACGTCGGCGCCGTCGCGGAACGCGCCGATGTGGAAGCGCTCGCCGTGGTCGCGCTGGAAGCGGTCGAGGTGCGAGAGCAGCCGCTCGATGGCGGCCTGGTCATCCTCGACGATCCCGATCCGGATCATCCCCGCCTCCTCTCGGTGTCAGCTGAAGCCGACGACTCTCCGTGCGACATGGTAGGCGAGGTTCGTCGCCCGCCTTCCCGCCTGGCCCGGGAGATTGCTCGTCGCTCCGAGCAGGCTCCGCCGCATCCGCGTGTACAGCCACGGGTTCTCGGCGCGCACCTCGCGCCAGAACTCGTCGCGCAGGCGCAGGTGCATCGGCGTGCCGCCGCGGGCGAGCGTCGCGCTCGTGACGGCGCACACGCCCTCGAGGTGGTGCAGCAGCGCGCGGGCGAGCTGGCGGGGCACATCGCCACGGGCCACGTCGGCCTGGGCGGGGAGGGCCGCGAGGGCGAGCCGGTTGACGCGCAGCTGCTGGTCGACTCGGCGCACCATCACCTCGGGGGCGACGGACTGGCCGTCGCGGCCGATGAAGTAGCGGTACAGCGGCACCGGCAGGTAGCTCATCCGGCGCACGTGGGCGAGCGGCTGCACGACGAACAGGTTGTCGACGTAGAAGGTGTGCTCGGGCAGCACGAGGTCGGCGTCGCGCAGCACCTGGGTGCGGAAGACGATCGCGTGCATCATCAGCACCTGCCGACGGCCGAAGCGCTCGGTCTCGGACCAGTCGAAGACGCGCCCCTCGGGGAAGACCGAGTCGAACCGCGCGATCTTCGGCGTCTTGCCGGCACGCTCGTGGACGAAGTCGGTGAAGACCGCATCCGCCGTCTGACCGGTCAGCCGCAGCATGCCCAGGTGCGCGAGCAGCGCGCGCAGCGAGCGGATGTCGAGCCAGTCGTCGGCGTCGAGCACCTTGAGGAACTCGCCCCGGGCGGCGGCGAGGCCGGTGTTGATCGCACCGCCGTGGCCGCGGTTGTCCTGGTGGACGACGCGGATGCGCTCGGGCGACTGCGCCGCCCACTGTTCGGCGACCTCGCGGGTGCGGTCGGTCGAGCCGTCGTCGACGACGATCACCTCGACGCCCGCGACCGTACCGAGCTCGTCGAGCGCCCGGCCGAGGTACCCCTCGGCGTTGTAGGCGGGCACGACGATCGACAGCAGGGGCACGTCCTCCATCGTCGCAGGCACGGCGGTCACTTCCCGGCGCTCTCGGCCGGGGATTCGGCGACCTCCGCCTCGGCGAGCGGGGCGGCGGGGACCTGCCGGAAGATGACCTTGAAGATCGGGTAGAAGACCCAGAACGAGATCGCCGAGTTGATGATCATCGTGATGACGTCGGCGACGACCGAGCCGGTGGCGCCCCAGCCGAGGGTCTCCATGAAGAAGTCGTAGATCGGCGCCTTGTAGAAGCCCTGCGCGGCGGCGGCGATGAAGGTGATCACGACGTAGGCGATCGCGTACCAGAAGGCGGCGACCCAGATCGACGTGTTCGACTTGAACGTGATGTTGCGCTGCAGGAAGAAGTTGATCACCTGGGCGATCAGCAGCGTGATCTGCACCGCGAGGAAGTAGGCCAGGCCGCCGCCGCCTCCGGGGAGGGGACCGGCGGCGTAGTCGAACATGTAGTACTGGCTGCCGTCGACGTTGGAGCCGACCGGCAGCACCTGGAAGCCGACGTCGGTGAGCTCGGTGAAGGTCGCGAACGCCCAGCGGAAGATCGGCATGAGCGCGAGCTGCAGCACGGTGACGCCGTTGGAGAGCAGGAAGAACATGCCGAACTTCGAGAGCTCGGGGTGCTTCTGCTGGAACCCGGCCCACCAGGTCGCGATCTTGGTGAACATCAGGCACTCCTGTTCGTGGCAGCGGCGTCGAACGCCTTCTTGGTCGCCTTCTCCTCGCGCCGGCCGCCGAAGTAGGCGGCGACGACGGCGCCGAGCCCGCGGAACGTACGGCCGTTGACGAGGGTGAGGACGGCGGCGGTGAGCCGGCTCGTGGCGAGCCCCCCGCTCATCTTCGAGATGACCCGGAACGGCCCGTTCAGCAGGAACAGGATGTTCAGGTCGGGCTTTCCGGCGGCCTCGGCCCTGCGGCGACGGCCGTCGAGGATGCGGAACGCGAACCGCGCGAGCGCGCTGCGCGCCTCCGACAGCCTGTCCATGGGGTCGTTCTCGCCGAGGGGTCCACTCCCCCATCCGGATGCCGGAACGGCGCGTCCCAGCATCCGTGCGAAGTCGGCGTCCCCCACCGCAGCCGCGGGCACGGCGACCGCGGCGGCGTCGGACGTCTCGGCTAGGGTGACCCCGTCTCGGGTGACGACCGCCCGCAGGCGGTCGGTGCGGGCGTCGGAGCCGATGACGACCTCGTAGTCGCCCGCCTCCACCTGCCAGGCGTCGGCGACGGTGTCGAAGGAGCGGAACGTGCGATCGGTGAACGGCAGCGTGACGCGCTGTGCGGCGCCGGCGGCGAGTCGCACCTTCGCGTAGCCCTTGAGCTCGCGCACCGGGCGGGCGAGCGCGGCGGGGCTGACGCGGGCGATGTACAGCTGCACGACGTCGGCGCCGTCGCGCTCGCCGATGTTGGTCACCGTCACGTGGGCGCCGGTCTCGTCCACGACGAGGTCGGAGTACGCGAACGACGTGTACCCGAGGCCGAAGCCGAAGGGGAAGGCGACGGGTACGTCGGCGGTCTCGTAGTAGCGGTATCCGACGTACGGGCCCTCGCGGTACTCGGCGGTGCGCGCGACGCTCGGGAAGACGCCGGCGGCGGGGGTGTCGGCCAGGGCGACCGGCATGGTCTCTGCCAGGCGACCGCCGGGCTCGACGGCGCCGGTGAGCACGTCGACGATCGCCTCGGCACCGGCCTGGCCGCCGAGGTACGCGTGCAGGAGGGCGGCCGCATCCATCGCCCAGGGCGTCTCGACGACGCCGCCGGCGCTGAGGACGACGACGGTCTGCGGGTTGGCCTTGCGCACCTCGTGCAGCAGGCGCACCTGCTCGGCGGGGAGGGCGAGGTCGGACCGATCGAGCCCCTCCGACTCGGCGATCTCGGGCAAGCCCAGCGCGAGCACGGCGACGTCGGCGCGGGCGGCGAGCGCGACGGCCTCGAGGTGGAGCGTGTCGTCGCGCACACCGTCGCGGCGGAAGCCCTCGGCGACACCGGTGAGGGTGAGGCCCGAGGCGCGCACCGCGACCTCGAGCGTCGGCACACGGGTCGCGTTGACCAGCGACGAGCCGGCGCCCTGGAACCGGGGCACCGTCGCGAAGGCGCCGATGAGCGCGACGGAGGTGCCGGCGGCCAGCGGCAGGAGGTCGGCCTCGTTGCGCAGCAGCACGGCCGATTCGGCGGCCGCGCGGCGGGCGAGGGCGTGGTGGGCGTCGAGGTCGACGCTCGCGCGCGGCGCGGCGGTCACACGGCGGACGAGGTCGACCAGCTCGGCCACACGGGCGTCGAGGTCGGCGACGGCGAGCGCGCCCGACTCGACGGCGGCGACGATCTGGCGCACCGAGTCGAATCCGGGCGAGGGCATCTCGAGCGTGCCGCCGGCGGCGACGGCCGCGACGGCGTCGTTGCTGCCGCCCCAGTCCGAGATGACGGCGCCGTCGAAGCCCCATTCGCCCCGCAGGATGTCGAGCAGCAGGTGCGGGTGCTCGTGGGCGTACGTGCCGTTGACGAGGTTGTACGACGACATGATCGCCCACGGGGCCGCCTCGCGTACGACGATCTCGAAGGCGGTGAGGTAGATCTCGCGCAGGGTGCGCTCGTCGACGACGGAGTCGCTGACCATGCGGCGCAGCTCCTGGCTGTTGACCGCGAAGTGCTTGGGGGTGGCGGCGACGCCCTCCGACTGGATGCCGCGCACATACGCGGCGGCGAGGCGGCCCGACAGCTCGGGGTCTTCGGAGAAGTACTCGAAGCTGCGTCCGCCGAGCGGGCTGCGCTTGATGTTCAGGCCGGGGCCGAGCAGCACGCCGACGCCCTGCGAGGAGGCCTCGCGGCCGAGGGCGGCGCCGATCTCCTCGGCGAGTGCGTCGTCCCAGCTGCCGGCGACGGTGGCCGCGGTCGGGAAGCAGGTCGCCGGCTCCGAGCCGTTGATGCCGAGGTGGTCGGCCGAGCCGACCTGCTTGCGCACGCCGTGCGGACCGTCGGCGAGCCAGACGGCGGGGATGCCGGCGCGCTCGACGGCGCGCGTCTGCCAGGTGTTCGCGCCACTGAGCAGCGCCGCCTTCTCGATGAGGCTGAGGCTCGCGACGATCGCGGGGGTGTCTTTCACGATGGGTCTCTCTGCGGGAGGGCCCCGCCATCGGGGCCGACGACTCGGCTCATTCCGATCGTCATGTTCATTCCAGCCGGTCGTGCGGGGCCGCATGGCCGGACTGCGCAACCTGTCGGTTTGCCTGGACATTCTGCGGACCCGGAAGGGGCGAGGCCCTCCCCGCTCGTTGGAGCAGGGAGGGCCTCGCGATGTGGACCCCGGGCCGGCGAGCAGACGTCCGCCCGGGACCACGGCTTACCGCAGGGTGACCGTGCTGCGGGCGTTGTGACGTCGCACGCGCAGGATCACCATCACGATGCCGCCGACGATCAGCAGTCCCACCACCGAGGTGATGATGATCTGCCACACGACCCATGCCGGGGGCGTGTACGAGACCGTGGCGCCGGGGGCGAGCCCGTCCATCGCGTTGGAGTTGGCGACCGTGAACAGGATGTTGTGGGTCGCGGTGCGGATGTCGGTGACCGCCTTGGCCGAGGAGGAGTCGTTGAACGACTTCGACGGCTGGAAGGTCAGCATCAGGTCCGAACCCGCGTTGATGCCCTCGTTGGGGTTCATGTACGGGTACAGGTTGAAGTCGGTGATGCCGAAGCCCTCGAAGCCCCACTCGCCGCGCAGCACGGTGTCCATGAGGGCGACCGATCCACCGGCCCACGTGGCACCGATGCGGTTGAACGAGCTCATGATCCCGGCGGCGCCGATCGTCGTCTCCGAGACGGTGCCCTCGGTGTCCGAGAGGTACTTCACATCCATCGAGATGTTCTTGACGGCGATCTCGAAGGGCTTCAGGTAGACCTCGCGGAGGGTCTGCTCGGTGGCCCAGGTGGCGATGCCGTTGTTGACGCGGTTCGTCTCCTGCTCGTTGAGCGCATAGTGCTTGATCATCGTGTAGACGCCCTTGGTTCCGACGCCGTTGGCGACGGCGGTGAGCATCTTGCCCGACAGCAGCGGGTCTTCCGAGTAGTACTCGAAGTTGCGGCCCGCGAACGGCGACCGGTGCAGGTTCACCGCGGGGGCGTACCAGCCGTTGATGTTCTTGAACATCGCCTCGTTGCCGAGCATGATGCCCATCTGCGTGCCGAGGTCGACATCCCACGTCTGCGCGATGAGCACCTCGGACGGGTAGGCGGTGCCGTTGATCTCGGAGTTGATGAACGACGAGAACCCGGCGGGGCCGTCCGGCTCGAGGGTCTGCGGCTTGCCGATCGACCCGATCGCGGCGGTCTGGTAGGCGCCGTTGAGCAGCATCGCGGTCATGTCGCCGACGCTGAGCGAGTCGAGGATCTCGTCCCACTTCGGGTCGTCCTTCGGCAGGCCGCGCATGTCGATGAGCGACAGGTCGCTGCCGGCGCCGGTCGTGGGCATCTCACCCTCGAACGCCGCGGCCTCCCCCTCGTGGTCCCAGACCGCGAAGCCTTCGGCCACCGCGTCGTCGGCGACGAGCATGTCGCCGGTGGGCGCGGTCGGGAAGGTGCCGGCGAAGTCGGCGCGGGAGAACACCGGGATCTTGCCCGCCTCATCGGTCGTCGTGAACTGCGCCGACACGTCGTCGAACTGGTTCGTGACGGCCTCGACGTCGCTCGCGCGGTGGTCGTCGCCGGCGTAGACGACGTCCTCGGCCACCGTGTAGGTGATCGGGGCGGTGCCGGCGGCGATCGTGTGCGAGTCGTCGCGGACGCTCAGTTCGTAGTCTCCGGCCTCGAGCACGTACGCCTGCTCGTCGAGGTAGTCGTACGAGGCCATGTCCTCGACGGCGACCTCGATCGTGACCGACTCGGTCGCGCCGGGCGCGATCTCGCCGGTCTTGGCGAACCCGCCGAGCACGACGGCCGACTTCTCGATGCCGCCGGGGGTGTACGGGGCGGAGTAGTACAGCTGCACGACGTCGCGGCCTGCGACGGCACCGGTGTTGGTGACGTCGACCGTGACGGCGATCGTGCCGTCGGTGTCGCCGAGCTGCGTGTCCGAGACCGCCCAGGCGAAGTCGGTGTAGCTCAGGCCGTAGCCGAACGGGTACACGACGGCCTGGTCGTAGTCGATGAAGCCCTCGACGGCGGCCGTCTCGTAGTAGCGGTAGCCGAAGTAGATGCCTTCGGCGTAGTTCACGAACGGCGCCTCGTCGGTGACGGTCGCGTTCGACGTGGCCGACTCGGTGATGGCCACCGGGTAGCTCGGGTTCACGTTCTCGTAGAGGAAGTTCCCGAAGTTGACGAACGTCGGGTCGGCGGTGAAGTCCGCCGCCCACGTGTCGACGGTGCGGCCCGACGGGTTCACGTCACCGTTGAGGATGCGGCCGAGCCCGTTGAACGCGGTGGCACCGGGGGAACCCGCGAGCAGGATCGCGTCGACGCCGGCGTCGTTCTGCAGGTCGCCGAGCTCGAGCGTCGTCGACGCGTTGATGACGACGACGACCTTCTCGAAGTTCTGCTTCGCGAGCTCCAGCAGGTCGCGCTCGTCCTTGTTGAGCTCGAGCTGGTGCTGCCCGGGGGCGGCGTTGTCGTCCCAGCCGGTCATGTCCTGCGTCAGGTCGCCGCCCTCGCCGCCGGGACGGCCGATGAAGATCACCGCGGCGTCGCCGAACTGCGAGAACGTCGAGGCCTGCGCCTCGTACCCGGCCACGGGCATCTCGCCGATGTTGTAGGTGGAGATGTCGGGGCGGTCCATCTCGATGTAGCCGCGCGGGTTCTCGGCGGCGAACGCCTCGATCGCGGCGTAGGTCGGGTCGTTGACCGTGAAGCCGGCGTTCTCCAGGCCGACACGGGCCGTGACGGCCGAGTTGGTGTCGACCGAGCCAGAACCGGAGCCGCCGTAGACGGGGTCGGCGGCGGCGCGACCGAGCATCGTCAGCTGCGCGCCGGAGCTCAGCGGCAGCGCCGCATCCGTGTTCTTCGCCAGGACGATGCCGCCGGCGCCGATCTGCTCGACGAGGTCGAGCGAGGCCGCGTCGACGTCTTCGAGGCTGTCGTAGTCGGCCTCGTAGTAGTCGGTGTCCCAGTCCTCGGACGCCTCGGAGTTGGTGAACGTGTACGTGCCCGAGCCGAGCTGGGAGGCGATCCACCCGGTCGCGACGTTCATCGCGACGTTCGCGACGACGGTGATGACCGTCACGAGCGCGAGCACGGGGATCCAGATCGCGAGGTACTTCTTGTTGGACATCGGCGCTTTGGCGCGGGCCCTGTCCTTGGGCTTTCGGGCGTTCACGTCTCGTCTCCTTCGGTGATGTGAATGCAGGTGCTGCGGATGCTGCGGCGGCGTGCTGCTGCTGCGGCGGGATGCCGGGAAGGCGGAGCCGCCGGATCGTGGCGCGGTGCGCTCACACGATCCGGCGGCACGGGGTCACTTGACTTCGGTGATGTTCCCGTCCTGGTCGATCTGCCAGGTCTGGCCGGTCTCGGCCGACTCCGCCTCGATGACGTACGCGGTGCCGTCGATGTTGACGGTGCCGGTGACGCGCTTGGCGGCATCCGACTTGACGAACGGCATGACGAGCATGCCGTACTTCTCGGTGGGCTGCTTGACGTCGGCGGCGAGCATGATCTGCGTGGAGCCGGGCTTGGCTTCGAGGCCGTCGACGACGGCCTGGCGGGCGGCCTCGAGGTCGGTGGTCACGTCGCTCTCGCTCGACTGCACGCTCGAGCCCTCCGAGCTTGTCGAGCCGGTCGAGCTGCCGGAGTTCGCGGAGGTGTCGGATGCGCACCCGGCGAGGCCGAAGGTGCCCGAGGCGAACACGACGGCGGCGAGGATGCCGGCGCGGATCTTGTTGCTGTTCATGGTTTCTGCTCCTTTATTGTCTCGGTTCGGGCGCGGCCGACCGAAGTGCGGGGGGGTGGCGGCGCACGAGGCGCCGGTGCGGCCCGGTCGTGGCGGCGGATGCCGACCACGACCGGGCCGGTGGGGTCACTCGGAGATCACGCCCGAGAAGTTGAGGCCGAAGCCGAACTTCCAGTCGTTGCCGGCGGAGTCGACCCACGTGATCATGTCCTCGCCGACGTCCTCCTGCTGCGCCTCGACGGCATCCATGTCGAGCGGGAAGCCGATGGGCAGACGGCCCTGGGGCTCGTGGGCGCCCGAGGCGACGGTCAGCGTGGCCTGGTCGCTCACGCCGAAGCCGATGAGCACGGCGTTCGACTTCGCCTCGAACTCGGCCGGGACGACCGGGTTGTTGGCCTTGACGATCGTGATGACGGGGATGTCGCCGCCCGCGGCCTCGACGGCCTCGATCGCCCGGTTGAAGGCGTCGATGTCGGCTTCGTTCGAGATGCGCGAGGTGTTGCCGAAGTACGAGCGGTTCTCCTTCGTGCCGTCGGCGAGGGTGTCGCCGCCGATCGAGGTCTTCCGGACGTTGTCACCGTCGGCCGTGTAGGGAGCCCACTGCAGCGAGAACGGGTACCACTGGCCCGTGTCCGCATCCTTGCCGGCCGCCGAGAACGGGTTGCCGTTGTTCGGCGAACGCAGGCCGACGAGCACGGCGTCGACGCCGGTGAGGTCGGGCGCGGTCATCGAGACGACCTTGCCGTCCGCGTCGAGCTCGACGGTGTCGGTGAGCACCTCGCCGAAGATCTCCTTGGCGGCGTCCACGCTGAGCGTGTCGTTCTCGGTGTACTCCGGCGGGCCGAACAGACCCGAGGTGCCCACGTCGAAGGTGTGCGGGATGTAGACGGTCTTGTCGGACCAGTCCGCGTCGGCCGACACGGTGCCGTCGTTCTTGACCATCACGACCGAGTCGAGCTGCGCGTCGAAGCCCGCCTTCACGTTCTCCGCGCTGCCGACGACCTCCTTCGAGTGCTCGAGGTCGATGAAGGGGCTGTCGAACAGGCCCGGCGCGAAGTAGGCGGTCAGGATGCGGGCGCCGGACTCCTGCCAGCGGGTGTCGGCATCCACGTCCACCTCACCGGCGGCGAAGCGCTCGTTCCACAGGGCGTACGCCTCGTTGATGTGGGTCGCGTCGTTCACGCCGCCGAACATGTCGACGCCGTTCTTGAGCACGGTGTAGTAGCGCTCGGCGGGGTCGGTTCCCTCGGCGCCCCAGCCGGTCGCGATGAATGCTCCTTCGTCGCCGGGAGCCGACATGACACCCCAGTCGGTGACGATGGCGCCTTCGAAGCCGATCTCGTCGCGGATGTACGAGAGCGTCTCCTCGTTGTACGCCGTGCCGACCGCCTCGTCGCCGAAGAGCGGGTTGCCTTCGCCGTCGAGCTGGATCGAGTAGTTCGTCATCATGCCGAGCGAGTCCTTCGCGGCCGTGAAGACCGAGGCGTGCTCGTCGAGGTTGTCGCCGGGGAACACACCGTACTTGCCCACGGCCGTGTGCGACTCGCGGCCGCCTTCGCCCGCACCGTCACCCGGCGCGTGCTTGATGGTCGTCGGCACCGATTCCAGGCCCCAACCGAGGTTCTTGCCGTCCTCGTCGTAGGTGCTCTGGAAGCCCGTCACGTACGCGGCGGCGAGCTTCTGGGCCAGCTCGGCGTTCTCGCCGAGTGTGCCCGAGACGCGCAGCCAGCGCGGCTCGCTCGCGAGGTCGATCTGCGGGCTGAGGGCGTTCGAGATGCCGAGGGCACGGTACTCCTCGGAGGCGACGCGACCGAACTCCTCGACGGTCTCCTCGGAGAAGGTGGAGGCGAGGCCCAGCACCGACGGCCAGAGCGACACTCCCGACGCCGCACCCGTGTAGTCCGAGCCGGACTGGGCCTCGGAGCGCGGGTCGGAGGAGAAGTTCGCGGGGATGTAGGGACGGTCCTCGCTCGCGAGCGTCTCGACGTAGGCCTGCATCGCGTTGACCCACGTGACGTTCTCGTCGACGTCGGAACCGCCGGCGTTGAGCACGTTGCGCAGGTTCGACTCGTCGAGGTACGTCTTCTGGGCGTCGGTGAGACCGTCGCCGGGCGAGCGTTCGTGGGAGCTGAAGAGCATGAGACCGGAGATCTGCTCGGCAGTGAGGGTCTTCGCATACGCGGCGGCACGCTCGGTCGCCTCCAGGCGCCAGTCCTCGAAGGGGTCGAGTTCGCCGTCGGCGTCGAGGTCCTTGAACGCGAGCGTGTCGTTCCCGTCCTTGACCTCGATGACCTCCATCGCACCGTCGGCGGCGTAGGACAGCGTCGCCCCGCCGTTCGGGTTCTCGACGATCACGAAGTCGGTCGAACCGTCCGACGCGTCGCGGGTCGTGTAGGTGGCTGCTTCATCCGCGCCGGTGCAACCGGCCAGGGTGATCGCGAGACCGAAGCCGGTCACGACCGCGATCCACTTCTTTGGCAGGGCCTTCATTGGCCTATCCCTTTCCTCATCGAGTGACACCCGCACGCGCCATGCGTGTGGATGCTGGCCCCGCCTCTGGGGCCGTCGCCTCGACCGTCCACGGGGGACGGTTGGTGCTGAATCGATGGTTCCGCCCGGGCCGATCCGGCTCCGGGCCGACCGCACGATCGGTCGTTTCCGTCGCATGTTCTGTCACCCGCACCCGGAAATCCCCGGGTTCCGTGACCTTTCCGTGACCTGCACGAGAGGGAGGCTGCGCGCGCCCCCGGTCGTTGAGCGAGGAGCGTAGCGACGAGTCGAAACGCGCCGAGCCCGGCACCGATGTGGGGTGCGCGGGTTTCGATACGCGCGCTGTGCGCGCTACTCAACCACCGTTGGGTGCGGGGCGTCAGAAGGGTGCCGGCTCGAGGGATTCTGCGCTGGCGGGTGGGGTGGCAGGGGTGAAGGTCACGGGAGGCATGGGGGCGTCTTCGCGGTAGGTCCTGCCGAGGGGTGAGGTCCATTCCAGGACACCACCCGGGTGTTGTCGGACCCGCCACCTCGTGAATTGCTTCATCGAGTGGTGTCGTTGGCACAGGTGGGCGAGGTTGCCGAGGGTGGTGGGGCCGCCGAGGGCGTGGTCGATGGTGTGGTCGATCTCGCACCGGATCGCCGCCCTCCGGCACCCCGGGAACCGGCAATGCTGATCCCTCGCCCGAAGGAACCGGCGTTGCGACCAGGCGGGACGGTACGCGTCGATCGCGATCACCGACCCACGCACCGGGTCCGTCAACAACCGCGTCAACGACGGGGACTGTTGTGCGAGGCATCGGGCGGAGTCTGCGTCGATCGGGGAACGACCCACCAGATCAGCCGGACCCTCATCCACACCCACCAACGTGAGCGCCGGGACGACCACTTGCACCTGGGCGCGGATCGACCCGAGGGTGCCGGGCTGATCACCGGTCGCGGTCGGGTCGAGGGCGGGCGTCCCGGCGAGGAGCAGGTCGGTGAGCACGTCGGCGCGGACCGCGTCGATCCCGCGCTCATCCCCGTCTTCCGGGTCGCGGGCGTCGATCACGGCCTGCGCCTGCTGAGTCAGCCGGTCGAGGATCCCGTCCCCGATCACCGTCGGGACGGTCGCGACCACGTCGCACATCCCATCCCGCCCCGGAAACACACGCACGCACCGCCCGGCGGCCGCATCTTGATGGCGTTCGGTGAAGCTGCGGTCGGTGAACCGTTCCGCGAGGAGCTGCAGGATCGGGCGGAGCCGGTTCGGGGTGCGGCCCTCACACTTCTCGATCGCTTCAGCCTCGAACTCGGCCCGACGATGAGTGGGGACGACGTCACCGGCATCCGTGATGACCTGAACCTGGCCCTTCGTGATCCGGCCA
>NZ_RCDB01000004.1 GCF_003651225.1 Microbacterium telephonicum
TTCGACATGCCCTGATTCTCCCACTAGCCTCGGACATTGATTCGAAAGTCCGAGAGGGCTGCGGAGAACTCGACGGCGTCGCGCGCCGGCAACCGATGCCGGGTCCGGCGGGTTTCGATACGCGCGCTGCGCGCGCTACTCAACCACCGGAAGAGGAGGCGATGGTTGCTCAATCACCGGAGGCTGCTCGATTACGGGCCAGCTCGAGTGGCGGCAGCACAGTGATAGGGCACAGCGGATGTCGTGGAGGGGCTGACGGGAATCGAACCCGCGCTGTCTGCTTGGGAAGCAGAAGTTCTGCCATTGAACTACAGCCCCGAGGCCTTCAGCATACCCCGAGCGGCAGCCGGCCCCTCGCCGCGCGGCGCGGCATCGGGCGGTGGATAAAGTGGCGGGGTGACCGTGCCCGCCGTGCCGACTCCCGCGCCGCGGCCCGGCGCCGTGTACTTCATCGGTCGGGCCGTGCTGCGTCCGCTCTTTCAGCTCATCTACCGGCCGCGCATCGTCGGGCGCGAGAACGTGCCCGATTCGGGCGCCGTGCTGCTGGCGAGCAACCACCTCGCCGCGCTCGACACGGTCATCATCCCGACGTCCGCGCCGCGCCCGGTGCAGTTCCTCATCAAGTCGGCGTTCTTCACGGGTCCAGGGCTGCTCGGGCGCTTCCGGCGTTGGTTCTTCACGTCGATCGGCGGCGTCCCGGTGCACCGCACGACGGGACGCGACTCGCGCGCCGCGCTGGATGCGGGAAGCTCCATCCTGCGTGCGGGCAGCGTCTTCGCGGTGTTCCCCGAAGGCACCCGGTCACGCGACGGGCGCCTGCACGCCGGACACGGCGGCGCCGCGTGGATGGCACTCGACACGGGAGCCCAGGTGGTGCCGGTCGGCCTGATCGGCACAGGCACCGTCCGACCGTTCGGGCACCTGCGCGGCCGTCCCCGCCTCGAAGTGCGCTTCGGCAGCCCGCTCGATCTCCGCGACCTCGCGGGCGTCGCCGCCGGCAGGGCTCGCCGCGAGATCACCGAGCGGATGATGGCGGCCATCGCCGAACTCTCCGGGCAGGAGCGTTCCGGCAACGTCAACGCGTCCTCGCGCGACTGAGGCCGGCGCGGGTTGCCTCCCGTGACCGGGCGGAGACGGCGGGCGTCGGCATCCGCACTACGCTGGTCGCGTGCTGCTCAGTGACCGCGACATCCGGGCCGAGATCGCGACGGGACGGGTCGGTCTCGACCCGTGGGACGCGGCGATGGTCCAGCCCTCGAGCGTCGACGTGCGCCTCGACCGCTACTTCCGGCTGTTCGACAACCACAAGTACCCGTTCATCGACCCCGCCGAGGACCAGCCCGAGCTGACCCGCCTGATCGAGGTCAAGCCCGACGAGCCGTTCATCCTGCATCCGGGGGAGTTCGTCCTCGGATCGACCTTCGAGCAGGTCACGCTTCCGGACGACATCGCGGCGCGTCTCGAGGGGAAGTCGTCGCTCGGTCGCCTCGGGCTCCTGACGCACTCGACCGCCGGTTTCATCGACCCGGGCTTCTCGGGACACGTGACCCTCGAGCTGTCGAACGTCGCGACCCTGCCCATCAAGCTGTGGCCCGGCATGAAGATCGGACAGCTCTGCTTCTTCCGCCTGTCGTCGGCGGCCGAGAACCCCTACGGCACCGGTCCGTACCTCAACCGGTACCACGGGCAGCGGGGACCCACGGCGTCGCGGTCGTTCCAGAACTTCCACCGCACCGACGTCGGATCGACGGATGCGGGAGCCCTCGGCGGCTGACGCCGCCGGCGCGGCTGCGCGGCGACCGCGCGCACATCTCAGGACGATTGCGTGCGCGGCGGCGCGCGTGCCGCGCAGAATCTGCGCGCACGGCGGCTCGGAATCGTTCGTTCCTGAGAAGTGAACAGGTGCGCCCTCGCGGGCAGATAAGTTGTGCACAACTCGATTGTGTGCAACCGTTGACGCATGGCGGCCGTCGATCAGCTCGTGTGCTTCTCGCTCTACCAGGCCAGTCGCGCCACGACGCAGGTGTACCGGCGGCTGCTGGCGCCGTGGAACCTGACCTACCCGCAGTACCTCGTGCTGGTGCAGCTGTGGATCGACGGGCTGGCGACCGTGTCGCAGCTCGGTGACGACCTCGACCTCGATTCCGGCACGCTGTCGCCGCTGCTGCGTCGCATGGAGCGGGCGGACCTCCTCGTGCGCGAACGCGGCGAGGGCGACGCCCGCATCGTCACGGTGCGCCTGACCGAGCGCGGCCGCGCGCTGCAGAGCGAGATGGCGGAGGTCTCGGAGGAGCTGCTGCGGTGCACCGGCTTCACCCTCGACTCGGCCGTCGCCCTGCGCGAATCGCTGCACCGACTGACCGACAGCCTGCACACCGCACGCTGAACCCGACCGGGTGCGGCGACGCGTCGTGCCCGCAGACCCGCCGGCGTTCCGGTGGAGACAAGGAGGACACCATGGACACCATCTACACCGCAGAGGCCCTCGCCACGGGCGGCGGCCGCAACGGGCACGTCCGCACCGCCGATGGGCTCATCGACACCGACGTGCGCATCCCGAAGGAGATGGGCGGCGCCGGCGGTGCTCCCAACCCCGAGCTGCTGTTCGCCGCGGGCTACGCCGCCTGCTTCCACTCCGCGCTGCAGTCGGTCGCCCGCGCGCAGAAGATCACCCTCGGCGAGACGAGCGTCGGCACGCGCGTCGGGATCGGCCCGAACGGCCAGGGCGGGTTCGGTCTGAGCGTCGAGCTCGAGGTCGTCATCCCCGACATGCCGCACGACGAGGCACAGGCGCTCGCCGAGGCCGCCGAGAAGGTGTGCCCGTACTCCAACGCGACGCGCGGCAACATCGAGACCGTTGTGCGGGTCGTCGAGGACTGAAAGCGGCTCGGGGCGTTTCGACTCGCTTCGCTCGCTCAACGACCGGGGAGGGCGGGGCGGCTCGGGGCGTTTCGACTCGCTTCGCTCGCTCAACGACCGGAAGGCCACCGGTCGTTGAGCGAGGAGCGCAGCGACGAGTCGAAACGCGCCGAAGCCGTCAGCGGGTGAGGCTCGCGGCGCGGGAGATCGCCACCTGCTCGTCGCGCGGCACCACCTTGACGCGTTCGCGGGTGTGCCGGTGCCCGGCCCCCAGGTCGCGCTCGTGCGCGTCGAGCGAGCGCCAGCCGTCCCACGTCGTGTACTCGACCTCGCGCTCGTCGAGCAGCGTCAGCACGTCGCCGCCCACCGCCGGGGCTGCCAGCGCGCCGGCCTCGGCATCCGCCACGAGGTGGGAGATGGTCTCCATCGCGTCGGACTTCGTGTGGCCGATGAGTCCCACGGGTCCGCGCTTGATCCAGCCGGTCGCGTAGACGCCCGGCACGACCGCGTCGCCCGCGTCGACCACGCGTCCCTCGACGTTCGGGATGACGCCACGGGCGGCGTCGAACGGCACGTCGACGACGGGGCTGCCGAAGTAACCGACGGCGCGGTACACCTGCTGCACCGGATACTCGCGGATCTCGCCGGTGCCCTCCACCCGGCCGTCGCCGACGGGACGGGTGCGCTCGAAGCGCAGGCCCTCGACGCGGTCGGTGCCGAGCACGGCGACGGGCTGGTGGTAGAAGTGCAGGTGCAGCCGGCGCGTCGCACCGGTGGACTCGCGGCCGCGCCAGCTGTTCAGCACGCGCAGCATCACCTTGAGCTGGTTGTTCGCCGCGTTCGCGGGGTCGGCATCGGCGAAGTCCTCGTCGTGCACGACGATGTCGACGTTCGGCACCTCACCGAGCTCGCGCAGCTCGATCGGGGTGAACTTGATGTCGGCGGGGCCGCGCCGGCCGAACACGTGCACATCGGTGACGGCGGAGGTCTCGAGCCCGGCGAGCACGTTGTCGGGGATCTCGGTGGAACGCAGATCGACGGCATGCTTGGCGAGCACGCGCGCGACGTCGAGGGCGACGTTGCCGTTGCCGATGACGGCGACTTCGGGGGCATCCAGCGCCCAGTCGGTCGGCACGTCGGGGTGACCGTCGTACCAGGCGACGAAGTCGGCCGCACCGAACGACCCCGGCAGGTCGACGCCCGGGATGTCGAGGGCGGCGTCGCGGATGGCGCCGGTGGCGAGGATGACGGCGTCGTAGCGCTCCTGCAGCTCGTCGAGGGAGATGTGGCGGCCGACCTCGACGTTGCCGATGAAGCGGATGCTGCCCGCGTCGAGCATCTCGTGCAGCGACGTGACGATGCCCTTGATGCGGGGGTGGTCGGGCGCGACGCCGTACCGGATGAGGCCGTAGGGCGCGGGAAGCGACTCGAACAGGTCGATCGCGACCTCTCCGCCGCGCTCGGCGACCGCGCCGGAGAGGATGTTGCCCGCGTAGATGCCGGCGGGGCCCGCGCCGACGATCGCGACGCGCAGGTTCAAGGGCTGGCTCATGGGTGCCTTTCGCAAGGGGCGGATGCCGGGCGGGCGCCGACGGCATCCGCACGGAGAGGGGTGGTCAGGAGGGGAGCCGCGCGATCCAGTCACGCTGGAGGCGGGCGGCCTCGTCGCGGAACTCCGGGGGCGCGTAGGGACTGAGGCCGACGACGTCGCCGACGACGACGACGGCGGGCGAGCGCACCTGCCGGTCGGCGGCCTGCTCGGCGATCGTGGCCAGGGTGCCGATCGTGACCCGCTGGCGCTCGCCGTAGCCGTCTTCGACGATCGCCACCGGGCAGTGCGCGCCTCGCGCCCCGCGGACGAGCAGATGCGCGGAGTGCGCGAGGGTCGCGACGCCCATGAGCAACACGAGGGTGTGGTCGCGGCCGCCGCCGAGGTCGTCGATCTGGTCGTGCGCGGTGGCGACGGTGAACGTCGTCGCGAGCCCGCGGTGGGTCAGCGGGATGCCGGCGACGGCGGGCACCGAGACGGCGCTCGTGACGCCCGGCACAACCTCGACGGCGACGCCGGCGGCCTGGCAGGCCGCCACCTCCTCGCCGCCGCGACCGAACACGTACGGGTCGCCGCCCTTGAGGCGGACGACGCGCTTGCCGTCCCGGCCGAGCTGCACGAGCAGGGCGTTGATCGCATCCTGCGGCACCGCGTGGTGACCGGGGCGCTTGCCCACGTCGACGACGTCGGCGCTCAGCCGCACGCCGTCGGCGGCGAGGCCGTCGAGCACCGCACGGGCGCCGAGGCGGTCGGCGACGATGACGTCGGCGCGTTCGAGCGCCCGCAGTCCCCGCACGGTCAGCAGCCCGGCGTCTCCGGGGCCCGCCCCCACGAGGGTCACGAGCCCGGCGGATGCGGCGGCGGTCACCGGGTGCCTCCCACCAGCAGGCCGCGGCGGCGCAGCATCCGCCGCTCGATCGGACCGAAGAACACGAGCTCGATCAGGATGCCGATCGCGAGGATCAGGATGATCGTGGCGAGCACACCGGCGAGGTCGGCGAGTTCGCGGTTCTGCTGCAGCATCGAGCCGAGTCCGAACCCGATCGTGCCGCCGACCGTGATGATCTCGGCCGCCATCAGTGACCGCCACGAGAACGCCCAGCCCTGCTTGAGGCCCGCGAAGTAGCCGGGGAGGGCGGCCGGCAGCACGACGCGCGTCGCGAGCGCGAAGCGCCCCGCACCGAGCACGGTGCCCACGCGGCGCAGCTGCGGCGGCACCTGGTCGACACCGGCGATCAGACCGTTGACGATCGACGGGATCGCCCCCATGAGGATGACGAAGTAGGCGGTCGCGTCGGTGAGGCCGAACCAGATGATCGCGGCGGGCACCCACGCGACGGAGGGCAGCACCTGCAGGCCCGACACGATCGGGCCGATCGCGCGGCGCAGGATCCGCACCTCGGCCAGCAGCAGGCCGAGCGGCGTGCCCACGACGATCGCGATGAGGAAGCCCAGGATGCCGCGCTCGAGGCTCGTGCCGACGGCGGTCTGCAGGCGCCCGGTCTCCCACGAGGTCTGGAACGCGGTGAGCACGTCGAGCGGGCTCGGCGCGATGTCGGGGCGCGGCTGGGCGATGACGATGTAGAGCTGCCACGCCGCGATGAGCACGGCGAGGAAGATGATCGGCGGCAGCACGCTCGACCAGAACACGCGCAGGCGGCTGGGACGCTGCTCGACCGGCGACTGCAGGCGGTCCAGGCCCGCCTCGAGGTCGCGGTGGGCGGTCTCGTCGGGGGCGATGGACTCGAGCGTGGTGCGCGCGGCGGTGGCTTCAGGCGGCATTGCGGCGGATCTCCTTCCGCAGACGCGTCGTGATCTCGGTCACGAGCGCGGCGGCCTCGGTTCCGTCGCCGCGCCGGGCGCCGACCTCCCACTCGTGCGCGACCCGGCCGGGGCGGCTCGAGAGCAGCACGACCCGCTGGCCGAGGCGCACCGCCTCGCCGACGTTGTGGGTGACGAACACGATCGTGCGGCCGGTCGCGCGCCACACGCGGTCGAGCTCGTCGTGGAGGATGTCGCGCGTGATGGCGTCGAGGGCGGCGAACGGCTCGTCCATCAGCAGCACGGGGCGCTTCTGGGCCAGCGCCCGCGCGAGGGCGACGCGCTGGCGCATGCCGCCGGAGAGTTCGTGCGGGCGCTTGTCGACGGCGTCGGCGAGTCCCACGACGTCGAGCAGCTCGCGCGCACGCTCGCGGCGCGCCGCGCGGGAGACGCCGTGCAGGCGCAGCGCCAACTCGATGTTGCGGGATGCGGTCAGCCACGGCATCAGCGCGGACTCCTGGAACATCAGCGCCGACCCCTCGGCGGGGGTCTCGACCGTGCCCGCCGATGCGCGGTCGAGCCCGGCGATGATGTTCAGCAGCGTCGACTTGCCGCATCCGGACGCCCCGACCAGGCACACGAACTCGCCGGGCCGCACGTCGAGCGACACGTCCTCGAGCACCGACGGGCCCGCACCGAAGCGCTTGGCGACGCCCTGCAGCCGGATCGCCGGCGCCGTCGGGGCCGCGACGGTCGGCGCCGGAGCGCCGAGGTCGAAGCTCGGCAGCAGCGGCGTCGGACGCGCCGGCACGGATGTCGCGCCCGGGGTGCCGGTGACGACCGGCGCGTCGGGGCGGGCGCCGGTCATGACGTGCCGTCCTCGCCGAGATCGCCCGCCGAGACGGTGTCGTCGCCGGCATCCGACAGCAGACCGTTGAGCAGGCGCAGGTCGAACAGTCCCTCGATCGACCCCTTCTTCTGCGTTCCGGCGGCCAGGCCGTTCTCGACGAGCGTCGTGAACGTCTCGGCGTGCGGGTCGGCCGAGAAGGTGACGTTCTCGAGCGCCCGGTCGATGACCGCGTCGTCGAGCGGCTTGCCGGTGTCTTCGGTGAGCTTCGCGTTGATGACGTCGGCGGCCTGGTCGGCGTTCCCGTTCAGCCAGTCGATGGCGGCGAGCTCGCCCTGCAGCAGCGCGTCGACGGTCTGGGGGTGCTCCTCGAGGAAGTCGGCGCGCACGAGCAGCACCGTCGTCGGGAACGCGCCGCCGTCCCACAGGTCGGCCTCGTCGACGAGGACGTGGGCCCCGGCATCCACCACGAGGCGCGAGACCCACGGTTCGGGCAGCCACGCGCCGTCGATGTCGCCGCTCTGGAAGAGCGTGAGCGTCTGCGCGTTCTCGGTCGGCGTGATCGTGACGTCGCCGCCGCCGGTCGTGCTGGTCTGGAATCCTTCGTCGCCGAGCCAGCTGCGCAGGGCCACGTCCTGCGTGTTGCCGAGCTGCGGGGTGGCGAGGGTCGTGCCCTTCAGGTCGTCGGGCGAGTCGATGCCGTCGCGGACGACGAGGGCCGCGCCGCCGGTCGTCGCCCCCGCGACGATGCGGGCCGACTCGCCGCCGGACTGGATGAAGGTGTTGATCGACGGATTCGGTCCGATGAAGGTCGCATCGATCGCACCGGCTGACAGCGCTTCGATGGCGGCCGGGCCCGCGTTGAAGATCTGGGTCGTCAGCTCGGTTTCGCCCAGCGCGTCGGCGAACAGTCCCTCCGACAGCCCCACGAGTGCGGGGGCGTGCGTGACGTTCGCGAAGTAGCCCAGGCGCAGCTCCTCGGCGGGCGACCCGCCGTCGAGCGCGGCCGGAGTCGCCTCGTCCGACGCGGCTGCGGAGGCGCATCCGGTGAGCATCATGGCGGCCACGGCCAATGCGGAGATGGTGAGTGAGCGGGTGTTCATCTTTGTTCGCCTCCTTCGGGCTTTCTTGGTGGGGTCGTGCGGTGCGCGTCAGGCGCGCACGATGCCGGCGGCCAGGGTGTGGCCGGCGGCGGGGTCGATCACGAGGAACGACCCCGTCTCGCGGTCGGTCGCGTACGCGTCGACCGGAAGCTCGGACGCCAGGCGCAGGGTCGCGCGGCCGATGTCGTTGACCTGCAGCGCGTCGGCGTGCTCGTGGGCGAGCGTGTCGAGGTCGCGGCGCGAGTCGATCGAGGCGACGAGGGCCTGCACGGTCGCGGTGCCGTGTTTGACGAGCACCCGCGCCCCCGAGGTGAGGGCGCGCGGGTCGAGCTGGAACAGCTCCGCCTGCAGCTCACGGCGGGCGGGGGGCAGGGTGCCGGATGCCGCGATGACCGCGCCGCGCGCCGCATCGACGTCATCGGCCAGCTGCAGCGACACCGACTGCCCGGCGACCGCCTCGTCGGCGTCGCGGCCGGCGACCTGGATGCCGGAGACCGTCGTCTCGATGCCCGCCGGGAACACCGTCACGGCGTCGCCGACCCGCACCGTGCCCGATGAGACGCGGCCCGCGAACGCGCGGTAGTCGCGGTATGCGTCGGCGGCGCCGGGTTCGGCGGCCAGCTCGGGCGTCAGCCCGCCCTGCGGGCGCAGCACGAGCTGCACGGGCAGGCGGAAATCGTCGAGGACGGCATCCAGCTCGCCGCGGGCGGGGAGCGTCTCGAGCAGTTCGAGCAGCGCCGGTCCCGAGTACCAGGGGGTGCGGGCGGAGCGCTCGACGATGTTGTCGCCCTCGAGCGCCGAGACCGGGAGGACGTGGATTCCGTCGATGCCGAGCTCGGTCGCGACCGCGCGCACGTCGGCGTCGACCGGGGCGTAGGCGTCTTCGGCGAAGTCCAGCAGGTCGATCTTGTTGACCGCGACGATCACGTGCGGCACGCGCAGCAGCGCGACGACGGCGAGGTGGCGGCGGGTCTGCTCGAGCACGCCCTTGCGGCCGTCGATGAGCACGACGACGGCATCGGCGGTCGTCGCGCCGGTGACCATGTTGCGGGTGTACTGCACGTGCCCGGGGCAGTCGGCGAGGATGAACGAGCGCGCACCGGTCGAGAAGTACCGGTAGGCGACGTCGATCGTGATGCCCTGCTCGCGTTCGGCGCGCAGGCCGTCGGTCAGCAGTGCGAAGTCGAACGCGCCGTGCGCGAAGCCTCGGTCGGCCGAGGTGCGCGCGACCTGTTCGAGCTGGTCGACGAGGATCGCCTTTGCGTCGTGCAGCAGCCGGCCGACGAGCGTGGACTTGCCGTCGTCGACCGACCCCGCCGTCGCGAAGCGGAACAGCGTGGGCTCGTCGGTGCGTGCGGACATCAGAAGTACCCGTCCTTCTTTCGGTCTTCCATCGCGGCCTCCGACAGCCGGTCGTCGGCGCGGGTCGCACCGCGCTCGGTCACCGTGGTGCGCGCGACCTCGTCGACGACGGCGGCGAGGTCGGCGGCGTCGGATTCGACCGCACCGGTGCAGCTCATGTCGCCGACGGTTCGGTAGCGCACGGTGCGGCGCTCGATCGTCTCGCCCGGCTTCGCGGGGGAGAACTCGCCCACCGCGCGCCACATCCCGTCGCGGGCGTAGACATCGCGTTCGTGCGCGAAATACAGCGGCGGCAGCGCGATCTGCTCGCGCTCGATGTAGCGCCAGACGTCGAGTTCGGTCCAGTTCGAGATCGGGAACGCGCGCACGTGCTGACCCGGCGTGTGGCGGCCGTTGTACAGGCTCCACAGCTCGGGCCGCTGGTTGCGCGGGTCCCACTGGCCGAACTCGTCGCGCAGCGAGATGATGCGCTCCTTCGCCCGCGCCTTGTCCTCGTCGCGGCGGGCACCGCCGAAGACGGCGTCGTGGCGTCCGGCGGCGATCGCGTCGAGCAGCGGCTGGGTCTGCAGCGGGTTGCGGGTGCCGTCGGCGCGCTCGTGGAGGCGGCCGTCGTCGAGGTAGTCCTGCACGCGGGCGACCTCGAGACGCAGCCCCAGCCGGGCGACGGTCTCGTCGCGGAAGGCGAGGACCTCGGGGAAGTTGTGCCCCGTGTCGACGTGCAGCACCGGGAACGGCACCCTGCCGGGGAAGAACGCCTTCGTGGCCAGGTGCAGCACGACGACGGAGTCCTTGCCGCCCGAGAACAGCAGCACGGGGCGCTCGAACTCGGCGACCACCTCGCGGATGATGTGGATCGACTCGGCCTCGAGCTGGTCGAGGGTCGACAGGGCGGTACGGGTCTCGAGTCCGGTGGTCATTCGTGCAACCCGCATTCGATCTTGGCGGAGCCGGCCCAGCGGCCGGACCGGGGGTCGTCGCCCGGGGCGACCGGCTTCGTGCACGGCTCGCACCCGATGGACGGGTAGCCGAAGCCGAGCAGCAGGTTCACGGGCGCCTTGTGGTCGGCGGCGTAACCCATGAGGTCGTCGAAGCTCCACGCCGCGACCGGGTTCACCTTGACGAGGCCGTTGCGCTCGTCCCAGGTGACCAGCGGCGTGTTCGTGCGGGTGGGGGCTTCGTCGCGGCGCACGCCCGTGAACCACACCTCGTAGCCGCCGAGCGCCGCCTGCAGGGGCGCGACCTTGCGGCGCGCGCAGCACAGGCCCGGGTCGCGGGAGAACAGCTCGGCGCCGTACTCGGCATCCTGTTCGGCGACGGTCTGCTCGGGGGTGATGTCGACGATGCGCACGTCGAGCACGCGGTCGACCTCGTCGCGCGTCGCGCGGGTCTCGCTGAAGTGGTAGCCGGTGTCGAGGAAGAGCACGTCGACCCCCGGCAGCTGCTCGGCGACCAGGTGCGGCAGGGCGGCATCCGCCATCGAGCACGCGACCGCGGCCGATTCCATCGAGAAGTTCGCGGCCACCCACGCGACGACCTCGGCCGGCGAGGCCTCGTGGTCGGTGAGCGAGCCGAGCGCCTCGTTCGCCGCCTCGGCGAGGGCGCGCAGTTCGGCGGCCGAGCGGTGCGCGGTGGTGCGGGGGGCGAGCGAGACGCTCATACGAGCGCCTCCTCATCCGCGCGGTGGGCCCACTCCGCGAACGTCTCGTCGCCGATGCGGTCGGCGGCGAAGCGGCGCAGCACGCGCTCGGCGTAGTCGGCGATGCCGTCGGCGGCGACCTTCAGCCCGCGCACCGTGCGACCGAGGCCGGCCTCGTCGCGGTCCTTCGAGGCGAGGCCGCCGCCGAGGTGCACCTGGTAGCCGGGCACCTGATCGCCGTCGATCGTGACGAGCTGGCCCTTCAGGCCGATGTCGGCGGTCTGGATGCGCGCGCACGAGTTGGGGCAGCCGTTGACGTGCAGGCTGATCGGATGCGGCAGGTCGAGGCCCGCGATGCGCTCCTCCAGTTCGAGCACAGCGGCGGTGGCGTAGGCCTTCGTCTCGACGATCGCGAGCTTGCAGAACTCGATGCCGGTGCACGCGATCGTGCCCCGCCGGATGAGGCTCGGACGCGACTGCAGGCCGAGCCGGTCGAGCTCGGCGACGATCGAGTCGACGCGGTCCTCGGGGATGTCGAGGATGACGAGCTTCTGGTGCGGGGTCGTGCGCAGCCGCGACGAACCGTGCGCCTCGATGACGTCGGCGAGTTCGGCCAGGAGCGGTCCGGACACGCGGCCGACGATCGGGGTGACGCCGATGTAGAAGCGGCCGTCCTTCTGCCGGTGCACGCCGACGTGATCGCCGGGGGTCGCGGGCTTCGAGGCGGCGGGGCCGTCGGGCAGCGCGTAGCCCAGGTACTCGTCCTGCAGCACCTGACGGAACTTCTCGGTGCCCCACTCGGCGAGCAGGAACTTCAGCCGTGCCTTGTTGCGCAGACGCCGGTATCCGTAGTCGCGGAAGATCTGCGCGACGCCGTGCCAGACCTCGCTCACCCGGTCGGGGGAGACGAAGGTGCCCAGGCGCTCGCCGAGGCGCGGCGTCGTCGACAGGCCGCCGCCGACCCACAGGTCGTAGCCGACACCGAGCTCGGGGTGCTCGACGGCGACGAACGCGACGTCGTTGATCTCGTGCACGACGTCGTGGCTCGGGTGGCCGGTGATGGCCGACTTGAACTTGCGGGGCAGGTTCGACAGCGTGGGGTCGCCGATGAACCGCGACTGGATCTGCTCGATCTGCGGCGTCGGATCGATGAGCTCGTCGACCGAGATGCCAGCGACCGGCGACCCCAGGATGACGCGGGGCACGTCGCCGCACGCCTCGGTCGTGCCGAGACCGACGGCTTCGAGGCGGCGCCAGATCTCCGGCATCGACTCGACCTCGACCCAGTGCAGCTGCACGTTCTGACGGTCGGTGAGGTCGGCGGTTCCCCGGCCGAACTCGGTGGAGATGCCGGCGATGACGCGCAGCTGCTCGGTCGTGAGTTGCCCGCCGTCGATGCGCACGCGCAGCATGAAGTAGGCGTCTTCGAGCTCGTGCGGTTCGAGGGTCGCGGTGCGGCCACCGTCGATGCCGGGCTTGCGCTGGGTGTAGAGCCCCCAGACGCGGAAGCGTCCGTGCAGGTCGGTGGGGTCGATCGAGGCGAAGCCGCCCTGGGCGTAGCTCGTCTCGATGCGTTCGCGGACGGCGAGGCCGTCGTCGACCTGCTTCCACTCCTCGTTGCCGTTCAGCGGCGTCTTGCCGTCGATCTTCCATTGCCCGTTCGGGCGGTTCGAGGGCCGCGGCGGGCGTGCGCGCGACCCGTCGGCGGGACGGGGGGCCGTCTCGGTGCCGGTTTCGGTGCTCACGGGTCCTCCTCGATCCGGCGCATCGGAGGATGCCGCCGGTGGGCAGGCGGGTCGTCGGCCTGCTTCAGTGAGGCTAAACGTGGGCTCCGTACGGGGTCGGAGAGGGCGTCAGATTGCGTCACGTCCCGTCACACGGGGTCATATTCGCTTGCGAAGGCTTCCCTTCCCCGGCAGGGGGCTCGGTTCGGGGCGTTTCGACTCGCTGCGCTCGCTCAACGACCGGGAGTGCGGGTGGTGCTCTTCCGGTCGTTGAGCGAGGAGCGCGGCGACGAGTCGAAACGCGTGGGGCTCGGTATCGGTGGTGGGCGCGCGGGTTTCGATACGCGCGCTGCGCGCGTTGCTCAACCACCGGGGAGGGATGGGTCAGCCGGCGGCGCGACCGCGGGCGAAGCCGGCGTCGAAGCCGCGCTCGTAGGCGTGCTCCGCGCCGCGGCGGTGGTGGTCGTGGCCGCGGTGGTCGCGGCATCCGCGGCCCTCGGCGCCCATCGCGTCCGGGTCTGCCTCATCGCGGCCGGGACGCGGACCGAAGCCGTGGCCGGGACCGAAGCGGTGGCCGGCGCCCGGGTGCGGACCGAAGCCGTGGCCGGGGCCGAAGCCGTGACGACGGAATCGTCCGCCGCGCGGAAAGGCGGGCGCGTTCTCGTCCCAGCCGAGTTCGCGGGCGATGGCCGCGAGCGAGGTGACCGTCGTGGTGAAGTCCTCGGGCGAGACGGCGCCGGCGACGCGGGTGCGCACGCCGTCGACGATCGTGCCGAGGCGCTCCTTCACGGCCGCGCCGTCGTCGGTCAGTGTCCAGGTGCCGTCGCCGGCCGGGCTGACCCAGCCGCGCTCTTCGAGACGGCGCAGGCGCTTGCCCTTGCGCGCCAGGAGTGCGGCGATCCGGTCGGCGCCGACCGAGGCGAGCGGCCCCGGCAGTTCGCCGGAGACGGCGCTCAGCAGCATCCAGTCGCGGCGGTCGAGGTCGTCGGAGTCGAGGGCGCGGGCGAACTCGGCGGCGATGAGGGCGTCGACGGTGCGCAGCCAGTAGCCGAGCGGGCGGTCGGGGGTGGGGATGTTCTGTGGGGTGTCCATGGGGAGTCCTTTCGTGGGCGACGTCACGGTCGCCGGTTTACATGTCATATGACAACTACATGCAGTGTGACATGCAATCCCGATACATGTCAAGTCGCATGTAAAATCGGGTGACGTGCCGACCTCGCCGACGCCCCCCGACTCGCCCACTCCCGCCGAGGCCGCGGAGCAGATCGCCCAGGCGCTCGCCCGGCTGCGCGGGCGGCGTGGCCCGCGTCCGCCCTGGGCTGGCGCGCCCGGCGCTCCCGGCGAGCCGGGCCAGGACGAGCGGTTCGGCGGCCCGCACGGCCACGGCGGTCACCATCCGGGACACCATCGCGGCGGTTGGGGTCCCGGCCCCGGCTGGGGTGGCGGCGCCGCGCGGTTCGCGGGTCCGGCTCGCCTGCGTCTGCTCGAGGCGCTCGCCGCGGCATCCGGCCCGCTCACCGTGACCGAGCTCGCCGACGCGGTCGGAGTCGACCAGCCAAGGGCGTCACGACTCGTGCAGCAGTCCGTCGAGATGGGGTTTGTCGGACGCGAGGCCGACCCCGAAGACGCCCGGCGCACGCGCATCGCGCTGACCGATCAGGGGCGCGCGATCGTGCGGGGTTTCCGCGGCGACCGTCGCAACGCGGTCGCGACGGCGCTCGAGGACTTCACCCCGGCGGAGCGGGCCGAACTCGCCCGGCTGCTCGCCAAACTCGCGCAGTCGTGGCCCGGGAGCTGAACAGCGCAGCCCTCAGAACCGCCGCGCTCAGGCGCAGCCGCAGAGCCGGCGCCGCACCCATGCTCCCGCATCCGCCTGGCTGATCTCCCCCGACCGGATGCCGCGGACGAACGCGATGGCCTCGCCGCTGAGCCTGCCGTCGGCGGTGTCGGGCGCGTCGCGCAGCACGACGGTCGTGAGCCAGCGCGACAGGCGTCCGCCGACCCGCGCCGTGACGGCGACGGTGCCCGCGAAATGGCGCGCCTGCCCGTCGGTGTCGTCGTCGAGCGCGTCGCGGAACCCCCGCCCGCGCAGCCGGTTGCTGCCGCCGGAGGCCGCATCGGTCAGCCACAGCGGTCCGCGCCGCACCCCGCCGAGCCGGCCGATGTCGCGCAGGAAGTGCCGATCCGACCGTCCGCGAGCCGCGAGCTCGTCGATCGCGTCGGCCAGGGCGGCGCAGGCATCCATCCCCTTACCGTACGCATCGGTCGCCTGCGAACCCCCTGACCACGGATGCGGCCGGTCGGTACCCTGGCCGGGTGAGCGACGAGACCCATCCCATCGACAGGCCCGGCGAACCCACCACGACGGTCGATCCGACCGCCCACCGTCCGATCGCGCGATGGGTCTTCTGGCCCGCATCCGCGGTCATCGTGCTCGTCGCGGGCTTCGCGATCCTGTTCCCGGATGCCGCCGACGCGACGTTCGCGGCCGTGCAGGACACGATCATCCGCGGCTTCAACTGGTACTACGTGCTCATCGCCGCGTTCTTCGTGGTCTTCGCCCTCGCGATGGGGTTCAGCCGCTTCGGCGACATCAAGCTCGGCAAAGACGACGACGAGCCCGAGTTCTCGCTCGGGGCCTGGTTCTCGCTGCTGTTCGCCGCCGGCATGGGCATCGGTCTCGTCTTCTACGGCGTGAGCGAGCCGCTCAGCCACTTCGTCTCGCCGCGGCCGGGCGTCGAGGGAACCCCGGCGATGCTCGCGCAGTCGGCGCTCACCCAGACCTACCTGCACTGGGGGGTGCAGGCGTGGGCGATCTATGTCGTCCTGGGCCTCGCGCTCGCGTATGCCATCCACCGGCGGCGGCGTCCGATCTCGATCCGCTGGGCACTGGAGCCGTTGCTCGGCAAGGCCGTGCGCGGTGTCTGGGGCAACGTCATCGACGTCGTCGCGCTCGTGGGCACCGTCTTCGGTGTGGCGACCTCGCTCGGACTCGGCGTCATGCAGATCGGGTCGGGCCTGACCGCGGCCGGGCTCCCCGACCCGGGGATGCTCGGCGAGATCGCGATCATCGCCGTCATCACCGTGTTCGTGCTCGCTTCGGTGCTGTCGGGCGTCGGCAAGGGGATGAAGTGGCTGTCGTCCACGAACCTCATCATCGCCGCCGCACTGCTGGCCTTCACCCTGATCTTCGGCAACACCGAGTACCTGCTGCGCGAATGGGTGCAGTCGATCGGCGGCTACATCCAGAACTTCGTCGGTCTGAGCTTCAACGTCTCGGCGTTCCAGGGCGAGGCCGGCGAGCAGTGGCAGGCGGCGTGGACCTCGTTCTACTGGGGCTGGTGGATCTCGTGGGCCCCCTTCGTCGGCATCTTCATCGCGCGCGTCAGCAAGGGGCGCACCGTGCGCCAGTTCGTGCTGGGCGTGCTCATCGTGCCGACGCTCGTCGGCATCCTGTGGTTCGCGGTGCTCGGCGGCTCGGCGATCTACCTCGAGCTCACCCAGCCCGGCTCGATGACCGCCGCCGACGGCACGGTCGACCTGCAGGGCGCCCTGTTCCAACTGTTCACGCATCTCCCCGGCACCCCCGTGCTCACGATCGGCGCGATCATCCTGATCGCGGTGTTCTTCATCACCTCGTCGGATTCCGGTGCCCTCGTGATGGGCATGATCGCGACCGGCGGCGATCAGGAGCCGCGCCGCTGGCTGCGCGTGTTCTTCACCCTCGCGACCGCCGTGCTCGCGACCGCATTGCTCGTCGCGGGCGGACTCACCGCGCTGCAGACGGCGGCGATCACGATCGCGCTGCCGTTCAGCGTCGTGATGCTGCTCATCTGCTGGGCGACCGTGATCGCCTTCCGGCGCGAGCGCAAGGTGTACGACGGCGCGCAGCGCGCCCAGTTCGTCGAGTACATCGGCGACCACTACGGACTCGACGTCGAAGAGGAGAACGAGCGCGGGGTCCGCATCCCGTGGCTGCGCCGCCGGCCCTAGCTGTCGTCCGTGCCCGCTTCTGCGGTCGATGAGGGCGTGTCACGCGGCCTGCTGCCGGAGGATGCGGCATCCAGCCACTCGTGTGACATGGTTCTCGCGCATGTCACGCGATGTGCCACGTGTGCTGCTCCGCACCGGCGTTTCGTGGGACATGCCCGCCCAGGCGCAGGCCCAGGCGCAGGCCGAGGAGCCGGCTCAGTCGATGACGGCCTGCCGGGGCTTGACGGGCAGCATCAGCAGCAGGCCCGCGAGCAGGATCAGCACGATGCCGAGGATGCCGAACCGCGTGTCGTGGGTGAGGCCGACGAACAGGGCGAACAGGCCGGGGGCCAGGAACGAGACGGCGCGGCCGGTCGTGGCGTAGAGCCCGAAGATCTCGCCCTCGCGCCTCTCGGGGGTGATGCGGGCCAGGAACGAGCGCGATGCCGACTGGATCGGCCCGACGAACATGCACAAGATGAGCCCGACGATCCAGAAGCCGACCTTCGCGGTGCCGATGAAGAGCACGACCGTTCCGGCGACGACGAGTCCGATGAGGGACACCATGATGACCGTCTTGGACCCGAACCGGTCGTCGAGCCGCCCGGCGAGGATCGTCGAGATGCCCGCAACGACGTTCGCGCCGACCGCGAAGTAGAGCACCTCCGACGAGGTGAACCCGAACACCTGCGCGGCGATGATCGCGCCGAAGGTGAACACGCCCGCCAGGCCGTCGCGGAACACGGCGCTGGCGAGCAGGAACTGCAGCACCTGGCGGTTGCCGTGCCAGAGCTTGGTGAGCGTGCCCCACAGCACCGCGTAGGAGCGGAAGAACCCGACTCGCACGCGGCGCTCCTGCGCCGGGATCTCGGGCACGCGCACGAGCACCGGGATCGCGAAGATCCCGAACCAGACGGCCGAGGCCAGAACGGCGAGGCGGATGTTGAGGCCGCCGTCCTCGGTCACCCCGAGCGGGCCGGGGTCGTCGGCGAGGCCGATGAAGCCGACCAGCAGGATCAGCAGCAGCACGATGCCGCCGACGTAGCCCATGCCCCAGCCGAATCCGGAGACGCGGCCCATGTTCTCGCGCGTGGAGACCTGCACGAGCATGGCGTTGTAGTTGACGCTCGCGAACTCGAAGAAGACGTTGCCGACCGCGAGAAGTGTCGCACCGAGGATGAGGTAGCCGGGGGTGCCTTCGACGAAGACCATCGCCGCCATGGCGAGCACGACGATGCCGGTGTTCACGCCGAGCCAGAGCTTGCGGCGCCCCGATCCGTCGGAGCGCTGGCCCAGGACGGGGGCGAGGGCGGCAATCATGATGCCGGCGATCATGAGCGCGACGCCGATGAGCGACGCGTTGTCGGCCTTGGCGGCCATGAGTGCCGGGTCCGACGCCTCGCCGTTCGCCGCCGCCACGATCGCGGGGTCGACGAAGTAGTTGCTCGACAGGTAGGTGCTGAACACGAACGTCGTAACGACCGCGTTGAACGACGCGGAGCCCCAATCCCAGAGCGCCCACGCCCGCACGGCGCGCTTGCGGGTGCGGTCGGTGGTTCCGATGACGGCCGCGGCGTGCGCGGATTCGGGAGACGGCTGTTCGGGTAGCGACATGTGCGTCACGGTAGGAGCCTTCGGTGAACGGGCGGTGCCGCACCACAGCGGCCTGCCGTCAGGCTACTGGCGCGCGGCCCATTCCCGGTCGACGCGGTGCTCCCGGCTCTTCAGCTCGAGCTACATCGTCCCGATGAAGCGCCCGTGTTCGTCGCGGATCGCCGGCTGCAGGTAGTCGTCGTCGCCGGCGAGCCGCGTCGCGTGCCTGACACGAACGGGCGGTCACAGCATCCGCCTGAAAACTTGATATGAGTCGTATCAAGTTCGTTTGACATGGCGGACGGATGTCGTTATCGTGTTCCAGGAGCCACCTTGAGCCTTTGGGACTCAACTTCGCGGCTCGGAGTTTTCACAACATCACGCACACCACAGAAGGAGAAACACATGGCACGTGCAGTGGGTATCGACCTCGGAACGACCAACTCGGTCGTCTCGGTCCTCGAAGGCGGCGAGCCGAAGGTCATCGCCAACGCCGAGGGTCTGCGCACGACCCCCTCGGTCGTCGCGTTCACGAAGGACGGCGAGGTGCTCGTCGGCGAGACCGCCAAGCGCCAGGCCGTGACGAACGTCGACCGCACCCTCACGTCGGTCAAGCGCCACATGGGCACCGACTGGAAGACCCAGGCGATCGACGGCAAGAACTACACGCCGCAGGAGATCTCGGCGCGCATCCTGCAGAAGCTCAAGCGCGACGCGGAGCAGTACCTCGGCGACACCGTGACGGATGCCGTCATCACCGTCCCGGCCTACTTCAACGACGCGGAGCGCCAGGCCACGAAGGAGGCCGGTGAGATCGCAGGCCTCAACGTGCTCCGCATCATCAACGAGCCGACCGCCGCCGCGCTCGCCTACGGTCTCGACAAGGGCAAGGAGGACGAGCTCATCCTCGTCTTCGACCTCGGTGGTGGAACGTTCGACGTCTCCCTGCTCGAGGTGGGCAAGGACGACGACTTCTCCACGATCCAGGTGCGCGCCACCGCCGGTGACAACCGCCTCGGCGGCGACGACTGGGACCAGCGCATCGTCGACTACCTGATCAAGCAGTTCAAGGACACCACCGGTGTCGACGTCTCGGGCGACAAGATCGCGCTCCAGCGCCTCAAGGAGGCCGCCGAGCAGGCGAAGAAGGAGCTCTCCAGCTCGCAGTCGACCTCGATCAACCTGCCCTACCTGTCGCTGACCGACTCCGGCCCCGTGTCGCTGTCCGAGACGCTGACCCGTGCGAAGTTCGAGGACCTCACCAAGGACCTGCTCGACCGCACCAAGAAGCCGTTCGAGGACGTCATCCGCGAGGCCGGCATCAAGGTCGGCGACATCGACCACGTCGTGCTCGTCGGCGGTTCCACCCGCATGCCCGCCGTGAGCGAGCTCGTGAAGAAGGAAGCCGGCAAGGAGCCCAACAAGGGCGTGAACCCGGACGAGGTCGTCGCCGTCGGCGCCGCCCTGCAGGCCGGTGTCCTCAAGGGTGAGCGCAAGGACGTGCTGCTCATCGACGTCACCCCCCTGAGCCTCGGCATCGAGACCAAGGGCGGCATCATGACCAAGCTCATCGAGCGCAACACGGCAATCCCGACCAAGCGCAGCGAGACCTTCACGACCGCCGACGACAACCAGCCGTCGGTCGCGATCCAGGTCTTCCAGGGCGAGCGCGACTTCACGCGCGACAACAAGCCCCTGGGCACCTTCGAGCTGACCGGCATCGCGCCGGCGCCTCGCGGCGTGCCGCAGGTCGAGGTCACCTTCGACATCGACGCCAACGGCATCGTGCACGTGTCCGCCAAGGACAAGGGCACCGGCAAGGAGCAGTCGATGACCATCTCGGGTGGCTCGTCGCTTCCCAAGGAGGACATCGAGCGCATGGTGCGCGAGGCCGAGGAGCACGCTGCCGAGGACAAGAAGCGCCGTGAGGCCGCCGAGGTGCGCAACCAGGCCGAGACCCTCTCGTACTCGATCGACAAGCTGATCAAGGACAACGAGGACAAGCTGCCCGAGGACGTCAAGAGCGAGGTCCAGGCCGACGTCGACGCCCTCAAGACCGCTCTGGCGGGCGAGGACGAAGACGCCGTGAAGAACGCGTTCGACAAGCTCAACCAGTCGCAGGGCAAGCTCGGCGAGGCGATCTACGCGTCGTCGCAGGCCGAGCAGGCCGCGGATGCCGGTGCCGGTGCCGGCGCCGAGCCGGGTGCCGAGGGTACGGCATCCTCCGACGAAGACGTCATCGACGCCGAGGTCGTCGACGACGAGGACGAGAAGAAGTAAGAATCGACACATGAGCGACAAGGACTTCCAGCCCGAAGACGGCGACGAGGTCCTCGGTGAGGAGGGGTCGGAGGCGAACGCTTCCGGCCCCGACTCGCAGGAGGACTCCCTGACGATCGAGGACATCCTCGGCACCGAGCAGTCCGACGAGGCCGCCGTGGCCGAGGCGCCCGCCGAGGAGCACGACCTGCTGCTCGACCTCAAGCGTCTGCAGGCCGAGTACGCGAACTACCGCCGCCGCACCGAAGAGCAGCGCGAGGCCGAGATCGACCGGGCCAAGGGCTCGGTCGCGAAGGGTCTGCTGCCGGTGCTCGACGACCTCGACCGCGCCGACAAGCACGGCGATCTCGCCGAGGGCTCGCCCCTGGCGGCCATCGCCGAGAAGCTGCGCGGCGTCGTGACCCGGATGGGTGTGGAGTCGTACGGCGCGGCCGGCGACGTCTTCGACCCGCAGCAGCACGAGGCGATCTTCCAGGTGCCGACACCCGGCGTCGAGGCCGCCGCGATCATCGAGGTGGTCGAGGTGGGCTACCGCCTGGGCGCGATCGAGCTGCGTCCGGCGAAGGTCGTGGTCGCCGTGCCGGCAGAGTAAGCGGAGGAGAAGATGGCCAGCCAAGACTGGTTCGACAAGGACTTCTACAAGGTGCTCGGCGTCTCGAAGGACGTCTCCGAGGCCGACCTGAAGAAGACCTATCGCAAGCTCGCGCGCACCTACCACCCCGACTCCACGCAGGGCGACCCTGCGAAGGAGGCGAAGTTCAAGGAGATCAGCGAGGCGTACGCCGTGCTGAACGACAAGGAGCAGCGCGCCGAGTACGACCAGCTGCGCGCGATGGGCGCCGGCAACGCGCGCTTCACCGCGCCGGGCGCCGGCGGCGGCTTCGAGGACGTGTTCAGCCGGTTCGGCTCCAGTGGCGCGCGCGGCGCGCAGGGCGCCGACTTCGACGACATCTTCGCGATGTTCGGTCAGCAGTCCGGCGGCGGCCGGTTCGGCTCGGGTCGGTTCGGTCAGCCCTCGGGCGGCTTCCAGGGATACGGCGGTCCGCAGCGCGGCGCCGACGTCACGGCGCGCACGACGCTGGACTTCCAGACGGCGGTGCGCGGTGACACGATCACGCTCGCCGGCGAGGACGGCAAACCGTTCAAGGTGAAGATCCCCGCGGGCGTCTCGGACGGGCAGAAGATCCGGCTGCGCGGTCGCGGCCGCCCGTCGCCGGACGGCGGCGAGGCGGGCGACATCGTGGTGTCGGTGACGGTGCGGCCCCACCCCGTATTCACGCGGGACGGGCTGAACCTGCGCGTGACGGTGCCGGTCACCTTCACCGAGGCGGCGCTGGGCGCGACGATCGAGGTGCCCACTCTCGGCGGCGACGTCGTGAAGCTGCGCGTGGCCCCCGGCACCCCGTCGGGGCGCGTGCTGCGCGTCAAGGGGCGCGGCGTCGAGACGGCCAAGGGCACCGGCGACCTGCTCGCCGAGGTGCAGGTCGCCGTGCCGACGCACCTCGACGAGCGGGCGAAGGAGGCGCTGGAGCGCTTCCAGGAGCTCGAACCCAAAGAGAACCCGCGCGCCGAGATGATGGCCAAGGCACGCGAGTGACCGTGTCCGGTCGTTGAGCGAGCGCAACGAGTCGAAACGAGGTGAACGTCATGTCCGATGAGGTCGACGAGGAGGCCCCGATCTTCGCGATCGCGGTCGCCGCCGAGCTCGCCGGCATGCATCCGCAGACCCTCCGCCAGTACGACCGACTGGGCCTCGTCGTGCCCGCTCGCACGCAGGGCGGGTCACGGCGATACTCGCTGCGGCACGTGAAGCAGCTGCGCGAGGTCTCGGCCCTGTCGGCCGACGGGATGAGCCTGCCCGCGATCTCCCGCATCATCGAGCTCGAGAACACCGTCCGCGCGCTGCGCGGTCAGGTGCGCGACCTCGAGCTGCGCCTGCGCGACGAGGTCGACAGCCGCTCCCGGGTGTTCGCCGCGGGCGCCTCCGGCTCGGTCGTGACGCTGCGCCAGGGCACGCGCGTGCGCCGCGCGACGGAGGTCGTCGTCTGGCGCCCACCGTCCGACTGACCCCTCTCTTCTCACGCGAAAGGTCGCGACACGCGCTACCGGGGACTCCGGATGCGGCGTGTCGCGACCTTTCGCGTTCGGTGACGGTGGCGGGGCCGGTGGCGCGGGCGGTGGGTCAGGACTGGGGGCGGACGCGGACGTGCGTCACGCCGCCGTCGACCTCCAGCACGGTGCCCGTCGTCGAGCGCGACAGCGGCGACGCGAGGTAGAGGATCGCACCGGCGACCTCTTCGGGCGAGACCATGCGGCCGGTCGCCTGTCGCGCGTCGAGCGCGCCGCGCTCGGCCACCGGATCGTCGAACTGCGTCAGGAACTTCTCGACGAACGGCGTGAAGACGGTACCCGGGCTGACGGCGTTGACCCGTACGCCCTCGCGGACGTGGTCGGTGGCCATCGCATAGGTCAGCGCCATCACGGCGCCCTTGGTCGCGGAGTACAGCGCGCGCTGCGGCAGGCCGTTGAGGGCGGCGATCGAGCAGAGGTTCACGATGGCCGCGTTCTCCGAGGCGCGCAGCAGCGGCAAGGCCGCGGCGGTCGCGCGCGCCATGCCCGTCACGTTGATGTCGAGCACGCGCGCCCAGTCCTCGTCGCCCTGATCCTCGACGGTGCCGATGGCGCTGACACCGGCATTGTTCACGAGAACGTCGAGGCCGCCGAAGCGCCGCTCGATCTCCGCCATCGCCGCGACCAGCGACGCGCGGTCGCGCACGTCGGCGGTGATGCCGTGCAGCGGCGCGGGCACATCGCCCGCGTTGAGGTCGAGCACGACCGCCGTCGCCCCCGCATCCGCGAACGCCTTCGCGGTGGCCAGCCCGATCCCCGAGGCGCCCCCGGTGACGGCGGCGACGAGCCCATCGAACGCGCCGGTCATGCCTGGCCCACTTCCTGGCGCGAGCGGCCGAGGCCGTCGATCTCGAGCTCGACGACATCGCCCGCCTTCAGATACGGCGCGTCGGGGAGGCCGAGTGCGACGCCGGCGGGGGTCCCGGTGTTGATGAGGTCTCCGGGGCGCAGCACCATGAACTGCGACAGGTACCAGATCACGTAAGCGACGGGGAAGATCTGCGTGGCGGTCGAGCCGTCCTGACGCAGCTCGCCGTTGACCCAGAGGCGCAGGCCGAGCTGCTGCACGTCGTCGACGTCGGATGCCGGCACCAGCACGGGGCCGAGCGGGTTGAACGTTTCGCAGCTCTTGCCTTTGTCCCACTGGCCGCCGCGTTCGAGCTGGAACTCCCGCTCCGACACGTCGTGCGAGAGCACGTATCCGGCGATGTGCCGTGCGGCCTCATCGGGCGAGTCGAGGTAACGCGCGGTCTCCGAGATGACGACGCCGAGCTCCACCTCCCAGTCGGTCTTCGTGGAGCCTCTCGGCACGAGCACCTCGTCGAAGGGGCCGACGATCGTCGACGGGTCCTTCATGAACACGACCGGCTCGGCGGGGATCGCGGCCCCCGTCTCCTCGGCGTGGTCGCGGTAGTTCAGTCCGACGCACACGATCTTCGTGGGTTGCGCGATCGGTGCGCCGACGCGGAGGTCTGCGGCGTTCTCCAGGACCGGCAGCTCGCCGGCATCCGCCGCCGCTCGTGCGCGCGCCGCGCCACCCGCGGCGAGGAACGGGCCGTCGATGTCCACCGTGAGGCTGCGCAGGTCGTACACGGCGTCGCGGTGGTGCAGGACGGGGATCTCGTGGCCGAGCGGGCCGAGGCGTCCGAGTGTCATGGTTCTCCTTGAGGGGTGGAAAGCGGGGTCAGCGGCCGAGCCAGCCGCCGTCGACGGGCAGCACGACGCCCGACACGTAGTCGGATGCCGGCGAGGCGAGGAACACGGTCGCGCCGGCGAGGTCGGATGCCTCTCCCCAGCGGCCGGCGGGGATGCGGTCGAGGATGGCGCGGGAGCGGTCGGAGTCGGCGCGCAGCGCCTGGGTGTTGTCGGTCGCGATGTATCCCGGCGCGATCGCGTTGACCGTGACGCCGCGCGAGACCCATTCGTTGGAGAGGGCCCGGGTGAGCCCGGCGATGCCCGACTTCGCGGCGGCGTAGCCGGGCACGTTGATACCCCCCTGGAAGCTCAGCAGCGACGCCGTGAAGATCACCTTGCCGCGTCCGCGCTCGAGCATGGGGCGGGCGAGGGCCTGGGTGAGGCGGAACTGGCTCGACAGGTTCACGTCGATGACGCGGTCCCACAGGGCCAACGGGTGCTCGGCGGCCGGTGCGCGTTCGATCGTGCCGGCGTTGTTGACGAGGATGTCGACACCCCGGCCCGCCAGCTCGGCGCCCAGTGCCTCGACCGCGACGGGGTCGGCGAAGTCGCAGGCGAGACCCTCGAACGAACGCCCGGTTCCGGTGACGGCCCGCTCGATGTCGCTGCCGGATGCGGACTGCGACGCGCTCACCCCGATGATGTCCGCGCCGGCATCCGCGAGGGCCACGGCCATCGCGAAGCCGATGCCGCGGCGCGCGCCGGTGACGACCGCGGTGGTGCCGGTGAGGTCGAACATCCCGGTCATCGCGCACCCGCCACATCGACGAGGATCTTCATCGCGCGTCCGGCCTCGAGGTCGGCGAAGGCGTCCTGCGTGTCGGCGAGCGCGACGATGCGGGTGATGAGCGCGTCGGCGGGGACGACGCCGTCCGCGACGAGCTCGACGGCCGTCTCGAAGTCGACGCGCTGGTACACGCGCGCACCGAGCAGCCGCAGCTCGCGCCAGAACACGCGCTGCAGGTCGACCTCCCGCGGCGTGGGGTGGATCGCGACGACGACGATCGTGCCGCGCACCTTCGCCAGGGCGGTCGCGCCGAGCACGGCCACCGCCGCGCCCGACACCTCGAAGACCACGTCGGCACCTGCTCCACCCGACCACTGCTCGACCCAGGCGACCTGGTCGACGGCGCGCGGATCGAGCGTCGCGAAGCCGAGCTCCTGCACCTGGGCGCGCCGCTGCGGATCGAGCTCGATCACGACGACGTCGCCCCCGAAGTGACGGGCGACCGTCGCGATGAGCACCCCGATGGGCCCGCCTCCGATGACGACGGCCTTCTGACCCGGTTGCAGTTCGGAGCGTCGCACGTCGTGCACCGCGACGGCCACGGGCTCCACGAGCGCCGCGTGGTCCAGGCGGATACCCGCCGGCAGGCGCACCAGGGTCTCCGCGGGGACGTTCCACAGCCCCTGCAGAGAACCGGGCGAGTCGATGCCGATGAAGTCGAGGTTCTGGCAGATGTGGCTGTTGCCGGCGAGGCAGGCGGGACAGGTGCCGTCCCATGCGAGCGGCATGACCGTCACAGCGTCGCCCACGGTCCAGCCGTCGACGCCGTCGCCGACGGCGGCGATCGTGCCGCTCATCTCGTGACCGAACACGAGCGGCCGCGCCACCCGCGCGTCCATGTTCCCGTGGAGGATGTGCAGATCCGTGCCGCACAGGCCGGTATAGGCGACGGCCACCTGAACCTGGCCCGCTTCGGGAGCGGTGGGTTCGGCATCCGCGATCTGGATGGTGCGGTCTCCCGCGTACGCTGCAGTCTTCACTGACGGCCTCTCAAACATCTGATGAATCCTCGTCCATTGTGCACGATCGCGGGCGATCCGGGAATCTTGCGCCCGATCTCTCCGATGACTACGATGAGCAAACGATTGAGCACTCGGATGGCCGACACTCCGGATGCCGATCATCGAACCGCCGGGTCGCTCACCGCCGACGACCCGCATGAAGGAAGCGACGGCCCGATGCCCGCCACCACCCCCCAGCCGCTCGAGGGGATCCTCGTGCTCGACTTCAGCCAGTTCCTCGCGGGGCCGGTCGCCGCACTCCGTCTCGCCGACCTGGGTGCGCGGGTGATCAAGATCGAGCGACCCGGGACCGGCGACATCGGGCGCACCCTCGCCTTCGCCGGGCGCGAGATCGACGGCGACACGGTCTCGTTCCACGCGATGAACCGCAACAAGCAGTCCATCACCGCCGACCTCAAGGATCCCGACGATCTCGCGTACGTGAAGCAGCTCGTGGCCCGCGCCGATGTGATCGTCCAGAACTTCCGCCCCGGGGTCATGGAGCGCATCGGTCTCGACTACGCCTCGGTGGCCGAGATCAACCCGACGATCGTCTACGCGAGCGCGACGGGGTACGGCAACGAAGGTCCGTGGCGCGACCGTCCGGGGCAGGACCTGCTCGCCCAGTCGATCTCCGGACTGCCCTGGCTCAGCGGCTCGAAGTCCGACGGGCCGGTGCCCGTGGGGCTGTCGATCGCCGACCATCTGCTCAGCTGCCACATCGCTCAGGGAGTGACCGCCCTGCTCGTGCGGCGCTTCCGCACTGGTCAGGGAGGCCATGTCGAATCGAGCCTGCTGGAGGCGATGCTCGATCTGCAGTTCGAGCTGCTCAGCACCCGACTCAACGACGACTCGATCGCGGTCGAGCGGCACGGGGTCCACTCGGCCCACGCCTTCCTGGCGGCACCGTACGGCACGTACCCGACGAGTGACGGCTACCTCGCCCTGGCGATGAACCCGATCCCCCGGCTCGGCGAGCTGCTCGGTGTCGACGCCCTCGTCGTGATGACCGATCCCCGTGAGGCGTGGGAGAAGCAGGAGCAGATCGAGGCGATCCTCGCGGCGACGTTCGCGACCGATACCACCGCCCACTGGCTGTCGATCCTCGATGCCGCCGACGTCTGGTGCGCTCCGGTGCTCACCCTCGACGAGCTGCTGGCCTCGGACGGGTTCGCTGCGATCGACATGACCCAGGAGGTGCAGCGGGGCGGGACGTCCATCCGCACCACCCGGAGCCCGCTCCGAGTGGACGGGCAGGTGCTCCGCAGCGCGAAGTCCGCGCCCACCCTCGGCGAGGACGACGCCGCCGTGCGCGCCGAGTTCCCTCCCGCCGGAGTGCGCGCATGAGCGTCACGCTGCGGGGCATCACCTGGGAGCATGCCCGTGGATACGGCAGCGTCGCGGCCTCCGCGCGGGCCTACCGCGAGGTCGCGCCCGGGGTGGAGGTGAGGTGGGAGCAGCGCTCGCTGCAGTCGTTCGCCGATCAGGCCCTCGAAGACCTCGTCGAGCAGTACGACCTGCTCGTGATCGACCATCCGCACATCCCGCATGCCGCCGAACACGGCCTGCTCGCCCGCCTCGACGGCGTCGGTCACGACGACGAGCTCGCCCTCCTCCAGGCCCAGTCGGTGGGCGCCTCCCATGCGACCTACGCCCACGCCGGAGGGCAGTGGGGACTCGCGACGGATGCCGCCGCCCAGGTCGCGGCGTACCGCCCCGACCTGCTCCCCGAGCCGCCGCGCGACTGGGCCGGGGTCATCGCACTTGCCGAGCAGGGGCGGGTGCTGTGGCCCTACAAGCCCGTCGACGCGTTCTCGAGCCTCGTGACGGTCGCCGCAGGATACGGCGAGGAGGCGATGCGCGCACCGGGGTGCTTCCTCACCGCCGACGCCCTCGCCGAGGCGATGGATCTGCTGCGCCGCCTCGCCCGTCTCGTGCCCGACGACAACCGCGCGTGGAATCCGATCCAGACCGCCGACGCGTTGAGCACCTCGGATCGCTACGCCTACTGTCCCCTGCTGTTCGGCTACACGAACTACAGCAGGGGCGGCTTCCGCCCGCACCGCCTCAGATACATCGACATCCCGGCCTCGCGTCGCGGAGTCTCCGGCTCGTTGCTGGGCGGCGCCGGCATCGCCGTCTCGGCGCGCAGTCGCGCCCTGCCCGAGGCGATCGACTACGCGTTCTGGCTCGACTCCGCCGCCGTGCAGGAAGGCGTCTACTACGACGGCGGAGGCCAACCGGGCAATGCGGTCGCGTGGGAGAGCGAACGCACGAACGCCGACAGTCTCGACTTCTTCCGCGGCACCCGCGCCACTCTCGAGGGCGCCTACGTGCGGCCCCGCTTCGCGCGCTACATAGAGCTGCAGAACGCGCTCTCCGAGCACGTCACCGACGCCCTGGTCGGACGACTCACCGACGACGAACTCCGCGCCCGATTGGACGAGGGCGTCGAGCAATGGCTGGAGCTCACATGAAGACGATCGACCGCTGGTTCGAGGACATCGAGGTCGGGGAGCGCCGGGAGACCGTCGGGCGCACGATCACCGAGGCCGACATCGTGCTGCACGCGGGGCAGACCGGCGACTTCTTCCCGCATCACATGGATGCCGAGTGGATGGCGACGCAGCCCGCGGGCCGACGCATCGCGCACGGCACGCTCATCCTGTCGGTCGCCGTCGGCATGACCGCGGGGGACATCAATCCGCAGGCCATGAGCTACGGGTACGACCGCATCCGCTTCATCCGCCCGGTCTTCATCGGCGACACCATCCGCGTGACCGCCGAGATCACCGAGTGGGCCGATCATCCCCAGCGCCCGGATGCCGGCTACGTGCACGAACTGGTGTCGGTCGTGAACCAGCACGGGGAGACCGTGATGGTGCTCACCCATCTCTACCTGGTCAACCGTCGGCGGACGGCCTGACGCTCACTCCTACACTGTTCAGATGGCCACGTTGAGCGATGTCGCCGCGCGGGCGGGCGTGTCGGTGTCCGCAGTGTCGCGTGTGCTCAGCGGCGCCGCGAGCGCGCGCGTCAGCGCGCAGACCCGGCAGCGCATCCACGACGCCGCCGACGAACTCGGTTATCGCCCGAACTTCGCGGCGCGGGCGCTGAAGTTCGCGCGCACGAACGTGATCGGCCTCGTCGTCCCCGAACTGACCAACGCCTTCTTCTCCGAAGTGATGCGCGGTGTCGAGGTCGAGGCCAACCGCCACGGCTACATGGTGCTGCTCGCACGAGCCGAGGGGATGCCGGAGGGGGAGAATGCGATCCCGCGGCTGATCGGCGAAGGCCGCGTCGACGGTGCCCTGGTGCAGGTCGGTGACGACATGCGCCAGGGTGACATCCAGCGGCTCGTGGAATCGAGCCTCCCCGTCGTGTTCATCAACTCCATCCACCCCGCCGGAGTGGGGGCGGTGCTGCTCGAAGACGAGCGGGGCATGCGCCTGGCGACCGAGCATCTGCTGGAGTTGGGGCACACCCGCGTGGCCTTCTTCGGCGGTCTCCCCGCCTCGGACACGGGGCGTCGCCGGGAGGACGGGTTCCGAGCGGCGATGAACGCTGCCGGCGTCCCGATCGACGAGCAGCTCGTCACCCACCTCGGCTACACCGCCGAGAGCGGACGCGCGGCGATGACGGCGGTGTCGGGCGTGACGCCACCGGCCACCGCGCTCGTCGTCGCCAATGTGAACGCCGCGCACGGGGCGTTGCTGGAAGCGCGGCGCCTCGGGCTGCGGGTGCCCGAGGACGTCTCGATCGTCGCCATGCACGATGCCTGGACGGCCGAGAACACGTGGCCGCCGTTGACGACGGTGCGGATGCCGCTGTACGAACTGGGTCGGGCCAGCATGGCCGCGATCTTCGACCGCATCACCGAGGGCACCGTTTCGGACCTCGTCGTGCGGGACCCGGCGCCTCTGCTCATCGTGCGCGAGTCGACCGCAGCGCCGCGCGACTGACCGAAACACCCGATGATTCACGCGCCTAGCGCGTGCATTTGCGTCGTAGAGTGAACTCTCGTGCGCATTCATCGAATGAATCCCCTACACTGGGGTCCGGCTCTCCGATGGAAGGACCTCCACCATGCGAACTCGCGCAGTGCGGCGCGGACGCCCTCTCGAGCTCACCGAGCTCGGACTCGGTGCCGCCCAGCTCGGCAATCTCTACCGGGAGACGACCGACGCGGAGACCGTCGCGACCGTCGAGGCGGCCTGGGAGGCCGGCATCCGCTACTTCGACACCGCCCCCCACTACGGCGTCGGGCTCTCCGAGCGACGACTCGGCGCGCAGCTGGCCGCGCGCCCGCGTGACGAGTACGTGCTCTCCACGAAGGTGGGGCGTCTTCTCGTCCCCAGCCCCGACACGGCCGACGAGCGCGACGCGCACGGGTTCGACGTTCCGGCCGACCCCGTGCGCGCATGGGATTTCAGCAGGGACGGCATCCTGCGCTCGGTCGAGCAGTCCCTTGAGCGCCTGGGGCTGGACCGCATCGACATCCTGTATCTGCACGATCCCGACGACCATTTCGCCCAGGCCTCGACCGAGGGGATCGGCGCGCTCATCGAGCTGCGCGACCAGGGAGTGGTCGCCGCCGTCGGTGCCGGGATGAACGACGCCGCACCGCTCGCCGAGCTCATCCGCCGCGCCGACGTCGACGTCGTCATGTGTGCCGGCCGCTACACCCTCCTGGACGACCGCGCGGCCGCCGAGTTGCTGCCGCTCGCCCTCGATCGGGGCGTCGGGGTCGTGATCGCCGGCGTCTACAACTCCGGACTTCTCAGCACGGCGCGGCCCGCACCGAACGCCACGTTCGACTATCTGCCGGCTTCTCCGGAGATCCGCGCACGGGCCGAACGTGCGGCCGACATCGCCGAGGCCCACGGGGTCACGCTGCCGGATGCGGCGCTGGCCTACGTGCGCCGTCACCCCGCCGTGGTGTCGGTCGTCGTCGGCGCACGCGGACGCGATCAGGTGGAGCAGAATGCGCAGCGCGCACGCACCGTCGTCCCCGAGGCCCTCTGGGCTGACCTCGCCGCAGCGGGCATCATTCCCGCCGACACTTTCTCGAAGGAGTCGTCATGACGACCATCACCGCTGTGACCGCCCACGACGTCCGGTTCCCGACGTCGCTGAGCATGGACGGCTCGGATGCGATGAACAAGGACGGCGACTACTCCGCCGCCTACGTCGTCGTCCACACCGACGACCCCGACCTGAAGGGGTACGGCTTCACCTTCACGATCGGGCGCGGCAACGACCTCTGCGTCGAGGCGGCCCGTCAACGCGGGCTGCCGCTGATCGGCCGCTCGGTCGAAGAGGCTGTCGCCGACCTCGGCGGCGTGTATCGGGACCTGGCATCCGACTCCCAGCTGCGGTGGCTCGGTCCGGAGAAGGGCGTGGTCCACCTGGCGATGGCCGCGGCCATGAACGCCATGTGGGATCTCGCGGCCCGCGTGGCGCAGAAGCCGCTGTGGCGCGTGCTGGCCGACATGACGCCCGAACAGCTTGTCGACGTCGCCGACCTTCGCTACCTCTCCGACGCGTTGACCCGGGATGAGGCGATCGCCCTGCTGGAGGCACAGGCGCCCACGCGGGCGGCACGCATCCGTGATCTCGAGGCGCGCGGAGGCTACCCCTGCTACACGACGAGCGCCGGATGGCTCGGATACAGCGACGACAAGCTGCGGCGCCTCCTGCAGGAGGCCGTCGATGAGGGGTATCGCCACGTCAAGCTCAAGGTCGGCGCGAGCCTCGACGACGACATCCGTCGCCTGCGGATCGCCCGCGAGGTGATCGGCTGGGACGCGAACCTCATGATCGACGCGAACCAGGTCTGGGACGTCCCCGAGGCGATCGAGTGGATGGGGCACCTCGCCGAGTTCCGGCCGCTGTGGATCGAGGAGCCCACGAGTCCCGACGACGTGCTCGGCCACGCGGCCGTCCGTGCGGCCGTGGCGCCGATCGGTGTCGCGACGGGCGAGCACGGCATGAACCGTGTGCTGTTCAAGCAGATGTTCCAAGCCGAGGCGATCGACTTCTGTCAGCTCGACTCGGCACGCCTCGCAAGCGTCAACGAGATCATCGCGGTCTATCTCATGGCGGCGAAGTTCGGGGTGCCCGTGTGTCCCCATGCCGGCGGCGTGGGGCTATGCGAGCTCGTGCAGCACCTGTCGATCTTCGACTACGTGTGCGTCTCGGGATCGCTCGAGAATCGGGTCACAGAGTTCGTCGACCACCTGCACGAGCACTTCACCGATCCCTGCATCGTGGAGAACGGCCACTACACGCTGCCGTCGCTGCCGGGCTACAGCGCGCAGATGCACGACGCGTCGGTCGCCGAGTACGCGTTCCCCGACGGCGGGTACTGGGCGGGTCGCGCCGGCTGACGCGGCGCGCCTCAGCCGGCGTGCGGGTCCTCGTCGGCGTGCGCGGCACTGAACTCCTCGACCCCCAGCAGGTGCACCGACATGCGCAGGCGCGCGCGCTCGGGATCGCGGGCGACGAGTTCGGCGAGGATCGCGCGATGCTCGGCCTGGGTCTCTCGAACAGAGCCTCGATGCGAGATCGCGCGCCAGAGGCGCGCGCGGAACGTGCGGCCGACGAGGGTGTCGATGACGGCCGCGAGGGCTGGGTTGCCGCTCGCGCGTGCGATGATCCGGTGGAACTCGGTGTCGGCGTCGATGAACGCTTCGAGGTCCATGTCGGGGTCGTCGGCGAGGATGCCGTCGACGACGCCGAGGATGCGGTCGAGTTCGGCGAGGTCGTCATCGGCGAGCCGGGGGGCGGCCAGCGCCGCGCTCTCGGCCTCGAGAACCCGTCGCACGGCGAGCAGATCGGCCGCGTGCGCGGGCTGCTGCAGGTCGGCGAGGAAGCCGAGCGGGCTGAGCAGGCGACGCGGGTCGAGCGAGGTGACGTAGGTGCCGTCGCCCTGTCGTGTCTCGAGGACGCCGAGGGTCGCCAGGGCCCGCACCCCTTCGCGCAGCGATCCGCGGGAGACCCCGAGCTGTGCGGCCAGGTCTTTCTCGACGGGGAGCCGAGACCCCGGATGCAGTTCCCCGCGCGTGAGCATGTCCTTGATCCCCTGGATGACGACGTCGGTCTGCGAGCGGGTCGCGGCGGTGCGGTCATCCGGGATCATGCGTGCCAGTGTAGGGCGTCTCATCCGAGGACTGGCGGTTGCTCAATCGTTTGATCTAGCATTGAAAGGATCAATCATCCGATCTAAGGAGGGTTCGATGACGAACACTCAGATCTCCGTCCAGACCAGCCTCACCGTCACCTCCCTGCGTGCCGTCCTCCTGTCGCATCGGTACGCGCCGGGGGAGGAGCTCACCTGGGTCGGCGGAGTCATCCGCTCGTGGGACGCGGCGCTCGTCGAGGTCACGCTCGCGGACGGCACGACGGGGGTGGGCGAAGCGGGCGCCGGCATCATGGCAGCCGCGGCGGTGCCGGGACTCGTCGAGGCGTACCGCCCCTACGTCGAGGGTGTCGGGTTCGGCTCCCCGCTCGACGTGGGCGACCACCTGCGGGCTTACACGGCGTTCTGGTCGCGCGGTGGCATCGCGTCCGGCGTCGCCGGCGCGATCGAGACGGCCGTGCTCGACGCCGTCGCGCGGCGCGAGGGCGTGCCGGCGTACGAGATCCTCGGCGGATTGCGTCGCGCCGACGTCGAGGCGTACGCGAGTGGCGGGCTGGGGACGACGTTCGACGAGGTGTCGGACTGGGCGCAGACGCAGGTGGCCGCCGGGTTCGGCACGGTGAAGTTCCGCGCGATGACCGATCCCGACACGACGCTGGCTCTTCTGGACCATGTCACGGCCGCGCTCCCCGACGGGGTGCGGTTCATCATCGACGCGGTGCAGGCGTGCGCCTCGCAGCCGTGGCGGATCGAGGACGCGATCCGGGTCGGTCACCGTGCCGCCCAGCTCGGTGCGCGATGGTACGAGGAACCCTGCCAGGCCGACGACGTCGCGGGCTTCGCCGCCGTGCGTGCCGCCGTGGACGTGCCGGTGTCGGGCGTCGAGTCGCACGGGAGCGAGCATGCGTTCGCCGAACTGATCGACGCCGGGGGTGTCGACGTGGCCCAGCCGGATGTCACCTTCGTCGGCGGCCCGGTCGCGGTCGCGCGCGTCTCCCGCAGGGCTCGCGACGCCGGGATCGCGTGCGTCCCCCACGTGTGGGGGAGCGCCGTGACCTTCGCGGCGAACCTGCATGCCGTGTTCGCCGACCCGCACGTCGAGCTCTTCGAGTTCTGCACTCTCCCCAACCCGCTGCGTGATGCGATGCGCACCGAGCCGATCGACTTCCGAGACGGGCGCATCTCCGCCCCGACCGCGCCCGGCCTCGGCGTCGTGCTCACGGCGCAGATCGAGCGCGACTTCCCCTTCCAGTCGGGAGGCGGCCATGTCATCCGCTGACGGCTTTCGCCCCGAGCCGGGCGACGAGCGCCTCACGAGCGCGATCGTCAGCGACTCGTGCGATGCGGCGGGGATGCGTCATCAGGTGCTACGCGGTCGACTCGCCCCCCTCGTCGCCGGCACCCGCACGATCGGCCGGGCGCGTACGGTGCGCTTCGCCCCCTCCTTGGTGGATGATCCCGCCGACCCGTATGGGGCGGCGATCGACATGATCGACGGCATCGGCGCGGGTCAGATCGCCGTCATCGCCACCGGCGAGAGCGACGACTCCGCGTTCTGGGGGGAGCTGTTCAGCGCGGCGGCACTCGGCGCCGGGGCCGTCGGCGTGGTCACCGACGGTCCTCTGCGCGACACCGACAAGATCGCGGCGCTCGGCTTCCCGGCCTTCTCGCGCTCGCGGCGACCGATCGACTTCCGCGCCCGGATGAGGGTCGTCGACGTCGATGCCCCTGTCGAGGTGGGAGGAGTGCGTATCGAATCCGGCGACCTGGTCATCGCCGACGACGACGGCATCGTCGTCGTGCCGCGCGCCGCGGAGTCCGACGTCCTCGCCCGGGCTCGCGCGCGGGCCTCGGCAGAGACGACGGTGCTCGCCGAGTTGCTGGCCGGCGACTCCCTGCGCGCGGTGTGGACGCGCCACGGCATACTGTGACCCGGCCGGCCGGAACCACGATCCCCGACACCCACGACCCACGACGGAGTGATGAGATGAGCTTTCCCGTGATCGACGCCCACCAGCATGTGTGGGACCCCCGGCAGGCCGAGTACGACTGGCTCGGCCCCGACATGGCCCCCATCGACGGGGCGATGACCTTCGCGCAGCTCGCCCCCGAGCTGCGCGCCGCGGGAGTCGACGCCACGGTGCAGGTGCAGTCGGCCGACAACCCCGAAGACACCGCGCTCATGCGCGACTCGGCGGCGCAGCATCCCGAAGTCGTCGGCGTCGTCGGCTTCGCCCCGCTCGATGACGCGGACGGCACCGCGGCGACGCTCGATTCCTGGGCCGGAGACCCGCTCATGGTGGGCGTGCGCAACCTCATCCACAACAAGCCGGACCCGGACTGGCTGCTGCGTCCCGAGGTAGACGCCGCGTTGACCGTTCTCGAACAGAGCGGCCTCGCGCTCGACGTGGTCGCCGTGCTGCCGCGGCATCTCGAGCTCGTCCCGATCCTCTCCGAGCGTCACCCGGACCTCCGGATGGTCATCGATCACCTGGCGAAGCCCCCGATCGGTCTGGACTCCGTCCAGCCCTGGCGCGACCTGCTCGCGCGGGCGGCCGAGAACCCCCTCGTCCACGGGAAGGTCAGCGGTCTCTACTCCGCGACGTCCGACATCGGCTCGTGGACCACGGAGGCGATCCGGCCGTTCACCGACATCGCGCTGGAACTGTTCGGGTCGCACCGCCTCATGTACGGCGGAGACTGGCCGATCTCGATACTCGCCGGCGGCTACACGCGGGTTTGGAACGGGTTGCGACCGCTGTTCGACGATTGGGACGAGGGCACGCGACGGGATGTGCTGGGGGGAACGGCGTCGCGGTTCTATCGCCTGGACGACGACCGGGTGGCCGCGGCGTGCGCGCGCCGCGAGTGATCAGATAACTCTTCCGTATCGCCGCCTATTCCCGCCACATTCTGCTCTTCCCTCGTCTAATCATCCGATGTATCGTCGTCATCCAGCGGGTCAGCCTGCTGTCTTGGGGTGGTGAGCAAACGTTTGACTGGGTCGCAGTCAAGGGATAACGTTTGAGCAATGCCCCGGGGCGGGCCTCCCGGCATCACTGCAGATCACGACGGCGTGAGATCTGAACGCCACACACGAAGGAGTGTCAATGAAGACCAAGCGCATCCTCGCGGCGGGGGCAGGCGTCATCGTCGCCGCACTCGCGCTCGCCGGATGTTCCGGTGGTGGGTCGGGCGACAGCACCGGTTCCGCCCAGACGGACTCGGGCGGGAAGATCACGGTGTGGGTCGATCCGCCCCGCGTGCCCGCCGCGGAAGCCTTCAAGGAGGCCTACCCCGACATCGAGATCGACATCGTCCAGATCGACGGCACCGTCGGCGGCAAGACCGTCAAGCAGTCGTTCGCGAACTTCGACGCCGCCGGCTCGGGCTGGCCCGATGCGATCTTCTTCCCGTCGAACGACGACATCGCGTGGGCGACCAACTCGACCAGCAACTACGCGGCCGACCTGACCGACCTCCTCCCCGACGTCATCGAGGGATACGACCCCGCGGTGCTCTCGTTCTGCGACATCGACGGCAAGATCCGATGCCTGCGCAACGACGCCGCGCCCGACGTCTTCTGGTACAACAAGGCGTTCTTCGACGAGAACGGCTACACCCTGCCGACGACGTGGGAGGAGTACGGCGACCTCGCCGTCACGATCGCGACCGAGCACCCCGGAAAGATCAGCGGTTTCCTCGGTGACGCGTACGCGATCAACCGCTACCTGCAGGGCTCGGGCTGCCCGACCAACGACCGGGTGTCCGAGACCGAGGCGCACATCGACATGAGCGACCCGACGTGCGTGCGCGCGACCGAACTGATGTCGAAGATGTACGACGCGGGTGCACTGAGCACCCAGGGCATCTTCGACGGCGACGCCGCCGATGCGGGCAAGAACCTCGTCATGAGCCCCGGAGCGGTGTGGTGGGGCAACTACCTCTTCCGTGACACCTGGCAGATCCCCGCCGGTCAGATGAGCGCCGTCGCCCCGCTGGCCTGGGACGGCGAGTCCGACCCGTCCACCGGGAACGAGGGTGGCGGTCTGTGGGGTGTCTCGTCGCACATCACCGGCAAGCAGCTCGAGAACACGCTCACGTTCGCGACGTTCGTCGCCACCGACCCTCGCTGGCAGGTCGACCTGTCGACGGGTCTTCCCGGCTACGGCCCGGTGCAGGATGCCTGGCTCGCCAAGATCGAGGCGGACGCCTACTTCGCCGACATCCCCGCCGTGCAGCAGGCCTTCAAGGACGCCGCTTCCGCCGTGAACCCGTACTCGTACATGCTGTACGACACGGGCTCGGTCTGGACCGAGACCGTCAGCCCGACCCTCATCGGCGGCGGCACGGTCGAAGACGCGATCGCCAAGTTCGGCGAAGAGCTCACCAACCAGGCGAAGTCGGTCGGATACACCGTCAACTGACCACGCCGCACGGGGGACGTCGCGCAGGCCGCGGCGTCCCCCGTCCCACTTCGAGGAAGAAGACATGTCGACGACGCTGACCGAAGCGGTCATCACCGCCCCCCGGCGGGGCTCCCATCACAAGCCTCCTCGGCGCCGCGCGCCGCACCGCGCCGAGGTCCGCGGTGCCTGGGTGCTCATGGCGCCCTACATCCTGCTGTTCCTCGTGGCCGCGGCGATTCCGATCGTCTACGCGCTCTACATCTCGTTCCAGAAGCCCGCGACGCTGGTGAACCCGCAGTCCGGCTTCGGAGGCTTCGACGCGTACATCACGGCCGTCACGGACTACCGATTCGTCGACACGTTCGTGAACATCTTCACGGTCATGATCGTCTGGCTGCCGCTGATGATCCTCGTCATCGTCGGCCTCGCCCTCCTCATCCACGCCAGCCCCGGCCGGTTCGGCGGAGCCATGCGCTTCGTCTACTTCATCCCCGGCGCGTTGGCCGGCATCGCGAACTTCGTGCTGTGGGTGTACCTGCTCAACCCGAGCCAGTCGCCCATCGCGTTCCTGTGGCGCGGCGCCGGACTGGACACCCTCAAAGAGGTGACGACCACCGAGAACCTTCCGTGGATCCTCACCGCGATGCTGTTCTTCCAGGGTGTCGGCACCTGGATCGTCGTCGTCAACGGCGGACTCAACGGCATCCCCGACGAGATCTTCGAGGCCGCGTCGCTCGACGGCGCGAACGCGTGGCAGCTCGCCTGGCACGTCAAGCTCCCCCTCATCCGTCCGTGGATCGGCTACGCCGCGCTGATGAACGTCGCCTACGGGTTCCAGCTCTTCCTCGAGCCGTATCTGCTGCGACAGATCTCGGCGGGATCGGTGGATGCCGAATGGGCGCCGACCCAGCTGGGCTACGCGTTCGCGTTCACCAACCGCAACTTCCCGGCGGCCGCGGCGATGTCGGTCATCCTGCTCGTGATCACCCTCGTGATCGGCATGATCATCGTCTTCCGCAGCGGCCTGTTCGGCGACGAGAAGGAGAAGGCGCGATGAGCACCACCAACGTCGAGACGCTCCGTCCCGTCGGATCCCGCCGCTGGGGCATGGGGCGCATCGCGCGCGTCACGGTGATGCTCGTCGTCGCCGGCATGTTCATCATCCCGATCGTCGGGTTCATCGCCATGGCGTTCCGCGATCAGGATGCCGTCGCCGCCGGGTCGGACGGCTGGCTCGGCCTGGGCGGATTGTCGTGGGACAACGTCGTCTACAGCTGGAGCCAGATCACGGGATTCGGTCCCGGTGGCGGTGGACTCTTCCAGCGCTGGATCCTCAACTCCCTCATCCTCGCGATCGTCGGGGGCGTGCTCGCCCTCGTCGCCGCGATGCCGGCCGGCTACGCGTTGGCGCGATTGCGGTTCGGCTCGCGCCGGTTCTGGCTCTTCGCGACGCTGCTCGCGATGGTCATGCCGAACACCGTGCTCGTCATCCCGCTGTTCCTCGAGGTCAACGCGATCGGCGCCGTGGGTCAGCTCTGGCCCGTCGCGGTGATCATGGGGTTCTTCCCCTTCGGGGTCTACCTCGCCTACATCCACTTCATGACGACGATGCCGCCCGAGCTGGTCGAAGCCGCCCGCATCGACGGGCTCGGAGAGATCCAGACGTTCCTGCAGGTCGCCCTCCCGATCTCGAAGCAGGCGGTCGCGCTCGTGGCGTTCTTCTCGTTCGTCGCGAACTGGACGAACTTCTTCCTGCCGCTGGCGCTGCTGACCTCCAACCAGCAGAACAAGACCATCTCCATCGGCATCCAGGAGCTCATCGGCGCGAGCCCGCTGTTCAACGCGACCGTCGCCGCCGGGCTCGACGTCAAGCTGTACATGCCGCAGCTGGCTCTCGCGACCGTGATCTCGATGATCCCGCTGCTCATCGTCTTCCTGGGCGCCCAACGGTTCCTGATCCGGGGGCAGACGGTCGGGGCGGTGAAGGGTTGAGCGGGGCGCCCGACCGTCCCGAACGGCATCCCGCGGCGGCGTACACGATCGCCCCGCCGGTCGCCCCGCGCCCGATCGTCGTCATCGGCGCCGGCGGCATCGTCCGGGATGCGCACCTGCCGGCCTACCGCAAGGCCGGCTTCCCGGTGTGGGGGATCGTCGACAGGGCGCGTCCGCGCGCAGACGCGCTGGCCGCCGAGTACGGGATCGAGCACGTGTTCGAAGACGTCGCGTCGGCGGTCGCCGCGGCGCCGTCCGACGCCGTCTACGACATCGCGATCATGCCCGAGCAGTTCCCCGCCGTGCTCGCCGCGCTGCCCGACGGTGCCGGCGCGCTGATCCAGAAGCCGCTCGGGCGCACGCTCGCCGAAGGCGTCGCGTTGCGCGACTTGTGCCGACGGAAGGGGCTCGCCGCCGCCGTCAATACACAGCTGCGCTTCGCGCCGTACGTCGCGGAGGCGCGTCGACTCATCGCGGCCGGCGCCATCGGCGACGTGTACGACATGGCGATCCGCGTGCGCGTCGACACCCCCTGGCACCTGTTCCCCGTCGTCGGCCTCGAGCGACTCGAGATCACGATGCACAGCGTCCACTACCTCGACCTCGTGCGCTCGTTCTTCGGTGACCCGGATGCCGTCAGCGCCGTGACGCTGCCCCACCCGCTCAAGCCCGAGATCGCGAGCACCCGGTCGACGATCCTGCTGCGCTACCGCGACCGCCCGCTGCGGGTCACGATCGACACCGATCACGACCACGCGTTCGGGCCCGGGCACGAGGAGAGCTCCATCATGTGGCAGGGCACGGAGGGTGCGCTCCGCGCCCAGATGGGTCTCCTGCTGGACTATCCGACCGGCGGGGCGGACGCGCTCGAGATCGTGCGCCTCGATGAGAAGGAGCTGGGGTGGCGGGACGTCCCGTTCGAGGGGACGTGGTTCCCCGACGCCTTCATCGGGTCGATGGGCGCCGTCCAGCGGTTCCTCGACGGATCGGTGCCCGACCTCCCGATCGCCGTCGAGGACGTGCTGCACACGATGGCGGTCGTCGAGGCCGCCTACACCTCGCAGGACGTCGAGGGCGTGCCTGTCCGCATCCCGGAGATGAGCGAATGAAGCGTGTTGCATCCGTCATCGGCCTGCCGGCCGAGAACCGTGACGAGTACGAGCGGTATCACGCCGCGGTCTGGCCCGGAGTACTCGCACGACTGACGGCGAGCAACATCCGCAACTACTCCATCTATCGGTTCGGGGAGCTGCTCTTCTCGTACTTCGAGTACGTCGGGGACGATTACGAAGCCGACATGGCCGCGATCGCCGCGGACCCCGAGACCCAGCGGTGGTGGGCCGTGCAGGAGCCTCTGCAGCGTCCGTTCGACGATCGCGCCGACGGGGAGTGGTGGTCGGAGATCCCGGAGATCTTCCACCACGGCTGAGTACTGCCTGCGCAAATCCGCCCGCGTCGATCAAACGATTGCTCATAGGTCACATGTATGATCTAATGAGTTCAGGGTCGCCCGGGGAGGCGGCTCGTCGTCAACGAAGTCGACCGAGAAAGGCTCTGTCCATGGCCGCACAGCAGCGCAGACACGTCACCCGCACACTGGGTGCCGGCATCGCCCTCATCGGGCTCATCGCCCTCACCGCGTGCTCCGGAGGCGGTGGGGAGGTCAACAGCGACTACGGGTTCGCCACCGCCGAGCAGACCGCCGACAGCGCCATCACGGTGTGGGTGGACGCCGCGCGCGAACCGATCGCGAAGGCGTTCGAGGCCGACAACCCCGACGTGAAGATCAACATCGAGACCTACGACGGCAACGCCGGAGGCTCCGGGTCGTTCCAGACCAAGGTCGCCCTGTTCGACCAGTCCGGCGAGGGCTGGCCCGATGTCGTCTTCTCGACGCAGACCAACGACGCGTCGTGGGCGGCGAAGGAGACCAACGGCGTGCAGGCGTTCGCCGCCCCGCTCGACAAGGGCTTCCTCGACCAGGACTTCCTCGACGGCTTCACCTCCGGCGCCAACGACCCGATGACCGTCGACGGCTCCGTGTACGGCCTGCGCAACGACCTCGCGCCCGTCGTGCTCTGGTACAACCAGAAGCTGCTCGACGAGTTCGGCTACGACATCCCGCAGACGTGGGAGGACTACCAGGCCCTCGGCGACAAGCTCGCCGCCGAGCACCCGGGCTACATCCTCGGCTCGGTCGGCGACTCGTTCGTCGGCACCTACGTCTACTACTGGGGGGCGCAGGCTCCGATCTTCCAGCTCGACGGCAACACGTTCAGCTCCGACTTCGACGACGAGCACTCCGTCGCGATGACCGACATGCTCGACCACATGGTCGGCAACGGCACCCTCGTGCAGGACAGCGTCTTCAGCGCCGGGTTCGTCGAGAACTACGCCGACAAGATCGTCGCGATGCCCGGCCCGGCCTGGTACTCGGGGGCGCTGTTCCAGAACCCCGACAGCCTGAACATCCCCGCCGGTGAGATCGGCGCCGCCGACCCGCTCTACTGGGACGGCCAGGACGAGGTCACCGGCAACGTCGGCGGCGGCGTCTGGTACGCCTCCAGCCACTCCGCCAACCTCGAGGCCGTGAAGACCTTCCTCGAGTACGTCATCTCTTCCGAGAAGGCGGTCGAGCTCGCTTCGGGTCTGCCCGCGTACGCCGACGCCGCCTCGCAGTGGCTCGACACGCAGGCCTCGAGCGGATACTACGACGGCGACTTCAAGGCGGCGGTCGAGAAGGCCGCCGGCAGCGTCTGGAGCGGTTGGGGCTTCCCCAGCTTCAGCCCTGAGACCGCGTACGCCGCGGTCGTCGTCCCCGGACTCGCCGCGGGCAAGTCGATCGCCGACGTCGTCCCCGACTGGCACACGCAGATCCTCAACGAGGCGCAGGTGCAGGGGTACGAGACCGCCGAGTAATCGAGTGGCATCCGCCGCTCCCAGCCGCACAGACAGGGCACGATCATCGCCACGACAGCGCAGCTGACGGCCCCCGCCGTCGGTCCTTTGAAGGGCCGACGGCGGGAGACCCGTCGCACCCGACCCGACCGCAGCCAGGCCCGCATCGGCTACGTCTTCGTCAGCGGGTACACGATCCTCCTCCTCGCGTTCGGCCTCGTCCCGACGCTGTACGCGGTCTTCCTGGCCTTCACGAAGAACGGCGCCTTCGCCGGCATCGACAACTTCGTCAAGGTGTTCGGCGACTACCGGTTCTGGCCGGCCGTGCAGCACGTGGCGGTCTACCTCGTGGTGTGGCTCGTCTCGCTGACCCTCTTCGTCGTGCTGCTGGCCCTCATCGTCCACGCGGTGCGTCGGCGGTGGGTGTCGGCATCCGTCCGCTTCCTCTACTACATCCCCGGCGCCCTCGCCGGCGCGTCCAGCGTGATGCTGTGGCTGTTCCTGCTCGACCCCACCGTCAGCCCCGTCGCCGGCGTGCTGCGCGCGTTCGGGTTCGAGACCTTCGTGCAGGTCGTCTCCGTCGACAACCTGCCCGTCATCTTCACCCTCATCGCGTTCTGGGCGGGCGCCGGCGGGTGGATCATCATCCTGTACGGCGCCCTGAACAACATCCCCGAAGAGGTGATGGAGGCCGCCCGCATCGACGGTGCCGGACCGATCGCGACCGCATGGCACATCCAGATCCCGCTGATGCGCAAATGGATCTCGTACATGGTCGTCATGTCGCTGGCCGCGGGCACGCAGCTGTTCGTCGAGCCGCGCGTGCTCTCGCAGGCGTCGAAGGGCGTCGTGCCGCAGGACTACTCCCTCAACCAGCTCGCCTACCTGTACGCGTTCCGCCAGAACGACTTCAACGGGTCGGCCGCCATCTCGCTGCTGCTGCTGACGGTCGCCGTCGTGCTGTCGGCGCTGTTCGTCTTCCGAGGAGGACTCTTTGAGCGCGACTGAGCTCATCGTCCAGCCGACCGGCCGCAAGCCGCGCATGTACCGCGGGCGGTCGGACGTGGCGACCGTGCATCCGAGCCCCGCCCGGTGGATCGGCCGTGTGCTCTCGTGGAGCGTCATCGGCTTCTTCCTGCTCTTCTTCGTCGTGCCGATGCTCTGGCTGCTGCTGGCGCCGACGAAGACGCCCCGGCAGCTGCTGCTGGACAACCCGTTCAGCTTCGGCGCATTCGACACGCTGCTGTCGAACTGGAACGAACTCATGGCGTTCCAGAACGGCATCGTGTGGACGTGGCTCGGCAACGCGGCCCTGTACTCCGGCGCCGCGCTGATCCTGGCGCTCGTCGTGAGCATCCCCGCCGGCTACGCGCTGGCGCTCGTGGAGTTCCGATTCCGCAAGACGCTCCTCGCGGTGACGCTCATCATCATGCTGATCCCGAACACGGCGCTCGTGCTTCCGATCTTCCTCGAGCTCAGCGCCCTCAAACTGGTCGGGACCCCGCTGTCGGTGATCCTGCCGTTCTCGTTCTATCCGTTCGGCGTGTACCTGACCTACATCTACTTCTCGACCGCCGTCTCGCGCGACCTGCTGAACGCGGCGCGCATCGACGGCGCCGGGGAGCTGCGCGTGTTCGCCCAGGTCGCGATGCCGCTCGCAACTCCGGTCATCGCGCTCGTCGGGTTCTTCAACCTCATCGGCAACTGGAACAACTACTTCCTGCCGTTCGTGATGGTGCCTGGCCGTCGCGCGCCGATCCAGGTGGGACTGGCGGAGCTGCTGTCGAACGTGCCCCTCTTCAACCCGACGACCGCCGGCTCGGTGACGATCGACCTGCCCGTGCTCGCGATGGCGACGATCCTGTCGGTGGCGCCCGTGCTGATCATCTTCCTGTTCTCGCAGCGCTTCCTGGTGAGCGGCCTGACCGCCGGCGGCACCAAGGAGTAACCGCGCCCGGTCGGCGCCGAACCCACACCTCCAGGCCGAACCCACACCTCCAGCGCGGCTGGGGGATGTGGGTTCGGCCTGTGACTGTGGGTTCGTCGAGACGCGGGTGCCGGGGTTCAGGCGCCGGCGAGGTGCAGGATGCCGTCGACGCGGCGGGGGACGTCGACGGGGCCGTCGCGCAGCTCGGGGGGCAGGATCGCGGCGGGGGCGTCCTGCCACGCGAGGGGGCGCAGGAACCGGCGGATCGCGGTGACGCCCACGGAGGTGTGCTGGGTGTTCGTCGCCGGCCACGGCCCGCCGTGGTGCATACCCCACGACACGCGCACGCCGGTCGGGTAGCCGTCGAACACGATGCGGCCGACCCGGGGGGCGACCTCGTCGACGAAGGCGGTGACCGCGCCGGCATCCGACGGTTCGCTGTGGATCGTGGCGGTGAGGGACGCGGGGACGGCGTCGAGTGCGGCCACGACCTCGGCGAGCTTGCGGTAGCGCACGACGACCAGCAGCGGTCCGAAGGCCTCTTCGGTCGCGGCGGGCGTGAGCTCGGCGGCGTCGATCTCCAACAGCGCGGGGGTCGTCGTGAACCCCTCGTCGCCGACGGTGGGGGCCACGAGCGACCGCGCGCGACCCTCGTCGATGAGTCGCCGGCGGATCTCGTCGAAAGACGTGTGGATGCGCTCGTTGAGCAGCGCCTGCCCGCCCGCGGCCGAGAACCGTGCGACGAGGTCGTCGACGAGCGCGTCCGCGTCGGCCGGGACGAAGGCGACGCCGGGCTTGGTGCACAGCTGCCCCGCCGATCCGGTGACCGACCCGGTGAGGCCCTCCGCGATCGCGGTGCCGCGCGCGGCGACGGCGGCGTCGGTGACCACGAGCGGGTTGAGGCTCGACAGTTCGCCGTAGAACGGGATGGGCGTCTCGCGGGCGTCGATGATGCCCTGCAGGATGCGGCCCGTCGACAACGACCCCGTGAACCCGACCGCGGTGATCGCGGGGTCGGCGACCAGCGCCGCCCCCGCGCGCTGCCCGTACACGATGCCGAACGTGCCCTCGGGGGCGCCGTAGGCGCGGGCGGCCCGCTCGAGCGCGTCGAACGAGCGCTGCGAGGTGAGCAGGTGCGACGAGTGCGCCTTCACGACGACGGGGCACCCCGCCGCGATCGCGGACGCGGTGTCGCCGCCGAGCACCGAGAACGCGAACGGGAAGTTGCTGGCGCCGAACACGGCGACGGGGCCGAGCGGCACGAGCATCCGGCGCACATCGGGGCCGGGACCGAGCGGCGTCTGCCCGGCATGGTCGATCACGGCCTCGAGGTATCCGCCGTCGTCGACGGCGTCGGCGAACAGGCGCAGCTGGAAGGCGCTGCGCGACAGCTCGCCGTTCAGGCGCGTCTCGGGCAGGCCGGTCTCGGCCATCGCGGTCGACACGAGCAGTGCGCGATCGGCCTCGATGCCGTCGGCCAGAGCCCGCAGGAGTCCCGCCCGCCAGGCGCGCGGTTCGCGCCGCAGGGCGGCGAAGGCGCGGCCGGAGGCCGCCGTGATCGCCGAGACCCCGGCATCCGTCGTCTCGGCGATCCCCGTGTCGGTGCGAGCGCCGGTGCGCGGGTCGGTCGTGAGGAGGCTCATCGCACGACCTCCGCGATCGGCGCGGCGTCCAACAGCCCACGTCGGGCAAGGCCCGCGAACAGGTCGGCGATGCCGTAGTCCCACGGCTCGGTGCGCTCGGCGAGCTGCACCCGGTTCACGAGCGCCCCGAGGGCGGGCGTGGAGATCGTCACGACGTCGCCGACGTGGTGCGTGAAGCCGCGGCCGGGCTCGTCGCGGTCGTCGATCGGCGCGAACATCGTGCCGAGGTACAGGACGAAGCCGTCGGGGTAGCGGTGGTGGGGGCCGATCGCCTGCCCGACGAGGTCGGCGGGGTCGCGGCTGATCTGGGTCATGTGCGACTGCGCGCCCATCGTGAAGCCGTCCGCGCCGCTGACGGTGAGCGTCACGGTCGCCTCGCGCACGTCGTCGAGGGAGAATCCGGCGTCGAACAGGCGGATGAACGGTCCGACGGATGCCGAGGCGTTGTTGTCCTTGGCGTGGCCGAGCAGCAGCGCCGAGCGCCCCTCGATGTCGCGCAGGTTGACGTCGTTGCCGAGCGTCGCCCCCACGATCGCCCCCGTCGAGGCCACGACGAGCACGACCTCCGGCTCAGGGTTGTTCCACTGCGAGTCTTCGCGGATGCCGACCTCGACGGCGGTGCCGACGGTCGCGAGCACGGGTGCCTTGGTGAACACCTCCGCGTCGGGGCCGATGCCGACCTCGAGGTACTGGCTCCACAGCCCCTCGGCGATGAGGTACTCCTTCAGCCGGGCGGCCTGCTCCGAGCCGGGGACGAGCTCGCGCAGCTCGCTGCCGATCGTGCCGAGGATCGCCTGCCGTGCGGCATCCGCCTCGCTCGCCTCGCCGCGGGCGCGCTCCTCGATGACGCGTTCCAGCATCGACACGGGGAAGGTGACGCCGGCGGCCTTCACGACCTGCAGGTCGATGGGCGACAGCAGCCGCGGCCGGCCCGAGTCGCCCGCCGCGGTGCTCGCGAGCAGCTCGGCGACGGTGCCGAGGACGGGGCCGGATGCCGCCGCGACGGCTGCCGCCGGGTCGGCGGTCTCGGTGAGGGCGCGCATCGTGGGGAAGGCGGCCGACACGTCGATCACCTCGCCGCCGCGCAGCGTCACGACCGACGGCCCGCCGGCGGCGGGGTCCCACACGCGGCCGACGAGGAGTGCGGCGGGGTCGGCGGGGAGGGCTGCGGCGATGCCGCCGGTCCAGTCGGTGCTCATGCGGGTCTCCTGGGTGGTCGAGGTCGGAAGCGCGGGCGGGAGTCGGGTCAGCGGCCGTGGAAGACGCCGGGGCGGCGCTCGGCGAAGGCGGCGCGTCCCTCGGCGGCATCCTCGGTCGCGAAGGTGATGCCCTGCAGTTCGCGCTCGTAGGCGATCGCCTGGTCCAGCGGCAGGTTGAAGGCGGCGCGGAGGTTTGCCTTGGCCGTCTCGGCGGCGACGGGCGGGCGCGAGGCGATGGTCGCCGCGATCGCCTGCGCGCGCGGCAGCAGGTCGTCGGCGGCGACGACCTCGCTGACCAGGCCCCACGCGAGCGCGCGGGCGGCGTCGATCGGCTCGCCCGTCATCGTCATGAGGGCGGCGTTGCTCGCCCCGATCGAGGTCGCCAGCAGTGCCGACATGCCGCCCCCGCCGATCCACCCGAGCGTGATCTCGGGCGCGGCGAAGGTCGCCGACTCGGCGGCGATGCGGATGTCGCACGTCAGCGCCGTCTCCAGGCCCCCGCCGAACGCGTAGCCGTTGACGGCCGCGACGACAGGCTTGCGCAGGGCCCGCAGCGCGTCGCAGTAGTCGCGTCGGTTGCGGAACTCCCACGGCGTCGCGTACCGGTCGAGCGTGCGGATGTCGGAGCCGGCGCTGAAGGCCCGCCCGGTGCCGGTGTAGACGACGGCGCGGATCGCGGGGTCCTCGTTGAGGCCCGCGACGATCGTCTCGAGTGCGTCGGACATCTCCTGGGTGACGGCGTTGAGCTTCTCGGGGCGGTTCAGGCGCACCGTGGCGACGGCGCCCTCGACCTCGACGACGACCTGATCCAGCGGAGAGATGTGGGTCATGCGGAGACCTCCGTGACGCGGGCGGATGCTGCTGCCTCACGCAGCAGCCGGAAGCGGTCCTCGAGCTCGGCGAGCACGGCGTGCGGTGCGCGCTCACCGAGGACGGCGCCGCGCACGAGGCGCGACGCCTCGGACTGGAACGGGATGTAACCGGGAAGGCGCGGGCGCACCCAGGACTGCTCGATGGTGCGGAGGGTCGCGGAGTAGAACCCGTGCGCGTCGCCGTCGACGGCGGCATCCGTCCAGGCTTCGCGGGCGCTGGGCTGACCGTCGTCGGCGGGGATGACCGTGCGCTGCACGCGCGCATCGAGCAGCCACGACAGGTGCTGCAGGAGCGCCGGCGAGGGCGCGATGCGGCCGGTCACCGCGATGCCGGTGCCGCCGATCGTCGAGCCGATGCGGCCGCCCGCGGTCGGTGGCGGCCCGAACGCGAGGGTCGGCGAGCTGTAGGTGACGTAGCCGTACACGAGCGGGATGTAGCCGATGTCGCGGCGGTCCCGCATCCTGTCGAGCAAGCCGATCGGATTCAGCCGCGCGGTGCCGGCCGGGGCGTGCGCCGACAGCCGGAGGAGGATGTCGAGGGCTTCAGTCGCGGCGGCGGGGTCGAACAGTCGCTCGCCGCCGGCCTCGTCGTCGCCGAGCGAGACCGCGATCGAGCAGAGGCTGAGGAAGGCGTGCGGTCCTGCCAGACTCGTCGCGACCAGGCCGCGCTCGGCCAGGGCGATCGCGTCGTCCCACGTGGCCGGAGACTCGGCCACGAGGGCGAGGTTCCGGGCCGAGACCTGGGTGGCGGCATCCAGCGGCAACGCCCACAGGTGTCCGGCCAACTCGTAGGAGGCGACGGACGGTCCGACGGCGCCGCTCCGCCACGCCGCGACCTGGTCGGCCGGGTAAAGGCGGTCGATCGGAGTGAGCGCGCCCGCGGCGAGGGCGTCGCCGAGATGCGGGTGGTCGAGGACGAGCAGGTCGTAGCGGGTGGCGAGCTCCGCGATGGGCGCCGACTCGAAGCCTTCGAGGGGCTGCACCTCCCAGCGCAGCGTGTCGCCTCCGCCGACGCGGTGGGCGTGGCGCTCGAGCGCGTGGCGACCCCGGGGGTGATCCCAGGTGAGCCCGACGTAGTCGGTCATCGCGCGGCGTCCGCCAGAACCGTCTCGGCCACCGAGCCGGCGGCGAGCAGCTCGGCGACGTCGGCATCGCTGCGGCCGAGCTCGGCGAGGATCTCGCGGGTGTGCTCGCCGACCAGGGGCGCGCCGCGCTCGATCGTCGCGGGGGTGCGTGAGAACCGGTACGGGAATCCGGGGGTCTTCACGTGGCCCTCGGTGGGGTGGTCGTACTCGACGAACGTGCCGTTGTGGATGATCTGCGGGTCTTCCACCAGGTCGGCGTAGCCGTAGACGGGGCCTGCCCAGATGCCGGCGGTCAGCAGCTCGTCGAGCCACTGCGCCGACGTGCGCGCCACCAGGCGTGCGGCGGTCTTCTCGTACAGCTCGTCGCGGTGGGTCCAGCCGTGCTCCTCGGCGTCGAGGCCCTCGAAGCTCGGCTCGCCGATGACGCGGCCGAGCACGTTCAGGTCGGCGAAGCCGAGCGCGATGAACCCGTCGGAGGTCGCGAACACGCCGTACGGCGCGCGGATGTAGACGTGGGCGTTCGGCTGGGTGCCGCGTTCCTGCGGCACGCCGCCGACGGTGTGCACCGACAGCTCCTGCATCTGCAGCGTCGTCAGGGCGTCGAGCATGTTGACCGTCACGAGCTGCCCTTCGCCGGTGCGCTCGCGGTGCAGCAGCGCCGCGAGCACCGCTTCGAAGGCCGTCGAGGCGGTGACGGCGTCGGCGAGGTACTGGCCTGCGGGCACGGGCGGCTCCCCGGCGCGGCCGGTGGAGAGCATCGCGCCGCTCATCGCCTGCAGCAGCAGGTCCTGACCGGGACGGTCGCGGTAGGGTCCGTCCTCGCCGTAACCCGACATCGACACGTACACGAGCGACGGGTTGATCTCGCGGAGGGTCTCGTAGTCCAGGCCGAGCCGCGCGGCCACGCCGGGCCGGTAGTTCTGCAGGAACACGTCGCCCGTGGCGACGAGGTCCCGCACGATCTGCGTGCCCTCGGGGGATTTCAGGTCGACGGCGAGCGAGCGCTTGTTGCGGTTGAGGGAGAGGAACGAGACGTTGATCTCGTTGCCCTGCGCGCCGCCGGCGGCGGCGAAGCGCTGCCACTCGCCGGCCGTCGGCTCGACTTTGACGACGTCGGCGCCGAGGTCGCCGAGGCGCTGCGCCGCGAAAGGGCCCGCCATCGCGATGGAGCAGTCGATGACGCGGAAGCCGTCGAGGATGCGGGGTGTCGTGGTCATGCGCGGGGCTCTCGTTCGGGTCGTGCGGTCGTGGGGACGATCAGTGGACGGCGACCTCGACGCCGTCCTGCGCCGAGGAGCGCAGCAGGGCGTCGATGAGTTCGACGGAGCGGGCGGCGACGTCGACGGTCGAGTTGTTCTCGGCGCACGCGCCGGTGATGAGGTCGATGAAACGTGCCGGCGGGATGAGGCATTCGTACTCGCCCTCGCCCGGCGTGATGGCGACGTCCTCGCGCTCGCCGTCGTATCGGCTGAGGCTCACGCGTTCGCGTTCGACGTCGATCATCAGCACGCCCTCCGTGCCGAAGAGGCGGATGTCGACCTGGTACTTGTCGCCGTCGGCGAGGGTCGCCGCGCCCGACAGCGAGCCGAGTGCGCCGCCGTCGAACCGGATGACGCCCGCGTCGAACAGGTCGACCGGCGACCCGGCTCCGATGACGCGGCCGGAGACGGATGCCGCGCGCAGCCCGGTCAGCCAGAACAGCAGCGCGGAGGAGTGCGTGATCTGCCCGTGCGCGTACCCGCCGCCGTGCGCGGGGCTCGACCAGGTGGTGGGGTTCGGCGCGGTCGCCGAGTTCCACCGCTCGAGCATGTGGGTGGGGTCGCTGCCGAACAGCCCGCGGGTGGGGGAGGCCATGTGGCACAGCGCGTACTGGATCTCGCCGATGCGGCCGGCATCCAGCATCCGCTTGGCCGCCACGGTGAACGGCTTGTAGTTCCAGCCGTAGGGCACGAGGAAGACGGTGCCGGCCTGCTCGACCCGCGCGGCGAGGTCCCACGCCTCGTCGGCCCGCAGGGTCATCGGCTTCTCGCACAGCACGTGGAGGCCCCGCTCGAGCGCCTTTGCCGCGAGGGGATGGTGCAGGTCGTGCGGCGTGGAGATGACGACGGCATCGAGTCCGGCGTCCAGCAGCTCGTCGGCGTCCTCGGTCGCGAATCCGAACCCGAACCGGTCACGGATGCCGGGAAGGTCGGGTCCCAGTCCGCACACGCCCACCATCTCGACGTCGTCGCGTGCGGCGAAGAGGGGGAAGTGGTTGCTGGTGGCCCACCAGCCGGCGCCGATCGCGCCGAGGCGGACGCGGCTCATCGGACCCACTCCCAGGTGCGCCGACCGTCGCGGCGACCGACGGCGACGCTGCCCGCCTCGACGAACCGTTCGAGGTTGCCCGTCATCGGGAAGATCAGGTACTCGCGCGCGCCCTCGCCCCACGGGCCGAGCTCGGCGTGGGTGCGATCGATCACGTCGAGGGTCGTCAGCGGAGCGGCGGCGGCCCGCAGCGCCGCCTCGATGACGGTGTCGATCCGCAGTGTGTAGCCGAGCGACTCGTCGAGGAAGGCGGCGACGGCCTCACCTTCATAGACCGGGTAGTGCGCGGTGAGGAGCAGCTCCGCATCCAGAGCGCGCAGCGCCGCGATCGACTCGACGTAGGCGTTCGTGTCCCGGTAGGTCGGGGGGAAAGCGGGGTCGCCTTCCGCGGTCGGGACGGTCACCCCGAGGACGGCATCGGAGATCACGAGAGCACGATTCCGCGGGTCCCACAGGGCGAGATGACCGGGAGAGTGTCCGGGCACGGCGAGCACGTGCACGACGCGATCCCCGAGGTCGAACCGCTCTCCGCCGTGCAGGGCCCGGTCGACGGCGACGAGCGCGGTCGACGCGCGCACGAGCGCCGTCGTCTCCGCAGGGTCGTCGAATCCGTCGTCGTCGGCGAACTCGCCGTAGCGCCCGCGGATGAGCGTCTCGACATCCTCGGTCATCGCGACGTCGGCCGCGCCGGCGAGGAACTCGACGTGCGGAGCGGCGGCGGCCAGCGCGGCGTTGCCGCCGGTGTGGTCGAAGTCGCAGTGCGAGCTGACGACCCAGCGCAGCCGCGAGAGGTTGAACCCGATCTGCTCGAGGTAAGGCAGCAGGGTGCCGGGGACGCTCTCGGCGACGCCGGTGTCGAACAGCACGGCTCCCGCCGGCCCCTCGAGCAGGTACATCGCGATGAACCGCTCGCCCAGCGGCGCTTGGATGCGGTGGAGCCCGGGCCGGATCTGCATCACGCCTCCCAGGCGTCGTCGGAGACCAGGCGCAGCCCGGCACGCGCCGAGCGCACGTGCGGGCCGGCCGGGGTCTGCCAGTCGTCACTGCTGCGCGCCGCGTCGATGGCGGCTTCGTCGAGCCGGATGCCGGCACCCGGCTCGTCGCCGAGCACGACGCCCCCGTCGGCGATCTCCTGGTCGAGGACGACGCCGAGGGGAGCGCCCAGGTCTTGGATCTCGGCGGAGAGGTGATTCGGCACGGCCGCGGCCGCCGCGGCGACGGCGTAGTTCGCGGTGAGGCCCACCGGGCTGACGGGAAGCGCGTGACTGTGGGCGACGGTGGCGAGGCGGAGGAAGTGTGTGATGCCCCACACCGCTCCGGCCTGCACGATGTCCACCGCGTGGGCGTCGAGCAGGGGGGTGTACTGCTCCAGGCCGGTGAGGTTCTCGCCGGTGGCGACGGCGGCGCGCACCGCGGCGGACAGGCGCGCGTGGCCGGCGGCGTCCCAGCGCCGGAGAGGCTCCTCGATCCAGGTGAGATCGCGCTTCTCCTCGATCGCGCTGATATACCGCACGGCCTGCTTGAGGTTCCAGGATTCGTTGACGTCGAGCATGAGGGCGGGGCGGGGCGTGTTGACCGCCAGGGCGCCCTCGAGCACATCGAGGCGACGCAGGTCGGTCACGAGGTCGCGGCCGCCCTTGAGCTTGCCGCTCGTGAAACCGCGAGCGGCCATGGTGTCGTAGAAGGCGGCGAGCTGGGTATCGTCGAGGGCGATGTCGAGGCCGGAGGCATAGCCGGGGACGAAGCGGTCGGCGGCACCGAGCAGACGCCACAGCGGCTCGCCCGCAGCCTTGGCCTTGATGTCCCAGAGGGCGCTGTCGAACGCGGCGATGCCACCGAACGTGGCCCCGCCGTGCCCCGACTTGAAGACCCGCGCGAGCATCGCGTCGTACAGCGCGGTGACCGATCGCGGGTCGCGACCTTCGAGTGCGGGGAAGAGGCGGTCGAGATCGTGCGCCATCCCCATGCCGATCCCCTCGATGCCGGCGTCGGTCTCGAGGATGACGACGGTGAGCTCGGTCACGCCGGAGCCGATGAACCCGTTGGCGTCACCGACGGGTCGCCCCCAGTCGTGGGAGGTCCGCACGGTGCGGTATCCAGTGATCTTCATATCGCCCTTGATCGTCGAAGCCTGGTGAAACAGAAACAGCATACATCACATGTATGCCGATTTGCGAGGGTTGCTACTACCTCCGCGACGACAGCACCTAGAGTGGCGTCCATGACGGATGCCAGCGCTGCCGCCGAGCGGTCGATCGCACGAGCGCCGATCGATCGGATCGGTGCCGCCGTGCTCGCCGAACTGGTCGAGTCGATCGTCTCGGGCCGCGTCACCCCGGGTGAGGTGCTGCCGCCCGAAGCCGTGCTGAGCACGCAGTTCGGCGTGAGTCGGACGGTCATCCGCGAGTCGATGAAGCGACTCCAGGAGAAGGGCATGGTCACGGTCGCGCAGGGGCGGGGGACGCACGTCAACCCCATGACCTCCTGGAACCTGCTCGACCCGATGGTGCTGCGCTCACTTATCGGCCACGACGACACGCTCGGCATCCTCGACGACCTGTCGGTCGTGCGCAGCGCCGTCGAGGCCGAGATGGCCGCTGCAGCTGCATCCGCCGCCACCGATGAAAGCGGTGCGCGGCTGCGTTCGAGTCTCGACCGCCAGCGCGAGGTGATCGACGACGGCGACGCGTTTCGTGAAGCCGATGTGGCCTTCCACCACGTCGTGATGGAGATGTCGGGCAATCTGCTCGCCCAGAACATCGCGCTCGTGCTGCTCGAGCGCGCCGTCGAGAGCGCGCGCTACCAGGGGATCGATCCCGAGCACGCCTTCGAGACGACACTCGCCGAGCATGACGAGATCCTCGCGGCGATCGTCGACGGCGATGCCGCGCGTGCCCGAGCCGCGATGGCCGCGCACATCCTCGGTTCGTGGACGCGTCGACGCCTGCCCACCGTCAAGGACTGAGAGGCCGGGCAGGCGCGTCGTCGTTCAGTTCAGCGCGGACGTGAGCCGGGCGACACCGTCGAGGAACGTCGCCTTCGCGGGCCCCCGCCGCCACTCCTCGAGTGTCAGTTCACGGCCGGCATCGCGGTAGTGCTGCTCGACCTCGCGCATCGCGGCGACGAAGCTGCGGCCGCGCACCATCATCGACATCTCGGCGTTGATGATCACGCGCTCGGTCGCGCCGTGGATGAGTGACAAGAACAGCCGCAGGTTGTTCTCGGTCGTGTACGCGGGACCGCTGGGGACGAGCTGGCAGAGAAGGTCGCCGGATGCCGGGGTCGCCGCCGGGGGCCGGTGCTCGCCGAGCAGCTCCTCGCCGGTCTCGATGAGCCAGTCGGAGAGGAAGACGACGTCGACCTGTGCCACCGCCGGCCCTCGATGCGCGTGACGAGTTCCTGCCACATGAGGCTGCGCTTGCGGTTCTTCTCCGAGTCGTAGTCGCGGGCGATGAGGTTCTGCGAGCCCATGAAGGCGACGCGGCCGTCGACGACGACGAGCTTGCGGTGGTTGCGCAGGTCAGGGCGCTGGTACTTGCCCTTCAGAGGCTGCACCGGCAGCATCCAGGCCCACGCGACGCCGATGCGGTCGAGCTCGGCGAAGGTGGCGTCGGCGCCGGGGATCTTGCGCGACGCGATGTGGTCGGCGAGCAGGCGCACCGTGACACCGCGCGCGACCGCGCGCTCCATCGCGGCGAAGAACCCGCGGGTCGTGTCGTCCCAGCCCACGATGTAGAACGCAACGTGCACGTAGTCGGTGGCCGTGTCGATCGCCGTCGAGCCAGGCGTGGCCGGAGAAGACGGTGCCGGCGGGGACCGTCGAGGCGGCGTTGCCCGCGACAGTCTTGGTCACGGCGTACCGGGTGAACTGCTCGACCGAGTTGATCACCGTGACAGTGGGGACGAACGTCGGATCGGTGTAATCGCGGATGAACCCGTAGGACCGCGGGCTCCAGGTGGTGCCTGCCCACTCGTAGCCGGGCGGCAGGCTCGCAGGATCCGGGGTCACTTCGGTGGCCTGGATGAAGGTGCCGACGGGGAAGGTGCGCCCCGGACCGGTCGGCGTGCCGTCGGCCGGGATCTGGAACGAGCCCGTCTCGACCGTGCCCAGCGGGAGCCGCGCGGTGCAGTCGATCGTGAACGTCGTCCCCCTCGGGAGGAGCGCCGGATCGATGCCGACGAAGTCCTTGGCGACGAGGAACGTTCCCTGCTTCCCGGAACGTGATCGGGTTGCCGGCCGAGTCGAGCGGGCTGACCGGGGTGCCGTTCGCGGGAAGCCTGACGGTGCCCGACTCGCCGGTCGATGCGGTCCAGTCCACGAAGAACCCGAACGTCGCCGGGGGAATGGCGATCCGGTGAACGCTCGCCCCGAGCGGGTGAGCCCACGCGCCCATCGCGCTCCCGGGCCGTCGTGAGGCCCTCGGGTAGAGTTGGCGGGAGTCGGCGCGCATCCCCGCCGAGCACGCCGCAGAGATAGGCAGCCACCACCCCGTGACTCCCACCGCGACACCTGAGCCGCATCCTTCCGGCGGACATCGACCGCTCACGATCGTCATCGGCGCGGACACGTTCGCCCCCGACGTCAACGGCGCCGCCCGCTTCGCCGAGCGTCTGGCCGCGGGCCTGGCCGGCCGCGGCCACGACGTGCATGTCGTCACCCCGAGCGTGGGCCACCGCAACCACGGCGTGTTCACCGAGCACATCGAAGACCAGGACCTCACCGTGCATCGGCTGCCCGGCGTGCGCTGGTACCCGCACGACTGGCTGCGTTTCGTGTGGCCGTGGCGCAGCAAGCACTACGCCCGCAAGGTTCTGTCGGCCGTGAAACCCGACGTCGTGCACAGCCAGTCGCACATCGTCATCGGACGGGGCCTCACCCGCATCGCGCACCAGCGCGGCATCCCGGTCGTCGCGACCAACCACGTCATGGCCGAGAACATCCTCGACTTCACGACCCTCCCGCCGCTGCTGGACAAGGTCGTCGTCAAGCTCGCGTGGGAGGACGCCAAGCGCACGTTCGACATGTCGCGCGCCGTGACGACCCCGACGCGCAAGGCCGCCGAATTCCTCGAGGCGACGATCGACATCGACGGCGTCATCCCGATCAGCTGCGGCATCGACAAGCGCAACTACACGCCCGACCTCGCGCCCCGGGCGCACTCGCGCGTGCTGTTCGTCGGACGGCTCACGACCGAGAAGCACGTCGAAGTGGTGCTGCAGGCGGTCGCGAAGCTCGCGCCCGAGCTGCCCGACATCACGTTCGACATCGTCGGCGGCGGCGACCAGCGCCGCGCCCTCGAGCAGTGGACGCAGAAGCTGGGACTGAACGACCGCGTCACCTTCCACGGCCGCGTCGACGAGGCCGAACTGCGCGCCTCGTACTCGAAGGCCGACGTGTTCGCGATCGCCTCGATCGCCGAACTGCAGTCGATCGTGACGATGGAGGCGATGGCCTCCGGTCTGCCCGTCGTCGGCGCGAACGCCGTCGCCCTGCCGCACCTGATCAACGACGGCGTCAACGGCTACCTCTTCGAGCCCGGCGACGTCGACGACCTCGCCGACAAGCTGCGCCGGGTGCTCACGGCCTCGCCCGAGGACTATCTGGGGATGCAGCAGGCGTCGCTGCAGGGCGTCGAGATCCACGACATCGAGAAGACGCTCGACACGTTCGAGAAGCTCTACCGCGGCGAGCCGCTGGACGCCTGAGAGCGAGGTCGCCATGCGCCTGCTGTTCGACGCGCGCTACATCCGCTGGGAGTTCCACGACGGCATCAGCCGCTACTCCGCCGAGCTCGCGGCCGCCGTCGCGGCCGAAGCACCTGCGCGCGGAGTGCAGGTCGTGTTCCTCGTCTTCGATGACCGGCAGGTGCCGCTGCTGCCGGCCGGCGCGACGGTGCTCAAGATCCACGCGCCGACCGCGTGGCAGGAGCCGTTCTCGGCGCTGATCCTGAACCGGTTCCGACCCGATGTGCTGTTCTCGCCCATGCAGACGATCGGCTCGGCGGGGCGCCGCTTCGGCCTCATCCTGACGCTGCACGACATGATCTACTACCGGCATCGCACGCCGCCGCGCGATCTGCCCTGGTACGTGCGGATCGGCTGGCGCCTGTTCCACCTCTCGTACGTCCCGCAGCGGGTCACGCTGAACGCCGCGGATGCCGTCGCCACCGTCTCCGACACCTCCGCCGCCCAGTTCGCCGAGGTGCGGCTGACCAAGCGACCGGTCGTCGTCATCCCGAACGCGCCGCAGCAGCTCGCGGCGTACGGCGTCGACGTCGTGCCGGGGGCACGGAACCTCGTCTACATGGGCTCGTTCATGCCCTACAAGAACGTCGAGACCCTCGTGCGCGCGATGCGGCTGCTGCCCGGGCGCACGCTGCACCTGCTCTCGCGCATCTCACCCGAGCGGCGCGCGGAACTGGCGGCGCTGGCCGGCGACGGCGACGTCGTCTTCCACGGCGGGGTGACGGATGCCGAGTACGCGGCCGCCCTGGCCGACCGGGCCGTGCTCGTGACGACCAGTCGCGACGAGGGCTACGGCCTGCCGGTCGCCGAGGCGCTCGCCCTCGGCGTGCCCGCCGTCGTCACCGACATGCCGATCTTCCGCGAGGTCGCCGGCGCCGGTGCGCTCTACGTCGACCCGGACTCGCCCGAGTCCGTCGCCGACGCGGTGCGCTCGCTCGACGACCCGGCGCGGCTCGCCGAGGTCGTCGCCGCGGGAACCGCGCACATCTCGCGCTTCACGTGGACGCGCTCGGCCGGCATCCTGCTCGACACGGTCACCTCGCTCGCCCGCTGACGCGTTCGGGGCGTTTCGACTCGTCGCTGCACTCCTCGCTCAACGACCGGTGGGTGAGTGCACCCCTCCCGGTCGTTGGGCGAGCGCAGCGAGGCGAAACGCCCGAAGCGGCCAGCGGTCAGGGGATGCGCGAGGGGTCGGTGGGGACGCGGCGGTAGCCGTCGGTGAAGAGCGCGCGGACCGTGCCGACGGCCGCGACACCCGCGAGGAGCAGCGTGAGGACGATGACGGTGATCATGGCAGAAACGCTACGTACGGCATCCGTACTGCCACGAGTGGCAGGACTGCCGCTTCGTGTAGCATTCCTGCCATGAAGACCGTCGCGTGCGTCGTCCAGCCCGGGTTCGCCCCGTTCGAGTTCGGTCTCGCCTGCGAGGCGTTCGGCCTCGACCGCAGCGACGACGGCATCCCGAACTTCGACTTCCGCATCGTGACGCCCGATCCCGGCGCAGTGCCCAGCAACATCGGGTTCTCGATCAACGTCGACGCCGATCTCGCGTTCGCCGACGAGGCAGACCTCGTCGTGGTCACGCCCATCCCGCGGACGTCGTGGGACAGCGTGGACGAGCGGGTGTGCGAGGTGATCCGCCGCGCCGTCGACCGCGGCGCCTGGGTGCTGACGGTGTGCAGCGGATCGTTCGCCGTCGCCGCGGCGGGCGTGCTCGACGGCCGCCGCGCGACGACGCACTGGCGGTACGCCGACACGATGGCGCGCATGTATCCGCAGATCGACGTCGACCCCGACGTGCTCTACGTGCAGGACGGCCGCATCATCACGAGCGCCGGCACCGCCGCGGGCATCGATGCATGCCTGCACCTGCTGCGTCTCGAGCTCGGCGCCGAGATGACCAACCAGATCGCGCGGCGCATGGTCGTGCCGCCGCAGCGCGACGGCGGCCAGGCGCAGTTCATCGCGGCCCCGCTGCCGGTGTCGACGTCGCTGTCGCTGTCTCCCGTGACCGACTGGATGCTGGAGAACCTCGACCTCGATCTCTCGGTCGACCTGCTCGCCGCGCGGGCCCACATGTCGCCGCGCACGTTCGCGCGCCGCTTCAAGGCGGATCACGGCACGACGCCGGCGGCGTGGCTCGGGCGCCAGCGCATCATCCACGCCCAGCGGATGCTGGAGCAGACCGACCTGGGCCTGGATGCCATCGCGCACGCGTCCGGCTTCGGCTCCGCCGCCGTGCTGCGCCAGAACTTCGCCCGCACGCTGGGTCTGACCCCCACCGCCTACCGGGCCCGCTTCACCTGCACCGTCACGGCGGAGGAATCCGCCGCCTGACGGGCGCCCGGCCCGACCCCGACCGGGCGCTGTACACCCTCGCGATGATGACCGGCGTGATCATGGTGCTCGCCGGGATCCTGCGGGCGGGGCGCCTCGTCTCGTTCGTCCCCACCGCGGTGACGACCGGATTCGTCACCGCCGTCGGGGTGAACATCGTGCTCGGGCAGCTCTCGAACTTCACGGGGTTCGATGCGCAGGGGCCGAACCGCATCGTGAAGACGGTCGACCTCCTGCTGCACGTGCCCCAGTGGAATCTCGCCGCGGTCATCGTCGGCGCGATCACCGTGCTCGTCATCCTGCTGCTGCAGCCCACCCCCATCGCCTCGCTCGGACTCGTCGTGGCCGTCGTCGTCGGGTCGGGCGCCGCCGCGCTGCTCGACCTCTAAATCGAACGCCCCGTGACCGCGCTCGCCGACCTCGTCGACGTGCCGCGTCCGAACTCGGCGATCACGACACTGCCCTTGGACGCGATCTCCGTGTTGACGCTGAGATCGGGCACGGGTCCAGCTAAGGGGGTGCCTCGTGCAGACGATGGGGAGCGCTGCCCATGTCTGCGTTGCCCTCATAGTCGGGCTGTTGTAAACTTGAGTCCAACAGGCTCAACTTTGAGCCGGACACTTTCAGGAGAACACATGAACGCACAACCCCAGCCCGGGCAGGAGGAGCAGAAGAGCGCCCTCGAGCAGTTCGGGATCAACCTCACCGACCGCGCCCGCCAGGGCAAGCTCGACCCCGTGATCGGCCGTGACGGCGAGATCCGCCGCGTCAGTCAGGTGCTCACCCGCCGCACCAAGAACAACCCCGTCCTCATCGGCGAACCCGGCGTCGGCAAGACCGCCGTCGTGGAGGGCCTCGCGCAGCGCATCGTCGCGGGCGACGTCGCCGAATCGCTCAAAGACAAGGAGCTCGTCTCCCTCGACATCTCCGCGCTGGTCGCCGGTGCGATGTACCGCGGACAGTTCGAAGAGCGTCTGAAGAGCGTCCTCAAGGAGATCACCGAGTCCGACGGACGCGTCATCACCTTCATCGACGAGCTGCACACCCTCATGGGCGCCGGCGGCGGCGAGGGCTCGGTCGCCGCATCCAACATGCTCAAGCCGATGCTCGCGCGCGGCGAGCTGCGCCTCATCGGCGCCACGACGCTCGACGAGTACCGCGAGTTCATCGAGAAGGACGCCGCCCTCGAACGCCGCTTCCAGCAGGTGTACGTCGGCGAGCCGAGCGTCGAAGACACGATCGCGATCCTCCGCGGACTCAAGGGCCGCTACGAAGCCCACCACGGCGTGACGATCACCGACGGCGCACTCGTGGCGGCGGCCTCCCTCTCCAACCGCTACATCCCGAGCCGGCAGCTGCCCGACAAGGCCATCGACCTGATCGACGAGGCCATGAGCCGCCTGAAGATGGAGATCGACAGCTCGCCCGTCGAGATCGACGAGCTCAAGCGTCAGGTCGACCGCATGCGCTTGGAGGAGCTGGCGCTGAAGAAGGAGAAAGACGACGCGTCGAAGGAGCGACTCGGCAAGCTCCGCGAGCAGATGGGCGCCGCCGAGGCGACGCTCGCGCAGCTCGAGGCGCGCTGGGAGCGCGAGCGTACGTCGCTCAACCGCGTCGGCGACCTCAAGAAGCGGCTCGACGAGGCGCTCACCGAGCGCGACCGGGCGCTGCGCGAAGCCGACTACGCGAAGGCGTCGAAGCTCGAGTACGAGACCATCAAGCGGCTGCAGGAGCAGCTGAGGGATGCCGAACGCGCCGAAGAGGCCCCCGCCGAGGAGCGGATGGTCAACGAACAGGTGACCGACGAGGACATCGCCGCCGTCATCGCCGCGTGGACCGGCATCCCGGTCGGACGCCTGCTGCAGGGCGAGAGCGAGAAGCTCGTTCATCTCGAGGCCGAGCTCGGCAAGCGACTCATCGGACAGAAGGATGCCGTCAAGGCGGTGTCTGACGCGGTGCGCCGCTCGCGGGCGGGCATCAGCGACCCGAACCGGCCGACCGGCTCGTTCCTGTTCCTCGGCCCCACCGGGGTCGGAAAGACTGAGCTGGCCAAGGCGCTCGCCGAGTTCCTCTTCGACGACGAGCACGCCATGGTGCGCATCGACATGAGCGAGTACGGCGAGAAGCACTCCGTCTCGCGTCTGGTCGGCGCCCCTCCCGGGTACGTCGGGTACGAGCAGGGCGGTCAGTTGACCGAGGCGGTGCGCCGCCGGCCCTACTCGGTGGTGTTGCTCGACGAGGTCGAGAAGGCGCATCCCGAGGTCTTCGACGTACTGCTGCAGGTCATGGACGATGGCCGGCTGACCGACGGCCAGGGGCGCACGGTCGATTTCCGCAACGTCATCCTGATCCTCACCTCGAACCTCGGCTCGCCGATCCTCATCGACCCGATGCTGTCGCAGGACGAGAAGCGCGAGCAGGTGCAGGTGCTGCTGCGGCAGGCGTTCCGACCGGAGTTCCTGAACCGGCTCGACGACATCGTCATGTTCCAGGCGCTCTCGCACGACGACCTCGCCCAGATCGTCGAGCTCTCGGTCGACGCGCTGCAGCGGCGTCTGAAGGACCGCCGCCTCACGCTCGCCGTCACCCCCGACGCGCGTGCCTGGCTCGCCGACCGCGGCTACGACCCGGTGTTCGGTGCGCGCCCGTTGCGCCGCCTCATCCAGTCCGAGATCCAGGACCGCCTCGCGATGGCGATCCTCTCCGGCGGGGTGCACGACGGCGACCTCGTGCGGGTCGACGTGGCCGCCGACGGCAGCGCCCTGGTGCTGACCTCCGCCGGCGCCTGAGCCGTCTGGGCGCCGGGTGCCCGCATCGAGAAACCACTTCGACGCCGAGAAACACGTGCTGCACGTGTTTCTCGCGCGCGGAGTGGTTTCTCGCGTCTCCGGCATCCCTCCGACGGCGCGCATGGCCCGACTACGCTCGGGTCATGCGCGCCGCCCTCTTCTCGGTTCCGGGCGCGCTCTGGCGGTCGAGTCATCCCGGTCCCACGCTCGTCGTGACCGTGCTGGCGGTGATCCTGGGGATCTCCGCCGGGCTGGATGCCGGGCGCCTCGCTCTGCTGGCGGCCGCGGTGTTCGCGGGTCAGCTCTGCGTCGGTTGGTCCAACGACGCCGTCGACGCGCGGCGCGACACGGCGGTCGGGCGTGCCGACAAGCCGATCGCGCGGGGCGAGATCTCGGCACGCGGGGTGTGGGCGGCGGCCGTCGTCGCCGTCGTCGTCACCCTCGTGCTGTCGGCCCTGCTGGGATGGCCGTTCCTCGTCGTGCACCTGATCACGCTCGTGTCGGCCTGGAGCTACAACGTCGCGCTCAAGCGCACGGCCTTCTCCGTCGCACCGTTCGTCGTCAGCTTCGGGCTGTTCCCGTCGCTCGCGACCCTCGCCGCCCCCGCTCCCGGGTTCGCCGCGCCCTGGGCGTGGATCGCCGGTGCCGCTCTCGGTGCCGCGGTGCACTTCTCCAACGTGCTGCCCGACCTCGACGACGATGCGGCGACCGGCGTGCGCGGACTGCCCCACCGGCTGGGGAGCGCGGCATCCGCGGTCACCGCCTTCGTCGCCGTCGAGGTCGGCGCCCTTGCGGTGCTGATCGGGCCGATCGTCGTGGCCGGCAGCGTTCCACCGCTCGGCATCGTCGCCTTCGGGCTCGTCTCGGTGCTCGCCGCAGTCGGCCTCGCGCGCGCCCTCCGGCGGCCCGATCGCACGGTCTTCCGGCTCGTCATGGGCGCCGCGCTGCTGCTGGCCCTCCAACTCGCCGTGACGGGTGTCAGCGTGCAGTCCTGAAGCCGGAAGCGGCGGGGTCGAACCCCATCGCGTAGGCGTGCGTGAGTAGCCGCTCCGTGGGCAGGGCCAGTGCGGCGCGTACGGCGGTCGGACGCACGGCGAGCGTGAACGGGCGGCCGAGCCGTGTGTTGAGCGCGGCGATCCGGGCCGAGCGCAGCGCCGCCCGACGTCGTTCGCGCACCCAGCGATCGAGCCCGGCCGGCGGCTCGCCCTCTCGAACCCACCGAGACAGCAGCGGCGCGAGGGTCACCGCATCGATCAGCCCCAGGTTCATCCCCTGCCCGCCGATCGGGCTCACCTCGTGGGCCGCGTCCCCGATCGCGAGGACGGATCCCACGCGCGGCGTCGCCACGACGGCGCGGCGCACACCGAACGCGCTCGCGACGGTCACGGCATCGGCCGCGGCGGCCGAGCCGGTGCGGCGCGCGACCGCCTCCCGCAGTCGGGCACCGTCCGCCGCGGGGTCTCGCGACTCGGCGGGTCCGTCGCCCGTGAGGGTCGGCATCCAGGCGACGTAGCGGCGCCTGCCCCCCGGCAGCGGGAACGACTCGAGTACGCCCGACGGATCGAGGTGCACGACGGCGCGGTCGCCGTCCGGACCGGCGTCGGCGGCATCCGTCATCAGGTAGCGATCGGGGTAGGCCCGCACCCGCGCCCGCGTCGGATGCAGGGAGCGGGCGCGACCGCCGCCCGCGACGACCACCGCCGTCGCCGACAGCGTCGCGCCGCCGACGAGTTCGACCCGCGGATGGGCGCCGTCGACGCGGATCGCGCGGACCTCGCTCCCCGTTTCGGCCTCGGGCGCGCCCCACGCGCGGGCCGCGTCGGCGAGGGCGGCCTCGGTCGCCGACTGCGGCAGCGTCGCGACGTACGGATGCCGCATCGCGAGGCGGTCGAACCTCACGACGCCGAGCGACCGTCCGCGGGAGCGCGCCTCACCCTCGCGCACGAGGCGTGCCTCGGCGAGGAGCCGTTCGGTCACCCCCGACGCCTCCATCGCCGCGAGGGCCGTCGCGTGCACGCCCACCGCGCGGGATCCGGACCGCAGCGTGGTGCGGCGCTCGAGCAGGCGCACCGGAGTGCCGTGGCGGCTCAGCTCGGCGGCCAGCAGCACGCCGACGGGCCCAGCCCCGACGACGACGACGGTCACGGCGTGGCCTCGCCGTGCGTGCGCGCGCCGGCGGCGGGGAGGTCGCGCGCGGAGACGACGGCGTGTGTCAGCAGCACGCGGAACGGCACCGGCCGCGAGACCGTCCACTCGGGCAGGCGCAGGGCGGCGAACTCGGCGGCGGTGCGGCTGCGGCGGATCGAGCGCAGACCGTCGGTGCGCAGGAACGTGCCGGGGGCGAGCGGGGTGATCCCCGCCGCATACAGGGCGTATGCGAGCGGCGAGCGCGCGATGTCGGAGTGCAGCGCGATCCGACGCGTCAGCCGCATCGAGTCGTCGAGCAGCGTCGTCATCTCCGACGCCGACAGGTGGTGCAGCACGTGGTTCGACACGACGACGTCGAAGCGCTCGCCCGCCGCGACGAGGTCCGCGCTCCGCGCCGCCCGGTACGTCACTCCGGATGCCGGCGTCGCGCACGCGACGGCGAGGCCGCGCTCGTCGGGGTCGACGCCGAGGCCCGTCGCATCGAAGCCGTCCCGTCGGGCCCGCCGCACCAGCATCCGCAGCACGTCGCCGCCGCCGCAGCCGATGTCGAGGATCCGCACCGGGCCGGGCGCCGCCCGCAGCGCCGGTGCGATGCGGGTGCGGTAGACCGTGCCCCAGCCCGCGACGAGCCGGTTGACGAGCGAGAACCGTTCGAGGGTGCGGCGCAGACGCACCGGGTCGCAGTCCGGGTCGTCCATGATTTCGCGCAGCGTGTCGTCGCGCTGCGCGAGGGGCGTCATCGGGTGGGCGCCGCGACGGTCGCGGCCGTGGCAGCGATCTCCGGCGTGTGCTGCGACGAGCCCTCCGGCGTCGCCGCGGGGGTGCGCAGCGTGAGCAGGGCCGACTCGACGGTGAGGCCCGGCGCGAAGGCGAGGGCGAGCACCCGCGACCCGTCGCGCGCCGTGGTGTCGGCGAGCACCCGCTGCAGGATGAACAGCACCGTCGCCGACGACATGTTGCCGTAGCGGCGCAGCACGTCGCGGGAGGGGGCGAGCGCCGCAGCGGGGAGCGCGAACGCGCTCTCGACCCGGTCGAGGATGCTGCGGCCGCCCGGGTGCACGGCCCACGTGTCGATGGTGCCTGCGGCATCCTGCAGCGGGGCGAGCGCCTCGCGCACCTCGCGTCCGATGATGCGGGGCACCTCGGCCGTGAGGGTCATCTCGAAGCCGGAGTCGCCGATGGTCCACGCCATGTCCGATTCGCCCTCCTCCGTCGTCGCGGTGGCGAAGCCGTCGAGCTCGAGGTGCGGTGCGGGCCCGACGGGGGCGCTGGCGGTGACGATCGCCGCCGCGGCGCCGTCGGCGAAGACGGCCGACGACACGATCTGATCGGGGTCGTCGGAGGGGCGCAGGTGGATCGTGCAGATCTCGGCGCACACGACCAGCACGACCGCCGTCGGATCGGCCGCGCAGATGCGCGCGGCGGAGCGCAGGGCGGGGAGCGCTGCGGCGCAGCCCATGAAGCCGAGGTGCTCGCGCGGCACGGTCGAGTCCAGCCCGAGGTCGCGCATGAGGCGGAACTCCGGGCCCGGGGCGAAGAAGCCGGTGCACGACGCGGTGACGACGTGGGTGACGGCGGCCGTCTCCACCCCTGCGCGGTCGAGGGCGTCGCGCGCGGCGGCGGCGAACAGGCCGGGCGCCTCCCGGGCGTAGACGGCGTTGCGCGCGCCGGTGGGCGGCTGCAGGATGCGACGCGATCCAGACTCGACGAACGCCGACCCGGCGGCGCCGCCGTCCGCGGCGAGTTCGGACAGCACGCTGTGCCGGGTGTCGATGTCGGAGTGGTCGAACGCGGCGCCGATGAGCCGGGCGGTCAGCCGGTTCGTCCCGGGCTGGCCCGCGAACAGGTCGCGGACGTCGCCCTGCGGGAGGACGGTGGGCGGGACGGCCGTGCCGATGCCGATGATCCGTGCGCTCATCCGGGCAGGCTATCCGCCGTCGGCGCGTTCGCGAACGGTGGTTGCCGATCTACGTCGACTGTGCATCGGCGCAGCGGGTGAGTGCGAGAAACCCGCCGTGCGCCGAGAAACACCTGCGCCATGTGTTTCTCGCGCGGGAGGTGGTTTCTCGCCGTCGGTTCGCCCGGAGGGCGCCCGAGCGCGCCGCTACGCTCGGGGCATGCGCATCGCCTCGTTCGGCCGGCCCGTGTTCGTGCTCCAGTGGGTGCTCGCCGTGCTGCTGCCGATCTGGGTGTTCCTCGGACGCGGATTCGTCGGCGCCGAGATGGGCTGGATGGGCGTGCTCGGGTTCCTCTACGGCCCGATCGTCATCCTGTTGCTGCTCCTGCCGCCCGTGCTCGCGCTGTTCGACCCGATCGCCCGCCGTGGCCGCACGGTGCGCGTGATCTATGGCATCGCGATGATCGTGCAGTGGGTCGCGCTGCTGCTCGTGTCCATCACCATCCCGGATGCCGGCGACGGCGGTCCGCTCCGGCCCGCGCTCGCGGTCTGGACCGGGATGTCGCCCGAGGCCGTCGTCCCCTTCTTCACCGCCGGGATGCTGATCGCCTCGGCCGCCTGGTTCGCGACCCTGGCCGTCGCCGTCGCCGGCATCCTGCGCGGCCGCCGCGAGGCCCGCGAGGAGTAGCCGGCGCTCGGGGCGTCAGACCGCGGGGGCGGGCAGCTCGCGCGTGAGGAAGCGGCGGCGCAGCACGAACAGCGCCGACAGCAGCGCGCCGATCGCGCCGATCCACATGGTCGGGACGATGCCGAGGGTCTCGCCGAGCGCGCCGGCGGCGAGCGCCGCGAGTGGCATGACGCCCCACACACAGAAGCGGATCGACGCGTTCATACGGCCCAGCAGTCGCGGCGGGGTGATGCGCTGACGGAACGTCACCTGCGTGATGTTGTACAGCAGCACGAAGAACGAGCCGAGGAAGCTCTGCGCGAGCAGGATCGGCACCGCGAACGCCCCCGCGCCCGCCGCGGCGGGGATGAGCAGCGCGACGAGCGAGAAACCGATCGCCGAGACGGGGATCGACCGGGCCTCGCCGATCCACCGCGAGATGTGCGGCGTGGCCATGGCGCCCAGCAGGCCGCCGACCGACCCGGCGGCGAAGATGGCGCCCATCATCTCGGGGCCAAGTCCGAGGGTCCGCAGCACGAGCAGCGGCAGCAGCGTGAAGGTCACCGTGCTGAAGAAGTTCGACACCGTCGTCGTGCCGACGATCAGCCGCAGGTACGGGTTGCCGAACACCCAGGCCAGGCCCTCGCGCACCGAACGCACGAGGGGGTCGTGCGTTCCGGGTTCGGCGGGCACCTCGCGGTCGCGGGTGACCGAGAGCGCGCCGAGCGAGACGACGTAGGTCGCCGCCGTCGCCAGCAGCGCGAACGGCGCGGTGATGACCGCGATGAGCCACCCGCCCGCGGCGGGGCCGACGATGCCGGCGATCTGCGCCGTCGATTCGAGCTTGCCGTTGGCCTCGGCGATCTGCCGGCTCGGCACGAGCGAGGGCACGATCGACTGGTACGACACGTCGAAGAACACGGTCGCGACGCCCATGACCAGGGCGACGACGAGCATGTGCCACACCTGCAGCACGCCGAGCCACCACAGCAGCGGCAGCATCGCGAGCGCGACGGCCCGTACGCCGTCGGCGACGATCATCACGTGGCGCTTGCGCATCCGGTCGATCCAGGCGCCGGCGGGCAACCCGACGATGAGGAACGCGGCCGTTCCGGCGGCGTTGAGCAGACCGACCTCGAACTCGGTCGCGTGCAGGATCAGCACGGCGAGCACCGGCAGGGCGAGCTCGGTGATCTGTGCGCCGAACTGACTGAGGGCCTGGCCGCCCCACATCGTGAGGAAGTTGCGGTCGTGCCACAACGAGCGCGGTGCGGTGTCGGCGGGCGCGGCCGCATCCTCGAGCGATTGGGACATGTCGATCAGTATGGCGTAAGTGATTGAAGTCTGCCAATCACTTCGATACGGTGGGGCGATGAGCCTCGCGGATGCCGACCCGACCGTCACCGGCGACCCCACGGCATCCGCCGACGCAGCGGCCGCCGACACCGACGACGACGCGCGGGCGCAGGCGCTGGCCCGCGCGCTCAGCTCGCCGCTGCGGCTGCGCGTCCTCCGTCTGTGCGCGTTCGACGCCCGCACGAACAAGGAGATCGCGGAGCTGCTCGGGGTCAACCCCGGCACGATGCTGCACCACGTGCGCACCCTCGTCGAGGTGGGACTGCTCGCGGCGCAGGACGAGCGGGTCGGCGCACGCGGGGCGCGCGAGGTGCCCTACAGGGCGACGGGGCTGTCGTGGCGCGCCCCGCGGATGCCGAACCAGTCCATCGTGCTGCTGGAGACGATGCGGCAGCAGATGGAGGGGCTCGATCCGGAGTCGATCGACACGACGTGGCTGGGCCTGCGGCTGAACGCCGAGCACCTCGACGAGCTGCGGGACCGGCTGTACGGCCTGCTACAGGAGTTCAAGGAGCGCGGACCAGACCGGGACGGCGAGTCCTTCTCGCTGGTCACCGTCCTGCACCCCGACGACAATCCGCCGGGCGCCGCGGTCTGAGCGGCGTTCGGTGGATCGGCGAGCGGGTGCTCAGTCGTTCGCGATGAGCGATTCGCCGATGGGGCGACGCACGCGCGGGGCGAGCTCGCGCTCGCGCAGGGTCTCGGGAGCGGCGGCGATGTCGCCGAGCGCGCCGACGGCCATGACCGTCACCGCGGCGAGGTCTTCGCCGAAGCCGAACCGCTCGGCGATCGCGGCGCGGTCGAAGCCGCCCATCTGGTGGGTGTGCAGGCCCGACGCGTGCGCCTGCACGGTGAAGTGCGCGGCGGCCTGGCCGGTGTCGTAGGCGGCCCACGCGAGCGGCTTGCCGTCGAGCGAGGTCACGGTGGCGAACACGACGAGGGCGGCGGCATCCGCGGCCCAGGTCTGGTTGAAGCCCACCAGCGACGCGACGATCGCGGCGTGGGCCTCGCTGCCGCGGCGGGCGACGATGAAGCGCCACGGCTGGGAGTTGTTGGCCGAGGGGGCCCAGCGGGCGGCCTCGAGCGCGCTGGCGAGCGCGGCCTCGTCGATCGGGGTCGACGGGTCGAAGATGCGGGTGCTCCAGCGCTCGGCGAGAACGTCGAGGATCGGCGCGTCGGTGGTCGCGGGCTGGACGAGTGTGGTGCTCATGGCGTCTCCTTCAGATGAATCGGGACGGGACGCCGTCGGCCCGACCTATCCAACGGTATGCACCTCCGATGTGTTCCCGCTGGGTGCGAGACGTCCGCCGTCATAGAGGGAGGAGCGTCCTTGCCCGTCGCGGAAGAGTCGGAGTTCTTCTGCGACGGATGCCGGTGGGCGCCGCATCCGCCGCCGTTAGCGTGGCGGCATGACGATCGCCACGGCCGACCTGTACGACGAGCGCGGCGACGCGCTCGACTCTCTCGCGCTGCAGCTGCAGGACATCGGTGGGCGGGTCGCGTTCGACGGCCCGGTGCGCACCGTGCGGTGCCACCGTGACAACGCGCTCGTGAAGCAGGTGCTCGCGACGCCGGGCGGCGGGGCGGTGCTCGTCGTGGACGGCGGCGGGTCGCTCGAGTCGGCGCTGGTCGGCGATCTGATCGCGGCATCCGCCGTCGCGAACGGCTGGGCGGGGATCATCGTGCACGGTGCGATCCGCGACCGCGCCGCGATCGGGCAGCTTCCGCTGGGCGTCAAGGCGCTCGGCTCCAATCCGCGCAAGAGCGCGAAGGACGGCGTCGGCGAGCTCGACGTGCCGGTGACGATCGCCGGTGTGCAGTTCCGCCCCGGCGCGCACGTGTGGGCCGACGCCGACGGCGTACTCGTCGACCGCTGACTCGCGCCGCGCCGGACGGGCTTCGGGCGTTTCGACTCGCTCCGCTCGCTCAGCGACCGGGGGTGTGGGTGCGCTGACCCGTGCCGCAAGACCCCGCGACTTCGCCGGTTCCCCCGCGAGTTCGCCGCTCCGGCCGCGACCTCGCCGGCGATATCGGCGCGGAACCGGCGAAGTCGGCGCGGGACCGGCGAACTCGGCGTTCGGGGGAAGGGGTTGCGCGGGCCGGGGCGGCGGGTCACGGTGGAACCATCCACGGGAGGAGCACGTCATGATCGCCTTCGAGTCCGCCTTCGCCGGATTCTCCGTCGACGACATCGCCGCCGCGGAGACGTTCTACCGCGACACGCTCGGGCTGGAGGTGGTGCTGGGCGAGATGGGCATCCTCGAGATCACGCTGCCCGGCGGCTGGAACACCATCGCCTACCCGAAGGAGGATCACGTGCCGGCGACGTTCACGATCCTCAACCTCGTGGTGTCCGACATCGACGCCGCCGTCGACGCCCTGAACGCGGCCGGCGTCGAGACGAAGATCTACCGCGACCCCGACTTCGGCACCGACGAACGCGGCATCGCCCGCGGCAACGGCGGTCCCGAGATCGCGTGGTTCCGCGACCCCGCCGGGAACGTCATCTCGGTCATCGTCGACTGACGACTGCGCCGCTCACCGTGCGAGTTCAGCCAGACGTCTGGCGACGGTTTCACTGACGGCGTCTGCGGCACCCAGAAGAGAGACTCGGGCCGGCGAGAGCTGAGCGACCAGATCGGCGGTGTTCGAGGGTAGCGCGCCCTGCTGTGCGATCAACAGAGGGGCGACTGCCGCCGCGGCTGCCGCAGCCCCGGAGACCGCGTCCGGGAAGCGTTCGCCGCTTGCTACGTATACACGTTCCGCCGGCGCGATCCCGGTCGACCGCACGATGGCGGCGGACGTCCCGAACCGGTCGGCGCCTGATACCCGATCCACGGGAGAGCCCGTATGCGCCCAGATATGGTTCAAAGTGGCCGCCGAGATCGAGGCGGAGTCCCCGACGATCACGATCCGCTGAGGTCGGAGTCGCTTCAACTCAGTCATCGTCGCCGTCGGCACTTCGTCGCGAAGGGCGAGCACTACAGGGCCTTTGGCTGTTGCCGCTGCGCTGAGAGCATCGGGATAGTTGGCGCCAGTCGCGACGTAGACAAGGGCCTGACCTGGATCGAATGCCATCTCTGAAAGCATGGCCGCCGTCTGAAAGCGATCGACCCCACCGACGCGCCGTACCTCCGGCGCGAGAGCCTCGAGTCGGTCGGCGACGCTCGCCGAGATCGAAGCCGTCGACCCGACCACGACGATCTCACGTGGCTGGAGCCGTCGGATCTCCTGCTCGATGTCGACCGGCAAAGCGTCCCGTTCCGTGAGGAGCACTGGACCCGCGCCGCGGCTCGCGGCGGAGGCGGTTAGCGCGTCCGGGAAGTCTGCTCCGGTGGCGACCAGCACTCTGTCCACCGGCGCGACGAATGTTGCGGCCGAAATCATCGCAGACGTCTGGTACCGGTCGACACCCCCGTATCTCGTCACGGGGGTGGGCACCTGCACCGAGGTGCTGGATCGGACCTCTGGCCAGTAACCAGTGCGTCGTCCTTCGGAAACGACCGTCAGTTGGGCGCCGCGATCGGACTTCGTGACCAGATACTCGCGATTGGTCGCACCCGGGATACTGCTGCCGTCTCGTTTCCACTGATACGTGAAAGTGGCGACCGGTTGCCAATCGGCTACTTCCGCAGTGAGCACGTTCGCCACGTCGGGCAGCCCTTGGATTCTCGGCGCCGGAGTCGAACTGAACCTTTGGGGAGTGGGTGTGGTGGACGTCAGACAACACCCCCAGTTCCGGAAGATCACGTTCCCTGCGAGGTCATGCCAAGTGCCCTGGTGCAGCGCACTTCCCTGCCGGATCACATAGTCGCCGAACCGCATTCCGTCGACCGGGTGATAGGGTCGCTGCGTTCCGGGGCCGGGCTGGGGCGCATCGCCGTGGAGGATCGAAAGGTGGACGTGCGGGCCATTGGATGACCCCCCGCACGGAAGAGTGTTCCCCGCTTCGCCGAGGTAAGCCCCCGCGGGCACCCATTGACCGATGAGGTGCTCTTGAGCGCCCGCCAGGTGGTAGTACTCGGATTTCCACCCGCCGCCGTGGTCGATACCGAGAAACCAACCATTCGGGCATGTGACTCGATACACGCGTCCCTCGGCGACGGCGACCACGCGCCGGTTCGGACTAGACCCCGGCGCGAAATCCAACGCGCCCCATGCCGTTCCGTCGCTATCGCGGTGGGGCCCGCCCGCTGACCAGCGCTGACCCGGCTCGAATGGAAGATGCCAGATCGGGGCCGCCAGCCCACGAGACATCTGACGCGAAGGGAAATCCATCGGTTCGTCCCAGGGCTCGATCGTCAGCGGTTCGGTCGGACCGGAGTGGTCGTGAACATCTTCTTCGGGGTGAGGTGGGGTTGCACCCTCGTCCGGTGCGGGAGTCACCGGGGGCGTGGGAGTCGACGCTGCGGTCGCGGGTCCTGTCGGTGTCTGGACGTCGGCCGCTGCAGGAACAGGAGTCAGTGCGAGCGCGGCGACCATCGTCAGGGTGATGAAGACTGTGCGACGTGGGGGAGACAAGCGCGGACCTCCGGGACGGATCTCGACACGCTAGCGCGGTTGATCACGCGCTGCGAATGTCATCCACAGGTGGTTCCGCGACCCCGCCGGGAACGTCATCTCGGTCATCGTCGACTGACGACAGCGGGGTGGGCCGTCGCCCCGACGGCGACGACCCACCCCGCAACCGCGTGTGTCAGGCCTTCAGGGCGTCGCCGAGCTTGACGCGGGCACCCATGCGCAGGATCGAGTTCTCGTAGATCTTCGCGCCGATGACGATCGCGGCGACGCAGGTCGCGAGCAGCACGACGAGCGAGGCGAGCGGCTCCCACCACTGCGCTTCGCCGAGGAAGATGCGCACCGGCATCCCGACCGGCGCCGAGAACGGCACGTACGACAGGATCGTCATCACGACGGGGTTGTCGTTGAAGAAGATCACGAGGAAGTACGGCGCCATCACGAGCATCATCAGCGGCGTCGTGGTCGACCCGATGTCCTCCTGGCGCGAGACCATCGCGGCCGCCGCGGCGAACAGCGACGCCAGCAGCACGAAGCCGAACAGGAAGAACACCGCGAACCACACGAGCGGCGCGCCGAGACCGGCGAGCACCTCGGTCTGCCCCGTGACGGTGAGTCCGATCACCGCGATCGCCGCGAGTCCCAGGATCTGTCCCATCGCGAGGATGGTGTTGCCCACGACCTTGCCGGCCAGCAGCGCGCGCGTCGGGATCGCCGAGATGAGCAGCTCGACCACGCGCGTCTGCTTCTCCTCGACGACGGATTGCGCGATCGTCGCCCCGAAGTTGAGGGCGGCCGTGAAGAAGACCAGCCCGAACCCGAGCGCGACGAGGTAGCGCAGCGCCTCGTTGGTCTCATCGGGGTTGAGCAGCTCGACCGGCGGCGTGACGCTCAGCATTCCGACGAGCCCCGTCGGAGCGCTGTCGTCGGCGACGACGGTGTAGTCGAAGGGCGCCGGGCCGCCGGGGACGATCGCCGCGTCGACGTCGCCCGAGCGCACCAGCTCTTCGGCCTCGTCGGCGGAGGTGGCCTCGGTGAGTTCCACGGCCGAGTCCATCCCGCTGAGCACCGACGCCGTCTCGCTCGTCACGGCGACCTTCGTGCGCGAATCGGACTGCGCCGCGAAGCCGCCCCAGATCACGGCCACCAGTGCGATCGCGAACAGGATGCCGGTGGAGATCAGGAAGGCCTTGCTGCGCAGCTTCGAGCCGACCTCGCGTTCGGTGACGAGCCAGACGCTCTGGGCGAAGGAGGGGGATGAGGTGTTCACTGGATGACCTCCTTGAAGATCTGGGCGAGGGTCGGATGCCGGGGCGCGAAGCTCGCGACGTCGCCCGCGGCGACGGCGCGCTGCAGGATGCGCTGCACGGTCTCGTCGGTGTCGGCGTCGAACAGGGCGTAGCCGCCGTCGAACTCGAGCACCTCGACGCCCGCTTCGCCGCGCAGCCAGCCGGCGTCGCCGGTGGAGACGAGCTCGTAACGACGCTGCGCGTGCTCGGCGCGCAGTCCGTCGCGCGTCCCGGCGGCGCGGATGGTGCCGCCGGCGATGATGACGAGGTCGTCGCACAGCCGCTCGACGACGTCGAGCTGGTGCGACGAGAAGAGCACGCCCACCCCCTGGGCGGCCCGCGCCTGCAGCACGCCCGCGACGACGTCGACGGCGAGTGGGTCGAGGCCGGAGAACGGCTCGTCCAGGATGAGCACGCGCGGTTCGTGCACGAGCGCCGCGGCGATCTGCGCGCGCTGCTGGTTGCCGAGCGAGAGGGTCTCGATGTTGTCGTCGAGACGCTCGCCGAGGCCCAGTTCCTCGAGCAGGCCCGTCGCGCGGGTCGTGGCATCCGCCTTCGAGAAGCCGTGCAGGCGCGCGAGGTAGACGATGTGCTCGAGCACCTTCATCTTCGGGTACAGGCCGCGCTCTTCGGGCATGTAGCCGAAGCGGCGGCGGTCGCCCGACGTGACGGTGGTTCCGTCGAGTGTGACGGTGCCGGCATCCCGCGACAGCACGCCGAGCACGATGCGCATCGTCGTGGTCTTGCCGGCGCCGTTGCCCCCGACGAATCCGGTGAGCCGGCCGTCGGGCACGGTGAACCCGATGTCGTCGAGCACACGGCGCGTGCCGTAGCTCTTGGTGATCCCGGACAGTTCCAGCATCCGATCCTCCTGCGCTGTCGATGGTGCGGCTCGAGCCGAGTCCGACCATTCCCGACGCTACGGGCCCGGTGCCGCCCGGGTATCCCCCGCAGGGCGGGTTCTGCGTCTCCACCGCGCGGCGGAGCGGTGCGAGCCGGGGCCGGCTCCCACACGGACATCCGGCTCAGCCGATTCACAGCATCCGGCAATCTTCCGTCCATGCGGTGGCCAGACCACGGGTCTAGGCTCCCCGCTGTGACCGCTGCTACGGATCGTGTGCGACCCTTGTCCCGTCCCGGCGGAGTCTTCGACCGTGCGCGCGCGTTCGCCTTCACCCGACGCGGTCTCGTCACCGGCTGGGCGGCCCTGCATCTCGCCTACGCGCTGAGCCTGCTGCCGATCCTGCTCGTGGGCGGCACGGAGGGAGACCTGCCGCTTTACCGGCAGTGGGCGCAGGAGGCGCTGCACGGCGTCATCCCCGTCTTCGACGAGCCGTGGGTGTACCCCGCCGGCGCGCTCGTGCCGATCATGCTGTCGATCCTCGCGGGGCCGTGGGCGTTCCAGCTGGTCTGGCTCGTGCTGCTATCGGCCGGCAACCTCGCCGCCCTCGCGGCGATCACCGGCGGATTCCGCCGCCGCAGCGCCTACCCCGCTGCCTGGTACTGGCTGCTGATCGTGCTGCTGCTCGCGCCGGTCTCGATGCTGCGCCTCGAGGGCGCGGCCGCCCCGTTCGCGATCGCGGGACTCGTCTGGGTCGTCCGACGACCCGCCGTCGCGGGCGTGATGCTGGCCGCCGCGACGTGGATCAAGGTGTGGCCTGCCGCCCTGGCCGCGGCCGCGGTCACCGTCGCACGCACGCGGACGCGCATCATCGTGGGCGGTGTCGCCCTCAGCGCCGGGATCGTCGCGGTCGTCGCGATCGGCGGCGGCGCCGCCAACATCCTGAGCTTCGCGACGATCCAGACCGACCGGGCGCTCCAGCTCGAGGCCCCTGTCGCGACGCCGTGGGTGTGGGCGACGGTGCTCGGAATCCCGGGCGCCGAGATCCGTCAGAACTGGTACCTCGCGACGCGCGAGGTCGCCGGCCCCGGAGCGCACCTCGCCGCCGATCTCGTCGGCATCATGATGCCGATCTCGGTCGTCGTGCTCGTCGCCCTGCTATGGCTGGCGCGTTCGCGCGCTCAGCGTTCGGGCGTGCTCACGCCCGAACTGGAGCAGCGCCTGATCGTGCGCGGCGCGTTCGCGGTGACGGCGGCCCTGATCGTCTTCAACAAGGTGGGCTCGCCGCAGTACATGCTGTGGCTCGCGCCGGTCGTCGCCGTCGGTCTCGCGATCGACTACGAGGGGTGGCGCAAGCCCGCGACGTGGATGGCGCTGACCTGTCTGCTGACCACGCTGATCTTCCCGATCCTCTACCTGCCGCTCATCGACGCCGACCCGACCGCCGCCGGAATCCTGCTGCTGCGCAACGGGATCGTGATCGGCATGTTCGTGTGGAGCGTCGTCTGGCTCGTCAAGGCCGCGCTGCCCTCGCGGGCCGTCGCGCAGCCGGCATCCGCCCTGCTGCCGCAGCCCGCCGCCGTCTGACGCTCGCGGCAGTCGCCGACCCGGCACCGCCGGGCTTCAGGCCAGCCCGTTGCGGTGCGCGTAGACGACGGCCGCCACGCGGTCGCGCGCGCCGATCTTCTGCAGCACGTTCGACACGTGCGTCTTCACCGTCGCCTCGCCGATGTAGAGGCGCTGGGCGATCTCGGCGTTGCTCAGCGCCTGCGCGAGCAGATGGAGCACCTCCGATTCGCGTTCGGTGAGCTCGGCGGTGATCGTGACGGCCGCTCCCGTGGTCGCTGCCGATCCGGCCACGGATGCCGGTGCGGATGCGGGGGCGACGAAACGCTCGATGACGCGCTTGGTCACCTCGGGCGCCAGCAGGGCGTCGCCGGCGGCGGCGGCCCGCACCGCCGCGACGAGCTCCTCCGGGCCCGCGTTCTTCAGCAGGAATCCGCTCGCCCCCGCCGACAGCGCCTGGAACAGGTAGTCGTCGCGGTCGAACGTGGTCACGATGACGACGGATGCCGTCACCGCCGCGTCGGCGACGATCCGGCGGGTGGCCTCGATGCCGTCCATGTCGGGCATCTGCACGTCCATGCAGATGACGTCGGGCTGCAGTCGCGTCGCCGCGACGATCGCCGCGGCGCCGTCGGCGGCCTCGCCGACGACCTCGATGGCGTCGGCGCTGTCGAGGATCATGCGGAATCCGGCACGCATGACGGCGTGGTCGTCGACCAGCAGCACCCGGATCGCGTCGCCGCTCACGCGACCACTCCCGCGGCGGCGGATGCGGCGGCCGCGGCGATCGCGGCCGACCCGCCGTCGGTGTCGGGTGGCGGCGCGAGGGGCACGCGCACCCGCACGAGGAAGCCGCCGCGGTCGCGCGGCCCGACTTCGATCGTCCCGCCGGATGCGGCGGCGCGCTCGCGCATGCCGACGATGCCGAGCCCGGCACGGCCCGGCTGCACCCGTCCGGTGTTGGTGATCTCCACTTCGACGGCGGCATCCGTGTAGCGCAGCCGTACGTCGGCGACGGCATCCGCGGAACCATGGCGACGCGCGTTGGTGAGCGCCTCCTGCGTGATGCGGTAAAGGTTCACCTGCACGATCTCGGGCACCTCGCGCGGGTCGCCGACGATGTCGAAGCTCGTCGGCAGCCCGTTCTCGTTCGCGTGGACGACGAGGTCGGGGAGGGCCGTCAGGCGCAGCGTCGGGTCGTCGGGCGAGGCGGCATCCGGCGTGCGGAGGGTCTCGAGAAGCTGGCGCAGCTCCGCCAGGGCCGACCGGGCCGATTCCTCGACCCCGACCAGCGCCTGCCGTGCGGCCGCCGGGTCGCGGTCGAGCACCGTGCGGGCCGCCCCCGCCTGCACCCCCATCGCCGACACGTGGTGCGCGACGACGTCGTGCAGTTCGCGCGCGATGCGCACCCGGTCGAGGGCGACGGCCTGCGCCGCGGTCAGCTCCCGCTCCCGCTCCAGTTCGTCGGTGCGCGCGCGGAGCGCGGTCTGCTGCATCGCCTGCGCGTACGCGCGCTCGCCGAAGTAGTAGGCACCGCCGAAAAAGCCCGCGTTGACCAGGAAGTTCATGAGCATGTACGCGGCGAACGGCGAGAACAGTCCGGCGCGCGACAGCCCGCTCTCATCGTCGACCGTCGCCGCCTGGAAGGTGACGACGGTCAGCCAGACGAACATGCCGCCGATGACGATGAGGCGCACGAGCGTCGCGCGCCGCCGATCATCGACCCACGCGCCGACCGTGTACATCGCGATGAACACGGCGACGTTGCCGACGTACACCTCGGGGATGCGGAAGGTCACGCCGACGAAGAACGCGACCGCGACGACGAGCAGCACGACCTCGGGGAAGCGGCGCCGCACCGCCAACGGCAGCGTCAGGGCCGCGCCGTAGGCGAGCCCCCACATGAGATGGGGCACGTCATCGCCGTAGATCCCGGCGATCTGACCGAGCGCGACCGAGATCACCGCCGCGACGAACAGAACCCCGGCCAGCAGGATGTCTCCGCGCAGGCCCGCGGCCGTGGGCCGGGGGCGACGGGGCTGATCGGTCATTCCTCCACGGTAGGGCGCGCACGGCGGCTCGGCATCCGTCGTGCGGGGGAGAGCGCTACCGCGGTGCGGGCGCCGTCGCAAGACCCTGGTCCGCCGGCGGTGCGGGCGCGAGCATGGACGACGACCACCGGAGGAGGAACCCATGGCCACCTACACCGTCGGACTCATCGTCGGCTCGGCATCCGAGCCGTCACTCAACCGTCGCTACGCCGACGCCCTCGCGCGGTTCGGCGAGGAGGCGGGCCTCGACTTCCACGACATCCCGATCGGCGCGCTGCCGTTCTTCGGCACCCAGTTCGAGCAGGAGTTCCCGCCCGTCGGGGCCGACTTCAAGAAGGAGGTCGACGGCGTCGACGCGCTGCTGCTGGTGACTCCGGAGTACAACCGCTCGATCCCCGCCGTGCTCAAGAACGCGATCGACTGGGCGTCGCGTCCCGTCGGGGAGAACTCGTTCCCCGACAAGCCGGCCGCGGTCACCGGCGCCAGCAAGGGCGACATCTCCACGGCCGTCGCCCAGCACGAGCTGAAGGCGATCCTCGTGGGGCAGGGGGCGGTGGTGCTCGGAGCCCCGGAGGTCTACATCCATGTGGAGGAGGGGTTCTTCACCGACGACGGGGCGATCGCGGATGCCGACACGGCGGAGTTCCTGCGGGGGTTCCTGAAACGGTTCCACGAGCACATCCGGCGCAACCTCACCTGACTCGCCGTCCGGCGTCGCTGCACCGCGCCGCATCGATTCGAGGAGGAACCATGACCCGCGGCCGCATCGTCATCGACCTGTTCACGACGCTCGACGGCGTCGCCCAGGCGCCCGGAGGTCCCGACGAGGACACCTCGGGCGGATTCCCGTGGGGCGGGTGGCAGGCTCCCATCGACGACGACCTGGTGGGCGAACGGGTCGGGTCCGGCATCCGCCGCATGGATGCGCTGCTGCTCGGACGGCGCACGTACGACATCTTCGCGGCGTACTGGCCGCAGCGCACCGGTGGCGACGAGGGAGGCCGTGTCCGAGTGAGGCGGGACGCTGCGGCGCGCGGCCGCGGTGGTAGCTTTCGCCGCTCGTGAACGAGTCCGACGACGATCAGCCGCATCCCGGCCCGGCGGAGACACCGACGGGCGTGCTGCGCACCGTCAGCGGCGCCCACGCCGCGGCCGCATCCGCATCCGCCGCCGCGTCGGTCGCCACGGCGCGGGCGGATGCCGCGGTCGTGGCCGCGCAGAAGGCGCAGGAGACGACGATCCCAGGCCAAGCGCGACATCCCGGTCGGTGTGGTGATGGTCGGCATCGCCGCCGTCGCGTGGTGGCCGGCGTTCACGCTCGGCGCGTGGGGGGAGCTGTTCTTCGACTACCTGATGGGCCTGTGGGCGGCGTCGGTCGCCGCCTTCGCTTTCGTGCTCGTCGAGCGTCAGGCGTGGTGGCGGCGTGTGCTGCAGGCGATCGCGCTCGCGCTGCCGACGGTATGGCTGGTGATCAGCTTCACCGCGAACACCGACACCGAAGCCGACCTCGCGACGGCGATCGTGGTCCTCTCCGCGATCGCCGCGGTGATCATCGGCATCCCGTTCACGCTCGTCGTGCTCGTGCGCATCATCTGGCCCGACTTCCGCTCCGAGACGACGCGACGCCACCGGTGGCTCATCACGGCGGTCGTGGGCGGAGTGGTGCTGGCGTCGTACATCCTCGGCCTCAACCAGGCGAAGTTCCTGCACTGCGAGGACTTCGACATCAGCGGCAACTCCCGCCCGCCCGGCTGCGTCCCCTTCGACGATGCGACCCCCGCAGGTGCGACCGACGGGTGAGCCCGCCCCGGCGCACGCCCGCGCGCTCCGGGCATGTCACGCGATGTGCGCGTTCGGGGATGCTGCACGTGCCAGGTGAGTGACATGGTCGGTGCGCATGTCACGCGATGTGCGCTCTCGGCGCTTCCGCACGGGCCATTCGTGTGACACGGTCGCGCGGATGCCGGGGTCGCCGACCCGTGCGTCAGAAGATCATCGGGCGGTCGTCATCGTCGCCGCCGCCGAGGTCGAGGTCGACGACCACCGGCACGTGGTCGCTCGGGATCTCGCCCTTGCGCTCGTCGCGGTGGATCGCGGCGCCGACGACGGCATCCGCGAAGGAATGCGAGCCGAGGATGAAGTCGATGCGCAGGCCCTCGTTTCGGGGGAAGCGCAGCTGCTTGTAGTCCCAGTAGGTGTAGCCGGTCGGCACGAGCGGGCGCACGGTGTCGGCCAGCCCCGCATCCAGCAGTGCCTGGAACGCGGCGCGCTCGGGCGGCGAGACATGCGTGGTGACGCCCTCGATGACCGTCGGATCGCCGTTGTCGGCATCCGTCGGCGCGATGTTGAAGTCTCCGGTGAGGGCGAGCGCGAGGTCGGGGTCGGCGGCGAGGGCGTCGGCGGTGTAGCCGCGCAGCGCCTCGAGCCAGGCGAGCTTGTAGGTGTAGTGCGGGTCGTCGAGCGAGCGGCCGTTGGGGACGTAGAGGCTCCACACACGCACCCCGTCGACGGTGGCGCCGAGGGCGCGGGCCTCCTGCGGGGCGTCGGGACCGTCGTGCCCCTTCGCGAACCCTGGCATGCCGGGGAAGCCGACCTCGACCTGCTCGAGGGGGAGCCTGCTGGCGATCGCGACGCCGTTCCACTGATTGAGGCCGTGCGCCTCGACGTGGTAGCCGGCGGCCTCGAACTCGGCGTACGGGAACTGCTCGGGCTTGCACTTGATCTCCTGCATCGCGAGCACGTCGACGTCTTCGCGGACGGCGAACTCCACGGTGCGGACGACCCGCGCGCGGATCGAGTTGACGTTCCAGGTGGCCAGGCGCATGGCATCCAGCCTACGGTCGCCCACCGACGTCGCCCGCCCGGCGGCGCCCGGCCGCCTCGCGCCGCCCCCACCCTCTCGGCGCCGACATGTTCTCTCACGGATGCGGGATTGTCACGGCCCGCGGGAGCGCGAGGGTCGGGGCGCGCTCCTAGCCTGCGGGCATGGATGCCGTGCCGCGCCGCGCAGGCCGCCCGCTCCATGTCGGCCTGCTCGTCGTGGCGTGGTTCTCGCTCGTCTCGGCGCTCGTCGGCATGGTGGGCCTCACCCTCGGCGGGGGCATGGGCATCCCGCTCGAGTGGATCGCCGGAACGGGGTTCACGTCGTACTTCTGGCCCGGCGTCATCCTCGGCGTCGTCGTCGGTGGTGCACAGGTGCTGGCCCTCGTCGCGACGCATGGGCGCTATCGCCTCGGCCCCGGGATGCACGCCGCGGCCGGACTGGTGATGCTGATCTGGATCTTCGTCGAGATCGCGCTCATGCTCGTGTGGTCGCCGCTACACGGGATCTACTTCGTCGCCGGACTCGTGCAGGTCGTGCTCGCCGTGCTCGCCCTCGGCGCCTGGCCGCGCCCCTTCCTCGCCCGCGACCGCTGACCCGCCCGGCGCTCCCGCCCGGCGCTCCGGCCCGCGGCTCCCGCTCGCGTCCCCGGCCGCGAGCCCCAGCATCCGCGAGACCTCAACGGGCCGCCGAGACCGCGGGTACGACCCACGGTCTCGGCGTGCAGATGAGGTCTCGCGGATTCGGGATCGCGGATGCGGCCACCAGAATCCCAGGCGGACGCGGGCCCCGCGGATGCCGCATCCTCGAGCGCGCGGCAGCGCCCGGGGTCAGAGGGCGCGGAGGATGTCCTCCACCCGGTCCTTGGCGTCGCCGAAGAGCATCTGCGTGTTCTCGCGGAAGAACAGCGGGTTCTGCACGCCGGCGTAGCCCGAGGCCATCGAGCGCTTGAAGACGATGACGTTGCGCGCCTCCCACACGTGCAGCACCGGCATCCCGGCGATGGGGCTGCCCGGGTCCTCCGCCGCGGCGGGGTTGACCGTGTCGTTCGCGCCGATCACGAGGACGACGTCGGTGTCGGAGAAGTCGTCGTTGATCTCGTCGAGTTCCAGCACGATGTCGTACGGCACCTTCGCCTCGGCCAGCAGCACGTTCATGTGCCCGGGCAGACGCCCGGCGACCGGGTGGATGCCGAAGCGCACGTCGACGCCCCGCTCGCGCAGTCGCGCCGTGAGGTCGGCGACCGGGTACTGCGCCTGCGCGACGGCCATCCCGTATCCGGGGGTGATGATGACCGACGACGCGCCCGAGAGCAGCTCCGCCGCCGACGCGGCGTCGATCTCGCGGTGCTCGCCCTGCTCCTCGTCGTCGCCGCGCGGTGCTTCGATGCCGAAGCCACCCGCGATCACCGACAGGAACGAGCGGTTCATGGCCTTGCACATGATGTACGACAGGTACGCACCCGACGAGCCGACGAGCGCGCCGGTCACGATCAGCAGGTCGTTGTTCAGCAGGAAGCCCGCCGCGGCCGCCGCCCAGCCCGAATAGCTGTTGAGCATCGAGACGACGACGGGCATGTCGCCGCCGCCGATCGAGGCGACCAGGTGCCAGCCGAGGGCGAGGGCGAGCAGGGTCACCACGATCAGCAGCCACAGCTCGGGGGTGATGACGTACCAGACGGTGAGCAGCACGAACAGGACGAGCGCCCCGACGTTCAGGAGGTTCTTGCCCGGCAGCATGAGCGGCTTGCTCGACATCCGCCCCGACAGCTTGAGGAACGCGACGATCGACCCGGTGAAGGTGACGGCGCCGATGAAGACCCCGATGAACACCTCGGCGTGGTGGATGCCGACCAGTTCGGGCGCGATGCCCTCGTCGTAGAGGGCGCCGTTCCAGCCGACGAGCACCGCGGCGAGACCGACGAACGAGTGCAGCAGGGCGATGAGCTCCGGCATCCCGGTCATCTCGACCTTGCGCGCCCGCCACAGGCCGATGACGGCGCCGACGACGATCGCCGCGACCAGCAGGGCCACACCGAGGTACAGGGTCACGTCGTCGGGCACCATCCCGCCGCGGGCGATGACGACGAGGAAGGTGGCGATCAGGGCGATCGTCATGCCCGAGACGCCGTAGGCGATGCCGCGCCGGGCCGTCTCCTGCTTGCTGAGGCCCGCGAGGGCGAGGACGAACAGCAGGGCGGCGACGATGTACGCGGCGGTGGCGATCGACTGCGCGAGTTCGAGCGCGCCGGTCTGTGCGGTCGCGATGACGTTCACTTCTGGTCACCCTTCTGGAACATGGCGAGCATTCGCCGAGTGACGGCGAACCCGCCGAAGATGTTGATGGAGGCCAGCAGCACCGCGACGGCGGCCAGCACCTGCACGAGCGGGTCGGGGACGATGATCTGGCTCATCGCGCCGACGACGATGATGGCGCTGATCGCGTTCGTGACGCTCATGAGCGGCGTGTGCAGCGCGTGGGCGACCTTGCCGATGACGTAGAAGCCGATGATCACCGACAGCGTCAGCACGAGGAAGTGCTGCGGCAGCGGCGCCGGGGCGAACGCGCACACGAGGAACAGCACGGCGATGCCGACGACGGTGAGCGCCGACTTCGCGCCGGTCGACATCGTCTTCTTCGGCGCGGCCGGTGCGATCTCGGCGGCGGCCTTCGCGGCCGGGGCGGCCGAGACCTGCACGGGCGGAGGCGGCCAGGTCACGGCGCCGTCCTGGGTGACCGTGACGGCGCGCTGCACGACGTCGTCGTGGTCGAGCACGAGCGAACCGTCCTTGCCGGGCGTCAGCAGTTTCAGCAGGTTGAGCAGGTTCGTGCCGTAAAGCTGCGAGGCCTGCTGCGGCAGCCGGCCGGCCAGATCGGTGTAGCCGAGGATCGTGACGCCGTTGGCGGTCACGACGCGCTCGCCGGCGACCGAGCCCTCGACGTTGCCGCCCTGCGCGGCGGCCATGTCGACGATGACACTGCCCGGCTTCATGCTCGCGACATCGGCCGCGGTGATCAGCCGCGGCGCGGCCCGCCCGGGGATCAAGGCGGTCGTGACGATGATGTCGACGTCGGCGGCCTGGTCGCTGTAGAGCTTCGCGGCGGCGGCGTCGTAGGCGGCGCTCGTCGCCTTGGCGTAGCCGTCGGACGAGACCTCCTTCTGCTCGTCGGGGACCACGACCTCGAGGTAGGTGCCGCCGATCGACTTCACCTGGTCGGCGACCTCGGGGCGCGGATCGGTGGCGCGCACGATGGCGCCGAGGCTGGATGCCGCGCCGATCGCGGCGAGGCCGGCGACGCCGGCGCCCGCGATGAGCACCTTCGCGGGCGGGACCTTGCCGGCCGCGGTCACCTGACCGGTGAAGAAGCGCCCGAACTCGTGCGCCGCCTCGACGACCGCGCGGTAGCCGGCGATGTTGGCCATGGAGCTGAGCACATCCATCGACTGTGCGCGTGAGATGCGCGGGACGGCGTCCATCGCGAGCCCGGTGACGCCGCGCGCGGCGAGCGCCGACAGCAGCTCCGGGCGCAGGGCGGGGCTCAGCAGGGCCACCAGGGTCGCACCCGGCGTCAGGAGGGCGATCTCGGCATCCGTCGGCGCGGCGATCTTGAGCACGACATCCGACCCCCACGCCGTGGCGGCGTCGACGATGAGCGCGCCCGCGTCGGTGTAGGCGGCATCCGGGAACGACGAGGCCGATCCGGCACCCGCCTCGACGACGACCTCGTAGCCCAGGTCGATGATCTTCTGGACGGTGACCGGCGACGCCGCGACACGGCTCTCACCCGCCTGTTCTGCCACGATGCCGATGCGGGCCATGTGCGATGCTCCCCTGTTGCGGTTCCGCCCCCGACTATAGGGGGCGCGCCACGCCCGACCCGGGATGGATGCCGGTGAAAAATCGCCATCGATGACGGTTCCGTAGACTTCTGGGCATGACCGCCGCCTCCACGCCCGAGCTCGAATCCGACCGTCAGTCCCTCATCGGGCTGATCCGCGACGAGGCGGTGTTCCACGGCGACTTCACGCTCTCCAGCGGCAAGAAGGCGACCTACTACGTCGACATGCGCAAGCTCACGCTCGACCACCGTGCCGCCCCCGCGATCGGCCGTCTCGTGCTCGACATCGTGCGCGACCTCGACGTCGACGCCATCGGAGGCCTCACCCTCGGCGCCGACCCGATCGCCAACGCCGTGCTGCACGCGTCGGTGCACTCCGGCACCCCGGTCGACGCGTTCGTCGTGCGCAAGGAGCCCAAGGACCACGGCCGCGGCCGCCAGATCGAGGGCGCCGAGGTCGCCGGCAAGCGCGTCGTGATCGTCGAGGACACCTCCACCACGGGGGGCTCCCCCTTGAAGGCGGCCGAGGTGGCGCGCGCCGCCGGCGCCGACGTCGTTGCGGTCGTCACGGTCGTCGATCGCAAGACGGGCGCGCAGGCGGCCGTCGAGGCCCAGGGCTATCAGTGGCGGTCGGTCATCGACCTCGCCGACCTGGGGCTGCAGCCGCAGTAAGGCCGGCGCGCGCCCGTCAGGACTTGAACATCGGCGTCTGCGACGCGAGCGCGAGGAACAGCCCGAGCACCGTCAGGATGACGATGCCGCGGCCGTTGGGCAACGGCGTGCCCTGCGGGGCGTCGCGCCGTCCGCGAAGGAACAGTACGAGCGCGATCACGAGGATCGCGAGAGCGGTGATCACGAGCACCAGGGACATCATGAGCGGTCTCCTCGATTCCTCACGAACTGCACGACGAACACGACGAGCGTCGTCGCGAGGATCACGGCGCTCGTGAGCAGGAGCAGGGTCTGCTCGGTCTCGTTCATCGCGGATGCCGCACGCTGCGTGCCGCCTCAGTGCTCCACCCCGTGCGCGACTCAGTAATCATCGGGAAACTCGGTCTCGGCCGGCTCGTGCAGCAGATCCGCGACGGAATCGATGACCTCGTCGGGCCGGAACGGGAAGCGGGCGATCTCGGCGTCGTCGGCGATGCCAGTGCGCACGAGCACGGTGTGCAGGCCCGCCTCGATGCCGGCGACGACATCGGTGTCCATGCGGTCACCGATCATGCCGGTGTTCTCGGAGTGCGCGCCGATGCGGTTCATCGCGGAGCGGAACATCATCGGGTTCGGCTTGCCGACGACGTAGGGCTGCTTGCCGGTGGCGTGGGAGATGAGCGCGGCGAACGATCCGGTGGCCGGCACGACGCCGTCGGGCGTCGGCCCGGTGGCATCCGGGTTGGTGATGATGAAGCGGGCGCCCGCGTTGATGAAACGGATCGCCTTGGTGATCGAGTCGAACGAGTAGTTGCGGGTCTCGCCCACGACCACGTAGTCGGGCTGGGTCTCGGTCATGATGTAGCCGGCCTCGTGGAGGGCGGTCGTCAGCCCCGCCTCGCCGATGACGAACGCCGTGCCGCCCGCATGCTGCGACTTCAGGAACTCGGCGGTCGCGAGCGCCGACGTCCAGATGCGGTCCTCCGGAACCTCCAGTCCCGACATCCGCAGCCGCGCACTGAGATCGCGCGGCGTGTAGAACGGGTTGTTCGTCAGCACGAGGAACGGCGTGCCCTCGGTGCGCCACTGCTCGAGCAGTTCGGCGGCGCCCGGGATGGGACGGTTCTCGTGGACGAGGACGCCGTCCATGTCGGTCAACCAGCATTCGATGTCGGCGCGTGTCCGCATGCCGCCAGCCTACTGTGCGGCCGTAGTCTCGACGTGTGGCCGTCGACCCGTGGAACCCCCAGGATCTGCCCGACCTGAGCGGGCGGCGCTACCTGGTGACCGGTTCCAACGCCGGTCTCGGGTTCTTCTCCTCGCTGCAGCTGGCCGGTGCCGGCGCGCACGTCATCATGACCGGTCGCAACCCTGCGAAGCTGTCGGCGGCGCGCGCGGCCGTGCTGCGACGGTATCCGGATGCCGACCTCGCCACCCTGGCCCTCGACGTGAGCAACCTCGGCTCGCTCCGTGCCGCCGCCGCGACCGTCCGCGGGCGCGCGGGGCTCAACGGCGTGCTGCTGAACGCCGGCATCGTGCATCCGCCGAAGCAGCGCGAGACGACGCGTGACGGCCACGAAGTGGTGTTCGCGACCAACGTGCTCGGCCACTACGCGCTCGCCGGCGAGCTGCTGCTCTCGCTCGCCGCCGGACGCGGCCGGATGGTGTGGCTCGGGTCGATGTCGACGTCGATGTGGGCGTACGACCCGATCGACATCGAGCTCGAGAACGGCTATACGCCGTGGCGGGCATATGTCCAGTCGAAGGTCGCGACGACGGCGATCGGACTGGAAGCCGACCGTCGGCTGGCCGAAGCGAAGGTGCCGGTGCAGAGCGTGGTCGCCCACCCGGGGTACTCCACGAGTGGTCGCACCCGCGGCATCGTCGGGGTGAATGCCCCGTCGCGCATGTCACGCTTCGTCGACAACCTGCAGGCGCCGATCACGCAGTCCAAGGAGCACGGCGCCTGGCCGCTCGTGCGGGCCCTCGCCGATCCCGTGGTCGAGGGCGGCGAGTTCTGGGGGCCGTCGCGCATCGTGTCGGGAGAGCCGCGGCGCGCGACGCCCGCCAAGGTGGCGCGCGACCCCGAGATCGCCGCGCGGCTGTGGAACTACTGCGAGCACGCCACGAGCCCGTGGCCGTACCTCAAGGCCTCGAAGACCCGCGCGCGCTGATCCCGCCCGTGGTCGCCCGAGGTTCGGCCCGTGCCGGCGACGCTCGGCCGTGCTGCGGGGTCAGGCGGGGGCGGTGAGCCAGACGGCGTCCCGCACGTCGGCCGACAGGGCCGCATCCGCCCCGCTCACGTGCACGCCCGACGGTGTCACCGTCACCTCGACGCCGACGTCCAGCCCCGCCTCCTCGCAAGCGCGCAGCAGTGCCGGGTCGCGGTCGCTCACGCGCAGCACGCGTCCGGTGTGTCCGGCGGGGGCGTCGGCGAGCAGGATGAAGGGCTCCCGGTGCACGTGGCCCTCGGCATCCGGGATCGCATCGCCGTGCGGATCGAACCGTGGGCTGCCCAGTCGCGCGTCGATGCCGTCGAGCAGCCGATCACTGATGGTGTGCTCGAGCACCTCGGCCTCGTCGTGCACCTCGTCCCACGCGTAGCCGAACTCGCGCACGAGCCAGGTCTCGATGAGGCGATGGCGGCGGATGATCGCCGCCGCGCGCTTCTCGCCGGCCGGCGTCAGGGAGATCGGGCCGTACGGGCGGTGCGCGACGAGGTCCTGCGCGGCGAGCTTCTGCACCATCTCGGTCACCGTCGACGGCGCGAGGCCGAGCACGCCGGCCAGCTGCGACGGCGTGATGCGGGCGCTCTGCCACTCGGTGTGGTGGTAGATCGTCTTCAGGTAGTCGTCGACCGCGGCGGAGTTCGGCATCCGCCCCAGGCTAGCGGTGCCCGCATCCGCCGCTCACCCGCCGGTGAGCACCAGCCACAGCAGCAGCGTGTTCAACGTGATGAGGAACGCGGATGCCGCCACGCCGGCCGCGGTCGTCCACCAGCGGTTGCGGTGCGTGCCGAGCACGCTGCGCCGAGCCGTGAGGGCGACGAGGGGGACGAGGGCGAACGGGATGCCGAAGCTCAGCACGACCTGGCTGAGCACGAGGGCGAGCGTCGGGTCGACGCCGAGCGCGAGGATCACGAGCGCGGGGGCGAGGGTGACCAGGCGGCGGGCCAGCAGCGGGATGCGCACCCGCAGCAGCCCCTGCATGATCTCGGCGCCGGCGTAGGCGCCTACGGCCGTGCTCGCCAAGCCGCTCGCGAGCAGGCCGACCGCGAACAGCGTCGCCACGACGATGCCGAGGTTGTCGGACAGCGCCGCGTACGCGCCCTCGAGGCTGTCGGTGCCCGGCACGCCCGCGAGGTTCGCGGCGGCCAGCAGCAGGATGCAGAGGTTCACGGTGCCCGCGATGACGAGGGCGATCGTGACGTCCCACCGCGTCGCGCGCAGCACGCGCCGCACCCCCACGGCGCGATCCTCGCTGCGCGCCGACGACGCGGTGAACCGGTCCCGGGCCAGGGCCGAATGCGCGTAGATCGCGTGCGGCATGATCGTCGCGCCGAGGATCGAGGCGGCCAGCAGCACCGAGTCGGTGCCCTCGAAACGCGGGATCATCCCGTCGAGGGTGGCGGCGGCATCCGGGGGTGCGACGAACACGCCGTATGTGAAGCCGAGGGCGATGATCGCGAGCAGCCCGATGACGACGAACTCGAAGCTGCGCGCGCCGCGCCGCTGCTGGATGAGCAGAAGCGCGATCGAGACGACGCCCGTGATGACACCGCCGGCCAGCAGCGGCACGCCGAACAGCAGCCACAGCGCCACGGCGCCGCCGATCACCTCGGCGATGTCGGTCGCCATGGCGACGAGCTCGGCCTGCAGCCAGTAGGCGCGGCGTCCCCAGCGGCTGCGGATTCGATCGCCGAGCGTCTCGGCGAGGCTGCGGCCCGTGACGACGCCGAGTTTGGCCGAGAGGTACTGGATGAGCCACGCCATCGTGTTGCCGAGCACGACGACCCACACGAGCAGATAGCCGTAACGGGCACCCGCGGTCATGTTGCTGGCGACGTTGCCCGGGTCGAGGTACGCGACGCCCGCGACGAGCGCGGGGCCGAGCAGCCACGCGACGCGGGTGCCGGTGGAGCGGGGGCGCGGCGGGACGGCGGCGGTCGTGGTGATCGGATTTTTCGGCATGCCGAAACCTTAGCGCTTAGTTTTCGGGGCGCCGAAAAATGCGAGGTTCGCGCGTGAGTCGGTGCAGTTCTCCGGACGATCAGGCCACGGCGCGGGGCGCCACCGCGGATTCCCGGGGGCGGCTGGGGGCTCGAGCCGCGGTCATCCGGAGAAGTGAACGCCTCGCGTACCCTGGACCGGTGACCGAGCCCGCCCCCGACACCACCGTCGGCGGGCCGTCGAGCGCGACGGCGGGCGAGCCGCAGCCGCCGGACGCGGGGGAGCCGCAGCTGCCGGTCGGCGTGGGGCCGTGGCCCGGTGGGCCCGAGGCGTGGCCGGCCGATCCGCACTACGATCCCGAGCTGCTCGCCCAAGGCGACCGCCGCAACGTCGTCGACCGGTACCGCTACTGGACGATGGACGCCATCGTCGCCGACCTCGACGCGCACCGGCATCCGTTCCACGTCGCGATCGAGAACTGGCAGCACGACATGAACATCGGCTCGATCGTGCGCAGCGCGAACGCGTTCGGAGCCGCCGAGGTGCACATCATCGGCAAGCGCCGCTGGAACCGGCGCGGTGCGATGGTGACCGACCGTTACCAGCACGTGCGTCACCACGAGGACGTCGCGGCCTTCGCGGCGTGGGCTCGGGACGCCGGACTCCCGGTGGTCGCCGTCGACAACGTGCCGGGCTCGGTGCCCGTCGACCGCGCCGACCTGCCCGAGCGTGCGGTGCTGCTGTTCGGTCAGGAGGGGCCGGGCCTGTCGCCCGAGGCCGTGGCCGCCGCATCCGCCGTCGTGGAGATCACGCAGTACGGCTCGACCCGGTCGATCAACGCCTCCGCCGCCGCGGCCGTCGTCATGTACGAGTGGTGCCGCCGCTGGGCCTGAGCCTCACGCCCCGGCGGTGAGCCAGGCCGCGCCCCGCACGCGCCAGCCGAGCGTCGCGAGTCGGGCGAGCATGTAGACGCCGAAGAAGCACACGGCGAGCCACATCAGGCCGATCGCACCCGTCGGCTGCAGCCACCACACGATGAGCAGCGCGGGCAGATAGGGGACGAGGTTCAGCACGCCCGCGATCGCGAGGTACTTCGCATCGCCGGCGCCGATGAGCACCCCGTCGAGCACGAACACGACGCCGCAGATCGGCTGCGCGACGGCGAGCACGAGCAGCGCGGGCTGGATGAGCGCCGCCAGTTCCGAGTCGCCGGTGAACAGCAGGCCGAGCACGCCCGACGAGGCGGCGACGAGCCCGCCGACGATCACCCCGAACCACACGCCCCACGCGACCGTGCGCCCCAGCACGCGCCGCACGAACGGCTCGTCCCCGGCACCCAGCCCCTTCCCGATCAGCGCCTGCGCGGCGATCGCGAGGGCATCGAGGGCGAACGCCGCGGTCGAGAACATCGTGAACGCCACCTGCCACCCGGCCAGCTCGTCCGTGCCGACGGCCGTCGCGACGGCGACGGTCACGAGCAGCGCCACCCGCAGCGACACGGTGCGCAGGAACAGCCAGCCGCCCGACCGCGCCGATCCGCGCAGGCCGTCACGGCGGGGGAGGACGGATGCGGCGTGCCGCCGTGCCAGCCGTCCCACGACGACGACGTAGGCGCCGACCATCGCCCACTGCGCGACGACGGTGCCGGCGGCCGACCCCGCGATGCCCCAGCCGAAGCCGTAGATGAACAGGGCGTTCAGCAGGATGTTCGCGCCGAATCCGGCGCCGGCGATCCACAGCGGGGTGACGGTGTCCTGCATCCCGCGCAGCAGCCCGGTTGCGGCGAAGACGATGAGCATCGCCGGGAGGCCCCACATCGACAGCGACAGGTAGATCTCGGCCTGCTCGGCGACCTCGGGGGTCGCGCCGAAGAGGGCGACGGCGGGCGGGGTGAGCCACGATCCGGCGACGGCGAGCAGGGCGCCGAGTCCGAGCGCGAGCCAGAGGCCGTCGATACCGGCCGACACGGCGTCGCCGTGGGCGCCGGCGCCGAATCGGCGTGCGACGGCGGGTGTGGTCGAGTACGCGAGGAAGACCATGAGGCCGACGATCGTCTGCAGCACCGCCGAGGCGATGCCGAGTCCGGCGAGCGGTTCGACGCCGAGGTGGCCGATCATCGCGCTGTCGGCGATGAGGAAGAGCGGCTCCGCGATGAGCGCGCCGAGCGCCGGGACCGCCAGCCGCAGGATCTCGCGGTTGAGGGTCGGCGCAGGCATGTTCCGAGCCTAGAGGCGCCTGCGCGACCCCTCGCGGAAGCGGAAGCTACGGCGGCGTGGGGGAGACGTCGAGGCGCGGCGGGTTAGCGTGGAGGGATGGCTCGGCGGCCCGGCATCCTCGCGCGCGTGCCGGTGGTGCGTCTGCACGCGCGCCAGCCGGCATGGCTGCAGGCGAGCCTGGCCGCAGTCTCGGTCGTGCTCGGTGCCGTGATCGTCATCCGCCCGACGACGGCGCTCGACCTGCTGGCCGTGCTGCTCGGCGCCGGCATGATCCTCAGCGGCGCTCTGGAGCTCACGGGTCGCGCCGACGACGCGGGTGCCGCGGCCGACACCACCGCCCCCTCCGCCACCGCCGCCGACTCCGCGCCGTCCCGGCGGTGGTGGGCGATCCCGGTCGCGCTCGCCTGGGTGGGCGGCGGGGTGTTCGTGCTGCTGTGGCCCGGGCTGACCGTGCGCGCCGTCGCCGGTCTCGTCGGTGTGCTGCTGCTCGTCAGCGGCACGCTCGGCGTCGTCTCGGCCTTCCGCCGCGGCCGCGGCTGGGACGCGCGCATCGCGGATGCCGCCTTCGGCGCGAGCGGGCTCATCTTCGGGGTCATCGGTCTCTTCTGGCCCGACATCACGCTGCTCGTCGTCGCGGTCGTCTTCGGCGCCTCGCTGCTCATGCGCGGCATCGCCGACCTCTGGACCCTGTCGCGCCGCCGGCGCCGCCGCCGGCATCCGGATGCCGAGGCGAAACCGCGCTGGGGGCGCACCGTCCTCGCGGTCGGCTCCCTCGCCCTCGCGATCGCCGTCGCCGCGCTGACGGCCCCGCTGCGCGACGGATCGTCGGTGACAGACCCGTTCTACGCCGCGCCGCGCGACATGCCCGCCACCGCCGGCCACCTCGTGCGCGCCGAGGAGTTCACCCGAGCGATGCCGTCGAACTCACGCGCCTGGCGCATCCTCTACACGACCACGGGTGTCGACGGGAGGGTGCGCGTCGCGAGCGGCCTCGTGATCGTGCCGAAGGATGCCGAGCCCGGCCAGCGGTTCCCCACCGTCGCGTGGGACCACGGCACCACCGGCTTCGCCGAGCACTGCGCCCCCTCGGTGCAGGACCGGCCGCTGTGGTCGGGGGGCATGTACTTCCCCTCGAAAGTCATCAACCAGGGGTGGGCGATGGTCGCGCCCGACTACATCGGCCTCGGCACGCAGGGACCGCACCCGTACCTGTTCGGCGAGCCGAGCGCGCACGCCACCCTCGACGCGGTGCGCGCCGCGTGGGAGTTGACCGAGGCGCAGCTCAGCCGCAACACCGTCGTGTGGGGCCATTCGCAGGGAGGCGGCGCGGCGCTGTGGACGGGGGCCCTGCGCGACGAGTACGCGCCGCGCGTGGCGGTGCGCGGAGTCGCGGCGCTCGCGCCGGCCAGCGACCCGCCGAGCCTCGTCGAAGGCGTCACCGAGATCACCGGCGGCAGCATCTTCGCCTCGTTCGCCTTCCAGGCCTTCTCCGAGATCGAACCCGACGTCAGCTACGGCGACTACATCCGCCCCGGCGCGCAGACGGTCGTTCGCGCGATGGCGCAGCGTTGCCTCACCGACCCCGGCACGATCGTCTCGGTACTCGCCGCCGTAGGCATGAGCACCGACCCCGACATCTTCGCGAAAGACCCGACGACCGGCCCCCTCGGCGCCGCGCTGCGCCACAACGCACCGCCGTCGGACATCGGGATGCCGCTGTTCATCGGCCAGGGCGCCGACGACTCCGTCGTGCCCGCGCGCACCCAGGACGGGTACGTCGAACGTCTCTGCCGCGCCGGGCAGACCGTCGACTACCGCGTCTACGACGGATTCGAGCACGCCCAGGTCATGGAGAGCTACTCCCCGCTCGTCGACGACCTCCTCGCCTGGACGAAGGCGCGATTCGAGGGACGACCGGCCGACCCCGGATGCCGGCGCACCGACGGCTGAGCACGCCGGCATCCGCGCATCTCCCCGCCGCGCACACAGACCCGGCGACTATCCTCGTCAGCATGACCGATGCCCCCCGCTCCGGTATCCAGCTCGACGAGCTGAGCGCCGACATCCGCCCGCAGGACGACCTCTTCCGCCACGTCAACGGCTCGTGGATCGAGCGCACCGAGATCCCGGGCGACAAGGCGCGCTGGGGATCGTTCCACCTCATCGCCGAGCAGGCCGAGAAAGACGTGCACGCCATCATCGAAGAGGCGCAGCAGGCGGATGCCGGCACCGAGGAGCGCAAGATCGGCGACCTGTTCGCGAGCTTCATGGACACCGAGCGCATCGAGGCGAAGGGTGCCGAGCCGCTGCGGGCGCAGCTGGCCGCCGCCGATGCGGTGACCGACATCGCCTCGTTCCTGCGCACGGCGGGCTCACTCGAGCGCGAGGGCGTGGGCGGGCCGTTCGGCACCTACATCGAACCCGACCCGGGCAACCCGCAGCGCTACGTCGCGTTCTTCGTGCAGGGCGGCCTGTCGCTGCCCGACGAGAGCTACTACCGTCTCGAGAACTTCGCGAACACGCGTACCGCCTACCGCGCCTACGTCGCGACGATGCTCGGCCTCGCCGGGGTCGCCGGCGCCGAGGAGCAGGCCGACCGCGTGCTCGCGCTGGAGACCGAGCTCGCGGCGTTCCACTGGGACAACGTGCGCACGCGCGACGCCGTCGCCACCTACAACCTCATGGGCTGGGATGCCGTCGTCGAGCTCGTCGGGGTCGACCTGGGTCCGTGGCTGGAGGCGGTGGCATCCGGCCAGGAGGACGGCTTCGCCGACATCAACGTCAACGAACCGAGCTTCTTCGAGGGCCTCGGAACCCTGCTGACCGAGGAACGTCTCGACGATTGGAAGGCGTGGCTGCGGCTGCACGTCATCCGCTCGGCGGCACCGTTCCTGTCGCAGGAGTTCGTCGACGCGAACTTCGCGTTCTACGGCACCGAGCTCACCGGCGTGCCCGTCAACCGCGAGCGCTGGAAGCGGGGCGTGAGCTTCGTCGAGGCGGCGATGGGCGAGGCCGTCGGCCGCGTCTACGTCGAGCGGCACTTCCCGCCGCGGGCGAAGGACGAGATGGACGAGCTCGTCGCCAACCTGATCGAGGCGTACCGGCAGTCGATCACCGCGCTGGAGTGGATGACGCCGGCCACCCGCGACCGGGCGCTCGAGAAGCTCGACGCCTTCACGCCGAAGGTCGGCTACCCGGTGAAGTGGAAGGACTACTCCGCGCTCGCCGTCGACGGCGACGACCTGCTCGGGAACGTCCGCCGCGCCGGGGAGTGGGAGCACGTGCGACAGCTCGCGAAGCTCGGGTCTCCCATCGACCGCGACGAGTGGTACATGACCCCGCAGACGGTCAACGCCTACTACAACCCCCTCATGAACGAGATCGTCTTCCCCGCCGCGATCCTGCAGTTCCCGTTCTTCGACCCCGACCGCGACGCCGCCGCCAACTACGGCGGCATCGGCGCCGTCATCGGCCACGAGATCGGCCACGGCTTCGACGACCAGGGCAGCGCCTTCGACGGCACCGGCGCCCTGCACGACTGGTGGACGGATGCGGACCGCGCGGCGTTCCAGCAGCGCACCGGCGCCCTCATCGCGCAGTACGAGGCGCTCGTCCCGCAGGGACTCGACGCCCAGCACCACGTCAACGGTGCTCTGACGATCGGCGAGAACATCGGCGACCTCGGCGGGCTCGGCATCGCGATCAAGGCCTACCGCCTGCACCTGGCCGCCACCGGATCGACCGACCCCGACGGCCCCGTCATCGACGGCTTCACCGGCATCCAGCGCCTGCTGCTGAGCTGGGCGCAGATCTGGCAGCAGAAGGGCCGTGACGCCGAGACGATCCGTCTGCTCACGATCGACCCGCACTCCCCCAACGAGTTCCGGTGCAACCAGATCGTCCGCAACATCGACGAGTTCTACGCGGCCTTCGACGTCACCTCGGGTGACGCGCTGTGGCTCGCCCCCGACGAGCGCGTCACGATCTGGTGAGCGAGCGGCCGCGCACGCGCCGCTCGGGCGCGGACGAGCCCCCCACGTCGCGGGGCGCGGAGGAGACTCCGCCCTCGCGGGGCGCGTCGCGTCGTTCGCCGTCCGGCGAGCGGCGGGCGCCCTCGCGCGCGTCGCTGCGCCAGCGGTCGTTCATCGGCACGCTGAAGGCGCTCGACGCCGTCGCCGCGGCGGGAGCGCAGGTGTCGGTGCGGGTCGTCGACCTCGATAGCGGCGCGGTCGTGCTCAGCGGCGACGACCACCTGACGCTGCCCGTCGGCGGCCTCGGCGTCGTGCCGCTGCTGATCGAGGTCGCCGCGCAGATCGAGGCGGGCACGCTCGACCCGTTCGAGATCATCGACCGCGGGTCGGTGCCGGCGGTCGGCGTGGCGGGCATCTGGCAGCACCTGAAGGCGCCGGCCCTGCCGGTGTGCGACCTCGCGGTGCTGGCGGCTGCCGCATCCGACGCCGCGGCGGCCAACGCCCTGCTCGCGCGCGTCGGTCTGGACGCCGTGCGTGCGCGGATCGACGCGCTCGGACTGTCGAAGACGGCGCTCATCGACGGGTTCCGCGACGTGCGCGGCCCCGACGACGCGCCGCAGGTCGCGCTCGCGACCGCCGGCGAACTGGCGGAACTGTTCGCGGGCATCGTCAACGCCCGACTCGTCTCACCCGGCGTGAGCGCGCAGGTGGGCGAGTGGCTGAACCTCAACCAGGATCTCGCCCTCGTCGGGGCGGCGACCGCGCTCGACCCGTTCGCCCACGAGGACGACCGGCACGGCTTGCTGTTCGTCAGCAAGACGGGCCGCGCCGACGGCATCCGCGCCGAGGCGGGCGTGCTCGCCGGTCCCCGCGGCGGCGTCGCCTACGCCCTGATCGTGTGCTTCGACGACCTCTCGATCGCGCACCGCCTGCGCGCCCACGAGGCGTTCCGGATGCTGGGCTCCGACCTCATGGAGTACGTGTTCTGAGCCTGGCGCCCCGGTCCGGGGCGTTTCGACTCGTCGCTGCGCTCCTCGCTCAACGACCGGAGGGCGCCGCGAACCGGTGCATGTCACACGAACGGCCGCCGGGCAGCATCCGCACCGACCAATCGTGCGACACGCTCGCCGTGCGTGTCACACGAAATGCCGCCGCATGGATGCCGCACCGACCAATCGTGTGACATGCGCGCCGCGGTGCCCCGAGCTGCGGGTCAGAAGACGATGGTGTGGTTGCCGTGGCGGATGACGCGGTCCTGCGCGTGCCACAGCACGGCGCGCGAGAGCACCTGGCGCTCGACGTCGGCGCCGCGACGGGCGAGCTCCGACACGGTGTCGGCGTGGGTGACGCGGATCGTGTCCTGCTCGATGATCGGCCCCTCGTCGAGGTCGGTCGTGACGTAGTGCGAGGTCGCTCCGATGAGCTTGACGCCGCGCTGCTGCGCCTTCTTGTACGGCTCCGCGCCGATGAAGGCCGGCAGGAACGAGTGGTGGATGTTGATCACCGGCACGCCGAGCTTGGTCAGGAAGTCGCCCGACAGGATCTGCATGTAGCGGGCGAGCACGACGAAGTCGACGTTGCCGACGAGCAGCTTCAGCAGCTCGGCCTCGGACGCCGACTTGTCGGGGCCGGGCACCGACGGCACGTGGAAGAACGGCACGCCGAAGCTGCGCACGTCTTCGGCCGTGGCGGTGTGGTTGGAGACGACCATCGGGATCGACACCGGCAGGTCGCCGCGGCGGTGGCGCCACAGCAGGTCGAGCAGGCAGTGGTCCTGCTTGCTCGCGAGGATCGCCATGCGCTTGGGCACCGACTGGTCGGTGAGCGACCACTCGAGCTCGAAGCCTGCGAGGGTCTGCGCGATCTCCGCCTCGATCTGCGGCCGGTCGGCCGCGAAGTCGGGACGGTGGAACACGACGCGCTGGAAGTACGCGCCGCCGCGCGGGTCGTCGGAGTACTGGTCGAACGCGACGATGTTGCCCCCGATGCGGGTGATCAGCGCCGAGACGGCCGCGATGATCCCGGGGCTGTCCTTGCCGTGCACGATGAGGCACGCGTGGGCAGGCAGCAGCGACGGGGAGTGCACGGTCATCCCTCGATTCTGCCGTGTCTGCACCCTGCCGTTACACGCGAGGGGTCGCGACACGCGGCACGGCCGGAGCCGGATGCCGCGTGTCGCGACCCCTCGTGTGGATGCGCGGGCGCGAGCGCGAGCGGTCAGGCGCGGCGGGCGCCCTCGCCGAGCGATGCGAGCTTCGCCCAGGCGATGTCGGGGTGGATGCGGCCACCCAGCCCGCAGTCGGTCGACGCGATGACGCGGTCCTCGCCGACGATCGCGGTGTAGCGACGGATGCGTTGGGCGACGAGGTCGGGGTGCTCGACGACGTTGGTGGCGTGGCTGACGACGCCGGGCACGAGCACGAGGTCGTCGGGTACGCGGGCGTCGTCCCACACCGGGTACTCGTGCTCGTGGCGCACGTTGCCGGCCTCGAACGAGATCGATCCGACGTTCGCCTTCAAGATCACCGGCAGGATGTCGGCCAGCGCGACGTCGGTGGTGTGCGGGCCGTGCCACGAACCCCAGCACAGGTGCAGGCGCACGAGCTCTTTCGGCAGTCCGGCGATGGCGTGGTTGATCGCCTCGATGCGCAGCGCCGTGAACGCCTGGTAGTCGGCGATCGACGGCTCCGGGTTGATCTGGTCGAAGTTCTCGGCCAGCGACGGGTCGTCGAGCTGCACGATGAGACCGGCATCCGTGATCGCCTTGTACTCCTCGCGGAGGGCGTCGGCCCATGCGAAGATGTGCTCTTCGTCGGTCGCGTAGAAGTCGTTGCGCACACGCGCGGCCGACCCCGGGGCGATCGCGGTGAGGAAGCCCTGCTCGCCGTCGCCGAGGGTCGCCGTGAGGTTGCGGATGTCGGAGGCCACGGCCGCCTGACCGCGGTAGCGGATCGGGCCGGTCGTGGTCGGGAACGCGGTCGCGCCGGCGCCGACCTCGACGGCCTCGGCGTACACGGCGGGGAAGAGCTGACGGTCGCGACGGTCGAGGAAGCTCGTGAGGCGCACGGCCCCCGGCTCGCTGCGCACGGGCGGCTCGTTGAACGCGTTGACCTCGGTCAGCGACAGCCCCTCGGCGCGCTGGAAGGAATACGACCACCAGGCGCCGTAGTCGACGGCGTTCGACATCGCCTTGCCGAACTCGCCGTCGCCGACGAGCGTGATGCCGGCGTCGCGCTGGCGGGCGACGACGTCGGCGACGGCCTGTGCGGTGAGCTCGGCGAACTCGGGCGTCGACTGCAGCGTGAAGCCGTCTTCGTCGAAGGTGCGCGACGCGTTCGCGTCGATGAGGGCGGCCGTGCGGGGCAGGCTGCCGGAGGTGGTGGTGGGAATGGACATGCGTCTCCTCCTGAGACGGACCCGATGCGTCGGGTGGGGTGTGTCAGAAGGCTCTTGCAGGGGCGATCGTCGCGCGCTGCTCAAGGCGGAGGCTTCCGGTTTCCGAGCCGGTCGCGAGTCTACGGCGTCGCCCGAGACGGGCGACAGGGCGTGACGCCGTGTTAACGCGTCACCACGCTCGATGCGACAGCCCAGCGAGAGGATGCCGTCATGTGGCCGTTCCGCGCCAAGCCGAAGCCGGAGGTGCCGCCGATCGTTTTCGGCGCGCTGACGGGCGGCTGGCCGCTGGTGGTGGCGGTGATCGTCGTCTACGGCGTCTTCAACGCCGTCATCCAATCAGTCGTGCAGCCGAAGGTCGTCGGTGACTCGGTGTCGCTCAACCAGACCATCACGTTCGTCTCGGTGCTGTTCTGGGCGGTCGTGCTCGGCCCGATGGGGGGCGATCCTCGCCGTACCGCTCACACTGCTCGTGCGCATGATCCTCATCGACTCCGACCCGCGCACGGCCTGGATCCGTCCCGCCCTCGGCGAGGTCGACGACGCGAAGCGTCAGATGCAGGCCGAAGACGCCGCCGCCGAGCACGCCCGGCGAGCGCGGCGCGACCGCGCCCGCGAACAGCGGGGCGCCGACCGCGCCTGACCCGGCATCCGTTCCGGACGGTCGCGTTCCGGGCGGCGGACGGCATCGCCCGGCGGGCGGAAGACAGGCGGCGCTGCGCTCAGCGCACACCCTTCATGAGCGCCATCACCGGCTTGACCGCGGCCAGCAGTGCGAGACCCAGCACGATCGCGATGACGCCGAGGACCGAGAAGTACGGAACCTCGTTCGCGGGGTCGTAGAACTGCGCGCACCAGCCGGCGATCGCGGTGCCGAGGGCGACCGACAGGAAGTAGAGCGCGACCATCTGCGTGTGGAAGCGGGCGGGCGCGAGCTTGGTCGTCACGGACAGGCCCGGCGGGGAGATGAACAGCTCCGCGATCGTGAAGATCAGCAGGATGCCGACGATCGCCAGCAGCGGCGTGCCGTTCTGGCCCGTGCCGGTGAACGGCAGGAACGCGAGGAAGGCGAGCCCCATGATCATCGCGCCGAGCGAGAACTTCACCGGAGCCGACGGGGCACGATCGCCCAGCCGCGCCCAGATCGCCGCGAAGACGCCCGACAGGATGATGACGAAGATCGGGTTGATCGAGTTGACCCACGAGATCGGCATCTCCCAGCCGAAGATCTCGCGGTTCAGGCGCTCGTCGGAGTACACCGTGAGCACGGTGAACTGCTGCTGGTACAGCGACCAGAAGCCGACGTTGACGATGAAAAGCGGCAGGAAGCCGATCACGCGCGAGCGCTCCGTCGCGGTGATCGCGCGCGAGCCGATGATGATCGCGAAGTACGCGATCGCGGCGGCCAGGGTCACCAGGATCACGACGGTCGCGAGGTTGTCGGCGCGGATGACGCCGGTGAGCACGAGCACCGCGATCAGCGCGATGCCGGCGACACCGATCCCGATGTAGACGCCGGCGCGGCTGCGCGGCAACGGGTCGGCGACGGTGCGGGCGGCATCCGGAAGCTGCTTGCGGCCGAAGGAGTACTGCACGAGGCCGATCGCCATGCCGACGGCCGCGGCGCCGAAGCCCCAGTGGAAGCCGACGTTGGACTGCAGGATGCCGGTGATGATCGGGCCGAGGAACGCGCCGAGGTTGATGCCGAGGTAGAACAGCGAGAAGCCGGCATCCCGCCGCGGGTCCTTCTCGGCGTACAGCGTGCCGACGACGGCGGTCGCGTTCGCCTTCAGACCGCCCGATCCGAGCGCGACGAGCACGAGGCCGACGCCGAGCCCGGTGACGTTCGGCAGCACCGCCAGGGCGATGTGCCCGGCCATGATGACGATCGCGCTGGAGAACAGCACCCGCTCCGAGCCGAGCACGCGGTCGGCCAGCCACGCGCCGAGGATCGTCGCGAGGTACACCGAGCCGCCGTACGCCCCCACGATGCCCGTCGCGACGCCGCGGTCGATGCCCAGGCCGCCGTCGGCGACCGAGAAGTACATGTAGATGAGCAGGATGCCCTGCATGCCGTAAAAGCTGAAGCGCTCCCACATCTCGACGCCGAAGAGGTGCGCGAGAGCCCACGGCTGACCGAAGAAGCGGGTGTCGTGGTCGCCGGCCGAGGGCTCGGGCTCGCTCAGCGAACCGGTGGGCGGGCCGACCGGCTCCTGGCGTGGTGCGTCGCTCATGGCTTGAACCTAGCCGGTGGGTGTGCGCTGCGGCAGGCTCCCCGGCCGGGGATCACGGCAGGGACGGACGGGTCTCGTGCGGATCGCGTCGACGGGGGATGAAGAGGGCGACGACGAGGGCGATGACGGCCGCGCCGAGCCCGAGCACGAACGCGAGCTGGAAGCCGGACACCGACGGGACCGGCACGCCGTCGTACTCGACGGTATGCGTCGCGAGCACCGCGGCGACGACGGCGGCGGCCGTGCTGGTGCCGAGGGAGCGGAAGAGGGCGTTGAGGCCGTTCGACGCGCCGGTCTCGGTCTGCGGGACCGAGCGCATGATGAGCATCGGCATGGCGGCGTATCCGAAGCCGATGCCCACGCCGATGACGAGGTTCGCCACGACGAGCTGCCACACCTCGGCGGAGAAGAGCAGCGTGAAGCCGTACGCGACGACGAGCGAGACCGCGCCGAGTACGAGCAGCAGCGTCGGTCCGACGGTGCGGGCGAGGCGTCCCGAGAACGGCGAGAGCACCATCATCACGAGACCGGCCGGCATGACGACGAGGCTCGCCCCGAGGAGAGACAGCCCGAAGCCGCCGGTGGCGACGGGCAGCTCGAGCATCTGCGGGTACACGACGTTCGAGCCGAACAGCGAGAAGCCCATCGCGATCGAGGCGAGGTTGGTGAGGAGTACGGCCGGGCGCGCCGCGACCCGGAGGTCGAGCAGCGGCTCGGCGATGCGCAGCTCGTACCAGCCCCACACCAGCAGCACGACGATGCCGCCGATGCCGCACGCGAGGGTCGCCGGCGACGTCCAGCCCCACTCGTTGCCGCGGGAGATGGCCAGGAGCACGCCCATGAGGCCCGCGGCGAGTCCGGCGGCCCCGACGAAGTCGAACCGGCCCGGGGCCCGCAGCACGCTCACCGGAACGATCCACAGCACGAGGGCGAACACGATGGCGCCCAGGGCGCCGGAGACCCAGAACAGCACGTGCCAGTCGCTGCGCTCCGTGATGAGGGCGCTGATCGGCATCCCGAGCGCGCCGCCGACGCCGAGGGTCGCGCTGATGAGGGCGATCGCGGAATCGACGCGGTCCTCGTGGAGGACGTCGCGCAGGATCGAGATGCCGAGGGGGATGACGCCGGTGACGGCCCCTTGCAGCGTGCGTCCGACGATGACGCCGACGATGCCGGTCGACAGCGCCGCGATCACCGACCCCGCCACGAGCAGCGCCAGCAGCACGAGGACGATGCGCCGCTTGCCGTACATGTCGCCCAGACGCCCGGCGATCGGGGTCATGACGGCGGCGGCGAGCAGTGTCGAGGTGACCACCCACGCGGTGTCCTCGCGGCTCGCGTCGAGGAGCTCGGGGAGCTTGGACTGGATGGGCACGACCAGCGTGAACATGAACGACGACGCGAGCCCGGCGATCGCGAGGACGGCGACGATCGCGCCCTGCGCGGGCATCCGGGTGAGTCGCCGTCGCCCGTCCTCCTCGTTTCCGCGCATCGGATCAGGCTATCGCCGCCCCGGTGCGCGAGGGTCGTGTCGTAGCCTTCGGACATGGACGCCGACCGCACGCCGCACCGCCGCGACGACGGCGAGCTGCTCGGGTGGATCCGTCCCGCGGATGACGCGTGGGTTGCCGTAGACCTGCTGGGACGTGAGCTGACCGGTGCCGTCGACTGGCTCGAGGCCGAGTCGGCGCTCGAGGCCCACGGGATCGCCTACCTCGCCGACCCGTGGATGCTCGAGGCCGAGGCCGAGCGACCGCTGCGCGTGCGCCTCGTCGAGGTGACCCCCGTGCGCATCGTCGTGAAGCCCGAGGACTTCGGCGACGTCGGGCGGCCGGCGCGGCGGATCGAGCTGCCGTGGCCGCTGCCGTCGCGCCTGCGACCGCCGCGCCCCGACGATCCGGACGCGTTCACGATCAGCCGCGACTGACCGCCGTCCGCAGGCGCTCGAGCTCGACCGGCGCGAAGGCCTCGCGCGGGAGGATGGCCACCGCGCCGCGCGCGGTCGACAGTCGCAGGAACACGGCGTGGGCGCTCGTGTCGACGCGGCGCACGACCGAGAGGTCGAGCTCGCTGCGACCGACGGCGCTCGTGAGCGACAGGGTCGCGCCGTCGAAGCCCGCGCCGAACGGAGACCCCGGCGCGAACGCGCGGGCGGCCGACGAGCGCGTCATGGCGTAGACGACGGCGGCGATCACGCCGAGCAGCACCAGCCAGACCGCGACGAGGACGAGCGCGAACGGGTCGCCCGTCGCGATCGTGAGCACCACCGCAGCTGCCGCGAGCACGCCCGCGACGACCCACAGCGTGATCCACGCTGGCCGGCTCAGTGTCCAGGCGACGTACTCGCGCGCGAGCACCCGCGGCAGCGCCGCGTCGGCGACGACCGCGCGGGCGCGTCCGCCGGCGTCCGCCGGGGCTGCGGAGGGCTGCGGGGCGGCGGGCTGCTCGTTCATCCCGGGCAGTATGACAGAGACGCGCCCGCGGGTACCGTGACGGCATGATGCCTCGCCGCGCCCACCCGGTCGCCACGGCGATCGGGGTGGCGATCAAGGTGGCGGTCGCCGCGATCGCCGGCGCCCTCGGCGGCTGCGCGCCCTCCGCGGATCCGTCCCCGGGGCTCCCCGAGGGCGTGACGGCGCAGCTGATCCAGCTGCGATCGGACGTCGCGTCGCGTCAGGCGGAGGTGCGCATCGTCAACGGCTCCGACGCCGACGTCGAGGTCGGCGCGGTCTCGGTCGCCGACCCCCGGTTCCGCGGGGCCGCCGAACGGGTGATCGACCGGGTCTCCACGCTCGCGCCGGGGCGGTCGGTGGATGTGCGGGTGCAGCTCGGTCCGGTCGACTGCGCGGCGCCGCACGACGCCGAACCGACGCTCACCGTGCACGCCACACGCGGTGGCGCACCGTTCGCCGCGACCGTGCCGGTCGGGGAGGTCATCCCCTTCCTCACCGCCCTGCACACCCGCGAGTGCGTGCAGGAGGGCGCGGCGGCCTCGGCCGACATCGCCCTCGGCGCCCTCCTCCCGTCAGCGGCCGGGATGCCGGGCGCCCTCGAGCTCGTCGTCGCACCGCGGGCGGGGGAGGGCGTGCTGCGCATCACCGGCATCCGCGAGACGAACCTGCTGACCTTCGACGGGCGGGACGGCCGCGGCGAGTATCCGCTCGACATCGATCAGACCGGCGCGGACCGCGCCGCCGTCACGACGCCGCTGCCCGTGCGTCCCGCGCGCTGCGACCCGCACGCCGTGCTCGAGGACAAGCGTGGCACGGTCTTCCGCCTGCAGGTCGAGGTGGACGGCGTCGCGGGCGCGTTCGATCTCGCGGCGAGTCCCGCGCTGCGGGGCGAGCTGCTCGCCTGGGTCGCGCGCTGGTGCGGCTACGGCAGCTGACCCGCGCGCCCGGAGATCGCACCCGCACCCGCGGGTGCGGCTCAGCCCTCGCCGGGCTCGTCGAAGACCGGAGCGGCGGATGCGGCCGGCGCGGCGGACGCGGGTGCGGCGGGGGCGAGGCCCTGGGCGACGCCGCGACCGGTCGCCTGACCCTGGATCACCTGACGCAGGTCGATGCCGGTCGCGGCCTCGACGGCGTCGAACGTCGCGCGCAGGCCCGAGGCCTGCTCCGCCGCGATGTGCGACGACGCACCCTCGCCGGCGAGCACCGTGATCGACCCGACGTTCTCGAATCCGCGGGAGAACTCGGCCATCATCGGCACGAGCGCCTCGAGGGCGCGCTGCGCGAGCAGCGCCTCCTGGTTGCGCGAGAGCGCCTCGGCCTCGGCCTCGATCGCCTCGGCGCGGGCCTGCCCCGCCAGTCGCACGGCATCCGCCTCGGCCTGCGCGCGCAGCCGGGTGGCCTCGGCCTCCTGCGCCGCGATCTGCGCGCGGGCCTCGGCGGCCTTGACCTGTGCGTACGCGTCGGCGTCGGCGGCGCGCTGTCGCTCGTACAGGTTGGCGTCGGCGACCTTCTTGATGTCGGCGTCGAGCTGGGCCTGCCGGTTCTCGGCGCCCTGCAGCAGCACGTCCTGCTCGCGCTGCGCACGGGCGAGGGCCTCGGCCTGCTCCGCCTCGGCGCGCGCGCGGCCGACCTCGGCCGAGGCGGCGGCGGTGTTCTTGTCGAACTGGGTCTGCTCGATCAGGGTGGCCTCGTCGGTCGCGAGCTGGCGGGCCTTCACCTCGCGCGCGGCGTTGATCCGGGCGACGTCGGCCTCGCGGCGCACGCGCTCGACCTCGGTCGCGCCGAGGGCGTCGATGTAGCCGTTCCGGTCGGTGATCCCCTGGATCTGGAACGAGTCGAGGATGAGGCCCTGAGCGAGCAGGTCGCTCTTGATGCCTTCGGCGATCTGGTCGGACAGCTTCTGCCGGTCCTTCATGAGCTGCTCGACGGTGAGGGTCGCGACGACGCCGCGCAGCGCGCCTTCGAGCTGCTCGGTGGTGAACTGCTCGATCGCGCCGTCCTGCGACAGGAAGCGCTCGGCGGCGCGGCGGACGAACTCGGGGTCGGAGCCGATCTTCACGAGGGCCACCCCGCTCACGTTCACGGTGACGCCGTTGGAGGCCTGCGCCGTCGGCTCCATCTTGATCTGGCGGGCGCGCAGCGAGATCATCTCGGCGCGCTGCGTCAGGGGGTTCACGAGGGCACCGCCGCCGGTGATGACCGAGATGCGGGACGACTCGCCGGTCGCGCTCTTCTGGCTCTTTCCGACGATCACGAGCGCCTGGTCGGCCTTGGCGACCTTGTACCAGGCGCGCACGACGATCAGCACGATGATGAGGACGACGATCAGCGCGACCACGCCGATCCCGATCAGAACGAACAATCCTCCGGCGGCGAACGGATCCACGATGTCTTCTCCAGTCAGTGAGCAGGCGTTCTCCGACCGTATCGTGTGCGGCGCCGCCGCCGCGCGGCGCGGTAGCACCGCGGGATGACCATCGACGACATATCGGGATTTCCGTATACCGCTCGGGCGGCGGGACCCCTACGCTGAGACCGTGACCACGCCTCCTCCGCAGCCCCCCCAGCCGCCGTACGGCGGCGGCGCGCCTGCCTCGCAGCCCCTCAGCCCGTCCGACGAGAAGCTCTGGGCCACCCTCGTGCACGTCGGTGGCATCTTCTTCAACTTCCTGCCGGCCCTCATCGGGTACCTCGTGCTCAAGGACCGCGGGCCGTTCGTCCGCGCGCACTCCTCGACGGCGCTGAACTTCCAGCTCACCATGCTGATCGCCGAGATCGTCGGATGGATCCTCTCCATCGTGATCATCGGCCTGTTCATCGTCGCCGCGGCGTACATCCTGCGCCTCGTGTTCTCGATCATCGCCGCGATCAAGGCGAACCAGGGCGAGTGGTACACCTACCCGCTCAGCATCAAGTTCGTCAGCTGACCGGACACTAGAATCGAGGGATGCCGCCGGGTGCGGCATCCCTCTTTCTTGCGCGTTCGCGCATCCGACCATTGGAGCCACCGTGGCCGAGCAGTCCCGTCTCGACAAAGTCATCGCCCTCGCCCGTCACCGCGGGTTCGTGTTCCAGGCCGGTGAGATCTACGGCGGCTCGCGCTCGGCGTGGGACTACGGGCCCCTCGGCACCGAGCTGAAGGAGAACATCCGTCGGCAGTGGTGGCAGACGTTCGTCCGCGGCCGCGGCGACATGGTGGGCCTGGACTCGTCGATCATCCTGCCCAAGCGCGTGTGGGAGGCCTCCGGTCACGTCGCGACCTTCACCGACCCGCTCGTGGAGTGCCTGAGCTGTCACAAGCGCTTCCGCGAGGACACCCTCATCGAGGACTTCGAGGCGCGCAAGGGCCGTGCGGCCGAGAACGGCCTCGCCGACCTCCCGTGCCCCAACTGCGGCACGAAGGGCCAGTACACCGAGCCGAAGGCGTTCTCCGGGCTCGTCAAGACCTACCTCGGCGTCGTCGACGACGAGTCGGGCCTGCATTTCCTCCGCCCCGAGACCGCGCAGGGCATCTTCGTGAACTTCACGAACGTGCTCACCGCGTCGCGGAAGAAGCCGCCGTTCGGCATCGGCCAGGTGGGCAAGGCGTTCCGCAACGAGATCACGCCCGGCAACTTCATCTTCCGCACGCGCGAGTTCGAGCAGATGGAGATCGAGTTCTTCACGCCGCCTACCGAGGCGCAGCAGTGGTTCGAGCACTGGGTGGAGGCGTGCTGGGACTGGTTCATCGACCTCGGCATCGACCCGGCGAACGTCCGCCGCTTCGACGTGCCCGAAGAGGACCGCGCCCACTACTCGGCCGGCACCATCGACGTCGAGTACCGCTTCGGCTTCCCGGGCAAGGAGTGGGGCGAGCTCATGGGCATCGCCAACCGCACCGACTACGACCTGTCGAGCCACATCGAGGCGTCCGGACAGAAGCTCACCTACTTCGACCAGGCATCCGGCGAGACGTACGTGCCGTACGTCATCGAGCCGTCGTTCGGCCTCACCCGCGCGATGATGGCCTTCCTCGTCGACGCGTACCGCGAGGAGGAGGTGCCCAACGCCAAGGGCGGCACCGACACCCGCACGGTGCTCAAGCTCGACCCGCGCCTGGCCCCGGTGAAGGTGGCCGTGCTGCCGCTGAGCCGCAACGAGAACCTGTCGCCGCTCGCGCGCCGCGTCGCCGACGAGCTGCGCGGCAACGGCTGGGCCGTCGACTTCGACGACGCCGGCGCGATCGGACGCCGCTACCGCCGCCAGGACGAGATCGGCACGCCGTTCTGCGTCACGATCGACTTCGACTCGCTCGACGACGACGCCGTGACCGTGCGCGACCGCGACTCGATGGGTCAGGAGCGCATCCCGCTCGAGGGCCTGCGCCCCTACCTCGCCGAGCGCCTCCGCGGCGCCTGAGCCGCGCCGCGCGGCGGCCCCCGCGGCTTGCGCGGGGTGCCGGTGTTCAGAACTCCGGAGATCTGCGCTGCTGCGCCGGATGCCGGGCGTGCTTGAGCGCCCGAAACCTTCGGATCTCCGGAGCTGCGAACCGCCCTGCGATCTCGCGTCGTGTGTTCAGAACTCCGGAGATCCGCGTCTCCGTCCCGGGTTTCGGACGAGAGCGCGCGCGTGGACGGCGCGAACTCCGGAGTTGTGAACGCCGCGCGGCTCACACCAGCCGGTAGAACCGGAACGCGGCGAAGCCCTCGATCGGGAGCACCTCGACGCCGGTGAACCCGGCGTCGCGCGCGTACTGCGCGAGCACGTCCGGGCGCATCACCGTGCCGGTTGCCACGGAGCCGGGTGTCGCCTTCGAGTCGGGCAGGCAGAGGAACAGGCTGTAGCCGTACATGACCCGCTCGACCTCGTCGCCGTCCGGCGCGAACGTGTCGGCGACGGCTTCGTCCATCACGATCGCGACACCGTCGGGGCGGAGGGCGGCGCGCACCGCCGCCAGCACGGCGACCGGGTCGGGCATGTCGTGGAGCGCCTCGAAGATGAACGCCGCATCGAACGGCCCCCGCTCGCGCAGCGCCGCACCCGCCGCGTGCACGAACGACACGTTCGGCGTCCCGGCGGCGTGGCCCCGGGCGGCCGCCAGCGACGGTTCATCCACGTCGACCCCGATGACCTCGGCATTCGGACACGCGCGCGCGATCGCGATCGACGACCACCCGTGTCCGCAGCCGATGTCGGCGATGCGCGCACCGCGTCGCGAGAGCACCGCCCCGACCGACGGCACTCCCGCCAGCGCGCCGGCGAGCTCCCGCTCGAACCACGGACGGTTGACGTCGCCCTGGGCGTCGCGGGCGTCATCGCCGAACTGCGCCCACGTGACGCCACCGCCGTCGCGGTACGCGGTGAGAAGTTCCGGCATCCGGGCGGCCGCCGCCTGCACCATGCGCGTCAGCGGTGCCGTGAATCGAAGGCTGTCGGCGTCGAGCAGCACGTCGGCGTGCGCGGCCGGCAGCACGAAGCGTCCGTCGTCGTCGACGCGCAGGATGCCGGCGACCGCCTGCTGCTCGAGCCACTCGCGGGCGTAGCGCACGTGCATGCCCGATGCCTCGGCGAACGCCTCGACGCTCCAGGCGGTGCCGCTGCCGAGCGTGCGGTAGAGCCCGAGTCGGTCGCCGACGTAGATCGACATCGTCTCGAATGCGCCGAGCACCGCGCCGAACACGCGCTCGGCGAAGGCGTCGGCATCCGCGTCGTCCATGGCGCACCCCCTCGGGCCATCGCTCGCGATCGTACGCCCGCGACGCTACGCCGTGGGGTTCAGTCGAGCACGGTGAACTCGGCGTAGCCCTGGCCGCCGGCGACGACCTCGTCGTAGGCATGCTGAAACAGGGTGCGGAGGGCGTCGAGGTCGTTGCGCTCGAGGTCCTTCAGGTACACGCAGCCCTTGCCCCGCGTGTGCGGGCCGAGCCGGGCGAGGGCGTCCTCGTGCTCCTCGACGTTGTCGAGCACGTACAGGGTGGAGGCGGTCGTGCGGGCCGCGAACCCGAGGATCGGCGACTCGCCGCTCGTACCGGTCGGGTAGGTGTAGCGGCACGTGCCGAAACCGACGATGCTCCCCGACCACATCTCCGGCTCGCGTCCGGTCACCTCGCGCATGAGCCCGATGAGGGTCTGCGCGTCGCGGCGGCGTACCGCCGGGGTCACCTGCGCGAGGTACTCGTCGACGACGACTCCGGTCTTCTGCATGGCTCCATCGTGACACCCGGATGCCGGCGGCGACAGCGCCGCATCGGTGCGAGCTGAGGTGACGGCGGCGGCTCCCCAGCATCTGTGTCACGCGAAGTGTGGGTGCGCAGCCCGCGGGGCGACCGTTCGCGGGACATGCCCGGCATCCATGTCACGCAGAATGCGGGTGCGGGCGGTCCCGGCCGGCCGTTCGTGTGACATGCCGACTGCGACTCTGCGTCGCCGCGAGGTCGCGGGCGGCCCCGCCGGTGATCAGCCCTTTGCGGCGGCCTTCGCGGCGCGCTTGTACTCGCGCACCTTCGTCAGCGACTCGGGCGAGACGATGTCGGCGACCGAGCGGAACGACCCCTCCTCGCCGTACGCGCCGGCGGCCTCGCGCCAGCCGGCGCCCGTGAAGCCGTACTGCTTGCCCAGCAGCGCGAGGAAGATCTTCGCCTTCTGGTCGCCGAATCCGGGTAGCGCCTTCAGGCGCTTCAGCACCGTCGGGCCGTCGGGGTCGCCGTCGGTCCACAGCGCCGCCGCGTTGCCACCCCAGTCGTCCACGAGCGCCTGGCACAGCGCCTGCACGCGACCCGCCATCGAGCCGGGAAAGCGGTGCACCGCCGGCGTCTGCCGGAACACCTCGGTGAACGCGTCGGGGTCGTACCCCGCGATCTGCTCCGCGTCGAGCCCACCCGTTCGCTCCCGGATCTTCAAGGGGCCGCCGAACGCGGTCTCCATCGCGATCTGCTGGTCGAGCAGCATCCCGACGAGCAGCGCGAGCGGGCTCTCGGTCAGCAGCGCGTCGGCGTCGGCGTCGTCGGTGATGTGCAGGGCCATGGGTCCAGTCTCGCATCGGGAAAGAAGATGCGAGTGCATGCGTTCAGCATGCAGCGTATGCTGGTTGCATGACAACGATCCAGGTTCGCAACGTCTCCGAGGAGACGAGTCGTGCGCTCAAGGCGAAGGCTGCGCTCGAGGGCCGCTCGCTGAGCGACTATCTGCTGCGCGAACTCGACCGGCTGGCGACGCGTCCGAGCCGGGCCGAACTGTTGGAACGGATCGCCGGCCGGGGCGTCGCCACGCTCGAACCGGCGGCACAGGTGCTCGCCGAGCAGCGCCCCGGTCGATGACGCTCGTCGTCGACGCATCTGCGGTCGCCGAGATCCTGTTCGGAACCGCAGCCGGGCGACGAGCGGCCGCGCTGCTCGGCGGGCACGAGCTTGTGGCCCCGCAGCACCTCACAGCCGAAGTCGCCTCCGTCATCCGCGGATGGTCGCTCAGCCGGCAGATCACCGATGAGCAGGCGTTGCGTGCGTTCGGTGAGTTCGACGCGCTCGGTGTAGAGCAGGTGCCGATGATGTCCATACTGCCCGCCGTGCATGCGCTGCGGCACAATCTCAGCGCCTATGACGCCATGTACGTCGTGCTCGCCCGGGCGGCCCAGTGCTCACTGCTGACCCTCGACGCTCGCCTCGCCGCATCCGCTCCGGATTGCGCGCTGCTGCCGTAACTCTCCGCTCGGTCAGATGAGGATCCCCTCGGGTAGCCAGACCAGGGGAGCCACCGCAGCGCGGGTGGTCGCCGCGGCCGACGCCGGCCGCATCCGCGCGACCGATGGGAGGATGGGCTCATGGCCGAATCCGACCTGCTCTCCCGCGCCCGCGCAACCCGGGTCGTGGTCATCGGCGGGGGCGTCGCGGGGCTCGTCGCCGCGCGGGAGTGCGCGCGCGTCGGCTTCGCAGTCACCCTGTTCGAGTCGGCCGAACACCTGGGCGGAGCGGTGGCCGACGCCGAGCTCGACGGACTGCGGGTCGATGCCGTCGCCGACTCCTACGCCCCCGGCGCGCAGGCGCTCATCGACGACCTCGGCCTCGGCGACGCGGTCGTCCCGCTGGCCACGGACGACGTCTGGATCACGGGACTCCCGGGCGCAGCCCCCGTCCCGGCCGACGCCCTCGCCGGCATCCCCGCGAACCCGTGGGCCGACGACGTGCGCCGGCTCATCGGCTGGCGCGGTGCCTGGCGCGCCTACCTCGACAAACTGCGCCCGCCGCTGACCATCGGACGTCAGGCGAACCTCGGCGCCCTCGTCGGCGGCCGCATGGGCGCGCGGGTGCTCGACCGACTCGTCGCGCCGTTGACCCGGGGCGTGTACGGCATCGAGCCCTCCGACGTCGACGCCGACGCCGCAGTCCCCGGCCTCAGCACGGCGCTCACCCGCCTCGGATCGCTCTCGGGCGCCGTCGGCGACCTGCTCGTGGACGCCCCCGACAAGGCGAGACGCTCCCTGCGCGGCGGGATGACGACGCTCGTCGACGCCCTCGCCGCCGAGTTGGCGGACTACGCCGTCGACGTGCGCGTCGGGGTGCGCGTGGAGAAGGTGGGGCGTGGTTTCGATACGCGCGCTACTCAACCACCGGAAGGGACGCGCGCTTCGCGCGCTACTCAACCACCGGGTGGTGCGCGCCCTGCGCGCGCTACATCCCCGTGGACGGCCGAGGTCGCCGGGGAAGAGCCGATCGAAGCGGATGCGGTCGTCGTCGCGACCCCGCGCACCGAGGCGCATCGGCTGCTCGCCGGAGCGGGCGTCGTCCTCCCTCGCAACACCGCACCCGCACCCGCGCCCGCCGACGTCGTCACGCTGCTCGTCGACGCGCCCGCGCTCGACGGCGCTCCCCGCGGCGGTGCCGCGTACCCGATCGCCGCGGATGCCGCATCCGTCGTCCACGCGACCGCCGCATGGGAGTGGCTCGCGGTCGACGCAGGGCCGGGCCGCCACGTGCTGCGTGTGCGTCTGCCCGCCGAAACCGCGCCCGACGACGACGTGATCATCGCCCGCGCCGTCGCCGAAGTCGCCGCCGCCTTCGCGGTGCCGCTCACCGTCGACGCGGTCATCGCCGCCCACCGCGCCCGGGTCGAGCCGGCGGCGCCGGCATCCGTCCTCGGCCACGCCGACCGCGCCGAGGCCGTCCGGCGCGCCGTCGCGAAGGCGCCCGGTCTGACGGTCGTCGGCGCGTGGGTCGCCGGCGCCGGTATCGCCCGGACGGTCGCGGATGCGGTCGCCGAGACCGACCGGATGCGGCATGCGCTGCTGTGGGACAGCGGCGACGAGAACCACCCCGCTCCGGATGTCAACCCCTGAACCGGTAGATGCCGTGATCGGAATACGGCGTTACGCTGGTGGGGATCGGCACCACCCACTCGAGTGTGAGGAGACCTCATGAGGGGCAAAGTCGGAATCGTCGTCGGACTCGCGGCGGGCTACGTGCTCGGATCGCGCGCGGGCCGGGAGCGCTACGAGCAGATCAAGGAGGGTTTCCTCAAGGTCTGGAACACCGATCCCGTGCAGAAGCAGGTCGGCAAGGTGACCGAGCTGGGCAAGTCGGCCGCCATGGCCCTGCCGAGCGCCCTGTGGGACGGCGCGGTGAAGATCACGCAGGCCGCGGGCAAGAAGGGCTCGACGCCCGGGCAGAAGCTCGACGCCGCCCTGAAGGCCGGCAAGAAGTCGGCGGGCGACGTCGCCGCGGCAGCGGAGGTCACGGCACAGGAAGCCGAGAAGGCGGCCGAAGACGTGGCGAAGAAAGTAGCCGACGCCGCGAAGGCCCCGAAGAACGCGAACGGCCAGCGCAAGGCCGCGGACTGACATGAGCACGCCGCGCGGCTTCCGCGACCGCAACGACGACAGCCTCTTCGCGCTGCTCGGCGACATCCCCGAGCTCGTCCGCAACCTCGTCGTCGCCGAGATCGACGCCGCCAAGAAGTGGGCGGCCGCGGCGGGTAAGCAGATCGGCCTCGGCAGCGCCTGGTTCGCCGTCGCCCTGTTCCTGCTGTTCTGGCTCATCCCCGCGCTCGGCGCGTTCACGATCATCGGCCTCGCGTCGTGGATGCCCGCATGGCTGTCGTCGCTGATCGTCGTCGTGCTGCTGCTGGTGGCCATCGCGGTGTTCGCCTTCATGGGCCTGCGCCGTTTCAAGAAGCTCTCGAAGTCGGAGAACCCCGCCCAGGCGGTCGCCGCCGACGCGCGCATCGTGAAGGACGTCGTCGATGAGTACTGATCCGCTGCTGCCCCGCACCGCCGTTCCGCTGGGCATCACCGACCCCGTCGAGAAGGCGCGTGCCGAACTGAAGGCCGCGCTGTTCGCGATCGAGGAGAAGTCCAACGTCCCGAAGCGCATCACCCGCGCGACCGACCGCGGCGTCACCCGCGCCCGCGCGTTCGCGCGCCGCAGTCCCGGCGCCGCGGCCGCCGCCGCGGCCGGCGTGGCACTGGCGGTCGGTGCCGCCGTGTGGGGAGTCGTCCGGCTGTACACGCGCTGACCACGCGTCGAGGCGGCCGCGCCGCCCGCGTCGACCCCCGGTCACCGCATCGCGCGGGCGGGGGTAGGATCGCACCAGGCAGTGGCGATGAGGCGGATGCTGCCGACGACGGCGACATCGATGGATGCCCGGTCCCGACCGGGTGTCGCCGTGTCGGGCGCACGACTGCGTGCGTCCGAGCAGACCACGAAAGCCGGAACATGACCCACGCAGCACCGGACGCGACGCCGTCCAAGCCCCTTCGCGGCTGGCGCGTGCTCGTTCCCCGGGGCGGACCGTGGGGCGATTCGGTCGCGGCGACCCTGCGCGCCCAAGGCGCGGTGCCGGTGATCGCGCCGCTCATCAACTTCGCTCCGTCGACCGACCAGGCCGCCCTCGAAGAGGCCCTCGCCGACCTCGCCGCCGGCGCATTCGACTGGGTCACGCTCACGAGCGCGACCACCGTCGACGTGCTCTACGCCTACCGCGCGCAGATCCCGGCATCCACCCGGGTCGCCGCCGTCGGCGAGACGACGGCCGCGGCGCTCCTGTCGATGGGCTTCAAGGTCGATCTCGTGCCCGAGGAGGACAACTCCGCGGCCGGGATGGCAGCCCAGTTCCTTGAGCTCGAACGCCACCCGCAGCGCGTTCTCACCCTGCGCAGCGAGATCGCCAAGCCCGTGCTCACCCGCGAGCTCAGCGCTGCCGGCCACCACGTGCGCAGCGTCGTCGCCTACCGCACGGTCGGCGTGCCGGTCACCTCGCGCATCGCCGAGGACGTGCGGTCGGGGCGGATCAACGCGATCCTCGTCACGAGCGGCTCGGTCGCCGAGCAGGTGCGCGAGCAGTTCCCCGACATCCCCGAGGGCACGATCGTCGCCGCCATCGGCCCGCGCACCGCGAAGGATGCGCGTCGCGGCGGGCTCGGTGTGAGCGTCGTCGCCCGCGATCAGTCGGTGGAGGGCCTCATCGCCGCCGTCGCGCAGTTCCCGCTGCCGCACGCGACCGACGAGTTCGCGGTCTGATCCGGGCGCCGCGGGGATCGTGACCTCCCCGTGAACAATCACGCGGAGTCGGCCTGGCAGACTGAAACGCATGGTGACCCTGCTCCTCGACGCGACCCGGCTGGAGGTCGCCCTCTCGGGCACCGAGCGGCTGCTCTCCCGGCGCTCCGAGAGCGTGAAGATCCCGCGGGAGCGCATCGTGAAGGTGCAGCTCACCGATGACGGCTGGACGTGGCTGCGCGGCGTCCCGAGCCCCGGCACGGTCGTGCGCGGCGTCGTCGCGATGGGAACGTGGGCCGCGGCCGGCAGCACCGATTTCGTGGTCGTGCGCCGTCACCGCCCGGGCGTCGTGATCGATCTCGACGAGCAGTCGGAGTTCCAGCGCGTCGTGCTCACGACGCGGCACGGCGTCGCCCTGGTGCAGGCGCTGCGCCTGGAGGGCGACGCGGCCGACGACGTCACCGAGATCGGCGTCGACCCGATCGGCTGATCGTGCTCAGCTGACGTCGCGGCGCCAGCTGAACAGGTAGCCCGCCACCAGCAGCACGACGGCGTAGCCCAGCAGCACGAGTCCGCCGGCCCACCACGCGATCTGGTCGTCGGCTTGCGCACCCATGAAGCTCGTGTAGATGCTCGCGCCGACGAGCGCATCGGATGCCGCCCCCGGCAGCCAGCGGACGACATCCGTCACGCCGTCGACGAAACCGCCCACCGTGCGCAGGATCGGCTCGAGGAACTGCGTGAACGCGATCACCCCGACGACCGCGGCGACCTGGTTGCGCACGAGGGTGCCGACGCCGATGCCGATCAGCATCCACAGCACGAAGGCGATCACCATCCGGCCGATCATCGCCCAGATGTCGGAGTCGTCGAGCTTCGTGTCGACCCCGAACGCGGCGAGCAGCCCGGCGCCCGGTCCGACCGTCACCACGATCGCGAGCGCGGCGTAGAGCAGGCCGAGCACCGTGCCGGCGACGAGCTTGCCGCCGAGTGCGACACCGCGGCGCGGGGTCGCGAGGAACGTCGGGGTGAGGGTCTGGTGACGGAACTCGCCGGTGACGACGATGACGCCGATCAGCAGGGGGAAGACGTAGCCGACGGCCGTCGCGAGACTGTAGATGACCGGCGGGAGGATCTCCTCCGGAAGCGGCGGAGCGCCCGCCGAGTCGCCGCCGATCGCCCCCGTCGCGACGGCCCCGAACGTGGCGGCGAGGCCCGCCGCGGTGCTGCCGACGTAGGCGACGAGAACGATCCCGAGGATCCACCACATCGCGGTCGAGAACTGCTTCGTCAGCTCGGAGCGGGTCGCGTTCACGAGGCTCATCGCGCACCCCCTTCGACGGATGCTGTGACATCCGGTGTCGGTGACGGCGCCTCCCGGGTGCCGTCGACGAGGCCCAGGAAGACCTCCTCGAGTGCGGGACCGCGTCGCTGCAGGGCCGACAGCGCGACGCCCTGGGCCGCCGCGGCCGCCCCCACGGCGACGGGCTCGACGCCGGCGACCACGAAACCCGCCCGCATCGGCTGGTACGCGAGGGCTGCGGCATCCAGGGCGCGGGCGAGCGCGTCGCGATCGGGGGCGTCGACGACGGTCGCCTGCTCGTCGGTGTCGGTGAGCTCGCGCAGCGAGCCCTGGAACACGAGGCGCCCCCGCGCCAGGATGAGCACGTCCTGCGCGGTCTGCTGGATCTCGGTGAGCTGGTGCGACGAGACGAGCACGGTGCGCCCCTCCGCGGCCAGTGCCTGCAGGAACCCGCGCATCCATCGGATGCCCTCGGGGTCGAGACCGTTCGCGGGTTCGTCGAGCACGAGCACGCCCGGGTCGCCGAGCAGCGTGTAGGCCAGGCCGAGCCGCTGACGCATGCCGAGTGAGTAACCGCCCACCTTGCGCCCGCCGACGTCGGCGAGGCCGACCTGCCCGAGCACCTCGTCGACCCGCGGGCGACGGATGCCGGCCGCCTGCGCATAGACGGCAAGATGCCGCGCGGCGGTGCGGCCGGGGTGGAAGCTCGACGCCTCGAGCGCGGCGCCGACCGTCTGCAGCGGGTGGGTCAGCTGCGCGTACCGCTTGCCGCCGATCGTGGCGGTGCCGTCGGAGGCGCGGACGAGGCCCAGCAGCATCCGCAGCGTCGTCGTCTTGCCGGCGCCGTTCGGGCCGAGGAAGCCGGTGACGACACCGGGCTCCACCCGCGCCGTGAGCGCATCGACGGCCGTCACCGCCCCGAAGCGCTTGGTCAGTCCGGAGAACTCGAGCACGTGTCCGTCGGGCATGGCGGCCTCTCATCGTCGGCGGATCGGTCGTCCCCTCCATCCTGGCCGACACCGGGCGCTCAGGGCGAGAGGCGCGGTGGCGGGTAACGTTGCGGGGGTGACCACCGGCCCCACCGAGACCACGCCCCAGAGCACGTCCACGCCTCTGCCGACGCCCGAGCCGACGGTGCTCGTCACCCGCGACGGCAGCGTCGGATGCCTCACGCTCAACCGCCCGCGCGCCATCAACGCGCTGGACCTCGGAATGATCGAGCAGCTGTCGGCCGCCCTCGACGCGTGGGAGCACGACGCCGACATCGAGATCGTCGTGCTCGACGGGGCAGGGGAGCGCGGGCTGTGCGCGGGCGGTGACGTGCGCGGGCTGCGCGAGCAGATCCTCGGCGGGCACCCCGAGCAGACGTCCGTCTTCTTCCGTGCCGAGTACGCCCTCAACGCCCGCATCGCCGAGTACCCGAAGCCCGTCGTCGCCTTCGCCGACGGCGTCACCATGGGCGGCGGCATCGGCCTGGCCGGACATGCCGCGGTGCGCATCGTCACGGAGCGCTCGAAGCTCGCCATGCCCGAGACCCGCATCGGCCTCACGCCCGACGTCGGCGGATCGTGGCTGCTCGCCCACGCACCCGGCCGCCTCGGCGAATACCTCGCCCTCACCGGCGCCGTGATGGATGCCGCCGACGCCGTGTACGCGGGCCTCGCCGATCACGTGGTGCCCGCCGACCGCCTCGGTGACCTGCACGACGCGTTCGTCACCCGTGCCGACCCGCACACGCCGACCGAGCTGGTGCTGCTGTTCGACGAGACCCCTGAGCTGTCGCGCCTCGCCGCCGCGCGGCCCTGGATCGACGACGCGTTCGCCGCCGACACGGTGCCCGAGATCATCGCACGCCTGCGGGCGCGGCCGGAGCCCGCGGCATCCGCCACCGCCGACACCCTCGACGAACTGTCGCCCACGTCGCTCGTGGTGACCCTCGCCGCCGTCCGCGCCGCCCGGGAGCTGCCCGACCTGCGCGCCGCGCTCGCCCAGGAGTACGGCCTCGTGCTGTGGTTCGGGGCGACCCAGCCCGACCTCCTCGAGGGGATCCGCGCGCAGCTCGTCGACAAGGACCGCTCGCCCCGCTGGCGGCCGGCGACGCTCGCCGAGGTACCCGAGGGCACGGCGGCGGCGGCGCTCGCGAGCGTTCCCGAGCCGGCGCTCTGGTCCTGATGTTCGACAGCCCGCTCTCCGCGTCGGCGTACGACGTGCTCGGCGTCGCGCCCGACGTCGACGACGAGAGCCTGCGCAAGGCCTACCGGCTGCGGCTGCGGCAGACCCACCCCGACACCGGCGGCGACGCCGCCCTGTTCGTGCAGGTGCAGCGTGCGTGGGAGCTCGTCGGCGACCCCGACGACCGGGCGCGCTACGACCGCGGTCACGGGTTCGGCGAAGAGACCGTCTCGTACGAACCGGATGCCGGCGCGCCGCAGTGGCGGCCGCCCGGGCGCACCGCCGACACTCGCCCCCGCGCCCGCTCCTTCGGGCAGCCCGGCGGCTGGCGTCGCGAGCGCTACCTGCAGCTCATGCGCGAATGGGTCGGTCGCGGGACGACGCTCGACGACCCGTACGACCCGGCCCTCGTGCGCACCGCGCCACGGGAGATCCGCCGGCTGCTGGCCGACGCGCTCGCCGAGGAGGCCACCGCGCGCGCCGTCGGCGACCTCGGCATGGGCTACACGGTGTGGCACGACGTCGCCGTCGACCCGCGCGACCCCGACGCGAAGCTCGACCACATCGTGCTGGGGCCGAGCGGACTGTACGCCGTGCTGTCGGAGGACTTCGGTGCCCCGGTGCGCACCCGCCGCGGCGAACTGATCGGCGACGCCGTCGTCGGGTCGCCGATCGCCGACCTCGTCGCGCGGGCACGGGCGATCTCGCGCGCGGCGCGTGTGAAATTCAGCGGTGTGATCGCCGTGCTGCCCGATGACGACGTGGCCCTGCCGATCGAAGAGCTGGGCAGGGTGCGCGGGCTCCCGGTGGCCGTGACCGGGCGTTCCACCCTGCCGGCGGTGCTGCGTCGCGGCATCACCGGCAGCCGCGACATCGGCGGCAACGAACTGTTCGACGTGCGCACCCGCCTGCAGCAGACCGTCCGCTTCGCCTGACCCGCTGCCACCCCCGGTGGTTGAGTAGCCGGCGCAGCCGGCGTATCGAAACCCGTGCACCCACCATCGGTGCCGGGTTCGGGGCGTTTCGACTCGTCGCTCACGCTCCTCGCTCAACGACCGGAGGTTGCCGGTGGTTGAGTGGCCGGCGCAGCCGGCGTATCGAAACCCGTGCACTCTTCAACAACGCCGGGTTCGGGGCGTTTCGACTCGTCGCCGCGCTCCTCGCTCAACGACCGGAGGTTGCCGGTGGTTGCGTAGCCGGCGCAGCCGGCGTATCGAAACCCGTGCACCCGCCATCGGTGCCGGGTTCGGGGCGTTTCGACTCGTCCTCACGCTCCTCGCTCGACGACCGGAGGGCTCACTAGGGTGGGGCGCATGGATGCCGCCACCTGGACGTTCGTCATCCTCGGTGTCGCCGTCGTTGCGTTCGTGAGCGGGAAGATCCCCCTCGGGATCGTCGCCATCGGGGTGTCGCTGAGCCTGTGGGCCACCGGCATCCTGAGCCTCAACCAGGCGCTCGCGGGATTCGGCGACCCGACCGTCATCTTCATCGCGACGCTGTTCGTCGTCAGCGAGGCGCTCGATGCCACCGGCGTGACCGCCTGGATCGGCAACCAGGTCGTGAGCCGCGCCGGGCGCGGGCGCGCGCGACTCACCGTCATCGTCTGCCTCATGGTCGCCGTGCTGTCGGCGTTCATCTCGATCAACGGCGCCGTCGCGGCGCTGCTGCCCGTCGTGGTCGTCGTCGCGATGCGCGCCGGCCTCGCGCCGTCGAAGCTGCTGATCCCGCTGGCGTTCGCCGCGAGTGCCGGATCGCTGCTGACCCTCACCGGCACCCCCGTCAACATCGTTGTCTCCGAGGCTGCCGCGGGCGCCGGCGCGCGCGAGTTCTCGTTCTTCGAGTTCGCCCTGGCCGGACTCCCGCTCGTGGTGCTCACGACCCTGGTCGTCGCACTCCTCGGCGGGCGGCTGCTGCCCGACCGTGCGGCCGAGCATTTCGGTGGCGCGCCCGACGCGAGCGACTACGCCCACGCACTGCGCTCGAGCTACCGCGTCGACGACGCGACCGGCGCACTGTTCACCTCGAAGGAGGGCGTGGCCGAAGTGCTCGTCGCGCCGCGCTCGACCCTCATCGGACGCACCGCGAGCGCCGGGATGACCACGCGCGACGAAAACCTCGTCATCCTCGCGGTGCGCCGCGACGACGACGCGACCCCCGCCGCGGGTCCGCTCGTGCTGCGCGCCGGGGATGCCGTGCTCGTGCGCGGCCCGTGGGCGGCGCTGACCAGCTACGTCGACTCGCCCGACGTCATCGCCGTCACCCCGCCGCAGGCGCTGCAACGTGCCGTGCCGCTCGGACGCGGTGCGAAGCGGGCGCTCGTCGTGCTCGGGGTGATGGTCCTGCTCCTCGCGACGGGCGTCGTCCCGCCCGCCGTCGCGGGACTGCTCGCCGTATCCGCGCTCGTCCTGATGCGCGTCGTCACGGTGCCGCAGGCCTATCGGGCGGTGTCGTGGACCACCGTCGTCCTGATCGCCGGGATGGTTCCCCTCTCGGCCGCGTTCACCTCGAGCGGAGCGGCCGATATCGTGGCCGGCGGCGTCATCGCGGCCATCGGCGACCACTCGCCGTACCTGGCGCTGCTCGTGCTGTGCGTCATCACGATGGTCTTCGGCCAGTTCATCTCGAACGTCGCGACGGTGCTCGTCGTCGTCCCGATCGCGCTCGCCGTGGCCGGCGGCATGGGACTGAGCCCGCTCCCGTTCATGATGGCCCTCACCGTCGCCGGCGCGGCCGCGTTCCTGACGCCGGTCGCGACGCCCGCGAACCTCATGGTCATGCAGCCCGCCGGATACCGCTTCGGCGACTACTGGAAGCTCGGGGTCCCGCTCATGCTGGTGTTCCTCGCCGTCGCGGTGCTGTATGTGCCGCTGATCTGGCCGTTCTGAGCGGGGAAGGCTCGGGGCGTTTCGACTCGCTGCGCTCGCTCAACGACCGGGGGGGCGGGCGGAGGAAGCTCGGGGCGTTTCGACTCGCTGCGCTCGCTCAACGACCGGGGGTGCGGGCGGGGAGGGGTCGGGGCGTTTCGACTCGCTTCGCTCGCTCGACGACCGGGGGCGGACCGGGGAGGGTCAGTCGACGAGGCCGAAGAGCTCGAGGGGGTGGGTGAGACGCCACCATCCGTCGGGGTCGGGGAGATCGTCGGTCAGGTGTGCGGCGACCGTCGCCTTCCCGAGCGGGCCGGTGAGCGTGAGGGTCCCGACGTCGGCACCCGCCGTGCGCGCCTCGCCCAGATCGACCGTCGGAGCCGCGGATGCCGAGGCGCGGTTCCACAGCACCACCCAGATGTCGGCATCCGTCACGATGTCCGATGAGGCGCCCCACGGCGTCGTGACGACGCCGATGCGGGTGCCGGCCGGCATCACCGGGGGAGCGGCCACCTCGGCGGCGACGGCATCGAGCAGACGCTGGGTCTCCCCGTCGCGGGCGGCGTCGTCGGGCTGGCCGAGCGCCGTCGCGAACACGCGCACGGTGGTCTCGCCCACGGTGACGTCCTTCGCGGCGAGCAGGTTGTACTGCCCGTCGAGCGTGCCGGTCTTCAGCCCGACCACGGTGGGATCGGCGAGCAGGTCGTTCGTGTTCGCGACCGTCCCCGCGCCCGGCAGATCCACCTGCGGCGTCTTCACGATCTCGGCGACGACGGGGTTCGCCAGGGCGAGCTCGCCCAGCGCGATCACCGCCTCGGGCGTCGCAGCGTTCTCGGGATCGATGCCGGTCGGCTCGACGACCGTGATACCGGCGAGGTTGTGCCGCGCCAGCCAGGTGCGGGCGGCGGAGGCGAAGACGGCGTCGGTGGTCCAGTACCGTGACGCCAGGTAGTCGGCGTAGTTGCCCGCCGAACCGATGAGGGCGCCCTGCAGCAGCTGGTACTGCGTGAGCGATCCGCCCACCGGGTAGGCCAGCGCCGACTCGCCGCGGGCGAGGAAGCCCTGGTAGCTGCGGCGATCGGCGTTCGTGAACGTGTAGGTCGGGCCGCTCTCACCGGCGGCCAGCGGCGACTCGTCGAGCACCATGAGGGCGGTCACGAGCTTCGTGATGCTCGCGATCGAGGTCACGGCATCCGTCGAGACGGCGTCCGCGGTGATCCCGTCGACGCCGACGCCTGCCGTGCCCGTCGCCGGCCACGCCACCGCCGTGTCGGAGGCCGCGAGCGGGGCGACCTCGACGACCGACGCCTCCGGCGGCACCGCGTGCAGCGGCCACAGCTGCGTCGCGGCGACATAGGCGCCGACGAGCGCGACGATCGCGAGCATCGGGATCACGACGGTCGCGCGCAGGGGCGTGCGGTGCGGGCGCTTGGCGAGCAGGTCGGCCGGGTAGCCCTGCGCGGGCGTCGGCACCGGCCCGACGCTGTCGTCGTCGAGCCAGGTCAGCGCGCGCCGGCCCGAGTACGTCACGAGCACCTGCTGATCGGATGCCGGGATCTCGGATGCCGGGATCTCGGATGCCGGCTGCTCCGGTGCCGGCATTTCGGATGCCGACTGCTCGGACGTCTCCGCCGGGTCGGGCGGCGCGTCGAGCGTGGACATGCGGTCAAAACTACCGCCCGGTGGACGTGGCTATACTCAACGACACAACCACGGGAGTCCGGTGAGCCGGGCTGAGAGGAAGCGATCCACGCTTCGACCGTCGAACCTGATCCGGATCATGCCGGCGCAGGGAGGAGAGAACATGCACGCGTCCGCGTCCACCCCCGTCACCACGGCCACGCCGAACCGCTTCGGCTGGCGCGTCGTCGACATCGTCGTCGCCGCCGTCCTCGGCGTCGCCATCGGCCTGCTGTTCTGGCTGTGGAACACGATCGGCGGCGCCTGGTTCGGCGCCATGGACGCGCTCACGCCGGGCCTGGGCGGCATCGCCGTCGGCATCTGGCTGATCGGCGGCGTCATCGGCGGCCTCGTCATCCGCAAGCCCGGAGCGGCCCTGCTCGTCGAGGTCGTCGCGGCGATCGTCTCGATGCTCATCGGCAATGTGTGGGGCGTCTCGACGGTGCTGTCCGGCATCGTGCAGGGCCTCGGCGCCGAGCTCGTCTTCGCGGCGTTCGCGTACCGCCGCTTCGGACTTCCGGTCGCCGCCCTCGCCGGCATCGGCGCCGCCGTCGCCGCCTGGATCTTCGAGATGTTCTACGGCAGCTCGCCGAACATCCTCAAGACGGTCGAGTTCAACGCCATCTACCTGGGGGCGCTCGTCGTCTCCGGTGCGGTGCTGGCCGGCGTCGTCGGCTGGCTGCTCGTGCGGGCGCTCGCCGCGACCGGCGCGCTCAGTCGCTTCGCCGCCGGCCGCGAGGCGCGCGCCGAGGTCTGACGGTGACCGCTCCCGCGCGCATCGTCGCCGCCGGCTGGGGGTGGCGGTACGCCGGTCGGCGGCTCCCCGCCGTGCAGGACGTGTCGTTCACGATCGAGCCCGGCGAGCGGGTGCTGCTGCTCGGCGCGTCCGGCGCCGGCAAGTCCACTCTGCTCGCCGGCATGGCGGGGCTGCTCGGCGGCGCCGACGAAGGCGAGCAGACCGGCGACCTGCGCGTCGACGGCGCCCCGCCGCAGGCGCAGCGCGGCCGGGTCGGTCTCGTGCAGCAGGACCCGGATGCCGGTGTCGTGCTGTCGCGGGTGGGCGACGACGTCGCCTTCGGCTGCGAGAACCTCGGCCTGCCGGCCGATGCCATCCCCGCGCGCGTCGGCGAGGCGCTGGAAGACGTCGGACTCGACGTGCCGCTCGACCACCCGACGAAGGCGCTGTCGGGCGGGCAGAAGCAGCGACTCGCCCTGGCCGGCGTGCTCGCGATGCATCCCGGCGTACTGCTGCTGGACGAGCCGACCGCCAACCTCGACCCCGCCGGGGTGCGGGAGGTGCGCGCCGCGGTCGAGCGGGCGGTGTCCCGCACCGGCGCCACGCTCGTGGTCATCGAGCACCGCACCGCCGTTTGGCAGGACCTCATGACCCGCGTCATCGTCGTCGGCGCCGACGGCGGCCTGCTCGCCGACGGGCCGCCCGCCGAGGTGTTCGCGGCGCAGGGTGCGGCGCTGGCCGCGGCCGGCGTGTGGGTGCCGGGAGCGCCCGTCGACCTTCCCGTGCTCGCGCCGGCGGATGCCGCATCCGCCCCGCTGCTGTCCGCGCACGCGCTCGCGGTCTCCCGCGACGGCCGGATGCCGGTGCGCACCGGCGTCGAGCTCGACATCGCGCGCGCGGCCGCCACCGTCGTGACCGGCCCCAACGGCGCCGGCAAGTCGACGCTCGCGCTGACGCTCGCCGGACTCCTGCCCGAGCTGCGCGGTCGGGTCGAGTCCGCGCCGGAGCTCGCGGGGAGACGCGGGACCCGCCCGTCGCGCTGGACCTCGCGCGAACTGCTCACCCGCATCGGCACGGTCTTCCAGGATCCCGAGCACCAGTTCCTCGCGCGCACGCTCCGGGAGGAGCTCGCGGTCGGGCCGCGTGCGCTCGGGCTCGACGAGCCGGCCGTCCTGCGCATCGCCGACGACCTGCTGGAGCGGATCGGCCTCGCCCCGCTCGCCCTCGCGAACCCGTTCACGCTGTCGGGCGGGCAGAAGCGCCGGCTGTCGGTCGCGACGGTGCTGGCCACGGGTCCGCGGGTCGTGGTGCTCGACGAGCCGACGTTCGGTCAGGACCGCCGCGGCTGGACGTCGCTCGTCGCGCTGCTGCAGGAGCAGATCCTCGAGGGGCGCGCCGTCGTCGCCGTCACCCACGACGCCGACGTCGCCCACCACCTCGGCGGTCGGCACGTCGAGCTGACCGCATCCGCGACGGCCTCCGATTCCGGGCGGTCGGCGGCATGACGGCCGTCCTCTCCCGGCCCGTCGCGGCGCCGGCATCCGCGTGGCTCGACGGGGTGAACCCGGCGACGAAGATCCTGCTCGCCCTCGTGCTGTCGGTGCCGCTGCTCGCCTCGATCGACGTCGTGAGCGCGCTCGTCGCGATCGGATTGCAACTGCTGTGCGTGCCGCTGACCGGTCTCGGTTACCGCACCGTGCTGCTGCGCCTGCTGCCGCTGGCGGCGCTGGCGCCCATCGCGGGCATCAGCATGCTGCTGTACGCCGAGCCGGGCGGGACCGTCTACTGGAGCTTCGGCGTCGCGGCCGTCAGCGACGCGTCGATCGCCTTCGCGGTCGCCGTCGCGGTGCGCGTGTTCGCACTCGCACTGCCGACGATCCTGCTGTTCGGTCGCACCGACCCGAACGACCTCGCCGCCGCGCTCGCCCAGATCGTGCGGCTGCCCAGCCGCTTCGTGCTGGGCGTGCTCGCCGGCACCCGCACCCTCGGATTGTTCGTCGACGACTGGCGCGCGATGGGACTCGCCCGTCGCGCGCGCGGGGTGGGCGACCGCGGCGCGCTGCGACGGTTCTTCTCGATGGCGTTCGTGCTGCTCGTCTTCGCGGTGCGCCGCGGCACGAAACTCGCCACGGCGATGGAGGCCCGCGGGTTCGGGGCGCCCATGACCCGCACCTGGCTGCGCCGCTCGACGCTCGGTCGCCGTGACGCCCTCGCCCTCGCGGGCGGCGTGCTGCTCATCGCCGCGGCGCTGACGGTCGCCGTCGCCGCCGGCACCTTCCGCTTCGTCTGGTCGTAGGCGAGGCGTCGCCGAGTTCGGCCACCTCGGTCCAGTCGCGACCCGCCGAAGTAGGCGAACACGCGCTGCGTGTGGAAGGTGGGTCGGCCGTGACTGATCTTCTCGGCGGCCTCCGGAAGGGCGAGGGCGATGCGCCGCAGCCGCGCGAGCAGCGGATCGGCGTCGTCGAACATCACGGGATGACTCATGTCGCGTCCCACAGGTCCCGGTAGTACGCGAGCCGCGCCCGGTCGGGCCGCACGCCGTACGCGTCGATGAGCGCGTCCTCCCAGCCGGGACCGTAGTTCCACGCGGTGCTCATCGAGGCGACCGCGATGTCGGCCCAGCGGTCGCCGATGCCGAGCGCCCCGAGGTCGACATGCGCGAGCGGGGCACCCTGATCGTCGAGCAGCGTGTTCGGCACGCACGCATCGCCGTGGCACACGACGAAGCGGTCGATCGGCGGGGCGTCGTGCAGTGCTGCAGGCACGCGGATGCCGCGCCGCCGGGCGTTCGCCGACCGCACCGACACGGTCCATTCGAACGGGCAGTCGCCGACCGGGAGCGCGTCGTGCAGCATCCGCAGGCCCCGGCCGACGGCCGTGACGGCGGTCTCGGGGTCGGCGATCCACCGCGGCGCGACGGCCGACTCCCCCGGCAGCGCCGCCGTCACCAGCCACTCGTGCGTGCCGTCGTCGCCGGAGTCGAGCACGCGGGGCACGCGCGCGTAGGCACCGGCCCACGCCATCCGCACCGCTTCCGACGCCATGCTCACCTCGTCGTCGCGGGGGCCGTACTTGACGAACCGTCCGTCGTCGGTGCGCCACGTGATGCCGCCGGCCTCGTTGAGCCAAACCGGGTCCAGGCCCGCGCCCTGGGCGAGCTCGCGCACCTTGTGCGGGATCGGCAGCTCCGTCGTCGGAATCGACATCTCCCCATCCTCTCTCCCCCGGCGTCCCGGCGCACGGTCTGGTTGAGTGGAGGCATGGCGTCACGACTGGGCCCTCTCACGGCGGTGGCCGCGGCGGGCGCCGGCGTCCCCGCGGTCGCGATCGGTGACGTCGCGGTGCGGCACGTGCGCCTCACGACCGGCGGCGTCGAACTCTGGGACGGCACGCACGCGCAGGAGGCGGTCGTGTGGGACGAGGTCGTCGAGCTGCGCACCGACCTGCCGACGACGATCCTGCCCTCGCCGCGCCTGGCCGACTCGGTCGGCCCGGTGCTGCTCGGGATCCTCGGCGGTGGATACGTGTCCGAGCCGAACCGCGCCGCGGTCACGGTGCGCACCCGATCGGCGGGGGATCGCGAGTGGGAGATCGACGGTCACCACGTCACGGGTTACCGACGGCGGGATGCCGCCGTCGCCGTACGCCTCGCGCAGCGCCTGGTCGACGACGCCCCGTCACGGGCGCTCCTGGCCGTGCCGGACGAGCTGATCGCCCGGATCGGCGTGCGGATCCACCCGCGCAGGTGACACGCAGTTTCACCTAGAGTGGGATGCAGGACCACGTTCGACGGAGAGCGAAGGAAGAGCATGGACATCGTCGGAGCATCCGCCCTCGTCACCGGCGGCGCCAGCGGGCTGGGACTCGCGACCGCCCGCGCCCTGGCCGCCGCAGGCGCACACGTCGTGCTCGTCGACCTGCCGACCTCCCCCGGCGCCGACCGCGCCGCCGAACTCGGCGGGGACTTCGTCGCCGCCGACGTCACCGATCCCACGCAGGTCGCCGCCGCGGTGGCGAAGGCATCCGCGGCCGGGCCGCTGCGTGTCGTCGTCAACTGCGCCGGCATCGCCCCGCCCGCGAAGGTGCTCGACCGCGACGGCGCGCCGACCCCGCTCGAGCACTTCGAGCGGATCGTGCGGGTCAACCTCATCGGCACCTACAACGTCATCGCCCAGGCCTCCGCCGCGATGGCGGCCACCGCACCGGGCGACGACGGCGACCGCGGCGTCATCGTCAACACCGCCTCCGTCGCGGCCTTCGACGGGCAGATCGGGCAACCGGCCTACTCCGCGAGCAAGGGCGGCGTGCACGCCATGACCCTCCCGATCGCCCGGGAGCTCGCCCGCCACGCCATCCGCGTCGTGACCATCGCGCCCGGCATCATGGAGACCCCCATGCTCGCCTCGCTGCCCGCCGAGGCGCAGGACAGCCTCGGCCGGCAGGTGCCGCATCCGGCCCGCCTCGGCCGCCCCGACGAGTACGCCTCGCTCGTGCTCGAGATCGTGCGCAACGGCTACCTCAACGGCGAGACGATCCGCCTCGACGGGGCGATCCGGATGGCGCCGAAGTGACCGGACGCCGCCGCACCCGGTTCGCAACTCCGGAGAACTCGGCGCCGACCGCGCGATTCCGGCCGTTCCGGTCCCGCGCGCCCCGCGTCTCCGGAGTTGTGGACACCGACCGTAGTGAAAGGATGCCGCGATGAGCGACACGATCCTGCTGACGCGCGACGGCGCGCTGGCCCGCCTCACCTTCAACCGTCCCGCGTTCCTCAACGCGATGGACTTCGAGATGGGGGCGCGCTGGCAGGCCCTCGCGCACGAGCTGACCGAGGACGACACGGTCGGTGCGATCCTGCTCGACGCGAACGGTCCCGCCTTCTGCGCCGGCGGCGACGTCGTGGCGATGTCGGCCTCGGGCGCCGACGGGGCCCGGATCACCGAGATGGCGCACGTCATCCACGACGGCATCCGCACGTTCACAGAGTCCGACAAGCCGATCGTCGCGGCCGTGCAGGGCGCCGTCGCCGGTGGCGGGCTCGGGCTCATGCTGACCGCCGACCACATCGTCGCCGCACCGTCGGCGAAGTTCGTGAGCAAGTACGCGAACATCGGACTGACGCCCGATCTGGGCGTCTCGACGCTGCTGCCGGCAGCGGTCGGTCAGCGTCGGGCGCTGCAGCTGCTGCTCACCGACACGACGATCGACGCCGCCACGGCGCTGGACTGGGGCCTCGTCACCGAGGTCACCGGCGACCCGGCCGCCCGCGCCGCGGAGGTCGCGCGCACCTGGCTCGACGGGGCGACCGCCGCGTTCGGCCAGGCCAAGCGCCTCATCCGCGCCGGTGCCCACCGTGGCCTCGCCGAGAACCTCGACGACGAGGCGGCGACGATCGGGCGCGCGTTCGACACCGACGCCGCCGCGACGCGCATCGCCGCGTTCGCCGCCGCCTCCCGCAAGACGACCACGAAGGAGCCCCGATGACCCTCGCCGGCAAGACGATCCTCATGTCGGGCGGCAGCCGCGGCATCGGCCTGGCCATCGCGCTGCGCGCCGCGCGCGACGGCGCCAACATCGCGATCCTCGCGAAGACCGACGCGCCGCACCCCAAACTCGAGGGCACCGTGCACACCGCGGCGGCCGCGATCGAGGCGGCGGGCGGGCGCGCCCTCCCGATCGTCGGCGACGTGCGCGACGAGGACTCGATCACCGAGGCTGTGCTCACCGTGCAGGGCGAGTTCGGCGGCATCGACATCGTCGTCAACAACGCCTCGGCGATCGACCTGTCCGGCTCGCTCGCACTCGCGACGAAGAAGTACGACCTGATGCAGGACGTCAACGTGCGCGGCACCTTCCTGCTCTCCCGCGCCGCGATCCCGATGCTGAAGGATGCCGGCAACCCGCACATCCTGTCGCTGTCGCCGCCGCTGAACCTCTCGCCGAAGTGGCTCGGCGCCCACACCGGCTACACGATGGCCAAGTACGGGATGACGATGGCGACCCTCGGGTTCGCGGCCGAGTTCGCGGGCGACGGCATCGCCGCCAACACGCTGTGGCCGCGCACGACGATCGCGACCGCGGCGGTGCAGTACTCGCTCGGCGGCGACCGGATGATGGCCGTCAGCCGCACCCCCGAGATCTACGCCGACGCGGCCTGCGAGGTGCTGACGAAGCCGGCACGCGAGTACACCGGTCAGACGCTCATCGTCGAGGACGTGCTCGAGGCCGCCGGTGTCCGCGACTTCTCGGGCTACGCGGCGGTGCCCGGAACGCCTGACGGGGCCCTGTTCCCGGACGTGTTCCTCGACTAGCGTTCCCCGCATGGGGGTGCGCAGTTGCTTCCCGATCCTGTCGACCCGTGACCTGCCGGGTCTCGTCGACTTCTACGAGCGCGCGCTCGGTGGCGTCGTCGAGTACCGGTTCGACCAGGACGGTCGCGACGTGTACGTGGCGCTGTCGATCGGCGGGGTGAAGCTCGGCATCGGCTGGGATCCGCAGACGCCGGATGCCGGCGCCGGCGACCGCGCCGCCCTGTGGTTCTACGTCGACGACGTTGACGCCGCCTTCGAAGCCGCCGTCCGCAGCGGCGCCGCGGTCGAGGCGGAGCCCGCCGACATGCCCTGGGGCGAGCGGGTCGCCCGCATCCGCGACCCGCACGGCACGCTCGTCAACCTCGGCGCCGACGCCTGAGCCGGCGCCCCGGCGCGGGGCCCCTCAGACCATCCCGGCGGACACGAGCGCGTTGCGCACCCCGTCCTCGAGCACGCCCGTGGTGACCTTGCCGGCGATCGCCTGCAGCTCGGGGTCGGCGCCGCCCATCGCGAACGCGTCGCCGACGACCTGGAACATCTCGACGTCGTTCCAGCTGTCGCCGATGCCCACGGCATCCGCGGCGTCCTTGCCGAGCAGGTCCAGCACCTCGAGGATCGCGGAGCCCTTGTTGACGCCCCGCACCATGATCTCGCCGTTCGAGCCGCCGGGCAGCGGGATCGACCCGGGGATGACGTGGAAGCGCTCGCCGAGCTCGGCCTGCGCGTGGTCGAGCGTGTCGGAGTGGTTGCTGATGAACGTCGACTTCACGACGGCGTCGAGGTCGGCCTCGGCCATCGGGCGGTACGCGATCATCGGCAACGGCTCGTCGTCCTCCTCGAGCCCGAGTGCGGCGAGGTCCTCGGCGTGCCGGGCGCGGCGCTGCTCGAAGAACTCGGCGACGAACCCGCCGATCCCCTCGCTCGCGTAGACGGCGTCGTTGGTCTGCAGGAAGTAGTGGATGCCGTGCGCCTCGAAGTAGGCGACCATCCGGTCGACGTCGCCCCGCGGCATGAGGTGCTCGACGACGCGCTCGTCGCCCCGGGTCGCGAAGGCGCCGCCGTTGGTGATGGCGCCGTCGAAGCCGATCTCGCGCACCGACGGGTGGATGTCGCCGTCGGCGCGACCGGTGCACAGATACACCAGGTGACCGTTCGCGCGCGCCGTGCGGATGGCGGTGATGGTCGAGGGGGCGATGATCGAGCCGTGCTCGAGGATCGTCCCGTCGACGTCGATGAAGGCGATGCGCTGGGGGGAGTCTGTCGAGGTCACGTGTTCCATTCTCGCGGAGCCGGATGAATGCGCGGTGAGCGGGTCAGATGAGCCCGTGCCGCGCGAAGGCGGTGAGCCACGTCGTCGGCCGACAGCATCCGGGCCATCACGATCTCGTCGCCGGTGCTCGCGTAGGCCCCGCCGTTGGTGACGGCGCCGTCGAAGCCGATGTCCATGATGTCGCCGCGCAGTTCGGCCATGCCGCGGCCCGTGCTCAGCAGCACGAGGTGGCCGCGGGCGCGCGCCGTGCGGATCGCGTCGATCGCCGACGGCGGGATGTGGTGGCCGTCCTGCATGAGGGTGCCGTCGACGTCGAGGAAGACGGCGCGGCGGCGGACGGGCGCGGGAGATGTCATGGGGTGCCTCGGAGAAGGGGCTCGGGGGAAGGGCTCGGGGAAGTGGTGACGCCGCCGCGACCCGCTCTCAGGTTCGGGTCGCGACGGCGTCGGTCAGGGGTGGAGTGCGCTCACGCGGAGAGGGAGGCTCCGTTGGTGCGGATGACCTCGGCGTACCAGTCGAAGGACTTCTTCTTGAAGCGGTCCAGGGTGCCGGTGCCGTCGTCGTTGCGGTCGACGTAGACGAAGCCGTACCGCTTGCTGAGCTGGGCGGTGGAGGCCGACACCAGGTCGATGCAGCCCCACGTCGTGTAGCCGAGCAGGTCGACGCCGTCTTCGATCGCCTCGCCGACGGCCTCGAGGTGGGCCTGCAGGTAGGCGATGCGGTAGTCGTCGACGACGGTCTTCACACCGTCGACCTCGACGAGCTCGTCCTTCGCGCCCAGACCGTTCTCGACGATGAACAGCGGCTTCTGCCAGCGGTCCCAGAACTGGTTGAGCACGAGGCGCAGGCCGACGGGGTCGATCTGCCAGCCCCACTCCGACTCCTTCAGGGTCGGGTTCTTCACGCCGCCGAACAGGTTGCCCTCGCCCATGACGCGCTTGTCCTCGTCGACCGTCTCGCAGATCGAGGAGTAGTAGCTGAACGAGACGAAGTCGACGGTGTGCTCCTTGAGCAGCACCTTGTCGTCGTCGCTGATCTGCAGCTCGACGCCCATCTCGCGCAGGCTCCGCAGGTAGTAGCCGGGGTACTCGCCGCGCACGTGGATGTCGCCGAAGGCGAGGTTGACGCGCTCGGTCGTCAGCGCCGCGAAGACGTCGTCCGGGTTCGGCGTCAGAGGGTAGACGGGCATGGAGAGCACCATGCAACCGATCTGCGCGTTGGGGGCGAGCTCGCGGGCGACCTTCGTGGCGAGGGCCGACGCGACGAGCTCGTGGTGCACGGCCTGGTACAGGTCGGTCTTGGAGAGCTGGTCCTTGGGCGTGTTGATGCCGCCCGACATGAACGGGGCGTGGACGACCGAGTTGATCTCGTTGAAGGTCAGCCAGTACTTCACGCGTGCGCCGTAGCGGGAGAACAGCACCCGCACGTAGCGCTCGTAGAAGCCGATGAGGTCGCGGTTCACCCAGCCGTCGTACTGCTCCGCGAGGTGCAGGGGCGTCTCGTAGTGCGAGATGGTGACCAGCGGCTCGATGCCGTGGCGCTCGAGCTCGTCGAGCACGCGGTCGTAGAAGGCGAGGCCGGCCTCGTTGGGCTCGGTCTCGTCGCCCTTCGGGAAGATGCGGCTCCACGCGATCGAGAAGCGGAAGACCTTGAAGCCCATCTCGGCGAACAGGGCGATGTCCTCCGCGTAGCGGTGGTAGAAGTCGATGCCGACCTGCTTGAGGTTGTCGTCGGTCGGGCCTTCGGTGCGGGGGGTCATGATGCCCTTCGGCATGACGTCCTGGATCGACAGGCCCTTGCCGTCTTCGAGGTACGCGCCTTCGAGCTGGTTCGCGGCGGTCGCGCCGCCCCACAGGAAGCCGTCGGGGAAATGCGTGGTGATGCTCATGTGTGTGTGTCTCCTTGCGTGATTACTTCACCGTCGCGAGCGACTCGACCGCGATCGCCGAGAACAGCGTCTCGCCGTGGGCGATGGGGCCGGATGCCGGCGTGCCCACCTCCGGGTACAGGTCGGGGTTCGTGACGACGACCGGGGTCGTCAGGTCGTAACCGGCCTGCTCGATCGCGTCGCCGTCGAACGTCAGCAGCAGGTCGCCGGCGCTCACCTGCTGACCGGTCGTGACCTTGACGTCGAAGTGCTCGCCGTTCAGCTTCACGGTGTCGATGCCGATGTGGATCAGCAGCTCCGCGCCGTCGGCGTGGCGCAGACCGATCGCGTGCCCGGTCGGGAACGCGGCGGCCACGACGCCGTCGAACGGGGCGTAGACCGCGCCCGAGCGGGGCAGGATCGCGACGCCCTGGCCGAGGGAGCCGTCCGCGAACGCGGCATCCGGCGTCTCGGACAGCTTCACGACGGTGCCGTCGAGGGGGCTCAGCACCACGACGTCGTTCGCCTCTGCCGGGACGGTGACGCCTTCGTCGGACGGCTCCTTGAAGCCGACGACGATGGTGAGGATGAACGGCAGGACGATCGCGACGAGCAGACCGAGCCCCAGCATGATCATGTTGCCGTTGCCGAACAGGGCCGGCAGGGCGAGTCCGCCGGGAACGACGAACGCCGTCGAGAACACGCCGCCGATCGCGACGATCGCTCCACCGAGCGCGCCGCCGGCGATGCCGAAGGCGAACGGGCGCTTGAGCGGCAGGTTGAGGCCGTAGATCGCGGGCTCGGTGATGCCGGCGAGGAATGCCGACAGCGTCGCGGGCGCGGCGAGGGACTTGAGGTTCTTGTTGCGGGCGCGCACCCAGACACCGGCGACGGCACCCGCCTGAGCGAGGACGGCGGCGAAGACGGGGGCGATGAGGAGCATCTGACCGGTCGTCTGGAACTCGATCTGGAACACCGGGACGAGGCCCCAGTGCAGACCGAAGATGACGAACACCTGCCACAGACCGCCCATGATCGCACCGCCCAGCCACGGCACGGTGGAGAACACCCAGCCGATGCCGTCGCCCAGCCAGCCGCCGAGCAGGTCGGAGATCGGGCCGATGACGAGGAAGACGATCGGCACCGCGACGAGCACGACGATCATCGGGGTGACGAAGCGCTTGATCGCGCCGGGCAGCACACGGTAGAGGAAGCGCTCGGCGTGCGACTGCAGCCACACGATGATGACGATCGGGATGACGCTGGACACGTAGCTGACCATCGTGAATGGAATGCCGAAGATCGTGAGCTCCGGAGCGCCGACCAGCGCCGTCATCGTCGGGTACAGCAGGGCGCCGGCGATCGCGAACGAGGTCCACTCGTTGGCCTTGAAGTAGCGCGCTGCCGTGATGGCGAGGGCCATCGGGAGGAAGTTGATGAACGCGTCGGAGAGGGCGTTCAGCACCGCGTAGGTCGACGTTGTGGCATCCATCCAGCCGAAGGTGACGGCCGCGGCGAGGAACGCCTTCAGCAGGCCGGTGCCGGCGAGGGTCCACAGCACGGGGGTGAAGATCCCCGAGATCATCGTGATGAAGCGGGAGAAGAGGCTGCCCTTCTCGCCCGGCGCGGCGGGGGTGCCGCCGGAGCCGTCGTGGCCGCCGCCGAAGCGCGAGATCTTGCCGATCTCGGCGAAGACGTCGGGCACGTCGTTGCCGATGACGACCTGGTACTGACCGCCGGCCTGCGCGACCGTGACGACGCCGGGCGTGGCCTTGACGGCCGCCGTATTCGCCTTGCTCTCGTCCTTCAGGACGAAGCGCAGCCGGGTCGCGCAGTGCACGAGGTTCTGGACGTTGTCCTCGCCGCCGACGCCGGCGAGCACGCCGGCCGCGGTCTTCGCGTAATCCGCCATCGGATTCGCCTTTCCGTGTGTTCAGGCTCGGGCTTCTGCGCCCGGGCAACAAAAAAACCTGGACTCGGTGAAAGCGGGAGCTTTCGATGAGTCCAGGTTTCGCCCGCTGATGCGGTAACGATCCATGGGATCGGGAGTCACGGTAGCACGGGATCCTCCGGCTGTCCAGGCTCGGGCTGCCGCACCTGCGTCTTCAGTCGCTCGATGTGGACGATGAGGTACAGCACCTCCTCGTCGGTGAGCTCCGATTCGGTGGCGGCGCGCACGTACGCCTTGACCTCGGTCGCGATCTCGAACGACTCGGGATACGAGTGCTTGGCGAACTCGAAGAACGACGTGTCGTGACTGCGCAGCATCGAGCGGGAGACGAGGCGCTGCAGCAGGAACTGCACGTGCAGCACGAAGCGCGCATAGTCGAGGCTCTCGGTGTCCAGGCGCACGCCGAGCTGGTTCTCGACGGTCGTGACGACGTGCTGCACGCGACGGAACAGCAGCGCAGCGGTGCCGTTCGGCTCGTCGCGCGTCGCGTTGAGCAGGTGCATCGTGAGGAAGACGCCCTCCTCGGGCGGCAGCTCGCGACCCAGCGCCGTGCCGATCGACGACGCCATCGCCGCGGCGGCCGCGAACTCCTGCGGGTGCAGCACGCGCAGCTCGGGCATCGGCGTGGAGGGGATCCGCAGCCCCTGATCGAGGCGCTCGAGGACGAACTGGATGTGGTCGAGCACCGCGATCGTGAAGCCGCGTCCGAGCGCGCGGCCGAGGGTGCGCTCCGCACCGTCGACGGCGCGGCTGACCGCCTCGAGCACGGGGTAGGGCACCTCGGCGAGCAGCCGCAGCTCGTTCTCGCCGCTGTCACCCCCGTCGAGGATGAAGGTCTTCTCGACCTTCGCCGGGTCGATCGTGTCGGTGGGCTTGAGCTGGAAGCCGATGCCGCGCCCCATGAGCACACGTTCTCGACCCGACTCGTCGAACTGGATGACGACGTTGTTGTTGAGCACCTTGTGCAGCGGCGGCCGGGAGGCGTCGGCGGACGCACCTGGCGCTCGCGCCGCATCGCCGAGGGTGCTCATGCCGAGAATTCTAGGAGTGGTTGACGCCGCGATCGCCTTCGGTCATAATCACTGAACAGATAAATCGATTTATCACGAGGAAGTGATGAGATGGCGCGAGCAAGGATCACCGACGTGGCCGCCGCCGCAGGCGTGTCGGCGACGACAGTGTCTCTCGTGCTCAACGACGTCGAGTCCCGCATATCTCGAGAGACGCGTGATCGGGTACGGTCAGCGGCCGAGGCCGTGGGTTACGCGCCGAGTTCGCTCGCGCGCGGCCTGCGCCAGAGGCGCTCTCAGACCGTCGGCCTGATATCCGATCAGATCGCAACGACTCCGTTCGCCGGGCGGATGCTGGCGGGGGCTCAGGACGTCGCCCGCGCCCATGAAAAGCTCGTCTTTCTCGTCGACACCGGCGGTGATCGCGCCGTCGAGCAGTCGGCGATCCGCGCACTCGCCGCTCAGCAGGTCGACGCGACCATCTACGCGGCGATGTGGCATCAGATCGTCCCGGTGCCCGATGGGCTGCCGGCGGATGCGGTGTTCCTCGACTGTCGGCCCGACGCCGGCGGGTTTCGGAGCGTCGTGCCTGACGATCGCGCCGGCGGCGCGGCCGCGACACGCGAGCTCGTCGCCGCAGGTCATCGCCGCATCGCTTTCATCGACACGGACGAGGGCCCCACTCGACCGATCGCCGCAGACCTCCGCCTCGAGGGCTATCGTGAGGTGCTGCGTGAGGCGGGCCTTCGCGTCGATCCCGCCTTGCACGTGCACGGTGAGACCTCGATCCGAGGCGGAAGAGAGGCGGCCGAGCATCTCCTGCAGCTCCCGGATGCCGTCCGGCCGACGGCTCTGTTCTGCTTCAACGACCGGATGGCGGTCGGAGCGTACGCAGCCGCGCACGCCCGCGGACTGCGCATCCCTCACGACCTCTCGATCATCGGCTACGACGACCAGCAGTTCATCGCGGCCGAACAAGAACCTCCCCTGACCACCATCGCTCTCCCGCACTACGAAATGGGGAAATGGGCGATGGAGGTCGCGCTCGGCATCCGCGCGGCGGAGGAGCAGGATGCCACGCACCAAATGACGTGTCCCGTCATCAGACGAGACTCCGTGGGCCCGCCGCCGGCGCATGTCGCCAAACCGAACCGGCGACGGACCTCACATCACACCGAGCGGTCGCTGTCGGCGACCCCCGAACGGTGACCGCGTGTTCGGCCACCAGAACAGGAAAGCACAATGAAGCGCACATCCGCATCGACTCTCGCCGCGGCGGGGCTCGTTGGTGTGCTCGCACTCACCGGCTGCGGGCAGGCCGGTCAGGGCGACAGCACCACTGAGGACGGTCGTACGAAGCTGACCATGTGGACGCACTCGGCGGGAAACCCCGCCGAACTCGCCGTGTACGAGCAGATCATCTCCGACTTCAACGCCTCGCAGGATGACTACGAGGTCGTCGAGGAGTCGTTCCCGCAGGGCGCGTACAACGACGCCGTCGTCGCAGCGGCGGCATCCGGAGATCTGCCCTGCCTGCTCGACCTCGACGGGCCGATCATGCCGAACTGGGCCTGGGCCGGTTACATCCAGCCGCTGGGCCTCCCGGCCGAGATCACCGATTCGCTGCTGCCGACCGCTGTCGGCACGTGGGACGACGAGATCTATTCGGCGGGGTACTGGGACGCCGCGCTCTCGATCTTCGCCCGCAAGTCCGTGCTCGAGGCGAACGGCATCCGCATCGCGACGGTCGACGAGCCGTGGGACGAGGAGGAGTTCGCGAGCGCGCTCGCGACGCTCAAGGCCGCCGGCTACGAGACCCCCATCGATATCGGCGCTGAGGACACCGGCGAATGGTGGCCCTACGCCTACTCTCCGTTCCTGCAGAGCTTCGGCGGCGACCTGATCGACCGTGACACGATGCTCAGCGCCGAAGGAGCGCTCAACGGTGACGACGCGATCGCCTGGGGTACGTGGTTCCAGAACCTCTTCGCCGACGGCTACGCGAACGCCAACGGCACCGTCGGCAACCAGGAGTTCGTCGACGACGAGGTGGCCCTGAGCTACACCGGAGTCTGGAACGCCCTCGCCTCGGTCGACGCGATCGGCGACGACCTGGTCATCCTGCCCCCGCCGGACCTCGGCAACGGCCCGAAGATCGGCGGCGGCTCGTGGCAGTGGGCCATCTCGTCGTCGTGCAACGACGCCGACGGAGCGCGCGCATACCTGGAGTTCAGCTTCCAGGACGAGTACATCACCCAGTTCGCGGACGAGCAGATCGTCATCCCCGCGACCGAAACCGCTGCGCAGGCGTCGAAGTACTTCGGCGACGACGGCGTCCTCCGTCCCTTCGTCGAGCTGTCGCAGAACTTCGCGGTCCTGCGCCCGGAGACGCCGGCCTACGCGGTGATCTCCTCGACGTTCGAGACAGCCGCGAAGGACATCATGAACGGCGCGGACGTGAACACCGCGCTCGATCAGGCGGTGTCCGAGATCGACGCCAACATCTCGTCGAACGACGGCTACGGCTTCACCGAATGACGCGTGAGGTGGGCGGAGGTTTCCTCCTCCGCCCACCTCGCCAACGACTCAAGAAGAGTTCTCATGACGCTGTCCACTGCAACCGCCGCGGCCGAGAAGCCCCGGCAGTCCCTCCGCCGCTTCCGCTCGACGCGTGGGCGCGAGACATGGGCGGGCTTCGCGATGATCGCGCCGGCCGGGATCCTCCTCGTGCTGTTCCTCGTGATCCCGGTGCTCCTCGCTTTCGGTCTCTCGTTCACCAACGCACGCCTCATCTCGCCCAACCCGCCGCGATTCGTCGGGCTCGACAACTTCGCACGCGCATTCGGTGCCGATCCGATGTTCCTGCAGTCCGCGTGGAACACCTTCCTGTTCGCGCTCGCGGTCGTTCCCGTCCAAGCGGGGCTCGGCCTGCTGCTCGCCGTGCTCGTGAACCGGCGGATGCGGGGAGTCACGGCGTTCCGCGTGATCTTCTTCATCCCCGTCGTCACTTCGATCGTCGTCGTGTCGATCCTGTGGAAGTTCATGTACCAGAAGGACGGGCTCGTCAACTCGTTCATCGACACCTTGACCTTCGGCGCATGGCAGAGCGTCGACTGGCTCAACAACCCCTCGACCGCCCTGCCGGCCATCATCGTGCTGTCGATCTGGCAGGCCGTCGGGTTCCACATGATCATCTGGCTCTCCGGCCTGCAGACCATCCCCGAAGAGCTCTACGAAGCGGCGAAGATGGACGGCGCGAGCCCCTGGCGTCAGTTCACGAGCGTCACCTGGCCGGGGTTGCGCCCGACGATGATCTTCGTTCTCATCACCATCACGATCGCCGCCCTCGGTCTGTTCGTCCAGGTCGACGTCATGACACAGGGCGGTCCGACCGGGTCGACCTCGACGATCGTCTATCACGCCGTGCGCAAGGGATACGAGCAGCAGGAGATCGGCTACGCCGCTGCGATCTCGCTGATCTTCTTCGTCGCGGTGCTCGTCATCGCGCTCATCCAGCGCCGCCTCACGCGAGACAAGGACTGACCATGACCGCCACAGGAACCCTCACCGCACCGAGTGAGGTGCGGCGTGTACCGCTGCGCGCACGTCGTCGTCGCCCCGCCGGCCAGGCGCGCCGCGGCCGCATAGGGACGATCGTCTACTACGCCGTGATGGCCGTTTTCGGCGTCGCCTTCCTCTTTCCGCTCGTGTTCATGTTCGTTTCGAGCCTCAAGCCCGATGCCCAGATCCTTCAGGACGTGGACTCGCCCGCGGCCTTCCTGCCGGTCGGCGATATCAGTCTGGACAACTACTTCGGGGTCTTCGACCGGGTGCCCGTCGCCCAGTTCCTGCTCAACTCGGTGTTCGTCACGGTCCTCACGGTCGGCCTGGGCCTGATCGTCAATTCGATGGCCGGCTTCTCCCTCTCCCGCCTGCGCTGGAAGGGACGCGTGGTGGTCATGGCGCTCATCATCGCGACGCTGATCGTGCCTTTCGAGACGATCGCGGTTCCGATGGTCTACTGGGTCTCGCAGCTTCCGACGCTCGTGATCGAGGGCGGTGTCCTCAAGTACGACTTCGGTTGGCTCAACACGTATCAGGTGCAGATCGTGCCGTTCATCGCGAACGCGTTCTCGATCTTCCTGTTCGCGCAGTACTTCTCGACCATCCCGTCCTCCTTGGACGAGGCGGCGCGCATCGACGGGGCGAGTTGGTTCACGATCTACCGGCGCGTCATCGTGCCGCTGTCGGGCCCCGCGTTCGCCACGGTCGCGATCCTCACGTTCCTTCCCGCGTGGAACCAGTATCTCTGGCCGCTGATGGTGGTCCAGAAGGAAGGCCTGCGGCCCGTCATGGTCGGCATGCAGTACTTCTTCCAGCTCAACACCGCGTGGGGAGAAGTGATGGCGTACACCTCGCTCATCACGCTCCCCGTGCTGATCGTCTTCCTCGTCTTCCAGAGGGCGTTCGTGAGCAGCATCGCAGCGAGCGGGGTCAAGGGGTGAGTGCGGCGGATCGGATCGTCGTGCTCGGAGAGTCGCTCGTCGACCTCGTGCACGGTGCCGCCGACCTGCCCGGTGAGGCGCGGGAGACCCCCGGCGGAAGCCCCGCCAACGTCGCGATCGCACTCGGCAGGCTCGGCAGGCGTCTCGTGCTCGTGACGCGCATCGGCGACGACGCGCGCGGCCAGCGCGTGCGCGCATGGCTGACAGCCTCCGACGTCGACCTAGACGCCGTGACCGTACGGGGCGCGACGGCCGCCGCGCACGCCGACATCGATGAGGAGGGGGCGGCGACCTACCGGTTCGACATCGACGGCGACATCGGAGACATCACGGTTGCCGTCTTCGACCGTGCCACCGTGCTGCACCTCGGCTCGATCGGTGCGCTGCTCGAGCCGGGTGCGGGCGCGGCGCGCACCGCGCTCGATGCCGTGCACGGTCACGCTCTGGTCACCTACGACCCCAACATCCGCCCTCTGATCACGCCCGATCGGGCCGCTACCCGAACGCGCGTGGAAGAGCTGGCCGCGCGCGCCGACCTCGTCAAGGCGAGCGACGAAGACCTCGCGTGGCTGTACCCGGAGCGCGACGCGAAGAGCGTCGCCCGCGAGCTCGCCGCGCGAGGACCCGCGCTCGTGGTCGTCACCCGTGGGGCCGCCGGCGCGCTCGCCGTTTCCGACGACGGCGAGATCGAGATCGAGATCGCGTCGCCCCCGGCCCGCGTCGTGGACACCGTCGGGGCGGGCGACACGTTCATGGCCGCACTCATCGACGGCCTCGTGTCGGCGGGGGTCGCCGGTGCCGGGGCGCGCGAGCGGCTCGGACTGCTCACGGAGGCGGAAGTGACCCGCATCCTGGTGCGCGCGGCCGAGGCGGCCGCGATCACTGTCGGCCGTCCCGGTGCCGATCCGCCGCGCAGCGCCGAGCTCGCCCACCTCCCGGCCGCACCACGTCCCTTCGCTCCGGCCATCTTCACTCCGGCCACCCCCACCCCCGGCGCGGCTGCGCCGATGAAAGGCTGATCGATGTTCGACCTCCCCGGTTCCTGGGTCTGGGATTACTGGTTCGCCGACGACGGCGAGAAGTACCACCTCTTCTTCCTGTACGCGTCGCGGGCGTTGCACGATCCCGATGCTCGTCACTACCGGGCTTCGGTAGGGCACGCGGTGTCCGACGACCTCATCACCTGGACGCAGGTTGCGGATGCCCTCGTGCGCAGCGACGCCCGCGCCTTCGATGACCTCGCAACCTGGACCGGCTCGACCGTGCAGGCGCCCGACGGCACCTGGTACCTCTTCTACACCGGATCGACCCTCGCCGACGACGGCAAGAACATCCAGCGGATCGGGTACGCGACGTCCTCCGACCTCGTCACCTGGACGAAAGCCGGGGATCCGGTGCTGGAGGCGGCGGCGCCCTGGTACGAGACCCTCGCCAGCGGGGACTGGCACGACGAGGCTTTCCGTGACCCGTGGGTGTTCGCCGACCCGGGCGGTGACGGGTGGCACATGCTCGTCACGGCCCGTGCGCCCGAAGGACCCGTACGGGGTCGCGGTGTCGTCGGTCACGCCTGGTCGCCGGATCTGCGCTCGTGGGAGCTGCGCCCGCCACTGAGCATGCCGAGTGTCGATGGTTTCGGGCAGGTGGAGGTGACCCAGACCGCAATCGTGGACGGCCGTCCGGTGCTGCTGTTCTCGTGCCTCGCCGAGCACGCCATGCCGTCGCGGCGCGAGGACCGCGGCGGCACCTGGGCGGTCAACGCGAGCTCGTTGACCGGTCCGTTCGACATCGACGCGGCCTACCCGCTCACCGATGAAAGCCTCTACGTCGGCCGGCTGCTGCAGCGGCGCGACGACGGAGCATGGTTCCTGTTCGCCTTCCGCAACGTCGACGAGAACGGCTCCTTCGTGGGCGGCGTGACCGATCCCATGCCCGTCGCGTGGCGCGACGGTCGCCTCGTCGTCGTCGAGGGCCCCGCCGCCGAGCGCGGCACGGACGCCGCCCCTCCGTCGGGAGCCATCGCGGCGCCCATCTGACCGCGCGACCGACACGGAAGAAGGATCCGATGACGCATCCTCACCAGAACATCCTCCGCCGCTTGCTGGCCGTCGCCGGGAGCATTGCGGTCGCGGCGACGGCACTCGCTTCGGCGCCGGCGGCCGCGCACGACGAGGGAGAGCCGTCGCTGCGCGCACGGTATCACTTCACCGTTCCCGACCATTGGAAGAACGATCCCCAACGCCCTGTGGTGATCGACGGGGTGCTGCACTATTACTACCTGTACAACGGCGACTACGACGCGGATCCGACGTCGAACCACGGGACGGAATGGCGCCTCGCGACGAGCACGGATGCCGTCTCCTTCGCCGATCAGGGGGTCGCCGCGCCGAAGAAGACGAATGCGAACTACGACCTCTGGTCGGGGTCGGTCGTGGTGGACCATGCGAACACGGCCGGGTTCGGCGCGGGTGCAGTCGTCATGCTCGTGACGCAGATGGACCACCCGACACCGGCGCAGACGGGGAACGCGTCAGGGCAGCAGGCGCAGTTCCTGTGGTACTCGGTCGACGGCGGGCGCACATTCCGCCCCGACGGCGACCAGCCCGTCATCCCGGGCGAGGGGCGCCGCGATGTGCGTGATCCCAAGGTCGTGTGGGATGAGGAGCGGGGGCAGTGGGTGGCCTTGATCGCCGAACGCGACCGGGTGTCGTTCTACACGTCGCACGACCTGCGCACCTGGACACGGGTGAGCGAGTACGTCGATGACGACATGGGCACGATCGAATGCCCCGACCTCTTCAGGATCCGGGCCGACGACGGCACCTGGCATTGGGTGATGGGTGTCAGCGCGAACGGCTACGCGACCGGAGAGCCGGCGACGTTCGCCTACTGGACGGGAGCCTTCGACGGCACCACCTTCGTCCCCGACGACCCTGCGCCGCAATGGCTCGATCACGGATTCGACTGGTACGGTGCGGTCACCTGGGAGGACCCGGCTGCGCCGATGGACCAGCGCCTCGCGATCGCTTGGATGAACAACTGGGACTACGCGCACTCGGCTCCGACCTGGGCCAGCGACGGCTTCACGGGAACCGACTCGATCACCCGCGAGATTCGACTCTCGGCTCGCAGCGACGGATACAGCCTCGTCTCGCAACCCGTCGCAGCGCTCGCCGATCACGCCACCCGCACGGTGCGCCTCGGCGACGTGACGGTCGACGGGTTCCGAGAGCTCGGTTACACGGGCGACGCGTATCAGCTCACGACGCGCGTGTCACGGCAAGACGCGACGAACATCGGCATCCAGCTGCGACGCTCGGCCGACGGCAGTCGCCACGCTGACGCGGGAGTGACCCAGGATTACGCCTACCTCAACCGCGGTCAGACCGACCATCCGCCGTCGTGGAAGGTCGAGAGTCGCACGCCGTTCGACGACGCCTCGACGGTCGAGCTGCGCATCCTGGTCGACCGGACGACGATCGAGATGTTCGTGGACGACGGCCGCTACACCCACTCCAGCCAGGTGTTCGCGCCGGCAGCCGATCAGGGTCTCGCCCTGTACACATCCGGCGGAGCGGCCGTGTTCCAGGACGTCGAGATCACCGAGTTCGCCGATCTCGCGCAGCGGCCGGCCCGCGTCATCGCCGACTTCGAGGGGGCTGCCTGGGGCGAGGGGTGGACGGCGACCGACGGCCTCGCCGCGACGGCTCCGACACCGTCGGATCTGCGCGGGCAGGTCGGCGCCAAGGTCGCCGACACCTACGCCGGGGCGGACTCCGCGACGGGCGTCGTCACCTCGCCGCCGTTCACCATCGATCGGCACACGTTGCACTTCCTGATCGGCGGGGGAGACAACCCGCTGGGTGTCGAGCCGGCGACATCCGTGCAGCTGCTCATCGACGGATCGCCGGTGCGCTCCGCGACCGGCGAGGACTCTGCGCAGCTGCGCCCGGTCGCGTGGGATGTGCGCGATCTCGCCGGCCGCACGGCGCAGCTGCAGATCCTCGATGACAACACGGGGGAGTGGGGGCACCTGATGGTGGACCACGTCATTCTGAGCGATTGACGCCGTGCGGCCGCGGACCGCGCGGGATGGGCTAGCGTCGAAGCAGCGCATCTGACCCGTTCCCGAGACGTCGTGACGGATGCCGGGGAGAGAGCGACATGGCGAGACCGAAGCTGCACGATGTCGCCGCGCGCGCCGGCGTCTCGGTCACGACCGTGTCGCGGGTGCTCAACAACAGGGGCTATCTGAGCGACGACGTGCGCGCCCGCGTCGGTGCCGCCATCGACGAGCTCGGCTACCGCCCCGACGCGATCGCCCGCTCGCTCATCCGGCGCCGCTCCGGCCTCATCGGGGTCATCGTTCCGACGGTGGCCGACCCGTTCTTCGGCGAGCTCGTCGCCGCGATCGAGCACGGGCTCGCCGAGCGTGGCTATAAGACACTGCTGTGCGACTGTCAGGAGAACCCGGAGCGCGAGGCGGAGTACCTCGACCTCCTCCAGGCGAACAGGGTCGACGGCATCGTGACCTCGACGCACAACCGGGGCGTCACCGCCTACGAAGACGCCGACCTTCCGATCGTCGCCGTCGATCGTCGCGTGGGCGGCGGCATCCCCATCGTCCGCGGCGACAATCGCACCGGTGGGCGTCTGGCGACCGAGCACCTGCTCGCCCGCGGAGCGAGAGCGCCGGTCCTCGTCACCGCGACCGATCACGAAGGCAACGACCGCGCGGCCTCGTACCGTGAGGTGATGGCCTCTCACGGCCTCGCGCCGCGCGTGCGTGCATACGGTTACAGCACCGGCATCGACGAGCGGCGTGCTCTCGTCGAGACCTGGCTGTCCGAGACCGCCGCCGACGGAGTGTTCGCAACTGACGACCTCACGGCGCTCATGGCGCTCGAATGGGCGCACAAGACCGGTCGGTCGGTTCCCGGCGATCTGCGGATCGTCGGGTACGACGGATCGGCTGTGGTGCGGTGGGGGATGCCGGGACTCACCACGGTCATCCAGCCGATCGCCCGCCTCGGCCGCCGCGCCGCCGATCTCGTCGCCGACCGGATCGAGGACCCTGAGCGGCTGACGCCGGCCGAGCCGCCGCTGCCCGTGGAGCTGCGGCTCGGCTGGACGAGCTGACTCAGCCCGAGATGGCGATCGCCATCGGGGCGATCGACAGTGCGTCGATGCGGAACGATGCTCCGACTGCCTCAGCGGTCACCCGCAGCGTGTTGCTCGGATACATCGCGCTCGTCAGCGACGACCCGTCGCTGACGAACACCTCGACGCTCGACGCGTCGACGAGGAGGTCCATCGTGACGAGCTCGCCCGCGGCATCCGCACTGCGCTGCGCATCGGCGGGTGACGGGGCGGTCTGCGGAGCGACGTACAGTGCGGGGAAGTCGGCGGCCGGGCTCGCTCCGCGTACGATGAACGCTTCGCCGCGCGTCGCGTCGTAGCCGACCGTCACGGCGTGCTCGTCATCGTCCGCCAGCCGCAGGCGCAACTCGCCCGATGCCGGGCGCTCGAAGGAGATGCGCAGCCGATATGCCGGAGTGCCGGGCTGTACGTCGAGTGCGTGGATCCCGCCCGGCTCGATGACGCGCGGTTCACCGGCCTCGGCGTCCCCCTCCAACGTCGTCAGCGCCTCGATGGGGGTCGATTGCAGACGCAGGCGTCCGTCGACCTCGGCGAGTCTGATCGTGCGGGTCGTCGACAAAGCACCGCCCTGCCAGTCGGTCGTCGGGAGGTCGCGCGCGTAGGTCCAGTTGTTGATCCAGCCCAGCGCGTAGCGCGTGCTCAGCCGGTCCTCGTCGGTCTGCGAGGGGTCGTCCCATGTGACGGCGGCGTAGAAGTCGGCGCCGTCGTCGAGCCATTGCGGTTCTTCGTCATCCGCCGTGAACCGTTCGCCGTCCCACGATCCCGTCCAGTACGCGAGGCCGGTTGCGCGCCCTTCGGCGGCTCCGTCGGCGCTCGCCGCCAGCACCCACGTGCGACGGCCTGAGACGGGGTCGACCATCTCGAACAGGTCGGGGCATTCCAGCAGTCCCAGGGCGTCGGACGAGAAGTCCGAGGTGTACGTCCACGAGACGAGATCGTCCGACGTGTAGAAGCCGAGTCGCTGCCCCTCGGCGAGCACCATGACCCAGCGATCGGCGGACTCGTCGCGGATGATCTTCGGGTCGCGCCAGTCGGTGATGCCGGGATTCTCCATCACAGGGTTCCCCGGGTAGGGCGTGAACGTGTATCCGCCGTCAGTCGACCCGAACAGCGACTGCCGCTGCACGCCGTCGTCCTGCTGGGTGACGAGGGCGACGACAGCCCCAGGGCCGAAGCCGGCGGTGCCGGCCTCGTCGATCACGGCGCTTCCGGTGAGGATGTCGCCCAGCCCGTTCTCGTACTTGTGGATCGCGACCCCTTCGTTCTTCCAGTGGACGAGGTCCTCCGAGGTCGCGTGGTACCACTCGGTGCCGTTTCCCGTCGGATAGTCGGCGTTGTAGAGGTAATAGAGGTGCCATAGGCCATCGAGGTAGATGGGTCGCTGCGGGTCGTTCATCCAGTGCGCGGGCGGCGTCAGATGGAAGGACGGGCGGTACTGCTCCCACGATGAGGGGCGTGCGAACTCGTCGGTTCCGGGGGCCTCCGAGGGGCTGGAGGTTGAGGTGGGGGTGGGTGTGGGGATGTGCGGACGGGGTGACAGCATGAAGACGAGCACCCCGACCGCGACCGCTGCGACGACGCCGAGCAAGACGACGAGCATGCGCAGTCGCGGGTGCGTGGGGGCAGAGGTCGGGTCGGGGGCGTCGGTCATGAGCGGTGGCCTCCTCGGCGCAGTCGAGCAGCGGTGCCGAGCGCAACGACACCGGCGGTGATCGCGGTGGGTGTCGTTGCGTCCAGGGCCGCGCCTGCGACACCCCACGCGGGGGTGGCGCAGGCAAGGCCGCCGAGGATGAGAAGCGCGGCCAGGCTCAGATGGGTCGAGCGAGTGCTGCGGGTGGTCATGCGCCGCTTTCCCGCCCGGTGCGGCGGCGGTTGCGGATGACAAGGCCCGCACCCGCAGCGGCCAGAAGGAGCCCGCCCGCGATCACAGCGGCGAGCTGCTCGCCGTCACCACCGGTGCGCGCGAGCGCACCGCCGGGCTTGGGGTCGTCGGTGCTGGCGCCGGCGACTGCACCGACGACGTCCGTCGCCGAGGGCGTGGGCGTGGCAGACGGGGCGGTCGGGGCGGGCGTCGGGGTGGCGGGCGCGGGCGTGGACGTGATCCCCGCAGCGGCGAGGAGCAGCGTCGTGTCGAGCTGGCCGTCGACCGTGTCCGCGACAGCGGCCACGATCGTGGTCTCGACACCAGGCTCGACCGTTGCGGTGCAGGTGAGGGCCGTCGTATAGCCGTTCATCTCGGTGTCGTTCGATCCGTCGGTGTTGTCGACGAACAGCTCGCTCTGCGTCGTGGCGTTGATCGAGCCGATCCCGGCTGCGTCGCTCCCGACGAGCGAGCACAGCGTTCCGTTCACGAAGATGCCGAGGGCATCGGTGTAGTCCTGCTCCGCCCAGTTGGCATACTCTTCGCTGCCGAACTGATAAACGATTGACAGTGTGTTGCCCGCCGGCACGACGGTGAGAGCAAGCTGAGCCGCATCGTAGGTGGTCGATCCGGTGAGCGCCGTCAGCTCGGGGGAGCCGTCACCGCCGAGGTCGCCCGTCGTCGTGGCCTTGGTATTCGGGCCCGTGAGCGCCGACGTCGTGAAATCGACGTCGGCGGTCGCAGAGGGGTCGGCGGCGCGCAGCGAGCCGGTCGTCAGCGCGACGCCGGAGGAGATCTCCGGAGCGAGCGCGAGACCCGAGAAGGTGCCGAGCTGAACGTCGCGCCCGTGGGTGACGGTCGCGGCGACGAGGCTCACGTTGTCGCCCATCAGGGTGGCGGCAGCGGCCTCGACGCTGCCGGATTCAAGAGTGGAGACGTCGGCGGCGGCGGACGCGGACACCGCGACGGCGGGAGCCGCCAGGGTGCCGAGCGCGAGGCCGACCAGCAGGGCGCGGCGTGACCGCGGAGAGTCGAGAAGGAACATGGCACTCCTGTTGGATGCGAGCGCGACCGGGCGTGCAGCGAATGCCGCCCGCGTCGCTGCGTGAGAGGTGGAATGGGCGGGATGAGCCCGGAGAGAGTGAGACCACGGGAGCCGCGGAAGCGGCCGCCACGACAAGTGTTGCAAGGATCGGGCTGATATGTCAAACGTTTGACAGATCTCGTATCGACGTCTACTCTCCTGATCGAGAGCCCATGACCACGCCTATCGTCCTTCCAGAAAGCAGACAGACGTGACCACTACGACGCGCACCACACGGCGCTCGGCGCGGAAAGCGGCGGCGTTCCTCGCCGCCGCGGCCACCGCCGTGACCCTCCTCGCCGCGGCGCCCGCCTCCGCCGACGAGACGGATGCCGTTCCCGGCTTCCCCGCGCCCACCGAGCACACGCAGCAGGCGTACGAGCCCACCGACGACTTCACCGCCAAATGGACCCGCGCCGACGCGCGGCAGATCGCCGCGATGAGCGACCCCGATGCGGCGCCGCGCGAGAACTCCTTGCCCGAGGAGTACACCATGCCGACGGTGCCACAGGACTTCCCCGACATGAGTGACGATCAGGTGTGGGTCTGGGACAGCTGGACGCTCACCGACGGCACGAGCGACCAGCCGAGCTTCAAGGGCTGGGAGGTCGTCTTCTCGCTCGTCGCCGACCGCAGTCTCGGCTTCGACGACCGGCACACCTATGCGCGCCTCGGATACTTCTACCGCAAGGCGAACGTCGCCGAGCGGCCCGCGGACGGTGGGTGGACCTACGGCGGCCACGTCTTCCCCGATGGCGCTTCGGGCGCGATCTTCGAGGACCAGTCGTTCAGCCACCAGACCGAGTGGTCTGGGTCCACGCGCATCTTCGACGGCAACAAACTGCGCATCTTCTACACCGCCGTCGCGTTCTACCGCAACGAGGACGGCAGCAATCGGAAGCCATACGACCCGCGCATCGTGCAGAGCGAGGGGCGTCTGTTCGCCGACGAGAACGGCGTCTGGATGACGGGCTTCCGCGACCAGCACGACATGCTGCAGGCCGACGGCGAGTACTACCAGACCGGAGCGCAGAACGAGTTCTTCAATTTCCGCGACCCGTTCACCTTCGAAGACCCCGCGCACCCGGGCAAGACCTACATGGTGTTCGAGGGCAACACCGCCGCTCCGCGTGGCGAGCGGGTGTGCACCGAGGAGGACATGGGCTACCGAGAGGGAGATCCGTACACGGAGACAGCCGCAGAGGTGATGGACGCCGGCGCGCACTACCAGCTCGCCAACGTCGGGCTCGCCGTCGCCGACAACGCAGCGCTGACCGAGTGGACCTTCCTGCCGCCGATCCTCTCGGCGAACTGCGTGAACGATCAGACCGAACGCCCTCAGATCTACATCAAGGACGGCAAGTACTATCTGTTCACGATCACGCACCGTGGCACGTACGCGGCCGGGATCGACGGCCCTGAGGGTGTGTACGGCTTCGTCGGCGACGGCGTCCGCAGCGACTACCAGCCCGTGAATCGCGGGTCGGGGCTCGCTCTCGGCAGCCCGTCGAACCTGAACTTCGCAGCCGGCGCCCCCTTCGCTCCCGACTTCAATCAGCATCCCGGCCAGTTCCAGGCGTACTCGCACTACGTCATGCCGGGCGGGCTGGTCCAGTCCTTCATCGACACGATCGGGACGTCCGACGATTTCGTCCGCGGCGGCACCCTCGCGCCCACCGTGAGAGTCGACATCTCCGGCTCCGACGTGACGGTCGACCGGTCCTACGGAACGAACGGGCTCGGTCAGTGGGCCGATATCCCATCGAACTACGCGCACGACATCGCGGCGACGAGCGATCCGCGTCCCACACGATGATCGCCTGACGCGGCCCGCACGCCGCACGACGACCCCCGGGGCTGTAGCTCTCGGGGGTCGTCCGTGTCCCCGCGAGTGACTACTGTGGTGCGCGAGACACGGGGTGCGAGGGGGGAGGCGACGACCGGGTGCAGGAAGAGATCGCGGCAGGCATTCTCCAGGCCCTGGGCGGCGCCCAGAACATCGTCGTCGCGACCCATTGCGCGACGCGGCTGCGGATCACGCTCGCCGACGGCGACCGCGCGGCACCGGAGGATGTCGCCCGTGTGCACGGGGTTCTCGGGGTCGCTCGCTCGGGCGATCAGATCCAGGTGGTCGTCGGGCCCGGCGCCGTCGCGGCCGTGCACGCCGACTTCCAGCGTCGCGTCGCGGAGGGGGCACGACCCGCGCCCGCACCGTCGCATGACGCGCCGGTCGACGCGTCCCCCGAGCCAGACAGAGCGGGCGATCTGGACTCCCACCGGATCCACGTCTCGCGCCCGAGACGCGCTGCGCGCACGATCCTCGCGCCGGTCCACCTTCTCATCGACATCATCACACCGCTGTTGCCTGTCTTCGTGGCCGGAGGATTGCTCCTCGCCCTCCATAACCTCATCAGCGCGCCGCGGATCTTCGGCGCGGACGCGGTCATCACCGTTCTGCCGTGGTTCTCCGGCCCGGCCGCCCTCATCGGCATCATCGGCACCGGCGTCTTCGCGTTGCTGCCGGTGCTCATCGGGTTCTCGGCCGCGAGCAGGTTCGGGGCGAGCCCTTACCTCGGTGCGGCGATGGGCGCTTCGCTCGTCGCTGCGCCGTTCATCGTCGACAGCGGCGCGTTTCCCGCGCTGCGACTGCAGGGCGGGGGCAGCTGGACCCTCGCGGGAATCGACGTGCTCGGTGTCGACTACCGGGGGTCCGTCGTACCCGTGATCGTCGTGGCCGCGGTGCTCGCCGCGATCGAGCGCGGGCTGCGACAGAGTCTGCGCGGCGCGGCGTCGTTTCTGTTCGTGCCGATGCTGACCCTGCTGTTCACCGGCGCACTCGCCTTTCTCGTCATCGGCCCGGCGGCCCGGCTTCTGGGTGACGCGTTCGCGACGCTGATCTCGACCGTCTACCACGCGTCCGGCCTCCTGGGCGGCGCGCTCATCGGCGCGTTGTACCCGCTCCTGGTCGTCACCGGACTCCATCAGAGCCTCGTCTCGCTCGAACTCGGGCTGATCGCCGGCGGGGGATCGTTCATCTTCCCCGTCGCAGGTGTCGCCAACCTCGCCCAGGCGGGCGCGTGCTTCGCGGTGGCTCTCCTCGCCCGCCGAGGCTCGCGGCTCCGCGCTATCGCCGGGGCTGCGGGCGTCCCGGCGTCGTTCGGCATCGCCGAGCCGGCGGTCTTCGGCGTGAATCTGCGGCTCCAGTTCCCCTTCGTCATCGCCGTGGCCTCGTCCGCGGTCGGCGGGGCACTGCTGGCGACAGGGGACGTCGAGGCGGTCGCGCTCGGAGCGGCGGGGGTTCTGGGCTTCGCCTCGATCACTCCGGGCCTGGGCGTGCGGTATCTGGCCTGCGTGGTCCTCACATCGGCGATCGCCTTCGCGGCCACGTGCGTCTGGGGTGTGTTCCGGCGCCCCCCGCTGCTCGTCGCCTCCGACGCGTTCGTTCCGGCGGATCCCCCAGGACGCGGCGGTACCCTGGGGGTATGACCGACTCCACTCCCGTGCGCGCGACCAAGCCGCGTCAGACGCGCCCCCGCACGGAGGGGTGGGAGCAGAAGAAGGATGCCGACGGCCGCCCGCTTCTGCAGTTCGCGAGCCCGCGCCGCTCGATGCCGCCGGTGCACCTCGCCGACCTGACGCCCGAACAGCGGGTCGAGAAGGTCAAGGAGCTGGGCCTGCCCGGCTTCCGCGCCGGGCAGATCGAGAAGCACTACTTCCAGCATTACACCTCCGACGCGGCGCAGATGACCGACCTGCCCGCCGCCGGCCGCGAGGAGCTCGTCGCCCAGCTGCTGCCGAGCCTGCTCACCGAGGTGCGCCGCCTCGAGACCGACCGCGGCGACACGATCAAGTTCCTCTGGAAGCTGCACGACGGCTCGCTCGTCGAGTCGGTGCTCATGCGCTACCCGGGCCGCATCACGCTGTGCGTGTCGTCGCAGGCCGGCTGCGGCATGAACTGCCCGTTCTGCGCGACGGGGCAGGCCGGGCTCACGCGCAACATGACCGCCGCCGAGATCATCGAGCAGGTCGTGCGCGCCAACCGGCTCATCGCCGACGGCGGCCTCGGCGACCCGCGCAAGGTCGGCCACGAGGGCGAGCGCGTCTCGAACATCGTGTTCATGGGCATGGGCGAGCCGCTCGCGAACTACAACCGTCTGATGCAGGCGGTGCGCACGATGGTCGACAAGAAGCACGGCATGGGCATGAGCGCTCGCGGCATCACGGTGTCGACCGTCGGCTTCGTGCCGAACATCGTGCGGCTGGCCGAGGAGGACATCCCGGTGACCTTCGCCCTGTCCCTGCACGCGCCCGACGACAAGCTGCGCGACGAGCTGATCCCGATCAACTCGAAGTGGAAGGTCGACGAGGCCCTCGACGCCGCCCGTGGCTACTTCGACAAGACCGGCCGCCGCGTCTCGATCGAATACGCCCTGATCAAGGACATGAACGACCACGCGTGGCGCGCCGACCTTCTCGCCGAGAAGCTCAACGCGCGCGGCCGCGGCTGGGTGCACGTCAACCCCATTCCGCTGAACCCGACGCCGGGCTCGGTGTGGACCTCGTCGGAGCTCGACGTGCAGAACGAGTTCGTGCGCCGGCTCAACGAGGCCGGCATCCCGACGACCCTGCGCGACACCCGCGGCAAGGAGATCGACGGCGCGTGCGGACAGCTCGTGGCCACCGCCGAGGACGAGGCCGCGGCGGCATCCGTCCTCATCGACTGACCCGCGCGTCCGTGGTGTGAGAAATCACTTTCGCCTCGACGCGCACGTGCTGCACCGATGTCTCGTGACGTCGGTGGTTTCTCGCCGCGCCGAGACCGGCCCGCCGGTGCCGGCGCGCCGCTAGCGTGGAGGCATGGTGAACTATCGCTACCTCGGTGACAGCGGATTCAAGATCTCGGAGATCACGTACGGCAACTGGGTGACCCACGCCTCGCAGGTCGGCGACGACGCCGCGATCTCGACGGTGCACAAGGCGCTCGACCTCGGCATCACGACCTTCGACACGGCCGACACCTACGCCAACACGGCTGCGGAGGTCGTGCTCGCCAAGGCGCTGAAGGGTCAGCCGCGCGAGCAGCTGGAGATCTTCACGAAGGTCTACTGGCCGATCGGGCGTAAGGGCCCGAACGACCAGGGGCTCTCGCGCAAGCACATCTTCGACGGCATCAACGGGTCGCTCAAGCGCCTCGGGGTCGACTACGTCGACCTGTACCAGGCTCACCGCTACGACTACGAGACCCCGCTCGAAGAGACGATGCAGGCCTTCGCCGACATCGTGCGCCAGGGCAAGGCGCTCTACATCGGCGTGAGCGAGTGGACGGCGGAGCAGCTGCGCGAGGGTCACGCCCTGTCGAAGCAGCTCGGGTTCCAGCTCGTCTCCAACCAGCCGCAGTACTCGGCGCTGTGGCGCGTCATCGAGGACCGCGTCATCCCCACCAGCGAGGAGCTCGGCATCTCGCAGATCGTCTGGTCGCCGCTGGCCCAGGGCGTGCTGACGGGCAAGTACCTGCCCGGTCAGCCGGTGCCGGAGGGATCGCGCGCGACCGATGAGAAGAGCGGCGCGAACTTCATCAAGCGGTTCCTCCGCGACGACGTGCTCGAGGCCGTGCAGAAGCTCACCCCGATCGCCGAGGAGGCGGGCATCACCGTCGCCCAGCTCTCGCTGGCCTGGGTGCTGCACAACCCGAACATCGCCGCCGCCCTCGTGGGCGCCTCGCGCCCCGAGCAGCTCGAAGACACCGTCAAGGCCTCCGAGATCACGCTCGACGACGCCGCGTACGAGGCCGTCAACGCGGCGCTGTCGGGCGTCGCCGAGATCGACCCCGAGAAGACCTACGAGGTGTCGCCGAAGTCCCGTCCGGCCTGACCGGCATGGCCGCATCGAGCGCCGGCATCTTGCTGTACCGGGTCGAACCGGACGGCGGGGTGTCGGCGCTCGTCGCGCACATGGGCGGACCGTTCTGGGCGCGCAAGGACGAGGGCGCCTGGACGATCCCCAAGGGCGAGATCGACGACGACGAAGACGTGCTGGATGCCGCCGAGCGCGAGTTCGCGGAGGAGCTCGGCCTGGCGCCGCCCGACGCGGACTACGCGCTGTTGGGCACCTTCGTCTACGGCTCGGGCAAGCGCGTCACGGTCTTCGTCGCCGACGGCGCCGGGTTCGAGGTGGGCGACGCCGTGTTCGGCGAGTTCGAGATGGAGTGGCCGCCCCGCTCGGGCCGCCGCGCGTCGTTCCCCGAGGTGGATCGGGTCGAGTGGATGCCGGTCGAGGAGGCGCGCCCGCGGCTGGTCGCCGGTCAGCGGCCCGCGCTGGACAGGCTGGCCGAGCTCATCGCCGAGGTGTGAGCGCCCGCCCCCGGGTGCCGGGGCCTTGCCGGTGTCCGAGGCGGGGAGGAGACTCGCCGCGGAAGGGAGCCACCATGGCACACGGCGACATCACGCACATCGACATCCCCGTCTCCGACCTCGCGAAGGCGTCCGAGTTCTACTCCGGCCTGTTCGGCTGGACGATCGCGGAGGTGCCCGGCTACGAGGGCTACCCGATGTGGCAGGCACCCAACAAGATCTCCGGCGGCGGGCTCGCCCCGCGCAGCGACGGATTCGAGCAGCCGCGCTCGTACGTCGAGGTCGACTCCATCGACGAGACGGTCGCGGCGGCCGAGAAGGCCGGGGCGACGGTCGCGATGGCGAAGGCGCCCATCTCGGAGACGAGCTGGTGGGCGGTCATCGTCGACCCCGACGGCAACCACATCGGACTCTACGAGGGCACGACCTGAGGCGCGCCCGCGTCAGCGGGACTTCTTGGGGGCGGCGCTGACGTCGACCTTCTCGTGCGTGCCGCCGAGGCTCGACCATGAGCTCGCGGTGCCCTTGGCGGCGTGCTCGGCGCCGCGCACCGCGCGCTCGTCGGCCCACTCGTTGAGCACGTGACCGCGATGGCCGCGCACGTGCTCGAGCACGACATCGGGCAGACCGACCGCGCGGCGGGCGTCCCGCGCCGCGATGAGCTGCTCGAGGATGTCGACGTTCTTCGTCGGGGCGCCGGTCGAGGTCTTCCAGCCGCGGCGGCGATGGCCGTCCATCCACTTCTCGTACGTGTCGATCGCGTACTTCGAGTCGGCCTGCACGGTGAGGTGCTCGACGTCGGGGTGGTCCTCGATGGCCTTGAGAAGGCCCATGAGCTCGCCGATGTTGTTCGTGCCCGACACGATCGACCCGGCCGCCCAATGCCCGTCCTCGCCGACCCATGCCCATCCCGTCGGTCCGGGGTTGCCCTTGCAGGCGCCGTCGGTGGCCACGGTGTAGGACGACTCGCTCACCCTTCGACGGTAGTCGAGGTGGCGCGCTGTGCCCGCCACTCGTCGGCCAGCTGCGGCATCCGTTCGGCGAGATAGCGAAGGAACGACGCGGTCTCACGGGCGCGGTGCACGGATGCCGGGGCGTCGGCGTTCTCGTCGGCGATCGCGTCCATGAGGTCGGCGAGGCGCACGTACATCGGCGCGTTGCCCGCGACGACGCCGTGCCACGCGTCGTCGGCGAGGTCGTAGCGGTCGCGTCGGTCGCCGGCCCGGGAGAGCCGGTCGATCATCCGCATCGACTGCAGATACCGCACCGCGCCGGAGACGGCGGCGGGGGAGACGCCCAGGCGGTCGGCGAGTTCGGCGGCGGTGTAGCCGGCGTCGGGCGATCCGACGAGGGCCATCATGACGCGCGCGGGCATCCGCGCCATCCCGGCCGCGGTCATCATCGCCGCGGCCTGCTCGGCGGGTCCGGCTCCGGGATGCCCGTCTTCGCGGTCCCGCGCGCTCATTCGCCGGCCGCCACTTCGCGTCGGCGCATCAGGCCGAGGGCGAGTGCGCTGCAGGCGACGGCCACCGTGGCGAGCCACCACAGGCCGCGCACATCGGTGCCGTCGCCGGTCGGCACGGGCGCGGCGGCGAACGGCGAGATCCCGGTGAGGTCCTGGTCCATCCCGAACAGCGGACCGAACAGCCCGATCATCGCGGCGACCATCACGAGCACCCAGCCGAGGGCGATCGTCAGCCGCGGTGCGAGCACGAAGACGAGGGCCGTGAGCGCCGTGAACACCCACGCGGCGGCGATCTGTCCGGCGCCGGCGACCACCGCCTCCCGCACGAGCGGTCCGGGGTCGGTGCTGCCGAGCGCCCCGAGCGCGGCGCCGGCGACACCGGCGAGGCAGGTGAGGGTCGCGGCGGCCAGCGCGACGACCACGTACTCGGCGAGCCACCGCACGCGGGTGACGGGTTCGGCGAGCACGACCTCAGCCGTACCGCGCGCCTCCTCCTGTCGGGCGCGGATCACCGTCTGCACTCCCGCGCACGCCGCGAGCACCCCGAGCATGACGAAGAAGACGACGACGATGCCCAGTCGCAGGTCGTCGGCGTCGCCGCCGAGGCGTGCGATGACGTCGGCGACGGCCGGGTTCCCGCCGCCGATCTCGTCGACGACGCCACCCAGTGACGTCGCGAGCAGCCCCACGAGCAGTCCGCCGATGAGCCAGCCGACGACGGACGTCCGGGCGAGCCGGATGACGAGGGCCGGCGACGAGCCGAAGCCGGCGCGCGCGTCCGCGCGGCCGACGCGCTCGGGGAGGAATGCGCCGCCCACGTCGCGGCGCCCCTGCAATGCGAGGGCGACGGCCCCGAAGGCGACCGCGACGGCGGCGAGCAGCAGCAGCGGTGCGGCGGTGTCCGTGTCGAACGCGCGCACGTTCTCCGCCCAGCCGAACGGCGAGAGCCACGTCAGCCACGAGCTCTGCATGCGGGTGAGGTCGTCGCTGGGGGTGCCCAGGGCGTTGCCGACGCCGGCGAGCATGAACGTCCCGAGGAGCACCCATACGGCGAGCGCGTTCGCGCCCCGCGAGGTCGGCATCACCTGCGCAGCGAGGAGGGCGATCGTGAGGAAGACGACGCCGGTGAGCGTGCACGACGTCGCCACGAGCAGGGATCCGAACGGCTGTCCGCTCGCGCTCAGGAAGGCGATGAAGACGAGGGCACCGAGCACGACGTTCGCCGCGACGCCGTGGACGAGGGTCGCGACGGTGGGGCTCCAGCGGGCGGCCGGGGTGCCCGAGAGCAGCTCCATGCGACCGGACTCCTCGTCGGCACGGGTGTGACGCACGGCGAGGAAGGTGCTCATGAGCGCCGCGAGCAGCAGCAGCCACGGCAGCAGCAGGAACACGACCATTTGGGCGAGCTCCGCCCCCGACGGCAAACCGCGGAACAGCAGGATGACCGGGTTGGCCATGACGGTCGTGAGCAGCGCGGTGCGCTCCTGCGCGTCGCCGTAGGACGACGACACACCCGGATAGGCGGCGGCCGCCAGGGCGAAGGTGCCGCCCGCCCACAGCACGACCTGCACGCGGTCGCGCCGAGCGCGCTGACGCAGCAGGGGAGCGAGAGCGCTCATCGCCCGGTCGCCTGCGCGGGGGCGTCGCCGTAGTGCCGGAGGAACAGCTCCTCGAGCGACGGTGGAGCGATGCGCAGTCCCTCCACACCGAGCGTCGCGAGCTGTGGGAGCGCCGCGGTCACGCGGTCGCTGGCCAGGGTGAGCCGCACCCGATCGCGGTCCAGCGTCACATCCTCCGCGCCCGGAAGAGCAGATGCGGCATCCGTCGTCGCGCGGGAGGTCGCCGCGAACGACACCTCGGTGCGCGTGAGATGACGCATGTCGGCGAGGGTGCCCGATTCCACGATGCGGCCCTGCCGGATGATCGACACGCGGTCGCACAGCACCTCGACCTCGGAGAGGATGTGGCTCGACAGCAGCACCGTCGCGCCGGCGGCGGCGACCCGGGCGATCTCGTCGCGGAAGACGACCTCCATGAGCGGGTCGAGTCCGCTGGTGGGCTCGTCGAGGATGTACAGGTCGGCGGGCACGGCGAAGGCGGCGATGAGCGCGACCTTCTGACGGTTTCCCTTCGAGTAGGCGCGGCCCTTCTTGCGGGGGTCGAACTGGAACGCGTCGGAGAGCCGGGCCCGCTCCGCCCGGTAGCCGGCGTCGCGGCCGCCCCCGCGGAGGCGACTGAGCAGGTCGATCGCCTCACCGCCGGAGATGTTCGGCCACAGGCTCACATCGCCCGGGACGTACGCGATGCGGCGATGCAGGTCGACGGCATCCCGCCACGGGTCGCGGCCGAAGACCGTGGCGGAGCCGCCGGTGGCCCGAGCGAGCCCCAGCAGGATGCGGATGGTCGTCGACTTGCCGGCGCCGTTGGGTCCGAGGAAGCCGTGCACCGTGCCCTCGTCGACGGTGAGGTCGAGCCCGTCGAGGGCATGGACCCGCCCGTAGTGCTTCGTGAGTGCGCGGGTGGCGATGACATCGGCCATGCGCGCGAGACTACGCCTGATTCACGAATTCGTGAAGAGTGTGAAATCCGACCATCTGCCGCCACACGTCAGCGCCGTCCCGGGAGCCGGCCGATGAGCGGACCGAGGGCGCCGCGCAGCAGACCGACGAGGCCGAACGGCACGAAGAAGGCGAACAGCACGAGCACGACGCCGTAGGCGGCACCGGTCGCGGCCGGACTGATCGAGGCGGTCCACATCGGCACGTACTGGATGAACAGGGCCCCCAGAACAGCGCCACCGACGGTCGCCAGACCGCCCACGACGATCAGGGTGATGAACGAGATCGACAGCATGAGGCCGAAGTTCTCGGGACCGATGAACTCGAGCAGCAGGGCGTAGAGGCCGCCCGCCACCCCCGCGTAGGCGGCCGAGGTCGCGAACAGGCGGGTCTTGGTCTGCGCGATGTCGACGCCGAGGGTCTGCGCGACGAGTTCGGCGTCGCGCACCGCGACGAACGAGCGCCCCATCCGGCCGCGGCTGAGACGCCGCGTCACGACGTACGCGAGTGCGGTCAGCAGCAGGGCGAGGTGGTAGACCCACTGATCGTGGGCGAGCGGCACCCCGGCGGGGGCGTCGCCGTCGATCGCGATGCCGCGGCTGCCGTGCGTCCACTCCTCCAGCATCCGGATCGCGGCGGGGGTGGCCATCGCCATCGCGAGCGTCACGAGCCCCAGTTGCAGTCCGCGCAGCCGCAGGGCGGGCAGGCCGATCAGATAGCCGACCACGAACGGCAGGATGCCGGCGAGCACGAGCGGCACCAGCTGCCCCAAGCCGGCCTCGCCGCCCACCGCGACCGCGTAGGCGCCGATGGCGAAGAACGCCGAGTGGCCGAGCGAGATCTGGCCGCCGAACCCGACGAGGAGGTTCAGTCCGAGCCCCGTGATCGTCCAGATCAGCACGAGGGTCAGCGGCAGCGTGACGTAGCTGGGGTTCACGAGGGGCACGGCGATGAGCGCGGCGGCCCCGGCGACCGGCAGGGCGATCCGCAGCCAGCGCGGCGGGGCCAGCGGGGGCCGCGGGGTGCGCAGCCATTCGACGGGCGTGGCACGGCGCGGCCGTCCCACCCGCGGCAGCGTCTGGGTGGCAAGGGTCATACCCGCACCAGCTCCTTCCGGCCGAACAGGCCCTGCGGTCGCAGCAGCAGCACTGCGACGATGATCACGAGAGCGAAGATCTGCTTGAGCTCTCCGCCGACGCCGGGCACGTAGCTCCCGGCGAGGTTCTCCACGACGCCGACGACCACCCCTCCGACGAGGGCGCCGACCGGCGAGTCGAGGCCGCCGAGCGTCGCCGCCGCGAACGCGTAGATCAACACCGGCGCCATCATCCCCGGGTGCAGGAACAGCTCCGGGGCGATGAGGGTGCCCGCCAGGGCGCCGATCGCCCCCGCCATCGCCCAGCCGAGGCCCATCATCCGTCCCGTCGACACCCCCGACAGTTCGGCCGACTCCGGCGCCGAGACGGCTGCGCGCATCCGCAGTCCGGTGCGCGTGGACCGCAGCAGCACGGCCAGGACGAGGGCGAGCGCCAGCACCGACATCACGATCCCGATGTCCTGCCGCGAGACCGCGACCCCGCCGGCGAGCACGGCGCCCGAGCCGAACAGCGCGGGCACCTCCTTGGTCTGGTAGGTCCAGATCCAGCCGATCACGGCGTTGAGGGCGATCATCAGGCCGAGGCTCACGATGATGAGCGGCAGATGCTGGTGCCGTCGCACGAGCGGGCGGAACAGCACCCGCTCGAATCCCGCGCACAGCGCCGCCAGCAGCACCATCGAGATCGGCAGGGCGACCCCGATCGGCAGGCCCCACGCGGTGAGCTGCCAGGAGACGTAGGCGCCGAGCAGGGCGAGCTCGCCCTGCGCGAAGTTGAGGGTGCGCGAGGCGCGGTAGACGAGCACGATCGCGAGTGCCAGGGCGCCGTAGACGGCGCCGGTCGCGATGCCGTCGGCGAGCTGCTGCCAGATCACGCGGTCTCACACTCCCAGGTAGGCGCGACGAAGGTCGTCGTCGCCCTGCAGATCGGCGGCGGCGCCGCGGGTGACGATACGGCCGCTCTCGAGCACGAGCGCCGTGTCGGCGATGGCCAGCGCCAGTGCCGCGTTCTGCTCGACGATGAGCAGCGCCGTGCCCCGCGCGCGACCGAGCTCGTCGATCGCGGCGAACACCTCGGCGGTGACCTTGGGGGCCAGGCCCAGCGACGGCTCGTCGAGCAGGACGAGGCGAGGGCGTGCCATGAACGCCCGTGCGATGGCGAGCAGCTGCTGCTCGCCGCCGCTGAGCCCGGATGCCGGCCGTGCGGCGCGCTCGCCCAGGCGCGGGAAACGGTCCATCCAGAACCCGACGTCCGCGGCCGCTTCGCGCGGCGAGCGCAGAGTGCCGCCGAGCAGCAGATTCTCGCGGACGGTCAGGTCGGGCACCGTGCCACGCCCCTGCGGCACGTGCGCGATGCCGTGGCGCGCGATGCGGTGGGCGGGCAGCCCCTGCAGCGGCGCGCCGGCGAAGCGGATGCTGCCCTGCGCGGCGCACAGGCCGGTGAGGGCGCGCAGCGTCGTCGTCTTGCCGGCGCCGTTGGCGCCGAGGATCACGAGCCGCCGGCCCTCGTCGAGGTCGAAGGCGATGTCGTGCAGCACCGGCACCGCGCCGTACCCGGCGGAGCGGAGGTCGACCTGCAGCAGGCGGGAGTCGGCGGTGAGGCTCATGCGGCACTCCCGAGGTAGGCGGCGACGACGGCGGGATCGCGGGCGACGTCGGAGGGCGCCCCTTCGGCGATGCGGCGCCCGAAGTCGAGCACCACGACGCGGTCGCAGGTCGACATCACGAGTCCCATGTGGTGCTCGACGAGCAGGATCGCCGTGCCGCGCTGCGCCGCGAGACCGCGCAACGTCGCGCCGAGTTCGGCGACCTCGCTCTGGATCAGGCCGTTCGCCGGTTCGTCGACGAGCAGCAGCCGCGGCGACGACAGCAGCGCGCGGGCCAGTTCGACGCGCTTGAGGGTGCCGAACGGCAGCGTGCCGGCGATGCGGTGGGCGACGTCGCCGAGCCCCAGCGTGTCGAGCAGCGTCTGCGCGTCGTCCCGGGTGACGGCCTCGGCGCGGGCGACGCGGGGAAGCGCGAGTGCGGTCGCCCAGTATCCGCCGCGCGTGACGTGGTACGCGCCGGCGAGCACGTTCTCGAGCACCGTCTGCGACGCGAACAGCCCGAGGTTCTGGAACGTGCGTCCCACGCCGAGGCTCGTCACGCGGTGGCGGGGCAGGCCGATCACCTCGGTGCCGTCGACGCGGATCGAACCCGACTGCGGGTGGTACAGCCCGCTCACGCAGTTGAACAGGCTCGTTTTGCCGGCGCCGTTGGGGCCGATGAGCCCGACGATCTCACCGTCGCCGACGGTGAACGACGGACCGTCGAGGGCCTGCAGGCCGCCGAAGGCGAGACGCACGTCGGCGACCTGCAGCAGGGGCGAGCTCATGCGATCAGTCGCCCACCGTGTACGTCTCGTCGTGCAGATCCCAGTTCTCGCCGTTGAAGACCTGCACCCCGATCTCGCTCCACACGTACGGGTAGTCCGCCGTCGTCGTCACCGGCACGGGCGCGAGATCCAGCTCGAGCCCGTCGAACGAGGTCGCGGCCGTCAGCAGGTCGTCGCGCGTGCAGCCGTCCATCGCGGTCAGCGCCGCTTCGAGCAGCTGGGCGGTCTGGTAGCCGGCCGCGGCGGGCGCGGACAGCGCGTTGACGGTGTCGGCGTGCTTCGCGGCGAACGCGGTCCACGCGTCGTAGCCGGCGTCGCCGGCGAGTCCGGCATCCGTGATGTCCTTCGTGTACGCGATCGACACGACGCCGTCGGCGGCGCCGGGGCCGGCGGGCTTGAGGAAGAAGGTCGCGTCGGCGGCGGGCGCGTTGATGACGGTCGTGGCGTCCCAGCCCAGCTCGAGCTTCTTCTTGAGCGACTGGGTCGCGAAGGCGCCGACGGCCCAGTCGAGGAACACGTCGGCGCCGGAGGCGGCGAGGGTCGTGACTTGACTGTCGACCGACGCGGAGGCGAGCTCGTACGACTCGGCGGCGACGAGCTCGATGTCGGTCCCCTCGAACGCCTTCTCGAAGCCCGCACGGATGCTCTCCCCGAAGTCGTCGTTCTGGTACAGGATCGCGGCCTTCGCGCTGGGGTGCTCGGCGATGAGGTACTCCGACAGGGCCTGCACCTCGAAGCTGTACTGCGGCATGAAGCCGGTGGTCCACGGCGACTCCTCGTGGAGGCCGACCAGGGCGTCGGTGCCGGTGCCGACGAACAGGTTCGGCACCCCCTGCTCGGCGACGTAGGGTGCGGCGCCGATCGCGGCGCCGGTGCCGAGCACGCCCGCGAGGGCGAACACACCGTCCTGCTCCACGAGGGTGCGCAGGTTCACCGTCGTCTTGGCGGGGTCGTAGCCGTCGTCGACGACCGTGACCTCGACGCTGCGCGTCTTGCCGTCGGCGAACTCGAGGCCGCCGGCGGCGTTGATGTCGTCGAAGTAGGCCTTCATCGTGTTGCCGATCGCGCCGTAGGCGGCCGCCGGACCCGATAGCGGGATGCTGTTGCCGATCTTCACCGTGGTGTCGGTGAACCCGGGGCTGCAGGCCGCGGCTTCGCCGCTGGGGCCGGGCTCGGCGGCGGCCTCGTCCTCTCGGCCGGCGCACCCGGCGAGCACGAGGGCGGACGCGGCGGTGAGCGACGCGAGCGCGAGGGTCCCGCGTCGGCGGGGATGGGTGCTGTGCATGTGTTCCTCCTCGAACAGGTGCCGGGACCGCGGTCGCGCACTGTCCGTCCTCGTCGATGAGAGCGGACGCGGTGCGTCGTGCGCGAGCCGGTCGGGTGCGTCGAGTATGACCGACGCGGATGCCGGTTGTCACGCGTTTTTGTGAATCTGGATTCACCAATAAGTGAATGGGCGGTCTCTTCGATAGCCCAATGGGTCGATCTCCGTGCGATTCTTAGGTGTATACCGAGGAGTCGCAACTCGAAGCATTCGGGTCGTCGGCGCGAGTTTGTGTATACACTGGCCGGGTGAAGGCTTCCGACCTCGCGTACGGCACGCTCCTCGACGAGATCCAGTCCGGCGTGCTCGCGCCCGGCACGGTGCTCGCCGAGGTGGAGCAGTCGTCGCGGCTCGGCGTCAGCCGCACCCCGCTGCGTGAGGCGCTCGGCAGGCTCGCCGCCGACGGGCTCGTCGCGCAGGCCTCGCCCCGCGTCACGGTGGTCACCGCCATCGATCAGGGCGACATCCGCGATCTGTTCCAGGTGCGCCGCGCCCTCGAAGAGACCGCCGCGCGTCTGGCCGCGGCGAGCGCCGACCGGCACGTGTTCGCGGGTCTCGCCGACGAGTTCGCGCACGCGCAGCCGCGCGGCGACGCCGACGACTACTACGCGCTCATCGCCCGGTTCGACCGCGCCCTCGACGCCGCCGTCGCCAACGATTACCTCACCGCCGCGCTGCGCACCGTCCGCACCCACTTGGTGCGGGTGCGCCGTCTCGCGCGCGACAACCCCGACCGTCTCGCGGCATCCGTCGGCGAGCACCGCGTGATCGCCGCGGCGATCGCCGCCGGCGACACCGACCTCGCCGCCCACGCCACCCACGTGCACCTGCACAACGCCCTCACCAGCATCCTCGAGTCCCTGGAGGCATCCGTATGACCGTCATCCACCCCGTCCGCGTGTACCGCAGCGAGGAAGACCTGCCGCGCACCGAGCAGCTCGCGCACAAGATCGCCCAGGTCGCCGTCGACCCGGTCGCCGTCGACGCCGACGTCGTCGACATGATCGTCAACCGCGTCATCGACAACGCCGCCGTCGCCGCCGCCTCGCTGACCCGCGCCCCCGTTTCGGCGGCCCGCGCCCAGGCGCTGGACCACCCGGTCTCGCGCGGCGGCGCCGGGGCGACCGTGTTCGGCGCGCCGAACGACACCGTCACGAGCCCCGAATGGGCCGCGTGGGCGAACGGCGTCGCCGTGCGCGAACTCGACTACCACGACACGTTCCTCGCGGCCGAGTACTCCCACCCGGGCGACAACATCCCGCCGATCCTCGCCGTCGCCCAGCACGTCGGCGCCGACGGCGCCGCGCTCGTGCGGGGCCTCGCGACCGGGTACGAGATCCAGATCGACCTCGTGCGCGCCATCTGCCTGCACAAGCACAAGATCGACCACGTCGCCCACCTCGGTCCCTCGGCCGCGGCCGGCATCGGCACCCTCCTGGGGCTCGACGTCGACACCGTCGCCCAGGCGGTCGGCCAGGCCCTGCACACGACGACCGCGACGCGGCAGTCGCGCAAGGGCGAGATCTCGACGTGGAAGGCCCACGCGCCCGCGTTCGCCGGGAAGATGGCCGTCGAAGCCGTCGACCGGGCGATGCGCGGCGAGACGTCGCCGTCGCCGATCTACGAAGGCGAAGACGGCGTGATCGCGTGGATGCTGGACGGCAAGGACGCCGCCTACGAGGTGCCGCTGCCGGCGGCCGGCGAAGCCAAGCGCGGCATCCTCGACTCGTACACGAAGGAGCATTCCGCCGAGTACCAGGCGCAGGCGTGGATCGACCTGGCGCGCAAGCTGCACAACGGCGGCGGGTTCGACCCCGCCGACGTCGCCTCGATCGTGCTGCACACCTCGCACCACACCCACTACGTGATCGGTTCGGGCGCGAACGACCCGCAGAAGTACGACCCGACCGCCTCCCGCGAGACCCTCGACCACTCGATCCCGTACATCTTCGCCGTCGCGCTGCAGGACGGCGGCTGGCACCACGTCGACTCGTATACGCCCGAGCGGGCAGGTCGCGCCGACACCGTCGCGCTGTGGCAGAAGATCACCACGGCCGAAGACGCCGAGTGGACGCGCCGTTACCACTCCGACGACCCGGACGAGAAGGCCTTCGGAGGCCGCGTGGAGATCACGCTCGCCGACGGCACGACGATCGTCGACGAGATCGCCGTCGCCGACGCCCACCCGCTCGGCGCCCGACCGTTCGCGCGGGCGGACTACATCCGCAAGTTCCGGCTGCTCGCGGAGCCCGTGCTCGAGCCCGCCGAGATCGAGCGGTTCCTCGCGCTCGCCGAGCGCCTGCCCGAGCTGACGCCCGCCGAGGTGCGCGAGCTCAACATCGTCGCGAAGCCCGGCGTGCTGGCATCGGCTCCCTCGCCCCGAGGCCTGTTCTGATGCTGCGTCGCTGCACTCCGTCACCCGTCCCGGTCGTCGAGCGAGCGAAGCGAGTCGAAACGTCGCGAGGAGGCTTCTGATGCTGTACTCGACGACTCCGGCATCCGAGAAGCGCCGCATCCTGCGCGAGAGACTCGCGGCCGGTGAGCTCGTGCGCTTCCCCGGCGCGTTCAACCCGCTCTCGGCGCGGCTGATCGAGCGCAAGGGCTACGAGGGCGTCTACATCTCGGGCGCGGTGCTCGCCGCCGACCTGGGGCTTCCCGACATCGGGCTCACGACGCTCACCGAGGTCGCCGGCCGCGGGCAGCAGATCGCGCGGATGACGGAGCTGCCCGCGATCATCGACGCCGACACCGGCTTCGGCGAGCCGATGAACGTCGCCCGCACGATCCAGACCCTCGAGGATGCCGGGCTCGCCGGCGCCCACATCGAGGATCAGGTGAACCCGAAGCGCTGCGGCCACCTCGACGGCAAGTCGGTCGTCGACGCCGACACCGCGAGGGGGCGCATCCGCGCCGCCGTCGACGGGCGCCGCGACCCGAACTTCCTGGTGATGGCGCGCACCGACATCCGTGCGGTCGACGGGCTCGACGCCGCGATCGACCGGGCCAAGGCCCTCGTCGACGCCGGGGCGGATGCCGTCTTCCCCGAGGCGATGCGCGATCTGTCGGAGTTCGAGGCGATGGCCTCCGCCCTCGACGTGCCGATCCTGGCCAACATGACCGAGTTCGGCAAGAGCGAGCTGTTCACGGTCGAGCAGCTGCGCGGCGCCGGCGTGCAGATCGTCATCTGGCCGGTGTCGCTGCTGCGGATCGCGATGGGCGCGGCCGGACGCGGGCTCGATACCCTGACCGACGAGGGGCACCTCACCTCGAAGCTCGGCGAGATGCAGCACCGCGCCGACCTCTACGACCTCATCGACTACGAGGGTTACAACCGCTTCGACACGAGCGTCTTCGACTTCACGGTCGACCGCTGACCACCGACCCACGGCAAAGGAGCCCGACCATGACCGAGCAGGACATCAAGAAAGGCCTTGCGGGGGTCGTCGCCGACGTCACCGCCATCAGCAAGGTCAACCCGGAATCGAACTCCCTGCTGTACCGCGGGTACCCGGTGCAGGAGCTCGCCGCGACGCAGCCCTTCGACGCCGTCGCCTACCTGCTGTGGCACGGCGAACTGCCCACCGACGAACAGCTCGCGGCGCAGCGGGCCGAGGGGCGGCGCTTCCGGGCGCTCGCGCCGGAGGTCAAGGCGGCGATCGACCAGCTGCCGTTGGACGCGCATCCGATGGACGAGCTGCGCACGGCCGTCAGCGTCATCGGCGCCATCGAGACGGCGGGGGAGGACGTGCTCACCGCCGTCGGCACTCCCGAGGAGAACATCGCGCGCAGCCTGCACCTGTTCGCGGCACTGCCGGCCATCGTCGCGTACGGCCAGCGGCGACGTCGCGGGCTCGAACCGGTCGACCCGCGTGAAGACCTCACGTACGCGCAGAACTTCCTGTGGATGACCTTCGGCGAGGAGGCCGCCCCGGTGGTCGTCGACGCCTTCAACCGGTCGATGATCCTCTACGCCGAGCACTCGTTCAACGCGTCGACCTTCACCGCGCGCGTCATCACCTCGACCCTCAGCGACCTGTACTCGGCCGTCGTCGGCGCGATCGGAGCCCTCAAGGGGCCGCTGCACGGTGGGGCGAACGAGGCGGTGCTGCACGTCTTCGACGAGATCGGCGACGCCGACAACGTCGTGTCGTGGCTCGACACCGCGCTCGCCGAGAAGCGCAAGATCATGGGCTTCGGGCACCGCGTGTACAAGCGCGGCGACTCGCGCGTGCCGACCATGAAGGCCGCGCTGGACACCCTCGTGGAGTACTACGACCGTCCGGATGTCGCCGCGCTGTACGCGCACCTGGAGCGCGAGTTCGTCGAGCGCAAGGGGATCTACCCGAACCTCGACTACCCGTCGGGTCCGGCCTACAACCTCATCGGCTTCGACACGCTCACCTTCACGCCGCTGTTCGTCGCGGCGCGCATCACCGGGTGGACGGCGCACATCATCGAGCAGCAGCGCGCCAACGCCCTCATCCGCCCGCTGTCGGCCTACAACGGCCCCGACGAGCGGCACATCGAGGGCTACACGCCCGACACCGAGGCGATCCGCCTGACCGAGCGCCCCGAGGAGGCCGCGGGCTGACGGCGAGAAACCACTCTCGGCGCGAGACATCACGCAGGCGATGATTTCTCGCCGCCGAAGGTGTGTCTCGTAAGCGGAGGCGGCGCAGAAACGGAAGCGGCCCCGGGGATCACCCGGGGCCGCTTCGCTGTCGGATGCGGATCAGACGTCGGCCGTGGTGCGCCGGCGCAGGAGCATCACGAGTCCCGCGACGAGGATGCCCGCCGCGAGCACCGAGACGAACCCGATCGGGAACGTGCCGCCGGTGGCGGCGATCGCCTGCGCGGTCCCGGGTGCCGTCACGAGGATCTCGAACGACTGCGCGTCCGTGCCGTTCGAGATCAGCACCAGGTGGTGCGTTCCGACCGGCAGGTCTGCCGGCACCGCGACGGTGAACGACACCGCACCCGACGCGTTCGCTGCCGGGATGCCGGTGATCGTGATGGGGTCGCTTCGCAGTTCGGCGCCGATCCGCTGGCCGGGCAGGAGCCCGGCGACGTCCACGGTGAACGTGCCGCCCGCCGTGACCGAGGTCGCACCGAGAGCGACCTTCGCGGCCTTCAGCGCGGCCAGCAGCTGCGCGGCGGTCGGCTCGCCGGTGCCCGGCAGCTCGCCGCCGGGGTTCTCACCGCCGGGGTTCTCGCCCTCGCCCGGCTCACCCTCGACCGGCGGCTGCTCGCCGACGAGGTACGCGCGGTTCGCCGGCGACGGCGCGACGGGACCGGATGCCGCGGCGAAGAAGTCGACCGTGGCCTGCAGGTCGATCTGCCCCGAGTCGGCCACGTTCGTGCCCTGACGGAAGGAGACGAAGTTGTCGCCGCCCCCGGAGAGGAACGAGTTGGTCACGATGCGGATCGACGTCGTCGTGTCGGTCGGGGACAGCTCTTCGCCGTCGAGCTGCATCGAGACGATGTGCGAGCCGGCCGCCGCAGCCGGGTCGTACTCGAAGGTGAAGCCCTTCGAGACGCCCATCGCGAGCTTCGGACGCGACGCGCCCGCCGGCTGCCACTGCTGCTCGAGCACCGCCTTGATCTGCGCGGGCGTGAGGTCGAGGGTGACGAGCGTGTTGCCGAACGGCTGCACGTTCGCGACCTCGCGGTAGCTCATCGCGCCGTTGTCGTCGCCGAACAGCAGGTCGGCGCGCAGGCCGCCCGGGTTCATGAACGCGATCTGCGCGTCCTGGCCGCCGTAGGCGGGGTTGTCGCTGGTCGCCCACAGGTACACGTCGGCGACCGTGTTGCCGAGCGTCGAGTGCACGCCGCGGTCCTCGGCGCCGCCCGAGGTCTTGCCGCGCAGGATGTCGGCGGTGATGGCGCCGACCGTCTTCTGGCCCTCGAGGTTCGCCGTGGTGACGGCCGCGTCGACGACGGCCTTGGTGGCCGCCTGCGGGTAGGCGATGTACTGGCTCGTGGTGCCGTCGTACAGCGACACGGTGCCGCCGGTGATCGACTCGAGCTCGCCGGCATCCGTCAGTTCGATGTCGAGGGTGCCCAGCGCCGTGCCGTACTGGTGCGCCTGGATGACGGGACGGCCGTCGATCTCGTGCGCGTACCGCTGGTGGGTGTGCGCCGAGACGATCGCGTCGATCTCCGGCGACGCGTTCTGCACGAGCTGCGCGAACGCGTCGTCGCCCTCGGTGATGTCGGTGATGTCCGACGTCGCCGCACCCTCGTGGGTGAGCAGGATGATGACGTCGGCCTCGTCGTTCGCCACGATCTTCGCGGCCTCCCGGTTGGCGGCCTCGACCTGGTCGCCGAAGTCGATCGTCGCGATCCCGTCGGGGCTGACCATGCCGGCCGTCTGCTGGGTGACGGTGCCGATGAACGCGATGCGCGTGCCGTCGACCTCGCGGATCGTGTAGGGCTTGAGCGCCGGGGTCTTCGTCCCCTTCTCGTACACGTTGGCGCCGAGGGCGAAGTCCGCGCCGCCGTCGGAGGCCGGCTCGCCCGCGCCGAAGCGGGGGATCACCCGCTCGGTGAGGTCGGTGAAGCCCCGGTCGAACTCGTGGTTGCCCACGGCGCCCAGGTCCAGGCCCGCGGCCTTCAGGGCGTCGATCGTGGGGTTGTCGTCGTCGATGAACGACTCGAACGCCGAGGCGCCGATGTTGTCGCCGGCCGAGACGAACAGCGTGTTCGGGTTCTGCTGCCGGAAGCTGTCGACCGCTCCCGCGAGCACCGCGGCGCCCGCGACCCCGCCGGTCTCCTGCACGAGGCGCCCGTGGAAGTCGTTGACCGTGAGGATGCGCACGTCGGGCTCGTCGGCCAGCAGGTCCTCGACGGCGAAGACGGTCGTCGTGCCCGAGACCTCGTTGCCGGTGACCAGCAGCGGCTGACCCGTGGGCGAGCGGTGCGCCGGGACGAACTGGATGCCCTCCGGGCCCAGATCGCCGGCGGCCGAGGACTCGACGTCGGCCGTGAAGTCGCGGCGGCTCACGTAGGTGACGTACTCCGCTGCGGCCGGGTCGGTGATGTCGTAGACGGCGACGCCGCCGACGCGCTCGAAGCCCACGAACGCGTAGGTGCGCTCGCCGACCGTGCCGACCGCGACGTTCTCGGGCTCGACGCCCTTGTCGTCGCTGCGGTCGTTGTCGTCGTTGTTGTCGTTGCTCGCGTTGAACACGAGCCCCTGGCCGACGAGGCGCTGCTGCAGCTGCTCGAACTGGTCGCCCGAGTCGAACACGAGCGTGCCGTCGGTGTTCCAGATCGAGAACGAGCGGGCGCCGTAGGCGTACAGCTCGCTGTAGCAGTCGGCGCCGGAGGCGATGCCCAGGTCGGTCACGACCTTGAGGCGGCCGAGGACGTCGTCCTTCTGGACGTCGGGGATCGCGGACAGCGGGCTGTCGGCGCAGATGCCCGCGACACCCTTCTTGCCGAGATCCTTCACGCGGGCCTCGTCGATGAAGTACGCGGCGTTCTCGTCGCCGTTCTCGTCGAAGCCCCACTCGCGGGCGTCGCCCTCGTTGGCGGTGACGAGGTAGGTCTTGCCGCCCGCCGCGTACGACTGGATGCCGTCGGGCATGTAGAGGCCCTTGAGCCCCGGGTAGGTCGTGATGTCGATCGTCGGCGCGTCCTCGGGGTCGCGGTCGCTCGCGTCGAGGCCGACGGTGCCCCAGTCCTTGTCGCCGAGCGGCATGATCTTGCCGACCTCGGCCTTGGCGAGGTCGACGACCGCGATCGCGTTCGCCTCCTGCAGTGCGACGTAGGCCGTGGTGCCGTCGACGGTGATGTACTCGGGCTCGAGGTTGCGGCTGACGCGGTTCGCGGCGAGCGGCTTCGCGCCCTGGTCGGGGGCGGCGATGTCCGGACCGAACACGCGCACCTTCGGGTCGAGCGTCTTCGTGCCGCCGGCCTCGAACGCGCCGAATCCGGCGATCTTGACGGCGGCCTGCGCCGGCGCGCTCACCGTCTTGGGCAGGGCGACCACGCCGATCGAGCCTTCCGGGTCGACGGAGTAGTCGTCCGCCGGCTCGCCCTCGTTGGCGACGACGGCGTACGCGCCGTCCTTGGAGATCGTCACCATGTCGGGCAGGGCGCCGACGGTCACCGACCCCAGGATGGCGGTGTCCGCGGAGGAGGCGTTCGCGTCGAAGAAGACGAGCGATCCGTTCGCGGTCTTGTCCTCCGCCTCGAAGGCGATGACGCCGAGTCCGTCGTCGCGGATCGCGAGCGAGTTGGCGGTGCCCGTCGCAGAGAGGGCGAACAGCTCGCGCAGGTTGGTCGGGTCGGAGTTGTCGAGCACCGTCACCGATCCCGACAGCGCGTTCACGACGTAGAGGCGGTCACGGTAGGCCTGCACGATCTCGGCGGCGGACTCGCCGAACACGCCCGACTCGAACGTGTCGAGGGGGGTGAGCTTCAGGGCGGCACCGTCGACGGAGTCGCTGATCAGGGGCGTCGTGACGGGGGCGGCGACCGCGGCGGTGAGCGGTGTCAGGGCGAGCGTGCAGGCGAGTGCGGCCGTGGTGGCCGCCGCGACCGCACGACGTCGGACTGGCGAAGGCATGGATGTCCTCAGGTCGATTCGGGAAGGTGCTTCCTGCCTATCGACGCCGGGTGGCTCCGGCCTTACTCCCGGGTGAACGGTCGGTGACGCGGCCGCGTGTCAGTCCGCGACGCGCACCGGCCGGTCGGGGACGCGCTCGAGGACGAAGTGGTACCGGCGGCCGCGGACCTCGGTGCCGGGGCCGGTCATGACGCCGAGCAGGGTGTCGGGGCCGAGCCGGGTGAACAGGTCGATCACGGGTCGCGTGTCGTAGAGCATCGCGGCGGTGTCGAGGCCGTCGTGACGCACGGTGCGCACCGTCGCGCCCCCGCCCGCGAGGCGCGCGTCGGCGACGAGCCCACCGGTCTCGTCGGTGCACACGATCGGCGCGACGTCGTCGACGCTGCGGAAGAGCTTGCCGAACCATCCGCTGCGCTCGAGCTGCCGCTGGATCGGGTGGTCCAGGCTCAGCCCGGTGCCGCGCCACAGGCCCACGAGCTCGCCGGGGGAGACCGGCGGCAGCGACCGCCACAGCAACGCCAGATCGGCGTCGCGGATGCCGGTGATCGGCGTCGCGGCGGGCGGTGCGCCCGCGGGGACCACCGCCTCGCCGATGCGGGCGACCGGCTTGATCGTGCGGCCCGCGCGCGCATCGGCGACGGCGGTGTCGATGTCGTCGAACGCGTAGCCGGTCACGAGTCGCTCGATCGGCATCCGACCGGCCCGCCACAGGGCGGCGAGCATCGGGATGTCGCGGTGCACGTCGGCGTCGCCCTCGATGACACCGGTGAGGGTGCGTCCCCACAGCAACTGCGACTGGGAGATCGTCACGGGGTTTGCGCCGGCGCGCAGGGCGACGGTCGCGCACACGCCGCGCGGCGCGAGCGCCGACAGGCCGAGGGCGACCGTCTCCTGCGTGCCCACGGTGTCGAGCACGCAGGAGACGTCCGTCACCGCCGGGGCGTCGGGCCCGCGCGCCTCGTCGGCCCCCAGGTCCAGGGCGAGGCGTCGGCGCTCGTCGAGCGGATCGGTGACGATGATGCGCCGCACGCCCCGGTGCCGCGCGGCCATGACCGCCGCGAGCCCCGTCGTGCCCGCGCCGATGACGAGCAGCGTGTCGTCCGGGCCCGGACGCAGCACGGTGATGACGGCGCCCGCACCGGTCAAGATGCCGCAGCCGAGCGTCGCGGCGACCTCCCACGGCACGTCGTCGTCGATGCGGACGGCGTTGGACTCCCGGGCCACGACGTGCGTCGACCACGACGACTGCGACATCCAGCCGGTCGTGGCCGCCTCGCCGGCGACCTCGGCATCCGATCGCGGAGCGTAGTTGAGCTCGGCGAAGCGGGCGCAGTAGGCCGGGTGGCCGGCGGCGCACGACGCGCAGGCGCCGCACGAGTCGAAGCTCAGCACGACGTGGTCGCCGGGGGAGAGCGCGGTGACCCCCGCGCCGACCGCCTCGACGACACCCGCGCCCTCGTGCCCGAACACCGCGGGGAAGCGGTCGCCCGCCCCGCCCGCGATGCCGAACAGGTCGGTCGCGCACACCCCCGACGCCATCACGCGCACGAGGATCTCGTCCGGGCCGGGGTCGCGCACGGTGATCTCGGACAGCGCGACGGATCCGCCGCGCTCCCTCACGAGCGCGGCCACGGCGGCGGTCATGCGCTCACGCCGTCGCCGGCTCGCGGTCGGCGGCGCGCAGCGCCACCTTGTTGACCTTGCCGGCGGCGTTGCGCGGCAGCGCCGGCACGACGACGAGGTGCTTGGGCTGCTTGAAGCGGGCGAGCTTGTCCGAGAGCCAGTCCTGCAGCTCGTCGATCGACAGTTCCTGCTCCGGCTTGAGCGCCACGGCGGCCACCGGCACCTCGCCCCAGCGCTCGTCGGCGCGGCCGTACACGGCGGCCTCGAGGATCTTCGGGTGCGCGGCGAGCACGTTCTCGACCTCGGCGCAGTACACGTTCTCACCGCCGGAGATGATCATGTCCTTCTTGCGGTCGACGACCCACACGAACCCCTCGTCGTCCTGCTTGACGAGGTCGCCGGAGTGGAACCAGCCGCCCTCGAACGCCGCCGCGGTCTCGTCGGGCTTGCGCCAGTACCCCTTCATGAGGTTCGGGCCGCGGTAGACGATCTCGCCGACCTGGCCGGGCGCGACGTCGTTCATCTCGTCGTCGACCACGCGGTACTGGATCGTCGGGATGGGCCGCCCGACCGAGCCGAGCTTGCGCAGCGAGTCCTCGCCGCGCAGCACGCACGTGATCGGGGAGAGCTCGGTCTGACCGAAGACGGCGACGTTCGTCGCGTGCGGGAAGCGGTCGGCCATCGCGTGCAGCAGGGTGTCGGATGCCGGGGCCGCCCCCCAGCTGATGATGCGCAGGTGCAGGTCGCGGTCGGGCAGCGACGGGTCGGCGCAGATCACCTGCCATTGCTGGGGCACGTTGAAGACGATCGTCGCCTTCTCCCGCTCCCACGCGTCCAGCAGCTCGGTCGGGTTGAAGGCGCCGAGCGGGTGGATGACGGTCGGGATGCCGATGATGAAGTTCGGCGCGATCGAGCCGAGACCGGCGATGTGGAACAGCGGCGCCGTCATGAAGGCGATGTCGCTCTCGTCGTTGACGTTGTTCGCGCGGATGCAGGTGATCGACTGCGAGAACAGGTTGACGTGGTCGAGCATGGCGCCCTTGGGGCGGCCGGTGGTGCCCGAGGTGTACATGATGAGCGCCGTCGTGTCCTCGGGCACGTCGGGCGCCTCGAATCCCTCCGGGTCCTCGGCGACGAGGTCGGCCCACGACTCCTGCCCCTCGCCGGCCTCGCCGATGACGATGACCTTGCGGATGCGGTCGGTCACCTGCGCGACGGCGCCGACGAGCGGGGCCAGCGGCGCCTCGACGATGAGCACGTCGGCGTCCGCGTCGTCGACGATGTACGCGATCTCGGGCGGGGTGAGGCGGATGTTGATCGGCACGGCGATCGCGCCGAGCCGGTTGATGCCGAACACCGACAGCACGACCTCGGGACGGTTGAGCGTGAGCAGCAGCACACGGTCGCCGAAGCCCACGCCGCGGCGGGCGAGCGCGGCCGCGAAGGAGTCCATGCGCTCCCGCGCCTGCGCCCACGTCGTCTCGGCGCCGAGGAAGCGGAAGGCGGTGGCGTCGGGCTTGTTGGCGGCGTGCACCGTGATCTGGTTCATCCAGTGGTTGCGGCGCGCCGCCGCGGGGATCGCATACGCGGTGTGGTCGGTCATCGGGGTCCCTCTCATACGTCTTCGTAGCGGGACGTCGCGACTCTGCGACGCCCTGGGCCTGCGTCGAGTATGCCACCGCGACGTCGGGTTGTCACGGGTTTTGTTAACGAAGATTCACAGACGTCCGGAGGTCTAGGCTGTCGGCATGACCCCGGCATCCGGCCCCGCGCTCGAGACGGCTCCCGCCGCGCCGCGCTCCCGGCCGCGCGACCGGAAGCGGCGCATCGAAGAGGCCGCCGCCGTCGCGTTCGCCGAGGGCGGCTACCACGCCGTCGGCATGCAGGACATCGCCGCCGCCGTCGGCATCTCCGCCCCGGCGCTGTACCGCCACTTCCCGAATAAGTACGCCCTGTTCGTGCGCACGGCGTTCATGCTCGCCCACCGGCTCATCGAGGCGACCGACGAGCCGGCCGCCGCGCCCGCCGACGCCGACCCGCGCGCCGTCGTCGACGCGCTGCTCGACGCCGTCATCGCGACGACGATCGAGCTGCGCACGACCGGGGGGATCTACCGTTGGGAAGGGCGCTACCTCGAGCCCGCCGACCGCGCGCTGCTCACCGGCGAGTTCGCGCTGCTGCGGCAGCGCTTCGCCGACCGCCTCGCGGTGCTGCGCCCCGAACTGACCGGTGACGAGCTGCGCTGGCGCACCCTCGCCGCGCTCTCGGTCGTCGCCTCGATCACGGCGCACCACACGGTCGTCGCCGCCCGCACGCTGCGGACGCTGCTCGCCGATGCCGCATGGCGCGTGCTCGAACTCCCCCTCGCTGCGCAGGCGCCGCGCGCGACGGCCGCACCGGCTGCGGCATCCGCCGCCGATCCGGACACCCGACGCGAACGGCTGATCGACTCCGCGGTGCGGATGTTCGCCGCGCGCGGGTACAACGACGTGACGATCGAAGACCTCGCGAGCGACGTCGACCTCACCCCGTCCGGGGTGTACCGCCACTTCGAGAACAAGTCCGCGCTGCTGCTGGCCGCCTGCGAACGCGCGGCCGTCTCGCTCGAGCACGCCGTGCTCGGTGCGCGCGAGCGCGCGGCGTCGCCGGCCGATGCCCTGCGCGAGGTGTGCCGCGCCTACGTCGCGCACACCTTCGCGAACCTCGCCCTCACGCGCGTCTACTTCGCCGAGCTCGGCAACCTGCCCGCCGAAGACCAGCGGCGCCTGCGCGCCCTGCAGCGCGCGCACGTGGCCGACTGGACGGCGCTGCTGCAGGCCGCCCGCCCAGAGCTGCGGGGCAAGGAGGCCGTCGTGCTCGTGCACGCGAGCCTCGGCGTCGTCGCCGACGAGGCGCCGCTGCTGGCCGAGCGCGACGCGGTGGCGGCCGAACGGCTCGTCGCACTCATGGGCGCCGCCCTGGGTATCCCGGGTCGCGCCGCCTGATGGGCGCCGCGTCGGGCCTCTCGTGACAGCATGAGGGCATGACCTCTTACGAGACGATCCTCGTCGGCACGCACGGACGCGTCGGCCGGATCACCCTGAACCGTCCCGAGGCGCTCAACGCCCTCAACTCGCAGGTGATGCGCGATGTCGTCGCCGCGGCCGAGGCGTTCGACGCCGACGAGGGGATCGGCGCCATCGTCGTCACCGGCAGCGAGAAGGCGTTCGCCGCGGGCGCCGACATCAAGGAGATGGAGCAGAAGTCCGGGCGGGAGATGATCATGGACGATCACTTCGGCGCCTGGGCGCGCTTCGCGGCCGTGCGCACCCCCGTCATCGCCGCCGTCTCGGGCTACGCGCTCGGCGGTGGGTGCGAGCTCGCGATGATGTGCGACATCATCGTCGCCGGCGACACGGCCCGCTTCGGGCAGCCCGAGATCAACCTGGGAGTCATCCCCGGAATGGGCGGCACGCAGCGTCTCATCCGCGCGGTCGGCGCCTACGTCGCCGCCGACATGGTGCTGACCGGGCGGATGCTGTCCGCCGACGAGGCGCAGCGCGCGGGGCTCGTCTCCCGCGTCGTGCCGGCCGCCGACCTCGAAGCCGAGGCGGCGAAGGTCGCCGAGACGATCGCGGCGAAGTCGCTGCCGTCGGTGTACGCGGCGAAGGCGGCGCTGGATGCGGCCCTGGAGACCACGCTCGCCGAAGGCCTGCGCTTCGAGCGCCACGCGTTCGCTGCGCTGTTCGACACGGCGGACCAGAAGGAGGGCATGGCCGCCTTCCGGGAGAAGCGGCAGCCCGACTTCACGAACCGCTGAGGCTCACTTCCCCTTGCCGTGCAGCAAGGGGATCATGCGTGCGACCATGTGCATGTCCTTGTCGGTGCGCTCCATAGTGAGCAGGTTGAGCGCCGCCTTGCGGGTCTGCCGGGCCACCGACTTCGGCGTCGTGAACTCGCGCAGCCCGTCGGCGCCGTGGATGCGGCCGAAGCCCGAGCCCTTCACTCCGCCGAACGGCAGAGCCGGGATCGCGGCGAACCCGAGCACGGAGTTGATCGTCACGACGCCCGCCTTCAGCTGCGCGGCGAGGCGCTCGCCGGTGTGCGGCGAGGCGGTGAACACGGCGGCGCCCAGGCCGTACTCGGTGGCGTTCGCCTTGGCCACCGCTTCTTCGAGCGAGTCGACGGTGTTGATGACCACCGTCGGTCCGAACGTCTCCAGGCGTACGGCGTCGGCGTCTTCGGGCACGTCGCACAGCACGACGGGTTCGACGGTGCGCCCCCGCACCGACTCGGGGCCGCCGAGCACGGCGGTGCCGCCGCGGGCGAGTGCGTCGGCGACATGCGCGGCGACGACGTCGGACTGCGAGCCGAGGGTCATCGGCCCGTACGAGGTCGCCTCGCCCGCCGTGCGCAGGCGCTGGGCGCGCTCGACGACCTTCGCGACGAGCGCGTCGCGCACCTGTCGCTGCACGTAGACGCGCTCGACGCCGACGCACGTCTGACCGGCGTTGCCCATCGCGCCGAACACGACGAAGTCGGCGGCGGCGTCGAGGTCGGCATCCGCGGCGACGATGAGCGCGTCCTTGCCGCCGCACTCGGCGACCAGGGGGGTGAGGGTCTCGGCGCAGGCGGCCATGACCTTCTTGGCGGATGCGGTCGATCCCGTGAAGGCGACCTTGTCGACGCCGGACGCCACCAGGGCGGCGCCGGTGGCGCGATCGCCGGTCGCGACCTGGAAGACGGGCTTCGGGCACACCTCGTTCCAGCGCGCCTCGATCCATCGCGCGGTGCCGGGGGTGAGCTCGCTCGGCTTGAACACGATCGCGTTGCCGGCCGACAGGGCGTACGAGATCGAGCCCATCGGCGTGTAGAACGGGTAGTTCCACGGGCCGATCACCCCGACCACGCCGTACGGCTCGTAGCGCAGCGTCGCGTGCTGGTTGTAGTTGATGAGCCCGGCCTTCACCTTGCGGACGCCGAGCACCTCCTTGGCGTGCTTCGCGGCCCAGTCGAGGTGGCCGAGGGTCAGCATCACCTCGAGCAGCGCGTCGCCGGCGGGCTTCCCGGTCTCGGCCGAGATGACGCCCGCGAGCTCCTGCGCGCCGCGCGCGATCGCGCCCTTCCACGCGAGCAGCACGCGCTTGCGCCCGTCGAAGCCCTGCCCGGCCCACCACGCCGCGGCCCCGCGGGCGTCGACGACGCGACGGGACACGGTGGCGGCGTCTTCGAGCGCGTGGTCGGCGATCGCCGAGCCGTCGCGCGGGTCGTGCGCGGTGAAGGTGGACGGTGCGGCGTCGCCCGTGGTGGTGGTGCCGTCGATGAGTGTCATGTCGGATTCCTCGCTCCCCATTGAGCGGTCCCAGAAGTGAACCGTGATTCACGATAGGTCGCGCCGGACTGTTGTGCAAGACTTTTTCGAATCCCGATTAGAATGAGGCGGGGAGGGACGATGAGCACGGAGACGAGCGGACCGGCGCAGACGGCGAAGTCGGCGCGCACGCGCGAGCGCATCCTCGACGCCGCCGCCCAGGTGCTCAGCCGCAAGGGCTACGCCGGCACGCGGCTCGCCGACGTCGCCGAAGTGGCCGGCATCCAGGCCCCCGCCATCTACTACTACTTCGGATCGCGCGACGACCTCGTCGAAGAGGTCATGTGGGCCGGCGCCCACCGTGTGCGCGCCCACGTCGAAGAGGTGCTCGCCGCGCTCCCCGACGCGGATGCCGGCGAGCGGCTGCTCGCGGCCGTCGACGCGCATCTGCGCTACGAGCTGCTCATCTCGGACTACACGACCGCGTCGGTGCGCAACGCCGGGCAGGTGCCCGAGCACCTGCGTGTGCGTCCCGCCGCCGAGGAGGGTGCCTACAGCCGTCTGTGGCGCGACCTGTTCCAGGGCGCGCAGGATGCCGGTCTGCTGCGCGAGGGGCTCGACATCAATGTGTTCCGCCTGCTGCTGCTGGGCTCGATGAACTGGGCCGTCGAGTGGTGGAACCCGCGGACGCGGTCGCTCGACGACCTCGTGCGCGGTGCGCAGGACATGGTGCGCTTCGGCACCTTCGCCCGCCCCTGACGCGTTCGACCGGGGGGAGGGCTCGCGCGTTTCGACTCGCTGCGCTCGCTCAACGACCGGAAGCACCGCCCCCCCGGTCGTTGAGCGAGGAGCGCAGCGACGAGTCGAAACGCGCCTCCGCACCCCGGGGCGTTTCGACTCGCTGCGCTCGCTCAACGACCGGGAGGCGAGAGAGGCTCAGGCGAACTGGGACAGGCGGCGGGTCAGCACCTCGTGGGCCTGCGCCACGGTGCGGCGCACCACCTCGCCCGCCGACGGGATGTCGCGGATGATGCCCTGCACCTGCCCGACGGTCCAGATGCCGGCCTCCACGTCACCGTCCTCGAACACCTTGCGTCCCCGCGCGCCCGCGACGAGCGGCTGCACGTCGGGGAACTGCCCGCCGTCCTTGAGGATCTGCACGACCTCGTCCGACACGGTGTTCTTCGCGACGCGCGCCGTGTTCCGCAGCGACCGGAAGATCAGGTTGGTGTCCAGCTCGGATGCCGCCACGATGCGCTCCTTGACCGACTGCGCGATCGGCGACTCGATGGTGCACATGAAGCGCGAGCCCATGTTCACGCCGTCGGCGCCGAGTGCGAGTGCGGCGGCGAGCCCGCGACCGTCGGCGAAGCCGCCCGACGCGATGAACGGGATCTCGAGCGCATCCGCGGCCGCGGGGATCAGCACCAGCCCCGGCACGTCGTCCTCGCCGGGATGCCCGGCGCATTCGAACCCGTCGATCGAAACCGCCGTCACCCCGACCTTCTGGGCCTTCAGGGCATGCCGTACCGACGTGCACTTGTGGATGATGCGCACGCCGTGCTCGCGGAACAGGTCCATGTGCGGCTCGGGGTTGGCCCCCGCCGTCTCGACGATCGTGATGCCGGCGTCGATGATCGCCCGCCGGTACTCGTCGTAGGGCGGCGGGGAGATCGACGGCAGGATCGTGAGGTTCACCCCGAACGGCTTGTCGGTGAGGGTGCGCGCCCGCTCGATCTCCTTCGTGAGGTCGGCCGGCGTCGGCTGGGTGAGGGCCGTGATCATGCCGAGGCCGCCGGCCTCCGACACGGCCGCGGCGAGTTCCGCGCGACCGACCCACATCATGCCGCCCTGCACGACGGGGTGCTCGATGCCGAGCGCCTCCGTGAACCGCGTGCGGAGCGTGGGCGTTTCGACTCGCTGCGCTCGCTCAACGACCGGTGTCTGGTCACTCATAGGTCTCACCGGCCTCGGCCTTCGCGACGAGGGATGCGGGCGGTTCGAAGCGGTCGCCGTAGGTCGCCGCCAGCTCGCGGGCTCGGGCGACGAAGCCGGGCAGTCCGCCCTCGTACTGGTTGGCGTACTGCAGCACCCCGCCGGTCCATGCCGGGAAGCCGATGCCGTAGATCGAGCCGATGTTCGCGTCGGCGACCGACGTGAGCACGCCCTTGTCGAGGCAGTCGACGGTGTCGATCACCTCGGCGAACAGCATCCGCTCCTGCAGGTCTTTCAGCGGGAGCGTCGTGCGCCCGGAGTCGTACTTCTCTCGCAGTCCGGGCCAGATGCCGACGCGGCGACCGTCGACGTAGTCGTAGAAGCCGCCGCCGGCCTTGCGTCCCGGGCGGCCGGCCTCGTCGACGATCCAGTCCATGACCGCCTCGGACGGATGCTCCGTCCACACGCCGCCCTCGGCCTCGACGGCCGCGCGCGTCTCCTGGCGGATCTTCTGCGACAGCGAGATGGTGAGCTCGTCGAGCAGCTGCAGCGCGCCGGCGGGGTAGCCGGCCTGCAGGGCCGCCTGCTCGACCGACACCGGCTCGACACCCTCGCCGACGGCGGCGACGGCCTCGGCGATGAAGGTGCCGATGACGCGGGAGGTGAAGAATCCGCGCGAGTCGTTGACGACGATCGGAGTCTTGCGGATCTGCAGCACGTAGTCGAACGTCTTCGCGAGCACCTCGTCGGAGGTGTTCTTGCCGCGCACGATCTCGACGAGCGGCATCTTGTCGACGGGCGAGAAGAAGTGGATGCCGATGAAATCTTCCCGGCGCTTCACGCCCTCGGAGAGCAGCGTGATCGGCAGGGTCGACGTGTTCGAGCCGAGTACGGCGTCGGGCAGGGCGACATCCTGGATCTCCTGGAACACCGCCTGCTTGACGGGCACCGACTCGAACACGGCCTCGATGACGAAGTCGACGCCCGCGAAGTCGGCCGCGTCGCCCGTGGTCGTGATCTTCGCGAGCAGCGCCTCGCTCTTCTCGGCCGTCGTCTTGCCGCGCGCGAGGGCCTTCTGCTCGAGGTTGCGCGCGTAGTCCTTGCCCTTCTCGGCGGCCTCGGCCGACACGTCCTTGAGTACGACGTCGATGCCGGCCTTCGCCGACACGTAGGCGATCGCGGCGCCCATCATCCCGGCGCCGATCACGCCGACCTTGGTCGCCTGGTACTTCGGGAAGCCCTCGGGACGCGAGGCGCCCGCGTTGATGGCCTGCAGGTCGAAGAAGAACGCCTTGATCATGTTCTTCGCGACCTGACCGTGGGTGAGGCTCACGAGGTAGCGCGTCTCGATGAGGGAGGCGGTGTCGAAATCGACGTAGGCGCCCTCGACCGCCGCGGCCAGCGCCGCCCGCGGTGCGGGCATCGGCGCGCCCTTGACCTGCTTGCGCAGCAGCGCCGGCAACGCGGGCAGCGTCGAGGCGACGCCGGGGGAGTTCGGGGCGCCGCCGGGCAGGCGGAAGCCCTTCTCGTCCCACGGCTTCACGGGCGCCGGGTTCGCGGCGATCCACTCGCGGGCGCGCGCGTCGAGCTCGGCGAGCGGGGCGACCTCGTCGACGATGCCGACGGCGAGCGCATCGGATGCCGAGAACCGCGTCGCGGGGAGGATGACCTCCTGCAGCGCCTTCTGCAGTCCCAGCATCCGCACCGTGCGGGTCACGCCGCCGCCGCCGGGGAGCAGGCCGAGCGACACCTCGGGCAGCCCGAACTGGGCGCCGCGCACGTCGGATGCCGCAATGCGGTGGTGTGTGGCGAGGGCGACTTCGAGCCCGCCGCCGAGCGCGGTGCCGTTGAGGACCGACACGACCGGTCTGCCGAGCTTCTCGACGCGGCGCAGCAGCGCCTTGACGTGGTCGATGTGCGCCGTCTCCTCGGCGGCCTTGGCCGGGTCGGCGGCTCGCAGCAGGTTGAGGTCGCCGCCGGCGAACCAGCTCTTCTTCGCCGAGGCGAGAATGACGCCCGTGATCTCGTCGCGCTCCGCCTCGAGCCGGTCGACCGTGGCCTCCAGTGCCGACACGAAGTGCGGGTTCATCGTGTTGACCGAGCTGTCGGGGTCGTCCATCGTGATCGTGACGATGCCGTCGGCATCCTTCTGCCAGGCGTAGCCCGTGTAGACGGGGGCGTCGGTGGTGATGCTCATCTCCGGTTCTCCTTCGTTCCCGCGCTCAGACGCGCTCGATGATGGTGGCGATGCCCATTCCGGCCCCGACGCACAGGGTCGCGAGGCCGCGCTTCAGGTCGCGGCGCTCGAGCTCGTCGAGCAGGGTGCCGAGGATCATGGCGCCGGTCGCGCCCAGCGGGTGGCCCATCGCGATGGCGCCGCCGTTGACGTTGACCTTGTCGTCGGGGATGCCGAGGTCTTTCTGCCACTTCATGACGACGGCGGCGAAGGCCTCGTTGAGCTCGAACAGGTCGATGTCGTCGACACCGAGTCCGGCGCGCTCGAGCGCCTTCCGCGTCGCGGGGGTGGGCCCGGTGAGCATGATCGTCGGGTCGGAGCCGGTGACGGCGGTCGCGACGATGCGGGCGCGCGGGGTCAGTCCCGCCGCCTCGCCCGCCGCCCGCGAGCCGATCACCATGAGGGCGGCGCCGTCGACGATGCCCGACGAGTTGCCGGGGCCGTGCACGTGGTCGATCTTCTCGACCCAGTGGTACTTCTGCAGTGCGACGGCGTCGAAGCCGGCCTGTTCGCCGATCCCCGCGAAGGATGCCGGCAGGGCGCCGAGCGAGGCGACAGTGGAGCCGGGGCGGCGGTGCTCGTCGTGGTCGAGCACGGTGACGCCGTTGATGTCGGCGACCGGAACGATCGACTTCGCGAACCGGCCCTCTTGCCACGCCGTCTCGGCGCGCGCCTGCGAGCGGGCGGCGAAGGCGTCGACGTCCTCGCGGCTGAACCCTTCGATCGTGGCGATCAGGTCGGCGCCGATGCCCTGCGGCACGAAGTACGCGTCGTAGTTGGTGGTGGGGTCCTGCGCGTACGCCCCTCCGTCGGAGCCGATCGGCACGCGCGACATCGACTCGACGCCGCCCGCGAGCACGAGGTCCTCGAACCCGGAGGCGACTTTCTGGGCGGCGAGGTTCACGGCCTCGAGCCCCGAGGCGCAGAACCGGTTGACCTGCACGCCGGCGACCGTCTCAGGCAGGCCCGCCACGAGCGCGGCGGTGCGGGCGATGTCCCCGCCCTGCTCGCCGACGGGCGAGACGACGCCGAGCACGATGTCGTCGACGTCGGCGGGATCCAGTCCCGGGTTGCGCTGCTTCAACGCATCGATGAGCGTGACGACGAGGTCGACGGGCTTGGTGCCGTGCAGCGCCCCGCCCTTGTTGCGGCCGCGCGGCGTGCGCACGGCGTCGTAGATGAAGGCATCGGTCATGGTGGTTGCTCCCGTCCGGGTGGTCACAGTCCGAGGTCCCGACCGACGATCTCTTTCATGATCTCGGTGGTCCCGCCGTAGATGGTGGTGATGCGCGCGTCGAGGTAGTCCTGCGCGATGCGGTACTCCTTCATGTACCCGTAGCCGCCGTGCAGCTGCAGGCAGCGGTTCACGATGTCGACGTACTGCTCGGTCGTCCAGAACTTGGCGGCTGCGGCATCCGTCGCCGACAGCTTCCCGTCGACGTGCTGGCGGATGGCCGCGTCGATGTAGGCGCGGCTGACGGCGGTCGCGGTGACCATGTCGGCCAGCTCGAACCGGGTGTTCTGGAACGAGGCGACGGGCTTGCCGAAGGCGGTGCGCTCGGTGACGTAGGTGCGGGTGCGCTCCAGCACGCCCTCGCTGGCCGCGACGGCGGCCGCCGCGATCGACAGACGCTCCTGCGGCAGGTTCTTCATGAGACCGAGGAAGCCGGAGCCCTCCGGCCCGAGCAGGTTCGCCGCGGGCACGCGCACGTCTTCGAAGACGAGCTCGCTGGTGTCCTGCGAGTGCAGTCCGACCTTGTCGAGGTTCTTGCCGCGTCTGAAGCCGTCCATGCCGCGCTCGATCACGAGCAGGCTCAGGCCCTTGTGCGGGTCGGGCGAGGTGCGCACGGCGGTCGCGACGAGGTCGGCGTTCTGGCCGTTGGAGATGAAGATCTTCGACCCGTTGACGATGTAGTCGTCGCCGTCGCGCACCGCCGAGGTGCGGATGCCGGCGAGGTCGCTGCCGGTGCCGGGCTCGGTCATCGCGATCGCCGTGATCAGCTCGCCCGCCGCGATCCCCGGCAGCCAGCGCTGCTTCTGGTCGTCGTCGGTCAGGTCGGTGAAGTAGGGGATCGTGATGTCGTTGGACAGGGCGATGCCGGCCATGCCGTTCGAGACGGGATTGCGGGCGAGCTCCTCGCCCATGATCGCGTTGAAGCGGAAGTCGTCGGCGCCGCCGCCGCCGTAGGCCTCGTCGATCGCGAACCCGAGGATGCCCGCTTCGGCGGCCTGCGCGAACAGCTCGCGGTCGACCTTGCCCTCGGCCTCCCAGCGCTCGACGTGGGGCTTCGCGTTGCGTTCGACGAACTCGCGCACGAGCTCGCGGAACTGCTCGTGCTCTTCGTCGTACAGGTCTCTCGTCAGCGCCATCGCCGTCCGTCCTTCCCGACCGCTCCCTCGCGACCGTTGGTTTTTATTATGCATTAGAAACCGGATGCTGCAACTCTGCAATCCCTCAGCGTTTCCCGAGTTGCGCTCGGCGATCGTTTTAATCAGGATTAGATAATCCGACCATCGAAGGAGATGTCATGACGGATGCGCCCACGCCGGACGGCCCGTTCGCGGGCCGCGTCGCCCTCGTCACCGGCGCGAGCCGCGGGATCGGCTTCGCCATCGCACGGCGCCTCGTCGCGGGAGGGGCCGCCGTCTGCCTCACCGCGCGCCGCGCCGAACCGCTCGCCGAGGCCGTCGCGGCCCTCACGGCCGTCCGCGGAGCGGAGGGGCGCGCGATCGGCCTCGCCGGCGGGGCCGACGACCCCGCGCACCGCGCCGAGGTGTTCGCCGCCGTGCAGCGCACGTACGGGCGCCTCGACATCCTCGTCAACAACGCCGGCATCAACCCGGTCTACGGTCCGCTCGTCGGCCTCGACCTCGACGCCGCGCGCAAGATCCTCGAGGTCAACGTGATCGGCACCCTCGCGTGGACGCAGGCGGCGCTGGCCGCCGGGCTCGGCGCGCACGAGGGTGCCGCGATCGTCGACGTCTCGTCGGTCACCGGCGACATCCCCTCGCCCGGCATCGGGTGGTACGGCGTGAGCAAGGCCGCCGTCAGCCACCTGACCCGCACCCTCGCGGTCGAGCTCGCGCCGCGCGTGCGGGTGAACGCCGTCGCGCCCGCCGTCGTGAAGACCCGGTTCGCGCGGGCGCTGTACGCCGAGAACGAAGCCGAGGTCACCGCCGCGTACCCGCTCGGACGCCTCGGCGACCCCGACGACGTCGCCGAAGCGGTCGCCTTCCTCGCCTCGCCCGCCGCATCCTGGATCACCGGGCAGGTGCTCACCCTCGACGGCGGCCTGCTGCAGGCGGGAGGCACGGCGTGAGCGCGCGGTCGGAGGTCGCCGACCGCACCCGCTCCTTCGTCCGCGAGGTCGTGATCCCCGCCGAGCCGGCGTGGGGGCGGACGCTCCCGGATGCCGAGCTCGCGCGGTTGCGCGCGCTCGCGCGGGAGGCGGGCGTGTTCGCCCCCCACGCGCCCACCGCGCTCGGCGGGCTCGGGCTGCCGCTGCGCGAGTGGTCGCCGGTGTTCCAGGAGGCGGGCTACTCGCCGATCGGACCGGCCGTGCTCAACGCCATGGCGCCCGACGAGGGCAACATGCGCCTGCTGGAGGTCGTGGCATCCGACGAGCAGCAGGAGCGCTACCTGCGTCCGCTCGTGGCGGGCGACGTGCGCTCGGTGTTCGCGATGACCGAGCCGCACCCGGGCGCCGGATCCGACCCCGACGCGCTCGCCACCACGGCCCGCCGCGTCGACGGGGGATGGCTCGTCTCGGGTGAGAAGCGGTTCATCTCGGGGGCCGAGGGCGCCGCGTTCGCGATCGTCATGGCGCGCACCGAGGCGACGGGCGACCACGGGGCGGGCGCGACGATGCTGCTGACCCCGATGGATGCCGCCGGCATCCGGATCGGCCCGTCGATCGGCACGATCGAAGCCGCCATCGCCGGCGGGCACCCGTACGTGCGCTTCGACGACGTGTTCGTGCCCGACGCCGACGTGCTCGGCGCTCCCGGGCAGGGCTTCCGCTACGCGCAGGTGCGGCTGGGGCCCGCCCGGCTCACCCACTGCATGCGCTGGCTCGGCCTCGCCCGACGCGCGCAGCACACCGCGCTGGACCGCGCGAACGGGCGCGAGCTGTTCGGGTCGCCGCTGGCCGACCTCGGCGTCGCGCAGGCGCTGCTGGCCGACAGCGAGATCGACCTGGCCACCTCCGACGCGGTGATCGACGCCGCCGCGGCGGCGCTCGAGCGCTCCGACCGGGAGGGTGCGGCGTTGTCGTCGATCGCCAAGGTGCACTGCTCCGAGGCGGTCTGGCGGGTCATCGACCGCGCCGTGCAGCTGTGCGGCGGCGACGGGGTCTCCAGCGGCCTGCCGCTGATCCAGTACCTCAACGAGGTGCGGCCGTTCCGCATCTACGACGGCTCGAGCGAGACGCACCGCTGGGCGATCGCGCGCCGGGCGTCCCGTGCGCGCGCCCGCGCCGTCGCCGCCGGTGAGCCGCGGCTCGACATCGCCGTGCGGGGCGACGGATGATCACCGAACCCGACGGGGTCGACGTCGTCCGCACCGCTGCGGACGCGGCCGCGCTCGAGCGCCCGCCGCTGCTGATCGTCGACACGGTCGCCGCCTATCTGCAGCAGGAGGGGCTCGGCGACGGCACGCTCGCGTGGGAGCGCATCGGCGAGGGGCAGTCGAACATCACCTACGCGATCCGCAGCGGTGGGCGCGACCTCGTGCTGCGGCGCGGCCCGCGCCCGCCGCTGCCGCCGTCGGCCCACGACATGGCCCGCGAGGCGCGCATCCAGCGCCTGCTCGCGGATGCCGAGGTTCCGGTGCCGGCGATCCTCGCGGTGTGCGAAGACCCCGCGGTGCTCGGTGTGCCGTTCTACGTCATGGCCCGCGTGGACGGCGAGGTCGTCACCGACACGCTGCCCGCGCCGTTCGCCGACCCCGAGCAGCACGCCCCGCTCGCCTTCGCCGCCGTCGACGCACTGGCCGACCTGCACGCGGTGGACGTGGCATCCGGCCCCCTCGCGGGGATCGGCCGCCCCGACGGCTACCTGGAACGGCAGGTGCGTCGCTTCGCGGGTCTGTGGGCGGGCAACACGCGCCGCGACCTGCCGCTGGTCGCCGAGCTCGCCGACCGGCTGCAGGGCCGCATCCCGCGCACGCAGCGGCACGCCGTCGTGCACGGCGACTTCCGCATCGGCAACCTCATGTACGCCACCGGCCGCCCGCCGCGCATCGCCGCGATCCTCGACTGGGAGATGGCGACGCTCGGCGACCCGCTCGCCGACCTCGGCTACTTCACCGCGACGTACGCGCGTCCCGGTGTGCGCGAGACGCCGCTGGAGCTGACGACCGTGACGCGCGGCGAGCACTTCCCCGACACGGCCCATCTCGTCGAGCGCTACACCCGGCGGCATCCGCTCGACGTGTCCGACCTCGGCTGGTACGAGGCGCTCGCGCTGTGGAAGGCGGCCGTGTTCTGCGAAGCGCTCTATACCCGGTGGCGGGCCGGCGAGCGGCCGGGAGACACCTTCGGGCCGACGCTCGAAGAGGGCGTGCCGCGGCTGCTGGAGGCCGCCCATGAGCGGATGGCGTAACGCGGCGACCCGCGTCGGAGCGACGCGCAGGGAGATGAATAGACTCGGTGGACGGAGGATCCCCCTATGAAGATCGTGGTGCTGGTCAAGGAAGTCCCGGACACCTATGGAGACCGCAAGCTCGACCTCGAGACCGGTCTCGCACAGCGGGCCGCGTCGGAGCGTGTGATCGACGAGATCGGCGAGCGCGCGCTCGAAGTCGCGCTCAGCCACGCCGACGCGAACGCCGGAACCGAGGTCGTCGTGCTGTCGATGGCGCCCGAAGAGGCGCAGGCCTCGGTGCGCAAGGCGCTCGCGATGGGGGCGGCATCCGCCGTGCAGGTCGTCGACCCGGCCCTCGCCGGCGCCGACCTCGGCGTCACCGCGAAGGTGCTCGCCGCGGCGGTGCAGCGCGCCGGCTTCGACCTCGTGATCACCGGCAACCTGTCGACCGACGGCTCGGGCGGGGTCATCCCCGCGATGATCGCCGAGCGCCTCGGGGTGCCGCAGGCCACGGCGCTGTCGGCCGTGACGATCACCGACACCACCGTTTCGGGCACGCGCGCGACGGATGCCGGCACGGCACAGGTCAGCGCACCCCTGCCCGCCGTGATCTCGATCACCGAGGCGCTGCCGGATGCCCGCTTCCCCAACTTCAAGGGCATCATGGCGGCCAAGAAGAAACCGCTCGAGGTGGTGACGCTCGCCGACCTCGGGATCGACGTCGACCCGGCATCCGCGCCGCAGACGATCCTCACCGCCGTGGGCGCGAAGCCGCCGCGGGGTGCGGGCGTGAAGATCACCGACGAGGGCGACGCCGGCGAGCAGCTGGCCGCCTTCCTCATCGAGAACCGACTGGCCTGAGGAGCGCCGACATGACCTTCGCAGCCGATTCCGTCCTCGTCCTCCTCGACGTCACCCCCGCCGGCGAGCTCGCCTCGTCGTCCGCGGGCCTGCTCGGCGCCGCCGCGCAGATCGGCACGCCCGTCGCGCTCGTCGTCGCCGGCGACCACGCCCTGCCCACTCTGGCCGCTGCGGCCGGGTCACTCGGTGCCGCCGCCGTGCTGACGGCCGGCCTGAACGGCGCCGACACCCAGCTGACCGTGCCGCTCGTCGATGCGCTCACCGCCGCGGCGCAGCTCGTCGAACCCGACGCCGTGCTCGTGTCGAACTCGATCGAGGGGCGCGACGTCGCCGGACGCTTCGCCGCCCGCACGGATGCCGCCCTCGCCGTCGACGCGGTCGGCGTCGCCCGCGACGAGGAGGGCGTGCTCGCGCACCACTCGGTCTACGGCGGCGCCTTCACGGCCACCTCGGCGCCGACGTTCGGCCCGCTCGTCGTGACCGTGCGTCAGGGCGCCGTCGACGCGCGCGCCGAGGCCGTCGCCGCGCCGGAGGTCACCGCGCTGACGGTGACGCCGTCGGGTGCGGCCGCCGCGTCCATCGAATCGTTCGACGCCGCCGTCGTCGAGTCGTCGCGGCCCGAGCTGCGCGGGGCGCCCAAGGTCGTCGCCGGCGGCCGCGGGCTCGGATCGCTCGAGAAGTTCGTGCTGGTCGAGCAGCTCGCCGATGCGCTCGGCGCGGCCGTCGGCGCCTCGCGCGCCGCCGTCGATGCCGGCTACATCCCGTACGCGCACCAGGTCGGGCAGACCGGTGTGTCGGTGTCGCCGCAGCTGTACGTCGCGCTCGGCATCTCGGGCGCGATCCAGCACAAGGCGGGCATGCAGACGGCCAAGACGATCGTCGCGATCAATAAGGACGGCGACGCGCCCATCTTCGACATCGCCGACTTCGGCATCGTGGGTGACGTGTTCCAGGTGGTTCCGCAGCTGATCGCCGCCCTCGAGGCGAAGAAGGCGTGATGGCCCTCAGCGGGCGCGCGCTGCGCCGGGGCTTGCCCCGCGTGGTCGGGGGAGAGCCCTGGCCTCCCGCCGGCGTGCCCGCCGGCTCCGGGGCCGCTGCCGCTCCTGCCGCCGCCGCCACGCAGGTGGCCGCGAGCGCTCCCGAGGTCGCCGCGCCGGTGCTCGCCGACGCGGTTGCCGCCCCGGGCGCCGTGACGCCCGCGGGGCTCCACGAACCGGCGGCGCCGGAACAGGATGGTGGCGCCGGAGCGGCATCGGTCCCGGGGGTGGCGCTGCGCCGCGGGCTGCCGCGCGTGCCGGGCGGGGAGGCGTGGCCGTCGGCATCCGTCTCCGCTCCGCAGTCGGTTGTGGCGACCTCGGCCGCCGTCGAGCCGCCACAGGTGACTGCTGAGTGTGAGGCTGCGCCGGCGACTGTGGCTCCCCCGTCAGTTGTGGCGACCCCGGATGCGGCGAACCCGCCACTTGTGGCTGGGGAGCCGGGAGCGGAACTGCGACGCGGACTGCCCCGCACCGCCGGCGGCGACGCCTGGCCTCCGGCCGGCACCGCCCGCATCCTCGCCGCGCCCGCCGTCGCCGCCGAAACTGCGGATGCCGGTGCCACGAGCCCCGGGCCGGCCGCATCCGCCGTTCCCGCAGCATCTGCCGAGCCCGCATCGGCCGTCACGGAGGCCGCCGCGGTCGCCCGCCCGGCGGATCCCCGGGCGCCGCTGACGGTGCCGCGCACGGTGTGGCCCGGACGCGCCGCCTTCCACCGACCTCCCGCCAAGCCCGAACCGCAGCGCGTCGGACCGTTCACGAAGGCGCAGTGGGCCGGTGTCGTCGTCATCGGCGGAGGCGGACTGCTCGTCGCCGCGGCCCTTGCGGTGCTGTTCGTGCGTGCCTTCCTCAGCCTCCCGTTCATGCAGGACTTCCTCGCGGCCTACCCAGGCGAGTACCACTTGCCCGAGAGCGCGCCCGTCGGCATCCCGGCGTGGCTCGGCTGGCAGCACTTCCTCAACGGCTTCTTCATGCTGCTCATCATCAAGACGGGCCTGACGATCCGCACCGAGAAGCGGCCCGCCGTGTTCTGGACGCCGCGGCGCAACAAGAAGGGCAAGACGAGCCTCACGATCTGGCTGCACCAGTCGATCGACCTGCTGTGGATCGTCAACGGACTCGTGTTCGTCGTGCTGCTGTTCGTCACCGGGCAGTGGATGCGGATCGTGCCGACGAGCTGGGAGGTCTTCCCCAACGCGCTCTCCGCCGCCCTGCAGTACGTGTCGCTGGACTGGCCGACCGAGAACGGCTGGGTGAACTACAACTCGCTGCAGCAGCTCGCCTACTTCTCGACCGTGTTCCTCGCGGCTCCGCTCGCGTTCGTCACCGGCATCCGCATGAGCGGGGTGTGGCCCAAGAAGGCGCCGAAGCTCAACGCCGCGTACCCGATCGAGTGGGCCCGGAAGGTGCACTTCCCGGTGATGCTGTTCTTCGTCGTGTTCATCGTCGTGCACGTCGCCCTCGTGCTGTCGACGGGGGCGCTGCGCAACCTCAACCACATGTACGCGGCGCAGGGGTCGACCGATCCCACCGCCTACGCCGACAACTGGCTCGGCTTCTGGATGTTCGTCCTGTCGCTCGTCGCGATGGCCGGCGCCTGGATCGCCGCGCGCCCCCTCGTCGTCGCCCCCATCGCCCGGATATTCGGCACGGTCAGCGGACGCTGATCGCGCCGATACCCAGCCGGGTCAGCGGACGAAGCGGACCTCGGTGAGCGTCTCGCCCAGGAAGGGCTCGGTGTGCGTCGCGCCGTCGAGGGTGAAGCCGTTGCGCGTGTAGAAGCGGTGCGCGCGGGGGTTGTCCTCGGCGACCCACAGGTACGCCGCCTCGCCCTCGTCGATCGCGGCGTCGAACAGCTTCTGGCCGATGCCGGTGCCGTGGTACGCGTCGAGCAGGTAGATGAAGTAGAGCTCGCGGAAGCTCGGGGCGTCTTTGTCGCGGGCGGGACCCGAGCCGACGAACCCGACGATCTCGCCGTCGACGAGCGCGGCGAACATCCGGAAATCCTCGCCCTGCGCGGCCCAGTGGGTCCACAGCTCGGCGAGGCGCTTGGGCGACACGTTCTCGAGTGCGGCCTTGCTGATGAGGTGGTCGTACGTCTCGTGCCAGCACGTCGCGTGGACCCGCCCGAGGGCCTCGGCATCCACGTCGCGAACGGGACGGACGACGCTGTCGGTCTTCGATTCGGCTTCCATGCGGCTGATGCTACGTGCGGCCGGGAGAAACGCGAAATCGCCGCGGCGGGGGTCGGATGGAGGAACCCGACAACCGGTTTTCGGGGTCGCCGGGGGCAGCCGCTAACATCGCGCCTCGTGAACGTGTGGTGGCGGACCCTGCTGACGATCTGGCGCGCGAAGGTGCTGCTGCGACGGCGCGGACCCATCCCGCCCCGGTCGGTCGGCCGCATCCGGCTGCGCACGCTCCCCACCGACATCGACCTGCTGATGCACATGAACAACGGGCGCTACGCGTCGCTGTTCGACCTCGGGCGCTTCGACCTGCTCATCCGCACCGGCCTGTGGGACGCGATGAACTCCCACGACTGGTACGCGGTGGTCGCCAGCGAGACCGTCACCTTCCGCAAGTCGCTGCAGCTCTGGCAGCGCTTCACCGTCGAGTCGCGGCTGTACGGCCACGACGACAAGGCCGTTTACCAGATCCACCGCGCCGTGGTCGGCGGCGAGGTGTACGCCGAGATGATCGTGCGCGCCCGGTTCCTGCGCAAGGGCGGCGGCGTCGTCAACACCGACGAGCTGTTCGCGGCCCTCGGCCGGCCCGACGACCTGCCGCCGCTGCCGCAGTGGATCTCCGACTGGGCGACGGGTGCGGCGCTGCCGTCGACCCGCGCCGACGCGCCCAGCCTCTGGGACTGACGCCGAGGGCGCGGTCGTAGGCTGGGCGCATGCCGGACACCTCCCCCGCGGCGCCACAAGCGCCGCGCGCCGACCTGGCCGCGCGGGCGATCGAGCTCGCACAGCGCTGGGTGACCGCATCCGCCTCGGTCGACGTCGATCCCGCGGCCCAGCGCCTGGCCGGCGTGCTGAAGGATCCGAACGGGCTCCCGTTCACGATCGGCTTCGTCGACGGGGTCATGCGCCCCGAATCGCTGAGCGCCGCCGCGGCGAATCTGCAGCGCGTCGCGCCGCTCGTCCCCGACTTCCTGCCCTGGTACCTGCGCGGTGCCGTGCGCACCGGCGGCGCCGTCGCCCCCGTGCTGCCGGCGCCCACCGTGCCGATCGCCCGGCGGGTGCTGCGCGAGATGGTGGGGCACCTCGTCGTCGACGCCCGCGAGGAGAAGCTCGGTCCCGCGATCGCGAAGCTGCGCGAATCCGGTGCGCGCCTCAACCTGAACCTCCTCGGCGAAGCGGTGCTCGGTGAGCACGAGGCGCTGCGCCGGCTCGACGGCATCCACGACCTCATCCGGCGCCCCGACGTCGACTACGTCTCGGTGAAGGTGTCGGCCGTCGCCAGCCACATCTCGATGTGGGCGTTCGACGAGGTCGTCGACGCCGTCGTGGAGCGGCTGCTGCCGCTGTACCTGTCGGCCGCGCAGGATGCGACCTTCATCAACCTCGACATGGAGGAGTACCGCGACCTCGACCTGACCATCGCGGTGTTCACCCGCATCCTCGAAGACCCGCGGCTGACCGGTCTCGAGGCGGGCATCGTGCTGCAGGCCTACCTGCCCGACGCGCGTCCCGCCCTGCAGGAACTCACGGCGTGGGCGCGGCAGCGCGTGGCCGACGGCGGCGCGCGCATCAAGGTGCGCCTCGTCAAGGGCGCCAACCTCGCGATGGAGCGGGTGGATGCCGTGATGCACGGCTGGGCGCTGGCCACCCACCGCTCCAAGCTCGACTCCGACGCGAGCTACCTGCGCTGCCTCGACGAGGCGCTGCAGCCCCGCAACACCGCCGCGGTGCGCATCGGCGTCGCCGGCCACAATCTGTTCGACATCGCCTACGCGTGGCTGCTCGCCGGCGAGCGGGGCGTGCGCGACGACCTCGAGTTCGAGATGCTGCTCGGCATGGCGCAGGGCCAGGTCGACGCCGTCGCCCGCGATGTCGGTCACGTGCTGCTGTACGTGCCGGTCGTGCGTCCCGACGAATTCGACGTCGCCATCAGCTACCTCGTGCGCCGGCTCGAGGAGAACGCCTCGAGCGAGAACTTCCTCTCCGCCGCGTTCGACCTCGCCGCCGACCCGGCGATGTTCGAGCGGGAGGAGCAGCGCTTCGTCGCGTCGGTCGAGCGCGCCGCTGACCCCGCCCTCCCCGAGGGGCCCAAACGCACGCAGGACCGCACCGCGCCGCCGGCCGACGCCGCGCCGCGCCGCACCCGTGCGGCTGCCGAATCGGATGCCGGGCTGACGCAGGCGGTGCTCGGCATCGCACGGGCCGCCGTCGCCGAGCCGGAGGAGACCCAGCCGCTGGCGCCGGGCGTTCCGGCGGAGCTGTTCGGCGGTGCGGAGATCGTCGAGACGGCGGTGTTCGCCTCGCACGAGTCGGCGGCGCGCGCGTACGGCGCCCCCGGCTTCGAGAACACCCCCGACAGTGACCCCGCCCTGCCCGCCAACCGCGCGTGGGCGCGCGACATCCTCGCGCGGGTCGAGACCTCCGCTGCCGGTGAGGCGACCATCGCCGCCGCGCGCATCGACGACGCCGACGTGCTCGAGGCGACCGTCGCGCGCGTGCGCACCGCTGCAGAGGCGTGGGGTGCGCGCCCCGCGGCCGACCGCTCGGCCGTGCTGCAGGCCGCCGCTGCGGCACTCGAGGCGCGACGGGGTGAGCTCATCGAGGTCGCCGCATCCGAGACCGGCAAGGTCTTCGCCGAGGCGGACGTCGAAGTGAGCGAGGCCGTCGACTTCGCGAACTACTACGCGGCCACCGCGCGCGAGCTCGACCGCGTCAGCGGCGCCGTCTTCGTGCCGGCGCGTCTGACGGTGGTCACGCCGCCGTGGAACTTCCCCGTCGCGATCCCGGCCGGCGGGGTGCTCGCCGCTCTCGCCGCCGGCTCCGGCGTCGTCTTCAAGCCCGCCCCGCAGGCGCGCCGCTGCGCCGCCGTCGTGGCCGACGCGCTGTGGGAGGCCGGCGTGCCGCGCGATCTGCTCGCCCTCGTCGACCTCGACGAAGGCGCCCTGGGGCAGCGGCTCGTCTGGCACCCGCACGTCGACCGCGTCATCCTCACCGGCGCGTGGGACACCGCCGCCCTGTTCCGCTCGTGGCGCCCCGACCTGCCGCTGCTGGCCGAGACGAGCGGCAAGAACGCCCTGATCGTGATGCCCTCCGCCGACCTCGACCTCGCGGCATCCGACCTCGTCAAGAGCGCGTTCGGGCATGCCGGGCAGAAGTGCTCGGCGGCCTCGCTCGCGATCCTCGTCGGTCCCGTCGGCCGCTCGCAGCGCTTCCGGCGCCAGCTCGTGGATGCCGTGCGCTCGCTGCGGGTCGGCCCGCCGTCCGACCCCCTCAGCGAGGTCGGACCCGTCGTCGAGGCGCCGAGCGGCAAGCTGCAGTGGGCGCTGACGACCCTCGACGAGGGCGAGGAATGGCTCGTCGAGCCCCGCGAACTCGACGCTGCTCCCGAGTATGCCGGGCGGTTGTGGAGCCCCGGCATCCGGGTCGGCGTGCAGCCCGGGTCGCGCATGCATCTCGAGGAGTTCTTCGGCCCCGTGCTCGGCGTGCTGCACGCGCACTCGCTGAGCCACGCGATCGAGCTGCAGAACCAGGTGGCGTACGGGCTCACCGCCGGGCTCCACACGCAGAACCCCGACGACCTCGCGCTCTGGCTCGACCGCGTCGAGGCGGGGAACCTCTACGTCAACCGGGGCATCACGGGGGCGATCGTGCAGCGTCAGCCGTTCGGCGGCTGGAAGCGCTCGTCGGTCGGCCCCGGCACGAAGGCGGGCGGCCCGAACTACCTCATCGGCCTCGGCTCGTGGCGTGCCACCAGCGGCGCCGCGTCGTCGGCGACCCTGCACCTGCGCGGCCTCGACACCCGCATCACGACCGTCATCGAGGCGGCGCAGCCGTCGCTGGACTACGAGGCGTTCGAGTGGCTGCGTCGCGGTGCGCTGTCCGACGCGATCGCGTGGGACCGCGAGTTCGGCCGCGTGCGCGACGTCTCGCAGCTGAAGGTCGAGCGCAACCTCTTCCGGTACCGCGCCGTGCCCGTCGCCATCCGGGCGACCGCCGATGCCGGCTGGAACGCCGTGCTGCGGGTCGTTGTCGCGGGGGTGCGCGCCGGCGCGGCGATGACCCTCAGCGCACCCGTCGGCATCCCGGCATCCGTGCGGCACGCCCTGTCGGGACTCGACGTGCCGGTGTTCCTCGACACCGATGACGAGTGGATCCAGCGCATGACGCGCGAGGTCGACCCGCTCGACCCTGTGCAGACGGCGCGGCCGGGCCGCGTGCGGCTCGTCGGCGGGCCGGACTCGGTCGCCGCGCTCGCCGCACGCCTCGCCCAGGCGACCGGCGGCGACCCCGACCTGGCCGTCTACGCCGGCGAGGTGACCACGGCGGGGCGGATCGAGCTGCTGCCGTTCCTGCACGAGCAGTCGGTCACGATCACCGCGCACCGCTTCGGCAACCTCGACGACTGGTCCGCCGACGTGATCTGAGCCGCGCGGATGCCGGGGCGCTATGCCCCTGGCGAACACGGGCATACCGGCATCCGCCGGTCGTTACCCTCGTCGTAAGGCGTCAGAAGACTCGGCGCCCGGAGGAGTCGACAATGTTCGAGAGATTCACGGACCGTGCCCGTCGAGTGGTCGTCCTCGCCCAGGAAGAGGCGAAGATGCTCAACCACAACTACATCGGCACGGAGCACATCCTCCTCGGCCTCATCCATGAGGGCGAGGGCGTGGCCGCCAAGGCCCTCGAGAGCCTGGGCATCTCGCTCGACGCGGTGCGCGAGCAGGTGCAGGACATCATCGGTCAGGGGCAGCAGCAGCCGACGGGGCACATCCCGTTCACGCCGCGTGCGAAGAAGGTGCTCGAGCTCAGCCTGCGCGAGGCGCTGCAGCTGGGCCACAACTACATCGGGACGGAGCACATCCTGCTCGGTCTCATCCGCGAGGGCGAAGGCGTGGCCGCACAGGTGCTCGTCAAGCTCGGCGCGGACCTCAACAAGGTGCGCCAGCAGGTCATCCAGCTGCTGAGCGGCTACCAGGGCAAGGAGCCCGCCGGCGTCGCCGCGGGTGCCGGCGAGCAGAACCAGCCCGCCCAGGGCGGGTCGGCGGTGCTCGACCAGTTCGGCCGCAACCTCACGCAGGCCGCGCGCGACAACAAGCTCGACCCGGTCATCGGGCGCGAGAAGGAGATCGAGCGCGTGATGCAGATCCTGTCGCGCCGCTCGAAGAACAACCCCGTCCTCATCGGCGAGCCCGGCGTCGGCAAGACCGCCGTCGTCGAAGGCCTCGCGCAGGCGATCGTCAAGGGCGAGGTGCCCGAGACGCTCAAGGACAAGCAGGTCTACTCGCTCGACCTCGGCTCGCTCATCGCCGGTTCCCGCTACCGCGGCGACTTCGAGGAGCGCCTGAAGAAGGTCACCAAGGAGATCCGCACGCGCGGCGACATCATCGTCTTCATCGACGAGATCCACACCCTCGTGGGTGCCGGTGCCGCCGAGGGCGCGATCGACGCGGCCAGCATCCTGAAGCCGCTCCTCGCCCGCGGCGAGCTGCAGACGATCGGTGCGACGACCCTCGACGAGTACCGCAAGCACTTCGAGAAGGATGCCGCGCTCGAGCGCCGCTTCCAGCCGATCCAGGTCGCCGAGCCGAGCCTGCCCCACGCGATCAACATCCTGAAGGGGCTGCGCGACCGCTACGAGGCGCACCACAAGGTGCAGATCACCGACGGCGCGATCGTCGCCGCGGCGAACCTCGCCGACCGCTACATCAGCGACCGGTTCCTGCCCGACAAGGCGATCGACCTGATCGACGAGGCCGGCGCACGCCTGCGCCTCAGCATCCTGTCGTCCCCGCCCGAGCTGCGCGAATTCGACGAGAAGATCGCGAAGGTCCGCGAGGACAAGGAGCGCGCGAGCGAAGACCAGGACTTCGAGAAGGCCGCCGCCCTGCGCGACGAGGAGAAGTCCCTGCTCGCCGAGCGTCTGCGCCTCGAGAAGCAGTGGCGCTCGGGCGACGTCGCGAGCCACGCGATCGTCGACGAGGGCCTGATCGCCGAGGTGCTCGCCCAGGCGACCGGCATCCCGGTGTTCAAGCTCACCGAGGAGGAAACCAGCCGCCTCGTGTTCATGGAGAAGGCGCTGCACCAGCGCGTCATCGGGCAGGAGGAGGCCATCGCGGCACTGTCCCGCACGATCCGCCGCCAGCGCGCCGGTCTCAAGGACCCGAAGCGTCCGTCGGGCTCGTTCATCTTCGCCGGGCCCACCGGGGTCGGCAAGACCGAGCTGGCCAAGGCGCTCGCCGAGTTCCTGTTCGACGACGAGGGCGCGCTGATCTCGCTCGACATGAGCGAGTTCGGCGAGAAGCACACCGTGTCGCGGCTGTTCGGCGCCCCTCCCGGATTCGTCGGCTTCGAAGAGGGCGGCCAGCTCACCGAGAAGGTGCGCCGCAAGCCGTTCTCGGTCGTGCTGTTCGACGAGATCGAGAAGGCCCACCCCGACATCTTCAACTCGCTGCTGCAGATCCTCGAAGAGGGTCGTCTGACCGACGGTCAGGGACGCGTCATCGACTTCAAGAACACCGTGATCATCATGACGACCAACCTCGGCTCGTCGGCGATCGCCGGTGGCCCGGTCGGCTTCCAGGTCGAGGGCAACGCCCAGACGACCTACGAGCGGATGAAGGGCAAGGTCGACGAGGAGCTCAAGCGCCACTTCAAGCCCGAGTTCCTCAACCGCGTCGACGACGTCATCGTCTTCCCGCAGCTGGACAAGTCGGAGCTCCGTCAGATCGTCGGCCTGTTCACGAAGCGGCTGAGCGAGCGACTGCTCGACCGTGACATGACGGTGGAACTGTCGGATGCCGCGAAGGACCGCCTCATCGAGATCGGCTTCGACCCGACGCTCGGTGCCCGGCCGCTGCGCCGCGCCATGCAGCGCGAGGTGGAGGACCGCCTGAGCGAGAAGATCCTGCACGGCGAGCTCAACAGCGGCGACCACGTGAAGGTCGACGCCGAGAACGGGCAGTTCACGTTCGAGCACGGCCCGCGCGGCGAGAAAGTCGCGGTGGGCGTGTCGACGGTGCCCGAGATCACGGCGACGCCCGACCTCGCGGCCGGCTCCTGAGCTGACACGGACGACGCCCCTCCCGGATGCCGGGAGGGGCGTCGTCGTGTGTGCGGGCGTTTCGACTCGCTCCGCTCGCTCGACGACCGGGGGGGCAGGCGCACCAACCCCGGTCGTTGAGCGAGGAGCGCAGCGACGAGTCGAAACGCCCGCGCCTCACGGGATCTGGTAGATCCGCACCGTCGAGTTCTGGTGCTCGACGTACAGCGCCGTCGTCAGCTCGCGGAACTCGCCGTCCTCGTTGTGGCTGATGAACGACACCACCGGCGGGCCGTCGGGTCGGTACTCGACCTTCGACACCGTCATCGTGTGGTCCATCCCCGCCTGGGTCTCGCCCCAGCTGAACAGCCCGATGTCGCCCACGCGCACCCGGTCGAGGTCGGCCTCGGTGGAATAGGTGAAGCCCAGGCTGTCGAAGTAGGCCGCCATCGGCGCGGTCGCGATCCACGGCTTCGAGGCCGTCCACATCGCGCCCTCGGAGTACCAGGTGCGGTCGGTGTGCCAGCCGCGGGCGATGAGCCCCTGGCTCGCGAAGTTCGTGCAGTCGCCGCCGTACGGGTTGTAGTCGCCCCACTCGCCGGAGTTGTAGTTGAAGACGTACTGGTGCAGGTAGCCGAGCTGTGCGGCGACGTCACCGCCGGTCGGCTGCGTGTTGGTGCCGGCGGATGCTGCGGCCAGCTGCGCGCGGTACGCCTCGGCGTCGGCCTTGACGGCGGCGACGGCCTGATCGACCCCGGACTGCGCGGCGGCCGCATCCGCCGGTGTCGTCGCGGCGCGCAGCGTCTGGGTCGCCTGATAGAGCGCGTCCTCGGTGGGACGGGCGGCGTCGGAGTAGTCGCCGAGCACCCCGAGGGCGGAGTCCGCCGCCGCGACGACGTCCACACCCGGTCCGGTATCGGCCGACGCGGGCTGGGTCGACGCCGTGTCGGCGCCCCCGGCATCCGGGGTGGAGGAGGGTGCCGGACGCTCGCCGAGCGAGCGGATGAATCCGAAGATCCCGACCGTGAGTGCGGCGACGATGATGGTCGACACGATCACCGCGAGCGCGCGGCGACGACGCACGACGCGGCGACGGCGCTGCGCGCGGGTGAGCGAGCTCCGGGTGGACACGACCCGACCCTAGCAACGGGTGCTGGGCGGATGCCGCAGGCGTGCCCCGTGCGAACTCACGCGTCGAGCGGGGCGACGTCGACCTGCACGCGCAGCGTCGAGGTCTTCGCCTCGGTGAAGATGATGCCCTTCACCGGCGAGACGTCGCCGTAGTCGCGGCCCCACGCGACCGTCACGTAACGGTCGTTCGCCCACTGGTCGTTCGTCGGGTCGATCGCGAGCCACTCGTCGGTGCCGGGCAGCCACACCGCGAGCCACGCGTGCGACGCGTCGGCGCCGAAGACGCGCTCCTTGCCGGGCGGGGGCTGCGTCGCGAGGTAGCCCGACACGTAGCGGGCGGCGACGCCGTGCGCGCGCAGGCAGGCGAGGGCGACGTGGGCGAAGTCCTGGCACACCCCGGCGCGCTTGCTCATCGCGTCGGCGACCGTCGAGGTCACCGTCGTCGCCGTGGAGTCGTAGTCGAAGTCGCGGTGGATGCGCTGCATGAGGTCGGTCGCGGCCTCGCCGATCGGCCGCCCGGGCGTCAGCGAGAGCGCGCCGTAGGCGGTCGCCGAGTCGACGTGGCGCACGCGCGGCGACTCGAGCGCGAACTCCGCCGCCCGCCAGGCGCCCGGCTGCGTCGGAGCGTGCAGCGGGCGGGCCAGCTCCCACGGCTGAGCGAGCGCGTCGGCGTCGTAGTCGGGCTCGGTGACGACGACGTCGCTCGTGCAGGCGATGGCGAGCTCGTCGTGCGGGGCGGTCACGTGGAAGTACGTCGCGGAGTTGCCGAAGTAGTCGGTGTCGGGGCTGAGATCGCCCGGATGCGGCGCCACGGTGACCTCGGAGGAACGCACCGTCTGCCACGGCAGGGCGCGCGGGATCAGATGGAACTGCCCGACGGAGTCTTGCACCGGGTCGCTGTAGCTGTAGGCGGTGCGGTGCCACACGCGGTACTGCTTCATGCGCGGGCCTCCATCTCTTCGATGAGCGCGAGCGACGACAGCGACACCGGCGGCGGGCCGACCTCGAAGTGCAGGTCGGCGATCGAATCGGCGAGCTGCTCGAGCCGCGCCAGCAGGTCGAGCAGGAACGGCTCCAGCGCCCGACGGCGGCCGCCCGTCGAGGCGCCGAGCGCGGCGACGTCGACCGCAGCGAGGTCGCGGATCAGATGCTCCAGCAGCCGCTCCGGACGCGACGATCCGGTCGAACTGGGCATCGCGGCGAGGTGCCCCTGCACGGCGGCGAGGCTGAACGCGATCGACCGAGGGTTGCCGTCGTCGAGCAGCAGCAGGTCGAGCATGCCCGGCACGCGCAGCGCCGCGCGGTAGCGGCGGCGGTAGGTGACGATGCTCTCCGACGCGATCAGCAGGCCTTCGAGCACCTCGCGCTCCTCGCGCGGATCACGCCGGTCGATGACGCCGGCGGCGAGCACCTCGCACACCTGGAGCGCGCGCTCCAGGGCGCGCCCGGCCTCCATCATGTGCCAGCCGGGGTCGCGCACCATGTTCGCCGAGACGCCGTACAGCGACAGCAGTGCCGACAGCATCCGTCCCGCCGACTCCTGCGAGCGGTGTGGATGCGGCGACACCCGCAGCGCCCGCACCGCGCGTTCCACCTGCGAGAACACGCGCCACGTGTCGCCGGAGAGCTGGTCGCGCACGCCCGAGAGCGCGTCGCGGAGGTGCGCGATCGAGTGGGCCGCCGAGCCGGGGCGGTCGCCATCCAGCAGCAGTGAGCGGAACTCGGCTTCGGGATCGGCGGCGGCGCGACCGGCGAGGCGGGCGATCACCTGCAGCAGCACGACGGCGTCGGCCGGGATGCCGGTCGTGTGCGTGCCGGGGCGGTCGATCTGCTGCTGCGCGGTGAGCACGAGACGCAGCAGGTCCTCGGCGCGCTCGGCGTAGCGTCCGCTCCAGAACAGGTCGGCCAGCGCGCGCGGCGCGAGTGAGGGGACCGTGCGGGAGGCGGGCAGCGGATCGAGCTCGGCCAGGCCCTGGTCGGGGTCGGCCTCGTCGGCCTTGAGCACCCAGACGTCCTTCGACACCGGCGGGGCGTCCGTGCTTTCTCGCATCGTGACGAGGCCGCCCACGAGGGGGCGGTAGACCGAGCCGTAGCGCAGCGTGAACCCGCGCAGCACGATCGGCAGGGCGCCCGCCCGCGTGCCGCCGCGCCACGACGGCGCCTGCGACAGCGGCAGCAGCTCCTGCCCCACGTAGCGGTGAGGTGCGGCGGCGATCAGGTCGGCGAGCTCCGCGGGGGTGCGGCCCGCGAGCGAGCTGCGGGGACGGTCGATCGGACGCACGAACAGCGTCGGGTCTTCCGCGCGCAGGCGCGCCAGCACGCTCTCGCGCGCCCCGGCGTCGCCGCACCACCAGGTCGGCGTCGACGGCAGGCGCAGCTGCTCGCCGAGCAGGTGCTCGCACGCGGCGGGGAGGTACGGCATGAGCGCCGGGTTCTCGAGCACGCCGGCGCCGAGCCCGTTCACGAGGCGCACGTGACCGCGGCGCACCGCCTCGGCCAGGCCCGCGACACCCAGGCGTGAGTCGCCGCGCAGCTCCAGCGGGTCGCACCATTCGGCATCCACCCGTCGCACGATGACGTCGATGCGCTCGACGGGTGCCTTCGCCGGCCATCCCGCGGGCTTCATCCACACGAAGCCGTCGCGGACGACGAGGTCGCCGCCCTGCACGAGGGGAAAGCCGAGCGCGTTCGCGAGGAACGCCTGGTCGAACGCGGTCTCGGAGAGGGTGCCGGGGGAGAGGATGACGACGCGCGGGTCGGTGACGCCCTCCGGCGCCGACGAGAGCAGGGCGGCGTGCACGGCCGAGAAGTAGGGCTCGACGCGGTGGAGGCTCCCCTCCTGGTACAGGTCGGGCAGCACCTGCGACATCACGCGGCGGTTCTCCATCGCGAAGCCGAGGCCCGACGGCGCCTGCACGCGATCGGCGAGTACGTGCCACTCGCCGTCGGCGTCGCGTCCCAGGTCGGCGGCGGAGAGGATCAGCGGATGCGGGTCGACCGCGCTCGCCCGCGCCAGCGGCCGGGCGAAACCGGAGTGGCCCGTCACGGCGGCCGCCGGGATGATGCCCCGTTCGAGCAGCGTGCGCTCGCCGTACAGGTCGACGAGCACCGCGTTCAGCAGCTCGGCGCGCTGGGCGAGACCGACATCCAGCGTCGCCCACGCCGCGGCGTCGACGACGAACGGGAACGGGTCGAGCTGCCAGGGCTGCGCGCCCGCCTCGGGTCGTGCATACGAGACGCCGTCGTCGGCGAGGAAGCGGGTGATCTCGCCCTCGATGCGCTGCAGCGTCGACGGGGTGAGCTCGAGGGCGGGGGCGGCCAAAGCCTTCCACCCGGCGCGCAGCGACCCGTCGGCGTCGACGACCTCGTCGTAGCGCGCCGTGTCGGCCGAGAACGGCAGGGTCGGCTGGGCCACCGTCGCGGCGTAGTCGCGCAGCACACTCACGCTCGGGCCGCCTTCGGGATCAGGACTGTGGGTCGTGCTCCGCAAGACTATCGGCGCCGCGGGAGGGTGCGTGCGCGGCGGGCGCGGTGCCGCATCGCCGGGCGGGAGGGTGCCGCATCCGCGCATTAGTGTGGTGCGGGTGAGCACGTTCGTCGTCCGCCCCGCGCGCACCTCTGACGTGCCGGCGATCCTGGCGCTGCTCGACCCGTGGGTGCAGCGGCGCATCCTGCTCGGCAAGGAGCGGGTGACCCTGTACGAATCGGTGCAGGAGTTCGTCGTCGCCGAGGCGGGCGAGCAGATCGTCGGATGCGGCGCGCTGCACGTCATGTGGGAGGACCTCGGCGAGATCCGCACGCTCATCGTCGACGACCGGTGGCTGCAGCACGGTGTCGGCGGGCGCATCGTCGCCGGACTCGAGCAGCGGGCGCGCGATCTCGGACTCAGCCGGCTGTTCTGCCTCACGTTCGAGGTCGAATTCTTCGGCCGTCGCGGCTTCGAGCCGATCGGCGAGCAGGTCGTCGACGCCGACGTGTACTCGCAGCTGCTGCGCAGCCCCGACGAGGGTGTGGCCGAGTTCCTCGACCTCGCCCACGTCAAGCCGAACACTCTCGGCAACACCCGCATGCTCAAGCGGCTCTGAGAGCGGCTCGCCCGTAGCCTGGAAGGGTGAGCACCGCACCCCGCCGGCCGTCGCCCGCCGTGTACCGCCGGCGGCGCCTCGCGGTGCTGCTCGCCGTGCTGCTCGTCGTGGGCGGCGGCGTCGCGCTCGCCGTCTGGCAGCCGTGGAACGGCGTCGGGGCCGCGGCGCCACGGACGACCACATCCGCGTCCGGCTCCGGCGTGCCGACGAGCCCGGCCGCATCCACGCCCTCGGCGAGCCCGTCGGCGACGGCGGATGCCGCCCCGACCGACCCCGCCGAGACCCCGGCGCCCGCGGAGCCTACGGAGCCGGAGGCGGCCGAGATCACGCAGTGCGAGACCCGCTCCCTCGCCGTGACGGCGGTCACCGACAAGGAGTCGTACGGCTCGGGCGAGCTGCCGCAGCTGTCGATCACCCTCGCCAACACCGGAGCCGACCCGTGCCTCATCGACGTCGGCACCGCGACGCAGAGCTTCACGATCACGAGCGGCAGCGACACCTGGTGGCGTTCGACGGACTGCCAGTCCGAGTCGGGCAACCAGGTCGTGCAGCTCGCGGCGGGGCAGACGGTCTCCAGCGCCGCGCCGCTGTCGTGGGACCGCACGCGGTCGTCGGTCGACACGTGCGGCGGCAACCGCCCCGGTGCGCTGCCGGGCTACTACAACCTCACGGTGACGATCGGCGGAGTGCTGTCGCAGCCGGTGCAGTTCCGTCTACGCTGACGTCATCCACAGGTTCTCGGGCGGTTTTCGCCTGGAAAGCGGCGAATTCCTGAGAACATTCTCATGCATTGTCCCCCTTTTGGGGGACCCGCGCGCAAGGGTGGCCGGTTACGCTGGACTCAGCTCCCGCCACTGGTGAGTCCCCATTGTCCCCAGCGATGGATCGTCGTCTTCCCCAGAGACACGATGCAGGATCCTCACCGCGGTGAGCAGGGCCCTCTCGAATTTCCCAGTCCCCAATGGGGAGATCGAGAGGGCCCCTTCCTTTTCCCTCCTGGTTCGTTGCACGGGCCATGGGCGAGGGGTCCGTCATCCGCACCCGCGTACGCTGGACGGATGGCCGGGAAGAAGCGCGCGAAAGCGGCGAAGGGCGAGCCCCTCGAGTTCTCCAACTCGCAGCTCGCGGATGCACTGCAGACCCAGGACATGGCGGCCCTCGCGTTCGCGCTGCGCCACGGACCGACAGTCGTCCCGCTGATGAAGCCCGGCCAGCGCGACAACCCGCTCGACAGCGGCGAGGTGTGGACGTTCCGCGACCCGAACACGGGCCAGGTCGCGCTGCTGCTGTTCAGCGACGCGAAGAACAAGCCCGCGACGCTTCCGCCCGCGGTCGCGCTGCAGTCGCCGGGGTGGCTGAAGGCGTTCCTCAACGTGCACGCCGACGAGATCACGACGGTGTTCTTCGACATCGCGGGCCCGCATCCGATGCAGGCCGCCCCCGCCGACCTGCTCGCCGCCCTCGAGGTCTGACCGCCGCCCTTCGCTCCGCAGTCAGAAGAGGCGGGCGGATGCCGGTGCAGGCCGCCGCTCGTGACTGGTGAGCGCGCGCGCGCCGCGCTCAGCAGTCAGAAATGCTGGGTGGATGCGGCTGTGGGTCGCCGTTCGTGACTGGTGAGGGCGGCGGATGCTGCGCGCTGCGTGTGCGCCGGTAGGGCGAGGCTTCAGCAGTCAGAAGTGGTGGGTGGTTGTCGCCGTAGGTCGCCGTTCGTGACTGGTGAGGTCACGCACCGTGCGCTCGGCAGTCAGAACCGGTGGGTGCCCGCCGCCGGGGGGCGCCGTTTGTGCTGGCGAGCGGAGCGGGTGGGCGCGCGGCGCACAACCGGCGCGTCAGAAGTCGGGGCGGTCGCGGCGGTCGGCGGGGTGCAGGCGGGCGAGGTCGGAGAGCGCGGACTGCACCGTGTTCGAGGACCGGTCGAGCACGGCGCGGTAGCCGAGGCGCGTCGCCTCGGAGCGGCGCTGATCGTGCTGGGTGACCGCGCGGATCTCGCCGGCGAGGCTGAGCTCGCCGACGGCCGCGACGCCGGTCGGGTTGCGCCGACCGGTGACGGCGCTCGCGACGGCGAGGGCGATCGCGAGGTCGGCCGCGGGCTCGACGAGCCGCACGCCGCCGACGGTCGAGACGTACACGTCCTGGTCGGACAGCTTGAGCCCGGCGCGCTTCTCGAGCACCGCGAGCACCATGGCCACGCGGGCGGCATCCACCCCGCTGACGATGCGGCGCGGATTGCCGCCGCCGGCGGGGAGCGTGAGCGCCTGCACCTCGACGGGGAGGGCGCGGCGCCCCTCGAGGGCGATCGTGACGCACGTGCCGGGTTCGCTCGAGCCGTGCCCGAGGAACAGGGCGCTCGGATCGGGGACCTCGGCGATGCCGTCGCCGGTCATGTCGAAGCAGCCGACCTCGTCGGTCGCGCCGAAGCGGTTCTTGAGCGCCCGCACGAAGCGCAGCGACGTCTGCCGGTCGCCTTCGAACTGGCACACGACGTCGACGAGGTGCTCGAGGATGCGGGGACCGGCGATCGAGCCGTCTTTCGTCACGTGTCCCACGATGATCACCGGCAGGTCGCGCTCCTTGGCGACGCGGATGAGGGTGGATGCCACTTCCCGCACCTGGCTGGGATGCCCGGCGACGCCGTCGCTCAGGGAAGACGACACCGTCTGCACCGAGTCGACGATGAGCAGTTCGGGTTGCACCTGGTCGATGTGTCCGAGGATCGTGGCGAGGTCGGTCTCGGCGGCGAGGTAGAGCTCGTCGTGCAGCGCTCCGGTGCGCTCGGCGCGCAGCCGCACCTGGCCGAGGGACTCCTCCGCGCTCGCGTACAGCACGCGGCGACCGGCCCGGGCGCTCTGCGCGGCGACCTCGAGGAGGAGCGTCGACTTGCCGACGCCGGGCTCGCCCGACAGCAGGATCGCCGCGCCGGGCACGACGCCGCCGCCGAGCACCCGGTCGAACTCGCCGATGCCGCTCGTGCGCCGCGGCGCCTCGCTCGTGTCGATCTGCGTGATCGGCCGGGCCGCGCGCAGCGGCGTGGATGCCGTCACCGTGTGCACGATGCCGGTCGCCGTGGCAGCCTCCACGACGGTGCCCCACTGCTGGCATTCACCGCAGCGGCCCACCCACTTGGCGGAGGTCCACCCGCATTCGGTGCAGCGGAAGGCGCTCGTGGTGGCGGGGCGTCGGGTGGCCATCCTGCAAGGCTAGCCGCGGCATCCGACACCCGGACACGACGATGCCGCGACGGTGGAGACCGCCGCGGCATCGGTACGTGCGTGGACTCAGCGCAGCGAGACGGCGACCTCGCGCAGCGCGTCGGCCGAGCGGCGGAACAGGCCCAGCTCGTTTGCCGAGAACGTCGTCTCGCGGATCGGGGCGGCACCCTTCGCGTTGACGATCGACGGCACCGAGAGGGCGACGCCGCTCACGCCGTGGAAGTCGTCGAGCACGGTCGAGACCGGCAGCACGGCGTTCTGGTCGCCGAGCACCGCCTCGACGATGCGCGCGCTGGACAGGCCGATCGCGTAGTTGGTCGCGCCCTTGCCCTGGATGACCTTGTAGGCGGCGTCGCGCACGTCGACGGCGATCTGGTCGAGCTCGTCGACGGTGAACTTCGGCTGGCCGTCGAGGGGCTGCCAGTCGAGGATCGGCACGGTGCCGATCGTCGCGTGCGACCACAGCGGGAATTCGGTGTCGCCGTGCTCGCCGACGATGTAGGCGTGCACGCTCGCGACCGAGACGCCGGCGCGCTGGGCGATCTTCACGCGCAGACGCGACGTGTCGAGCACGGTGCCGGAGGCGAAGATGCGCTCGACGGGCAGGTCGGTGGCCTCCTGCGCGAGCACGGTGAGCACGTCGCAGGGGTTCGTGACGATGACGAAAACCGCGTCGGGGGCGACGTCGAGCAGCCGCGGCATCATCGTCTTCAGGATGTTGGCGTTGACGCCGGCGAGCTCGGTGCGCGTCTGGCCGGGCTTCTGCTTGGCGCCGGCGGTGATGACGATGACGTGCGAGCCGGCGGCCACCGATATGTCGGAGCCGCCGGTGATGTCGCTCGACCCGGTGAACTGGGCGCCGTGGGAGAGGTCGAGCACCTCGGCCTCGGTCTTCTCGGTCGCGATGTCGTACAGCGCCACGTGGCGCGCCGACCCGCGGATGAGGGAGGCGTAGGCGACGGAGGATCCGACCGCACCCGCGCCGACGACAGTGAGTTTCGAGTTCTCGATCACGCTCATGGGCTCAGTCTGGCAGGACGGATGCCGCACCGGCCACCGTCGGATGGCCAGGGGTCTTGCCGGGGGCGCGGCAGCGGCGCACGATGGGCGGACCGGGTGGACGTCGCAGTTCACGCGGCTCGACTTCCTCGACCAATACGACGCCCGGTTCGTGATCGTGACGCACGGCTCGATCGAGGACGCCCTGGCCTACAAGGAGCGGGTCGGCAACCGGATGGAGTGGCACTCGACGGCGCACAGTCCGTTCGGCGCCGACATGGGCGCGCCGCCGGATGCCGGTTTCGACGTGCTGCCCTACGGCCGGCAGGAGGAGTGGCAGGACGTGCCGGACGGGTGGCCGCAGCACGGCACCTACGACGTGGGCCGCAGTTCGAAGCAGATCGGCGCGCTCTACGGCGCCGCGTCGGGCTGAGCTTCGGCGTCCAGGCGTTCGCGCGGCGGATTGCGCACGCCGATCGCCGACACGATCGCGCCGGCGATCAGCAGCGCGCCGGCCGTCCAGCTCGCGCGGTGGAAGCCGGCGAGGTCGAGGGCGCCGCCGGTGATCGCCGCGACCCCGGCCACCGCGAACAGGCCGGCGACGCGGGCGACGGCGTTGTTGACCGCCGAGGCGATGCCGGAGCGCTCCGGATCGACCGACCCGAGGATGCCGGCGGTCAGTGGCGAGACGGTGATCGCGAGTCCGAGGCCGAGCACGACCATGCCCGGCAGCACCTGCCACCAGTAGTCGAAGTCGTCGCCGACGGTCAGCAGGAGCAGGCATCCGATCGCCATCACTACCGGCCCGACCGTCATGAACAGCCGGGGGCCGATGCGTCCGGAGAGGGCGCCGATGCGCGAGCTCAGCGCGATCGTGAGGATCGTCGTCGGCAGGCTCGCGAGTCCCGCGAGGGTGGCGGTGAGGCCGGCCCCCTGCTGCAGGTAGACGGCGACGATGAAGCCGTTGAGCGAGAGCGCCGCGTAGATGAAGAACGTCGCGATGTTGCCGTTCGCGAACGTGGCGCTGCGGAACAGCGACAGCGGCAGCAGAGGGACGGATGCCGCATGCTGCCGCCAGAGGAAGCCCGCGAACAGCGCGATGCCGGCGACAAGGGCGATCCACAGCAGCATCGGGTCGGCGGCGACCGGCAGCTCGATGAGGGCGAGGACCGCGAGGCCCAGTCCGACCGTGCACAGGGCGGCGCCGAGCCAGTCGATGCGGGCGTCGGGTCGGCGCTGATCGCGGGCGTCGAGGCGGGTGAGCAACCAGAGCGCGAGACCGATCGGCAGCACGTTGATGACGAAGACGAAGCGCCACGACGAGAAGTCGACGATCACGCCGCCGATAAGCGGGCCGACGATCATGGCGCTCGTCGTGAGGGCCGTCCACAGTCCGATGGCGCGTGAGTGCGCCGGGTCGGACATCGTCGAGGTGATGAGGGCGAGCGAGCTCGGCACGAGGAAGGCGCCGGCAACGCCCTGCAGCGCGCGCGCCGCGATGAGCAGCTCGATCGTCGGGGCCGCCGCGACGGCGAGCGAGGCGACGCCGAAGCCGATCAGTCCGATGCGGAGGACGAGGAGCCGGCCGTACGCGTCGCTCGCGGCACCGGCGACGAGGATGAGGGCGCCGAGGGTGACGAGGTAGGAGTCGACGGTCCACTGCTGAGTCGACAGGCCGCCTCCGAGCTCTCTCGCGATCGCCGGGAGGGCGACGTTGACGACCGTGCCGTCGAGGAACGCGACGAACGACCCCAGCACGGCGATCGCGACCACCAGGCGCTGCTGCGGCGACATCCGCTCCGTCATGGGCCCAACCTACGGGGTGGCGGAGGGGGTCGGGGCGGGGTGGTGCGGCGGGGCGGTTCGCCGCCGGTTGGGGCCCGATTCGCAGCACACCGGATCGTGTCGTAAACTGGACGACGGTGACGTGTCCGAGCGGCCGAAGGTGCAACTCTCGAAAAGTTGTGTAGGGTAACCCCCTACCGTGGGTTCAAATCCCACCGTCACCGCCAGCTTCGAACCCCCGCAATCCCTTGAAAAAACTGGGATCGCGGGGGTTCTGCTTTGCCCGGAAACCGTGGCTTGGGAGCGATTCTGGAAACGGCCTCGTGCAGTCCGCCACCGCACCAGCCGGTCACGACAGGTCGGGGTCGCCCTCGGCGATGATGCGCTCGTCGGTGATGTACATCCCGGTGCTGGTGTTCGCGGCCAGCGCCAGGGACTCCGCCCACTCCGAACGTAGCGTCCGGGCAGCGTGTCGCGCGAGTAGCACGGTCGCGCCCCGTGTCAAGCCTCCCCGGTGAATCGGTTCCGCCGCCTATCGTCGGTCGCGACCCTCGGATGAGTCCCTCGGACAGGAGCGCGGATGAGCATGCAGACGGCGTCGGTGGCCCTCGAAGAAGCCACGGAGGCGCTGTCGCTGCATCCGTTCGGCGACGGACCGGGCGCGGCCGCTTCCGCGGTCGTGGCCTCGGCGCGCATGATTCCGATGCTCGGCGTGCACCTGGGCGCCACCATCGACTGGGCGGTCGCCGCCGCCGCCGACGCCCCGCACCCGGGTCGCGGCCGTACCCGGGAGACGTGGGAGGTGCTCGCCTCGGCGGCCGCCGTCGACGTGACCGGGGCCCGCATCCTCGAACCGCACCTGGATGCGCTGAGCATCCTCGGCCAGGCGCGTGAGGAGGCGATCGCCGTCGACCTCGAGGCGATCGGAGTGGACGAGGGTGCGTCGTGGGGCGTGTATGCGGCGGAGGGGGCGAGGCTCGACGCCCGGCGGACGCCCGACGGATGGCGGCTGAGCGGCACCAAGAACTGGTGCTCGCTCGCCGGCGACCTCAGCCACGCCCTGGTCACCGCGTGGACGGGACCGCAGCAGCGCCGGCTGTTCGCGGTGCCGCTGCGCCGCCCCGAGGTGCGCGCGCACCGTGGGCCGTGGGTCTCGCGCGGGCTGTCGCAGGTGGTCAGCGCCGCCGTCGACTTCGACGATGCCGTCGCGGTCCCCGTCGGCGAGGACGGCTGGTATCTGGAGCGTCCCGGGTTCGCCTGGGGTGGGATCGGCGTCGCCGCGGTCTGGTGGGGAGCGGCGGCCCCGCTCGTGCGCGCGGTCGTCGACCGCGCTCAGCGAGACGGCGCCGACCAGCTCGCCGACATGTTCGCCGGCATGGCGGATGCCGCCTTCTGGGGTGTGCGGGCGGTGCTGGCGGAGGCGGCCGACGCCGTGGACGTCGGCATCGGTGGGCGCGATCTCACCATCACCGCCGAGCGGGCGCGGTCCATCACAGCCTCGCAGGTCGAGCAGATCGTCGCGACCGCCGACCGGGCGCTCGGCCCCGGCCCGCTCACCTCCGACGACAAGCACGCGCGTCGCGTGGCCGACCTGCGGATCTACCTGCGCCAGCACCACGGCGAACGCGACCTCGCCCGACTCGGCCGACTGCTCTCGCCGGCATGAGCGTCGTCTTCGACCATCGCGAGCCCGGTACCGCGGAAGAGCACTGGCAGGCAGCAGCGCCCTGGTCCCGAGCGTCGCCGCTGTCGTTCGATGTCGATCGCGTCGTGATCGTGGCCGCGCATCCCGACGACGAGACGCTCGGCGCCGGAGGCCTCATCGCCACGGCTCATGCCCACGGGATCCCGGTGAGTGTGCTGGTGCTCACCGACGGCGAGGCGTCGCACCCCGACACCCCGTCGCTGGCCGAAGCCCGCCGGGCCGAGACGCTCGCGGCGCTCGCCGCCCTCGGGGAGCGCATCACCGTGCGGTTCGCGGGCCTGCCCGACGGAGGGCTGCGCGAGCACCGCACAGAGGTGCGCGCCGCGATCGCCGACGTCGTCGGGGAGGGGCCGGCGGCCCGCACCCTGGTCGCGGTGCCGTGGTGGGGTGACGGCCACCGCGACCACCGCATCGCCGGGGAGGCGGCGCTCGCGCTGCGGGCCTCCGGCGCGGACGTGGTCGGCTACCCGATCTGGATGTGGCACTGGTCGTCGCCGGATGCCGTCGACGGCCGTGCGTGGCGGACGCTGGAACTGCAGCCGGACGTCGTCGACGCCAAGCGTCGCGCGATCGCCGCCCACCGCAGCCAGCTCGAATCCGCGGGCGGGGCGCCCCCGATCATCCATGCCGGGATGCGGTCGCATTTCGAGCGCACGCACGAGGTGTTCGTCACCGCGCCGCGCGACGACGAGCCGCCGGTGCACACCGCGGACTGGTTCGAGGGCTTCTACCGGCGTCACGACGACCCGTGGGGGTTCGAGTCGCGGTGGTACGAGCGGCGCAAGCGCGCGCTGCTACTGGCGACGCTCACCCGCCCCCACTATGCCCGCGCGATCGAGCTCGGATGTGCGACAGGCCTGCTCACCGCCGAGCTGGTGCGGCGCGCCGACCGGGTCACCGCCGTCGATGTCTCGGAAGAGGCACTGCGCCGGGCGCGCGCGCGCGTGGACGACCCGCGGGTGACCTTCGTGCGCGGCGAGCTGCCCGACTGGTGGCCGGACGGGGAAGCCGACCTCATCGTGCTGTCCGAGATCGCCTACTACTGGCGGCCCGACGAGCTCGTACGCGCGCTCACCCGCATCGCCGCGACGCTGTCCCCCGACGGAGAGCTCGTCGCCTGCCACTGGCGTCCCGCGATCGAGGGCTGCGCTCTCGACGGCGACGACGTGCACGCCGCAATCGTCGCGAGCGGGTTGTTCCGACGTGGGTCCACGCACCTCGAGGACGAGTTCGTGCTCGAGGTCTTCCGTCCCGCCTCCGCCTCGCCGCCGCCCGGGCGGGTGCAGGGGGATGTCGGATGACGACGTCGATCGACGCGATCGGCGTCGTCATCCCCGCGCACAACGAGCAGGAGCTGCTCGCGGCGTGCCTGCAGGCCGTCGAGATCGCCGCGCTCGCCCCGCGGCGGCGCGGCATCCGCGTCGACATCGTCGTCGCGCTCGATGCCTGCGATGACGCGTCGGCCGACATCGCCGACGGCCTCGGCGTGCATACCGTCGCCCTCGACGCCCGCTGCGTCGGCATCGCTCGGCAGGAGGGGACGCGCGCCGCGCTCGCACGCCTGCACGGGACCGATCCGGCCCGCGTCTGGCTCGCGCACACCGACGGCGACAGCGTGGTTCCCCCGAACTGGCTGAGCCATCAGCTGCGGCTGGGCCGCCGGGGAGCGGACGTGGTGATCGGCACGGTGCGGCCGGACTTCCGCGACCTCTCCGAGGCGCAGCAGGACGCGTGGTGGCGCACGCACACTCCCGGCGTCGCCAACGGGCACGTGCACGGCGCGAACCTCGGCATCCGCGCGTCGACGTTCCTCGCCGCCGGCGGATTCACGGCCGCGCCCGTGCACGAGGACGTGCTGCTCGTCGAGGCGGCCCGCGCGGCGGGGGCGAAGGCGGTCGCCTCGGATGCGGCCTGGGTGCGCACGAGCGGACGCTCCGTGGGTCGGGCTCCCGACGGCTACGCGCGCTATTTGCGGGACGACCTCATCCCGCTCGCGGAATCGACGACGCCCGGGTGAGCCGGTGTCGATGGACGATATATCGTTACTGGCGCGTAGGGTGGGCACTGGTGTGTGACGGACACCTCCCGTTCTGATGAGGAGTGCCTGTGCCCTACCGTGATCGTGCCCGCGTCGCCGAGTGGGTCGACGAGTTCCTGACCGAGAACCTGCGGCTGCGGGATCGGGTGTCTGTTCTCGACGACGGCTTCGCGCCGGGGCCGAACTCCGCGATCGTGATCATCGAGCTGCACCACGCGCCGACCCTCACGCTGCTGCAGGCCTTCGTGGCCGATGGTCACCCGCGCTGGCGCGCCGTGTTCGAGGGCCGCGGCGAGCAGGTCGACGCGACCTGCTCACAAGTGCGCGACCTCGCCGACGACTTCGCCGACATCTCACGCCTCTGCACTCACCTGCAGGCGCGCACAGACGCTCACACCTGACGGCGGTCGACGAGGCGGTTGAGGCGCTCGGACATCAGCAGCCCCAGCACGACCAGGATCGCCAGGAACAGCGGGAAGACCCACAGGCCCGTCACCGCCGAGACCGCGCCGAACAGCGGCGGCACGAACGTCGAGCCGGTGTAGGCGGCCGCCATCTGGATGCCGATGATCGCGTGCGAGTTGCGGCGGCCGAAATTCACGGGCGTCGAGTGGATGATGGCCGGGTAGATCGGCGCGCAGCCGAGCCCCGCGAGAGCCAGGCCGACGAGGGCGAGCACGTCGGTCCCGAGCGGCAGCGCGATCAGCACCGCGCCGACCCCGACCAGCGCGAAGCCGCCGCGGATCAGCGCGCGGTCGCCGATGCGGTCGGCGAAGAATCCCGCCAGGAACCGGCCCGCGGTCACCCCCAGCAGGAAGAGCGACGCGAACGCGGCGGCGGTCACGGCGTCGACGCCGCGATCGGTCACGAGGTAGGTCGCCGCCCAGAGGATGGCTGTGCTCTCCAGTGCGCAGTAGGCGAAGAACGCGACGAGGATCAGCACGACGCCGGGGATGCGCAGCGCCGCAGCGAGGGGCACGTGCGCCCGCTCCGGCGCGAAAGGCGCGTCGGAGGTCTCGTCGGGGGACTCGTCGGCCGGCGCCGCGCCGTCGCCGACGATCGGCTTCACCTTGCCCCACAGCGGGATGCTGATCAGCAGCACGAAGGTGAGCACCGCCTGCAGCACGCCGATGATCAGGTACGCCGCGTGCCAGCCGAGATCGGCCGAGAGCGCGTAGCTCATGATGAAGGGGCTGATCGACGCGCCGAGACCCCAGCATCCGTGCAGCCAGTTCATGTGCCGGGCGGCGAAGTGCACGGCGACGTAGTTGTTCAGCGCCGCATCCACGGCCCCCGCGCCGAGGCCGTACGGGATCGCCCACAGGCACAGCATCCAGAATTGGTCGGAGAACGAGAATCCGAGCAGGGCGGCGCCCGTCATCCCGACGCTGACAGCGGTGACGACGCCGACGCCGAAGCGGCGCGTGACGCGCTCGGAGGCGAGGCTCGACAGGATCGTGCCGCCGGCGATGATCATCGTGAGGATGCCGGCGAACGCGACCGGCACGCCCAGATCTTGGTGCATGACCGGCCACCCCGAGCCCACGAGCGAGTCGGGAAGCCCCAGGCTCACGAACGCGACGTAGATGATGCCCAACAGCAGCGAGTACATGGTACGACTGTACACATTGTGTGTACGCTCGTACACAACGGATAGGAGGTCGGATGGCGCAGCAGCAGAAGTCAGCCCGCGCGCGGCGCCGGCGGCCGAACGACCCCGACCGACGCGACCGGATCATCGACGCGTGCCTGGAGGTCGTCTCCCGCCACGGGGTGGCCGGCACCTCGCACCGGAAGGTCGCCGCGCAGGCCGGTGTGCCCCTCGGGGCGATGACCTACTACTTCGACGGGATGGACGACCTCCTCGGCGAGGCCTTCTCCCGCTTCGCCGCGACGGTCGCCGACCGGTTCGACCGACGGATGACGGAGGCCGGCGACGCCGACGCGGCCGCGCGCGCGGTCGTCGACATCATCCGCGAAGACGTCTTCGGCACCGATCGCGAGCTTGTGCTCTCCCACGAGCTCTACACCCTGGCCGCCCGGGAGCCCGCCTACCGCGCGATCACGAGCGCCTGGATGCGGCGCAGCCGCGCTGCGCTCGAGCGGCACTTCGACCCCGAGACCGCGCGCATCCTCGACGCGCTCATCGAGGGGCTCACGATCCACCGCGCGCTGGACGCCGAGCCGCGGGATCCGGGCGAGGTCGAAGACGCCGTCGCACGCATCCTCGCGCGTCCGGTCCGGGAGGCTTCCCGCGAGTAACATCCGTGCTCGCCGGCCGCAAGGGGGCACTCGGATCGGACGCCGGTTTGTACCGTGACGGCATGACCGACATGTACACCGCACAGGATCCGACGACCCAGTACCCCCGTCCGCCGTTCCCGCCGCAGCAGCAGTCCGGTCCGGGCGACATCCACCCGATGGATCCCGCCCCCGACCACGGCGAGAAGACCTACGTCGGCTTCGGTCGGCTGCCGGGTCGCAAGGCGCTCGTCACCGGAGCGGACTCCGGAATCGGCCGCGCCGTCGCGATCGCCTACGCCCGCGAGGGCGCGGACGTCGCGCTGTCGTATCTGCCGGTCGAGCAGCAGCAGGCCGAGGAGGTCGCGGAGCTGATCCGGGCCGAGGGACGCACCGCCGTACTGCTGCCCGGCGACCTGCAGGACGAGCAGACGAACACCGACGTCGTCGAGAAGGCCGTCGCGGAGCTCGGCGGCCTCGACATCCTCGTCATCAACGCCGGCACGATGCCGACGGTCGACAGCATCGACGACTTCGAGACGAAGACCCTCGACCACGTCGTCAAGGTCAACATCTACCCGCTCTTCTGGCTGACCAAGGCGGCGTCGCCGCACCTGAAGCCGGGCGCGGCGATCATCACGACCTCCAGCATCCAGGGGTTCGAGCCGTCGCCCTCGCTCGCGGAGTACGCCGTCTCGAAGGCGGGGATCGCCAATTGGACGCGGGCGACCGCCCAGCAGCTCATCGAGCGCGGCATCCGCGTGAACGGCGTCGCGCCGGGACCGATCTGGACGCCGCTGCAGCCCGCGTTCGTGCCGAACGAGAAGATCGAGCACTTCGGCGAGCAGACCCCCATCGGCCGCGCCGGACAGCCCGTCGAGCTCGCCCCCGCCTACGTGTTCCTCGCCTCGCAGGAGTCGAGTTACGTCGTGGGCGAGACCATCGCCGTGACCGGCGGGATGCCCGTCACCTGAGCCGCCGTAGCGTCACCGGCCGTCGGATCGCAAGCCCCGTGGGCGATCCGGCGGCCGGTGTCACGATGGGCAGGTGAGAGTGCCCGACCGCGACGACCTGCGCACGTACGCGCCGATCGGCGACGGGCGCACCGTCGCCCTCGTCGCCGGCGACGGCGGGATCGACTGGATGCCGATGCCGAATCTCGACTCCACGCCGGTGTTCGCGCGGCTGATCGACGACGACGACGGCGGCTGCCTCGAGCTCGCGCCCGACGGCGAGTACACGGTGCGCCGGCGCTATCTCGCCGGCACCAACGTGCTGCAGACGACCTTCGCGACCGACGCCGGGACGGTCACGGTCACGGACGCGCTCGTGACCGGCGTCGCCGGTCGTCTGCCGTGGTCGCAGCTCGTGCGTCGCATCGACGGCGTCGAGGGATCGGTGCGGCTGCGCTGGGCCGTGCGGCCCGGCACGCGCTTGCGCACCGCCTCGCCGTGGGTGCAGCGGGCCGACGGTCACCATCTGCTGCAGATCGGCACGACGACGCTCGCTGTGGTCGGCGGCGACGTCGGCACCCCGCGCGCCGAATCGCGCGCCTCCCCTTTCCCCGCTGTCCGCGGCGCGTTCACCACCTCGCCGGGATCGCGCCACGTGCTGGGCATCGTCGCGACCGACGACGAGCCGCTGCACCTGCCCGATGTCACCCACCTCGACGAGAGCCTCGACCGCTCGATCGCCGGCTGGCGCACCTGGTCGCGCGAGTTCTCGTACGACGGCCCGTGGGCGGATGCCGTGCAGCGCAGCGCCCTTGCCCTCAAGCTGCTCGTCTACGCCCCCACGGGCGCCATCGCCGCCGCCGCGACCACCTCGCTGCCGGAGAACCCGGGCGGCGGCAAGAACTGGGACTACCGCTACGCGTGGGTGCGCGACCTCGCCTACACGGCGCACGCACTCGTGCGCTTCGGGCTGCGCGAGGAGACCCACGCCGCGCTGTCGTGGCTGCTGAAGACCATCCGCCGGCACGGCGACGAACTGCACGTGATGTACACGCTGCGCGGCGGCGTCGTCGACGGGGTGCAAGAGTTCGACGCCCCCGGGTGGCAGGGGATCGGACCGGTCGTGGCAGGAAATCCCGCCCACGATCAGCTGCAGCTCGGCGTCTACGGCGACCTGTTCGCGATCTGCCGCACCTACGTCGACGCCGGCAACGTGCTCGACGCGGCGACCGGTCGACTGCTGGCGCGCACGGCCGACCGCACCTGCGACCTGTGGCGCCAGCGCGACTCGGGCATGTGGGAGCTGCCCGAACTGCAGCACTACACGTCGTCGAAGATGGGCTGCTGGCAGGCTCTGCGTGACGCGGTGCACCTCGCGGAGGCCGGCGCCATCCCCGGGGAGCCTTCCCGGTGGGCCGCCGAACGCGACCGGATCGCGGCGTGGATCGAGGAGGAGTGCTGGTCGGAGGAACTCGGCGCCTACACGATGTACCCCGGCTCCCGGGAGCTCGACACCTCGGTGCTACTGCATGCCGAAAGCGGCTTCGACCGCGGCGAGCGGATGTCGCGCACCATCGACGCCCTCACCGCCGAGCTCGGAGCCGGCGCTTTGCTCTACCGGTACAGCGGGATGCGGCGCGAAGAGCACACCTTCGTCGCGTCGGCGTTCTGGCGGGCCGGAGCCCTCGCGTGCGTGGGGCGGCACGAGGAGGCTCTCACGGCGATGGACGACCTCGTCGGTCGCGCGAACGACGTCGGCATCTTCAGCGAGATGATCGACGCGGAAGACGGAACGTTCTGGGGCAATCTGCCGCAGGCCCTGAGCCACCTCGCCGTCGTGGCCTCCGCCCTCACCATCCGCGACGTCGTGCCCGAGGGGGCGCTGCGTGGGCACTGACGCGCGCGTGTTCCGCGAGCTGCGCTCGGTGCTCGTGGAGAGCATCTTCTGGGACGAGCGCACCGACGACCTCGTGTGGGTCGACATCACGACCGGCCTGCTGCACCGGGCGCGACTGGACGGCGCCGTCGACGGGAGCGAGGACCGCGTCGTCGAACTCCCTCCGCCCGTCAGCGCCGTGCAGCCCGCGACCGGCGGTGGATTCGTTGTGGCGCTGAAGGACCGCGTCGCGCTGCTCGACGCCGACGGGCGCCTCGTGCGCGACGTCGCGGCGACCCCGCACCGACACGGCGGCATCCGCAACAACGAGGGCAAGGTCGACCCGTTCGGGCGCTTCCTCGTCGGTGGCATGGATCTGACCTCGGGCGAGCCGGATGCCGCGCTGTTCGCGGTGACGGCGGAAGGCGACGCGGCGCTGCTGCGCGGCGGGTTCAGCGTCGCGAACGGCTTCGAGTGGTCGGATGACGGGGACGAGATGTACCTCACCGACACCTCGACGCGAACGGTCTACCGCGCGCCGTACGGCCCCGGCGCCGATCCTCTCGGCGAGCTGACCCCGTTCCTCGCCGGTCACCCGTCGGACGGACTCACTCGGGACCGCGAGGGCGGATTCTGGAACGGGCTCTACGGCGACGGCGAGGTCGTGCATTGGAGTGCGGACGGCGCCGTCGACCGGCGGCATCCGCTGCCCGTCCCGAATGTCACCTCCGTGGCGTTCGGCGGCCCCGACTTCGCCACCCTGTTCGTGGGCAGCGGCCGCGAGAACCTCACCGAGGAGCAGCTCGAGGCCCACCCGCTGAGCGGCTCGATCTTCGCCCTCGACGTCGGCACGCGCGGCTACCCGCCGCACGTGTTCGGCGAGACCACCCCCTGACCCCATCGAAAGGAACACCATGGACCTCGGACTCTCCTCACGCACCGCCCTCATCACCGGCGGCGACTCCGGCATCGGCTGGGAGACGGCACGCCTGCTCCTCGAGGAGGGCGCGACCGTCGTTCTCTCCGACCTCGACGAGAAGTCGCTGGCCGAGGCCGCCGCGCGCCTGGATGCCCCGGAGGGGCGCCTGCACCACGTCGCCGCCGACATCACCGACGTCGCCTCCGTCGCCGAACTCGGACGCCGGGTGCGCGCCGCGGTCGGCGAGATCGACATCCTCGTGCAGTCCGCCGGGATCACCGGCGCCCAGGGACTGTTCCACGAGATCGATGACGAGGGGTGGACCTCGACGATCGAGACCGACCTGCTCGGCCCGGTGCGGGTCGTGCGCGAATTCCTGCCCGACCTGCGCTCCGGCGGCTGGGGACGGCTCGTGTTCCTCGCCTCGGAGGACGCCGTGCAGCCCTACGACGACGAGATCCCCTACTGCTCGGCCAAGGCCGGCATCCTGGCGCTCATGAAGGGACTCTCGCGCACCTACGCGAAGGAAGGGCTGCTCGTGAACGCCGTCTCGCCGGCTTTCATCCACACCCCGATGACCGACGCGATGATGGAGAAGCGGTCGAAGGAGCGGGGGGAGAGTGTCGACGAGGCCATCGAGTCGTTCCTCGCCGAGGAGCGCCCGTACATGGAGCTCGGCCGCCGGGGAGAGCCCGCGGAGGTCGCCGCGGTGATCGCCTTCCTCTGCTCGGACCACGCGTCGTTCGTCAACGGCTCCAACTACCGGGTCGACTCCGGATCCGTCGCCACGATCTGACCCATGGCCGACTCCGAGATCACGATCCGCCCCATCACCGAAGCGGATGCCGGTCAGGTGCTGACCGTGCAGCGTGCCGCATTCGTGACCGAGGCGCTCATCTACGGCGACCCCGACATGGGACCGCTGACGCAGTCGCTCGAGGAGGTCGCGTTCGAGCTGCGCGAGAACCTGGGGTGCGTCGCAGTGCAGGGTGAGCGCATCGTCGGGGCCGCGCGCGCGGTCGCCTCCGGCGAGCTGCTGCTCGTCGGCCGCATCGCGATCGCCCCCGACCAGCAGGGCGGCGGCATCGGGTCGCGCCTGCTCGAGGCGGTCGAGGAGCGCGGGCGGGCGCACGGATGCCGGGAGGCGGAGCTGTTCACCGGCTCGCTGAGCGAGCAGAACATCGCCCTCTACGAGAAGCTCGGGTACCGCGAGAGCGAGCGGGTGCCGCAGGACGGCGGGTCGGAGCAGGTGTTCCTGCGGAAGCGGTTGGTGGACGCCGACTAGGTGCCCGTACCCGGGTCGGGTGACAGGGGGTCGGGAGACAGATCGGGGAGCGCACGGGTGCCGAACTCGTGCCGCAGCGCGGACAGCGCCGCGTACCAGCCCGCCAAGCCGTGCACACCGGGACCGGGCGGCGTCGACGCCGACGCGAGGTAGAGGCCCGAGATCGGCGTGCGCCACGGATCCGGGCTGAGCACGGGCCGGCGCAGGAGCTGGCCGAAGGTCGCCGCGCCCGCCGAGATGTCGCCGCCCGGGTAGTTCGGATGCTGTCGCGCGACGTCGCTCGCCGTCACCGAGGCGGTGTGCACGATGACGTCGCGGAAGCCCGGGGCGAAGCGCTCGATCTGCGCGATGACGGCCTCGCGGCGGTCGACGTCGCTGCCGGCGGGGACATGCGTGTACGTCCACAGGGTCTGACCGCCCGCCGGCGCGCGCGTGGGATCGAACAGCGACTGCTGCGCGACCAGTACGTACGGCCGCTCCGGGTGCCCGCCGCGCTGCACGGCGTTCTCGGCGGCGGCGATCTCGGCGCGCGTGCCGCCGACGTGGACGACTCCCGCCCGTCGCAGCTCCGCGTGCTCCCACGGCACGGGCGCCGTCAGCGCGAAGTCGACCTTCGCGACGCCCGCCCCGTACCGGAAGCGATCGAGCGCACGGCGGTAGCGCGCCGGCATCCGCTCGCCAGCGAGGCGGATGAGCGTCCGCGGCGTGACGTCGAGCAGCACGGCGCGGGCCGTGGGGAGGTCATCGAGCGAGCGCACCTCGTGATCGGTGATCAGCTCGCCGCCGTGTGCGCGGAGGTCGTCGACCATCGCGTCGGCGATGGCCTGGCTGCCGCCGATGGGGATCGGCCAGCCGCGCGCGTGCGCGTATGCGGTGAGGGCCAGGCCCGCGCCCGCCGCCGCGAGTCCCGGCTGGGGCAGGATCGTGTGGGCGGCGACGCCGGTCAGCAGCGCCGGCGCGAGATCCTGTGCGAACCGCGCCCCCCACAGCGGCGAGCCTTGCTCGATCGCGCGCAGGCCGAACAGCAACGCCGCAACAGGATCGTCGGGCACCCGCAGCAGCGGCGAGCCCGTGAACCGTGCGATGCGTGTGGAGCGCTCCGCGAGCGGCGCGACCAGGGCGCGGTACGCCGCGCCGTCCCGGCCGAGGCCGGCGGCGGTGCGGGCGAGGTCCCGGTACGCCACGGCCGCACGGCCCCCGTCCAGCGGATGGCCGAACGACACCTCCGGCGTGTGCAGGTCGATGCGCTGCGCGAGGCCGAACTCCCGGAAAAACCGCGACTCGAGCGCCAGCGGGTGCACGGCGGAGCACACGTCGTGGCGGTAGCCGGGCCCGGTCAGCTCCCGCGTCGCGGTCCCGCCCCCGGGATGGGGAGCCTGCTCGTAGACGCGCACCGCCAGCCCGGCGCGGGCGAGGGTGACGGCGGCGGCAAGGCCATTCGGCCCCGCCCCGACGACGACGGCATCCACACGCTCGCCGGTCATCGTGCCGCGCCGCCTGCGCGCCCCTCCGACAGGTACGCGAGGCGATGCAGCGTCTCGCGATTGCGCACGCGCAGCAGCACGTCGAGGATCGGCTGCGGCACGAGGCGGCCGGGGCCGCGGACCGCCTCTTCCTGGATGCGCACGAGGGTGCCCGCCCCCGCCGCCTTGACGTCGATCGTCACCCGCGCCTCCCCGATCGGCCACCCTTTCGCCCGCAGCACGAGGCGCCGGCCGGGATCGCACGCCTCCACGACCGTCTGGTCGTCGAGGAGGAACGGCCACACCCCGAAGGAGTGCGCGAGGCGGGCACCCGGGGCCGGCCAGTCGGCGGCGACCGCCCGCATCCGCGACGCCCCCACCACCCAGCCCGGGTACAGCCAGCCGTGCTCGAGCACCCGGAACACGTCCTCCGGTGCGCACCGCATCCGTCTCACGTTGACCGACATCAGACCCTCCTGTCGTCTCCGACTTCTTCGGGGAGCGCGGCGACCACGACGATCGACACGTCCTGCATCTTCCAGTCCAGGTCGGAGATCGCCCGGCGTGCCGCCTCGATCCGGCGCGTCGAGACCCGGTCGCGGCGCGGCACGACGAACGCCTCGACGTGGAACACCTGCCCCATGTCCCGCATCCGCACCCCCGCGTCGCGCACCCACGGCTGACGCCGCAGCTCGTCGCGGATGCGGTCGGCGATCGGGTCCTCGTCCTCGTCGTCGTGCGTGCGGGCGCGCTGGTCGATGAGGTCGAACACGGCCGCGCGGGCGTTGCGGTACCCGTCCCAGACGATCCCGAGCGAGATGAACAGCGCCGCGACGCCGTCGAGCCACCACAGCCCGACGCCGACGCCGAGCACCCCCACGATCGAGGCGACCGTCGTCGTCCAGTCGGCCTTGGCCATGTCGGCATCGGCGTACAGCACCTTGTTGTGCAGCACGGGCGCGAGCTTCGCCTTGGCGTGGCCGTAGAAGAACGGCCCGATGACGATGACCGACATGACGGCGACCATGAACCAGCCGAGCCAGACCGTCTGGCCGAACACCACGACGGTGCCGATCGCGGGATGCTCGCCGCGGACGAGACCGACGATCGATTCGACCGCGAGGTTGCCGCCGACGGCGAGCAGCGCGACCCCGGCCACGAGGTGGCCGACGCCCATCACCCGGTGCAGCCCGAACGGGAACGACCGCGACGGCGGACGCCGGATGAACAGCAGCGCCACGAGGAAGGCGATCTGCGGGATGAGGGAGAGCATGTCTTCGATCCACGCCGTCTTCATCGCCTGCGACCCGCCCACGACTAAGGCGATCACGACGATCGTGACGGTCGTGTAGCCGATCGTGAACCATTCCCAACGGATGGCGCTGTGCAGCGCCTTCTGCTGCCCCGGCGGCAGGTCGGTGCGTCCGAGGCGCTTCATCGCTCGCCCTCGATGTGCTCGTCGAGGTAGGTCTCGAACGTCGACTGCATCGCGTTCTCGCCGAGCGGCACCAGGAACACGAGCGACCTCCCGCCGGCGCCGGGGATGCCGGGGAAGCCGCGGCTGACCGACGCGCGATCCGACCACGGCGTCGCGTCGCTCATGCCGCCGACGACGAGGTCGACCTCGCCCGCCTCGAGCGCGTCGACGAGGCTCTCCTCGCCGGCGACCGTCCAGCGCACCGTCGCCCCCTCGGATGCCGCGAAGTCCTCGACGAGGTCGACCAGCGGACCGCGGGGGTCATCGCCGTCGACGATCACCGCATCGCCGACCGGCGTCGCACCCGCCCTCAGCTCCCCGGAGGAGCGCACCCGGTCGAGCGTGCCGTCGGGATCGGTGGGAATCGTGACGCCGCAGCCCGTGACCGCGAGCGAGACCGCGAGGGTGATCGCCGTCGCCCACACCCGGTGCGGTGCGGTGCGGGAGAAGTTCGTCGACATCATCCTCATTCCTCCGTGCTTCGACCGTACGACGCGGTGCGGTCTGCGGCGAGGGCTTGACAGGTCGCGGCGTCCCGCTCGTCTACGCCGGGACCGGGACGATGTCAAGCCCATCGGGCGCGACCGAGCGGGCTCCTAGCGTGCCCCACATGACCGACGAGCGCATCACCGACGACGTGACCATCCCCGGAGTGCCCGCCCCCGAGGCGCCGCCCGTGGCGGAGCCGACCGAGCCGCGCGGTCCCCTCGCGCCGAAACCCGACCAGCGCGGCCCCGAGCCGCACACCCCCACCGGTGCCGCCAGTGCCGACGCGCCGGAGGCCCACGCGCAGCAGGGGGCGTTCCTCACCACCGCGCAGGGCACCCGCCTGCCGACCACCGACCACTCGCTCACAGCGGGGCCGCGTGGCCCGGTGCTGCTGCAGGACCACCACCTGCGCGAGAAGATCATGCACTTCGACCACGAGCGGATCCCGGAGCGCGCCGTGCACGCGCGAGGCGCCGCCGCGCACGGGTACTTCGAGGCCAGCGGTGCCGCCGAGGGCATCACGAAGGCCGCGTTCCTGCGGGCCGGTGAGCGCACCCCCGTCTTCGTGCGGTTCTCCACCGTGCTGGGCTCGCGCGGCTCGGCCGACACCGCGCGCGACACCCGCGGCTTCGCCACGAAGTTCTACACCTCCGAGGGGGTGTACGACCTCGTGGGCAACAACATCCCGGTGTTCTTCATCCAGGACGCCATCAAGTTCCCCGACATCATCCACGCCGGCAAGCCGCATCCCGATCGTGAGATCCCCCAGGCACAGTCCGCGCACGACACGTTCTGGGACTTCGTCTCGCTGCACACCGAGGCGCAGCACCACACCATCTGGAACATGTCCGACCGGGCGCTGCCGCGCTCGTACCGGATGATGCAGGGCTTCGGCGTGCACACCTTCCGGCTCGAGAACACCGCAGGTGAGACGTCGCTCGTGAAGTTCCACTGGCGTCCCAAGCTGGGCACGCACGGCCTGACGTGGGAGGAGGCGCAGTTGCTGGGCGGCAAGGATCCCGACTTCCACCGACGCGACCTCGCCGACGCCATCGAATCGGGTGCCTTCCCGCAGTGGGACCTCGCCGTGCAGGTCATGCCCGACGACCCCACCGAGATGTACGAGGGCATCGACCTGCTGGATCCGACCAAGTTCGTGCCCGAGGAGCTCGTTCCGCTGCAGGTGATCGGCACGATGACCCTCGACGCCAACCCGACCAATTATTTCGCCGAGACCGAGCAGGTCGCCTTCCACCCCGGACACCTCGTGCCCGGCATCGACGTCACCAACGACTCGCTGCTGCAGGGGCGTCTGTTCTCGTACCTCGACACGCAGCTCACCCGGCTCGGCGGCCCGAACTTCGCGCAGCTGCCCATCAACCGGCCCCACACCGACGTCAACGACATGCTGCGCGACGGCATGCACCAGACCGCCGTGCACGGAGGTGTCGCGCCCTATCGGCCGAACTCGCTCGACGGCGGATGCCCGTTCCACGCCGGTGCCGCGGACGGCGCCTTCATCGAGGTGCCCGCCGTGGTCGCGGAATCGACGAAGCAGCGCGGCAAGGCGGCGAGCTTCGACGACCACTTCACGCAGGTGCGGCTGTTCTACCGGTCGCTCACCCCGATCGAGCAGCAGCACGTCGCCGACGCGTACGCGTTCGAACTCGGCAAGTGCTACGAGCAGGCCGTCAAGGAACGTCAGCTCCAGGCGCTCGCGAACATCGACGCGCAGCTGTGCGCGGCGGTGGCCGGCGCGCTCGGCCTCCCTGCGCCGGACGCCGAGATCCAGGTCGCCGAGCTGGAGCCGAGCCCTGCGCTGCGCATGGTCGGTCAAGAGTGGCCCGTCGACGGCCGGGTCGTGGGCATCGTCGCCGATGACGCCACCGACGCCGCCGCGCTCGCGGCCGTGCGTGAGACCCTCGACGCGGCCTCGATCGTCCCGTTGGTCATCGCCCCCCACGGCGGCATGCTCGGGGCGATCCCGGTGCAGCGCACCCCGGCCACGGCGGCCAGCGTCGAGCTCGACGCCGTGATCGTGCTCGCGGCATCCGAAGACCGTCGTGTGCGGCAGCTGCTCGACGAGGCGTATCGGCACGGCAAGGCGATCGGCATCGCCGACGGTGCGAAGACGATGCGGGATGCCGTGGGCGCGACGCCGGACGACCCCGGGATCGTGGGCGGCGACGCCGCGGCGCTCGCCGACGGCATCCTCGCAGCCCTGCCCGCGCACCGCGCGTGGGACCGCCTCGCCGCGGTCGAGGCCGCCGAGAAGGGAGGCGCGGCATGAAGGCGCTGACCTGGCAGGGCCGCCGGTCGGTGAGCGTAGAGGACGTGCCCGACCCCGTCATCGAGCAGCCCACCGACGCGATCGTCAAGATCACCTCGACCGCGATCTGCGGCTCCGACCTGCACCTGTACGAACTGTTCGGGCCCTTCCTCGACGCCGGCGACATCCTCGGCCACGAGGCGATGGGGGCGGTGGTCGAGGTCGGCGACGCCGTCACGCGGCTCTCGGTCGGCGACCGCGTCGTCGTCCCGTTCAACATCGCCTGCGGCGAATGCTTCATGTGCCGTCGCGGCCTGCAGTCGCAGTGCGAGACGACGCAGGTGCACGAGTACGGCAGCGGCGCGGCGCTGTTCGGGTACACCAAGCTCTACGGCCAGGTGCCGGGCGGTCAGGCGGAGTACCTGCGCGTGCCGCTGGCCGATCACAACAGCGTGCCGGTCGGCGGGGAGCTGCCCGACGAGCGCTACCTGTTCCTGAGCGACATCCTTCCCACCGCCTGGCAGGGCGTGCACTACGCGCACGTGCCCGAGGGCGGCACGCTGGCCGTCATGGGCCTCGGCCCCGTCGGCCAGTTCGCCTCGCGGGTGGGCGTGCACCTCGGATACCGCGTGCTCGCCGTCGATCCGGTTGCGGAGCGGCGCGAGATGGCGGCACGGCACGGGGTGGAGACGTACGACCTCACCGACGACATCGTCGCGCAGCTGCGGGACGCGACCGACGGGCGCGGGACGGACTCCGTCGTCGACGCGGTCGGGCTCGAAGCCCACGGCAACCCCGGCGTCGCCTTCGCGCAGCGGGCGATCGGGCTGCTGCCCGACCCGGTCGCGCAGAAGCTCATGGACGCCGCCGCCGTCGACCGGCTTGCGGCACTGCACGCCTCGATCGACACCGTGCGCCGCGGTGGCACGGTGTCGGTCAGCGGCGTGTACGCCGGCGACGCCGACCTGCTGCCGATGAAGACGATGTTCGACAAGCAGATCTCGATGCGCATGGGGCAATGCAACGTGAAGCGGTGGACCGACCTGCTGCTGCCGCTCGTCGAAGACCCGGCGGATCCGCTGGGCGTGGGCGACCTCGTGACCCACCGTGCTCCACTGGCCGACGCGCCGCAGCTCTACGACACGTTCCAGCGCAAGGAGGACGGCTGCATCAAGGTCGTGCTCACGCCCTGACGCGGCGGACGCCGGGGAGGTGGAGCGGTCAGCCCTGCTCCACCTCTCGCACGGCGAAGGCGAGTTCGGTCGCGAGCTCGCGGGCGAGGAAGCCGAGACCGTGCGTCGCCGTCAGCCGGTCGCCGGCGCGGGCGTGTGCCCACAGCCCCCACGCGGCGGCGCGGGCGGCAGGGATGCCGCGCGCGAGGAAGCCGGTGATCGCACCGGCGAGCACATCACCGCTACCGGCGGTCGCGAGGCCCGGTCCGCCGCCCTCGACCTGCAGCGGCGACGCGGTGCCGCCGGTCGGGTCGCCGGGCGCCGTGCCGACGAGCCCATAGGCGGCGACGGTCGCCTCGAAACGCGCCGCGACATCGACGACCGCCGGGGAGAGGTCGTTCCTGTCGAGGTCGGCGCGGGAGAGGATCTCTAGCTCGTCCTCATTCGGAGTGAGCAGGAGCTCGCCGGGAAGCCGATCGCGTGCGATACCCGGTAGCACGGCCAGGGCGTACGCGTCGAGCACGAGTCGCTGCGGCGCGCACGCCAGCACAGCGTCGAGCGTCGCGCGGGTCTGCGGCACGTCGTCGAAGCCCGGCCCCACGAGCACCGCGCCCGCGCCGGCCACGACCTCGGCGGCGGCGCCGGTGAGGGGAGCCGCCGGGTCGTCGGGCAGCGCCAGCACCGCGGCCTCCGGCAGGTGCGCGCCGAGCTGCTCCTCGACCGAGCCGGGCACGAGCACCGCGACCCGGCCCGCCCCGACGCGCATGGCCGCCTCGAACGCGAGGATCACCGCGCCGGGGGTGCGCCGAGACGCGCCGACGATGACGGCGTCGCCGCGCGACTGCTTCGTGCGCCCCGGCTCCGGCAGGCCCCACCGCCGCAGCGTGCCGACATCCACCCGCCGGTCCCGGCTCGCGGCCTCCGACTCACTCGGGCTGGACATCGGGGCTCCCGGGGTGGACGGTGACGTCGGCGCCCTCCTGGCGCAGGTGCGACACGTCCGAGAAGGCGACGAGTTCCCAGCCGGTGCCGCCCCGGCGCACGTGCGTCACCGACGCGTTGAGCACCGTGTTCGCGGCGGCGAACTCGAGCAGCTCGGACTCGTTCATCGCCGTCAGCAGCGACACGATCAGCATCACGACCGCGTCGTGCGCGACCACGAGACCGCCGCCGTCGGCGGCCGGCAGCGCATCGGCGAGGAACGACCGCAGGCGCAGCCGCACGTCGACCCACGACTCGCCGCCCGGTGGGCGGTGATAGTACTTGCCGAGGCGGGCGCGCCGCTCCGCCTCGCCCGGATGCAGCCGCTCGACGCCGCGCCGGGTCAGCAGGTCGAGCACGCCGAGCTCGCGGTCGCGCAGGCGTTCGTCGGTGAGGGGCACCAGCGCCATCCCGGATTCGTCCATCGCGAGTGACAGCGTCTGCTGGGCGCGCAGGTACGGCGAGACCCACGCGGTGCCGATGCGCGCGCCGTTCTCACCGAGCCATGAGCCGAACGCGCGCGCCTGCTCGGCGCCCGTGATCGACAGCGGCACATCGGCGTCGCGCTCCTCGAGGGCGATGACGTCGAGTCCGTCGCGTTCGGCCGCCGTCGCCGCGACGTTGCCGATGCTCTCGCCGTGCCGGGTGAGCCAGAGATCCGTGATCATCATTTCTCCGAGGGTCGGGGCGTCGCGCCGGCGTCGGACGGGCGGAACCGCCATCCGGTGACGTCGGTGATGTCGGTGCCGTGCGCGCGGGTGTGGGCGAGGGCGGCCCGGCGCCGCTCCCGCAGGTCGGCGATCAGCGCCGAGTACCGGTCGTGGCCCTGCGGCATCCGCTCGAGTGCGTCGACGGCGAGCGCGTACCGATCGAGGTCGTTCATCATCAGCATGTCGAACGGGGTGGTCGTCGTGCCGCGCTCGCGGTAGCCGTGCACGTGGAGGTCGTCGTGGGCGCGCCGCCGGTAGGTGAGCCGGTGGATCGTCCACGGGTAGCCGTGGAAGGCGAACACGACCGGCGTTCCGGGCGGGAACAGCGCGTCGAAGTCGTCGTCGGGCAGGCCGTGCGGATGCTGCTCGGGCGTGCTGAGCCGTCCGAGGTCGACGACGTTGACGACGCGCACCGCGACCTCGGGCGCGTGATCGCGCAGCAGCTGTGCGGCGGCGATCGCCTCGACGGTGGGCACATCGCCGGCGGCGGCGAGCACGACGTCGGGGGCGCGGTCGCCGCCGCTTCCCGCCCAGTCGAGCGCGCCCAGACCGCGCGCGCAGTGCGCCGACGCCGTCTCGAGGTCGAGCCACTGCGGGGCGGGTTGCTTGCCGGCGACGACGACGTTGATGCGGTCGGTGCCGCGCAGGCAGTGCGCCATCGTCACGAGCAGCGTGTTCGCGTCGAACGGAAGGTAGGTGCGCACGATGTCGGCGCTCTTGTCGAGGACGACGTCGAGGAACCCGGGGTCCTGGTGCGTGAAGCCGTTGTGGTCCTGCTGCCAGACGTGGCTGGACAGCAGATAGGTGAAACTGGAGATCGGTGCGCGCCAGTCGACGTCCGCCGCCGATTCGAGCCACTTCGCATGCTGGTTGAACATCGAGTCGACGATGTGCACGAACGCCTCGTACGACGTGAAGACACCGTGGCGCCCGGTGAGCAGGTACCCTTCGAGCCAGCCCTGGCACTGGTGCTCGCTGAGCACCTCCATGACGCGGCCGGCGCGGGCCAGGTGCTCGTCGAGGGGGGAGCGGTCCGCGGCCCACTGCTTGTCGGTCGCCGCGTAGACGGCCGGCGCGAGCCGGTTCGACGCGGTCTCGTCGGGCCCGAACAGGCGGAAGGTGGTCGGATTGGCGCGGATGACCTCGGCGAGCCAGTCGCCCAGCGTCGCCATCGCCCCGGCGTCCTCGGCCCCCGGCGTCTCGACCGGCACGGCGAACGATCCGACGGCGGGCAGCGCGAGGTCCTCGCGACGCCCGCCGTTCGCATCGGGAGTCGCCGACAGGCGCCGGTCGCCGTCGGGGACGAGGGCGCGGAGGGTGTCGACGGGGCGGCCGTCGGCGTCGAAGAGCTCGTCGGGGCGGTAGGACCGCATCCATCGTTCGAGCACGTCGCGGTGGTCGGCGTTCTCTCGCACGTCGTCGACCGGCACCTGGTGCGCCCGCCACGTGCCCTCGACCGGGTCGCCGTCGACCGTGTCGGGACCCCGCCATCCCTTCGGGGAGCGCAGCACGATCATCGGCCACACCGGACGTGCGTCGTCGCCCTCGGATGCCGCGCGGCGGATCTCGGCGATGCGGTCGAGAGCGTGGTCGAGAGCGGCCGCGAACCGGCGGTGCGCGACGCGCGGGTCGTCCCCCTTCTCGACGTCGACCAGCAGCGGCTCGTGGCCGTAGCCGCGCAGCAGGCTGAGGAGCTCGTCGTCGGGGATGCGGGCGAGCACGGTGGGGTTCGCGATCTTCCAGCCGTTGAGATGGAGGATCGGCAGCACCGTGCCGTCGGTGACGGGGTTGAGGAACTTGTTGCCGTGCCACGCCGTCGCCAACGGTCCGGTCTCGGCCTCGCCGTCGCCGATGACGCAGAACACGGTGAGGTCGGGGTTGTCGAACGCGGCCCCGTACGCGTGGCTCAACGAGTAACCGAGCTCACCGCCCTCGTGGATCGAGCCGGGCGTCTCGGGGGCGGCATGCGAGGGGATGCCGCCGGGGAACGAGAACTGCCGGAACAGCCGCGCCATGCCGTCGGCATCCTGCGTGATCTCGGGATAGCGCTCGGAGTACGTGCCGTCGAGCCAGGCCCCGGCGACCATCGCGGGTCCGCCGTGACCCGGCCCCGCGATGTAGAGGGCGCGCAGGTCGCGCTCTCGGATGGCGCGGTTCGCGTGCGCGTAGACGAGGTTCAGTCCCGGCACGGTGCCGAAATGGCCGAGCAGCCGCGCCTTGACGTGCTCCGGTGCGAGTGGTCTCAACAGCAGCGGGTTCTCGAGCAGATAGAGCTGGCCGACGCTGAGATAGTCGGCGGCGCGGCACCAGGCATCCAATGCGTCGAGGGTGTCGTCGTCGAGGGCGTCGTGGTCGAGTCTGGGCGTCGCGGCCATGCCCCCATGCTCGCCCGTCCGCATCCGCCGATCACGGGGCTTGCGGTGAGCCGCCTCGCGGGTTAGCGGGATGTCAACCCCCGCGGTCGCGCGGATGATGCGGCCTAGCCTGCCCGCACGTGCGACGACGCACGGGGACACAGGAGAGGAACGATCATGAGCGATCCCATCACCCCCGACGAGGCGCCCGGCGAGACGCCGTCGGCGGACGACCCGGGCGAGCGCAAGCCCGGCGGGCTCGGCCCCGACGGCACGATCCCGCCCGACGAGGACGGCGTCGCGGCCGGTCACACGGGGGAGCCTTCGACGTTCGAACCCGAGGAGGACGAAGGCCGCGGCTGAGCGCCGCCGTCAGAGCCCTTTGCCGCCGGTCACCGGCAGCACCGCGCCCGAGACGTAGGTCGCGGCATCCGATGCGAGGTACACATAGGCGCCGGCGAGTTCGGCCGGCTGACCCGCCCGACCCAGCGGCGTGTCCTGGCCGAACTGTGCCAGCCGGTCGGCGTCCCAGCCGGTGGCGGGGATCAGCGGCGTCCAGATCGGGCCCGGCGCGACCGCGTTGACGCGGATGCCTCGGGGGCCGAGCTCTTCGGCGAGCGCCTTCACGAACGCGACCTGCGCCGCCTTCGTCATCGCATAGTCGATGAGGCCCGGCGAAGGCTGGAACGCCTGGATCGACGAGGTGACGATGATGCTCGCCCCGGGCTGCATCAGCGGGATCGCCGCCCGGGCGGTGTAGATCATGCCGTAGAGGTTCGTGCGGAACACGCGGTCGAACTCGTCGTCGGCGAGGGTCTCGAGGCCCTCACGATCCTTCTGGTACGCCGCGTTCAGCACGAGCACGTCGAGGCCGCCCCACTCCTCGGCCGTGCGGGTGGCGATGGATGCGGCGAATTCGGGGTCGCGGACATCTCCCGCGAACGACAGTGCGGAGCGGCCGGCGTCGCGCACGAGCTCGACGGCGCTGTCAGCATCCGCCTGCTCTTCGGGCAGGTGCGCGATCGCCACGTCGGCGCCCTCCCGCGCGAAGGCGATCGCGACGGCACGGCCGATGCCGGAGTCGCCGCCCGTGATGAGAGTGCGGCGCCCGACGAGACGGTCGGAGCCGCGGTAGTCGGATTCGCCGTGGTCGGGCGTCGGGGTGGTGCGGCCGGTGAGTCCCGGCTGCGGCTGCTCCTGCGCAGGAAAGTCGTCGTCGGGGTGCGCGTTGCGCGGGTCGGTGGGTTCGTGCGCAGCCATCACAGGTCCTCCAGGGCGAGGTCGCCCTGCCCGTCGTCGCCGAGCTCGGCCTCGACGGGCGACTCCCCCTGCGTCTCGGGCTGGGCATGTCCCGCGGGCAGATCGGCGGCGGGGATGTCGTCCTCGTCGGACGGAATCTCGTCGGGATCGGCGCCGGTCGCGGTCGCGGTACCGAGCACCGCGGGGTCGACTCCCGCCTCGACCGCATCGGTGCGCTCCCACTCACGCTGGGCGGCGTCGTCGTCGGAGGTGATCGAGCTGTCCCGGTCGCCCAGCGGCTGCGCCGCGGGGTCGGTGGATGCCGGACGGTCGATGTCGTCGTTGAAGCTGTTGTCGCTCATGGTTCCACGCTGGATGCCCCCGAGCCTCACCGGGAGGGGCTTGCATCCGGCGCCGTCGGCAGGTAGCCCGGGCGGGCACGGGTCTGCTGTCAAGCCCCCGGGGGCGCGCACCGGCCGATCGTACGGTCGGGACTCGACGGAAGGGAATGATCATGAGCGATGGGACCACGGGCCGGGGCCGAGCGGCCGACCCGATCCCCGCGGGCGGAGCAGGAGCCGACAGCGGCGAGGTGGCGCTCGTCGCGATGCTCGCGGATCGCGGCCCTGGTGCTGCTGATCGTGATCGCCGTCGTCGCCTGGGCGGCCTGAGCGTTCGGGACCGTGGGCGGTCAGCTGCCGTCGCGCACGGCGCGGGCGAACGCCGTCACGTTCTCGGTCAGCTGCTCGATGCGGCGGTCGCGCGCGGCCTCCCGGTCGTAGCCGAGGTAGGCCGACGGCGGGAGCTTGCGCACATTCGCCGAGCACTCGAAGTTCTCGCAGACGAGCACGCCGACCGTGTCGCCGCGACGGCCCGCGTCGCCGGCGCGCTTGGCGGTGTAGAGCACGACGTCGTTGGGCAGCTGCACGTCGGCGCACCACGAGCACTGGGCGCGGTTGCGCGGCTTCGCATCCGCCCGTCGCAGCAGCAGCGACGCCGGGGCACCGTCGAGTTCGACGCTGACGTAGGCCACCTGCGGCAGCTTGCGGTCGTGCCAGCCGAGATAGTCCAGCGCGTCCCAGGGCGTCTGGTCGAGGGCGTCGGGCAGCAGCAGCGTCTTGCGCTCGCGGAGGCTGGCGTTGAGGAAGGAGGCGCGGATGTCGGCCTCGGAGAACGGTCGCATGAAGGGTCCTGTCGTGAGGATGCGGCGGAGCCGCGGGTGAGGTGCGTCGAAGACGCGGGTGAGGGTGCGTCGAAGACGCATGTCAGAGGGGGCGGATGCCGCCGACCTCAGCCTCTGCCGCCGGCGGATGCGCCGACGACCTCCTCACTGCCCCTGTGGGGCCCGACCGTGTTCACCCCTCCACTGTATGTCCGCCGGCTGTGCGCGCGCCGGGTGGGTCACAGGGGGCACGGGAAAGGCCGGTGCGGCGCCGCGGCGCGCGCACCGGCCTCTTGCCGGAGGAGTGGTGTCAGCCGATGGCGACGGCCAGCTCGTTGGGCGTGTGGTCGAGCTCGACCGACGCGAGGACCTCGCCGGTGGTGAGGTCGACGGCGTGCACGCTGTTCGCGGCGGGCTCGGTGACGTACGCGATGTCGCCGTTCACCTTGATCGCCGGGTGCGCGTCCTGCCACTCGGCCGGTCCCTCCCAGGCGCCGATCACGGGGTAGGTGTCGGTGATGTCGCCGGTCTCGGGGGCGAGCACGTGGATCTGCCCGTCGGTCGACAGGATGTAGGCGAGGTCGCCGGGGCCGCGCGCGATGTCGCGGAACGTGTAGCGCACCTCGTCGGGCAGCGCGACGACCTCGTAGGTCTTCGCCGCCGTGTCGATCAGCGCGACCGCGTCGAGCAGGTAGCCCTCGGCGTCGGGGTCGTTCTTGTAGTCGCCGACGACGATCGGGCTGGTCTCGGAGACGAAGGCGTTGCCCATGCGGCCGTATGTGTCGGGCGCCGTCAGCTTGGTGAACGCGCCGTCGTCGAACAGCAGCGCGCCGTTCTCGCAGCCGAAGATGACGGCCTCGCCCTCGGCGGTGCCTTCGCCGTGGATGCCGGGGCACTCGGCGCTGGAGGCGGCCTCGTCCCAGTGGTCGTCGTGGGGGTGCAGTGCGACGGCGCCGGTGCGGCCGGTGTCGTCGCCGACCGTCGTGACGAGGGTGCCGTCTTCGAGCACGATCGAGACGCCGTGGTGGGCGGCATCCGAGGTGTAGGTCGTGCCCTCGGGCAGGGTGTCGTAGCCGCCGTCGAACGCGTCGGTGTCGAGGATCGTGGTCGTGCCTGTGCCGTCGTCGAAGAGCACGGTCTTGCCGTGGTGGATCACGACGTGCCCCGGGGTGGTGGCGTCGAAGACGAGGTCGGTGAGCGCGGGCTCGGCGGTGTCGAGCATCTGGAAGCCGGTCGAGGTCGTCACCGCGATCGTGCGGCCGTCGCCGAACGCGTTGAGGCGGGTGAACTCCTCGGAGTCGAACTCGTCGACGACCTCGAGCGTGTCGGCGTCGAGCACCGCGATGCCGCCCGGGTACGAGACGGCGACGCGTCCCTCGGCGGTCGCCGGAGCGGATGCCGTCGCGTCGCCGGACGGGGCGGCGCCGGCGTCGCCGGTGCCGGCGCAGGCGGTGGCCAGCAGCGAGAGCCCGGCCAGGCCCGCCGCCACCGCGGTCAGTCGCATGTGTCGTTTCATGGTTTCCCTTTCATGTGCGCCGGTGCGGCGCGGTCGTGGGCTCAGCGGCCCAGGCCTCGGGCGATGCGCTGCGTGTTCTCGCGCATCATCGTCAGGTAGGTGTCGGCTCCCCCGCCGGGCTCGGTGAGGGATTCGGTGAACAGCTCGATGACGTCGACGTCGATGCCGACCTCGCTCGCGAGCACCTGCACCAGCCGGTCGGGCTGGGAGGACTCGGCGAAGATCGCGGGGACACCGGCGCTCTCGATGGCGGATGCCAGCTCGCGCAGGTCGGCCGCGCTCGGGGCGGCGAGGGTCGTGCCGCCCGGGACGACGGCGCCGATGAGACGGAAGTCGAAGCGGTCGGCGAGGTATCCGAAGACGTGATGGTTGGTCACCAGCGCGCGCCGGTCGGCGGGGATGGCGGCGAAGGCCTGCTCCATCTCGGAATCGAGCGCGTCGAGGTCGGCGCGGTAGGCGGCGGCGTTCGCGGCGACCGCGTCGGCGTCGATCCCGTCGACCTGCGTCAACGCGTCTTCGATCGCGTCGACGACGTCGCGCATCCGGGCCGGGTCGGTCCAGAAGTGCGGGTCGTCGGCGCCGTCGGCGTCGTCGGACGTGTAGGCCAGCACGTCCAGGTGCTCGCCGGCCACCACGGCGGCGACTCCGGCATCCGCGGCGCGATCGAGGTGCTGCTGCAGGCCCTCTTCGAGCCCGAGACCGTTGGAGACGAGCAGGTCGGCCGAGTCCATGAGGGCGGCTTCCTGCGCGGAGATCTCGAACGAGTGCGGGTCGGCACTGGGCTTCATGAGTGTCGTCACGTGCGCCTCGACGCCGGCGATCTGCCGCGTGACGTCGCCGAGGATGTTCGTCGTGACCACGACCTGCGGCTCGGCGGAGCCCGCATCGGATGCTGCGCAGCCGGTGAGGACGAGGGCGAGGAGAACGGCGCCGGCCGTGGCGGTGCGGACGAGACGGCGCATCATCGGCCGACCTCCGCGAGGAACTGCGGAGCCGTGGGCGTGTGCACGGTGCGGGCGATACGGGCGCCGTCGGCGTAGTCGAGCTCGAGCACGACGCCGGCGGCCGGGTCGTTGAGGTAGGCGCGCTGGCCGTCGACCGTGAGCGACACCGCATCCGTCACGCTGCCCACGAGGGGCTCGGTGACGGCGAGTTCGGCGCCGGTGTCGGGCGAGGTGCCGGCGGCGAAGACGCGCACGCGGCCGTCGGCGTCGAGGGCGACGACGTGTCCGTCGGCGTCGTCGACGGCCACGGCACGCACCAGCGGAGCGGGGCTGGAGACGACCTGCCAGGCGCGCTCGCGGGTGTCGAGCAGCCAGAGCGCGCCGCCCTCGGTGAGGCCCGCGACCGTGGGACGTCCCTTGCGTCCGTCGAAGGACGTCGCCTGCTCGACGGGGGTGTCGGTGGGGGAGGCGATCTGCTCGAAGACGGGAGCGTCGCCTTCCCAGGTCGCGAGCACGGCGCCGTCGGCGCACCCGACCGCGAGCCCGACCACGGTCGTGACCGCGCCTGATGCCGCCGCACACGGAACCGTCGCGTCGGTCGGCTCGCCGGTCGCGTCGTGGAACACGAGCCGCTCGCCGATCGAGACGAGCGCGCCGTCGTCGAGCGGCGCGATGACGCCGGGGCCGGCATCCGTCTGCACCCGGAAGCGTTCGACGATCTCACCGCCGGCCAGGGCGTCGTTGTCGAGGAGTACTGCCTCACCGGAATCGGCGAAGCGGATGCCGGTCGACCCGGCGGTCGAGAGCATGCCCCACGTGACCGTGGCGGCGCCGTCTCCCGGGACCGAGCCGACGAGTCGCGGGCCGGCGAGGTAGTAGTGGAAGTGGTCGCCGTGGTTCCAGCTCCACCGACCGGAATCGACGATCTCGACCCCGTCGGCGGTGCCGACGAAGGCGAAGCGGCCGTCGGTCGCGAGGCTCGTGGGGGTCGCCGTGCTGCCGAGCGTGGTGGCATCGCCGGACAGCAGATCGAGCAGCCCGACCTCGCCGGCGGTGTCGACGGACACGAGTGCGAGCGGCGGCTCGGCGACCTCCTCGGCTCCTGCCACGGCGCCGTGGCCCGCGCCGGTCGCGTCGGCCGACGCGATGGCCGGCGGGGGAGTGCTCTGACCCGCGCTCTGACCCGCGCACGCGGTGAGGCCTGCCGTCAGCCCGAGGGTGGTGATGAGAGCGGGCACGAGGAGGGGGCGGCGGAGCGGGCGGCGGGGCATGGGGACCTTTTTCGGGGCGTCACCGCTGTGACGCGAGCGCAGGGGCGGCGGCGACCGCGTGTGCGGCGCCGTCGCGGGTGGAACGGGAGCTGAGCGCGCGGACTGCGGCCGAGAGGGCCGCCAGCGCGATCGCGGTGCCGGCGATCGAGGCGCCCGCCGCCGTGCCGAAGTGCCACGAGACGAGCAATCCGACCGACACGGCGAGCACGCCGACCGCGGCGGCGCAGGCCATCGTCGTGGGGATGCGGGTCGTCCAGGCGCGGGCGGCGACGGTGGGAGCCAGCAGCAGCCCCACGACCAGGAGCGTGCCGACCGCTTGGAAGGAGGCGACCACCGCGAGGGCGACCAGGCCGACGAGGGCGATGTGGGCGCGCTGCGGGCGCAGCCCGAGGGTCTGCGCGATGCGGGTGTCGAACGCCGCGGCGACGAACGCGCGATGGAACCCGGCGCAGACGCCTAGCGTGACGGCGAGCGCAATCGCGAGCACGACGATGTCGTCGCTGCGGATCGCGAGGATGTCACCGAACAGCAACGCGGTGGCATCGGTCGCGAAGCTGCGCGAGTGCGACACGATGATGACGCCGATCGAGAGCATCGCGACGAAAAGCAGGCCGATGCTGGTGTCGTACGACAGCCTGCCGCGGCGCTGCAGCGCGCCGATCGCGGCGCTCATCGCGACCGCGCTGACGGCGCCGCCGACGAGCACCGGCAGGCCGAGCACCGTGGCGAGCGCGACGCCCGGCAGCATCCCGTGGCCGATCGCCTCGCCGAGGAAGGCCATGCCGCGGATGACGACCCACGTACCCACGACGCCGCAGATGACGGCCACGAGTGAACCGCCGACGACGGCGCGGAGGAAGAACTCCGTGGCGAAGGGATCGAGGAGGGACACGAGGACACAGGCTACATGGAAATGAGAACGATTTTCATTAACTATGATGGCGCGCGTGCCGTCCTCGTCCTTTGCGCTCCGAACCCGTGACCTCTGCTTCGCCTACGGTGCGGTCGACGTGCTGCACGACGTGAGCGTGACCCTGCGTTTCGGTGAGGTCGCGGCGATCGCCGGCCCCAACGGCTCGGGCAAGTCGACGCTCGTGGAGCTGATGGCGGGAGTGCGACGTCCTCGTCGGGGTGCGGTCGAGCGCCACGGCGATCTCGCGCTCGTCGTGCAGCGTCCTGTCGCGCCCGCCGAGTTGCCCGTCACCGCGGCCGACGTCGTCGCGATGGGCACGTGGAAGAAGGGGGTGCGGATGTCGCGCCTCGCCGCGCGTGAGGCCGTCGCCGAGGCGCTCGAGCGGGTCGGGATGACGGCGTTCGCCCTCCGGCCGCTGACCGACCTGTCGGGTGGGCAGCGGCAGCGGGTGCTGGTCGCGCAGGGAATCGTGCGGCGTCCCGACATCCTGCTGCTCGACGAGCCGGCCGCGGGTCTCGACAGTGAGAGCGTCGCGCGTACCCAGCGGATCCTGGCGGAGGAGGCCGCGCGCGGCGCCGCCGTCGCCTGCGTCTCGCACGACGACGCCGCGATCGCCGCCGCCGACCGCGTCATCCGCCTCGCCCACGGCATCCTCGCGGCGTGACTCCCGGTCGTTGAGCGAGGAGCACCGCGACGAGTCGAAACGCCCCGGGCCAGCGGTGATGGTGGTGCGAGTGCTCTCGCCTAGCGGCTCCCTCTCCCGGTGGTTGAGTAGCGCGCGCAGCGCGCGTATCGAAACCCCCGAACTCGGCATCGGCTGCTGGCACCCGACGCCCTCGAGTTCTCCACAACCCTCTCGGACTTTCGAATCAATCTCCGAGGCCAGTGGGAGAATCAGGGCATGTCGAC
>NZ_RCDB01000005.1 GCF_003651225.1 Microbacterium telephonicum
CCGCGGCAACACCGACGCAGCAGATCCCGCGAGGACCGGTGCCACCAACCCCGCCTGCGGAGCCGGTGGCATCCGCGTGGGCGGCGCCGAAGGCACCGGACGAATACGACGAGCCGGACCCCTACACGCGACTCTCGGAGCGCAAGCGCCCCGCCGTCCCGACCGCACGCATCCACACCAGCACAGGCGAGTCCGGGGCCTTCACGACCACGGCGCTCATCGGCCGGCGGCCTGCCCCTCAGCCCGGTGAGGCCGTCGAGCTTCTACTCACCACCGACGACGGCACCCGCCAGGTCTCCCGCACTCATCTGCGCCTCGAATGGGATGAGGGCGCACTCTGGGCGACCGACCAGGCAGCCGCGAACGGCACGCTCATCGAACGCACCGGAGCCGTGACCGTGGAGCTCACACCGTGGAAGCCGTACCGGCTGCAGAGCGGCGACGTCGCCGTTCTCGGTGACGTCCGGCTGACGATCACGCTCTCAGGCGCCGAGGACGGAAACCTCGCATGAACGTCGCCGCTTGGAATACTGGTCCCTCAACAGCTCCACCTTCCGAACCCGATCGGAACAACTATGAGGACCACACCCCGTTGAGTGAAGAGGACTACTGGGCGCAGTTCCCCGACACCCTCACCACTGCGGACGTCGCCAAGATCATCCGCACTGGCGCTCCCGCCGTGCGCGCACGCCTGCGCGACGGCATCATCCCCGGCCACCGGATCGCTGATTCGTGGGTCATGTTCAAGGCCGAGATCCGCGCATGGCTGGCCGCGACGAGCAACCGACCCATCCCGGCCGGCGAACCCGTCGACGTCCTGGCGGACTATCCCGACGAGCTCAGCTACCGCGACCTGATGCAGCTGTTCCGCGTCAAGTACAAGGGCACCATCTACATCTGGCTCGAGCAGGGGCACATCCCCGGCTCCTTCGTTGGAAACCGCTGGATCGTGCACAAGTGGCGCCTGCGCGAACTCCTCGACGAGACGAGCAATCAGCGCCCCAGCGGTGAGGACGCCGAATGACTCCGACACGCCGCCCCGCCTCACATTTCGTTAACGCAAACGCGGTTAGCGTTCGAGGCATGGCACGCAACGGCATTGGCCGCCCCAGCAAGGGCGAGCGCGACGCGATCCTGGCGAAGCCTCCCGTCACCTTCGGCGCGATTCTCAAAGAGAACGCCGACAAGGAGGGGCTGAGCTACGGCGACTACCTGCTTCTTCTCGCCGCCGAACAGCTCAACATGCCGCAGTACGCCCCCAAGCCCCCGCGCAACCGCGCGGCCGAACTCGATATCCCCCGGGAGGCCAGTTCCGCCGCCGCATAAACGAAAGAGCCCGCCGTTTCCGGCGGGCCCCTCAAGGATTCGTTGCTCTGAGTCCAGGTCGCCAAACTCACGACTCGAGAGCTTCCACATTCCAAGTCCGGTGAAGCCGGAGGCTTCGTCGTTCCCAGAAGGAGTTGGGGCTGACTATACCAAGCGCGCGCCTCGGCGCCAGCGTTTCCCTCGCACACACTCGCGTGTCGGAGCCTGATCGGGCCTCCGCGTGGGCGACTACCCGCGCCCTCACGCTGCGCGACGTCGTGCGCGCAGCAGCGCAGGACGCCAGCGGCGAGATCCTGAACGACTACAGCCGCGACTGGTCCGTGAACGCGATGCCCCCACGGACCACCTGGGCCATGTACCTCTCGGCCGACAGCCGCACGTACAAGTACCTCTGCTTCGACCTCGACAGTAGCCGCGGAAACGCGCCCTACGACGCCGGCAGACTCTCCCTCTGGCTCGATGAGCTCAATGTCCCGCACCTCGTCTGCGAATCCGGCCCCACCGGCGGCCGTCACGTCTGGGTCGGCCTCGCAGCGGCCGTCGACGGCGCAGCTGTCCGCGACCTCGCCCTGCTCGCCACACAGCTGCTCCCCTCCCTCGACCCCACCCCCCTGCTCAACCCCGCCACAGGATGCGTGCGGCCGCCCGGAGCCCCCCACCGCCTCGGCGGTGTATCCGTGGCCCTAGGGCCGCTCGCACCGTTCACCACGCAGCCCGTCCCGCCCGAAGCGGTCACCGACCTCGCCGCATTCCTCGTCGACGCCGGCGCCGAACTCCCCACCGTGGAGCTCGCAGCCCTGCACGGCATGGCCGTCGACCAGGACGGCCACCCCTACATCGCGGGCCCCAAGCGGGCCCTCAGCCCGCGAGTGGCCGCACTCATCGACGAGACCCCCGCCGCGGATGCGTCCTACACACTGGCATCCGTCCTCGCCGGCTGCGCGCACTCCCGCTGGCGGTACGCCGACGTCCTCGAGCTGGTCGACTCCCCCGCGTTCGAGCACGTCCGCACCATGCGAACCAAGCGAGGCCAGGAACGCACGCCACGCACCGCGACAGGCCGCGCCCGCACGCTCACGAACGCATGGAACAACGCCGTCCGCTACGTCGCCTCACACCCCCTCAACGGTGCCGGCGACGACGCCGACTACCTCGCCCGCTCCAACCGTGCCGTCGCGGCCGTAGAACGCGCCCAGGAGCGCGCAGACGCCATGCCGGGGCTCTGGGGCGCGGACCGCGCCTCATCGGCGGCACGACGCCACACCGGGACGCACAGCACCCGCGCCGTCCTCGACGCCCTCTGCCTCTACATCGCGCAGTCCGCGCAGCTGACCGTCGAGACGGACGTCCGGCGCCTCTCCGCCGACACCGGCTACGGGCGCACCACCGTGCACACCGCCCTGCAGCGGCTCTCACAGCCCGTCACAGACGACCCCGAGTCAGCGTGGATCGTCCGCGTCGGAGATCCCGAAGGACCGCACGGACAGCGCTACCGCCTCTCCCAGAAGTTCTCCACAGAGAACTACCCTCACGACCGGACACAAGTGCCTGCACGCCCCGCCGGTCCCCCTGCCCAACCCACACGCGCCTATTGGCTGAGCCACCTCCACAACCGACTGCGCCCCCTACGCCACGACACCTTCGCTGCACCCCGCAGCCTCGGCCGCACCGCAGGGATCATCTACGCTGCACTGCACCCTGACGCGATCGCCACCGTCGACGAGCTCCGCACGACCACCGGCCTCGACGCCCAGCGGATCAGGAAAGCTCTCGACCGCCTCACCTCTCACGGACTGGCCCACCGTGGACCGGCCGGATGGATTCGAGGCGATCACGATTCCCTCGACCAGGCCGCCGACGCCCTCGACGTCGCCGGCTACCTCGAGCGGCGACGCGCCGCCTACGGCAACGAGCGAGCCCGGTGGGAATGGTGGAACGCCGAACTCACGTGGATGAGGAAACCCAACAAGAAGCGCCGAGGCCGTCGAGCGGCCACCGGTGTCGCATTGTTCGCGCAGAACGATCGTCCCGACTACGCACGGTACCCACGAGGCCCTGACGGTCGAGGCGACCACAAACAGGCCCTCCAGCTCGTGCGAGCCGGCATCCTCTCCCCCGCGGCCACGCTCGACGCGGCCTGACCCTCACCGAGGCGCCCGGAGCTGCGCTCCGAACGGTCGAGCCGCGCCGCGGCCGGTTCTCTCGTTGTCCGTCTGCCTGGCCGCCGAATCGTAGTTCGCTCCCACGGCTGCCGTGCGGGGCTTTCGCGGCATATCCTCCCTCGCTGCGCTCAGTCCGGTATTCCACGACCCCGCACTCTCGCCGCTCCGCTCTCAAACGATCCTCTTGCCAGACAGGCGAACAAAACAGTTGATCGGGAGAGAGAAGATCATGGCTGAGACCACCGCCCACACCGGGACTATCGAGCACATCGACCCGCAGAGCCTCGTCATCGAGGCCAACGTGCGCCCCAGCGCACCCATCACCGCCCCCTTCGTGCAGAGCATCCGGGAGAACGGCGTCCTCACCCCCGTCCTCGCCCGACGCGACGACCACGGCAACGTCCTGGTCCGCGCCGGTCAGCGACGCACCCTCGCCGCCCGCGAGGCGGGACTGAGCACGATCCCCGTCTACGTCGTCGAGGCAGCAGAAGCCACCGCCGAGCGGATCATTCAGCAGATGGTCGAGAACGACCAGCGCGAAGCACTCACCGAAGGCGACCGAGCCGCCGCGTTCCAGCAACTCGCATTCGAGGGCATGAGCGTCACCGCAATCGCCAAGCGCACCGGCACCAAGGCCAAAGAGGTCAAGACTGCCCTCACCGTCGCGGAGAACCCCGTCGCGACAGCGGCGATCACCGAGCACCCGCTCACCCTCGACCAGGCCGCCGTACTCATCGAGTTCGACGACGACGCCGACGCCCGCGCCTCACTGATCGAGGTCGCCACCACCAACCCCAGCCAGTTCGAGCACGCCGTACAGCGCGCCCGCGACGAGCGCGAACGCGCCCAGATCAAGGCCACCGCCGAAGCCGACCTGACCGCACGCGGCTACACCGTGCTCCCCCAGGAACCCGGCTACTACGACACCGAATACACCGCGATCCGCGACCTCGTCACCAGCGACGGCGACCGCGTCACCGCCGAGCACATCGAGAACCTTGAAGAGCGGTTCGCATCCGTGCGCGTCTACTACGGCGGGGAGCCGTCCACGACCTATTACCTCCGCGACTACAAGAGCGCCGGATTCCGCAAGGACAGCGGCGCAGGAGCCAACAGCGGCCCCATGACCGACGAGCAGAAAGCCGAACGCCGGACCCTGATCGCCAACAACAAGGCATGGGCATCCGCCGAAACCGTGCGGCGCGAGTGGCTGACCACATTCCTCGCACGAAAGACGCTCCCCAAGGACACCGCCGCCGTCATCGCCCGAGGACTCACCATCCACCGGAACGCCGTCAGCACCGGCACGCGCGACGGGAACCGGCTCGCACACGAACTCCTCGGCCTGGAACCCTCCGGCTACTTCGAGGCCGACAAACTCGCCACCCTCGTCGAGCAGAACCCCGCCAAGGCCACCCACGTCGCCCTCGCGATCATCCTCGGAGCCGTAGAAAGCATCACCAGCAAGCAGACCTGGCGCTCACCGTCCCACACCGACCGCGACTACTTCACCCAACTCGCCGCATGGGGATACGGGCTCAGCGACGTCGAGCAGATCGTCACCCACGATCCCGCAGACCTCACCGAGACCGACGACCAGGACTGAACCGCGCGGGGGCCGCACAGCGGCCCCCGCCACTCCCCCAGGAGGACGAACCATGCTCACCCTCACTACCGAGACCGGCCACACCCTCACCGCCGATACCGACGTCGAGCTCGCAGCCCTATGGGCCGATCACGACAACGGCGAAGGATGGGACGACGACCTCAGCCCGTTTGATGAGCACACCATCATGGGCGGATACATCGACGCGGTCTACGACGCGAAGGCCGGCGCGATCGCAGGGTGCAGAGTCAGCGAGGGGTGATCCCCTCGCGCTCCCCGATATCTCAGTGATATCAATCGGACCGGCCAAGGCCGGCCTGTGCCCGACCCCTACGGGATCGTTTTTTTGCCGTGAAGCCTTCGGCAGCATCCGGTCGGCCGCCCTCCGCGCAAGTGCTTTCGCGGCATATCCTCCCTCGCTGCGCTCAGTCCGGTATTCCACGGTCACTTGCACTCCGGTTGGCGCTCCCTCGCGGCGACAAGTCGCCTTCACGGCAAAAAAACGAGAGGGAGAGAGAACCCAACATGCTCACGATCACGCACACACACGAGGCCGGAACCATCATCGAAGGAACCGCCAAGGGCGACGGCACGGCCGAAATCCTCAAGGCCAACTGCTGGCGCTGGGGCCGAAGCATCGGCGCGTGGTACGTCCCCAACAGCCGCGACCGGCTCCCCCAGGACCACATCATCACCCGCACCGCCGCCGCGCTCGAGGCGGCAGGATTCCCCCTCGCCCCGCTGCAGATCGACCGCACCAGCCGGAGCACTGCCGAGGTCGAGGCCGGCAAGATCGCACGCCAGGCGGACCGCGTCGACGCGCTCGACGCCAAGGCCGACCGCAAGACAGCCACCGCCGAAACCCTCTGGGACGCGCACATGCGCGACGTGGCACGCCTTCCCGAAGGCGGCGAGCCGATCAAGGTAGGCCACCACTCCGAGCGCCGCCACCGGCACGCGATCGACAAGGCGCACAGCAGCGCCCGACGCGGCATCGACGCCCACCACGAGGCCGAGGAAGCAGTCAGACGCGCCAACGCGGCCGCCGTGACGACCGACGCGCGCTACAACCCCGTGACCGTCGCCAACCGCATCGAGAAGATCGCCGCCGATATCCGGCGCGTCGAGCGGCGCATCGAAGACGACGTCTACGACGCAGAAACCGGATACCGCCCGGCAACCGCGGAGCAGAAGGCGAAGCGAGCAGCGCACTACGCGCCGCAGCTCGACGAGCTGCGCGACCAGCTCGCCTACTGGGAACAGGTACGAGCCGACCAGATCGCAACCGGTAAGGCCACCGGCTACTCCCCCGCCACCGTCCACAAGGGCGACGCCGTGAAGATCCGCGGCCACTGGCGGCGCGTGGCCCGCGTGAACACCAAGACCGTCAGCGTCGAAACCGGCTACAGCTGGACCGACCGCGTCGCCTACGCCGAGATTCAGGACCACCGAACCGCGCACGCTACGGCCGAGGAGGTCGCACGATGAGTCAGCGAATCGTCGTCATCGAGAACCGCGTCAGCAAGACCAGCGACGTCGTCGCGCAGGGACGACAGGTCAGCTACCGCGCCCAGGAGCTCGACTACTACGCCCAGCGCGGCTACACGCTCGCGCACACAGCCACCGTCGACGGCCCCGATCACGTGACCTTCGTGGACACCCTTACGGCCGACGACCCCCAGTGACAGGCGGAGGGGCGACCTCGGTCGCCCCTCCCCACCCAGCTCGCGCCGGCCTCCCTCCGGTCGGCCGGCCTGCGAGGGGCGACCCCCTCGCGCTCCCCCAGTGATATCACTCTGAAAGCGACTTGATAGCGCTTATGTTTGATGCCATAGTGATATCACTAAGGTTTCATTATGAAACCGATAGCACATCGACACCACTTCAATACCGGTGCGATATCAGAGTGAAAGTAGAGTGAAACCATGATCATCCTCATCGGGAGTCAGAAGGGTGGCCCTGGCAAAACGACCATCGCCGTCAATCTCGCCGTCGAGTTCGCCCGACAGGGCAAGGACGTGTGCCTCGTCGACGCCGACCCGCAGCGCTCCGCCGCTCGCTGGCACGCCGACCGCGAGGAACAGCGGCACGCGCCCGCGATCGCGTGCGTCGAGAAGCTCGGCAACATCAATCAGACCCTGCAGGACCTCGCCGGCCGCTACGACGTCGTCGTTGTCGACGTCGCCGGCAAGGACAGTAGGGAGATGCGCACCGGCATGGTCGCCGCAGACACACTCGTCGTCGTCGTCCGCCCCAGCCAGCTCGACCTCGACACCCTCGGCCACATGAGCGAAGTGATCGACCAGGCCGTTGACCTCAACCCGAGCCTCGACGTGCGAGGGCTCATCACGCAGGCGCCGTCGAACCCGAGCATCACCGAACGCCACGACGCGGGGGAGTACCTGGCCGACTACCCGCGCATCCGTCCCCTCGACACCGTCATCTACGAGCGCAAGGCATACCGCGACGTGATCGGGGAAGGTCTCGGCGTCGTCGAGTGGAACAACCCCAAAGCCAAGAACGAGATCCAGGCCCTCGCAGCAGAGTTGGTGTCCTAATGGCGATCAAGAAGCGCACCCCCGTCGATCCCGCCAAGATCGAAGCGTTCGGCGCAGCCGCCGACGCGCCCACACAGGAGGTTGAGGCGCCGGCACCTGCACCCAAGGCGCAGCCGGCATCCCGGCCTGCGCCGCGGGCGACCAGCGCGGGGGAATGGCCCGAGGGCACGTCCAAGACCTTCCTGCTCCGATGGAGCAAGAACCCCGAGCTTCCCGCCCTGCTCGCAGAAGTCGCAGAGCTCGAGGACCGCACCCAGCAGAAGACCGCGCTCCGCGCGCTGCAGCGCGGCCTCGAGGTCATACGGGCCGAGCACAAAGGCTGACGCTCGCCGTGGCTCGCTTTCAGAGTGATATCACCGTGAAAGCACGCCGCCCTGCGGGCTGTTCCCGCCGGCACGGAGACCGACGCTCAAGAGGCGCCGCTACGCGGCCCGCACCATATCCCGCAGTCTTTGACCTGTCCGGCTGTCGAGGATACGTCGGCTCCACGTCGGGCCAACGGCTTTCGCGGCATATCCTCCCTCGCTGCGCTCACTCCGGTATTCCACGTCCGTTGCTCCCTCCCGCTCCGCTCGCCGTAAATCCCTCGATTGCCGGCAGGCAAAGAAAAACGGTTGGTTGAGGGAAGGGCAGAGCAATGGCTGAGCGGATCACGGTCTACACCACAGGCCCCAGCTGCGCACGCTGCACGCTGACCAAGAACGTGCTCACCAGCAAGGGAATCGAGTACGACGAGGTGAACATCCGAGACAACGAGGATGCCCGCGCCTACGTCGTCGATGACCTCGGCTACACCGAAGCACCCGTGGTCGTCGTCACCGACGAGGATCACTGGTCCGGGTTCCGCCCCGACCACATCAACCGCATCGCAACCCACTGAGAAGGAGAACGACCATGTCTATCCGCACCATCACCGGAAACCTGGCAGCCGATCCCGAAGTTGTGCAGGCGGGAACCATCCAGATCACCAAGCTCCGCGTCATCGAGAACACGGGGGAGTACCGACAGGGCAAGTACCAGCCCCACGACACCCCTACCACCCACTTCGTCGAAGCACGGTTCGAGCTCGGACAGAACGCCGCCGCCTCACTCCACCGAGGGGATGCCGTCATCGTCATCGGACGCGAGCACACCACCAGCTGGGGCGACGAGGGCAACAAGCAGTACGGCCGCGTCATCGACGCTGACAGCATCGGCGCCGACCTCACCCGCGCCACCGCCGCGATCACCCGCAACGCGCGCAACGACCAGCAGCCCTAACCCGCTGCGCAGCACGCCCCCGGCCGACCTCTCTCCCCGGCCGGGGGCATCGCTGTGCCGGGAGAATGGACACATGCTGGGAACTCGCACACCGCCCCCGCGACGTCGATGAGGCCACGCGCGTGGAGCTCGAGGCGCCGTCCTCCGGCGTCGCGATCGAGCAGCTGCGATCGAGGATCCCAGCAGAAGAAGTCATCCTCTTCGTGCGCCAGATCGGCTAGAACACGCGCACCAAGCCGCAATCCGGGCAACGCCAGACCGGGGGAGTCGGCGGGTTCCACGACGGCTGCAGCTGCACCAGGCAGCGCTCACACGTGGGGGAGAAGCCCGGCCACTCGTCGTCATCCACGACGCCAGGAAACCAGGATGCCGGCGGCGACGCAGAAACCATCCATAGGGCGCTCAGCGCCCGCCAGGAGAGGCCGGCGTGACCGCCGAGGCCCACACCCACGCCTTCATTTCCGTCTCGCCCACGCGGAACCTGATCGCGCAGGCATCCGCCGTCCACCGGCAGACCTCCGCGTCGACGAGCGCCGGCGTCGCGCCGAACCGCACCCACGCCTTCGCCGGCTTCGGCCGCGGGTCGATCGTCACCGGTTCCATGTCTAACCGCAGTTCAGCGCTCGAGAGCGACTGCAGGGGGCCGGCCTCCGCAGCGATCCGCTCGAGGATGCGCGTATCCATCTGATGATCGACCGCCGCGGCGTACCGCTTGTTCGTGCCCACGGCGAACCCCCTCGAGCCGCCAGGATACCTAGGTTAGAAGCTTTGTTCTAACTTTCGAGATCCTCTTCGGGATCCTCCGGGGCCTCGGGATGCACCTCTTCCGCTAGCCGCACGGACACTTCCTTGTCCGTGTCACTCACGACCAGACCGTTCGCCCAGAACTCGTCCTCGGCGCTCGCGTCCAGGTCAAAGCGCAGGAGAGCGTACGAGTGATAGAGCGGACGGTCATATCGGAACGTGCCCGTGGAGGTCTTGCGGACGAGTGCGGAACGCTCCGGTGTCTGCAGCTTGCGAAGGTAGGTCGTCAGGTTTCCCGGCGGATACAGCGGATGGTCCTTCTTGATCTGAGCGAGGATCGCAGCGTGCGTTGCACCGCTGATTGGGAGTTGAGCCAGCGCCCGCAGAATGATTGCGTAGTTGTGGTACCTGCGGGTGGTTGGCTGCTCGAGGGCGATGTCGAACTTGTCCTTCATGTCGCCACCGCGGGTCCGCACGTAAGCAGCTTTAGCTTCGGTTAGCGCCGCGGGTGTCACCATCACTGTCGTCTCGACTGTGGATCGCACGTCGAGCGCCTGACAGCAAGCGGAAGCAAGAGCGTGCGTGATGCTGGCGATGCCCACTGAATGCCGCGTGATTGGTTCCATCACTTGAGTGAAATCGACGTTCAGGAGGGCGCCACCCTGGCTCAAGATTGCCTTGAGCTGCTTGTCAGTGAGGGGCGGGATGGGGATATCGGCTAGCCGGCCCCCCATGTTTGAGGGTGCTCGAAGTATCTGGCCAGCGGTATCAGATACGCCGAGAACGATGATCCGCAGCTTTGGATAGTCGGGGGACGCGTCGCTAAAGACTTTCATCGCATCCGAGATCTGAACTCGAACATCTGCGGTGACCTTATGGGCGTCCTCGATCACCCAAACCAGTCCTTTTTCGCCCAATCGCACAGCCAATGCCTCGGACGTGACTTGGGCAGCGACGACAGCCTCCCAGTCGTCCTGCTTGCTGGCCTCCCACTCGGCATCCACGTGAACCTCTGCGGGTACCAGAGCGCCGCCGCCCAACTTGGTGCCGCCGCCGACCGTACGTGTGTCCGAGTTAGTCGTCTTTGTCCAAGCCCCTGCTTTGATCGTGTCGAAGGCGGAGGCGAGTATCTGCTCATACGTCGTTGACTGCTCGCAGCGAGTCGTCACGAAGGGTTGATCCGTCTGCTTGAGCACGTTCCGCACGAGAGAACTTTTGCCGGCTCCAGATTCCCCCCAGACAAGGATCTGAGTGCCGCGCTCGTCGAGGGTGTTGAGGAGGTCCCTTTCCTGCGTTGGGCGCTTCACGAAGCCCTTGTCGGCAGGTTGCCCGGGCGTAAATACCTCAGCTAGGTCGTACTTGCGCGGCAGCTTGGTGGTCGTCGCTAGTAGCTCTGTGCTCGAATCGACGACCTCGCCGGAGCCCTCGAGCGACGGCTCAGGCGCCTGAATACCGTTCCGCTTACTGAATAGTCGGCTTAACCACTTCATGTGTTTCCCCCCCTGTCGGTCAGCCTAGCTAGAGCGGCCAGCGCGCCGCGGTGCATTTGCGTCCGCCCAGCCCTCCGCAAACGATCGTTTTTGGTGCGCTCGGCAGGGGGGTGCCCGACGACCCCGACACGCCGAGGATGGATCCACCGAAAACCCCCACCGAAACCCAAACGCACCGAAACCTGTGCGCTACCGTTTTCGGTGAAGCCCGTCGACGAGTGACGGCGGATACCGGGGGGAGTGGCGTGTGAATATCGTCGGCTATGCCCGCGTCTCGACGAGGGATCAGAACCCCGCCGCCCAGGAAGCCGAGCTGCGTGCAGCCGGCGCCGGTCGAGTATTCATCGACCAGGGGGAATCGAGCCGAGTGAGCGATCGCCCGCAGTGGATCGCTTGCCTCGACTATCTCCGACCGGGGGACACCCTTGTCGTTCGCGCTCTCGACCGTGTCGCCGGCAGCGAGGTCATGGCGATCGAGCTCATCCGGGATCTCGCCCGCCGCGGCATCCGCCTGCGCAGCCTTACCGAGCCATTCCTCGACGTCGACACGTCGACGCCGATGGGGGAGGCGATCGTGGGCATCATGGCCGTTCTCGCGCAGTTGCGGGTTTCGACGATCCGAGACAACACTCGCCGCGGCCTCGAGCACGCGCGCAGCCAAGGGCGGGTCGGAGGCCGGCCCTCGGTCATGACTGACGAGCGCACCACGGCCGCGGTGCAGATGCGCGACAACGGTGACAGCGTCGCGAAGATCGGGCGCACGCTAGGCGTCGGCGCATCTAGCGTCGCTCGCGCTCTCGACCGGTACTACCGCGAACAGCTTCAACAGACGACGACGAAAGAGAGTGAGACCACACGATGAACCGTGACGCAGCAGACCAGGTGGTCCAGTCCACAGGCGTCCTCGCCATGGCCTACTACCCGGAGATCCATGCGGACGATGCGGACTACTCGATCGGTGACGACGTCGACTTCGTGCTGTCCGATGCCGGCGAGCTCGAGCCCGCCGACATTGCGGCGCTGCGCGACCTGGTCGCGCGGACGATCATCGACCCGACGAATCACCGCGAAGCACTGATCGAGTACGTGTTCGGACTGGTGCCTGACGGGGGAGAGAACTCCTGAGCTCCGACGACGCTTCCGAGGACGCCGCCGCACGTAAGCGTGCGCAGGACCGGCGTTGGCGCGAGGCGAACAAGGAGCACGTTGCCGCGCTGCGAAGAGCCTGGCGCGCCAACAACCTCGAGCGACACCGCGAACTTAATCGCCTCTCGGAACGCCGGCGGTGGGCTCGCAAGCGAGCGGCTGAGGCGCGGCGGGAGAAAGGCCGACGCTGGTATGCCGAGCATCGAGAGCAGGAGCGGGCGCGTCAGCGCAAGTTCCGGCAGGAGCATCCCGAGAAGGTGCGCGAGTATCAGGCGCGCTACAAGGAACGGCATCCCGAGCGTGTGGCCGAGGGCGCTCGGCGCCGTTCCCAGGCGCACCGTGACCGATACCCGGAGCTGACTCGCGAACGAGAGCGCGCCGACGCTGCGCGCCGTCGCGAAGCGGACCCTGACCAGTTCAGGCGTTGGTACCAGCAGAACCTCGAGCGCGAACGAAAGCGAGGCCGCGAAGCGGCGCAGCTGCGCCGCCGGCTGACAAAGCTCGGACTCCCGCCGCGGAAGATCCATAAGACCTACGCGGCGGACCGTCGCAAGAACGAGGCCGCCGCCGACGCGTTCTTTTCACGTCACAGGCGGATCAACGATCAGATTCGGATTCGGGCTGAGTCCTTCGAGGCTCTACCTGGACACCGCGCGGCCGTCGAGTTCCGCGCCCGGTATCTGGCAGCCAGCGCTATCGAGAAGGCCGACGCACGGGACCGTGAGGCGCGCGCCCGCGCAATCGTAGATTCCGCCCGGCAGAGGCTTCCCGCCAAACAGCTCGAGCAGATCACCGAGGACGTCCGCATGGACTCGGTCGCGCGACAGCTGCGCGGTGCCACACCCTTCAACATCGACGCGGAAGTGCAGCGACGAGTACACGAGCTCGTAGTCGAACGCGCGTTGCGTACGCCGATCGACGCACACGAGCGCGACGAGATGCACCGACTCATCCGAGCCAGCTTTCCCGTCCCGGCGCAGAGTCGGACCGAACGCCCCGCAGCTCAGTCCCGCCCGCGTCGAGCGCGCGAGGGATCACAGGACCGCGGGCACGAGCTCTAAGCGGCAGCGCGCTCAGCAAACGCTTCAACGCTCTCTCGCACGTACCGAATGAGCCCACGGCCCACATCGTGAAAGTCCGGGCCAGAGCCCGTGGCGCGCATCGTCCGAAGTTCGGACACGTCGACTCGCAGCGCCTCCGCAGCCTCCGCCGGCGTCAGCAGCAGCGGAGTGTCGACGACCGTGCCCGCGCTCATCGTGCAGCTCGCTTCTTGGCGACGTCGTCGATCTTGTCGGGACGGAAACCCGACCACGACTGATCGACCGTTTCCACGACCGGCGCCTGCAGGAACCCGGCCGCCTTGAGCCTCGCCAGAGCCTCGGGATCCGTCGACAGGTCGACGACTTCGAACTCGATCCCGGCGGCTTCGAGTGCGCGCATCGTGGCCGTGCACTGCACACACCCCTCGTTCGAGTACACGGTGAGCGGTTCATTCTTCATCGCAGTTCTCCCTTTCACACCTCATTGCCTTTCGGCGAAAGTCGAAACACTGCGGTGGGGGAGTGCAGGCAAGGGTCCGTGGAATACCGGACTGAGCGCAGCGAGGGAGGATATGCCGCGAAAGCCCTTGCCGGAGCGAGGACAGCGCGTACCATCCAACGGCCGAAAGGCAACGAAGTTGCCCCATGCAAACGGTCCCCGTCGCGCAAAGCGCGGAGGGGACCGTTTGGAGGTACTGCGGCCGAAGGCTGCTACTCAGAAGAACCGAAGTCAGCGACGACCGTGCGCCGCTTCGAGCGAGGTTTGCGCGAGGCCTGACCGGGTGCGCGCGCACCCGTAGCGCGCAGATCCTTCTCGCTCCATCCGGCGGCAAGAGCCGCTTTCCAGGCGCGGTCATGGGCGGCTGTCGCGTCGTTCAGGCGCGCCTCCGCGGCATCTGCCTCGTTCACCGCAGCGACCAGCTCGCGCACGGCGTCAACCTTCGCGGTGACGTCTGCTTCGATCAGCTCGCGTGCGCGTTGTGCGGCTTCATCTGGATTCAAGTTCACGTCGCTCATGCGACCGACTCTATCGAGCAGATCAAGAGTCGATCCACGGGCAGTTTGCCCTCTAGCGGGATCACCGACGCTCCACTACGTTCTGCGCGCGGCGGAGCCGCTGGCAGAGCAAGCTATAGAGTTAGGTAACCTAACTCTGGATTCCCGGCGGCGCGGTCGGCATACTGGTCGTATGGTCCCCGCTATTTGGCGGGTTCGCTGCGCTGGGCCGAGAGGACGTGATCATGCCGGAGCAGAACGAGCGGAAGCTGTTCGGCCGGCAGCGTCGTGCGAACTCCGCGACGCCGCGTGACGCGGGTCGCTACGTGGTCAAGACCAACGCCGACGAGGACGCGAAGCTGCGCGCTCGCGCCGTTGTCGCCGGTGTCACCGTGCCGCGTTTCCTGGTCGAGGCGGGCATGAACGCGAACGTTCAGACCAGCACCGACCAGAAGCAGCTCATCGCGGAGTTGTTCGCCTTGTCGCGGACGATGGGAACCGTCGCGAACAACGTGAACCAGCTCGCCCGGTACGCCAACACCGAGGGCGGTTTCCCTGCCGAAGCAGAGAGTGTCGTGGCGGAGTACCGGGCGCTTAGCGCCCGGATCGACGACACCATCCGGAAGCTCGCGGGCGCATGATTCCGAACATCACTCGCGGATCCCGCATCGTCGGTCTGATGACCTACCTTGCGGGGGAGGGGCGCGCCAACGAGCACACGGAGCAGCACCTTGTGGCGGGCGATCACGCGATCATGGCGCGCCACGGGTACGCGGTTCTCGACGCCGCGGCGGCGCGCGAGATCGGTGTCGCTCTCGACACACCGCGCGTCGCTTACGGCGTCGAAGTGACCCGTCAGGTGCGCGTCGCTGACCCTGGGACGGGCGAGCTGCATAGCGAGCGCGTGGCCGCAGATGTGTGGCACTGCTCACTGTCGCTGCGCGCCGAAGAAGGTCAGCTCAGCGACGAGCAGTGGGGCACGATCGCGCAGCAGTTCGTGGACCGCATGGGCTTCACGGAGGCATCCGGGAAGGCTCCGTGCCGGTGGGTTGCGGTTCGTCACGGTCTCTCCAAGAACGGCAACGACCACGTTCACATCGCCGTTTCACTCGTGCGTGAGGACGGCACGAAAGCGACGACGCACAACGACTACAAGCGCGCTCAGGAGTTGTGTCGGACGCTCGAGGTCGAGCACGGTCTGATGCCCGTCGACTCTCGCGAGCGAGGCATGGGAGAGCGTGGCGTGAAGCCCGCCGAAACCGCGCGGGCGGCACGCACCGGTGCGGTCGAGGTCGACGCGCACCGGCTCGAGCGGACCGTCAGGGCCGCAGCGACGGCATCCGTCGACGAAGGCGAGTTCGTGCGTCGAGTGCGACGTGCCGGTGTCCTCATCCGCCCGCGGTTCGCAGCCGGCCGCGACGATGTCGTTGCCGGCTACTCCGTCGCTTTGCGACCCGCCGGAGACGAGCGGCCGGTCTGGTTCGGTGGAGGGCGACTTGCCCGCGACCTCACCCTTCCGCGCCTGCGCGAGGGCTGGCCGGACAGCCCACAGACGGCGCAGGGAGCTGTCGACGAGTGGCGTGCCACGAGCAAGAACCCGTGGCAGTACCGTCCAGTCGCTCCTGGCCGCGAAGAGCACGCTCCCGACCCGAAGCTGTGGGAACAGTACGGGCGGGAGTTGCGCGAGCTCAGGGCGCAGCTGCGAGAGGTACCGGCGACGGACCGAGCCACGTGGGCGCACGTCGCGCGAGAGACCGCCGGCGCATTCGCCGCGTGGTCGCAGCGCGTCGAGGCAACGCCGGGGCCGCTCGCGGAGACGGCCCGAGAGTTGTCGCGCAGCGCTCACATCCGCGCCCACCAGTCCAAGCCCAAGCCCATCCGTATGGGCTCAGCGTCGGGCGCCGCAATGGTACTGATGCAAGCCGCAGTCGGCGGCGAAGGCCCCGCCGCCGAAGCGATCTTGTTCCGTCAACTCGGTCGTCTGTCGGTCGCGCTGATCGACGCACACAAGGCGGCGGGCGATGCCCGACGCGCAGAGCAGATGAGTGAGTCCCTGCGACGCACTCTCGAAGCGATCGGTGAGCGGATGCCCGCCGACGCGCGCACAGCCGCGGCGTCTGCGACCACGGCGATGCTCTCCCCGGAAGAGGAAGCGGTGCGTCGCGCTCAGCGCGGACTCGCCGCGCCCGGCACCCGTTCACCGCTGCCGAACACACTGACCCCCCGGCCTCGAACCACGTCCGACACGTCGCGTCAGCGCGACGGCCTCAACGGAAGAGAAGGAGACCACGATCATGGTCGATGACACAGACGGCGTAGGCGAGACGTTCGACAACTCCCTGCGGATCGCGCTGACGGTCGCCTCCCAATTCGGGGAGCGGTTCGCTCGCCTGCGCGAGGAATGGAACCGTCAGCGGGAAGCCGCAGCCACCCAGGAAGCACGGGAGCTTCAGAGCCGGCTCGACGCCGAGCGGGCGGCCGTGCGCGGACAGCTCGCCGTCGTCGACCAGCCGTCCTGGTGGGACCGTGCGGACGTTCGCGACATTGCCGACGCCCGAGAAGCCGCCGTCGCGTGGCGTGACCACGACGACGTCGCCGCACGCGCCAACGAGACCATCCGCCGCGAAGTGCAGGACCGATACGGCATCGACGTCGACGCCGCCGGCGCCGACCCCGCAGCGGTGGCCGACGCGCTCCGTCGAGCCGAAGCCGACCGCGCCCAGGCGCGCGAAGAGCAGCGCCGGTCCGATGAAGAGTTCACCGCCAGCCAGGTCCTTCTTTCATCCGCCGAGGCGCGCGACCGCGACGCGGACGCAGCCGCCGAACGCGCTCACGAGAGCGAGCATCCGACTGCCGCGGCAGAGTCGGCCAGTCATAAGCGGGAGGCCGCAGCGGAACGTTCACAGGAGGCAGGCTTCTACGACAGCGCCGAGCGCCGTGCCGAGTTCGCGCGTTCGCTTGAGGGAACCGCGTCGGCCGAGGAGGTGCGCGGCCGTGTGCTCGCAGACACCGGCAATGCGAAGAGCCCGAGGGAAGCGGTTGGGGCGTCCGCCTCCGCGCCAAAAGCTCGGAAGACTCGGACCTCAGGGCAGCAGCGCAGCCGCGGCCTAGCTCAGTGATATCACTGCGCTATCGCGATCTGTGTGGCGAAAGGATCGTCACCGAGCTGCCGGCATGAGTCCAGCTCGTACTTGCGGTGTGACAAACGTTCTAATATCCTCATGCTTATGGTCGCACTTTCAGATGAACTCGTAGACGCTCTTGGCGATCTCGCTGTGGAAGTCCGCGAGGGCTTCGAATCTGGCGCGTGGTCAATCGGCGAAGCGCTCTCGCTCCACCCGGCATTCGAGGACACGAACCTTCCTCGCTCGGCTCTTACGCGCGCCATCATCGCGAGCGAGTTCAGGAAAGCTGCAGATCGTCGCGGCTTGACAGTCCGCTCGGGGATGGGTGGAGCAACGGAGCTCTACGAGCTGAGCCGAAACGAGTACGCCGTGATCCGGCTTCGCGGCGCTTCGATGATGGGGGAGGAGCTCCGGGTTATTGCGAATAGCGGTTCCACCTGGGGTGGGCTGTCAGACGACGGATTCTGGCGCGAGGTTCCTTACGTTTTCGGTTTCATGGTCACCGACAACGACTCTGTCAACTTCTTCGTGGCGGAAGTCCTTGGGCAATCTGCTGGAGCCGTTCCGCATCTCGAGTTTGGCTGGACGCACTACTTCGGTCCTCCCGCGCCCACGGGCGACTCTGTGTTCTTGCCGGACGATGACGACAGCCTGGATGGCTGGGATGCACCCGATTCGGGTGAGATCGACAAGCAGGCCTGATCACCATGTCGAATCAGTTGCCGCTGCCCGCGGCGATCGGAGGCGCGCGCGTTCGACAACTCCGACTTGCCCTCGGCCTGACCCAGAGCGAGCTCGCTCATCGCGCGTCGATCGCTTCTGGGACGATCTCGATGATCGAGAATGGCCATCAGGAGGCGGAGGCCGGTGTGGTGCGATCGCTGGCTGAGGTGCTCGATTGCGAGCCCTCGTACCTCACGGGCGGCACGCTGGCGCTCAGATTCGACCGGCCTAAGCTCCGCGCGTATGCCGACGCATCGCAACGAGCCGTCGATCGCACGCTTCACGATTCGATCAGCGCAGTTGAGACCGTCCGCAGTATCGGCCTTCGTACGTTGCCCGTGAAGGTACCGAACTACGACGGCGACCTGAACGACGACGACGGCATCGACCGAGTCGCTGCTGACGTCCGAACCGCAGCCGGTCTCGAGGCGGACGAGGTAATCCCAAACGTCATTCGAGCAGCTGAACGGCTAGGGTGCGTGGTTCTCCCTCTTGAAAGTGAGCTGGGGCGTCACTGGGGGATGTCGCTCACGATTGACACTCTCCCTGTGATCCGCATCGCCAAAGCCTCTGAGGATCCAGACGCCGATATCCCCGGGGATCGTCAGCGCTTCACGGTTGCACACGAGCTCGGTCATCTGGTCCTTCACGCGGGTTTGCCGCAGCCGGCAACCCCATCAGATGCGGCGCAGATGGAGCAGCAGGCCAATCGGTTCGCTGCATCCTTCTTGGTTCCTGGGGATGTGGCGCTGCATGATTTGGAGCAGCTGGGCGGGCGAGTAACGCTCCGCACCCTCGCCGCCCTCAAGCAGAAGTGGGGCTACTCCATCAAGGCGTTCGTCTTCCGGTTCCGCGAGCTGGGGGTGATTGATGAGGCTCACGCGCGGTCGCTCTACAAGCAGATCTCCGCCAGGCGGTGGAATAAGGAGGAGCCGCACCGGCCGGGCAACGAGTCAGCCGTGTGGCTGGGGAAAGCGCTCCACGAAAAGTTCTCCAACGATCCCGTCCGCCGAGCTGCGAGAGAGGTGGGACTGGGAGAACGATTCATTCTCCGCTGGTTGGACTGGACGCCATCAGCGCCCGCTGCGGCGCCCGCACCAATTGCGACGCTGAAGCCCCGCGATGGGCACAAACAATCGACGCATACTGCCGCATCCATCAAGCGGCTTCCAACGCGCCCGTGACCTACGGCCGGCCCCTGGCGGTCATCAGCTGTCGAGCCAGAACCGTACGGTTGAAGCGTGTCTTCTGAGTCTTTCCGAGCATTTGTAGACGAGTCATCGGCTGCTCGCTCGGTGGACCGCCAGGAGTACCTGATCGGAGCAGCCCTGGTACCGGTTACTGCCTGCGACGAAGTCCGGGCGCAGGTCCGCGCGCTCGCTCTACCCGGCCAGATCAAGCTCCACTGGACCGACGAGCAGGAGTCCCGTAGGCGAACGATCGTGAAGCGCTTGGCCGAGATCGCGCCCATGACTGTGGTCGTGACCCACCTGAGTGAGAGGGTCAAGAAGAACGAGCGCTGCCGTCGTAAATGCTTAGAGGCCCTGTATCACGAGATGGTCGGTATGGAGATCTACGACCTCACGCTCGAGCACAGGTCCGACAAGCAGAACGCTGCGGACCGTGCGCACATCGTGTCGCTGCAGGGCCAGGGCCTCGAGCGAGGGATTCGCATTCGCCATCTCCGTGGTGGCGACGAGCCTCTGCTCTGGATAGCTGACATCCTCCTTGGCGCGGTGAACGCCGCAGCAATGGGAGAACCCCGCTATCTCGAGGCGTTGCAGGAGACGATTGTCGTCCAGCATCGCACGGCTGATTCGCTCATGCCGTGAAAACGAAGGGCCCCAGATCCAGTCGTCCGGCTGGGGTTCTGAGGCCTTCTTCCGCGCCCGTCGTAACGGGGGGCTCATTCATTATCTCCCATATTTGGCCAGTCGTCCACTGCGGCGGGGGTAGGGCCAACCAGGAACGGGTAAGAGGGTACGGACTTCTCCCGCCGTGCGAGCGAGACGCGCTCCGCTGGGAGTGTTCGCCCTCGCCCGCAGGTGATTGGGGTTACTCGGAATTCTGACTGGCCTTTGCACTTGGAACTTGTACGCGGTACTCGCAACGGTTCTTCTATATACATGCCGCTGGCAGGGTCTCTGTGCGGACAGCATCAGCAACACAAGGCGTCACTGAAGCGTCATCATTGATCTCGTGGAACGCACTCTAGGATTCGGCGAAAACGAGACAATCGCCGCCATGCTCGCCGCCTCCAAGCGACCGAGCCGCACTGTCGCGGTCCGGAACTCATTCGTGCAGGGCGGTACGAAGGGTAGTCCGGCCCCCGGGCCGATCGCAGCAATGGTGAAGGCTCACGATCGTCAGGGCCTAGACCTGTTCCTGCTTCATCGCCTCATGGCGAGTGCCGAGCCCTGGGACGCAGGGAAGGACGCCGGCGTTTGGTCCCGCGCGCTGGGTCTCGCCGAGTCAGATCAGCTGATGCACGCCGAGCGCGTGTCGCGAATCTTTCGCCGCCTCGACGAGAGCTACCACCTGGTGACTCGCGACAAGGCACGAAGGAACGGCAAGGTGACATCGCTCTGCGAAGACGGGGAGGGGAAGCCCTATACCTCTCCCACCAAGCACTACTTCCGCGTTCCGTTCGAGTACTGGGAGGAGGAGTGGCACCGGAAGCTTTCTATGCCCGGCAAGGTCGTGCTTCTAATCGCCCTTACGCAGAAGCCCGGTTTCGTTATTCCCTCGACACAGGTCAAGAGCTGGTACGGGATCTCGGACGATACGTGGGCAAACGGCATCGGCGAGTTGATGCGTGCGCAGTTGCTCACCGGCAACCGCGGCAAGGAACGCAACTGGATGAAGGGCCGCGCCTTCAACTACGACATCGAGTACTCGCTGGTCTCGCGCATAGACACAAGGTCTCGTCCTGGATTCCAAGGAAGGAGGAAGCCCGCAACACCCTGAACGTCGACTCTCCGAGAGCCGCCTCCCCGCGCGAGGCGTTCGTCAAAACGGCGAACGCCCGGTGCTACCAACACCGAGCGCTCAACACCAACTGTCCCCGAAGGAGACATGAATGAAGTCTACCGCCGTCGCCACGCCGACAACAGGCGTGCCCTCCGATCACGGCGTCACCGTGACCGTAAACGTCAACACCGGTCCGCCTGAGCCACCCCCTAGGGCGGCACCGAGCTGGGGCACGCTTCGCGTCCTCGGCTACGTCGGAATCGGACTCATTATGGCGGGCTTCATCATCGGAGTCACCCTGATGGGTGGGACGGTTTCGATCGTCCCCCCGTAGCTCGTCCCTCCCGCCGTCGCTGGCGGCGGGAGGACGGATCTCGCGCAACGCGGGGGCGGCCGGTCGTTCCGCCCTAGGCCGGCGTATCGCGTGGGCGAGGGGTGGAACGGCGCGCATGCTGACATAACGGTGATTATCGGGCACTCATTTCGAGAAGGGGATCAGGCGGGTACCAGTGATCCTCAGCATTGAACCGCCAGGCCCTGGCAGGTCGGAATCGGCTACCTGGGTGCCGACGTGGTCACCGATGAAGCGTGCCGTACCAATGTTGAGGTCGCCGTCGCTTCTTGTCGCGTCAGGCAAGGCAACGGCTGACCCCGGATCACCCTCTAGATCCGAGTACGACGGCTCAAACATCGAGCAGTCCCCGAGGGAGAACGTCATCTACTGCAATCGCAGCTAGAACGCTTGGCGTCAACGATGGCGACATTTCGTAGCATTCCACTTCCTCTGGCGGCTCATGTGATCGGTCAGCCGCGGCGGTCAAGACCGGTTCCTACCCCCGACCAAGGCGCTCAGGAACCTGGTACATACCCCGATGAGACGTTCGCGCCTGAGTAGGCTCGGACGATAACCCCGACTACTTGAAGGAGACCGGTGTCGCGGATCACCATCGCAGATATCGCCCGCGATGCGGGCGTGTCGACGGGCGCGGTGTCTTACGCTCTCAACGGGCGCCCCGGCGTGTCCGAATCGACCCGTCGACGAATCCTGACGATCGCTGAGAATCTGGGCTGGGAGCCAAGCCAAGCCGCCCGTGCCCTCACCGGAGCGGGAGCCGAGGCAGTTGGCCTGATCCTGGCCAGGTCGCCGGAAACACTTGGGTTCGAATCGTTCTACATGCAGTTCATTGCTGGGATCGAACAAGTCCTGACAGTGCGGTCATTTGCCCTGCTTCTACAAGTCGTGCCCGACCTCAACGCTGAAATGCTCACATACCGACGCTGGCGAGCTGCCGGCCGAGTAGACGGGGTGGTGGTCGTTGACCCCCGAGAGAACGACCCTCGGCTGTCCATGCTCACCGCTTCCGACGCACTGCCTGCAGTGGTGGTAGGAAACCCAGAACTTGCGCCGGATGTGACCACAGTCTGGACCGATGACGCCGCGGCCGTTCGCGAATCGGTGCGCTACCTGTTTACTTTGGGTCATCGCACGATCGCACGGGTTTCAGGAGTTGCTTCTTACGGACACGTGCACATCCGCGACGTCGCCTTCCACGATGAAGTAGCTGCTCGTGGTGGCCAGAGCATAATTTCCCGGGCGGACTTCACACCGGAGCAGGGCGCTGCCGCGACTCGAACCCTACTCACAGCCGAAGAACCGCCTACAGCGATCCTCTTCGACAACGATGTAATGGCCTTGACCGGACTGAGCGTCGCGCACGAGTTGGGCCTGCGAGTACCCCAAGACGTTTCGATCATCGCTTGGGACGACTCACCCTTGTGCAAGGCGGCGTTCCCCCAGCTGACCGCACTGAGCCACGATGTCACCGCATACGGGGCGCATGTTGCCCGCCGTCTGTTCGAGCGCATTGGTGGCGCGGCCGCGGAGTCATTTGTGGACGCAACGCCCGTATTACGTGTGCGCGGATCGACCGGACCCGCACCGCGAATGACGCCTGTCCCCTTCCCTCCCAAGCACTAACGGTGAGACGTTTGGCCCTGGAACGGCATGGAGACCCAGCTTGACGATCAGGCACTTAAGCGATTAAGGTGACTTTCGGCTCGGGCCCAGATCTTTCTGCGCTCGTTGCCACTACTGCCCCTCATGGACGACCGGGACAAAATGGCAACGGAGCATCGAATGATCCACCTGAGCGCTGGCGGCGTGAGCCTGGTGCTGGCTTTCGACGGAGACCGCCTCCCCCGGGTCGTTCACTGGGGCGCTGACCTCGGCATCGTCTCCGAGGACGAGCTCATCCAGCTCGATAGAGCGCGCACAGTTCAACCCTTTGGTACCCCAGTCGACGGCGGAATGGCCGTCTCCGTACTCCCGGAGGCGTCTGCCGGGTGGCCGGGCGTCCGGGGAGTTGAAGGTCACCGGGCCGGCGCCAGCCCCTCGGTACGATTCGTCGTTACTGCGACACAGCTCGATGATCGGCCAACGCCGTGGGCTCAGGGTGTTGTCGTATCGGGTCAAGACGTCGCGGCTGGACTGGATCTGAGGTTGGAGATCGAACAGAGCGAATCCGGCCTGATCAGGATCCGCGCTGCCGTGACCGCTAGCCCGGGAACGTCGGCTGAGATTTCGACTCGGGCGGTCGACATAGACGTGTCTGCCGTCTACGACATCGCTGGTGTCTTGCCCGTTCTGCCAGTCCCGGCGCACGCGACTGAGTTGCTCGACTTCACTGGGCACCAGCTCCGAGAGCGGTCTCCGCAACGACTCCCCTTCGTTCATGGAACGCACGAACGGACCGGGCATCGTGGTCGCCCCGGGTTCGACACGGGCTACCTGCTCTGTGCCGGCGAGTCGGGATTCGGTGCCCGGAGCGGTGAGGTGTGGGCCGTGCATTCGGCTTGGTCTGGCAATCAGAGAATGCTGGCGGAGCGCAATTATCACGGCATAGCGCTACTCGGCGCTGGCGAAGCGCTAGAGCCCGGCGAGGTGAGACTCAAGCCGGGCGAAACGTACACGTCGCCCTGGATGTACGCCACATATGGGAACGGCCTCGACGCCGCCACCGCACGGATCCACGAGTGGCTTCGTGCACGAGCTCATCACCCCGGCACACCCCGACCCGTGATCGTAAATACTTGGGAAGCGGTCACCTTTGACCACTCCCTGGATCGGCTGCTCACACTCGCAGACGCGGCTGCCGAGGTCGGTGCGGAGCGGTTCGTTCTAGACGACGGCTGGTTCGGCGCGCGACGGGGAAGCACAGCCGGGCTGGGAGACTGGGTGGTTTCGCCCGAGGTCTATCCGAAGGGGTTGTGGCCTCTTGTTGATCACGTCCGAGAGCGCGGCATGGAATTCGGCTTGTGGGTCGAGCCGGAGATGGTCAACCTCGACTCCGACCTTGCCCGTGCCCATCCCGAATGGATCCTGACCGCCGGTGGCGGCCGAATGTTGGGCGCTGCGCGAAACCAGCAACTGTTGAACCTCAGCGATCCGGGCGCATATGCACATGTGCTCAACCAACTTGATGCGCTCCTGAACGAGTACCCCATCGGGTACCTCAAGTGGGACCATAACCGTGAACTCGGCGAGGGCGGTCTGCCGCCGTCTGGACGGTCGGCGGCGCGCGCCCAAACCGAGGCGGTGTACCGGCTGATCGATGCTCTTCGCCTCCGCCATCCAGGCCTCGAGATCGAGACCTGCGCCTCTGGTGGTGGGCGGGTGGACCTGGAGATTCTGGAGAGAACGGACCGCGTCTGGGGATCCGATTCCACCGACGCCCACGAACGGTTGGATTTGCAGCGGTGGACCAACCTGCTCGTCCCGTACGAGATGCTCGGCGCGCACATCTCCTCACCGGTCGCACCAACTTCAGGACGAGCACTTCCGCTTGACTTCCGATGCGCGATCGCCCTCTTCGGCCACATGGGTATCGAATGGGACCTGACGGAAGCCTCTAGCTCAGAGCGGGCGCGTCTGGCCGAGTGGGTTGCCTACTACAAGCGCCGCCGCCGCTTGCTGCACAGCGGGACGGTGGTGCACGCTGACGTTCCGGACCCGTCGTATCGCCTGCACGGCGTCGTGGATGAGGAACAGAACGAAGCGCTCTACGCCTGGGTTTGCACTGCTTCGTCGACAGTGTGGCCACCGCCGCCCGTCGCACTGCCGGGGATCGACCCTGACCGCCACTATCGCGTGGCTCTAGACGGCCCGATAACAGCGGTCGACGGTATCGCCACCCATTGGGGAGCGCCGCTGGAATGGCTGATGTCCGGAGGTGTGGAACTCCCCGGACGCATGCTGACAAGCGCCGGTATCGCGCTGCCGGAGCTTTTCGCTGACCGGGCAGTGATTATCCGAGCTATCGCAATCGATTACTGAAACGCATCAGTGGCGGGATATTGCCCCCGCCCGGGGAAGATGCGAAATCGTAACTTGACCGCTTAAGTACCGCGCGGCATGCTGTAGTCAGACGCCGGAGGCGGCGCTCGAAAACGTCGGGTCGGAGTGGACCCGCGAATGAAAGGACTGAAGATGTTCCTCAAGTCAAACTCTCCGCGGCGCATGGCCGTTGTGGCGGGTGCTGCGACGCTGGGCGTACTGCTCGCCGCGTGCAGCGCGTCGCCGAACGGCAGCTCGAAAGGCGAAACCGACGGCTCCACCTTGGTCGCGTACACGGGGCAGGCCGGCGACTACCAGATCAACTTCAACCCGTTCTCCCCCTCCCGGATCGGTGGTCTGGGAACGATCTACGAGCCGCTGTTCTTCTACAACAAGGCCGAGGTAAGCGAGCCGGTCCCTTTGCTTGGGACCGAGCAGGTTTGGAACGCTGACGGCACTGAACTCACCGTTTCCCTGCGCGACGACGTCACGTGGAGCGATGGAGAGCCGTTCACCGCCGCGGATGTTGTGTTCACGTTCGAGCTGCTCAAGTCCACGCCGGGCATCAACAGCTCCGGGTTCGATGGAACCGTCGAGGCGGTCGATGACACGCAGGTGAAGTTCACTTTCGACGCGCCCGTGTTCGTGAAGGGCCCCGACTTCATGGCCACACCCATCGTTCCGGAGCACATCTGGAAAGACGTCAACCCCGAGCAGGATGTCATCGAGAAGCCGGTCGGCACCGGCGCGTACGTCCTCGGCGACTACAAGCCGCAAGCGTTCACCTACACAGCCAATCCCGACTACTGGGGTGGTGTGCCGGCGCTCGAAAACATCCGGTACGTCGCCCTCTCCGGGAACCAGGCCGGCGCCGACGGTATCGCCGCCGGCACTATCGACTGGCAGACCGGCCCGATCCCCGACATTCAGAACACCAACAAGAACTTCCCCAGCTACGACCACTTCACGCAGTGGCAGAGCCAGATGGTCCTCGCCTCTTGCTCCAGCGCGGAGCAGGGATGTGAAGGCCCGCAGACCGACCCCGCCGTGCGGAAGGCCATCTACTACGCGATCGACCGCACTCAGTTGAACAACTTGGCGTTCGAAGACACTGCAGGTGAGGTGTCCCCGACGTTCGCGTTGACGCCCAGTCAGGACACCTTCGTCTCGGACGAGGTACAGGAAAAGGTTGCACCGATGTCGGCAGATGTCGATGCTTCCAGCGAGATTCTGGAAGAAGCTGGCTGGGTCAAGGGTGAGGACGGCATCTACGCCAAGGATGGCGAGCGACTTTCGCTGACTATCGAGGTGGTCACCGGCTGGACTGACTACATCACAGCGCTGGACGTCCTCGCCTCGCAGGCGAAGGCAGCCGGCATCGAGCTCACCGCTGCCCAGTCCTCGTGGAACGAATGGACCGACAAGCGAGTCAACGGCAACTTCGAACTGGCTATCGACTCCCTGTGGCAGGGCCCTGTCTCTGATCCGTACTACGTCTACAACTACTTCTTCGCATCCAGCAGCGGCGCAAAGGTAGGCGAAGCAGCCGGGAACAACTACTCCCGCTTCTCCAGCCCGACGGTGGACAGCGCACTCGAGCAGCTCGCCACGCTGCCGCTTGACGACGCGGCGGCTCGCCAGCCGTTGTTCGACACCATCCAGACCGAGATCGTCGACGCCATGCCGTACATCCCGATCCTCACCGGCGGCACCACCAGCATCTGGAACACCGCCGACTTCAGCGGCTGGCCCTCTGACGACGATCTCTACGCCTTCCCGGCGGTGTGGTCGTCCTTCGATGCCGCCGAGATCTTCAAGCGGCTCGAGCCGCAGGGCTGACGAGCACTGAGTCGTCGCCCTTCATAAGGAGAGTTCAATGAGCTATTTCGCGCGCAAACTCGGCTTTTACGTCGTCGCACTCTGGGCGGCGCTGACGCTGAACTTCGCGATCCCCCGTCTGATGCCCGGCAACCCGGTCGACATTCTGTTGGCCAAGCTGCAGCAGCGCGGTGGAACGGTGTCGCCGGAGACGCGCGAGGCTTATGCACTCCTTCTGGGGGGCGACGACTCACAGCCGCTGTGGTCGCAGTACACGAACTACCTCGCCAACCTCGTCCAGGGCGACCTAGGGGTCTCGGTCAGCTACTACCCGGCGACGGTCTCAGAGGTCATCATGCAGTCACTGCCATGGACAATCGTGCTCGTCGGGGTGGCGACCATCATGGCCGCCACCCTGGGCGTGGTTCTCGGCGCCCTGGTCGGTTGGCGCCCGGGAAGCTGGCTGGATTCGTTGATCCCCTCAACCACCCTCCTCGCAGCCGTGCCCTACTTCTGGCTCGCCCTTCTGCTCACCTACCTGCTATCACGGGTATTGGGTTGGTTCCCGATGCAGGGCGGATACGACGTCACGTTGACCCCCGGCTGGGATTGGGAATTCATCTCCTCCGCCATCCATTACGGCTTTCTCCCCGCGCTGACCATCGTGCTGGCCTCCATCGGAGGATGGCTGCTGGGCATGCGCAACATGATGGTCTCCACCCTCTCTGAGGACTACATCCTGACCGCCGAGGCAAAAGGACTAACGCCGCGCACGATTCTCCGCACATACGCATCTCGGAATGCGGTGCTTCCCTCGGTTGCCGGATTCGCGATCTCCCTCGGATTCATCGTGTCCGGGTCAGTGATCACAGAACAGGTGTTCTCATACCCCGGCATTGGCAGTCGCCTGCTGGGTGCCGTCACTAACAACGACTACGCACTCATGCAGGGTGTGTTCCTCTTCATCACGCTTGGCGTGCTGGGAGCCAATCTCGTGGTCGACCTTCTGTATGGCGTGATCGACCCCCGCACCCGTGCACGATCCTGACTCGGAGACACGATCGAGATGACGAACTTCACTCCTGACAACAATCCGGTTCCGGTCGACGCCCTCGCCGCAGAGAACGAACAGCGCGACCGTGCCGGCCGCCGGGTGCGATCCGGCTGGCGGATGCTGCTTCCGACCATGACGCCATGGCTGGCGCTCGGGCTGTTCCTGGTGGCAGGGATCATCGTGTTCGCGATAGTGGGTCCCTGGCTTCTCGGTGACCCCACCACGGTGCGCAACATCGGCATGACCGGCCCCTCGGCAGAATTCCTCTTGGGAACAACGAATACGGGGCAGGACGTGCTGGCTCAGTTGGCCGTCGCAACCCGCGGCTCGCTGGTGATCGGATTCACGGTAGGCATTTTGGCCACCGCTTTGTCAGCGTTCTTCGGGATCTACGGCGCCTACGTGGGTGGATTCGCGGACGACCTTTTCTCGCTGCTCTCCAACGTGTTCCTTGTGATTCCGGGTCTTCCGCTCGTGATCGTCATCGCGGGCTTCGTGCCGCGCGAGAGTCGGGGACTATGGACGATCGCCGTGGTGCTCGCCCTGACCAGCTGGGCGGCTGGCGCGCGCGTTCTCCGGGCGCAGACGCTCTCAGTGAGGAATCGCGACTACGTTGCCGCGTCTAAGATCTCCGGCGAAGCTTCGTGGCGCGTCATCATCGTCGAAATTCTGCCGAACCTTCTGCCGGTTCTCGCCTCGGGGTTCGTCTTCGCGGTGATCGCTGCCATCCTCGGAGAGGCCGGTCTGGCCTTCATCGGATTGGGTGCGTCGAATTCGTCGACGTTGGGAACAATGCTGTACTTCGCGCAGAACGCGTTCGCACTTTCCGTCGGCGCGTGGTGGTGGTTCCTCCCGCCTGGGCTCATCATCGCGTTGCTTGGGATGGGATTGTCCCTCATCAACTTCTCGATTGACGAGATCATCAACCCGAAGCTCAAGCACCTGCGTCAGCACCGTAAGCGGGCCCGGAAAGCGGCCAAGCTCGAGCGCGAGATGGCCCGTGAACAGCATCGTGCACAAGACCACGAATCAGCCATCGAGGTGGCAGCGCGATGACAATCTCGACGCAGAGAAAAGAGGACCCGCAGGTGTCGACGGGCAACGCTAGCGAGCGCGAGGCAGTCCTCACCGTCACTGACCTCACCGTTGTGTACGAGGTGGAAAACCCGGTGACAGCTGTGAAGAGCGCCAGCCTGACATTGCATCGCGGGGAGATCCTCGGCCTGGCAGGCGAGTCCGGCTGCGGTAAGACGACTCTCGCGTACGCCATCAACCGGTTGCACCGCCCCCCCGCACGGGTCGCTTCAGGATCGATCGTTTTCCACGACGCGACCGGTCAGGACATTGATGTGCTGGCACTGGAGGACAACGCGCTTCGGGCATTCCGGTGGGACAAGCTGTCGATGGTGTTTCAGGGTGCCATGAACGCCCTCAACCCTGTCATCTCCATCCGAGCACAACTGCGTGACACCTTGAGGACCCATCGGCCCAAGATGTCTAACCGGGAGATCCGGCGCCGCTCTGAAGAGGTTCTTGCGCGCGTCGGGGTGGATCCCAAACGCATCGGGTCGTATCCGCACGAGCTGTCCGGAGGCATGCGTCAACGCGTGATGATCGCGATGGCGATGCTGCTCGAGCCACAGGTCATGATCATGGACGAGCCCACCACCGCTCTAGATGTGGTGGTGCAACGCGACATCCTCCGGGAGATCCTCCGACTGCGGGACGAGTTGAACTTCGCTGTCGTCTTCATCACCCATGATCTGCCGCTCCTGCTCGAGATCAGCGACCGCATCGCAGTGATGCTCGAGGGCGAAATCGTCGAGCTTGGCACATCCGACGAGCTCTACACCCACGCGCGGCATCCATATACGCGCCGTCTGTTGAGCTCCTTCCCCAGTCTTGCTGGAGACCGCGGCAGTTTCATTCGCACCGGTGAGGACCACACCGCCACGTTGCCGCTCAAACGCACCGAGGAGAACCAGTCATGACCCGCGTTCACGTCACCGACCTGGTCAAGGATTACACCGTGCGGACAGGCGCGAAACGATCGCAGCTGCGCGCCGTCGACCACGTCAGCCTCGACCTCGTGCCCGGCCGTACCGTGGCGCTGGTCGGTGAGTCGGGGTCAGGCAAGTCGACGATCGCCAAGATCCTCACCCGGATGGAGAAACCCACCTCTGGCACTGTCGATGTTCGCCTCGACGACGACACGCCCGTAGAAGGCTCGCTGTACCGGCGTCAAGTTCAGATGGTGTTCCAAGATCCCTTCGCCTCCCTCAATCCTTTCCACACGATCGAGCATCACATCGCTCGGCCACTGCGTATCCACGGGCGCACGCGCACCGCTACCGAGACCCAACAACGCGTCTTGGAGATGCTCGAGCGAGTTAACCTCACCCCGGCTGAGGACATCGCCCCGCGGCGCCCCCACGAACTGTCCGGTGGACAGCGTCAGCGGGTGGCGATCGCCCGAGCTCTCGCCCCTGGAGCGCAAGTGATCATTGCGGACGAGCCGGTTTCAATGCTTGACGTCTCGATCCGGCTGGGAGTGCTCAATCTCCTCGCCCGCCTCCAACGCGAGGAGCGCCTCGCCGTGCTCTACATCACGCATGATCTCGCCACCGCACGGCATTTCTCCGATGAGATCGTGGTGCTCTACCGGGGGCGGGTGGTCGAACGCGGACCCTCCGACGCCGTGATTCTGGACGCCCGTCACGACTACACCAAATTGCTCAAGATGGCGGCGCCCGACCCCGAGCGTCCCGCCGGCGCCACGATCTTGGCGGGCGGGGATCGGAAGGCCATCGACAACTCCGTCTGCTACGACCATTTCGCCGGTGAATGGCAGGACGCAGGGGTTGCGACAGCTCGGCACGCCAAGTCCATCTCCTGACCTACATCGACGCACTCGAGGATCTGATGACACACGTACCCCCGACTTTCCAGTCCATGCCCCAAAGATGGACCCTGACCGCTGCGCGCCTCGCCGATGACGCTCCGGAGACCGTCGTCGCATCGCTGACGAACGGCATCGCCGCGGCCGTGCCGGGCGAGGCACACCTCGATCTGCACCGTGCCCGGCTTATTGAAGACCCCTTCGATGGGGATAACGAGTCTGTGCAGCAGTGGATTGGTGACACGGACTGGCGTTACTCCACCACCTTCACGTGGGAACCAAGCTCTTCCGTCCGCACTGATCTTGTTGCGTTTGGCTTGGACACCGTTTCGACGCTGGAGTTGAACGGCGTCGAGGTCGGGCGTACCCAAAACATGCACCGCTCATACCGGTGGGACGTGCGCGACACGTTGCGCGAAGGAGAAAACACGATCGTCGTGACATTCGCAGCGCCCGTCCCGGAGACGGATGCCCGCGCCGCGCGCGACGGAGCCTTGCCGCGAGTGAATCACCACGAGTTCAATCAACTCCGGAAGATGGCGGCATCCTTCGGCTGGGACTGGGGAATCGACGTCGCGGGCGCCGGGATATGGAAGCCGCTCGGTTTGGACTCTTGGTCGGGAGTGCGCATTGCCTCCGTTCGCCCGTTGGTCGAGGTAGCTCCCACCGAGACGGGCGAGTTTGACGGTATCCTGCGGGCACACGTTGAGATTGAACGTGACGGCTCACGTCCCGCTGACGATGTTCGCGTTCACGTGCGCGTCACCGGTCCAGGCGGGGAACCCGTAGATGCTACGGGGGTGATCCCGGCGGGCGCCGTCGAAGGCGTCGTGAGTGTGCTCGTCCCCCGCGTGCAGCGCTGGTGGCCCGTCGGATACGGGGACCAACCACTGTATGACGTTGAGGTCACCGCGAGCGGTGCTGACCAGGGCGCAAGCTGGAACGGACGAGTTGGATTCCGCACCGTCGAGCTCGACACCACGCCCGATGAAGGTGGCGCGCCGTTCCTGATCCGCATCAACGGTGAGATCGTGCTTGTCCGGGGAGCCAACTGGATTCCGGACCACGCATTCCTCACGCAGATCGACCGGGATCGATATGCCCGCCGTGTCGACGACGCACGTGAGGCCAATATCAATCTGTTGCGTATCTGGGGCGGCGGCATCTACGAATCCGACGACCTATACGATCTCGCAGATGAGCATGGCCTGCTCATCTGGCAGGACTTCCCCTTTGCATGCGCCGCCTACAGCGAGAGCGATCCGATGCGCGCAGAGGTGGAGGCCGAGGCGAGGCAGAACGTTACCCGGCTCAGCCCGCATCCCTCGCTCGTCCTATGGAACGGCAACAACGAGAACACCTGGGGTTCGGTGGACTGGGGCTGGGCCGGCGACTTGAACGGTCGCGGATGGGGAGACCTTTACTACCGCGAGCTCCTTCCGACCATTCTCGCCGAGCTGGACCCGACACGACCGTACTCGCCCGCAAGCCCATACTCATTCGGCGAGTACCGGCATCCCAACGACGAGCGCTACGGAACCATGCACATCTGGGACGTGTGGAACCGAGAGGACTACACGACCTATGCGCAGTACAAGCCGCGGTTCCTTTCGGAGTTCGGATTCCAAGGCCCGCCCGCGTGGTCGACGCTGACGAAGGTTGTGCATGACGAGCCGCTTGACCCCTTCGGTCGGCAGATGCTCGTGCATCAGAAGGCTCATCAGGGAAACGTCAAGCTTGAGCGGGGTTGGCGAGGACATCTACCGGACCCGGTCAACTTCGAGGACTGGCACTGGACAACCCAGCTCAACCAGGCCCACGCGGTGCGGTTCGGTATCGAGCACGCGCGATCGCTGACACCACACAACACGGGAACGATTGTCTGGCAGCTGAACGACAACTGGCCGGTCGTCTCCTGGGCTGCCGTCGATCACGATGAGCACCGCAAACCCCTTTGGTATGCGTTGCGGGCTGCATATGCTCCGCGGCTCGCGACGATCCAGCCGCGCGCATCTGCCCAGGCGCAGGCCGCAGCGTGGGAGGGGGTGGCCCCCGAAAACGACACCCTTGCCCTTGTAGTGGTCAATGACACATCCGAACGGTTGACCGGCACCTGGACTGTTACACGCGAAACGCTCGATGGGTCAGTGGTAGCCAAAACCACCCTCGCCGTCGATGCACCCGCACGTGGCGCGGCGACAGTGACCATCCCGTCCGAGATCTCGACCTTCGGAGATGCCGCAGGAGAGGTGCTGGTCGCGTCGGCGGACCGCCCCGACCTAGGAGTCGCGCCGGCATTTCGGCATGGGGCCGAGGTGGTCGATCAGCGCCTCGCCTCGAGCCCTCTGCAGGTCGAAGGAAGGACTACCGCGGAGGGGTACGAGCTAACGGTGACTGCACTCTCGCTCGCGCGGGACATTTTCTGCCACGTGGACAAGGTCGACCCGTCCGCGCGAGTCGATGAGGGCATGGTGACGCTGCGCACTGGGCAAAGCGTCACCTTCCGGATCACCACATCGGCGCTTGGCGACCCCCAGGCCTTCGCAGCTGCCCTGCGTTGCGCTAACGACCTTGTCCAGCCTGGCCTAACCATCCCTGCGATCCCGACCGGGACCGTTCGAAACAAAGTGGAGGTTCGATGAAGAGCACCCTGAAGCACCGGATGACCGTCGCCATAGCGGCCGTCATCGCGGCAACGATATGCGTCCCGGCAACAGCCGGAGTCGCTACCGCTAACGAACAGGCGAATACCGCGGCAGAGCCAGCGGCGGTGGACTTGGTCGATGCCGAGGCCACACCGGAAACAAGATCTCTGTTCGCATATCTGCGTGATCTGGGCGGCCAAGGTGTGCTGTTCGGCCACCAGGAGGATCTGTATTTTGGTTCCTCTTTCGGTCAACAAGACGGTTGGTCATCGGACGTTTTGGCCGCGACAGGAGATCACCCAGCAGTCATCGGGTTCGACACCCTGGAGACAGCTGGAATGGCGCTGGCCGAGCGTGAGGCCAAGGCCCTCGTCCTGGCGGAAAACATCCAGCAGGCGCACGCCGTTGGGGCCGTCAGCACCATGACCGTCCACCTGGAAAACCTGGCCACCGGCGGCGACTTCTACGACACGACGGGCGACCCTCTGCGTGCCGTGCTGCCCGGGGGCTCGCACCACGACGAGTTGCGAGCGTACCTGGACCGCTTCGCAGTCACTGCTCAGAACGCCGTGGACGAGGACGGCAACCCAATCCCCATCATCTTCCGCCCCTGGCATGAAAACGCCGGCTCCTGGTTCTGGTGGGGCGCAGCCTTCGGCACACCTGGTGAGTACGCCGAACTCTTCCGCTTCACGGTCGAGTACTTGAGGGACGTCAAAGGCGTCCACAATCTGCTGTACGCCTTCTCTCCCGGTGGTGGCTTTGGCGGAGACGCCGCGACCTACCTTCGCACCTACCCAGGCGACGACTTCGTCGACGTTCTCGGGTATGACACGTATGACGACACCGGCGCGTCGCAAAGTTTCCTCGACTCGTTGGTCGCCGACCTGGCGATGCTCGGCGACCTTGCTGCCGAACGAGGCAAGATCAGCGCATTTACGGAGTTCGGGATCTCAGGCGGTGTTCGCCCTGACGGCGACAACAAGAACATCAATTGGTATACCGATGTGCTGAACGCCATCCGAGCAAACCCATCGGCCGCCAACACGGCATACATGCTGACCTGGGCCAACTACGGTGGCACGGCGGCGCCGTACACGCCCGTGGCCGGTGAGATGCTCCCCGACTTCCTTGACTACCACGCGAACCCCTCCACACTGTTCGCCGACGATCTGACGGGTATCTACGACCGCCGGACTACCGCAACTGCGTCCGCTGTCACGCACCTGGCAAGTCCCGCCGACGCCGCTCGGGTTGTCTCAGGACCAGTGGAGCTTCGTGCATCCGTCACCGGCTTCAGCGCCGACCGGGTAACTGTCACGGTGGATGACGCCGATGGAGAGATCGAACTCGCGGCCCCGGGCGATGGCGAGTTGTGGTGGACCGGCGTGTGGAACCCGGCCGCGGAAGAATTCAACAACTCGACACGACTGCTGACGGTGCACGTTTACTCCGGCGGATCCGAAGTGGACACGGTGCAGTCGAGCGTGGTGCTGGGCCCGGAGCCCACTCTCGCGCCGGGCGTCGTGGACGACTTCGAGACCTATTCCGACGAGGCTGCGCTGAGCCGTAACTGGGTTCCGCAGAACGTGAATACCCTGGCGCTCGTGCGGTCAGACAGCGGTGGTGTGGTCGGCGGCGGCGATTCCGCGATGCGGATGAGCTACTCATTCGCGAGCCAGTCCTACACCGGCATCGGCCGACGGCTGCAGGGCGACTGGTCCACCTTCGGTGACTTCACAGCATGGATCGACCCAGACGCTTCAGGCAACAAGCTCGTCCTCCAACTCGTGGCCGATGGTGTCGCCTTCGAGGCTTATCCCTCCCTGTCCGGCGAGGAACCGTACCAGGCGACTATTCCGTTCGCAGACTGGCGCCCCGCACCGTGGGACACCGCTAATGCGGAGCGCCGCCTCGACGCGGCAACCCTACGCAATGTCACCCAATTCAGCGTGTTCATCAACGCTGTCGACGGCGCGGCCACTGAAGGATCTGTCGTCCTCGACGAGTTGCGCGCCGTACCCGGGCCGCCGCCGGCACCGGTATATCCCGACGTGCCACTGGAAGATCCGGATCACGAAGCCGTGAAGTGGCTTCACGATGAGGTCGTCGACCTCGCCGGATCCCAAGGGCGGTTCCAGCCGCATCGCAAGATCGACACGGACGATCTCGCGAAGGTGCTCGAGGCATATCGTGCAGGTGGGCAGGAATCGATCGGCTCAGTGCGAGGCAAAGTCTCGCGGCTCGAGTTTGCGGGGATCCTGTGGAACCTCGCGGGAGAGCCGACTCCAGCTGCCGACGGGTCCTTCAAAGACGTCAAAGCCTCACACCCGAATGCCGCAGCGGTGGCGTGGGTGACCGAATCCGGTGTGGTGGAGCCCGCGAAGGAAGAGCGATTCGGCGCTTCCCTTCTGGTCACTCGCGCGGAACTGGCTCGATGGCTGTTCCGGTTCGATCAGCTGCCCGGACTGGAACCACCAGTTGTCCTCTTCGATTTCGAGGACGGCGTGCAAGGCTGGCACACCAACGGTGCCGGCACGGTCAGCGCTGCTGAAGGCTCTCTCCTCATTGATCTGCCCAGTGCCGACTGGGTCGGCAGCTTCGGAGGCTGGAACCTTGCAGGGCGAACCACCCTGAGTATCGACATTCCGAACACGACGGGCACCGAGATTCGAACCGCACTTCAGCTGGGATCTAGCTGGAGTTGGTGCGAACCTGCGCCCGTCGCGAGGATCGACGGTCCTCGGACCGGTGATGATGCAGTGGTGATCGACCTGTCCACGCTGTCGGAGGAGTGCCAAAACCTGCTCGGCGACGTACGAGGCGTAAACCTGTATCTCGACGCTGGACAGCACCAGATTGAGGCCGTCACCGCACGTTGACAGCCACCAGCCGTGTGTGGCCCCGGGACGCGCAGACCTCCCGGGGCCACACTCCACCGCGCCCCGTCTTTGACTGAGCGTTCGCACCAACGCATCGCGCGCAGCCAGCGCCGACTACAAATCATCGAGTGCGCAGCACTCCGAGAAAAGGAGATGACTCGGTGGCACCGCGATCGTCCTCCCCGCAAACGCATTACCGACACGTGACACCGGCCGGCGACGCACTCCCGAAGGCGTTCGCGGTCCTGAAGGGTGTGAGATGACCGCGACAAACGGCGTGCTGGCAATCGACGCTGGACAAACCGGGATCAAGGTTCGGTTCCCGAGCAGCACTGGCAGCCACGACGAGGTTTTCCCCGGTATTCGCACACATGAGCCGCTTCTGCCACAACTAGCAGCCGTCGCCCAGGCTGTGCTCGCCCGGACCGACGCCACTGTGTCCTCGGTTATGGCAGGGGTCTCCGGCCTTACCTCTCGTGAAGCCGATGCCGCGGCACTGCTCGCTGGCATCAACGATCCCCGAGTCAATGAGGTCCGGTTGGCGCACGACTCCACGACATCGTTCCTCGGGGCCTTAGGCATAGGCCGCGGGGCAGTCGTCGCGTCCGGTACGGGCGTGGTGACCCTCGCGGTCGGACGAACCCGTGTCGCTCGCGTAGACGGGTGGGGCAACGTCATGGGCGATGCCGGCAGCGGCTACTGGATCGGCCGGGAGGCGCTGGATGCGGTGATGCGCGCGTATGACGGTCGAGCACCCGCCACTGCCTTGCGAGCCGTCGTCGAGGATCGCTGGCCGGACCTCAGCGAGGCCTACATCAGCCTGCAATCCGCAGGGGATCGCGTTCAGATCGTCGCCTCCCTCGCGAAGCATGTGGCACGCTTAGCGTCCGAGGGCGACGGCGTGTCACAACTCATCACGGCGCGGGCAGGTCGCGAGCTCGCACATAGCGTCGAGACCGCGCTACGCCGGGTACAGGAGTACGGGGAAACGTTCGCGGTATGCGCAATCGGTGGCATCTTTCAATCACCGCTTCTCCACAAGACATTCACCGACCATGTCGCGGCGAGCGAATTGGACGTCTCCTTCCGCGAGCCCCTCGGCCATGGGATCGATGGCGCAGCGGCACTTGCCGACCTGGCGTCGGAGCATCCCCTGACCGCCGACGTTTCCATCGCACGAGGGAGTTCCGTCAGATAGCTGACCTACTTCTATCTCTTGGCGGAGTGAGCGTCCCCGTTGCAATTGCCGATGAATCGAAGGTCTACGAAGACCGATGGCGGGCTGGAACCGGGCGATGAGGAGTTGCGAGGTCGCCGACGCACAGTGGCCGGCATAGCGTTCGTGGTTACGATCTGGCTCGTCCAACCGCCGGTGAAGAGAATCAACCGCTGGGGAGCCGCACATCTGGGAACCACATCGCGGGGGGGTCGGCGTACGGCAGTGGCTCGCCAGGTTCGCACGCGTCCTTCGACTTCGCGAAGGGGCCGTCGGGGCTAAGCAGCAGGTTCATGTGATGGTCTGCGTGGTCGCGCCACCATACGCTTGCGCCCGTCGCGGGGTCGAGTCGAAGGTGCTCCCAGGACCGCCACAGACCCTCAAGGCGGGCAACAGCTTCCGGGTAGCGCCACCAGTCCGCCGCCCACCGGTAGCGGGCGTTTCCCGGGCCGACAGGGCGCGTGTACATGTGGCGCAGGTACTCGCGAACGAACTCGTCGACGGAGCCGTAGACCAGCTCAGGGGTCGGCTCGTCGACGTCATCATCGTCGCGGAAGTCATCGAGCAGGTCACTCATCGCGCGGCTCGCTTTCGTCGATCACGGCAGCTCTCACAGCAGGGGCGACCGAGGCGGGCGTGCTGTGAGAGGGATCGTGCGCGGCGATCGACGCGCGCAACGCGGCCGCGTGCGGCCCGTTCATCCACGGGACCGTCTCAACGAGGGTCGCGGGAGCACCAGAGGCGAACACCACCGCGCGGCCACGCGGCAACGCGCCGAGGTCAGCGACGTCCAAGGTGCGTTGACGCTGCACCCCGTGAGAGGTCGATAGGGTGCCGCGGCCGACACTCGTCGAGGTCGTGCGCCGGTCGTAGTCACCGATCATCTGCGAGAGCTCGTTCAGGAACTCCGGCTCCTTCACTCCCCCGCCGTAGACGGCAACATTCGAGGCGCTCCACAGCTTGCGCATCCCGTCACGTCCCCACACCTGCACCCCCTGAGACCAGGACTGCAGAATCGTCATCAGGACGATGCCGCGAGACCCGTAGTGGCTGTAAAGGTCGGGGAGGTCGTGCCAACGGCACACGTTCGCGGCCTCGTCGAGAACACCGAGCATCGGCACCTGCAGGCGCCCGCCCGGTTGCGTGGTCGCGTACTCCTCGGCCGCTTCAACGGTTGCGGCCGTCAGTGCGGTCACCAGCGGGCCGGCGGTGCCGCGGCCCTCCTTGGAGAGGCTGTAGAGGGTGTCGTTGGAGCGCACGAAAGCGTGCGGGTCGAACTGCGGCCGCGAATCGAGACCGCCCTGGGGGGTCACCCACTGAGCGATCGCGCGCACCTTGAGGCACGACGCCATTTGGGCGGCGGTGCCGTAGACACTGTCGCGGCGGCGGGACTCGCCGTTGACCTGCCCGGAGACGGCATCCGCCATTTGCTCGTACCCGTGTCGGCGGAGGATCCGCACCGGCTCATCATCGCCGGGCGTGGTCGTCCAGGTGAAGGCGGTCGTGATCGCCAGGTTCTCGAGCGCTGCGGCGAGCAGGAAGCCGGCGAGGAGATCCTGACCGGCGTTGTCGAAGTACGCATCCCCGCGGCTGTCGCCCGAGCGTGAGCCCGAGGCGAAGTGCGCGGCCAGTTTCGCGGCCTTCACGTCGTCGGTCACGTAGCTGAGGGGGTTCCACCACCAGGTGGGAGATTCGAGGGCGATGCTCTGCGGGTCGAAGGCCCACACCTGCCCTTTGGTCGCACGGAGCTCGCGAGTGGCGTCCAGGACGTCGCGCTTGTTCGACGTCGTCAGCACAGCACCAGGCGCATCCGCGATCGCCGGGATGACGTATGCGGTGGACTTACCGATTCGCGGGCCGGCAATCAGCGTGATCATGTCCTCGGGAGACGCGTAGATGCGTTGCCTGCCGGCGACGGTGATACCGATGAGGACACCGACCCAGTCGCGGACGCCGAGACGCTGCGCGGTCTGGCGGGCGCCCGAGGCGGAGAGGGACTGCAGCTGCCGGCCCTTGCCCATGTGCGTCGCGGCGGCGTCGACAGACGACCGGCGCCCCTGTGCTCGAGCGGCCGCGACAGCGATGAGGATGCCGAGAGCGAGTACGGCGCCGCCGAGCACCGCCACGATCCAGGTGGCGGATGCCGGCCAGACGACCTTGCCGCGCAGGACCCCGAAGAACACCTCAAAGGGGTCGGAATTCTGCCCCTCGTTCACCCCGTCGAGCTGCGAGCCAAGTGCGACAGCGCCCCACACCACTCCCAGCACCAGGAACACGCTCACCACCGTGATGAGGAGGGCGATCGTCGATCCGTCGACGCCCTGAGACCGCTTGTTGGTCGCGCTCACGCGGCGCCCTCTTCCAGCTCATCGGGAACCTCTTGCGCCGCGTGAGCGGCGTCGTCGAGACCGATCATCGGGTTCGACTCGTCCGGTTCGGGGAACGCGGTCGTCGCGTGCCATAGCTTGTTGGTGTCGTTGATCGAGCGCTCCGCCTCGACGAGTTCTACCTTGATCGGGATGCCGGGGTGCCCGCCGACCTTGATGAGGAACTTCCCTCGCCCGGGAGGTTCCGAACCAGGGCCGGACTCCCACGTGCCGGGGTCCTGCCAGGACGTCAGGAGTTCTTGCTCCGCGTGAGACAGCGGTACCGCTGTCGTCAGCTGCGGCATCTCAGCCACGGGGAGCCCACCGCAGACCACCATCCCGGAGCGCTCGACGAAGCCGCGAGCCTTCATCCGGTCGTCCTCGCTAGGCAATGCCAGAAGATCACTCATGGTGTGCGAAATCATTGCCAAACCGACGCCGCGCTGCCGGTTCAGGCGGGTGAGGGCGTCGACGCGGTCGACCATGCCCCGCCCGGCGCGCAGGGCGCGCCAGAGCTCGTCGAGGATGACGAAGTAGTGCCGGCGGGGCTCGAGTCCGGCGTCTGCGAGAGCGTTCGCGACGTTGACGGTGCCGAATCCTGCGGACCAGCAGGCGAGCAGGATCGCCGCCTGCATGTCGGTGTCGGAGTCGTCGATCGACGAGACGTCGTAGACGACGGGACGGTCACGCAGCATCGGAACGTCGGTTGCGTGGGCGAAGGTCTCACCGAGGCGACCGCCCGAGGTGAGACTGATGAGGGACGCCTCAAGGTTTTCCGTGATCGCCTTGTAGCGACCGAGGTCGCCACGGTCGAGGGCGACGTCACGGACCTCTTGCGGTGCCTCCTGGATGACTCGCAGCAGATCGCCCAGAACAGGGACGCCGTCGTGGTGCTCGTCGAGCACCCGGAGCGCGCGGTCGATGATCGACTCCTCGCGATCGGTGGGCGGTTCCTTGCGAAGGATTGTCAGCAGCGCCGACACCATCGTGTGCCGGCGGCCGTGAGCGTCCGCGAGGACCTGCGCTCGCTCCTTCTCCTTGCCAGCTTCACGGAGGCGTTCGGCGGCGTCGAACGCCTCCCCCGGGTCGAGGATGTTCAGGTGCCCGCGACCGCGGCCGAGGGTGATGACCTGCCCACCCAGAGCGCGGATCATGTCGACGTAGTCCGGCTTCAAATCCCCCAGGACGAGCGGAAGCGTGCCGAGACCCGCGAGACCGGCCGCGGTGCGGCGCGTGTACGTCGACTTGCCGAGACCGGGAAGGCCGAGGACGAACATCGACGGGTTGTTGATGAGATCCGCGTCCTGGAACCACGAAATCGGATCCGCGCAGACCGTGGCACCCGTAAACAGCTGCAGGCCCATCGGCACACCGATCATCGGTGTGCCGCTCCCGACCGAGAACGGGTGGAGGCCACACACCTGCACGGTCGTTCCGCGCCACTCATCGACCGGCGCCACGACGTTAACCTCACCGCGGCCGCGTCCCAGCCACCCACGGGGGCCGGGGCGCTTGATGGCCGGCTTCTTCTCCTTGTCCGTGCGGATGCTCTTCGCGGGCGGAGTGAGCTCCTGCGGCTTGCGCTTCTGAGGCCGGCGGCGGCGCTGGTCGTCAAGTGCGGGCATTACAGCTGCTCCCTGACTTCGTTGGGCACCTGCAGGTGCTTGGGCAGCACGAGACCGAGGGGCAGGGCCGCCGCGAAAGCGGAGTCCTGCGAGCCATGCACCAGGCGCAGGCGGAGCCGCGCTGTGGCAGAGAGGTTGTCGATCGCCGCCTTCGCGTCGGCCTCCTGCGAGGCGTCGAGCACGGTCGCCGTCACGAGCATCCCGAACTGGACAAGGCCCGCGCCTGCGGCCTCCTCAGCCGCCGTCGCCACAGCCGCACGCGCACTGGTCAGATTCCGAGCCGTGGGCTTGTCAGAGCTGGCGAGGTTGAAAGAAGAAGCGCGCACGTCCGCTTCCACGATCGCAGCGGCTTTGGCGGCGTCGATCGGCCGGTACAGCAGGGTGACCCGCTTCCGCGCGATATCGCGGTGCGGGGCGAGTAGACGGGACAGGATGCTCGACGGCACGTTGCCGCGCGGGGCGCCGCTCATCATCCACGTCACCGACAGCGCGGAATCGTGACGGTAGGTGTCCCACCCCGCCTGATGCGCCGTAGGCCCAATTTCCGGCCAGTAAAGCTCGGGCGGTTCGCCGGCCGCGTTTGCCTCGTCGATGAGACGTGCCGCCGCGGGGTCGTAGGCCACGCGGATCACTTCGCACAGTTGCTGAGCCGTGAGAGGGCGCGCCGTGCCCGCGCCGGTCGCTGTCAGCCCCTGCGTGAGGCCGGGCAGGCGGGATGCGAGTTCGCGCCCCATATCCTCAGCGCTGCGCTTGCGCCCACCCACGCGAGAAGCCGCGTTGAAGGTGAGCGCCACATAGGCGCGAATCGTCGCGGAACCCGCAGGATACTGATCCACCAGGTTCTCGAGCAGCTGCTTCGCGAACGCGGGCGCGTCGTCGTCGATGCGGCTAGCGACCTCGCGTCGTAGCCGAGTGCCAGAGTCCGGGGCCGTCTCAATGGTCACCGAGACAGCTTCGATGCCGGGCTCGTTCCCGAGACCGGCAAGCCACATGCCCCACTCCGCAACCCACGCGTCGACCTGCTCCCGGTCGACGAGAGCGGCGCCGTCAGGCTCCGTGCCGATGACGACCGTGTAGTGCGACGTCGACGGGACGTGAACCAGGGCGAATGGGCGGTTGTAGGAGTCGCGCCATTCGGTGAGGCGCGATCCGGCCGCGAGGCCGGGTAGCTGCGCGGTTCCCCATTCGGCTCGACCAAGAGGGCCTGAGCGGTAGAGGTGTGCGCCCTTCGACTTCGTGAACATCCATCCTGCCCTTGTTGCGGCCCGCGATAGCAGGCTCCGTCCGTGCTTGTCCTTCGCCGCCACCGTTAGGAGGAACAGCCCGAAGATCAGTCCTGTGATGACGCCGTTGCCGATGTTGGAGACCATCGTCACGACGACGGCGAAACCGGCGCCGGTGAAGAGGATCCCCGTGCCGAGAGCGCTCAGCCCGAGGAGCCCTGCGGTGGTCGGCTTCGTCCAGTTGCCGTAGCTGCGCGGGGCGCCCGTCGCCGTCTCGCTCGTCATGGTCATGTCCGATCGCCTCGCTTACTGCGACCCTGACGGGCCGTTGGTGGAATCGTCTGTGGCGGTCTGAGCAGCCTGCTTGGTGGCCGCGGCGGCACCCTTCGCCGCCTTCACGCCGGCCTCGGCCACGAGCACGGCAGCGCCAGCGGGGCCGGCACCAGCAGCGGCACCGCCACCGGCTGCGGCACCCCCGCCCGACGTGGCGCCTGGGGCGGCTTTCCCTCCGCCTGCAGCGGCGCCACTAGTCCCGCCGCCCGATCCAGCCGTAGGTACAGGCCGCGGCGCCGAGCCGCCTCCGGCGCCGGTCGCCGGAGAGCCGGGGCTGTTGGCGGGCGCTCCGCCGCCGCCTCCGCCGGCCGGGAATCCGGCCGAGCTGGAGATACGGCGGATCGCACCGGTAGCGACGTCTCCGCCGATCGCGCCGGCGGCGCCTGCCAGTGCCATGCCCGCGCCCCCGCCGCCCGCAACGGCGCTGGTCATGGGAGCGACGAAACGCAGTAGTGCCGGCAGAGCGACGAGCGCCATGAGCATCAGTGCCATGCCGGTCAGAATCGACCAGAGTCCTCCACCGTCGTCGAGGAAGGCGTCAGTTCCGACGAGTTGGAATGCCGCGGCGTAGATGAGCGCTGCGGCGGGCTTGTAGAGAACGAAAGCGAGCGTCCAGCCGATGACGCGGCCGAACCACTGACGCCCCATCTGTGTGTTGGTGAAGCTCGCTGTGAGTGGAAGCGCACCGGCGAGAATGACGAGCAGCCCACCGCGCACCACCATGAGTGCGACCTGCACAAAGACCATCAGCATCGCGATCGCTGCGAGAACGAGGACGCCGATGATGCCGATGGGTGAGGAAGCAGTGAGCGCGAGCATCGCCGCAACGTTGGTCCCGAAGCACTGGGACGCCCCGCCGGCAGAGACGTCGCAATCTGTGGCGTTATTCAACACCCAGACGGAGAACGCGTCAGCTGCCGTCACCGCCAAAGTGAGGATCGCCAGGCCCGCACCCGAGACTGCCAAGAGCGTGAGGAGCGACTGGATCAGGTCCTTACCCGGCTGTGCGCGCTGCTCCCACGCCATGCGGATGCCGCCGACGATGACCGACAGAACGGCCAGGCCGCCGACGTAGAACCAGAGGGAGTTCTGCAGGAAACCGACCGCAGACGAGGAACCGTCCGGGGCGGAAGAGCGCATGAGGCCGCCGACGAGTGCAGATGCCCCCGAAATGAGCATCACGGCGATGAAGATGATTCCCAGCGCCCCGACACTGCGAATGCCCTCACCGCGACGGACGCGCACCGTGACGAGCGCGCCGAGCGCGATGAGAGAGAGCACGGCAACCGTCAGACCGATGTACGTGACGTAGTTGAGGATCGTGCCGAACGCTTCACTCCCCGGCGGCGTGCCGCCCCCGGTCGTCGAGCCGTCGCCGGCCGTCAGCACCGGAGTGGGAACCTGCACCCACATGCTGCCCATGCTCGCAACCGCGGCGCCGAAGCCCTCAAGAGTGCGATTCATGAGTTCTTGGATCGCATCGTTCGATGCATTGGACACGATGTCGGAAGCGCCCTGAGCGATGCACTCGCCTGAGTGTGTAGCGAAGTAGATCGGGTTGCTGCAGTCGCCGCCTGAGGTGGCGGCTCCAGCGAGGGTCACACCCCTGCCCATGGGATGTAACCGCCGAGGTTCTCCAGCGGAGACGGAGCGAAGGCTGGCCCCTGAGTGCCAATCTCAACTTTCCAGTCGCCGTCCTGCCATTTCAGGACCGTGGGGAGGCTGACTAGTGCTCCGCCTTGCGACGTGACCGACCATGCGATGTCGATGACCGCTTCTTCGGCGTTGTAGGAGTTGATCTTGAAGCCCGCGACCTGGAGGCGGTCGGCACCCGCTTCCGCAGGCGCCGGTGTCGCCTCGAGCTGGTCCTTCACCTCGCCGTCAGCGAGAAGTTCGTACAGACGGTTCGTGTTCCGCGTGTCCGAGGCGACTGCAACGTACCCGATCGCAGCGAACAGCGCGCCCTCTGGTGTGTGCGCGTAGCAAGAGCGAAAACCGTTCGACTCCAACTTGCCGGGACCCGCTCCGTCGGGGTCGGTCGGCGCCGCTACCGTCCCGACAAGCTCCCACTCTGTCTCCGGAGGAGAGTCGATAGCGCCGGAATCGGAGTAGCCAGGAAGCCCGCAAACGCTGGCGGCACCTTCTGCCACCGACTCAGTCGACTCTGCAGGCGTGGAGGTGGGTGTCGGCGGTGTCGCGTCGTCATCGCCGTTGAACAGGCCGGCGATGAGAGCGACCACCCCAATCACCGCGATCAGGCCCACCACGGCAGCCGCGACGATGAAGCCGCGGCTGCGGAACGGCCTAGGTGTGTCCGTGCTCACTTGGATCTCCCCCGAGGGTGCTTATGCGCCAGAGATGAAGCCGACGAGCGCCGTTGCGGCGCCGATGATCATGACGCCGATGAGGATCGAGACGAAGGTCTTGATGTGCTCCCCGCCTTCGCCGCGGCGGGAGTTAAACATGAAGAGGACGGCCACGAAGATCAGCGCGAGAACTGCGGCGATCAGACCCACCCACTTTGCCCAGCCGAGGATCGTGCTCACGGCCTCGAATCCGGGAGGGGCGACAGGTTCCGGGTCAGGGAGCGCGAGCGCGTAGTAGACGACGTCGTGTCCGAGCTGCGAGAGCGACATGGGGTCCTTTCAGTTGTGAGCAGGGCTGCTCGAGATCACATGCAGTTCCGCAAACAGCTCGCGGAATGCCTTGGGTAGAGGGATCGAAGGGTCTGCAGGGCCGAGCCGCCAGGCGTCGACCCACGGCAGCGTCCATACGTGGGGCAGGCCACCGCCGACGACCTGGCGCAGGTCGCGCAGAGGCTTTGGGAGTCGACCGGGCGCGTCTGCGATGAGCACCAGGCCCGTGAGGGTCACCGAGTTACCAAGGGCGCCGGATGCCCATTCGGTCGCGGCGCGCTGCGCGGCCGTCAGGCCCTGATAGTTAGAGCGTGCGACGAGGACGACGTTCGTTGCGATGTTGGGCGGGTCTGCGATCGGCCACCCGTGTTGAGCAGCCCGAGTGTCCTGCGCAAGGGCGGCCAGAGTCGACTCGCCGGCCCCGCCGTGTACGCCGAGCCACCACACCTTCGCGGGCCACGCCTGAGACCAGCGTGGCAGCCTGTCCGCCGTGTCGGGAACGGGGATACCGGCCTGCGGTGTCAGCGGTCCCCCCGGGCGACGAGATCGCGGGGTATCGGGTACCTCCGGCTGTTCGGTTGCTGCGTGGTCAGCCTTCGTGATCCATGGATTGACGTTCGACATCCCTCTCCCCCGTTGCGTCTCTTTCATCCTGAATCGCACATCGATCGCTGACCGCTTCAATCCAGCAGATGGGAAAACTTTAACGACGCAAACCTACCTAGAACACCTCGAAATAGTCGATACGACGTCATTACAGCCTTCTCATGAGTACCTTAGAGAAGGTGACGGACAGGCCGGGACGATGGAATCCGCTCGTAGCGGCAACGGTGAGTTTGCTTCTCGCAGCGTTGCTCGCGGGCTGCAGTGGTAATGCCACGCCCCCTGATGGCATGGCGTCGGGGACGCCGAACCCCACCAGCACAAACCCCATCAACCCCACTCCCCCGAGTGACACGGGCGCTACCGTCGCTCCCGTCCCGGAGGCTGAGAGCGACAGCCAAGCCGCCGCAGTCGACGCCGCCACGGCCGCTCTGACCGCCTACGCGCAGCCCGAGCTCCCCTATCAGGAGTGGATCAACGGCCTATACCCGTACCTCACTCAGACCGGCGCAGCCGCATATGAGGACACCGACCCCGCTCGCATTCCCGTCCGGAAAGTCACGGGACCGGGCGTCATCCTCCCCGCCTCCACGGAGGTCGCGCTGATCGTCCAGCTTCCAACCGACGCCGGCAACTACAACGTGAGTCTCAGCCGCCCGAACGCCGACGCGGCGTGGCTGGCAGACCGGATTCGACCAGCAGACGGCTGACATGGCACAAGGGACGAAGAACCTCACCGGCGCGCTGATCATCGGCACGCCGATCATCGTCGTGGTGAGCATCTTCGCTCTTGTCCTGCTGTTCATGACCGGCGGTAGCGCGTCCGCCGCCTGTAGCGGCGGTGTCGGCACCGCCGACCCTGACAACGTGCCCGAGGAACCTGTCGCCGGCTACTCCGGGGAGCAGCTACAGAACGCTGCGCTCATCATGAACGCCGCCGTTCCGCTCGGCCTGGATCGGCAGGCTCAGGTGATCGCCGTGATGACCGCAATGGGCGAGAGCTCGTTGCGCAACATCGACTTCGGTGACGACGTCAACGGCGTCACCAATCCGGACGGGACACCCACGTGCTCCCTCGGGCTGTTCCAGCAGCAGTGGTGCATCGGCAGCTGGGGAACCAAAGAGCAGGTGATGGACCCCACCTACGCCGCCACCCAGTTCCTCACCCGGCTCGCCGCCGTCGACGACTGGACGTCACTCGAGCCGAGCATCGCCGCGCACAAAGTGCAGCGCAACGCCGACCCGTTCCACTACGAGAAGTTCTTCGACCCTGCCAACCAGGTCGTCACCGCCCTCGCCGGAGGCGGCGGGTGCACAGGCACCGGAGCCATCCAGTTCCCCCTCTCCGAGGGCTACAACATGACCTCCGGCTTCGGCCCTCGCAGCATCAGCGTCCCCGGCGCACCTTCCTGGCACGCCGCCGTCGACCTGCAGCACTGGCCCAGCCCCTGCGGCGACCAGATCTACTCCATCAGCGCCGGCACCGTCACCTACAAAGCCGGATACCAACTCACGGTCAAAGCGCCCGAGGGATGGAGCGTGTCGTACCTCCACATGAGGATGGATCAGGTCTCCGTCGACGTCGGGGACACCGTCACCGCAGGGCAGCCGATCGCCCTCGTCGGCAATGAGGGACCATCCAGCGGATGCCACCTCGACTTCCGCATCAACCAGATCGGCAGCGCCGACCAAGCAGTGCTCTCCCTGCCCGACGCCGTTTCGCTCGGGTCACCTGCCCGCTACGCCGGCTTCGTCCACCCTGAAGAGTTCTACGAGCTGTTCGGCATGGAGCTTTGCCCGCCCTCATCGTGTGAGAGGCAGTGATGACCGCAGTCCCGCCCTACCCCGTCATCCACGTCACCGTCGCCGCTGACGGAAGCGCCCACGCAAACATCGCCGGTCGTCACGACGACTTCCCCTCCGCGGAGCTCACCGACACCCGCCAGGCGGTCATCAGCTACGCGACGAAAATCGCCGCCGAGCTACGCCGACCCGTCCGCATGAAGATCGTCGACCCCGACGGCGAGTGGAACGTCGCCGTCGAACCGGCCGGCAACGTCATCGAGGATCCACACGCCGCCGCCCGCCGCGCGCGCCCTAGGAAGGCGCCCACCACCGCGGCAACACCGACGCAGCAGATCCCGCGAGGACCGGTGCCACCAACCCCGCCTGCGGAGCCGGTGGCATCCGCGTGGGCGGCGCCGAAGGCA
>NZ_RCDB01000006.1 GCF_003651225.1 Microbacterium telephonicum
GGTGAGGCCGAGAGGCTGAGCGGCGGGAGCATCCGATCCTTGAGAACTCAACAGCGTGCACTTGTCAAATGCCAAATAACCTCGACCCTGCTTCGGTGGGGTGAGATTCCTTTGGATCAATTTATATGGATGTCAGTTTGATATTCATCTCTTTTGGTCAGTTTCAAACTCGCTGCGTGCCGGTTTTTCCCCGGTGGGTATGCATTTTTTCTTTACGGAGAGTTTGATCCTGGCTCAGGATGAACGCTGGCGGCGTGCTTAACACATGCAAGTCGAACGATGAAGCCCAGCTTGCTGGGTGGATTAGTGGCGAACGGGTGAGTAACACGTGAGCAATCTGCCCCTCACTCTGGGATAAGCGCTGGAAACGGCGTCTAATACTGGATACGAGCTGCGACCGCATGGTCAGTAGTTGGAAAGAATTTCGGTGGGGGATGAGCTCGCGGCCTATCAGCTTGTTGGTGAGGTAATGGCTCACCAAGGCGTCGACGGGTAGCCGGCCTGAGAGGGTGACCGGCCACACTGGGACTGAGACACGGCCCAGACTCCTACGGGAGGCAGCAGTGGGGAATATTGCACAATGGGCGGAAGCCTGATGCAGCAACGCCGCGTGAGGGATGACGGCCTTCGGGTTGTAAACCTCTTTTAGCAGGGAAGAAGCGAAAGTGACGGTACCTGCAGAAAAAGCGCCGGCTAACTACGTGCCAGCAGCCGCGGTAATACGTAGGGCGCAAGCGTTATCCGGAATTATTGGGCGTAAAGAGCTCGTAGGCGGTTTGTCGCGTCTGCTGTGAAATCTGGAGGCTCAACCTCCAGCCTGCAGTGGGTACGGGCAGACTAGAGTGCGGTAGGGGAGATTGGAATTCCTGGTGTAGCGGTGGAATGCGCAGATATCAGGAGGAACACCGATGGCGAAGGCAGATCTCTGGGCCGTAACTGACGCTGAGGAGCGAAAGGGTGGGGAGCAAACAGGCTTAGATACCCTGGTAGTCCACCCCGTAAACGTTGGGAACTAGTTGTGGGGTCCATTCCACGGATTCCGTGACGCAGCTAACGCATTAAGTTCCCCGCCTGGGGAGTACGGCCGCAAGGCTAAAACTCAAAGGAATTGACGGGGACCCGCACAAGCGGCGGAGCATGCGGATTAATTCGATGCAACGCGAAGAACCTTACCAAGGCTTGACATACACGAGAACGCCGCAGAAATGTGGAACTCTTTGGACACTCGTGAACAGGTGGTGCATGGTTGTCGTCAGCTCGTGTCGTGAGATGTTGGGTTAAGTCCCGCAACGAGCGCAACCCTCGTTCTATGTTGCCAGCACGTAATGGTGGGAACTCATGGGATACTGCCGGGGTCAACTCGGAGGAAGGTGGGGATGACGTCAAATCATCATGCCCCTTATGTCTTGGGCTTCACGCATGCTACAATGGCCGGTACAAAGGGCTGCAATACCGTGAGGTGGAGCGAATCCCAAAAAGCCGGTCCCAGTTCGGATTGAGGTCTGCAACTCGACCTCATGAAGTCGGAGTCGCTAGTAATCGCAGATCAGCAACGCTGCGGTGAATACGTTCCCGGGTCTTGTACACACCGCCCGTCAAGTCATGAAAGTCGGTAACACCTGAAGCCGGTGGCCCAACCCTTGTGGAGGGAGCCGTCGAAGGTGGGATCGGTAATTAGGACTAAGTCGTAACAAGGTAGCCGTACCGGAAGGTGCGGCTGGATCACCTCCTTTCTAAGGAGCATCTGGCACTCTCGGGTGTCCAGGCGCCGGATCGAGACGAATGTTCTCGCCGGTTAGCTCATGGGTGGAACATTCGACAAGGTGCCGAACGGGGGATCTTGGACTCAGTACGCTGCTTGCAGCTGGAAAGGTTCGGGTGACGTCGCCGGCACATGCACGCTGTTGGGTCCTGAGGGACCGGATGCGCTCTGGCCTTCGGGTCGGGAGCAGACGAACCTCAGGGCCTTTTCTGGCGCCGGCAGTGTCCGGTGGCGGGGAGGGTACCGCCCGTACTTTGAGAACTACACAGTGGACGCGAGCATCTTCGAGATGATCCTTCGGGACCGTCTCGTGAAAGATGATCTTAAAGATCATTAGTCAATTTCGAATTGACGATTCGAACTCATGTGATTTCAAGTCTTTAAGAGCAAACGGTGGATGCCTTGGCATCTGGAGCCGAAGAAGGACGTAGCAATCTGCGATAAGCCTCGGGGAGTGGATAAGCACACTGTGATCCGAGGGTGTCCGAATGGGGAAACCCCGCTGGGCGGCGTGCCGACCTAGTGACTCCCGCCTGAATATATAGGGCGGGTAGAGGGAACGTGGGGAAGTGAAACATCTCAGTACCCACAGGAAGAGAAAGCAACCGCGATTCCGTTAGTAGTGGCGAGCGAAACCGGATCAGGCTAAACCTAGCGTGTGTGATAGCCGGCAGGCGTTGCACGTTGGGGGTTGTGGGACTTTTCTGATCATTCTGCCGAGTGGTCGGCGTTACAAGAAGGTATAGACGAACCGCATTGAAAGGCGGGTCATAGAGGGTGCCAACCCCGTAGTCGAAATGCCTCTCTTGGCGTGAAGAGTATCCCAAGTAGCACGGGGCCCGAGAAATCCCGTGTGAATCTGTCAGGACCACCTGATAAGCCTAAATACTCCCAGATGACCGATAGCGGACAAGTACCGTGAGGGAAAGGTGAAAAGTACCCCGGGAGGGGAGTGAAATAGTACCTGAAACCGTTTGCTTACAAACCGTTGGAGCACCCCTGGTAGGTGTGACAGCGTGCCTTTTGAAGAATGAGCCTGCGAGTTAGCGATACGTGGCGAGGTTAACCCGTGTGGGGTAGCCGTAGCGAAAGCGAGTCTGAATAGGGCGACCATAGTCGCGTGTCCTAGACCCGAAGCGAAGTGATCTATCCATGGCCAGGCTGAAGCGACGGTAAGACGTCGTGGAGGGCCGAACCCACTTAGGTTGAAAACTGAGGGGATGAGCTGTGGATAGGGGTGAAAGGCCAATCAAACTTCGTGATAGCTGGTTCTCTCCGAAATGCATTTAGGTGCAGCGTTGCGTGTTTCTTGCCGGAGGTAGAGCTACTGGATGGCCGATGGGCCCTACAAGGTTACTGACGTCAGCCAAACTCCGAATGCCGGTAAGTGAGAGCGCAGCAGTGAGACTGTGGGGGATAAGCTTCATAGTCGAGAGGGAAACAACCCAGACCACCAACTAAGGTCCCTAAGCGCGTGCTAAGTGGGAAAGGATGTGGAGTTGCTGTGACAACCAGGAGGTTGGCTTAGAAGCAGCCACCCTTGAAAGAGTGCGTAATAGCTCACTGGTCAAGTGATTCCGCGCCGACAATGTAACGGGGCTCAAGCACGCCACCGAAGTTGTGGCATTGACATTATTGGTAGGCCTTCGTGGTCCAGCCGTGTTGATGGGTAGGAGAGCGTCGTGTGGCGAGTGAAGCGGCGGAGTGATCCAGCCGTGGACGCTACACGAGTGAGAATGCAGGCATGAGTAGCGAAAGACGTGTGAGAAACACGTCCTCCGAAAGACCAAGGGTTCCAGGGTCAAGCTAATCTTCCCTGGGTAAGTCGGGACCTAAGGCGAGGCCGACAGGCGTAGTCGATGGACAACGGGTTGATATTCCCGTACCGGCGAAGAACCGCCCAAACTAATCCAGTAGTGCTAAGTATCTGAATCCCTTTGACGGATCCCTTCGGGGTGAAGCGTTGGGCCTAGCGTACGACCCCATTCTGGTGCGGTTAGCGTATTAACAGGTGTGACGCAGGAAGGTAGCCCAACCCGGGCGATGGTTGTCCCGGGGCAAGTGCGTAGGCCGAGAGATAGGCAAATCCGTCTCTCATACAGGCTGAGACACGATGCGGATGAAAAGTGGGTGATCCTATGCTGCCGAGAAAAGCATCGACGCGAGGTTCTAGCTGCCCGTACCCCAAACCGACTCAGGTGGTCAGGTAGAGAATACCAAGGAGATCGAGAGAATCGTGGTTAAGGAACTCGGCAAAATGCCCCCGTAACTTCGGGAGAAGGGGGGCCATCCACTTATTAGGACTTGCTCCGAAAGGGTGTGGTGGCCGCAGAGACTAGTGGGTAGCGACTGTTTACTAAAAACACAGGTCCGTGCCAAGTCGCAAGACGATGTATACGGACTGACGCCTGCCCGGTGCTGGAAGGTTAAGAGGACCGGTTAGCCGCAAGGCGAAGCTGAGAATTTAAGCCCCAGTAAACGGCGGTGGTAACTATAACCATCCTAAGGTAGCGAAATTCCTTGTCGGGTAAGTTCCGACCTGCACGAATGGCGTAACGACTTCCCAACTGTCTCAACCGCGAACTCGGCGAAATTGCATTACGAGTAAAGATGCTCGTTACGCGCAGCAGGACGGAAAGACCCCGTGACCTTTACTACAGCTTGGTATTGGTGTTCGGTGTGGCTTGTGTAGGATAGGTGGGAGACTTTGAAGCGGTGACGCCAGTTACCGTGGAGTCATTGTTGAAATACCACTCTGGTCACTCTGGATATCTAACTTCGAACCGTGATCCGGTTCAGGGACAGTGCCTGGTGGGTAGTTTAACTGGGGCGGTTGCCTCCCAAAAAGTAACGGAGGCGCCCAAAGGTTCCCTCAACCTGGTTGGCAATCAGGTGGCGAGTGTAAGTGCACAAGGGAGCTTGACTGTGAGACTGACAGGTCGAGCAGGGACGAAAGTCGGGACTAGTGATCCGGCAGTGGCTTGTGGAAGCGCTGTCGCTCAACGGATAAAAGGTACCTCGGGGATAACAGGCTGATCTTGCCCAAGAGTCCATATCGACGGCATGGTTTGGCACCTCGATGTCGGCTCGTCGCATCCTGGGGCTGGAGTAGGTCCCAAGGGTTGGGCTGTTCGCCCATTAAAGCGGTACGCGAGCTGGGTTTAGAACGTCGTGAGACAGTTCGGTCCCTATCCGCTGCGCGCGTAGGAAGTTTGAGAGGATCTGACCCTAGTACGAGAGGACCGGGTTGGACGAACCTCTGGTGTGCCAGTTGTACTGCCAAGTGCACCGCTGGTTAGCTACGTTCGGGATGGATAACCGCTGAAAGCATCTAAGCGGGAAGCCGGCCTCAAGATGAGACTTCCATACCCTTCGGGGTGAGAGGCTCCCAGCCAGACTACTGGGTTGATAGGCGAGATGTGGAAGCGCAGTAATGCGTGCAGCTGACTCGTACTAATAAGCCGATGACTTGATAACACACCGTTCAATGGTGCTTGCGTCCACTGAGTGGTTCTCGATGTACGGTCGAGAACCCCACAACACGATCTTCGTTGTTGTGGTCTGATTGAAACATCAATAGTGTTTCGGCGGCCATAGCGAGAGGGAAACGCCCGGTCCCATTCCGAACCCGGAAGCTAAGCCTCTCAGCGCCGATGGTACTGCAGGGGCGACCCTGTGGGAGAGTAGGACACCGCCGGACTTCTTT